>NZ_PYLO01000009.1 GCF_003024715.1 Clostridium fessum | reverse complement strand
CGGTGTGAATCAATTGGTTAAGCTAATAAGAGCGCAGGGTGGATGCCTTGGCACTAAGAGCCGATGAAAGACGTGATAAGCTGCGAAAAGCTTCGGGGAGGAGCAAATATCCATTGATCCGGAGATATCTGAATGGGGAAACCCGGCTGAGAAGACCTCAGTCATCCATACGCCAATACATAACGTATGGAAGGGAACCCGCTGAACTGAAACATCTAAGTAGGCGGAGGAAGAGAAAGAAACATCGATTCCCAAAGTAGCGGCGAGCGAAATGGGAAGAGCCCAAACCAGAGTGCGTGCACTCTGGGGTTACGGACTGCATAAGTGAGCTGATTCGTTAATGGAACGGTCCTGGAAAGACCGGCCAGAGAGAGTGAAAGCCTCGTACATGAAAACGATARGCAGCGGCAGGATCCAGAGTACCGCGAGACACGTGGAACCTTGCGGGAATTCGGGGGGACCACCCCCCAAGGCTAAATACTCCTTAGTGACCGATAGCGCATAGTACTGTGAAGGAAAGGTGAAAAGGACCCCGGGAGGGGAGTGAAAGAGAACCTGAAACCCTGTGTTTACAAGCTGTGGAAGCACGTTAAGGTGCAACCGCGTACTTTTTGTAGAACGGTCCGGCGAGTTGCGGATGCTGGCGAGGTTAAGGAGTAAAGCTCCGGAGCCGAAGCGAGAGCGAGTCTTAATAGGGCGTAAAGTCAGCATGTGCAGACCCGAAACCGGGTGACCTATCCATGTCCAGGTTGAAGTTCCCGTAAAAGGGAATGGAGGACCGAACGCACATCCGTTGAAAAGGGTGGCGATGAGGTGTGGATAGGGGAGAAATTCCAATCGAACCCGGAGATAGCTGGTTCTCCTCGAAATAGCTTTAGGGCTAGCCTCGTATTAGTTTAGCGGAGGTAGAGCACTGAATTTCCTAGGGGGCGTCAAAGTCTACCGAAGAATATCAAACTCCGAATGCCGCATAAATGATGTACGGGAGTCAGACTGCACGAGATAAGTTGGGTAGTCAAAAGGGAAAGAGCCCAGACCTACAGCTAAGGTCCCAAAGTGTGTGTTAAGTGGAAAAGGATGTGGGATTTCGAAGACAACTAGGATGTTGGCTCAGAAGCAGCCACACATTCAAAGAGTGCGTAATAGCTCACTAGTCGAGAGGTCCTGCGCCGAAAATGTCCGGGGCTAAAACACAACACCGAAGCTTAGGAATGTAATTATACATTGGTAGAGGAGCATTCTTAAAGAGACGAAGCAGTACCGATAAGGAGCTGTGGATTTTTAAGAAGAGAGAATGCCGGAATGAGTAGCGAGATGGAGGTGGGAATCCTCCAGGCCGAATATCTAAGGTTTCCAGAGTAAAGCTGATCTGCTCTGGGTAAGTCGGGRCCTAAGGCGAGGTCGAAAGACGTAGTCGATGGATAACAGGTTGAAATTCCTGTACTGCATATCATCAGAACTGTGGGGACACAGAGAGATACCGGAACCTGGGAATGAAGATACCAGGGCAAGCGAGGTAGGTGCTARGCTGGCAAAWCCGCYTRGTAAGCCGAAGACGTGATGCGGAGCGAATTAAAGTAGCGAAGTCCGGGATTCGAGCTGTCGAGAAAAGCCGCTATTGTGTGATATGTACCCGTACCGTAAACCGACACAGGTGGATGAGGAGAGAATCCTAAGGCCGGCGGGAGAAGCATTGTTAAGGAACTCGGCAAAATGACCCTGTAACTTCGGGATAAAGGGTGCCACAGAGATGTGGCCGCAGAGAATAGGCTCAAGCAACTGTTTAGCAAAAACACAGGTCTATGCRAAACCGAAAGGTGAGGTATATGGGCTGACGCCTGCCCGGTGCTGGAAGGTTACGAGGAGAGGTTAGAGCAATCGAAGCTTTGAATCTAAGCCCCAGTAAACGGCGGCCGTAACTATAACGGTCCTAAGGTAGCGAAATTCCTTGTCGGGTAAGTTCCGACCCGCACGAAAGGCGTAATGATTTGAGCGCTGTCTCGACAATGCACCCGGTGAAATTGAAATACCAGTGAAGATGCTGGTTACCTGCGCCAGGACGGAAAGACCCCATGGAGCTTTACTCTAGCTTGATACTGGGATTCGGTACTGCATGTACAGGATAGGTGGGAGACTTTGATGACAGGACGCCAGTCTTGTCGGAGTCGCTGTTGGGATACCACCCTTGTGGTACTGGATTTCTAACCAACCTCCGTGACCCGGAGGTGGGACAATGTCAGGTGGGGAGTTTGACTGGGGCGGTCGCCTCCGAAAGGGTATCGGAGGCGCTCAAAGGTTCCCTCAGAATGGTTGGAAACCATTCAAAGAGTGCAAAGGCAGAAGGGAGCTTGACTGCGAGACYGACGGGTCGAGCAGGTACGAAAGTAGGACTTAGTGATCCGGTGGTAGAAAGTGGGATTGCCATCGCTCAACGGATAAAAGCTACCCTGGGGATAACAGGCTTATCACTCCCAAGAGTTCACATCGACGGAGTGGTTTGGCACCTCGATGTCGGCTCATCGCATCCTGGGGCTGAAGTAGGTCCCAAGGGTTGGGCTGTTCGCCCATTAAAGCGGTACGCGAGCTGGGTTCAGAACGTCGTGAGACAGTTCGGTCCCTATCCGGCGCGGGCGTAGGATATTT
>NZ_PYLO01000008.1 GCF_003024715.1 Clostridium fessum | reverse complement strand
GGCTGCTGGCACGTAGTTAGCCGGGGCTTCTTAGTCAGGTACCGTCATTTTCTTCCCTGCTGATAGAGCTTTACATACCGAAATACTTCTTCACTCACGCGGCGTCGCTGCATCAGGGTTTCCCCCATTGTGCAATATTCCCCACTGCTGCCTCCCGTAGGAGTTTGGGCCGTGTCTCAGTCCCAATGTGGCCGGTCACCCTCTCAGGTCGGCTATTGATCGTCGCCTTGGTAGGCCGTTACCCCACCAACTAGCTAATCAAACGCGGGTCCATCTCACACCACCGGAGTTTTTCACACCGGACCATGCGATCCCGTGCGCTTATGCGGTATTAGCAGTCATTTCTAACTGTTGTCCCCCAGTGTGAGGCAGGTTACCCACGCGTTACTCACCCGTCCGCCACTCAGTCAATCCAGCTTCCATCCGAAAACTTCCGTTAGATTGCTTCGTTCGACTTGCATGTGTTAAGCACGCCGCCAGCGTTCATCCTGAGCCAGGATCAAACTCTCATGTTAAAGTTTTGATTCCAGTCAAAATTTCGCTTGGCTAATTTTAACCGTTATTACTGTTGTTTTGGTTTTGTTCTGAATGTTCTCTTGAACTTCAAGGCTTAACCAAAAGCCTTTGTTCTTAGAATTTTCAGGGTTCTACATACTGTTCAGTTTTCAAGGTTCTTTGTTGTTGTCTCATCGACAGCTTATTTATATTATCATAAGCAATTGACTTTGTCAACAACTTTTTTATTTTATTTTTAATCTTTCTCAGAAACCCGTTTGCGTTTCCGCTCTTATTTCCTCGATTGATTTGCCCTTGTCTCAAGGACGTATGTTATGATACCAGAGTTTCCAAGGATTGTCAACGATTTTTCTATATTTGTTATTCTTTTTATTTTGTTGTGATTTTTTAGAATATTCTTACTATTCTAAGTCTATGCATCTATTTCCCCTAATCCCAGAAATGGCATCGAATCAAAAGAATCCGATGCCATTTCCATCCATTCATAAATACAGCTTTCAATCTCCATCTACACTCTCATTTATATCTATTACCTATTCCTATACTACCTTCTCTACAAATGATACTCAATCAATTTAACTGCCAGGCTGACACCGCCGCAGACCCACATCACAAGAATTGGGTTCAGTTTCCATTTACGGAGCGCTATAAAAGCTGCCGAAAAAAGAACCAGACTGCCCCACTGGATCATCCTTTCCCCATTTACCTCTGGAAGAACTGCTGCCAGTAGCATCGAAAGTCCGGCACCTGCGATCAGCGCCACTACCGCTGGGCGAAGACTGCCTAAAATACTTCCCATCGCAGAGCCGCCACGGTAACGCCGATATATGTATGCCAATACCGATACAATGATACAAGATGGGAAAATACATCCCCAGGTTGCCGCAACCGCTCCCGGAAGTCCCGCTATCCGAATTCCGACAAAGGTTGCTGAATTGACCGCAATCGGTCCCGGCGTCATTTCCGCGATCGTGATAAGATTCGTAAACTCCGTCATCGTGATCCATCCCTGTCGTTCCACAATCAGGCTCTGTACCAGTGGAATCGCCGCGTAGCCGCCGCCCACGCTGAAAAGCCCTATCTGCAGAAAGCTCAAAAATAATTGTATATAGATCATATCTATTCTCCCCCTCTATACCGCACCGGTCGTCTGCTCACGTTTTCTCATCCAGATAAATCGAATCGTTCCCGCCAGAATACCCGCCGCAATGATATAGATTACATTCACATCCAGCACAAAATCAGCCAGGAACGCAATTACCATGATTGCAATTGAATACAGCTTTTTTTCCTTCATAACATTCACTCCCAGCCCACAGGAAACATCCAGAATCACAGCCGCCACGCCGACTCGCATTCCCTCTAGTGCTGCTGCCACCCAGACGTTCGACGCAAACGCGGCGTAACAGACGGATAAAACCGCCAGAATCGCCATCGGCGGAAGAATCGTTCCGATGACTGCCACCACCATTCCGGCAAACCCATATACTTTCCAACCAACCAAAATTGCCCCATTTACCGCAATCGCGCCCGGACAGGACTGTGCCAGTGCGGTAAAATCAAGCATTTCCTGTTCATCAATCCAGTGAAGCTCATCCACGAAACATTTCTTCATAAATGTCACAATGACAAAACCGCCCCCGAATGTAAATGCGCTGATATAAAGTGTTTTTAAAAATAAAACCAGCAGTTGATGCTTCTGTTTCATCTGCCATTCCCCCTTTTTCTATTTTATCTTTTGTCTCTCCCAGTTCTCCTTCACGCAAAACAACATTCCTTTTTCTGTGCCCATTATAACACTTGCCAATTCATTTTAAAATTACTATAATTTATATATAGTTCTTATTAAAATATCTATGATTCTCTATAAAAGCAACGCCGTCAAAAATAATATTTCTGACGGCAGGAAAAAAGCAGGACAAACATACAAATACGAATGTTTCCCACTCCTTATGAAACATTCAGGAAAGGAGTTTTCATGACACTGCGGCATTTCCGAATTTTTATCGAAGTAGCATCCGCCGGAAGCATTACACAGGCGGCACGCAATCTCTACCTGACGCAGCCAACCGTCAGCACCGCCGTCCGGGAGCTCGAAGAACACTACGGAACATTATTTTTCGACCGGATCAACCAGCGTCTGCGAATTACCGGCGAAGGGCGGCGTTTTCTCGACTATGCACGCCATTTTATCCAGATGTACGATGAAATGGAACTGGCATTTTCCAATTCCGGAATCAGCGGAGTTCTCCGCATCGGTGCCAGCACCAACGTGGGGATTTCCTATCTGCCACGTTTCATGCAGCTATTTCAAGAGACATATCCCCAGGTGCACACGCAGGTCCATATACAGACGACCGCACAGACGGAAGCCATGCTCTTAAATGGGGCGCTAGATCTTGCAATCGTCGGCGGAACCATCCACTCCGAACAGATTGCCCTGACTCCCCTGTTTCAGGAACACTACACCGCCATCTGCGCGCCGGGACACCCGATGGCAGGAAAAACCGTTTCCATCAATACATTTATGAAACAACCGCTGCTCTTTCGCGAAGTCGGCAGCACCTCCTATGAAGTATTTCAAAATGCCATCCGCCAGACCGGCTGTGAGGTCACCCCTGCCTGGGAAAGCACCTCGCAAGAGGCCATTCTCGAAGCCGTCCGCCTGGGGCTTGGCGTCACGATTCTTCCAAGCACTATGATCGAAGCTGAGCTGAGACTCAGTGCCATTTCCCGGATCTATTTTTCGGATTTTTCTTTTCAAAATACCGTTCATCTGGCGTGGCATCAGAGCAAGTTTCTGTCTCCTGTCATGCAGGATTTTGTCCAAATGACGCGTGAACTTTTGCCATCCAACCATATTTCCGCTCAAAATCTCCCGGGAATCTCCCCTCATGCATATCCTGTCCACAGAAATTTTCCGAAAGACTCTCCCGCAGCTACGCTCACTGATCTGCGATATTAAACTACCCTGGGAAAAATTTCGAAATGCATCGGTGCTCTATCAGATGCCTCTTCGTCATTTTCTGGCAAATGCGTTCTTTTCCGCTCTACTGGAACCAGGCAGCGGACTGGAAGATATGATTCTACAGATGAAGGGGATCGCGTTAGAGTATGCCATCGTCCGCTACAGTCTTTTCCTGTGATGGATGTATGACGGTTCCGGTAAACTTCCGTATGAGACGGTTCGCGATTATCAGGTCATCATTATCCATATGACCGGATACGACGCTGAGGTTATCTGGGATTGGTTGCGAATACGCACGGATGATTGAAAATAATTTCTTCCTGTAATATACTTTTAGGTATAGGTATACCTATATTTCAAAAGATTACTGGAACTTGCCCGACGGGCAGCGTGCAGAGCTGATCGACGGGCAAGTTTATAATATGGCACCTCCAAGCCGGATTCATCAGGAAATTTCCTACCAGATTTCTCACCTTCTTGGAAATTATATCGAGTCCAACGGCGGAGAATGCCGCGTTTATCCGCCT
Source organism: Clostridium fessum (assembly GCF_003024715.1). Classification (GTDB taxonomy): domain Bacteria; phylum Bacillota; class Clostridia; order Lachnospirales; family Lachnospiraceae; genus Otoolea; species Otoolea fessa. The sequence continues at coordinate 1,745 of NZ_PYLO01000008.1, read as the reverse complement.
CCTTTCGCTGTCAATCTGGATGCGGATGATAAAGATTGGGTTGAGCCGGATATCTCTCTTATCTGTGATCCGAATAAATTGACCGACTGCGGCTGTTCCGGCGCTCCCGATCTCATTTTCGAAATCGTATCTCCATCCAGCCGGCGCATGGACTACCTTATCAAAAATGCTCTGACTCCCTTAAACTTACCGAATAAAATTCGTCGCCGTCCGCTCCTCCTGTTCCGGAAGACCATATTCTTTCTTGCCAAGCTCGATGGACTTCATAAGAAATGTCATATTCTTTGCAAGCATCCGCATCGTCTGCTTGCCTTCCTCATCCATCTCTGCCTCCCCTTTCTCACAGCCGTGAATACTGTTCCAGTATCTGCTGGATGCGATCGGCATATTGCTGATGGTAAAAAATTTGTTCAATTCATCAAAAGTCGCTGAGCAGCCACCTCTGCGTGCACAGACTACACTGGCACCCACCTTCATGCTCTTATCAAAGGACGTGCTGTAAAACAAGCGGTCAAGACAGGCAATCAGCGTCGCATTAGCCGATGCATAGTAGACCGGACTGGCAATCACCAGACCATCCGCCGCCTCAAAGAGAGGTGCCAGTTCATTTACGATATCATCAAACACACATTTTCCAATTTTGCTGCACTGGTTACAGGCAATACAGCCCCGGATATCTTTATTTCCAATCTGTATGGTTGTTACCTCTACCCCACTATTTCGAAATACATTCTCTATTTCCCGGATGGCAATGGATGTGTTGCCGTTTACACGTGGACTTCCGTTTAGAATTAATACCTTGCTCATTTGGTTTCCTCCTTTTACTCTGCGATACATTTATTCCAACAAATTGCTTTTAAACAGTCTGTAAGCGTATATATTGTCTTCAAGTGTCTACAACTGTCTACATAAAAATGAAAATGCAAAAAAGCGGAAACCCTGATGAATCAAAGCTTCCGCAATAATAAAAAAGAGCGCGAGACGGGACTCGAACCCGCGGCCTCGACCTTGGCAAGGTCGCGCTCCACCAACTGAGCCACTCGCGCATATTTGTAAGAATCGGGGTGACAGGATTCGAACCTGCGACCTCCTGGTCCCAAACCAGGCGCTCTAGCCAAGCTGAGCCACACCCCGTCATCCACGTTTATATTTGATTTTCTTGAATGTTTATATACCTTCAAAACTGCACACTGAATTTCTTCTACTCTCTATCTTTCATCCTTCAGGAAATAACTTCCTCTTACCTATCCAATTCTTAACCATATCCTTTTGGTTAAGCCCTCGACCGATTAGTAACAGTCAGCTTCACGTATTACTACGCTTCCACCTCTGCCCTATCTACCTCGTCGTCTTCAAGGGGTCTTACTACTTGCGTATGGGATATCTCATCTTGAGGGGGGCTTCACGCTTAGATGCCTTCAGCGTTTATCCCGTCCCGGCTTGGCTACTCTGCCATGARCTTGATRGYTCAACAGATACACCAGAGGCCAGTCCACCCCGGTCCTCTCGTACTAAGGGCAGCTCCTCTCAAATATCCTACGCCCGCGCCGGATAGGGACCGAACTGTCTCACGACGTTCTGAACCCAGCTCGCGTACCGCTTTAATGGGCGAACAGCCCAACCCTTGGGACCTACTTCAGCCCCAGGATGCGATGAGCCGACATCGAGGTGCCAAACCACTCCGTCGATGTGAACTCTTGGGAGTGATAAGCCTGTTATCCCCAGGGTAGCTTTTATCCGTTGAG
>NZ_PYLO01000007.1 GCF_003024715.1 Clostridium fessum | reverse complement strand
TTCTTAGTCAGGTACCGTCATTTTCTTCCCTGCTGATAGAGCTTTACATACCGAAATACTTCTTCACTCACGCGGCGTCGCTGCATCAGGGTTTCCCCCATTGTGCAATATTCCCCACTGCTGCCTCCCGTAGGAGTTTGGGCCGTGTCTCAGTCCCAATGTGGCCGGTCACCCTCTCAGGTCGGCTATTGATCGTCGCCTTGGTAGGCCGTTACCCCACCAACTAGCTAATCAAACGCGGGTCCATCTCACACCACCGGAGTTTTTCACACCGAACCATGCGATCCTGTGCGCTTATGCGGTATTAGCAGTCATTTCTAACTGTTGTCCCCCAGTGTGAGGCAGGTTACCCACGCGTTACTCACCCGTCCGCCACTCAGTCAATCTAGCTTCCATCCGAAAACTTCCGCTAAATTGCTTCGTTCGACTTGCATGTGTTAAGCACGCCGCCAGCGTTCATCCTGAGCCAGGATCAAACTCTCATGTTAAAGTTTTGATTCCAGTCAAAATTCGCTTGGCTAATTTTAACCGTTATTACTGTTGTTTTGGTTTTGTTCTGAATGTTCTCTTGAACTTCAAGGCTTAACCAAAAGCCTTTGTTCTTAGAATTTTCAGGGTTTTACATACTGTTCAGTTTTCAAGGTTCCTGATGCTTTCGCATCGAACGCAGAAGGAGGGATTTGAACCCTCGCGCCGCTACTAACGACCTACTCCCTTTCCAGGGGAGCCCCTTCAACCTCTTGGGTACTTCTGCAGGTTGATTTTCATATCTTATAAAATTAATAACCGCTCTTGAAACGGAGAGAGTGGGATTCGAACCCACGCGCCCTTTCGGACAAACGGTTTTCAAGACCGCCTCGTTATGACCGCTTCGATATCTCTCCAAAAATGTGCTTAACCATTATATAATGGATATTCATTTTTGTCAAGGACTTTTTCACTTTCTTTTTGAAAGTTTTCACAATCACCTGTGCGTCTTGACTCTTTAATTTTTGTTTCCGCTTTCTCAGCGGCAACAGAACATATTTTATCACTACTAAAGTATAAAGTCAACTGTTTTTTTGACTTTATTTATATTTTTTCGACAATCGAAAAAAAGAGGACGAAAGACCCAAAAGTCCCTCATCCTCTTGATTCTATAACGTCTTCTGATTAGCCAATCAGCTTACCTACGTTCAGCTTAACGCCCGGGCCCATGGTAGAAGTCATGGTTACGCTCTTTAAGTAAGCGCCCTTTAAGGTAGCTGGTTTTGCCTTCAGGATAGCGTCAATAAGCGTCTGGAAGTTGTCCGCTAACTGCTCCTCTGTGAAGGAAGCTTTACCTACTGGCACGTGGATAATGTTAGTCTTATCAAGTCTGTACTCGATCTTACCGGCTTTGATATCATTGATAGCTTTGGTTACATCCATAGTAACAGTACCAGCCTTCGGGTTCGGCATTAAGCCCTTCGGTCCAAGTACACGACCAAGACGTCCTACAACGCCCATCATGTCCGGAGTAGCTACTACTACGTCGAAGTCTAACCATCCCTCGTTCTGGATCTTCGGGATCAGCTCCTCAGCGCCTACGAAATCTGCGCCTGCAGCCTGAGCCTCTTCTGCCTTCGGTCCCTTAGCAAATACAAGGATACGAACGGTCTTACCAGTTCCGTGCGGCAGTACAACTGCACCACGGATCTGCTGATCAGCATGACGGCCGTCACAACCAGTTCTGATATGAAGTTCTACGGTTTCATCGAATTTAGCACCTGCAGCCTTCTTCACGATGGAGATGGCATCTGCAGCTTCATAAAGGCTTGCGCGATCTACTAATTTAGCAGCCTCTACGTATCTTTTTCCTCTTTTCATTATAAAAAACCTCCTAGTGGTATTGTCGGGGAATTCCCTCCCACGTTACTGATAAACATCCCGAAAATTACTCGGCAACTGTGATACCCATACTTCTTGCTGTACCAGCGATCATACTCATAGCAGCTTCAAGGCTTGCTGCATTTAAGTCAGGCATCTTTAATTCTGCGATCTTCTGCAGATCCTCTTTCGAGATGCTAGCTACCTTAGTCTTGTTCGGTGTAGCGGAACCGGATTTAATCTTGCAAGCTTTCTTTAACAAAACGGCAGCCGGCGGAGTCTTTGTGATGAAGCTGAAGCTTCTGTCAGCATATACAGTAATAACAACCGGGATGATCATATCGCCCTGGTCTGCTGTCTTAGCGTTGAACTCTTTCGTGAACTGTACGATGTTTACACCGTGCTGTCCAAGAGCCGGACCTACTGGCGGAGCTGGTGTAGCCTTTCCAGCAGGAATCTGTAATTTAATATATCCTGTAACTTTCTTTGCCATTGTTGGCACCTCCTATAAATTGTGGTAATTGCGGGGATTTCCCTCCCACAGGCTCATAAATGAACCTCTTTACATCATCTTCTTGATCTCTGTGAAGTTCAGTTCAACCGGTGTCTCACGGCCAAACAGTTCTACACGAATCGTCAGGGTCTGTCTTTCCTCGTTGATGGACTCGATAACACCAACGGTATCTTTCCATGCCCCTGTCGTTACAACAACCGTGTCGCCGACCTCAAAGTCAACGACAACGCCGGTTTCCTTAAATCCGAGACCGGCCATCTCCTCTTCCGTCAAAGGAACCGGTTTGGAGCCCGGACCAACAAACCCGGTCACTCCGCGGGTGTTGCGTACTACGTACCAGGTATCATCATTCATAACCATGTTGATCAGTACGTATCCGGGAAACATCTTCTTGGCAACCTGTTTATTGGCTCCATTCTTGACTTCGATAACTTCCTGCATCGGCACGGAAACCTCTAAGATCTGATCCTGAAGGTTCCGGTTCTCGATCGTCTTTTCGATGTCAACCTTTACTTTGTTTTCATAGCCGGAATAAGTATGCACTACATACCAATTTGCTTCTGCCATATTTCTCACCTTTGCCTTTACATAACGAAGTGCAGTCCAAACACGATTGCCGTGTCAAGAGCCGCAATGATAAGTCCCAGCGCAACGGAAACGGCGATGACCGCTCCAGTCTGCTTCGTAACTGTCTCTTTGTCAGGCCAGATGATCCTTTTGTACTCAGCTTTTAGACCTTTCCAGAAACTCTTTTTAGGAGCTTTTTTGGTATTTTCTGTATCACCCATTTTTGTCCTCCAAAGCGCTCAGGCAGATGCCCGATCGCGCAGAACCAACCAGTTACTCTTACTTCGTCTCTTTGTGTAACGTGTGTGTCTTACAGAATCTGCAGTACTTTTTGGTTTCCATTCTGTCCGGATGAGTTTTCTTATCCTTGGTCATGTTGTAATTGCGCTGCTTGCATTCTGTGCATGCCAGTGTAATTCTTGTACGCACAACTTCCACCTCCATTTTTCTTAGTATGCGATCTTTCCACTCTCCAACCGGAAATCTGGTTTTTGAGCATAAAAAAAAGACCTATGTTCTTCCATTCGCCCGTCTACTATATCATAAAAGAAGCGGCACGTCAAGCAATAACTTGCCGACATTCGCCGCCTCTTTTATATTATAGATATCGTTTTCACTTAGTGCAGGCTGGAACCAGATTCTGCCCGCGCCTCGTATTTCAGATGCTATAAAACAATCAGAAAGGTTTACTCGTCCATTTTCTCCTCGTTTACAGCATCTGTCTTTTCTTCCACATTTTCATGACTGTCTGTGGTATCCGGCTCCGCCTTTTCAGGCTCATCGGTTTCTTTCTCATCTGCCGCCTGGTTTCCGATAAAATGCGCCATTTTTCCAATCTTACCCATATGGCTTGTATCCACGCGGGTGATCTCCGGCTCATCAGCTTCCACAACATCATCCTCAAGCGCGGCGTTCTGATGCAGGGCGCCGCCCTCCTGGTTCTCCGCATTTTTCGGTTTTTTTGTCACGGATGGATATTCTTCCGGGTTTTCCTTGGCATCCGCAAGTTTTTCATTCATGAATGTCTCAAACTGCTTTTGCTCTTCCTCGCTGGAAAAGGCCGACTTGGCGATAAACTGCCAGGTTTTCTCGTTCGTCTCAAGCAGATACATCCGCTCAATCTCAACCATCTGCTCAATGTCGCTGTAGCTGTAAGTCTTGGTCATCTCCTGTGCCGCAACCGTCATGGTCAATGTCTTCTCATCCAGCGTCAGATGTACGACTGGGAAATTGCCCGTCTTTTCCAAATTTTTAAGTCCGCTCCGTTTCCAGATCATCCGCTCCTGGTTCTGGTTTGAAATCATGTAAAACATGCCGATGCCGACCAGCACCGCTATCACGATGGACGGTACAAGAAGAACCAGATTGCCCTTTGCCTGCATCACATTTTTTCCCAGAAAGAGAGCTAAAAATGCGACATATAAGAGTGCCGACACCATCTTCATTTTCTTGGACTCATGCTTAAGCACGTTCCAGTGAATCCAGTTTTTATAATCTTCCTTTTCCAGGCGATATTCAAATTCCTGCATTCTTTTTACTCCTTTTCTTTCTTACTTGAAATCTCCCCCGCATTCCTTCCGTCTCCTGAACCTCTTTTTGCCTCTCCCGCAAACTTTTAGATTCAAATGATTTCTACTATTCTTTTCATCCAGAAATGCCGGAGTATTTCCACTTATAAGGCTTCCCTCTGCCTATCTTCTCTATCATATCCCACTTTAGCGTCCTTGTCCAATACAAACGGCAAAAAAACAGACTTTTTCGATCCCCGCAGACAGAAGCGCCCGGGTACACGCTTCCGCCGTGCTTCCGGTCGTATAAATATCATCCACGAGAAGCACGTTTTGCACACCACTTGCCCGGATTGCCTCCGCATCTGCCTGAAACGCCTGCTGTAAATTCCGGAGCCGTTCATCTGGATTCAGCTCTTTCAGGGGTTCTGTATTTCGTATCCGATATAGAAATTCCGGGTACACCGGCATTTCCAGCCGCTCGCCCATCCGCTTTGCCAGAACCTCCGCCTGATTGAAACCGCGTTTCCGTTTCCGCGCCGGGTGGACCGGAACGGGAACCAGACCGTCAAACTGCCACTCCTCCCGATTTTCATACTGCCTCAGCTTTTCCGCTGCAGCTTCGGCATAAAAATCGAGATATTCCCTCTTATTTTTATATTTAACCGCTGCCATCGAGCGCGCAGCTTCCTCCGTATAGTTAAAGAGTGCCATCCCACGCGCAAATGATCGGCGGTGTTTCACACAGTCTGGACAATATTCGATTTCTTCACTCCAAACTTCTTTTCCACATTTCTGACAAACCGGCGATTTGACAGGCGAAAGCCTCAAAAGACACGAAGGACAGATAAGCCCGCCCTTCGGCGTCACGATCTCCCCGCAGACCGGGCAGCGCCTTGGACATAGCGCATCCAGAGTGGCGCGGGGGAATTGATTCCATTTTATATTTTTTATCACAATGTCTCCATAATTTCTTCAATGCGGTCGCGCAGTCCCGAATAGCGCTTCTGTTCCATCGCATTGTCCACCATCTGCTGAAACACATACGGGACACCGACCAGGCAGACACAGGCTCTTGCCCTTGTAACCGCCGTGTAAATCAGATTCCGCGTCATCAGCATCTGCGGTCCGCTCCAGACCGGAATCACGACCGCCGGATACTCGCTTCCCTGCGACTTGTGGATCGTGATCGCATATGCCAATTCCAGCTCCTCCAGCTGCTTGAAGCTGTACTCGACACGTTTTCCCTCATCATACTCCACGATTACCAGCTCCGCAAAGGTATTGATCTCGCGAATGCGCCCAAGATCCCCGTTGAACACGCCGGCTCCCTTGTCCACCGGGATGCCGCTGCGGTTGTAGGAAGTCCACTCAATCTGGTAATTGTTCTTGATCTGCATGACCTTGTCGCCCACACGAAACGTCGTCTCGCCATACTCTTTTTCCGCCTTTTCTGCCGATGGCGGATTTAAAAATTCCTGCAAAATGGAATTTAACCGTATCGATCCCAGCACTCCCTTCCGCATCGGCGTCATGACCTGTACCTCAAACAAATCGGCATGGACGTAATTCGGCAGTTTTTCACGTACCAGCGTGATCATTGCATTGATGATCGCATTCGGATCATCACGCTTTATAAAGAGGAAATCCCTGCTTGACTTTCCAATCGGAATGCGCTCTCCGGCATTGATGCGGTGGGCGTTGACGATAATATCGCTCTGCGCCGCCTGCCGGAAAATCCGGGTTAGCTTTACCACATGGAAACACTCTGACTCGATGATATCACGCAGGACATTGCCCGGTCCGACGCTCGGAAGCTGATCCACATCACCCACCAGAATCAGACGTGTGCCGACATTGACCGCCCGGAGCAGCGAATGCATCAGATTGATATCCACCATCGACATTTCATCGATAATGATGACATCAGCTTCCAGCGGATTGTCCTCGTTCCGCTCAAAATGCATCGAAGTCGTCCGGCTCTTCTCATCCTCCTCTGGCATTCCCGTCAGCTCTAACAGGCGGTGAATCGTCTTCGCCTCATAGCCTGTCGCCTCGGTCATCCTTTTTGCTGCGCGTCCGGTCGGGGCTGCCAGCAGGATATCCATGTCGCCCTTTTCAAAATACCGGATGATCGTGTTGATCGTCGTCGTTTTTCCGGTACCCGGACCGCCCGTGATTACCAAAAGTCCGCAGTTGACCGCCTCAATCACCGCGCGGATCTGCAGTTCATCCAGCTCGATCTGTTCCTCTTTCTGGATGACTGCCAGACTTTTCCGAATCTGTTCTTCCGATTCGGAACCAGTGATGTTTAAGTCGTGCAGCATGCGGGCGGTGTTTAGCTCGGTATAATAGTAGTGTGATGCATAAACGGCGCGTTCCGGGGCGTTTGCTATATTTGATACATTTGATGCATTCGGTTCACCCAAAACATCTGGCTGCGGCTGCATCTGCCCCGACACTGCCGATTCCGCCTGAACAAAAACATCCATTTCTGCTGTTTTCTGCTTTTTCCTCTCCCGGATCACCAGCCGTTTATCCATCTGCATATCCATCAGATGCTTGTCAATCTCGGAAATCTCAACCTGTAGAAGCTTTGCCGCCCGATCCGCCAGCTCGTCCTCCGGCAGGTATGTGTGCCCGTTCGCCGTCGCCTGATAGAGTGTATACAGGATGCCGCTCTTGATGCGGAAATCCGAATCTGCCACGATTCCTATCTTCGCCGCGATCTCGTCTGCCATCTTAAAACCGACGCCCGGAATATCGTCCGCCAGCTTATACGGATTGTTCTGGAGAATCGTGTACATTGCCGGACCGTATTCCTGGTAGATTTTAACCGCCAGATTGATGGAAATGCCATAATTTTGCAGAAACATCATCGCCTGGCGCATATCGCGCTTTTCCTCGACCTGTTCACCGATGGACATCGCCATTTTTTCACTGATTCCCTTGACCTCCGCGAGGCGTTCCGGCTCTTCTTCCATGATGCGGAATGTATCCGCCTTAAATTTTTTAACAATCCTGGAAGCTAAAGCAGCCCCGACGCCTTTGATGGCGCCGGAGCCTAAATATCGTTCCATGGAAACAGTATCCTCAGGCGCTTTCAGCTCATAGCTTTCCACCGCCATCTGTTCCCCGTAAATCGGATGCTCGGTCATACGCCCGCTCGCCTCGATCATCTCGCCCTCTGCGATGTAGGAAAAAGTGCCAACCAGCACATATTCCTCCCCGTCGTCCAAGCCGCTGATAGAGAGAACCGTATAGCCATTGTCCTCATTGCGGTATTTTATTTTTTCAATATATCCTTTAACTGCTGCCATATTTTTATGCTATCCGCCTTCCGGCGGTTCTCTTTAATCGTAGTTTTTCTTCTCACCGTGTGCGAACTCGATAAACTTACCAGTTCCGATCGCAACTGCGGTCAGCGGATCCTCTGCGATCATCGTGGAAATGCCAGTTTTCTCCTCGATCAGGGCATCCAGACCGCTTAACAGTGCGCCGCCGCCTGTCAGTACGATACCACGGTCAAAAATGTCGGCTGCCAATTCCGGCGGCGTCCGCTCGAGTACGTTGTGAACGGCATCTACGATCTGGAGTGCCGGCTCGCGCAGCGCTTCCAGCGTCTCGTCGGATGTGACAACGATCGTCTTCGGAAGTCCGGTAACCAGATTTCGTCCGCGCACTTCCATCGTGATTACCTCCGGACGGCGGTATGCCGCACCGATATTTATCTTGATCTCCTCAGCGGTTCTCTCACCGATCAAAAGATTGTGTTTCTTTCTCATGTAACGGACCAGTGCCTCGTCGAAGTCATCACCAGCCACTTTAATAGAAGTGCTGACTACGGTACCGCCCAGAGAAATAACGGCGATATCTGCCGTACCACCACCAATATCTACGATCATGTTGCCGCACGCCTTGGAAATATCGATACCAGCGCCGATCGCAGCTGCTACCGGCTCCTCGATGATCGAAACCTCGCGTGCGCCAGCCTGGTAAGTCGCATCCTCAACCGCCTTGCGCTCTACCTCGGTCGCACCGCTCGGGATGCAGACGCTGATACGCGGCTTGCGGAGTGTCTTCTTGCCGACTGCCTTGTTGATGAAATATTTCATCATCTTCTCTGTCACTGTATAATCTGAAATAACCCCCTGGCGCAACGGACGGACCGCTACGATATTGCCAGGGGTTCTGCCGATCATCAGGCGGGCTTCCTCGCCGATCGCCATGATCTTATTCGTATCCCGATCGATCGCCACTACGGACGGCTCTTTCAGTACGACGCCTTTTCCCTTGATATATACAAGGATGCTGGCTGTACCCAGATCGATACCAATATCATTGGACATCAACATAGTTGTTTTCCTCCTGCTCTGAATATGCACTCTTGAGTACATAAATCTATGAGTTTCATTGTATTTTATCTTCTTTATTTCAGCTTTTTTCGCTGCATCCAGCCCGCGCATTGTTTTAGAGCGGACTATACCACTTACTATTATATACAACTTTCGATTCTTTTGAAAGAGGTTTTTATTTTTTTATGGACTTTATATTTTTTTTATGAAAGGGACATATTTTAGTCACAAGTTTCTCCTATAATACAAGTATGTTATCCGAAAGGGTAACAGGCCTTTGTTTCAAGTGTTACTTGAAATAAAAAAGCTTTTTCATACTCATACCGGACGATACAAATCGTCCGGCCCCCCTAAGCCAATTTCTTTTTTATATATACCTACCATTCCCAATTTAAGAAAAACAGGAACGCCGTCGGACTCTCAGCCGATGGCGTTCCTGTTTTTTGTCAGCGCCAGACACCTAAAAAAAGGGCTCTATACTGAATGTTGGGGTACGCTCAAAAACATTTTTTCTTATATTTTCAGACTCCACTCACTGCAGTCCCAGACATTCGTTGCGAATCCCTCATAGAAATCCGGTTCATGGCAGATCAGAAGGATATTTCCTTTGTACGCCGCCAGCGCACGCTTTAACTCCTCCTTCGCCTCAACGTCCAGATGGTTCGTCGGCTCGTCGAGAAGCAGAAGGTTCGTCTCGCGGTTGATCAGCTTACACAGGCGCACTTTTGCCTGCTCGCCACCGCTGAGCACGCGCACCTGGCTCTCGATGTGCTGGGTCGTCAGACCGCATTTTGCCAGTGCGGAACGCACCTGGTACTGGGTGTAGGACGGAAATTCTTTCCAGATCTCATCGATGCAGGTCGTCGTATTGCCCGGCGCCATCTCCTGTTCGAAATAGCCGATGGAGAGATAATCGCCCAGCGTCACCTTGCCGGACACTGCTGGAATCAAACCTAAAATACTCTTTAAAAGCGTCGTCTTTCCAATTCCGTTGGCACCGACCATCGCAATCTTCTCGCCGCGCTCCATATAGAGGTTCAGCGGACGGGACAGGGGCTCGTCGTAACCGATCACCAGATCCTCCGTCTCAAAAATACATTTTCCGGAGGCTCTCGCCTCCAGGAAGTTGAACTCTGGCTTCGGTTTTTCCTTCGCCAGTTCGATCACATCCATTTTATCCAGCTTTTTCTGGCGGGACATCGCCATATTTCGCGTGGAAACACGCGCTTTATTGCGTGCCACAAAATCCTGCAGCTGCGCGATCTCCTGCTGCTGACGCTTATACGCTGCCTCGAGCTGCGCTTTCTTCGCCTCGTGCACCTCGAGAAACTTGTCGTAATCGCCCACATAGCGGTCAAGCCGCTGATTTTCCATATGATAAATGATATTTACTACGCTATTTAAGAACGGAACATCGTGTGAAATCAGGATGAACGCATTTTCATATTCCTGCAAATACCGTTTCAGCCACTCGATGTGCTGCACATCCAGATAGTTCGTCGGCTCGTCCAACAACAAGATATCTGGCTTTTCCAGAAGCAATTTCCCGAGCAGTACCTTCGTTCTCTGTCCGCCGCTCAAATCCGTTACATCGCGGTCCAGACCGATATCGGTCAGCCCCAGCGCACGTCCGACTTCCTCCACCTTCGCATCGATGGAATAAAAATCGTGGTTCATCAGAAGATCCTGGATCGTTCCCAGCTCTTCCATCATCACGTTCATCTCATCCTCCGATGCCTCGCCCAGATGGTCGCAGATTTCATTCATCTGCACTTCCAGCTCAAACAGGAAGGAAAATGCGCTCTTCAAAACCTCGCGGATCGTCATGCCTTTTTCCAGCACCGTGTGCTGATCCAGATAGCCGACGCGCACCCGCTTTGACCACTCTACTTTTCCCTCGTCCGGCTGCATATGCCCGGTAATAATATTCATAAACGTCGATTTACCCTCGCCATTCGCACCGATCAGACCGATGTGCTCACCCTTTAACAGGCGGAACGAAACATCCTGAAAAATCGCCCGGTCACCAAAACCGTGGCTTAAATGTTCTACATTCAGTATACTCACGTGTGTACCTCTCCTATTTTTCTTTTTATTGTAAATTGTTTGTATTTGTTGAATTGTTCTTTGTTTTTCTGCAAATTTTATCCTGGAAAACAACTCCACTCCATATAAGATTTGCTTTCTGTACGTCTGCCTGCTGTCTGTGGCAAAGCCGACTTCGATTTATTGTACACGAAGCATGCTTTTGTGGCAAGCGGAGATTTTGGAATTATCTTTTTTCACCCAGATGCCTTGAACTTTTCTAGATTTATATAGTAAGATAAGAAACAACTTCATTTTAGATACGTTTTTCAACCAATGAGAAAATGACTTGATTTTCTAAAGGAGGTTTTATGTATACCTATACCTGGTACCAATGGCTAGCTTTTTTCTATGTATACTGCTTTTTAGGGTGGATTTTCGAATCGACTTATGTTTCCCTGAAACAGAAACGGCTCGTCAACCGCGGATTTCTGAGGCTTCCGATGCTGCCGCTCTACGGTTCCGGCGCGGTGATGATGCTCTGGGTGTCCCTGCCGGTGCGGGACAGCCTGCCCCTCGTCTATATTTCCGGTTTTATCGCCGCCACGGCGCTTGAATATGTCACCGGCGCCGTCATGGAACGCCTATTCAAGGTCCGCTACTGGGATTACAGCAGCCAGCCGTTCCAGCTGCACGGCTATATCTGCCTGAGTTCCTCGATCGCATGGGGATTTCTGACGATCCTTATGACCGATGTCATCCATGATCCGATCGCCCGCACTGTGCTTGCGGTTCCTCCGGTTATCCTGCTCATCTGCGATTTCGTCATCAGCGTTCTTTTCACCGCCGATGCTTACGAATCCATCAAGGCAGCCCTGGCTCTGGGTCATACGCTGGAAGCTATGACGAAGCTCAAAGCCGATATCGAAGAGCTACAGTCCAAGATCGAGCTGCTGCGTGAGGAAGCCATTGAGCGCGGCGCTCTGACCCGTGAAGAAACAGCCGAAAAACTGGCAGCCGCCCAGGCAGAAGCCGCCCGCAGACTTGCCGCCATCCGCAGTGACGCCGAAGAACGCCTGGCAACCGCACGCGCCGAGACTGCCAGACAACTGCAGGCGGCTGCCACCGAACACAAAGAGCGCCTGGCTGAGACCAAGGCACTCGCCGAAAAACGCCTGTCCGATGTTCGAGAAGAAACCACCTCCCGCATCGAAGCTGCCAAAGCAGGAAACGCAGAACGCATCGAAGCTGCCAAACAGCGCGTCAACGAGCGCATTGCCGAAGTCCGCACCGAAGTCGATGCCCGCATCGCCTTCGACAACCGCCTCACCCGCCTGAGCACCCGGTTAGAAGAACTCAAACACCGCCGCCAGTCCCTGCGCCCGGCTAAAAAGCTCCATGCCTTCTACCGCCGCGGGCTGCTAAGAGGAAATCCTACTGCGGTTTCGTCGAAATTTGCAGCGGCGTTGAAAGAATTAAAAGAACAAAATAGCACAAAAATAGGACCTTTCGCATGAACGAATGGTCCTATTTCTTTTAGGAACTTATTTCATATCTTCTTTTTATTTTTCTACAGCAGTCCATTGACAATCGTCATCACAGACTCGCCTACCTTCTCTGATTTCGCTGCCGCGTCTTCCAGGGAGGTACCTTTCACGCCGTAGTAGAACTTGATCTTCGGCTCGGTTCCAGACGGGCGGACGCAGAGCCATGCGTTGTCTTCCAGTTCGTAGTAGAGAACATTGGAGGATGGAAGTCCGGTCGGTTTTACCTCGCCGGTTGCCAGATCCTTGACGGTATCTGCCTTGTAATCGCGGACAGCCAGCACTTTATGTCCAGCAAAATCGGACGGTGTGTGGGCGCGGAAATATTCCATGATCTCCTGAATCTTTGCCAGTCCCTCAATGCCCTTTAAGCCGATGGACTTCACTTCATCTTTATAATAGCCGTATTTCTCGTACATCTCGACCATCGCATCCCACAGCGTCATGCCTTTTTCCTTGTAATAGGCAGCCGCCTCGCAGAGTGCTGCAGTCGCGGAAATGGCATCTTTATCGCGTGCGTATGTACCGATCAGGCAGCCATAGCTCTCTTCCATGCCAAACAGATAGGTTCCTTTGCCTTCCTGCTCATTTTTGAGAACCTGTTTGCCGATCCACTTAAATCCGGTCAGAACCTCGATGAGCTCTGCGCCGTAATTCTTCGCAACTGCATCTACCAGATTCGTCGTAACGATGGATTTAACAACCTGTCCATCTGCCGGAATCTTGCCGTTTGCCTGTTTCTGGCTGAGCACATACTCGCAGAGCAGGGAGCCAGACATATTGCCGGTCAGCGGAATGTATTCGCCGGACTTGGTATCTTTGACATACACGCCCAGACGATCGGCATCCGGATCGGTTGCCAGAACGAGGTCTGCATTTTTCTCTTTTGCCAGAGCCAGTCCCAATTCAAATGCTTTCTTTGCCTCCGGGTTCGGATAGCTGACGGTCGGGAAATCGCCGTCTGGAAGCTCCTGCTGCGGAACCACATATACATGGGTAAATCCAAGCTCTTTCATCACACGGCGTGCCGGGATATTGCCCGTGCCGTGAAGCGGTGTATACACGATCGTGATCTGATCCTGCATGCGGTCAATCGCGCCCTGATTGACTACCTGTGCCTTGACCTGTGCAATATATTTGTCGTCGATCGCTGCACCGATGATCTCGTAGAGTCCTTTTGCCTTTGCCTCTTGTGCTCCCATCGTCTTAACGGTGGAAAGATCGGTGATCGCCATAACTTCCTCAGTCACGCCCTTGTCATGCGGCGGTGTAAACTGTGCGCCGTCCTCCCAGTAAACCTTGTAGCCGTTGTACTCCGGCGGGTTGTGGCTGGCGGTGATGTTGATGCCGGCGATGCAGCCAAGCTCGCGGACGGCAAAGGAAAGCTCCGGCGTCGGGCGCAGCGTCTCGAACCGGTACGCCTTGATGCCATTTGCCGCCAGTGTCAGCGCTGCTTCCTCGGCAAATTCCGGGGACATATGACGGGAGTCAAATGCGATCGCCACGCCTTTTGCCGCGCCGCCCTGCTTGATGATGTAATTTGCCAGTCCCTGGGTCGCACGGCGGACGGTGTAGATATTCATCCGGTTAATACCTGCACCGATGATGCCGCGCAGTCCTGCCGTACCAAACTCCAAATCCATATAGAAACGCTCTTTAATCTCATTTTCATCGCCCTCAATGGCGCGTAATTCCTCTTTCGTTGCCTCGTCAAAGTATGGATTTTCCAGCCATTCTTTGTAAATCGTCATGTAATCCTTCATGATTCACTTACCCCCTGCTTTCTTCTAGGATGACTTTCTTTTTCTCCATTATAGTATAATTATTCTGAAAAATAAAGAGAATTTCGGTTACTATTCTTTGTCTTTATTTTTTCGTTTTTCAAAGTTTCTCCATGATATATCGAATACGCTTAACCAAAGAATTTATATGCATATGTAAATCAACATTTCTTATCGGATTGCCTCAAGAAAGAGGTTCCGCGCCGTCTGCTGTTCTTCCAGCTTCTGCAGTTTTTCAATGCTGCGGACTGGAATCCACGCCTTGCCTGCATTATAATAAAAATTTAACTGTTTCCAGTATTTTTCCGGATATAAAAACAGGTAATAGAGGTATGTCCGCTCCTGTGCATTCAACGGCAGAATACGATCATACGTCTCCAGCAGCCGCATCCCCAGACGCAAATCCCAGCCATGCTTTTCCAATATTTTGCGCGTAAAATGATACAGGTCTTCGACCTGGACGCCCCGGTGCATCCGGTTAAATTCAATCACCGCCATCTCATTTTCTTCTACCAATAAAATATGATGCTGGTTCAGATCCCCGTGACACAAATAGTTTTCCGGCTCGCCATCCTGCTCGATCTGCGCTTTCAGCCCGCCTGCTGCTTCCTGCGCCTGCTCATAAAAGATGGCAAAGCTTCCGCTGACTGCCCTCTCAAAATCCGATTTACGCCGTTTTTTCCGGATATAATTCCGCGTACGGACAAGTTCCCGGTTGTGGCGCTCCATCTCCGCCACCGCCGGACGCGTGAGAATTGACCCCAGATTCCACGACTCATCGATCGCAATGCCGCGCAATGTCCGGTGCAGCTTCGCGATCTGCCCGACCGCCCGGACTACCTCCGCCTCGCTCTGCACACTGCACTCGCGCCCGGAAAACCATTCCTTCACAACACACCGCGTTCCATCCTCCGCCACCGACAAAAGCTCGCCCTCCCGGTTCCGCATATACTGATCGGTCCGGCATGTTTTCTGATTTTGCAGAACATTCATGATTTGTTCTTCAAATTCAAGACGTTTGACGGTCCCCTTATATTCCCGGAGGAGTTTTAACCCCTGACTCGTCTCGCAGATCCACGCGCCTCTTCCACGGCGCTTCGACTGCACTTCCAGTTCATACTGTTCCAGCACCTCGGTTGTTCTCTCGTTCACAGCTTCCCCCTCCTGCCTCTATCCGGCTGCCCGCCTTTCCATTTCCCAAAAGAATGTGGACAGCACATTTTCACGCCGGGCCACAGCTGCTGACAGCTATGTTAATTGCAACATTCACACGATTATGCAAATATGCACATCAGACACCCAGCCTGCTACTCCTAACCTATGAGAGGGGGCTTACAAATATGCTTATGCATAAATATCGCAGATTTGAAACACAGCGCACAAACTATCATACACAATCGCCAATGTGGAGTGATTACGAAATTCTGTTCATTGCCATCATTTTGACAGTATGTTACAATGATTCACATTGGGATAAAAAAGCGGTCTGGCTATTTGTCCCAACAATCAGGCAAAAAATCAAATAATATATTTGACTGTAAATGAAAAGGAGGGCTCTCTTTGTCCATACAATCCGCTCATCGTTCCAACGATGAAAATACGCGCCCGCATTCAGGCGCAGCATCATCCCGTGAAGCTGAGCTCGGCAGTGCGCCGATCGGGTCACTTCTTTTTAAACTGGCGCTCCCGGCAATTGCCGCACAGATCATCAACGTTCTCTATAACATGGTTGACCGCATGTACATCGGCCATATCCCGGACATCGGTCCCAGCGCCCTGACCGGCGTCGGCGTCACAATGCCGATTATCATGTGCATTTCCGCTTTTGCCGCGCTCGCCGCCATGGGCGGTGCCCCGCAGGCGTCGATCCTGATGGGAAAAGGCGACAAGGATTCCGCTGAAAAGGTACTCGGCAACTGTACCTTCATGCTGACCGTCATTTCGCTCGTCCTGACCGCCCTGTTTCTTGGCTTTGGGCGCCCGATCCTCCTGATGTTCGGCGCCAGTGAGAAGACGATTCTCTACGCCTGGAACTACATGAAAATCTACGTCTGCGGCACTTTCTTCGTCCAGATGGCGCTCGGACTCAATGCCTTTATTAACGCACAGGGTTATGCCAAAACCGGCATGATTACCGTTGCCATCGGCGCTCTCTGCAACATCATCCTCGATCCGATCTTTATCTTCGGACTGCATCTGGATGTGCGCGGCGCAGCACTTGCAACCATCCTTTCACAGGGTATTTCCTGTATCTGGATTCTGCGTTTTCTGACCGGAACGCATAGTACCCTGCGGATACGGCTCCGCAACCTGCGCCCGCAGAAGAAATTTATCCTGCCATGCCTGGCGCTCGGACTGGCGCCGTTTATCATGCAGTTTACAGAAAGTGCACTGTCCATCAGCTTTAACACCAGCCTGTTGAACTATGGCGGCGATACCGCGGTCGGCGCGATGACGATTCTTTCCAGCGTCATGCAGTTTTCCATGCTGCCGCTGCAGGGGCTCACACAGGGCGCGCAGCCGATCATCAGCTTTAACTATGGAGCAAAAAATATCGACCGTGTGAAAAAAGCGTTTCACCTGCTTCTGCGCTCGGCAGTCTGCTATTCCACCTTGCTCTGGCTCTTATGTATGCTGGTTCCACAGATTTTTATTTCCATCTTTACCAGCGACGCAGACCTTGCCAGCTATACCATCTGGGCGCTCCGGATCTATATGGCAGCTTCCCTGCTCTTTGCCGTCCAGCTCGCCTGCCAGCAG
This sequence comes from Clostridium fessum, assembly GCF_003024715.1. GTDB lineage: Bacteria > Bacillota > Clostridia > Lachnospirales > Lachnospiraceae > Otoolea > Otoolea fessa. The sequence goes on along the minus strand of NZ_PYLO01000007.1, from coordinate 142,022 downwards.
ACTTTTATTGCCCTTGGAAATGCGAAAACATCCGTCTTTCTGGCATTGCTCCGGAAAGTGCTGCTTTTGATTCCGCTGATCTTTATCCTGCCGCATTTCGTTTCAAATCCGGTATTCGGCGTGTTCGTGGCAGAACCGGTGGCAGACACGATTGCGGTGGCGACGACGGCGGCGCTGTTTTTCAGGGAGTATAAGAAATTGGGATAACTCTTTTAATCATCCTCTGATTGAAAATATTGTTGTTAAAAAAGCAAAAGGAAAAGAGACAAAATCGTTTGTCCTGCCGGTTCCAAACGATTTTGCCTCTTTTCTCTTTTTATTTATTAATCTTCTTATGCTTTACTGGTTCCCGCATTCTGCGATTGTTTCAACACTTCCACCTCAGCCAGAAGCCGCTCTTTCTCGTTCCAAGCCGGATTCTCCAGCACCTTTTCAAAGAGAAGATGCAGCGTTTTTCCAAGCGCCGGTCCCGGCTGGATGCCTGCCTGAATCAGGTCTTTTCCGGTTACCGCCAGAGTTTTAAGACGGATACAGTCACCGCGCTCCCGGATCTGCCTTGCAAGTGAGCGAACCATTTCCACCGCATCCATGCGCTCCGGCATCAGAACTTCCTGAAGGAGAAGCAGCCAGTCAAAGACCGTATCTTCCATCGCACTCATCGCGTGGCGGACAGCGCTTTCCTCCGGTTCCATCTGCGTGAATGCAAAACGGCTCAGAATCTTCGCCTTATCGATCGTGTCGTTGTCCATCTTAAGTTCTCTCAGAACCCGGACACAAGTTTCCTCGCCCGCCGGGGCAAGAAAATACGACCAGCGCAAGGCTTTTTCTGCTGGCAGATGTGCCGCAGCAGCAGAAATTTCCCCCGCCATGTCTGTCTCACATTCATGTTTCACGAACATGTGCCCCTGCTGCGCTGCCGTTTCCGTTTTGATCGCATCCTTGTCAGCAGCTGGCACATCCTTCGAACATATTTTCTCTTCCAAACTCTGCTTTGCACAGCTTTTCTGCTTTTTCCACGCCGCAAATACCTCCGGAAATGTCTTTGAAATGTACGGTGCCAGTCCTGCCGCCTCCGTTTTCCAGATAAATTCCGGGCGGTCGGACAGGAGTGTTTTTGTCAACTCCACCTGCACCCGTTCCTTGCTCACATGGACAAGGGAGGGCGCCAGCTCACAGAGCGCCTGCCAGGTCTTTTTCTCTATCGAAAATCCCAGCTGGGCCGAAAAGCGGACGGCACGCAGGATCCGGAGCGCATCTTCCGTAAATCGTTCTCCCGCATCCCCGACGCAGCGGATCCGGCGCGCTGCCAGATCCTCCGCCCCGCCGAAAATATCGACAATTCCCGTTTCGTGGCTGTATGCCATCGCATTGATCGTGAAATCACGCCGTCTCAAGTCCTCACGCAGTTCGGCAGTAAATACGACTTCCTTCGGGTGGCGTCCATCCTCATATTCACCGTCAATCCGGTAGGTAGTTATTTCATATCCGATATGATCACGCATGACCGTGACCGTACCGTGCTGAAGCCCGGTGTCGATCGTGTGACCGAACACCTGCTTCACCTCCTCCGGGTGCGCCGAGGTCGTGATATCCCAGTCACCGGGAATCCGCCCCAGGATCGCATCGCGGACACAGCCGCCGACTGCAAATGCCTCGTAACCATGTTCTCGCAGCTTTCCCAGGATTTCCTCGACCTGGACCGGCATTTCTATCCGTTTTGGAATCATATTAATATGCCTTACCCCAGTAAACCATCTTCGTTGCCGGCTTGCCGCAGCATACGCAGGTGTCAGCCAGATGTTCCTGATTGAACGGGATGCAGCGGGAGGTTACGCCGACTACTTCTTTCAGTTTATCCTCGCACTCCTGATTGCCGCACCACATTGCCTTGATGAAGCCTGGCTTATTTTCTGCGATCTCCTTCATCTCATCCAGTGTTGTCGCTACATAAGTATGGGAATCTCTGTGCGCTTTTGCACGCTCAAACATATCGTGGTGAATCGTCTCCAGAAGCTCGCCAACCTTTGCTGCGATCTCATCCAGAGATACCGTAATCTTCTCATGCGTATCACGGCGAACCAGAACTGCCTGATTTTCAGCAATATCTCTCGGTCCGATCTCGACACGTACCGGAATACCGCGCATCTCGGACTCGCTGAACTTCCATCCCGGAGATTTGTCGGAATCATCCACTTTGACACGGAAGTTGGACAGAACCTCTTTTACCTCAAATGCCTTGTCCAGAACCCCCTCTTTTGCCTGCTGAATCGGAACGATCATAACCTGGGTCGGAGCTACCTTCGGCGGCAGAACCAGACCATTATTGTCACCATGAACCATGATGATCGCGCCTACCATACGGGTTGTCATACCCCAGGAAGTCTGATGAACGTATTTTAATTTATTATCCTTATCCAGATACTGGATGTTAAATGCCTTTGCAAATCCATCGCCGAAGTTGTGGCTGGTGCCGGACTGCAGTGCCTTGCCATCGTGCATCAGGGACTCGATCGTGTAGGTTGCCTCTGCACCGGCAAATTTCTCCTTATCGGTCTTGCGTCCGCGGATAACCGGAATTGCCAGGAAGTCCTCGCACAGATCCGCGTATACATTTAACATCATCTCGGTACGCTCCTGTGCTTCCTCAGCGGTTGCATGAGCGGTATGACCTTCCTGCCATAAGAACTCTCTGGAACGCAGGAACGGACGGGTGGTCTTTTCCCAACGTACAACCGAAGCCCACTGGTTGTAGTTTCTCGGCAGATCGCGGTAAGAATGTACGTCATGTGCATAAAAATCGCAGAACAGAGTCTCGGAAGTCGGACGTACACACATTCTCTCCTGTAACGGCTCTAAACCGCCCTGTGTCACCCACGCTACTTCCGGTGCGAAACCTTCTACGTGATCTTTCTCTTTTTCCAGAAGACTTTCCGGAATAAACATAGGCAGATATACGTTCTCTACGCCGGTTGCCTTAAAGCGCTTGTCCAGTTCATTGCGGATATTCTCCCAGATCGCATATCCGGCCGGTTTGATAATCATGCAGCCCTTTACACTGGAGTAATCAGAAAGCTCTGCTTTCTTTACGATGTCCGTATACCACTGGGCGAAATCTTCATCCATCGATGTGATGGCTTCTACCATTTTCTTTTCCTTTGCCATGTCATTTCTCCTTGTTAAAAACATTTTATTGAAATCCGGCTTGCCGGATTTTGGCGCCAAGGCGCGGCTGCCATCGCAGCCATATTCCCCTGCGCCGAGTGTGCATTGTTGTTTTTTATTTCGTAGAAATAAAAAAGCCATCCGATCCCTGCTGATCGCTGCGATCAAAGGGACCGAATGGCTTAACTTCGGCGGTACCACCCTGCTTAACCAGAATTTCGTTCCGATTCTGGCTCACTTAACTTCCGTTAACGCCGGAAATACGTTGCATTTTCATGCACAGCTCCAGGGTCGGTTCAACTTTCAGGGACACAAAAGCCTCGCACCATACGGCTTTCTCTCTGGACGTGTGTCAAAGTTTACTGATTCCTCTCTTCGCCTGTTTTGTTTTTTGACAGTATTATGATTTTACGCCAATCGGTCGGGTTTGTCAAGGCTGGAACTCGCCCTTGTACAAGTCTTGACGATGCCTCGCATTTTTTACTCGGTCGTCACTGACTCGGTTGCGTCCGAACAAAAAATAATGTTTTTATCCCTATCTTACGAATCCTATTTTAATAAAATGTCCTCCCGGTACATCTCCGCCAGTGACCGCAGAATCTTCGCCGTCATCCCCCAGATGATTCCTTCCTCACGGCGGTAGAAGTAGACATCGTAATGTCCGCGCCGCCAGCGGTAATCGCGTCCGCCCGGAACATCTTCAAACGGGAATGTCTCTTCCGGCACGGTCACAAGTTCTGTTTCATATCGCTCCGGTTCATGTTCCGCGAACCAGCGGAGCGGGACAGAAAAGGTATGATCGACCTCCGCCTCGGAATATGACCAGCGGTAGCCCTGCAGCGCACCTAAAAATGGAGAAATCTCCATCGCTCCGGGTGCTTCCAGCACATCCAACGGCGCGATAACGCGAATCTGGCGGCGACTGATTAAGAGTTCTTCCATCGCCTCACGGATCGCCGCCTGCTTCGGTGTCTCGTCCCGCTCAACGGCACCGCCCGGAAAACAGATTTCGCCCGGCTGAGTTTTTAAGCTTCCCGCGCGCACCTCAAACACCACGTGGTACTCCCCGCCTTTCTGAATCAAAGGTACCAGCACCGCCGCCCGACGGATCTTCTCCTTCTCCAGTCTTCCGGCTCTCCGGCTGCCCCAGACTCGGCTCATCTGCGCCAGCTCGCCGCCCTGTGTCTGTTCCAAGAATGATGCAACACATTGGTTAAATGCGTCCGGGTTCTCTGCTGCAATAAAATGGGTGCCCTCTAAAAGCCGAAGCCTTGCGTTTGGCAGAGAACGTGCGATTTGGCGCGTGTGACATTCGCGAATCATGTCGTCGCTCCCTGCTACCACAAGGACGGGCATTTTCAGGCGGTGGAGAAGTTCAGGGCGGATCCAGGGTTCATACAACATTAAGGATAGAAGCTCTTTTTTGTGTATATTTGCCTTCCGATCATTTTCCTTATTTTCAGGAATTTTTTCTTTCTGACAGCTTCTTCTCTGTTGTTTATTCAGTCTTTCCTGTCCATTCTGTTTTTCGTTTTCTTTTGAAAATTGCTTTTCTGTCCGCATTTTTCCTGCTGCCATCTGCATTTTTCCCCGTATCTGCCCGATGCCGCTTTTCTGCAGCCAGAGCTTCCCCACAACTCCCACATACTCCCGCGCCACATCCGCCAGCACGGACGGCTTCATGCCAAACGGGTTTAAGTTCGCTCCATTTAAAATCAGCCGATCGACATATCCCGGATATTTCAGTGCAAAAATCAGCGCAATATTGCCGCCGTCGCTGAACCCCAGCAAAATGATCCGCCTAAGTCCCCGGCGGTCAAGAAATCCTTTCAAATCATCAGCAAACCGTTCCAAGGTAAATGTCCCACAACCACGCGGAGATCTGCCATGTCCACGGGTGTCCACCGCAATCACGAGATATTTTGATTCAAAAAAGGATAGCTGGTTCACAAAATAGGAGCTGTCCTCTCCATTTCCGTGAAGCAGCACCATCGGCTGTCCGGAGCCTGACTCTTTTGTATATAAATTCACGTCTGTTCCTCCATATTAAATGATATGCATATTTATTTCAGCTTAACATCCAGCTATCTTCCAGCAACTCTTTCTCTGCTGTTTTCCAGAACTTTTATGCGTTTTTAATTCCTTATCTATTATATATGATCCTTTTGTCTCGCGGCAATTCTAAAAAATCCTTTCATCTCCTTAAATTTCCACATTCAAAAGCAATTTCAGATCGTCCATCCACCAATACTCCACTTTTCTCCTCTAAAAGCGCCTACTTAATGAGCATCCGCTCCTTCGTTCTCTTCCCCATACTCCTCCACAAAATCCTTAATAATCAACAGACCAATCGGACCCAGCAGAAATCCAAACAGACCGAACAGCTGCAAGCCCACATAGATCGCCGCCAGCGTTTCAAGCGGCGACAGCCCCATTTTCTTTCCCATCAGGTGCGCCTCCGTGAACTCACGCAGAAAATAACAGAGCAGATACAGCCCGAAGAGAATCAGCGCGTGTCCCCACTCCCGCTTGAATAGAAGAAAAAGACTCCACGGCACCAGCGCCGTCCCTGTGCCGAAGATCGGCAGGGCATCCAGAACCCCGATTCCGATTCCGCCCAGAATATAATATGGATTTCCAATCAGCAAAAGCCCCGTCATCGAAAGTGCCGAAGTCATCAGGAAAATGACCGACTGGGTTTTCAGCCATGCGCTTCCTGTTACCGCAAGCCGCCTGCCGAGCAGGAAAAATTCGCGGTGAAACATCGAATCAAACCGCCTCCGGCGCAGTTCGTCCATCTCCTGTAAACTCAAAATCGAGGCAATGAAAAATAAAACAACCACAATAACCGCGCGCACAATCCCCGCCGCAGCAGGAACTGATTTCTGAAGGAGCTGCGGCAGCAGGATCTCCTTGACCTGTCCACCGCCCTGCAAGCCTGTTCCGCGAAAGAGCTGCCCGATTTTACCGGCAGGCAGATGAAGGACTCGCTCGATCGACTGTTCAAATTGCTGTCCGAGCAGTGACAATTCCTCCATCCGTCCTGGAAGCTCTTCTAAAAAGTGTTCCAGCTCCTCCGTGAAACGCCGTCCCCCTGCTGCCAGCAGACCGACCAGAAAAATGCTCAGCAAAATCAGCTCCACGCCCCCGATCATACCGATGGGAACGCCGATCATGCGCCCGCGGAAGGAGATTCGCAGCCGTTTTTCGAGAAATGCTGCCGATGGCTGGAGAAGCAGCGCCATCAGATACGCTGCCAGAAATGGGAATATAAGCGGCAGCAGGTAACGGAAACTCAAATACACGCCCGCCGTGACTACTGCTGTGAGAAATGCTTTTTTCTGTTTTCTGCTGAGTGCCATCTGTCTGCTCCACCTTCCCGATTTTTTCTTTATGCCATACACCGTTATGGTTCTATGATTTCTACAGCCATCCATTCAAACAAACGTCTTTTCCTTAAACCTACACGCCCTTTTTTCCGGATGTATGGCAACGAAAAACCACAGGAAACCGGTGTCAGCTCCCGCTTCTCCCGGCTCCTGCGGTCTCTTTTGTAAGCCCTCTTTAGTCGCTCCGGGGCTTACCCATGGACTTTGCCCATTTATGATTCGTACTTCCTTTGTACACACTCTAGTATGGTCAGGTCGGATAAAAATATACACGTCTTACCTTCTATTCACCCTTGACCTTTTATTTTCTTGACTTATAGAAAAGTTCGCTCACAGAACAAATTGCGGTTTGGTGGAAAACTCCATTCTTTTTCCCGTCACCGGGTGAAGGAACGATAAACGGACCGCGCACAGCGCCAGCGGTTCCCGACGGGCACGTCCCACGGAAGCAGCCGCTGGTGCGCCATACTTGGTATCTCCCATGAGCGGTGTCCCATGCGCGGCAAACTGTACGCGTATCTGATGGTGGCGTCCTGTGTGAAGATGAATTTCCACCAGTGAACGCACGGTGCCGTCTTCCTGTTCTTTTTTTTCTAATATCTGATATTCCAGCTCTGCCCGTTTCGCACCGGCGACCGACTTATCCACAATCCGGCTGGTGTTCGTTTTCCCGTCTTTCAACAGATAATCCACGTACTTACCCACATTATCCACAGGTTTTCCACATACGAGTGCCTGATAGATTTTCTCCAGTTTTCCCTCCTGTACCTGACGGCTTAAGTGCGCTGCCGCTTTCAGGTTCTTGGCATATACCATCACACCGCGCACCGGCTTGTCCAGTCGGTGGATAATTCCAACATACGGATCCACCGGGGCTGTGGACGCTTTTGGGGATAATCCTGTGGATAACTTTTTCGTCTCCTGCACCTTCCGGTGGAGATAATTTTTTATCTCGCTGACCATATCCGGCTCCAGGCGTCTCGATGTCTGCGACTCAACTCCAGCTGGTTTGACCACAACTAAAATATCTTTATCTTCGTATAATATATCTAACATAACCGATTTCCTCTCTACTTCATCCATGAATTCCCGAGCATTTTAACTTCTCAAATCATCTATGAGCCTTTTTTCTTTCTCTTCTAACTTTAAAATTTTCATATGCAAACCATTGCATATATTTATTGCCAACTCACATGAAACGTGAAAACCTTTCGTTACTATTCATACATTATATTATAACATATCCCATTCCCCTCTTGCATATTTTTCAGAAAAGTTGTATAGTATATAAAAACATCCTATGTAGTTTTAAATACTACATATCATATTCACAATTACTTTATTGAGATTACGACAAAGGAGGTTATCCTATGATTTCTAGTCAAAAACATACATCTGACACAACGGAACTCGTTGAAACAAAGCATCATAAATTCCACGTAAAGGATCCCGGAAGCGCGCTGACGCATTTTATCGCGATGATCGGCGCGCTGATCGCGGCAGTTCCGCTGCTTCACAAAGCGGCTGGAGAAGCAGATTCGCGCCATCTTGCGGCGTTGGCTGTGTTTATCGTCAGCATGATTCTGCTCTATGCCGCCAGCACGACCTACCACACCTTTAATATTTCCGAGCACGTTAATAAAATCCTGCGTAAGATCGACCACATGATGATTTTCATCCTGATTGCCGGAACTTACACACCGGTTTGCCTGATCGTTCTTGGAAATAACGCCGGTTACCGGCTTCTGACGCTCGTCTGGGGTATCGCGATTGCCGGGATTCTCGTCAACGCGCTCTGGATCAACTGCCCGAAGTGGTTCTCCTCGCTAGTTTACATCGCAATGGGCTGGATCTGCGTGCTGGCGTTCCGTCAGATCGTACTGGCACTTCCGAAAAGCGCATTTCTCTGGCTGCTGACCGGCGGACTCATCTATACGGCTGGAGGCATTATCTACGCATTAAAACTGCCGATTTTCAATGCAACGCATAAAAATTTCGGTTCGCATGAGATTTTCCATCTGTTTGTCATGGGAGGAAGCCTGTGCCATTATGTGATGATGTACGCATTTGTAGCATAAGGGTGAAATACCCATTTCGTCTGACAGGCATTATGCCTCATACGTACACGAAATGCATACATTCAATTTTTTATGTCACATTCATTCTCCTTTCAAAAAAGGAACCGTCCTGATGCAGCTGATAGACTGACCCAGGCGGTTCCTTTTCAATTCATTAAAAGCGTTTAAAAATTTTCTACGAAACTATTTTCTATGTTTTTACGTGCTTTCTCATGCTGCTCCTTTATCAAAGTCTCTTTTGATTTCCTTGTAATAAAGCACGATTCCCGTGACACCGACCAGCACTTCCGAGATCGGAAATGCAAACCAGGTAAAGCGCAGGTCAATCAGCGACAGCAGCCAGAAAATCGGAATCAGGCAGCAGATCTGGCGCATCACGGACAAAAAGAGGCTGATCTTTCCATTTCCGATCGCCTGGAAGAAGACCGGGGTCATCAGTGAAAATACCGCCGGAATAAAACTTGCCCCGATGATAGGGAATGCATTTTTTCCGATCGCGATGACCTCACTGCTCTTTGAAAAAACCTGGAGCAGCTGCACCGGAAAGAAAACGAAGCAGATCACACCGACCAGCATAAACACACAGGAAAATCCATAGCTGTCCCGCATAATTTCCCGGCATCTCGCATAGCTCTTGGTTGCATAGTTAAAGCTGAGCACCGGAACGATACACGTCTGCAAGCCCATCAGTGGGATAAAGAAAAACGTCTGCATTTTATAATAAAGCCCCAGCACCGTCACTGCCGAATCTGAAAATCCGGCAAGGATCGCATTTAAGATCACGATATAAACTGTAAATAATGCCTGCATAATAATCGACGCGTAGCCAAACCAGTAGATCTGCTTGATATAGAGCGGCATTTTTGTGCGCTCTGGCAATCTGCCAACCCCGCCAAACGATGTGATGACCGCAGCCGCCACCTGTCCGCAGACAGTCGCATAGGCAGCACCCGCGACTCCCAGCTCCGGCACCGGACCGAGTCCGAAAATCAGGATCGGGTCAAGCACGATATTCGTCAGCGCCCCCACGGTCTGGGCGACCATCGGACGGTGCATATTGCCCCGCGACTGATGGACCTTCGTCCAGTTTCCTTCCAGAAATGCCCCGATGCTGCCGATACAGACGATCTGTCCGTAGATAACAGCACTCTCGATCGCTTCCGGGGTATTCGCACTTGTCAGGACATACGGACGCATACAGAAGATCGAGAAAATGGCAAATATAAGCCAGGTTCCAAGCGCCAGAAGCGTGCCTGTTCCCGCTGTTTCTTCCGCCTGTCCCGGCATTTTCTGTGCATACAGGCGCGCCATGTAGGTATTCACGCCCACGCCGGTTCCCACCGCCAGCGCAATGATGATGAGCTGCAACGGATAAATGACCGAAAGCGCCGTCAGCGCCGATTCGGAATATTTTCCCACAAAAAAACTGTCCACAATGTTATACATCGCCTGAATCAGCTGCGCCAGCATAACCGGAGGTGCGATTTGCAGCAATATCTTCGGAATTTTCTCCGTCCGGAAAAATTCTGTATCCGTTCCCGCCTTACTCTTCATCGTCCGTCTCCTCCAGTGCCTCTTCCAGAATCTGGTCATACTCCATAAACAGTTCCGTCATTCTGCGGATCTTGTCCTCTCCCAGACGTTTCGCCGCCCGTTCTTCCATCCGGCTTAACGAATATAATAATTTTTCCGAATACCGTTCGCCCTCCGGCGTCAAAACAAGCGCCTTTTCCTTCCCGGTGCTCTTTTCCAGATCCGCTACAAGAATCCCGTCCTTTTTCATCTCTGAAATCACATGGTTCACCGTCTGCCGCGGAAGCAGATACGAATCACAGATCTGCTTTTGCGTACAGAATCCGAATTCGCGGATGGTGTAAAGCACCAGCATCCGGTTATAGCTCACATTGTTATTCTTTGCCCACATCGAGTATACACCACGGCAGCGGATGATCGCCTGGTTGACCTGATCGTAAAGTTTTTGTATTTTATATTCCATAACCTTCCCCATTCAATCCCATTTGGGACTGAAAGAAGTATACGACAGGATTTTGAAATTGTCAATCTTTACTCGCTCCGCGATATCAAACCGATATGTTACAATGTACGAATAGTGATTTCCATGGTTTTTTAACTAATAGGCACGCACAATCATCGTCTTCCAGGAGCGGTCCTGGCATTTGTATTCCATCTGGATTTCTGTAAATAACATCCCCGCCTGCCTGTGAAACTTCGCAATCTTTGAAATAAGAAAAATATTCTGATGAAAATATCCTATATCGTTATTATCAAATTTGTTAACAAGGAAACAAGGCGATGGTATACTTGTTTCCATGGAAACATAATGCAGGGGGTAATATTATGAACACAGTACTTATAAATCTATTTGTTACGTATATGAAAAAGCAGGAGATACTTTACAAACTTACGAAAGATGAGAAACTACACGGATATAATTAAATGAAAATTAATATCACAGTCAAAATTACACCTAAATGACTAAAGCGCCGTTCCTTTCTTCGGCGCAAAAAAACGACTCATATCGGTATGTTCCAGCGTAAGCAGTTCCACTTTCTTATCAATTCCACCCGCATACCCGGTCAGGCTTCCATTCGTTCCTACTACGCGGTGACATGGAATGATGATGGAGATCTCATTATGCCCCACTGCACCGCCTACCGCCTGCGCGGACATATGGGACGCATTCTGCATCTTCGCCAGCTTTTTTGCAATCTCCCCATAGGTAGTCGTCTGTCCATACGGAATTTGCAATAAAATCTGCCACACCGCCTGTCGAAATGCGGAGCCAGTCGGATGCAGCGGCGGAATAAAGTCCGGTTCTTTGCCAGAAAAATAAATATCCAGCCATCTCTTTGCCTCGGTTAAAATCGGGGATTCCTGTGAAATAGCTCCGTCTGGAAGTGTATTTGCAAAATACTTCTGCCCCTCAAACCACAGACCCGTGAGTCCGATCGCGTCTGCCGCCAGCAGAATATCGCCTAACTTTGATTTATATGTACATGTATATACTGTTTTATCCTTCACCGCGGACTCCCCCCAAGGTTATCGACTGCTTTTTTACATCCAATCTCTTTCTGCTTCCTCCAGCTTCTTCACAAGTGTATCTTTAAGAACCGTAAAAGCCAGAATAAAGCTATCGCGTATCAGCAGAATCAACTCGTCTATTTCATCCTCATTATATATATAACAGAGGTATTGCGTTATTTTAACATGAGTAACCATATCTCAGCATCATTGATAAATCCGATCTTATAACCAAGCTGGAAGTTAGCGATTTCTTTTTCCGGTATTCTCTGTCCCACGGATTTCCTCATGATAGAAATAATCTACGATCACCGGATGTCCCTGCGGGACTCTGCCATAAGGCATTTCATTATCCACAAAGGCACAATCATACTTCTTAGCCATTTTCTCAGCTTTTACTTCAAGTGCTTCAAAGTAGCTGCGGTTATGCTTGTTATAGATCTCGTCGTAAAGTGGTACAAGATCAGGATATTTTCCGGCGATATAATCCATAATTGTCTTTTTGAAACCGCCTCGAAGATTGAGATTTTCAAGCCAGAACAGATCGCACTGATCCTTTACCCGCTCAAAGATTGCTTCAAAATCCGTGATACCGGGGAATACCGGGGATACGAAACAGACTGTACGGATACCGGCTTCATATACCTGCTTCATAGCAGAGATACGGCGCTCAATGCTCGAAGCAGAGTCCATATCGTTCTTGAAATTTTCATCTAGTGTGTTGATCGACCATGAAACGGTTACACGTCCAAGCTTCTTCAGCAGATCAATATCCCGTACCACAAGATCCGACTTTGTGCAGATCAGAATATCTGCGTCACTGCCGATCAGCTGCTCCAGAAGTTTTCTGGTATTCCCGAATTGCTCCTCCTGTGGATTGTAGCCATCTGTCACAGAACCGATGACCACCCGCTGTCCGGCATATTTCTTCGGATTTTTAATTTCCAGCCAATGCTTCACATCAAGGAAAGTGCCCCATTCCTCCTTGTGCCCGGTAAAGCGCTTCATAAAAGAAGCATAGCAATACTTGCAGGCATGTGTACAGCCCACATAGGGATTGACCGAGTAACCGCCTACCGGCAGACTAGACTTAGTCATGATGTTCTTTGTTTCCACCTCACGAATGAGGATTCCATTTATTACTTCTTCCATGATTTCTGTACCTCTAACACTTTATTAAATTCTTCCGGCATTTCCTGAATCATATTTTCATCCCCTATGATAGGGACAAGGTCTTCCTTCATAAACACCGGAATGCCGAGCTTATGTGCCTGGTCCGCCAGAGACCATGCCCATTCCGGCTCCGTATGAATCTTCCTGCTCTGAGCTCCGGTCATGGTGCCGACAACGATCCAATTGATTCCGGAAAGGTCAACTGTGCCGGGATCGTCGAATAACGGCTCAAAGGTAACATGGTAATGTTTTGCTCTGACGTTTTTCCGAAGGGCGTCGATACGCCACAGTTCTGCTTTCCTCGTCACCGTAACGCCAAACCATGCGTTTTCCAGATCGGTATCAAAATCCAGCAAATCAGGTTGCTTGGTAAGGAACAGGAACTGATGCTGTGGATTTTCACGGATCTTTGCAAATACCTCGTCTCTCCATTCCGGCTTCCATCCGGAGAGATCGCTCATTCCGGTAAGAAGAAAGTTCTGCGGACGTTTCTTTTCCATCATCTTGAGCTTACTCGGAAAGAATTCAGAGTCAGCGAAGTCATCAATCATATGCCAGCGTTTCACGTTGTTGCGGGCATAGCAATATGTACACCCCACTGTGCAGCCGATGACGAGATTCATGTTCTGAATCTGATCTTTGATACAAATACTCATGACTTCTGCCACTCCTCAAGATTCTTTCTGATGCGGTCGAGGCATTCCTCAAACCGGGTAATTTCTTCCTCTGAAAAACCCTTGTAGTAAATGCTGCCCATCTCATCAGATACAGAATCGTACTCGCCCTTTAAGGCATGTGCTTTCTCAGTCAGAAACAGGAGTGTTTTCCTTTTGTCCGTTTCAGACTGAACACGGCTTATCAGTCCTTGATTTTCCATTCTTTCCAGCATCGTCGTAAGAGATGTTATCGCTAATCCGCATTTGACCGAGAGTGACCTGATCGAGATTCCATCCTCCTGCCACAGCACATAAAGAATACGTCCCTGGGCTCCATTAAACGCATCGATATTTTTTTCGCTGAGAATCTTCTCAAAAATCCGGTCACCAAGCTGTTTTATTTTGGTGACAAGAAATCCGCCATTTGTTTTCATACAAAAGCTCCTATATAGTAGTTTATAAAATCATACTATATAGGAGCTTTATTGTCAAGAGCTTGTATGTTTGAATAGAGGTAAACTGGAATTTCTATTTGTGTTGCCATGTCATTACATAATCTTTTTCTCCGGTAGCCTCATCTAAGCCACTATGCTGAATCTCAAATCCTTCTCTCTTATAAAAAGATATTGCCCGTGCATTCTTTTGGTATACGTTCAAGTACAACTTACTCCTTTTGTCCTTTGCATAATTCAGCAGAATTTTACCTATACCCTGCGATTGCATTTCACCAGAAACAAAAATGCCCTCAACATATTCATCATTTAACCCTAGGCTTAAACTTAACTACTATTTTTTCTTTGCGATATAAAATACATAACTGTAATAATCTACTACTAATCTAAAATAAAGCGATTATAAGCTATCCTTTTTCCTGTGTTTGTTTTAAAGTTTTCATCTATACACTTTTTTATCTTTTCCTGTTCTTTTTCTTTATCCATAACCGTTAAATTTTCAAGCAAATCAGCTTCCCATTGTATTTGAAAATCAAGTCCATCAATTTTAGATGGAGTATGATGGTTGCCTATTATAAAGCATATTCTATCAATATTTTTGTTATAGCCTACCTTTTTTAATATTTCTTTCGCTACTTCTGGTCCTTCCTTTTCTTGATAGACACCATCAATAGAACCGTATTTTTTTTGTGCTTCAACCGCACCAATATCATGTAGTATAGCAATAATACTGATGAATTCTTTTTCTTCCTCTCCGATATTTTCTCCTTTCATTATATCTTCTGCATTTTTCAAAACTTTGAGAGTATGCTCTATGCCAAAAGGAATTTCTTTGAATACTTCTTTCATCTCTATAATAATTTTTTCTTTAAACATAAATTACCTCCATTTATACCTTATAGGTGTTTTAGTTCTATCTATCCACTTTTTTGTTCGCCGATACAATCAGCATCATGGGACGGCGCATTTCATCCTGCATCCCCGGAATATCCATCATGTATTCCGGCGGCTGCGGCTCCACAATATGATTTATTATAAAACCATTTGAAAGCAGTGTATTTAGATATGTGGTCAGTGTTCTATGAAATTTTGTAACCTTTTCTCCTAAAAACACAGCTGTTCGTTTGCCCTCATAATAATAATTATCCACCGGAAAATGCAGTATTTCTCCTTTTTCGTTATAATACCAGTCTTGTGTTCCATAGGCAGTAAAAACAGGATGTTCAACCGTAAAAACTAGCTTACCACCAGACTTCAGTATTCTATATATCTTTTTTACTAAAATCTCATAATCTGCTACATAGTGAAACGCAAGTGAACTTAATATTACATCAAAACTCTCCTCTGGGAATTCCACATCTTCTATAGCACAGCATTTATATTCAACCTGTGGAAAATGTGTTTTTTCTTTGGCTACCTCGAGCATTTTATGAGAAATATCAACACCTACAACAGAAGACGCTCCGTGTTCCATCGCATAAATACAGTGCCATCCATAGCCGCATCCTAAATCAAGCACACGCTTATCTTTAAAATCCGGCAGCAGCTTTCTCAATGTTTCCCATTCTCCTGCACCGGCTAGTCCCTGCTGTGAGCGACTCATTTGACTGTATTTTTGAAAAAATATATCATCATCATATTTGTTTTCTTTTCCATATTCTACATAATTCAACATCTTTCACCTCGCTGTAAACTTCCGATTTTTCGTTCTCTGCGACTTCCCAATAAACGGGAATTTGACTTGCCTATTTTCTTAAAATCTCATGTGGAGCTTCTATTTCATTTGCCAAGGTATGCTCTGTTAATTCTGACATCAATTTCAATTTTTTATTAATCAATGGTCGCATACAATTAGGAACATGTTCCTGATGCGCTCTGTGGATTGCTACACATTCCTTACAGTTTCCGTGATAACGACAGGCTTTCAGGCAAGGACAGTGATCTTTGTCTTTATACTCCTTACGAAATTCCGCTGCAAATTCTTCTTGCAGTCTCAGTCCCTCGACACGGTTTCCCTTATGAAATTCTACCATTGCATCCAGTTCTTTCTGGTTCCCTTCAATCTTCATGTTATTATAGCGCCTCCATTTCAACTATTCCTCATTTTCTGATAAATTCCTGTTATACAAACTGGAATTGTTCGATCTTTTCAAATACTAACGTCCTTAATTCTGTTCAATAATTGATTTATAGTAGTTACCAAAGTCAGCAAGTGAATTAACAATTGGAAGCATTTTTGTTCCGAGTTCAGTTAAGCCGTATTCAACTCTCGGTGGCTGCTCATGGTAATCGTGGCGATATGCCAGTCCATCACTCATCATTTGTCTTAAACTATCTGTCAAAACCTTTTGTGAAATACCATCTATACTTCGTTGTAGCTCATTGAATCTCCATGGACGCTCTTTCAAGTTACGCAAAATCAGCAGTTTCCATTTTCCTCCGATGAGAGATACTGCTGTTGCAACTGGGCATTCCGGTAATTCTTCTTTTGCTCGCATAATTCTCACCTCCGAGTCTATTGTAACACATTCAATTTTGAGTGTACAGTTACAAAAAGGTGCGTACTTGTTTTTGTATGTGTCTCACACTATACTAATACCAATCAACCAGAAACTACAAATTAACTATGGAGGTATTATTATGGCAAATTACACAAAAACAACTATTGGAAAGGAAAACCGAATTGAGCTGCATGAAAAGTTGTCTTTAACAGGTGCAGAAATCAGTTTAAACGAACTACCTGCAGGAGCAAATGTCCCATTTGTTCATTCTCATAAAGAAAATGAAGAAATCTATGGAATTCTTTCAGGTAACGGCAAAGCCATAATTGATGGAGAAGAAATTAGCCTTTCAACTGGAGACTGGCTAAAAATCGCTCCTGCTGCAAAGCGTCAGTTTTTTGCATCCGATATTTCCGGAATTACTTATATCTGCATTCAGGTAAAAGAAAATTCTCTGGAACATTTTACAGCAGAAGATGCCGTAATCGGCTAATTAAAAGTATTTATTTACAGAAATGCACAGTTCCCGATATGCTAAGAACTGTGCATTCCTTTTTTCTTCAATTTTACGATTTCTCAATTTTTCGAACTTGAAATTGTCGGGTTCAAACTGTAACCTAAATTTGATTCCCTTCAATTGCAACAATACAGCTTTCGTAATAGCCATCTCCTGTTGTCCGGGGACCGCTGATTACTTCATAACCAGCAGTTTTCAACTCTACGGTCAAGGCATCAACCTTTTCTTTACTTCCTACACTAAATGCGATATGTGCATATCCCGTGCGAGCAAGTTCTTTAGGTAAATCAGGCATTTTGCAAGATGGTAATTTTTTAGTGTATAAAGGTGGTTTTTAAGCCAATTACCTATCTTGTACGAAAGGTGTACAAAGGTGGTTTTTAACTGTACAAAGGTGGTTTTTCTGGATTCCTTTATCTTTTATCTAAGAAACTGTACAAAGGTGGTCTTTTAATAATAAAAGTTATTTTTGGTGATTATTCACATTTCATAGAACTGTATAAAGGTGGTTTTTTGAGCTTTTTCCCAATTTTACAAGAATGTATAAAGGTGGTTTTTAAGAAGTTATCCACATTTTAAAAAAGTGTACAAAGGTGGTCTTCGCAGTGTATAAAGGTGGTTTTTTCATTATCCACTCTCCAATTCCTCAGGCACAAACATACATTCGAAAAGCTTGAAGTTATATATGTCTTTGCAAATATACCATATCTATTAGTTGTACACCGCCCTCATAAATTGGGTGGTCATAATTGTCAGTAAAGAAATTAGGAATCTTGTGAGAACGAACAAACCCACATTTTTCATAAAATGATATCGTCAATGGACTGTCACCTGTTCCAACTTGCAAAACAGAATATTCATCTGCATATTTACTGGCAAGAAAATCAATTAGTGCTTTGCCATAGCCCTTTCCCTGATTTTCCGGATCGACTGCGATATTCTTGATTTCAAGTATTTCGTTACCTTCATCGGTGACAACACATTCAGCTTTTACATCATTGTCTTCAAGCACATACATAGTTCCTTTTTCAAGATAGCGATCAACCATGCTCTCCTGTTCATCAGCTAATAACAATAATGATATAAACTGCTTTTTATTCTCATTTACTTCTCGGATTTTCATATATATTACTCCGTCAAATTGGAATTTGCCAGTCAATTACTTATCTTTTTCCAAAGAAGTAAGAATAGCAATCCTCATTACAACAATCGCTTTATTCATACAATTACACTTCTTTGTAAAATTCTAATTCTTTTCTTTATTTTATTTCCATTAGTCAGATTGAAAGTTAGAGATTTTTCATTTTTGTTATGAACTCTTCATAACTACATTTTCCCATTGTCAAATCCATCATGGCTAAATATTTCATTTCATTCTGAGTATATGGAATATTAATACATGACTCTAATAATTTTTCTTCGTTTTTCAAAGGTGTTATCACATTCTTTTTGTTTTTGTAGGCATAGTAATAACGAACCCCAAATTTTCTTTGAGAGACAGCATTTAAATGTATGCCATCTGGATTTGCTGACAACCCCTGGGCAGTTACAAAATATACATGATTATGATCATTGGCATATCGTAATAATTCTTTATTCACCAAGTCATACTCTGTACAATTAAAACCAAAGCCTATCTTTCCTAAATAGTCACCAAGTCCTCCAATAATAAACGGTACATCGTCTAAATTAAGTTCATTTTTTAAAGCCTCAAAAATTGTATGTAATTTTTCATAATACGTTTTGTAGTTACCATTATAGCTATCATTTTCTCCTTGATGCCATAGAATAGCAATCAAATTACTATTTTGCATTGCAAATTTTGCCTGAATAATTGCATTTTTAAATAATATTTTCTCTATAGACCAGTCATCAATGGAACTGCCACCTTCCGCACATGGAATCAAGCCGATTTGTTCTTCTTTGTTTTCCATGCACCACATTGCAGCAAATGAACCCGCAAGACTTACTCCTGATATAGGACGATCGTAGTTAATTGGTTCTGTCATCATTTGCCATTTTCCATTTCTTAACATCTGGATTCTCTCATTACAAATCATCGGTACTTCATTTATGAATCCACGTCCAGCCATGTTGGACTGTCCAATCATTAATACACTTTTCATTCAACACCTCCACAAATTCCGATTGAGATTTCACCTGTTTTAAGAGATTTAATAACTGTTATATTTTGTTATTAAATTCTCCGCAAACCCTTGAAAACACTGAATTTATCACTGGTGAACTTTCCCTTATTGTTTCCCTTGTGTTATATTGTCCCACCAGTGTTTACGAACTCTGATAAGGGCAAATACAAGGGCAAAAAAATCCTATAAAACAGTATAACACAAAATAAAAGTGACATGGTGAACTGATTGAAATGCTTCTGATTTTTGCAACAAATGATTGATTTAACGATAAGGAGATTTGATACGATGAGAACAATATTTGCAGAATACAATCCCAAGCGCAACAGTATTGATGTTTATACCTCTGTTGGCTATATGCTCCGCATTGACTGTTGGGAAGCTGAAAAGGACTTAAAAACCACATCAGGATCAGACTGTGCATTAAACGCACTCGCCATTGATGATCCTCTTGAATATGCAAGATTATATCTTGATGGAAATTTGCAGATGTGGGTAGATGCGGAAGACTCATTAGATATTTTTTAATTTTTAAACAAATACAACAGTTTAAATAACTATTAGCTATAATATTTCCGGAAAATTCATCATAGGTTTGTATAAACGCAAAGAAACGGCGGCTCTGAAAATCAAAGTCGCCGTTCTAAATTGTCTGGTTTTTCTTTTGCCGTCATGCGGCAGATAATCAATTCATTCTATTTTGAACTTCTTTTATGCTACCTGATGTCTGCAATAGGAATGAATCGCCAAGAATGTAAACACAAATAATTCAATTCCTGCCGAAATCAAAATAACATGCGGTGTCCAGAAACTCATTCCACCGATATTCAGATAATTGAAATTTGCAAGCTGAGAAAGGAAATTGTTCTGCATACCAATTCCGGCAGATGGAAGTATGGTAGAGAGCCATGTTGCTCCCATCGCCACATAAGCAAAAAGCGGCATGAGAAGAACTACGATAGAGATCAGCAAAACTGTCAATGTGTCTTTACATTTTGCAGACAGGAACAACATATAGCTAACCGTTGCTAATACAGAAAGTAAGCCCGCTGCTGCGAGAATTATCTGCAACTGCCCCAGATTGATGTTTGGCAGGTTACAGTCAGGTAACGCTGGAAAAAACTAATTCCTGAATTTAATTCTTTTTTCATGATATCTGCTCTCCTTTAATTATTTACAACAATCCCCGTCACCGCATCCAAGGCAAGTAAGGGATTCTATAAAGTGTTTGTAATTCATCAATGTCTCACAATTCAAAGAATAGTGATGCCATTTTCCTTCCTTACGATCATTCACAAGGCCGCATCCTACCAATATCTTCATATGATGGGATAAAGTTGGCTGGGTAATTTCAAATCTTTCCAAAAGTTTACACCCGCACTTTTCTCCATCCGACAGCATCTGTACAATTTCCAGCCGGTTCGCATCGCCCAAAGCCTTACATATCAAAGCCACATCCATTGCATTCATATTGACACCTCACATTGATCATTGTCTATGTTCAATATAATATATACATAGATATTTGTCAATGTATGTATTTTAAAAAAGAGAATCAAGTTTTTGATTCTCTTCATACATTCATTATAGCTTTTATCATCCATTTTATTTGCCCCAAACAGCCGCTGCATTCGACCTTACAAGTAGTTCTTCCACAGGCAGACCAATCGGACAAATATCATGACAAGATAACGACTTCCCGCATCCCTCAAAATATTTCTTCTTATATTCAGCAGAAATCTCATTCAAATGAGTGCTTTCCTGTTCTTCATTCAGAATCCGAAATGCGTTGACTGCAGCAACAGCGCCTGCGAAAGTCCCATTTGCAGAGAAGTTAGGACACACTTCAAGGCAGCAGCCACACATCAGACAGCGTGCCGACTGGTATCTCGGTTCATGTGTCCACGGATTCATATAAGCTTCACTTTCAAGCCAAAGGTTCAGTTTTTTCAAATTTTCAAACAGAATTGACCGGTCAACGATCAAATCTCTTACAAGCGGAAATTTGCTTAAAGGTTCCAAGATGATTGTAGAACCTTTTAACGTATGTAGAAATGTAGAGCATGCCAACCTCGGACGTTCGTTAATCAGCATGGCGCAAGCCCCACATTTTCGCACCATACAGCTACATTCCCAGCTGATGGGGGTAACTATATTTCCTGAGTTATCTTTCAAAGGGGTTCTACTGTTCAATTCCTTTAGAACAGTGGCAACAGAGCTGTTTTTGCTTCCTTCATACTCAAATTCCTGCCAATAACTGTCTGATTTCTGACTCTCCTGCCGCCTGATTCTTATTTTATATACCAAGTGAATCACCGCCTTTCTGGAACAGGTACAAAGGAAATCTGTATCTGCTTTCCATCAAATCTGGCTACCGTTGTTTTAAGGTAATCATCGTCATTGCTCTTCGGATAATCCTCCCGCCAGTGTGCACCACGGCTTTCTTTTCTTGCAAGAGCACTCTTTAGAACTGCCATGCCAAGCAATGGAAGATTTCCTGTCAGCGCTTGTACCGTTTGAATCCCATTTAACAACGTATTCTCATTTCTGACAACGCCCATAGTCTCCTGCATCACTTTGTTTAATTGCTTTATTTCTGAAATTTGGGACGCTGGTGGAAAATCTATCTGTGTCGCACAAGATAGATCTACTACATCTGCCTGTTCGCATGCTGATTTTGCCGCAACACGTCCTCCGTATAACGCTCCTAACAGAGAATTTCCACCAAGACGGTTGGCACCATGATATTGGGCACAGCATTCTCCGGCAGCGTAAAGATTCTGAATCGGCGTTCTGTGCTGCTCATCCACCAGAATGCCTCCCATAAAATAGTGAATTCCCGGTAAAACAGACACCGGTTCCTTTCGTATATCTTTATGCAGATAGGTCATACAATCGTCTGCCAGACCAGATAGCTTATTTGAAATAATCTCGTCCGATATTTCCGTCATGTCAAGAAATACCTCTGATTCATGGCTGACCTTCCATATCTCTCTGGCGGTAATATCTCGTGGCATCAGATTTCCAAGCTCCGGGTATTTTTCCTCCATGAAATACCATTGTTTTCCATCTTTCATGGCAAACAACCTACCACCTTCCCCTCTGGCCGCCTCGCTGATGAGCATGCGTTTTCCACCACATTTCACAGTTGTCGGATGATACTGGATCATCTCACCATTTGCCAGAGGAACACCAAGCCGGAACAATTCTGCGGTGACTTCTCCTGTATTGCTCAGCGAACCCGTTGTATTTCCAAACAATCCGTGCATACCACCGGTGGCAACAATAACCGCATCCCCCGGTAATTCCACAGTCTCCTGACTGTATTCATCCCTGATTACGCAGCCACAACAAATATTGTCACACAGACGAAGTGTTAGGAAAGAATGATGGCTGAACCGTTCTACCATACCAGATGCTTCTTTCCTGCGAACAGCGTCTATCATAGCTGTCATGATCTGCTTCCCGGTATCGCTCTGCGCAAAAGCAGTCCTTTTCTTTTTCTGCCCGCCAAAATTCCGCAGATCCACATCATCATAGCCGCTCATGTTAAATTGAACTCCAAGTTTTAACAGCCAGTGCACCAGCTCCGGTGCTGCCTGTGTCATTCCCCAAACTGCATTTGGATCTGCCAGACCACATGCTGCCTTTATTGTATCTGTAAAATGTTCTTCGGGACTATCGTTTTCATCTTTTGTATTCAAAGCTGCGTTGATACCGCCCTCCGCCATAACAGACTGTGCCCGCTCTGACGGAAGGGAGGAAACCAGTTTTACATTGCATCCATTTTCCGCTGCCTGCAAAGCCGCTGAAAGTCCTGCCAGTCCAGCACCTATAATAATAATTGTCTTACTCATAGATATTGCCACCCAATATAATAGAAAATAACTGCGCCCGCTATAAACAGAAGGAGCACCGAAAGAATCAAATAAATATCACCCCTTCGTTCTTTATAACTGATGATTCCCAGCGATACGAGCAATGGGCGGATATTGATAAAAATATGAACAAAGATTGCCGCCACGAACAAAAGCTGAGTTACCATCTTTACCGTTGTAAAAGGGAACAAAATATATGTCCCATTCTGCACCTTTCCAAACAAGCCAATATGGAAGAACAGCAGGATCAGCATTGCCAGCCCACTGGCTCGTCTCGCCCAGAATATGGCGTTCTGTTTCAGATACATTTTTTCAGATTGCTTCGCTGTCTGTAAACTCTGAACTGTCAGGATGACACCAATCACCGTATGCACAACAAGAATACCAACACCAATCCATGCAAGAAGTTTCCCTGCGCTACTTCCAACTCCGTTCAGCATAAAGCTGCCCATGATTCCATGAATCATAAAAATGAGAAGCATTAAAACAGACAAAATCGTATTCCATTTTCTCATAAATTCCCGCTCACCTCATTTCTTCGCTGTCCATGATCATATAGTCCATCTGTGTTAGCGTTGTAACGTCAATAAAATCATCCGATGCCAGGAATACATCATACTTTCCACTTACCACTCTTGATAGCATCATTGTGTTACTGTACTCTTTCAGATCTACGGAGAAACCGGCCTGTTTCAACCTGTCACAGAGTTTCTTAGCATAACTGACAAGCGGATAATCCGTCTCAGATACATATAACCGAAAACTAATGTCCGTTTTCATGAGATCTGTTTCATTTGTTTCCGAATCGTCCAGTGCCAATTCTTTTAATTTATTCCGGGTGTTCTCGTTGTCGAGACCATCTGACA
The DNA here is from genome assembly GCF_003024715.1 of Clostridium fessum. Classification (GTDB taxonomy): domain Bacteria; phylum Bacillota; class Clostridia; order Lachnospirales; family Lachnospiraceae; genus Otoolea; species Otoolea fessa. The sequence goes on along the minus strand of NZ_PYLO01000007.1, from coordinate 118,161 downwards.
TCATATTAATACCGAGAACATAAGAGCCTTCCAACTGTGCGGAGGCTTGAGCCGCCTTTTTTGACTTCGGTGTTGCTCCTGTGACTGCATCAATCATAGAGGGCGGTGAGTGCAAAAGTGCACCGAAACCTGCAAGAAAAACAATTGTAACTGCTAACAGAATCAATTTCCGTTTCACATTGCCACCTCGTTTCTTATTTTTTCAAAATCCTCATTGCGTTCAAGACGGCAATTATGGTAACGCCTACATCACCAAATACAGCTTCCCACATTCCAGCTATACCCAGAGCACCAAGGATCAGGAACACACTCTTAATTCCAAGGGCAATCACTATATTCTGCATGACAATTTGCTTTGTCGCTTTTGCCACATCAATCGCATCCACCAGCTTAGATGGTTCATCTGTCATCAGAACCACATCCGCAGCTTCAATGGCCGCATCTGAACCAAGACCACCCATTGCGATACCAACATCCGCACGAGCAAGGACAGGAGCATCATTGATACCATCACCAACAAAAGCTAATTTGCTTCCCTGTCTCTTTTTACTGTCTAAAAGCTCAACCTTTTCCACTTTTTGATCAGGAAACAGTTGTGCATAATATTCATCCAACTGCAATTCTTCCGCAACAGCCTTTCCAATTTTTTCATCATCACCAGTAAGCATGACTGTTTTTTCCACACCGATATGTTTCAAATCAGAAATTGCTTTTTTGCTGTCCGGCTTTACTTCATCTGTTATCAAAATACATCCGGCATATTGACCATCTACTGCTACATAAACCTTTGTACCAACTTTTTCACAGGCTGTGTACTCCACATGCTCTGAATCCATAAGTTTCGTATTGCCAGCATAAACTTTCTTCTTTCCTGCCATGGCACTGATTCCATATCCGGAAATTTCCTTGTAATCAGAGATAACTGATTGGTCAATTTCTTTTCCATAAGCAGAGAGAATGGATTTTGCAATAGGATGGTTAGAAAAGCTCTCTGCCTGGACCGCATACTCCAGAACCTGTTCTTTTGAAAATCCATTTGCAGGCAGAATATCAGTCACATTGAAAACACCCTTTGTAAGTGTTCCGGTTTTATCGAACACAATAATGCTGACATTATTAAGCGCCTCTAAATAATTACTTCCTTTTACAAGAACACCTCGTTTAGATGCCGCACCAATACCTCCGAAGAAAGTCAGCGGGATTGAAATGACCAATGCACATGGGCAAGATACCACAAGGAAAACAAATCCTCTGCGAATCCACTCTGTCCAACCTCCACCAAGAAGGATTGGTGGCAGAATTGCCAGAATAGCTGCTAAGATTACAACAACAGGAGTGTAATAACGTGCAAATGTAGTAATGAAATTTTCTGTTGGTGCTTTTCTACTGGACGCATTCTCCACAAGATCAATAATCTTTGAAGCAGTAGATTCACCAAATGCTTTCGTTGTCTTAATCGTTAAAACACCCGTCTGATTCATACAACCGGAAAGTGCTTCGTCTCCTTTATGAACGCTTCTCGGAACCGATTCTCCAGTTAAAGCACTCGTATCCAGCATAGAATCTCCATCCAATACCACACCGTCTAATGGGATTTTTTCACCAGGCTTTACAATAATAATCTCACCAATGGCAACACTTTCAGGAGATATGGTAATCAATTCTCCGTTCCTTCTGACTGTAGCACAATCCGGACGTATATCCATTAAGTCTGATATAGATTTTCTGGAACGCTTAACAGCCAATGACTGAAAAAATTCACCTACCTGATAGAATAGCATAACAGCAACTGCTTCTGGATATTCACCAATGACAAAAGCCCCAATCGTAGAAACACTCATCAAAAAATGTTCATCAAATACACGCCCCTTTGAAATGTTCCTCACAGCCTGCCATACAACATCTCCACCAAGAATAACATAAGAAACAATGAGAAAAGCTAATTCGATAGGCAGTGGCACTTTCGCAAAAACAGTCAATGCCATACCAATGGCATAGATTGCTGCACCAGTCGCTAAACGAACTGTCAACTTCTTATCCTCATTGTTATAGGATGTATTGGTATCCTGTTTTTTTGCAGGTATATAGTATTCCTGTGCAATTTCGGAAACTTCTACATCTGGCTCATGGCTGTGGACAATCGTTTCAATCTGACTGGCTATTGTATTTGCGGCAACTGGAGCAACATTGATTGTCAGCGTCTGCTTCATCAAATTTACAACTGAAGATTGTACTCCATCCAATTCTCCGACTTCTTTTTCAATTTTTGCGGAGCAGTTCGGACAGTCCAAGCCCTTTAACAAATAACTCTTTGTAACGGGGATAATTGTTTCTTCCTGAACCTCCACATCTGGCTCATGGCTGTGGACAATCGTTTCAATCTGACTGGCTATTGTATTTGCGGCAGTTGGAGCAACATTGATTGTCAGCGTCTGCTTCATCAAATTTACAACTGAGGATTGTACTCCATCCAATTCTCCGACTTCTTTTTCAATTTTTGCGGAGCAGTTCGGACAGTCCAAGCCCTTTAACAAATAACTCTTTGTAACGGGGATAATTGTTTCTTCCTGAACCTCCACATCTGGCTCATGGCTGTGGACAATCGTTTCAATCTGACTGGCTATTGTATTTGCGGCAGCTGGAGCAACATTGATTGTCAGCGTCTGCTTCATCAGATTTACCACTGAGGATTGCACTCCATCCAACTCTCCGACTTCTTTTTCAATTTTTGCGGAACAATTTGGACAGTCCAACCCTTTTAATAGAAATATGCGTTTCATGATAATCTCCTTATAATTTGTTTAATTGTTCAATTACTCAACTATAATGTTAAAAAATATTATTTCTGCCAAAGATGCTCAAATCCCTTGTCAATAATCTCTTTCACATGATCATCTGCCAGCGAGTAGTAAACTATCTGTGCTTCTTTACGGAATTTTACCAGATTCGCTAGGCGTAATGCCTTTAACTGATGCGAAATTGCAGATTTTGTTACCCCCAGTAGCACTGCAAGATCACATACACACATCTCACTCTGTTCTAGAGCGTGTAAGATTTGTACTCTAGTTCCATCTCCAAATAGCTTAAACAAAGAAGCCAACTGGATATAATCATCTTTTGGCTGCATCTTGGATTTCACATCATTCACAATATCCTCATGAATTACATCGCAATTACAAATATAAGACGATTTTGACATATATTCACCTCCAAATAATAATAGTTGAACAATTACTCAACTATTATTATACTTATTTTTAAATTCATGTCAATAAGCTGATGTTAGTTCCCCATAAATTTTACAATTAAAACCAGCTCTTTATTCTTTTCTTAATCTTTTTTCCCAGTATACCGTTTTGGCTTTCTTGTCACACTTCCTGTAAATTCCGATTTTTCCACGTAAAAAAGGATGTGCCTTTTTGTGTAATAGGGAATTCCAGGGAATTTCCTATTACACGAGAAATTGCTCTCTCATCACAGTTCACACATTATGTAAACTGCAATCTCATCCCGCACAATCTAATTATATCGCAACTTTATTATCTCCGTTTATCCATTTATAGTCAAATACTATCATCAAATCGCCAAAATGGACAGCGCTTGCCAATACACTGATTGTTCTGAGCATAATGCGTACAATGGACTTCTGTGCATTCCATTTCGATTCCAAAATGCGTTTTTACAAAATCAACCGCCGCCAGAATCGCCAGATAAGAATCTCTTTTACAACACCTCGGACCGCCGGTGTGCGAAATCGCTTCCAGTGCTTTTGATGTCATCTGATTCGAAAGTCCCCAGGATTCCTCCGTCAGTGGCGTCGCCCCAGACAAGATAGATACAAACATACCTGCGCTGATTCCCGCTCCGCAGGCACCCCAGAATCCGCAGGTTCCTCCTGGAACGGCTTTTCCACGGTTCAGCATTTCCATCACAGATTCCCGCAGATTAATAGCACCTCCCGCATTTTTATATGCAGTAAGCAGCGCCGCTCCCACCATGACATGATGCTCCGGTCCATGCATATGGCAAAACGGTGCATCCATCATCTTCCGGACAATCTCGATCGGATTTCTGGATGTTTCGTCTATACACAGGGAAAGAATGGTGTCCAGTCCCTTCGTATGACAATCATTACAAACATAATGCCCGTTCTGGCATCTGGTCTTGCTCAATTCTTTTTTATGACATAATTCGCACTCCATCCATTCATCCTGTTCCAGATAAATAAGAGGTGCTTTACAGACAATACATTCTTCTTGCATGGGATTTCCATCTCCTTCACATTCATTTCCCGGCCAGCGCGTTGAGTTTCTGCACTATATCCATACTTCCCGACCGGAAACTTTCCAGATCGAGTGTAATGTACAGAAAACCCATTTCTTTTAATGTCCTGCAGATCGTCTCCCGCTCGGCAATCGCTTTTTCAAATTTATCCGCATCCACCTCGATCCGGACAATATCGCCATGCAGGCGCAGGCGCACATTTCCGCCAAACACGCTTCGAAGATAATCTTCGCCTTTCTCAATCCGCTTCAAAACTTCCATGTCAAAGGAAGTTCCATATGGAAGGCGGGTCGCCATACATGGCATGGACGGACGGGATGCAACGGAAATTCCTAAGTCAGCTGCAAATGCCTTGACATCCTTTTTCTCCAGTCCGCACTGTGCAAGTGGACTGACGACACCCAGCTCACGGAGTGCCTGGATACCTGGGCGGTACACATGCAGGTCGCTCTCATTGGTTCCGTCCATCACGCACGGAATCCCCTCTTCTTTTGCAAAATCCAGAAGTGTCGCGAACAGGTGGTGTTTGCAGATATAACAGCGGTTGACCGGATTCGTCCGGATGGCTTCCAGCTCCATCTCATTGACCTGGATAATTTTATGGATCGCGCCCAGCTCCTTTGCCACCCGCTCCGCGATCTCCAGATCACAGGCTGGGTGCAGCATGGTGTGAAATGTCACGGCATAAACCGGCATTCCCGTCTTCTTCGCCGTATCACACGCCAGCTTGAGAATCAGGCTGCTGTCCACACCGCCCGAAAAGGCGACACAGACCGGTGCTTTCGCTTTTTCTGCCATGAACTGTTTTAAAGCTTCTCTTTTTTCTGTCTCTGATATCATTGGTTTATTTTCCATGGTTCTTGATTCTCCTCTTAATTATCTAACGAGAATGCACTGTGCCGTTTTTCAATCTCAAAAGTGCCTACTGTAAACTAATACTTCCGTCTTCCATTACTCCGTGGAATACTTCCATGAAGCGCTTCCCTGTCTCCCGGCAGATCGCGCGCACGCTCTCATACTCCGGATAGCACGTATCCACGCCGCCGCGCTTGCAGATTTTTACCTTTGCTGCCCCGTAACGGGTCTGGATCTCCTTTACTTCCCGTGGCAGTATCGTCCTCTCTACTGGATAACGGCGCACACCAATCGTGGTCGTACAGGAGAATATAAGCTGTTCTAATTCTTCTCGTTTTTCTGCCGTTGTCAGTACATGAAGCACATACGCCGGACGGTTTTTCTTCATATATGCCGGTGTGTACCACACATCTCTGGCGCCCGCTTCCAGAAGCACCTCCATCGCATATCCCAGCGCCTCGCCGGTGCAGTCGTCCAGGTTTGCCTCCATGACCCACATGGAGCTCTCGTCGTGACCGTCTTTTCCGGTTTCTACTTCCACCGTTTTATCCGTCAGAAGCATCGCCCGCAGGATATTCGCGTGCGCGAAATCCTTATTTCCGGCGCCGATACCGATCTTTTCGATCTGGTACTTCTTCGGAAGCGCCGCTTCTGTCCGGAATGCCGCCGCGATCGCCGCGCCGGTCGGCGTTACCATCTCTCCTTCGACATCCCGAAGCGTCAGTTCCAAGCCCTGTGCTGCTGCGATATTTGCCGTCGCCGGAACCGGAACCGGCATTAAACCGTGCTGGCAGCGTGCGAATCCATGACCTTCGGAAAGCGGCGATATCACCACGCGGTGGATTCCCAGATCCTCCAGGCAGAATGCCGCACTGATAACATCCACAATCGAGTCAATTGCACCGACTTCATGGAAATGAACCTCGCTGACCGGGATTCCGTGTGCCTTGGACTCTGCCTCCGCCACAATCTCAAACATCCGGCGCGCCAGGTTTTTAACACGGTCAGATGCATCCAGACGATCGATGATCTCGAAAATGTCATGGATGTTGCGGTGGACGTGGGGATGCATATGATCGTGGGTGTGAGCGTGATCACGGCTGTGCTCATGGTCGTGAGTGTGTTCATGATTGTGATGATGCTCATGGTCGTGCTCATCATGGCTATGTTCGTGCTCATGACCATGTTCGTGATCGTGATGATGTTCGTGGTCGTGATGATGCTCTTCTTCCTCTAAATGTACATCGAAATCATACGCATCGATTCCACATTTCTTCGTCCGCCCAAAATGCAGATGATACCCGGACACGCCCAAACTTTCCAGTGCCTGTACCAGTTTTTCCCGGCTTGCTCCAAGATCTAACAATGCGCCGACCGTCATATCTCCGCTGATTCCAGACGCACAATCCAGATATAAGATTTTCTCATCCATTTTTTACTTCTCCTTCCAGTCTTCTCTCTTTTGATACATTCCCGCTTTTCCGCTCTCATGCATCTATTGTCCTGTTTATTTCCACAATAACACAAACTTTCTATCACTCTGCCGTCTTCTTCGGCTCCCGCACCGCCAGGCGGTTGATCTGCGCCGCCAGGTATGCTGCGCCGTAGCCGTTATCTATATTTACAACCGAAATGCCGTTCGCACAGGAATTAATCATCGTGATCAATGCCGACAGTCCATGAAAACTTGCACCATAGCCGACCGAGGTCGGAACCGCAATGACCGGATTTTCCACCAGCCCGGCGACAACTGTGCCAAGCGCGCCTTCCATTCCCGCCACCGCAATCACGCAGTTTGCCCGCGCAATCGCCTCGCGTTTGGATAAAAGGCGATGGATGCCCGCCACCCCTATATCATAGTAGCGCTCCACGCGGCAGCCGAAAAATTCTGCCGTTTTGGCAGCTTCCTCCGCAACCGGGATATCCGCGGTTCCGCCTGTGCAGACTGCCACCAGCCCTTCCAGCTTCCGCGGTGTCTCCGATGATTTTCTCGCCTGCAAAATTTTTGAAACCGGATCGTATTCTATCTCCGGGATGCGCGCCCGCACTAGATTCCACTGCTCCTGCGTCGCCCGCGTTCCGAGTACTTCCCCATTTTCCCGGTACAGCGTCTCGAAAATATCCGCCAGATAGGCATCCGGCTTTCCTTGGCAGAACACCGTCTCTGGGAATCCCGAACGCAATTTCCGGTGCAGATCCAGCTTCGCATACCCTAAATCTTCGTAAGGAAGATTCTTGAGCACATTCTCCGCTTCCTCAATACTTGTATCCCCCCGTTTTACCTCTTCCAACAGCTTCCGAACATCCATTTTTCCTCCTCCTTACCAAATCCCGAATTATTAATCTCTTACTATCGCCCATCTTCTTGTCCTTTGGACAAGAAGCATCCCTCGCTCTTATGAGCTCGGTCAATCCCGATTTTCTCTGTCAATATGTGAACTGGCTAAACTGCTGCCATCTTTTCCTGCAATGCCTTTAAATCAATCCGCCGCGTGCAAATCCGCTTCAAAAGAGATTCCGAATGGCTCACAATCACTATTCCCAGCTCCCGCTCCTTTGCCTCCTGCAAAAGCGCCTGCCAGATCTGGCTCTGGGTCACTGCGTCAAACATCGCGGTGATCTCATCCGCCAGCAGATACCGCGGATTTGCCGCCAGCGCTCTGGCAATACAAAACCGCTGCAGTTCGCCTCCGGAAAGCTCCGATGGGAACCGATCCAGCCATTCTTCCCGGATGCCAAGCCGTCCCCGGCTCTCCTCATCCACCTGACCGCCCTCACTGAGAACCTGGCGCATCCGCCAGCGCGGGTTGACCGCCTGCTCCGGGTGCTGCCAGATTAACTGCACCGGCATACAGCCCCGGATATTCTCAATCGGTATGCCGTCAATCTCTACCGTTCCCGCCTCCGGTCTCTCATATCCCGCCAGCAGGCGACACAGCGTCGTTTTTCCATATCCGCTCGGCGCCACCAGCCCCACGCGCTCTCCCGGCTCAATTTTCAGGGAAATACGCGTCAGCACGTGGCGCCCGCCATTTTCATATGAAAAAGATAGGTTTTCCACCTTTAGTGACATCTCATTCTCCTCCAAAAAATTCATGTTCCGGCAGTGCCCGGTAGAGCGCCTGCGTGTATGGCTCTTTCAGATTCCGTCCCTCCCGGAAGTTCTCCGGCTTTACTTCCTCCAGAATCGTCCTGTCATAAAACACCAGAATCCGGTCCGCCATCTCAATCGCCAGTTCCAGATCATGAGTAATCAAAAGCACCGCTGCCCCGTCCTGTGCCATCTCTTTTAAATGACGGATCACATGGCGCGCGGTCATCGCCTCCAGCCCCGGTGTCGGTTCATCCGCCACAATCAGCCTCGGCTCCTGCATCAGTGCCGCTGCCATCAGGACGCGCCGCGCCATGCCGCCCGACAGCTCAAATGGATAACATTTTTCCACTGATTCATCCAGCCCGTACCGCTTCAAAAGCTGGCGGCATTTTGCCCGCGTCGCTTCATCTTTTCTGCCGCCGCAGATCTGATCCCCGACCCGCATCAACGGATCGAGGTAGGAAACCCCCTGCGGAATCAGGGAAATCCCATTGCCCCGCAGCCCGGCAAGCCGCGTCTCATCCAGAACCTCTCCCTGATAGGAAATTTTTCCTTCCATCCGGCAGTTGTACGGCAAGATCCCCAGAATCGCGTGCGCCAGCAGGCTTTTTCCCGAACCACTCGCCCCGACCACCGCCGTCAGCTCCCCACTGAAAAGTTTGCAAGAAAGGTCGCGGAGCGGATGGAGTTCGCGCCGTCTAAGCCCACGCGCGTACTGCGTAAAATATAAGTTTAGATTTTGAATTTTCAATATCGGCTTTTCCATGGAATCACGATTTTCACGCAATCTCCGTTCTTTGAGAACGTCTGTCTGTTCCAAATCTGATAGCCGCATCGTTTTTGATTGTTTTTGTCTTAATCGCATCATTTTATCAAAATATATGTTTTTCTGCCTCATTCCCAGCATCCTCTACTCATGCGCGCTCCCCGGATCCATCAGCCGCCCCAGGCTCTGCCCGATCGCCTGAAATCCCAGCGTTACCAGCACCAGTGCTGCGCCCGGAAAGAGCGCCAGCCACCATTTTCCGGTAATCAGGTACGACATACTCTCGGATAAAATAACACCGATCGCCGGTTGCTCGGAGGAAAGACCGAAGCCCAGAAAGGTCACGCCCGCCTCATGAAGAATCGCATGGGGAAAGAGAAGAATTAACCCGGTTACAAATTGCCGCGATACCTGCGGGACGATGTGGTTCCAGGCAATCCACCAGGGCTTTTTCCCCAGTTTTTCGGAGATCTGCACATACGGACTTTCCCGGATCTGTAAGATTTCCGCCCGCAAAAGCCTCGCCAGCGACGCCCAGTGCGTCAGGGCAATCCCGGCTGCTACACCCCGGAATCCCTTTCCCAGACTGTAGGAAATCAGGATCAGGAGAAGCATGTGCGGGATTCCCATTACCAGATTAATCAGCCCGCATACCAATGAATCCATCAGTCCCCCGCCAAGCGACGCCAGCAATGCAAGCGCCAATGCCACCGCGGCGCTGATCGCCGCGGTCAGAAGCCCCAGCCGGATGCTTAAAGAAAGCCCTGCAACCGTCCGTTTCAGCATATTCCGCCCCATCCAGTCGGTTCCAAACAGCCCGCCGGTTCCCGGAGGCAGGTTTTTTCTCGCAAAATCGACCTGCTGTGCGGCATCCTCCCAGACGATTCCAAGCACTGTCACCAGAATCAGGAAAAGGAGGGAAATTCCCAGCAGCCAGAGTGTTTTCTTTCTCATGCCCTGCCTCCTTTCCTAAGTCTCGGATCGACCAGCCGGTACAGCCCATCCGCCGCTGCATTTCCTGCAAATACAAGCACGGCACTGATGAGTGTAATTCCCATCAGAAGCGGGATATCGCTTCCCAGCCCCGCCGTGACCGCCGCCTGTCCGAGTCCCGGATAGGAAAAGACCTGTTCCACCAGCACCGAACCGCCGAAAATCTCGCTGATCGAGCCAAATTGCAGCGTAATTACCGGGAGAAGCAGGTTGCGGAGTCCATGCCGAAAAATCAGCCGCCAGCCGCTCTCGCCCCGCGCCCGCGCATAGAGTACGTAATCACTTTCCAGAATCTCAATCACTTTTTCGCGCGTGTGCATCGCAATCGAAGAAATCCCTGTCAGTCCCAGCGTACACGCCGGCAGAAATGCGTGATACAGGCGATCCGCCAGGCTGACCTCGTCCGCCGCCATTCCCACCGGGACACTGAACCCGATTGGGAAGACGGGAAGCTGCACTGTAAAGAGAAGCAGCAGCACCAGCGCCAGCCAGAAGGACGGCGTTCCCGCGATCACGATGCAATAGCCCGTAATCAGGCGATCCGCCCACTTGCCCCGTTTTGCCGCCGCTGCAATTCCTAAAAATATCCCCACGATTCCCGAAAACAGCCACGCAGACAGAAGGAGCCACACTGACGCAGACGCCTTTTCCGCGATCACCTCCAGCACCGGTCTGCGGTACAGAAGGGAAATGCCAAAATCACCATGACAGATGCCCGAAATCCAGTTAAAGAAGCGCTTCCAGACCGGCACACCAACGCCCCAGTACGCCTGCAGCTTCTCGATCTGCTCCGGCGCCATCGAGCCGAGCGCCGTCTGCCCGACATTCGTCTGCAGCGGATCGACCGGAGACATCGACACCAGCAGAAACGATACCAGACTGACTGCCAAAAGCAGCAGAATCAGGTGCAGCAGACTGCGCCCAAACCATTTCATCCTACTCATAGTACCACCGATCAACATTGTTGACGATGGACCAGCCGTGACCGTGCGGATGCACCTTCTGCTCTGCGACATGAAGCCCGTCTCTCACCCAGTACAGATGATCGACATTCACCAGCCAGATCCACGGAAGATCACCCTCGGCTGAAACGCCCGTCTCGCCGTCCCACTGCGCCTTTTTCCACAATTCATACGAACTTTCCAGATCCGGTGCTGCCAGGGCCTCATCCATATAAGCGTCCACGGTCTCATTCGCATACGGCGAATATTCTGCCAGCCCCGTATCTGCCTTTGTATGGTAAATATTATAAAATTCCATCGGCGTGTGCGCGCCCCAGCCCCAGAGAAGCGGCTGCGACTGTGCCTCGTCATACGCAGTATCCCAGCCGGTGCCGCGGATCGATGTGTCAATTCCAATCTCTTTTAACTGCTGCGCCGTATCGGCTGCCAGCGCCTGACGCACCGAATCCCCGGTCGGATAGGGAAATTCCAGAATGGCTTTCACTCCACCCTTTTCGCGGATGCCGTCGGCATTTTTCTTCCATCCCGCCGCATCCAGCATCTCTTCCGCCTTCTCCACATCATAGGAAATGTTCTCCATTTCATCGTTGTACCACGGCATCTTGTCACAGACACTATATGCCGGGCTGCCGTAACCATTTAACACATGATCGATCATTTCCTGCCGGTCAATCGCCAGGTTGATCGCCCGGCGCACCTGCACATCCGCGGTAAAATCATTGCCGATTTTTACGCCATCCTCCCGTACCGTCTCCGGCACCGCCGGGAGGTTAAATCCACGGTTGTCCACCGTCTCACAATCCAAAAGACTGAATTCTGGAACCGACTGGTCTGCATAGGACGCCGCCGTGTACGCCACATCCACCTGCCCGGCGCGCACCGCCGCAAATGCCGCATCCTCTTCCATAAAGAGAATCGTGACCTGCCGCATCTTCGGCGCATCCCCATAATAATCCGGGTTGGCTTCCAGAATCACCTGCTGCCCCTTGTCCCACTGTTTCAGGATATATCGCCCGGAACCGATCGGATGTGTGCCGTAATCCGTTCCATATGCATGCTCCGGCACAATTCCCGTCACCGCCATCGTGTATGACCAGATAGCAAACGGGCGTTCCATCTCAAACACAACCGTCACATCATCGATCGCCTCCGCCTGTTTCAGCATTGAAAAATCGTTGACGGAACTCGTCTCTTTCAATGTGTTATAAGTGAATGCCACATCCTCCGCGGTCAGCGTCTCGCCATCCGTGAATTTCGCATCGTCGCGGATCGTCACCGTCCATGTCATTCCATCCTCGGAGGTCTCCACATCCGTCGCCAGATCATACCCGATACTCAAATCTGTTTCTGTCACCGTCAGGGTGCTCTGGATCAGCGGTTCATGCATATGCTCGCCCGCGCCCCAGCCATATGCCGGATCAAAGCCCGCCTCCGGCTCTGAAGTCGGCGGCATCGCGATAATAACGCTTGTTTGGGTATTTTCCGCTGCATTTTCGCCGTTTTCAACATTTTCTGTCTGTTCTGCGCCGGAACCGCCTTTCTGCGCCTGATTTCCAGCGTTTCCGCATCCGGAAAGCATGACTGCCGCCGCTAAGGCAGTGACGCCAAGCGCTCTGGCTTCTCCGAACACCTTTCCAATGATTTTGCCTGTATTTTCTCGTTTTTTCATATTTTCTGTTGTACCCCTATATTTTTCCTTATGAAACAAAAGGATATCAGAAAAGTGCGGTCCCTGCTGAACCGCTGTACCTTCCTGGTATCCTTCTCCATTTTTCTTATTTATTTTATGTGCGGCTATTTAACTCGCTTCCCTGCCAACAGCATAGACACCTGATTCCTATTTTTTTCGTTCCCCCGCTTCTGCAAGGCAGCATCTGCTTGTGCAGCGCTGTTTTCTTTTTCTTATGTACATTTAGACTCATTTTAGATGTCTGTTATCTTATTATTATTCCGTCGGCGTCGTCTTTCTCACATTCGTCTCCAGGAAACGGTTATATCCGAGCCAGCCCGGATTCTCCCCGCCGCTCTTTAAGACTTCCAGCATCGTCTCCATCTTCGCATCGGTATTGTCCGCGAAATTCAATGCCAGCGCCTCCAGAAGCGCCGGTTTCTTCGGGGAACCGTACTCTAATTCGCCGTGGTGCGCAAGGATGCAGTGCTTTAACTCCGCCGCTGTCTTTGCCGGGAATCCCGGAATCTCCTTAATACGGTCTGCAACCATCATCGTGCCGATCACGATATGACCTAAGAGCTGACCGTCGTCCGTATAATCATTTTCCGGAAATGCGGATAATTCCTGCACTTTTCCGATGTCGTGGAACAGCGCCGCCGTCAGAAGCAGATCGCGGTTCAGCGCCGGATATGACTTCGTGTAGAAATCACAGAGTTTCATAACACTTAACGTATGTTCCAAAAGTCCGCCCACAAAACCATGATGCACACTCTTCGCCGCCGAATGGAAGCAGAATTTCTTCACAAATGCCTTATCTTCCAGGAAATAGCTGGATGCCAGCTTTTTCAGGTACGGATTCTGGAAAGACTGCACCAGAGCCGTCAGCTCCTGATACATTATCTTGATATCCTTTGAGCTGACCGGAAGGTAATCGCTTTCCTGATACTCGCCCTCGTCCGCCTTGCGTATGCGCTTAATATTTAACTGGTTGGAACCCTGGAAGACCGTCACATCGCCGTCCACATAGACGTACTGCAGCGGCTCAAAATCATTGATGCCCGGGGAACTTAAATCCCAGATTTTGCAGTCTACCGTGCCTGTTTTATCCTGAAGCAGCACGGAAGCGTACTCTTTTCCGTTTTTCGTCACCGCGTGCTGTTTCGTCTTACATAAATATACGTCCGAGACTCTCATTCCTTCCCGGAACTGTTCAATATATCTCATTCTGCCTATATCCTCCTGAATTTCTATCTGGCGCGCAGAGATACCAAAAATGGAATTTCCGTGTATCCGTCGCGCCCTTTCCGCATCACATTTACCGATACAGACACGCCGCTCGCGGAATTTTCAATCTGCGCCTGGAGATCTTTGAAACTTCCGATCTCCTTTGTGCCAAATTTCACAATAATATCGCCGGGCTGGATGCCAGCGTCATATGCCGGGCTGCCGGAGACTGCCTCCGTCACGTAAACGCCCGCCGGAATGCCGCTCCCCTGCATCGCACGGCTCACATCCTGTCCCAGGATGCCCAGATATGCCGCCGAAGCGCCATTCGTCAGCCGCTCCAGAATCGGCTTGTAGCTGGAAATGGTGTACGCCGCCGTCCGATCCGTACAGCTCTCGCTGCGGCAGGACTCCGATGTCCAGCCGACCATCTCTCCGGCTGTATTGATCAAAAAGGTACCCGTCTGCGAATTGCTGCTGATATCCGCATACAGGATCCGCGTCAGTCCATCTGTAATCTGCACATTGCGCGCCACGTAGGATACCGTTCCGAACGAAAGCGAATGCACCTGTCCGGACGGACCGCCGATACCTACGAGGACATCGCCTGCCTTGACCGTATATGAATTGGCAAGTGAAAGCACCTGCACCTTTTTCCGCTCTTCTTCCGGCAGATTGCCGGACGGCACCGCCACAACTGCCATTCCGAGCACTTCGTCAATCTGGCGCACTGTACCAGCGATCTTCGTTCCATCCGAAAATCTCACATTGATCGAATCTGCTGCCCGCACCGCATCGGCGTAAGTAAAGATCAGAAATTCTCCATCACTCTCCGCGATGACTGCACCTGCATAATCACCCGTATTTTCCACCGGGTTTCCAAATATATCCGTATCCTGTTTGCCGGAGCTGACCGTCACGATCGACTTATCACCCTGTTCCCCGATTCCACGCAGCACCGACGTCATCGAATTAAAATTGTCTGCGGAAAACTGATAGCTGGAAAGCGCCTCGCTGACCGCCTCATCAATCTCCTGCTCCATTTGTTCCGGCTGCGCTGTCATATCCGCATCTGCACCGTCCGACGGCGAAACAGAGTCCGGATCGTCCTTGGAAAACTCGACTGAGGATGTCTCCTGCATCCCATTTTCCTGAAAACACCGATCCGCAAACGGCTTTACCGCCGCAAACGAAACCGCCGCGACTCCTCCAAATGCGGCTGACGCGCATACAAAGAGAGCCACCCGCTTCGCAATCTGTTTTCTGGTCAGCGGCGGCTTCACTATCGTTTCTCTCATGAATTCCCGTTTTTCCTTTTTTTCAAGTTCTTCTGAATCCGGCATTTCACTTTCCCCTTTGCATAACATATCCTAATTATACTTTCCTTCTTAAGGTTATGCAAGAAAAAAGTGCGAATGCTTGGCTAGACGGCGGGGAATGTGATATAATGTGAACACTTGACGAGGTCTTTTCGAGTCTAGTGAGAACTTATACCTGACCACTTAATGAGGTCTTTCACGAATTTAGTGGTCACGGTATCATGTGAACACCATTTAAATTAAGAGGATTACCACAACATGAATGAAAAAGCATTAAAAACTCTCGAATATACAAAGATCATCGACCAGCTCACGGAGTACGCCTCCACGGAGATGGGAAAACAGATGTGCCGGGAACTGCAGCCGTCCTGTGATCTGGGGACGATCCGGCAGAGCCAGACGGAGACGACCGATGCCCTGACGCGCGTCCGCATGAAGGGAAGTCTCTCCTTCGGCGGCGTGAAGGATGTGCGTGGTTCCATGAAACGTCTGGAAATCGGAAGTTCCCTGGGGATCCCGGAGCTTCTCGCTGTCAGCTCCCTGCTGACAGTCGCTGCCCGCGCGCAGAGCTACGGACGCCATGAGAAATCCGAAGAATTTCCAGATGATTCCCTTGATGAGCGCTTCCGCGCCCTGGATCCGCTGACGCCGGTCAACAATGAGATCAAGCGCTGCCTGCCATCCGAGGATGAGGTCAGCGATGACGCAAGTCCGGGACTTGCCAAAGTGCGCCGCTCCATGAAGATCGTGGGCGGACGCGTCCATACCCAGTTAAATTCTATTTTAAATTCCAGCCGGACCTATTTACAGGATGCCGTCATCACAATGCGCGACGGGCGCTATTGCCTGCCGGTCAAGGCTGAGTATAAATCCCAGGTACCAGGCATGGTGCACGACCAGTCCTCAACCGGTTCGACTGTATTTATCGAGCCGCTCGCGATCGTCAAGCTGAACAACGAACTGCGCGAGCTGGAAATCCAGGAAAAACGGGAAATTGAATTTGTTCTGGCAGCTCTTTCCAGCCAGCTTATGCCTTACACCGACGCGATCCTCTCGGATCTTTCGATTCTGGCAGAGCTCGATTTCATTTTCGCAAAGGCAGCTCTTTCCCGCCACTATAACTGCGTGGAACCGAAATTTAACAACAAACGGTATATCAATATCAAGGACGGACGCCATCCGCTCTTAAATCCGAAACAGGTCGTTCCGATCAACATCTGGGTTGGCGATTCGTTTGACCTTCTGATTGTGACGGGTCCAAACACGGGTGGTAAAACCGTTTCTTTAAAAACCGTCGGACTCTTTACCCTGATGGGGCAGTCAGGACTCCATATCCCGGCATTTGAGGGATCCGAGTTGGCTGTTTTTGACAATGTATTTGCCGACATTGGCGATGAGCAGAGCATCGAGCAGAATCTGAGTACATTCTCCGCCCATATGACGAATATCGTTTCGATTTTAAATGAGGCGGACGCCAATTCGCTCTGTCTCTTCGATGAGCTCTGTTCCGGTACCGACCCGACCGAGGGCGCGCCGCTGGCGATTGCGGTTTTAAATTTCCTGCACAACATGACCTGCCGGACGATCGCAACCACGCATTACAGCGAATTAAAAGTCTTTGCGCTGACCGCGCCAGGCGTTGAAAATGCCTGCTGCGAGTTCAACGTCGAGACTCTCCGCCCGACCTACCGCCTGCTCATCGGTATTCCAGGAAAAAGTAATGCATTTGCCATTTCCCGCAAGCTGGGGCTGCCGGATTATATCATCGACGAGGCGAAAAACCAGATGGAGCAGAAGGACGAATCCTTCGAGGATCTGCTTGCCAATCTGGAAAACAGCCGCGTGACCATTGAAAAAGAGCGCGAAGAGATCGCCTCCTATAAACAGGAAATTGAAACGCTGAAGAACCGCCTCCAGCAGAAGGAAGAACGTTTCTCCGAGCAGAAGGAAAAAATGCTTTCCAAAGCCCGCGAGGAAGCTCAGAAGATCCTTCAGGATGCGAAGGACACCGCCGATCAGACGATCCGCAACATCAACAAGCTTGCCAAGTCTTCCGGCGTCAATAAAGAACTGGAAGCTGAGCGGACCAAGCTACGCGGCAAGATCCAGGATGTAGACAAGAAACTGGCAGTTAAGAAAACCGCCGCACCGAAAAAAGCCGTTTCCGCGAAAAAGCTGCGTCTCGGCGATACCGTGCGCGTTCTCTCGATGAATTTAAAGGGAACCGTCAGCTCCCTGCCGAACGCCAAGGGCGATCTGTATGTACAGATGGGAATTCTGCGCTCCCTCGTCAATATCCGCGATCTGGAAATGGTCGAGGAAGCATCCATCACCGGACCGGGACTTTCCGGCACGCATACGGGTGGTTCCCGCGGATCCGGAAGCGGAAGCAGCAAGATCAAGATGTCCAAGTCCTTCAGCGTATCGCCGGAGGTCAACCTGATTGGCATGACCGTCGATGAGGCGATCCCGGTACTCGACAAATACCTGGATGATGCCTACCTGGCGCATCTTCCGCAGGTCCGCGTCGTACATGGTCGTGGAACCGGCGCTTTGAAAGCGGGCGTACACCGCCACTTGAAGAAATTAAGCTATGTCAAGGAATACCGGCTTGGCGAGTTTGGCGAAGGCGATACAGGCGTTACAATCGTGACATTTAAATAAGAAATATCCATAACTGTGAAGGTACTGAACAGTTACAAATATCCAAAAAAACAGGAGGAATCAACATGGCTGAAAAGCAGCGCATTCTCATCGTAGATGACGACTACAACATTGCTGAACTAATCTCACTTTACCTGACGAAAGAATGTTTTGAAACGAAAATTGTCGGAGACGGGGAAGAAGCTCTCCGGGTATTTCCCGAATTTCAGCCCAACCTGATTCTCCTTGATCTGATGCTTCCGGGCATCGACGGCTATCAGGTCTGCCGGGAACTGCGAAGTACCTCCCAGGT
The DNA here is from genome assembly GCF_003024715.1 of Clostridium fessum. Taxonomy (GTDB): domain Bacteria; phylum Bacillota; class Clostridia; order Lachnospirales; family Lachnospiraceae; genus Otoolea; species Otoolea fessa. The sequence goes on along the minus strand of NZ_PYLO01000007.1, from coordinate 100,036 downwards.
GCCAATCATCATGCTCTCCGCCAAGGGCGAAATCTTTGATAAGGTGCTGGGGCTGGAGCTGGGCGCCGATGACTACATGATCAAACCATTCGATTCGAAAGAGTTGGTTGCCAGAGTCAAAGCCGTTCTGCGGCGCTACCAGCTGCCGGTGCAGATGCCTGCATCGTCCGTGACCGAACAGCATGGCAATTTTGTCGAATATCCGGATCTCATCGTCAACCTGACGAACTACTCCGTCATTTACAACGGACACTCGATCGAGCTGCCGCCGAAGGAACTGGAACTGCTCTATTTCCTCGCGTCCTCACCAAACCAGGTATTCACAAGGGAGCAACTTCTCGACCATATCTGGGGATATGAATACATCGGCGACACGCGGACGGTAGATGTCCATATCAAGCGGCTCCGTGAAAAAATCAAGGGCAACGACAAGTGGGCGCTGACGACCGTCTGGGGGATTGGATATAAATTTGAGGTAAAACGGTAACTGTTAGTAAAGGAACTGAACTGTTACGTGAAGAGGTAACCGGAGGTTTACCATGAAATCAAACCACTACACACATTCTCTTTATTATAAACTGCTGATCGGCTATCTCATCTTCGGTCTGCTTGGATTCATCACGATCGCGACCATCTCATCTGAGATGACCTACCACCATCTGGTGGAACGCGAATCGGAGGTTCTGTATGACGAGGCGACCATGATTGCCGATCGGTGCAGCAAAGCCTACGAGGGCAAAACCATCAATCTCGACTCGGCATACCCACAGCTCGAGGCGGTTTCCGCCTATCTGCAATCGGATATCTGGATCCTGAACCATGAGGGCACCATCGTTGCGGACAGCAGCGACAGTCGTACCGGCATCGCAATCGACGATTTCGACCCGACCGCACAGGGCAACCGACTCTATTCCATCGGACAGTATTACAACCTGTTTGACAGCAAAGTACTCTCCGTTTCCGCCCCGATCACAGGCAATATGAAGACCTACGGCTACATCGTGATTCATATGCCAATCCAGAACATTGAGGCGGAACAGAACGGATTTCTGAATATTATTTACATAACATCGATCATCCTGTTCTTCCTATCCCTGGTGGTGCTTCTTGTTTTTACAAAAGTGGTCTATTTCCCGCTCAAAAAGATTACGGTCGCAGCCAATGAATATGCAGCCGGAAACCTGGCACACAATATCCCGATTACCACCCACGACGAGATCGGCTATCTCGCCAGCACATTAAACTATATGTCCAGCGAGTTAAATGAAATGGAACAGTACCAGCACAATTTCATCGCGAACGTATCGCACGATTTCCGCTCGCCTCTGACTTCCATCAAAGGCTATCTCGAGGCAATTCTCGACGGCACAATCCCGCAGGAACTCTATCACAAATACCTGCACATCGTCATTTCCGAGACCGAGCGCCTTAACAAGCTGACACAGGGCATGCTGACGCTCAACTCTCTGGACAGCAAGGGCTATTTAACCCGAACCAATTTCGATATCAACCGGACGATCAAGGATACCGCCGCAACCTTCGAGGGCACGTGTAGCGCAAAAGGCATCACGTTTGACCTGACCTTTGCGGATAGCATCCAGATGGTCTACGCCGATCTCGGAAAAATCCAGCAGGTTCTCTACAACCTGATCGACAACGCGATCAAATTCAGCCACGAGGATTCGATCATTTACATCCAGACCTCCATCCGGTATGAAAAAATCTTCATTTCCGTCAAAGACACCGGCATCGGCATCCCGAAGGACAGCCAGAAGAAAATCTTTGAACGTTTCTACAAGACCGACTTATCGCGCGGAAAAGATAAAAAGGGCACCGGGCTGGGGCTTGCGATTGTCAAAGAGATTATTCAGGCACATGGGGAAAATATCGACGTTGTCAGCACCGAGGGCGTGGGGACGGAATTTATTTTCAGTCTGCCGAAGGCGACGGCGCTATAGCAAATTGAAACTGTCCAATCCCTTCGCAATTACAGCAAATCTTCCATCTGGCATCCCAGTGACCGTGCAAGCGCACGCACGGTTTCTGCGGATGCTTTTTGAATCTTCTTTTTTCCCTGTTCATACTGCTGAATACTCCGCAGCGTAACCCCCGATTGCTCTGAAAGATCCTTTTGGGTATATCCCGCCATCTTCCGGATCCGCCGCAACGCGTTTTTCCCCTGCTCTTTTCTTCGAATGATTCTGTCTGCCGCCTCAACAAATTTATCCTCCGGAGCTTCATGAAGTGCCGGATACATTTCCACAACCTCCCGGACCGGAAGCCCTGCTTCAATTTCCTTAAATTTCTTCTCACTGTACCACTGATAATACGCCAGTATCCAGCCACTCCAATACTCTCTGGAACAGGTAAATTCTACCTGCGGTTCCGGCAGTTCGTCCTTTTTTCCCGCTTTTCGAAGCACTTCCTCCGCAAGCTCCGTTCCAGAAAAGCCGCTCACTACTCTTGGTACACCTTCCCCAAATTTTTCTGCATACCCGGTTGTAAGAAACAATTTCCAAAAATCTTCCAGATCCATCCCACAGGCATTGACCGCATAATCTGTCATTTCCCCCAGATTTCTCATCGCATCATCCAGATATTCAATCCCATAAGCGCTCATCCTCAGCCGACACCTCCCCTCGAATCAAATCCCGCATATAAATACCGTCGATATCATCCTCTTCCACCTTTTTCCGGTATGCATTTCTAGCTTGCTCATCCCTGGCTCTTCGTTTTACATAATATTCCACTGAATCTACTCCTTCATAAGAAAGAAAGTGTATCGCCTGAAATGCCTTCTGACTCTTTAATACATACTGCTCTCCCAATTTTCCCAGCCGCATCGCATACGAAAGCTGCTCTAACGATATTTCATTATTTACAAACGCCCTTGCAAATGAAAAATACGAATCATCCGCCCGGTACCCAATCACCACATCATATCCGTCCACATCCGGGAGGAAATGTTCCAGCAGCCACTCTCTTCCCCGTTTCATGACCGCCGAAGAAAGGCGGATTTTCCGGTATTTCATCAAAATCGCCAGCCAATGAAGAACGCTGTAGTGCTTCTCCATCAAATTTAAAATCAAAAGACCGGTTTCATCCATTTCATACTGATTCACATAGCCGTCCTCCCGCTCGGCGCACGACCACTCCTTCGCCAGCTCCAGACTCTCCGTACAATAAAAGCCCTGTCCGTAGTCATTATAGACCTTTCCCTGACCATACATAGGAGTAGAAATAATTTCCAAGGAACCGTGATATAAAATTTTTCTCATTCTGAGGAACCTCCTTATCTATTATGGGAGCAAGTAGAAACATGTGGTATATAAAAAATAGATTCGTTTTAATGAAAATAACTCTATAGAGATATTTTTATTAATATTATATCTCTATAGAGTTATTTAATCAATTTTTATTTCAGATCTTAAAAAGATATGCCACCTTACAGTACGCACCTTACACAAACTGTAACTGTCCTTTCACGATGTTTCGAATTACACCTACCGCGCCTCTTCCCCCGGAAAATGCGCGTCGGACCGCTTCAGAATCTCCCGAGCAGTCTTTGTCTTACCCAGACCGCCAAAGGTACAACGCAGTTCCAGCGGCAGCGACAGACCGATCTCATAGATTGCGCCTATTGTCTCATCCAGCGGGATCACCTTGTCGTAGCCTGCCAGAATCATATTGGCGCTGGCGAGCGCATTGCTTCCTCCCATGATATTTTTGCCGAGACATGGCCATTCAACACGGTTTCCAACCGGATCGCAGGCAAGCCCTGTGATATTCTGAAGCCCTACAGACGCCGCATCCAGAGATTGCCGGTTTATTCTGTTTTCATCTTGACAATGAAACGTGAAACTGCTACAATCCAGCTATACAAACCACATTTGATTTGTGATAAATCTATTTTTAGTATATATGTTTTATTTCATTCATAAATATTCAGGAGGTTTTGATATGTTATTTCTCAGCGAACAAGAAATGTGGCAGTCCGTCACCTTAGAGGATGTCATGGACGCAATCGAAGATGCGTATGCGATTCACAAAAGCGGCAATTATAAGATGCCGGATCGTTTTATCGCACAGCGTGATAAAAATATGATGCTCTATATGCCGTGTTTTCTGGATTCCGTCATCGGTACAAAGATGTTATCCGAATTTCCGGACAATCCCTCTCTGGGAATTCCGTATCTGAACGGACTTATGATTTTAAATGACGCAACGACCGGTCTACCGAAGGCGATTATGAACGGCAGTGCCCTGACCGCAATGCGGACCGGCGCGGTCGGCGGTGTCGCACTGCGCTATCTGGCTCCAGAGGATGCTGCCTCAGTTGGTCTGGTTGGCTGCGGTATGCAGGGACTACACCAGCTTCTCTACGCCTGCGAGGTGCGCCCGATCACAGATATTTATCTGTATGACGCATACGCTAAGGATCTTTCCGGCTTTATCGAGCGCTTATCGGCGCGTCTGGCATCGTTTGGAAAAAACGCCATCCAGATTCATACCTGCGCGGATACCCGTGAACTGGCTGAGCACAGCCGCGTCCTGATCTCCGCCACCCAGGCGGTCGATCCGCTCTACCCGGATGATGAAGAGCTGCTTCGCGGCAAATGCTTTGTTGCCATCGGCTCCTGGCGTCCGGAACGGCGCGAACTGCCGGATGCGGTGTGGAAACTCGTCAAGAACGCGTACACCGAGCTTCCGTATGCCTGCGAGGAGAGCGGCGATCTGAAAATTCCGCTGGAAAAGGGCGTTCTGACACAGGAGCGCGTCCACTTTATCGAGGATCTGATCGAAGATACCAAGCAGGGACATCCGCATGAGCAGAACGAGACCCGCTGCTTTAAATCCGTCGGCATGGGACTCTTTGATGTGCGGACGGCACAGCTTATCTATGAAAAAGCATTGGGCAAAGGAATTGGACAAAAACTTAATTTCTAGAAAAAATGGTTGGTATAGAAAAGGCTGTATCACCTACCGCGCACTTCCATGCGGCAGGCAATACAGCCTTTTTCTTATTGTTATATGTGCATTCATTTTCCAGCATTTTTCTGAATCTATAGACCGGCAAATTTTTCGCTCCATATTCTTCTCTACTTATTTATATAACGGATACTTCTCACACAGCTTCGTCACTTCCGCACGGATGTAATCAGCCTTGTTCTCAAAGTCGGTAGCTGCCAGCCAGATGCACTCTGCAATCACTTCCATGTCCTCTTCTTTCAGTCCACGGGTGGTAACAGCCGGAGTACCGATGCGGACACCAGAAGTAACAAACGGGCTTCTCGGGTCGTTCGGAACGGTGTTTTTGTTCAGGGTGATGTATACTTCATCGCAGCGGTTCTGCAGCTCTTTACCGGAAATATCCATGCCGCGCAGATCAACTAACATCAGGTGGTTATCGGTTCCGCCGGTCAGAATCTTGAATCCCTGCTTCTGAAGTGCGGCTGCCAGCGCTGCTGCATTCTTCTTTACCTGAAGCTGATACTCTTTAAATTCTGGTTTCAGCGCCTCGCCGAAGCAGACTGCCTTGCCAGCAATGATGTGCTCTAACGGACCGCCCTGGGTTCCCGGGAAGATCGCCTTGTTGAAGTTGAACTTCTCAGCTGCTTCCTTATTTGCCAGAATCAGACCACCTCTCGGTCCGCGCAGTGTCTTATGTGTGGTTGTCGTAACAACATCTGCATACGGAATCGGGCTCTGGTGAAGACCGGCTGCTACCAGACCAGCGATATGAGCCATATCGACCATCAGGTATGCGCCTACTTTGTCTGCAATTTCACGGAAACGTTTGAAATCAATCTCTCTTGCATAGGCACTTGCACCTGCAATGATCAGCTTCGGTTTTGCTTCCAGTGCAATGCGCTCTACCTCTTCGTAATCAATCACGCCATTGTCATCGACACCATACGGCACAATGTTGAAATATAAACCGGAGAAATTGACAGGGCTTCCGTGTGTCAGATGTCCGCCGTGATCCAGGTTCATGCCCATAACAGTATCACCCGGTTTCAGCATTGCGATAAATACCGCCATGTTTGCCTGCGCGCCGGAATGCGGCTGTACGTTTGCATAATCACAGCCAAACAGTTTTTTCGCTCTCTCGATCGCGATGGACTCTACAACATCGACACACTGGCATCCGCCGTAGTAACGTTTTCCCGGATATCCCTCCGCATATTTGTTGGTTAATACCGATCCCATCGCCATCATAACCGGCTCCGATACAATATTCTCCGACGCGATCAGCTCCAGGTTTCTTCTCTGACGGGCTGCCTCTGCTTCAATGGCTTCTCCCACTTCCGGGTCTGCCTCTGTAATGAACTTCATTACCTCATCTACCATGTCTGTTTCTCCTATTCTTTTCTGTCATCCATACAAAATCATCAAGTGGATTTTTCATATATAAATATAAAACCACACTTTTGTCTCTCCGGATTTTTTATTTAAAAAAGCCTTTTTCAGGTCTCATTAAATACTGTCACCAGACGCTTCTTATGCCAGCAGCGCTTCCGCCATCTGCTCCAGCGACGGAATATCGCTCTCCTTGAGCGCCCCGCGAACCGTAACGACCGGTTCAACCACCGTGATCTCCTTCATCGCATCCAGCATTCCCTTCATCGTGCGCGCTGCACTCGGCGCCCAGGAACCGTTTTCAATCAGGGCAACGGTGCGTTTCTGGTAATTCTTGCTCTGTAAGTGGTGCAGGAAATCTGCCATAACCGGCATCACACCCGCGTCATAGGACGGTGCTGCCAATACAATTTTTCCATACCGGAATGCATCTTCCAGCGCCTCCGCCATATCACCGCGCGCCAGATCCGCGATTGCCACTTTCGGGCATTCTTTTTTCTCAAGAATTTCCTTGCATTTCTTCGCCGCATCCTCGGTGTTGCCATGCAGGGACGCATATGCGATAAATACACCCTCAGACTCGACGCCGTAGCTGCTCCAAATCTGGTATTTTTCAAGCACATGACCGATCGTCTCTTTCAGAACCGGTCCATGCAGCGGGCAGATGATCTGGATCTCAAGACCGGCTTCTTTCTTAAGAAGTGCCTGCACCTGCATTCCATATTTTCCTACAATATTGAAATAATACCGTCTCGCCTCGCAGTCCCAGTCCTCATCCACATCAAGCGCACCGAACTTGCCGAAACCGTCGGCGCTGAACAGCACCTTGTCGCAGGAATCATAGCTTACCATAACCTCCGGCCAGTGTACCATCGGTGCCATGACGAACGTCAGCTCATGGCGCCCCAGTTTCAGGGTATCGCCCTCCTTGACCGTCAGCGCACGGCTGGTATCAAGATCAAAGTACAGTTTCAGCATCGGAAATGTCTTCGCATTGCCTACCAGTGTGATTTCCGGGTACCGTTCTACGACTGCCTGGATACTTGATGCATGATCCGGCTCCATGTGGCTGATTACCAGATAATCCGGGGTTCTTCCAGCCAGTGCGGTTTCCAGATTTCCCAGAAATTCCGTCTGTTTGCGCTTGTCTACCGTATCCATGATCGCGATCTTTTCATCCATAATCACGTATGAGTTATATGAAATACCATTTGGCACCTGATACTGCCCCTCAAACAAGTCAATGTCATGGTCGTTTACACCGATGTAGCGAATATCTTCTGTGATCATTTCCTGCTTCCTCCTGTTCTTTTCGCAGCTGCTCCATCTCTTTACAGCTGCCTCTTTTTGTTCTCACAGGCATCCCGCATCCTGCTGTCAGCCTGCCTTATGATTTCATCCGTTACCTCTGACTCTGAATCAGTCTTTCTCCTCAATCGCCATAATCATATCCACGCGTCTCTGATGGCGTCCGCCCTCAAATTCTGCGTTGATCCACTCGTCAACGATCATCTTCGCAAGCTCACTTCCTACCACGCGGGCGCCGAAGCAGAGTACATTGGCATCGTTGTGGCGGCGGGACATCACCGCTGTGTACGGCTCGCTGCATACGCAGGCGCGCACGCCTTTTACCTTGTTAGCTGCCAGTGAAATACCAAGACCGGTACCGCAGATTGCGATACCCAGATCGGCTTCGCCGGAAACAACTGCACGACCTACCTTCTCTCCATAAACTGGATAATCACAGCTCTCGCTGCTGTCTGTACCCAGATTTAACACTTCGATTCCTTTTTCTTTCAGGAAATCCACAATAATGTTCTTCAGTTCTACCGCCGAATGGTCATTTCCAATCGCAATTTTCATCTCATCTTCTCCTCATCTGACTGACTTCCGGAACAAATGATATAGTCCGGTCATTATGAAATCATTTTAGTAAAGTTGCCGGGCAATGTCAAGACTGTGAAAATCTCAGAAATACATAAAAAGAGCGCAGAGGAAGCTCTTTCGCACTTCTCCGCGCCCTATTGTTTCTTCTATATAATAGTTATAAATCCGCCGTAAGACGTTTTCCGCTTACGCGCTATGGACAGCCGAAGCCGTCAGCTTGCCATCCGAAAGCCCGATCTCTATCGTATCGCCCGCACGGACGCCGTCCGCCAGAATCAGCTTCGCTGCCAGTGTCTCAACGTTCTTCTGCAGGTACCGTTTCAGCGGTCTTGCACCGTAAACCGGATCGTAGCCATTTTCAATGATGAAATCCTTTGCCTCGTCCGTCAGGGCAATCTTTAACTCCTTATCCGCCAGACGTTTGTTGACATCTGCAATCAGAAGCTCAATGATGCCTCCGATGTTGCCTTTCGTCAGCGGCTTAAAGAGAATAATCTCATCCAGACGGTTCAGGAACTCAGGACGGAAGTGAGCTCTCAAGTCATGCATAACGGAGCTTTCCGCCTCCGGCTTGATCTGTCCCTTTTCATCGATGCCGTCCAGCAGATACTGGGAACCGATGTTGGAGGTCATAATCAGGATCGTATTCTTGAAATCGACAGTTTTGCCGGTCGAATCCGTGATACGTCCATCATCCAGAACCTGCAGCAGGACGTTAAATACATCCGGGTGCGCTTTCTCAACCTCATCGAAGAGGACAACAGAATACGGTTTGCGCCGTACTGCCTCGGTCAGCTGACCGCCCTCGTCATATCCGACATATCCTGGCGGCGCTCCGATCAGACGGGAAACGGAATGTTTCTCCATGTATTCACTCATATCGATACGAACCATGTTGTTCTCATCATCAAACAATGCCTCCGCCAGCGCTTTTGCAAGCTCTGTCTTGCCGACACCGGTCGGACCTAGGAACAGGAACGAACCGATTGGTTTCGTCGGATCCTTGATGCCCGCTTTGGAACGGATAATCGCCTCCGTTACCTTGGTAACGCCCTCATCCTGTCCGATGACACGTTTATGCAGCAGTTCGTCCATATGCAGGGTCTTGCTACGCTCGCTCTCGGTCAGTTTGGCAACCGGAATACCGGTCCACTTCGAAATAATCCGGGCAATCTCATCCTCGGTGACACTCTCATGTACCAGACTGAGATCCTGATTTTTCACTTTCTCTTCCTCTTCCGCCAACTGTTTCTGCAGTTCCGGCAGCTTGCCGTACTGGAGTTCAGCCGCTTTGTTTAGGTCATATGCCTGCTGCGCTGCCTGAATCTCGCCATTTACATGCTCAATCTCTTCACGCAGTTTGGACAGCTTATCAACGGAAGATTTTTCATTCTCCCACTGGGCTTTCTGGGTCGAAAAGCTGCTCTTGAGCTCTGCCAGTTCTTTCTGCAGTTCTGCCAGGCGATCCTGACTTAAGCGGTCAGTCTCTTTCTTAAGCGCAGCCTCTTCAATCTGCAGCTGCATGATACGTCTCGACAGTTCATCCAGCTCCGCCGGCATTGAATCCATCTCTGTCTTGATCATCGCGCACGCTTCATCAACCAGATCGATCGCCTTATCCGGAAGGAAACGATCCGTGATATAACGATCCGAGAGAATTGCCGCCGATACAAGCGCAGAGTCGGTAATCTTGACCCCGTGGTAAACCTCATATCTCTCTTTCAGACCACGCAGAATGGAAATCGTATCTTCCACGGTCGGCTCATCAACGTGAACCGGCTGGAAACGACGTTCCAGAGCTGCGTCTTTTTCGATGTATTTACGGTACTCATCCAGGGTCGTCGCACCGATACAGTGCAGTTCACCTCTCGCCAGCATAGGCTTCAGCATATTCCCGGCGTCCATCGCGCCCTCGGATTTGCCCGCGCCGACGATCGTATGCAGCTCATCGATAAACAGAATAATCTGTCCCTCGCTCTTCTTGACCTCGTCAAGCACCGCTTTCAGTCTCTCTTCGAACTCGCCGCGGTACTTCGCGCCCGCCATCAGAGCTCCCATATCCAGAGCAAACAATTTCTTGTCCTTCAAGCCCTCCGGGACATCGCCGCGCACGATACGCTGTGCCAGTCCTTCGACAACGGCTGTCTTACCGACGCCAGGTTCACCAATCAGAACTGGGTTGTTTTTCGTCTTTCTGGAGAGAATCATAACCACATTACGGATCTCACCGTCACGGCCGATGACCGGATCGAGCTTCTGATCTCTCGCACGTTCCACCAGATCGTAACCGTATTTATTTAAAGTGTCATACGTTGCCTCCGGATTATCGCTGACAACACGCTGGTTGCCGCGCACTGTCGAAAGCGCCTGCAAAAAGCTCTCTTTCGTAATGCCGTAGAGACGGAACAGTTCTTTGACCGCCTTATTCGGCTGTTTTAACATCGCCAGAAATAAGTGCTCGACGGAAACATACTCGTCCCCCATCGCCTTGGCTTCGTCCTCCGCGTTCACCAGCACCTTGTTGGCATCGTTGGAGAAATACACCTGACCGCCGGATACCTTCGGCAGCTTTCCAATCGCCTGCTGCACCTCATCACGGAACTGGTCGCCCGAGATTCCCATCTTTGTTATTAATTTAAAAATCAAGCTGTCTTCCACAGTCAAAAGACTGTACAGCAAATGTTCCTGATCAATCTGCTGGTTTCCATATTCATACGCCAGCTTTTCCGTATTTTGAACGGCTTCCAGAGACTTCTGGGTAAATTTACTGATATTCATAAACCTGCCTCCTTTCGAACAATCTGTGAAAACCTTTTGGTCTTCTTTTGTTCTAGCAGTAATATAACACTTGTTGTTAGCACTGTCAAGAGGAGAGTGCTAATTTTTTTATGAAGAATTTGTGAAAAATTTTTTTTTTAAATTTTCATGTAAGCATATCTTTCTTGCTGATTTACCTGTTTTATGTTACATTTATTATCAACAACTCGATCTGTTTTTTAACTATAAACCCTGCATTTACATGAAAGTTGAATCTAACTTATGAATCATCCATCCAACGAAAATATCCCATCAAGAAGCTTTTCTTATCATGCCTTTAACTTTACCTTTTTGCTTCTTCTGGCAGTATTTTTCATTTCCTTATACACCGTTGCACTGCTGAAAAGCAACAGCCGCATCACCCTGAGCGCCGCCGTAGAACGGAATATTTCCTGTTCGGACGCGGTTCACCGGGCGATATCGAGCCGGCTGACGCGGGCAGATTTTGAACAGATCAACACAAAATCCGATATGAACTCTGCGCAGTATCGAAGCCTGCAGTCTTATTTAAATGAGCTTCGCAGCCTCAATTCGACGCGCTACTTATACACCGCCAAGCGTGGACCGGGCGGAAAACCCATCTACCTGATCGATGGCCTGGATCTGGAAGCACCTGATTTTGCTTATCCGGGCACCTACCTGGAAGAGGAAATGGCTCCATATCTGGAAGCTGCCCTCTCCGGCAAAACGATCCACTCACAAAAGATCATTGATACCACATGGGGGCATATTTTTACCGCCTGCTATCCGGTCATTGCCTCCGACGGAACCAATGACATTCTCGGTGCCCTCTGTATCGAGATTGATATGGAAGACACTTACCGATCGATTGAGGCGATCAACCGTTCCTCCTTTGGAATCGCCGCTGCCGCGAGCATGATAGCACTTCTGCTAATTGTTATTTCCTATTTTTATACAAAAAAACAGAAGTCCAGAGAACTCACCCAGCAGCAGCTTCTGGAACAGACCGCAAAAGCAGCAGAGGCAGCCAACAAGGCGAAATCGACCTTCCTGTTCAATATGTCGCATGATATCCGGACACCGATGAATGCGATCCTCGGTTACGCAGAACTTGCCAGAAACCATCTGCAGGAACCGGAAAAAATCGGTGAATATATGGACAAGATCCATATTTCCGGTGAAAAGATGCTCTCTATCATCAACAATATTCTTCAGTTTTCACAGATTGAGAATAACCAGATACACATTGAAGAAACCTCCATCCAGACTGAGAAAAGTTTTGATTCCTGTATCGTCATGGTTCAGACTGCCCTGGAAGAAAAACAGCAGCATTTTCATGTGACTAAGGACATTTCGTACCCATATATCTACATTGACACGACGTATATGTCCGAAATTGTATTGAATATTTTGAGCAATGCGATCAAATATACCGCCAAGGGCGGGACGATCTCCTGTGCCCTCCGCCAGGAGCCTGGTGAAACGGACGGCTGGTGTATCACAGAAATCGCAATCACCGATACCGGCATCGGCATTTCCGAGGAATTCCAGTCGCATATTTTTGAATCATTTTCACGGGAGCGTTCTTCCACCGTCAGCGGCATTGAAGGCACCGGGCTTGGCATGGGAATCGTGAAAAATCTGGTGGATCTGATGCATGGAACGATCGAGGTAAAGAGCAAGCTCGGAGAAGGTTCAACGTTCACCGTCCGGATCCCATGCCGGATTTCCTCGCGGGAGGAAACAGAGCCTACCGCATTCGATGAAACAGCTGCCCAGACTCTATCCGGCTGCCGGATTCTTCTTGCGGAGGATAATGATCTGAACGCCGAAATTTCCATCGAACTTTTGACCCGCGAGGGGCTTTTGGTCGAACGGGCAAATGACGGGGTTGCCTGCCTGGAAATGCTGCAAAAAGCGCCGGAAGATTATTATGATTTGATTCTGATGGATATCCAGATGCCGATCATGGACGGCTACAAGGCAACGCGGGCGATCCGGCGGTTTTCGGATAAGAAGAAGGCTGGCATTCCGATCGTTGCGATGACAGCGAATGCATTTACAGAGGATAAAGAGCGGGCGCTGGAATCCGGAATGAATGATCATGTGGCGAAGCCGATTGATATGAAGGTGCTGATGAGTGTGCTGGAGGAGCAGATTTGTGGGCATAAAGGTTTATAAATGATGAAAAACGGCACACCGCATTCTCATCACTAAGTAACGAGAATGCGGTGCGCCGTTCTTCAAATCCTATTTTGTAAAATATTTCTCTTTAATAATCTCCACCGGCATATCTTCTCCGGTCCAGAGTTTAAAGGAGGCAGCTCCCTGATAGAGCAGCATGTACATGCCGTTGCCTGTCTTACAGCCTGCTTCTTTTGCCTCCCGGAGAAGTCTTGTCTCCTGCGGGTTGTAGATGACATCGAATACGAACAGGTCTTTATGGAACATCGTTGTATCAGTAATGATCGTATTGTCCGTCTTCGGAGCCATGCCGACGGAAGTACCATTTACCAGAATCGCGCTGTCTGCGATGGACTGGCGCAGGATCTCCGGATCGGAGTAATCATGCAGGGTTACCTTGCATCCTGTGCGCTCGTTCAGTTTCTTTACAATCTCCTCGGCTCTCGGATAGAACGCGTCCTTGACGTTAAATACGTTAATTTCTGCCACGCCGTCTAAAGCTGCCTGTACAAGAATCGCGGTTGCGGCGCCGCCAGCGCCTAAAAGCGTCATTTTCTTGCCAATGATGTCTACACCATTTTCTGCAACTGCACGCATAAATCCGACGCCATCGGTCGTATAAGCAGTCAGAACACCGTCGTCGTTGACAATCGTATTGCAGGCGCCGGAAATCTCGGAAGCCGGTGAAACCTTGTCTGCCAGCTTGCACATGATATTTTTGCCCGGCATCGTGATATTCCAGCCGCGCGCGCCCATCGTCCGCAGTCCCTCAACCGCCTGCGGCATCTTCTCTTCCGGCACATCAAACGCCAGATATGTATAATCCAGACCCAACTGGCTGCACGCCTCGTTGTGCATCTCCGGCGAAACACTGTGTGCGACCGGGCTTCCCAGTAAACAAAGTAAACCTGTGTGTCCTGTGATATGATTCGACATCTTTTTCCCCTTTCGTTTTCTCTGTCAGAACTTTCTGAGCAGTCACATTATTTAAACTTCTTCACCTGTGCAATGATCTCCTCGCAGATCTCATTCGCTGATTTTCCATCGGTCGCGATCACAATATCCGCTGCCGCTTCATACGCCGGTCTGCGCTTCTCCATCAGCTCGGAAACATATTCCACTGTCTTATTATTTTCCAGAAGAGGACGGTCATGGTTCTCTTTGACACGCTCCAGAATCGTCTCCGGCTTCGCGGTCAGAAGTATAATCTTGCCGCTCTTTCGCATCTCCTGTACATTGATCTCGCGCATCGCTACGCCGCCGCCGCAGGATACAATCTTGTTCTTCTCGTTTCCTACCTCCTTGAGCAGGTTTGTCTCCTCGTTGCGGAAATATGCCTCGCCGTGCAGATCGAAGATCTCGGAAATGCTCATGTTGTTCTTTTTCGCGATCATTTCATCCATTTCCAATACATCCATCGCAAAGGTATTCTGCAGTGCATTCGAAACGGTGCTCTTTCCGACTCCCATAAATCCGATCAGGAAAATATTGAACCCAAACAGCTCATGGGACTGAATCCGTTTGCTCCGGTAGAGGACGCTGTCGTAAACTGCCATGATTGATTTTTTGTATTCATAATCATCCAGCTTCGCAAGCATCTTGCTCTTCTTGCGCTCTTCTTCCTCTGCCTGGTAAATCGGAAGTCCGTTTTTCTGTTTATAATTTGTAATCTCCTGGATAATCTGGCAGCGCATCCGCAGGGCGTCGATCAGAATCTCGTCGCACATGTCCAGATCATTTCGCAGCTTCTTTAATTCATCCATCTGTCTCATCCTTCTCCACTTGTATTCATTCAGATCACTTTTGCACTTTACATTGAAAGTGTGTTTTATTATTATACCCGAATCAGGATATGAACGCAAGTGCTAATGCGGAATAGCAGGTATAACTGTGGGGGATAGGTGTTGCTGTTCGAGCTATATTTTTATTAGATTCCCAGCTTCTCCTTCATGTAATCCACCGGTGTTGATTTTCCTGTATACAGTTCAATCGCGATCAGCGCCTGGAACAGCATCATGCTCATACCGTTGTATACACGGGTGCAGCCAGCTTCTTTGGCCTGCTTCATCATCACGGTCTCACGCGGTGCATATACCGTATCAGTTACGATCAGATCCTTGCGGAAATAGGACGGATCCGGGATATTGGACAGATCCTCCAGCGGGTGCATACCAACGCCGGTTGCATCACAGAAAATGTCTGCTTCGTGCATTTTCTCTTTTAAGAGTGCCAGATCGCCCAGGTCATGCATCTCGGCCTTGCAGTTAGAGTTCTTGTTGATGATGTCAACGATCTCCTCTCCGCGTGCATAGAACTTATCTTTAATATTGAAGATATGCAGCTCTGCAATGCCGTCCAGTGCGCCGCGTACTGCGATAGCGGTCGCTGCACCGCCGGTACCGATGAGAACCATCTTCATTCCCTTGAAATCAATGCCTTCTTCCTTGATTCCCTGCCAGTAACCCATACCGTCAGTGTTGTAACCCTTCAGGTATCCGGTTACATTGCCGTCTTTGTCACGGGTGTTGACTACAGTGTTGATCGCGCCGCACAGCTTTGCAGCCTCGTCTACCTCATCCAGATATTTGTGAACGACGGTCTTGTTCGGCATGGAGATGTTGGAACCCAGCATCTTCAGCGCACGGATACTCTCAACCGCTGCTTCCAGGGTATCGTTGTCTACCTCGAACGCAAGCTGGATAACATCGTCGCCATTCTTGTCATAGGCAAGGTTGTGGGTGGTCGGAGACTGTGTATGACGGATCGGGTAAGCCATTAATCCTACTAATTCGGTATGTCCTGTAATGTTTGGCATGATAATTTCCTCTTTTCTTCTCTATTTTTATAATCAAATAAAACGATATCATTCGTTCAGCGAACAGTCAGAATCTTTCAAATGCAATATTCAATTTCTTACTCCAACGGTGCCAGCTCTAAAAATCCTCTCGCTTCCAGCACGTTCAGAATCGCACGTCCTTCCATCGTTCCCTCCATGATACGGCGGGCGCGGACGGAATCTCCGATCGGGTAAATGAATGTATCTGTGTTGTCAAATGCCTCTTCAAGCTGTGCCAGAATCGGATTGTTGGCGCGCATTCCCAGACAGTTGAAACCGAGGTCAAAGTTCAGATCCTCGATCGTGCCATCCGGCAGCTTCACGGTAAATGCGTTTTCTTTGACTTCCTGCAGCGCAGTATTCACATACTCTTTCACACCATATTTGTCGTGTGTCTCACGCATGGAACATTTTGTGATCGGATCTGCCAGCATACCAATCTGCGGGAGCATATCCACGATGGTACACTTCGCGCCGCGCGGTGCGAAATACTCCACAACATCCAGGCCAACGGAGCCGCCGCCGACTACAACCACTTTTTTGCCCTTGCAGAAATCATCCGGGTATTCTCCGGCTTTTACTTTCTGAATCATCTCGAAAATGGTATCGACATGACCGGCTGCGATGTTTTCCTTGAGTCCCTTGATCGGCGGAACGACTGGAACGGAACCGGTTGCGTTGACAATGATATCCGGCTTGAACTGTTTGATCTTGTCCACGGTTGCCTCGCAGTTCAGAAATACATACAGATTTTTCAGTCTCTTCGCACGTGCTTCCAGATATTTCGGGAAGTCTTTCATACGGTTCTTGCTTGGCAGGTCGGAAATGAAGGTGGAAAGTCCGCCTAATTTACCACTCTTTTCTAATAAGAATACGTTGCATCCAACCTCGGCTGCCGTGCAGGCTGCTTCCAGACCGGCTGTACCGCCGCCGACTACAACTACGTTGCAGTTTTTATTGACTTTCAGCTTCTTGTAGATATCGCCCTCCGGAACAGCCGGGTTGACGGTACAGCGGATCGGACGGTTGACGCCGATTCGGTTTCCCGCACAGCCGACGTTACAGGAGATACATTTACGGAGAATCTCCTCCTCGCCGTTCTGCACCTTGCTGACCCAGTTCGGCTCTGCAATGAGTCCGCGTCCCATGCCGACAATATCGACATCGCCGCTCTCCAATACTTTCTCAACGACCTCCGGATCGCGGTAGTTGCCCGCATTGATAACCGGTTTACCAAATTTATCCTTCACGGCTCTTGCCATGTAGGAACGCCAGCCATCCGGCAGAAAGTTCGAGTCAATCTGATACTGTAAGGACGGGTTCAGACCGCAGGATACATCGTACATATCTACGTACTCATCCAGATATTCGAGGTATTCCAGTGTGTCTTCCAGCGTGTTGCCGCCCGGCACGCGCTCTTCCGCAGAGATACGGACGATGATCGGGAACCACGGACCTACATTTTTCCGCACCTCTTCCAGAACCATCTTCGGGAAACGGAGACGATTCTCGACGGAGCCGCCGAATTCATCGGTTCTTTTGTTGTAATACGGGGAAATAAACTGACTCATCAGATAAGAATGACCGCAGTGGATCTCAATCGCATCAAATCCGATCGCCTGTACACGTTTCGCCGCCTCACCGTATTTTTTTACGGTCGTCAGGATCTCTTCCTTTGTCATCGGACGCGGAATCTCGCCGCCTGCCTTGGTCGGGATATTGGAGGAAGACACCGTCTCCATACCGGTTCTGGCAGAGGATGCCGAAGCGCCCGCATGGTTGACCTGAATCGCTACCATCGCGCCATTCTTGTGAAGATTCTCGACTAACTGATAGTAACGCGGCATAAAGCTGTCGTGATCGATGCGGATCTGGCTTGTGCCATTGGAACCAACCGGATATTCAATATTGGCATTCTCCAGAATAATCAGACCAGTTCCTCCCTTGGCACGCAGGGAATAATAATTCATATGGCGGTTGCTCATCTCACCGCTCGTCTCGCCATAGTTAGTACCCATCGGCGTCATGGCAACACGGTTTTTGATTGTCATGCGCTTAATGGTAATCGGTTCAAAAATTTTCGGGTATTTGCTCTTCATGATGAAATTCTCCTTCTCCATTGCATGAGAGGCATCCCTGTGTTTGTGACACTTTTATCATAACCGTTTTGCTTAAAAATTAACAATATCTTTCAGGTAAATTTTCAATACGTTTTTGCTATCGGTTTCCCGTTCCGCCTGCAGACCGTCCTGACGCGCCTGCTGTTTCATATATTCAATAAAGCGTTCCACCGCCGGTAGCGTTCTTTCATCCAGAACATAAAAATCTGGTGATAAATGTCCAAATTTTCAATCGGGTGAATGCAGACTCCCGGAGAAAACTCCAGAATGTCCGTGCGCGGCATCAGTGCGATGCCAAAACTCTCCCGCACCAGCGCGACGATCGAATATTCGTCCGGGCACTCCACGACAATGTCCGGCTGGATGTTGTATTTCGCATAGAGCGCGCGGGTGCGCGTCCCCATCCAGGAGTCCTTATCATATCCAATTACCGGATACCGGTTCAGCTCCGCAAATGGAATTCTCTCCCGTTCCGCCAGCGGATGATCCTTCGGTGTGATGATAACAAGCTTCTGGTTCGCCACCGGGAAAAATTCCATATCATCCTTTTCCAGACAGCCGCCAAAGCCTACATCTAATTCACCCGTTTTTACCTTTTTTGCAATCGCCGGTGTGTGATTCTGCCAGAAATTAAACACAACCTTTTGATTTTCCGGCTGTTCTAAAAAGAGCTTGACCCGGTGCGGGATATAGTGGCCGGCCAGCGGAAACACGTAACCGATGTCGATCTTTCCCCCATCCATCGAAATCTCCCGCATTTTCCCGACCGCGATGTGGCAGTCTGTGAGAATCCGGTCCGCGTACTCCAAAAACATCCTCCCCGCCTTCGTCAGAGTCACCCCGCGTCCTTCTTTTTCAAAGAGCGTCACGCCCAGCTCATTTTCCAGTGATGCCATCGACCGGCTCAGGGATGGCTGTGATATATATAATTCTTCCGCCGCCTGATGATAATTTTCCAGATTCGCTATCTTCTGAAAATATAAAATCTGATTCAATGTCATTCCTAACGTCCCCCGTCTTTATGTATCTTCGTATTAACTCTTCGCAATATCAGCCGTAAATGCATCACACCAAACTTCCATAATCGTTACTGTTCACGCATACGTGCCCAGTAACGGAATTTGCCGTGGCTTCGCATTTAAATACGGCAAATTCCTGCTGCCACCACGTTTTCTTACGGCACTTTCGGTTCTAAAAGTGCCTACCCGTGAGCAGTAACCCATAATCATATTTATAACACATTAATACTTAAAATGCATTGGTTTTTTGCTATAAAAGTATTAGACTTCGGCTATAATAATTGTTAGAATAACGGCATCAAACGTGTTATTTTTCTAACACTAAAACAGAACTTTTTATATCGGCATCTCCTTTGTGTTTGTGACAGAACATCAGCCATCATCCGCCCGGTTTCCGAAACGGCAGCCCGACAGGCGGATCTTGAATTAAGGAGAAAATCATGAACAAGAAATATCTGCCAAGTGCACTTATCATGTACTTAAACTACTTTATCCATGGCGTCGGCTGTTCGATTCTCGGACAGGCAGTCATCAAGGAAGCGCTTGCCGCAGCCTGGGGCGTTGAGGCAATGGCGATCACCGCGATTTCCGCTGCTTTAGGACTCGGACGTCTGATTGCGCTTCCATTTGCCGGACCACTTTCCGACAAACTGGGACGCCGCATCTCAACCGCGATCGGCAGCGCCTCCTACGCGGTTTACCTGATTGGACTTGCTTTCGCTTTCAGCGCCGGACAAAACGGCGGCTATCAAATTGCTTATGTATGTGCAATCATCGGAGGTATCTCCAACTCGTTCCTTGATACCGGTATCTATCCGGCGGTTGCCGAGATTATCAGCAGCGCTCCGGGTGTCGCTACCATGGGAATCAAATTTTTCATTGCGATCGCGCAGATGCTTCTGCCGTTCGTACTCGGTGTTGCTGTGACAACCACCGCCACCGGCATGGTATCTTACAATCCGTTATTTATCGGATGCGGTATTATTTACGCTGTTTTATTTGTACTTATTTTCCTGTTCCCGCTGCCAGATTCTGAGCAGAAGGCAGAGGGCAAATCCGAGGGACTCATCGCCAGCTTAAAACACACAAATTTTTCGTTTGAGTCCATCGCCATGATCGTGATTGGTTTCACCTGCACCGGTACCTTCCAGTTATGGTTAAACTGCGCGCAGAACTTCGCAAAAGAAAATGCAGGCTGGGCGAACCCGTCCATCATGCAAACCTACTATTCCGCAGGTACCCTGATGGCGCTCGTTGTCACCTCCCTGCTGACCCGTAAAATCAAGGATGTACGTTTCATCCTCGTTTACCCGGTTATCTGCCTCGTTACTTTGGTTGCCGTACTCATCGGTCACAGCCAGACCCTTATGATTGCAGGCGCTTTCATCATCGGCTGGGCAGGCGCGGGCGGTCTGTTACAGATTGTAACCTCCGTCTGCAACATGCTGTTCCCGAAGATCAAGGGAACCGTAACCGCACTGGTTATGATTGCTTCTTCCTTATGTAATTACACAATTTTGACTGCCGCTTCCAAAATGGCACCATCCCATGTTATGATAATGAATATCGTACTGACTGCCATCGGCGTTCTCTTAGGACTCTTTGTCAATGCCCGCTACGCGAAAATGGTGTCTCTGGCAGAAAGCGACGAATAAATATTTATTGATAAAATGAAAGGATTCTCTGATTATGAATACTATCAAAGTTAGAAATATCGAAATCGGCTCCGGCACACCGAAGATCATCGTTCCGATCGTAGGCGTTACCAAACAGGAAATCATCGACGAGGCCAAAACGTTTGATTCTATTCCAGTTGATATGGTAGAATGGCGTGTAGACTGGTTCGAAGGTGTCTTTGATTTTGAGAAGGTAGAAGTCGTCTTAAAGGAACTGCGTGCCGTTCTCGGCGAGACTCCGATTCTGATGACCTTCCGTACCTCCAAAGAGGGCGGCGAGAAATCCATCGAGCCGGAAGATTACGCAAAGCTGAACATCAAGGCAGCTCAGACCGGCTATGTTGATTTCATTGACGTAGAGATCTTTACCGGCGACGCGATTGTAACCAAGATCATCGACGGCGCACATGCGGCTGGCGTGAAAGTCATCGCTTCCAACCATGACTTCCACAAGACGCCGGAGAAATCCGACATCATCTACCGCCTGCGTAAGATGCAGGATATGAATGCAGATATCCCGAAGATCGCAGTTATGCCGCAGAACAAGAAAGATGTTTTAACACTTCTCTCTGCCACCGAGGAAATGACTTCCCTCTATGCGGACCGTCCAATCATTACCATGTCGATGGCTGGCACCGGCGTTATCAGCCGTCTCTGCGGCGAGGTGTTCGGTTCTTCCATGACCTTCGGCGCTGCCAAGAAAGCATCCGCACCGGGTCAGATGGGCGTAAAGGATCTCGAGACTGTACTTGGACTGCTTCACAATGCGATGTAATATCTGGCTTATCCAGTTATTCGGTTACTGTTCACGCTAACGTGCCCAGTAACTGAATTTGCCGTGGCTTCGCATTTAAATACGGCAAATTCCAGCTGCCACCACGCTATCTTACGGCACTTTCGGTTCCAAAAGTGCCTATATTATACTTTTAGCCACCTATTTTTTTACTCCCGGAAATCCCTGTACCTGCGGGTACGGAGGGATTCTCCGCGAGACACTCAAGACCTGCTACCTCCATCGCAGGTCTATTATTGTTATCAAGCGGCACATCCGGTTTCAAACGTGCCTGCATAAACAGCAACCTATTATCCGTATTTGCAAGGGGATTATTCATGAAAAAAACACTTCACTGGCTGGATGAAAACCTGGAAGAATTTCTGCTGGTTGTCATACTGGCTGCGATGACACTCATTATGGGAATCCAGATATTTTCCCGCTACGCGCTGGGACAGTCGCTGTCCTGGTCCGAGGAAGTTACCCGTTTTCTCTTTATCTGGAGCGGTTTTTTAAGCGTCAGCTATTGCAGCAAAAAGTGCCTGTCTATCAAGATCGAACAGTTCGTCGCTGCCTTTCCACGCAGAGGTAAGGCTCTTTTTAAGGTTGTCAACCACACCTTTGAGCTGATTTTTTTCCTCTATAT
The DNA here is from genome assembly GCF_003024715.1 of Clostridium fessum. Classification (GTDB taxonomy): domain Bacteria; phylum Bacillota; class Clostridia; order Lachnospirales; family Lachnospiraceae; genus Otoolea; species Otoolea fessa. The sequence goes on along the minus strand of NZ_PYLO01000007.1, from coordinate 77,758 downwards.
GATCCCATTTGCATACTCTTACATGATGTCCGCCATTCACAGCGGACAGTTATCCCCCGCCTGCGGGATTCCGATGTACTATATTCAGGCAGCGCCGTTTGTTTCCTTTCTTCTGGTAACATTCCGCATTCTGCAGCGCTGGATCATCGAATTTAAGGTTGCCCGCGGCGAAGATGTCTACGATCCGGCCCACCCGGAGCGCAATACACCGGAATCCTTTATCCATGCAAATGCAGATATGCCGGAAAAGGAATCCAATGAAATCGAATCTCTCATCGAGGCAAATACACCATCTGGAAAGGAGGAACACTGATGCCTGCTGCTCTCTTATTTGTTATCTTTGTCGTGCTGCTTGTCATCGCGATCCCGGTATCGATCACGCTCGGTATCGCCTCGGTTCTCCCTTCCGTTTTTGACCCGTCCTTCACGGTCGGCGCTAAGTATCTGATCCGCGCCATGTTCGGCGGACTGGATTCTTTTCCCCTGCTCGCCGTGCCGATGTTCGTCTTATCCGGCATCATCATGGCAAAGGGCAGTATTTCCAAGAAACTGTTCGACGTATTCGCCTTCTTTCTTGGCAATTTTACCGCCGGTATGCCATGCGCGGTCATCGTGACCTGCCTCTTCTACGGCGCTATCTCCGGCTCTGCCCCGGCAACCGTTGCAGCCGTCGGAAGCATGACTATCCCGATTTTAAGCGCCCTCGGCTATGACCGGACTTTCTCTACCGCGATCGTGGCAGTCGCAGGCGGTCTGGGTGTTATCATTCCGCCGAGTATCCCGTTTATCATGTACGGCATGGCGTCCGGTGCCTCTGTCAGCAGCCTGTTCTTAGCCGGCGTCATTCCGGGTCTGATGATTGGTCTGCTCCTGATGCTGTATGCCATCTATCACTGCCGGCGTTACGGCGAAGATAGAGAAAAAATCCACGCTGAAATCCATCTGCTGCACGAAAAAGGGCTGTTCCGGGTGCTGCGCGAAAGCTTTTTCGCTCTCTTAAGCCCGGTCATCATCCTTGGCTGTATCTACAGCGGCATCGCCTCCCCCACGGAAGCAGCAGTTATCTCCGTTTTCTATGCCCTGTTTGTCAGCCTGTTCCTCTACCGGACCATGAAATTCCGGGATATCCCGCCGATTTTTGTGGAAGCGATCCGCACATTCACACCGATCCTCTTTATTCTGGCAGCTTCCACGGCATTTTCCAGAGTTCTGACCCTGATGCAGGTGCCGCAGGCGGTCAGCAGCTTTATCCTGGAACATTTCAACAGCCCGGTCATGATCCTGCTTGTCATCAACCTGTTCCTGCTTATCGTGGGAATGGTCATGGATACAACCCCGGCGATCCTGATTCTGACCCCGATCCTGCTCCCGATCGTGACAGCGATCAACATGGATCCGGTCCAGTTCGGTGTGATCATGGTTGTCAATCTGGCAATCGGCTTCGTAACCCCGCCGATCGGCGTCAACCTCTTTGTCGCCAGCTCCCTGACCGACGTCCCGATCATGGCGATCGCAAAAAAAGCGATGCCGATGATTGGATTGTTCCTGGTGGCGCTGCTGCTGATTACGTTTATACCGGCTTTGTCGCTGGGATTGTTGTAATGCTGAATGGACGCTTGGAAATGTTGAAGTTCTGAAAGATTTCATATAACAACCTGCTTCACGCTTTCAGGCTGTGAATGGAATATTTCACATATGAAATGGATGTTTTTAAATTTGAAAGGATCTCCCATTATGATTTATATTTCAAACCTAGTGTCCCGCCGATGCCGGACTTCTTCCCGATTCGCTGCGGCGCTCATTTCTTCGTCGGTTCTTTTATTCGGCGCCTCGCTCGCGCTGAGCGGCTGCGCCTCCAGCAAGGAAGAACAGCGCTATTCCTGGCCACTGGCGACCGCCAGCCCGGAGGACACGGTAACGCAGCTGTTTGCCGAAAAATTTGCGGAGGAAGTACATGACTTAAGCAACGGCGCAATGCGGATTCAGGTTTACGCCAACTCCACACTCGGCGGTGACCGCGACCTGCTCGAAACGTGCGCGGACGGCGATATCCCGTTTGTCGTGCAGAACACCGCCCCTCAGGTTTCTTTCATGAAGGATCTCGCCGTTTTTGACCTTCCATGCGTCTTTGATTCGCTGGATGACTGCCGCAAAAAGCTGGATGATCCGGATTTTTACAATCTCATCAGCCAGGTGTACACCGACGGCGGTTACCACCTGCTCGGCATGGCAGATCAAGGATTCCGCATCATGAGCACAAATAAACCAGTTTACTCCCTGGCAGATTTCAAAGGGCAGAAAATCCGTACCATGGAAAACAGCTATCATCTCGCATTCTGGAAAGCAATCGGCGCCAATCCGACGCCAATGACCTTCAGCGAGGTGTATATCGGTCTCCAGCAGCACACGATCGACGCGCAGGAGAACCCGTATGAGGTCATCGTCTCCAACCGTCTCTACGAACAGCAGGATTATGTGGTCGAGACGAACCACCTGCCGCATCTGATCTCCTTGATTGTCAATGACGATTTCTTCCAGAACCTGACTCCAGAAGAACAGGAAATCATGACGCAGGCAGCCAAAACCGCGACCGAGTATGCCAGAGAACAGTCCGACGCGCGCATCTTTGACCGTATCGCTACGATCGAAGCGAGCGGCACCGCGATTTTAACTCTCTCGGATGAAACGCGCGATGCCATCCGGGAGGCGGCTGGAAGCGTATATGAGAATATCCGCGAGAATATTGATCCGGAAATTTATGACGCATATATGGAGCCATAACCTCATCTTCTTTTACCATCTGCAAAAAAAGTTCATACAAAATTCAAAAGCGGATATATCGGCCATCTGGTCAGTATATCCGCCTTTTCTCATGTTTCAATCATTCCGCGAAACTTTTTATCTGCCTTGCGGACAGCATCCCGTTTCGCTTCATCCTGGCACTGCGCTTCAATTATTTAGCTTCTTCTGCGTCAGCCTCTTCATCGGTCTCCGGTACATTGTTGTGAACCGCTGTGACGGTAGCAACTACTGCCTCCAGATCGGTCAGAATATCAATGTCTTTATCTTTTGCGATCGAAAGGTCTTTGACACGAATCGTATCACCAATCTCCATCTCACCAACATCAACTTTGACTTTCTCAACCAGTGCAGCCGGTAATGCGCGGTACGATACTTCTTTCAGTACCTCCTGCAGAACGCCAGCTTCTACCTTGTCGTGGTTCTCGAAGATAATCTCAGCAACGGAATGAACCTTCTCATTGCTTACCAGCGCCTGGAAATCTATCTCTACAACCTGATTTGCCATTGCATCATAGTCAACTTCCTTGATCAGGACATCGTAGACTTCACCTTCTACATCCAGCATAATCTGTCCGCCCTTGGTCTCGGTCTTCAGCAGACGATCCACGTCTTTCTTTTCCATCTTAACAGGAATGGAGCCCTGAATCTTCTTGCCAAATACGTTGCCTGTTACATAGCCTTCTCTTCTGAGTCTCTTTGCCTTAACATCCATGCTTCTTTTTTCAGCTTTTAAAGTAGTCATTTGTCTTTTCCTCCAAAAATCTGATCTGCGCCTTCCGCACACCCTGTGTGGAAAACACATTGTGCTTAGCAGCCCTCAGCCATGGGGTTTTGTTAAGTATCTATCTCCTTGTTACGGCTCATATTATAGCAGGGTTCTCTGAAAACGATTCACCAAAAATAAAATCATTTCGGCTTTATTTTCAGCATTTTTTAGCTTGAAATTTAGAATTTGTATATTTTTCTTTCTGTCTTTTTTATACAAGAAGTATCTCCCTAAATCCGCCACCCGGTTTCAGGGCACACACACTTTTAAATCCACACGCCACCGCCAGCTCCTGCGCCTGCTTAAACCCATATCCGATCGTGTCGGTACTGTGGCTGTCGGAGTTGATGAGGATACGTCCGCCGCAGGCACACAGCTCTTTTAACAGAGCTGCGGACGGGTACGGCGCACTCCGATAGCCGCGGGACATGGCGCCTGTGTTGATCTCAAACGGAATCCCCAGAGCCGCCAGTTTGTGCATCGCCGTGATCGCCGGTTCCAGATAGGCGTCTTTCGTCTCGTCAAAATGTTTATATCCCTCGTTAAATTTTGTCAACAGGTCAAAATGTCCGATGAAATCGCATTTTGTCCGGTCATAAATCTGCGCCTCTGCCTCGAAATACTCCCGTGCAAACGCGTACCAGTCACCATGCCACAGCGTCTCGACTGCTTTTACCAGTTTCTCTTCCGTATCATCCACACAAACATACTCGCCATCCTTGATGAGCGCATGGGTCGAGCCGATCGCGTACTCTGCTTTCTGCACCGGTCCCAGTCCATCCAGCTCGATCCCGATATAGAGATTCATCTTTCCCCGGTATTCCTCCTGGAGTTCTTGAAGTTCTTCGGTATACTGGCGAAGCTTCTCGTCGTCCATCCCGAATCCCGGCTCAAACATCGAAAAATCAGCATGTCCTGAAACGCCCAAATCGGTCATTCCCATCCGGTATGCCGCCTCCACCATCTCCCGCGGCGTACTCTTTCCGTCGCAGAACGTGGTGTGGGTGTGAAAATCCGTATGAAGCATCGGTAATCTCCTTTCTTATTTCACTCTGTCAAAACGGTTCAGCCTCTTCACAGCTGGGGGCAAACATCCTTGCGGATTTGTCTTCAACAAAGGATTTATCGCAAACTCCGCTCCGCCATCTGCATCCGCTTTTCAAACTGCTCGTAAAAGTCCTTCTCTCCATCATACGGAAGCAGATAGAACAGTTTCATAATCAACAGATTGCGCCGTTTTTCGCGCCCGGCTGCCGCAGCGGCACGGTTTTTCTTCTGTATCTCCTGTTCCTCCGACGTTCCGATGCATGGTTCTGCCAAAAGTTTCTGCGCCGCCTCCGTTTCCGCCTTTCTTATATCTTTTAAGAAATAATGCCACCGGCTGATATACGCCTCATACCGCTTTAAATCTGGCGTATCAATCCATTTTTTCACTTTGACTTTCGTCCGGTTTTCCTTTTTACACTCATGAATCTGGAGAAAATACTGGAAACTTCCATTTTCATAAAAGCGCCCCAGTGGAAACAGGCGGCAGATACCCGGCCGGTATGCATGGATCCGGCAGCGCCCTGCTTCATCGAGAAACCCACAGGCTTCATCCGCCCCGCTCCGGAGAGCCAGATTCGGCAGAATCTGTCCGTCCACGACGTTCCACTCCACCTTTTTCTCCTCCAGCAGATGTTCCAGCGTGTCCCCGCGCAAGGTGGTCAGACGGTACACATCATATGGATCCAGCACGATCGAATTACCCATTCCGTGGCAGCACGCCGAACAGCCCCGGCAATCATCGCATCCGGCTTTTACCATATCGTCCCGGCTGTACAGCTTTCCATCTGAAATCTCCGCCATCGTTACATTACGTTCCATCTCTACTTCTCTCTTTCTGCCTCAATCCGATCCAGAATCTCCCACAAATGTTCCAGATCCGCCTCTCTGGTCGCCCAGCTCGTCGCAAAACGGACAACGGTGTGATCCTCGTCATACCGCTCCCAGAAGCTCACGGAAACCTCTTTTTCAATCTGCTCCATCCGGTCATTTTCCAAGATCACAAACTGCTGGTTGGTCGGGGACTCACGGAAAAACGTATAACCGCGCTGTTTTAATCCTTTCTTTAAAGCCGCCGCCATCTCTACCGCATGGCGTCCCAGGCGCTCGTACAGCCCGTCTGTAAACAGCACGTCAAACTGGATTCCCAGCAGGCGTCCCTTTGCCAGCAGCGCGCCCTGCTGCTTGATCCGGGTAATAAAATGCGCCGGAACATTCTTTTTCTCACCAAATACAACTGCCTCTCCGCAGAATGCGCCCACCTTCGTGCCGCCGATATAAAATACATCACACAGATGCGCAATCTCCGAAAGACTCAGGTCATTTTTCTCTCCCGCCAGACCATATCCAAGACGCGCCCCGTCCAGATAGAGCGGGATTTCATACGAACGGCAGATCTCCGAGATCGCCTGCAGCTCCTTCCGGCTGTATAAGGTTCCGTATTCCGTCGGATGGGAAAGATACACCATTCCCGGAAATACCATATGATCATGGTTTGCGTCCGCCTCGAAATTTTGCAGATATTCCTGCAGATCCGCCGGATCAATCTTCCCATCTTTTTCCGGAAGCTGCAACACCTTATGCCCGGTGTACTCGATCGCCCCGGCTTCATGAATACTCACGTGCCCTGTCTGCGCTGCCACTACGCCCTCATACGGTGCAAGCATGCTGCTGATCACGGCCGCATTCGTCTGGGTACCGCCCACCAGAAAATAAACCTCCGCCTCCGGGCATCCGGTCGCCTCCTGTATTTTTCTGGCGGCACTCTGGCAGTAGCGGTCCATGCCATATCCCGGCAGACTCTCCCGGTTCGTCTCCGCCAGCTTCTGAAGTATCTCCTCGCAGGCGCCCTCTGTATAATCGCTTGCAAATGAAAGCATCGTAGTATCTCCTCCTGTTCTTTCTTCGAGCAAACACAATCCTGCGTTCTCGAAATTGTTTGTATTTTTATGTCCTCACCAGTGCCAGAGAAGCTCCCGCATCAGCATCGCCGTCAAATTTGCTGCACTGTGAAATAACACAGGTTCCCACAGACGGTTCTTTTTTTCATACAACCACGCCAGTATAAGTCCCATGAGCGCCGCATAAATCCCCTGCGCCCAGTTTCCATGCACCAACCCGAAAAATGCCGCCGACCCAAGTGCCGCCCAGAAAAATGGGAGCGCCATACGCAGGCGCTCAAATATAATGCCGCGAAACAGCAGTTCTTCGGAAAGTGGGGCGGCAATGCCCATGAGAAAGAACTGCTGCCACAGGGCGCCGGAAAATAAAGCGGCGGTGCCCTCCGACGCACCTTTTCCCAGAGCTGCCGCAAGCATATCCCCCTGAGGCATTTTCAAACACAGAGACACCGCTTCAGCTGCCTGCCCAGTCATCCGAACCTTTTGCACTGCAATATGCAGCACTCCCAGGAAAATCTCCTTTTTTTCTAATGCCCAGAAAATCATGTTAAACACAGCACTGAACGCAGCTGCCCCCAGCAGGATTTTCCACACATCCGGCACTTTTTCCCAGAAATATCCACATTTTTCTTCCTTTGTCGTCTTTATCTGTGGAGAGACCTGCTCTTTCATCCCGTCTGCCTCTGCTATGCACCTGTTCTCTTTCTTTTTCTGGATCCTCCGCCAGTAAAATGGATAAATCACAGCAAATGTAAGAAACGACGACACGGTTCTTCCCACATTTCCCTCCAGATGTCCCAGCGCCTCCACACATCCGCCGATTAAATCGCTGATGACGCACGGAAAAAACATCTGCCAGACGATACGCCAATCCGCTGTCTCCTGCCGTTCTTCGTCCATTTTTCTGCCTCCTGTCATCCTTTTCCTATCTGCATCTGTTTCCATGACTTTTTCAGACTTTCTACTCCACGCCTGCCTTCGCGCAGATATCCTGCAGACAGCACTTGTCACAGTACGGCTTCGTCCGCGCCGTACAGACTTCACGCCCGTGATACACCAGGCGGTGGCAGAAATCGCTGCCCTCCTCCGGTGGAATCAGCTTCCAGAGTGCCATTTCCACGCGCTTCGGGTCCTTGATTCCTTCCACCAGCCCTATCCGGTTTACCAGGCGGATGCAGTGCGTATCCGTGACGATCGCCGGTTTTCCAAACACATCCCCCATAATGAGGTTGGCGCTCTTTCTGCCGACTCCCGGAAGCTTTAACAGAGCGTTAAAATCATCCGGCACATGCCCGCCGTACTCGTCGCGCAGCATCTTCATACAGGCGCTGATGTCCCGCGCCTTGCTGTGTCCCAGACCGCACGGCTTCACAATCGCCTCGATGTCTTCCACCGGGGCATCCGCCAATGCCGCCACATTTGGATATTTCTCAAACAATCCCTTGACTACCACATTGACACGCGCATCGGTACACTGCGCCGCCAGACGGACACTGACCAGCAGCTTCCACGCCTGATTGTAGTCCAGCGTACAACCCGCATCCGGATATTCTTTTTTCAGGCGGTCAATTACCTCTAATGCAAGCTCTTCCTTTGTCATGTTCTTGTCTCTCCTATCTGCTATCCTTCACTTTTCAATTTACAGTCTGTCTTTGTAACAGCTGACACAACACTACAACCACTGCTGCATTCTTCCAGCCTCATACGAATCACAGCCGCTTCTGCAACTTTTTATTCTCATACGAACCGCATATGCTTACTATTCTTCCGCGTCCGCATCCTTCTTCCGTTTTCCGCCGCGCCGTACCTTGGAAAGTACCGGCTTTTCTTCTTTCTGTTTGACACGCACATAGATGATCGACAGAATCTTATTGTGCGGATTGCGCGCTGACCGAACCTCAACGGAATCAAACAGCTCGATAAACTGCTTCAACTTCGTGCATTTATAATTTCGCGGGTCAAATCCCGGCACACGCTTTGGAAGGTTGTCTCCCAGCTCCGATAAATCCACCCATCCGTCATCGTCCGCATGTGTGTTGATGATCGAGATAATCTCTTTCTCCATCTCCTCCATGTTCGGAATATTGCTGACTGCATTCGGATCGCTTTCTTTCTCTGCCTCTTTTCTGGAACCATCCGCCTCACTCTCCTTGCGCGTCTGCGGCAGGGACGGATTCTGCGACGGATTTTCATCGTTTAATAAAATATCCAGGAATTTAAATGTCTCACACGCCGAGACAAATGCATTCGGCGTCTTGCGCTCTCCCATGCCGATCACCGTCATGCCTGACTCACGCAGGCGCAGCACCAGCTTCGTAAAATCACTGTCCGAGGTGACGATACAGAAGCCATCCACATTGCCCGAATATAAAATATCCATCGCATCGATGATCAGCGCCGAATCGGAGGCATTTTTCCCCTGCGTATAATTGTACTGGAAAACCGGCGTGATCGCATAGTCGCGCAGGTTCTTCATCCACGCCCGCACGCTCGGCGTCTGAAAATCGCCGTAAAGGCGCTTGTATGTCGCACTTCCATAATTGCTGACCTCATCTAAAATCAGCTTGATATACTTGCCGGACACATTTTCCGCATCGATCAGTACGGCTATTTTTTTGTCATCCATCTCCTGTTTCCTTTCTCAAATACCGCTCAAAATATTCTCTGCCGCTTTCATCAGGGCGCACTTTCCTTTGAAATAAAAAGGCACCGGAACTTTCGCACGGTCGCATGATCGTGACTCTGAAAGCCTCCGGTGCCGGAATTTCTCATTTTCACACCGCCGAAACGGTCGTGATCGACAGCCGATACAGCTTATCTATAAGTGTATCACGTTCATGAGAAATCAGCAAATATTCTTTTTATTGTTCAGGCAAATGGATTCTCCGTCTTATAAAGCATTCCCTTCGGCTGGTTAAAGCCAATCTCCGGGATGGCAAAAATACCGATGAAACCAAAGGAATGCGTCGCGACCGGAAGCACCTCGCCCTGTGCGATATACGCACGCAGGATACCCTGAATTTTACACTTCTCTTGTCGCTATCTTTTTAGTTAATAAGGCTACCGTCTCCACATGCCCGCTCATCCCGAACATATCACAGCATCTCACGCGCTCCACCGCGTATCCTCTTTCATCCAGATACTTCACATCGCGCGCCAATGTGGCGGAATCGCAGCTGACATAGACTACCCGCTTTGGCTGCATCCGGACGATCGTGTCGAGGCAGACGCTGTCACAGCCTTTGCGCGGCGGATCGACGACGATGACATCGGCATAGACCTGATTTTTTTCATACTCCCTTGGAAGTACCTCTTCAGCTTTTCCGACGAAAAACTCGACATTTTCCATGCCATTTAATGCCGCGTTCCGGCGGGCATCCTCGATCGCCGGAGGGACGATCTCTACACCGTACACTTTCTTCGCTTTCTGCGCCAGAAACAGGGAAATGGTTCCGATTCCGCAGTACAAATCCCATACAGTCTCCCCACCGGTCAGCCCCGCGTATTCCAGCGCCGTTCCATAGAGTTTTTCCGTCTGCACCGGATTGACCTGATAGAAAGAAAGCGGCGAAATCTGGTATGATACATTTCCGATTTTATCTGTGATATAGCCCGGTCCGTATAAGTTTACAAGCTCCGAACCAAGAATCACGTTTGTTTTTTCCTGATTGATGTTGTAGGAAATACTGGTCATGCCAGGGACTTCTTTTAAGCGTTCCACAAAAATATCCGCGTGCGGCAGCTTCTTTCCATTGATGACGAGACAGACCATCAGCTCGCCGTTTGCAAATCCCTTCCGAATCAATGCATGGCGAATTAGACCCTTATGCGTCTCCTCGTCATATGGCGCAATCTGGTATTCTTCCATGATTTTCTTGATAATATCCAGAATTACCGCATTTTCTTCGACACCCAGCAGGCAATCCTCCGCTTCCACAATATGGTGGGTGCGTCCCGCGTAAAATCCGGCAATGATTCTTCCATCCTTATCGCGTCCAAACGGAAACTGTGCCTTGTTGCGGTAGCGCCACGGGTGCTCCATCCCCAGGATCGGCTCCATGGTGATAGTTTTATCCACACCTTCCCCGGCACTTTTCCCCGACACGTTCTCTGCTTTCACCCCCGCATCGGTTGTCTCCATCCTTTCGGATGTATTTCTTTCAGATACATTCTCAGGCACACTCACTTCATCCGCCCGCTCCGGCAGCCGCAGATTCTCCATCCCGCCGATCCGGCGCAGGTTATTGTAGACCTTGCGCTCCTTAAAATGAAGCTGTGCCTCATAACTCATCATCTGAAGCTGGCAGCCGCCGCACTGTCTTGCGACCGGGCATTCCGGCATCACGCGGTCTTTGGATGCTTCCAGCACCTCCATCAGACGGGCAAAGCCGTAATTTTTCTTCATTTTCATCGCCCGCGCCCGGATCCGATCCCCGATCACGGCATCTTTTACAAACCAGATATAGCCGTCCTGCTTTCCGATCCCGGCTCCATCTTCGCTCATATCTTCGATTGTCAGTTCAAATTCATCATTTTTCCTGATTTCCACGTTTTTTTTACTCCTCATTTTCTTTATTTCGCATCCAGATAATGCGCCCGCTCTCCGCCAATATATTTCAGCCTCGTTCTCGCACACGTCACATGGGCGCCGCCGATCGCACGGATCGAGGTCCGCACCGGAACTGCAACCGGGCGCAGGTGCATACCGATGAAAGTGTCTCCGATATCGATGCCCGCGTGTGCCTGAATCCGCTCTACGGCTGTCGGATGTTCAAATCCCGCATAGGCTGCCGTTGCAAAGGAACCGCCTGCTTTTAGCTGCGGCACGACGTTTACCATCTCCAGACCATATTTTTCCGCCGCTTCTTCTTCCACAATCAGCGCCCGGTTCAGATGTTCACAGCACTGTGCCGCCAGATAAAGCCCCTGCGACTTGGTGACTGCATACAGCTCCTCAAACACCGCTTTTCCGATCTCGGCGCTGGAATAGGAACCGATCTTATGCGATGCAATCTCGCTGGACGAGCATCCGACCACCAAAATCTGTCCCGGCTTCATGTTTGCCGCACTGAGAATTTCCTCTGCGGCAATCCGTACCTCCTGGCGCAGCTCCTCTAACTGTCCTGCTGTCTCTATTTCTTTTGAAATTCCTGTTGCACTCATCCTGCTGCCTCCTGATTTAATGCCAGAAAAAGCCGCGGACCAAACAGGCTGAGCCCGCCGCAGCTTTTCCAAAATTTTTATTTGCATTCCCTTACTTCCGGTAAAACTCCTGAATCCGATCCAGCCGCGCCGTCATGCCGCCCAGCAGCATATCCGCCGCCGCAAATGCCGCCATCGTCTCAACCACGACAACCGCTCTCGGCACAATGATCGGATCATGGCGTCCCTTGATGCTGATGCCGATCTCCTCGCCGCTCTTATTGACGGTTCTCTGCTCTGCGGCAATCGACGGGGTCGGTTTAAATGCCGCACGGAACACAACTTCGCTTCCATCCGTCATACCGCCTAAAATGCCACCTGCATGGTTCGTCGCCTTGCCGATGCTTCCATCCGAATCCATGACAAATGCGTCGTTGTTCTCGCTTCCTGCCATCTGCGCCGCATGAAATCCCTCTCCGATCTCGAAGCCTTTAACGGCACCGATCGAGCAGATTGCCTTTGCCAGATTCGCATTAAATTTATCAAAAACCGGTTCACCAAGCCCTGTCGGAAGACCGGCAATCACACATTCCACGATACCGCCAGCAGAATCTTTCTCCGCCATCTTCCTTTCCAGATACTGCTCTGCCTCTGCGGCTGCAGCAGCATCCGGCATATACAGCTTATTCTTTTCACATTCCGCCAGATCAAACCGATCCGGCGCCACTTCCACCGGTCCGATCGCTTTCGTGTATGCTTTTACCTGAATGTTCAAGGATTCCAGCAGCTTTGCCGCGATAGCGCCTGCTGCCACGCGTCCGATCGTCTCGCGTCCCGAAGAACGTCCGCCGCCCCGGTAATCCCGGAAACCGTATTTTTCATCGAAGGTATAATCCGCATGTCCGGGACGGTAATAACTGGCGATCTCACTGTAATCCTTCGAATGCTGATCCTGGTTCCACACCAGCATCGAGATCGGCGTGCCCGTCGTCCGCCCTTCAAAAACGCCTGACAGGATCTCCACCGTATCGCTCTCGCTGCGCTTCGTCGTAAAACGGCTCTGCCCCGGTTTGCGGCGGTCCAGATAACGCTGAACGTCTTCCTCACAAAGCGCAAGCCCCGCCGGACAGCCATCTACGACCACGCCCACGCCTGCGCCGTGGGATTCGCCCCACGTTGTCATTGTCAGTATTTTTCCGTATGTTGATCCTGCCATTCTCGCTATTAACTCCTTCTGCCATTTAGTCTGCTTTCTTTCCTCTCGTAGGTACCTTTGTAATCACACAGCAGTTTGGCTCATTCACCGAAATACTGCGTCCGCTCATCACCAGCAGTTTCTCCTTATATTCCACCTGGAAGAAAGAAATGCTGTTACTGCCGTGGTTGATCGACGCCAGATGGTTTCCATCCGGAAAAATCGCGATATCCTTCGGGTAATCTCCACTGATCGGAAGACAGCAGAGCAGCTTCAAAAGCCCCGTCTGTGCATCGCGCTCGTAGACACTGACTGAATTATCGCCCGCATTGCTGCAGAACAGATGTGTCTCGTCCTCGGACATCCGGATCGTGCACGCTGCAGTCAGCTGGCTGGTGCGCTCCGGTGCGGTCGATGGGATCGTCTGGATCTTCTCGATCTTCGGCACACGATCGCCCGTTTCATACGTGTATACATCAATCACATTTTTGATTTCATACATCAAATACAAGAATTTTCCATCCTTGCTGAACATGAAATGTCTCGGACCAGATTCCAAATCACAGCGGATCGCGTCCACCAATGAAAGGGTTCCCTTCTCGCCATCAAACCTGTAAATCTTGACCTGGTCAATTCCCAGATCGGCTACCAGCAGGAATCTGCCATCCGGCGTGCGCTCCGCACAGCTCACATGCGGGCGGAACGTACGCTCTGCCACGCTTCCAAGTCCCTTGTGGTAAACGCCGTCGGTCACTTCCCCGATAGAACCGTCCGGTTTCAGGCGGACCACCGTCTCCTTGCCGTCATGATAGCCGGATACGAAGATAAACTTGTCCTCCGCATCGGTCGCAATATGGCAGCCGCGCATCGCCTTGATATTTGCGCTGTTCACACGGCTGAGTGCGCCGTTTTCCAGAATCCGGAACGCCACAACGCCCTCGTCCGCGATGGAATAGAGCATCCGCCCGTCATGTGAAACAGTTAAATAGGAAGAGTTGTCCACTTCCACCTCGCACCGGTAGATAAATTTTCCCTTTTTTACATCCACATCATACACGGTTATTCCCTTTGCCTGACCGTTGTATGAGTAAGAACCCACATATGCCATATACTTATCCTGCATGAAATGTTCCTCCTTTGATCCCCCAGAACCGTTATAACGGTTTCTATCAAATTATCTGCCCCTATTTTATCATCATACCGCCATTTTTGCACTCTTTTTTCACACAATTTGAGAACCCCCGGATTTTCCCGTTTTTTTCCTTGACACCTTCCCCACATTCTGTATAATAGATACTCGGAAGCAAGTTTATTATTTCTAAACAAAAAGATTAATTTTACATTCATTTTAGAATTTCTAAACTTTCATCTTACTTTTGCATGTTTCTAAAAAACGCCGGACGGATGGTTTTCCCACCCAGTTTTTATAAAAAAGAATGTGCCCTAGCGCATCCTCGTGGAGCGTTTTTTGTTTCATAGGACGCAATTTCCTATGAAACCAGGAAAGGAGGTTCCCTCTGTTGAGTATAGGAGGAAAATTAAAGGAACTGCGAATTTTAAAGGGTCTGACGCAGGAAGAGCTGGCTGACCGCGCAGAGCTTTCGAAGGGATTTATCTCCCAGGTAGAGCGCGATCTGACCTCCCCGTCCATCGCTACTTTGATGGATATTCTCCAGTGTCTCGGCACAACCATAGGGGAGTTTTTCAACGAGGCTCCGGAAGAGCAGATTGTATTTGAAAAAAACGACTATTTTATCAAGGAAGATCCAGAACTGAAAAATGAGATTCAGTGGATCATCCCGAACGCCCAGAAGAACACGATGGAACCGATCCGCCTGACACTCGGTGTCGGCGGCTCCACCTATCCGGACAGCCCGCATGAGGGTGAGGAATTTGGCTACGTTCTTTCCGGCAGCATCCTGATTCATCTGGGGAACCGGACGTACAAAGCCAAAAAGGGCGAATCTTTTTACTATACGAGCGACAAGACGCATTACCTTGAAAGCCGCTCCGGCGCGACGATCCTCTGGGTCAGCTCGCCGCCAAGTTTCTAATACTACACATTATTTTACTATTTACGGAGGAAACGCATGAGCCAGCCATTAATCGATTTACAGCATATCTCGAAACGCTTTGACGACACCCTGGTCCTGGATGACTTGAGCCTTTCAGTAAAGGAAAATTCCTTTGTAACGCTCTTAGGTCCCAGCGGCTGCGGCAAGACGACCACGCTCCGCATCATCGGCGGATTTGAATCCCCAAATACAGGAAAAGTAATTTTCGGCGGCGAAGACATCACCAAACTTCCGCCAAACAAGCGCCAGCTAAACACCGTATTCCAGAAATACGCACTGTTTCCGCATATGAGCATCGCAGATAATATCGCATTTGGGCTAAAAATTAAGAATAAATCAAAAGCATATATTGATGACAAAATTAAGTACGCTTTAAAGCTTGTAAACCTAAACGGCTTTGAGCATCGTAGCATTGACTCTTTGAGCGGCGGTCAGCAGCAGCGTATCGCCATTGCGCGTGCGATTGTCAACGAGCCAAAGGTCCTGCTTCTCGATGAGCCGCTCGGTGCCCTAGATTTAAAACTGCGACAGGACATGCAGTATGAGCTGATCCGTCTGAAAAATGAGTTAGGCATCACTTTTATCTATGTTACCCACGATCAGGAAGAGGCATTGACGATGTCCGATACCATCGTTGTCATGAACCAGGGTTATATCCAGCAGATGGGTTCCCCGGAACAGATCTACAACGAGCCGGAAAACGCATTCGTTGCCGACTTCATCGGCGAGAGCAACATTGTGGACGGTCTGATGATCCACGACGAGCTGGTTGAAATCTTCGGTGCGAAATTTGCCTGCGTCGATAAGGGATTCGGAACAAACCAACCGGTAGACGTTGTCATCCGCCCGGAGGACATCGACCTCGTAAAACCGGAGGAAGGCACGCTGCAGGGCATTGTCACCCACCTGATTTTCAAGGGCGTCCACTATGAGATGGAAGTCACCACACCGGACGGCTATGAATGGCTGGTTCACAGCACGGATATGTTCCCGGTCGGCGAGAAGGTCGGCATCCATGTAGACCCGTTTGACATCCAGATCATGAACAAGCCGGCGTCAGAGGACGAGGAAGCTGTGGGCGTCAATGAATAGAAAGGAGTCGGACTTAGCATGAAATCAAACGTGAAACGGCTCTTCGCCGGTCCTTATATTCTCTGGATGAGCGGTTTTACCATCATCCCGCTCCTGCTGATCGTATACTACGGTCTGACAACCAAAAGCGGGGCATTTACACTGGCAAATGTCTGTTCCATCACGACACCGGAGCATATGAAGGCGCTGCTCTTATCCCTGGGTCTGTCTCTGGCTGCGACCGCCATCTGCCTGCTTTTGTCCTATCCGCTGGCTTTGGTGCTGCGCCGCCGCGGCATTGGGGCAGGCAGCTTCATGGTATTCGTCTTCATCCTTCCGATGTGGATGAATTTCCTGCTCCGCACCCTCGCGTGGCAGACGCTTCTGGAGAAAAATGGCGTCATCAATGGCATTCTTTCCTTTCTCCATCTGCCAAATATCTCCATCATCAATACACCGTGGGCGATCATTCTGGGTATGGTATACAACTTCCTGCCTTTCATGATTCTACCAATTTATAATGTGCTGGCAAAAATCGACGATAATACCATCAACGCCGCCAAAGACCTGGGGGCAAACAATTTCCAGACACTCATTCACATCTGGATTCCGCTCAGCATCCCGGGCATCATCAGCGGCATTACCATGGTATTTGTCCCGGCGCTGACGACCTTCGTTATCTCCAGTCTCTTAGGCGGCAGCAAGATCCTGCTTATCGGAAATGTCATCGAGCAGGAGTTCACCAAGGGAAGCAACTGGCACTTAGGTTCCGGTCTCTCGCTGGTTCTGATGATTTTCATTTTACTGAGTATGGCGCTCATCGCCAAATACGATAAAGAAGGGGAGGGCAATGCGTTCTGATGAAACATAACCGCTTAAAACAGTTTTTCCAGGACTTTTACCTGGCGCTCATCCTGCTCTTTTTATACATCCCGATCGTGACCATGATCGTTTTGTCCTTTAACAACACAAAATCGAGAACCGTCTGGGGCGGTTTTACCACCCGCTGGTATACGCAGATGTTCCAGGATTCCGCCATCATGAATGCCTTAAACAATACGCTGCTCATCGCGTTTGCGTCGGCTCTGATCGCGACCGTCATCGGCACGATCGCCGCCATCGGCATCAACAGCATGAAACGGATTCCGCGCACCATCGTCATGGGAATCAACAACATCCCGATGCTGAACTCCGATATCGTAACCGGTATCTCCCTGATGCTGGCATTTATCGCGTTCGGTATCTCTCTCGGATTTAAAACCGTGCTGATCGCGCATATCACATTTAATATTCCATATGTGATATTAAGTGTCATGCCGAAACTCAAGCAGACGAACCGGTACACCTACGAAGCCGCTCTGGATCTCGGCGCCAGCCCGCTGTATGCTTTCTTCAAGGTCGTATTTCCGGACATCGTCCCGGGTATCCTCTCCGGCTTTTTGATGGCATTTACGATGTCCCTCGATGATTTTATCATTACGCACTTTACAAGAGGTGCCGGTATGGATACCTTATCCACCCTGATCTACAGCCAGGTGCGCCGAGGCATCCAGCCGACGATGTACGCCCTGTCCACGCTGATTTTCGTGGCAGTCCTGGTGCTTCTGGTGATCACCAACTTTGCCCCGGAGAAAAAATCCACCGGCAATGCGACTGTGATTGACACAGAGACCATCAAGCGCCGCAAACGCAACAACCAGATCAAAAACGGCGTTCTGGGACTTGCCTGCACGCTGATTCTGCTTGTCGTTGGTGTCAGCACCTACAGCCGCTACACCACGACTCATTCAAACGAACTGTACGTCTACAATGCAGGCGAATATATTGATCCGGACCTGATTGAGGAATTTGAACAGGAAACCGGAATCAAGGTTACCTACGACGTATTTGAGACACTGGAAGAAATGTATCCGGTCATCGAAGCCGGCGGCGTCAACTACGATGTAGTCTGCCCATCCGACTACATGATTCAGAAAATGAAGGAAAATGACCTGCTTGCCGAACTCAACTTTGACAACATTCCAAATGTCAAAAACATTGACCCGCAGTACATGGAAATGTCCAAGCAGTTCGACCCGGAAAACAAATATTCCGTGCCATACACCTGGGGAACCGTCGGTATTCTTTATAATACGAAGCTCATCGAAGAAAAAGGACTTCCGGTTCCGACCAAATGGTCCGATCTCTGGAATCCGGCTTATAAAGGCGAGATCCTGATGCAGGACAGCGTCCGCGATGCCTTCATGGTAGCGCTCAAAAAAGACGGCTTCTCTGCCAACTCGACCGACGAAACCGAACTCCAGCAGGCAAAGCAGGATCTGATTGACCAAAAACCGCTCATACAGGCTTACGTCATCGATCAGGTGCGTGACAAGATGATCGGCGGCGAGGCAGCCATCGGCGTCATCTACTCCGGCGAGATCATGTACATCCAGGATGAGGTAGCCGCACAGAACCTCCCATTCTCCCTGGAATACGTGATCCCGGAAGAGGGAACCAACGTCTGGCTCGATTCCTGGGTAGTTCCGAAAAATGCGAAAAATAAGGAAAACGCAGAAAAATGGATCAATTTCCTCTGCCGCCCGGATGTCGCAGTCAAAAACTTTGAGTACATTACCTACGCAACGCCAAACAAGGCAGCCAAGGAAATGCTGGACGAAGAAATCCAGAACAACAAAGCCGTCTTCCCAGATGCAAAGCAGCTGAAAAACTGCGAGGTTTACCGGTATCTTGGGGATGAGGCGGACGAGCTTTATAATAGTTTGTGGAAAGAAGTTAAATCGGATTAAGCGGTGTGCCGTTTTTCAAATCATATTTGCAAAAAAGAGTCAACAGAAGTGTATTCTGCTGGCTCTCTTTTTCTATCAAAGATATTATACTTCCAATGCCGCTTTTAAGTCTTCCATACTGGAATATCTCGGTGCATTTGGATCTTTTACAATCGTTCTTCCTTCTTCGATTGCTATCAGTAACGCATTCTTCTTTTCATTCTTCTCAATATTTACTCCATCCATACAAGCCACCTCCATATATGTCTATTATATATTTTTTCATAAATAGCATATACATTTATATTGATTTTTCAATTCTAAGCGCTATACTATCTCTAAAAAAGGAGGTCACTCATGAAAATTGCAGTCCCTTATGAAAACGGAGAAATCTGCTCCCACCTGGCTCAGGTGAAAGAATTTTTAATTTTTGATGTAGTTGACGATGAGATTATTTCCACCAAAACCTTGAAACAGACCTATGCAAACGATCCCGGCGCGCTGGTCGAGTTTCTGAAAAAAGAAAATACTGCCGTCCTCCTCTGCGACGCCCTTCCGATCCCGATGATGATCGCCCTGCGCGAAACCAGCATCCAGGTTCTCGGCGGCGCCAAAGGCGCTCCTAAAGACCGCGTCGAAGACTTCTTAAACGGAATGCTTCACTTTGACCGGAGCGGAAATAACGGACCATCCTGCGGCGTCCACCTGCCGGACAACAATAAAAATGGCACTGACTCCGACGCCGAATGCGACGGAAATATCAGTGCCTGTGGGACTTGGTGCCACTAATTCCTGTTTCATCTGAGACGTTGATGACGCACGTGTGGGACAGAATCCACCTTATTTCCACTGGAGGTGATGCAGATGCCCCTCCGTATTCATCTTCTCAAACCCATTCTGCCGCAGCGCCTCATACAGAATGATCGCCACCGAGTTTGACAGATTCAGAGAGCGCATCTCACCCCACATCGGGATGCGGACGCAGCGCTCCGGGTCTTCGATCAGGAGTTCTTCCGGGATGCCGCGGCTTTCCGGTCCGAACATGATATAGCAGTCCGGATCGTAGTGAACGTCCGTATACACCTGCGTCGTCTTCGTGGTCGCCATATACGGGCGCGCGCCCGGATTCTTCTCCAGAAAATCTTTAAAATCGCTGTAAACTGTCACGTCCAGATGCGGCCAGTAATCAAGACCCGCTCTTTTTACCATTTTATCATTCAATTTAAAACCGAGAGGCTCGATCAGATGAAGCCGCGTGTTCGTTGCCACGCAGCTTCGTCCTATATTTCCTGTATTCATCGGCATCTCCGGTTCATAGAGTACAATATTTAACATTTCTTCTCTCCATCCAGCCGTGCCACAAACCGCTTGATGCGCTCGATCGCCTTCTGCAGATCCTCCAGCGAATACGCATAGGAAACACGCAGATAGCCCTCGCCGCAGTTTCCAAACGCGGTGCCCGGCACAAGCGCCAGCTTCTCTTCCTGTAACAGGCGGTTTGCGAATTCATCCGAGGTCATGCCAAACCGTTTGATGCACGGGAACATATAAAATGCTCCATACGGCTCGAAACAGTCCATGCCAAGCGCCCGGAACTCTCTCAAAAGATAGCGGCGGCGCTCATCGTAGGCTTTCTTCATGCGGGCAATGTCCTCATCGCCATTCCGCAGAGCGTCAACCGCTGCATACTGGCTGGTGGTCGGCGCACACATAATCGCAAACTGATGGATTTTCAGCATCTGTTTTAAGATAAGCGCTGGAGCTGCCGCATAGCCGAGACGCCACCCGGTCATCGCATATGCCTTGGAAAATCCGTTGATCAGCACCGTGCGGTCACGCATCCCGGAAATCTCCGCGATGGAAACGTGCTTGCCGCTGTAGGTCAGCTCGGAATAAATTTCATCACTCAGCACAAACAGATCCTTCTCCTCAATCACCTTCGCGATCGCCTCCAGATCGGTGCGGTTCATGATCGCGCCCGTTGGATTGTTCGGGAATGGAAGAATCAGCACCTTTGTTTTCGGTGTGATTTTCTCCAGCAGCTTCTCCGGCGTCAGACGGAACTCATCCTTCTCCTCCAGCTCGATAATGACCGGCGTACCGCCCGCCAGCACCGTACACGGCACATAGGAAACGTAACTCGGCTGCGGAATCAGAACCTCATCGCCCGGATTGAGCATCGCGCGCAGGGCGATATCAATCGCCTCGCTACCGCCGACCGTTACCATCACTTCTGTATTCGGATCATACTCAAGGCGCTGACGACGTTTCAGATAATGGCAGATCTCCTGGCGCAGTTCCTTTAAACCAGAGTTCGACGTATAGAAGGTACGTCCTTTTTCCAGCGAATAAATGCCCTCTTCGCGGATATGCCACGGTGTATCAAAATCCGGTTCGCCCACGCCCAGGGAGATCGCGCCCTTCATCTCGCTGACAACGTCAAAAAACTTCCGGATTCCGGACGGCGGAATATTTACAATCGTATCTGATAATGGGTTTCTCACGGAACAATCAACATCCTTTCATCCTGAGGACCGTCGCAGAGAACGGTACCATGGTCTTTGTATTTTTTAAGAATAAAATGGGTCGCGGTACTCAGCACAGAATCGATCGTGGAAAGCTTTTCTGCCACGAACTGTGCAACTGCACGCATGGTTTTCGCCTCGATCATAACAGTAAAATCATAGCCGCCGGACATCAGGTATACCGAAGTCACCTCGCTGTACTGATAGATTCTCTCGGCAATCTTGTCAAAGCCCATCTCGCGCTGCGGCGTTACCTTTACTTCGATCAGTGCAATGACCTTCTCCTCATCTGTATTATCCCAGTTAATCAGGGTATGGTAACCGCAGATGATATGTTCATTTTCCATTTCGGCGATCTCCGCCGCGACCGCAGCTTCATTCTCCCCGAGTAAATCCGCCAGCTCTTTGACGCTGATGCGGCTGTTTTTTTCAATGACCGCTAAAATTCTCTCTCTCACTTTACTACCTCCTGTTAATGGGATTTTGGTAAGTCTTTCATTTTATCTATCTCATCCGGTTTTGGCCGGTCAAGAAAGCTATGTACTTCGCCGCTGTAAATCTCGCGTCCGATCGCGGTGCGCGTCCGACCGATGAGCGCCGCCGGAATGCCCTCTCTCTCCAGATTCTTTAGCAGTTTCGGACCGCTAGACGCCGTCAGCAAAATGCAGCCCTGGGACTGTAAACGGTATGGATTGAGGTCAAATACCTCGCAGACCTCCACCGTCTCCTGGCGGATCGGAAGTTTCCTGAGATCCATCTCAAATCCGAGTCCGAATCCATCAAAAAAATGCCACAGCGCTGCCATGACGCCGCCCCCGCCCGCCGGATACCACGCAGATGCGCCGAGACGGGTCAGCACTTTCCGCTCTTTATGTGCAGCAAATGCCTCCAGAAGCGGAGACGGATTCCATTTCTCATAGAGATTCTGGCATTCTCTCACATACCGTGCAGAAAATCGGTTCAAAAGCGCCGACTCGCCGCTTTTTGCCGCCATCGAGGTACCAAGAAGTGCGGTGTAACCGACCGCCAGAAGATCCTGCTCGGCTTTCATCTCCCCGTATGCCTCGAAAATTTCATCTTTTATGTTCATTCTGATTCCTTTCCCAGCTTCACATTCAAGTACAGTAATTTTCTGCGCTTACCACGCCATGTTACCACAAATCTCTGCTCTCATACCATCACTATATATGATCCGATATAAGCTATCACTCCATCGGCGGCGCTGCTTCCTGCGCCGGACCGGCTGGTCCCTGCGGCTGTGCCGGGGTCGGCTCCTGTGCTGCCGGTGCTTCCGTCGGTGCCGGAACCGGATTTTCCGGCTGTGGTGTCTCAGGCTGCGGTCCAGCCGGAACCGCCGGTGCCGCAGCTGCAACGGCCGGACCTACACGGTAGATTGCCTTCGATGCCATATAGGTATCCGTCTGCAGCAAGGTTTTCTCCGTCTCCACGCCGTCCACGTAGACGTATTTCCAGAGCCGTGACTGCAGCCCATAGTGCGCCGACTGTTCCTTCACCCTCGCACCCGGCTTCAAAGATGCGTCCACCTTTGTGATCGGCTCGCCCGGATCCTTCTTCGACAGTGTCTCCGAAACGTATTTGATCGTCCGGTTTGCCGGCCGTGTCTCTTTTCCATATATCGTAAATGAAATAGTCCCGCCGTTCACTGCCCCTTCCATATAGATCGGGGTATCGTATGGATTTTTAAATTTCAGGTCCTTATAAGTACCCGCGATCGCCGAATCCTGCGATGCTGGAACGTAAGTAACAATCATCGAATGATTCTGGCGCTGGGTGATATCCATCTCCGCCAGAAGCGCTGCATTGTAGAGCGTCGTGCAGATCTGGCAGGCGCCACCGCCGACCGTATCGACTACCTGACCGTTCGCATAGGAACCTGCCGATGCATAGCCATTTTCCACCGTAAATGGGGTCAGCCATGTATAAGCCGAAAATTCTTCTCCCGGCATCAGAACCGTGCCGTTGATCTTCGCCGCACCGTTCCGCAGATTCTTGGAACGCGACACATTTCCCGGGTTGAATCCGGTACTAAATGTTCCAAGTGCATCCTGAATCGTAGATAATGCCTCTGTCGTGCGGGTCGGCTCTGCATTTTTGACTGTTGCCTCCACCGAAACCGGTTCCGAAAGACCGCCCGCGAGCGCCTCATTCAGTGCTTTTGTCGTCGCATCTATGTCCACTTCCTGTCCCGCCGAAGACTGGCTGACCTGAAAGACTCCATTTTCATGCGTGATCACGGCGTCCTGCGGCGCTGTCGTAAATTCCGCGCACCGGGTCTGCACAAACTCGGCAACCTTCGCTTCATCGACCGCTGTCTCAATCTGCAGATCCACACCGGACTGCTCTAATTCCTTCTGATTCAGATACCGGCGCAGAAGATTTCCGCCGGAAAGTTTCTCCACTTCCTCATCAATCTCGTTCTGGTTGACCCAGGAAAATCCCAGCTCCGCCGCCGTCGTCTGAACCTCATGACCTTCTACCCGGATCGAAATGGTCTGATTTTCCATCTCCCCGATCGATTTCTCAATCGTCTGATCCGCCTCTTCCCGTGTCATCCCGGAAAGATCAAACCCACCGACCTGAAAGCCCGTGGGAATCGTCCCCGCTGACGCGGTGCCCGTACCGGCTATAAGCAGTCCCATCACTGCCGCACCGCATACGCCTGCCATCCAATTTCTTTTTTTCATCATCTACCGAACCTTTACATCATAAGACCTGCCAAAATGGTTCCCGCTACCATCGCTACTACTACGATTATAATAACAACCGCTGATACGATCTGGCGTGTTTTCTGATTTGAAAATTTAAACATATCTCTCACCTCTTCTGCATTCTGCCATGCTGCGCGATAATCTGATCCGTAAGTCTCGAAATCTCATTTTTCGAAAGCGAATCAATCTGCGCAGATAAATTTATTCTATGATATTTTAGTAATTCCCGCAAGACTTCTTTTTGCTTTTTTGACGCGGGCTGTTCGCGTTTTACCTTGTAAATCAAAGGCTGCGGTGCAAACACCTCCGGCACTTCCAGAAAATACCTGTTTTTAAGCTCCTGATACAGATGGTGCGCCGCCAGCGCATCCGAAAGCGCCCGATGGCTCTCGCCCGGATCCACCGCAAAATACCGGCACGCGGCTGCCAGATTCTTCTTTTCCTCCTCCGGCATAAAATGGCGGCAGATTTTCAAGGTATCAAGCCCCGCGTGCTCAAATGTATACTTCCGGTTGACCGCCGCCCGCTTGAGAAAGCTGAAATCAAAGATAACATGATGCCCCAGAAGCGGCAGCTCCCCGCAGAATGCCAGAAGTTCCGGCAAAACTGTATCCAGCACCGGCGCATCCTTCAAATCATCGTCACAGATTCCCGTCAGCTCCCGGATGCGCGCATCCAGTTCCCGCTCCGGGTTGACAAACGTCGAATACGTCTGCACCACGCTTCCATCTTCCACCCGCGCCGCGCCAATCTCGATGATCCGCTCGGTTTTGGGATTTAACCCTGTTGTCTCCAGGTCAATCGCTATATAAGAATTGTTTGTTTTTTCCATTTTATTTATCCATCGTAACTGTTCAGTACCTTCACAGTCACGCGCAGTAAATGCACAGACCTACTGAACAGTTTACTATCCATCTAATTTAAAATATGGCTGTCCTACATTTCTTCTCGTTCGCAGATGTTGAGACTGCCGCCATCCGCAATTTCTTTTTCCTGTCTTTCTCGGGAAAATCCCATTTCTCACTGTATTTCATCCTGGGAAATGGAAAATGCCGCCGCATTGCCAAACAGAGCATCCCGGTTTTTGTAATCAAACAGCACAAACCTTCCGTCTTCCATCCGCTCTAAATGCGCCATTTTCGCCATCTGCCTGGAATCGTATGCCTCGTAGCCCTTCAAATAACGGCGTTCCTTCGCCTCGCGCATGAAAAACTGCTTCGTCTCGTTCTTCCACTCCGACGGATCCGGGGCAAAAGATGGACGGCTCTTGACGTTTTCACGGAGGTAGAGGTCATAAATGAGAAGATCCTGATAGGAAATTTCTTTGTTTCCCCATTTCTGAATAAACAGATACAAAATCTCATACCGTGCCAGCCGATTATGGCTCACTCCATTCAGTCCCTCTTCCTCATAAAATGCCGCCAGGCGGTCATACAAATCAAACGCATCGCCCCATTCCTGCGACAGGCATTTCATCGTGCGGCGGAACTGCCCGCTGTTGTAATAGACCTCGACCATCTCTTCCACACCCTTGAGACGGATCACCTCTTCATAGGAAAGCCAGTTGGTTCTAAGCACCTCATACGGCGGCTTGCTCTGGCTGAGCAGACCGTATTTCTGCTTCATTTCTTCCATATAGGAACCTTTCAGCACCTTCAGAAAGCCGAGCTGAAGCTGTTCCGGCTCCATTTTGTATACATCGTTGAAGGAACGATGAAAGCTCTCGATATCCTCATACGGAAGCCCCGCAATCAGGTCGAGATGCTGATGGATGTTGCCAAAGGTGTTGACCTGCGCCACACGGCGCGCCACCTTGTCTAGATCCATCGTCCTCCGGATCTCCTTCACAACCACCGGGTTCGTCGTCTGCACGCCGATTTCCAACTGAATCAGCCCCGGACGCATCTGTTTCATCAGTGCCAGCTCGTCATCATCCAGAAGATCCGATGAAATTTCAAAATGGAAGTTGGTAATTCCATTATCGTGTTCCAGCAAATACTGCCAGATCGCCATCGAATGGCTCTTTTTGCAGTTAAACGTCCGGTCTACGAACTTTACCTGCGGCACCTTCCGGTCAAGGAAAAACTGCAGCTCCCTGGTTACCAGCGAAAGGCTGCGGAACCGCACTTTTTTATCAATCGAGGACAGACAGTAACTACAGGAAAATGGACATCCACGGCTGCTCTCATAGTAGATAATGCGGTGTTCCAGCCCGCTTAAATCTCCGTAGGAAAATGGAATGTCGTCCAGATTCATGAGCGGCGCCGGACGATGGACCTCGATGATGCCATCCGAACGGCGTAGGACAATGCCTGGGAGCTCTGAAAAACAAACCTCCGTCCCGCACTCACACGCCTCCACCAACCGCGTAAAGGTCTCCTCGCCTTCGCCCTGCATGATCAGCTCGACCTCCGGCAGCTCATCCATCAGGTGAACCGCGTCATACGAAGCCTCCGGACCTCCCATCCAGATGCGGACCTGCGGAAGAACCTTTTTCAAATCGTGGATCAGTTCCTTCACGTAAACGATATTCCAGATATAACAGGAAAATCCCACCACATCCGGTTTTCTCCGGTAAATATCCTGCAGAATCTGATCCATCTGGTGGTTGATGGTGTACTCGCCGAGATCGATCTGGATTTCCGACACGGTTTTCGTTCGATTCGCGCCTTTTGCTGCCTCCGAAACCATTTCCATTCCAACAGCCGCACCCTGCTCATCCTTCTGTCCCAGCCCCAGCCGCTCCATCGCATACCGTCTCAGGCTGTAAATTCCCAGATTTGAATGTATATATTTGGCATTAATCGCCGCCAATAAGTACCGCATCGTCTCACACCTTCAAAATATGATAGCCAGCCGCCTTATTGAGCCGGTTCATAATCGCCCGTCCTAAATTGTCTTCCGAAAATCCTTCCGAAAAGATATATTCCGCGCCACGATCGTCGAAATCCCGCAGAACCGCATACAGGTTGTGTGCAACAGTCTCCTGACGCGCCCGCGCACCGATGCTTTCCAGCATCCCCGCCGGGTAACGGTCTTTCGTCTCGTCCGTGCAGATAATTCCAACCTTGCGCCCTTCTGCCAGCTTTTCGCCTGCCAGGCGGTTGATCGTCTCCACAACTGCCTCCGTCTCGCCCTCGACCAGTGTCAGATCGGCTTTCGGTGCATAATGGCGGTATTTCATTCCCGGTGCTTTCGGGCGCACGTCCGCGCTGACTGGTCCTAAAATCGCCGGATCAATGCCGACTTCCCCGACCGTTTCACGCAGCATCTCCACGGTAATCGCACCCGGTCTTAAAACCATCGGCATTTCCTCCGTAACATCCACGATCGTCGATTCCAGACCAATTCCAACCGGACCGCCGTCGATGATCGCATCGATCTTTCCGTCCATATCCTGAAGCACGTGATCCGCACGCGTCGGGCTTGGGCGTCCCGATGTATTCGCACTCGGAGCCGCGATCGGCACGCCGGACAGACGGATTAACTCTGCCGCGATCGGATCAGACGGCATCCGGATTGCCACCGTGTCAAGCCCGCCGGTCGTTCCATACGGCACGATCGCGCTCTTAGGAAATACCATCGTCATCGGTCCCGGCCAGTATGCCTTTGCAAGCTTTTTGCCATTTTCCGGCATATTCGATACCAGCGGCGCGATCTCCTCCAGACAGGACACATGCGCGATCAGCGGGTTGTCAGATGGGCGTCCCTTCGCCGCATAAATCTTCTTCGCTGCCGCCTCATCCAGCGCATTCGCCCCCAATCCGTACACCGTTTCCGTCGGAAATGCCACCAGACCGCCCGCGCGGATGATCGCTGCCGCCTTCTCAAGCACCTCCCGGTCATGCGCCGTAAAGTCCTTTGGATTTTCTATCTTCCACATCTGGGTGTGAAGTTCTTTTTTGGTTTCGTTTTGCATATTGATTCTTCTTTCTACTATCTTACAATGAATAAATCTATCTTCCGTACTAAGCTCGAAAATACCTCGCTAAGTACTCCTAGTATGCGCGGCATGACTCGTACTAAGCTCGAAAATACCTCGCTAAGTACTCCTAGTATACACAAGATTCCTCGCCAGTTCAAGGTTTCAGCGCCCATTCAGATACTCCATAATCCCCATATGCAGCGTATACGCCACGCGGTCCTGATATTCTTCTGTTTTCAGCAGTGCCGCCTCTTTCCAGTTAGACAAAAATCCGCACTCGACGATGACAATCGGACATTTGACGTGGAGCAGGAGATAATAGCTGTCATTCGGTTTGGCTTTTCTGCGGTTCTGGTCTCCCAGCGCATAGTCGAAGCGCTTCTGCAGTATTTCCGCCAGCCGTTTCCCCTTCTCTGACTTCCGGTAATAAAATACCTGCGCACCGGATACGTCCTCCTGGTGGTAGCTGTTCTGGTGGATGCTGACGACCAAATCCGCGCCGGATTCCTCGACGCGGGCGCAGCGGTTTTTCATGTCGGACATTTTCCGGCTTCCGGCTGACGTATCGTAAAGTCCCCGGTCATCCTCCCGGCTCATCACGACCTCCACATCCGACTGCTCCAGATACCATTTCAGGCGCTTCGCGATCGCCAGATTGATGTCCTTTTCCAGGCTTCCGTCCACACTCACCTTTCCCGGATCAAAATCCCCATGTCCGGCGTCCAAGAAAACAACCGGCTTTTTCTTCCCAAGCACAGCGTCCGCCCCCGCTGACGCCAGCCCCGCATACCGTGCCGCCAGAAAGACGCTGCAAAATAAAAGAAGGCAGACTGCCAATTCCACTGACAGCCGCCTTCGCATTTGTTTTAGAAACGGGTGTGTTTCAAACCATTCGTTCAAGTGCACCGCTCCTGATGCATTCTTATGATATCTATATTCGCCTTGTTCGCGGCATATCCCGCTATTTTCTAATTCCAATCCCGGCTCCTACTGCTGTGCCTCCGCTACATCCTTAAACCCAAGTCCAAAAATGCCCGAGGTTTCCTTCACAATCACAAACGCATTCTCATCCGTCTCCGCAATAATGCGTTTTAAACGATTGAACTCCGTTTTGCGGACGGTACATAAAACCACCGTAGTGTCCTCGCCACTGTAGCCGCCCTTGCCCGGAAGCAGCGTTACCGTACGGTCAATTTCCTTAATGACACGTTCTGCGATTTTCTGCGGGTATTTCGTCACGATCGACGCCTCGCTTCCGGCATCATTTCCGTAGATAATCATGTCGATGACCTTCGTCTGCGCGTACAGGGAAATCAGTCCGAACAGTGCCGCATCGACATTTCCAAAGACGAAGATCGAGGTGGAGAGGATGATTCCATCGATCATCATCAGGGCGCGCCCGATCGAGACATGCGGATATTTCTTCTGGAGCAGGTAGCCGACCACATCGCTGCCGCCCGTCGTCGAACCGGACAGAAAGATGAACGCCATGCCGACGCCGACCAGAATGCCGCCGTAGAGACTTCCCATAAGCTGGTCGCCCATATAAACCGGAAAGACCGGGGCGATCACGTAGTCAAGCACCACCGAACAGATTCCGCACGCAAACGCCGTCCGCAGCGCAAAGGCACGGCTCAAATGAAACCACGCCAATATTAAAAGCGGCACATTGACCATCAGTGTCAGCCGTCCGACCGGCAGGTTCGTCACATGGTTTAACATCAGTGCCACGCCGACCGCACCGCCCGGCGCAATATTCGCCGTCTCAATAAAGCTGTGCGTGCCGATACTGTAGATAAATGCGCCCAGAATCAGATATAAAAAATCTTTTACAGAATATTTTCCAATGTATTTCTCCATTTCTGCATTTCCTCCTGTTATTCTGTCTGAGCGTTCCATCCTTTCCGGGCTGATTCTGCTGGTTCTGCTTCCCGCATCGTCCTCAATTTTCCGTATCTATCCTCCATCGCTCAGATTTCTTTTTCCTGTTTTTCCTTCGCCTTTTCGCCCCGCAGCTGGCTCGCCTTTCTCTGCAGCGTCTGCCTCGGCACATCCAGAATCCGCGCTGCCTCAGATATATTTCCGTGCGCCGCCTCCAACGCCTGCCAAATCAGTTTTTCCTCATAGGCAGCCACCGCCTCACGAAGCGACGAGCAGAGTTTTGGAACTTCTTCCAGGCTTTCCGGCGCCTTTTTCCTGTCCGCCTGCTTCTCCAGCAGAAGCTTTCCCTTGATGTCTTTATACTGGAGCAGGGCGCTCGTCTCGTCCACCATGCTCATGCCGTAAACGATCACGTGTTCCAGCTCCCGGACATTGCCCGGCCAGTCATATTCTTCCAGTTTTTTTAGCAGATCCTTTGACACATACTGAACCTGCTTGTGGAACGTGCCATTGTGTTTGTTTACATAAAACTTGACAAAATGTCCAATATCCGCCTTCCGTTCCCGCAGCGGCGGAATCCGGATCGACATCATGCTCAGACGATAATAAATATCGCGCCGAAGCTGTCCTTTCTCGATCGCCTCAAGCGGTTCCACATTGGTCGCCGCAATGATCTTCACATTCGTGCGTTTCGTCTCACTGCCGCCCAGGCTGCGGAAACTGCCGTCCTGCAGAACCCGCAGAAGCTTTGACTGCAAAAACAGAGGCATCGAATTGATCTCGTCGAGAAACAGTGTTCCGCCGTCCGCCAGCTCAAAGAGTCCCTTATTTTCCATTGCCCCGGTAAACGCGCCCTTGGACGTTCCAAATAAGATACTTTCGAGCAAGGTATCCGGCAGCGCCGCACAGTTCTGCGCGATAAACGGTTTATCCCTCCGTTCACTGGCATTGTGGATCGACTGTGCAAACACCTCTTTTCCGGTTCCCGTTTCCCCATAGATCATAACCGGCAGATCGCACGCCGCCACCACCGGTATATAGTCTCTGGCATTTTTCATTTTTTCATCCACTGCGATGATATCTTCCATCGTAAAAGATGCGCCGCTGTGTTTTTTCAGCTTTCCAGCGCCGCCGACCGGGATCTGTTCCGAAGTCAGTTCCACACTCTCCGGCTCTTCCTCGCCGTCTGTCATCTCCTCCATCGACAGATCGATCGCGCCCACCACGGCGCGCCCGCTCTTGATCGGAATCGAAAGAGAGCTGATATGGATGCCCTCCTGCCCCTTGGTCTGAAGCAGTTGATTTTCCACGTAAACCGGCAGCCCGACCTCCATCGCCCGGATCATGCTGCTGTTCTTAGCGTTCAGGTTTTCAAATACATCGAAAAAATTTTGTCCCACCAGCGCCTGGTAAGCTTCTCTCTCTTTCCGGTTTGAAAATTTACTATTTAACTTTGCTGAAAACAGAATCTCGCCATCCAGGTTGATGATCGTGATTCCGTCAATATATCCTTTTCCATGAAATAACTGTCTTAAAAACTCCATGCATTTCTCCCCTGTCTGAAACACCGCTGACCGGAATCACGCGCCAAGTCTCACGGACGTTCGACTTGAATCTGCGTTCATCCGGCCGGACAACGGTGTTATGTTTACACCTGTTCCAAGTGTATCAGAGGAAACAGGCAAAGACAAGTTTATCCGATCTCCTCCACACCTGGGCGATCCAGCGGAAGTTTCAGCCACCACCATTTAAATACGATATTTGCGATGATGCATGCTGCCATGATTACCAAATAGATGCCGATAAACTTCCAATGGCTGCCATTTAAGAGCATCATCGGTCCCATCGACCACGCAAACATCTCTGCCGGAGTTGTAAACGGCGCTGCAAATGCAGTATCGTTCAGCGTCTTGGAGCGGTTTTCCGGATCAACGATTCGAAGAAGGATGAAGCCGATCGCAAAAACGCCCGTTGAATAGCCAAATACGAAGATCGCGCGCTCAAACCAGCTGCCGCGGTTCATCGCCGGACCAAAGAACATCAGAGTTGCCACTACGATTACAATACCGCAGAGCAGAAGAAGTGCCAGCGGAGCTGCATATTTAACGATAACTGCCAGTTTGATGGAAGCGATTCCGAAAAACACCAGATAATCCGTCGCAGTACCGGAGATACGTCCCACTACATTTTCATCAATATAATCACCGACGCCGACTTTTCGGAAAACGAGGAACATCACGATCGCGGTCAAAAATGCCATCAGGTAATTCGGCAGATCCAGACCGATCGCTGCATAGATTCCCTTGCTGAGTCCCACACCGATACCGGATGCGATCAGCATCACTGCCAGATGCCATGCCAGCGGATCCAGGACGTTGGATGAAATAGTTTCCTCGCCCATCGACTTGCGCTCATTTTTGGGCACCAGACCACAGCGCAGATCATCGGAGATCTGATTGAAGCCTTTCATATATTTGGTCCAGCCCTTTTTCGTTCCCAGCTTGATGAAGAACAGACCGCCAAAGATACCCGATAAAATACCAACAGTTGCACAGGTCATCGCGATATCCATTGCATCCAGATCACCCAGTCTCTCAAACGCGGTACCAACAGCCGCTGCCGTTCCGTGTCCGCCGGAGAAACCAGCTGCCAGCAGCAGACCGAAGCCATAGTTAATGTTCGGGAATAATTTCGAAATTACTAAAATACTAAACAACGGTGCCAGTGAGAACTGAATCGCCTGTGCCAGCACTTTATAGGAAAAATAAGAACCAATCCGGTCAATTTCCGCTTTAAAATCTTTCTTATTGAAAGAAAATCCATTAATTCCGACACCTGCGAAAATCAGGATAATCAGAACACTTGCATAAGAACCAATATTTTCAGAAAACGGCAGGATTCCCAGTCCCTGCGCCCCGAGTGCCAGCGCGATAAATCCGGCAATCATGCTTGGCGGAATGAAAAATTTCTGTACCAACGGCACTTTTGCACGTAAAAGCTGACCAACCGCGATAAAAAACGATGCGATCGCAAAGTCCACTAAAATGTCTGTAACACTCACAGATACCCCTCCTATTCTTCTGTATCAAATGCGCCTCCAGCTATTTCCCATCCGGAAGCGCTTCTATTCTCCCCTCAAATGGCAGAGCGCTTTTCATCCGTATCCCCATACGTTTCACGAAAAGCGTTCTGCCGGTATCCTTTATCTGAAAATCACTTTTCTAATTTGATAAAGTTATCCGAATGGCTCTTGGTTGCCGACGGAGCCAGATCCAGTTTCTGATCTGCGATCTCTAAGATGTCTTCCGGACGAACCCACGGTCTGCCCTGGATGGCACTTGTCTCCTCATGGGTTAAGTATCCCTTGTAGGTGGTTAAGCTGCGGCGCAGGAAACCATCCTTTGCACATGCCTGCGCCACGCCATTGTTGATGATGCTTCTGAAGTGCGGCAGTACGGATGCTGCGTATGCGATCGAGGTAGACTGGGAAATTGCACCCGGAATGTTGCTTACGCAATAATGTACGACGCCCTCTTCGATGTAGCGCGGATTTTCATGGGTGGTCTCATGGAACGTCTCGATTGCACCATAATCGTTGCTGATATCTACGATAACGGAACCTTTCTCCATCGAGCGGACCATCTCGCGGTCGATCATGTATTCTTTGGCATCCTTCGGCCATCTAACACAATTATACACGACATCGATCTCCGGTAAAATCTTTTTCAGATTATAACGGTTGGAAATCTGGGTATTGACTTCCTCATTGAACTGTTTTCCGATATCACGCAGGGTTCCGATATTAATATCCATAACCGTTACCCACGCGCCCAGCGCATGAAGAACAGAGATTGCTGCGCGTCCTACCACGCCGCCTCCAATGACCAGCGCCTTAACGCCCGGAGCACCGCCGAGACCGTTGACGAATTTGCCCTTGCCGCCGTTGATGGAGAGCAGGGATTCCAGACCAAAAAGTGCGCCCGCCTTACCAGCTGCCTCGCAGTTCGGTGAACCGTAACGGTGGGAATCTTCTGCGGTAAATGCAATACACTTGCTGTCGAGAAGTGCCTGTACCTCCTCCGGATGTGCTGCCGGATGGATGCAGGTAAATACGATCTGGTTTTCACGGAGCAGCTTGTACTCGCACGGTTCAAACTCTTTTACCTTTGCGACGAAATCGCAGGTTGCATAAATTTCTTCCTTTGTATCAACCAGCTTCGCGCCCTCTTTCACATATGCCTCATCCGGGAATCCAGAACCTTCGCCCGCGCCCTTCTGAACGTAAACCTCATTGCCGTCACCTACCAGCATGCTTACCTCTGCCGGGGTTGCGATGACACGGTACTCGCCTACTTTGATGTCTTTCAATACGCCAACTTTCATAATGTGTTCCCTCCATGTAATATATTTTTCTTTTTGCTTGATACTTTTGCTTGATACTCATATATACAGCAAGTTCCGTGCCAACTTTTACGTTTTTCGATTTTATTTAATATTTTTCTTTTTTATTTTCCAAAAAATTCGAGGTTTTCCTTGTAAATACAAGGTTTTTGTCGAATTAAAATTTTTATTTATTTTTTTGATAACCTTCCAGGAATGACCCGTTCTTGTCTCATTTCTTTTCAGAACGCAAAAATGACTCATTTATGAGCTTTTATGTGCTCATAAATGAGTCATTCAAATTTTAAGTTTGAGTCATATGCCGATTTTTGAGTCTTTCGTTTCCAGGGTGCTCATTTTCATTTCTGCGCTTTCGCTGATAAACTTTTTATTTTTTCGCACCAAGTTTAATTCCTACTGCCCGACTTCCGCCGCTGCCAGCTTTCGCGACTCCGTCAGCGTCTTTCCCTCGCGCAGATGAACCGCCACGCGCTCCAGTTCCGCCGGATCTGCATAATTCGAATGGTTCACTGCATTGTACAAACTCCGCAGACTTTCCCTCATACTGAATATCATCCGAAATAACGTGTCCTTGTGATCCCGCCTTGCTCTTGCGTAAGTTCCTTTTTTCATAAATTCTCCTTTCTGTCAGGAGAATTTCTTCTGCTTTGTAACACTCCCATCACCTCACAGTCAGAGCAAAACCCATCGAAAATCTCCTGCTTTTCAATTGTTACTTAATTGGATAAGCATAAGATTTTCTCAGATTCATAATTAGATTGGAATGTAAGATATACTTGAAATGTTTACAAAGAAAAATATATGCTTGATATGATAAATGTAACATATCCGAACCCATGATGCAAGGTATATGGTCCTAAATTGTCCATCCGTTCAAAAGATGGATTTGCCGGATTCGGTCATTGCATCCGCAAAAAAGGAAGCAGGTGAGCAAACCATTTAAGATCCTCTCACCTGCTTTTCTTATACCTTGATGTTGTCTTTGAAGTATTTCTTCCAAGAAATCTTGAACGCTTAATGGGGTCTGACCCCATTAACTTCATTCACTTTTTGGCTGTGTAGCTAAGGATACCGCAATTAATGTAATCAAAGCAATCGGGAATGCAACAAAAATTGTCTGTAATCCAAATGGAGAACCGGTTGCCTCCCAGATAATACTTAATCCACATCCAATAATCATAGATGAAATGCCTCCCGCTTTTGTAGCTTTTTTCCATACAAGTGCTCCAACAACTGCCGGTGTAATTCCTGCTCCATAAATAGTATAGGACCAATACTGAATTGCAAGAATCGATGGGAAGAAAGTCAGAATAATATAAGCGACAACACCTGCAATCAAAATGAACGCACGGCTGACTTTAAGCTCTTCTTTCTCTGTTGCATTCGGATTGATTTTGCTATATAAATCAATACAGAAGTTAGCTGCTGCAGACAATAGGTATGAATCACCTGTGGTAATAGTAAATGCTGCTGCTGCAGAAAGTACAATACCACCTATAATCGTAGGAAGAAGCGTTGCTGCACCGATCAATGCCTGCCCTGCTGCAATACTGGTTCCAAAATACTGACGTGAAATGAATGCATAGCATGCAACAACCGGCATAATAACAAAGCAAGCAAGCATAGTACCCATCAGACCAACACGAGCTGTTTTTACATCCTTCGCTGCAACAATTCTCTGATAATAGTTCTGATCGGAACAAGTCAGAAGAATCAGCGGAAGATATCCGCCAACCCATTTAAGAAGCGTCTGACCGCCGAAGAACGTAAGGCTTTCCGGATCGTTGGCCTGTGCAGAAGAAATAACCCAATCCCAGCCACCTACTGTACTAATCAGAACCGGTAAGCCAATTGCAAGGCCACCTACCATCAAAAATGCGGACATTGCATCTGTCGTAGCAACTGTCTTCAATCCACCAGAAAGGGCTAGTACAATAACAAGTGCACAACAGATTATTGTACAATAAGTAGTTGGAATACCAGTTGTAGCGTTTAAAATAAATCCAAGACCTCGATACTGATAAGAAACGATAGAAACCATCGCAAGTGCTATGATAACCGCTGATATTGTTCTAGCTTTAGAACCATATTTCGTTTCAAGAAGCTGTGATACCGTGTAACAGTTGCTTTCCCGGATTTTAGGAGTCAGATAACATAAAACACTCATACTGATAACCGGGCAAATCGTAAAAAACAAACCACTCCACAATCCATAATTAAAAGCTAGGCTGTTTCCACCACCGGTTACTGTACCGCCACCCGTATAGGTAGCCAAAATCGTACCAACTGCTACAATCTTTCCAAGGCCTCTTCCTGCTAAGAAAAAATCTTCTTTTCCTTCTTTTTTTACAGCTGCTTTCTTTGCGAAATAAGCTCCCGTTCCAACCAGAGCAATTAAATAAACAATAACAACCAGAAGCATTTTAGGCTGAGCAATTAATTCATGCATAATGTATCCTCCTTTAATGTCAATATCATTTTCCATATTCTATACTAAAAGACCTTCTTTATATACCGCCGATAAATGTTCTGTAAACGCATGTAAATCTACCAATGGATTGGCATCCAGAACTACAATGTCTGCAATTTTTCCTTCTTCTAAAACACCTCTGTCTTTCACCCCAAGTTCCTCCGCAGCAGCCAAAGTTGCACAGCGAATCACCTGAGCAGCTGACATTCCATTTTCCTGCATTGCAACTAATTCTTTAAATATGGATGGGTGCGGGCCGAAATTCGGAGAACCTGCATCACTTCCCGCAACAATCTTCGTACCGATTTTCATGGCTGCTGAAAAAGCCTTTTTTTGATTTTCCTCAACAGCTGATGCCTTCTCTACGATAACATCTGCGATCATTCCTTTTCCTCGAGCCAGTTCTTTATATACCTGCAGAGTCGGAACCCACACCTGCCCATTTTCTTTCATCTTATGAAGAAGTTCTTCATCTAATGCACCTCCGTGCTCAATTGTATCAATTCCGGCATCAATACATTTTGAAATAGCATCTCGTGAAAGTGCATGTGCTGCGACCTTCATATTTAGACGGTGTGCTTCATATGTAATCGCCTTCAACTCATCCGGTGAATACATACATGGACCTACATCTTCCAATCCAGCTGCGCCTCCACTCGCCATGATCTTAATCCAATGAAGGGGTGGAATGCTCATCTCGATATTATAACCTTTCAAACGTTTAATTTTATCAATCAACTGCTCCTTTGTATTCGCAATATAGCCAATCATCGGACAATGTCCATAGGAACCTTGAATTGCACTTCCCGCCGGAACAATATGACTTCCTTTAATCAGTCCAATATTCACAGCTCTTGCCAGAGGAATCGAGCAATCATCATTACAGCCCAAATCGCGTACAGTCGTTACCCCGTTCTTTAAGGATTTTTCCGCCGAAGAAACACCTTTGGCAAAATTTAAATAGTTTCCGTCCCGTACAGTCTCATACATGGGGTCCTTGGCTGTTCCTTCCCATACAAGATGCACATGAGCATCCATAATACCTGGAATCAGATATTTTCCACTGCAGTCCACCTTCTTTGCTTCAGTCGGCGCCTTTTCCTGAACTGATGCAATTTGCTTACCAGTAATTTTTAAATCTGCCTTGATAAATTTTCCTGTTCTTACATCCAGAATTTTACCATTAACCAAATAGAATTCTTCCATACTTCCAACTCCTTCCTGATTTTTCAATCAATGTTGAATATAAATATCCGTAGCTAAAATCAAAATAATGTAATAAAATGAGGATTAAGAATAATTATTTTGATGAACAGATTATAAAAAAAATATAAACTGATTACTTCGTATATCTGATACAATATCAAAAAAACATCTTGTGCAGAATGCACAAGTAGAAAGGAGTCCCTTATGCTATCATTCCTATCATTCATGCAAAAGCTTTCTGCTTATCACGCTTTAAAAAAAGAAAGCATCCTCTATCCAGATTCCCCAATTTTTCACGTTCAAAACAACCTCCCTGTAAGAGAAACATTTACAGAAGCTACCGCATATATTATTCATTCTGATGATTGCCTTCAAATCCCCAAAGACAACCAAAATATACTTTGGATCATTTTGCCGAACGGCACAGATGACACAGAAATCCCTGATTGGATCGAAAACTATGTTATGCTGGCTGAACCTACCGTTCAAACTGAGCTTACATTCCAGCTGCAGCATATACTAAAAGTAGAGCGACGAATTGAAGAAGCTCATTACAAACTCAGCCAATGCCTGATAAACCGTAAAGATGTGAATACCATCCTATCTACAGGTGCAGAACTTCTCAAAAACCCCTTATTTTTATCGGATACATCCACCCGTGTTCTTCACTGGTCTGATCTGAAAGAACTAAAGAAAGTTGATGACGAACTGATTCAATGCATCATCAAACACAATTTTGTAACCTCCGATCTATTCGAAAAATACGACTATAAAACTCTTCTGCCCAGTATCGAACAAACCGAACATGCCTTTATTGAACATTCTAATTACCAGAAGAAGAAAGAACGTCTGATTGTAAAAATTGTTATTGAACACCGATATTTTGGCTGGATCGTAGTGATTCCACAGAAACGTCCCTTTGAAGACGGCGATTGTCAAATACTAGATATTTTAGCAAACGTCCTATCGTTAGAATTAGAGCGAAATAAAATAGGCTTTGCACTCAGTTATCGTGAAAATCTTCTATTTGAACTTATTTCCGGACGCATCCGCAATCAGGAAGAATTTAATTTACGGGCAAAAGGATTTGGCTGGATTCCGGGAGAACACTTCTATACCATGGCTATTGGCTTCCGGGATGCGTACCAATCGGACAATCAAGAACGTTCCATCACTGCTTACAAAAATCATCTTGGTATGATTTATCCAACCTATAAAGCAGTCTGTATCGGCAATATCTTATATCTGCTTCTTGAAACCAAAGATCTGGAATCAGTTGCCAATAACTTGGATAACTTCTTTCAAACTTATCATCTGGCCGCTGGTTGCAGTCACCATTTTTCAAATATCATTGAATTTAGTGCATCTGTAGAACAATCCTTAGAGATTCTACGAATTGGAATGAAACAGAATCCAAGGCAGAATATCTATCGATTTCAGGAATACAATATGCCTTACCTGGTTTCCACTTTGAAAAAATATAGTCAGCCGAACTATTTCTGCCTTCCAGAAATACTCAGATTACAGGCCTATGATCAAGAATTCGGAACCGATTATTTAGATACATTACAAACCTACCTCTTCTTCCGCAATGTAATAACTGCAGCAAATCATCTTCACATTCACAGGAACACTATGAATTACAGAATCCAAAAAATCATTGAAATTACGGGGTTAAAGCTTACCGAAGGCGAGGATTTGTATAAAATATGGCTTAGCTGCCTCATTCTTGGTGTTAATGGGTTCTGCCCCCATTAACTTTGAATCACTTTTTCTTTACCATGCAGCGTTTCTTAAAGAATGAAATACCATGCAAAGAATCTGACCAACGCCCCCACTGTGTATCACACACAGCGAGGGCTTTTTTTGCACTCCAGGAGTTCATTTTATTTCCGTCATAAACTATACACTTCCACCATAAGCCGTATCCCGACTTTCAGACCTTCCTGCTCCGGCTTCAGCTTCTTCCGGTCTCCACCGGGCTTTCTGACTTTATATGCTCTTTTCTCTCCCATAATTATTCGTGCAGCTCCAGCGGCAATCCGTCCGGGTCAAGGCAAAATCAAAATATAAAATTGTGAACTACTCGGTAACTAAGTTACCAGAGCATCTGAAATCTGGCGGGATACCGCCTTTTTTCAGGGTGCGTCCATGACACCACTACTGCTTACCTTTCGGCTATACAGCTACTTTTATTATTTCTGGATTCTTTAGTCCGGTTACGGACAGTTCTTTCTGTTTTCCGGATACGGAAAGATATTTACGCAGGATATTAAATGCTCCTACTGCATCCGCATTATATCTTACTCCATCCGTTATATACATGCCCCGCTCTTTTCTGTTTGATGCTTCTGCATATCTTTTTGATATTTCTGGTGAAAACGGGCTGCACTGGCTGGTATAGCTTTCTTCCCGTTTTGTCAGTGATATTCCATACAGTTTTAGTTTATATTCCAACATGATATAAAGTTTATTATACGGCAGTCCGTGAAACTTCTGGTTTGTCTTGTGCCCTATATCTTTTCCTTTACGGATATTTCGGATATCTCCTATGATTACACAGCTTATCCTTTCTTTTTTACAGTATTCTGCAAGCCATCTGGTCACCTTATGAAGGTAATCCTTTACTGCGTTCTGTTTTTTCCGATAAAGCCTCTTGATATGTTTCGATGATCGGGGATATTTTATGCCGTTTTCCACCTGCTGTGCATACCATATTGATTGAACCCTGCTGATTTCTTTGTGAAAGTATCTTTCCAGCGAAAGATATTTTCTTCCTAGAATAAAACTCCTTCCATTTCCGGAATCATAACAGGTCATCAGATTATGAATTCCAAGATCCATTGATAAATAATGGCCATTCAGGGAAAGCGGTTCTGGTTCTTTGACCTCATAGATAACGATAAGGTCACATTTTCCATCTTCCGGTGGATAGATCCGCAGCTGCTTTATGTGATCCATGTTCCTGAAAATCTTATTTTCAAGATATAGAAATTTTTCATGAATCCCGTAAGTTTCTTCCATGTAGCTTTTCAGATCCTTTGACAGAGACAGCCGTAATTGGCCGGAACCCTTCTCATGCCGAATTCCCATCTGCATGTAAGTGATCGGTATATTGTCCTGTTTAAATTGCGGAGGATTTGGCGCTTTGATCCCGCCGGTCTTTTTAAGAGCATAAAATGATTTCCAGGCTTTATCCAGCTGCTTGCAGGTCTCCTGCGCTGTCTGGGACGGAAGCTGTCTATACCACAGATCTCCTTTATGCGCTTTCTTCTGATAATACCAGTCAGGATACTTCTCCATCCCCAATTCTTTATATCGACGGCGTTCATAGTTGCAGACATTCCAGAGCTTGGAAGCAGCGTAACACATATGCCCTATCATATTAGAATATTCCGGCCGGATATTAACCGATGTTCTGTGCGACAACAGCATTCCCCTTCCCCCTTCAAACAGCCACGCATATGAATATTTACAATTCACATTGAATTAATACGACTCGCTCTGATGTTCAATATAACGACGAATATTTTCCTCAGATACGGATCCGATCGTTTCCACATAATAGGAATGGTTCCACAGTTCTCCCTTCCACAACTGGTTTCTTATTTCCGGAAAACGTTCGAATAATTTCCTGCCTGTGATCCCCTTCAGATACTTGATAATGGCTGTTATTGACAGCTTTGGTGGAGCTGATACAAAACAGTGAACATGATCACCTTCACCACATTCAAATAAATGAACGGTAAAACCTTTATCGTCAGCTATCTGCTGCACGAGTTCCTGTAAGTATTTCTCAACTTCTGGGGTTAATATCTTCCGTCTGTATTTCACCGACCATACCATATGGTAGTTAATATTACACACGCAAGTTCTATAATGTATCAGATTTCCTTTCATACATATAGTATATCATATTGAAGTGTAATACGCAATTATTATTCGAACATATTTTCGTTTTTATTGTATGCCGGTTACGGCATTACCATCAAAGGATGAGAATTATTATACTATTTGCATTGTGCAGATATGCACACTCCTGCGCTTTCATCTCGGTAATTA
Organism: Clostridium fessum; assembly: GCF_003024715.1. GTDB lineage: Bacteria > Bacillota > Clostridia > Lachnospirales > Lachnospiraceae > Otoolea > Otoolea fessa. The sequence continues at coordinate 35,795 of NZ_PYLO01000007.1, read as the reverse complement.
AATTGCCGAGGATTCCCGCTTATTGTCCTAAACTTGAAATTTCCAAGGTAATTTTGCTTGAGTAATTTCACAAAAAGCCGTTTTTCTGAAATTTCTTCCGTTCTTTATTTTCACAATAAGTTGATTTCTTGAAATTTCTATGCTAAAATAGCCTCAAAAATTTCAATTTCCATTTTTCGGAGGAAAAAAACAATTATGACAAACCGAGCAGGAACACTCGTGAGTAATCTGTCAGGCGAAATGGCGTATGAATCCTTTCGGCCAGCTCCGCTTCCACCAAATCCTCCTATTGAGGTATCTGGTGAGCTTCTCACGAAACTTATTGATGCAAACAAGAAAATAGCAACACTTGAAGGGCTTTCCTCCCGTATACCAAACATGGGACTTTTTGTTTCCATGTATGTCCGTAAAGAAGCCCTTCTTTCCTCACAGATTGAAGGTACACAGTGCACCCTTGAGGATATCTTGAATCCTCTGATTGAAGACAACACCAATCGAGATGTTTCCGATGTTGTTAACTATATCCGTGCGACTGAGTTTGCGCTTGAGCGGCTGAAAACACTACCTCTGTGCAATCGTCTAATTAAAGAAACTCATGCAGTTCTTCTGGAAAGCGCGCGAGGACAGGAAAAGAATCCTGGCGAATTCCGGTATTCACAAAACTGGATTGGCGGTCAGGGAAGTACTCTCAAAAACGCTCGATATATTCCGCCAAATCCTGAAGATATGCTAACAGCCATGTCCGACCTTGAAAAATATATCAATAGTGATGATACTCTTGACCCTTTGATTCAAGCCGCATTAATCCACTATCAATTTGAAACCACTCACCCTTTCCTTGATGGTAATGGACGTGTTGGACGACTTCTCATTACGCTCTTCCTAATGGAAAAAGGCATTCTGTCTACTCCCGCACTCTATATTTCTTATTACCTCAAGATGAACCGTATTGAGTACTATGACCGTATGACTCAGGTGCGACGTACTGGTGATTATGAGCAATGGATTTCTTTTTTCCTTCAGGCTTTTGCAGATTCCGCAGAAGATGCGATTCATACAATTGATTATCTTACTGCATTACACGATAAAAGCACAAAATTATTTGATGCTCTCACAAAGAGACAGCGTACCAGCGTTCTTAAAGTGTTTGCCTATTTGGAATCAAATCCTATTATTGATATTCAGAAAACCTCTACAGCTCTTGACATGTCCTATAATACTGTGTCAAAGGTAGTCTCCATTTTGGTCAATGATGGAATCTTGAAGCAAACAGACAAATCTGGAAAGGCGAAGATATATTCTTATACCGAATACCTCGATATTCTCCGTAAGGACACTTAACGCCTTGACTATCACCGCAAAAAGCGCTCCAAACAATGTCTTTTTCTCAATTTCTTTCACAATCTTCACTCTTATTCTACCACAAGATTACTACAAATGTCTTTCTTCCGTCAAGTCGCACGAAAAAGCGCCTGCACATCCGCACAGGCGCCTTTTCCCAAAATAAATAAGTTGGTGAATAAGTAGTTATTGTATATAAAAATATAATGGAGGCATAATTAATAAATGACTACGCTTCTTTCTCTGCTTCCAGCTGTTTTTTCAGTGTCCTCAGCTGTCCGCCATTTAAGACAACTTCGATTTCTTTATCCGTCAATTCTAATTTAGCCCAGAAGGAGAATCCTTTTGTCTTATCGGTAATCTGTACACGGCGTGCTGCAATCTGCTCCCGCAGGTTATCGATATGAAGCTCATCTGTCTGCTCCAGGAGGTCATAATCAGCTCCATCCTCAAACAACATTGGAATTACGCCATGATTTACCAGGTTTCCCTTATGGATACGGGCAATACTCTTGGCAATGACCGCTTTTACACCCAGATACATGGGATTAATAGCCGCATGCTCACGGGAGGAACCCTGTCCATAGTTTTCACCGCCGATGATAACGCTCTGTCCCATTTCTTTTGCGCGAGCTGCAAATTCCGGATCATATCGATGATAGCAATACTGGGACATCAGCGGAATATTGGAACGCATACTGCTGAACTCAGCACTTGCCGGTGTAATATCATCGGTGGATACATTATCACGGGCTTTTAAGCTGATAGGAGCATCCAGTGTCTCCTGCGGCGGCTCCGGAACCGGAAGAAACTTGATGTTCGGTCCGCGGACAATCTCCACCTTCGCAGCTTCCTCCGGAGACAGCGGCGGAAGAATCATCGAATCATCAATATCGTACTGATCCGGCTCGTGAATTGAATCCAGGATCTTCACATTTTCACCCATAATATCTTCTGCCGTTGCGAAGGTCCCCATAATCGCTGTCGCTGCAGCACTCTCCGGGCTTACCAGATAGATCTTGGCAGTCGGATTCCCGGCACGTCCCTTGAAATTACGGTTGGAGGTGCGGACTGCCACACCGTCGGTCGCCGGAGTCTGACCGATTGCGCAGCACGGACCACAGGCAATCTCCAGAAGACGGACACCTGCATCCAGAAGCATCTCCACATATCCATCGCGCATCAGCTGACGGTACACCTGCTTGGAAGAAACCGCACAGGTACAGCTTACATCCTCATTCACATGATGTCCCTTAAATACAAGTGCTGCTTTTGCAATATCGGCATAGCTTGCATTGGTACAGCTTCCGATAAATACCTGCTGTACTCTCTTCTTTTCCGCCTGATGCAGCGGCATAACATTGTCCGGCTGGTGCGGACATGCGATCAACGGCTCTAACTCGCTTAAATTGATATCGATCGTCTCGTCGTACTCGGCGTCCTCATCCGGAAGAAGCTCTGTGTATGCTTCCGGACGTCCCTGTGCAGCCAGAAATCTCTTTACCTGTGCATCTGCCGGGAAAATGGAAGTGGTCGCGCCCATTTCCGCACCCATGTTTGCGATAGTCGCACGTGCCGGAATCTCCATCTCGGCAACTGCCGGTCCCACGTACTCATATACATTTCCCAGACCGCCCTTGATGGTCACGCGGCGAAGCATTTCCAGGATAACTTCCTTCGAGTTGCAGCCCGGTCTTAATTTACCGGTCAGGTTGACACGGACGACTCTCGGCATCGTCAGACGCATCGGAACACCCGTCATCGCCGTTGCTACATCCATGCCGCCGACACCGATACACAGCATACCGATCGCGCCGCCATGCGGTGTGTGACTGTCTCCGCCCATCGATACCTTGCCTGGCACACCAAAACGGGATACATGAACGGTATGGCAGATGCCGTTGCCCGGTCTGGACACATACACGCCGAATTTCTTTGCTGCGGACTGCAAATAAATGTGGTCGTCCGGCGTCTTATTATCTACATATAATAAATTGTGATCGAGGTAGCTGACGCTGCACTCCGTGCGGACACGGTCCAGCCCGATCGCCTCGAATGCCAGATAAGTCATAACGGCATTGATATCGTGTGTCAATGTCTGATCCACCTTGATAAAAATTTCTTTGCCCGGCGTCATATCGCCCGATACGAAATGTGACTCAATAATCTTTCTGGTAAGTGATTTCCCCATGTTTTGATTTCCTCCATTTGGTTTGTCATATTCTCTCGGAGTCTTTCCTGCACTCCGCCATCTCTATCAGCCCCGCAGCCTTGACCCGGCTGCCCGTCTGTTTTTTCCGTCCTTATTGTAACGCCTGCCTGCGGGGAAAATCCAATTAAGAAAGGGAATGAAGGTATAACTTTCTGTTATCAGGGCTTTTCCCCGTACTCCTCCCTACTCAATTCTTCGCTTCCATTTACGCCTCCTTATTTTCGCTCATTTTTCGTATATCTACAAAATTATATTATATCTTTTATGTATCATTAAAAATTATTTTATTTTATTATGTAATTTTATGTATCTTTTTGTATTTTTCTGACTGTTTTATGTTAGAATCCAGCCATGTTTGGGAGGACAATTTGTATTAGGGAGGAAATTCGAATGAGAAAAATTAAAATGATGACCAGTGCAGTGCTTCTTTCTTTATCCCTGGCTTTTTCTTTAACAGCTTGTGGAACAAAGTCTGAACCGGCAGCCGATACAACAGCGGCTGAAGCCGAAGTCACCGAGACAGAAGGCGAAGCAGAGACTGCCGAAGAAGCGGCGAATGACGAAGAAGAGAAAGTCAAAGTCGGCGTTTCATGGAATGCAGACGAAATCGACGAAGATGCACAGTTATATATAGATGCCGTTACCAAAGCTGGCGGCGAAGCAATTTATCTTCCTCAGATCAAAACCGAGGATGACGCGAAAAATGCTCTGGCAGAAATCGATGCTCTGGTTATGACCGGCGGCGAAGATATTGATCCGAGCTACTACGGCGAAGAGCCAAACGAAAAATTAGAGACTGTAAACGAAGTCAGAGATACTTCTGATTCTCTTTTAATCAAGGCAGCTCTCGATGAGGATATCCCGATGCTCTGCACCTGCCGTGGCATGCAGTTCTTAAACGTATTAAGCGGCGGTACCTTATATCAGGATCTTCCGACTCAGAATCCGTCCGATATCGAACATCGCGATCCGGACCGTAAGGTATTCGCAAAACATGAGATTACCGTAGACAAAGATAACATCGTTGCTGCCGCATTTGGCGGAGAAGGCACCTACACTGTAAACTCCTGGCATCATCAGGCAGTCGATCAGTTAGGTGACAACCTGAAAGTCGTTGCTACTGCTCCAGATGGAATCATCGAAGCAATCGTCAGAGAAGATAAAGACTACGTGATGGGCTTACAGTTCCATCCGGAAGCTATGATCGCTGAAGGTGATGACAGTTTTCTTGCTTTCTACACCAACCTGATCGATCAGGCAAAAGAGGCAGAATAATCACATTTCTCCCAGACAAAACAATATTTTTGATGTTTTAATAACCTCCAGGCGGATGAATCAATCTTTCCGCCCGGAGGTTTTTTGTCCAAGACGCTCTTTTTTATAAAGAAGAATGTGCCTTGGCACATTCTCGCGCCGAGCGCGGTCGCTTGCGACAAACTACATCTTCGCGCGAGTGCGCATCATTGGCACGTTAGTGCCTTTTTGTGTAATAGGGGATCCCAAGGAATTTCCTATTACATAAAAAAGCAGAAGCCCCACGCTCCCGCATGAGACTTCCACCCTACTTTGAATCATTGAATCTTAATTAAATTGTCTCTACTCCCAGCCAATCACATCCCAGACGTCGCTGGTTTCCAGCCCCAGCCGCCATCCGGCTACGCCTGCCAGGTCGTATTTCTTGATTAAATCCATCTTGAGTCCCAGAGACCTTGTCTCCTCCATCCAGAGCTGCTGTTCGCCGTTCTGGCTGTCCAGCCTGCCGTAATACTGACCAGCCGAATCATCCCAGGTCAGATCCATGCCGCTCTCCGACACCCATTTTGTCGCCTCGGAGATTCCCATCGCACGGGAGGACGCATTGTCGCCGCTTCCCGTCCAGAGCCTTGTGTAGAACGGGACTGCGTTGATTACCTTTTCCTTCGGAACCAGGGAAAGCATATCTTTGATGCCGTTTTCGACATATCCGATCGAAGAAACAGAACCGGCTTCGCCGCCTGCATAGTGCTCATCATAACCCATGATAATCACATAATCTGCGACGTTGCCCTGCTCTTTCTGGTTGTAGAAACGGTTATATACCGCCGGAACATAGTTATCGACCGACAGCACCAGCCCTTTCTTACGGCAGGAAACCGACAGCTCGCGGATAAACTCAATGTAATGGACACCCGCCGCCGTCTTCAAACTCTCAAAATCCAGATTGATACCGTCAAATCCATAACGGTCCGCCTCTGTCATCATATTTTCAATCAGTTTTTCGCGCACAGACGTCCTGGAAAGAAGCACCTCCGCCTGCACGTTCTTGCTGCATTCGCGGCTGAAATTGTCGAGTACCGCCCAGACCTGCAGACCTTTTTCATGCGCCCGATCCACATAGGACTTATCTGCCAGAGATTCATACGCGCCGCTGTTGCTGCTAAGCGTAAACCACGTCGGCGCGATGACATTGACACCTTTCGTCTTTGCAATCAGAGAATCCATCGCCTGGTTTGCCGCCGCGATCGTTACCTGATGCCAGACCATCACAATCTTCTGATCCAGTGAAATATTCTGGTAGACCGGAGCAGTAAAATCACTCTTTAACGTCTCCTCATGCAGATTTTTCATCTTCCACTTGTGCATATATCCGATATGACCGTCCGGTGTCATGACTCTCGCCCAGTTGTCATACTGTTCCAGCACCGTCACTGTCCCGCCGCGCTTTATCTCAGTCACAATCGGGCTTTTCAAGCCGCCTCTTAAGCGGATCTTGGCGCTCCACGCCGCATCTGCCACCGTGACCGGATCCCAGTTATTTTCCACGAAAACCCGCTTCTGTGCCTCACCATCATACGCCTGCAGACGCACATCGGTGTATTTCTGAATCAGAGCCAGTGAAAGATAAACTGCATCGCCATCCCGGTAAAGGATCTTTTTTCCGTCCTCATCCACTGTCGTCTCGTCGCTTTTCACGATCTCCTCCGGCAGGGCGTACACCAGTATTTCCTCATTGGCATCCCAGTAAAAACGTTCATTTAAGTTCGCATCTACCCACGTAGCCGGCAGATACGTCTGCCCGTCCACGTAGACCCCGCTCTCCTCCTGACGTTCATAGTTCAGATACAGCGCCACCCGGTCGCTGCCGCCCGCCGCGTACAGAGCATCCAGATCCGCCCTCTCCCGGCTTGGCATATATTTGACCGCTGCAATCACACCAACGGCTGCCACGATTAAAAACAGCACAAACCCGAAAATCCGTCCCAGACAGCCCGAACGTGCTTTCCTTGATCTTCCTCTTTCCATGTTTTCCTCCGGTGTATGTTAAGGTAATACCATAAGCACTAAACTCGAAAATACCTCGCTAAGTGCCCTTATTATATCACACCAGCTCCATGGAATGTTGACTTTTTTCTTAACTCCTCTTTCATTTTCCCTGTAATAGGTTACTGTTTACGCATACGTGCCCAGTAACTGTAATAGCACCATCTAAACAGTTCTCACCATTTTCTCCGAAAGAAAAATCCGGCGGACTGTCCAGATACGGACAAAACGGCACCTCTCTTATCACCGGTTGTAAACCCGGTCAAAATGTATCTCTGTCAGCACTCCTGTCTCCGCTCCGACGTAATCAGCCATATAAAACGAGCCGTCCTCCCGGAACTCACACAGCTTCCTGTATTCTTCTGGCCTGCACTCCCTCCCATCAATTAAAATCTGGATTCCTTTACTCTTATATCGCTGTAATCCCTCGACAAATATTCTCTGCTGTTCCCTACGCCTCCTCTCTGCCTCTTCTTTTTTACTTTTTCTTACTACCATTCCACACCTTCTCCATTCCGCGAAAACAGACCATTCTGCCTTTTCTGACCTTTCGGAGATAATCGGTAATTTATAACCCCAGGTCTGCCTCGCTTATCGTAGGAATTTTCCAAAAAAAGTCATGGACTCTCCCGTAACCATCAATGCGTTCTTCTGCAGTGGGATTCGCCGGATCCGGATATCCAGATATTGCTCTGCCATTTTTACAGCTTCCTCTTCTCCAAATGAGACGAAATACTCACACCATTTTTTCCATTTTTGCTTTTCTGCTGCCAATGCCGCAAAATCTGCCAGCTGCCATCCGCTGACCGAACCGACCAGAAAACAGCGGCTGCATCGAAAAAAGGCATCCTGATTCTTCTGTGTCAAGGCTCCGAAGTCGATCACCATCGCCTCCATCCCCCTTTCCGAACAATCGTACCATTCTGCACGTTCAGCCTTTTGATAGAAAAAAATTCCCCTAATTTCAAACGGCTGTCCTGCCCCGTCTATAACCGGTTTTTCCCTTCTTTTTCCCGTCCGGAATATCTTTTCAAGCTGTGCAAATGAGCCGCTCTCATTTTGTTCCAGAACCGCCGTTCGCCGGCACAGAACCCCGGACAGATATGCTGCCGTCATAAGCGAAAAGTGTGTCACCCCAACCGATGGTCCGCTCCCGGCTATCCCGATACATTCCAAGCGTTCTGTCCCGACCTGCTTTGTGTCTGGCACTGGTTTTTGCCTGAATTTTCGCCCCACTTTTGAGCTTTCGCCCCGTTTTCCGATTTTAATCTGTATTTCCTCCTATTTCCACTGCCACGGGAATCCACCCATAAAGCGCTCCCACCTTCGCCGGATGTTCCGCCAGAGTCCCCCTTCTTTTGCTGCCTGCCTGGTCCCCCGTCCTTTTTTGAGAGCTGCCTCCCAGAAAATCCTTTCAAAAAATTCTGTCTCCTCCGCTGCCTCATTTTCCTGCCCCCGCCTTCCGCCTGCATCGAACGGCGGGGTTAAAAACGGAAGCCGCAGATACCTAAGATGCCGGACCTCCTCCGGAAGATAATCCCGCCCGCATTTTCTGTGATTTAATAAAATCTGGAGTCCCTCTTCTGCTCCCAGAAACCGGATCGCCCGCAGAGAATCTTCTTTCTCCCACGGCTGCAATCCACAGACGAAAAGAATCAAATCATACTCCCCCTCCAGAACCGTCTGGAGCTCGGTTCCGCAGTCATCTAAAATCACTTCAAACACTGGCTGTTCCAGCTGCACCACATCGCTGTATCTGGGTTTCAACGCCAGACCGTCCATGTAATAAATTCCATGTTCATCCGGCGCCAGCCCATACCAGGATGCCAGCCTGCGGACTGCCCCCGTGTCATTCTGCTCCCTGTAAAGGCAGGAAACTCCTTTCTGCCGCAGATATCGGACCGCGCCAAGTGCGGTATGTGTAACCCCGATTCCGCTCCGGCTGCCTGCTGCGGCAATCCTGAGAAGTGGTATATGACGTTCTGCAAATATGCGCGCCTCCAGTTTTTCCAATGCCTTTAACACTTCCCGGACACTCTGGCAGCGCTCTTTTTTCTCTATTCTGAGACATCGCCCCATAAGAATGTACAGATCTCCCCGACAGCTTCCCTGTCCTGCTTTTATCTCCCCCTCTGGGGCATGCCCTGTCCCCATATAGTACAGGAGGGCGCCAATGGCATAGATGTCGGTCCTCTCATCCAGAGTCCCTCCCTCGTACTGTTCGGGGGCTGCAAAGCCTTTTGTTCCATAGCAAACAGATCGTTCCTGGCTCAAAGACGCCAGTGCCGCCTGATCAAAATCAATCAATTTTAATTGTTCCCGGCAGATTAGAAGATTCCCGGGGTGGAGATCTAAATATAAGATTGGATTTGGTTTGAATGAATGCAGATAATTCATGATCCGGCAAAGCTCAATTCCCAGACGGATAAGCTCTCCCGTTTGCAGACTGCCCGTTCTCTCAATTCGGGCATACAACGACTCACCGCACAGATATTCCTCGATGAGATAATAATAATTTTCGTCAATTTCCAGATCGTAGATGATCGGGATTCCCGGATGGCGCAGCCGCTTCAAAAGCGCTGCTTCCTGAATGAAACCGCTCTCTGTCCGCCTGACACGCTTAATCGCTCTCTCTTCATCAAGCCCCAGATGCCTGGCTAAAAAAACAGTTCCGCTCCGACCGCGTCCGATCACACGTTCCAGCTGGTATTTTCCAAATAGAACGGCTGCTTCCGTACCGCGCCTCCTTTCGGTCTATACCACCTCTCAAGATTCATTGTATACGATCCCCTCGGTTCCCGCAACCGTTTTTAGAAAGATTTTATGCTTTTTTTTCATATTCAAATTGCCAAGTGATTATATTATATAGTATGATGAATACCAAGGTTCCAAAGTCCAAAACATGAGTAAGCAGCCTTTTTCCGCAGAAAAATGAGCGGCTTACGAATGTCTTGCAAAATTGCGGAAGTGCGAAGCACGAAGCATTCGGTATCTTAACCACCCAAAAGACAAGGAAGTGAAAATCCATGAAAATAGAACGCATCAACGAAAACCAGATCCGCTGCACCCTGACAAGCAGCGATCTGAGCGCCCGCAACTTAAATCTGGGCGAACTCGCCTATGGCACGGAAAAGGCGAAAAAACTGTTCCATGAAATGATCCAGAAGGCATCGAATGAAGTCGGCTTCGAGGCGGACGATATTCCTCTGATGGTGGAAGCAATTCCGCTCTCCAGTGAGAGCATCATGCTGATCATTACCAAGATCGAGGACCCGGAAGAGCTGGACACCCGCTTTTCACGCTTTTCCCCGGGAAACGAGGACGAGCCTCTGACAGCGCTTGCCAACGAGCTTTTAGAGGGCGCGGACGGGCTTTTAAGCCTATTTACTGACAATGGCAAAAATACTGCCGCAAGCCCGCTGACCGGTTCGGACGCGCCTTCCACTGAAAATGCAGAGCCAGGTTCCAAACTGCCGGCAGCGCGTATTTTTACTTTCGGCTCCCTCGACGAGGTCTGCCGGGCAGCGCGCATCGCAGCTCCAGTCTGCGAAACACCGAACACGCTTTATAAACACCCGTCCGATGGTCGTTACTACCTTGTTGTCCGCCAGACAGCCGACAGCACCGACGCATTCAACCGCCTGTGCAATCTCCTGTCCGAGTACAGCGAACCATTAAAGACTGCCGCTGCCCCGAATGCATTTGAGGCATACTATGAGGAGCATTATGAGACGATCGTCCGGGAGCACGCGCTCTCAACGCTCTCGACCCTGTAGGAATACTGACTTCCAGAAAAATCGGTTTTTTCCATTGCTTTTATTTTAGAACATGAAAACCATCAATTTCTCCTTGAATATTTCGCATTTTTAGTATAAAATATAGCCAAACGCATAAATATAAAAGGAGGATTTTATCATGGCATTTGTAATTACTGATTCTTGTGTAAGTTGTGGTTCCTGTGCTGGCGAATGTCCAGTTGGAGCAATCTCTCAGGGAGATGGCAAATACGATATCGACGCTAACAGCTGCATCGACTGCGGTACATGTGCAGGCGTATGTCCGACCGGCGCTATCGAGCAGGGCTAATTAAACACAAACAAAAACGAAATATCTACATAAAAAAGCCTGTCGTTTCCGACAGGTTTTTTTTATGCCCTTTTGCAGAACTTATCACATCTTGTTCCCATTCCGTCCAAATTTCTTTTTCTTTACACGGGACCGGAAAAATGGAAACCGCCCTGGCGCAGCCGCCGCTGCTTCCGCTCGCCCCTGGTTTTCCCGCTGATACGCGCGGATGACCTCGTCGAGGCGCTTGAAGCGCTCTTCCTCCCGCTCATCAGAGACCCGCATCAGGTATTCCAGCTCCTTCATCAATTTATCATGCACCAGATAGCTGACGTCCTGGCTCAGTTTTTCGCTGTTTTCCTCGATCGCACGCCCGATGACTTGGTTCATGATCTCTTGAAACTGGCGCATCTTCTCCCCCGCCAGAGGCTGGGAAACCTCTGCCTGCGGCAGTTCTGTTTCCTTGTTTTCTACCTCTGTATTTTTTTTCATTTCCATATTTTCCTGCCTGCTCATGTTACGCTCTCCTGTTCCCGTTTCCCGGAAAACCGCCTGTGCCTGCGCTTCCAAAAGCGCTTCCGGTTCTGTTTTCTGATTTTCTTCCACTTTTCCGAGGATTCCCCGTATGGCTTTCAACTGGTACCCCTGTTCCTTCAACTGCTTGATCTGACGGAACAGCTGGATATGAAACTCCGTATAGTACCGATGCCCCAGTTCATTTCTCGGAATCGGAAGCCCCAGCTCGTCCTCCCAGTACCGGAGCACGTGAGCCTCCACCTGCACCTGTCTGGAAGCATCCGAAATCAGGTAATGCTTGTTCTTATTCATTCTGCTTGTCCTCCCCGGTACCTTACTACTACTATATGCGGGGTTCAAACTAAATATGAATAGCATTTACATAAAAAACAAGTTCCGGAACTCCTTCACCATCGATCGGAACGATTACCATATCGTAGCTAAATGCCAGCTCGCTGACGGTAGAAGGCGAATGAATGACATAAATAAAAAGAGGGGATTAAATTTCCCCTCTCCATTCTACAGCTTCTTCTCAAAGCACCAGTAATCATGCCCCTGCAGCACATACTCACCGACCTTCTCAAAGGCCAGCTTCGCGTATGACCGCAGCGCTTTCACATTATCCTTCGCCACCAGCATATGGGCACTCTTGCAGCCGCGTCTTCTAAGTTCCTCCATCGCGCCTGCCAGAAGCTCGCGTGCGATGCCTCGGTTCTGGTACTTCTCCGCCACACCCAGTCTGGAAATTTCTGCCGACGGCTGCAGCTCTTCCGACCAGCACGGAATCGATTCCACCTCCGGATCATCATCGATCGAAACCAGCCCCGCGATCTCCCCCGACACATCATCCCGGATACAAAAAAGCGAATCCCTGGAAAAATCCGACTGAAGCTCCGGCTCCCCTGGATAGATGTCCGTCCAGGCACAAAACTCGGTTCCAGCTAAGGCACGGTAAAAATGGCGGACGGTGTCCAGATCCGATTCTTTTATCAATTCAAACATTTCTCATATTCCTTTTTACATAATAATCTTTTATCAATCATATATTTATCCGGTCCCGTCCCTTACACGATTCTATCGTTATTTCGCCAAATTCGCAAACTTCGTCAGCTCCGGTCTCCACATCAGCTGCACCGTTCCTATCGGACCATTACGCTGTTTAGCAATGATTACCTCCGCGATATTCGGCGTATCCGTATCCTTGTTGTAATAATCATCACGGTACAAAAACATAACCACATCGGCATCCTGCTCAATCGCACCAGACTCACGCAGATCCGAAAGCATCGGACGATGGTCCGGACGTGTCTCGCAGGCACGGGAAAGCTGCGACAGGGAGATAACCGGCGCATTCAGCTCTCGCGCCAGCGCCTTTAGTGAACGGGAAATCTCCGAAATCTCCTGCTGGCGGTTCTCTCCGCTCTTTCCGCTGCCGCTCATCAGCTGTAAATAGTCGATAATGACAAGGCTTAAACCGTACTCCAGCTTCACCTTGCGGCATTTCGAGCGCAGCTCCGAGATCGAGATACCCGGCGTATCATCGATGATCAGCTTGGAACTTCCGATCGTACCGATGCCTTCCACGACGGCATCCCAGTCGGAATCCGTCAGCGTACCGGTACGCAGCTTCTGGGAATCGACATTCGACTCCATCGACAGCATACGGTTGACCAGCTGTTCCTTCGACATTTCCAGGCTGAATACCATGCACGGAAGCCCTTTTTTGACCGCCACATGCTCGACGACATTCAGAACAAACGCCGTCTTACCCATCGAAGGACGCGCCGCAATCAAAATAAAATCGGACGGCTGGAATCCCGACGTCCGGTAATCCAGATCGATAAATCCGGTCGGAATACCCGTGACGGTGCTGTTGCTCTTCGACGCCGCCTCAATCTTTTCCAGAACATTCAACGCCACCTGGCGGATCGGCACAAACTCTCCGCCTCCGCGGCTCTGAAGCAGGTCAAACACCGATTTCTCCGTGTGCGCCAGAATATCCTCCAGCTTGTCCCTTCCGCCGTAACAGAGGTTTTCAATCTCCTCATTCACTTTTATCAAACGGCGCAGGACTGCCTTTTCCCGCACGATATTGGCATACGATTTGACATTGACCGAGGTCGGCACAGATGTCATGATATCCCGGACAAAGTCCAGGCTGCTGACCTCCGGCGGAACATCTTTTTCGCGCAGCCGATTTTGAAGCGTCACCAGATCGACCGGCTTTCCTTCATTGAAAAGCTCGACCATCGACTCAAACATGACGCCGTACTGGTGCTGGTAAAAATCGGCGCCTGTGATAATCTCAGACGCCGCGATAATTGCTTCCCGATCCATAAGCATGGATCCGATGACTGACTGTTCCGCCTCTACACTGTGCGGGAGAACCCGCTTTATCAGGGCTTCATCCATGATTCAGTCCTCCATATTAAGCTTCTACAACCTTTACTGCCAGTTTTCCGGTTACTTCTTTGTGAAGCTTGATCGGAACTTCGTGTGTGCCAAAGGTCTTAATCGGCTCCGGCAGAACCAGTTTCTTCTTGTCAATATCCAGATTTAACTGATCTTTGATCGCCTTTGCAATCTCCTTGGAAGAAACAGAGCCGAATGCTTTTCCGCCCTCGCCTGCCTTGATGGACAGGGTGATGGACTTATCCTCCAGATGTTTTGCCAGATCCTTCGCTGCTGCCAGGTGCTCTGCCGCGATCTTCGCCTCATTTGCCTTCTGCAGCTTCAGATCATTTAAGTTCTTCGGTGTTGCCTCGATTCCCAGTTTCTTTGTCAGAATAAAGTTGCGTCCATAGCCGTCGCTTACCTTTACAATCTGACCTTTTTTGCCAAGTGCCTTTACATCCTCTAATAATACAACTTCCATCGTTATATTTCTCCTTTCTCCATCATATCCGTAATGAGATCTTTTAATTTCTCTCTGGCTTCATCGATCGTCGCACCCTTAAGCTGTGCGCCCGCAATCGTGCGGTGTCCGCCGCCGCCCAAGCGCTCCATGATAATCTGCACGTTGATCTCATCGATCGAACGCGCGCTGAAATAGATCGTGTCGCCCATCTGCGTCAGGATAAATGACGCCTTGATGCCTACAATATCCAGCAGCTCATTTGCCGCCTGTGCGCCAACCACGGTAGGACTTTCAAGTCCTTCGGACGGACACACAGAAATCGCAAATGCGCCGTGATAAATCTCTGCTTTCTGGATCGCCTCAGCTCTCGCCCGATAGTCCTCCAGACGGTCGCGGAACAGCTTTCTCACACGCACGACATCCGCGCCGTTTCTACGCAGGAACGCCGCCGCCTCGAAGGTGCGGACACCTGCCTGGTTCATGAAATTGTTTGTGTCAATCACGATACCGGCGTACATCGCATCCGCCTCCGCCGGCTTGATCTTGATGCCGTCGTCGCCGATGTACTGCAATACCTCGGCTACCATCTCACACGCCGAAGATGCATACGGCTCGACATAAGATAACACTGCATTATCAATGATCTCGCTGCTCTGGCGGTGATGGTCAAGCACCACGATCGTTTTGATCTGCTTGAGCAATTCCGGTGCCTCCGTGATACTCGGGCGGTTGACATCAACCACAACTAACATCGTGTTGGAATCCGCCCACTCTGCCGCTTCCTCGCCGGTTAAGAACAGATCCTCCGGGTAATCAGAGCTGTTTTCAAACCGCGCCATCATCGGTTTCACGGAAGAATTGACCCCATTGATGACGATCCGCGCCTTTTTATTAAAAGAGGTCGCAATCCGCCAGATACCAATCGCCGCGCCAAAGGAATCCGTATCGCCGATCTTGTGTCCCATGATCAGCATCTTATCCTTCGTATCCATCAGCTCGCGCATCGCATGCGCTTTGACACGTGCCTTGACACGGGTCGTTTTTTCCAGCTGCTGCGATTTGCCGCCGTAGTAGCGGATCTTCGTGCCATCCTTGACGACCGCCTGATCGCCGCCGCGTCCCAGCGCCATATCAATCGCCGTTCTCGCATACTCATAGTTGCGGATGTAGCTGTCGCCGTTCATACCCATACCGATACTCAGCGTGACAGCCATATCATTTCCGATATTAACCGTCTTGACATCCTCCAGGATCGAAAAGCGGCTCTCCTGAATCTCTTTCGTGTACTGCTGCTTGATCACAAACAGATACTTGTCATTTTCCAGCTTCTTGACGATACCTTCCATCGCCATGAAATACTTCGTAATTTTCCGGTCAATCAGGGCAACCAGCAGGGAACGGCGTACCTCCTCGACACTCTCCAGCGCCTCGTCGTAGTTGTCGAGATAGATAAGTCCCGCCACCAGACGCTGGTTGTTGATCTGCTGCTTGCAGCGCAGAATCTCCGTCTCATCGCAGAGATACAGCACTAAAAGCATCTCGCCGCTGTCCTCGTCCACCGCGCCAAGCTTCATACCTTCCGTCTCGCTCAGCGCCACCTGCTGGATATCGATCCGGTAAAATCTGCCGTCAAATGAAGAATGAACGCTCGTTTTTTCGTCCATCTCATCCAAAAATTCCCGCGTCAGTTCCGGAAAGACCGCTGCGATATTCTTACGGCAGTTTTTATCTTCCCCGACGATCTCCGAAAAGGAGTGGTTCAACCAGAGGAAATGTCCCTCTGTGTCCGCGATGGCATACGGCACCGCCATCTCATAGAGGAGCTGTTTCTGCACCCACGCATACTCCGCCGAAAACTCCACCAGTCCGCCCATCAGACGTTTTCTCCGGTACATGAACAGCCAGAGTGCCACCAGCACATATATAACCGTAAATCCGGACATCACAAGACCGGCAGCCGGGCTCACGATCCCAACTGCCAGGTTCGCCGCCAACAGGAATACCGACAGTATAATCGGCCACTGCAGATACGTCCGCAGCTGACCTCGTATTTTCATATTTTCTTTCATCTCATTCTCCCGTGCATACAATGTTGCTGTCCATGTGCCGGTTTTCAAAATACCTGCCATGAGCAGTAACGATAAAGCAACCAAAATGACTTGATGCCCCTTATTATAGCATAGTGAGGGGGATTCGTCCAGACAATCCCCCATTGACAAGCCAGAGCCGCCGTGCTAGTTACTGTGCACGCATACGTGCCCAGTAACGGAATTTGCCGTGGCTTCGCATTTAAATACGGCAAATTCCTGCTGCCACCACGTTTTCTTACGGCACTTTCGGTTCCAAAAGTGCCTACCCGCGAACAATAACGTGCTAGTTACTATTCACGCATACGTGTACAGTAACCTGCGCTCGTATATCTTTTACGAAATGCTTTATATGCTTTAGTCTCGGCTATAAAGTTGGTCGAGCTAGTAATAAGACACAAAAATAACCGCCCCGGTCCTGCAAACTTGAGCGGTTATTTTTAACTTATCATTTAAGGGTCCAACCGTCTATCGGTGAGATCCTTTATATATAGATAACATAACTACAAAAAATTTCAATCATCTTCTTTGCATCTGTTATCTTAGATATCCTCATATCGACTGCATGAAACTATAAATGCCACTCTTCTTTTACTTCACCGCCTGGCAAATCAACTCCACGCACTTCTCAATTCCCAAATCTCCACTGTTCAGCATCAGATCATAGTTTTCTCTGTCGCCCCAGCGCTGATTCGTATAGTTTTCATAGTAGATCCGGCGGCGTTTGTCGGTCTGGTGCATAAATTCATCAATATGCTCTTCCAGATCCCCGTACTCATCAATCGCGCGGCGAAGCCGGATATCACGATCCGCATAAACAAAGACACGCAGTACATCCGGACGGCTTTTCAGAATATAATCGGCACATCTGCCGATGAATACGCAGCTTCCGCGCTTTGCCGCCTCCTCGATCGCCTTCTTCTGCGCCACATAGATCTGCTCTGTCAATGGCAGTTCACTGAGCTTCGGCTCCTTCGGATAGGAAAGTCCATACAAAGTTCCCATCGCGAAATTGTAAAGCAGGCTATTTGTCAGGCGCTGCTCACGATCCGCAATAATTTCCGCTGGAAAACCGATCTCCTTCGCAGCAGCATCGATCAATTCCTTATCATAAAATTCCATTCCCAGTTTTTTAGCCGCTGTCAGACCAATCTGACGACCTCCGCTTCCATATTCACGACTGATAGTGATAATCTTTTTCTCCATACAACTGCCTCCTCCCTGTTCCTCCGGGGACTCCCTCTTTTTCTGTCTTTAGTATAACATATGCCTCAAAATTGTTCAAGTTTAGTCGCATATCCTTCTTATTTTTCTGCATCTTATTTCATATATGTAATTATTTCTGTTTTCTCTTGCTTTTATTTTTCTCTTTTCTTCTTACTTTCTATAAAATTCCAACTAACTTCTTCGTTTCATTCACAAAAAAGATGGGTGAAAGCGTTTTATGTATTCCACTTTCACCCATCTGGTCTTCATTTTAAATTATCATTTTATCTAAACTGTCGTTTTTACAGCCAAACTCTTTTTAGTCTCCTAACCGGTAAATTTCCCGGCGCAGCTTCGGTCCGATCAAAGCTGTGAAAATGATTTTGACTGCATCGCCCGGCAGATACGGGATAACACCCACACCCAGTCCGGCTACAAAGGTCATGTTAAGCTGACCTGCCAGCCATACCGTTCCGAAAATATAGCAAATTGCCAGTCCCAGTACCATGCCAACGATATGCAGGGCTACTTTGCCCGGAAAATGATCTACGAAAAATCCAACAATCAGCGCCATCAGGATAAATCCGACGAGATAGCCGCCGGTCGGTCCTGCCAGTTTACCGACTCCTGCCGTAAAGCCGGAAAATACCGGAATGCCCACCATGCCAAGCAGCATATAAATCAGGTAACTGATCGTGCAAGCTTTCATTCCCAGCACATATGCCGCCAGATAAATAGCAAGG
This sequence comes from Clostridium fessum, assembly GCF_003024715.1. Taxonomy (GTDB): domain Bacteria; phylum Bacillota; class Clostridia; order Lachnospirales; family Lachnospiraceae; genus Otoolea; species Otoolea fessa. Next base: position 17,468 of record NZ_PYLO01000007.1, on the reverse strand, counting down.
TTTGTAAAGGAAATCGGAACCGGGCTGAATGGAAGCGGAATCGAGAGCGGTCCCAGAATACAGGTTACCGCCGTCATCACGCCAATCAGCGCCATCCGTTTGGTTGTAAAGTAAGGTCTGTGCTCCGCTTCTGCGGAAAGTATTTTACTCATGATATGAATGCTCCTTTTTTATAATGTGAAACCCATCGCTGCCAGCATCTCCTGGTCCTCGCTGATGCGGTTTCCGGAGGTTGTCAGCATATCTCCGGTGATGGCTGCATTCGCGCCGGAGCGGAATGCTTGCTCACCGGAATGTTTCATAGAATTTCGTCCTGCTGCCAGACGGACCATCGCGGTCGGATTGATATAGCGGAAAATGGCAATCGTCCGCAGGATCTCATCCTCCGAAAGCGCTGCCTGATGTTCCAGCGGCGTGCCCGGAATCGGACGCAGGATATTGAGCGGAATTGACTTGATTCCAAGCTCGCTCAGCGTGATTGCCATGTCGATCCGGTCTTCCCAGGTTTCTCCCATGCCGATGATACCGCCGGAACAAACGGAAAGTCCTGCCGCCTGCGCACGCCGGATGACCTCCAGCTTGTCCTCAAATGTATGTGTGGTACAGATATTCGGGAAATTTCTCCGGGAAGTCTCAATATTAGCATGATACCGTCCCACGCCCGCCTCTTTCAGACGGTTGAAATCTTCCTGTGACAGAAGTCCGTGGGAGGCGCAGAGCTCTACCTTACATTCCTTCTTCATAGCGCGGTATGCCCGAAGCGCCTTCTCCATCTCCGCTCCCGTCAGCGCACGTCCCGCCGTCACGATGGAGTACCGATGTACCTTCTTCGCCTCATGACGCTTGCAGTCCTCCAGAATCTCCTCTGGCTCCAGAAATGGATATTCTTCCACCTTCGCATGATGACAGGCTGACTGCGCGCAAAACTTGCAGTCCTCGCCGCAGCGTCCGCTTCGTCCATTAATGATAGAACACAGATCCACATGGTTGCCGCAGAGCTCCTTCCGGATTTTATCAGCTCCCGCACAGAGCTCATCCAGATCCTCACTCAATAAAAAGCTTAAATCCTCGCCCCGTTTCAGACGGCGTCCTTTTATAATATCTTCTGCCAGTTGTAAACTCATATCTTCTACTCCTTATCAAAATCAAAACACTTTTTCTTTAGTTATCCTTCGGTCAAACTCAAAAATATCCCATTTTTCTCATTTAGCTAACTTTCGCTATTATAAACCGTTGATTTTTAAATGTCAACATGCCAGATTAATATAGTTTACATTCTGGTGTCTGCTAAATCCAAAAAACCTGCATTTTTCCAGATATCCTCCAGCTATTTTCCAGACTCATGGCAGCAAAAAAAATGTGCCTTGGCACATCCGGGCGTCTCGCGCGGTCGCTTGCGACAACCTACATCTTCGCACGAGTGCGCATCATTGGCACGTTAGTGCCTTTTTGTGTAATAGGGAATTTCCTATGAAACAAAGCTGCTGTCCGACAGGCATTTCCATCGTCCAGCAGCTTTATCCGCCTTTATTTCTAAGTTTCTAATTATTTACGCTCTTTCCGTTCATTTCTCCGCCCAAATTTCCTACCTGACCGGCTCCAGTGCCCCCATGCTCCGTTTCAAAATTCCCTTCATATAGGCAATCAAAATCCCATAATTGGTCATCGGGATCTCCTGATCGGCAGCGCTGCGAAGACGGCTCTTCATCTCCCGCGCATTCAGCATACAGCCGCCGCAATGAACGATCAGCTTATAGCCGGACACATCCTCCGGAAATTCCGTCCCCGACGCAAAATGAAACTCCGGCGCTTTTCCCGTGTACTGACGGATCCAGTCCGGCAGCTTCTCCGTGCCGATGTCACCGCACTGGCGATGATGCGTACAGCCCTCGGAAATAAGGATCGGATCTCCGTCCTGTATCATTTCCAGCGCTTTTGCGCCCTCTGCCGCCTGTTTCAGATCCCCCTTATACCGCGCAAACAAAATGGAAAAGGAAGTCAGACGCACCTGCGGCGGCGTCAGCCGGTCTACCAGCGGAAATACCTGGCTGTCCGTGATTACCAATGCCGGATCTTCTTTCAATTTTGCAAACGTCTCCGAAAGTTCACTTTCCCGGCAGACAAACGGCATCGCACCGATGTCCAGCAGATCCCGGATGACCTGCTGCTGCGGCAGAATCAACCGCCCCTTCGGCGCCGCCTTGTCAATCGGAACAACCAGAATTACCGTATCAAGCGGCTTTACTAAATCAGCCGCCAGCCGCTTTTCATCCGTTTCCTGCGACGTAAGGCGTGCCATTTGCTCTTTTAACTGCTGGATTCCTTCTCTCGTCCGGGCACTCACATAGGCGGTATGTTTCACAGCAGATTCCTGTTCCGATTTTCCCGTCAGCAAATCCATCTTATTGTAAGCCACCAGATACGGGATTTCCTTCTTCTCAAACAGCCGGATCATCTCTTCTTCCCAGCTGCTGATTCCTTCCACCGCATCCACCACCAGGACTGCCAGATCCGCCTTATTTAAGACTTGACGAGTCTTGCCAACTCTCTTTAAGCCCAGCTCGCCCTCATCGTCGATTCCAGGCGTGTCGATGATAACCACCGGACCAAGCGGCAGAAGCTCCATCGATTTATAGACCGGATCGGTCGTCGTCCCCCGGATGTCCGACACGATCGCCAGCTCCTGCCCGGTCACCGCATTGACCAGACTCGATTTTCCCGCATTTCTCCGTCCAAAAAACGCGATATGTACCCGCTCGCCGGACGGCGTCTCATTCATTCCCATTTTGATCCTCCTGATTTAACTAAAACCTGAAATCCCGCTGCCCCTTTTCAATTTCAACCAGATTTTTCCTCACGATCTCCTGCACTTTTTCTTTCGGAATCGAACCGATCTCCGCCTGAATCAGCTTCTCTCCAATCTCTTTCGTCCCCGGCGCCGCATAATCTTCCAGATACTCCTTGAGCGTCATCAACGCATTCGGATGACAACAGTTCTGAATCTGCCCGCTCTTGCACAGGCTCATAAAGCGGTCGCCCGTCCGTCCTTCCCGGTAGCACGCCGTACAGAAGCTTGGGATATAGCCTAATTCCATCAGCCAGCGGACCACCTGGTCGAGTGTCCGGTTGTCGCTCACATCGAACTGCGCCGAATTTTCCTCCTCCGGCTCTTCCTCTGCATATCCGCCGACACTGGTGCGGGAACCGCCGCTGATCTGCGATACGCCCAGCCGCAGCACCCGCTCCCGACAGGCTTTGCTCTCTCTCGTTGAGATAATCATGCCCGTGTACGGAACTGCCACCCGGATGCAGGCTACGATCTTCTCAAAAATATCGTCGCTGATACCGTTGTCAAAGGTCGATGGGTCGATATCGTCCGCCCGGCGGATGCGCGGCACGCTGATGGTGTGCGGACCAACACCAAAAACTGCCTCCAGATGTTCCGCGTGCATCAAAAGTCCTGCAAATTCATACCGGTACAACTCCAGACCAAATAAAACGCCGATTCCCACATCATCGATGCCGCCCTCCATCGCGCGGTCCATCGCCTCCGTGTGATAACAGTAATTGTGCTTTGGTCCCGTCGGATGCAGGCGCTCATAGCTCTCCTTGTGGTACGTCTCCTGGAACAGGATATATGTTCCGATTCCCGCCTCTTTCAGTTTCCGGTAATTCTCCACCGTCGTCGCCGCAATATTGACATTGACCCGGCGGATCGCCCCGTTTTTATGCTTGATGCTGTAAATTGTCCTGATACTGTCCAGCACATATTCGATCGGGCTGTTAACCGGATCCTCGCCCGTCTCCAGCGCCAGACGTTTATGTCCCATATCCTGAAGCGCAATTACCTCCTGCCGGATTTCCTCCTGCGTCAGCTTCTTTCTGGCAATGTGCTTGTTTTTCATGTGGTATGGACAGTACACGCAGCCATTCACGCAGTAATTCGACAGATACAACGGCGCAAACATGACGATCCGGTTTCCGTAGAAATCCTGCTTGATCTGACGTGCCAGTTCAAAGATCTCCTCCACCTTTTCCGGAATCTCACAGTCAAGAAGCACTGCCGCCTCACGGTGGCTCAGCCCTTTTCGAAGCCGCGCCTTCGCCAGAATCCGATCGATCAGTTCCACGTTGTTTTTGTTCTTCTCGGCATAGGAAAGAGTCTCTAAAATTTCCTCATGGTTGATAAATTCCTCTGCCTTTTTGGATGATGGGTTGTAATTGTAACTCATAGTCTCTTCTCCTTCTCTTACAGGTCAGGATGATAGCTATCATGTTTTCCTCCGGCATTTTCAATTTCAAAAATGCCCGCATAACCAGCCGCCAATCGCGTCCTTCCCCGTCAGTTTATTTATCTGTAAGCATCTTTCGATGCCAACAAACCAAATTGCAGGCTTTTACCCCTTATAATCTCCCCGGTCGACGACTACCTCGTACCCGATGCTTTCCATGCGCCGCTTCATGCAGCTGACGCACTCCGCCGCCTCGTCTCCCGTGCAGATTTTATTGTCATAAAGCATATATTTGGCGCGCACCCCGACCGGAGACAGGTTCGGCATCACGACGTTTCCGCCTGCCAGAATTCCCAGTTCGCGCCCCATCGGGTGAATCGTTCCGAGCGCCGTCGTCGCCGGAAGCAGCACTTTCGGCTTCAGCAGGCGAAGCAGCCCTAAAAGAAACAGTGTCTCTTCCAACGTTCCTGCTGCCTCCCCGCCAAACGGAGTGTCGTGCTGCGGAATAAACGGACCGATTCCCACCATTTCCGGATCCAGTTCTTCGATAAAACGCATATCTCTCGCCAGACAGTGCGTCGTCTGGTGCGGCGAACCGACCATAAAACCGCATCCGGTCTGATAACCAAGCGCCTTTAAATCACGCAGGCACTGCATCCGGTGTTCAAATGACATCTCTGCCGGATGCAGGCTCGCGTAATGGCACGCGTCCGCCGTCTCATGGCGCAGCAGATACCGGTCCGCCCCTGCCTCTTTCCAGCGTTTCAACGTATCATACTTCTTTTCTCCGAGCGACAAAGTAATCGCACAATCTGGAAATCCTGCCCGGATCGCCTGCACCATCTCCATCACCCAGTCATCCGTCATCGCCGGATCCTCACCGCCCTGCAAAACAAAGGTGCGGAATCCCAGCTGATAACCATTCTCACAGCAGGAAAGAATCTCCTCCCGACTCAGGCGGTACCGGCTTGCATTTCGGTTGCTCCTCCGGATGCCGCAATAAAGACAGTCGTTTTTGCAATAATTGCTGCACTCAATGAGTCCCCGCACATACACCGCTTTTCCGTACTCTCTTTCCCGGATGCAGCGCGCTTTTTCAAAGAGGTAGTCCGCCAGCTCCGGTGAACGTCCCTCGATCAGACTGACCCACTCATCCTCCGTCAGGGACTCCCCCGCTTCCAGACGGTCAATCAATCTCTTTAATTCTGTAATCGTTTCTATCTGTTCAGCGCCTGGACGGACCGCCTCCCGCCACCAGTCAGACGGTCGAAGTCCCGCGCGTGTAAAATCTGCCATTCCGCCACCTCGTTTTCATTCCTGTGCTTCCGGTGCCTTCGAATACAGCGCCTTCGAAGAAATCCCCCGCAGCATCCCCAGCTTCCCGGACAGCGCACTGATCACATCACCCGGCGCGTCAATCACGACGCTGATAATATTCACGTTCCGTTTGTGGTAAGGAATCCCCATCCGCCCTACGATATACTGCCCGTACTGGTGCAGCACCTTATTCAACTCTTCCGTATCTCCCGTCTGATCGACCACAATACCGATCACGGCAACTCTTGATTCTGTCTCCATGTTTTTCCCTCATATCTTCCTGTTTATCTGTCCAAATTTTTCTCTACAACAGATACCATTTCAAATATCTCTGCTAAAAACCATGCTGCGATCCTGTCCTGCAAAATCTTCCATCCACAGGCACCACTTTTTCCAGCCCCGCCTTTCTATAGAGCAAATGGATCAAAAAGAGCCCGCGCAGACGCGGACTCCATCCATCTCAAAAAGGGTATACGAATCTCCATGAACCGCTCCCCTTTCCTTCAAGACCCGTCTCAAACGTCAGCATCGCTTTTCACCACTTCCAGCATCGCCGGAACACTCGATTATTTCTGTTCCATTCCTTTTTGAAAGGTATCTACTGCCTCGCAAATCGGAATACTTGATAAAAGCGTATCACATTTACTGTAAAATTGCAAATAACACTTATATGCTTCCCCATAAAATGCTTCCCCATAAAAAACGGGCGTCGCCGATTTTCCACTCCAAAACCAGCAACGCCCATCTTCCATTTTCCTAATTATTTCTTACAGAATCTTCCCATACCGTCCCAAAAAGCTCTTCGTTCTCTCATTATCCGAAGCAAACACCTTCTCCGGCGCGCCCTCCTCGACGATGAGTCCGTCTGCCATGAAGATCACGCGGTGGGAGATATCTTTCGCAAACGCCATCTCATGGGTAACAATCACCATCGCGATGTGCAGATCCGCTAACGACTTAATAACCTTCAATACTTCTCCCGTCAGCTCCGGATCCAGTGCGGAGGTCGGCTCGTCGAAAAACAGAATCTTCGGATTCAGTGCCAATGCACGGGCGATCGCCACACGCTGGCACTGACCGCCGGAGAGCTGGTACGGATAATAGTCCTCCTTATCCTCCAGACCCATTTTTTTCAGAAGCTCGCGCGCCTCTTTATAAACCGTCTCCTTGTCGCGCTTCTGCACATGGATCGGCGCGTCTGTGATATTTTTCAGCACAGAATAGTGCGGAAACAGGTTAAAATTCTGGAATACCAGACCGTACTGGCTGCGGATCTCCTTCATGTCCTTCTTATCCGCATAGCTGACCTTGCCATCCGCGCCCGTCCAGGCTGCTCTCTTTCCTAAATATACGATCTCGCCGTGATCCATCGTCTCCAGCATCGTCGCGCAGCGCAGAAGCGTCGATTTACCCGAACCGGACGGTCCGATGATGGACACGATCTCGCCCTCGCTCACACTCAGTGAAATATCCTTTAAAACCGACAGATCGCCGAATGATTTTTCCACATGATTTAATTCTAACAAGTTCATTTTCCACATTCCTCCCGCTTCTATCGGTAATAATCCAGCTTTTTCTCAATCCATTCCATTGCAACTGCCACAACCAGATTGAAAATGTAGTAAAAGACGGCTGCTGCTACAAACGGCATCATATTCGTCTGGGATGCCGCCAGCGCCTTGGCGATTGAGAACATCTCCGCCACGCTCAACGTAAACGCCAGAGACGTATCTTTTACCAGCGTGATGACCTCATTCGTCACCGACGGAAGAATCCGCTTGATTACCTGCGGCAGGATGATCTTGAAGAAGGTCTGTGCCTTTCCATAACCCAGAATCTCCGCTGCCTCATACTGTCCGACCGGCATCGACTGGATGCCGCTGCGGTAAATCTCGGCAAAATATGCCGCATAGTTAATGACAAAACCGATGAAGGTAGCCCACAGACGGTAACTGCTGCCGACTTTGATGCGGAACAGATAATACGGTCCAAAATACACCACCATCAGCTGCAGCATCAGCGGTGTGCCTCGCATAATCGAAATATATACTTTTACAATCGTCTGGATCAGCTTGTTCTTCGACATACGCCCGAACGCGATCACGAGTCCTAACGGAAGTGAAAATAGCAGTGTGATCACAAAAATCTGTGTGCTGACTGCCATACCACCCGCAAGCTGTGTAATCATCTGCTGGAGTGTCATCTTACCCATAATTATCCCATACCTGCTTTCTAAAATGTAGATTCGTTACTGTTCACGCATACGTGCCCGGTAACGGAATGTGCTGTGACTTCACAGTTAAACACATAAACCGCGAATGGGGACTGCCATGAAATCATTCACAGCCGTCCCTATTCCTATTATTTAATAATGTTTCGTTTTTACAATCAACGATTAATTACTATTTGCCGATGGTAGTTACGTCTTTGCTAAACCATTTCTCAGAAACTTCCTGTAAGGTTCCATCCTCTGCCATCTCTTCCAGAGTGCTCTGAACTTTATCTCTTAACTCGGTGTTGCCCTTCTTGAAGCCTACGCCGTATTCTTCCTCAGAAAGGGAATCGTCCAGAATCTTGAAATCAGCGTTTCTCTGCTGAATCTGATAGCCTGCTACGATTACGTCCATCGCAATGGCATCAACGGCGCCCTGCTCCAGATCCATGAATGCGGTGTTGTAATCAGCGGTTGTCAGAAGCTCCTTGAAAGTAGCGGTCAGTTCCGGTGCCTCTTTTAAAGCTGCCTCTGCGGAAGAATCTGCCTGAACCTCTACGATCTTGCCTGCCAGATCCGCCTGGCTGCTGATATCCGAATCATTGGCTACGACAAATACCTGCTGGTTTGCCATGTACGGCTCAGTCCAGGTGTAATCATCCTCACGACCCGTCATCGTAAATCCATTCCAGATGCAGTCGATATTGCCGGACTCAAGCTCCATATCTTTAGAATCCCAGGCAATCGGCTGTGCCTTATATTCCAGACCCAGACGTTTTGCAACTTCCTGTGCCAGTTCCAGGTCAAATCCGGTGTACTCGCCGTCATCGCCTACAAATCCCATCGGCGGGAAATCCTGATCAAAACCAACAATCAGAGTGCCGCCGTCGGTTGTCTTCGCCTCTTCTGCGGTGGTTTCCTCTGCCTGGCTCTCAGCCGCCTCTGTGTCTGCTGCGGTTGTCTCTGCTGCGCTGTTGCTGCTGCCACATGCGGTCATGGAAAGTGCCATTACTGCAGCCAGCGCTGCGCTCACAAATCTCTTTTTCATAATTAGTGTCCTCCTCATTTTCAGACAGTGGAAGCCGTTCTCCCTTTGCCGGTTTCCGTCTCGCTTTTTAATATGCTACCATATTAGCATACTAAAGCGTCTTTGTAAAGCACTTATTTTTGAAATCTGTCTTTTTGTGTAATAGGGAATTCCATGGAATTTCCTATTATACAAAAAGGGATCCCACATGATCTCTCACATGGAATCCCAATCATTTTTATCCTCAATAATTGAGTGAAATTTGAGTAAAAATCTTCTTTTACCCTTAAAAAACCCTTATTTTACAAGGATTACTCGCAAACATACGGCATCAGGGACAGATGTCTTGCTCTCTTGATAGCTACAGTCAGAGCTCTCTGATGTTTAGCACAGTTGCCAGTGATACGTCTCGGAAGGATTTTTCCTCTCTCGGATACGTATCTCTTTAATTTATTTGTATCTTTGTAATCGATTTCGCCGTTCTTCTCGCCGCAGAATACACAAACTTTTTTTCTTCTACGCATACCGCCTCTTCTGATCTTGGAAGCGTCTGTTTTATCGCCTTTATTGAATGCCATTGGTCTTTCCTCCTTCACACACATCAGCCTGATGGCGCTCTCGCGCACTCCGTCCGCCGGGGGACCGATTCCCGAACCTAGTTGAACGGAAGGCCTTCGTCTTCTACTCCATCAGGAATATTCATGAATCCATCGCCGATTGCGCTGGACGGAGCCGGGCGCTCTGCCGGACGGTAACCGCCGTCGCTGTTGCCAGATGCCGCATTCTTGCTCTCTGCAAATTCCTGATCCTCTACAATCACTTCTGTCGTATATACTTTCTGGCCGTCACGATTGGTATAGCTGCCAGTCTGAATTCTTCCGGTTACTACGAGCTTGGTTCCCTGATGAAAATACTTCTCAGCGAATTCGCCTGCTCTGTCAAATGCAACACACGGAATGAAATCCGCTGTCTGTGCGCTGTCGTCTCCGTTTCCGCCTCTGCGGCCTCTGCGGTCTACTGCCAGCGTGTATCTGGCGATTGCCATAGCTCTCTCGCCCTGAGAGTATCTCACTTCCGGATCTCTCGTTAATCTGCCCATCAGAATTACTTTATTCATACGATCACTCTTTCTTTATCTACTCTTACGCATCCTGTCTTACGCATAAGTATCTGATAACCGGCTCCATGATGCGGATGTGGTTCTCCACCTCATTCGGGCATACGGAATCAGACTCGAAATGTACGAAGTAGTAGAATCCTTCTTTCATTTTCTGAATCTCGTAAGCAAGTCTCTTCTTGCCCCATTCATCAATGTCAGTTACTGTACCGCCGAAACGTGTGATGTAACCTGTTACTTTCTCCATCGCTGCGGCTCTCTCTTCGTCCTCGAGTTTTGCGCTAAGAACAACTGCTAATTCATATTTGTTCATGCTCTTTCTTACCTCCTTGTGGTCACTGACCCCCTGACTCCAGCAGGGAGTAAGGATTTTTGTGTTATATATTACCGAATATCTATGATACCAAAAAAGGAACGGCTTGGCAAGCACTTTTTCGAGATTTTCTATGTAAATTTTCTCGTTTTTTCCGGGCTTTCTGCCCCTTCTTACTGCATTCTTTTACTGACTGCCAGATCATGAAGCTGCCTGCATCTGTACGCCCACCCGCCGCTCTTATTCGGACTTCTCTCCCGCTTTTTTCAGTCCTCTGGTACTCTTTTCTACCAATGGTCGTGCCATCATCACCTGATGCCCGCAGCCGGCACATTTCAAACGGAAATCCGCGCCGACCCGCAGGATCTCCCACTCATGGCTGCCGCACGGGTGCGGCTTTTTGAGTTTTACAATATCTCCAACCTCGTATACCATTTCCTCTCTCCCCTGTTACTACCTTATACTCCGACCGCGTCCCCCAGCACCTTCCCGATGCTGTCGCTGATAACCAGATCCGCCTGACCATCGCGCGAGGTCGCTGATTTATTGATCAGAACCAGTTTATTTCCATGATAATAATCAATCAGCCCCGCTGCCGGGTACACCACCAGCGAGGTGCCGCCGATGATCAGCATATCTGCCTTGCGGATATGGGCAATTGACCGCTCAATTACCTCATTGTCCAGTCCTTCCTCATACAGCACGACATCCGGCTTGATCACGCCGCCGCAGCCACATTTCGGCACGCCCTTCATTTTCAAAATATCATCCAATCCGTAAAACCTGCCACAGCGCGTACAATGGTTGCGGAGCACCGATCCATGCAGCTCCAGCACCTCTTTGCTGCCTGCTGCCTGGTGCAGCCCGTCGATATTCTGGGTAATGACCGCTTTCAGCTTTCCTTCCTGCTCCAGCTTCGCCAGCGCCAAATGCGCCCGGTTCGGCTTTGCATTCGGGAACAGCATCTTATTGCGGTAAAACCGGTAAAATTCCTCTGGCTTTCTTATATAAAAGCTGTGGCTTAAAATCGTTTCCGGCGGATAGTCATACTCCTGATGGTACAGCCCGTCCGTGCTTCTAAAATCCGGGATATTGCTCTCGGTCGAAACACCCGCCCCGCCAAAAAATACAATATAATTTGACTCATTAATCCATTTTTTTAATGTGTCTGTCTCTCCCATCTGACGCACTCTCCTCTCCTTTTTCTGAAAACATAAAAGCGGTTGCTATTAGTTTACATAAAATCAGCATATTCTCTATCCTATACAATTACAGCACGCACTCTACACAATCTCATCCAGATACACGCCGTTCACCGTATCCACCTGTGCCAGAATCTCTGCCAGCCCCTTATTTTCAAGCTGTCCACCCCAGATTTCTTCCGCTTTCCGGCAGCCAAACAGCCAGCTCACCAGCTCTTCCGGCTTCGTCTCCAGCCATATGGAAACATTTTCCGTGCAGCCGCAGGTATCCGGCTCCGGTTTCCGCGCCTTCAGGCTGGAACCTGTCTCCCCAATCGTCCAGACAAACTCACCGTTGTTCATTTCCAGAATCGAATCATTCATACGGATGCCCAGTGTGAGCATACGTTTTTCTTCTCCCTGCTGCTCTGCCTGTTTTAAGCCAAATGCCGCCAGCAGCGCCCCGATATTCGTCAGGCGCGCCATATTCCACGGCTTCTCGCCCGTCTTGACCGTGTATGCGTCCTCCGCATACAAAAGCCGGTGTTCACGGACTTCCCAGCCCCAGTAGGCATCCAGGCCAACCAGCCTGCCGTCCTGTTCCAGGAATTCCAACGTGCCATTTTCAGAAGCCAGCTCCTTGATGAGACGGCTCACATACGCCGCATCCCGGCGCGTATACATCTCATACCGTGCGCCCAGCCACTGTTCCATATAGACAGCAGCCCGCCCGCAGTCCTCCGGCGTATCCTGACACACCGTGCGCGTCAGCGTCTTTTTCGCCTCCTCGGTCAGCTCATAGGATGCCACATTTCCGATGAAGGTAAATCCCATCGGCGCATACACAGCCGGGTTGACCGGAACCAGATACGTGATCGGCTTTCCGGCTGCCTCCTCGTCGTGAAGCATTTTCACAAATACGTCCCGGAAATGTCCTTCGCGGCGGCGGCTCTCCTCGGTCGCCACCCCGACCAGATAATCGAGCTTCCAGAGACGTCCACGCAGCTTCACCGCATACGGATTGTACTGCACCATCGAAATCAGAAGTCCATTATCCTTTTTCACCAGAATCTCGTTATCCTTCGTCTTTTCCTTATAATAATACTCGATAAAACTCTCCGAATCTTCCGGGAAACACATATGCCAGAGATGCTTCGTCTCGTCCTTATCCTCCGCATCCAGATACGTCAGCACACTTCCCGCCGTCGTATTGGCGATCTGCTCCGCCCAGTGATAGCCCTTGCTGCCGTTTAACAGCTGTTCTACCAGATATTTGCGTGCATAATCCGCCGGATAATACGTCATTTTCGCCTTCCGGAGTCCCTCTAAGCCCATATCGTCCTCGCGGTTGACCCACTCAGCCTCAGGAAATTCCTCTATCAGGAACTGTTGGTTGATAAACTGGTACAGACCGTTGATCTCCGGGTTTGCCTTCTCAATATGGATAACCGCCATATGTTCCACCGGATTGTAGCTTCCGATCGTAAATGCCTCCATCTGACCGTCGATATACACGCCGCCCATGTGGATACTGAATTCTGAACAGTTTTTCAGAATATCGTGAATGCCCTTTACCTCATAATCGAGATGTTCCTCGACCTCCTCGCCCTTCTGCTGTCTCCAGCGGTCCAGAAAAACCCAGACATCGTGGCTGTCCGAACAGCACAGACGGCGGTACTCATAGCGCCCCTCATATTCGCGCTTAAATGCGTTGACGCGGTTTTTCTTCTTATGCAGTTTCTTTCCCGCCAGGGAACGCATCGCATCTCCGTTGTAGAGATAATCCCTCGAATCGACCTGCTCTTCCACCAGATATTTGTCCTCCGGCAGATTTAAATATTTCACTGCATACTCATCCGCCAGATTGATAACCAGCGGATATCCCAGTTCTTCATTAAAATACTCCTCAATCGCCGCAAACGCCCCCGGCAGGTCTTCCTCCCGGCACAGCGGCATCGCGGAAAAACAACGTCCTTCATTCTCCATCAGCCATAAAAGCGCCTTATTTTCCCAGATTGCATAACGGACATTATAATAATCTTTCCAGACATAGCTCTCCAGAAATACGCTGTCGCACGTCATATTGTGGCGCATCGCGTAAAACGGAAGCATCTCCTGGATACTGTTAACTTCAATTTTTTTAAACTCTAAACTCATGAAACCTCCTGTGTAAAATCAAAGTGGGTTTTATTTGCCTTCTCATATTATACCATAAATACTAAATTCAGCTATCGCCTTTGGCTCTGCTTCATTAAGTATTTAGGTATGACTCGCACTAAGCTCGAAAACACCTCGCTAAGTGCTCATATTATACCACAAATTTCCTACTTAAAAACAAGGATTTTCTTTCCTTGACTCCATAATTATTGTAGACATTATAGTTATTTCTGATAAACTATACTCAGAAGATGATTTCTGCGGCGTTTTCTTTCTGACAGCCGACGGCAGAGTCATCTATTTTTACCAGAAAGACGAGGATTTATTCATGGAAAAGAATCTCACCTCCGGCAGTGTGCTGAAAACAGTTATCTATTTCTCCCTGCCATATTTGTTATCTTATTTTTTGCAGACACTCTACGGCATGGCGGATCTGTTTATTATCGGGCAGTTTGGAGGCGTGGATGGGACGACGGCGGTCTCGGTCGGCAGTCAGGTCATGCATATGCTGACGGTTATGATCGTTGGTCTGGCGATGGGCGCAACAGTTCTCATCGGACGCGCGGTCGGCGCGGGTGACCGGAAGCTTGCGGCGCGCGGCATCGGTAACACGATTTCCTTATTTGCAGGTCTGTCCATTCTTCTGACCGGACTTCTGCTGACGACGGTTCACGGCATTATCAGGCTGCTGTCTGTCCCGGAGGAAGCGGTAAACGGCACCGCGGCATATCTGATGATCTGCTTTGCCGGCATCCCGTTCATCACCGCCTACAATATCATCAGCTCTATTTTCCGCGGCATGGGAGACTCCAAAAGTCCGATGTATTTCGTTGCAATCGCCTGTATTATCAATATTGCGCTTGATTACCTTTTAATGGGCGTGTTTTCGCTCGGTCCGTCCGGCGCGGCGCTCGGCACGACCCTGTCACAGATGTGCAGTGTCCTGATCGCCCTGGTCGTAATCATTAAAAAACGGATGTTTCCGGGTTTTCGTCTCCGTGACCTCCATCCACATAAGACTACCATAGCCTCCATCCTGCAGGTCGGAATCCCAGTTGCAGTTCAGGACGGCTTTATACAGGTTTCTTTTCTGGTTATTACCATGTTTGCCAACCAGCGCGGATTAAATGATGCGGCGGCGGTCGGAATCGTTGAAAAGCTGATCGGAATCCTGTTTCTGGTTCCATCCTCGCTTCTCTCCACGGTTTCCGCCCTCTCCGCTCAAAATCTGGGTGCCGGAAAACCTGAGCGTGCCCGTCAGACGCTGCGCTACGCGATCTGCATCACATTTTCTTTCGGGCTGATCATCGCAATCGCCATGCAGTTTGCTGCCGGTGCCGCCGTCTCCCTCTTTACTGATGAGGCAGAGGTTGTCCGGCTCGGAACCCAGTATATGAAGAGCTATGTGCTGGACTGCATGATCGCCGGTATCCATTTCTGCTGCAGCGGTTTCTTCTGCGCCTGCGGACTGTCCGGGCTGTCGTTCCTGCACAACTGCATCTCGATCGTGGTAGCGCGCATCCCGCTGGCATGGCTTGCCTGCCGCTATTTCCCAGAAACACTGTATCCGATGGGACTCGCAGCGCCGATCGGATCTCTCATCTCCGTTGCCATCTGCCTGATTGCATTGCGGTGGATTAGGCGGCATCCGGAAAAGCTGGTTATGAATTTACATCCAGTTGAAACAGAATAAATGCTGCATTCCCATCTGGATCTTAAAACTTCCATCCGCCAGTTCAACAAGCCTCTGACGGAAACAGCGGTCTGGCTTGGAACGGTTGGTGTCGGCATTTCGCTGAAAGCTCCCTCCGTTCCGGGCACAGACAAATGGCAGGAAACTACCTGCATGGTTGTCCGCTTTCGCGGCAGCCATCAGGAAGCTCCTGCCCCCATATAAAACTCTTCTGCAATTTATCTGGGAGCATTCTCTCCCCATCACCGGATTCTACCGTGAGATCACCCGCTTACTTTTCCCGCATCTCCAGCAGTCTCCACGCCTTCTTATTCTGGACTTCCAGCACGGAACCACAATATTCACACTTTTTCAACCCCAGCTTCTGAATCGGTGCACCGCAGTTTGGACAGATAAGCGAAACCGCTGCCCCTGCTGTTTTCGCATCCTCATAGACATACACCAGTTCCGTCTCATAAACTGTCTGAATCAGATTCGAATGCAGTTCTGACTGCATCTCAGGCGTTTTCTCATATTCAGTCATTTCCTCATACTCGACCGCCGACTCACACAGAATCCGGCAGAGTCCTTTTTCCTTCTGATAGCGGCTGATGACCGTCCGGTGGATATGTACCTTCTGATACTCTTTTTCCAGTTTTTTTCTCAATTCTGTCTCGATCTGAGTCTTCCACTCGCTCCAGTTAAACTCCGGGAAATCTTTTGCAATCTGCGGCAGGCACAGCCGGTCCATTCCCGCCAGCGAACGCGGTTTGGATGCGTCTGGCTGCGTCAAATCACCTTCCGATAAATGCTTTGCCACATACCGAAACACCTGTACCTCCGGCGTACTCGCCAGCTGCCGTATTTTCCTCTTTATTTTGCGGTAAATCCACCAGACAAGCGCTGCCGCAATCAAAATGCCAATGATCCACCCTATCGTTTCTGTCCGCACCGCTGCCTCTCTTTCTATGTTACTGCACACACACGTGACCAGTCACTTTTCTTTATCTCTATTCACACGCATGGCATACCACAAGCTGATTTTGCCGCTCCCCCTTATTCCAGAACGGCAAAATCCACGCATGATACTTAAACCTGATACTCCTTATTCCGCCTTGCTCGCAGCCTTGTCGCTCATCGCCTTTGAATTTACCATGATCCGCAGATGGGACCCTTCGCCGCATTTGCCCTTCTCATCGTTTACTTCAATATCAAACCACATTTTCCGGCGCTCAATGCTGCGGAGTTTTGCAGTCGCTGTTACCTTCATTCCCACCGGCGTCGGCGCCAGATGGCGGCAGTGAATCTCCGCTCCGACCGTCGTCTGTCCTTCCTCCAGATACGATTTCGCCAGTTCCAGCGCTGCCGCCTCCATCAGGGCCACCATATTCGGAGTAGACAAAATTTGGGAACCTGCGCTTCCGATTCGCTTTGCCGTCATCTCATCCGTTACTTCCCAGGTCAGGCTGTATTCCTGTAATTTTTCTGCCATTTTCGCTTCCTCCATATTATAAAATAATTTTGTTGCGGCTATTTAAAATGCCGTTTCGTGAATGATTCTATTATAGCAGAAGATGTGAAAATCGGATAGCGCATCTTACTTTACAGCGAATCACACAGTTGAAATCCCGAAAATCCTTGTAAAATACGGCTTTTCAGGCATAAAAAAAGGAACCATCTTTCGATGATTCCTCAGAGGCGACAACCAGATTTGAACTGGTGATCAGGGTGTTGCAGACCCACGCCTTACCACTTGGCTATGTCGCCATAAATGACCCCAACGAGATTCGAACTCGTGTTACCGCCGTGAAAGGGCGATGTCTTAACCGCTTGACCATGGGGCCAGATATTAAATTAAAACTCCCCGAGTAGGACTCGAACCTACGACAGCGCGGTTAACAGCCGCGTGCTCTACCGACTGAGCTATCGAGGAATAAAAGGTATATACCTTCAAAACTGCACACTGAATTTCTTCTACTCTCTATCTTTCATCCTTCAGGAAATAACTTCCTCTTACCTATCCAATTCTTAACCATATCCTTTTGGTTAAGCCCTCGACCGATTAGTAACAGTCAGCTTCACGTATTACTACGCTTCCACCTCTGCCCTATCTACCTCGTCGTCTTCAAGGGGTCTTACTACTTGCGTATGGGATATCTCATCTTGAGGGGGGCTTCACGCTTAGATGCCTTCAGCGTTTATCCCGTCCCGGCTTGGCTACTCTGCCATGAACTTGATAG
>NZ_PYLO01000006.1 GCF_003024715.1 Clostridium fessum | reverse complement strand
CAGTTCGGTCCCTATCCGGCGCGGGCGTAGGATATTTGAGAGGAGCTGCCCTTAGTACGAGAGGACCGGGGTGGACTGGCCTCTGGTGTATCTGTTGAACTATCAAGTTCATGGCAGAGTAGCCAAGCCGGGACGGGATAAACGCTGAAGGCATCTAAGCGTGAAGCCCCCCTCAAGATGAGATATCCCATACGCAAGTAGTAAGACCCCTTGAAGACGACGAGGTAGATAGGGCAGAGGTGGAAGCGTAGTAATACGTGAAGCTGACTGTTACTAATCGGTCGAGGGCTTAACCAAAAAGTTATGGTTAAGGATAGGTAAGAGGAAGTTATTTCCTGAAGGATGAAAGATAGAGAGTAGAAGAAATTCAGTGTGCAGTTTTGAAGGTATATACCTTTTGGCCCGGTGGCTCAGCTGGTTAGAGCGCCGCCCTGTCACGGCGGAGGTCGTGGGTTCGAACCCCATCCGGGTCGTTTAGATACGACTATTTCAATTCTTTGAAAAATGAATATGGACTGGTGCAGTATCGTAGATGGGGTCTTAGCTCAGCTGGGAGAGCATCTGCCTTACAAGCAGAGGGTCACAGGTTCGAGCCCTGTAGGCCCCATTGTTACCAATGTTTTATGCCGATGTGGCTCAATTGGCAGAGCAGCTGATTTGTAATCAGCAGGTTATCGGTTCGAGTCCGATCATCGGCTTTTTAAAATGGATGGGTTCCCGAGTGGCCAAAGGGGGCAGACTGTAAATCTGTTGCGTCTCGCTTCGGTGGTTCGAATCCACCTCCATCCATTATTATTTTTACAATAATGGTTGTATTTTTCCAGAAATTGTATATAATAATAGAGTAAGAATTAGCGCGGGGTGGAGCAGTCTGGAAGCTCGTCGGGCTCATAACCCGAAGGTCGCAGGTTCAAATCCTGCCCCCGCAATTTTTTTATGCAATGAGAAGTGCACAGATAAAAATATAGAAGTTAAAAACATGCTTGCATGTTTTTTAACAGATATATTTTTAGATGTATACGGCGAATGCCGTAAGCGAAAGACCGCAGGTCTTGAGCTGAGCACTTCGGACTAAAAAAGCGACAAGCAAACTTTTAATCCGCATAAAATCAAATAACCATTACGCCCAGATAGCTCAGTTGGTAGAGCAGAGGACTGAAAATCCTCGTGTCACTGGTTCGATTCCGGTTCTGGGCATATGGGGTATTAGCTCAGTCGGTAGAGCACTTGACTTTTAATCAAGTTGTCCGGGGTTCGAATCCCCGATGCCTCATGAAGATGAGAAGCCGTCACACTGGAGACAGTGTGGCGGTTTTTTTGTAATAGGAAATTCCTTGGAATTCCCTATTACAAAAAAAGGCACTAACGTGCCAATGATGCGCACTCGCGCGAAGAAGAAATAGGAAACTTCGTTTAACATTCATGTTAAGTAAAAAAGCCATTCAGACAGGAGTCTTTCTTGAATATATAATTTCTTGTTTTCGGATATGGCAACTGTTATAATTGATTGAAAACAGAAGCAAATAGAAAACCAAAATGGAAGTAGGAATAGAACTAGGCAAATGCAGAAATTTTAAAATGGAGAAGAAAAATGGAGCCAAACAAGATGAAACAGAAACGCCGGAAATATTTATATGCAGCGGCGCTTGGCATGACGTTCCTTTTGAACTTGAGCGGATGCAGCCGCCGGTTCACGAACTATCCGGAGACAGCCGGAACGGTAGCAATCGTGGACAGTACAGAGCGGGAGACTGTCCGAGATGAAAATGGAGAAAATCCAGATCAGCCGATTGATTTAGATAACCTGGGGGAACAGCAGTCGGCGGCAGAAATGGAAGCATTAGCTGCGGCGGAGGCGGCGGAGCCGGGCGTGGAGGAGCCGTATCTGGACGGGGGAGAGCTTCGGCTTTTAGCGTGTGCGGATATCTGGCAGAACCTCTCCTGCGTTATGAAGACGAAGGAAGGCGCGGTGATCGTGGTAGACGGCGGTCGTGATGTCGATGCACCGCATTTGATTGAGGTTATTCAGGAGTTGGGCGGTCATGTGGATGCATGGCTTTTAACCCATCCGCACAGCGATCATGTGGGGGCGATCACGGAGATTTTAAACATGGATCCGATGCCGATCTCGATCGGTAAGGTGTACTATTCATTTCTGAATAAAGAATTTTTAGGTCAGGAGCAGGTTTCAAGACGGGATTCAGATTTGGAGTGTTATGATCGGATCACGGAAGCGATTGCGAAACTGCCGGAAGCAGAAAAATGCGGGACGCTTACGAAAGGGCAGAAGATTTCATTGGCGGGCGCGGAGATCACAGTGATGAACGAGCCATTTGCCTGCACGGAAAATAGTTTTAATAACAGCTCGGTCGCGTACCGCGTGGAGATGGGCGGAAAACGGATCCTGTTTTTGGGTGATATGGGCTGGCAGGCAGGGGAAGATTTTCTTGCCAATCATACGCAGGAGGAACTGAAATCGGATGTGCTACAGATGGCGCACCATGGGCAGAGAGGCGTAGAAGAGGAGCTCTATCAGGAGATTTCACCGGAGGTCTGCTTATGGCCGACGCCGGACTGGCTCTGGGATAATGTGCAGGATGGCGTCGCGGGCGCTGGTTCGTATAAGACGCCGATTGTCCGTGGATGGATGGTAACATTAGGTGTGAAGAAAAATCTTTGTGTCAAGGATGGCGATCAGATACTGCGGTAGTTTTTTATAAAAGATTAAAATAAAATTTTAAAAAGTTGTTTTCAGGGAAATGAAATGCTTTTGGGATGCGGTGCAGCGGATAGAAATAAGACATGAACGAAAAAAGAGAGAAACAGAAGGAAGAAGAAAAAGTGAATAAAGACAGGAAAATGTGGTCGGAAACAATCATCCTACGTCCGGAAGTGCCGCTTTTAGAACGTTTATCCACCTATGCGGCGTCGGATGCCTACCCGTTCCACATGCCGGGTCACAAACGCCAGGTGAAAATGGGGATAACTTCCGTCCCGAATCCATTTTCGGTGGATATCACGGAGATTGATGGATTTGACAACCTGCATCATGCGGAAGATATTTTGAAAGAGTCGATGAATTCGGCGGCTGCGGTGTACGGAGCAGACCGGAGCTGGTATCTGGTGAATGGCAGTACGTGCGGGATTCTGGCGGCGATCGCGGCGGCGGTGAAGCCGGGGGAAAAAATCCTCATGGCTCGAAATTCCCACAAATCGGCGTATCACGCGGTGGTTTTAAACCAGCTGGAACCGGTATATTTATATCCGGAGGAGGTGCCGGAGTTTCAGATTCCGGGAGGGATCGAGCCAGAGCAGGTGGAACGAGCACTTTTGGAGCATCCGGAGATCCGGGCGGTGTTTGTGACTTCCCCGACCTATGAGGGGATCGTGTCGGATATTCAGGGGATTGCAGCGACGGCGCACCGGCATGGAGCGGCGCTGATTGTGGATGAGGCGCACGGCGCGCATCTGCCGTTTGGGGATGGGAACTATTTCCCGGATGGGGCGTTACAGGAGGAGGCGGACCTGGTGATCCAGAGTCTTCACAAGACGCTTCCATCCCTGACACAGACGGCGATTCTGCATCTGAAAAGCCAGATTCTGGATGCGAAGAAGGTGGAACAGTATTTATCGGTTTACCAGAGTTCCAGCCCGTCGTATATTCTGATTGCGTCGATGGAGAACTGCGTCCGGTATATGGCAGAAAAAGGAGCCGGGGAGATGGCGCGGTATGGTGCCCGATTGCGGGAACTCCGGGAAAAATTGGCGAAGCTAAAACATTTCCGGCTTCTGAAAGAGGAAATCTGTGGTGCGGCAGGTGTATATGGATATGATCCGTCAAAACTGGTGCTATTTCCAGATTTTATGACGGGAACCAGACTGGCAGAGGTTTTGCGGACAGAGTACCATCTGGAGGCGGAGATGTCGAGCGGGCGGTATGTGCTTCTGATGACTTCGTTTATGGATACGGAGGAAGGATTTTCGCGTCTGGAGCGGGCACTTTTGGAGCTGGATGCGCGGGTGGAAAAGCTGGAGGCGGAAAGTGTTGGCCTGAAAGATGCAAAACAAGGCAGGCAGGAACCGTTTTCGGGAGCACAATTGAATCAGAAACCGAACCAAGAAAATGATTCAGAAAACTATCCGCAGCAGATGTGTCTCCCCTGGCAGGCATGGCATGGGGATAGCATGCTGGTGCCGCTTGAGGAGGCGGAAGGAAGGGCGGCGCGGGCCTGCGTTACCATTTATCCGCCGGGGGTGCCGATGCTGATGCCGGGAGAGCGGATTGGAACAAGGGAGATCGCGCGGATCCGTGAGGATTGGAAGCTGGGACTTACGGTGGAAGGAATTTGTGAAAAATCAGACAAATTGAATTTGTGGATAGAGGTTGTTATTTAGCAGGTTCGCACATTTGCCATAAGAAACAGAGAAAAATCGGATTTATATATACGATGGAATGCGTGTGAAAATACTGGCTGGAAAGGCATAATAGGAAGATGGGACATATATTTTACGTGATGGGAAAGAGCGCGTCCGGGAAGGACACGATCTATAAGATATTGAGAGAGCGGCTGCCGCAGATCCGGACGGTGGTGCCGTATACGACCAGACCGATCCGGGCAGGCGAGCGGGACGGTGTGGAGTATTATTTTGTGACCGGAAAAAGGCTTGCGGATTTGGAGAAACAGGGAAAGATCATTGAAAAGAGAACCTACCAGACTATTTATGGACCGTGGAGTTATGCAACGGTGGACGATGGGCAGATCGATCTGGGATCGCATGATTATTTCATGATCGGGACGCTGGAATCGTATGAGGGGACGCGGAATTATTTCGGCGCGGATGTGCTGGTGCCGCTTTACATTGAGGTGGAGGACGGTGAACGCCTTCAGCGTGCGCTTGACCGGGAACGGCAGCAGACAGAGCCAAAGTATGCGGAGCTGTGCCGCCGTTTCCTGGCGGATGAGGCAGATTTCAGTGCCGAAAATATGGAAAAATGTGGGATCCGGGCGGAAAACCGGTTTGAAAACCGCGAGCTGGAAGCGTGTGTGGATACGTTGGTAAGGGAAATTCGGGCTCACGGATTGGCACTTTTGGAACCGAAAGTGCCGTAAGAAAACGTGGTGGCAGCAGGAATTTGCCGTATTAAAATGCGAAGCCACGGCAAATTCCGTTACTGGGCACGTATGCGTGAACAGTAACAAATTCGGAATTTCATCGCACTAGGCAGAGGGTAAATCTTGTGTTATACTAAGATGATAGAGATTTACAAATAATAAAAGAAGGGCATGATAGAAGGGATCCCAACCGATCCATACGATTGAAACGATTTTAGAATTAAAATCCAAAGTCCAGCCCTGAAAGGAGCATCAAGATGGCAGGTTTTTACGATATTATTGGACATGAGAAGATAAAAGAGCACCTTCAGAAGGCGATCGGGTATCAGAGAGTTTCACATGCCTACATATTGTCGGGCGAGGAAGGAATGGGACGCAAGACGATCGCGAAGGCATTTGCCATGACGCTTTTGTGCGAGAAACATGGGACGGAGCCGTGCATGGAATGCCATTCCTGTAAGCAGTTTTTGTCGGGCAATCATCCGGATGTGATCTGGGTGACACATGAGAAACCTGCGAGCATTGGTGTCGATGATGTCCGGATTCAGATCAATGATACGGTTTCGATCCGCCCGTACAGCAGTCCATATAAGATATATCTGGTCGATGAGGCGGAGAAAATGACGGTGCAGGCGCAGAACGCTCTTTTAAAGACGATTGAGGAGCCGCCGGCCTATGCGGTGCTGGTGCTTATCACGACGAACCCGGAGGTATTTCTGCCAACGATCCTGTCCCGCTGTATCCAGTTGAAACTTCGTCCGCTCAAGGATTCGGTGGTAAGCGATTACCTGACGGAGAAAATGGGCGTTTCGGATGGTCAGGCGGATATTTATGCGGCGTTTGCGAGAGGAAATTTAGGAAAAGCGATTCATCTCGCCTCTTCGGAGGAGTTTGCACTTTTGTACCGAGAGGTGCTGACGCTGCTTAAAAATATCAAGGACATGGATATTCCGATGCTTCTGGATTATATCCGCAAGCTGCAGGAGGATAATCTGGATCTGTATGAGTGCCTGGATTTCATGCAGCTCTGGTACAGGGATATTCTGATGTTTAAGGTCACAAAGGACATGAATTCGCTGATCTTTAAGGATGAGTATTCGGCGGTCAGCAGTTGCTGCCAGAAGAGTTCCTATGAGGGGCTGGAAGAGATATTGAGTGCGATTGAAAAGGCAAAAGTCCGGCTGAATGCTAACGTCAACACCGATTTGGCGCTGGAGCTGATGCTTTTGACGATGAAGGAGAATTAAATTTATGATAAAGGTAATCGGAGTCCGGTTCCGCAAGGCCGGAAAGGTATATTACTTCGATCCGGCGCAGATGGAAATCAAGATGGGCGATCATGTGATCGTGGAGACCGCCCGCGGAATCGAGTTCGGAGAGGTAGTTCTTGGCGTCCGCGAGGTGGATGAGAAGAAGGTAATCCAGCCGCTGAAATCGGTCATTCGTATGGCGACGAAGAATGACGAGGAGCTGGAACGGAAGAATAAAGAAAAAGAGCATGAGGCATTCCAGATCTGTCAGGAAAAGATCCGCAAGCATGAATTGCAGATGAAGCTGATCGATGCAGAATACACCTTTGATAACAATAAACTGCTGTTTTATTTTACGGCGGATGGAAGAATCGATTTCCGTGAGCTTGTCAAGGATCTGGCGGCGGTCTTTAAGACGCGGATCGAGCTGCGCCAGATTGGCGTCCGGGATGAGACGAAGATTTTGGGTGGCGTCGGTATCTGTGGTCGTCCGCTCTGTTGTCATTCATATTTATCGGAGTTTATTCCGGTTTCAATTAAGATGGCAAAAGAGCAGAACCTGTCCTTAAATCCGACGAAGATTTCGGGTGTGTGCGGTCGTCTGATGTGCTGCCTGAAATACGAGGAAGAGACGTATGAGGATCTGAACAGCCATCTGCCGAGTGTCGGCGATTACGTCACAACGGATGACGGGCTGAAAGGCGAGGTTCACAGCGTCAGCGTCCTGCGCCAGCAGGTAAAGGTGGTTGTGACGGTAGGACGGGATGAGAAGGAGATCCGTGATTACCGTGTGGATCAGCTCAAGTTTAAGCCGAAGCGCCGCCGTGACAGGGGAAATGTCAACGATGCGGAGCTGAAAGCGCTGGAGGCACTGGAGAAAAAGGAAGGAAAGTCGAAGCTGGATGATAATTAAAGAGGGCGAGCGGATCGATGAACTGCAGCGGAACGGATACCGGATCATCCAGAAGACGAACGGGTTCTGTTTTGGCATGGACGCGGTGCTTTTGTCCGGGTTTGCATCGGTGAAGCCGGGCGAGAAAGCGCTTGATCTGGGAACGGGAACCGGTATTATCCCGATTCTTCTGGAGGCAAAGACGGAAGGAAGCCATTTTACAGGTCTGGAGATCCAGGCGGAGATGGCGGAGATGGCATCCCGGAGTGTGGCGCTCAACAGGCTGGAAGAGAAGGTTTCGATCGTGCAGGGCGATATCAAGGAGGTTCCGACGCTGTTTGAGAAGGCATCCTTTGATGTGGTAACGACGAACCCGCCGTACATGAACGACAGCCACGGGCTGAAAAATCCCGATCTTCCCAAGGCGATTGCCCGCCATGAGGTTCTCTGCAATCTGGAGGATGTCGTGCGCGCGGCGGCTTCGGCACTTCGTCCCGGCGGACGACTCTATATGGTGCACCGTCCGAGACGGCTCATTGAGATTCTGATGGCGATGAAAAGTCAGAAATTGGAGCCGAAGCGGATGAAATTTGTCCATCCGTTTGCAGATAAAGAGGCAAATATGGTTCTCATCGAGGCGGTGCGCGGCGGCGGCGCGCTGATGACAGTGGAAAAGCCGATCATTGTGTACAAAGAGCCAGGCGTGTATACGGATGAGATTTATGATATTTACGGGTATTAATGGAATAGGAGAACGATGGAAGGAACATTATATTTGTGTGCCACGCCGATCGGCAACCTGGATGACATTACATTCCGGGTGCTGGAGACGTTAAAGCAGGTGGATCTGATTGCGGCGGAGGACACGCGGCACAGTATTAAGCTTCTGAATCATTTTGATATTCATACACCGATGACGAGCTACCATGAGTACAATAAGGTCGAGAAGGCGCGTGTGCTGGTGGAGAAGCTGAAATCGGGCATGAATATTGCCTGCATCACGGACGCCGGGACGCCGGGTATTTCGGATCCGGGCGAGGAGCTGGTGCGCCAGTGCTGCGAGGCGGGAATTAAAGTAACCGCGCTTCCGGGAGCGGTGGCGTGTGTTACGGCGCTGATTATTTCGGGACTTCCGACGAGACGGTTCTGTTTTGAGGCATTTCTTCCGACGGACAAGAAGGAGCACCAGCGGGTGCTTGCAGAGCTTCAGAATGAGACGCGCACGATTGTGCTTTACGAGGCGCCGCACCACCTTCTGCGGACGCTCACGGAGCTTTACGAGGCGCTGGGGGATAGAAAGGCGTCCATCTGCCGGGAGCTGACGAAGAAATACGAGACGGCGTTCCGAACGACGCTTTCGCAGGCGGTGGCGTATTATACGGAAAATGAGCCGAAGGGCGAGTGCGTGATCGTCATCGAGGGCAAATCCGTCCAGGAGATCGAGGCGGAGGATCAGGCGCGCTGGCAGCAGATGTCCCTGGAAGAGCATATGGAACATTATGAATCACAGGGAAACAGCCGCAAGGAAGCGATGAAGCTGGTGGCGAAGGACCGCGGGGTTTCGAAGCGGGATGTGTACCAGGCGCTGCTGGAGGCGGAAGAGGCGTAGACACAAACGGAAAGCTGAAAAATGGGTAAGTGGAGTGGCGTTGGTGGAATGCCGGGGCGCTCCGGTTTGTGCAGATAAAAGAAAAATAGAATAAGATTTGAGAAAAGAACAAACTGTACTGATTAAAATATTTAAAAGTGTATATTTTAATCAGTACAGTTTTTGCTATAATTCCTACTAAGTTGATGCGGAAATGAATGTAAAAATACAGAATGTCAGTGAATTGTTTTTCGCAAGGCAGAATAGAAAGGCAGAAGAGGCGCTTGCCTGTGAATGATTCAGTGGATTCGGGTATTGATTGCAAGGATCGTAAGGACGCTTGGCTTACAAAGAAAAATCATATTCAACCACGGGAGGAATAAAAATGGCAGAGAATCGTTATGAACTGAATAAACAGCTGGCACAGATGTTAAAGGGCGGCGTTATCATGGATGTCACAACCCCGGAGCAGGCGAAGATCGCGGAGGCGGCAGGCGCGTGTGCGGTTATGGCGCTGGAGCGGATTCCGGCGGATATCCGGGCAGCGGGCGGTGTGTCCCGTATGAGTGACCCGAAGATGATTCGCGGCATTCAGGAGGCAGTTTCGATTCCGGTTATGGCGAAGTGCCGGATCGGTCATTTTGTGGAGGCGCAGATTCTGGAAGCGATCGAGATTGATTATATCGATGAGAGCGAGGTATTATCTCCGGCGGATGATGTGTACCATATTGACAAGACACAGTTCAAGGTTCCGTTTGTCTGCGGTGCGAGAGACCTGGGAGAGGCGCTGCGCCGGATCGAGGAAGGTGCTTCGATGATCCGTACCAAGGGCGAGCCGGGAACGGGCGATGTCGTACAGGCAGTCCGCCATATGCGTGCGATGAATTCGGAGATCCGCCGGGTTCAGAATCTGCGTGAGGATGAGCTTTACGAGGCAGCAAAACAGTTAAAAGTTCCGGTTCATCTGCTCCGCTATGTACATGACAATGGACGTCTCCCGGTTGTCAATTTCGCGGCAGGCGGCGTGGCTACCCCGGCGGATGCGGCTCTGATGATGCAGCTGGGCGCAGAGGGAGTCTTTGTTGGATCTGGTATCTTCAAGTCAGGCAATCCGGAGAAACGTGCGTCGGCGATCGTGCAGGCAGTAACGAATTACAAGGATGCAAAATTACTTGCTGCGATTTCTGAGGATCTGGGCGAGGCGATGGTTGGTATCAATGAGAATGAGATTGCGATTTTGATGGCAGAGCGGGGACAGTAAGATGGAGAAAAAACAGATAGGCGTGCTGGCGGTGCAGGGCGCGTTTGCCGAACACATTGCCATGGTACGGAGACTGGGCGCAGAGGCGTTTGAGATCCGGCAGCTTCCGGATCTGGAGCGGCCGATGGACGGACTGATTCTGCCGGGCGGCGAGAGTACCGCGATGCGTAAGCTCCTGGATGAGCTGGGGCTTTATGAGCCGCTTCGGGCAAAGATTGCGGCAGGGCTTCCGGTGTATGGAACGTGCGCGGGGCTTTTGCTTCTGGCCAAGGAGATCGAGGGCGGAACGCCGTGCTTTGCGACGATGGATGTGTCGGCGGTGCGGAATGCCTACGGGCGTCAGCTCGGAAGTTTTTACACGGAGGCTGAATTTGCCGGTCTGGGGACGATTCCGATGACTTTTATCCGCGCGCCGTACATCGCTTCGGTTCAGAAAAATGTTAAGGTGCTGGCGACAGTGGACGAAAAGATAGTCGCAGCCAGACAGGGAAACCAGTTTGCGACGGCATTTCATCCGGAATTGAATGAGGATGTGACGGTGCACCGGTATTTTCTAGAAGAAGTCTGCAAAGGAAATTAAGAGTGTAATTTGGTAGAAATTAGCGTGTGGTTGATGAAAAGTGAAACCTATTGGTAAGGGGAGCGAGAACTGCAGCCATTTAAAGCGGTCAGAATGTATGATATATTTCTGAAATGTGGGAAGATGTCATTGATTCTGACCGTTTTTTTATCTCAGTCGAGAAGACTCCCACCTCTTCAGGTGGTGAGTAATAGCAAATTTGTCTCAGTGGGAGTCCATTCTCCGACTGAGATAAACGCTCCGCGAGGATGCGCAGTGATTCTGTAAAGAATATGTCAGCTTCGCTGACCAGAATCACGCGCCAAGTCTCACGGACGTTCGACTTGAATTGTTTGGAAGGTGCGTTTTGTGAAAAAACAAAAAATGTACCTTGATAGGCTTTTGCGCTGAGGAAGGAAAACGCCCGGGAAAATGGCGGACTGCATGGAATTCCTATTGACAAAGTAGGAATTTCGCATTACAATCACTGATAAACCAATTAAAACAATATGAAATAAGAAAATTATATAAAAAACGAATTTGCTGATATAGCAAATAGACACAGGAGGATGACATCGTGGCTTATCAGATAGAGACAACT
The DNA here is from genome assembly GCF_003024715.1 of Clostridium fessum. Classification (GTDB taxonomy): domain Bacteria; phylum Bacillota; class Clostridia; order Lachnospirales; family Lachnospiraceae; genus Otoolea; species Otoolea fessa. The sequence continues at coordinate 152,129 of NZ_PYLO01000006.1, read as the reverse complement.
TGTATTTGCGGAGATCCGGAAACTTCTAAAAACCATTCTTTTGGCGCTGTTTCAGTGCCGATTTACCAGACGGCGACTTTTGCCCACCCGGGTATTGGGGAATCAACCGGTCATAATTATACGCGTGAGAGCAACCCGACCAGAGACGAGCTGGAAAAGACTGTTTCGGCGCTGGAAGGAGCGGTTGATACCGTTGCCTGCACATCCGGTATGGCGGCGATCTCGCTGATGATGGAGCTGTTTGACAGTGGCAGCCATTTTGTATGTACCGAGGATCTGTATGGCGGTTCCGTCCGTATTTTTGAGGCACTGGAAAAGAAGCGCGGTTTTTCATTTTCCTATATAAATACAGCCGATGTGGAGGCGGTTGAGAAGGCGATCACGGATCAGACGAAGGCACTCTACATCGAGACACCGAGCAACCCGACGATGCAGGTGACCGATCTGGCGGAAATGAGCCGTCTGGCGACGAAGCACGGACTGCTTCTGATCGTGGACAATACCTTCCTGTCCCCGTATCTGCAGAATCCGATCGCGCAGGGCGCGGATCTGGTTGTCCACAGCGGCACGAAGTTTTTAGGTGGTCACAATGATACGCTGGCTGGATTTTTATGTACGCCGATCAAGGCGCTGGCAGAGCAGATCCGGTATCTGTTCAAGACGATCGGAAGCGGACTTTCTCCGTTTGATTCTTTCTTAGTCCTGCGCGGCATCAAGACTCTGTCAGTGCGTGTGGAACGGCAGCAGGAGAATGCGATGAAGATCGCGAGCTGGCTGAAAGAGCAGAAAAAAGTAACGGATGTCTACTATGTAGGACTTCCGGAGCATCCGGGTTATGAGATCAACCAAAAACAGAGCCGCGGCGCGGGCAGCATGATTTCGTTCCGCACTGATACGGAGGAGACGGCGAGAAAGGTGCTGGAGCGCGTGAAGCTTATTTCCTATGCGGAGAGTCTGGGCGGCGTGGAGTCCCTGATTACCTATCCGATGCTGCAGACACATGGCGATGTGCCGGTTGAGATCCGGGAACGTCTTGGAATTACAGAGACATTTTTACGTCTGTCTGTCGGTATTGAAAATGTGGATGATCTGATTGCGGATCTGGAGCAGGCGTTAGCGTAAAAAGAGGGTAACTGTTCAGTAGGTCTGCGCATTTATTGCGCTGACCGTACGAAAACATGGGCCAGCAGGCAAAAATCCCATTGCCGTAGGCAATTTTTAATGGATTTTTGCGCGTGACTGTGAAGGTACTGAACAGTTACAAAAGAGGATAGATATTTGGTATCGGTTTTGCATGGGCAGTGGGATATGGGCATGGATGACAGGATGCCAGAGTGAAAACCGTTCATTGACAGGAACGATGGATTGGGAGGAAAATGCATGAAATACGATTTTGACAAAGTGGTGGACCGGCATGGTACCAACTGTTTAAAATATGATTTTGCCATCGAGCGAGGAAAACCAGCGGATATTTTACCGCTTTGGGTGGCTGATATGGATTTTCAGACGGCTCCGGCGATTTTAGAGCGGCTGGAAGAGACAGTAAAACATGGTATTTTCGGCTACAGTGATGGAAAAGAGGGCTATTTTGCGGCAGTCCAGAACTGGTACCGGGAGCGCTTTGGCTGGGAGACGAAACCGGAGTGGCTGGTGAAGACACCGGGCGTTGTATTCGCGCTGGCGGCGGCTGTCCGGGCGTATACAAAGGAAGGTGACGGCGTACTGCTTCAGCAGCCGGTGTACTATCCGTTTTCGGAAGTAATTACGGACAATGGGCGTAAGGTTGTCAACAGCCCGCTGAAAATCACGGATGGCTATTACACGATGGATTTTGACGACCTGGAAACGAAGATCGTCGAAAATAAGGTAAAATTGTTCCTGCTTTGCAGTCCGCACAACCCGGTCGGACGTGTCTGGAGCGAGGAAGAACTGCGCCGGGTTGGCGAGATTTGCCTGCGTCACGGTGTGCTCGTGGTCAGCGATGAGATCCACAGTGATTTTACCCGAGAGGGACATCCGCACACAGTATTTGCGAAGCTGGGTGCAGAGTTTGAGCAGAACTGCCTGATCTGCACGGCACCATCCAAGACGTTCAATCTGGCGGGACTGCAGATTTCCAATATCTTTGTGCCGAACCCAGAGCTTCGGAAGAAACTCTTAAAGGAGATCGCGGCGGCAGGCTACAGCCAGGTCGGTCTGATGGGACTGGTAGCATGCCAGGCGGCGTATGAAGAGGGAGCGGAGTGGCTTGCACAGCTAAAAGCGTATCTGGAGGAGAACCGGAAGTTTGTGAAGGCGTATCTGGAAGAGCATCTGCCGGAAATCCGTCTGATCGAGCCGGAGGGAACCTACCTTCTGTGGCTGGATTTTAAGGCGCTTCATTTGAATGAAAAAGAGCTGGAACATCTGATCGTGGACAAGGCACATCTGTGGCTGGACAGCGGCGCGATGTTCGGACCGGACGGCGAGGGCTTCGAGCGGATCAATATCGCATGCCCGCGGGCGACGGTGGAGAAAGCGCTGAAGCAGCTGGAAGCGGCGATCCGCGGATAAAATTGATTGGGGCACGAATCAGAACCCGTATAAATAAAACCTGCCGCAGGCAGACTGTATCCCCCATATAAACAGTCTGTCTGCGGCAGGTTTTTTGACTTCATAGGAACATTATTTTATGAGAACCGGAACACCGCAGTTCCATACGCCGGAAGCGGGTACGCGAAGGAGTATGGCTGTCCGTCACATTCGCTCTTGATGGAGCGGTAATGGCTGATCTTATCGCCGCGCTTGTAGTAGCCGTGTTCCTGGTCAAGCAGCAGCGTGTAGGTGCCGCGTTTCGGAACACCGACGCGGTAATCGTCGCGGTCTACCGGGGTGAAGTTGCAGATGAAGAGAAGATTCTTTTTCTGTGTTTCATCGCGGCGGATAAAGCTGAAAATACTGCGGTCTCCGTCGTTGGCGTTGATCCACTGGAAGCCGTCATACTCCTCGTCCAGGCGGTAGAGCGCCGGATATTTGTGGTAGAGCGTCAAAAGTCCTTTCACATAATTCTGGAGGTCGGCATGGAACGGCTCTTTCGTAAGGTACCAGTCGAGGGAGACTTTTTCATCCCATTCATGGAACTGACCGAAATCCTGTCCCATGAAGAGAAGTTTCTTGCCCGGATGTCCGAGCATGAAAGTGTAGCCGACTTTCAGGTTGGCAAATTTATCCTCGTATTCGCCCGGCATTTTGTTGATCATCGAGCATTTGAGGTGGACGACCTCGTCGTGCGAGAGCACCAGAATGAAGTTTTCGCTGGTGCAGTAGGTGATGCCGAAGGTCATTTTGTTGTGGTTAAATTTACGGAAATACGGGTCGAGCTTCATGTATTCGAGGAAGTCATGCATCCAGCCCATATTCCATTTGAAGGTAAATCCAAGACCGTCCTCCTCCGGGCTCTTGGTAACCTTCGGCCAGGCGGTGGATTCCTCGGCAATGATGATGGCGCCGTCCTTCCGGCCGCGGATCACGCTGTTTAAATGTTTGAAAAACTCGATGGCTTCGAGGTTTTTGTTGTCGCCATATTTATTTGGTACCCACTGTCCGTCCTGGCGCCCATAGTCTAAGTAAAGCATGGAAGCGACGGCGTCCACGCGCAGACCGTCGATGTGGTATTCATCGAGCCAGTAGAGCGCGTTGGCGATCAGAAAATTGGATACCTCGTTTTTGGCATAATCAAAGACCTTGGTACCCCAGTCCGGGTGCTCGCCTTTGCGCGGGTCGGCATACTCATAGAGCGCCTGTCCGTCGAAATCGGCAAGTCCATGTGCATCCTTCGGAAAATGCGCCGGAACCCAGTCTAGGATGACACCGATGCCTTTTTTATGTAAGTAATTGACGAAATACATAAATTCCGTCGGGGTTCCGTAGCGGGAGGTCGGGGCAAAATAGCCGGTTACCTGATATCCCCAGGAGCCGTCATACGGATGTTCGGCGATTCCCATGAGCTCTACATGGGTGTAGCCCATTTCCAGGACATAGTCAGCCAGCTCATGCGCGGCTTCCATGTAAGTGTAATAACCGTCCTTTTCCGGGCGGTTTTTCTTTTTCCAGGATCCTAAGTGAACCTCGTAGATAGAGATTGGCGCCTTGACCGGATCGGTGCCCGCGCGCGATTCCATCCATTTGGAATCGTTCCATTTGAAGCCGCGGATATCGGCGGTCACGGAAGCGGTTCCAGGACGGTATTCTGCCGAAAATGCATATGGATCTGCCTTAAATAAAATCGTTCCTGTGTGCGTGGTGATGGCGAATTTGTAGAGCTGTCCCACGCCAAGTCCCGGTACGAAGAGCTCGTAAATGCCGCTGTCTGCGACCGGCTTCATCGGGGTTGCATCCGGATTCCAGGCGTTGAAGTCGCCGACCAGGCTGACGGCGGCTGCGTGCGGCGCCCAGACCGCGAAATAGTAGCCGTCCTGTCCGCGATATGTATAAGGGTGTGCGCCCAGCTTGTGGTAGAGCTGGTAGTGGCGGCCTTCTCCGAAGAGATACCGGTCAAGCTCGCCGATCACGCCGAGTCCTTCTGTCTTTGGTTTTTTCGATGTGGTTCGTTTAGTAGTGGAAGCTGCTTTTTTCATAAGGTTACCCCTCCGTGATTCCGAGAATAACAGCGCTGTTACCCTCTAATTCTATCTGAATTTTGTTTGTATTCTTATCGATCAAAAACGATTTTCCGGTAATCAGATCCGTAGCTTGTTCCGCTGTCGTGTGGAATGGAAGTGGAACTTGTAAATAAGCGGCGTTGTCATCGTTGTTGGCAGCGGTAAGGATCGCCTGGTGGTCACCGTGTCTGGCAAATGCGTACTGCCGGTTTGTCAGCAGAAGTTCCTGATAACGCCCACCGTGAAGCGCCGGTTCGGCGGCGTGGATGGCGGCGAGTTTCTGGATCAGAAGTGTAAGCGGTGTCACGGTGCCTGCGCTGGTATCTGTGTTTGAGCCTGTGGTGCTTGAAGTGGTCTGGCAGCAGGTGTTTGCGCCTGCGTGTATGTTTGGGCCTGTGGCGCTCGAAAAGCTCTGGCAGTTGCCATCTGTGCGGATGCCGGTGTTTTGTCCGTCGCTGGTCTGCATTTCTTCTGCAAGCGGTCTCGGCGGCAGGATTCTCGGACGGAGTTCCGTATCAGAGTTGTGTCCGCGGCGTCCCTGAATGCCCCATTCACTTCCATAATAGATGGACGGAATGCCCGGAAGAGTGAACAGCAGCGTGTAAAGCGGCGCAAGATGTGCCGGATTTAACAGTTTGCTTGCGATCCGGTCTTCGTCGTGGTTGTCCACAAAGGTGTAGAGATCCCGCCCCACCGCTTCGAGGCGGCGGACATTGTGTGCCAGTTCGAAATAATTGTGGTCGTTGTGCGCGGAATAGATACTTTTGTGCATCTCGTAGTTGGTGACGGAATGAAGCATCTGCGGATTGACCCAGCGGGCGTATTCGCCGTGGATGACTTCGCCCATCAGCCAGAATTCCGGCTTGATTTCATTTGCCAGCCGGCGCAGTTCCTGCATAAATTCAAAGGAAAGATCGCCCGCGCAGTCGAGGCGGATACCGTCGATGTCAAATTCCTGCACCCAGAAACGGACAGTGTCAAGCAGATAGTTCCGCACTTCCGGGTTTCGGTGGTTTAAGCAGGGAAGCTCCCAGATGCCGTGCCAGGATTCATAGCCGAAGGAATCGCCCAGCGGGCTGCCCCAGCCGAAATTGACGTTCCTGTACCATCCGGCGTAAGGGGACTGGTCACGGTGCGCCTGCAGGTCGCGGAAGGCGAAAAATTCGCGACCGGTGTGGTTGAACACGCCGTCCACGACGACGCGGATGCCATGCTCATGGCAGCAGTCCACGAAAGATCGGAACGAAACGTTGGTTCCCAGCCGCCGGTCGATGAGCCGGAAATCGCGGGTATCATAGCCGTGCGTGGATGATTCAAACAGCGGTCCGATGTAAATCGCGGAAATATGCAGGCTCTCTAAATAGGGAATCCACTGCATCAGTTCGTCCATGCGGGAATCGGAGGAAACGTCCCTGGTGCCATCCGCTGTCCCATCGGAGACAGGATAGGGATTGGCAAACGGTGCTCCGGTCATTCCCAGAGGATACATATGGTAAAAGATAGCTTTGTCGTACCAGGCTGTCATGAGAAAGGTCCTCCTTGTGTCGGTTAAATGGTATTTTCCTGTTGTTTAATATGTCGTAAAAGGAACTGATACCGGAGGTGTGCGGCTTTCAGTTCGTAGATATAGCAGTCAATCAGAGTCGGATCGACGACCTCTTCAAAATGGTTGAAAACGGTGTTGATCGTGCTCATGGTCTGTCGCAGTTCTGTCAGCAGCTCCGGGTCAGGGTGGGCGGAAAAAATGTCCGTGCTGGTGCTCCCGGAGCAGTGGGTGCGGTTGTGCTTCATGGTTTGATGCTCTCTTTCTGAATCCTATAAATTGGTACAACGATCAGTATATTCAGAAAATGGAAAGATATGCATCCTGGTTTAGGCGTCCATGGAAAGCACGGATTCCAGCAGATGTCCGAGCTGCATCAGTTTCCGGGTGCTGTCTTCGATTGAGAGATAATAGTAATTGCAGGTTCCCTCCCGGTGGACATCGATCAGCCCGGCTGTCTTTAAGATCTTCAAATGGTGGGAAACTGCCGGGCGCGACAGACTGGTCCGTTCGGTGATCTCCCGGACATTTAAGCCGTGCGGACGGGGCTGGGTGGGCAGGCTGATTGGACGGTCATCGTTTTTATCCGGCTGATTTGTGTTCATAGGGGTGTTTTTTGTGCGTCCCGTGAGGGCTTCGTCCGTCAGTGCTTCGATGATCGTCAGCCGTATTTCATCACCCAGTGCGATAAAAAGAGGCATACAGGTATGAAAATGCTGTTTAAGTTCTATTCCTTTTTTCATCGCGGCTCCTCCTTCTATAATGGTTTAAAAATTTAAACTAATAGTATTTTACCATTTTTTGTTTCGTCAGTCAATGGAAAGGAAAATGCTGGAATGGGTATTTATAGATAAAAAATAAAGAGATATTTTGGCAATTATTTTCAAATAACGAAATTGTCTAGCTAAAATAATGGGTTCAGATGCACAAAGTTTTTGAGATGTTTTTGGCGCATATTTCGGGTGTTTTGGGATTGACTTTTGATCAAAAACTGTTCATAATGGAGGAACATTCATGGATGGGTTCTTCCATCTGTCACGGGAATCCGGATTTCCCGTTGATCTATTATTAAGATTCTAAAAGTTAAGTTCAGAGAAATGTTCGATGATTTTTCAGAAGTGGTTCAAGTGCATACAGGAAAGGAATGGAAAATGGTGGCGGTGAAAACTGGCGCAGGACTGGCAGCTATTGTTTTCGGCAGGTGTTTTGAAAACGGGACATACTGTACAGGAACTGTCCGTTTCATGTATGCGAAAGAGAAGGAGGGGATGGATTGACCTTACTGCTGCTGTTGTTTACCGGCGGCTGTGCGCTTTGGGATTTGAAAAAACGCCGTATTTCCAATGGGATGATTCTGGCTGGCGGGCTGCTGTTTCTTTTAATTCGGTCTGGTCTGGGGATGAAAATAGGATATACAGCCGGATGGAGCAGGTGGCTGCCGGGAACTGGGGCGGCGCTTATGTCAGGCATCTGTGAAATGTGCGGATACCTGGTCCGTATCGGGATTTTACTATGTGTCCTGTTTCCGCTGTATCTGTTTCGCATGATAGGTGCGGGAGATATCAAGATGGCAGCGGTTCTGTTTGGTGCTGCGGGGGTGCAGCAGGGAGGGCGGATCCTTTTATGCGGGCTGATGGCAGCTGGGGCATGGTCAGTTGTTTTATTGGTTTGGCGTGGGATTGCCAGGCAGCGGCTTACATATCTTGTGTTTTATTTGTACCGGTCTGCGCTTGGGGGAAGCGTCGAGCCGTACTATCTGGAAGCGCGGGATGGAAAAGAGGCATCTTTTTGTCTGGCACCGTGCCTGTTTTTGGGAGTGATTGGGGCGGAGCTGATTCGGTATCTGTAAGGAAAATGGCTTGTGATTAGGGAGGTGGCGGTGCGATGAAGCATATTCTGGCTGTGTATGACGTGGATCCAGTCTATGCGGCGCGGTTTGCAGAGGTAGTTAACCAGAAGGAAAAAATACCGTTTGAGGTGGTGGCGTTCAGCTCGATCGAGCGGCTGCGGGCATTTGCGGCGGAACATCCGGTAAAGCTTCTGTTGTTGGGCGAGCATGTTCCGGCGGAAGAAAAGGAGTCCATCCGGGCGGAAAAGGTTATTCTTTTATCGGATAATGGGGGAAAACCGGTCAGTCCGTCAGTTCCCTGTGTCTACAAATACCAGTCCAGCGATGCGATTGTGCGCGAGGTGATGACCTGGTATGGGGAAAGCCCGGGGGAGCTGCCGGAGGTGTCCGGGCGGGGGCTGGCGAAGGTCTTGGGAGTGTATTCGCCGGTTGGACGGTGTTTAAAGACCTCGTTTGCCCTGACAATGGGAAAACTTTTGGCACAGGAGGAGCGGGTGCTGTATCTGAACCTGGAGGAATTTTCCGGTCTGTCGGTTTTGATGAAAGAAGAATATAAGAGTGATTTGTCGGATCTGTTGTATTTTTACAACGGTGGAAGCTATAATTCGCTTCGTTTGAGCAGCGTTGTCCACACGATGGGGGAGCTGGACTATATTCCGCCGGTGCGCTATCCGGAGGATCTGGATCAGGCGGGAGAGGAGGCAATCGCGGGGCTTATACGGGCAATTGCCGGGGAGAGTGCGTATGATACGCTGGTAGTGGATATAGGAAGCGGGCGCAGGACGGCGCTTTCGGTAATGAAGTTGTGCCGGGTAATTTATATGCCGATCCGGGAAGATCCGGTGTCTTTGGCAAAGCTTAAGGAGCTGGAGCAGTATTTTTCACAGACAGGAAATGGCATGCTAAGGGAACGTATTAAACGCCTGAAGCTTCCGTATCACGGCAGCTTTGGACGGGGCGATTATATTGACCAGCTCTTATGGGGAGAACTGGGTGATTATGTACGGCAGCTGCTGCGGGGAAGCAGTGTGGGCGGATAATGTTCATTGTGGGTTAAATTAGAAGGGGCAAAGTCTTTTGACAGGGATAAATTGAGCGGGATTTTGCCAGTCATTCTAAAGAGTAAACGGTTGTGAGAGAAACAACTGGCAGGGGGAAGTATGCAGGAGCAGAAAATGGTTTTGAGGCAGCGTCTGATGGAGCAGATGGAGAGCCGTATGCAGGTGGAGGATGAGGAGCTGCGCGACCTGATCGACATGGCGATTCTGGAAGCGGCAGAAGGGGCGTATCTGCCGTTAAAAGAGCGGCTTTGTTTGAGAAAAGAGCTGTTTGATTCATTCAGACGGCTGGATATTTTGCAGGAGCTGGTCGATGATCCGACGATCACGGAGATCATGGTAAATGGCACGGAGCACATTTTTGTCGAGCGGCAGGGGCGTGTGGAAGAGTTAGAAAAGCACTTTGATTCGGTAGGGCAGCTAGAGGATCTGATTCAGCAGATTGTAAGTCGTGTCAACCGGACGGTCAATCTGGCATCCCCGATTGCGGATGCGAGACTGGAAGATGGTTCTCGTGTCCACGTAGTGCTGGCACCGGTGGCGTTAAATGGGCCGATTTTAACGATCCGGAAGTTCCCGGAACCGATCACGATGGAACGCCTGATTGAGTTAAAAAGTATCAGCCGGGAGGCAGCGGCATTTTTGCAGAAAGCGGTCGAGCGGGGACTCAATATTTTTATCAGCGGCGGAACCGGATCGGGAAAAACGACGATCTTAAACGCCATGTCCGGCTATATTCCCCAGGAGGAACGCGTCATTACGATCGAGGATTCGGCAGAACTTCAAATCCGCCATGTAACGAATCTTGTCAGCCTGGAAACAAGGGTAGAAAACCGGGATGGTTCGCAGGAGATTTCCATGCGCGATCTGATCCGGGCGAGTCTCCGAATGCGTCCGGACCGCATCATCGTTGGGGAGGTCCGGGGCGGCGAGGCGCTGGAAATGCTGCAGGCGATGAATACGGGACACGATGGCTCGCTCTCAACCGGACATGCAAACAGCGCCAAAGATATGCTCTCAAGACTGGAAACGATGGTTCTGATGGCAGCAGAGCTGCCGCTTGCGGCGGTCCGGAGCCAGATCGGTTCAGCACTCGATCTGATGGTCCATGTCGGGCGGATGCGGGACCGGAGCCGGAAGGTGCTGGAGATCACGGAGGTGATAGGCTATGAAAATGGGGAAATCCGCCTTTCTCCCATCTATCAGTTTCAGGAAAGCGGGGAGACTGCTTCCGGACAGGTGGAAGGAGCACTTGTCCAGGTTGGCAGATTTGAGGGGCGGCGCAGATTCGCGGGAGGAAGTGCTTTCTGATTACCGGGTTTACTACCTGACGGGGCAGGAGTGGATACGTTACCTTCTGGAGGGAACAGCGGTGTGCGCCGTGACGGCGTATGTATTCTACCGTTCATTTCTGGCGTTCGTTCTGATGCTTCCGGCGGGGATGCTGCGGCCGTTTTTTAAGAGTCGGGAGCTCTGCCGCCGGAGAAAAGAGGAACTGCGGCTCCAGTTTAAGGAAGCGATTCAGATTGTGGCTTCGGCGCTGGCTGCAGGCTATTCGGTGGAAAATGCGTTTATCGCGAGCGTGCGCGATCTGGAAGAACAATACGGAAAAGAGGGGATGATTACCCGTGAGTTTTCATACCTGGCAAGTCAGCTTAAAATGAACCGGACCGTGGAGGTGCTGCTTTCTTCCTTTGCAAAGAGGAGTGGTCTGGATGAGGTGGAAAATTTCTCTGTTATTTTTACTGTATCCAAACGGAGCCGGGGTGAGCTGGCAAGCGTGGTTCACCATGTCGTTCACGTGATTTCGGATCGCATACAGGTGCGGGAGGAAATTCTCACGATGACGGCAGAAAAGCAGTTTGAACAGAGAATTATGAACCTGATGCCGTACCTGATTGTGCTCTACGTGGATTTGTCATCGCCGGGGTTTTTCTCACAGATGTATGAGACAGCGGTGGGGCGGGTGGTGATGACAGGGTGTCTGGTGGTCTATCTGCTGGCATGGAGGGTATCGGGGAAAATTCTTCAGATTGAGGTGTGAAACAGCATGGGAAAAATGGGGAAAAAGCAGGTTTTATGCATTCTTTTGGGGATAATTCTGGCAGTTGCGGGATATCTGGTGGAAAAACGGGATAGGGCGCTGGAAGATGGGAACCGGCTGAACCGCTATGCATACGGAGAAGGGGAACGGCAGCAGGAAGTGTGGGTGCGCGGACTGTGCGAGAAGGAGATTCCGGTGGAGATTTCGCTCGGAGAGCGGGAATATGCGGAAGAGGATGCAAAAAAAGCATTGCTGGAGGCGGGAGGTAAACTGGCGGATTTAATTCGGGGAAACAATCTGTCCCTGCAGGAGGTAAGGGAAGATCTACATCTCGTCGGCTGGCTGGAAGAAGAGGGCATCCGGGTCCGTTGGACACCGGAGGATGCGGAATGGATTCAGACGGATGGGACAGTTTTAAATGAAGAATGCCCGGAGAAGGGGATTCAGACAGAACTGACCGCATCCCTGCAGGCGGGGGGATTCAGCCGGGAGTACCGGTTTCCGGTCACGCTATATCCGCCGCTTCGGACGAAGCAGCAGGAAAAAGAGGCTGGTTTTAAGCGGCTGTTAAAGCAGATGGATGAGGCGCAGAGAACGGAAGGGCAGCTGGTTCTGCCAAAGATGTATGAGGGGAAGAATTTATCTTACCGGGTGCGCGGAGACAGGGAATATCTGCTGTTTCCGGTGCTGGGGATTGCGGCGGCAATTCTGCTTCCTCTTTATGAAAAACAGAAGGAGAGTGAGGTAAAAAAGAAGAAAAAGCGGGAACTGATGGAAGATTATCCGGAGATTGTGTCAAAGCTGACTGTATTTTCCGGGGCGGGGCTTCCGGTCCGCCGGGCATGGGAGCGGATTGTGCTGGAATACGAGGCGGCATGCCGGGCGGGAACACAGACGGAGCGGGCGGCATACCGGGAAATGGCAGCGGCATATCACCGGATGCAGCGCGGTGTCCCGGAACTACAGGCATATGCGGAATTTGGTGCGGGCTGCCGCCTGAGACCGTACCGGAAGCTTTCCGGGCTTTTGGAGCAGAATGTCAGAAATGGGGCAGAAGGACTTCGAAAGGCGCTGGAGACAGAGATGGAGTCGGCGTTTGAAGAAGAGAAAGCACTGGCAAGACGCCGGGGGGAAGAGGCATCCACAAAGCTGATGCTTCCATTGTTTTTGATGTTGATGATTATTATGGTGATGGTTTCAGTCCCGGCGTTTCTGGCGTTTGGGATCTGAAAAATGGGGAGAAAGGAGAAAAAGTATATGGATAAAGCGTATCTGGTAAGAGAAGTAAAATCGTTTCTGATGGACGAGGATGGTGTGGGGGTCATTGAGTTAGTGCTGATTCTGGTGGAAATATTTACCCCCTAATTCACACTATGTATTATGTAAATATAGTAAAAATAGCGGAAATAGAGTAACGGTATAGACGGGAGTGTATATGAAGTACAGTGGTAATAGTAAGGTGTATGGAATTAGGTATTTTAATGTATGGTTCTATTTATTTGCTGAAACAGAAAAGGAAGTTTGCGGGGAGATCACAGTTTTCCTGAGTTTGATTCTGACCTGTATTTGTGCGCTGATGGGCGGGCTGTTTGAGTCCGCCCGGGCAGCCGGAAGCGGCTGGTATATGCAGATGGCGCTTAATTCCTCACTGGATTCGCTGATGAGCTGTTATCACCGGGAGATTTGGGATAAATACCGGATTTTTGTGCTGGAATGTGCGGATAAAGAGCGCCTGGCGGCGGAGATGGAGCCGCAGATGGAAACATATCTGGCGGCAGCGCCCTTTTATCCGGTCAGCGGCGGCAAGGTACAGATCGAAGCGATGGATGCGATCACTGGGCATAATGGGGATTTCTTTGCGAAGGAAGTTACCGATTATATGAAAGTGGGTGTCTGGACGCTGGAAAGTGAGAAGTCTGAACTGCCTGAGATGGAAAAACGGATGACGGAAGCAAGGGCGGTTCATGGGATTGCGGAAGGATATCAGGAAAATGGCAGAAAAGTGCTGCGTCTGGAAGAGTCGATCGAGGCGATCGGAGCCTGTCTGCAAAAACAGGAGAAACATCTGAAGGAGATGGAGGCAGCGGTCCGCCAGGCGGATGGAAGCTCGTTCTTTCAATCGGCGGAAAGCTTAGAGAAAGAATTAAAGCAGATTCCGGGGCTGGTTGCGGCGTATGAAAAACAGGCGGACCGGCTTGCGAAAGAACTGCAGGGATCGGAGCAGGGGGCGCAGGAAGCCCAGCCGGATCTGGAAGAAGGCTCCTGGGGCATGGTACAGGAGGAGATGCGGGGGTATCGTTCGTATTTGGATGCGGATGGAGCGCGCCGCCAGGAGGTAAAAAAGACAGAAGAGACGGCTCACGGAAATGAAGAGGTGGTTGCAGAAGCAGTCCGGAAAGGGAAGGAGATACAGGATTATATCGATGATTGGGAGCCTGACGATGAGGACGATGAGCTGGACGAGGAAGCGCTGTGGGCGCCGGTTCTGACGATCACAGCGGGTTTTCAGAAGGATGGACGTTTCCGGGTTCCGGCAGTCCGAGACAAGAAAAAAATGAATGTGCTGGAAGCAGTCAGCCGCCTGTCGGGGACGGATCTGCTGAGTCTTTGTGTGCCGGCGGGAACTGTGATTTCAGAAAAATGGATTTCGACCGCGGCATTTCCGTCGGCATTGTATGCAGGCGGAGAGAGCGGAAAGCGGGGGATAGCTGGGGATGTCTGGACGGCGGGGCTTGAACGGGCTCTTTTAGATGCGTATGCGGCGCATTTTTTTACCCGGTTCGGGCAGGAAAAGACGGGAAGTGTCCATTATGAGCAGGAATATCTCTTACAGGGAAATGCGTCGGAGCGGGAAAATTTAAAACGCACCGTCAATGAACTTCTGGCTGTGCGCGAGGCGGTGAATCTGGCAGCTTTATATGCGGATTCTGAAAAACGGTCGGAGGCGGAAGCATTGGCGCTGGCAATCACGGGGCTGGCGGGAATCACACCGATCACGGCGGCGGCATCCTTCTTTATCATGACAGTCTGGGCGTTTGCAGAGTCGGTGGCAGATGTGAAGGTTCTGCTGGCGGGCGGAAAAATTCCTTTTTTCAAACAGCCGGGGGAGTGGCAGATTTCGCTTTCTGCTCTGACGGAAAAGGGCGCGTCCATCTTTCTGGAAACGGGGACGGATCCTTCATTGAAAAACGGGACAGACGACAGAGGGCTGGACTACCAGGACTGGCTGAAACTCTTTTTCCTGATACAGGGAAAGAGCCGTTTCTGTTACCGGATGATGGATATGATTCAGAACCGCATTTCAGAAAAAGAGCCGGGATTTCGGATGGATCAGTGCCAGTATGGGGTAAGTGTGTCCTATGCGGCACAGGGAACGTTGATACCGCTTCGTAGAACGTCCCAGAAGGAATATTAAACACAATTACAGGGGAGTGGAGGACAGTGTCCTTTTTCAGGAGATGATGCAAGTGAATGTGCCTCTCCAAGTACATAAAGAAAGCCAGTAAAAAAGATGATGACAACTAACCTAACAAAACGAATAAATGAAAGTATCTGTGCGGTCGGGATACCCGTCCTTCGGCGGCATAGAGCCCAAGTAACAAAACGACCCTGGAAAAGGGCATTGTCCTCTGCTTCCCTGTGTGCGAGCCTGACGATTGAGGCGGCGCTTAGTCTGACATTGTTTATGTTTACGGTGATTCTCCTGTCAGTTCCGATGGAAATACTGGATACTCAGAGAAAGGTGCAGACGGTGCTGGAAGTGACGGGGCGGGAACTGGGATGGCAGGTGTATCGGACATCCCATACGGTGCATCCGGCAGAAATGGAGGCGGGAAAAGCGGCAGAGGTAGGAGAAAAGGGAACGGGGGGCTGGTCAGAACTTCCGTCCGGGCTTATCCTGCAGGGATATTTAAAGGAGAAGATTCAGACAGCGGGCGGGAACAAAGTGTCCAATATCCAGTGTGGCGCCAGCCGCGTATCGGAAGATGGAGAATGGATTGACCTGCGCGCCTCCTATCAGGTGCGGCTGCCGTTCTCGGTATTTGCGCTTGACCATGTGACGCTTACTTCCCGGAGCCGTAAGCGGGGATGGATTGGGGCGGAAAGCGGGTATTTCTCAGAGAAAAACGCTTCAGAACCGGAGGGAAAATGGGTCTATGTGGGGCGGGACAGTACGCGCTACCATCTCTCGCCTTCGTGCCATTATATATCGAATCAGATTACCGCGGCTGCGTATGCAGATGTAATTTCGGGGGTGCTTAGAAACAACGGGGGATGCCGTTATAAGGCTTGCAGATACTGTGGAAAGACGGTGTCGGCGGGAGGTCTGGTGTATATTCTTCCGTCCGGCGAGGTTTACCATGGAAAGCAGGACTGTTCGTCATTGGCATATTATGTGCAGAAGGTGCGGCGATCAGAGGTGGAATATATGGGGGTGTGTTCATACTGTGGAAGTGGATAGGTGCGGATGGCGGAAAGAATCAAGGAGGGGTGAGAGGGCGGAGTGATGGAAAACAGTGCAGAGATAAGTTTCATGGGATTTACGCGGATGGATTTGGAAAGTGCAGTATGTTTCCTCTGTGCGGTTGTTTTTTCCCTTTTTCTGATGGTCTTTTCCTGGCAGGATCTTCATAGAAAACGGATACGCGTAAGCTGGCTATATGGATTTGGAACGGCAGGAATGGCGCTTACGATGATACGGTGTGTGCTGTCGATTATAAAAGATGGATGGGATTGGAAAAAAAGTGTGTTGCAGATAACGGTATGGCTTTTGGGAATGCTGCCGGGGATTCTTTTGTTCTGGATGGAGCGGCAGACGAAAGGTGCGGTCGGACTGGGAGATGGCTGCTTTTTTCTGATCACTGGGTGCTATCTGGGGGGATGGCGGACGCTTGAACTTTTGATGGGAGCTGTATTTGTGAGCAGTCTGGCAGGAGGTGTCTGGATGCTTACGGCACTGCTTGGCGGAAAGGGGAATGGTCTATGGGAGAAAATGCGGAAAAAGAAGCTGCCATTTCTGCCGTGTGTGCTTCCGGTGTGGATTTGGATGCTGATAGCATCTCTTGGATGAAGCGGGAGGTTTCTGCCAGTTATACGGTGGAAGCCTCGTTTGTGATGGCGGTTGCATTCTTTTTTATCGCGGCACTGTTAAATGGGGTGTTTGAGGTGCATGGCAGGATTACGGGGCGTTTTGTCCTGCAGGAGGCGATGGAACGGTGCCTGTATCGGGAGGAAAAAACGTTGCGGGGAGATGGAATGACTGTGGGGGAGATAAGCAGCAGAGCTGGACAGCGCCTGCATGGATTCTTCCGGTGCGGAGATGCAGTTTTGACGATCCGGGAAGATGGGGGAGACTTGGACGGAAGGGTAAAGAGCAGTACAGAGACGGAGATATCCCTGCGCGGACAGGAGCCGGAGCGGGCGATCCGTTTGCTGACAGTGTTGGAAAATGCAGAGTGATGGAGGATACGGGATGGAGATTCGGTATAGCCGGGAAATGAATCATAATTATATGATAATCGAAGCGCCGGAGGAAGAAACGGGCTATGCGGTACAGATGCTGTCGGCGAATGCCATCGAAGGGCTTTTGAAGTTCCGGGTCCGCCAGACGGAGGAGGCGAGAGAATATTATTATGAGATAACGTCGAGACAGCCGCTTAGACGGGTGTTGGAAAAACGGACCTTGTCGGGACAAAAACTCCGGTCGATTCTGCTTGGTGTGCTGGCGGTTCTGAAGCGGGTGGAAGAGTACCTGTTAAAAGAGGAACAGCTTTTGCTGGATCCGGAATATCTGTATCTGGAACCCGATCATTTTACTGTGGAATTATGTCTGGTTCCGGGGCATCGGGAAGAGGCGCCGCAGGCGCTCTCAAAATTGCTGGGGTATCTTCTGGAACGTGCGGATCATCAGGATCGGGAGGCTGTTGTATTAGCTTATAATCTGTACCAGATTAGTCTGCGGGAGAATTACGGAACGGCAGATCTGCTGCGCCAGCTTTCGGGGGAAGATCGGATCTTTTCGGCAGAAAAACGAAACGAGGATGAGGGGGATCCTGAGACGGCGGGAGTGTGGGCGGATCGGCAGGAGTGGATTGAAGCGGAGCAAAATCGGAGGGATACGTTGGAATCTCGATCTGGGAAAATGGCTTTTGACACTCAAACGCCAGCCAGGAAGGATTGGAAATATAGGCAGGAAGCGTTGTATCAGGAGAAAACGATGAAAAAGAACCTGGAGTCGGTAGAGAACTCAGATGAAGTGGGGGAAAAGTCTGAAAGGGCAGGTGGAAAACAAAAGGGACAATGGCAGAACCGGTGGATAAAGGTACTTGGAAGCGCGGTGGCAGCTGGCATTGTGTATTGGTACGTGACGGGAGAAATGGATGTATGGCTGTATGCAATCAGCGGCGGCATCGGGGGAATCGTGTTTTTGAGGGAGACGTTGGCAGCCCGCAGAAAATGGCAGGTATATGGTGGCAGGAAGAAAAATCGAGGTCAGGGAGAGGATAGAGAGGAAAGCACGGAAGTGGATCTATCATATCAAGACTGGCATCAGACAACGCCTGAAAACCGCTGGCAGGTCTATCCGGAGAGTGAAGAAGCTTATCGGCAGGAACTTCGAAGAGAAGAAGAAGCACAGATAGAGCGGGCGAGAGAAGCGGGGACTACGCTTCTGTCTGCCTCAAAGAATGGGGAAGGAACGGTGCGCTTAGAGCCGGTGGAAGCCGGAGGAACAGTGATTCAGATTTCCTATATTCCATTTACACTTGGAAAACATCCGGGGCTGTCGGACGCATGTATTGACCGTCCGACCGTCAGCCGTCTTCATGCGCGGATCGATCAGAAGGAGGGCGTATACATTCTGACAGATCTCAATTCAACCAATGGAACATCGGTCAATGGCTATCCGCTTCAGGCAAATGAAACAGTCAGTTTGGGGAATGGGGATTCCATTTATTTGGCGGATGTCGGATATAAATTTTGGGAACACCGATAAATTGTCTGAAAATATGAAATAATAACCAAAAACACGAAATTGATGTGAATTATTTTGCAAGTACATCAATTTCGCGTTTCTGCAAATTTACATAGAACAAGCCATGGGGATATGCTATAATAAAGGCACTTGACATGGAAGTTTCAAGCCAAGTGACAAAAGAAAATACCGCTTTTCCAGGGAATGGAGAAGCATAGAGAGAAGGAGAGACCGACATGACAGACAAAGAATGTATTTTTTGTAAGATCGCTGGCGGAGAGATTCCATCCTCAACGGTTTATGAAGATGACGATTTTCGTGTGATTCTGGATTTAGGACCGGCATCGAAGGGACATGCGCTGATTCTGCCGAAGCAGCATTTCAAAGATTTATGTGAGCTGGATCCGGCGATTGCGGCCAAAGCTCTTCCATTAGCTGGAAAGATTGGTGCGGCGATGAAGAAAGCACTGGGCTGCACGGGTTTCAATGTGGTTCAGAACAATGGCATATCCGCAGGACAGACTGTTTTTCATTTCCATGTACACATTATTCCGAGATATGAAAATGGACCGGATATGGTGACATGGGCGCCAGGAAAAGCAACGCCGGAAGAGCTGGCAGAAATTAGCAGCTCCATCCGCGAAGAACTGACGCGATAGGAGTTTGGATATGCACCATGAGAATGAAAAAATGGCGCTTTTTGAAGCGCTTTACAGAGAGTACCTGGTACCGCTGAAGAAATATGCGTATAGAATTGGAGTAGGGTACGATGACATTGAGGATATGGTGCATGAAGCTTTCATTGAATATTACAAGCGCTATTCGTTAGATCTGGATCATAAAGTAAAGTTGGTTTTACTGATCCGCATTTTACGGAGCAAGTGGATCGATAACCGGAGGCAGATGCGGCGCCGCGAGATGCTGCATCTGGAAGATCCGGATGCGGAAGAAGAGATTATGAACCTTCTTTTGGAAGGGGAGATAGGAATTCAGCTTCTGGATCAGGAGGTTATCGATAGGGATATCTATTGGAACGTATGGAAGATTGTCAAATCTATGAAGAAGGACTGGCGGGATGTTTTGATTCTCCGTGTTCTGGAGGGCTTGACGGCGGAAGAAGCCTGTGCGGTTTTGAAAATCAAATCAACGGTATGCTGTACACGTCTTTACAGGGCAAAAGCAGAATTGCAGAAGCGCGTGTTGAGGGCAAAGCTGTTTGATATTTAAAAATCACATCGAAGCAGAGCCGTTTCGAATCTGTCCGATGTGATGATAAGCTTACATATTCAGTGTTTTAGTCTTGTACTATACAAACGTAGCAATGCTACTAACTGCGTGTGCAATCATGAATCAGCCCCATGATGGTTTTGACAGCATTGTTTAAGTGGCTTTCAGACATTTTATCAATGAACTGCTGGCGATTTTTATAGGTCTCTTCGATTGCCTGGCTGAGAGTATCTGCGGTTAAAACTTCTTCTTCCAGAACGGTGCTGAATCCCTGTTTTGCAAAGGAGTTGGCATTTAAGATCTGGTCGCCGCGGCTGGCAGCAGCCGACAGAGGGATCAAAATGTTCGGTTTGCGGAGTGCCAGAATTTCGCAGATGGAATTTGCACCCGCGCGGGAGATGATCAGATCTGCCGCTGCAAAGAGATGGCGGAGTGGTTTATCCACATACTCATACTGAACATATCCTTCGGTGCCGATGAGAGACTCATCGAGATTGCCTTTTCCGCAGATATGTATTACCTGATAGGTTTTCAGAAGCTGCGGAAGAATGCCGCGGACAGCCTGATTGACCGTGACGGAGCCGAGACTTCCGCCGATGATCAGAATTACTGGGAGATCGGCAGAAAGATGGGCGTACTGGAGTCCCGCCAGACGATCCCCGTGCAGAAGCTCTTCACGGATCGGGGAACCGGTCAGAACCGCCTTATCTTCCGGAAGATATTTAAGTGTTTCCGGAAAGTTGCAGCATACCTTAGAAGCGGCTGGAATACAGATTTTATTTGCCAGTCCTGGGGTCATATCGGATTCATGGATGATGACAGGCACTTTATAATGCTTGGCAGCCAGAACGACCGGAACAGCGACAAAACCGCCTTTGGAAAAGACGATATCCGGTTTGTATTTTTTCATAAGCTTGCGAGCCTCAAAGTATCCTTTCAGAACGCGAAGCGGATCTGAAAAATTCTTAAGGTCAAAATAACGGCGCAGTTTTCCCGATGAGATTCCATCGTAAGGGATGCTGGCTGCCTCGATCAGGCGGCGCTCAATGCCGTTATAAGAACCAATATAGTGAATCTCAAAGTCTTCCTCGCGCAGTGCCGGAAGCAGGGCGAGATTCGGTGTAACATGACCTGCAGTACCACCGCCGGTCAGAATGATTTTTTTCATAGTAGTTTCCTCCACACATCAGCCGCTGGTTACGGTGTGAGGGGACAACCATAACCTGAAAACAACTGTTTTTATGCTTTATCATACCCGCAAAGGGTTACATTTAGTATAGTAAACGGAAAAAAAGAAAAGTCAACCTAAAAGTTAGGACGAGGACAGAGAGGAGGGATAAAAAGTGAGCAGAAGCCGGCGCGGAAAAAAAGCTGGAGAAGATGCAGAGCGCCTGCTGCAGGAAGCGTTTGGAGTCAGCGAAGATCAGCTGTTGAAGGATTTTATCCTTGCACAGACGGAAGTAAAAGACAGCGACATACCTCCAGAACCAGAAGACGGCTTTGAGAGGTTGATGGCAAAGTTAGAAGCGGAGGTGGGAACAAGCCCGGAAAGTGAAAAAGAATCATCCAGCGAGAACATTGTCAAACTGCACGAAGAAGCTCGCAAACCACGCCGGCTGAAAACGATTGTGAAAGTCTCTGTAGCAGCCGCCGCTATCGCAGTGATGGTTGTGGCGATGGGGATTTCGGCTGGGGCGAAGAGGGAGTATCGGTATGTGGTTAGAGAAGAGGGGAGTGTGCGGAGTGATATTGTATTGAATAATGTGGATATGATTCAAACAGAAGATGCATTAGAAAAAGCATACACAGAAATAGCGAAAAAGACCAAAATCCAAGCGATTAGATTTGCATATATACCTGAAAAAATGCATTATATTAAAACAGATATAGCAAGTACCCGAGTTGTAATGTATTTTGAATATGATAAATATAGGGTAAAGATAATTCAACAGTTTCGGGATGGCGGAAATTCAACCAATATTATTTCTGATCGAAAAAAAGCAATGAAAGTGCATAATGACCTTTTGAATGAAGATATTAATATTCAACAGGCTAAAATAGATAGTGGAGAAATGGAATATAGCTCCATAGTGATAAAGGGGGCTACATACTATCAAATTTCAGGAATTATGCCTCAAAAAGAGTTTAAGAAAATAGTAGAAAATATGTATTTAGAGAAGTAGTACGGAGGGTTTATGAGAAAAAAATTAGTTTCATTTATTTGTGCGGCAGTTATGATGGCAGCAATACCAATGCAGGCTAATGCAGCGGAATTGACGAATGTTAATGGGGTTTCGATCGAAACAGCTGATTATAGTGATTCATATTTTTTGGAAGATGGATCCGCAGAAGGAATTGCAAAAGGTATAGAACAGAGAGGAAGTATCATTGATACAGCAACGGTTCAGATAAGTAATTTGGGAAAGGGAGATATTGGAATTATTATCGAAACATTAGCGCATGTAGAGTGTGATAAAATCAAAAATATTGCAATACTGCAAAGACAAGAGGACGGTAAATGGGTGGAGGTTTCAAGATATATATATGATGCCAAAAAAGAAGATTTTCCAACAGAAGATTTATCAGGAATGACAAATGAATTTACTGTGAAAAATCAAAAGACGGGTTATTATTATAGAGTGGTTGGCGTCCATTACGTTGAATCAAATGGAAAAGGGCAGTC
Organism: Clostridium fessum; assembly: GCF_003024715.1. GTDB lineage: Bacteria > Bacillota > Clostridia > Lachnospirales > Lachnospiraceae > Otoolea > Otoolea fessa. The sequence continues at coordinate 130,112 of NZ_PYLO01000006.1, read as the reverse complement.
TTTCATGACCAAAACAGATGGAATCAAAATCACCGAATACGGCGACTAATTCTAAACGGGGACCGTGTTACTAAATCTATATTTACAATACTAAATAGTATGAAAAAAGCGATCACATAAATACCCCCACCTGCAACCATCCAGGAATTTTTGGATTCAAAATTCCAGATGTTTTCAGGTGGGGGTTCTTAAACGGTTTTTCATTATGCCAACAGGCGTGAAAGAATCTCCTCAAAGATTCCTATTTCACGTTCGCCTTATACTCCTTCAACGCCTGTGCCAGCTGATCCGGGCAGGAAGTTGGGCGGAAGCCGCACTGGATGCCTTCGATGCGGGAGATTGCCTCGTCAATATCCATGCCATCGATCAGGCGGGCAACGCCCTGTGTGTTGCCGGAGCAGCCGCCGACGAACTGCACATTCTTTACTTTATTATCTTCTACTTCAAAATTAATCTCACGGGAACAGACTCCCTTTGTCTTGTATGTCATGGTAAAACCTCCTCAAAATGGTATGTGTTTTAATCTGCTGTGGCGGGAATCCACCGCAGTAAAATGATTATAGTCTGCCAGTAAAGGTGTTGTCAAGATAACAAAAATCCAGTATACTCATGAAAAGATACGGTGTTACTGTTTGTACAAGGTATACATGGTAACGATGCGGCTGCGCTATTATAAAGTAAATGAACGATTTTCAAATGGAAAATGATGGTGCAGGCACACACTGACTGTAGAGCCGAGTCAGCCAATGGATTTGAGGAAAGAGATGCAGGGGTATAAGCGCAGAAGATCAAATAGTAAGAATTTCTTTTTCTATAAATCTATAAAAGAAAGGCAGAAGAATAAAGAACAGAAAAACAGGAGGGCAAACAGATGTTAGGAATCATCGGAGCGATGGATGAAGAGGTGGCTCAGATCAAGGAGAAAATGACGGATGTTACCGTGACAAGTGTAGCCGGTATGGATTTTTATCAGGGCAAACTGGGCGGAAAGGACGCAGTTGTGGTTCGCTCTGGTATCGGCAAGGTAAATGCAGGTATGTGCAGTCAGATTCTGGCGGATCGGTTCCATATCAGTGCGATTGTGAACACAGGTATCGCCGGTTCCCTGCGTGCAGAGATCAACATTGGCGATATCGTTGTATCGACGGATGCGGTGCAGCATGATATGGATGCGAGCGGATTCGGATACCGGATCGGACAGATTCCGCGTGTAGATACCTTTGCATTTGAGGCGGATGAGAAGCTGCGCGAGCTGGCGATTGAGTGCAACCAGAAGGTAAATCCGGAGATTCAGGCATTTCCGGGACGCGTGGTAAGCGGCGATCAGTTTATCTCGGATAAGGCAAAAAAGGAGTGGTTGATCGAGCAGTTTAGCGCAAGCTGTACCGAGATGGAGGGCGCAGCGATCGCACAGGCGGCATATTTAAACGGAATCCCGTTCCTGATCATCCGTGCCATTTCGGATAAGGCAGATGACAGTGCGGGTATGGACTATGCGGCATTTGAAGCGCAGGCGATCAAGCATTCGGTAAACCTCTTATTAGAGATGGCATCTCGTTATGAGGCATAATTAAATTCATAAGCACGAAAATTTGAAAAACGGCACACCGCATTCTCGTTACTTTCGTGATGAGTTAGGTGTGCCAAATTTTTTGCAAAATACAGAACGTGTGTTTGCCATATGTGGAAACATATGGTATAATTTAATGATATTGCATGCTTAAACACCCATTAAAAATCGAATTAAGGCAGAATTTGACGAACGATTTTCCCCTTTCTCATCTTCACAAAGACTCTTTCGGCGGATATAATAAAGCCACGATGCAGGCGGGATTTGACAGGCGCAAAAAGCAGAATGCAAAAAGCAGATTGTAAAAAGCAAATTGCAAGAGATAAACTGCGAAGCGCCTAAACCTGACCTGTGGCAAGCCACCCGGAAGTGATCCGGAAGTAGAGAAAGGGGAGCTTTTTTATGCTGGAATTTTTACAAACTGGAAAAGCGCTGTCCGTTCTTGCGGCAATCGGAATGATCGGATTTGTCAGCAAGTTGATTACACGGAGCCTCTACAAAAGATTATTAAAAGAAACTGACAACATGGCGATGACCCGGAACAAGAATCTTCAAAATCTGAAGCAGCGGTTGGAAAATACCTGCCGCCTGGGACAGAACATCGTGAACACGCAGGCATATCTGGACAAGCAGATTGACGGATTTTCATTTTTACATATTTCGCTGGATGCGTGGAACGGCGTGTCAATGGAAATGGTGCTTTTAGGGCTTCTGACCGGAGCAGCGGAGGCATTTCTGGCATACTGGTATGAGCTGGATGCGAGCTATATTGTGCTGTATGCGTCGGCAGCTGTCATGAGCGGTCTGTTTCTGGCATTTATCGAGAGCTGTTTCCAGATTGACCAGAAACAGCAGCGGCTGGAAACGGCGCTTTTGGAGTATGTGGATAATTCGGTGTTTCTTCGGGCGGCACGTGAGAAGGAGACACGCGGACAGGAAATGTCCGGAGCTTCTGGTGTATCCGGCGGAATTGCTGGCGTGGACTCGAATGTGCGGGAAATGCCGAAATGGCTGCAGAGTACTCTGCGGGCAGATCGCGGCGTGAGTGGTCGGGATGGTGCTGAAACGGATAACCGGGATCTGGGAGAAACGGAGTTTGAAAAAGGAAAATCGCGGACAGCGATGAGAGTGAATCCGTTCCGTGAGCGGGATGCACGGGCACAGAATCTGATGCGGGCAGTTCGCACTGCACCGCGCGAACCGGAGGAACGGGACAAGCATGAGACAGATGGGCATCTTACGGATCGCCGGATGGTATCAGGAAATGAAACGGAAAACAATACGGGTCCCAGGCAGGAAGCGAAGGAGCGTCCCGGCGACAAGGAAATGGAGTATTTGAAGCAGAGCCTCGACCAGATTGCAGCAAGCCGGGATACGCGGAAAACACGAAATGGCGAGGCAAATGCGGGTGACTGGATGAAAGGTTTGAGCCGCGAGGAGGCGCAGGTTCTGGGGGATATTATGAGGGAGTATTTATCGGGGTTGTAAATGATGATTCCAACTGAAAACTGGTTGCACACGGGTGTCCAGATTGCTATAATAAAGATAAGTTAAGTTTTTGACAAAGTAATCACGCCGCCTGCGGACGGCTGAAATGCAAAGGAGAGGAAACATATGGGAAAAGATGTGATCTTTGATTATTCAAAAGCAGCTGCATTTATTCATGAGGAAGAGATCGCCGGTATCAAGGCGGGCGTGCAGGCGGCAAGAGAGACGCTGGTAGAAAAGACCGGCGCGGGCAATGATTTTCTTGGATGGATCGACCTTCCGGTGGACTATGATAAGGAAGAGTTCGGACGCATCAAAAAAGCGGCGGAGAAGATTCAGAAGGATTCCGATGTCCTGCTGGTAATCGGTATCGGCGGTTCGTATCTGGGCGCAAGAGCGGCGATCGAGTTCCTGTCCCATAGTTTTTACAATAATCTTCCGAAAGAAAAAAGAAAAACACCGGAGATTTACTTCGTTGGCAACAGCATCAGCAGCAAATACATCCATGATCTGATGGATTTGGTCGATGGAAAAGATTTCTCTATCAATATTATTTCCAAGTCCGGTACGACAACGGAGCCGGCGATCGCATTCCGTGTATTTAAGGAGATGCTGATTGAGAAGTATGGTAAAGAAGAGGCAAACAAGCGAATCTACGCGACGACAGACCGGGCGCGGGGCGCACTCAAGAATCTGGCAAATGAAGAGGGCTACGAGTCCTTCGTGGTTCCGGATGATGTTGGCGGTCGTTTCTCCGTCCTGACGGCAGTCGGTCTGCTTCCGATCGCGGTCAGCGGCGCGGATATAGATGCGTTGATGCAGGGCGCGGCAGACGCGAGAAAGAATGCACTGGAGACTCCGTTTGAGAAGAATTCTGCTCTGTTATATGCGGCGGTCCGCAACATTCTGCTCCGGAAAGGCAAACAGGTCGAGATTGTGGCAAACTATGAGCCGAGCCTGCACTATGTATCGGAGTGGTGGAAACAGCTCTACGGCGAGAGCGAGGGCAAGGATCAGAAAGGTATTTTCCCGGCAGCGGTTGATTTAACGACCGATCTTCATTCGATGGGTCAGTTCATCCAGGACGGCGCGAGAATCATGTTTGAGACAGTTCTGGAAGTGGCTGAATCTCCGGCGGAGATCATTTTAAAGAAAGAAGATGTTGACACGGACGGTATGAACTATCTGGCTGGCAAGAGCGTGGATTTCGTCAACAAGAGTGCGATGAACGGCACGATTCTGGCACATACCGACGGCAGTGTGCCGAACCTGAAAGTGACGATCCCGGCGATGGATGCGTACAGCTTAGGACAGCTCTTCTATTTCTTCGAATTTGCCTGCGGCGTCAGTGGATACCTTCTGGGCGTCAATCCGTTCAACCAGCCGGGCGTAGAGAGCTATAAGAAAAATATGTTTGCATTGCTTGGCAAACCGGGCTATGAGGAAGCGAGAGAGGCGCTGCTTAAGAGACTGTAAGGGGCAGGTCTGTAAAAGAATATGCGTTCTGCGGCGTTCACTCTGGCATGTTTCATGAAGGAAACTGCAGCCCGGATCTAAAAATAGAAAACGGAACATAGAATAAAAAACGCTTTTATCAGCAAAAACTGATAGAGGCGTTTTTTGTGTGTAATAGGAAATTTCTTGGAATTCCCCATTACACAAAAAGGCACATTCTTTTATGCCGCAGAACCTCGAAAAAACAATTTTCAAAAATTATAGATAATTTTTACATAAATCGCCTCCTGCATTTTACAGACCATCTTTAAGATAGAATCTGGACACAGCACAAGTGATTTGACAGAAGAGAAGCGCGGCAAAGGACTCCCGATCACGATTTTGACATAGATGGCTGGTTCCAAGGTAAGAGAGACTGGGAGATGGGACACCGCAGCAGGAGGAGAACGAATGAAGGTAAGTATGAGACGTCTGATGGCGCTTGCGATGGCAGGCACGATGACATTGATGGCAGGATGCAGCCAGGCATCCAGCTCGGCGACAGGAAGCAGCGACACACAGATCGCGTCCGGAGAGAGCGGGGCAGAGAAGACGGCATCCGGCGATAAAACGGTGATTGAATACTGGCACTGTAACGCAGAAACCCAGGGAGGTCTGGTCGTAGACGATCTGGTAAAGAAATTTAATGAGGAAAATGACCACATCGAGGTAGTAGCGAAATACAACCCGGATATGTACAAAGGTCTGATGCAGAACCTGCAGGCGGAAGCGGCGACCGGAAATACACCGGCGCTTGTTCAGATTGGCTGGGCATTTCTGGATTATTTCTCCAATAACTTTGACTATGTGGCGCCGCAGGATGCGATTGATAAATTCGACAGCGAGGATGCAAATTTCTTAACCGACAATTTCCTTCCAAATGTCTTAGACCTGGCAGTCAACAGCAACGGCGAGCAGGTCGGAATCCCGTACTCCTTAAGCAGCCCGGTTCTCTACATTAATAAAGATCTCTTAAAAGAAGCGGGCCTTTCCGAAGATGGACCGGAGACCTGGCAGGAAGTACAGGAATTTGCCGAGGCAGTCAAAGAGAAGACAGGAAAATATGGTTTCTATATGCAGGAACCGGCAGACTTCTGGGCGCAGCAGGCATTGGTTGAGAGCGCGGGAGCGGATATGTTGACTGCGGATGCATCCGGCAAGAAAAAAGCAAGCTTTGCAACCGAGGACGGCATTGCGGCAATGCAAATGATGCAGGATATGGTAAAAGATGGTTCTGCCCTTCATGTTTCATGGGAAGAGGGCTGCCAGAGCTTTATCGACGGCAACTGCGCGATGCTTTACACCACCATTGCGAGACGCGCTTCCGTACAGAAGGGGGCACAGTTTGACGTAGCAACTGTGAAATCCCCGCTGTGGAACGACAAGGAGCGCAAGGTTCCGGCAGGCGGCTGTTTCTTAGCCATCACCGCGCAGAGCGACGAGCAGATTCAGGCGGCATGGGAGTTTGAAAAGTATCTTTACAGCGTAGAATCAATGGCAGCATGGACCGAGGGAACCGGTTATGTACCGCCGAGAAAAGATGTGGCAGAGGCAGAAAATGGATTGAAAGATTTTCTGGCTGAGAACACAATGATGAATGCAGCGATTGAGCAGATGGACGGCGTTGTATCATGGACCGCATTCCCGGGCGATGCAGGCCTTGAGGCAGAGCAGCTTCTTCTGGATATGAGAGACCAGATTCTGGGCGGTCAGGTATCTGCGAAAGATGGTATGACGAGCACACAGGATGCGATCAACCAGCTGCTGGATGCACAGTAGGGACAGGCAGCCTGACGCTTGGAACAGCTTTCGGGTGGCAGAAAAATCATTACAAAATTTAGGACAGAAATGAGAATGGGGTTGTTGCGGAATAGCAGAACGTGTTTTGGCAGAATGGACTGCGTGCAGATAAGACGCAGGAAGCGGCCGGAGCGCGAAAGAGCTGTTTGGCGGCAGCCCCTTCATAAAATGCAGGCTCAGGGTCTTTCCAACACCTGCTGTTGTGGCTGGGCAGGCGCCGAAAGATTCCGATAGTACATTAGAATGGAGGAAATAGTTTGAATCGGGAGGACAAAAAACAGGCAGCGCTTGGATATGTTTTTTTGCTGCCGTCGCTCGTCATGTTTGCGGTATTTATGTTTTATCCGCTTTTTTACACGCTGTATTTGAGTTTTTTTGAGTGGAACATGGTAAAGCCGGTCAAGAAGTTTGTGGGACTGGGGAATTATATTTCCGTTTTGAAGGATCCGAATACATGGAAAATCTTTGGCAATACATTCTGGTACATCGTGATTCTTCTGGTGTTTAACTTTGTGATGCCGTACATTTTATCATTCATTCTTTCGTGCGTCATCAAAAAGGGACAGAGTTTTTACAAGGCGGTTTTTTTCCTGCCGAGTGTGATTTCGCTGGTCGTCGGCTCGATTCTGTATACATGGATTCTGAATCCGATTTCGGGTCCGGTCGCGATTGTGGCAGGCTGGTTTGGGCTGAAACTGCCGTTTTGGTCGAAAACGGAGGGCTGGGTCATCGCGGTACTGTGCATTATCACGACCTGGAAGACGTTTGGCTACAATTTCATCAACATTCTGGCGGGCGTCTCCGGTGTCTCAATGGAGGTCATCGAGGCGGCGCGTCTGGAAAATGTGCCGATGTGGAAGATTTTTAAGGATATCGTCGTGCCGATGAGTTCTGCAACTGGGATCTATGTGTTTATTACGACGATCGTGCAGGGACTCCAGTATGTGTTCACGCCGATCAAGGTCGTCACACAGGGAGGACCGAACTATGCCAGCTCGAACCTGATTTATATGTCGTACCATGAGGCGTTTACACTCTATAAAACAGGAACTTCCTCGGCGGTATCGGTCATGACGATGGCACTCTTTATCATTCTTTTGGTGCTGGAATTCCGGTTTGTAGAAAAGGGGGTTTACTATGAAAACTAAAGACAGACAGATCGGCTGGCATCTGTTTCTGGTGGTGGTCGTTTTCCTCCTTCTTATGCCGATCGTATTTGCAATTTCCAACTCTTTCAAGACGATGCAGGAGGCGTTCAACACAGTTTTTCAGGTGATTCCGCTGCATCCGACGCTGGAAAATTACCGGCATGTATTTGACAAACTGCCGTTTGTGAAAATCACGCTGAATACGTTTCTGATTGCATCGACGGTCACGATTTTTAAGACAATCACGGGACTTCTGGCGGCGTATGCGTTCGTCTATTTCCGGTTTAAGGGAAAAGGATTTTTGTATTTTATTATGTTAAGCACGCTGTTCATCCCGTTTACGGTCACGATGATTCCAAATTATCTTCTGATCTCTAAGATCGGTCTGCGCGATCGCATCTGGGGCGTCGCACTGCCGCAGCTGGCGGATGTGCTGGGAATTTTCCTGCTGCGCCAGGCAATGCGTGGAATCCCGCTGGCACTCATTGAGGCGGCGCGGATGGAAAATATCCGGCACATGAAAATCATGCGCGACATTGTGATTCCGCTGGTGCGTCCGTCCATCATTTCCACCGGCATCATTTTCTTTATCAATTCGTGGAATGAATATGTGTGGCCGGTGCTGATCTTAAAATCCAAGGAAAATTATACGCTGTCGCTGGCATTGCAGATGTACATCAGTGCCGAGGGCGGTACGGAATTTACGATCGCGATGGCGGTGTCGGTGCTCACGATGCTGATTCCGCTGGTACTGTATATCATTTTCCAGCGCTATATCGTCAATACATTTGCGGCGTCTGGATTGAAGGGATAACGGGAGATTGCGCTGGACATAAGAAAGGGATAGATTAATTCGATGAAAAATATTGTATTTGAAAATGTTAAAAAAGCGTATGGCAAAAATGTGGTCGTGGAGGACCTCTGCATGGAGGTAAAGGAGGGCGAACGCCTGATTTTATTAGGTCCGTCCGGCTGTGGAAAATCGACGACACTTCGCATGATTGCGGGACTGGAAAATGTGACTGCCGGAAACCTATGGATGCGCGACCAGGTGGTAAATGATGTGCCGTGCGGCGAGCGCGGTGTCTCGATGGTGTTTCAAAACTATGCGCTGTTTCCGCATATGAGCGTCAAGAATAATATCATATATGGTTTAAAAGCGCACAAGATGGATGAGAACGAGATCAATGCGCGCTTAAAAGAAGTCCTCAAAATGCTGGAATTGGAAGGGCTGGAGGATCGGAAGCCGAAGGAGCTTTCCGGCGGACAGCGCCAGAGAGTGGCATTGGCGAGAGCCGTGGTAAAGCGCGCCGACTATTTCCTTCTGGACGAGCCGCTGTCAAACCTGGATGCACAGCTTAGGATGCGTGCGAGAAAAGAACTGGTAAAAATCCATGAAATGTACCACCCGACGTTAGTCTATGTTACGCACGACCAGATCGAGGCGATGACGGTTGGCGATCGGATCGCGCTCATGTACCGGGGCAAGATGGAAATGCTCGATACCCCGTCACACGTGTACAATCGTCCGGCAAGCGTGTTCTGTGCGAAGTTTATCGGTTCGCCGTCCATGAATATCGTGGAGGCGGAATATCATAACGGGGCGCTTGTCATCGGGAAACAGAAGGTAGAACTTCCGGGTATCTGGCAGCGGATCGCCGCGCAGTGCCCGTCGGGACTGCTGTACGCCGGTGTCCGCCCGGAACACGTGATGATGAGCCGCACCCCGCAGGAGCGGTCGATCGAGGGCGTGGTCCGTTACGTGGAGGATTACGGAAACCGGTACGGTGTTTATATTCAGGTTGAGGGAGACAAGAACGAGCTGATTGCCATCCGCGAGGGCGAGATTCCGCAGCCGGGTGAGAAGGTATACATCCATGTGGAGACGGAAAAGCTGCATCTGTTTGAACGCGGGACGGAGAAATCGCTCGGTTACCCGGAGATGGTGATCCGCGCACAGGAAAAGCTGGCGGTGCCGAAATTGGAAAAGGCGATCGCCCAGTAAGAATAGAGATAATAGAGCGAAAAAAGTGTTTTCAAAACAAGATTCTGAACGTATATTTTGAAGAGGAGACATGCAATCATGAGAAAAATTCTTATCAGTACTAATATGTATAAAGGCAGCGAGTTCGGTCAGGTTCTTCCGTACCTCAAACGGTTTCCGGGACAGGTGGGAGTCGAGGTGTTCCCGATGTTTCATGAGGAATGCTTTGAGAAGAACCTGCGGGACGCCATGCCGCTCTTAAAGGAAGTCCCGGTCAGTTTCCATGGTCCATATTATCAGGCAGAGCATTCGGCAGCGGAGGGGACTGTAGAGTATGCGCGCACGATGGAGCTGCTTGAAAAGACGCTTTCGTATGCGAAAGAGCTTTCAAGCAAATATCTCGTTTATCATCACAACAACTGCCGCATCATACCGGGCGAGAAGGAAGACCGCGTCCGCGTTTCCTGTGAAAATTATTACACCGTGAAACAGCTGTGTGAGGAGGCGGGAACCCAGGTGGTCGTGGAGAATGCCGGAGTTCTGGAGCGCGGAAACCGTCTCTTCGATGAGCAGGAATTTATCGATCTGTGCCGCCGGGAACAGTATGCAGTGCTTATCGACATCGGGCACGCCTGGGCGAACGGCTGGTCGCTTAAGCGGGTCGTAAACGCGCTGGCGGACCAGATTGTGGCGTACCATCTCCACAACAACGACGGTGTCCACGACAGCCATCAGAGGATTCATGAGGGAACACTTGATTTTGACGGCTTCTTAAAACTGGCAAAGCAGGCGACGCCGGATGCCGAGTGGGTCATGGAGTATGCGATGGATGTTTCTGGAAATGTGCGGGGGATTGAGGACGATCTGCAGTTTCTTTTGAAAATGGGAAGTGCTGCACGATGACACAGTGGCAGTGGATTTTGCCGAAAAGCCCCGCCTTGTCAACTCTTAAAAAAGCTGATATACTGGACATAAGATTGTGAGAAAAGATGTCCGGAGAGAACATCCGGACACGGTAAAAATGAAATTTGACAGCGGGAAAGGAACGGCAGGATGTTTCGTCTTTGGGGAAAAATGATGAAGGAAAACCGGATGCTTAGGGATATTGTGATCAGCAACGGTGATTATACAATGTCGAGAACGGCGATGGTGTTTGACGCGATCGACCAGATTTGCTATGCCTTTGATCTGGGGCATCCGGTCTGGCTGGATAAGACGATCGAGGAGTTCAAACGCCACGATAAGGCGCGTTTTACCCAGGACAACTTTATCGAGAGCATCGATTTCGATTATCTGGAGATACAGGTGCTGGAAGAATAAAGGGCAGGCAGCCGTTACAAAAAGACAAAGACCGGGAGGGGCGAGATGGCACAGGCGATAACGGATGTGAAAACATTTCTGGAAGACGCCAGACAGGCAGTGGTGGAGCTGGCGGAGTTTGAAAAACAGGAGGAGACGCTTGCTCAGGAAGAGAAAAAGCGTCTGCGCGTGCTGGAGACGGAGCGGAAAGCGGTGGCGGATGCCGTGAATTCGACCGTGAAAAAGCGCCGGGATGAGATTGAAAAAAGCTATGACGATGAGCTTGGGAAGCTGCAGGATAAGCTGAAACGCACGCGGACACGCCGCGAAAAGGCGAAAAACCAGGGCATCAAGGAGCGGATTAAGGAAGAAACGCAGGAGCTTCACGCGCACAACCGAGAGCTTGCCGTGCGGATGCGGACGCTGTTCCAGTCGGATCGTGTTCCATTTGTCTGCAAAAGCCCACTGTACTATGCGCTGTATTTCCCGAGGGGATTCAAAGAATTTCTGACGGTGTTGATTACCTTTGCGATCTGTTTCCTGTTGATCCCGTGCGGCATCTACAAGCTGCTTCCAGAACAGAAGACTTTATACCTGGCGATGATCTACGGCGTGGATGTGGTTGTTTTTGGCGGACTGTATATCCTGATTGGAAACTGGACGAAGGATCGCCATCTGGCGACGCTGCAGGAAGGACGTTCGATCCGCAGTCTGATCGCGGCGAACAACCGCAAGATCGCGGTGATCACCTCCTCGATCCGTCGGGATCGCAGTGAAGCGCTCTACGATCTGGAAAAATACGACGATGAGATCTCCCAGATGGAGCAGGATCTGGAGGAGACGGCGAAGAAGAAAAAGGACGCATTAAACACCTTCGAAAATGTGACAAAAACCATCCTGACCGATGAGATCACCAGCAACAGCCGTGCAAAGCTCGAACAACTCAAAGAAGGTCATCAGGAGGTCGAGAGCCGCCTGCACTATACCGAGACGGTAATCAAGGAAAAGAGAATCTTTATCACAGATACCTACGAGTGCTACTTAGGCAAGGAATTTCTGAATCCAGAAAAGTTGGACGCGCTGAAACATATTCTGGATAACAGCACAGCCGTTAATTTAAGCGAGGTCATCGCAGAGTACCGCGAACGCGGCGGAAAGTAAGCCGCGGAATTTATTTCATAAAAATAAATAATTAGATATAAGAACAACCAGAAAAAAGATGTGACACGGGGCGGCTTTGGCAGCACCCGGTGTCACATCTTTTTTCATCCGGGATCAATTCTCTTCATTTTCGCATAATTTCCTGCCACCCAGCCTATAATAAAGGTAAAACAACCCCTGTCCAACAGGCAGGGAGAAAACAGGACGGTGTGGGAGATGAACAGACGGGGACGCAGCCGGTTCGGTGGCAGTCCGGAGATATATTACTACAATTCAGCCCGCCGGGACGCGGTGGGAGAGCTGGCAGGGCAGTTAAGTGGGCTGATTCAGGAAGAAATGACCCGAAGGCATAAAAAGAAACTGGTTTTCCTCTGCATCGGCACGGATCGCTCGACCGGAGACAGTCTGGGACCGTTGATCGGATATAAACTCAAACAGGAACGGCGGCGCGGTACGCTGGTATTCGGAACACTTGATCGCCCCGTGCACGCGATGAACCTGGAACATTACGTGCAGGTTTTAAAAAATGGGTACCCGGATGCGCTGGTGGTGGCGGTCGATGCCTCGGTTGGCGATGAAAGCCACGTCGGCTATGTCACGCTGGGGCGTGGGGCTTTAAAGCCGGGGCTTGGCGTCTGCAAGGAGCTTCACGCGGTTGGAGATCTCTTTATCACCGGGATCGTGGCGGGCTGCAGCCATTACGATCCGATGATGCTGCAGAGTATCCGCCTGGCACTCGTCATGCAGCTGGCAGACTGCATCAGCGCGGGGATCGGGCTTGTCGAAAATTTTTGCCTGGATGCTGCCTCCGTTTGACAAATTTTGCATGCAATCGGCGTTATGATAGGCGGAAAGAAATTCATCATACTCCTGAAATTACGGAAAATCATGTTACTGTATTTGAGCAGGTATTTTCAGCACTGAAAATGCTGCACGGTGCAGCAATCAAATCATGGAAGCAAGTACAGACCCGGTTTCAGGAGAATCTATCATAGTGGGGTGAACATATGGGAGAATATTCTGGTTCCCGCGCAGAACTGCCGAAAAATATCCGGCAGATCGGCGAGCGGGATGAGGTGGTCCGGTTGTATGTGGAAGATTATGTAAACACGTATTTGAAACAGGTATATCCATCCGGCGGACCGGGACTCCGGGTCGGGCTGCTGCTCGGAAATTCGGATCCACAGCAGGAGGTTCCGTGCCTCTTTGTGGACGGGGCGCTGGAGATGGAGGAGGTTGTGCCGTCCGGGGAGAAGATTGTCTTTTCGGAGGCGGCATGGAAAAAGGCATACCAGCGGATGGAGGAGACATTTCCGAAAAAGACCGTGCAGGGGTGGTTTATCTGCGGCGCGCCGGGGTGTATGTTAAGTCCCCTGACCTACTGGCGGCTGCACAAGCAGTATTTCGGTGGGAAAAACCAGCTCATGTACATAAACAGCGGCGTGGACGGTGAGGCGGCATACTATGTGATGTCGGAGGACGGGTTTTACCGTTTGAAAGGATATCATATATACTACGAGAAAAACCAGATGATGCAGGATTATATGATTCTGCGGAAGGACGCCCGCCGGGTGGAGACAGGCACCGGCGATCGGGTGATCCGCGATTTCCGTAACCGGATGGAAGAGCGGCAGCAGGAGGCGGCGTCGCGTTACGGGACGATCCGGGCGCTGGGGACGCTGTGCGGCGTGCTTTCGGTCGCGGTGCTTGCCGGCGGCGTGGTGCTTTTCGGCAATTACCAGAAAATGCGCGAGATGGAGAGTGTGCTGGTATCCGTCCTTCCGGATGGTGTGCGGGGCACTGCGGACGGGAAAGAGGCGGTCACGGTGGAACAGCTCCGCGGCAGTGTGACGCCGCTTGAGAGCGGCGAGGCCGGCGCGGATGTGGATGCAGGCGGAACAACAGCGCAAAACGGAGGACAGGCGCATAAATGGACACTTGAGAGCGCGGCGGATGGAGACACAGAGGGCACTGCCATAGCAGGCAGACAGAATGGACAGGCTTCCGGCGGGCAGAGCGAAGAGGACGGAAAAATGGCGGAGACGAAAGCCCCGTACATTTTGCCGGAGCCGGAGGCACAGCGCGACCTGCCGAATCCGGGCGGCAATTCGACGGCGGGACAGGACTATCCGGTCACAAACTTGAAGCCCGGCGGCACGTACACGGTCGGGGATGGGGAGACGCTCTATGGGATCTGTTTTAAGCTTTATGGCAATATCCGTCATCTGGACGATATCCTTGCAGTCAACCATCTGACCGATGAAAACCGCATTATCGCAGGGCAGACGCTGGTGCTGCCGGATGTGTCCGGAGAATAGCAAAAAGATAATGCCAAACCATCTAAAATAGTGTATAATCAAGATGGCAGTCCAGCTACAGGAGATAAAAAAATGAGTGAGATGAACCCGATTGAACGGGAACAGAAGAAAAAGCAGCTGAGAGGGCGTGTGATCGACACCGCCACGCAGGACATGTTTCCCCGCCGGGGCATAAGCCACGGGGAAAATGAGGAAGAGGTGGCGGAGAAAGCCGAGCGCCATTCCAGACGGAAACGTCTCCGCAAGGTGCTGACGGCGGTGTTAATCGCGGCGCTTTTGGCGGTTGGTTTTATGTATTATAAAGATAACCATGCCTACACGGACTATACGGTGGCGTGGGAAAAAGAGATTGCGGCGAGTGAGAGCAGCACGACGGAATTTGTCCCGTTTGGGGAAAATGTCCTGAAATACACGAAGGACGGAGCTTCCTATCTGGACAAGTCCGGCAAGGCAGTCTGGTCGATGAGTTATGAGCTGAAATCACCGATCTGCTATGTCAACGGCGATTATGCCGTGATCGGGGACCAGCAGGGCAATGATATTTATATTGTGGACAAGACCGGAAGCCAGGGACAGGCGACGACGCTTCTGCCGATCCTGCGCGTCAGCGTATCGGCATACGGCATCGTGGCGGCGCTGGTGGAGGACAGCAATGCTTCGTATGTGACCTTTTTCAAGAAAGACGGCAGCGAGCTTGACTGGGCGATCAAGACGGTTATGTCGGGAAATGGTTACCTGATGGACGTTTCCTTATCGCCGGATGGTACGCAGGTCATGCTTTCCGACCTGTATCTGCAGGACGGGGCACTCAAAAACCGGATTGTATTTTACAATTTCTCCGAATATGGAAAGAATTATCCAGACCGTCTGGTCGGAGGTTTTGATGAGCTGGGAGACAGCATCTGTCCGCGCGTCCGGTTTCTCGACGAGGATCACGCGTGTGCATTTGCGGATGATCAGGTGGCATTTTTCTCTTTGGAAAATGTAACAAGCCCGGCGCTGGTGCGCCAGGCGGAGATCGACGGGGAAGTCCGTGGCGTGGCATGGTCGAAGGACTATGTGGCGGTCATCTCGGACAACACCGAGGGCGGAAGTGAGAGCCGTTTGAGCATGTTTAAATCCGATGGAACCGCTATGGGTACGGCAGATTTCTCGTATTCGTGGCGTAACATAAATATACAGGGCGATTTCGTCATCCTAAATAACGAAAATTCCTGTCGGGTCTACAGTCTGTCCGGCAAGGAGCGGTTTGCCGGGGAGTTTGATTTCTCTGTGGCGCAGGTAACACGCGGCCGCGCGTTCAATTCATTGATTATCAGCGGCGGCGACCGGATGCGCGAGATCCGCCTCAAATAACACACGTTTAGTTTTTAAAATTAAGATACATAGCAGGAGGTTACTTATGAATCAGATTGACACATTATCCGTAAACGCGATCCGGATTTTATCCGCAGACGCAATCCAGAAGGCAAATTCCGGTCATCCGGGACTTCCGCTGGGATGTGCAGCAGCGGCTTATGAACTGTGGGCACATCATATGAACCATAACCCAGCTAACCCGAAGTGGGAGAACAGAGACCGTTTCATCTTATCCGGCGGTCATGGTTCCATGCTGCTGTACTCTCTGCTGCACCTGTTTGGCTACGGAAATCTTTCCAAAGAAGATCTGATGAACTTCCGCCAGTTAGATTCCAAGACTCCGGGACATCCGGAATATGGTCATACCGTTGGCGTTGAGGCGACGACCGGTCCGCTGGGCGCAGGTATGGGTATGGCAGTCGGCATGGCGATGGCTGAGGCACATCTGGAAAGCGTATTCAACAAAGAAAATTATCCGGTAGTTGACCATTACACCTATGTATTGGGCGGCGACGGATGTATGATGGAAGGCATTTCCTCTGAGGCATTCTCTCTGGCAGGTACCCTGGGACTTTCCAAGCTGATTGTTCTCTATGATTCCAACCGCATTTCCATCGAGGGAAGCACCGACATCGCATTCCGTGAGAATGTACAGGAGCGTATGCAGGCATTTGGTTTCCAGACGATCACTGTAGAAGACGGCAATGATATCGACGCGATCGGCAAGGCGATCGAGGCTGCAAAGGCAGATACCGAGCATCCGTCCTTTATCACCATCAAGACGCAGATCGGCTTCGGCTGCCCGGCAAAACAGGGCAAGGCGAGCGCACACGGCGAGCCGCTGGGCGTGGAGAATGTGGAAGCACTCAGAAAGAACTTAAACTGGCCGAGCGAAGAGCCGTTCTTCGTACCGGAAGAGGTATACAAAAACTACTCCGAGATCGCAGAGCAGAAGGCAGAGGTAGAAGCTGCATGGAACGTGATGTTTGCCGCTTACTGCGAGGAATATCCGGAGATGGAAGCGCTCTGGAACCAGTATCACAATGCAAAGGCGGGCGAGGCGCTGAAAGATGACGCCGGATTCTGGGCAAAACAGGAGAAACCGGAAGCAAGCCGTGCGATCTCCGGACGCCTGATCAACTACATCAAGGATGTTCTGCCGAACCTGTTTGGCGGTTCTGCTGACCTAGCACCGTCCAACAAGACTAACATGAAGGATGCGGGCGACTTCTCCAAGGAGGACAGAGCTGGACGTAACCTGCACTTCGGTGTCCGCGAGCTTGCGATGGCAGCGATCGGAAATGGCATCATGCTGCACGGCGGTCTGCGTGCGTATGTATCGACCTTCTTTGTATTCAGTGATTACTGCAAACCGATGGCAAGACTGTCTGCACTGATGGGCGTGCCGCTGACCTATGTATTTACGCATGACAGTATCGGCGTTGGTGAGGATGGACCGACCCATGAGCCGATCGAGCAGATGGCAGCGCTGCGTGCGATGCCGAACTTCCATGTATTCCGCCCGTGCGATGCGACCGAGACAGAGGCAGCTTGGTACAGTGCTGTTACTTCCGAGCACACACCGACCGCACTGGTGCTGACCAGACAGAATCTGGAGCCGATGGCAGGCAGCAGCCGTGAGGCATTAAAGGGCGGCTACATCATCGACGACTGCGAAGGCACACCGGAGTTAATTCTGATTGCCAGCGGTTCCGAGGTAGCTCTGGCGGTTCATGCAAAAGAGACTCTGGCAGCAGAAGGTCAGAAAGTCCGCGTTGTCTCCATGCCGTGTATGGATCTGTTCGAGGAGCAGAGCGAGGAGTACAAGGAGTCCGTACTTCCGAGAGAAGTACGCCGCCGTGTAGCAGTAGAGGCGCTTGGAAGCTTCGGCTGGGACAAGTACACCGGCTTAGACGGCAAGATCATCGCGATGGAAAGTTTCGGCGCCAGCGCACCGGCAGGGCTTCTGTTCAAGAAGTTCGGCTTTACCGTTGAGCATGTGGTAGAGGTGGCTAAGAGCCTGAAATAATGCTGATTTTGGTAAAAAAATAAGATAAAAGACAGGCACCTGTCTGTCGGCAGAAAAGAATGCGGTACCGCTTAAGCAGAAATGCGCCTTTCTCCGGCAGGCAGGTGTATTTTGCTTTCCAAACCTTGCAAAACGGGGATGCATTGCGTATAATAAGAGCCAGCGCAGAAAAAAGATGAGGGCATAGAAGAAAGGCTGCCGGTGCAGCCGTAAGGGAAGGGATCCAGACATGGAAAAAAAATGTATTGGGATAGACGTCGGCGGAACGACGGTTAAGATTGGTATTTTTGAGACGGACGGAACGCTTGTTTATAAGTGGGAGGTTCCGAGCCGCAAGGAAGAGAATGGGGCGTACATTCTTCCGGATGTAGCCGCTTCGATCAGGAAGAAATTGAACGAGCAGGGAATCCCGATGGACGCCGTGATCGGCGCAGGTATGGGATTTCCGGGTCCGGTGCAGCCGGACGGCTATGTGGAGGTCTGCGTCAACTTGGGATGGCGCGATCTGAACCCGCAGAAGATTTTGAGTGAGTTATTAGATGGAATGCCGGTCCGCTCCGGTAATGATGCTAATGTGGCGGCGCTCGGCGAGATGTGGCAGGGCGGCGGCAAGGGCTGCCATGATATCGTGATGGTGACGCTGGGAACCGGTGTCGGCGGCGGCGTGGTACACGATCAGAAGATCGTTGCAGGACGCCACGGACTGGGCGGCGAGATCGGTCATATCCATATCCGCGAGGGCGAGAAAGAAACCTGCAACTGCGGCGGACACGGCTGTCTGGAACAGGTAGCGTCCGCGACCGGTATCGCCAGGGAAGCGAGGCGGAAGATGGCGGCAAAGCCGGATGCGTCGGTGATGCGTGCCTACGGTGATGCGATCACCGCAAAAGATGTGCTGGATGCGGCAAAAGCCGGGGATGCACTGGCGCTGGAGGTTATGGACACCGTGTGCTATTATCTCGGATGGGCGCTGGCGACTATTTCGATGACCGTGGATCCGGAGATTTTTGTCATCGGAGGCGGCGTGTCAAAGGCGGGGACTTTTTTAACGGATTGGATTGACCGCTATTACCGTGAATTGACCCCGATCTCTGAGAATAAGGGCGAGGTTCGCCTGGCAACATTGGGAAATGACGCAGGTATCTATGGGGCGGCGAGACTGATCTTAGATTAGGCGCCTTGTTTTGAGTGACAGAGTGCAGGGTAAAGGGTCTGGACGTTTGAAGGAAATAGAGATAGAAAAGCGTTCAGATATGCCGAAAATATGCTGTAGACAAGAGGAGACCCCGGAGCGGTCAAGCATCCGGGGCAATTATGAAAAATCTATGTGCAAAATCACTATAAAACAAATTTGAAAAGTGAAATCTTTTATGCTTTTAGTATAAAAATAAGATATGAATAAAATATGAACACCGTGTAAACAGATTATGAAAATTGGAGATTTTGTACAAAAAAGTTTCACGAATCAGAGGTTTCTCTATCAAAACAGAGGATAGAAAGAAAAATGGCAGAATTTGCAGCGCACGGTGCGAATCAGGAGGAAAAAATGGCAGCGGAAAAAGCAAAGAAAACGATTGTAATTGGACATAAAAACCCGGATACGGATTCGATTTGTTCTGCAATCGGCTATGCGAATTTCAAAACACTTCAGACGGGCGGCGAATATGTACCGTGCCGTGCCGGAGAACTGAACCCGGAGACAACCTTCGTACTGGATTACTTTAAGGTAGATGTGCCGAAACTGATTAAATCCGTCAAAACGCAGGTCAAGGATATTGAGATCCGCGAGACTCCAGGTGTTTCCAAGAATATTTCCCTGAGAAAAGCATGGAACCTGATGCAGGAGGATGGTCTGGTAACACTTCCGGCTGTTACCGATAAGAATATACTGGAAGGTCTGATCACAGTCGGCGATATTACCCGTTCTTATATGAATGTATACGACAGCAGCATTCTTTCCAAGGCATGCACTCAGTATGCAAATATCATCGAGACCCTGGAGGGCGCGATTTTTGTTGGCGATGAGAAAGCGTACTTTGATAAAGGAAAAGTCCTGATTGCGGCAGCTAATCCGGATATGATGGAATATTATATTGAAAAGAACGACCTGGTTATCCTCGGCAACCGCTATGAGTCGCAGCTGTGCGCGATCGAGATGGGTGCAAGCTGTATCATCGTGTGTGAGGGCGCTGGCGTTTCCATGACGATCAAAAAACTGGCACAGGAGCGCGGCTGTACCGTCATCACAACTCCGTATGATACCTACACGGCAGCCCGTCTCATTAACCAGAGTATGCCGATCAGCTATTTCATGAAGACTGAGAAGCTGATCACCTTCGATACAGATGATTTCATCGATGATATTAAGGATGTGATGGCAAGCAAGCGTTTCCGTCATTTCCCGGTACTCGATAAAGAAGGCAAATACAAAGGCCTGATTTCCCGCCGTAACTTACTGGGTGCGCGCGGCAAGAACGTGATTCTGGTCGATCACAATGAGCGCGGCCAGGCGGTAGACGGCATCGAGAATGCCAATATCCTGGAGCTGATTGACCACCATCGTCTGGGTACTGTGGAGACAGTCGGACCGGTCTTCTTCCGTAACCAGCCGCTCGGCTGTACGGCAACAATCATCTTCCAGATGTACCGCGAACAGGGGCTGGAGATCGACAAGACCATCGCAGGTCTGCTCTGCAGTGCGATCATCTCCGATACGCTTCTGTTCCGTTCTCCGACCTGCACACCGATGGATCGGGCGGCAGCGGTTTCTCTGGCTGAGATGGCAGGCATCAAGCTGGATGAGTTCGCAAACCAGATGTTTGAGGCAGGCAGCGAGTTAAAGGGCAAGAGCGATGCAGAGATTCTGTATCTGGATTTCAAGAAATTCTCAGCTGGAAAGACAAACTTCGGCGTCGGTCAGATCAACTCCCTGAATGCAGAGGAGCTTGGAAAGCTGAAGAACCGTATGCTGCCGTTTATGGAGAAGGCGCGTGAGGACGAAGGTCTGGATATGCTCTTCTTCATGCTGACGAATATCCTGACGGAGACGACCGAACTTCTCTGTGTTGGACAGGGGGCGGCACAGGTTGTGGCAGATGCGTTCCACGTAGGTGATGCAAATGAAGAGCTGAAGCAGACGGCAACACTGCCGGGCGTTGTTTCCAGAAAGAAACAGCTGATTCCGGCACTGACAGTGACACTGGAGCAGTAAATCAGGTGACAGTGCGCGGACGGGATTGTTTCATACGGAAAATCCAGTGATAGTTCGTGCAGGGCAGGAAGGTCGGACGGAAAGGAAGGATACCATGACATTTGTATATCCGGCGGTTTTTACGCCTAAGAAAGATGGAAAAGGGTATGATGCATATTTCCCGGATTTGGAGTGCTGCGAGGCGGAAGGTCCGGATCTGGAGGATGCGGTGGAAAATGCGCGGGAGGCAGCGTACAACTGGATCAGCCTGGAGCTGGAGGAAGAGGGCGATCTGCCGGCACAGACGCATATCGATGATATGAGCCTGCCGGAAGGAAGCATGGTGAAACAGATCATGGTCCGGATCAAACTTCTCCCGGACAACGATTAAGAGGATATAGGGATGGCACAGAAGAGAGCGGCTGGAAAGCCAGAAGAGCGTCGCCGGGGAGGAGCAAGGCAGAACCCGGAAGGACAGTTGAAAAAACGGATGGAGACCCGGAACACTCCGGGACCGCGCGCCCAGTGGAAGCCGGGCAATATGATTTATCCGGTTCCGGCGGTGCTGGTCACAGTGGCGGACTGCGAAGGAAACAGCAACATCATCACGATTGCCTGGACGGGCACGATCTGTACGAACCCGCCGATGGCGTACATTTCGGTGCGCCCGGAGCGCTATTCTTACCATATGCTGCGGGAGAGCGGTGAGTTTGTCATCAACCTGGCGACGGAGTCGATGGCGTATGCGACCGATTACTGCGGCGTCCGCTCCGGCAGGAATGTGGATAAATGGAAGGAGACAGGGCTCACACCGGTTCCGGCGCAGACGGTGAAGGCGCCGGTGATCGCCGAAAGCCCGGTCGCGATCGAGTGCCGGGTGACCGAAGTCAAGGAACTGGGGTCACATCATATGTTTCTGGCAGAGGTAACGGGTGTCAGCGTGGACGAGCAGTGGCTCAACGAGCGCGGCAGCCTGGAGCTTGCAAAGGCGGAACCGATTGTGTATTCGCATGGCGGCTATTATGGGCTTTCAGAGCTTCTTGGAACATTTGGATGGAGTGTAAAGAAAAAGAAGAGGTGCCAAAGATGAAAAATAATGTAACCTTGATTGGTATGCCGTCCGCAGGAAAGAGCACGGTCGGAGTGCTTTTAGCAAAGAGACTGGGCTATTCCTTTATAGATGTGGATCTGCTGATTCAGGAACAGGAAGGTAAGCGTCTGCGCGAGATCATCGAAGAACAGGGACTGGACGGATTTCTCGATGTGGAGAACCGCGTCAACGCGGGGGTGGAAGCCGAGCAGGCGGTCATCGCACCGGGTGGCAGCGTGATCTACGGAAAGGAAGCGATGGAACATTTAAAATCCATCGGACTGGTTGTCTATCTGAAAATCACCTATGACGAGCTGGTAAAACGCGTCGGCGATGTCAAGGACCGCGGCGTGGCGCTGAAAGACGGCATGACACTTCTGGATCTCTACCATGAGAGGATCTCGTATTTTGAGAAATACGCGGACATCACGATCGACGAGGAAGGTAAAGAGCTGGGGGCGGTGGTTGATGAGCTGCGCGAAATATTGGAAGAGCGCGGTTATGTGCTGGGAAGTGCGCCGGAGGAAGAGTAACAATTTCACATGAGAATGGGGGCAGCCGGTTCTGTCGGACGGGTTTCATAACGGGTTACAGTGAGAAAAAAATCAGTTGCAAAACAGTTGAAAATCCAATACAATAGAATAGTAACCATTTTTATAGAATGTTAACAGTCGGGGGTGCAAAGATGCGGAATCTTTTTTGCATCCCTTTTTTGAAAGGTGTGCGTATATGACTACAGTGAAATCTCTGTCCAGAGAGATGAAATTCTTTCTTCTGGCACTGATTCCGATCTATTTCATTTCAGTGGGGCTGATTATACAGCCGTTTGACTCCATTGTGACTGGTATCTATGAAATCATAAGGGAACCGGATTTCCTGATCACCGATTATATTGCGGTCGGCGGCATGGGAGCCGCGTTTGTCAATGCCGGGATGATGGCGCTTATCAGCATCTACTTTGTCTATAGTCTTGGGATGGAGATGGACGGGCATACGATCACATCCTGCTGTCTGATGTTTGGATTCTCTTTGTTCGGAAAAAATCTGATGAATATCTGGGCGATTTTTCTGGGTGTATTTCTCTATGCAAAATATCATAAAATGCACTTATCCAACTATATTTATGTCGGCATCTACGGAACGAGCCTGTCTCCGATCATCACACAGCTGATGCACGTGGTGGAGCTGCCGCTCTGGCAGCGCTTCTGTGTGACGATTCTGGTGGGAATCTGTATCGGATTCGTGCTTCCACCGCTCGCGACGCATTCCCACTATGCCCATAAGGGATATTCCCTTTATAATGTGGGATTTGCCTCTGGTATCATTGCGACGGTCCTGGTCTCCACGTTTAAGTCCTTTGGAATTGAGACGGAGGCGCGTCTTATCTGGTCCTCCGGCAATGATGCGATGCTTTTAGGGCTGCTATTTGTCCTGTTTGCAGGCATGTCGGTGGTGGCAGTGCTGTGGCGCGGAAAAGATACGCTTTTAGGCTATGAAAAACTCCTTGCGACAACGGGAATCGGCGGTACCGATTACCTGCTGGAATTGGGCGGTGCGGTGACGCTTCTCAACATGGGACTCAATGGTCTGTTTGCGACCTTCTTTGTGCTGGCAGTCGGCGGAAACCTAAATGGACCGACGATCGGCGGAATCTTTACCATCGTCGGATTCAGTGCGACTGGAAAACATTTGCGGAATATTTTCCCGATCATGGCGGGCGTCTGCATTGCGAGTACCGTCCGGGCGTGGGATATCACGAATCCGTCGGCACTTCTGGCGCTGCTCTTTTCCACGACGCTGGCGCCGATCGCCGGAGAGTTTGGAATTTTATGCGGCGTGTTAGCCGGTTTTCTGCACGCGTCGGTGGCGCTCAATGTCGGGATCGTGTATGGGGGCATGAACCTCTATAACAATGGATTTGCGGGCGGTATCGTCGCAATGTTCCTGGTGCCGGTGATCCAGTCGATCCGCGACCGGAGGGCGCGGGCGAAGGGAGATCTGTCGCTGTAAGATTTCCTCTTTTTAATGGAATCTTAACACGAAAGAGGCATAGAGATATTGTATCATTATAAAAACACCACATTTATGATACCTACTAAACATAGAAAGGAATGATACATATTTCAACTTCATTTGCGCTTCTGGTCGTAGCGATTATTATCCTTGTCTGCATCGCGGGAAGCCGTCTTTCGGGGCGGCTGGGGGTGCCGACGTTGTTTATTTTTATTATGCTGGGAATGCTGTTTGGATCGGACGGTATTTTTAAGATTCCATTCGGCAATTTTGCACTGGCGGAACAGGTCTGCTCGGTGGCACTGATTTTTATCATGTTTTACGGCGGGTTCGGCACGCGCTGGAGTGAGGCGAAGCCGGTCGCGGGGCGGTCGATTTTGTTATCCTCGGTGGGTGTAGTGCTGACGGCGCTTTTGACCGGCCTGTTCTGTCATCTGGTGCTTAAGATGGCACTGATGGAAGGAATGCTTCTCGGCGCAGTTCTTGGATCGACCGATGCGGCATCCGTGTTCTCGATCCTGCGTTCGCGCAAGCTGAACCTCAAATACGGCACGGCATCCATGCTGGAGTTAGAGAGCGGAAGCAACGACCCGTTTGCGTACATGATGACGGTGATTCTGCTGTCTGCGATGACGGGGAGTGTGAGCGGCGGTTCGGCGGTTCTGCTTTTGATCCGCCAGCTCGCATTCGGGCTTTTGACCGGCGCGGCGATCGCGTTTCTGGTGACATGGCTTTTAAAGCGGTATGCCTTTTATGGCGAGGGATTTGACACGATCTTTGTCTTTGCGGCGGCAATCATTTCCTACGCGCTTGCATCCCAGATTGGCGGAAATGGCTACTTAAGTGTGTATTTGACCGGTATTATCCTCGGAAATCAGGAGCTGAAGAACCAGAAAGCGCTGGTTGGCTTCTTTGATGCGTTTACCGGTATGATGCAGATGCTTCTGTTTTTCTTACTGGGACTTCTGGCGTTTCCTTCGCAGATGCCGTCGATCGTGCTTCCGTCGATCGCAATCGCATTGTTTTTAACATTTGTGGCGCGTCCGGCGGCGGTTGGCTTGCTGCTCGCGCCGTCGAAACCGCCGATCGGGCAGTATCTGGTTATTTCCTGGGCGGGTCTGCGCGGTGCGGCATCAATCGTATTTGCGATCATGGCGACGCTCAGTGAGGGATATATGAAATATGATATATTCCACATTGTGTTCTGCGTTGTTTTATTTTCCATCATTTTTCAGGGTTCGCTGCTTCCGAAGGTGGCAGAAAAATGTGACATGATCGACAACTCGACCGATGTCATGCGGACGTTCTCGGACTATACGGGCGATATGCAGATTCAGTTCGTGCAGCTTCCGATCGGGGACAATCATCCGTGGAAAAACCGTAAAATCTGTGAGATCGAGATGCTTCCGGGTATGTTAATCACAGTGATCCGGCGCGGCGCGCAGACGATTGTGCCCAAAGGACAGACTGTAATTCAGGAAGGGGATACCGTCGTCTTGGGTGCAGAGGGCTTTACGGACAGCCAGGGAATCCTTTTAAAAGAGATTTTGATGACACCAGATCACCGCTGGTGTGGTAAGAAGATCGCGGAGGCGCGCTTCTATAAGAATACGATCATTGTGATGATAAAGCGGGGCAGCCAGATCATCATTCCAGACGGCGGTACGCAGATACTGGAAGGCGACCGGGTGGTTGTATACTCGCAGAAACTGCCGCAGGTGGAAGGGCGTGTGAAACACGAAATCGGACCGGCCGTATCGGCTGCTGTTCACAAGTAAGCACGTTTGCGTGAACAGTAACGCGGATTCATCGTTACTGTTCACGGGTAGGCACTTTTGGAACCGAAAGTGCCGTAAGAAAACGTGGTGGCAGCAGGAATTTGCCGTATTTGAATGCGAAGCCACGGCAAATTCCGTTACTGGGCACGCATGCGTGAACAGTAACGATTCATCGCAGGAACATGGAAATTTCAGGCAATACTTGCAGTTTGTTGAATTATAAACTATACTTAAACAACAACGGTTTGCCGGAGGAAAAGAGTATGCAGCAGGGAAATACGAAGGAACGGATTGTAGAGGCTTATATCGAGCTGGAGTCGGAAAGACCGGTCGAGAAGATCACGGTCACGGCGCTGGTCGAGCGGAGCCGGATCACAAGAAAAACATTTTATTATTACTTTAAAGATATATATGATTTGATGGAATACCGGATGGAACGCGAGATGAAGCGCGTCATGGAAGAGACGATGAGCCAGCCAGATCCGGAGAAGGCGCTGACACAGCTGTATATGTATATCATGGAAAATCAGAAGCATATCAGGGCATTGTCCGAGTCGGTACAGTTCATGGCGCTGCGCCGTCAGATGGGAGAAAAGGTGTACCAGTATTTTTATAACCATCTGGAGCGGATTGGTATGTTTAAGAACCTGACGATGCCGGAGGCGGCGATGGCGGTGCAGATCATCATTTTCTCGGTTATGGGAGTTGCGTTTGACGCGCCGTTTAAGGATGAGGCGGATGTGAAGGAGCGCGTCGCCACGTTCATGAGCGTGATCCGCAAATGCACCGGGCGTGACCCTATGCAGGTCCGTTAGGAAAGCAGGTTTCCGGCAGTTTTGAGAATTATTGTAACTGTTCAGTAGGTCTGCGCGTGACTGTGAAGGTACTGAACAGTTACGAATTATTATCAATTAGAAAATGGAACAAGGAAACGCAGGAGGAATCAGCGGTATTTGGTTGGTTTTTTCTGCGTTTTTGCTGTCATGTACCCGGAAAAAACGGTCAGCGGCAGGAGAATTCGGGTGCCATGAAAAAAAGATGAACATGGATAGATACATTTTGGCGAATTTGTGTACACACCTGTCCGAACTTGGGAGTGGCAAAGTGTATACGAGATGAGTAAAATATAGACTGAGAAAAATTTTTACCAAGAACAAGCATAGATGGAGGAAATTATGAAAAAAAGAGGAAAGATTCTGGCGCTGGCTGCGATTGTAGTTGTTGGCGCTGTCGTTTTGTCCCGATGCGGTCATAAGAATACGGCGGTGGAATATGAATCCCGTCCAACCGTAAGAGTAGAAAATCCGGTTCGTCAGGACATCAGCTTGTACACGGATCTGACCGGACTGGTAGAGCCGCAGTCCCGCGCGAGCGTCATGCCGAAGATGAGCGGCGAGGTGCTGGAGGTTTACTTCCAGGCGGGTGATACGGTCCAGGCAGGGCAGGCGCTGTGCAAGATCGATTCCGACGCGTTGACAGCGTTAAAGCTACAGGTGGATGCGGCTTCCGTTGCCTTAAAGAATGCGGACAGCAATTTAAGCCGTACCCAGGCGCTCTTTGCTGATGGTTTTGTCTCCCAGGAGGCGATGGAGCAGGCACAAAACAGCGCACAGAATGCGAAGATTTCCTATGAATCTGCGAAGAACCAGTACGATCTGCAGGTGAAATACACGACCGTGACGGCGCCGATCGACGGTGTGATCGAGTCCCGGAGCGTCGAGCCGCATGATCATGTATCTCCGGCAGGCGAGATCTGCACGATCTCCGGTGCCAGCCAGTTACAGGTTAAATTCGGCATCACCGAGAAGATCCACCAGACGATGGAGTTGGGCGACAGCGTGACGCTGGAGAAAAATGGTGCGGATTACACCGGTACTGTAACCGAAATCGGATCTATGGTCAACGAGAGCAGCGGCCTTTATGACGCGCGTGCGATGGTGCCGGATGCAGCAGGTCTTACGAATGGTTCTCGCGTAAAAATGACGGTTATCATGGACCATGTCAGCCAGGTGCTGACCGTTCCGGTCGATGCAGTCAGCTATGACAACGGTGCCCCGTTTGTATATCTCTATGAGGATGGAAAAGCGGAGAAGACCGAGATCGAAGCAGGTATCTATGACGATGAAAATATGGAAGTAAAATCGGGTCTGACGAGTGACAGCCAGGTCATCGTGAGCTGGAGCAACGAGCTGGTGGATCAGGGAGAAGTCCTGTTAGCACAGGATACCGATGGCGCGCAGACAGACGGAAACAATGAGACAGCAGCGGAGACGACAGAGGCAGGTGACAAAGAATGATTCGACTGACAAAACTCGCACTGCGGCGTCCGGTTACCATCATTCTCTGTCTGATTACCATCGCGTACTTCGGCCTTCAGTCCGTCATGGGCATGAAGCTGGAACTGACGCCAGAGATGGAGATGCCGATGTTAATCATCGCTACGGTGTATCCGGGAGCCAGCCCGGAGGACGTAACCGATCTGGTTACCAAGAAAGAAGAAGATGCGATCACATCATTGGACTCGGTCGATAAGGTACAGTCCATTTCCCGTGAAAATGTATCGATCGTCATTGTCCAGTATGAGTACGGTACCAACATGGATACCGCATACATTAACCTGAAAAAGGCGATAGATGGCATTCAGAGCGATCTGCCGGACGATGCCAACGATCCGAATATCATGGAGCTGGATATCAACTCGATGGCGACGGTTACGCTGGCAGTCAGCGGCGACGCTGATCAGAACCTTTATACATATGTAGATGACAAAATTGTTCCTGAGTTTGAGAAATTAAGCTCGGTCGGCGAGGTTTCGATTGCCGGCGGTCAGGATAGCTACACCCGCGTGGAACTGATTCCGGAAAAACTGGCACAGTACCACCTGAATATGAATACGGTTGCACAGTTAGTCGGTGCCGCCGATTTCACGATCCCGGCGGGCGATGTCCGGGTTGGAAAACAGGATCTCGACGTCAGTGTCGGCAACGAATTTAAGAGCACGGAAAGTCTGAAAAATGTCGTACTTCCGCTGGCAAACGGTGAGACGATCCATCTTTCTGATATCGCAAATGTCTATGAGGCGCTGGAGGATGCAAGCTCGATCGGACGTTACAATGGCGAAGATGTTATCTCCCTGGGAATCAAAAAACAGCAGAGTTCCACCGCGATCGAGGTTTCCAACCAGGTAACCAAGAAGGTGCAGGAAATTGAAAAGCAGTATCCGGGTCTTAAAATCACCGTGGTAGATGATGCCAGTGACACGCTGAAACAGTCTTTAAGCAGCGTAATCCAGACCCTGATCCTGGCGATCATCCTGTCCATGATCATTCTGTTCTTATTCTATGGCGATTTGCGTGCGTCGGTCATCGTAGGTACGTCCATTCCGATCTCCGTTGTATTGGCGATCATTTGTATGGCGGCGATGGGATTCTCAATGAATATTATTTCCCTGACGTCGCTCGTTCTCGGTGTAGGTATGATGGTTGATAACTCGATCAACGTCCTCGACGGATGTTTCCGGGCAAAGGAAAAACTGGATTTCTATGATGCGGCGCTGGAAGGTACGCGCACGATGATCGGCTCGATCACCGGCGGTACGCTGACAACCTGTGTTGTATTTATTCCGCTTCTGATGTTAAATGGTATGTCTGGACAGCTCTTTACACAGCTCGGGTACACGATCATTTTCTGTATGACGGCTTCCTTATTCTCAGCAGTCATCATCGTGCCGCTCTGCTATATGTTCTGGCATCCGGTTGAGAAGGATCATGCGCCGGCAGGACGTATAATCAAAGGCATCCAGGGCTGGTATCGCAAGCATATGCCGCATGTCATCAAGCGCTATGCGCTTGTATTCGGAACGACTGCAGTGCTGGTTGTCCTGTCCATCCTCATGGCGTCCAGACTGAACCTGGAGCTGATGTCTTCGATCGATGAAGGTATCGTCACGATGACGATCAAGACGAAACCGGGTTATTCGGTATCGGCGATCCGTGACACTGTGCTCGATCTGGAAAATATGGTAGAGACAGACGAGGATGTGGATCATTACCTGATGACATATGGAAACAGTGGTGTCAGCATGACTTCCGGAAGTGATGTGACGCTGAATGCCTACTTAAAAGATAAGAGAAAACTTTCCACGGACGAGGTTATCGAGAAGTGGAGATATGCGACACAGAACTACGTTGATGCGACCATTACCTTGGAACAGGGCAGCAGCAGTATGAGCAGCAGCATGAGCAGCGGTGATTCAATTGAGGTGGATCTGCAGAGTACCGATTACGACACCCTAAAGAAGGCAGCGGATGATCTGGTAACTGAGCTTCGCAAGCGCGAGGATGTTATGCAGGTACATTCTTCTGTTGAGAATGCGGCGCCGGTTATCAAGGTAAATGTGGATCCGGTTAAGGCAGAGGCAGAGGGACTGACCCCGGCCAGCATCGGTTCGATGGTATACAGTAATTTAAGCGGTGTGAAAGCGGCGACGATCTCCGTCAACGGCAATGATCAGGACGTGAAGGTAGAATTTGCGCCGGATCGCTACGATTCCATCGCGAAACTGCAGGGCATGATGATCACGACGGCGACGGGTAATACGCTTCCGCTGGAGGATCTGGCAGAGATCTACTACCAGGATAGCCCACAGGAGATTTCACGAAAAGAGAAACAGTACCAGGTATCGATCACGATGCAGGCACAGGCAGATTATAAGAAGACGGCTGAAAAAGATGTCAAGAGCTTCGTGCAGAACTGGGAATTCCCGTACGGCGTTGAGATGGCGACCAATAGCCTGGATGAGTCGATGGGCGAGGAGCTTTCCGCGTTGGGAATGGCGCTTGTCACAGCGATCTTTCTGATTTTCATTGTCATGGCGATCCAGTTTGAGTCCCCGAAATTCTCCCTGATGGTTATGGCAACGATCCCGTTCAGTTTGATCGGTTCCTTTGGATTCCTGTTTCTGGCGGACTGCCCGATCAGTATGAACTCCATGCTTGGTTTCCTGATGCTGGTCGGTACGGTTGTAAACAACGGTATTTTATACGTGGATACGGTGAACCAGCTGCGGATGGAGATGCCGTTAGACGAGGCGCTGGTAGAAGCCGGTGCGATCCGTGTACGCCCAATCTGCATGACGACACTGACGACCATCATTGCGATGATCCCGAACTGTCTGGCATTTGGTAAGGCGGGCAAGATGATGCAGGGCTTAGCGCTTGTAAACGTCGGCGGTCTGGTTGCGGCGACGATCCTGACGCTGGTACTGCTTCCGTCCTTCTACCGGGTGGTTTATAACATGGGAAAAGGCAAAGAAGATGAGTATGATAAGCTGGACTGCGACTAAGGAAAAGCAGGTTAAGCAGTGAATCTGTCAGGCGGCGGACCCGGGGCGGGGAAGCTGCCTGTACGGATAGAAAAAGGGGGAGAAGAAGATGCCGTCGGAACGATTTAAGCGATTGCCGGAGGAAAAACAGAAGAAAATCCGGGACGCGTGTATGGCTGAATATACGCGGACAACGATAGAAAAAGCATCGCTCAACCGTATGATAGAAGATGCCGGGATCTCCCGGGGCAGTTTTTATACGTATTTTGACAGTAAATGGGATGTTTTAGGATATCTGTGTGAGAGTTTTATCAATGAATTTTATGAGTGCGGCGTGCGCTGCCTTGAAGAG
The DNA here is from genome assembly GCF_003024715.1 of Clostridium fessum. GTDB lineage: Bacteria > Bacillota > Clostridia > Lachnospirales > Lachnospiraceae > Otoolea > Otoolea fessa. The sequence continues at coordinate 98,716 of NZ_PYLO01000006.1, read as the reverse complement.
GCGCAGGGGGACATCTGGGAGATGTTAGGGCAGTTTTTAAACGGTTCGCTTGCCCTGTGCCGCGATGAGAGACGCACCGATTTCATCCGCAACATCATGGAGTGCAGCAGCCGCGAGGCGCTGATCTTTGATATATTCAGCTCCGATCCGGACAGTCCACGCGCCGTGCGTGGACGGAAGCTGGAACGTGCCGCCTATGAGTCGTGCGTGGGAAAATCCTTGCGGAAGATGGGCTGGGAGGAATATATGAGTTTTTTCCGCATGGCGATGATGGCGATCGCGATGGAGATCAAGAGCTTTCACGACGGAGTTCCGGAAAACCGTATCCGGGAACGGTTTGCCCTGACACTCGGCATCCTGAAACGGGGCGCTGGGATAGAATCGGGAGCGGGCGCGCAGAGCGCCGAAAGGAAATGAAGATGAGTAAGATGAAGAAAAACAGGAAAAAACTGTTTGCCATTCTTTTACAGGCGGCGTTAGTCAGCACGGCTATGACGATGCCGGCATATGCGGCTAAAACGCCGGGGATCGGCTCAGATGCGCTGGTTGGCGACGATGCGACCGGTCCGGTGCTGACGGGCGGCAATACCGAGGTGGAGGAGGAAACTTCCCCGTACACCAAAGAACAGCTAGAGGATGGGACGCTGGAATATGGCGAGATCGCATGGCGAATCGAGGGGTACAACAGCACGTACTTAAACCTGCGTTCCCAGCTCTACAGCCAGACGACCAGCCAGTCGGCGGGAACTGCCCTGGCGGCAGAGGCGAGCGCCCTCATGGAAGATGCGATGGACCTGAAGTCCGACGATATGGATGCGGAGACGAGAGAGCTGTTTGAGGGCTACAAGGCGGCAGCGAGAGAGCTGCGCAAACAGGGGGCAAAGCTTACGAACAAGGAGCTTTCCGGCACCTATGCCCGGACCCTGCGTCAGACAAAGAATAAGTTAGTCAAGGCGGTGCAGAACTTGCTCATCCAGTATGAGGAACTGCTCCCGCAGGTGGAAACAGCGAAAAAGAATGTGGAAATGTGCCAGGTAAATGCCGATGCCGCACAGAAGATGCAGGCGCTCGGCCGTGCTTCCGCGCAGGAGGTCCTGACGGCGCAGAAGGCGCTGCAACAGGCCAATTCCAGCGCCCAGCAGGCAGAAAACGGGGCATTGCAGCTCAAACAGAATATTTTAATGCTACTTGGATTTGGCGCGGATGCGCCGGTAACCTTTGCGGATGTGCCGGTTCCGGATGCGTCCCGGATCGCGGCAATGGATCTGGGTACCGATACACAGGCGGCAGTCAGTGCGAATTATGATCTGATGTCGGTACGTGCAAATAAGGCAACGGGTTCTTCCAACCGTACGGTCAAAAAAAGAAACGTTGCTTATACCGAGGATTCGGTGGCGATCACAATCCAGAACCTCTATGCGGCGGTAGTATCCAAGAAGCAGGCGTATGACAGTGCAGCAGCCGGATATCAGGCGGCCGCGCAGAGTTACGAGGCGGCAAAGCGCCAGAACGCACTGGGAATGCTCTCAAGAGCCAATTATTTGGGGCTTGAGTGTTCCTGGCTCAGCAGCGTGGCATCGTATAAGACCGCCGAGCTGGAATATACCAAAGCGGTGGAAAATTATGAGTGGGCAGTTAGAGGCCTGATTGTAAGCAAGTAGTTCGTCAGGAATTTGCCGTATTTAAATGCGAAGCCACGGCAAATTCCGTTACTGGACACGTATGCGTGAACCGTAACGTGAATGGGAACAGAAAGGAAGTAGGAACCGGAAATGAAACATAGAAGAAGGAAAACGGCGCTTCTGAGCGCAGCGGCAGCAGCGGTTCTGGCATTGCAGGGATCATTTGCGGCGCTGGCTGCCAGCCCGCAGTTCGCCTACGATGCGGATACATGGGCGAAGCTTCAGGACAATGTGATGGAATACAGCGAGCTGCCGTATCTGGTACAGGAGTACAACCCGACGTATTTAAACAACCAGACAACCTATCAGGCAGGACGCGATACAAAGAATGCGAAGGAAGTGCAGGATAAGCAGTACAATCAGGCAAATGACCTGTATGACAGCGCGGATAACCTGCGGGATCAGGCAGACCAGATTGAGGATTATCTGGCAGTGCCGGGCATGGCAAGTGCGTATGCCAGCCTGATGTCTGCATCGGTGATGGTCGAGCAGAATGCATTAAAAACGCAGCAGTCGGCCGATTCCTCCTACCGCGACAGCGAGATGGACCGTCTGGACTATATGAACAGCCAGGATGCGGTCGTGGTACAGGTAGAGGCAGCGTTTGCGGCGTATAATCAGGTCAAAAAGACAATTCCGCTGATGGAGAAATCGCTGGAACTGCAGGAACTGACACTGCAGATGACTCAGAAACGCCAGCAGCTCGGTCAGGCGACCCAGATTGATGTGTTAAATGCACAGAAATCGCTGCAGTCGCTTCAATCCACATTGACACAGACGAAAGCGGGGCTTCAGACCCAGCACCAGCAGCTCTGCGTCCAGACCGGCTGGACCTATGACGCGGAACCGGATATCCAGGATCTGCCGCAGGCGGATCTTGGACGGATCGCGGCAATGAACCTGGCGGCGGACACACAGACGGCGCTCCAACAGAACCTGTCCTTACAGTCCAATAAGCGCGGCTATGCCAATATGGCAGAAGGTTCAGCTGATAAGAAAAACATGGACCGCACCATCAAGAACCAGGAGCAGACGATCCGCTCCAGTATGCAGACACTCTACAACGACATCATGCAGAAGCAGACAGCCCTGCAGCTTGCCGATGCGTCTCTGGCAGCAGAGACGCAGGCGATGAATGCGATGCAGAAGAAGCTGGAGCTTGGCATGACGACCCAGATGGAGTACAAGAGCGAGGAAGTCTCCGTACTGGAAAAGCAGATCGATAAGGAGACAGCTAACATGAACCTGCAGCAGGCGATCGAGACGTATGAGTGGGCGCTGAAAGGTTACATGAAGTAGGGACAGAAGTTAAGTTTCTGGCACTTCCTCTGCGCGGGGGTTAACGTGGCGCTGGAGGAGCTGTGTATATCGAAAATGATATAATAAAATATTTATAAAACAAGAGGCAAAAAGCGGCGTTTTCTTTCGAATCGCCGCTTTTTTTGGGGAAAAAATAGGTGCATATTGTATGGATTTAACAAAAAATAGCCACAAACTACAGAATACTACCGATTCGGACTGGAAAATACTGGGTTAATAAAAAAATACTTTTGACAATTAACGCAGCATATGAGAAAATAAAAAAGATACTTTCAGTAAGGAGAGAAAATAAGATATGAACAAATCACAACAAAACAAAATCAAGTGGTATATGCTTTCCTTTATGTGTTTCTCCACCCTCTGGGGATTTGGAAACGTTTTAAATGGTTTCGTATACTTCAATGGAACACAGGTTATCTTCTCCTGGATTCTGATGTTCGCACTGTACTTTGTACCGTACGCACTGATGGTCGGAGAGCTTGGTTCCGCATTTAAGAATTCGGGCGGCGGTGTCAGCTCCTGGATTCATGAGACAACCGGCGCGAAGGCTGCATACTACGCAGGTTGGACCTACTGGGCTTGCCATGTCACCTACATCGCATCGAAGGGATCCGGCGGTCTGAAAGCGCTGAGTTGGATGATTTTCCAGAACGCAGAGAAGTATGCGTCCTTTAACACGAAAGCGGTTCAGTTAGTTACCTTTGCGGTACTGCTGTTCTTCTGCTGGGTTGCAAGCCGCGGCTTAAACCCGTTAAAGAAACTGGCTACCCTGGCGGGAACCAGTATGTTTGTCATGAGTATCCTGTACATTCTGCTGATGTTTGCTGCACCGGTCATCAATCCGAACGGTGGTTACCTGTCGGTGGATTTCAGCTTGAAAAACCTGATTCCGCATTTTGATTGGAAGTATTTCAGCAGCTTGTCCATCCTTGTATTTGCAGTCGGCGGCTGTGAGAAGATCTCCCCATATGTAAACAAGGTAGAGGATCCGTCCAAGGGATTCCCGAAGAGTATGATTTTTGCAGCGATCATGGTAATCGTCTGCGCGATCTTCGGTACAATCGCGATGGGTATGATGTTCGATGTATCCTTGGTTGAGGCTAATTTTGACTCTTACAATGCGAATGGACAGTACTGGGCATTCCAGAAACTGGGTGAGTATTACGGCGTTGGAAACCTGATTATGATCATTTATGCAGCCTGCAACGCGATCGGCCAGTTCTCGACGCTGGTAGTCAGCATCGATGCACCGCTTCGTATGCTGCTTGACAACGAGGATGCGCGTCAGTTCATCCCGACCAAGCTCTTAAAGAAAAACAAATTTGGCGCTTACGTCAATGGTATCTGGATGGTAGTCATCCTGTCCGGTTCCATCATTCTGGCTCAGGTTTTGGTTCCGAATGCGGATACGGTTCTGCGCCAGCTGACACAGCTTAATTCGGTTACCATGCCGATGCGTTATCTGTGGGTATTCTTTGCGTACTTCATGCTTCGCAAACATTCAGATAAGTTTGAGCGCGAGTATCGTTTTGTGAAGAACAACGGAGTGGCACTGGGCTTTGGCGCATGGTGCTTTATCCTGACCGCAGCCTGCTGCTTATTAGGTATGTACAAACAGGGTGATCTGTACACAACCATGCTGAATGTCATCACACCAGTCGTTCTGGTAGCACTGGGACTGATTTTACCGGCGATTAAGAAGAGAGAAGGGAAGTCTGCATGATGAATGCTGCGAAGGAATTATTGACTTTTATTGAGAACAGCCCGAGTATGTTTCATTCGATTGAGACGATCAAGGGAATGCTGGATGAGGCAGGTTTTACCTATCTGCCGGAGAGAACCCGCTGGGACGTGAAACAGGGAGGAACGTATTACACGATCCGCAACCATTCCAGTATCATTGCGTTCCGCGTCGGAAAGGAACTGGGCGATTACCATTTCCAGATGTGCGCCTCCCACAGTGATTCACCGACTTACAAGATCAAGAATGTACCGGAGTTAAATGGTCCGGGCGAGTATCTGCGTCTCGATGTAGAAGCATACGGCGGCATGATCGACAGCACCTGGTTTGACCGCCCTCTGACTGTCGCAGGCCGTGTGCTGGTAAAGGACGGTCAGGGCGTGAGCGCGAGACTTCTGTACATCGATAAAGATCTGTTCATCATTCCGAACGTAGCGATTCATTTCAACCGTGAGGTGAACAATGGATACAAATACAACCGCCAGGTTGATTTATGCCCGCTGTTTTCTGCCGGAGCGCTGAAAAAGGGCGCGTTTGACGCGATGATCGCAAAAGAGCTTGGCGTGGCCGTGGAAGATATTTTAGGCAAAGATCTCTTCCTTGTAAACCGTCAGCCGGGTACGATCTGGGGTTATGCGGACGAGTTCGTTTCCAGCCCGAAACTGGACGACTTACAGTGCGCTTACGTTTCCCTGAAAGCATTTCTGGCGGCGAAGAATGAGCGCGATGTCAGCGTATATTGCTGCTTCGACAATGAGGAGGTTGGTTCCAATACGAAGCAGGGTGCGATGTCCACCTTCTTACAGGATGTCCTGCACCGCATCAACGGTGCGCTTGGCAAGACGCCGGAGGACTACTATCAGGCAGTTGCCGGTTCTTTCCTCGTAAGCTGTGACAACGCACACGCCGTTCACCCGAACCACGGGGAGAAAACGGATGCGGTCAACTGCTCCTGGATGAACAAAGGTATCGTCATCAAGGAGAGCGCGAACCAGAAATACACCACGGACGCATTCAGCCGTGCGGTATTTACGAATGTCTGCAATGAGGCAGGTGTTCCGGTTCAGGTGTTTGCAAACCGCAGTGATATTTTAGGCGGTTCCACCCTTGGAAACCTTTCCAACACGCAGGTCAGCGTCCATGCCGTCGATATCGGTCTGCCGCAGCTTGCGATGCATTCCTGCTACGAAACGGCAGGTGTGAAGGACGTTGAGTACGCAATCCGCGCACTGACGAAATTCTACCAGACCACTCTTCAGATTGAAGGGGCAGAGCGGGTTTGCTTTGAGTAAATATAGTTAAAAGAACAGCCGCTTCGCGAAGGATGAAATGAATCGCGGGGCGGCTGTTTTTGATAGAATGAAAATGGTTAGAAAACGGAAAAACGGTAAATCCAGCAGCGCTGAAACGTTTTGTTTTGATGTTTAATTCGCGAAAATTATTTCCGCAGCAGCTCCGGCGCCATCTCCTGAAACAGCTTCGCGAGCGCCATCGCCGCCCGCGAGCGGTATTTTCCAGCGGGCCAGGCGAGCGCCAGATCGAGGAAAATACCATCTTTCCCGATCCGCAGATAGCGGAACTCATCCCGCATGATGCGGCAGGAACAGTAGGTAAACGCGAGTCCGACCCCCTCCCGCGCCATCGCCGCAGCAAAGGAGGCGGAGAGGTAGGTGTCGAGTCCCAGCGGTTCCACGCCAGCCTCGCGCAGGGAGCGGCGGCCAGTCCGTCCGAGGACGGTGCTGGGCGGTCCCAGAATATACTCAAATGGTGCGGTGTCCTTTAGGTCAATCCACATCTGTTCCGGCTCCGATTCACATGGCTTCGCAAACGCCATGACCGGGTGGTCGGCGGTGGTGGCGATCATGATCTCATCCCGCATCAGGAAATCCACACCGTGTTTGATCCGAACCGGCGGCGCGGCGATCAGCGCCAGATCTAAAAGCCCCTCTAAAATCTTATTTTCCAGATCAATACTGTCCATCTCACAGATCTCCACATGAACCCGTGGATACAGGGCATGGAATTTTTTCAGGACCGGCGGCAGCAGGTAGGTTCCCCGGTAGGTACTGATGCCGAAGATGACAGTGCCGCCCTTTAAATTTTCAATATCCGAAGCCTCGCTGCGTGCCTCCTGGTACTGCTGTAAAATCTGTCTGGCATGGAAAATAAATGCCTCCCCGGCAGAGGTTGGACGGACCCCGCGGGCAGTACGGACGAAAATCGGCGTCCCCAGATCCTGTTCAAACAGGCGGACCGCCTGGCTTAAGCTCGACTGCGCCATAAACAGTTTTTCAGCCGCGCGGGAGATGCTTCCCTCGTTGGCGACGGTTACGATATAGTCTAGTTCCTTTAAATCCATGAAAATCTCCCTTACGAGGTATCGAAATTTCCGATATCTGGTATAACAAATCTTGCCTTTCTCCTATAACAAAAATAGTATAAGATAAAAACAAGCAAAAATCAATGGCAGAGACTGAAGCAGCGGCTGGAAAATCGAATAGGAATCCGGCGAGGGAACGCAGCTTTGAAAAAGTCTCTGTGGACGATTATAAATAGGAGGAATAAGCAAGATGAAACAGGATTTAATGAAGGGTGTTATCGACATGCACGTTCACACGAATCCGGATCTGCGTCTGCGGGCGTATGATGATTTCGAACTGATGGAGGCGGCGATCCGGGTTGGGGCACGCGCTATCGTCATCAAGACGCATCAGGGAACCACGATGGATCGGGCGTATCTGTGCAACCGCCACAACGAAATTGTACACGGGGAAACGAACAATTTTACGATGTTTGGCAGTATTACCTTAAATAAGGTAGTCGGCGGCATCAATCCGAAGGCAGTCGATGTGGCGCTTCGTCTGGGTGCTAAGGTAGTATGGCTTCCGACCCAGTCGGCAAAAAACCATATGCAGAAGATGAATCAGGATCTGAGCCAGTGCGTGGAAGTGGTGAAAGATGGTAAAATTGTACCGGAGCTGCGTTCAGTGTTGGAGCTGATTCGTGACCACAACGCTGTACTGGGAACCGCACATATTGCACCGGAGGAGATTTTCACTGTTGTGGAAGCTGCCCGGGATATGGGAGTAAAAAACATCGTTGTAACCCATCCGGAATGGTGGATTGTAGGCATGAGCCATGAGGATCAGCTTCGTCTGGTAAAGGATTATGACGTTATCTTAGAGCGCTGCTATGCACAGAACATGGGTGGCGGAAAGTACAAGAGCAATCTGGCAGATAACCTGGAGCTTATCAAAGAGGTTGGCTATAAAAATGTCATGGTTGATACCGATGGCGGTCAGACAGAAAATCCGCATTGGGAGCTGGCACTGGCGGAATATATGCAGTATCTGGTAGATCATGGAATTCCGGAGGAGCAGGTGTACCATATGACACACACTATTCCGGCAAAACTGTTGGGCATCGAAGAATAGGGGGACGCATCACATGTTAAGTGCAGTTTTGGTGGCATCCATTGCGGTTGCCGTTATATTGGGATATAAAACGAAAATCAATACGGGATTTTTCTGTATTGCCTTTGCATATTTGATTGGTTGTTTTGGCATGGGATTAAAAACAAAAGAACTGATTGGCTTCTGGCCGGTCAGCACCATGTTCGTCATCCTGTCAGTATCACTGTTTTACAACTTTGCAGCTGTGAATGGAACCCTTGAAAAAATGTCGGCCAGTCTTCTCTATATGTGCCGTAAATTTCCGGGTATGCTTCCCTTTGCATTATTTTTTGTAGCAGTTGTACTTTCTGTTATGGGTGCTGCATACTTTACCGTTCTGGCATTCCTGGCACCGATTACCATCCTTATCTGTGAGGAAGCAAAGATGGACAAGCTGACTGGTGCGGTGGCGATCAACTGCGGTGCACTGGCAGGCGGAAACTTCCCCACAGCTTCGCTGGGCGTCGTATTCCGCGGTCTGATTGATACTGCTTATGAAGCAGAACCGGCATTTGAAGCAACGAATTCCTTTGTAGATGAAATGAAAATTTTTGGTTTCGCGATTGTATTTTCCCTGATTCTGATTGCAATTTTCCGCTTCGGTTTCAAGAGCAACCGCGGTATCGGAAAAGGCGTAACGTTCAATCGCCCGGAGCCGTTTGACAAGAAGCAGAAAACAACCCTGCATTTAATGATTCTGATGATGGTAATTGTCCTGGTATTCCCGCTCTTAAAGATGGCAGTTCCTGGTAATGAACTGATTGGAAAAATTGCTGGAAAGGTTGATGTAGGACTGGTGGCATTCTGCTTTACCATCATTGCACTGCTCTTTGACCTGGCACCGCAGAAGGAAGTGATTGCACGTGTTCCGTGGAACACCATCCTCATGATTGCCGGAGCCGGTATGCTTATCGCCGTTGCAGTTCAGGCCGGTACCATTGATGCATTATCCGCATGGATTGGCTCTAACGTTCCGACAGCCCTGATTCCGCTGGCATTCAGCTTTGTAGGTGCATTTATGAGTTTCTTCAGCTCTACAACAGGTGTTGTAGCACCGGCCCTGTTCCCGCTGATTCCGGGACTTGCGGCAGCAACCGGATTAAATCCGGCAGCACTCTTTGCCTGCACGATTCTTGGTGCACAGAGCAGTGCGATCAGCCCGTTCTCATCCGGCGGCAGCCTGATTCTTGGTTCCTGCGGAAACGAGGAAGACCGAAATCACTTATTCAACCGTCTTCTCTTTGTAGCAGTACCTATCAGCGTTATCTGCTGTGCGGTATATAACCTGATTGTAGCAGTTGTTCTGTAAGGGAAATTTGATTAAGAAGTTGTTTGTTCGAAAAGCTGTCAGCCTGTTCTGGCAGCTTTCGATGAAATATGAAGATTGGAAGTAACTGTTCAGTAGGTCTGCGCATTTACTGCGCGTGACTGTGAAGGTACTGAACAGTTACGATTTGGAAAATCAAGAAGGAGGATAAAGAAATGAGTCATAAAATTACAGTATTTCGCGGCGATGGTATCGGACCGGAGCTGGTTGATAATGTATTAAAAATCTTAAAAGCGGCAGATGCTCAGCTGGAATATGAAATTTTCAATGTTGGTGAGGATGAGTGGAAACGCAATGGTGCCTTGATTCCGGAGGAAGCATATGCTTCCTTCGAGCGCACCAAAGTACTCTTAAAATCCCCGATTACGACTCCGGTTGGAAAGGGCTTCCGCTCTTTGAATGTAACACTCCGCGGACAGTATGACCTGTATGCCAATATCCGCCCGGTTAAGTCCAACGCAGCAGTGAAAACGCCATTTAAGAATGTGGATATCGTGATTTTCCGCGAGAATACAGAAGGACTTTATGTCGGTGTGGAGGAGCAGGTAAATCCGGATACGGTTCATGCAATTAAGATTGTCACAAGACAGGCCAGCGAGCGCATTATCCGCGATGCATTTGAGTATGCGAAAAAGAACGGACGGAAGAAAGTAACCTGTATTCATAAGGCAAATATCTTGAAAATGTCCGATGGCATGTTCCTTTCCATCTTTAAGGAGATCGCAAAGGAATATCCGGAGATTGAAGGCGATGATAAAATCATCGACAATACCTGCATGCAGCTTGTTATGAACCCGAATCAGTTTGACGTTATGGTAATGCAGAACCTGTACGGAGATATTCTTTCTGACCTGTGCAGTGGTCTGATCGGTGGACTGGGACTCGTTCCATCCAGCAATATCGGTTCTGACTATGCGATGTTCGAGGCCGTACACGGCAGCGCACCGGATATTGCAGGTAAGCACCTGGCAAACCCGACCGCATTCCTGTGGTCTGCCTGCATGATGTTAGAGTATCTCGGTGAAAATGAGACAGCCGGACGCATCCGCAAGGCAGTCGATGAGGTACTGGCAGAAGGCAAGCACCTGACAAGAGATCTGCATGGAACTGCAACCACCGAGGAATATGTGGACGCAGTGATTGCGAGACTGTAAGAATTTAATAAGTGAAGATGTAAGAAGGGGCTGTTGCACAAACCGTGCAGCAGCTCCTTTTGGCTATAAAATAGGGTTATCGGCCAGCATATTTGTAAATGCGACAGACGCCCTATTTGTGTATAAAAACAGATGCCAGCATTATTTACCTATCCCCTTTACCATACACCGTTTCTTGAAGAAAGAAATTCCATAACAGAAAATTTCATCATAATTTCCCTCAAATTCTTTTGCATACATGCGTTCATCGATCTGGCGCAGGGCATTGTCACAGTCATCGCTGAGTTTTTTCAATGTTTTCGAATATTTCGCCTCAAAAATCGCCATTCGTCCACCGTGCAGATCATATACAATCACATCGCTTCGTCCTTCACCGTGTTCACGGTTTGATTCTACGACATATCCGGCTCCGGCAAAAATTCCGGCTAAAAAGGCGTGATAAAAATCTTCTTTATAATCATGGTAGCTGATTGTCATACGCAGCAGGGCATTCATCTCCTGTGTGAGCAGGTCGGTGTTGCCGTGCCATACAGCACAAAATAATTGTTCCCGATTCCAGGTTTGGGCGCTGTCGTTAAACCATTTTAGAATGGTACTTTCGAAGATTTCCCGGATTTCGGCATTCGGAATCATCAGGGCAGTTAAACCATCAGGAAGATTATCGATGCGAGCCTGTGTCAGGTAGCCGGTGAGATACAGGATACTCCACAGATTATCTTCGGAGGAATGGAGGTAATCATATGTCAGATTTTCCTCCACATGCTGGAGAATATAACCGCCAGACAAAAGAGTCTCCAGTTTCATTGTGATATTGCTTCCGGCATAGTCGATGAAAGAACGGATGATTGCATTATCACTGGTATTCTTCCAGTAGCCGATGGGTTTAGCCTGTGGCTTTTTCTGGCAGTCGAGGAGGTAATTCATCACATCCCATGGACAATAGACATCCGAAGCACCGAAGTGATAACCGTCGTACCAGTCTTTGATTTGAGATGCTCGTTCAATCATGCCGGCATCTGAAAGAAGTTTCTTCATATCGACCTGGGTAAATCCAAAATATTCATCCAGTGACGAAGATGAGATTGTATCAGAAACAAAGTTGTTGGTTCCTGTAAAGATACTTTCCTTTGCGATTTTCAGACAGCCGGTAATGGTGGCAAAACGCAGGGTACTGTTATCTTTCAGTGCTGTACTCATGAGAGATTTCATCAGTTCCAGCATCTGGGGATAATAACCATTTGCGCTGGCTTTGGCAAGCGGTACATCATATTCATCCAGAAGCAGAATGACGGGCTTCTGGAAATGTGCCTGCATCATACGCATCAAGAGCAGAATGCTGGTTTTTAACATAGTATCCGTCGGTTTTCCATCGACAATATCGGCAAGCTGTATAAACTCTTTCCGATCATTTTCATTAACCGAAGGGCTGTCTGCCAGATAGCTGTGTTCATTGCAGAGACGGGCAATCTGGGAGCGGAGCATATCCCTGGCAGAAGCATAATCCAGTCCGTCTACATCCTTAAAGGTCAGAAAGAGCGTTGGAAATTGATTCATCCATGCCTGGCATAGATCTGGACGAGATTCGATTTGAAGTCCGGTAAAAAGATTCTGGCTTTTTTTTCGAATATCAAAAAAATTGGCAAGCATACTCATCGCCAGTGTTTTTCCAAAACGACGCGGGCGGGTAATCAGGGTGACTTCCGAGTTATTCGTCAGAAGATCAGCGATCAGCCCGCTTTTGTCAATATAATAATAGCCGTTTTCGCGCAGCTTTTTAAAATCAGAAATACCAACAGGGATTTTTAAGGGTGTCATCGACGATGCTCCTTTCGGAAGATACGGAATTGTTACGAATAACTTTATCATATCATGGGGGGAGGTGGTTGGCAAGATTTTAAAAGAAAGCGGGATGCGCCCATATCCGGAAGAGGTGTATAGGTTTGGAAAATAACTACTGACCCATCTGCTTCTCCCCCAGCTCCTCCGGCAGTGCCTCAAAGAAAATATCCTTCCAGGCACGTTTCAGCTGTTTTTCATGAACTACATAGGGCTGCACTCCAATATATTTAGGAACGTTATCACTGACCAGGGATTTGGCGACTGCAAGAGCGGCCGCTTTTCCCTGGTCATATGGTCTCTGGGTGCTGAGTCCTTTTACAAATCCTTGATTCATTTCTTCTGCAATCTCAAAATCCAGATCTGTGGTAAAGACAGCAATATCTGTCCGGTTCAAAGCTTTTAGGGCCTTGATGGCGAGCAGGGCGGGGCGGTCCCAGCTCACATAGAGCGCCTGAATATCCGGGTGCTCGTTTATCATCTCATAGCATACCTTGTAGGCATTTTCAATTTGAATAAATCCCTTTCTGGCAGTGATTTCAATGTCGGGATAGGATTCCCTTAATATTTTTTCGGCACAGTTATCACGCTCGGTAGTGCCATAAAACATGGCACCGTGGATGATGAAGCCGACTTTGGCGTGCGGTTTTTCTTTCAGATATTCACCGATCATGCGCCCTGTATTGGTGCCATTTTCCCGCTCATTGACGGAGATACAGGAGACGTAATTGTTCCGGCTGAAATTCTGCGGGACATTGCTTAAAAAGACCAGCCGCGTCATTTTGGACAATTCCTGAAATGCCGGACCCGTCTGGACATCGTCGGTGGGGATGGCGATGACGGCGTCTGGGTGCTGCATTTTGATGCTTTCGAGCTGCATATTCTGGAGGGCAGGATCAAAATGGGCGTCCATGGTGGAAATAATATCGATTCCGTACTGTTCCAGTTCATCCCGGATGCCTTTCTGATGCAGGGCAGCCCAGGCGGTTCCAGTGTAGTGGAAGGAGATGGCGACGCGGTAATTTCCAGTTCGCAAAAGCTGTTTTTCCTCCTTGGAGAGGCGGATGCTGTCCGGGGAGACGGCGTGTTCACCGAGCGGACCGTTGTCGATGATCCGGGTGGAATCACGCAAAATCAGCTCTACATCTGCATAGCGGGTCAAAGGCGCGCCGGAGAGGTGGTTGATCTCGTCAAAGAGTGCCTGCGAGGCGAGTTCTGCCATCTGGTCGATGTCCCGGTGGATGCAGGATAGCGGTGGGGCGGTCAGCTCGCACCAGAGCATATCGTCAAATCCGATGATGGAAATATCGCGCGGACAGTCTTTTCCCAGCTCCCGCAGCGCCTTGAGAAGAAACATAGTCAGCCGGTTTCCACCGGCGATGATAGCGGTGGGGAGATACCGGGTGATGCTTTTCTGAATATTCAGGCTGATGGTATCACTGGACTGATACAGATTGATCTCCGCGATGCAGGAACTGCTCAGGGTATGGTTGGAGGAGAGAAGCGCCCGCTCATATCCGGCAATCTTGTCCTGTTTGGCGAGGCTGTCTGTTTTTTCTACCAGAAACAGCACATTTTCGTGTCCGCTCTCAAAAAAATAGGAAGTAGCGGAGTGAAATGCTTTGGTGTAATCAAAAAGGATCCGCGGTGTGACATCGTCATCGATGAATCGTTCGACACAGACAAACGGGATACCGGATTCATAGAGAAATGAATAGGCAGCCGGATTACTGCTTACTGGGGAGAGAAAGATGCCGATGGTCTTGGCACTGGAGATTAAGTTTTGCAGGATGCTTTTCTCCTCTTCCGGGCTGTCGTTGGTGACGGCGGTGTAAAACTGATAGCCTTGGCTGGTCGCGTAGGATTGCAGCTGATTGCACAGATCGCAGTAGAGCGCGCTCTTGATATTTGGAAAGACAGCGACAATCTGTGAACTGCGTCCGCTGCGGATTTTACGCACCTTTTTTTTGATTTTTTCAGAATATCCACTTTCTTCAATAATAGCTTCGATTTTATCCACCAGTTCCGGGCTGACATAGCGCGTATGGTTGATAACATGGGAAACGGTGGCGATGGAGACGCCTGCCTTTGCGGCGATTTCTTTGATGGTCATAAAACTCCCCCTTTCTGGTACGGATTTAGTCCGGCTGTTCCTGCGCGGCTGGATTTGAATTTGCCGCAGTTTTGTGTTTCTGTTTTTTGATTATAGCACAAAAATAGGAGCAAAACGATAAGGTAAATATAATTTACGTAAAAAATTAGAAAGAGCGGTAGAAGTGCATAAATATCAATAAAACAGGATGAATATATCGCTGAAATTAGTGCAATATGCCACAAGAGTATTGACGAAAGGGCATGGAATAGAGTAATATCTAGATATCAGACAGGGAGACTCCTTCCAGAGAGAAAATTTTTTACGTAAAAAAGAAAACTATAACAATCCGTTTGAAATGCACTAAACAGTGATGAAGTAAGAGGAGGATCAGATTTATGAAAAAAAGTCTTAGATTTACAGCAGCAGGTCTTTCAGTTTGCATGATGGCAGCAATGCTGGCAGGATGCGGCTCTTCCAGCAGTACCGATACAACAGCGGCAGCCGATGCTTCTGAGGCAGCGGCAGATACGCAGGGGGCTGAGGCAAAGACCAGCGATTTATCGTTTGCATTCTGTACGAATACTTTAAACAATACTTTCCAGAGTTCCATTGATGCAAAGCTCAGCGAGCTGTGCAAGGAAAACGGCATTTCCTATACCTGCCTGGATCCGGATTATGATTTAAACAAGCAGCTCAGCCAGTTATCTGACTGTGCAAACAGCGGTTACGATGCAGTGTTTGTTATCCCGGTTGACTCCGCAGGTATTACCTCCGGACTGGCTGAGATTGCAGATGCGGGTATTCCGATTTTCAACGTAGATACCGCGGTCATCGATGATGATATCGAACAGTTCGTGACACAGTTCGTTGGAACCAACGCATATATGGCAGGCCAGTTAGTGGGCGAGCAGATGACGAAAGATTATCCGGATGGCGCAAAGATTGCAGTTCTGGATTTCCCGTCCAATGAAAGCTGCGTGGATCGTGTCAATGGTTTCCTTGAGGGCCTTGGCGATCAGAAAGATAAATTTGAGATTGTAGCACAGCAGGATGGCGGTGCAGCGCTGGATCAGTCGATGGGACTGGCTGAGGATATCATCACAGCAAACCCGGATCTGGAAGCATTCTTCTGTATCAATGACCCGTCTGCCCTGGGTGCAGCAGCAGCTATCAAGGCAGCAAACAAGACCGGCGAGATCGGTGTATATAGTATCGATGCATCCCCGGATGGAAAACAGGCACTCTTAGACGGTGAGTTCACCGCAGTTGCATGCCAGGTTCCGCTTCAGATTGCAGAATATGCATTTGACGCAGCTGAGAAATATGTAGGCGGCGATACCGCAATCGATGAGAAGAAAGTATATCTGGATTCTCATCTGGTAGAGAAAGAAGAGGCAGAGAAGACTCTGAACGACTGGCAGTAATGAACTGCGAGAAAGCTTAACAGTTACGTGAAATAAAATAAAACATGGAAAATGCGGCGATGGGGTTCATTGCCGCATTTCTAAAAAACGGAGGGTTCTATGGGAAAAACAATTCTGGAAATGATAGATATCAAGAAAAGTTTTTCCGGGATCTATGCATTGTCAGGGATCAATTTTTCCCTGGAAATGGGCGAGGTTCATGCGCTTCTGGGAGAAAATGGAGCGGGTAAATCAACGCTTATCAAGGTCCTTGGAGGAATTTATAAACCGGACAGCGGAACAATCAAGATTAATGGTCAGGAAGTTGAGATAAATGGTGTTTCGGACGCCCAGGAGAAAGGAATCGGAATCATACATCAGGAGATCGTCCTGGTTCCGTATCTGACGGTCGCGCAGAACCTGTTCCTGGGACGGGAAATCAAGACGAAATTCGGCACCGTGGATATGCGGGAGACGAACCGCCGGGCAGGCGAGATGCTGGCAAACCTCGGGGTCAATATCCACCCGGATACGCTGGTAGAATCTTTGACGATCGCCCAGCAGCAGATGGTTGAGATTGTAAAGGCGGTATCCTTCGACGGACGGATCATCGTCATGGACGAGCCGACGTCCTCCCTTTCCAATGACGAGGTAGAACAGTTATTTGGAATCATTGAGAGATTAAAAGCAAAACAGGTAAGCATTATATATATTTCCCACCGTATGGAAGAACTGTTCCGGATCTCGGATCGGGTTACCATCATCCGCGATGGCGCCTATGTGGGAACGAAAAAAACATCGGAGACGAATGCGAACGAGCTGGTAGCCATGATGGTAGGACGGGAGTTAGAGAGCTTCTATGCCAGAGATTACAACGATCTGGGACATGCAGAAACGGCGTTGGAAGTGAAGAATTTAACCTGTGAGGGTGTGTTCTCAGATATCAGCTTCCGGGTAAGAAAGGGAGAGATCCTGGGATTTGCGGGTCTGGTCGGAGCCGGACGAAGCGAGATCATGGAATGTATCTTTGGAGCCAGAAAATACCAGAGCGGAACCATTCTTTTAAATGGAAAGGAAGTCCGCTTCACGACACCGATCCAGGCAATCAAGGCGGGCATCGGACTGGTGCCGGAGGATCGGAAAAAACAGGGACTTGTCCTTGGCAATACGGTCGGTTTTAACCTCACGCTGGCATCGATTGACTCTTATATTAACGGAATTGCCATCAGCGACCGGAAATGTCAGGAAGTGATTGATTATTATAAAGAAAAGCTTCATATCAAAGCAGTGGCAGACCGGGTGGAACTGGTGGAAGCGGGAAGTCTTTCCGGCGGAAACCAGCAGAAGATTGTCCTTGGAAAATGGCTGGCAATCAAGCCGGATGTCCTGATTCTGGACGAGCCGACGAGAGGCGTCGATGTCAATGCGAAGTTTGAGATTTATTCCGTTATTAATGAGCTGGCGAAGGCGGGTATCGCCGTTATCATGGTATCCAGCGAGCTGCCGGAGATCATCAATATGTGCGATAACGTATGTGTCATCAAGGCGGGAAAAATGACGGGAATGCTCGGAAGAGAAGAACTGGATCAGGAGAGAATCATGCAGTATGCAGCAGGAGGCGAAGAGTGATGAACGGAAAGAAAAGTACAGCAGGCAATTCGGTACTCTCGGTATTTACCGGAAATACAGGAATTATTGGAGTGCTGGTTATCTTATGTGTGGTAGTCGCACTGGCAACCGATAAATTTTTGACACCGAGCAATATCATTTCAGTGCTCAGACAGATTTCCATTAATACATACATTGCACTGGGAATGACGTTGATTATTATTCTCGGACACATCGATCTGGCAGTTGGCGCGATCGTAGCGATGAGCGGAACTCTGACCGTAGGATTTGTAGTTAATCAGGGACTTCCGATTGGCGTGGCGATTGCGGCTGGCATCATCATCGGTGTTGTGGCTGGTCTGATTGATGGTATGGTTGTATCGAAATTCCGTGTTCCGGCATTTATCATTACGATGGCAATGATGAATGTCTGCAACGGTATCGCGTATGTATATTCGGGCGGACAGTCCACCCGTATTACGGATAAGTTTTTCATTGCAATCGGAACGGGTTATCTGTTTAACATTATTCCGCTGCCGGTTGTCTATATGGTTATTTTAATTATCGTATTTAGTTTTCTGCTTTCTAAAACAAAATTTGGTACCTATGTCTATGCAATCGGCGGAAACCGTGAGGCGGCGCGTCTCTCTGGTGTTCCGATCAAGAAAGTCGAGATCATCGTGTTTACATTGTCGGGCGCCCTGGCGGCGTTTGCAGGTCTGGTTCTGGCATCGAGAATGTATTCCGGACAGCCGTCCGTCGGAAGTGGCTATGAGATGGATGCGATCGCAGCCTGTGTCCTCGGCGGAACCTCGATGGCAGGCGGACGCGGACGTATCAGCGGCACAGTATTTGGTGCGATGGTAATCGGTATTATTTCCAATGGTCTGAATCTGATCGGTGTCAGCTCCTACTGGCAGCTGATTGTAAAGGGTCTGATCATTGCCTGCGCGGTTGTACTGGATTCCCAGAAGGGCAATCTGGCACTCCTCAGAAAAAAGAAATGATTCCAAGAGCACATTTAGAAAGGCAAGGAGAGAAGAATGGACTTTTTCAGAAAAATGTCATTTGCGGATTCGACCGGTGACGCGATTCCGTTTTATCATGAAGGTAAATATCATATTTTTTCACTGACATCCCCGCCAGGAACCACGGTATATCCGGCGAGACTGCGTACTACATGGAGCCACTCTGTTTCGGAGGATCTGGTGCACTGGGAGGAGCTGCCGACAGCACTGTATCCGGGCGAGGGCGATGAGCCGGATGCGTCCGGCGTGTGGACGGGATCGGTTATCTACGGCGAAGGAAAATATCACGCATTCTATACGGGTTACTGCCTGACGGCAGAATATCAGCAGACGATCTGCCATGCGACGAGCGAGGATGGTATCACCTGGACGAAGGACGCGGCAAACCCGGTTATCACGCCGATGATAGAGTTATATGAAAAGCTGGACTGGCGTGATCCGTATGTATTTTATAATGAGGAAGATAAATACTACTGGATTCTGATCTCGGCGAGACGGCTGGATATGCCGGTGACAAGACGCGGCTGTATCGTCCTGTACCGCTCGAAAGATCTGGTAAACTGGGAGTATTATGGTCCGTTGTATTCGGCAGGCAATACGAATTGTCCGGAATGCAGCGAGATGTACAAGATAGGCGATACCTGGTATCTTTCCTATTCCCGCTTTTCCGAGTTTGTCAACACGATTTACCGCACTTCCAAATCTCCGTTTGGACCGTGGAAAAAGCCGAAGAAAGACGGCATCGGCGGACGCCGCTTCTATGCAGCTAAATCCATGCAGGATGACAACGGGCGCCGTTTCTACTTTGCCTGGGCGCATGACCGTGCAGAAAACAGCGATCGCGGCGAGTGGTACTGGGGCGGCACGTTCTGTATTCCGCATGAGGTCGTTGCAACGGCAGACGGACAGCTGGACGTGAAGCTTCCGGAAGAATATGTAAACTGCTTTAAAGAGAAAGTTGACTGGAAATACCTTCCGGTCATGGGAGAATACAAGCTGTATGGAGATACAACGGTTGAGCTGGATGGATGCGGGACAACCTCGTATGGTTTCCTGGAGCAGCCGGAAGAAAAGTTCCTGTTTACCGGCACGGTGATCCCGAAAGAAGCGAATGATTCCTTCGGAATCCTGTTGAAATCCGACTGGGAGGCAAGCGGCTGCCTGTTCTTAGAGTTTGATGTGGCGATGCAGCGAGTATCCCTTCTGTCCCTGCCGATGGGAGTTGACCCGTTCTGGGAGCAGTCCTGTCAGGCAGTTCCGAAGGCAACCGAACCGGGACCGGATGGCGTTCGGGTGGCTGAGAAGACCTTTGAGATTAAAGATGGACAGGCAATTGATGTAAAGATTTCGGTCGATCATGATATGGTTGAGGTGTTCGTGGGCGAGCAGGTGGCGTTTACCTATCGTATTTTCCGGAAACCGGAGTACGAGCTCGGTCTGCTGGCGCAGGACGCGAAAGTAGAATTTGCAAATATCGCGATTCGGAAGTAAAATTCCTTGTGAGAGACGAACGGATGTGGCTGTCCGCCTGTGAGAGGGCTGGATGGCGGCACCATTGATATAACTTGTAATACGGAGGATGATTCGTATGAGAATAAAAACAGACATCACAGCGCTGGGAGAGCTTCTGATTGATTTTACTCCAGCAGGTGTTTCACAGCAGGGAATGCGTCTGTTTGAGCAGAATCCGGGAGGTGCGCCGGCCAATCTGCTGGCGGCTGCTGCGAAATTTGGAAGGAAGACAGCATTTATTGGCAAGGTGGGTAAGGATATGCACGGCGATTTCCTGAAGGAAACCCTGATCCGGGCAGGTATCAATACGGACAACCTGATTCAGGATGAAAAGTATTTTACCACGCTTGCATTTGTAAGCCTGAAAGAAAACGGGGAGCGCGAATTTGCCTTTGCGAGAAAGCCGGGGGCAGATACGAATCTGTGCATGAAAGAGATCGATCCGGAGATCCTGGAAAATACGAGAGTATTTCATGTCGGTTCCCTGTCGCTGACCGATGATCCATCCCGGACGGCAACCTATGAGGCGATCAATATTGCTAGAAACAGCGGTGCGGTGATTTCCTACGATCCGAACTACCGGGCGGCGCTCTGGAGTGATCCGGAGACCGCACAGCTTCGGATGCAGTCGCTGATTCCCTATGTAGATATGATGAAGATTTCGGATGAAGAAACCTCGCTTCTGACCCCGTATCAGGACCCGGAGGAAGCGATTCAGTATCTGCTCCGTCAGGGGGTGCACCTGGTGGCAGTGACGCTCGGAAGAGATGGCGCCCTGATCGGCAATGAAAATGGAATCGTAAAAGCGGAGGGCTTTTCCTCCCATGCGGTCGATACAACCGGCGCTGGTGATTCCTTCTGGGGAGGTTTTCTCGCCTCCTATCTGCAGGAAGAAACCTCGCCGGAACACCTGACCCGGGCGCAGATGATTCAGTTTGGCAGGGTCGGCAACGCAGTGGCAAGCCTGTGCGTCGAACGCCGCGGCGGAATCTCGGCAATTCCGGAGATGGAGGAGATTGAAGAGAGGCTGAGAGGCTAGAAGAAAAGATAGAGTAAGTAGTTGGTAACTAGCCTCAGATTGGTCATCTGTGAATGACACAAAACCCCAGAGAGCGGCAACTCTCTGGGGTTTTGTTGTGTGACTGTTTGGATATATTAATATTCCTCCACATGCAGCAGATGATGTGCACGATCGGATAACGGAGCTTCAAGATACTCGTCATACAGTGTCTGAACCGCCTTGTTTTCATGGCTGAACCGGATGGCGCTGCGGGCGTCGTAGCCGCGCAGGCACTGGTCGCGGTCTGCGCAGTCCTTCGGCTTATTCTGGAAGGATGGGCGGATCGGCTGGCCGCCGCCGTTGATGCATCCGCCTGGACATGCCATGACTTCAACGAAATCATAGTGGCATTCGCCGCGTTTTATCGCCTGAATGAGGCGTCTGGCCTCTCCTAGGCTGCTGAGAGCTGCACAGTGCAGCTTCACACCCTTGATATCGATCTCCAGTTCCTTAAAGGAGCTGATCTGGCGCAGAACCTTCAGCGGACTCTGTTCGCCGATCTCCGGATTTTCACCGGTTACGGTGTGGTAAGCGGTACGAAGAGCTGCCTCCAGTACGCCGCCGCTGGCACCGAAGATAACACCGGCTCCGGTTGCTTCGCCGAGAGGATCGTCAAAATCGCACTCCGGAAGTCTGGATACATCGATATGATCAGCCTTGATGAGACGGCATATCTCACGGGTGGTCAGAACATAATCAATATCCTGTCCGGTTCCGGCGCTGTCCATGCCCGGAATAGTCAGTTCGCGTTTCTTGGACATACACGGCATGATGGAAACACAGGTGATATTTTCCGGTGCAATGCCTTTTTTCTGTGCAAAATAAGTTTTGATGACAGCACCGAACATCTGCTGCGGGGACTTGGCAGTGGAAAGCTGCGGCAGAAGCTCCGGATACTGGCTCTTTGCAAAGCTGACCCAGCCAGGGCAGCAGGAGGTGAACATTGGCCAGCTGTATTTATCCGGCTGCTGTAAACGGGCTAAAAGCTCGTTGCTTTCCTCCATGATGGTCAGATCGGCTGCAAAGTCAACATCGAATACATAGTCAAATCCAACGGATTTTAAGGTGGATACGAAACGTCTGTCAGTGGCAAATTCCGGGGAAAGACCAAATTCTTCACCCCATGCGGCACGGACAGCCGGAGCGACAACCGCTACGGTTACCTTGTCATCATTTGCAAGTTCACCGTGGATACCATTGATGGCTTCCACATCATCCCGCTCCTGGAGAGCGGCCGTCGGGCAGTGGGTAACGCACTGTCCGCAGAGAGAACAGTCGGATTCTTTGATTTCCAGATTGTGGGAAACATCGACGGTTGTATGGGAACCGGTTCCGGACACATCCCAGATATTTAAGGTCTGGATCTTGTCGCAGATCTGGACGCAGCGCATGCATTTGATACATTTTCCCGCATCGCGGATCAGTGGAAAAGTAGAAGTCCAGATCATTTCCGGATATTCGTTTTTATAACGGTCAACAGTCAGGTTCAGATCACTTGCCACCTGTTTTAATTCACAGTTGGAACTGCGCACACAGGTGGGACAGTTGGTGTGATGCTGGGAAAGAAGCAGTTCCACGTTGATCTTGCGGGCTTCGCGGACCCGCGGGGAGTTTGTGAGAATCTCCATACCTTCCTGAACCTGGTTGTTGCAGGAGGTAACGAGATGGTGGATTCCCTTCACTTCTACAACGCAGACACGGCAGGCACCGATCTCGTTGATATCTTTCAGATAGCAAAGATAAGGAACGTGAAAACCGTTGTCGCGGCAGGCGTCCAGAATCCGGGTTCC
This sequence comes from Clostridium fessum, assembly GCF_003024715.1. Taxonomy (GTDB): domain Bacteria; phylum Bacillota; class Clostridia; order Lachnospirales; family Lachnospiraceae; genus Otoolea; species Otoolea fessa. The sequence continues at coordinate 75,708 of NZ_PYLO01000006.1, read as the reverse complement.
GGCAGGAACCTGCAGCGGTATATTATTAATTTTGATGGATACAAGATTCGTATTTACCATGATGTGGTCCGCCCTCCTTTGAAGTTTCCATAACCGAAGTGATCACAGCGCAGGCAGCGTCTGGCTTCCTGGCCAGCCTCCTTGAGGCTCATGCCGCATTCGGTAAGTGTAAAGTCACATTTGCGTTCTCCGGCAGGACGCTCTGTCAGGTTGACACGTCCGCAAGGAGTACGGTCGGAGAGATCCGGTTCCGGAATCTTCACATCGCAGGTAATCTCGTGGTTGTAGCCGAGATACTGGTCGATGTTGGCTGCGGCTACCTTGCCGGCAGCGATTGCACGGATCACGGTTGCCGGTCCGGTTGCACAGTCGCCTCCGGCGAAAATACCCGGCATATTCTGAATGGAGGTCCATCCGGTTGCCTGGATGATGCCCCATTTTGCGTCGATACCCTGTTCTACGAAGTAACGGCTTTCGATGCCCTGCCCCACAGCTGCGATGACGATATCACATTCAACCGGGATAGAGTCGGTGCCGATAGCCTTCGGTGAAGGACGTCCGCCGCGGATTTCTCCCGGCATCTGCTGGCTTACCCAGAGAGCTTTTACCTGGCCGTCCTCGTCTGCTTCAATCCGCTCCGGTGCGTAAAGTTCCATGATCTCTACGCCTTCAGCCATGGCACTTTCAACCTCTTCCGGAAGAGCTGTCATATCAGCTTTGCGGCGTCTGTAGGCAACTGCCACCTTGTCTGCACCCAGGCGGACAGAAGAACGGGCTACGTCCATGGCTACGTTGCCGCCGCCGATGACACAGACCTTCTTTCCGGTAAGATCCGGATATTTGCCGTCGCCGATAGCACGGAGGAATTCGACAGCGGAGATAACACCGCCGGCATCTTCTCCCTCAATACCAATCTTTTTATCACTATGAGCGCCGATGGCGATGTAGATAGCATCATATTCTTTGCGGAGTTCATCCAGAGACAGCTGTCCTGGATCGTTTCCGACCGAAGTTTCAAGACGGACTTCCACACCGGTTTCCAGAATGACATTGATATCATCCTGCAGGCGCTCTCGTGGCAGGCGGTAGCTTGGAATTCCGTACAGCAGCATGCCGCCGAGTTTCTTGCGTTTTTCAAATACAGTGGTCTGATGTCCCATCAGCTGCAGATAATAAGCAGCGCTCAGGCCGCTGGGGCCGCCGCCGATGATCGCGATGCGCTTGCCGGTGGAGGTTGGACAGACCGGTGCCGGTACATATCCTGCCATATCCACAGCTACACGCTTGATACCGCGGATATTGATAGAATTATCCAGCATGTTGCGGCGGCAGCGGGACTCACATGGATGTTCGCATACCAGCGCACAGGCGGTTGGGAATGGGTTATCCTTGCGGATCAGGCGGACTGCATCGGCATAGCGTCCTTCACCGGTCAGGGCGATGTAACCCGGAATATCAACTCCGGCCGGGCACAGAGCTACACAGGGAACCGGCTGATCAAGATTACTGCGGCAGCGGTTGTGTAAGATATGTTCCATAAAATCCTCTTTGAAGCCGTCCAGTCCTTTTAAAACCATCTGGGCAGCGGTATAGCCGATGGCACAGTCAGCCGTGCTTTCGATGACACGGGCTGTTTCCTCCAGCATGGTTAAATGCTTCATGGTTCCTTTTCCGTTCAGGATGTCCTCCAGAAGATTGGAGAGCTGCGCGAGACCGATTCGGCAGGGAACGCATTTGCCGCAGGTCTGTGCATGGCACATTTTTAAAAATGCAGCGGTCAGGTCGACAGGACAAAGACCTGGCGGGCTGGCGATGATGCGCCGTTCCAGATCTTTGTAAAGCCCTTCTACGACATTCTGAGCCTCGCTGTTAGTAGGTATAACGAGTCTGCTCATAAGGTATAAACTCCTTTCATAAATGTGAAATAAAATGCGTTATATTTTTCGATGCAATTATGTGTTTACTATAACATAAAACGAGCGAAAAATACAAGATATTTATTGCAAAATATCTAAAAAAAGAAATGAAAGTGAGGTAAAAACAGATAAAATAGATAAGAAAGATAGGTATAAAGTGTGAAAAAATGTTGAATATATAGCTGCGGTAATTTCATGACAATTAAAAAGTGATGAAATTGTGGATTGCCTACAATTAAAATATCATATTTATGAAAATCACAACCATATATATGAAAATAATGGGGCGAAAATTCTATGATATTTTTGACTTTGCAGACGTTCAGTAAAAAACGGCAGGAGCCGTCAAGCTGCGCTCCTGCCGTTGGGTCCGCCCTGACTGTTTTTGTTCAGTCCGCAGGCGTGTTCAAATTCGCGAAGTTTCTGTTCTGCCTCGGGGGTCAGATGGTTCGGGACATCGATCTGGACCGTCACGTACTGATTGCCATGGATGGACGGATTCTTCATGGAAACAACGCCTTTTCCCTTTAATTTAATCTTGGTTCCCGACTGCGTCCCGGCTGCGATCTTGCACAGGACATTGCCGTACAGGGTGGAAACCAGCGCCTCACCGCCGAAGACTGCGGTGGTAAACGGAATGCGGACGGTCGAGTAAACATCCATCTCCTTGCGCTCCCATCCCGGTTTTTCTGCCACGGTAATGTTAAGGAGCAGATCACCGGCCTCACCGCCACCGGTTCCCGGCATGCCTTTTCCTTTCAGACGGATAGATTTACCGGTATCGATGCCCGCTGGGATGTGAACCTGTAAAGACTGGCGCTTGCCAGTCTGTGGGTTCTGCAGAGTGATGAGCTTCTCGCAGCCGGATACGGCTTCATCAAAGCTTATGGTTACATCGGACGTGAGGTCAGAACCTTTCTCACGGAAATCGGCGCTGTGAAAGCCCTGACTGCCGCCGAAGCCGCCAAAGCCAGACCCGCCGCCAAAATGAGCGCTAGAACCGCCAAAACTGGAACCACCGGTAAAATGAGTCCCAGAGCCGCCAAACCCGGAACCGCCCGTGAAATGTCGGCTGCGGGAACTGCCGCCCGAACTCTTGCCGTGGAACATGCCGCCAAACATATCTCCAAAAATGTCACCCATATCGTCCATGTCATCCCCGGTAAAATGGTATTCTGCATAACCGCCCGGACCGCTCTGATAGTGCCAGGAACCGCCCTGACCGGTACCGCCAAAGCCGGAGCCAAATGGACCATTTCCAGAAGCGCCGGCACCGCCAGCTCCGCCGTATGCGGCGCTGTTCGGGTCAAATGCGGCGTGACCGAAGCGATCGTAGAGTTTCTTTTTTTCTGGATCACTTAAGATCGAATAGGCTTCGTTGACATCCTTAAACATCTGCTCTGCCTGGGGATTACCGGCATTGGAATCCGGGTGATACTTTTTGGCAAGTTTCCGGAATGCCTTTTTGATCGTCTCCGCACTGGCGTCCCGCTTTATCCCCAGTATGTCATAATAGTCTCTTTTCTCTGCCATCGATTATCACCTCCGTAGATGCAGTGATTTAAGTTTCAATTATTTAGGTTATGATAAAAGATTGGGTATGATAGAAGCTGCCGCATCCCTGCGACAGCTTCTGAACCTATCTGGCTGCTGGCAACACAATGTGTGAGCCGCAGCTGCCTATCTGATTATTAACCTTCGATGGAAACGAAATGCTTCTCTTCAACCGCTTTCTTTTCCAGCTCTTTCGGGAAGGTCAGGGTCAGAGTGCCATTTTCAAATTTGGCATGGATATCCTTTTCCTCCAAGTTCTCGCCGACGTAGAAGCTTCTGCTTACATTGCCGCTGTAGCGTTCCTGACGGATATATTTAACGGTTTTCTGCTCGGCTTTAGCGTCCTTCTTGGAAGCATCTGCTTCTGCGGTCGTTGCATCTTTCTGATTCTCCTCCGGCATATCTTTCGATGTAACTTCTTTCGAACCGCTGACGGTCAGATAGCCATCTTTCAGCTCAATCTGAAGTTCGTCTTTCTTAAATCCCGGCAGGTCGATGGAAACTTCATAATCCTTATCGGTTTCCTTGACATCCGTCTTCATCAGCTGGGAAGAGGAAGCGCCATACAGTCTCTGGTTAAAGCTCGGGAAGGAAAAATCCATCCAGTTATCAAAGTTATCAAATACACTATTATTAAAAATACTCGGCATATACATAAGTCATCTCTCCTTTTAGTTATCTGTAAATGTCTTTGTAGTTATCATCTATGTAAAAACATTGGGAGGAAAAGGGGAACTCATTCATTTCCTTGTCCTTTCCTTTGTTCTAGCTGTAATATAACACACATAATTAGCACTGTCAAGAGGTGAGTGCTAATTTTCTGTGAAGTTTTTGTGAACAACGCAATTATTCACGGGCAGGCACTTTTGGAACCGAAAGTACCGTAATGATAACAGGCAGACACCTTCGCTCTGAAAGTGCCTGCCTGTTACGGAGCAGTTCCTATGTTTTTATATGATTTCTTCCACTGGCGGGTGCTGCTGTTTCCGGGTCCAGTAGATATAATATCCGATATTTAGTACAATGCCGACGATCGTAGAAACGGGGGCTGCGAGACCGATCTTGGTCAGGCTGGCGTCCGGCTGGATACTCATGAAATACGCTAGCGGGAGGCGCACCAGAAGCGTCTGGATGAGTCCCTGTGTCATAACCCAGAGTGTCTGGTTATTTCCGTTGAAATATCCGATCATGCTGAACAGAACCGCGGTCACGATGGACTCAAGTGCGAATCCTTTCAGGTAATCATAGCTGTTCTGGATGACCGCCGCATCCGTCGAGAAGAAGCCGGACAGGATATCGCCCTTTAGGAGAACCAGGGTAAAGACGATACAGCCGACGCACAGACCGACGCCGATTCCCGTAAAAAGGGTGTGCTTGGCACGCTTGACTTTCCCTGCCCCTACGTTTTGGGAGACGAAGGAAGCCATCGACTGCATCAGGGCGCTCGGGACGAGCATGGCGAAATTGACGATCTTGCAGGCTACACCGTAACCGGAGGATGCCTCCAGTCCCAGGCGGTTGACGAACGCGCACAGGGCTAAGAAGGAAAGCTGGGTTAAAAATTCCTGGAGCGCGAGCGGCAGCCCGATGGAAAGAAATTTCGGGCACTGGGTGTTGAACCGGAAATCATGCCGGGTGATCGTAAATGGCAGTGTTTTCTTAATTAAAAGAAGAATCGCAAATACGACGCTGAGCGCCTGCGCGGAGATGGTCGCGATGGCGGCGCCGACGGCGTCCATATGAAGACCAGCTACCAGTGCGAGGTCGCCGATCACATTGACGATGCAGGCAACCAGGACAAAGAGAAGCGGCGACTGGCTGTCACCGAGCCCGCGGAAGATGGCGGACAGCAGGTTGTAGGCGACGATGAAGAAAATGCCGCCTCCGCAGATGCGGATGTAGCTGGCGGTCAGATCCACCGCCTCCTCGGGCGCCTGCATGAGAATGGCGATCGGGCGGGCAAAAAAGACCATGACGACGAATAAAACGGCGGAAATGAGCGTAAACACGATCGAAGCTCCGCCGACAACCGCGCCGATCTGCTGCGGTTTCTTTTCACCGAGATAGCGGGCGATCAAAACCGTGATACCCATAGCGAACTGGATTACGACGAAGGTGACGAGGTTTAAGACCTGGCTGCCGGTGGAGACAGCGGAAAGGCCGGAAGTCGAACCGAACCGTCCAACCACCAGCAGATCGACCGCGCCGTATGCCGCCTGCAGAATCAGTGCGCCGAGTACCGGAATCATGAAGGCAATCAGTTTTTTCAGAATACTGCCTTGTGTAAAATCAGCTTTATCATTGTTCATGGGAATCCCTCTGTTTGCACATAATCTGATAAAATGTCTCCATCGTCTGAACCATCTGGCGGGCATCTTCCTCAGAGATGATATCTAAAGATGGGGCGAGCGCGCTGAAATATTCGGCGTCATACGTCTGTGAGAGCGCCCTGCCCGCTTCGGTGATGGAAATGTAGGTGATGCGTCTGTCGTCCGGCGAGGTTTTCTTTTGCAGATAACCACCCGTCTCCATCTCCTTGACGGTCCGGGTCACGCCGGGGCGCGGCAGGTTCAGCGCATCGCTGATGTCCGATATTTTCACGTGGACGCCGTTTCGTTCCAGCGACTGGATGACATCCAGATATTGAATATAGGAGGAAGTGACTCCCTTCGGCAGCGGCGGAAGCATATCCCGGATCCGCTTGCCCTGATAACAGGCGTCCAACATCCGCTTGATTGTTTCGATGGTCATATAGAAAGTCTCCTTATCAAATAGTTGCTTGCGATAATTACCATAGATAATTATATAGGGAAATGAGAAGTTGTCAAGAAAAAAATACCGCCAGCTCCCGGGATGGGCGCTGACGGCGCGTGTTGTTATAATGTAAGGGCAGTTGTGTTGCTGTTTGTATGTAGGTGGGCAGCAACACAGAATGCAGCGGCGTGGCATTTTATGAAGTATGAAAAATTTCCATAGCCGCAATGTGTTTGGATAGTACGTTCACTTTCCATGGTATTTACCATAAATAATAGTAATTACTTTACTTCAACTAATTCGATCTTGAAGTTCAGCTCCTTACCAGCCATCTCATGATTGGCGTCAAACGTGATATTTACCTCATCCTTTGCGATAACCTTTACCGGGAACGGCTGTCCCATCTGGTTGGTTAAGTAAACCTGCTGACCTACCTGCAGTTCCTCGGAACCCGGCAGTTTGGCAATCTCAAGCTCCAGAATTGCGTTCGGATCCGGCATGCCGTAAGCTTCCTCCGGCATCAGGTGGATCTCCTTTACCTCGCCGACTTCCATATCAGCGACAGCGGCATCGAAGCCCTTGATCATCTGACCGGCGCCGCAGACGAACTCCAGCGGTTCGCCGCGATCGTAGGAAGAATCGAACTGTGTGCCATCGTTAAAAGTACCTCTGTAATGTGTGCGGCAGGTTTTGCCGACGTTGCGTCCTGTGATTTCAGACATTTTAAAATCCTCCAAATGATATTGATATGCGGTAATGGACAATTTTCCTCAAACGGACAATTTCCAGTGATTTCAGATGCATATTTATCAGTATACTAGAAAACAAGGCGAATGGGAAGAGAAATGTTGTCTCTCCGGTACCGATATTGTCAGTTTTTGCAACGAGGATGGGGCAAGCTGGAAGCAGAGAAGATCAGTTCTCCCATCGAATCTGCTCCCCCTGCACCAGCGGAAACCGCGAAAGCGTCTCCCCGTCCAGGTTCTCCCGGTTCATATCCACTGCCGTGATCTGATGGTTTTCATATGTCGTGTAGTAGTAAATCCCCTTATCCGCATTGCAGCAGGAGGTGTAGAGTGTGATTTCATATTTTTCATCGGAGACCTCGCAGCATCCGCGCTGCTGGTCAACCGAACCTAGGATATGGAAAAACTGGCTGACACTTTCTAGTTCGGATGCGCCGGAGCGGGCATTTGATTTTGTAAAAGCGACCCGTGCAAACCGGGAAGCGGAGGAGAGGTCTCCCGGAAGTCCGAGAGCGCCCATGCCGCGGCTGTAGGTTGTAAGCGGCAGATCGGCAGAAAATGTATTCTGCGGCTGCTTCGGGGACAGGTTCATGTAATTGTTGAGGGAGAACAGCTGCTGCGGGAACGGCGGATTGTTTGTCAGGACACCCACCGGATTGTCGTAGATATGCAGTCCGTCCGCCATCGGCTCGATGACGATGCATTCATTTTTATCGGCAAGAATCCAGTGAAGCTGCGCCGGGGCAAACTGCTCGTTGAATGGGGTGTCGGTCAGTACCATTTGGGCGAGGCGGATGCGAGCCTCTTTCACGGACGCGCACTGGCTGAGAATCCAGGGGATGAACTCAAACTGTGCGATGTTGTCATGATCCTCCTGCGGTTTCTGGTAGGAGGCATTGCCGACGAAATTTAGTCCCGCCATGCAAAGCCCCTTCTCATTAAAAGCATCATAATAAAGCGGATAATCCCCTGCCACATGTGCCATGCCGATGATGGCATAGTGGGTCGAAACCGCGCTTGCGTGGCGGAAAGTAAGTGGATAGTTGCGAGGTGTGACGGTTACTTCGTCCCCGTAAGAAAATTCATAATCTAAGGTTCTGCCGAAGTAGAAATCGGCGGTTTTGTAGGTTGCGGCTGTACACATGGTCATTTCTCCTTTTTCTGTTTCAAAGTGTGTGGGTCAGATGGTGTTTATCAATGTTCTATTTATTTGTTGTATGCTTTATACTCAACTGCATCATTGTAAAAGTGGAAATGAATCTTGCTGTTTTTAGTATATTTAGTATATCAAATTTTTGAGAAAAATATAGAGGAAAAGCGGATATGGAAATAGAAAGAGATTGGTCAGATCATTTTAGGACTTAAAGTGAAAGGTAAAATCAATCTGCTTCACAAATGTATTGTCTGGGTATATAATAAGGGGCATAAACAAATAGAAATGATAGGCAAATAAATTTTTTTACAGGAGGACTCACCCATGGCTGATCCAGATAGAATCCAGATAAACGTAGCCCGCATCCGCGCTGAATTTGATGAGCTGGCGCGGATCGACTCAGAAAGTTTCGGGGAACGCGAGATGGCGGAGCGCTTGAAGGAAAAGCTCGCAGAGCTGGGAATCCAGGCAAAGGAAGATGACACAGCCGAGAAAATAGGAGGCAATGCGGGAAATCTGTTTGGAACGTTAAAGGGCGGGATGTCTGGCACGCCGATCCTGCTGTCCGGGCATATGGACACGGTCGCGCCGGGAATCGGAAAGAAGCCGGTTTTTCATGAGGACGGAACCATCACTTCGGATGGAACCACCGTGCTTGGCGCGGACGATCTGACCGGGGTAATCGCCATCTTAGAAGGCATCCGTGCCGTGCAGGAGGCAGAAATCCCGCACCGGGATATCGAGATCCTCTTTGCGGCGGCGGAAGAGCCGTTTACAAGAGGAAGCTCGGAGTTCGATTTCAGCCAGATGAAAGCGAAGGAATCTTACGTTTTGGATGTAACTGGACCAGTCGGGACAGCGATCCTGCAGGCACCGACGATCCTTTCCTTTGAGGCGGCAGTCAAGGGGCGCGCAGCGCACGCTGGATTTGAGCCGGAGAAAGGCATCCACGCGATTCAGACGGCGGCCCGCGCGATCGCCGCGTTACGGCTGGGACATGTGGATGAGGAAACAACCCTGAATGTGGGCTTGATTTCGGGCGGTTCGGTTGTGAATGCCGTGCCGGAACTCTGCACCTGCCGGGGCGAGATCCGCAGCTACAGCCATGAAAAGGCAATGGAGACCCTGGAAGATGTCCGTGCGGTGTTTGAAACCGCTGTCAAAGAGGCGGGGGCAGAGCTTTCTTTCACACACCGCCTCCATGTCAAAGCCTTCCATCTGGAACCGGACGCGCCGGTGGCAGTTCATTTTGCCGGGGCCTGCCGCACCCTGGGAATCGAGCCGAAATTCGGCAGCACCTTCGGCGGCAGCGACGGAAACACGATGATGCAGCACGGAATCCCATGCGCGGTGCTTTCCTGCGGTATGTACGAGGTTCATTCCGTGCGGGAGTATGCGAAGGTGGGGGATATTGTGAATGGGGCGAGATTGATCGCGGAACTGATTACGCAGGGGCAAGAAGCGAGTATAGAGTAAAACTGAAAAATGTTGACATAGCCGAACGGCTTTATTATTTCACCAAAACAATTATATAGCCGTTCGAACAAAAAATAGGGTGATTTGGAATGAAAATAACATCGACAAGCGCTGAATGAAATGTCCATCCAGCTTATGGAAGAAGGATATCCAAAGGCAAGGGATATTCGAGAGCAGATATTAAAAGAGGGCGGATATTCTCATTTATAAAAGTATCGTTCCATTTTGGTAGAGTTATTTTTGTAACTATTTTGTAAGAAAAGTAAGAAAATGTCTATATATTTTGGAACATAAATCTGATATTATTAGAATAAATAAGAGATATGTCTGGTTTTGCAAAAATAAAGAGAGGTTGCTGTTTTGTGAGATTTCAGCCCTGTCAGGATAGTGAATCGAGAGGTGATCGATATGAAGAAAAAATTCTGGCTGATATTATACCATTTAGGCGGTTCGGTGGTACTTTTATTGTTACTGTACACGTCTCTTCAAGGCTTGACAACAGTGACCTTATGTTTAGCGATACCGGTATTGGCAGCAAGTATTATAGAGGCAAAATTTGAATGGAAATTTTTACGAGAGAATCCGGAAATCAAAAAGGATACAACCTATCGGATCGCAAAAACACTCGGATATCTTTGTGGTCTTATTTTGGTGGTAGGAGTATGGCCTCGTCATTAGAACATTTTTGCTTAATAAAAGACTCTGTTACACTTGGATTGAATCGAGAGGTGATCAATATGAAGAAAAAATTCTGGCTGACATTATACAATATAGGCGTCTCTATTTTATTCTTACTGTCATTGTACAGTTATGCAAAAGGCATGGCAGGCTTTTCTTTATTTTTAGCGCTGGCAGTTTTTGGAGAAATTGCGGCAAGGGCTTTTATTGAATGCAAATACTTGCAGGAGAGTCCAGAGATAAAAGAGGATACAGCTTATCGAATCACGAAAGTATTGCGATTGCTTTCTGAAATTATCTTGATCATAGGAGTATGGCGGATTCGTTTTAAATAGCCACATTCTAAAAATAACGCTTATGATATATTCCATATTCAATGAAAGAGGAGGCATCCGTCCATCAACCTCGGTTGCTTCCTCTTTCTCTATCTATTTCAATCAAAATCTATTTCATCATATCGCGTAAAACCGTCAATATCTCCATCGCCGCCGCTTCCTTACTCATCTGCTCCAGATGGCGGGTCTGCTGCTTATCGATCAGCGTGATGACGTTTGTATCGGTGCCGAATCCGGCGCCGGCTACCTTTAAGTTGTTGGCAGCGATCAGATCCAGATTTTTGCGTTCCAGCTTGCCGCGTGCGCGTTCCTCGAGCTGGGAGGTTTCCATCGCGAAGCCGCAGAGCAGCTGTCCCGGACGTTTGTGTGCGCCGAGGTAGCTTAAAGTGTCCTCAGTGCGCTCCAGCGCTAGGCTCAGATCGCCGTCGGATTTCTTGACCTTTTCATCAGAAACGACTGCCGGACGGTAGTCAGCGACGGCTGCCGCCTTGATGATAATGTCCTGTTCCTCACTCCGGGAGGTGACTGCCTCAAAGAGGTCGTGTGCGCTTTTGATACGGATAGTATCGACAAACGGAGGCGGGGTCAGCGAGGTTTCGCCGGTAACGAGTGTCACGTCGGCACCGCGCAGCATCGCCATCCGTGCCAGCGCATAGCCCATTTTTCCGGTCGAATGGTTCGTGAGGTAGCGCACCGGATCGACCGCTTCCTGGGTCGGACCGGCGGTCACAAGGATCTTCTTTCCAGCGAGATCCTTCGGGTAGGCGATCGCGCGGAGAATATATTCCAGGATCAGCCCCTCATCCGGGAATTTGCCCTTTCCGGAATCGCCGCAGGCGAGCAGACCGCTTGCCGGTTCGATGATGGTAAAGCCGTAATGTTCTAACAGGTGGAGATTATCTTGGGTAATAGGATTCTCATACATCCGTGTGTTCATCGCCGGAGCAATGATGTGCGGGCACTGGCAGGCTAAGAGCGTGGTCGTCAGCATATCGTCGGCAAGTCCGTGTGCCAGCTTGGCGCAGACATTGGCAGTCGCCGGGGCGATGATCGCGAGGTCGGCTTTCTTTGCCAGTTCCACGTGCTCTACTTCAAATTTAAAATTCCGGTCAAAGGTGTCCGTCAGGCATTTATTGACGGTCAGGGTCTCAAAGGTAAGCGGTGTGATAAATTCCATCGCATTTTTAGTCATAATCACGTGTACATCCGCGTGCTGTTTCTTTAAAAGGCTGGCAAGGTTCGCCGCCTTGTATGCGGCGATTCCGCCGGTTACTCCCAAAATAATCGTTTTTCCAGTTAACATGATATATATCCTTTCGGTTTGTACTCTGGTTTTCTGGGTCATTTTCGAACAGCATAGCATCTGGAGGAAAAATTGTAAACCCTTTTTGGCTTCCGTTCTCTGCCAGATTCTTTGGTAAGCGCATATAACAGGAGAGGAAAGAAACATGTATTTTGTGAAAAGACAATAAAAAACAGTACATATTCTGGTAGAATTGTTGGTTGTATGTTGAAAAGTGATGTGATATAGTGTGGAAGTGTCTGCTGGCTGACCTGGTTTTCACTGGATGTGAACAGGGACAGGCGGCAGCAGTTGTATTGTATCCCATAGAAAACAGGCACCGAACGTGCTGGCAGCAAATCTGCGGAAAGCGGCAGAAGAAAGAAACTTCTGCCGGAATGTGCGTATCTGCATACGGATCTGTATCTGAGATGGAGAATCATACCGGAAGAGACGGGGAATTAAAATGCCCTGGCTCGCGGCTTTTCTGGATGGTATCGCCGGAAAGAACGGAATTTGTAAGGATTTTATGCACATGATATTGGCGCAGGTAAGCGGCAGTCTGGTGAACAGAAGGTGCAGCAGGTTTTTCGAGCGGGAATAATAACAAGGAGGAAAATTTCATGAACACAACAAACAACACATCTAAACTTGTCATCTTAGGTCTTATGACCGGCATTCTTCTGCTGATGGCGTACACCCCCCTCGGATATCTGAATATTGGACCGCTGGCGATTACATTTAATGTGATCCCGGTTGCGATCGCGGCGATCACGCTGGGACCGGCAGGCGGCGCAGCGATCGGTGCAGTCTTCGGCATGACCAGCTTTTTACAGTGCATCGGCATCGGCGGCAGCAGTGCGATGGGTGCGATGCTTTTCAGCATTAACCCGTTTCTGGCATTTGTACAGAGATTCGTTCCGCGTATGCTGGATGGTCTTCTGTTAGGCTACATTTTCCAGTTTGTACGCCGCAGAACCGATGCCTACATGGCAAGTCTGGTAACCGGATTCTGTTCCGCGTTTTTAAATACAGTTTTCTTTATGACGGCTTTAGTCGTCCTGTTTGGCAATACCGAATATATGCAGGGGCTGATCGGCGGAAAAAATATCATCCTGTTCGTATGCGGTTTCGTAGGAATCAATGCAGTATGCGAGATGGTATCGTCCACAATCATCACCGGTGCAGTCGGTGCAGCGCTTTATCGGGCAAAATTTGTACCGGCTCTGGAAAAAAGCAGGGGGTAAGACAGTATGATTTTGGCATTGGATATCGGAAATACGAATGTGGTTCTCGGTTGTATTGCGGATGGGGAAATCCTCTTTACCGAGCGGATGGCGACAGACAGTGGGAAAACAGAGCTTGACTATGCGATTTCCCTGAAAATGGTGCTGGAGCTGCGGGAAATCAAGGTAAGTGAGATCACCGGCGCGATCATCGGTTCGGTAGTACCGCCGGTTACATCCCTGATGCGGGAGGCGATCCGCAAGGTGACGGGGCAGGAAGCGCTGGTCGTCAATGTGGATATGAATATCGGTCTGGAAGTGCTGATGGACAATCCGTCCTCCGTCGGTACCGATCTGATCGTCGGTGCCGTCGCGGGAATCAACCGGTATCCGGTGCCGCTCATTCTGATCGATATGGGAACGGCAACCACCATCTGTGTGGTGAATGAGAATAAGCAGTACATCGGCGGCATGATTCTGCCGGGAATAGGTGTATCGATGAATTCCCTGACCAGCCGGACCGCCCAGCTTCCGCGCATCAGCCTTGATCCGCCCAAGCGCCTGATCGGCAAGAATACGGTTGAATGTATGCAGAGCGGCGCTCTCTATGGCAATGCGTCCTGCATCGACGGCATGGTAGACCGGATTGAAGAGGAACTCGGCCAGAAAGCCACCGTTGTAGCCACCGGCGGTCTTGCCAGAAAAATCATTCCGCTGTGCCGGCATCAGATAGAATTAGATGATGAATTGTTATTGCGGGGGTTGTGGATTATCTATAAGAAGAATAAATAAGATAAAAGCGGCTGGAAAAAATCTAGCCGCTTTTAAAATGCAATTAAAAAAGATGCAGAAGCACAAATATAGTGCGAGTGATTAATTTCTGTGTTATACTGATACAGCTACCACCCCTAGACAGGTGCGGAAAGGGGGTGTACTGTGTGGGAGGAATACTGTCATTCGTGCTCTCTGTGATAGCCAGCATTGTGGCTTACTATATTTGTAAGTGGCTGGATGGAGATGAGTAGGTAGCAAAGGTTTAAGCCTCCTTTTCAAAAAAGGCGAGCCCCCGGTGTCAGCACACACCGGGGGCTTTTTGTGTACTCTGTGAGTACTGTCATTCGTTTGCCTATTGGCATTATAGCATATGGAAAAATTGATTTCAATATGCATATAATATAATTTTAATAGGTAATCTCCCGTCCTTCTTTTCTCCACTCCCTAAACTGTGCCGCTGCGGAAAGCAGAAGATCGCAGGAAGAGTTGAGTGCTGTCTCGACCGAATCCTGTACTACGCCGATGATAAATCCGACACCGATGACCTGCATGGCCACATCGCTGGAGATGCCAAACAAGGAGCAGGCAAGCGGAATTAAGAGCAGGGAACCACCGGCAACACCGGATGCGCCGCAGGCGGAAAGTGCCGACAGGACGCTTAAAATGATGGCGGTCGGAATATCCACCGGAATTCCCAGCGTATTGGCTGCCGCCAGCGTCATGACGGTGATGGTAACAGCCGCACCGTTCATATTGATGGTCGCACCGAGCGGGATGGTAACGGAGTAGGTATTTTTGTCCAGTCCCATTTCCTCGCAGACTTTCATGTTGATCGGGATATTTGCCGCTGAGCTCCGGGTAAAGAAGGCGGTGACCGCGCTTCGTTTCAGACACTTGAAAATCAGCGGGAACGGGTTTTGGCGGATGCACCAGTATACGAGAATCGGGTTGGTTACGAAGTAGATAAACAGCATCGAGCCAACCAGCACAGCGAGAAGCCGTCCATATTCGGTAAATACCTGTAAACCGTTGGTGGATACAGTGTCAAACACAAGTCCGAGAATACCGAACGGGGCAAAGTTGATGATCCAGGTAACAACCTTGGACAGTGCCGCCGCAAAATTGTCCATAATTTCTTTCGTGCGTTCGCTGGCGCCGCGCATCGCCACGCCGAAGAGAACCGCCCACGCCAGGATACCGATGTAGTTTGCCTCTGCGATGGAGGTGATCGGATTTCTTACGACATTTAATAAAAGTGTCTGCATAACTTCTGCGATTCCCTGCGGGGCAGAGGTTTCTTCTGCAGCCTGTGCAAGTGTCAGGGTGATCGGGAACAGTTTACTTGCGACGACCGCGATCACAGCGCCGAGCAGTGTGTTGAACAGGTAAAGGCAGACAACGGTGCGGATGATGCCGCCGTGGCTCTGCTTTGCCTGGCAGAGGGAACTGATAACAAGGAAAAATACAAGCAGGGGCGCGATGCCCTTTAATGCGTTGACAAATAGATTTCCAAGGATTGAGATTCCGACTGCCTGCGGAATCACCATTCCCAGAACAGCGCCGAGAATCATGCCGCCCAGAATTCGTTTAGGCAGGCTGATGGCTGTCCAGCGTTCATAGAGTGCTTTCATAAAATACATACTTCCTTTGTGATGATGAAATGGGGTTGACGAGTGTCGGGGAGCTGATTCAAATGTGCAAATGCAATATCTCCCGAATGATTCAACTGTCTGTGCAGCATCCGGCACAAAATCATGTGGATTCTATTATACAGGAGATAGAAAGAAAGGGAAAGTGCTTTTTTATGGCAGAGTGATAGAGAAATAGAGAAAAAATTTTTGCCCGTGTTCCGTGTGGCCAGTGGCAGAACTTGCAGTGGCGATAAGCGAAAAGAAAACTTGTATTTCTATCTGCTCTATGTTATACTCATACCCGTTGCAAAGCCCGCAAAAACAAGGTCTTACAGGGCTGCCGCCGATTTCCGGCGTAAAATGAATCGAGTGTTCGTGACCTTCCACTCGTAAAACAAAACTAAAGGAGAATTGAATATGAAAGAAAACAACCTGAAAAACACGTATTTTCTGGCGTATGGCGCGGCGATCGCGGCCATCTACGTAGCGCTGACGATGGCATTCCAACCGATCAGCTTCGGACCAGTGCAGTTCCGTATTTCGGAAGCACTCTGCATCCTGCCGTTCTTTACCCCGGCAGCGATTCCGGGACTCTTTGTCGGATGCTTTTTATCCAATCTGTTCTGCGGGGCAGCCGGACTGGACATCGTATTTGGCAGCCTGGCAACCCTGATCGGGGCAGTCGGCTCCTATGCGCTTCGCAGAAGCAAGGTTTTAGTATGTGTACCGCCGATCCTGGCCAACACGATCATTGTACCGTGGGTGCTCCGGTTTGCATACGGCTCTGAGGATCTGATTCCGTTCATGATGCTGACCGTCGGGATCGGCGAGGTGCTGGCAATCGGCGTGCTGGGAAGCATTCTTCTGGCGGCGTTAAACCGTTATAAAACCATGCTGTTCGGCAAGTGTCTGGCAACGGGACGCTAAGAAAAAGACATAACTTAAATGATATAAAAGATGCATGTTACAGACGGATCGCAGTGCGATGGCTGGCGTGTATCTTTTATTTTTTTTTGCCTTATATTGACAATTTCATGTAAAAGAAGTTAAATTAAAAGGACGTGAAAACACAATGCCTCGCGGTTCCATATCGTTTTTCTATGGCGTCTGCGAAAACAAAAACCGCCTGCGGCGGGGAAGGAATGCACAAATATGAGTGAGAATGTATATCAGATTGATTTTAATAAACCAGAATCCGTCCATTTCATCGGAATCGGCGGTATCAGCATGAGCGGACTGGCAGAGATTTTGATGGACGAGGGATTCACTGTGTCCGGCTCGGACGCACACCGTTCGGAGCTGACCGATAACCTGGAGGCGCGCGGCGCGAAGGTATATATCGGACAGAAAGCGGAGAATATCCAGGATGGCATCGATGTGGTAGTCTACACGGCGGCGATTCACCCGGATAACCCGGAATTTCAGGAAGTAAAACGGCGCGGCATCCCGATGCTGACCCGTGCGGAACTCTTGGGCGAGATGATGCGGAACTATAAAAATGCGATCGCGATTGCCGGAACACACGGCAAAACGACGACCACTTCGATGGTGACGGAAATTTTCTTGCAGGCGAAAAATGACCCGACGATCTCGGTCGGCGGCATTCTTCCGGCGATCGGCGGCAATATCCGTGTCGGCGGACCGGAATTTTTCGTGACAGAGGCGTGTGAGTATACCAACAGCTTCCTATCCTTTTACCCGACGATGGCGGTCATCCTTAATATAGAAGAAGACCATCTCGATTTCTTCAAGGATCTGGCGGATATCCGCCGCTCCTTCAAGCTGTTTGCCGAGCGCGTACCGGCTCAGGGCGCGGTTGTTATCAACGGCGATATCGAGAACTATCAGGAGATCATAGAAGCGGTAAAAGGCAAGGTCATTACTTTCGGTCACAGCCGCGGCAACGATTACAGCGCTGGTGATATCCAGTATGACGCTTACGCGCATCCGTCCTTCGACCTTTATATCGGCGGCGAGAAGAAAGAGCGCCTGACGCTCGGTGTGGCAGGTGAGCACAATGTATATAATGCGCTGGCAGCTATTGCAGTTTCCCTGGAAAATGGCATCTCCATGGACGCCATCCGCGTGGGACTGGCACATTTTACCGGAACCAACCGCCGGTTCGAAAAGAAGGGTGAGGTAAATGGATTTACCATCATCGACGACTATGCGCATCATCCGCATGAGATCGAGGCTACCTTAAAGACGGCGCAGAACTATCCACACAAGACACTCTGGTGCATTTTCCAGCCGCACACCTACACGCGGACGAAGGCATTTCTGCCGCAGTTTGCCGAGGCGCTCTCACTGGCAGATAAAGTCATTCTGGCGGATATCTACGCGGCGCGCGAGACGGACACGCTCGGCATCAGCTCAGAGGATATCGTGAAACTTCTAAAAGAAAAAGGAAAAGAAGCATGGTATCTGCCGACGTTCGATGAAATAGAAAAATTTGTCATGGAACATTGTACACAGGGCGACCTGTTGATAACCATGGGCGCCGGAGACGTTGTAAATGTAGGGGAAAACCTCCTTGCAAAATAGATGCACTCCCAGTGTACATATAGTTATCCACATTATCCACATAGTTTTCAACATATTATGTAAAGGAACTATGTGGATTTTTTGCGCCTAAATGCGGAAATGGGGAAATGTCGAAAATGTTGATAAAATAAGGATTTTGTCGGGGGCAGGGTTGTTTTTTGAGGATTCTTGAAGGCTTTTTCCACATTATCCACATTATCCACAATCAAAATAGTGGAAAAATCGGTCTAAAAGTGTCGGTCGCGAACCATAATTAGGAGTATTTCTTTTTAAAAAAAGGTATGTTATGATAGGAACAGACGCAGTGAGCCTGTGATAAATGGATGAAAATTGTCTTGTCCGGAGCAAAACTGTGGAAAAGTCCGGAAACAAAATAAAAACGGTGGAAAAGTAAGAAAACAGGAAGATTTAGATGGAACAAATAGAGAATATTTTAAAATAAAAGTAAAATACAGCAGTTTGAACGGTTCACACAGCCACAGGCTGCTTATAGATAAATGGTAACAGGAAATGTGAGAACGCAGAATGGCTAAGAGGGAAGTTAGAAGATGGGAATAGGACTCAAAAACCGGCTGGCGGTGGGCGCAACGCCGGTTTCGGACGTATTTATTGATACATATATGGCGGGAGCCAGTGGAGAATATGTGAAGGTATATCTGTACCTGCTCCGCCACCAGCAGGAGGAAGTCTCGATCGGACAGATCGCGGACGCGCTCAACCACACGGAGGCGGACGTGCAGCGCGCGCTGGCATACTGGCAGAGAGCCGGGGTGCTGGGAACGGAAGTCGGTGAAGAGGCACAGCGATCGTTTCCGGAGACGCCGGGACAGCAAATTTCACCTGTTTTTGCTTCAACGGAATCCCTGGCAGGCGCTGGTTCTTTTGCGCCATCTGCCAAAACTGATGCCCGGGAAGCCGCAGCCTGCGATATGTCACGCCTGACCTCGGATGAGTCGTTTAAGCAGCTCATCTATATTGCCCAGCAGTATTTAAACAAGCTGCTCACACCGACGGACTGCCAGATTCTTGGAAATCTCTATTCGAATCTGGGATTTTCCGGGGAATTGCTGGAATACCTGATTGAGTACTGCGTGCAGAACCACCACACCAGCCTGCGCTATATGGAAAAGGTGGCGCTCGGCTGGCATAAGCGCGGCATCAAGGATGTGGAACAGGCGAAAGCGAGCGGCAGGGGCTACACGAAGGGTTCATTCGCGGTTATGCGGGCGATGGGGCTTTCGGACCGGAGCCCGGCGGAGGTCGAGAGTGAATTTATAGAAAAATGGTTCTGGGAGTACGGTTTCACGCGCGAGCTGATCGTCGAGGCGTGTAGCCGCACGATCCGGCAGATACATAAACCGTCGTTTGACTATGCAGACAAGATCCTGCGGGATTGGAAAAATGCCGGGGTCAAGAGCTTCCGGGATGTGTCAGAGCTAGATAAAAAACGGAAGGAAGAAAGCGGGGCGAAGCGCCGGCAGGCGTCTGCAGGCAGCAGCCGTTCTTCCAACCGGTTCCACAATCTGGAGGAACACGGATATGATTACGACGAGATGGTATGGAGCATGATAAACGGAGCGCAGAAGACAGGAGGGGACGATGGCACTCAGTAATTCGCAGTATGAATCGATCATGCGTGTTTATAACCGGACACAGCTTCAGAAGAAACATGAGCTGGACGCGCGGGTTGACGAGGTCTATGAGAAAATACCGGCGGTCCGGGAGATGAACGACGCGATCGCCGCCGCGGCGGTCAAGAACGCGAAAGAGCTTCTGGCGGGCGATGCGGACGCGGTGAAACGTCTGCGAGGGACAATCGCAGACCTGAAAGAGCAGCGCCAGGTGCTGATGAGCGCCTACGGCTATCCGGCGGACTATCTGGAGATGCAGTATAATTGTCCGGACTGTAAGGATACCGGGTACAAAGACGGCAAAAAATGCCACTGTTTCCGTCAGCGGGAGATCGATCTGTTATACGCCCAGTCGAATATCCGGGAAGTGCTGGAGCGGGAAAATTTTTCTCATTTTTCCTATGATTATTTTGATGACACGAAGATCGATCCGCGTAGCGGCAAGACTGCCCGCGCGTATATGGAGCAGGTGACGGCGTTCTGCCACCGCTATGTGGACGGATTTAAAGAAGAAAAGGGAAATATCTTATTTACCGGAAAAACGGGGCTTGGAAAGACGTTTTTAAGCAACTGCATCGCGAAAGAGCTGATTGAGCGCTGTTTCAGCGTCGTGTATCTCCCAGCGGTGGAGATGTATGAGATATTTTCAAGGGACCGCTTCGCAAATGATGCGACCGATGAGGATCGCGACCGCTCCCAGTATTTATTAGAGTGCGATCTGCTGATCATCGACGATCTGGGGACGGAGCTGGTGAATACGTTTACGACTTCCCAGCTCTTCTATGTGGTCAACGAGCGCTTAAACCGGAAGAAAGGCACGATCATTTCCACCAATCTGCCGGTCAATGAGATGCGCGACGAGTTTACCGATCGCGTCATGTCACGGATCATAAGCCAGTATCAGATCATTCCGCTCTACGGCGAGGATATCCGGATACGAAAAAAGCTGGAAAACCGGTAATGGGTTGACTTATAAGGGACATAATGATATAAAAGAGACGTTAGAATGCGCTAACATATGCAAAAAAAGCGAATTAACAGAGAGTAAACAGGCTGGAGGAAAATGGAAAATGTTGTACGAAGAGAAAATCATTGAGACGATACCGGTAGGTCCGCTGGGACTGATTCCATTAAAGGGATGTGAGGAACTGGTAGGCAAGGTAGACAAATATCTGGTGGACTGGAGAAATGAGCGCGAGAGCGAGCACAAGACGTCGATCGCATTTTCAGGTTATCAGAGAGACTCCTACATCATCGGGGCAAACACACCGAGATTTGGTTCCGGCGAGGCAAAGGGCGAGATCAAGGCGTCGGTGCGCGGCGATGATCTATATCTGATCGTGGATGTCTGCAACTACAGCCAGACATATTCTCTGTGCGGCATGGTAAACCATATGTCCCCGGATGATCATTATCAGGATCTGAAACGTGTCATTGCGGCAGCAGGCGGAAAAGCACGTCGTATCAACGTAATCATGCCGTTTCTGTATGAGAGCCGCCAGCATAAGCGCTCTGGCCGCGAGTCCCTGGACTGCGCGCTGGCGCTGGAAGAGCTGGTAGATATGGGCGTTGAGAATATCATTACCTTTGACGCACACGATCCGCGTGTCCAGAACGCGATTCCGCTCAAGGGATTTGAGACCGTTCAGCCGATTTACCAGTTTATCAAATATCTGCTGAAAAATGAGAAAGAGCTGGAGATCGACAGCGATCACATGATGGTCATCAGCCCGGATGAGGGCGGTATGTCCCGCGCTGTCTTCTTCTCCAACGTGCTGGGACTCGACATGGGTATGTTCTACAAACGCCGCGATTACACCAGGATCGTCAACGGACGCAACCCGATCGTTGCCCATGAGTTCTTGGGATCCAGCGTAGAGGGCAAGGATGTCCTGATCATCGATGATATGATCTCCTCCGGCGAGAGCATGTTAGATGTAGCGAAGGAATTAAAGAGCCGCAAGGCGAGAAAGGTATTCGTATGCGCGACCTTCGGTCTGTTTACCAACGGACTGCAGAAGTTTGACGAGTACTATGAGAACGGTCTGATCGACCGCGTCCTGACCACCAACCTGGTATACCAGACACCTGAGCTTCTCTCCAGACCGTACTATATCAGCGTCGATATGAGCAAATACATCGCGCTCATCATCGATAACCTGAACCACGATGCCTCCTTAAGCGAGCTGTTAAATCCGACTGGACGTATCAATAAGCTGCTGGCGAAGTATCGGGCGGGAATACGGGACTAAAAATAGACCTTTAAAATAGAAACAAAAAGAACGTCATTTCCGGACCAATACATGTCAGAAAATGGCGTTCTTTTTAATGTCATAGGAAACAGGCAATGTCACGGTTATGTATGAAAGGAGTCCTACAACCGCACTTCATGCACCGCAGCTCCTTCCGCCTTCAGCACCCGCATCTCCCTCTCATGACAAGTAAATACAAGAATCTGCCCGGAATAGGCGGTTGGCAGCCATTTGAGGACGGTTCTCAGGCGCTCGTCGTCGTAGAGGACGAAGCTGTCGTCAAAGATGAGCGGCAGCCGGTCTGCATCGCCCTGGATAAAGTGGGCGGCGGCGAGGCGCAGCGCCAGATAGATCTGGTCGGCGGTGCCGCTGCTGACCTGTTCAAGCGGGATCAGCTTCCGGCGGGTATTTAAAAACGCATTCAAGTTCTCATCGATGCTGATGCTGGAATAAATTCCGCCGGTAATTCCGGCGATCAGGTCGGACGCAGTCTTATTTAAGTACAGGCCGAAAGAATCCCGGATGGTCGTGGAAAGCTCTTTTAAGGTATCAAGCGCCAGATCCACGGAGGCGATCTCCTGATGGATGCGCTCATTTTCATTTAAAATGTGTTTGAGCGCCGCTGCCCGGTCTTTGCAGGCGGATAGGTGCTCCAGCTTTTTCTCTAACTCCCACTGGACGCGCTGTTGTTCCTCGATGACAAGGCTGCAGTCATTCTGCTTTGCCATCAGCGCCGAGATCTGTTCGGAACGTTTTACCAGTGAATCCTCCGAGTTTGTAACGGCGTGGCAGAGCGTGATGAAGCGGTCCAGCCGCTGGGACAAAAGCTTCATGGATTCATCCGAAATCTCGGATTCGCCCAAGTGGCGGCTCAAAATCTCCGATAAAACAGAGGCACTTTTCTCCGCCTCCTGCCTGCGGCGGCTCCGGTGCCGTGTGACGCAGATTCCCAGCATGAGAAGCACAAGAGCGGCGACGCCAAATATGAGGGCGGTGGGACCAGCTCCCAGCCACGGGGACGGAAGCGGGAAGAACGCCAGATATCCGCAGTATGCGGCGCAGATGGCGCAGATCGCCGCTGCGATAAAGAAAAACACCTGGAAAAACCGGGATCCCTTGCTGGAGGAAGACACCTGTGCATGCTGATAGTCCTGGTAGAGTGTTTCAGCCTGACTGCGGTACGCCTCGATGGACGCCTCATCCGTAAAGGAAAACTCATCCAGTACCTGACGGCTCTTCTGCAGCCGGTCGGATAAATCTTCTTTTTCTATTTTCTGATGTTCCAGTTCATTTCGGACCGAGTCACGTAGTTTTGAGTATTCCTGTAACTGATTCTCATATTTTGGCGAAGAAAGCTCGCGTTCCAGCGCGCGGATCTCGCTAAGAAGGGAGGTATAGTTGACCGAAGCCTCCGGGCTTAACTGGGATTCAAATTGTTTGCGCTGATTTTTCAGATAGGCGGTCGCCTTAGTGATATTGAGCGCCATATTGCCAGAGGTATTCATGTTAGCAATATAGTTTTTCAGTTCCGAAACCATGCCTTCATCGGTCGCACTCTTTAACTGGCTGATGCTGATGGTGTTGTTGTACATGGTTTCACTCATGCCGCCCAAAATTTCCTGCAATACGGCGCGGCCGTCCGGTTCCTCGCGTCCGGTCGTCTCGTTGATGACGGTAAATTCCTTCTTGTTTTTCTGGAACGAGCGCTCGATCCGGTAAATGGTGCCGTCGTCGGATTCAAGCCGGAGCTGCCCCTCGTAGGTGCCGCTGTTTTCCCACGGCTCATATTTGCTGTAGATGTCGTTTCTGGCGGCGCGCCCCCTCTGACGCTCGATGCCGAAGAGCATGCCGCGGATAAAGGTGTGGATCGTGGATTTGCCGGCTTCATTTTTACCGTAAATGACGTTTAACCCGTCCTCAAAGGAGACGGCTGTGTCATGAAATTTTCCAAACCCACTGATATAAAGATCAAGAAAACGCATGGAAGCTAACTCCTTTCATCGGTGGTGAGAAGCAGGGCGTGGATGCCGTAAAACAGCGCCTTTTTCTCCACCGGGCTCATGTCCGGTTTTTTCAGTGCCTGGATGTAAAAGCCGATCATATCGCTTGGATGCTCGGCAAACAGGGCGGAAAAATCGTATTGCGGTTCCGTCTCATCGATGATATCCGCGATGCGGAAACGCAGCTTTAAGGCGTCCAGATCGAAGAAAATATCGGGATCGCGCATGCCCTGCACCTTGAAGCGGAAAATATTGTCATTGCCGCGCTGTTCGATCTCATGGGCGATTTTTAAGTACAGTTCCGTGTTGGTCGTATCTGGCGTGACGCGGACGATGAGCGGGATGTAGCGGAGCTTCGCCATCGGAATAAAGTCCAGTGTCGTTACCTGACCGTTTTCCGGGTCGATCTCGCCGTAAAGGATACCGTGCCTGCCGGTCTCGGTCTTATCAAGCGGCTCCGGGGAACCGCAGTATGCCATCTTTTTGTCCAGTAGGATCTCTGGCCTGTGGATGTGCCCCAGTGCGATATACGAAAATCCGGAGGAAGCCAGCGCCGCCCGGTCGATCGGGACGTGGTTTGCGTCGCCGCCGTGCCCCAGCAGAATGTGGATTTTTCCATCCTCCGGCGCTTCAAGAGCATCAAGGCGCGGCTCCGGGATCTCCGCAGTATAGTAAGAAAAGCCGGTCACCTCGGTGTTGATATCCTCAAAATAGACGGATGAGACATCCTCACTTTCCAGAAACGTCACGTTGGAAGCCCAGGAAAAGCTTAAAACAGCTGAATTTTTGCGGATCCGGTCGTGATTGCCCGCGATGATGACAACCTGTGTCTGCGGGATCGTGGAAAACAGGTAATTGACCTCTTTCAGGTCGCGCAGCAGCGGCTGGCGGTGGAACAGATCCCCCGCGATGAACAGGCAGTCCACGCGCAGCTCCTTTGCCTTGGCGATGATGGCGGTAAACGTATCGCGGATATCGCGGCTGCGCTCCCGGCTCCAAGGCTTGTCGCTGTCCGGGGACATGCCCCAGTGGATATCGCCGGTATGGATAAATTTCACATTCTCTCCCCCTTTCAGGAGTCTGTCACTCCGTATGTACATATTGAAATAATAATAGAAAAGGGACTGCTGCAAATAGCAGAAAGCAGATTCCAGTATTTGCGACAGCCCCATAGTTGCTTATTGTTTACAGTTCACAGTTGTTTACGGTTCTCGGGAACGGGATGACATCACGGATGTTGGAAACGCCGGTTAAGTACATCACGCAGCGCTCGAATCCAAGACCAAATCCGGAGTGCCTTGCGGAACCGTATTTACGCAGATCCAGATAGAAATCGTAGTCCTCCTTTTTGAGTCCAAGCTCGTCCATACGCGCCTCTAACTTCTCTAAGCTGTCCTCACGCTGGCTGCCGCCGATGATCTCGCCGATGCCCGGTACGAGACAGTCCATCGCTGCAACGGTCTTGCCGTCCTCGTTCATCTTCATGTAGAATGCCTTGATCTCCTTCGGATAATCGGTAACGAAGACCGGTTTCTGGAAGATCTTCTCGGTTAAGTAGCGCTCATGCTCGGTCTGTAAGTCACAGCCCCAGAATACCTTGTAGTCGAATTCGTCGTTGTGCTCTTCGAGGATGCGGACAGCCTCGGTGTAGGTTACATGACCGAACTCGGAATTTAATACGTGGTTTAAGCGGTCAAGGAGTCCCTTGTCGATGAACTGGTTGAAGAAATTCATCTCTTCCGGTGCGTGCTCTAAGACGTAGCGGATGACATATTTTAACATATCCTCGGCAACTTCCATGTTGTCGTTCAGATCCGCAAATGCCATCTCCGGCTCGATCATCCAGAACTCAGCTGCATGACGGGTCGTGTTGGAGTTCTCTGCGCGGAAGGTCGGTCCGAAGGTGTAGATATTGCGGAATGCCATCGCGTAGGTCTCGCCGTTTAACTGACCGCTGACAGTTAAGTTAGTTGGTTTTCCGAAGAAATCCTGGGAGTAGTCAACCGTGCCGTCGTCCTTTTTCGGAACATTGTTCAGATCCATCGTGGTAACCTGGAACATCTCACCGGCGCCCTCGCAGTCACTTGCGGTAATCAGTGGAGTGTGGACATACACGAAATCGCGCTCCTGGAAATACTGATGGATCGCGTAAGCTGCCAGGGAACGTACACGGAACACAGCCTGGAAGGTGTTGGTTCTCGGACGCAGGTGGGAGATGGTACGCAGATACTCAAGGCTGTGGCGTTTCTTCTGAAGCGGATAATCCGAAGCGGACGGTCCCTCAACGGCTACCTCGGTCGCCTGAATCTCGAACGGCTGCTTTGCCTCCGGGGTCGCAACCAGGGTACCTTTTACGATAATGGATGCGCCTACGTTTAACTTGGAGATCTCCGCAAAGTTCGGCATTGTATCATGGTAAACAACCTGAAGCGTCTCAAAGTAGCTGCCATCGCTCACAACGATGAAGCCAAAGTTCTTGGAACCGCGCACGCTTCGTACCCAGCCGCCGATCTGAACTTCTTTGTCCAGATACGTCTCTCTGGAACGGTAAATTTCTCTTACAGTGGTTAAATTCATCTCAGTAAACTCCTTATTTTGCAAAATAAACTTTCTCATGCGGACTGCCCTGCAGTGTGCAGACCGTGTTTAACTTTCATTATACTGTATTTTCCTTGTAGATTCAAGGGACGGAGGGAAATTTGCTAGGGGAAGAAACCTGCCCGTATAAAAAGTGACAGCTTTAAAAATTAACAGAAACAAATGCAAAAACAGAAGGAAAGGGCAGAAAACAAGCTGGGTATTGTGTCAACTCTGTGAATACTTGTTTTACAGAGACAAATGCCCGGTGTTAGAATGGGGATAAAGAAAGAAAACCGCGGAATACTTTCAAAGAGTCTATCAAACGGAAAGGGTGTAGACAGAAGAATTATGACTGAACTTGACGCAAATAAAAAAGCGGAAGAGCTTCTGAAAGGTGCGTACGATTTACATGTACATTCATCGCCCTCTGTTTTTCCGAGAGAATTGGATGGATTCCAGTTGATCCGGGAGGCAGACGCGGCAGGAATGGCGGGAGTGATGCTGAAAAGTCATTATGAATCAACGGCTTTGCGGGCAGAACTGATCAACCGCTACAGCGGCTGTAAGGCGAAAGCGTATGGCGGGCTCTGCCTCAACTGCCCGGCGGGCGGCTTGAATGTATACGCGGTGAAAAATGCATTGCGGGCGGGGGCAAAAATTGTATGGATGCCGACCCGGGATGCGAAAAACAGCCTAGTATTCGGAAACATGGAGGGAGATTTCTTCGACCGCAGGGGTATTACCATTCTGGAACAGGATGGAACATTAAAAGAATGCGTCTACGACATCATGGATGCTATCAAGGAAAAAGACGCATTTCTGGCAACAGGACATATCAGCCCGGAGGAATCCCTGATTTTATGCAGGGAAGGACGGAAACGGGGGGTCAATATGATTTTGACACATCCAGAGTTTCCAAGGACGAGGATAGGAAGAGACGATCAGGCGGAACTGGCGAAGCTGGGGGTTGTGATTGAGAAGAACTGGTTTAATCTGGCACAGAAAAGTGTGATGCCGGAAGAGATGGCAGAGACGATTCGGACCGTTGGAAGTGGACACGTATATCTGGCAACGGACCGCGGGCAGAAAGGGGCGCCGACACCCGTTTCGGAATTGAAACGGTTTATCGCCGTGATGCTGACCTGTGGGATTGCGGAAGCACAGATACGGGACATGGTCCAGAAGGTACCGGAAGAAGTGGTATGCAGATAAATTTATATAAATGCACATTTTTTAGAAGGAGGATTTTACATTATGAGGAAAGACAGAGTATTGGCAGGGGCATTAGCGGCAGTGACAGCGCTCAGCATGACAGCGTGCGGCGGCGGACAGGCAGGTGGTACCACACAGGCAGCGGCGGCAGGAACACAGGCGGCAGTCGAGAACACCGCTAACCCGAATGCCGAGACAACACTCAGCATCGGTTATACGACCGCAGCAAACGCAGATGATCCGTATCACTTTACAGCAACCAAATTCAAAGAGATCGTGGAAGAAAAATCCGAGGGCAGAATTGCGGTCAACCTGTATGCGAGCAGTCAGCTTGGTTCCGAGCCGGAGATGTGGGAAGGCATGCAGACCGGAACATGCGACATGGCAGTCATGACGAATGCATATGTTTCTTCTTATGTAC
Source organism: Clostridium fessum (assembly GCF_003024715.1). GTDB lineage: Bacteria > Bacillota > Clostridia > Lachnospirales > Lachnospiraceae > Otoolea > Otoolea fessa. Next base: position 47,543 of record NZ_PYLO01000006.1, on the reverse strand, counting down.
CGGCAAACGGTGCATTGGATCTTCCGTTCATTTTTAGCGATTTGGCACAGGCACGTGAGATCGTAGACGGCGATTTCGGTCAGTCCCTGATCGACAATATGGACGGAACAGGCGTTACATGTCTTGCATTTTCTGAGGGCGGATTCCGTCAGTTATGTACAAAGGACAAAGAAATCAAAGCACCGTCCGATTTGAATGGACTGAAGATCCGCTGCATGGAGACAAAGATTTACCTGTCTGCTTATAAGGCACTGGGTGTAAATGCAACCCCGATGGCATGGGGCGAGCTTTTAACTGCTCTGCAGCAGGGTACCGTAGATGGCTGTGATGCACCGTTAAGCGTATTATATACCAACGGTTTCCCGGATATCTGCAAATACATTGATAATGTAAACCTGTTCTATTCTCCACTTCCGGTATGTATTTCTACCAGCGTATATGAGTCCTTATCTGAGGAAGATCAGGCGATCTTAAAAGAAGCAGCACAGGAAGCAGCCAAAGAAACACGTGAAAATAACGATGCAACCGCTGAAAAGATGGAGTCGGATCTGACGTCTCAGGGCATGACGATCGTATCTTCTGAGGATGTAGATACAGAGGCATTCCAGAGTGCCGTACAGCCGTGCTATGACGAGATGGAATCCTACATCGGTTCTGAGTGGGTGGATCAGATTAAATCCCTGACCGGCACGGAGGAGTGATTGCAGAAAGAGGGTTTGACAGCATGAAAAAATTAGAGCAGGTTTCAGACATAATTAATAAGTGCGTCAGTTACATAGGAATGGTGATCTTTATTGTCCTGATTGTTGCCTGTGTGGCACAGGTGTTTTTCCGCTTCATTCTGAATAATTCACTGTCATGGAGCGAAGAACTTGCCCGGTACTGTTTTATTTGGATGCATATGCTGGGGGCTTCCTTGTTGATTGAGGGAAGCGGACATGCTACAGTAACAGCAATCCTGGATCTGATGCATGGAACGCTTCGAAAAATTGTCGATATTATCATTGAATTAGTTATCTTTTTTGATGGAACCGTAATGCTGTACGCAGGCTTAAAGCTTGCGTACAGCTCCAGAACCAACTTGAGCACCGCGCTTTCTGTCCCGATGTGGTGTATCAATTCCTCCGTGGCAGTCGGCGGAATCCTTCTGATGTTCCAGGCATTTGTAGCGATTGCGATGATCGTATCAGCGACAGAGAGAAAGGAGGATAAACCGGTATTATGACACTTGTATTAGTAGTATTATTTGGTCTGATGCTTTTAGGCATTCCGGTTGCATTTGCAATCCTTTCTGCCGGAATGGCATATCTGGCGACAACGGGAGGAAGTATGCTGGTAGTCGCACAGCGGCTGATTTACGGTCTTAACTCTTTCACACTGCTTGCAGTCCCACTGTTTATCTTGGTAGGAAACCTGATGGATTTCGGTGGTATTTCCAAACGTCTGACCGATTGGGCGAAGAGTATTTTAGGCTGGCTTCCGGGCGGACTTGGAATTGTAACCGTATTCAGTTGTGCGATCTTTGCAGCGCTGACGGGCTCCGGTCCGGCGACGGTAGCAGCGATTGGTTCAATTATGCTTCCTTCCATGCTGAAGGCAGGTTATTCCAGAGAAACGAGCGCGGGGTTAGTTGCATCGGCAGGTGCATTGGGACCAATCATTCCTCCGAGTATTCCCATGATTATTTATGGAGTTACAATGAATCTTTCAATTCCGGCAATGTTTATGGCAGGGGTTGTCCCGGGACTTGTTATCGCACTGGCGTTATCGTTAGTCAATGTCGTATTCGCATACAGGAATCCGGAGGTTCTGAAACATGCGAAGACGATGAAGTTTGATTTTAAAGAATCCATGAAATTGTTCTGGAAAGCGCTGGGCGCTCTGGGACTTCCGGTTCTGATTCTAGGCGGTATTTATGGCGGTATCTTTACACCAACCGAATCCGCAGCGGTCGGCATTGTTTATGCGCTGATTCTGGGTTTTGCATTGAAAGAACTGAAAGTAAAAGATTTACCGAAGATCCTGATCAATTCCCTGAAAACATCGACAATGGTCAATTTCATCATCGCGGCGGCGTCCCTGTTCTCCTGGGTTGTATCGAAATCCCAGATCGGAATCGTGATTTCCAATGCATTTATCAGCTTCGTAGGTGGCAGCCAGGCACTTTATCTCTTCGTACTAGTTGTAGTGCTCTTAATTGTAGGCTGTCTGATGGATAATGTAGCGGCAACTCTGATTCTGGCACCAATTTTAATTCCGGTTGGAATTGCACTCGGATGTAATGAACTCCACATCGGTATGCTGTTCTGTATTTGCCTGGTAGTTGGATTCGTAACACCTCCGTTTGGATATAATCTGTTTACGGCGGTTTCGATTTCAGGCTTGAATTTTAAACAGATTGTAAAGGGAGCGCTTCCGTTCCTTTTGACGGAAATATTGCTTCTGTTTGTATTTGCATATGTACCGGGAATCATCACATGGCTTCCGAGACTAATGGGGTACGGATACTAAGTATTAGAAAAATACGTAAGAAAAAGGGGCTGTGAAAAGACAGCAGAAGAGACTTGAAAGGTCAATGCGCTGTTTTTTTACGGCTCCTTTTGGTTAGAATAAGAAAATAGATAGAACTGAGAACTGGCGGAGGAAACAATGAAAATAGGATTCGAAGTTTTTTTGGTGGTAGCCAGAGAAATGAGTATTACAAAAGCTGCAAATGAGCTTCATATTACACAGCAGTGCGCCAGCGATCATATAAAGAGGCTGGAAAAAGAGTATAATGTCGTGTTGTTTGAGCGGCGTCCCAAATTCCGTCTGACGCAGGCTGGCGAGATCATGCTTCATAACCTGTTAAATATCCAGATTATGGAGACGAGTATGAGCCGGAGTCTGGCGGGGATAGCGGAGGGGACGGTGGGCGGTTTTACCTTGGGAATCAGTACATCCCGCGCGCCGATCATACTGCCCCGTGTGCTGCCGCGATATTACCAGTGTTACCCGAAGGTAAATATATCCTTTACGGAGGAGGACACACAGATCCTGGAGGAACGCCTGTTGAACGGACAGGTAGATTTATTTATCGGGGTCAATACGTCACCGCATCCGGATTATAAAATCCAGACCCTGACGACGGATGAGATCATCCTGGTTATCTCCGCCAAGCTTTTGAGGCGGGAATTTAGCAAGCAGGAGATCCGGCAGATGGAGGATGGGATTGATCTGAAACGGTTTTCCAACATTCCGTTTACGCAGAGTTTCAAGACCGGAAAAGTCAACCATGCGATTCAGGAATATCTGGACAGTTATAATGTAAAGCTTAATGTCATCTATAACATCAGTGATAGTGAGACGCAGATTCTGCTCTGCGCGTCCGGCATCTGTGCGGCGCTGTGCCCGAAAATGCTGCTGGCAGCTGCTTACCGTCACAATCAGACCTGTAAGCCAGAGGATGAACTCTATATGTTCCCGATCCGGAACCTGGGACGGGAGTTAAAGATTGAGCTGGTCAGCCACCGGAATGCGATGCATCCGATGTATATACAAGACTTTGTCCATATCTTACAGGAGGAGCTGCCGCGGATTGCAGATTCGATGAGTCTGGAAGAATTGAGAAAGAATATACAGTAAAAAAGCCTTGAATCGGAAATGCTTTTGAGTCAAAAGTGTCTCAGATTCAGGGCTTTTTTTCAGTTCACGGGAGGTTCGCTCTTAGATTCCACATCCCGGAATTACGAAAATATTATGTAAAAGGAACGAAAAATGTCGGAAAATGTACAAAATTGGGACAAATTCTATTAAAAATTTGTTCACTATTTTCGTGAAGTATGTTATAATAAAAACAGGTTTAAAATACACATTATATGTGAGCATCGAGGGGTGATATCGTGATTAAAAAGGAAATGATAGCTATGCTGTTGGCAGGCGGACAGGGCAGTCGTCTGGGTGTCTTAACTCAAAAAGTAGCAAAACCTGCGGTTTCTTTCGGAGGAAAGTATCGAATCATCGATTTTCCGTTAAGTAACTGTATCAATTCGGGAGTGGACACGGTAGGCGTTCTGACCCAGTATCAGCCGCTGCGGCTGAATGCACATATTGGAATCGGTATTCCGTGGGATCTGGACCGCAACGTAGGTGGTGTGACGGTACTTCCGCCGTATGAGCGGAGCAAAGGAAGCGATTGGTACACCGGTACGGCGAACGCGATTTACCAGAACCTGGAATACATGGAAACGTACAATCCAGAGTATGTGCTGATTTTGTCCGGCGACCACATCTACAAGATGGACTACGAGGTAATGCTGGAATACCACAAAGCAAACAATGCGGATGTGACGATCGCGGCGATGCAGGTTCCGATGGAGGAGGCAAGCCGTTTCGGTATCGTTATAACCGATGACAACAACCGCATTACGGAGTTTGAGGAGAAACCGGCGAATCCGCGTAGCAATTTAGCTTCCATGGGTATTTACATATTCAGCTGGAAGGTGCTCAAAGAAGCGCTCATCAAGCTCTCGGACGAGCCTGGATGTGACTTTGGAAAGCACATTATCCCGTATTGCCATGCAGCTGGAAAACGTATCTTCGCATACGAGTACAACGGCTACTGGAAAGATGTCGGAACCCTTGGCTCCTACTGGGAGGCAAACATGGAACTGATCGACATCATTCCGGAGTTCAACCTGTATGAAGAATACTGGAAGATTTACACGAAGAGCGATATTATTCCCCCACAATTTATATCGGAGCAGTCCAAGATAGAGCGCAGTATCATCGGCGAGGGCACCGAGGTATACGGCGAAGTCATTAACTCGGTCATCGGAGCAGGCGTTACGATCGGAGAAGGTGCGGTGATCCGTGATTCGATCATCATGAAGGGCACGACGATCGGCGCTGGCACGGTTGTGGATAAGGCGATCGTGGCGGAGGACGTTACCATCGGTGAGAATGCCGAGGTCGGCGTCGGAGAATATGCCGAGAGCAAGTACGACAAGAAGGTATATCAGTTCGATCTGGTAACGATCGGAGAGCGCTCCGTGATACCGGATGGAGTGAAGATAGGACGGAACACAGCGATTTCCGGCGTGACGACGGCAGAAGATTATCACGGCGGCGAGCTGGAGAGCGGCGATTATATCATAAAGGCAGGTGGAATACAATGAGAGCGATCGGGATTGTTTTAGCTGGCGGCAACAGCAAGAGAATGAGAGAATTATCCAATAAGAGAGCCATCGCAGCGATGCCTATCGCAGGCAGCTACCGCAGTGTCGATTTTGCTCTGAGCAATATGAGCAATTCCCACATCCAGAGTGTGGCGGTACTGACGCAGTACAACTCCCGTTCCCTGAATGAGCACTTGAGTTCTTCCAAGTGGTGGGATTTCGGACGTAAGCAGGGCGGCATGTATGTATTCACACCGACGATCACGGCAGAGAGCAGCGACTGGTACCGCGGTACCGCAGATGCGCTGTATCAGAACCTCGATTTCTTAAAGAAAAGTCATGAGCCGTATGTGGTCATTGCAGGCGGCGACTGTGTCTATAAATTGGATTACGGCAAGGTACTGGAGTATCATATTGAAAAGAAAGCGGATATTACCGTAGTATGCAAGGAGATGCCTCCGGAGGAGGACGTTACCCGCTTCGGTCTGGTGAAGTTAAACGATGACGGACGTATCACAGATTTTGAGGAAAAACCGATGCTGGCGACCTCCAGCATGATCTCCTGCGGTATCTATGTAATCCGCCGCCGTCAGCTCATCGAACTTCTGGAGCGCTGTGCAGCAGAGGATCGGTATGATTTTGTTACCGATATTTTAGTCAGATATAAGAACCTCAAACGCATTTACGCGTATAAGTTAGGAACTTACTGGAGCAACATCGCTTCGGTTGATTCGTACTACAAGACGAACATGGATTTCCTAAAACCGGATGTACGCCACTATTTCTTCAAGGAATACCCGGAGATCTACTCCAAGGTAGATGATCTTCCGCCGGCAAAATACAATCCGGGTGCAAATGTCAAGAACAGCCTGGTATCCAGCGGCTGTATCTTAAATGGTACGGTGGAGAACTCGGTTCTGTTTAAGAAAGTATATGTAGGCAATAACTGTATCATCCGGAATTCTGTTATTTTAAATGATGTTTACATCGGGGACAATACAGTGATTGAGAATTGTATTGTAGAGAGCCGTGATACGATCCGTGCCAACACGACGCACATCGGTACGCCGGAAGATGTAAAGATTGTCATTGAGAAGAACGAGCGGTTTACATTATAGGGTACATCAAAGAACAGACGGAAGGGGTAAATGGGTATGCAGATTACAGACGTAAGAGTGCGGCGGATAGAGAAGGAAGGTAAGATGAAAGCCATCGTATCCATCACACTTGACAATGAATTTGTGGTTCATGATATCAAGGTTATTGAGGGAGAGAAAGGACTTTTTATTGCTATGCCGAGCCGTAAGGCTGCGGATGGAGAATACCGGGATATTGCCCACCCGATTAATTCGGAAACCAGAGACATGATTCAAAATGTCATTCTTGCCAAATACGAGGCGACAGCTCTGGAACTGGCAGAGCTGGAGAAAGCAGAGTAAAAAGCAGGAAAAGAAAGTAAAAAGAGAGAAAATATGAAAAAATGTCCCCGGACGCTGGACAAAGTGCCCGGGGACATTTATTATGTAGATATAGTGTGCTCAAAAACGGGCAGAATTTGCCCGAATGTGTACAGATAATCCATAAGGGGGTAATTATGAGCGGTACGATTTTTTCTTTAATACCGCCTATCGTAGCCATTGCGCTTGCATTGATTACGAAAGAGGTGTACCTGTCTCTGCTGATAGGTATTATGTCGGGCGCGTTTTTATTTACGGGTCCAAATCCGCTTCATGCGGTGGAAACAATGATCGCGATCATGGGCGAGAAGATCGGGGGCAATGTCAACATTCTGCTTTTCCTGGCATTTCTCGGCATCGTGGTAGCACTGATCACAAAGTCTGGTGCGTCGAAGGCTTATGGTGAGTGGGCGTCCCACGCGATCCGCACGAAGAAGGGCGCGCTGTTTGCAACCATGTTCCTCGGAATGCTGATTTTCGTGGATGACTATTTTAACTGCCTGACCGTCGGCACGGTTATGCGTCCGGTGACGGACAAGCACAAGATCACACGTGCGAAGTTAGCCTACATCATCGATGCGACGGCGGCGCCGATCTGTATCATCGCGCCGATCTCAAGCTGGGCGGCAGCGGTCGGTTCTTCGCTTCCGGAGGACAGCGGAGTGGACGGCTTCAGTCTGTTCCTTCACACGATTCCGTTTAATCTGTATGCGCTTCTCACGATCTGCTTCATGCTCTTTTTGGTAGCAGGCGATTTTGATTTCGCGGCGATGAAACGCTATGAAGAACAGGTGAAAAAGACCGGAAAAGAGACGACGGTCGAGGCGGAGGCGATGGAGATCTCCGGCAACGGAAAGGTTATCGATCTGATTCTTCCGATCCTGGTTCTGATTGCGTTCTGCGTCAGCGGTATGCTGTATACAGGCGGCATCCTGGACGGCGTTGGTCTGGTCGAGGCGTTCGCCAACTGTGATTCGGCACTGAGCCTGGTGCTTGGTTCCTTCTTCACACTGGTGTTTATCTTTGCATTTTACATGATCCGCCGTGTCATCCGGTTCAATGAGTTCTGTGAATCCTTCACGATCGGCGTCAAGGCGATGATCCCGGCGATCATGATTCTGTGCCTTGCCTGGACTCTGTCTGGTATCTGCAGTGCGGATTACTTAAACATCGGCGGCTATGTCAAAGAGGTAGTGGGCGGCAATGCGCTGGTCGGCTCCCTGATGCCGGCCCTGATGTTCGTCATCGCGGCGGGGCTGGCGTTCTCGACCGGTACGTCCTGGGGTACCTTCGGTATTCTGCTTCCGATTGCATTTGCGGTGGTTGGCGCTGAAAATATGAACAGCCTTACGATCGTGACGGCTTCGATTCTGGCAGGTGCGGTCTGCGGCGACCATGTTTCCCCGATCTCGGATACGACCATCCTTGCGTCGGCTGGCGCCCAGTGCCACCACATCAACCACGTATCGACCCAGATCCCGTATGTGCTGTGCGTAGCGGCGTGCTGTTTCCTCGGTTATCTGGCGGCCGGAATTACCGCCAATGGCTGGGTGGGAACCGGCGTGGGATTCGCAGCGCTGATTGTGGTTCTGGTTATTCTGGATCGAAAGAATAAAGGGACGAAAGAGGCGTAAAAGCATCGGCAGTAAACGAAAATTGGTTCGTTTACTGCCGATTTCTTTCGTTTCATCGGAGGAAGCGGTCGTATCTTCCGCCGGTGTATCGGTAGCAGCTGCGGTTGTTTCTGCCGGAGCAGAAGATTGTCCGCATCCTCTTTATGAAATAGCGGTGGCATGGAAACTTTGGAAAAACGCATTCCCCACCAGCGATAAACTCCGTTCCTTCCGTTTGACCAGACAGATACTTGAGTGGATCTGCGGCTGGGTGATGATCCGGCGGATCAGGGCGGGATCGGAATTTAAACAGAGGGCAGATTCAGGCGCGAGCGCGATGCCCAGCCCTTCGGACGCCCATAAAAGGGCGGTTCTGGCATCGTCGGCAATGCAGACGATGTTCGGTTCCAGCGCCTGTTCCTCAAAATATCCCAGAATCAGCGGCTGCCAGCGGCGGTAAAGAATGAGCGGCGCGCGGGTGAGGGCGGATAGGGGAAGAGATGTGGGCGTATGGCTTTTTTGTGGTTCGGAAGCGTCGGATGCAGGCATAGGGTGGGAACTTTGAATCACAGAACCAGTGTCGGATGGAGGAATATCGGTCAGAAGGGCATTCGGGCATTCCTGGTAATGGCTCCAGATCATTTCGCGCCCGATCGCCAGAAATGCCTCCGGCGGCAGTGTCTGCATCTCCAGCCCGGCTTTGGCAAATGGCGTCCGGATCACGGCGAGGTCGATCTGGTTGGAGTGAAGCAGATCGAGCAGGTGGTAGGAATTGGACTCATGGAGTTCAAACAGGGCTTTGGGATAGGATCGCCGGAATGGGGCAAGATAATGCCGGGTCACAAATTCGACGGCGGAGGAGATGATGCCAAGGCGCACAACGCCCTGAATCTCCTGTTTCTGTGCAGTCAGCTCCGTGCGGGCAGCCTGGCTCAGATCGAGGATCGCAAGCGCCCGGTCGTAGAACGTCTTTCCAGCAGGTGTCAGTCGGATGCGGCGGGAACCGCGTTCAAATAGCGTCACACCCAGTTCTGCCTCCAGAAGCTTCATCTGGTGGCTGAGCGGCGGTTGTGAGATATTCAGTTTTTTGGCTGCCTGGGAAATATTTCCCTCGTTGACGATGGTGGTGAAGTAGGATAACTGGCGAAGTTCCATAAATGCTCCTTCCTGTTCGGATTCGTTGTAAAACTGTGTATACGGCAGATATATTATATAACAAAATCCGATAGAATAACAGGCGAACTATATTTTTCTGATATATATTCTATATCCGAATGGTATTTTTCAGGCTCCTTGAATTCTGGTATGATACATAAGCAGGTATATACTGGAAATTCCAGAGAAATAAAAGTGTAGGGATAATACGGAAGGGAGTGGGCAGAAATGAAAGAACTGCTGGATATGTTTCTGACGTTTGCCAGAATCGGAGGGTTTACCTTCGGCGGCGGATATGCGATGCTGCCGATGCTGCAGAAAGAGGTAGTCAATGGACGCCATTGGGCGACGGATGAAGAATTGATGGATTACTACGCGATTGGTCAGTGTACACCGGGTATCATCGCGGTCAACACGGCGACGTTTGTCGGTTATAAGAATCGGGGGATTCCGGGGGCGATTGCGGCGACGCTGGGAGTCATTGCACCGTCGCTTGTCATCATTATGATTATCGCGGCATTTATCTCGAACTTTATTGAACTTAGCGCTGTGAGCAGCGCCTTTGCAGGCATCCGCGCCTGCGTCTGTGTGCTGATCGGCAGTGCGGTTGTCAAACTGGCAAAGAAATCGCTGGTTGATAAAGGGGCGATCGCGATTGCGGCGGTTGTGTTTGTACTGGCACTGTTTACATCGGTTTCCCCAGCGCTTCTTGTTGTTGTGGCGGGTGCGATCGGGATTGTACTGAAGGGCGGAAAGGGGGAGAAGAAATGATGCTGATACTTGAATTATGCTTCCGCTTCTTCTGCTGCGGACTGTTTGCGATCGGAGGCGGACTGGCGACCCTCCCGTTCCTTTACAATATTTCCAAGGAGACGGGATGGTATACCTTTAATGATATTTCCAACATGATCGCTGTCTCCGAGTCCACACCGGGACCGATGGGAGTCAATATGGCGACCTACGTCGGCTTCCATATTAAGGGGATTCTCGGCGGACTGGCAGCGCCACTCTCACTGGTGCTTCCGTCGGTCATCATCATTGTGATTATCTCGAAGATTCTCGATAAATTTAAATCATCCGCGATCGTACAGAATGCGCTCTATGGACTTCGCGCGGCATCTACCGCCCTGATTGCGGCAGCCGGTATCGGCGTGGCAAAGATAGCGTTCCTCCATGTCGGCGAGGATGGCAGCCTGGTGCTTTCCAAGCTGTTTTCCATCATCAACTGGAAGGCGATCGTACTGGCACTTGCGATCTGGTACGGCTTAGTCAAATGGAAAAAGCACCCGATCCTCTACATCGTGGTGGCGGCTGTGACTGGAATCGTGTTCCAGTTCCACTAGGGAAGATAGAAGAAAATAGAACCATTTCCAGAAGAGGTAGTTCGGTATCGGCATATTCTTTTGGGGTGGTTCTTTTTTGTCATAGGAAGCTTCATCCTATGACAAAACGCTCTGCGGGATGCGTACTCACGCGAAGAAGAAACATGCCGCAAGCGGCCGTGCGAGAAGCCCGGATGTGTCAAGGCACATGATTTGTTCATGGGACTTTCTTCATTTTACAGGAAATTGCGCCCTATAAAACAAGAAATACAAGAAATTGCGATCGTAAAGCGCAATAATAGTTAGAAACAGAGCAAATAAAACAGAAATACACAACAATTACAAAAATATAATCAGATAAATAAAGAAAAATATGAAAAATAATTAGAAATAATACTTGACAAAATGGAAATTATCTAGTAAAATAAAACCATCAAAAGAAACAGAGATAACCCCAACAAACGGTTACCATAGTTTCTAGGACGAAATAAGGAACAAGGAGGACAGTCCAATGGGATAGTTAGTTACTAAAAAACATGATCATGGTTTTAAAAACCGAATTTATCCAATAAATAAAAAGATAAAAATCGGTATCGATGGAATCCATCATCATACAATCTCTAAAAGAGTTTACATAGATACATGTAATCAAAGGAGGAGATTCATATGAAAGGAAGAGGTCCATAGCACATTTAAAACAAAATATAAAAGAAAGAGAGGTTATATAGTGAAACTTCGGGATATTTCATAAAAGAGCTGTCTGATGACGAGAAAGTCGGACAGCTCTTTTTTTGTGCAATAGGAAATTCCTTGGAATTCCCCATTACACAAAAAGGCACATTCTTTGTTTTGTTTACAGAAAATCGAAGCAAGCGCGGCAGAAAGGTTGACGAATGAAGCCAAAAAGGATATTCTGGAGAATGAAAATTATATACATTACAAAATGAAGGGAATTGTTGGAGGTATCTATCTAAAATGAATGAAAACGACATGGTCATTAAAGACGCCAGAACACTGGGTCTGCCGAAGATGCTGCTTTTAGGTTTGCAGCATATGTTCGCGATGTTCGGCGCGACGATCCTGGTACCGATTCTGGTCAATACCTATTTTGAGGGAGAGGGACTTTCGATTCAGGTAACGCTGATGTGTGCGGGTCTGGGAACACTGTTTTTCCATGCCTGCTCTAAGTTAAAAGTCCCGGCGTTCCTCGGTTCCTCGTTCGCATTCCTCGGTGGATTTGCGACGGTGGCAAACTTGGACAGCGGTATTTTTGCAGATATGACGATGGGCGAGAAATTGCCATATGCCTGCGGCGGTATCGTGGTAGCGGGTGCACTGTACCTGATTCTGGCGCTGATCATCAAGCTGGCAGGCGTGGAGCGCGTCATGCACTATCTGCCGCCGGTTGTGACAGGTCCGATCATTATCTGTATCGGTCTTTCACTGGCGCCGTCCGCGATCGCCAACGCATCGACAAACTGGCTGATTGCGTTGATCGCGCTGGGAACCATCATCGTTTTTAATATCTGGGGCAAGGGAATGTTCAAGATCATTCCGATTCTGATGGGCGTTGTGATCTCCTATGCAGCGGCAGCAGTCTTCCAGATGATGGGAATGACAAACCCGGACGGAAGTGCGATCCTGAATTTCTCAGAGGTAGCGACGGCTTCCTGGGTCGGACTTCCTCCGTTCCAGCTGTGCAAATTTGACCCGACGGCGGTCATGGTAATGGCGCCGATTGCGCTTGCGACGATGATGGAACATATCGGCGATATGTCGGCGATCTCCGCGACGGTCGGAGAAAATTTCCTTGCGGATCCGGGATTGCACCGGACGCTGGTCGGCGATGGTATCGCAACATCTCTGTCGGCACTCGTTGGCGGTCCTGCCAATACGACTTACGGTGAAAATACGGGCGTTCTGGAATTAAGCCGTGTTCATGACCCGCGTGTCATCCGGATTGCAGCTGTCTTTGCGGTGATTCTGAGCTTTATTCCGAAGATGGCAGAGGTCATCGGTTCGATGCCGTCTGCCATCATCGGCGGCGTTAGTTTCATGCTATACGGTATGATCTCCGCGATCGGTGTCCGCAACGTGGTCGAAAACCAGGTGGATTTAACCAAATCCCGGAACCTGGTAATCGCTGCGGTAATTCTGGTCTGCGGGCTGGGATTCTCCGGCGGTCTGACCTTTGAGGCGGCAGGAACCTCGGTTACCCTGACAGGCCTTGCGATCGCAGCGATTGCGGGCGTTCTGCTCAATGTGATTCTTCCGGGTAATGATTACCAGTTCGGCAAGAATTTACAGGGCGACATCAACCGCGGTGTGGCGATCAATCCGAATCCGAAGAAACGGCAGGAATAAAAAACGCAAAAATTTTCAGTTCTAAAATTAGGACGAACCATTTCAGATGTATAATCCGCCTGCATTTCCACATACTACCCATAAGACACACGATATGGCAAACGTGGTATGCAGGAGGAAGAATCATGAAAGCTACAGGAATTGTGAGAAGAATCGATGATCTGGGTCGCGTTGTCATCCCGAAAGAGATACGCCGGACGCTGCGCCTTCGGGAAGGGACGCCGCTTGAGATATTCACGGACCGCGAGGGCGAGATTATATTGAAAAAATATTCACCGATGGTGGAGCTGGCGGCATTTGCCGTGCAGTACGCGGAGGCGATGGCGCAGTCCACGGGGCTGATGGTCTGCATCGCGGACCGGGATCAGATCATCGCGGTATCCGGGGGACCAAAGAAGGAATATTACCAGAAGACGATCAGCCGGGCGCTGGAGCTGGCAGTCTCCGAACGTCAGAATATCTGTGCGGCGCGGGGAGAAAAAGCATTTATCCCGATTACCTCGGATGAGGTGGAGGAGAGCAGCGCCGAGGTGATTGTGCCGATTTTGAGCGAGGGAGATGCCATCGGGGCGGTGATTCTCCTCAGCCGGGAGGCAAAGCAGGCGCTTGGAGGGGCGGAGATGAAGCTGGCAGCGACGGCAGCCGGATTTCTGGGACGTCAGATGGAAGGATAAAAAAAGATAAATGAGATAAATCTGCCTGGAAACAGGCGGTGAGAGAAAAAAAGACGGGATCGATGGAAAACGTAAAGAGAGATAAAACTCCTGGGCGGTTGTCCATCGATCCTGTTTTTGATAGTCCTGTATTTGATAAAAACTGGTATTTGATATAACAGATATATCGAAAAACAGACGAAAGCGCAGGGGAGTTCACAGATACTCCATGATTTTTCACAGAAAAAGCACAGCAAGGCGCACGACAAACGCATGAGTAAATAAATTGTGAACACGCCCCTTTTTTGTTAAAATTAAGAAAGAGAGGTTATATAGTGAAACTTCGAGATATTTCATAAAAGAGCTGTCTGATGACGAGAAAGTCGGACAGCTCTTCTTTATGCCTCAATGCGTTTATGTGTGCAGTGGAAAGGGTTCCGCTGTTATTTTTTTGCTTTGACACGGTCTCCGCGCTCTGGAAGCAGAAAGATACAGATTAAAGAACTGATAAACAGCATGCTTGGATAGAACAGAAGCGGCATGACCTCAAAGGCAGACAGTTCATAGCCCAGCTCATGAACCGCCGATAATGCTACCAGCATCTGAGCACCGTAAGGCAGGATTCCCTGGGAGATACAGGAAAAGGTATCCAGAAGGGAGGCTGTCTTTCTGGCACTGATGCCATAATCTTCAGAAATTTCCTTTGCAATAGGATTAGCCATAACGATAGCTACTGTGTTATTGGCAGTTGCGATATCCAGCAGGGTAACTAAAAGGCCGACACCAAACTGACCGCCGCGTTTTCCACGGAAGATGCGATGAATAACGTTAAGAAGAACGTCGAAGCCACCGTTTTCACGGATCAGTGCGCACATAGCTGCAACTAAGATGGCAACCATACTGGTCTCAAACATGCCGGAAGTGCCGGAACCCATGTTGGTAAGCATTTCCCAGGGAGTAGTCTGGCCGGAGCCCAGCATAATGATGGCACCGGATACGATTCCGACTAACAGAACGACAAATACCTGAATACCGGCAATGCCGCCTGCTAATACCAGAAGATAGGGGATCAGCTGAATCAGGTTGTATGGTTTTATGATGGCAGCTCCCGGATCCTGATGGAAGGAAACGACCAGGATAAGTGCCAGGGAAGCGATGGCAGCCGGAAGTGCGATGCCGAAGTTCTCACGGAATTTATCCTTCATAGCACATCCCTGACCGTTGCAGGCTGCGATGGTTGTATCGGAGATGAAAGAGAGATTATCTCCAAACATGGCACCGCCGATGACAGATGCGACGCAAAGGGCCAGAGAGAAACCAGAGGTCTCAGATACGGCAGTGGCAATCGGAACGATCAGGGTGATGGTTCCAACGGAGGTTCCCATGGAGGTAGAGACAAAGCACGCTACCACAAAGAGAACAGCAACGGAAAAACGGGCCGGGATAAGAGACAGCATCAGATAAGCAACGCTTTCAGCACTGCTTCGTCCTACGACACCGACAAAGGTTCCGGCTGTCAGGAAGATGAGAAGCATGGTGATGATGTTCTTATCTCCGATGCCTTGCCCCATCAGCTCCAGTTTCCGGTCAAAGGAAAGAGAACGGTTCTGGAAACAGGCCGTCAGGATCGCAAGCATAAATGCGACAACAATCGGAATGTTGTAAAAGCCCATCGGGATCTTCATGATATATTCTGACCAGATTCCTAGCCCCAGATAAAAGATCAGAAATACAGCGATAGGCAGAAGGGAAGATAGTTTTTGCTTTTTCATAATAATTTTCAGCCTTTCTATATGTTTGCCGTAATAGGCCGGATATACATTATTTGATCTTACCATAAGAATGGGATTCAGGCAAGTAAAGAAGACAGTGTAACTGTAACGAAAAGGTTGACGAAAGCCTGTAAAAACGATATTCTGAAAGACGGAGAAAAGCATGCAAAAACGATAGAAAACATGAGCGGAAATGAGATAAAAGCACAAGGGATTTCACAGATACTACACGGGTTTTCACCAAAAAATCACAGTGTGAAGTGCTTGCGTGTGCTTCACACTATGATTTTGGCGATGTTTCGCATTTAAAATCGGAATAATCTGCTGCCTCAACGGCATCGTACGGAATTTTCAGTTTAGAAAATTCCTATTTGCGAGTCGTAACGATTGTCGGTTCGGAATGTGAGGAAAAGTGCAAAAAACCTTGACAAAGCAAGGAGAAATGTATATAAATGTAAAGTAAGATTTGCGGGCATGTACGAAGAAAACTAAGAGGATTCATGTGCAAAGATATAAGCTAGGAGGAATATACGATGAACAAGACAGAATTAATCGCAGTTGTAGCTGAGAAAGCAGAGCTTTCCAAGAAAGACGCAGAGAAGGCAATCAAGGCTTTCACAGATGCAGTATCCGAGGAACTGGTTAAGGGCGGAAAGATTCAGCTGGTTGGCTTTGGTACTTTTGAGGTAGCTGAGAGAGCAGCTAGAGAGGGAAGAAACCCGAAGACCGGCGAGACCATGCCGATCGCAGCTTCCAAGACTCCGAAGTTCAAAGCTGGTAAAGCATTAAAGGATATGGTAAACGCATAATTATCTCAGACATATATGTGTGACAGACAGCCCTTCGTGATGAAATATCATGGAGGGCTTTAGTATTATAGGAGCGAAGGGATTCCGCCAGGATGAAAGTGCCCTGCAAGGGGGTATGGAAAGGAAAAATATGAGGCTAGATAAGTATTTGAAAGTGTCCCGCATCATCAAGAGAAGAACCGTAGCCAATGAAGCGTGTGACAGCGGACGAGTGATGCTGAATGATAAAGTGGCAAGAGCCAGTGCAGAGGTTAAGGTTGGGGATGTGATTGAAATTGCTTTCGGCAATAAATCGGTGAAGGTCCGCGTTACAAGCGTACAGGAGACCATCCGCAAGGAAGATGCCAAAGAAATGTTTGAATACCTGTAAAAATCCAAGAGACGTCAGTAAAAGGCGCGGAGGACGAAATGCCAAGAAATATAGAGCGGGATGAAAAAGAGGCGATGCGCCGGAAAGAACAGCTGATGGAAGCTGGATTCAGGCTGTTTTCGCAATATGGGATCGAGAATGTCAGTTTACAGAGGGTGGCGGACGCTGCGGAAGTGGGCGTTGCGACCCTATATAACTATTATCAGACGAAGGTCAAGCTTGTGATAGCGATCAGCGGAAAAATCTGGGGCGATCTCTGGAAGGAGATTCTGGAAGAAAAGGGACCGGAGATATTTGAATCATTCACGGCGTATCAGTACATTGAGTTTTATACGGACCAGATCATCCGGATTTACCGGGAACGACCGGAAATGCTCCGGTTCAGTAATAACTATAAAAACTTTATCTCCCGGGAGAAAGTCAAGGGGGAAGCGCTGGCTGAACATCTGGATGTTTTGAAGCCGGCAGGAGCGCTGTATCATAAGTTCTATGAGCAGGCGAGGAGCGATAAAAGCATCCGGACCGATATTCCGGAGCAGCAGTTATTTACAAGCGTTGCGATTGCGATGCTGGCAGTGGCTGAGCGCTATGCACAGGGAATTGTGTGGGCGGACGATCACAAGGCAGACCACACGCAGGAACTGGAATTTTTAAAAGAAATGCTCCTGACATGGTGCAGAACCCCGGAGAACCTGGAGAAATAATCATATAAAGAACGGAAATAAAAAAAGAAGTCAAGAGAATTGAGGTGCCCCCTCAAAGTTAGACTTTTACGAGACGACTTCGGTCGTCTCGTTTTTCTTTATGCGCTTAAAAGAACAGATTCTGTCTTGAATTTGTGAGAGTTGATTATTATAATATAAATATAGTGACGACTCATTTGTGTATACACACTTTATGACGGATAATCAACATTTCGAGAATGAGAGGAAAAAAGCGTATGAGAAGGAGAAAAAGAAGAATCCTGGCAGCAGGAATGGTGGTGGTGATAACGTGCAGTTCATATGGCTCTGTGCCTAGAGTTTATGCGAACACGAATTTTTATCAGATCCGGGAGATCGAGAGCTTATCGGAACAGGTCCTGTATCAGAAAGTTCCCTATGGCACCCGGTATCAGGATCTGGAGATGCCGGACAGCATAGACGTTTTTGTCAGCGGGGGGGGGCAAACCGAAGATGTGCCTGACGCAGGGAGCGATGAGAATGTAGCTGCGTTTGCCAACCGCACAAATGATGATGCCGTGCTGGAAAAGACAGACAGTGAAGAGAATGGAGAAAAAGAAGATACTGAAGGAAAAGATGCCGGAGAGGATAGCAAAGACAAAAGCGAAGGGGAAGAGGGCTTAGAGAAAGCGGAATCCGGTTCAGGTGAACAGGGAGATTCTGGGAAAGATGGAAATTCGGCGGAAAATGGGGACTCTCAGGATGAAAATGCAAATCCGGGGAACGGTGAATCGGACGGAAAAGGCGAAGATTCGGATTCTGGAGAGAATGGATCGGATGAAAAGGGCGAAAATTCAGATTCTGGGAAGAAGGAATCCGATGAAAAAGATGATTCCGGTAAGACAGATTTCGGTTCTTCGGGTGGAAATGCAGATTTGAATGAAGATGTCAAGACGGATGAGAAGACCGAGGAAGAGATTGGCGAAAAGAAAGGTTTCTGGCGAAAAGTAAAGGTGCGCTGGGTTCTGGATGCAGAAGAGAGCCAGGCATCCCGTTATGATGGAGAAAATCCGGGTATCTACCTGTTTCGCGCAGAGCTGAAAAGCAGCAATTATGAGGTAGATGAGGATGAACTTCCAGTGATCCAGATCACGGTCCTGGAAGAAGAGCAGGCGAAAACGACGCTGGAATTTGCACCGTTGGAAGAATCGATCACCGATCAGCTTCTCCCGCTTGGAAGCAAAGAATCCGACATCCAGTTCCCGGAGACTCTTACCGTGCGTGAGACGATGGGAGAAGAAACCACCGAGCGGACTTTGTCGGGTATCACGTGGAAACTGGATGCGGAAAACAGCGACTATTCTGAATTTCAGGGCGGACTGGCACCGGAGGACTATTTTGACCGCTTCGATGAGGACGGCGAACCAGAAGAAACCGAAGAAAAGACCTGGGAAGGCTACGATAAAGCCAATGAAGAATACAAGGGGGCGATCTATACCTATATTCCGGTGATTCCGGAAAGCGAAGAGATACCGGAAGACACTGCTTTGCCGGAGATCCATGTGCAGGTGGGAGACGCGGGGATTGCGCTGTATGCGGATGAAGGAATCACGGGAAGCGGTACATTGGAAGATCCGTATGTGATTACGACGGCAGATCAGTGGTCTATCGTCATGGGTAAAGGAAATAAAAATCAGTATAATGGAAGTGGTCAGTACAATTCTAATGTAAATAAATATATTAAATTGGGGAATAATATTGATCTTAGCGAAGTTGACCCGTGGGAGGAAAGAACATTAACAACTTGCTTAGACGGTGATGGCTATACTTTGAGTGGAATTTCACAGCCGTTGTTTAGCAGTGTGAAAGGAACGGTAAAAAATTTAGTTTTATCGAATGTGAAAATTAAAGAGGCGAAAAATTTCAAACATGTAGGCGCGATTGCTAGAACGACAGCAGGTACAGCCATCATTGAAAATTGTTATGTTGAAGGTGCCAAGGACAATGGCGATGATGATGCGGGGATTCTTAATACAGGAAACTACGCAGCGGGTGGACTAATTGGACAGGTTCCTTCAAGTAGCACGTTGACGGTAAAGAATTGTGTTGTTAATGCGGATGTTAAGAGTACAGGCTCAGATTCTCAAAATTCATTGGCTGGTGGTTTGGTTGGATTGGTTTCAGCAAAAAATATATTAAACATTGAAAATTGCATGGCAATGGGAAGTGTTTCAACAGAGTGTAATAGTGGCTGCGGTGGCTTAGTTGGCGGAAGAAATGTAAATGTTATAATCGAAAAAAGTGTAGCATTACAGAAAACAGTTTCCACAAAAAAACTTAGTAGTTATGTAGATAGAATTTTTGGCTATAGTGGAGATTCAACCGTTTATGTATCAGGAAATCAAAATTATGCTTATCAAAATATGGCAGGCGGATATAATGGAAATTTTGCTAACAAACATACAGAGCACCATGGCGAAGGTGTCACGAAAGCAGAACTTTTAACAACCAATTTCTGGGAAAACAAGATCGGCTGGGGAAATGACTCAAATTCAAGCTGGAAAATTGAAGCAGATCAGTTCCCTTCGCTGGAAACAACAAATGGTGATGTGATATTTTCAGGTGATGATTTACCAGATTACCTCCAGGCAACCAATATGGTAACAGGAACTGTAAGCTCTGGAGAAACAGGACTTGATGGTGCGGAGATTATCTTTAAGAAGGGGAATAGTGAAAAAAGTACCACAACCAATGCAGATGGTGATTTTGAGATTGAACTCGCAAACGGAATTTATACGGTAACAATCAAAAAGACCGGATATCTGACGTGGACAGATAGTGTTACAATTCCAGGAAACCTTGATTTCACCTTGGAAGCCAACCCGGTTTCCATGCCTGCGAGACAAACTGTGACAGGAACTTTCCAGACAACCGATGCGGAAAGTGCCACAGCAGAAGGGGAAATTAAACTTATATATGCAGGAACAGATAGTTTGCAGCCGAAAGATTTTACCCTTTCATCCGAGGAAGATGGAATGGAGTATGGCGAAGTTACAATTTCTGGAGTGGAAAAAACAGAAAATGGATGGGGGATAAAGATTCGATTTGCTAAATCGCTGGCTCTTGGCAGTATAAATGAAAAACAGCTTTATGTCCATTATAAGGGAAGCTTGATTGGCTCAATCACGCTGACAAAAGAGGTGAATCTTGTTCAGCTTGCAGCGCCTGCGGATGTCAAATGGGATGAGACAGTAAAAGGAAAAGCCGTCTGGAGTCCGGTTGAGAATGCGTCGGGTTATAAAGTACAGCTCTATAAGAATGGTTCATCACTGGGGGCTGGGGTAACACTTGGGGCGGATGCAGCCAGTTACGATTTTACCTCCCAGATTGCAGATAGCGGAACCTATACGTTTGGAGTCCAAGCAACGGGCGATGGTTCAACCTATGATGACAGCGAGGAAGAGAAGAGTGGAACCTATGAATTTTCCGAGCAGACATTAGCGGATGTCAAAAAAGCGGTAGCGGCAGCGCTGCAGGCGAAGACAGTGACAAATGAGACGACATCAGAGGAAATTTTGCAGGTTGTACAGATTGTTATCACAAATAACAAAATTCAGGCGAAGTGGTCCGATGAAAAAGGTTTTAAGCTAACACCGGCAACAGACAGAACAGATCCGGGACAAAACGGAAGTATCACGGGAACGATTGTTTTGAGCTATACCGCTGATAGCGCGTCAACAGAAACAGATACAATCGAAATAAATCTTCCAATCGCGGCGAAGTATGCAATTACCTTTACGTCTGGACGTAAGGATTCACAGGGAAAGGCGCCGACACTGGAAAATGCCGCAGCCGGAACCGTGATTACGCTTCCGGAGAATACCTTTAAGGTATACGGCATGAATTTTGGAGGCTGGAGTGACGAAACTAAGACATATGCCAGCGGTGCAAGTTATACAATGCCGGAAGGAAATGTGACATTTAAGGCGGTATGGGTGCAGGATCAGTGGGATGGACAGGCGGTTGTGGAACCGGCCAAAGATGAAAATGGTTATTATCAAATTAGTACAGGGGCAGAGCTTGCGTATTTCCGAGATACGAACAGTTCAAACTGGAAAGCGAAACTGATGTGCGATATTGATATGGGCGGTCACGACTTTGCCCCGATTAATCAGGCCGGAGCTGAATTTGATGGATGCGGACATACGATTCAAGGCTTGAATGTAGTCGGCGATGCTTATGTGGGATTGTTTCGAGCAATTTCTTCGAATTGTGAAATTAAGAATCTGACCATAGAAAATGCGGTGGTTAAGGCTTCCGGCGATAAAGCGAGAGTTGGCATCCTGGTTGGTGATGTATATGGTTCTCTGACAGTAGAAAATTGTTACGTCAGTGGAACAATCGAAACTGCAGATGGAACAAATAAGATTGAATCGGCAGGAGGTTTGATTGGAAACGTAAGGGAGTATTCGAATTATTCGGTAAATATTAAGTCCTGCTATGCAGATGCTAAAATCAAAGGAACCACCGACAAGGGATTTGCAGGTGGTTTGGTCGGTTGGACCGGTGGAACTACAACCATTGACAACAGCTATGCAGTTGTGGATATGGACGTTGATAAGGGATATTATATCGGCGGACTGGTAGGAAGCGGCAACGTAACGATCTCCCACAGCTACGCGGCAGGCGAAACGCTGACAAAAAATCCCACTGGCGCATCCGTGGCGGGCATTTCCAGCAACGGTTCGATTTCCTCCTGTGTCAGCATTTTCCCGGAGATGCGATCGCTCAACCGGATTGGTGGAAGAACGGGAAGTTACCAGAACAACTACGGCTTTGCCGGCACAGTTGCGAGAAAATCAGATGGAATGATTTTGACCCCGGAACCGGATATGATGGGGGCAGATAAGCTATATGGAGCGGACGCAGCGGCGGCAGATCTGAAAAATCCGGCATTTTATAAGGGGCTGGGCTGGGATTTTGATTCTACCTGGATGATGGATTCAACCGGCGAGTATGCCTTCCCGATTCTGAAAAACCAGACTTTACGTCCGGATCTGACGCTGGATCTGACACCTTCGGTTACCGGAATTACGCTGGATAAGACCAATGAGACGATTTACCCAAGAGGAAGCGTCCAGCTTACTGCAACCGTCGATGTGGCAAACGGAGCGTCCAGAGAAGTGACGTGGAAAAGCAGTGATCCGGCAGTCAAGGTAGAGGACGGCTTGGTAACCGCTGCGGATGTGGCAAATGGAACCTATATAATCACAGCCATCAGCAAGGCGGATCCTTCCAAGCAGGCAGAATGCCAGCTGACAGTTGATACGGCGGAGCACACAGTTACAGTAGGACGGGAGAATACGATAAACTCCCTGAATGCAGTTGTGAAAGCGTATGCATCCCTGGATGATGCAAAAAAGGAAACAAATCCGATTTCTACGATAGGTAGTGAAACTGGTACATTTACATTTTCACGGAAAGCCGGAGAAAAAGTGTACCTTGCATTTACGGGTCTGGATCCGAAAGATGTCGTAAGCGAAGTAACGATTACCGGTGAGAATAATTCAAAAGTGAATGCGACAATTTGCAATCTGGAGAATCCGACGGTGTATTGCTTTACGATGCCATGTTCAGATGCCTCCGTACAGGTTTCCTATGCGGAAAATATGAACGCGTACCAGTATACCTGGTTCGTAGGACAGGAATGGGGTACCTGGGGAACAACGGCAGCCTTTGAAACCAAAGAGTGGAGTGGAGTGGACCATATTGGCTCTCTGGAAGTAACAAAGATTATCAATGGCAAGCTGTTTAAAGAATTTAATATAAAATCAATGTCGCTGTATAAGAAAGGTTCAGTTACAACGAAAAAGGTAAATAGTAGAGCAGAACTTAAAGAGAACGGCGATTATTACATCGAAAAAGATAATACAACCGGTCTCCCGACTCTCTATGTATACTTAGCTGGACCGGGCATGGTAGCTGTGGATATCGAGGTTAAGAATGATCAAACTGCGATATTTTCGATCACAAAGAAGCCGGAAAGCAGTTCTTATTATATGCTGGACAAGCCTGCGGCAAGAGCCGGGGAAGTGGTAACGGCGACCTTGACAAATGAAGGTGTCAGACAGATGAAGGAGAATCCGAACAAGAATGCATGCCTTACATACAGCGGTGGTTTCCTTGTAGTTATTTACCCGCCGAAATTTACCGAATCCGATGGCAAATGGACGGCTTCCTTTAAGATGCCGGCGCAGGATGTTGAGACACATGTGTATTTTGGGGACAAAGATAAGGTTACACTGAATGGTACGGATAAAGAGGTTGATTACGATGGAACGCCGAAGTCTGTGGGGGATGGAATTCAGGCAACGATAGGTGGACAGGATCTTTCGGAACAGTTTCAGGGTCAGTATGAGGTTCACTATGAAGGTGTGAACGGAACCGTTTATTTCAGCACGACACCGCCGACCAATGCGGGAACGTATTCCTGTAGGATTAAGATCCCGGACAGCAACGTAAATTATAAGAGTGATCCGATTACAGTGCGCCTGACGATCAAAAAAATAGCAACAAAGACCCCGAAAGCACCGCAGGCAGCAGCGTGGACAGACACCAGCGTGACCCTGGAAGCACCGTCTGCATTTGTGGATGGAACCGCGATTCCGGCAGGATATGAAGTGGAATACTGCGTGGATCAGGGAGAATGGCAGGATTCACCGGTATTTACCGGGCTGACACCGGAAACGACTTACAATTTCTATGTGAGACTCAAAGAAGGTGTCAATACGACGGCATCCGCAGCCAGCGAGGCGGTAACGGTCCAGACAAAGAAAGCATCGTCTGACCCGTCCAATCCGACGAAACCCAACCCGTCGAACCCGAATCCATCGACTCCAGGCAATCCGCAGGGAACGGCCACTTCCAGCCGCGACAGAAGTACCAGCACATGGGTAAAAGAGAGTGCCGGATGGCGCTACCGCCTGTCAAATGGCACGTATCTGTCCGGAAGCCTGGTTCTGGATCCGATGACTGGCAGACAGGTTGAACAGGTTGTGTGGAAACAGCTCCGGGGCGCATGGTGGGCGTTTGGAGCCGATGGATATATCCGGACGGGCTGGGTCTATGATTACAGCGCAGGCAAATGGTACTATGTGGACGAAAACACAGGCATGCGGACGGGCTGGTATCTGGATCCGCAGGACGGCAGATGGTATTATCTGGATCCGGCAACGGGAGAGATGCTGACGGAGTGGCAGCTGATTCCGGATTTGGGCTATGTATACTTAAATCCGTATGCACCGCAGCCGACCTGGGCGTATGATGAAGCATTAAAAACCTGGGTTTACATGGAGGGCGCAGGGCGTCCATACGGCTCCCTTTATATGGCTGAGTGGACACCGGACGGCTATTATGTAAATGCAGACGGTGTCTGGGAACCGGCCAGATAATCATTCATAAACCTGAAAACCTCCCAATATATTTAACAATAGGCAGCTATAGGCTATAAGTTAGATAAATTGGGAGGTTTTTTGCATGGAAGAAAAATTGGATGCCAGACCTCACAAGCTGGAGCTTCTGAACCGGGAAAAGGGGAGTGTGACGGGGATCCAGGATGTGGTGTCATTTGATGAGAACCAGATGATTCTCGATACAAACATGGGGCTTCTGACGGTGCGTGGGAAGGCGCTGCATGTGAGCCGTCTGACGTTGGAAAAGGGCGAAGTGGATATTGAGGGCGAGTTTGAAAGCTTTTCGTATTCCTGCAACGAGTCCCACCGGAAATCGCAGGAGTCGTTCTTTGGACGGCTGTTCCGTTAGGCGGTGGCGGATGAGCGGGATGGTGAGAGGGGAAATATGGCTGCTTGGCGGCAGTGTGTGTACGGGAATCGCGCTGATGATGATGTATGACGGGCTTAGGATCTTCCGGTGGCTGGTACGGCACGACTCATTTTGGACAGGCATGGAGGATGCGGCGTATTGGCTCTTTGCCAGCTTTGCGACGTTCCGGCTTTTGTTCTGGCACAATGACGGAGTCCTGCGGGGCTATGCGGTGGCGGGCGTGCTGGGCGGCATGGTGTTTTATGACCGGACGGGCAGCCGTCTTTTGTTTACGGTATTGAAAAAATGCAGCAGATGGATTAAAATGAAAAGAAGAGGCAAAAAAAGCCAGAAGACCGGAAAGGAACATACAACAAGGGGACAGGCAGAGAATCTGGAAAGGAAGTGAGATGAAGGTGCGTAGACAGATGTCAGAAGGCAGACCGGGTGGGAATGCACGGAAAAAGAAAAAGGACAATTTAAACAACCGGATGGCGCTTGTGGGCGTTACGATGGTAGTGCTGAGTCTGGCGGTTGCCGTGCACATCAAGGGCATCGATCTCAAGGAAAAGGATAGGAGTTATTCAATTCGTGAGGAAAATCTGGAGGCACAGGTTGCGAAAGAAGAAGAACGTGCCAAACAGCTTGAGGAATACCGCGTATACGTGCAGACCAAGCAGTATATCGAGAAGGTAGCGAAGGAGAAGCTGGGACTTGTAAACCGCAATGAGATCCTGCTTAAGCCGTCGAATCCGAATTAGGCTTGCAGCACATCCTAGAATGCCTGGAGTATGGCACACGGGGGAGCAGTGTTCATAGATAGGTCGGAAAATGTCGAAGTTTTCCCTGGTTTTGCTCCCTCCGTTTGACAAATATTTCCCTCCAGCCTGTATATAATGGCGTTATACAGGTTAGGAGGGATTTTTGTGCTTAAACGGAGAACTTTACATAGAGATATGGCGGATGTCAACGTCTACACGGCAAGACGTTTAAAGAGCATGGCGCTGTCACTGGGTGGTCTGGCGCAGGCGTTTGCGGATGAGATCGGCGGGCAGGGGCATCTGACGAAGGAGGACGGACTGGCGGCAATGCAGACGGCGGCGTCGGCGGTATGCGGCGATTGTACACGGTGCAACCTGTATTATGGCAGCCGCCGGGACGACAGTTATTATCTCTATTATCTGCTTCGGACGTTCGAGCAGAAAGGGAAAATCGACCTGGAGGACATGCCTCGCCTGTTTCATGAGATCTGTTCCCAGAGAGAGGCATATTTGCGGGAATTGAACCGGAGTCTCGGGCGGGCGACGATGAATCTGGGATGGAAAAACCGTTTTCTGGAAAGCCGGGACGCGGTGATCGTCCAGTTCCGGGAGCTGGCGGCGATTCTGGAGGAATTTTCCAACCAGATGGAACAGGCGGCGGATGTGACGGCATCCTGGGAGGAGGTGCTTTCAGGGATACTCCGCAGAAGCCATCTGCGCGTGGACAACATGCTGGTGCTTCAATATGAAAATCAGCAGAAGGAGGCGTTTCTCACACTCCGCAGCGTCAACGGGCGATGCATGACGGCGCGGGATGTGGCGGAACTTCTGGGACGCGCGATCGCCGGAAGCCACTGGAGTGTGGCGAAAGACAGCAAAAGCCTGATCACCCGCAATGCGGCGACCTTCCGTTTTGTGGAAGAAGGTAAATACCGGATGGTGTACGGCATGGCGTGCAGCCCCAGGGAGGGTGAACCGATTTCAGGCGATACGTGTACGGTGCAGACCGGGCTTCCGGGGCAGGTGATTATGAGCCTGTCGGACGGTATGGGAAGCGGCAGAAGCGCCAGCGAGGACAGCGAGAAGGTCATTGAGCTGACCCAGCGCCTGCTGGAGACGGGATTTTCGGCGCGATCGGCGCTCAAATTGGTAAATACGGTGCTTCTGCTGGCGGGTACGGAGCAGAATCCGGCAACAATTGATCTATGTTGTATCGATCTGGGGACAGGTGTGCTGGAAGCGATGAAGCTGGGCGCGGTGCCGACCTTTATTCTGGGGCGTGAGGGTGTTGAGTTTCTGGAAGCAGGCGGGCTGCCGATGGGAATTGTACAGAACGCGGAGCCGGTTCTGATGTCGCGGAAAATGTGGGACGGCGAGAAAATCATTATGATAAGCGACGGCATTCTCGAAGCGATGCCGGGGGAACACAAGGAAGAGACGTTCATGGAATTTGTATCAAACCTTTCCGGCGGCAACCCGCAGGAACTGGCAGAACAGATCCTGGCGTTTGCGTCCGGGCTTTCGGACGGGGGTGTGGTGGATGACTGTACAGTGTTGGTCGGGACGGTGCTGGAACGTGGGTAGTTACTGTTTACGGGTAGGCACTTTTGGAACCGAAAGTGCCGTAAGAAAACGCGGTGGCAGCAGGAATTTGCCGTATTTAAATGCGAAGCCACGGCAAATTCCGTTACTGGGCACGTATGCGTGAACAGTAACCGTGGATAAACGGTAGAATCTGGCAGGTTGAGAAATAAGGGGAGATCCGTTATACTGTGAAGGTATTGAACAGTTACGAGTGGATTTATTTTTAAGAGGGATAAAAAGAAATATAAAAGAATGCAGAAACAAACAGAAATTTATATGAAACAAAATCATATGACCAGGCCGGGGGATGGCGTTCTGGTCGGTTTATCCGGGGGAGCGGATTCCGTCGGTCTTTTGCTGGTGCTCTGGAAGCTGCGGGAGACGTTTCAGATTTCCCTGCGGGCGCTCCATGTCCATCACGGGCTGCGCGGCGCGGAGGCAGATAGGGATGCGGCATTTTCACGGATGCTGTGTGAACGGCTGGAAGTTCCTTTTTATGAGTTCCGTATCGATGCGGCGAAAGAGGCGCTTGACCGGAAATGTTCCGTCGAGGAGGCGGGACGGCAGGCGCGGTACCGCCTGTATGAGGAGACGGCGCTTGCGTGGGAGGAAGAGATGTGTCCGGATTTGACATCGGAGAATGCGGGGGAAAAAGAGGCGGCAGCCGCCCGGGTTCATATCGCCACCGCCCATCATGCGGATGATAACGCGGAAACGGTTCTTTTTAACCTGTTCCGCGGAAGCGGTCTGACCGGGCTTTCTGGCATTGCTCCGGTGCGGGGGCGCATCATCCGTCCTCTTCTCTGGGCGCAGCGGAGCGAGATTCAGACCTGGCTGCGGCAGCAGGGACAGGACTGGGTCGAGGACTCGACGAACCAGGAGAGTGAATACAGCCGCAACTGGCTTCGGAATGAACTGCTTCCGGCGGTAGAAGAGCGCCTGAATGCACAGGCAGTCCGTCATATCGACCAGGCGGGCAGACGCATCCGGCAGGCAGATGCCTATCTGGAAGAGGTGGCAGAAGAATGGCTTCAAAAGCATGCACCGGACGGAAAGGCGGATGCAGGAGCGCTGGCAGAACAGGCGGAGATTGTGCAGGGTTATATCGTGCGGCGGTTGTTTTTAAAGAGCAAAATGCCGCTCCGGGACGTGACGGAGACGCATGTGCAGGCGGTGCGGGAACTTCTGCACCAGGGAACCGGAAAGAGTATTTCGCTGCCGCATGGGTTCCGGGCGGTAAATATATATGGATTTCTTGAAGTGCGCCCTCTTAGTCATCCAGGGGAAAGAAAAGGGGTTTTGCTTCCGGGCATCCAGAATGGGAATCTTTTGCAGATGCATACTTTCCCCTGTGAAAAGGGGGATGAATTTCCGAAAAACCAGTATACGAAATGGTTTGACTATGATAAAATAAAAGGTACCTTATCGCTGAGACACCGGCAGCCGGGGGACTACCTGACATTGCCGTCCGGCGGTCGGAAGATGCTGAAATCCTGGATGATCGATGAGAAAATTCCGAGACAGGAGCGGGAAGAAATCTGGCTTCTGGCGGAAGAAAAACATATCCTGTGGATAGTGGGGCACCGGATCAGCGCATATTATAAGATAACAGAACAGACAAAAACCATCCTTGAGGTGGAATTTAACGGAGGAAAAAGCAGTGGCTGATAAGATTCGTGTATTATTAACGGAAGAAGAAGTAAACAAGAAGATCAGTGAAGTGGCAGCACAGATCAACAAAGATTATGAGGGAAAGGAAGTCCACCTGATCTGTATCTTAAAGGGCGGCGTATTCTTTACCTGCGAACTGGCAAAACGCCTGACTATTCCAGTTTCCCTGGATTTCATGTCTGTATCCAGCTACGGTTCCGGCACCAAGTCAAGCGGTGTGGTAAAGATTATCAAGGATCTGGACGAGCCGCTGGAGGGCAAGAATGTCATCATCGTGGAGGACATCATCGATTCCGGACGTACCCTGGCATATCTGATCGAGGTATTAAAACAGAGAAATCCGAAAAATATCGAGCTGTGCACCCTGCTTGACAAGCCGGAGCGCCGCGTGAAAAAACAGGTTCAGGTTAAATATACCTGCTTTACAATCCCGGATGAGTTTGTCGTAGGTTACGGCCTGGATTACGATCAGAAATACCGCAACCTGCCGTACATCGGTGTTGTGGAAGTATAAGGAGGAAGCCAGTTGAAACAACGTCAGTCGATGGGAGGCGTGGGGCTTCTGATCCTCATGCTGCTCGTTATCATGTTTTTCTCGTTGAAAGTCCCTGGAATGGCGACGGAGCGGGAATTAAGCTATCCGGAGTTCATGGTATATCTGGAAAATAAGACCGTAGAGAGCGCACAGATCCGCCCGAACCGCGAGGTGCCGACCGGTGAGGTTGTTTTTGAGACAACCTCCGGCGACCGGGAGGAATTCAATGTGCTGGATGTGAAGGAAGTAGAGATGGCGCTGCGCAAGGCGGGGGTTCCGTATACGACCACCAGCGTCCGCCAGGATAGCTATTTTATGACGGTGATCTTGCCGATCGCTTTGTCCGCAGGCGTCCTGATCTTCCTGTTTATGTTTATCAATTCCCGTTCCGGCGGCGGGGCAAATGCCAAGATGATGAATTTTGGACGCAGCCGTGCCCGGATGGTATCGACCAGCAAGGTCAACTTTACCAAAGTTGCCGGTCTGGAAGAGGAGAAAGAGGAACTGGAGGAGATCGTAGATTTCCTGAAAAATCCGCAGAAATACACCGGCGTCGGGGCGCGCATCCCGAAGGGCGTGATCTTAGTCGGACCTCCAGGAACCGGTAAAACCCTGCTTGCCAAAGCGGTGGCGGGTGAGGCAGGCGTTCCGTTCTTCTCGATTTCCGGTTCGGATTTTGTTGAAATGTTCGTCGGTGTCGGCGCATCCCGTGTCCGCGACTTGTTTGAGGAAGCCAAGAAAAATGCCCCGTGTATTGTCTTTATCGATGAGATCGATGCGGTTGCCAGACAGCGTGGTACCGGCATGGGCGGCGGTCACGACGAGCGAGAGCAGACGCTCAACCAGCTCCTGGTTGAGATGGATGGTTTCGGAGTCAATGAGGGCATCATCGTCATGGCGGCGACGAACCGCGTGGATATTCTCGACCCGGCGATTCTGCGGCCGGGCAGATTTGACCGAAAGGTGGCAGTCGGACGACCGGACGTCAAGGGACGCGAGGAGATTCTCGGCGTTCATACGAAGGAAAAACCGCTGGGCGAGGATGTGGATTTACACCGCATCGCGCAGACAACCGCTGGATTTACCGGAGCCGATCTGGAAAATCTGATGAATGAGGCGGCGATCAATACCGCAAAAGAGGGACGTAAGTTCCTGACCCAGATGGATATTGAGAAAGCCTTTATTAAAGTGGGAATCGGTGCTGAGAAGCGCAGCAAGGTGATTTCTGAGAAAGACAAGAAGATTACCGCATACCATGAGGCTGGTCATGCGATTTTGTTCCATGTCCTCCCGGATGTGGGACCGGTTCACACCGTTTCGATCATTCCGACCGGTGTCGGTGCGGCAGGCTATACGATGCCGCTTCCGGAGCAGGATGAGCTTCATATGACGAAGGGCAGAATGCTTCAAAATATCATGGTTTCGCTGGGCGGACGAATCGCCGAGGAGATTATCTTTGACGACATCACGACCGGCGCCTCCCAGGATATCAAGCAGGCGACCTCGATGGCGCGCGCGATGGTAACCGAGTACGGTATGTCAGAAAAACTGGGCATGATCAACTACGGTGGAGACAACAACGAGGTCTTTATTGGCCGTGACCTGGCGCATACGAGAACCTACAGCGAGGAAGTGGCGAGCGAGATCGACAGCGAGGTAAAACGCATCATCGACGAATGCTATGCCAAGGCAAAACAGATCATTCTCGATCACGAGGATGTCCTTCATTCCTGCTGTGCCCTGCTGATGGAGAAAGAGAAGATCGGTCAGGCTGAGTTTGAAGCGCTGTTCCAGGATGGAGAAAAGCCGTCAGGGGAAGCTGAAACTCCGGTGACAGAAGCATAAAAAGTTCAAAGCATGAAACAGGTCTGGAAATAAGCCTGAAAAAAGGTGCCAGTCAGCTGCCAGAATGTGCGGGAGACATCCCGGACAGCCATCGGATAGATGGAAATGGCAGCGGTGGCACCTTCTTTTATGCAAATTTCAGGCGGATTTTGCTGGACATTTCGGGAGAGAGTGTTGATTTGCACAAAAAAGAAATCGAAATAAAACGATGTTTGTGCACACTTATTTCCGCTCCTATGCTATTATAATAGACGTAACCCCCCCCAATACATTATATAGTTTTTGCTACACCCCATAAAACGAAATACCTTCTCCTAAAAAGGTCAGCTACCCCGCTGACCTTTTTTATTTCATAGGAAATTACGTCCTATGAAACAAAAAACGCTCCGCGAGGATGCACACTCGCGCGAAGCAGAAACATGTCGCAAGCGACCGCGCTCGGCGCGAGAATGTGCCAAGGCACATTCTTTTTTATTACCTAAAATTAGGGGCGTGAAAATAACTTGTGTAATTTTGGGAAATCCTGTAAAATATGGGCAGAAAATAACATGATTGTGAAAGCGGTGAAACCGCTGGAAAGGGAAACAGATGGAGCAGATCAATCGCGACGCGCTATTTTGCGACGAGACAGAGGATTACCGTTGTCCTTCGGAGGCAGATGCGGGTGAAGTCGTTACATTTTATTTCAGAACAGAGAAAAATGGAGCAGATGCGGTTGTACTGCTGGAATATGACCCGGAGACCGGGGCGCTTTTGCAGGAGTGGCAGATGAAACGGCTTTCGTGGGAGTGCTGTGCTGGCAGCGTTGGGAACGGTGCAGATACAAATCGAGGCATAGATGGTAGCGGTATGGCTGACAAGTCAGACAGCCGTTTTGATTACTACAGCTGTGCGCTGACTCTGGGAACGAAAACATTTTCGTATGTATTTCAGGTAACCTGGGGCGAGAACGTCTGTCTTTACAACCGGATCGGGCTGACAGAGGATGCGGCGGCGCACCCGTTCCGCCTGATTCCGGGATTTCATGTGCCGGAGTGGAGCAAGGGCGCGCTGATGTATCAGATCTATGTGGATCGGTTCTGCAACGGCGATCCTACAAACGATACGGAAACCAATGAATATATTTATCTGAAAAAGCCGGTCACCCGGGTGACGGACTGGAAGGAACCGATCAGTACACTCGATGTGGGACGGTTTTACGGCGGTGATCTGCAGGGTGTTTTAGATAAACTTGATTATTTAAAGAGTCTCAAGATAGAAGCAATCTACTTAAATCCGGTATTTGTATCACCGTCGAACCATAAGTATGACTGTCAGGACTACGACCATATCGATCCGCATTATGGAGTGATTCTGGAGGACGCAGACGGGCTGGTGTGCCCGGAAGATACGGACAATGACCGCGCACATAAATATATGACGCGGACGGCGGATGAGCAGAACCTGGAGGCGAGCGATGCCTTTTTTGCCCGCTTGATTGAGGAAGCGCACAAGCGGGGAATCCGGGTGCTGGTGGACGGTGTGTTCAACCATTGTGGTTCTTTCAATAAATGGCTGGATGCGGAACTTCTGTACCAGCACGCGGGCGGCTATCCGCAGGGGGCATATGTCTCGGAGGACAGCCCGTATCGCTATTTCTTCCAGTTTCACAATGAAAATGCCTGGCCGTTTAATGACAGCTACGATGGCTGGTGGGGACACGCGACGCTTCCGAAGCTCAATTACGAGGAATCGCCGGAATTGTACCAGTACATTCTGGGGATTGCGAAAAAATGGGTATCGGCGCCGTTTGGAGCAGATGGCTGGCGGCTGGATGTGGCGGCAGATCTGGGGCGGAGCGCCGGGATGAACCATCAGTTCTGGCGTGATTTCCGCGCGGCAGTCAAGGAGGCAAATCCGGAGGCGGTCATGATCGCGGAACATTACGGCAGCCCGTATGACTGGCTGAAGGGCGATCAGTGGGATACGGTCATGAATTATGATGCATTTATGGAGCCGCTGTCATGGTTTCTGACCGGGATGGAGAAGCACAGTGACGAAGAAAATCCGGCTCTGTTTGGGGATGGATGCGCCTTTTTTGAGGCGATGCGCTACCATATGAGTGAAATGCCGACGGCTTCCGTGCAGTGTGCGATGAACGAGCTGTCCAACCACGATCACTCCCGCTTTATGACGCGGACAAACCGCCGGGTGGGCCGTCTTGCGTCGGCAGGTGCAAAAGCAGCGGAGGAAGGCATCAGCTATGGCATTTTCCGCCAGGGTGTTGTCATGCAGATGACCTGGCCGGGCGCACCGACGATCTATTACGGCGACGAAGCGGGCGTCTGTGGATGGACCGATCCGGACAGCCGCCGGACGTATCCGTGGGGCGGGGAAAACCTGGAGCTGATCGAGTTCCACCGCTACATGAGCGGCATCCGGAAACGCTGTCCGGCATTTAGAAATGGTTCCCTGAAAGCGCTGGCGGCGGGAGATGGCTATATTGCCTATGGACGTTTTCAGAGTGCTCAGAGAGCTGGCGGCGCGTGCTGCGGCGTGACGGCGGTCAATACAGGTGATGAGTGGCTGACGCTCAAGATTCCGGTCTGGCAGATCGGGGCGTGCGACGGGGCGGTCCTGCGCCGGGAAATGATGACCTATGAGGACGGTTACAACGCCGGACAGGTTGAACATGAGGTAAAGGACGGCTATATCGAGGTGAAAATCCCACCGGTCGGAAGTATCGTTTTGACGGGAAATGATACGGCATTGTAGGAAATGCGGCTTCGACAAGATATATGATTTCTGGCAGTTGAGCGAGAAGAATCAAAAGCAGGAAAAAATGGAAATAAAAATATTAAATAAAATATATAAAAACACTTGCTTTTTTGAGACAGCCATGTTATAATCTTCAACTGTCAGAGCAATTTTGGATGGGTTCCCGAGTGGCCAAAGGGGGCAGACTGTAAATCTGTTGCGTCTCGCTTCGGTGGTTCGAATCCACCTCCATCCATTTGGCTTTGTGCCAGTCATGAGTAATCATGATGCCGGCGTGGCGGAACTGGCAGACGCACAGGACTTAAAATCCTGCGAGGGTTAAACTTCGTACCGGTTCGATTCCGGTCGCCGGCAGTATCGGGAACAGTTTTTAACTGTTCCCGATTTTGCGTTATACGGACGTATTTGCAGCGTTGGTTTATATCAGGATATAGAAATCCTGTCATAAACCGGCGCTTCTTTTGCATATAATACAAAGCAAAGGAGTGAAAACATGTCTGCATATCATCGGTTAATATCATATATCTATGCATACGAGGGCGGAATCAAAGGGAAAAATACGGGATTTGCGAAATTGGAGACGCGGGGAACTTCCTGCCGGATTCAGGTCAGCGTCCGCCGTGTCTTTGCGGGCGGCAGCCCGATCGGCGTATACCTTCTGGCAGGGCAGGAGGAGATCCGTATCGGCACCCTGTTTGTCCGTGGCGGAAATGGGGAGTTCCGTGCCGTCGTCAATTGTGAAAATATTGAAGGAAGCGGCTGCAATATGGAAGAGTGCTGTGGTCTGACTCTTCATGAGACGGACAGCGCATGGCGTGCCTATACGACGATCTGGGAAGATGCCGTCGCGCATGCGGCAGAGGTTGAGCTGGCGGATGTGACTGCTGAGAAAGTGCGGGAGCAGGAAGCAGAGAAGGAAGAGGCAACGCGGAAACTGGCAGAGAATGTATCTGGGGAAGTGAACAGTGCGTCTGTAGGGAAAGAAAAATTGGATGAGGCGTCAGAACTTACCCGGTCGGGAGAAATGGAGAATCAGGACACATCCACGGAGACAGAGAAGAAAGAAGATGTGAATATAAACGAAACGGACTTCGGAATCAGCCAGCCCCAGCCAGAAAAGCTGGAGGATTCAAACCTGGAGATTTTCGAGGACACGGAAACCATGGAAGCGGTTCCAGATATCTCAGAAACATCCGATCATCAAGAGGCAGAAGTTGTTCAGGAAACGCAAACGGAAACACCGCAAGAAAGTTTTCAGGAATCCACTCAAGAAGTGCAAACGGAGACACCGAAGGAAAGTTTTCAGGAATCCTATCAGGAAGCACAGACAGAGGCGCGACGGAAAGATTCTCAAGAATCCACCTGGGAAGTCCGGAAAGAAATGCCTCCAGATTCTCCACCAGACCATCAAGAGGCATTTCGGTCGGACTCTCAAAATCAAAAACAACCGCAACCAGATTCATCCAAGGAATTTTCGAAAGAAGATCCCGCCGAGTCCCTCTGGAACCGTCTGCGTGCTGCCTATCCCAAAGTAACCGCCTTCGAATGCGCCGACGGCTGCGAGATTCTGGTAATCAAACCGCAGGATATCGGGCTTCTGCCGCGGGAAAACTGGGTGTATGGAAATAACAGCTTTCTTCTGCACGGTTACTACAACTACCGATATCTGATTCTGGCGAGACTGGGGAAACCCGGCGAACGGGGGCGCTACATTCTGGGCGTGCCGGGACATTATGGAAACAATGAAAAATATATGGCGGCGATGTTCGGCTTTGACCGCTTTGTCCGTTCCACCCGCCAGCCGCCGCGCGACAGCCGGTTCGGGTATTGGTATACGGATTTGAATTTTACATAAAAGCCGGTCGCTCCTTTTACAGAACTCTTGACAAAGGATAGCTTTTCTGGGTAGGATGGATATAGGTCAAATGCTTTCAGGTGTTTGGTTGGCAGCGGAGCAAACTTGCCGGGAAACTGAGATAAGGATGTCTGTTGTTGGAAGCGGATAAATTTGAATGGAGGAAAAGATAGAAATATATAAAACAAGAAAGAGGAAAAAACAGTGGCAGCAAAATTGACACAGGAAGAGAAATATATGAAAGCGGCGATCCGCGAGGCGAAGAAAGCCTGGGCGCTCGGAGAAGTGCCGATCGGCTGCGTGATCGTGTATGAGGACAAAATCATCGGCAGGGGTTACAACCGTCGGATGGTCGATCATAGCGCGCTGGCACATGCGGAGATCGCGGCAATCAAAAAAGCGTGCAAGCGCATGGGCGACTGGCGCCTGGAAGAATGTGAGCTGTACGTGACGTTGGAACCATGCCCGATGTGCGCAGGGGCGATCGTGCAGGCGCGGATTCCAAAAGTTTACATCGGTTCCATGAACCCGAAAGCCGGCTGCGCCGGTTCGGTACTGAATCTTCTGGATGAAAAAAGATTCAATCATCAGGTGGAGACAGAAGAAGGACTTTTGGGCGAGGAATGTTCGATGATGTTGAAAGAATTTTTCAAAGAATTGCGTGAAAAGAGAAAAAAGAAGAAAGAAGAAAAAGCTGGTGAATGATTTCCACCAGCTTTTTGCATTCCATATTTCCCATTCAAACCGAAAAATACAGTCCTTATTTGATTACGTGGATCCAGCCCTCCGGAGCTTTGATGTGACCCATCTGGATGCCGGTCAGTGTCTCATAGAGTTTCTGGGTAACCGGACCCATCTTCTCCATACCTGCCGGGAAGCAGATTTCCTTGCCGTGGTCAACGATCTTGCCAACCGGGGAGATAACAGCTGCGGTACCGCACAGACCGCACTCTGCGAAATCCTTTACCTCGTCTAAGTATATTTCACGCTCTTCGGTCTCCATGCCGAGGTAATCTCTTGCAACCTGCAGGATAGAACGGCGTGTGATAGACGGAAGGATGCTGTTGGACTTCGGGGTTACCAGCTTGCCATCTTTGGTGATGAAGATAACGTTTGCGCCGCCGGTCTCCTCGATCTTGGTACGTGTCTGCGGATCCAGATAGATGTTCTCATCGAAACCGTTCTTATGAGCATCTACGATCGCATGCAGGCTCATCGCGTAGTTTAATCCGGCTTTGATGTGACCGGTTCCGTGAGGTGCTGCACGGTCGAAATCGCTGACGCGGATGGTGATCGGTTTAGCGCCGCCCTTGAAGTACGGGCCAACCGGTGTACAGAATACACGGAACTGATAGATGTTTGCCGGTTTAACGCCGATGATGGAATCATAACCGAACATATACGGGCGGATGTACAGGGTTGCACCGGAACCATACGGCGGTACGAATGCTGCGTTGGCTTCTACTACTTTTGTGATGGCGTCTACGAAGCGCTCCTTCGGGAATGGCGGCATTTCAAGACCTTTTGCGGAATTCTCCATACGCTCGCCGTTTAAGTCAGGACGGAACGTAACGATATGGCCGTCCTCGGTCGTATACGCTTTCAGACCCTCGAAGCAAGTCTGTGCATACTGCAGAACACAGGCACATTCATTCAGGGTAATATTCGGGTCGGAGGTAAGGACGCCTTCGTCCCAGGAACCATTCTGGTACATGGAAACATAGCGGTAATCCGTTGGCATATAGCCGAAACCGATGTTGCTCCAGTCGATGTTTTTCTTCTCCATAATCGTTGCTCCAATCTTACAGAATTTTATGATTTAGTAACTGTTTGACTTTTTGCAGTCGCTAGATTTATACCTATTATAATGATTTCTTTCTTCTGTTGCAAGATTCTGGGATAAAAAATGATAAAAAAACAATAAAATGTATTCTTGTGTATTTTTATACAATGCTTGTTAGTCAAGCTCCGGCTTGACAAAACGGCGGCTGCCATGTATACTAAACAGGCTGACGGTCTGCAGGTCATTCCGTCATATAAGATCAAGTCATAAAGTTTCCGCACAGCCGGGGAGTTAGCGGTGCCCTGTACCTGCAATCCGCTATAGCAGGGGTGTTGTCCGACCGAGGGCGTTTTTACTGTGGGGCTGCCCCTGAAAAGTGGCGTTGAAGTCTGGGTCTTGCGCAACAGAAATCTGTGAACCGTGTCAGGGCAGGAATGCAGCAGCACTAAGCAGAAGCTTCTGTGTGCCGCAAGGCAGCCTGGACCGAGTTAACTGTCAGGGTAACGTCCATGGCATACGTTCGAAGCCGGGCGTGCGGATTTTTTTATTTCATAGGAGATTGCCTCCTATGAAATAAAAAATAGAAAATAATAGATACAGAAACAAGCATTTTTGCAGGTGTGTGAATATAGCCGGGATATGTGGAATTTGATTTGCCAAGGGGTAGGAATACCGTGCCGGAGCAGATTAAAAGCGCGTATCCCGGTATTTTTATGTCTATGATATTTGTAAGGAATTTTTTCTTGCCCGCGGGATATGATTGTATTATAATTACAAAATGGGTGTAGTTTATCCTGATATGGGGGTTGTTGGAAATTTAGAATAAAGGTAACTGTGAAGGTACTGGACGGTTATGAAGAAAGGGAAAGCGCTCATGAGAAGAATCGGTATGTTAACCAGCGGCGGCGACTGCCAGAGCTTAAATGCGACGATGCGAGGCGTGGCAAAATCGCTGTACAAGATGTTCGATGACATAGAGATAGTTGGATTTGAAGACGGCTATAAAGGTCTTATGTATGCAGACTACCGGATTATGAAACAGTCGGATTTTTCCGGGATTCTGACACGCGGAGGTACGATTCTGGGAACTTCCAGACAGCCTTTCAAGCTGATGCGGATGCCGGACGAGAACGGTCTGGATAAAGTGGAAGCGATGAAACACGCCTATTACAAGCTGAAACTGGAATGCCTCGTCATTTTAGGTGGCAACGGCAGCCAGAAGACGGCAAATCTGCTGCGGGAGGAAGGACTCAATATCGTTTCTCTTCCGAAGACCATAGACAACGATCTCTGGGGCAGCGATCTTACGTTTGGATTCCATAGTGCGGTTGATGTAGCGACCAATGCCATCGACTGTATTCATACGACGGCGGCGTCTCATGGCAGAGTCTTCATCGTGGAGATCATGGGCCACAAGGTGGGATGGCTGGCGCTCTATGCAGGCATCGCGGGCGGAGCTGACATCATTCTCCTGCCGGAGATCCCGTATGATATTGATGTGGTGGTAAATGCGATCCGCAGCCGTACTAAAAATGGCAAGAATTTCACGATTCTGGCGGTCGCAGAGGGCGCGATTTCCAAGGAAAATGCAGCCCTGACCAAGAAAGAATTAAAAGAAAAGAAGAAAAATGGACCGGTTTATCCGTCGGTCGCTTACGAGCTGGGCGCCCAGATTTCCGAGCGGACGGGGCAGGAGATCCGTGTGACGGTTCCGGGGCATATGCAGCGCGGAGGCGAGCCATGCCCGTATGATCGCGTGATTGCGACGCGCCTCGGCGCGGAGGCAGCAGAGATGATCCGCCGCAAAGAATACGGCTATATGGTCGCTTTAAACAACAATAAGATTGAAAAAATTCCGCTCGCGGACATTGCCGGTAAATTAAAGATGGTCGATCCGAAGAGCGATATTATCCGGGAAGCTAAGGATGTAGGCATCAGCTTCGGCGACGAATAGTAAGGAAGTAGTAGTTTATGTCATATACAGCACTGTACAGAAAATGGCGTCCGACGTCCTTTGAAGAGGTCCGGGGTCAGGACCATATCGTAAAGACCCTGAAAAATCAGATCAACTCCGGGCGGATCGGGCACGCGTACCTCTTCTGCGGGACGCGCGGAACCGGTAAGACGAGTATTGCCAAGATCTTTGCACGGGCAGTCAACTGTGAACATCCGGTGGACGGCAGCCCCTGCGGCGAGTGCAGTATGTGTCGCCAGATTGCGGAAGGAGCTTCCCTCAATGTGGTGGAGATCGATGCGGCATCCAACAATGGTGTGGAAAATATCCGCGATATCCGGGAGCAGGTGCAGTACCCGCCGACGGACGGGCGCTACCGCGTCTACATCATTGACGAGGTTCATATGCTTTCGATTGGCGCGTTCAATGCGCTCTTAAAGACGCTGGAAGAACCGCCGTCCTACGTTATATTTATCTTGGCGACGACGGAGGTCCACAAGATCCCGATCACGATCCTGTCCCGGTGCCAGAGATATGATTTCAAGCGGATCTCGATCGATACCATCGCGGGACGGCTGGCGGAGCTGACGCAGGCGGAGCAGATCGATGTAGACGATCGGGCACTTAGGTATGTGGCACGTGCGGCGGATGGCTCGATGCGAGATGCGTTAAGTCTTCTCGATCAGTGCGTGGCGTTCCATTTCGGGGAAAAGCTGACGTATGACAATGTGCTCGAGGTGTTGGGCGCGGTCGATAACCGCGTGTTCAGCAAGCTGTTTCAGGCGGTGCTTGCAAGTGATACGAAGGCGTGCATCCGTGAGATTGAGGAAATGATCATCCAGGGGCGCGATCTTTCGCAGCTTGTCAACGATTTCGTCTGGTATATGCGAAATCTCCTGATTGCCAAGACGACCGACGAACCGGGCGATATGCTCGATATGTCGGAGGAAAATCTGGCAGTTTTAAAGGAAGAGGCGGCAGGCGTTGATACGGAAACGCTGATGCGTTACATCCGTATTTTCTCGGAGCTTTCCGGGCAGCTGCGCTACGCGTCGCAGAAGCGGATTCTGGTGGAGATTGCCTTTATCAAGCTGACGACGCCGTCGATGGAACAGAATCTTGATTCCATTTTACAGCGGATTACGCTATTAGAGCAGAAAATGCAGGAAATGCCGGACAATTTACAGAAACTGGCGTCCCTTGCACCGGCAGCGGGGCAGGCTGCATCCTCCAAAACGGCTGTGGTGGAAACGCCGCCTGAGCCGAAGATGGTATCCCTTCCGCCGGCACAGTACGAAGATCTGATGCTGATGCGGAAAGAATGGGGACGGATTGCGTCCCTGAGCCAGCTTGTGGGTTCGATTAGGCTCAGTCTTCCCAAGACAAGTGTAGAACCGGCGGGCGAAGGCTGCCTTTGCATTGTGTGTACAGATGAAAATACGTTTGGAATTATCAATCGGGAGCCTGAGCTTAAGAATTTGCAGGAAGTAGTGCAAGAAAAATACAAAAAGACTCTGCAATTTAAAGTCCGTTTAGAATCATCTGCTGTGCCGCAAAGAACGGTTTATGTCAGTGATGAGGATTTAAAGAACGCAATCCATACCGATGTGATTGTCGAAGAGGATGATTCCGTGTAGTGGAGCTTGCCAAAGATGAGCCTTGTTTTGTAATGTAAGAAGCTGTGATTAAATGCAGATAAATGATATTAGTGGGTTTATATGATATATAGAACCGGCTGCAATCGGCAGCCAGTCTGAATATAAATAAAAAGAAGTGAAAGAGAGGAATGACACCATGGCAAAACGTGGCGGTTTCCCAGGCGGTATGCCGGGCAATATGAACAATTTAATGAAGCAGGCGCAGAGAATGCAGCGCCAGATGGAAGAGAAGCAGAAAGAGCTGGAGGAGAAGCAGTACAGCGCATCCGCGGGCGGCGGCGCTGTAACCGTGACCGTATCTGGTAAAAAAGAGGTTCTTTCCGTGAAACTGTCTGAGGAAGTAGTGGATCCGGATGATATCGAGATGTTAGAGGATCTGATCGTGGCGGCGACCAACGAGGCATTCCGTCAGGCGGAAGAGGACAGCAGCCAGATGATGTCCCAGTTGACCGGTGGCCTTGGCGGTCTGGGAGGCGGATTCCCGTTTTAAGCGATGGATTATTACAGCAGCCAGATTAGCAAGCTAATCGAAGAATTGTCAAAACTTCCCGGAATCGGAAGTAAATCGGCGCAGCGTCTTGCATTTCATATCATCAATATGCCGGAAGAACAGGTCAGGCACTTGTCCGGCGCGATTCTGGAAGCCAAGCAGAATGTGCGTTACTGCAAGGAGTGCTGCACATTGACTGATAAGGAACTATGCCCGATCTGCAGCAGCGACCGGCGTGATCATGAGACGATCATGGTGGTGGAAAATACGCGCGATCTGGCGGCATATGAAAAGACAGGAAAATACAACGGGGTCTATCATGTGCTGCATGGAGCGATCTCCCCGATGCTGGGGATCGGGCCGGGCGACATCCGGCTCAAGGAGCTGATGACTCGCCTGCAGAAAGAGGAGGTTCGTGAGGTCATTATCGCAACCAACTCAAGCCTGGAGGGCGAGACGACCGCGATGTATTTGAGCAAGCTGATTAAGCCGACAGGGATCCGGGTGACGCGAATCGCCAGCGGCGTTCCGGTCGGGGGCGACTTGGAATATATTGATGAGGTAACGCTTCTGCGCGCGCTGGATGGGCGTACAGAGCTGTAGCCGGTGAGCAAATAAAACGTTACTGGGCACGTGTGCGTGAACAGTAACAATAAAACTTCTGCCGCGGCAGGAAGTTAGGAGATGCATAAGATGGATAAATACGAGTTTAACATCAAGGTAGAGCAGATTAAGAAACTGGTTAACAAGGGAGATTTCGAGACGGCGATGAAGATCGCCGATACCATCGACTGGCGTCGTGTACGCAGCACCAGCCTGCTTACGATGATTTCCCAGATTTATGAGAAAAATGCAGAGTATCAGGATGCCAAGGATATTTTATTGCTGGCATATGAGAGAGCGCCGCTTGGAAAGGGGCTTTTATATAAGCTGACTGACCTTGCATTGCGTGAAAATAATATTCAGGAGGCAGAGGCATATTACCGGGAGTTCTGTGAGCTGTCCGGCGATGACCCGCGCCAGTACCTGCTTCGTTTCCTGATTCTGGAGGCGAAGGATGCGCCGTTAGAGCAGCAGATCAATTCTCTGGAGAGATATTGTCAGGAAGAGCTGGATGAGAAATGGCTGTACCACCTGGCAGAGCTTTATCATCAGGCGAACCAGGCGGACGACTGTGTGCGGATCTGCGACAAGATCATGCTGATGTTCGGTCTTGGCAAATATGTGGACAAGGCAATGGAACTGAAACTTCAGTATGCGCCGCTGACGAAATATCAGATGGATCTGGTGGAAAACCGCGAGAAGTACGAAGAGAAGCTGCGTGCGGTGGAAGAAGAGTACAAGAACGGTACATACCGCAAGCCGGAGCCGGAAGGAGAGTATCTGGATACGGATGAGCCGGAGGCAGAGCTGGACGACGAACCGGAGAACGAGCCGGAGGGACAGCCGGAGCAGGCAGAGCCAGAAGAGAAGGCTGGAAAACCGAAAGCTGAGACAAAACCGGCGGACGAGAAAGTAGAAAAGGCTGCGCTGGACGAGGATGTAGTAGCAAGCCTTCATGAAGCACAGGCGGAAGAAGCGCTGGCAAAAGAAGTGTCCAAGATCAAGCCTTACGATGAGGAAGAGGGCGCATCCGAAGGGGAGACACGTGTTTTCAGGAATCTCCGCGACCTAGAGCCGGCAGAGGCAGAGGAAAAGAGCGAGGAAGCTCCGATTCATGAATTTGAAGAGGAAGAGGAAACCATAGTGGAAGACTGGGATTTCGAACCGGAAGAGGAAGAAGAGGAGATCAAGGAATCAAATCATCTGATGATCGAGGCGGAAGATCCGGCAGCCGGTCTTGCGATGGCACTTGATTCCCTGAAAAAGATTCACCGCGAGCTGGGAACCAAGCATCCGGTTGCCAAGATCAGCGGTGCAAACCTTTCCCATCGCGGCATCGCATCGGTGGCGGAGCGCCTGGCAGGCAAGGATCTGGTGGTCGAGCATGCAGCTGATCTGGACGATTTGACGGTGGAAGAGCTGGAAGAACTGATGACACAGGATGAAACCGGCATGGTCGTTGTTCTGATTGATACGCAGGCACGTTTAGAGCAGATGCACCGCGCATATCCGGCATTAGCAGAGCGTTTCCAGTATATCGGCTGTGAAAACCAGAAAGACGATGCAGCGAAGCTGGCACAGGCGCGCGAGGAAGAGCTGAAACGCCAGCAGGCGCAGCAGGAAGCAGAAGCAGCCAGAAAACGCCAGGCAGAGCGTGAAGCGGAGATCCGCCGTCAGGCAGAAAAAGAGGCAGAGGAAAAACGCAGACAGCAGGAAGCAGCAGCCCGCCGTGAGGAAGAAGAGCGCGCCAAGGAAGAAGCACAGGCACTGGCAGCCAAAGAGGCAGAAGAAGCGCGTAAAGCGGAGGAAGACCGCCGTCTGGCAGAGCGGCAGAGAGAAGAACTGCGCCGTCAGGAAGAGGCGAGACGCGATGACGAGCCGGAGTATGAAGACGAAGAAGATCACTACGAGAAGGACGAGTATGAGCCGGAGGATGATTATGCGCGTGGCGGCT
Source organism: Clostridium fessum (assembly GCF_003024715.1). Taxonomy (GTDB): domain Bacteria; phylum Bacillota; class Clostridia; order Lachnospirales; family Lachnospiraceae; genus Otoolea; species Otoolea fessa. Next base: position 2,939 of record NZ_PYLO01000006.1, on the reverse strand, counting down.
ATCGTGATGATTATAAGGACGATTACAAAGACAGCTATAAAGACGAACGCGAGGACGACGAGTATTCCAATTATCCAGAGGATGAGCCGGAAGAGAAACCGTCCAAAAAGTCCGGCGATATGGATGTTGAGGAGTTTGTTCAGTACGCCTGCAAATATGCATCGGAGATCGACTGCAGTATTTCGGGAAAGAGCATGCTGGCTCTGTACGAGCGCGCTGAGATGATGGAGGAGGACGGAGAACCGCTTACCAAGACAAGTGCCGAAGATTTGATCGAGGAAGCTGCAGATAAGGCGGAGAAGAAATCCTTCAGCGGACTGTTCTCATCGAAATATGATAAGGATGGACTTCTGATTCTGAAAGAGAAACATTTCTTTGATTAATTAAAACAATTCGAGAAATTTTAAAATTAAAACTAATTAGTAAAAGAGAGCGCTGCGGGGGAATGCTTCCCGGCAGCGTTTTCTGGTAGTGGACAGTAAAAAGAGATACGGGAGAGAAAGATGGGAACACGGTTAATAGCCCTCGATTTAGATGGGACACTGTTAAATGAAAAAATGCACGTGTCGGAAAAAACAAGACAGGTGATGGAACTGTGCGCGCAGCGGGGGATTGAGATTGTCCCGGCGACCGGGCGCGCGCTCCCGGCAGTGCCAGAGGAGGTTTTGAGTCTGCCGGGCGTCCACTATGGCATATTTACAAATGGGGCGGTCGTCCGGGATTTCGGGAAAAATACCTGGGTGTCGGAAAGCTGCCTGAGCTGGGAAGAGACGATCCGGGTGATTGAGGTGCTGCGCCGGCATCCGGTTATTTACGATATGTATGTATCGGAGGGCGGCGTCAGCGAGACGCGATTGCTGGCACAGCTGGAAGAATACGGGATACCGGAACGTGAATGCGCCTATATCCGGGCGACGCGCCGGGCAGTTACTGACATGGTGGAGTATCTGCGGGAGAAAAAAAGCCCGGTGCAGAAGATGAATTTAAATTTTAAGGACCGGGAGAGCAAGCAGGCAGTCCGGGCAAAGCTGGAAGCGATGCCGGAGGTTCTGGTGACCTCCTCGCTTCCGTGGAATCTGGAACTCAACGCGGCGGGCATCACAAAGGGGAGCGGGCTGCGGAATCTCTGTCAGTATCTGGGAATTGAAGCGGAGGAGACGATGGCATTTGGAGACGGCGAAAACGACTGGCCCATGCTGGAGGCAGCAGGAATCGGCGTAGCGATGGAAAATGGCGCCCCATTTTTAAAGGAACGCGCAGACCGGATTGCCGCTTCGAACCGGGAAGAGGGCGTAGCGGAGGCGATCAGACAATGGGTGCTTATATAAAAGAAAACTGGCTGTTCGTGGTGGTGGCAGTCTATCTGGTTTCCATGGTACTGTACGGGCATTACCGCGGATTTGTCCGCCTGGCAGTCTCGGCCGTTTCCCTGGTGCTGTCGCTGGGGGTGGTTCATTTTGGTGCGCCGTCTGTCGCGAATCTGCTTCGCAGCAATGAGGTGGTCTATCAGGCGGTGGAGGACAGCGTGACGAAATTTATTCAAAAGGACGATGAGGCGGAAAATGAGGCAGCTGACGCGGCGCCGCCATCCGTACAGCGCAGTATTATTGAAGAAATGGAGCTTCCGGAACAGTTAAAGGATGCGCTTCTGGAGAATAATAACAGCGAAGTTTACGAGGCGCTGGGTGTAAGCAGCTTTACCCACTACGTCAGCCGTTATCTGGCAAACAGCCTGATCAATATTATAAGTTTTTTTCTGCTGTTTGCAGCCGTGTTCGGCGGACTGCGTGTTCTGTCCGTATCGCTCAATGTGGTCTCCCGGCTGCCGATCATATCGGGGCTGAACCGTCTGGCAGGTGCCGTGCTGGGGGGCGCGGAAGGGATCTTTTTCGTCTGGATTGCAGCACTGCTTATTACACTGTTCTCGGCAACGGCGATTGGTGAACTTTTCCTGAACCAGATAGAAAGCAATATCTGGCTGACCTGGCTGTATGACCACAATATGCTTGGAAGCATCCTGATGGGTGTTGTGAAACGGATTATTTAAAAGCGTATAGAGAAAAACTGTGATATTGAAAAACGGCACACCGCATTCTCGCTACTTAGTGATGAGTTAGGTGTGCCAAATTTTTTATTTCAGTCGAGAAGACTCCCACCTCTTTAGGTGGCGAGTAATAGCAAATTTGTCTCAGTGGGAGTTGGGTCTTCGGCTGAGATAAACGCTTCGCGAGGATGCGCAATGATTCTGTATGGAATATGTCAGCGAAAAAACAAGTGAAAATCGCTTGACAAGTTAATGCTGAAATGGTAAACTTTAACTCTAACGTGTTTTGACGTTGGTCTGCATATGCAGGGAAAATCGAATATCACAGGTTTTCTTATTTGCGAAAATGTTTTGAAAATTAAGAAAAAATAGTTGACAACGACAACTGCCTATGATATGATATTCAAGCTGTTGAGTGAAAGCTCAGTTGCAAAAAATAAAATAAAAAAGTTGTTGACAAAGATAACTGCTTGTGGTAATATAAATGAGCTGTCAATGAGACAACAACAAAGAACCTTGAAAACTGAACAGTATGTAAAACCCTGAAAATTCTAAGAACAAAGGCTTTTGGTTAAGCCTTGAAGTTCAAGAGAACATTCAGAACAAAACCAAAACAACAGTAATAACGGTTAAAATTAGCCAAGCGAATTTTGACTGGAATCAAAACTTTAACATGAGAGTTTGATCCTGGCTCAGGATGAACGCTGGCGGCGTGCTTAACACATGCAAGTCGAACGAAGCAATCTAACGGAAGTTTTCGGATGGAAGCTAGATTGACTGAGTGGCGGACGGGTGAGTAACGCGTGGGTAACCTGCCTCACACTGGGGGACAACAGTTAGAAATGACTGCTAATACCGCATAAGCGCACAGGACCGCATGGTCCGGTGTGAAAAA
>NZ_PYLO01000005.1 GCF_003024715.1 Clostridium fessum | reverse complement strand
TTCTCCAGTGATAAAGACCATTTGTATCATGTGCTTGGCAGAATCCGCCGTTTTCAGAGGGAACATTCCTCCAGACAGGTCCAAAGCCGATGGGATTATGCAAAAAGGCTGAATATGGAGCTGTCCCGCAAAATAGCTGCGGAGATCACGAAATATGCCGCAGAGTATCAGGCAGGTGTAATTGTGTTTGAGTATCTGGAAATGCAGGGAAAAATATCCGGAAAAAAGAAACAAAAGCTTCATTTATGGAGAAAGCGGGATATTCAGAAACTGTGTGAACATCAGGCACATCGGAACGGAATTCGTGTGTCCATGGTCAGTGCCCGGAACACCAGCAGGCTGGCCTGTGACGGAAGCGGAGTGGTAGTAAGAAACCCGGAGAACCATAGCCTATGTACCTTTCGAACGGGAAAACAGTACAACTGCGACCTGTCAGCATCCTATAATATCGGAGCGAGATATTTTATACGAGAATTATTAAAACCCTTGCCGGAAACGGGAAGGTCTTCACTGGAGGCAAAAGTACCTGCGGTGAAGCGCAGAACCTCATGTGTTTATGCAGATTTAAGAAAGCTTTATGTAGAAGTAAACAATTTAAAAGCGGCATAAACGCAGGCAGATATACAGCGGACTACCTGTAATGTGGAAACCAGCCGTATCCGGCATGGGAAAAGTGCGTATCCGCACGAATTCTAAGTTACTGGCGTATCCGCCGATATTTAGTCTTGCCGTTTAAAACGGCTGAGAAGCACGTGACTTTAGCCATGTGAGGTTCACTGTGGGATGGTTTAGATTTACGGCATATTTGGTGTCGGCGGTCAAGCGTCGCAGAAAAGATTATTTGCTCCAGCTTTATAAACGCAGCAGTATCGTACTGAAATAGTTGATCTCGCCCCGCTCGTTGTTCAGCACTTTCCGGGCTTTTTGAAATAGAATAGAAACCACCACCTTTACTGAAATTGACAACAGCCGCTCCAAACCGGAGCGGCTGCTATGCAAAGTTTTGACTGTACCAAGTATAACAGATATGGATTTACGGCGAAAGGGCAGGACTGTGCCAATGTAGAGACAATTTTGTGCCACCCATGTTTCTTTGAAACATTATAGCAGTGATTCCACCAGCTGATGGATGTCGGTAAATGGATTGACAGCAATTCCAAACGGTTTGCTGCTGTCATTTTGAAGATGGTATTCCACGGCTTTCCGGATCAGGCTGAGATAATCTGTTTCACCTCCGCTGGTGCGGCTTCCTACCACACGAATATCAATGTTTGTCTGACGGTTGCGGTAGTGTTCAAAATACTTAGGCTCAGTTTGAGAACCCTCCGTTACAATCAGAGTGACAGGCTTTATTTTTCTGCGTCGCTGTCCACGCTTTTCAATTTTTCCACGTGCCATTTTACAGCCCTCCCTTGATAAAGGGGATCGCACCATAACGGCCAATCAGATAGCCCTTCTCCACCTTAGCATCCTTGCGGATGGAAAAATCGTAAAGGGAGAACAGATCGGTAGCCGCTGTTTGCTCGTCTTTTTCGGTAAACCAAATCTGATCTCTCCTCAGTACATCCAGGTTAAGAAGATTGGTGTTGTGTGATGTGAAAATCAACTGGGCTCCATTTGGATTGAACTCCACACTGTTAAAAAGCGAGACCAGATGCTTTGTCAGAAGAGGATGCAGATGAGCGTCCATCTCGTCAGCGACAAGAAGGGTTCCTTCATCCAGCACCTTTTTTACAACACCGATCAGTTTGAAATAACTGTTGGTGCCATCAGATTCCTCTGCCATGTTCAGCGCGTAGGAAGAAGTATTTCCCTCTGTATCCTGTACCGTGTGAATGGCCTCAATATTGGTAAAGATATCATTACGCTGAGAAGGAGCGGATTCTGCATCACGCATCTGAAGGGATTGTATGCCAAAATCTGCAACACGCAGCATAGAGGCGATCACATGCCGGTAGTCATCCTCTTTGAGTTGTTCTGCTTCAAGGCCGTAGGCGTCTGCAACAGAATGTTTCGTGATGATCTGGCAGGAAGCAAACCATTCCAGAACTGGAATCACTTTGGAATAGCTCCAGTTTGATGCGACAGACAGATAGAGCTTGTTGGCCGAAGTGCGATCCTTGAGAGTGTTTTGTTCATCGACATCAACGGTAAAGCGAAAATCTTTTGTGTCTTTTCGCTCAAAAATGAGTGCCTGCCTGCCATTGGGATAGTAATACAGATATTCTTCGATAACAGCTTTGTCTGTTACAGAAAAGCCATACGCATAGCGGATGCCATTTGTGGTGAAGATGACCTCGAAGCTGCTGGGGCGAGAGGGTGTTTCCCGGTCAAACTTGAAAGGCGAACGATCAATGGTTTTGTGGAGCTGCTGGTTATGCGAAGTCAGCACATAATTTACCATGAACCAAAACGCATTCAAGACATTGGACTTTCCAGAAGCATTGGCGCCGTAAATCACAGCAGACTTCAAATGCTTTTTGTTTCCGTCCACAATCAGGTGCTCTGGATGTTCGTTATCCTTACTGGCAAGCAGGGATAACACGACATTATCTTTGATAGAGAGAAAGTTCTCTACACTAAATTGAATCAGCATAAAACAACCTCCTAAATCCTTGTTATAATATATTATATCCACATTTTTGTGAAAAATCAACGCAAATGAAAAATAAAAATCTGTATAGAGGATTTAATAGAACAGCCGTGTGGAGAGGATATGTGGGGATTTCTTCTTTCTTAGGAAGAAGAGGATCTTTGATTTCTTCCTCGGAATTTCCGTTACTGGGCACGTATGCGTGAACAGTAACAGTACTCAATTTTGGGGATTGCCTATAAGCAGGAGAAAACGGTATAATTGAGGAAGGCAGTTGGGTATAAGGGGTACAAGTGGTGGAGATGAAAAATATTGTGAAGACGGAAAGAGGGCGGTTGTCTGGGATATGGGATGATGCGGATGATCGATGCGGTGCATCGCCATTTACATAAATAGATAGAGGAAATACGATGGAACTGAATTTAAGCGAACCGGGACAGAGCCGATATCTGAGAGTATATGAATATTACAAAGAATTGATCGTGTCCGGTCAGATGAAGCCGGGAGCGAAGCTGCCGTCGATCCGCAAATGTTCCCTGCAGCTGCAGCTTTCGCGGACGACGGTGGAGACGGCGTATATGCTGCTGGCGGCGGATGGCTATATCATTTCGCGTCCGCAGAGCGGGTTTTATGTAACGGATGCGGTGCTGGCGGCTGCAAACCGGGAGGAAATAGAGCACGGTGTGCCGCATCAGGAGGAACGCCCGGAAATCCGGTATGATTTTGCGTCTTCAAATGTGGATCGGGAGAGCTTCCAGTTTGATTTATGGCGGCGCTATGTCAAGAGCGCCCTGCGCCAGGATGAGCGGCTGCTTTCTTATGGCGAACCGCAGGGAGAGCGGGAATTCCGGGAGGCGCTCTGCGCGTATCTGGGGCGCCACCGCAATGTGATCTGTACGCCGGACAGTATCGTAGTAGGGGCGGGTGTGCAGAGTCTCTTGCATATTTTGTGCCCGATGCTGCGGGAGCGGGACAGCGTATGGTTTTTTAATCCGTCGTTCCGGCAGGGACGCCAGATTTTTGAGGATTATGGGTTTTGGACTGGAGATATAAGAGAGTATTGGGAAAAAACTGAGATGAGGACCGGATCCTTTAAGATGGATTTGTGTGGAACGGAAAAGTCAGATGTATGTGCAAAAGAAATGAAAACAATGCCATTTGAACAGACATCAGAGGCAATGAAATCCACGGGGAAAAGTGTCTGCTATTTAACGCCTTCTCAGATGACAGTCTGGGGCGAGGTCATGCCGGTGGGCGACCGGATGAAGCTTTTAAAGGATGCGGCGCGCGAGGATATGCTGATTATTGAGGACGATTACAACAGTGAGTTCCGCTATTATAACCGCCCGACACCGTCCCTGCAGGGGCTTTCCGGAGGGCGGGGCGTCGTGTATCTGGGGACATTTTCAAGGCTGCTTCTGCCATCGATCCGCATGAGCTACATGGTCCTGCCGCCGGATCTGCTGAAACGGTATCAGGAGCGGGGGCGTTTTTATAACCAGACGGCGTCCAAGGCAGAGCAGATTGCCCTATGCCAGTTTATACGGGACGGACATCTGGAAAGCCAGATCCGAAAGTCCAAGAAATTGTACGCGGCAAAGGCAAAGTGTCTGTGTGATGCGGTGCGGCGCATTTTTGGAGAAAAAGCGCGAACGCATCTGGGCGATGCCGGTTTTCTGGTTCTCATGGAGCTTGACAGCCCGCTTACATCGGCGGAAATTGCCGGGCGTGCGGCACAGGCAGGCGTCGCCGTCCGCCCGGTGGAGTCGGTCGGGAGTCTTTTGGAAAAACAGGAGCATCATTTTCAAGAGGGATATCCGAAGCTCCTGTTGTCCTGTGCCTCGATGGGGGCAGAGCGGTATGAGGAGGCGCTGGAGGTGCTGAAAGAGGTAGTGTATAAGAAAGAAAAATAGAAGATAGATATAGAAGTTAAAATGTCCGCATAAACCACAGCCAGTACCCGGAACCATCCGGGCAGTTGTGGGTATGCGGACATTTTATGCGACATTCTTATCCGTTTTTCTCCTCATGCGGCAGCCGGTTCCGGAGCAGCCGTTTTTTTAATTCACTCCAGTGAAATGGAATTAGCGGGTAAATATAACTTTTTCCGGCGATTGTCCGGTTAAAGACAAGGCAGCCGACGGCAATGAGTGTTCCGGCGATGAAGCCCCAGAGATTGAGGAAAAAGGTCAGAATCAGGAGCAGGACGCGCATGAATTTGAGTGCGTAGCCGAGTTCGAAGCTCGTCATCGAGTAGTTGGCGATCGTGACGAACGCCATATAGAGCATCGTCTCGCTGTTGAACCAGCCGGATTTGACCGAGTATTCTCCAAGCACGATACCGGCGATGACACTGAGCGGTGTCGTCAGCATGCTGGGGGTGTTGACTGCCGCGAGCCGCAGACCATCGATGGCAAATTCCAGGATCAGAAGCTGATAGATCAGCGCTACATGGATCTCGTCGGTGACACGGATAAAAGCGAGCCATTCCGGGATCCAGCCGGGATTCTGCATAAAAAGCAGCCACAGCGGTGTCAGAAATAAGGTCAGGAAAAAGATGACCGTCCGCGACAGGCGCAGATAGGTGCCGGTCAGCGGTGGAAAATAGTAGTCGTCGGCTTCCTCGATGATATCGAAAACAGAGGATGGCAGAATCATTGCGGATGGCGAATTGTCCACCAGAATGATGATATTTCCTTCCAGAATCGAGGCAGCGGAGGTATCCGGACGCTCTGAAAAACGAAATTTTGGGAACGGATTGAACCATTTGTGCGGATAAATACATTCGGCAAGGCTTTCCTGGTTCATCGAGAGGGCATCGACATGCACTTTTTGAATCCGGGTGCGGATGCGGTTTAAAAGTTCGGTGTCCACCCGGTTTTCCATGTAGCAGATGGCGATATCGGTGTGCGAACTTTCCCCAATATTCATGATTTCCATCCGCAGCTTCGGATCGCGGATGCGCCGCCGGATCAGAGCCGTATTGAACACAAGCGTTTCGACAAAACCATCGCGCGAGCCGCGCAATACCTTATCCTTTTCAGGTTCGCTGACTCCGCGGGCGGGATAGGTGCGGCAGTCTATTGTGAGTGCCTGTGCATACCCGTCGATCAGAAGAAAAGGAACACCGGAGAGAAGCTGGATAATCAGCGCGTCCGAATCCGTTTCCAGCCCGATTTCGCCGTAGGCGAGGTAGAGGGCGGCAAAATCGTTTGCATTGTCAGGCATCTGGGCGGTTTCAATGCTGCTCATCGCCTGCAGCACTTTTAAAAGCGTATCGTCCTTGGTAAAACCATCAATACAGTAGAGGCAGGCATCGCGCCCGCCGATCATCAGGTTCCGATCTACGACATCAAAACTGATGTCCGGTCGGAGCTTTTTTTGAAAAAAAGTCCGGTTATTTTCAATGGATGAAGAAATCTGCATCGTGTAAATCTCCTATCAGAGAAGCCAATATCAGTGACCGCGAAGGGACTGGAATGGGACAAAATGTTTACAGATGGAGTATGTGCGAAAAGGATAAAAATATACGAAATGAAGCAAACAGAAAAAAATTCTCAAAATATGTTTTTTTAAAATTCATGGCAAGCGAGGCAATATCAGGGAAAAAGGAGGAAAAATCGCTGCAAAATGAGACTTAACATGTGCTGAATGGAAAAAGAAATTTGCATGTTAGTTTTAGCAACTAAAAAAGCAATGCTTTATTGAGAATAAAATTCAATTAAAAAATAGATAAAAATTCTCATTTTTAAATAGATTTAAATAATTGACAGATTTTATTAGATTAGTTTATACTAACCTCCTCGGCTGTCTGGGTTAGGGATGACTAATCCGGTGCGGAGAGTAAGATATTACAAAAGATTATATGGAGGAATATGTATGAAAGGTAAGGGAAGATCCCGGCAGGCAATTCTGGCAGCGGTGACCGTGTTAGCGGCGGCGCAGGCAGGTACTGCTTATGCTTCAACCGGACCGGCATCGGAGTCCGGAGTACAGACCGGCGCCTGGATTCAGGAAGGACAGGACTGGAAATATCAGGGAACGGACGGAACGCTCAAGACTGGATGGGTTAAGACCGAGAATGGCTGGTATTATCTGGATCCGCAGACCGGACGGATGATGACTGGATGGATCACCGTCGATGGACGCCGGTACTATATGAACACAACTGCCGATGGCGTGGAAGGACAGATGCGCCGCGGCTGGTGGAAGGACAATGCAGGAAAATGGTATTTCTTCAGCACTGCATCCGACGGAACGGAAGGTATGACCGTGACCGGATGGCAGTGGATTGATGGAAAATGCTATTATTTTGATAACTTGAGTGCAGAAAACTATGGTCAGATGCACACCGAAGGTCGGACGCCGGACGGCTACAGCGTCAATGCGGATGGACAGTGGGTCAATGAAAATGGAGAGGTCCAGACCCGTGCGGATAGAGGTTACGCGAGCAGCCCGGCAGCAGACGGCAACGGAAGCAGCGTATCAGGAGGCGGTTCGGGGAATTCCGGCAGTTCCGGCGGCAGCCATTCGGGGGGCTCTGGAAGCAACAGTAATTCTGGAAATAACAGTAATTCCGGAAATAACAGTAATTCTGGAAATAACGGTAATTCCGGGAATGACGGAAATCAGAATGGCGGAAATGCCGGAGATAACGGAAACACTGAAAATCCAGACAAGCCGCAGATGGTTTCGCTGGTAGATGAGACGAAGACAAAGCTTACCGAAGTAAATTCCCTGGGCTGGTGGCTTCCGATCGCATTTGATGAGGGATACAATGCAGGCAATACGGTCGTTAAGGTCGATGGAAAAGATGTAACCAATCTTTTAACTCCGATCACAGATGACGGACGTATGGCAAAACTGGCGCTTCTTGGCACACCGGGCAAAGTAACCGTCAGCAGCAAAGAAGATGCGGCAAAGGAAGAGACGGTGGTTCTGAGCAATGAGAGCCAGGAAGATGCTGTATATGAGGAAAACGACGGCTATCTGCCTGAGAAGATTCTGACGCATGAGCCGGTTGCTTACTGGGACTATTATCTGACCAATTACGATGAAGACGGAAATCCCCGCATTTCTCCGAAAAAAACTACTTATAACTTGAATGAGGAAAAACAGACTCATCCGAGCTACTCACCGGATGCAGTTCTTCCAAAAAATGGAAAAGCAGCTGTTACCATTCTGTTTAACTATAATACAAATGAGGAAAAAGAGTGGTTTGACGGCATCCGCAAACTGGAACTGGTTGAATACAATGAGCAGAAGAACACAATCAATTCGAGTCTCGTATTTGACAGTGAAAAGAATGTGGCGCACGGACAGGGACGCGTTGGACAGCTGACTATCCAGACAGGACAGAGCAATTTCTTTAATAATGGACGTTATTATGTGCGGGTTGTATCGTCGGCAGGCGGTTCCGCGCTCGTCCCGATTCATGTCGTCAATGAGACAGTACCGACGCTGGAGCTTAAGGAAACACCGCAGTCCGGTAAGAATCTCCATTTTGCAGTCAGCGATCTGGTATACGCAATTGAGACACCGATCGAGCGTGTGACACTGGAAGCTCCGAACGGAACAGTAAGCGACCTTAAGATGATCGATGACTGGTATCTCTACAGCCAGGATTTATTTGTTCTGTACAATGATAATACAGACCATCTGCCATACAAGGGCAATTACAAGATCACTGTATATGCAAATGGTTTCCGGTCATTCTCCAAGAGCTTCAAGGTGACAACGGGCGCAGAGCCGGTAAAAGAGAAGGAACAGACCAATGGCCAGAAAATGGCGGCATACGGATTCGACGGTATCAGCACCGCATCGACTGGTTCCAGCGGAAGTGGAAGCTCCAGCGGCAGCAGCTCAGGAAGCTCTGCAATCTCTGCAAACCTGATTTTTGATTCAGATCTGCTTGTAAATGCACATCTCCTTGAACAGACCAAGATGGAAAATGATGCGTCCAAGGCAGTGATGGAGTGGTGGTACAATGCGATTCCAGATGCAGTCTTTGATACTGGAGATGATGATTTCTTCAGATGGACAGACTACGTAAATAAGAGCGAGAATCAGAAATACGAAGAGAACAGAATGCTCCCATTTGCAGATTACCGTGAAAACGGAGTACTGGATCCGAACCATCCGGCAACGGCAAAAGAGGTTCTTGAAGATGGTCTGCTCGGCGATATCCAGTACAATGGAAACTTCTCCCGTCAGGATGCACCGGCGATTACAGTTGTACAGAACAAAGAGGGCGATCCGGTAGTCCTGAAGACAGAGGATACAAAGTATATCGAGGCAGTTCAGGGTATCGTTGTCAATGGAAACTGGCAGGCACTCAGCAAGGATAAATATTCCATCGACAAAGAAGCTGGCACCATTACCATTAATGCGGATGTATTCAAGGCTGGTGAGGAGTACAAGCTGACCGTTGATGCAACGGGATATAAGAGCCAGAGTATTGCATTTACATATAATAAGGTGCTGGAGAGTGATCTGGCGCTGAAGGTTGATTATGCGGATGCTAAAAATGCATTTTCAGCAAAGAAGACAGTAGATGGAAAGAAAACATACTACTTTGCAGATGCTGAATTTACCGTTGAGGGCAGCGAGGGAGATTTCTTGAAGAACCTGAAATCTGTTACTCTGCTTTCCGATGAGGAGGATGCTGTTGAGAGAAATATCTACACGAAGGGCGTGTCCAGCAGCAACGATGTTTACTATGAAGTATCCGGGGATGGCAAGAAGCTGATTCTCCATCAGGTTCAGCCGGGAAGCTATAAGCTGACTCTTCGTTCGAATTACTACACAGAGGCGCTGAGATGTGAATTTGTGGTTGAGAAGGAAGAGGAAGAAATTCAGGAAGAGATGGCAGCTCCAGAAGTAGTGGAGTTCAGCAAACATAAAGCCAGCTGGTCATTTGATCCAGATTTTGGACGTGCTTCTTTTAAGGCTTCAAAGGGAACGAGTGTAAAAGATTACCTAGCTAAGATTACATCCGTGAAGGTTGGAAATAAAGAGTATACAAAAGCTTACAGCCTTAGTTCGTATAACCCTACATGGAAGATGACAGATGCAGATGATCCATATAACAATGTACAGGATTTTGATTGCATCGATTTCACTTTAGACGGTTTCAGCACCGAAGAAAGCACCGATGTAACGATCCAGGCAGAAGGATACAAAGAGCTTACCTTTACAGTTACAAAGGATATGAAGTTAGCGGGTGACGAAGAGAAACTGCTTCCAGCACCGGAACTGACAGGCAGCACTACGGTTGATGAGGGAAAACCGCTGGTTCTGACTGGTGATGAGGAGTATCTGAAAGCAATTAAGTCTGTAAAAGTAACTGGCAATGATGAGGAGGAAGATGTTGCGCTTGGATTTGCAGTAAATGGTACAACATTGACAATTCAGACAAGCGCACTGGATAGTGGTCTGAATGAGGTTGTGATCGAAGCGAAAGGTTACGATAATCAGTCGATCATGGTTACAGTTGAGAGCCAGAAAGCGGATACAGAAATTAAGGTTTCCAGTGTTGTAACAGAGAGTAATTGGGGAAATAAGTATTTACTGATTCGCTTCAATGGAGTTGAGGGAGAAGAGCTAAAAACCTTCTTAAAGAAGATTAATTCGGTTGAGGTAAATGGAAAACCGTATAGCAAGGCATTCAGTTCTGCGTCCCTTGGAAGTGGTGAGTTTGCACCGCATGCAACGGATACATCTCAGAGCAATGATAATTACGATTGTTTAAAGGTTTCAGCGTCCGGACTGAGTGAAGAAGAGGAGAATGAAATTCTTATCTATACTGGGAATAACGAAACGATTGAGTGCAAACTTGATAAAAGCTGGAAATTAATCAAGAAATCCCAAGTGCTTCTCGCCGACGAAGTTCTCCCAGATGAGATCGTCGCCACACCGGAGCAAACACCGGAAGAGCCGAAGACGAATGACGAAAACAAGGCAGATGTACCGGATGGCGATAAGAAGAACGAGACAGACGATGCGAACAAGGCACCGGAAGTAGACGAGGACAAGAAAGAGGATTCGGACGAGTCCAAGGATACTTCGGATGAGAAGAAAGACGAAACTTCAGATAAAGGCGATGCTGACAAGGATGATTCGAAAGATGAATCCGGCGAAACTGGTGACGATTCCAAGAAGAATGAAACGGATGAATCTAAGGACAATGATTCCAAGAAGGATGAGACCGGTAACGTAAAAGATGATATTTCTGATAAGGAAGAATCCGACGGAGGTAAAGGCGATACTTCTGAGAAAGAAGAGTCTGTTTCTGAAGAAGAGTAGTTGTATTTAAAGGAGTAAAAATTGAAACAGAAGTGGTGGATTTTATTAACTCTGCTGCTGTGTGGCTGCGGTGCTTCATCGCAGCCGGATCAAACGGGGACGGTCCAGAATGACCGTCCTCGTTTATCTGCGTCTATGGAAGAGACGGCAGAAAATGTGGCAGCAGTAGAAAAAAACGAAAATTTAGAGAAAAATCCCTCAAATTCGAACCAGAATCCGGGAGAAGGGCAGAATTGGACAGTGTTTGCGATGGATACTGTGATGCAGTTTGACGCCTACGGCGGAAGTGCAAATTTGCAGGAAAAAGTGAAACGGCGGGTGGAAGAGCTGGAAGGGGAGCTTTCGACAACACAGGAAAACAGCGATATTTTTCATCTGAACCAGGAGAAAACGGCGGAACTTTCAGCGGATACGCGTTATCTGATGCAGGAGGCGCTGGCACTGGGAGTCGAAACAGATGGTGCACTCGATATTTCAATTTACCCGGTTGTGCAAAGCTGGGGATTTACAACGGGAAATTACCGGGTCCCCAGTGAGAGCGAGCGGGAAAGCCTGCTTAAATCGGTCGATTATCGTCTGGTCGGTTTAGAAGCAGATACGGCATCGATCGAGCCAGGAATGATGGTGGATCTAGGCGGTGTCGGAAAGGGATTTACCGGAGATGAGGTGGTAAAGACTATGAAGGAGGATGGCGTGACGAGCGCACTGTTCAGTCTTGGAGGCAATATCCAGACGATCGGAACAAAACCGGATGGCGAGAAATGGTATGTCGGCATCAAGGATCCAGAGAGCGACGGCTATCTGGGCGGAGTCAGGGTGCAGGATGAGGCGGTCATTACCTCCGGCGGCTATGAGCGCTATTTCACGGATGATGACGGAACAATTTACTGGCATATCATGGATCCGTCCACTGGGGCGCCGGCGCATAGCGGGCTGATTTCTGTGACAATCATCGGACCGTGCGGGCTGCGCTGCGATGGGCTTTCGACCGCCCTGTTTGTCATGGGACGGGAAAAGGCAGCGGCACATTGGGCGGCGCATCAGGACTATGAGGCAGTCCTAGTTGACGAGAGCGGCACGATCTGGCTGACGCCGGGCTTAAAAGACCGATTTATTCCGGTGGATCAGGGGGGAGACGCGGGAGATTCGGATATTGTGATTCTGGAACAGATCTAGTATAATGAGCAGAGAAAAGTGCATGCGAGTCAGATTTACAATTTATAACGAAGAGGTCGAAAATACCGTGAATGATAGATTGAAAAAGAAGCTTCTTTGCTTTGAGCGCGCTCTCTCCACATTGGAAGGATACGAGGGATGGATGATAGGCACAACTACACTTCATCTGGACTGGCAGCCCAAACAGGGGGAGAATGAGTTTTGCCATACCAAATTAACTCCAGAAATCATCAAAAAAGGTCGCTCGGCAATCCGGGTCCGCATAGCGGTAGCGGAGGAGGAAAAGGAACGGGAAAATGAGGAGATGGAAGTGCTGCTGGTAAAACCGCGCCAGAGCGTCCTTGTCCCGGAAAAAGAGAAAATGCCGCTCATGAAAGCAATTACGGAACTGGGAAGTGAGGATGATGATACGCTGGCATTTAGCCGCAGCCAGATGGAAGAATATCTCCGGGAGGCGGCAGATACCAATCCGATCCATCAGGGAGAAGCGGCAGTTCTGCCGGGGTTTCTTGTTATGAATGCCTGCCTGCTTCGTCTGTGGAAGAAGGGCTGGATGAAGGGACAGACCGCTCTGGAAGTACGTTTTCTTGCCCCACTTCGTCCTGATGAGGAGGTATATTTGTCGGATTCGGGGCAGGAGGGAAGAAACGCGGTGTATCTGAGAACGAAGCAAGAGGGAAAGGAAATTCTTTCGATTACAGAAAAATAGGGATGCCGATGATAAAGTGGGTGCAGAGGAGCTATGGATGCATATGTAAACCATTTATAAAAACAAGGTTGACAATCATCTGAAATTCCGATATACTCTTTTCTAGCAAAGATTCTCTGTGTGTGATTCATAGGAAAATGCATTACACGGCTTAGAATTTTATCACTGAGGAGGTATATATAATGAGTTCAGAGACAAGTGCAGTGAACGTACACGGCGCATGGAGCGCGAAGCGGCTTACACTTTTGGCGATGATGCTGGCTCTGATCAGTGTGTCTTCGTATATTGCGATTCCGCTTCCGTTTTCGGATGCAAAGATCACAGCGCAGACGATGATTGTCAACCTGATCGGTCTGCTGATTGCACCACAGGATACCATTTTAGTTATGGCGAGCTGGCTGCTGTTAGGCTTATGCGGCGTGCCGGTATTCAGCGGCGGAAGCGCAGGACCGGGAAAACTGCTTGGACCGAGCGGCGGTTACTATATCGGATTTCTGGTTGTAGCGTTCCTGATTTCCCTGTTTTGCCGGAAATGGAAAAATGTTGCATTCCAGACAGCGTTCCTGATTGTAGTTGGTATTCCGGTGATTTACGCATTCGGTGCAGGCTGGATGAAACACGTGACCGGACAGCCGTGGGGTGCAGTTATCGTGCAGTCGATAATTCCGTTTATTCCGCTGGACATCGTTAAGTGTGTGGCAGCGGTAGCACTTGGAAAGGCGCTGAAGCGGACGGGCTTATTTGGAAATTAGATAGAAAATAAAGATGGGATGTGGTAGTGAACAGAATCAGCCTTTTAGTGCAGAAATGCAGCCAGGAGGCATGAGGAGTCCGTTGCCGCATCCCTTTAATTTTAATTAGGAATAGAAGAAAAACAGGAGAAAAGCATGAATCACGTATATATTCTGGGCGGTTTGCGCAGTTACATCGGGGTGAAAGATGGAATGTACCGTCATATCCCGGCGGAAAAGCTGGGGGCGGAGGTGCTGCGGGAGGTGGTTTCGCGATTTGAGCTTCCAACCGATGCGATCGACTATATAATAGGAGGAAATGCGGTCGGGGGAGGCGGCAATATCACGCGTCTGGCGGCACTTTCGGCAGGGTTTCCAGAGCGGATTCCGGCGGTTACTTTGGATCTGCAGTGCGGGTCGGCGCTGGAGGCGATCAGCGCGGCAGCAGCCAAGATTGAGAGCGGGATGGCGGATCTGGTCATTGCCGGGGGAATGGAGAGTTCTTCGGTACAGCCGTACCGCATGATGTCCCCGAACCATCCGGAGTATGACGGTGGAAAGGTGTATACGGTTGCACAGTTTGTGCCGGGAAAGCGCGGCGAGCAGGTTATGTTAGAGGGCGCGGAGGAGACTGCGATCCGGGAAAATGTCTCTAAGGAAGAGATGGACACCTGGGTGCTCCGGAGCCATAAGAGGGCGGCGCAGGCGCGCAAAGAGGGAATATTGGAGGATATAACGGTTTCCATCGACGGCAGCAGCCGGGATGAGGGAATCCGTCCGACAATGAGCCAGCGTCTGATCGACCGCCTGCCGTATCTGCTTCCAAATGGCACGAAAATCACGGCGGCAAATGCGTGCCTGATGCACGATGGCGCGGCATTTGTGGTACTTTGTTCGGAACGGTTTTTGCGGGAACAGGGACGGAAAGCAGAATGCCGTTTCCGGTTTGGTACAGCGATCGGGGATGATCCGATGATGAGCCCAAAATCAGCCGTCAGCGCTGCTAAGGCGATACTTGCAAAAACGGGGCATTCTTATCAGGAGATCGATGCTTTTGAGGTCAATGAAGCGTTTGCCGTTATTGATGTTCTATTTGAACGTGCATTTCCGGGGATTGAAGACCGTTATAATATCTGGGGCGGGGCACTTGCCTATGGGCATCCATATGGAGTCTCCGGCGCAATGATTCTGCTGCATCTGATGAAAGCACTGGAACATAAAAATGGGCATTTGGGAATGTGCTGCGTGGCAGCCGCCGGAGGGATCGGAAGCAGTATTCTGGTGGAGAAAGTAATGAAGTAGATGAAGACAGTGCTTGAATGATATAAAAAGTAAATGTGGTAAATTTAAAAGCTCAAATTGGTAAAAAGTTCTATATAAAAATAAGTAAAAGACAGGAATTAATCATGAAAGAAATACAGACACAACGTATAAATACATATCTGGATGCGCTCCGGGCATACCCGCCAGAGTGGGAAGCCCTGATCACGGAGAAAGAGCGCTATACGTTCGGGGAGCTCATCGAGGCGGCAGAACGTGTAAGGAAACATCCGAAAGAGATAGAAGAAAAACAGGGAAAACGTCACATCCACTGGATCCAGGAACCGACGATCGCGCATCAGCTTATTCAGTTTCTGGCATATGGAGACGGAAATACGGTTCCGGTGATTGCACCGTCCGATGTAAAAATTTCCGATGAATTGCGTGACGTGACACCTCCGGAAGGGGCATATATGGGTGTGATGACGTCGGGAACCTCCGGTCGTCAGAAAGTATTGTTCCGCTCCTTTGAAAGCTGGCACGATTTTTTTAAGCTTCAGAATAAAATTTTCAAAATGGGAGAGGGAAGCATTACGTTTATGCAGGGGAGCCTGGCGTTTACGGGCAACCTGAACCTTTATATGGCGCAGCTTGCGTCCGGCGGAAGCGTCGTTGCGGCGGATTCCTTTGATCCGCGCCTCTGGAAGCGGATGATCGAGGCAGAACAGGCGACCTGCGTCTATCTGATTCCTGTCAAGCTGCGGGCGCTGCGGCGTATCTATGAGCGGGAACAGGCGGTCAATTACCGGATTATTTCTTTTGTCAGCGGCTCCCAGAGTATGGGCGGTGCGGAGGCAGTGCAGTTTAAAAAGGCATTTCCCGAAGCGGAGATTACATTGTATTATGGCGCCAGCGAGCTGAACTATATTACCTATATCCATGGAAGTGAGATGAAAGAAGATACGACGCTGGTTGGCCGTGCATTTCCAGAGGTGGATGTCTGGATTGAAAACGACCATTTTCATGTAAAAACGCGGTATGGAATCCTTGGAATTGGAAATGACGCGGTGATTGGGGATTGCGGTCACACAGATGCAGAGGGACTCTTCTATTTTGATGGGCGGGATGATGATATCTGCAACATAAATGGGAGAAAAGTGTCATCCCTCCGGGTCGAAGAAGCGGTGCGGACATTTCCGGGAGTGGCAGAGACGGCAGTGAAGGCAGTCCATGAGCATGGGCGCGATTATCTGAAAGTGTGGATTGTGTGGGAGAAAGAAGCTGAAAGGGAAGAAATTGCCGGAAGTGACAGCGAAAAAAGTGGTTGTATCAATATGGCAATTCGGGAATTTTTGGCAGAAAGACTGGCAGATTATGAGATTCCACGCGAATTTGTATTTCTAAAGGAGTTTCCAAAGACTGAAAGTGGAAAGATTCGTAAAAAAGAACTGTGAAAAATGCTTTTTCTTGTCAAAAAAGAAAATTGCTTATTGTGCAAAATGACAAAAGCGACGTTGACAAAATTGGAAAAGGGTGGTATATTCCCGTCTTTGACAGTAATGTTTGGAAAAACACCGCAGAAAGGCTTATTCTATATAGCTTTTCCGGCGGTGCTTTTTCGTTTTGTGATAAATTCATAGTCTGTTTCAATCCGGGCCTGTTCTTTTGCCCAAGCCATAACGTCATCTCTTGTAGGATCGTGTTCAACCAGCAATTCTTTTAAGGTGCCAAGTTTTCGAATAGTCCTGAAAGTAGATTTTCCATTGGCATCAATGTAGGATTGCTTTTTATTTAGATATAGTTTATATTGTTATATAAAGAGTTATATCATTCATGTTATTAGGAACAGGGAGAAAGAAAATGTTAAATAGTAGTGCCGCAGTGCCGCTGTATGTCCAATTAAAAGAAAAAATTGAACAAAAAATAAGTGATGGTGAATATAAACCAGGAGAAAAGCTGCAAACGGAAGGTGAAATGGCAAAATCGTTTGGAGTCAGTATTATTACAGTTCGAAAAGCAGTCAGCGAATTGGTGGAAAAAGGACTTGTAGAAAAAAAACAGGGAAAAGGAACATTTGTCTGCCAGCGCAAAGTAACTAAGGATATGAAAAAATTGCAGAGTTTTTCGGAAATGTGTGCTCATATGGGAATGAAGGCCGGAGGACGTATGCTTGAAAACAGGCTGGAACCGGCGAGTGAAAAGATAGCCCGGCTTTTGAATGTGGAAAAAGGCAGCCAGGTTATCTATATATCCAGAGTCCGCTATGCGGATGGTATGCCGATGGCGATTGAGCGTAACTATTTTCCGCTTAAATATGCATTTCTTCTGGAAGAACGATTTGATGACAATTCATTGTTTACATTTTTGAAGGAACACTCTCATACAGCAGTGGCAATTTCAGAAAAATGGATTGAACTTTGCAAGGCGACAGCAGCGGAAGCAGAGCTTTTGCAGATGGCGAAAGGAACTTCGATGCTTTTTATCAAAAGTGTGGCATATACGGCTGAGAAGGAACCCATTTATGTAGGGCATCAGGTGTTTAATGGAGAAAAATGCTCATTTTATGTCTGTGAATCTACAATAGGAATCGAGTAAATTAATTGAAAAGAAAAGGCTGATTCAGGTTAGGAAGCAAGAAAAATTTGCGCTAACAGGAGTCAGCCTTTTCTTTTTATCAGGAACATGGAAACGGAGATGATAGAAATTCCATTACCGGGCACGTATGCGTGAACAGTACCTAGAAAAAAGTGATGTAAAAAAATGCAGAAATCACTTGACAAAATACATACATAAGTATAATATGATATCATAACATTATATAATGATATATAATCAATCCAAAGGAGATGAAAAAATGCGGGTCATTGGAATTGGGGACAATGTGTGCGACAAATATGAACATCTCAGGCTTATGTTTCCGGGAGGTCAGGCTGCAAACTTTGCGGTTTATGCAGGGATGCTGGGGGCAGAGTCAGCTTATATGGGAGTGTTCGGGCGGGATGAGGTTGCAGAACATGTGATAGCAACACTCGATGAGCTGCAGGTAGAACACAGTCGGTGCCGTCAGTATGAAGGAGAAAATGGTTATGCGAGGGTTACGCTGGTAGACGGAGACCGTGTCTTTCTCGGAAGCAACAAAGGCGGCGTATTAAAAGAAAATCCGTTAAATCTGGACGTGGAAGATCTGGAGTATATTAAAACATTTGATCATGTGCACACGACCAATAATAGCTATTTTGATGAACAGCTTCCTAAACTGGCAGAACAGGGAATCTCTGTATCGTATGATTTTTCGGGTCAGTGGGTCGATGAAGAACGAGTAAAAAAGGTTGCTCCGTATATTACGTATGCGTTTCTTTCATGTGGTTCCGTTTCGAGAGAGGATGCGGAAGAAATTTGTAAGAAGATGTTTCGTGCTGGATGCCCAATGGTAATTGCAACAAGAGGAAGCTATGGAGCAGTTCTATTTGATGGAACGCAGTTTTATGAGCAGCCGCCGCATCTGGTTGAAGCAGTAGATACGCTGGGAGCAGGGGATTCATTTGCAACGGCATTTCTGCTTTCGTTTCTGGAGAGCCGGAAAAAGTATGGCATACAGATGAAAGAAAGCATTTATGAAAAAGAGATAAGGAAAGCACTGGAAGCAGGGGCAGAGTTTTCTTCGAAAACCTGTATGGTTCAGGGGGCTTTTGGACATGGAAAGTCATTTTGACAAATAATTGATACAAAAAAAGAAAAGGAGATCAGAAAGATGGAAAAATCAGTAAAAGAAATTGTAGCAGAGATCAAAGAAAAGATGGACAAACTGGGTGGATTAAAGCATGTGTATTTTGTAGCTTGCGGCGGATCTAAGGCAGCTATTTTCCCAGGGCTGTACCTTCTTCAGAGTGAGGCAAAAACTTTTAGCGCTACTACATATACCAGCAATGAATTTGTTCATGCAACACCAAAAGAACTGGATGAGCGGTGCGTCGCAGTTATTTGTTCATTAAAGGCAACGCCTGAGACCGTGGAGGCAGTAAAAACAGCCAATGCTGCAGGTGCAGTGACAATCGCTATGACAGGAAATATGCAGACAGGTATGGCAAAAGTTGGACAGTATATTGTGACATATTCAAATGGAGATGATCAGGTATATAGTGATTCTAACCAGGCGAACGCCCTTCGGATTGGTTTTGAGCTGTTAAAACAGTTTGAAAACTGGGAGAATTATGACAAGGCGATGGAAGCATACCGTTACATTGATGAAATTATAGAAGAAGGCAAGAAAAATGTTTTGGCGGATGCAAAAGCCTGGGCAGAAAAATATAAAGATGAACCTGTATTTTACGTGCTGGCATCTGGTTCAAACTATGGAGTTGCATATTCCATGTGCTGCTGTCATTTCATGGAGATGCAGTGGAAGCATGCTGTGTGCCTGCATACGGGTGAGTACTTCCATGGTCCATTTGAAACAACGGATAAGAAGCTTCCGATGATCCTTCTGATGAGTGAGGGAAGAACCCGCGCATTGGATGAACGCTGCTTAAAATTCCTGCGCACTTATGCGGAAAATTATATTGTAATTGATTTTGAAAAATTAAATGGCGGTAAAATCGATAAGAGCGTCGTAGAATTCTTTAATCCGGTTGTTATGATTCCGATTGAGAGATACTATGTTTCCCAGATGGCGGAAGTGCGTGGTCATTCTATGGATGAAAGACGTTATATGTGGAAAGTGGAATACTAAAGATCCTCCAATTAAATATTTTCTTAGACAGACAGCGAGGCCTGACCGTATGGAGCAGACTTCGCTGTTTTGTCCATACGGACAAGTTAATTTAGAGTGAGCATAGTGTAAGTAAAAAATCAGAACGTTTGGCATCAAAGAATTGCTGAAAAAGATAACAGACAAGTGAAAAAAATTGTGAAAATTGATATGGATGTGTGTGATGAAAAAGAAAACGTAATAAAAATATGATAGGAAGAGAGGCTGACCCCCTAAAAAAAATATGTAAAATGACAAATTAGCATTGACAATATAATGATATATGATGTATTATAATGACATGATATAAAAAAATCGCTTGAAACCTGCAGGAACAAGAAGAATTTGAAAAGAAGGTAGGAGGAAATGTCATGAAAGCAGATGTGTTTGAGTATGAAGGGGAAGGTATTCAGTGTGTATATGACAATAAAAAATGGGTCGTATGTATTAAAAACTGGAAGCCTAATAATGATATTGAGAAGATTCAGTATCTGGAAGTGCATCACGCAACCGATGAGCAGTTTATTCTGGTTCAGGGAAAAGCAGTTCTTTTGACGGCGTCCCGCGAGAATGATGCATTTAAGATTGATGTAATTCCGATGGAGCCAAATAAAGTTTACAATGTTTTGCAGGGAACATGGTTTAATACGATCACACAGAAGGATACAAAGCTGATATATGTGCAGGATGCGGGGACGACAACAGAAAACAGCGAATACTGTGATATGACAGAAGTGGAATTGAGTATGGTTAGGGAAAAAGCAAAAAAAGCATTGCAGTAGCATCATAAAAAAGAAATGAGGAGGACAAAAGATGGAGTTTAATGCGTATTCCATGTTGGTGGATTTCATGTGGGCAGGTATTTTCCTGTTTGTGGCGAAAATGCTGAGGGAAAAAATCAAGATTCTGCAGAGCCTGTTTGTTCCGGTCAGTCTGCTGGCTGGATTTATCGGGCTTGCGTTAGGACAGAATGGTTTTGGAATTATCAGTTTTTCTTCACAGTTTGGTTCTTATGCAGGTCTGCTGATTATTGCAGTATTTGTATCAATTGGGCTGAGGGGCTTTAATTTTTCAGCTGGTGGCTGGAAAACAAATTTTGATCGGATTGGCAGCTACTACTGCTTCCGCAATATTGGCTGGGCGTTTCAGTATGCAATGCCGATTATTTTTGCAATGGTAGTCCTGAAAATAGTTGCTCCTGATTTAAATCCGGCATTTGGAATGTTGATTCCTGCAGGCTTTCAGGGAGGTCATGGTACAGCAGCAGCACTTGGCGCGACACTCGGCACACTTGGATGGGAAGATGCAACGGATCTGGCGATGACAAGTGCAACGGTGGGTATTTTAACCGGTATTTTTGGTGGAATTATTTTGATCAAACTTGGAACAAAAAGAAACTATACCAAGTTTGTAAAAGATTTCAGCCAGCTTCCTAACGATATGCGCACGGGACTCATTGAAGAAGGAAAACGCCCGGTATTAGGCGAAGAAACCGTTTCACCGATGGCAATTGATCCGCTGGCATGGCATCTTCTTCTGATTCTGATTCCAACCGGTATTGGATATCTTTTAACAAATGTAATTCAGGGAGCAACCGGACTTGGCGTTCCGAGCTTCTCTGTCGGCTTCCTGGTAGCAATTGTATTTCATTTTGTATTAAAAGGAATAAAAGCCGATAAATATGTAGATAACCGCATCATTTCCCGTATGGGAAGCTGTGCAACTGATTTCCTTGTATTTTTCGGTGTGGCATCAATTAAGATTCCGGTTGTTATTGAGTACGCAGTTCCGTTTGGCCTGCTGATGTTATTTGGAATTGTCTGGGTTGTATTCCACTTTACAGTGATTGCGCCGAGACTCTTAAAACAGGAGTGGTTTGAGAGAGGCATCTATGTATATGGTTACTCGACCGGTGTAACAGCAATCGGCATGGCGCTTTTAAGAATTGTAGATCCGGAGAACAAGAGCTGTACACTGGATGATGCAGCAATTGTAACACCGATTGAGTCAATTATTGAAATTTTTGCATTAGCGGCAGTTCCGGTTGCCTGTGTTCAGGGAAACTGGATTGCAGCTGTAACACCAATTTTGATTTACCTGGCAGCGCTTTGCATTGTCCCGGTTGTATTCAAATGGTGGCATAAACATCCAGGTAAAGCATGGGATGAAAGTGAGTCTTAGGGAAAGACAAAAGATGTAAATATAATCTATAAATAAGCGGGCACTGTGAAATCTGATAGAGCGAAGTTTTTTGCAGTGCCTTTGTGTATAGAGAGGAGGAACAACTGGATGATAAAGATAAGGCGGGAACAGATTGCAGGAATGAATATGCACTATAAATACAGAACTTTGGATTATTTCTTTAAAACGCAGCAGGCTCTCGGAATAAAAAATATAGAGTTTTGGTGTGCAAGACCGCATTTCCTGCTAGATGATTATGGGTTTGAGGATGCGGCTGAATTAAAAAAGAATGCAGCAGATTATGGATTGACAATCGGAGCTTTTTCACCGGAGTGTACGATTTATAATTATGCACTTTGCTGTCATGACGAGACGGCAAGAAAGCATTCAATCGGATATTTTGAAAATGGAATCCGTGCAGCGGCAGAAGCTGGTGCGAAAGTGATGGTATTCAATTGCTGCGGCGGTGCAAGAAATGAAGATCCGAGACGTATTTTTGAACGTGCGGTTCAAACCTTGCGTCGGCTTTCAAAAACTGCTGCGGAAGAGGGGGTTATTCTTGCAGTGGAAACAGTACGGCCAGAAGACGCAACGGTTATTAATATGCTTCCAGAACTAAAAAAACTTTTGGAGTCGGTTAATGAGCCGCAGATACAGGCTGCCCTGAATTTGACGAGTGCTGGAGTGGCAGGAGAGTCGATGAAAGACTGGTTTGAAGCATTTGGAGACAAAATATACCATATCCGTTTTGTGGATGGACGTCCGCAGGGATGCCTTGCATGGGGAGATGGTTTGAGACCGTTAGAGGATCAATTGATTTGTCTGGATCAGTACAAATATAAAGGATTGCTAAGCCTGGCACTGAATGATGCACGCTACCTGGAGGATCCGGCTGCAGCCGATCGGCAGAATATGCGTGAATTGGAACCGTTTATAATGGATTAATGGAGTAATTGTATGAGGAGGAAGCGAAAATGAAAATAGTTGATTTTGATAAACTTTCGGTATTGAATCTTCATTATTGCCAATATACGTTGGATTATTTCCTGGATTGTATGCAGGAACTGGGAATCAAAAATGTAGAATTGCTGGGAGGACATCAAGGACTTTGGCTGGATCCAAAGGAATATCAGGATCCAGAGCCAGTCCGTAAAAAATTACAGGAACACGGTTTGAAGTGTCCGGTATTTACACCACAGAATTGCCGGTTTGGTTACCAATTTGGTGTAAAAGAACCAGAACTGAGAGAAAAAACATTTGGATTTTTTGCAAATGGGATACGTCTGGGGGCTGCGCTGGGGGCAGAGAAGATAGAAGCAAATTCCGGATGGGGTTACTGGGATGAAGCGGAGGAGGATGGATTGAAACGGGCAGCTGAGATGCATCAGAGACTTTGTGAGGTCGCAGAGGAAAATGGCGTGACAATTGTGGCAGAGTCTTTACGGCCGCAGGAATCAAGAATTGGGTATAGTTTGCGGCAAATGAAACAGTTATTTGATTTAGTCGATCATCCGCGCTTTAAAGTTATGATTGATTTGACAGCAATGTCGGTTTCTGGTGAAACGATTCAGCAGTGGTTTGATGTTTTTGGAAAGGAAAACATTGTACATTCACATTTTCAGGATTGTGATCCCTATGGGCATTACATCTGGGGTGAAGGGAAGAGAAACTTAAGAAAAGATTTAGAGGACATGGTAAAAAATGGATATGAGGGATATTTTACGCAGGAACTGACAGCACCGGCGTATTACCTGGATCCATTTCGTTATGACAAAAGAAATGTGCAGAATTTGAGAATGTACATGGAATAGAGGAGAGAAAGAATATGTGGACAGATGAATTATTTCATGTAAAAAAACCGATCATTGCACTGTTGCATTTGCGGGCGCTGCCGGGGGATCCTCTGTATGAAAAAGATGCAACGATGGGAGAGGTAATTAAAAATGCAGCCAGAGAGCTTCAGGCGCTCCAGGAGGGAGGAGTAGATGGAATTTTGATTGCCAATGAATTCAGCCTTCCGTATGAAAAAAAGGTTTCCTACGTAACTGTGGCAGCGATGGGACGGATTGTGGGAGAATTAAAAAAAGAGATAAAAGTTCCATTTGGTGTCAATATTGTTTCTAATCCATTGGCGACGATCGATTTGGCAGCGGCAGTAGAGGCAGATTTTGTAAGAAGTACATTTACGGGTGCCTATATAGGTGAAAATGGAATTACAGATACGAATATTCCAGAAGTCTTGCGTAGAAAAAAAGCACTTGGACTAGATAAAATGAAATTGCTATATAAGGTAAATCCAGAGTCGGATGTATATCTAGCAGAGAGAAGTCTGGAAAAAATAACAAAATCCATGATTTTTCATTGCTTTCCAGATGGTCTGTGTGTTTCTGGAAGTAGTGCTGGTCAGGAAACGGATTCAAGTTTGGTACGCAGGGTCAAGGCAGTTTCTGGATTTGTTCCTGTTTTCTGTAATACAGGGTGTACGAAGGAAAATGTGGTTGAAAAACTTAGTGAATGTGATGGCGCTTGTGTAGGGACTGCTTTTAAGAAAGATGGTAAATTTGAGAACTTTGTTGAAAAACAGAGAGTCATGGAGTTTATGGATGTAGTTAAGGCGTATCGCTGTACAATGAAAGAAGGCGTATAGACGTTGCATTATTTTTTAGGAATTGACGTTGGTACATATTCAAGTAAAGGAGTTCTAACAGATGAGTCTGGAAAGGTGGTAAGTCGGGCAGTTACTCATCACGGAATGGAAAATCCAGAACCTGGTTATTATGAGCAGGACGCGGATAAGGTATGGTGGAATGATTTTTGCATTTTGTCAAAAATGCTCTTACAGCAGAGTGGTGTAGAACCAGAAAAAATTGCTTGTGTAGGGGGAAGCACATTGGGAGCAGATTGCCTTCCAGTTGATAAGGATGGGCATCCTTTACGAAAAGCAATTTTATATGGTATTGATGCACGTTGCGTGGAAGAAATGGAGTATCTCTCACAGTATTATGGCACAGAAAAAGTAAAAAAACTATTTGGACGTCCAATTTGCAGTGGAGATGTGTCTGCTAAAATTTTATGGATAAAAAATCATGAACCAGAGGTATATAGACGCACACACAAGTTTTTGACAGGTTCTTCTTATCTAACATTTAAACTAACTGGAAAATATGTAATAGATACATTTTTGGGGATGGCTTCATTTCGTCCGCTGTATTATCCGGATGGGAGCATCCATAAAGAAATGTGTAAACCGATTTGTATGCCGGAGCAGTTGGCAGAAGGAATGCCGGTTACCCATATTTGTGGAACGGTAACAAAGCAGGCAGCTAAGGAGACAGGACTCAAAGAAGGAACGCCAGTTATTACTGGAACTGGAGATTCAGCAGCTGAGGCAATCAGTGTAGGAGTACTTGCACCAGGCGATCTGATGGTACAGTTTGGATCGTCCTTATTTTTCTATTGTTGTGCAGATCGGCTGATTCAGGATGAGCGAGTGCGCGGAAATCCATTTTTAATTCCAGAAACTTATAGTGTAGCAGCAGGAACTAATAATGGAGGCACACTTCAAAAATGGTATTTGGAACAGTTATTTTCTGAATGCTTGGAAAAGGAAAAAACAGCAGGATTGAATGCATATGAAGAAATGGTGAAAGGAATTTCTGAGATTTCACCCGGATCAGATGGTTTGATAACTTTACCCTACTTTGCGGGAGAAAGGACACCGCTGAATGATCCGGACGCAAGAGGAATGATCGTGGGACTTTCATTGAGTCATACAAAAAGACATTTGTATCGCTCGGCATTGGAAGGAATTGGGTATTCAGTTGCACAGCATATTGACATATTCCGTGAAAATGGTTTGCCTGTAAAACGGATTGCAGCGGCGGGGGGAGGAACGAAAAACGCAGTTTGGATGCAGATGGTGGCGGATATAGCAGGGGTATCGTTAGAAACACCAAAGGAAGACATAGGGGCAGCTTATGGAGATGCACTGATGGCAGCGATTGGAGTCGGATTCTACCAAGGTTTTTCAGATTTGCGCCAAGTAATCCAAAAGAAATGTATTTATAAGCCGGATTTAGAGAGGCATGAGTTATACAAGCCATTTAGAAAGCTATTTGATGAATTATATAGGTGTAATCAGGAAATATTACATAGTTTATCTAAGCATAACAAGTAAATAAAAGATATGGAAAGGCTTTTTGACTGTAATCATTGATATTACAATTGAAAAGCTTTTTCATTTATAGGTTCCCGATAATGTGTAAAAATGAAATTCAATCAATCGGGCAGAATATATGTTCGAAATTCCGCACTTTCCTTGCAATGAAAACTGTGCTATGGTATACTGAAAAGAAGATTTGGAGGCATTTTGAAGCGTTCTTTTTTTAGTTTGAACCAGATCTTGAACCAGTGAGAAAAGGAAGGAATTTACCGTGATTTCGTATGTAAAAGGCATCTTGGCGGAGAAAGCAAAGGACCGTATCGTGGTCGAGTCCGGCATGATGGGGATCGGGATTTTTGTCCCGATGTCGGTGCTGGAAGTTTTACCGCCGCTCGGGGAAGAGGTAAAGATATATACGCACCTGCAGGTGCGGGAGGATGATATGAGCCTGTACGGCTTTTTAAGCCGTTCGGATCTGGAGATGTTCCGCCAGCTTCTGGGGGTCAACGGCATTGGTCCGAAGGGGGCACTTGGCATCTTGTCGGCGCTGCGTCCGGAGGATCTGCGTCTTGCGGTTATGACTGGGGATGCGAAGGCGATCTCCCGTGCACCGGGCGTTGGGGCAAAGACGGCACAGCGGATCATTCTCGATTTGAAGGATAAAGTACAGGCAGAGGATCTGCTGACACCGCTGTTAGATGGCAGTGCGGCGGTTTCGCCGGCTGCGGAAAACGGGCTTTCAGGCAATGCGGTGAAGGAAGCCGTGGAGGCGCTGGTGGCGCTGGGATATACGAATGCCGAGGCGGTGAAGGCGGTCAAGAGCGCCAATGTGACGGAAGAGATGGATTCCGAGGCGGTATTGAAGGCATCGCTGAAATATCTGGCGTTTTTGTAAAACAACCTATGTGTCGGACATTCGAAATTGCTGGATCATAAAAAATAGTGGTGCTTGTGCGTCAGATGAAAATTTGGAATGTGTGGCAGATATGAGAAAATGGAACTGTCATGGCTTAATTGAATGAGAGAGAAAAACAGGAAAGACAGGAAACAAGTATGAGCAGAAGGACGATTACAACCGAGGTGACGGAGGAGGATAAGCGGATTGAGGGAAGTCTCCGCCCGCAGACCTTAGACGAATATATCGGTCAGGAGCGGATCAAATCGACGTTAAAGGTATTTATCCATGCGGCGAAATCCCGCGGCGAGGCGCTTGACCATGTTCTTTTCTATGGACCGCCGGGATTGGGAAAGACGACACTCAGCGGCATTATCGCCAATGAGATGGGAACCCGTATGAAGGTTACTTCCGGTCCGGCAATCGAGAAACCAGGGGAGATTGCGGCGATTCTCAACGGGCTCCAGGAGGGAGACGTCCTCTTTGTGGATGAGATTCACCGCTTAAACCGCCAGGTGGAAGAGGTGCTTTATCCGGCGATGGAGGACTATGCGATCGATATCATGTTGGGAAAAGATTCGACGGCGCGCTCGATTCGTCTGGATCTGCCGAAATTTACGCTGGTAGGCGCGACGACACGCGCGGGGCTTCTGACGGCGCCGCTGCGCGATCGCTTCGGCATCGTGCAGAAGATGGATTTTTATACGCCTGAAGAGCTGCAGACGATTGTCCTGCGGACGGCGGGAGTTCTGAATGTGGAGATTGATAAGACGGGCGCCTATGAGATTGCGAGACGTTCGAGAGGAACGCCGCGTCTGGCAAACCGACTGTTAAAACGTGTGAGGGACTTTGCACAGGTCAAGTACAACGGCGTGATTACGAAAGAAGTCGCGGATTTTGCACTGGATATCCTTGATGTGGACAAGCTGGGACTTGACAACAACGACCGTGCGATCTTACATATGATTATCGACAAGTTTTCCGGCGGTCCGGTCGGACTGGAGACGCTGGCGGCAGCGCTGGGCGAGGATGCTGGGACACTGGAAGATGTGTATGAACCGTATCTTCTGATGAACGGTCTGCTCAACCGGACTCCGCGTGGGCGGATGGCGACCGAAGCAGCGTATCGGCATCTCGGGTATGCCTGGAATCAAGCAAAAAACGGTATTTCTGAGATTTGATATTTGATTGATTTGAAGGTGGTATTTCTGTGTGGGTGACGTGACAACGTCGAACCATATTTATTATAGATAGAAAGAAGAGAATGCGATGGCAAAACAGTATATAGATGTATTAATTGATGGAAAAGTGTATAGCCTGGGCGGCAGTGAGACGGAAGGATATGTACAGCAGATTGCCACGTATCTGAATGGGAAGATTTTCCAGCTCAAGGCGCAGCCGGGATTTTTAAAAATGCCGGAAGACTACCAGAGTATTATGACTTATCTGAATCTGGCGGATGATTATTTTAAAGAAAAAGAGAGTGCGAAGGCACTTGCATCTGACAAAGAGAGCATGGAAAAAGAGACATACCGTCTGAAACATGAGATGGTCAGCACCCAGATGAAACTCGAGAGTCTCCGCAATGAGCGCACCGTCAGCGAGGAAGAACTGGAGACGGCAAAGAAGGCGGCAAAAGAGGCAGCTGAGCAGGCGGAAGCTGCTAAAAATGAGGTACAGGCACAGATCGAGCGTGTGAAAAAAGAAGCGCAGGAGCAGATCGAGGCTGTGAAGAAAACAGCACAGGAACAGGTTGAGTCTGCAAGAAAAGAAGCGCAGGGGCAGATCGAGGCTGTGAAGAAAACAGCACAGGAACAGGTTGAGTCTGCAAGAAAAGAAGCGCAGGGACAGATCGAGGCTGTGAAGAAAACAGCACAGGAACAGGTTGAGTCTGCAAGAAAAGAAGCGCAGGAGCAGATTGAACGTGCGAAGAGAGAGGTACAGGATCGCGTGGAATCCGCGGAAAAAGCAGCCCAGGATCGCGCTGTTAGGGCGGAGCAGACAGCCCGGGAGCAGGCAGAAGCTGCAAAGAAAGAGGCATTGGAACAGATTGCGGATGCAAAGAAGGAAGCAAACGATTTCCGTGGAGAAGCAGAGGTTTGGAAACAGGAGGCAGAAGATCAGCGTCTGGCGGTCGAGTCATCCCAGAGTGAAATCGCTTCTTTGCAGGACAAGCTGGAGATTTTCAAACAACAGCTTGAAGAAGCAAGACAGGCGGCGACAGCTGTGCAGACGGAAAAATCGCAGCTGGAAGCACGTCTGATGCAGACGGAACAGGAAAAACAAAGTGTAAAAGAGCAGCTGAGCCAGCTGGAGCAGGAAAAACAGACGATAAAGAAAGATCTGGAAGAGAGCCTCCAGGAGGCAGGGGCAGCACGTGAGGAACTGGCAGCTGTCCGTCAGGCACAGGTGGAGGCATATATGAAGCGGAAGCCATTTCCCAAGAGACAGGGAACGGTGGAACTGAAAGATGCAATTCTGCGGTTATAATGGGTGAAATGATATGAAAAAAAAGGTGGAAATTCTGGCACCGGCGGGTTCCTTCGATAGCATGAAAGCGGCGGTTGCTGCGGGGGCGGACGCAGTCTATATGGGCGGCAGCCGTTTCGGAGCCAGGGCATATGCGGAAAATCCGGATGAAACGGGGATGCTGGAAGCGATCAACTACGTGCATCTGCATGGGCGCCAGCTTTATATGACGGTCAATACGCTGGTAAAGGAAGACGAGATGGATGACTTATACGACTATCTGCTTCCGTATTACCAGGCGGGACTGGATGCCGTGATCGTGCAGGACATGGGCGTATTTTCTTATATCCGGGAGCATTTTCCGGATTTGCCGGTTCATGCGAGCACACAGATGACGATTACCGGACCGGAGGGCGCGGCGCTTATGACGAGAATGGGCGCGGTCCGCATCGTCACAGCGCGTGAACTTTCATTGGAAGAGATACGCCGCATTTATCAGGAGACGGGCGTGGAGATAGAGAGCTTTGTTCACGGGGCTCTCTGTTACTGTTATTCGGGACAATGCCTGTTCAGCAGCCTGATCGGCGGCAGAAGCGGCAACCGGGGACGATGCGCTCAGACCTGCCGGCTTCCGTTTGATGTCCTTCGGCGGCTGGATGAGAACAACCCGAATGAAAACAAAAACAAAAAGAAAGAAAATGGCGTGTTAAATCCGGGTGATTCCAAGTATGTGCTCAGTCTCAAGGATCTTTGTACGCTGGATATTTTGCCGGATATTCTGGAAGCAGGCGTTTATTCCTTGAAAATCGAGGGGCGCATGAAGAGTTCGCGCTATACGGCAGGCGTGGTGCGCCTGTACCGGAAATATGTAGATTTATATTTAAAGAATGGCAGAAAAGGTTACCGGGTTGACCCGAAAGACCGGAAGGAGCTGCTGGATCTGTTTGACCGCGGCGGTCAGACGTTAGGCTATTATACCGAGCACAATGGACGCGATATGGTGGTCTGCCATGAGAAACCGGCATTCCGCCAGGAAAACCGGGAACTTTACCAGTATCTGGACAAAACGTATGTGGAAGCAGAGGTGAAAGAACCGGTTCAGGGGTTTGCGCGTGTCTGTGAAGGCGAACCGCTGCAGCTGACGCTTCAATACGAAGATCCGCTGACGGGAGAAAGCCGGATGGCAGGCGGAATCGGAGCAGTTGTCCAGACGGCAGTGAAACAGCCGATGAGCAAGGAACGGATTGAGAAACAGCTCGGAAAAACGGGAAATACGCCGTATTATTTTGAAAATCTGGAAGTGGAGACAGGCGGCAGCCCCTTTGTGCCGGTGCAGGAGTTAAATGAACTCCGCCGCTCTGCGTTTGAGCAGCTGACCGAGGAGATACTGCGTCCATACCGCCGGGAGATACCGGAAAATAGGGCGTGCGGGACAGGAAAAGGATGGCAAAATCCGGAAGAAAAGAATCTGGAAGAAAATAACCAGACAGGTTCGGAATCAGAAAAAACCAGCCCGGCTCAGGACGTTGAACTCACAGCAGATTTACCTGTACAGAGCCAGAAAACGCTGTTTGAGAATAAAAAAGGGAATAAAACAGCTCTGTACCACATCCACGTTTCGGTCGAACACCCGGCACAGTTAAAAGTGGCGTTATCCGTACCAGAAGTCGGCGCCATCTATCTGGATAGCGCTGAATTTGGCGCCGAACAGTGGAACGAATGGGTATCACGCTGCCATGAGGCAGACAAGCAGTGTCTTTTGGTAATGCCGCATATTTTCCGCGATCGGGCAAAGGAATATTTTGAAACGCATCGTTCCAGGCTGGAATCGGCGGGATTTGACGGTCTTGTCATCCGGGCATGGGAAGAGCTGGAACTGGTGCGCGAGTGGAAGATTTCCATTCCGCTTGTGATGGATTATGGTATTTATACGATGAATCACCGGGCGGAGGATTTTGTGCGGGAGATGGCGCCGGAGCTTTCGATGCGTTTTACCCTTCCGGTCGAGCTCAACAGCCGGGAGTTGGGGGCGCGCGACAGCCGGGAACGGGAACTTCTCGTATATGGTTCGATCCCGGTCATGGTAACCGCCCAGTGCATCCGGAAAACAGTGGAAGGATGCAGTAAATGTCCGGAATATCTGTATCTGCGGGATCGCAAAAAGAAGGTATTTCCGGTAAGGAACCAGTGCCGTTTCTGCTGCAATACGATCTACAATTCCAGCCCCCTGTCGCTTTTGAAGGATAAAAAGCAGATAGACCGCCTGCAGCCGGAGGTGCTGCGTCTGGCATTTACGTCGGAGAGTGCGGCACAGACCGGGGAAGTGCTGGATGCCTACGTGAAGACCTTCCTCCATCAGGAACCGGTGGAGCTGGAGGGCGAATTTACAAGAGGTCATTTTAAGAGGGGCGTAGAGTAGCGTGTGTACCGGGAATCTTCCGGGTACACATGAAAAGGAGGATCACCATGATAAATCTTGTGACAACGATGTCCAGGTATCTGATGATATTGCTGATACTGATTTATACATATTACAATTTCCGCTTTTTTTCACTGCCGGATGACGAGTCGAAACTCCGGCTCTGCCGTCTGCAGAATGTACCGCTGTTTTTGATATTTCTTCTGTCGGGTACGATCATTTATCTACAAACCGAGGATGAGGCAGTTGTGCTGTTTTTCGGCGCGCAGCTTGTCTTTTTTGTCCTGTACCAGCTCTTATACCGGCTGTTTTACCGGAATGCGTCGAGACTGTTGCTGAACAACACGTGTATGCTTCTGTGCACTAGTTTTATCATGCTGACGCGCATCTCGATGGACAAGGCGGTCCGCCAGTTTATCATCATGGCAGTTGCGGCGGTTATCACAATGATTATACCATATGTGATAGATAGAACCTGGCAGCTCGCTAAGATACCGTGGGTGTACGGCCTGATAGGTCTGGCGCTGCTGCTGGTTGTCTGTGTGATCGGCAATACCAGCTTCGGCGCGCAGCTTTCGATCAGTATCGGCGGATTTTCGTTCCAGCCGTCCGAGTTTGTTAAGATCAGCTTTGTATTCTTCGTAGCGACGACGTTTTACCGCTCAACGGAGTTTAAAAATGTGGCGATCACGACCGGCGTGGCGGCGGCGCACGTGTTGATTCTGGTGTTATCCAAGGATCTGGGAAGTGCGCTGATTTTTTTCCTCGCCTATGTCCTGATGCTGTTTATTGCAACCTCCAACTGGCTGTATCTGGCAGGCGGTCTTGGAAGCGGCTGTGCGGCTGCGATGCTGGCGTATAAGCTGTTTTCGCATGTGCGTGTCCGCGTGGAAGCATGGCAGGATCCGTGGAGTGACATCGCAGGAAAAGGGTATCAGGTTACGCAGGCGCTCTTTGCGATCGGCACAGGCGGCTGGTTTGGCATGGGACTTTACCAGGGGATGCCGAAGAAGATCCCGGTTGTTGAGAAGGACTTCATTTTCGCGGCGATCTCGGAGGAGCTGGGCGGCATCTATGCGCTCTGTATTCTCCTGATCTGTCTGGGCTGTTTCATGCAGTTCATGCTGATTGCGACCCGGATGCAGGCATTATTTTACAAGCTGATCGCGTTTGGTCTGGGAATTGAGTATGTGGTGCAGGTGTTCCTGACGATCGGCGGCGTGACGAAATTCATTCCGTCTACCGGCGTGACGCTGCCGCTTGTCAGTTATGGAGGCAGTTCGATTCTCAGCACATTTATCCTGTTTGGCGTGATACAGGGACTATATGTCCTGAAACGGAATGAGGAAGAAGAGGAGGAGCAGCAGTTTGATGAGGCAGAAGGATGAAATGGAAAGAACTGAAAATGCGAGAGCGCGTTCAAACCGTCATATTCTGTGGCTGACCTATGGGATTGCGGCGCTCTTTATCGCGATGGCCGTTTATTTTGGCTGGTTTATCCAGTTTAAGAGTGAAAATGTAATCGGCAGCTCTTATAATGCGAGGCTCGATCTCCTCTCAGACCGGGTGACCCGCGGTTCGATTATGAGCAATGATAAAACGGTGCTGGCGCAGACGAACGTTGCAAGTGACGGAAGCGAGAAACGCTATTATCCGTATGATTATCTGTTTGTCCATTCGGTCGGATATTCCGGCAAAAATGGAAAAACAGGTCTGGAGTCGCTGGCGAATTTCTACCTGCTTTCCTCCCATGTGAATCTGATTGAGAAAACGATCAATGAATTTCAGGGGAAGAAAAATCTGGGCGACAATGTGATTACGACGCTCGATGTGGATCTGCAGCAGACGGCATCCGACGCGATCGGAAAATACCGGGGCGCAGTGATCGTCATGGAACCGGATACGGGAAAGATTTTGACGATGGTTTCCCAGCCGAATTTTAATGCAAATCTCGTCGATGAGCGCTGGGCGGAGCTGGTGTCTCCGGACAACACGAAGGCGCAGTTAGTCAACCGTGCAACGCAGGGCTTATATCCGCCGGGATCGACGTTCAAGATGCTGACGGTGCTGGAATATATGAAAGAGAACCCGAATACCTGGCAGGACTATGTGTATAATTGTAATGGTTCTTACCAGAATGGCGATTATACGATTAAATGTTACCACGGGACGGCACACGGGACGCAGAATCTGATTCAGGCATTTGCCAATTCCTGCAACGGTGCGTTTGCGGAGATTGGAATGCAGATTAATTCAGAAAAATTCCGGGCGCTGGCAAATCAGATGCTCTTTAATTCGGAGCTTCCGTACACACTTCCGTACAACCAGAGCACGTTTTCGCTCGACGGCAGTTCGGATGACTGGGAAAAGCTTCAGACTGCGATCGGACAGGGAAAAACCCAGATTACGCCGCTGCATAACCTGATGATCGTATCGGCGATCGCCAACGGCGGCACGCTGATGAAGCCATATATGATCGATCATGTTGAAAATGTGGGTGGTCAGACGGTCAAGAAGTTCCTTCCGTCCGCCTATGGAACCCTGATGTCTGCGAATGACGCACAGTTTCTGACCCATCTCATGAGCCAGGTGGTCGAGATTGGTACGGGTTCCGCGATGCGGGGGGGATCCTATACGGTGGCCGGAAAAACCGGTTCCGCCGAGTTTGAGACAGGTAAGGAGACACATTCCTGGTTTGTCGGTTTCGCTCCGGCAGACAAGCCGAAGGTGGCGATCTGCGTGCTGGCAGAAGAGTCCGGTTCCGGCGGTGCGGTCGCTGCGCCGATCGCAAGACAGGTGTTGGATCGGTATTTTGCGAAATATGGGCAGTAGGACAAAAGAAAAGGGCAGGAAAGCGATTTGAAGCTTTTCCTGCCCTTTTTGTCTCAAATATGCATAGTCACATTTTATTTACACAGCCGTTCCAGATCCCCATAGAATCCCGGATAGGAGATGTTCACGCAGTCTGCATCCAGAATTTCGGTCTCGCCGGAAGCGCCGAGTGCGGCAACGGCGAAGGTCATGGCGATGCGGTGATCCTTCTTGCTGTCGATCACAGCACCGTGCAGCGGCTTGCCGCCGTGGATGATCATGCCATCCTCGGTCTCGGTCACATCCGCGCCCATAGCGGTTAAATTCTCTACCATGACAGCAATGCGGTTTGACTCTTTTACCTTCAGTTCCGCGGCATCGCGTATGACGGTGGTTCCCTCGGCATAGCACGCCATCGCAGCGATCACCGGAAGCTCGTCGATGAGAGTCGGGATGATCGCACCCTCGATTGCGGTTCCAGTCAGCTTACCGGAGCGGACGAGCAGGTCGGCGGTCGGTTCGCCGGAGGCGGTGTTTACATTGAGAAGTTCGACGTCCGCGTTCATCGCCTTGCAGACGCGCAGGATGCCGTCGCGGGTCGGGTTGATACCGACATTTTTAATTAAGATTTCTGAATCCGGTACGATGAGTCCGGCTGCGATAAAAAAGGCAGCGGAGGAGATATCGCCCGGAACCTGAATTTTCTGTCCATAGAGCTGTTTTGCCGGCTGTAAAATCGCGGTGGTTCCTTCTGTGTGGATGTCTGCGCCGAATGCGGACAGCATCCGTTCACTGTGATCGCGGGAGATGTACGGTTCGGTCACGCGGGTTTCTCCGTCGGCATACAGACCTGCCAGCAGAATCGAGGATTTGACCTGGGCGGAGGCAACCGGAGAATTATAATGGATGCCGTGCAGCGGTGAGCCGGTGATATGGAGCGGCGCGCAGCCATTTCCATTGACACTCTCGATCTTTGCGCCCATCTGAGAGAGAGGATCGATGATGCGCTTCATCGGACGTTTCTGGATGGAAGCGTCGCCGGTCAGTGTTGTGTCAAATTTCTGGGCCGAGAGAATGCCGGAGATCAGGCGCGTTGTGGTGCCGCTGTTGCCGCAGTCTAAAACGGAGTCTGGGGCAGTCAGCCCGTGCAGTCCACGTCCGTGGACGAGAACGGTCTCGCCCTGATTTTCGATCGAGATTCCCATTTTGGAAAAACAGGAGATCGTGGAGAGACAGTCTGCGCCCTGCAGGAAGCCGTGGATTTCGGTCAGTCCGTCCGCAAGAGCGCCGAACATGACGCTGCGGTGGGAGATGGACTTGTCTCCCGGAACGGTCAGTTCGCCCCGGAGAGAAGATGTATGGGTAAATTTCATTGAGTTCATAGTTGTACCTGCCTAAACATTAATGTTGAAAGTTAAGTTTGAAACATACATTGCAGTCTACGCGAACAGCGTGTAATTGTATTTCTTCAAACGCGCCCACGCCGCTTCCATCGAAGTCTTGTCGTAGAAGCTGATCCGCAGCGCGCCCTCGCCATGCTCACGGTTGTGGCTGATGCCGATATTTTTGATACTGATTCCTTTACCGGAGAGGATCGAGGAAATGATGGAGATAGCACCTGGCTCGTCCACCACGTCGGCGGAGAAGGCGTATTCCGGCTGTATCGATCCTTTTGGAGTTTCTGCAAACGAATTCCGGTAGTCGCGGGAGGACTCAAACAGCTGGTAGATGGCTCTAGACTGGTGGTCGGACAGTTCTTCCCGCAATGTCGTCAGGGAATCAATGTAGCGATCCAGCACCTCAGTGATATTGCCTGTGTTCGTCATGCAGATCTGTTCCCACATGACCGGAGAAGAGGAGGCAATACGGGTGATATCCTTGAAACCTCCGGCAGCCAGCCGTTTCATCATCTGATCCTCACTGTCGCAGTCGTGTACCAGGTTGACCAGGCTGGAGGCGATGAGGTGCGGCAGATGGCTGATCGCCGCGACAATGAAATCATGACGATGGTAATCCAGCACCAGGGGCAGCGCACCGATCGCCTTTGCCACATTCACCATACGGTCAGTGTGGGAAGCCGGGGTGTGCGGTGTCGGGGTAATGATATAGTATGCATTTTCCAGCAAATGGTCGGTTGAACTCTCGTAGCCGGTCTTTTCCGAGCCAGCCATCGGGTGTCCGCCGACGAAGCAGCTTTCCATGCCAAGCGCGGCAACGGTCTCATGAATGCTGGTCTTGGTGCTTCCGACATCAGTCACAACCGCGCCTTCCTTTAAGAACGGCCGGATCTGGCGCAGATAGGATTCATTAAATTCAACCGGTGTGCACAGGAAAATGATGTCGCACTCGCTTAAATGCTCGTCCACGCCGTCCAGAATCAGGTCAACAATGCCGTCTGCATGTGCCTGTTCCAATTTTTCGCGGGTCCGCATATAAGCCATGATCTGAATATCCGGGGCGCTGCGTTTCAAACCTCTGGCGATAGAGCCGCCGATCAGACCGAGTCCGATGAAACCGGCGGTAAGATGATTAATCGGTGTATTCATAGCAATTACGCTCTCTTTCATAGGTAGTATAGTAAAAAATGAAACTAGAAATTATTGTAGAATAGAACAAGTCACTTGTCAACGATTTTACGCGTTGAAGTGAAAAAGAAATTTTTTTACATCTGTTTATTACTAAATTTGCGAAAATGCGATTGATTTCACCGCCTTTGAACAGGGAAATTGTCGCATTTTCAATGCTTTTCAAAATAAAACGAATAAATTTTGTATAAAGGTGTTGTTTTGCTTGAAATTTTCTCTATTTTCTTGTACAATATGAACAGAGGTTAAAATACAAGAAAAAAACATCAAAATAAATAGACGGGAGGACTTAACTATGAACGTGTATGGGACAAAACAAATCCGCAATGTAGTGTTACTGGGGCACGGCGGTGCCGGCAAGACAACGGTAGCAGAGGCGCTGGCACTGGTAACAGGTACTACCAAGAGAATGGGAAAAGTTCCGGAAGGAACCACCATCAGCGATTATGATAAAGAAGAAATCAAGAGACAGTTCTCTATCTCCACCACGCTGATTCCGTTGGAGTATCAGGGAGAAGATGGACCGATCAAGATTAACCTGTTAGATACCCCTGGCTATTTTGATTTTGTGGGAGAAGTAGAGGAAGCTATCAGTGTAGCAGATGCAGCAATCATCGTTGTAAACTGCAAGGCTGGCATCGAAGTCGGAACCGAGAAGGCATGGGAACTCTGTGAAGAGTACAACCTGCCGCGCCTGTTCTTCGTTACCAACATGGATGACGATCAGGCAAGCTTCCGTGAGCTGATCTTAAAACTGGAGAAACAGTTTGGCCGTAAGATCGCGCCGTTCCAGGTGCCGATCCGTGAAAATGAAAAATTTGTCGGCTTTGTCAATGCGGTAAAGATGGAAGGCCGCCGTTTCACTCATTTAAGCGAATATGAGAAATGCGAGATTCCGGAGTACACCAAGAAGAACCTCGGCATCATCCGTGATGCGCTGATCGAGGCAGTGGCAGAGACGAGTGAAGAATATATGGAGCGCTATTTCTCCGGTGAAGAATTTACACAGGAAGAGATCGCACAGGCGCTGCGCGAGCACGTAAGTGAGGGCAACATCGTTCCGGTTATGATGGGTTCCGGTGTCAATGCACAGGGCTTCGCATATTTGCTGCAGGCGATCGATAAATACTTCCCGTCACCGGAC
The DNA here is from genome assembly GCF_003024715.1 of Clostridium fessum. Taxonomy (GTDB): domain Bacteria; phylum Bacillota; class Clostridia; order Lachnospirales; family Lachnospiraceae; genus Otoolea; species Otoolea fessa. The sequence goes on along the minus strand of NZ_PYLO01000005.1, from coordinate 200,486 downwards.
AAGTTCGAGTGTGTCGGTGTCGATGTATCGACCGCAGAGCGCTTTACCGCTAAATATAATGACGATGTATCCCTGTCGGCACGTGTTTTCAAGACTGTGGTTGACCCGTTCATCGGCAAATACTCCCTGATGAAGATTTGTACCGGTACCTTAAAACCAGATACCGTTATCTACAATGTAAACAAAGATGCTGAAGAGAAAGTTCAGAAAGTATATGTTCTCCGCGGCAAGGATGTCATCGAGGTTCCGGAATTAAAGGCGGGCGATATCGGCGCGGTTGCCAAATTAAACGTTACTCAGACCGGCGATACCATCGCAGTCCGCACGGCTCCGATTGTATACCACAAACCGAAGATTTCTACCCCGTATACCTACATGGCATACGCAGCTAAGACCAAAGGCGATGAGGACAAGATCTCCAGTGCACTGGCAAAGATGATGGACGAAGATCTGACACTCAGAAGCGTCAGCGATACCGAGAACCGTCAGACCTTACTTTACGGCATCGGCGAGCAGCAGCTCGAAGTCGTTGTCAGCAAGCTGCAGACAAGATATAAAGTAGACATTGTGCTCAGCAAACCGAAATTTGCATTCCGCGAGACACTTCGCAAGAAAGTAGAAGCACAGGGCAAATATAAGAAACAGTCTGGTGGACATGGACAGTACGGCGATGTTAAGATGTCCTTCGAGCCGTCCGGCGATCTGGAGACACCATATGTATTCGAAGAAAAGGTATTTGGCGGTGCCGTTCCGAAGAACTACTTCCCGGCAGTTGAGAAGGGTGTTCAGGAATGTGTACAGAAGGGTCCGTTGGCTGGATATCCGGTTGTCGGTGTGAAGGCAACCCTGTTAGATGGTTCCTATCATCCGGTTGACTCCTCCGAGATGGCATTCAAGATGGCAGCGACGCTGGCATTCAAGAAAGCGTTCATGGAAGCGAATCCAGTTCTCCTTGAACCGATCGCATCCCTGAAGGTAACCGTTCCGGATAAATTTACCGGCGACGTCATGGGCGATCTGAACCGCAGAAGAGGCCGTGTTCTCGGTATGAACTCCAACCATCACGGCAAACAGATCATCGAGGCAGATATCCCGATGTCCGAGCTGTTTGGTTATAATACCGACCTTCGTTCCATGACCGGCGGTATCGGCGAATTCTCCTATGAGTTCAGCCGCTATGAGCAGGCTCCGGGCGATGTACAGAAGAGAGAAGTGGAGGCGAGAGCGGCAGAAGCTGAATAATGGCAGATGAAGTGCTTACCGTTTCGGTCAAAAATATGATATTCTTATATAAATAAGCAGAAAACCGCCGCAGGCGGCTGAGTGGATCGATACCGATTCATCAAGGCTGTCAGCGGCGGCTTTCTCTTTCTGGAAGGTCTTTCGGATCGATATGGTTATAGGCTGTGCTTGAATTGAACAAAGCGTTGCGAATGTTATCGATGGGACAGGCGAGAAGTTAAGGCAGTGAATGCGGATGCCAAATTGCTACGAATTGCGTTCTTTTGCAATTTTCAAAAAGAAGGCTATAAATTGTAAGAAAATAGAAAAGACTACCCACCTGTAAAAAGGTATAATGTTGCAAAGAGAACAACTTATACAGACAGGTGGGTGGCCTTTTTATGATAGAGAAAAATGAGAAAAGCGGGGAACTCATGGAAGTAAAAGAACAGGCAAAAACAGTTCGGAAACACCCGGAGCGGATGATTGTGCATATCTGGCTGGTGCTGGCGCTTATTTGTCTGCTGGCGGGTCTGATCGCCCAGTATACGTTCCGGCTGAAAGAACCGCTGTTTCTGCACTACAGCCAGTCGGCTTATCTGGGCTGTGGGCTGGACGGAGTAGAAACTTCGGAGGATGGAATCGTTTCATCTGTGTCAAGTGAGGCGCTTGAAGAAGAAAGTACCGATTCCGATGTGAAAGTTGGAGTTTTAGACGAAGGTATGAAAGACCTGAATGCGGATATGGGATTGGAGAATACAGTGTCTTTGTATGCACTGGGGGAAGAAAGTGTGGATGAGACAGATGAAACTTCGGATGTATGGTATACACAGGTAAATTTTGCCTATCTGACGGATGTGACGGATGAGATCTGTGTGAGAGAAATTCGTTTTTCAGAGTTGCCTGAACTTCAAATGCAGGAAATGCGGGAGACAGTCCAGTCAGCGGGACAGTATGCGCTTCATCGCCTGGATGCTACGCTTTCGATTGAAGATCCGCAGCATAACGGGATCAGTCAGTGGAGAATCCTGACGCGGGCGCAGGTGCTCTATTCAGATGGAAACACAGCGGACGTAAAAATTGGTAATCTGGTACTGATTGCAAATCCGGAGGGCGGGAGCGCCCTGGAAAATCCAAGTTCCAGCGCCAATTCAGATGGAACGGCCACACAGGTTTACACCGTTCAGAAAGATGGAACCATCGAAGTAAAAGGCTGCATTGCGTCAGCCGGGGAGATGGAAAATTTTTCGATGACCTTAAATGGAGAGCCTATCCCAGCCCAAAAAGAAGGGGAAGAGCCGAAACGGCTGACAGTAAAAACGGGTGATGTCCTGACGTTCCAGAGCCATTGGATTGGCAAAGAGGAAGACCAGTCGCCGCAGGTATTTCATTCAGGAGTTGCAGTGCTTTCATATATCGGCAAAGATGGCGGGGAGCAGGTTCTTTCATTTGAAAATGAATACAGGAAGAGAAGGGAGCTTCGCTTTATTGATGTGTGGAAATATCTGCTGAAAGAGGAGGCATTTAAGTGAAAACGGGAGATCATAAGATTTTAGCCGGTCTGATTCTTGCTTCGATTCATATTAATCTGTTCCATGTGATGCTGCTGCCGCCCTGCATCGGGTTTCTGATTTTATATATCGGGATTCTCCAGAAAGAGCGGCAGGCTGGATTTTTCCAGATGGATGTAAAAGAGATGAGAGTGTACCGGGCAGCAGGGGCGGCGCTTGTGCTGGTGACTGCTTTTTCTAGCTTTCTGTCCATGTTCTGGAGGCGGCCGGACGGAACCATCTGGTCGCTGATTCCGTGTATGCTGGAATATGTGGTGCTCTATGGACTGATGGAAAGCTACACCGCAGGTTCGCCCAGACATTCCTATCACTCCGAACTGTGCTGTGGATATGCTATGGTAATGGGAGCAGCACTGTGTGGGTACGCAGTCAGCCTGATTCTGCATATCGCGCTGTGGCAGCTCTTTGCGTCTATGATTATTCTGGTCTGCCGGTTTATGGTGGTTATGGTTGTTATAGGGGCGAAGAAAGAGGCATAAAAAATAAAAAGCCGTAATCAGATATACTCGCCCATGGGATTAAACTCATGAGCGAAAGTATAAGGTTACGGCTTTTCTATGTTGAAAATTCTGGTTTTCAAATAATCAAAGATAACATGGAATGTTGATGTTTCGGTTCCGATGTATCTTTCCAATTTTTATTTAAAATTCTCCTCCGCATACCGGCGCAGCTCATCACGGAAATCCGGGTGTGCGATGGCGATCATGGCATCCGCTCGTTCTTTTAAGGTAAGCCCGGTCAGTTTTGCGATACCGTATTCGGTCGCCACGTACTGAATCATGGTACGCGGTGCAGATACGGTGCTGCCGCCCGGAATGAACGGTACGATGTTGGATTTTAAGGAGCCATCTTTTTTCTTGTGGGTGGAAGCAAGGCAGATAAAGCCCTTGCCTCCCTCGGAGCGGAATGCGCCCTCCAGGAAATCCATCTGTCCGCCGATACCGGAGAGCTGTCGGGTGCCGGCAGACTCGGCATTTTCCTGTCCCATCAGATCCAGCTCGACCCCACCGTTGATACTGATGACATTTTTCATCTCACCGATGCGGTACGGGGAGTGGACGTAATCGACGTCAGCCGGATGGAAGAGCTGCGGCTCATTATCCAGCCAGTCATATAATTCCTGAGAGCCCATGGCAAGGTTCCAGGTAGAATAACCGTTGTCAATCTCCTTCTTCTTGTTGGTCAGCTTGCCAGCCTTATAGAGGGCTAAAAAAGCATCGCTGATGGTGCCGGTGTGGCAGCCGAGGTCGGTTTTGTCGGACTGTGCCAGCATATTGGCAACGGTAAACGGAACGCCGCCGACTCCCAGGGAGAGGACAGCGCCGTCCGGGATCTCCTCAACGACACGTTTGGCAATCTCAATATCAACGGCGCTCGGATCGCGGTAGGTGCGGATCGGAAGCGGCTCATGCTCGCCCTCGACGATGAAATCTGCCTCTGAGAGGTGGACACGGTGGGAACCATCGACGCCCTGTAAGCGCGGGAGGCGCTCATTGATCTCGAAGATGACGGTGCGCGCATTCTCAAAGATGGTGCGCCATGCATAGTTGGAAATACCCAGTCCGCAGTAGCCGTCCGCATCCGGTCTGGAAACCGGTACAAAGGCAACATCCACGCGAATGTGGTGGCGGTACATTTCCGGCAGGGAACGCAGCATCATCGGCATAAACTTGCAGAGCCCACGGGTCTGCAGCTTGCGCTCATAATCGCCGATGTGCCAGCTGTAGTAGCTGAATGCTTTCTGCTCCGGGTCGCTTTCGACAACCTCGATGCGCGGGTGGATGACTAAACCGCCGCGGATCTTGACATCGGTCAGCTCATCCCTGCGTGCTGCCAGCGCACGGTCGAGAAGCTCCGGAAATCCAGCACCAAAGCCATAATCCACCCAGTCGCCCGGTTGAACGGCCTTGACGGCGGTCTCAGCACTTACAAATTTGCCTGCGTAATTGTTAGACATAGTAAAAATCCTCCATCGGTATGAAATTCATAATTTTCTAGTTTCCATCATATCCCAGAAAGCGCTTTTTTGCAACTTCCAAAGACAATTCCAAAAGACAATTTTTAAGCTGGGTTTTAAGATAAGTTTAATACGGAAATAGTTGACAAAATAGGTGTTTATGATAAAATTAAGTGTTTATAAATAAGAGTTGATCTTTTACACAGCAGGCAGAAGTGCCTGTATTTTTATGTAATAGGAAATTCCTTGGAATCCCCTATTACACAAAAAGGCACTAACGTGCCAATGATGTGCACTTGCGCGAAGCAGAAACATGTCGCAAGCGACCGCGCTCGGCGCGAGAATGTGACTGTAAAGAATACAACAAATATAGAAAGAGAGGAGTTACGACAAATGAAAACAAATACGGATTTATTTGAAAAAACACCCGTACCGAAGGCGGTCGCAACCATGGCGGTTCCGACCATGATTTCCATGCTGGTGGTTGTTATCTATAACATGGCGGATACATTTTTCATCGGTCAGACGAAGGATCCGCTGCAGGTGGCGGCAGTTTCGCTGGCAACGCCGGTCTTTATGATTTTTATGGCATTAGGCCATCTGTTCGGTATCGGCGGCAGCTCAGCGATATCGAGAGCACTGGGAGAACGCCATAAAGATCGGGCATGTCATATCAGTTCATTCTGCTGCTATGGATCCCTGGGGCTGGGCGTGATAGTGGCTATCCTGTCTGTACTTGGAATGGAAACCATTCTGCATCTCATCGGTGCCAGTGTAAATACGATCGGTTTTGCGAGACAGTACCTGGCGATTATTGCAATCGGCGCGCCGTTTATTATGTTTTCAACTGCATTTGCGAATATTCTGCGGGGAGAAGGCGCATCGAGAGAATCGATGGTCGGAAACCTGATAGGTACCGTAGTAAATATTATTTTGGATCCGATCATGATCCTGGTGCTTGGCTGGGGAGTGACCGGTGCAGCGCTTGCGACGATCATCGGCAATATTGCGGCCTGTCTTTACTATATTGCTTATTATCTACGGGGAAAATCGACACTGTCGATTCATTTCCGTGATTTTAAGATGGGAGATGGAATCGCTTCCGGCGTGGCAGGGATCGGTATTCCGGCATCCTTAAATAACATCCTGATGAGCTTTGCCAATATTATCCTGAACCAGGCGCTGGTCGGTTACGGTGACACACCGGTAGCGGCGATGGGGGTTGCGATGAAATCCAATATGCTTGTTGTCCTGCTGCAGATTGGTCTCTGCGTGGGAATCCAGCCGCTGATCGGTTATAATTATGGAGCGCGCAACAAGAAACGCCTGATGTCGGTATTCAAATTTACAGGACTTGTATCGGTTATTATGGGAACGATTCTGACATTGATTATGATTGTCGCAAGAAAGACAATGATTCAGATGTTTATTAATGATGCGGAAGTTGTCCAGTATGGTATTCAGATGGTGGTTGCGCTCCAGCTTTCTGCGCCACTCCTTGGTATCTTATTCCTCTGCATCAATACGATCCAGGGAATGGGAAAAGCGCTTCCGTCGCTGATTCTTACGATCTGCCGCCAGGGACTGATTTTTATTCCGCTGATTTTCGTGCTGAATGCGATGTTTGGCCTGGATGGAGTTATCTATGCACAGCCGGCGGCGGATTATCTGTCGATTGTGGTGGCGATTTTGATTTGCACACATCTGTTCCGGACGATGGATCATAGAGAAGAGAAAGCAGAAGGCTGAGAAGATTCAATAGATTCAATAAGGAAAAATATGCTTAAAGAAAATAAAAGAGAAGAAATCACAAAGAACATAGAGAAGAGGGAAGCCCTTGTAGAACAGGTGGCAGATGGAATCTGGCGGATCGGTGTGGAATTGCCGCAGAATCCTTTGCGGGAACTCAACAGTTACCTGATCAAGGGGAAAGAAAACGGGCGCGACCTTCTGATTGACACCGGATTTCGGCGCGAGGAATGCCGGGAGGCGCTGTTTGCCGGGCTTCGGGCACTTGGCAGCAGTCCGGAGCGGCTGGATATTCTTCTGACACACCTGCACTCGGATCACACAGGACTTGCCAGGGAGGCGGCAGGGACGGACAGCCACATCTATATCAGCGGAACCGATCTGGCAATCTTAAAGGACGGTTTTACACCAGAGCGTCCGCTTCGGCTGGCGGAGCAATTCCGTGCCGGTGGATTTCCGGAGGATGAAATGAAGAAAACGCAGGCGCTCAATCCGGCAGTCCGCTATAAGCTGGATCAGGTTGATGACCGTTTTGTTCCGATTGAGGCAGGCTGGAAATACACGGTAGGAGATTACACGCTGGAAATGATCTCCGTGCCGGGGCATACGCCGGGCAATGCGATGTTCTGGGCAAAGAAACAGGGCATCATGTTCACGGGCGATCATATCCTGTTTGATATATCGCCGAATATTACTTCCTGGCTGGAATCGGAGGATTCATTAGGTGATTATCTCGATAGCCTGCGCCTCGCCAGAAAATATCCGGTCCGCCTTGCCTTGCCGGGACACCGGAAGACGGGCGATTATGCAGCGCGCATCGAGGCGCTGCTGGCACACCATGAGCGGCGTCTGGCGGAGACGGAGGCGCTGCTTGCCGAACATCCGGGTATGACGGCATATGAGACGGCTGGAAAGATGCGCTGGAAGATCCGTGCCGCCAGCTGGGAAGAATTTCCACCGTCCCAGAAGTGGTTTGCGGTGGGCGAGTGCATGGCGCATCTGGACTACCTCCGCCTGCGCGGCAGAATCCGCCGGGAGATGGACGGAGAAGTGTGGAGATGGTTCACGGTAACGGCTAAATACTGTTAGAATTAACTAACAATTATTACCATTGACTAACAATAGTCTGACTGCATATAATAATAGTAAAGAAAGCAGTAACTGTTCAGTAGGTCTGCGCATTTACTGCGCTGACCGTACGAAAACATGGACCAGCAGACAAAAATCCCATTGCCGTAGGCAATTTTTAATGGATTTTGCGCGTGACTGTGAAGGTACTGAACAGTTACAGAAAGCGGAATATCAGTCAGGAGGTCGTTGTATGCAGTCGTTGGCAAAGGTGCAGGCGGGAGAGTCCTGTGAAATCAAGTGGATGTTTGGAAATGCGGATGTGATGAACTTTTTGGAGCGCTATGGAATCAAAGAAGGAAGCCGTATCCGGGTCCTTGGACGTGTGCTGGATGGTCTGATCATCGGAAATGGAAAGGTTCGGCTGGCACTGGGCGATGAAGTGGCAGAGCGGATTCAGGTGTAGGTTTGACGGTGATTGAAAGATTGTCGAAAATGTCATGTATTGAAAGAACGTCGGATCTGTCACGTGCAAGTTTGAGAAGGTCACGTTACTTGACATTTCTTCCCATTTATGCTATTCTACCAGATAGCACAAATGCAATGAACGGAAGTAGTAAGCCGCGAAATTTCTACAGAGAGCTGCCGGATGGTGTGAGGCAGCGGAAGGAAGCCGCCGAACTGGTCCGGGAGCAGCCTGTTGAAAGAAGTGTTTTTGAATACCCGAGTAGACAGAGCCGGTCATCCGCCGTTACAGGACGATGAGGAGCACACGGATTCCGTGTGAAATAGAGTGGTACCGCGCAGTTGGAATTTTCGCCCTGCGTCTCTATACAGGTAATGTAGAGACGCAGGGCGTTTTTGACGTTACCGGATTGAAAGAATGTCCGCAAGGGTTGGATGTTATGCAACTGCCAACGGACCAGTCGATTGCAATAATGAATCATCATTTTAGAGACTGGAGCCGGATTTTGACAGGAAATAGCAAAAAATCAGCGTGGGTTAAGCAGAAAACAGGAGGAACAAAGATGTCACAGTACAATCATACCGCCATTGAGAAAAAATGGCGCGAGAACTGGGAAAAACATCCCATCAATGTAAACGATGGAAAGAAAGAAAAATATTACTGCCTGGATATGTTCCCATATCCGTCCGGAAGTGGTCTGCACGTTGGTCACTGGAGAGGCTACGTTATTTCAGATGTATGGAGCCGTTATCAGCTGCTGCGCGGCAAATACGTGATCCATCCGATGGGCTGGGACGCATTTGGTCTGCCGGCAGAGAACTACGCGATCAAGATGGGCGTACACCCGGCTATCTCGACCGAGTCCAACATTAAAAATATTAAACGTCAGATCAACGAGATCGCAGCCATCTATGACTGGGATATGGAAGTAAATACCACAGATCCGGCATTCTACAAATGGACCCAGTGGATCTTCGTCCAGATGTTCAAAAAAGGCCTGGCATACGAGAAAGAATTCCCGATCAACTGGTGCCCGTCCTGTAAGACAGGTCTGGCAAACGAGGAAGTTGTCAACGGCTGCTGTGAGCGCTGCGGTACCCCGGTTACCAAGAAAAACCTGCGCCAGTGGATGCTCAAGATTACCGCGTACGCAGACCGCCTCTTAAATGATCTGGACAAACTGGACTGGCCGGAGAAGGTTAAAAAGATGCAGACTGACTGGATCGGTAAATCTTACGGTGCAGAGGTTGATTTCGGCGTAGAGGGACGCGATGAGAAGATCACCGTTTACACCACCCGCCCGGACACCCTGTACGGTGCAACTTTCATGGTACTGGCTCCGGAGCACGCGATGGCAAAGAGCCTGGCAACCGATGAGACCCGCGAGGCAGTAGAGAAATACATTTTCGATTCATCCATGCGTTCCAACGTAGACCGTCTGCAGGATAAGGAAAAGACCGGCGTATTTACCGGAACTTATGCAATCAACCCGATCAACGGTGCGAAGGTTCCGATCTGGCTGTCTGATTATGTATTAGCTGACTACGGTACCGGCGCTATCATGTGCGTACCGGCACACGATGACCGTGACTTCGAGTTTGCAAAGAAATTTAATATCCCGATCATCCAGGTTATCGCAAAAGATGGCAAAGAGATCGAGAACATGACTGAGGCGTATACCGAGGCGTCCGGCACGATGATCAACTCTGGCGAGTGGAATGGTATGGAATCTTCCGTACTGAAAAAAGAAGCGCCGGAAATGATTGAGAAGAGAGGTATCGGTCACAAGAGAGTCAATTATAAGCTGCGTGACTGGGTATTCTCCCGTCAGCGTTACTGGGGCGAGCCGATCCCGATCGTACACTGCCCGAAGTGCGGCAACGTACCGGTTCCGGAGGATCAGCTTCCGTTAAAACTTCCGGAGGTAGAAAGCTATCAGCCGACTGGTACCGGCGAATCCCCGCTGGCAGCCATCGACGAGTGGGTCAACACCACCTGCCCGTGCTGCGGCGCTCCGGCAAAACGTGAGACAAACACCATGCCGCAGTGGGCTGGATCTTCCTGGTACTTCCTGCGCTATGTAGATAACAAGAACGATAAAGAACTGGTATCCCGTGAGAAAGCAGACAAATATCTGCCGGTTGATATGTACATCGGCGGTGTTGAACATGCAGTACTGCATCTGTTGTATTCCCGTTTCTACACTAAGTTCCTGTGCGATATCGGTGTCATTGACTTCGACGAGCCGTTCAAGAAGCTGTTCAACCAGGGTATGATCACTGGTAAGAATGGTATCAAAATGAGTAAGTCGAAAGGAAATGTCGTATCCCCGGATGATCTGGTACGCGACTACGGCTGCGATTCTCTGCGTCTCTATGAGCTTTTCGTAGGACCGCCGGAACTGGATGCAGAGTGGGATGACCGCGGTATCGAGGGCGTATCCCGTTTCCTGAACCGTTTCTACAACCTGGTTATGACCAGCAAGGACAAAGACATCAAAGAGACCAAGGAAATGGTTAAACTGCGCCACAAACTGGTATTCGACATTGAGCAGCGTTTCGAGCAGTTCAGCCTGAATACCGTTATCTCCGGTTTCATGGAGTACAACAACAAGCTCATCGATCTGGCGAAGAAAGAGGGTGGCATCGACAAAGAAACCCTCAAGACCTTCACTATCCTGCTGGCACCGTTCGCACCGCATCTGGGTGAAGAGCTGTGGCAGGAGCTCGGCGGCACCGACAGTGTCTTCCATGCTTCCTGGCCGGAGTGCGATGCAGAGAAGATGAAGGATGACGAGAAAGAGGTAGCCGTTCAGATCAACGGCAGAGTCCGTGCGACCATCACCGTACCGGCAGACATCTCCAAAGAAGATGCTATCGCCGCTGGTAAAGAGGCTATCAAGGACAAGCTGACTGGAAATATCGTAAAAGAAATTTACGTTCCGGGACGGATTGTGAATATTGTTATGAAATAAATAAAAATGGTATGGGAAGAAGCAGAAGAATCTGTGACTTTTCTATGCAGATAAGGTCAGCGGCTATACAGGGGAGAAAAACTGTGTGGCCGCTGTTTTTTTGCCCGCTCCTTTTTCACGTGCCTGCTATTTGATTTCTTAAATGATAAAATTAAATTGAATATGGGAATATTTGTCAACCTGGACAATTCGGCATTTCAATCAGCCCTGAATGCAAAAAGCATTCTTGATGAGGAAAAACTCATTTGGAATGCTTTTTTGCTGTCTATACGAAACATTCCACATGAAGCTTCTGGGAGAGAGCGAAGGCGTGGAGTACTATCGTTCGATGAAATTGTCTAAAAAGTCTACCAATTCAAAAGATAAATCTTATATCATAAATGCAACATAATAGCTTGTAGCTGAAAAAAACAGAATAAAAAATTTCGCAGAATATCTAGTTCTGCGAAAATCTTCAATCATTATACGATACTTTCAAGGTTAATTCAATAGAAGTTTCTCCCAAGAATCTCTTATGAAATTATTAAGTCGTCATTTCTGAACAAAAATTTCTGAAATTCTCATATAATATTTCCCTTTGCTTTTGAAGTTTTTGTCAATACGGCATTTGGGTTCTGCATATAAAACCTTTTATTTTCGCAGAACTAGATATTCTGCGAAAATCGCAAACATGAAAGGGAGAACGCCTGTATGTGGTACGTGGTGCAGACACCTGTGGGACGCGAGGCAGAAGCGGCAGAAAAACTGAATCATTTTTATCGGGATAAGGCTGAAAAGCCTTGTTTTGTGTTGTCCAAAGAACGGACCTGGCGGATGGGCGGTGTCTACTATGTAGATACGGAAGTCATGTTTCCGGGCTATGTGTTTGTGGACACGGCGGATGAGCCGGTTTTGGAAGACGGAGTGAAATGTCTGGCGGGGCTGGTTCGATTTCTGAATGCTGGTTCGGAAGCGCATCTATATGGAACGGCAGTCCCCTTAAAAAAAGAGGAAGAGAAATTTCTGAAAGAACTTCTTCGGGAGGATTCTTCTCACACCGTCCGGCGGTTTCTGGTGCGGGCAAATGACGCGGGGGAGATCGAATGGGCGGAAGGAGTGCTTGGTGAGATGCTGCCAAAGATCATCCGGAAGCGGCTGCGGAAACGAATCGTGACGATTCAGGCAGAACTGCTGAACGAAGCACGACAGGTAGAGCTGGCAATCCGGATGGAAGATGATCCGGAGGCAGTTTTCCCAAAGAAAGGACCCCTGAACCCTAAAAATCTTTCAGGAGATTTCCAGGAAAACGATTTTAGCCGGGTATCGGTCTCTGGAAAGAACCCATCAAAAAAGATAACAAGATTACATGGAGCGGAGAACGATGGAACAAAGCTGGCAGCAGAATAATGAGTATGAGTGTATGAAATATTCGGTTCTGATGCCGGTATATCACAAAGAAAATCCAGCGTATTTCTATCAGGCGGCAGCCAGCATGATGAATCAGACGATTCCTCCAGATGAATTTGTCCTGGTATGCGATGGACCGTTGACACCAGTGTTGGATGAAACGATCCAGACGATTGACCGGGAATGGCCGGGAGTTCTGCAGGTGCTTCGCCTTCCTGTATGCGGCGGAATCGCACGGGCGCTGGCAGCAGGTGTAGAAGCGTGCCGAAATGAATGGATCGCCCGCATGGACAGTGATGATATTGCCTGTCCGGATCGCTGTGAAAAGCAGCTGAAACGATATGCAGAAGAAGCAGCGGGCAAATTGCTGGGAAAGAAAGCAGAACAGGGGAAACTCGGACTTCTGAGCGGAAAAATTGCAGAATTTGCCGCAGCAGAAGTGCCAGAACAGGAAAATGTAGATAACCTAAATGCGCCAGATAGAGGTGAAATTGGAAGTGGGATGAATGGAAAATTGTTTCCGCCGGGCAGAATCACTGGAATTCGGTCACTTCCCTGCCAATATAAAGAAATTTTAACGTTTGCCAGAAAGCGCAATCCGATGAACCATATGGCCGTCATGATGCGGCGTTCAGCTGTGCTGGCGGTGGGAAACTATCATCCGGTTCCGGGGGCGGAGGACTATGAATTGTGGGTCCGCCTTTTGCAGGCAGGATATAAAGCAGAAAATCTTCCGGATATTCTGGTGTATGCGAGGACGGATAATGGGATGATCAAACGCCGCGGCGGTCTGTCCTATGCCAGGGCCGCTCTGAATCTGCAGAAAACGTTTTTTAAAAGTGGATTTTTAAATAGAAGAGAGTATCTGCGAAACTGCGTGATCCGCGTTACTGCAAGTCTGATTCCGGCATCCGTGCGTGGAATACTCTATCAGAAAAAATTGAGAGGAACGCTTTCAGAGGATGCTTAGTGTTCCTATAAAAAGAAACAGGCAGATTACCTGGAATAGAATTACATGTTGGGTTCTGGGGAGTTCGGCCTGAATAAAAACAAAAAGAAGAGGAACTATTTTGAGACAATATGAACCATTCAAACGACTGTTCCGTCTGATAGGTGCGCTGCTCCTGATGGGGGCAGAAGTTGGCGCTTATGGATATGTCTGGAACGGATATTTCAACAAAATGATCGAATTTCCGTTCTGGAGAAGAGGAAACTGGCTGATGATCGCCCTGTATGCGGGACTATTACTATTTTTCCTGCTGACTTACGGGGGATTCCGGATCGGATACCTGAAAAAAGGAAATCTGCTCTGTTCTCAGATCCTTTCGATCGGACTTTTAAATCTGATTACGTATATTCAGATTTCTCTGTTAGATAAAAAATTTCATGATCCCCGGATACTGCTTGGGATGACGGTTGTCCAGCTTTTGATTGCACTGATCTGGACGTTCCTGTTTCAGCAGATATACAGGATTCTGTTTCCGCCAAGAAGGATGCTTTTGGTATGCGGAGACCGTCCGGCCTTTCACCTGATGGAAAAGATTCATTCCAGAGAGGACAAGTATTATCTGGAAACGGCGATTCATATCGGCGTCGGCATAAAAGCCATTCTCGAAGAGGCGAAAAAATATGATGCCCTGATTATCGGAGATATTCCGGCGAAGGATCGAAATGCGCTTTTAAAGAAATGTTTTGAGCAGGATATCCGGACCTACACGGTGCCGAAATTATCGGACATTCTGATCCGGACTTCCCAGGAATTAGATATCTTTGACAGTCCTCTGCTATTATCGAGAAATGATGGCATATCGGATCTTCAGCGATTTATTAAGCGGGCGATGGATTTCATCTGTTCGAGCATCGGAATCGTGGTATTATCTCCATTCTTTCTTCTGGTGGCGCTGTCGATCTACCTGACCGACCGCGGTCCGGTCTTTTACAAGCAGACCCGTCTCACAGAGGGCGGAAAAGAATTTCAGATCTGCAAATTTCGGACGATGATCCAGAACGCGGAGGCAAAAACCGGGGCGAGACTGGCAGCGGAACACGATGATCGGATCCTGCCGGTGGGACATTTTCTTCGGAGAACTCGCCTGGACGAGCTGCCGCAGCTTTTCAATATCTGGAAAGGTGAAATGTCGATCGTAGGACCGCGTCCGGAACGCCCGGAGCTGGCGGCGGAGATCGAGAAAGAAATCCCGGAATTCTGCTACCGCTTAAAGATGAAAGCCGGACTGACCGGATATGCGCAGGTCTATGGAAAATACAATACAACGTCCTATGACAAACTGAAACTGGATTTGACTTACATACGAAATTACTCTCTGCTTCTTGACCTGAAGCTCATCCTGATGACACCGAAGATCATGATGCTCAAAGAGAGTACGGAAGGAGTCGCAGACAATGGAAAAGCTTCTGACAGTCGTCATCCCGGCGTATAACGCAGAAAAATATATCACATATACCCTGGATTCACTGTGCGCAGGGTGCAGAGACCGGGATTTGAAAAAGAAAAATCAGAGCTGGACAGGAAATGAAACGGAATCAAACATTCAAACCGTATCAGCAAGAATGCCTGATTTTCAACCAGGTATGGATTGGTCCGAATACATGGAAATATTGATTATAGACGATGGATCAAGGGATCAAACCGGTGCGATTGCCGATCAATATGCGGAGCGCTATCCGACCGTTGTCCGTGTCATTCATAAAGAAAATGGCGGTCATGGATCTGGGATCAACTGCGGCATCCAGAATGCATTGGGGCGATATATGAAAGTAGTCGATGCCGATGACTGGGTGGATCCGGAGGCATTGGATCATCTGATTGCTGCGCTGAAAAACTGTCGGGATGATGTGCTGGTCAGCGGTTTCTACTGGCGATTTGAAAACGGAAGCGGAGAGGAAAGCTCCTTTCCGAAAAAAGCAGAAATTCCGGAACCATTTTCAGGGGTGAAATATGGGATTTCCTATGAATTCGATGGAATCGCAGACCAGATTTACATGAAAATGCATGGAATCACATGGAAAACAGAGATCCTGCGGAAAATGCCGCTTTCGATCGATGAACACTGCTATTACGTTGATGCCGAATACATTTTGTATCCGATTCCGTGGGTCAAAACCGTATCCTTTATCCCGGATTTTGTGTATCAATATCGGATCGGTCGGGAAGGACAGAGTGTCAGCCCGGAGAAGATGATCAGGAATAAGGAAAATTATGACCGAGAGATGGAATCATTGCTGTCCTTTTACCGCCTGTATCAGGGCGGAACACTTACCGGAAAAGACGGAAAGAAGATTTCATGCACTCAGGAAAAGCTACAGTATCTTGAAAATGGAATCGCCAGGGTGGCAGCTGGGAGAGTGAAGATACTTCTGAGCCTTCCGGCCGACAAGGAAGTAAAGCATGCATTGATGCAGTTTGAAGATGAATTACTTCGGGACTATCCGGAGATTTACCATGCGAACCGAAATAAGGCGGTGAAGCTGCTGCGGGTAAGCCGGTATGGGCTGTACCGGGCGGCGGTATGGGCGCTTAGTAAGATGAATAGGAGCTTTTAAAAATGGGTCGATTGGGACAAAGATTAAATGGATTATATAGCTATAGAAATCTTTTGCAGCAATTAGTTGAACGAGATGTCAAACTGAAATATCGAAGAAGTTTTTTGGGGTATTTGTGGAGTATTTTAAATCCCTTAATGATCATGATGATTATGGTAATTGTTTTTTCCAATATGTTCCGCTTTGATATTCAGGATTATCCGGTTTATCTGATTATTGGTCAGACTGTATTTAATTTCGTATCAGAATCAACCAATCAGGCAATGTGGTCTATCACAGGCAATGCATCACTGCTGAAAAAGACATATGTGCCTAAATATATTTTTACACTTTCTAAAGTCACGAGTTCCTGTGTGAATATGCTGTTTTCATTGGGAGCTATGCTGATTGTCCTGCTTGTATGCAGAGTTCCTTTAAATTGGTATATGCTTTTTATTCCGGTCATTATTTTACAGGTATATGTATTTAGTACAGGAATTGGTTTGTTTTTGTCGCAGGCAACCGTGTTTTTCAGAGATGTTCAGTATATATATGCAGCTTTTATGACGGGATGGATGTATCTGACACCTATTTTTTATCCGATCAATCAGCTTCCGGAAGGAATACGGTGGGGGATTATGACATTTAATCCTCTTTATTCGTATATTACCCAGTTTAGAACGGTTGTATTGATGCAGCAGCTGCCGGAATGGGGGATGATACTGCAGGGGAGTCTGGTTGCCTTGGGCGTTTTGATTGTCGGAACCCTGTGTTTTATGAAAAATCAGGATCGTTTTATACTGTATATTTAACTGCTTGAAATAGGAGAAACCTATATGGATATGAATAACTGTGCTGTAAAAGCGGAACATGTAGTAATTCGCTTTAATATGGCGTCAGAAAAAATCGATAATTTGAAGGAATATTTTATCAAACTTGTAAAGCATGAGCTGATGTTTAAAGAGTTTCTGGCGCTGAACGATGTTTCGTTTGAAGTAAAAAAAGGAGAAGCCTGGGGAATCATTGGAGTCAATGGTTCTGGAAAATCGACCCTTTTAAAAGCAATTTGCGGGATTCTGAAACCGTATAAAGGGAAAATCACTGTCAACGGAAGCATCGCACCGCTGATTGAGCTGGGAGCTGGATTTGATGGGGATCTGACAGCCAGAGAGAATATATTTCTGAACGGTGCTGTATTGGGTCATGATAAGAAATTTATGGAACAGCATTTCGATGAAATTGTTGAGTTTGCAGAACTGCGGGATTTTCTGGATATGCCGATTAAGAACTATTCTTCCGGTATGGCGGCGAGACTTGGATTTGCAATCGCTACGATTGTGAAGCCGGATATTTTGATTTGTGATGAAGTCCTTTCGGTTGGAGATTATGCATTTCAGAAAAAGTGCGAGAAACGGATGAATGAGATGCGGGCAGCAGGAACAACGCTGCTTTATGTTTCACATTCGATTGAATCGGTTCAAAAGATTTGTGATCATGCGCTGTGGCTTCAAAAAGGCATAGTGAAAGGCGCAGGAAATGTGGATGAGATAGCGAAACAATACATGGACAGTTTGGCATAAAGATAAGAGGAATAGAGAAAAATTCAATGAGTAATATAAAAATTCTCATAGCGTGTCATAAAGATACGGCCCTGCTGGACAGTAAAATTTTGATTCCAATCCAGGTGGGGGCAGCTGGATCAGCAAGACGATTTGAACAAATGCTTTCAGATGATACAGGGGATCAGATATCTGCGAAAAATCCAATGTATTGTGAATTGACAGCGCAGTACTGGGCCTGGAAAAATCTGGAGGCAGACTATTACGGATTTTTTCATTATCGCAGATACTTAAGTTTTTCAGAACAAAAATATCGGGAAGATCGTTGGGGAAATGTGCGGGAAGATACATTCTCTGATGCAATAAAAGAAAAATATGGGCTCTCGGATAAACAGATAGAGAAAGTGGTTACTTCCTATGATTTGATCATATCAGAAGAGAAAAACGTAGCATCCATGCCTGGAAAGGCGACGAATGTCTATGAACAGTATCAATACGGGGATTCTCTTCATATAGAAGACCTGGACTGCATCGTTTCGATTGTACAGGAAAAACATCCGGAATATGTACAAGATCTGAAAGAATATCTGAACGGAAAATATACTTGTTTTTGCAATATGTATATCATGAAAAAGGAGTTATTTCATGAATATATGGAGTGGCTGTTTGATATCTTGTCAGAATTTGAAAAACGCTCCAATCTGCACGATTATTCCATAGAAGGCCGAAGAACACCAGGGCATCTGGGAGAACGCCTTTTGACGCTTTACTATCTGCATCTTAAGAGAACCCGACAAATAAAAATAAAAAGTTTACAAACAGTTATCCTGTTTCATACAGAGCCTGCCTTGCAGGGAAATGTATCTCCAGCGTTCGAGAAAAATAATATTGCAATCGCAGCTGCCTGCAACGAAAAATTTGTTCCATATATGGCAGTCCTCCTGCAAAGTATTTGCGAACAGGCGGAGCAGAAAAATAATTATGACATCCTTGTACTGACACAAGATATATCGGAAAAAAGTAAAAAAATTCTTTCACTCATAATAGGGGATAAAAGTAATTTTAAAATCCGCTATCTCAATCCGACGCCGTATATACAGGGATGTTCTTTTTATATCAGAGGGCATTTTAGTATAGAAACCTATTTCAGACTGGTTCTTCCGGAGTTGCTGCCAGATTATAAAAAAATTTTGTATCTTGATTCGGACATGGTTGTACTGGACGATGTTGCAAAATTGTATAACGAATCAATTGACGGCTATCTGCTGGGAGCGTGTTACGATGCAGATACAGCCGGGCTCTATAACGGTTATGAGCCAAATAAAAAAGCATACATGGATCAGGTGCTGCAATTAAAACATCCTTATCAGTATTTTCAGGCCGGAACGTTGCTAATAAACCTGGAAACGTTTCGGGCAACCTATACGGTAGAGAAAAAGCTTCAATATGCAGCATCCAGGAAATTTCAGCTCTTGGATCAGGATATCTTGAACAAACTCTGCGAGGGCAGAGTCCGCTATATAGATATGTCCTGGAACATGATGGTCGATTATGCCGGAATACGAAAAGAGCAGATTATAACAAAAGCGCCGGCATGGTTAAATGAAATGTATCTGGAAGCCAGAAAACATCCGAAAATCATTCATTATGCAGGCTCAGAAAAACCATGGAACCATCCAGAGATGGATTTTGGAAGTGTATTTTGGCAGTATGCCAGACGCACACCGTATTATGAAACACTTCTTAGAGATATGACGCTTGCTTCGATTCAGGAAAAAGAAGAAAAAAGGAAGTGGAGCAGAAAAATTCTAGGAGGTATCCGGTGCGTCAGAGATCATGGGATTGGGTATACGTTGAGGTATTTGAAAAAAAAGAAATATTAAAATGCAGATATATATAAATGGACTAAAAATAGAGGAAATCAAGATATGTATAAAAAAGATAAAGTTTCAATAATTATTCCAATTTATAATGGTGAAAAACATTTAGCGGAATGTCTAGATACGATTCAGAATCAGACATATACGAATTTAGAAATTATATGTATAAATGATGGTTCAAGAGACAAATCTTTGAGTATTTTAAAAGAGTACCAAAAAAAAGATGATCGTTTTATAGTTATTGATCAAAAAAATGCAGGTCAGAGTAAGGCGAGGAATGAAGGAATACGCAGAGCATCTGGAAAATATATTTCTTTTGTTGATTGCGATGACTTCATAGAGTTAGATATGATTGAAAAAATGGTTTTAAAAGCAGAAGAAACGAATGCAGATATTGTTATCACTAATTTTTCACTTTATTTTGAAGATACAGGACGATATGAAAGTTATCGTGATGAAGTTCTATATTATACTTTGAAAAATAAAGTTTTTACAGTTGAGGAATGTCCTGAAATAATAAAGTATGTTGGAGTGTGGGATAAGCTTTTTGAAACAGATTTTTTAAAGAAAAACAATCTTCTTTTTTGGGAAAATATTATTTATGAAGATCATTTATATAGCGTTCAGGCAGAATTGTATGCGAATAGGATTTCGTTGATTCCAGAACATTTATATTACTATAGAAAAAATGCAGGAGAATCTATTACAGACAAGGAAGCAGACAATGATGCTTTTAAAACGGATTTTTTACGTATTCATAAAAAAATACAAGAAATATTGGATGAAAACAAAACATCATTAAAAGTAAACAAAGCTTATTACGAATTTTTTATGGAAAATGCCATTATGCATCAGAGAAATTCTAGTACAATACGTTTTTATAAGTATTTTTTTGAAAGTATGAGAAAAATACTAGATGAAAAAAAGATTAAAGTTATAAATACAATTAATAATAAGATGATTTTAGAATATGCGAATGATATATATAAGAATAAATTTTTTAGATGTATGAAAAATATACATTAAAAATGGAGGGTAAAATGTCAAAACTGAAAATATTTATCGCAAATCATAAAGAGAATAATTACATACCAGAATGTGATTTTATACAACCAGTACAAGTTGGAGCTGCTTTTTCGAAAAAACAGTTTGATGGAATGGACAAAGATAATACAGGAATAAATATTTCAGAAAAAAATCCTATGTATTGTGAATTGACAGCTCAGTATTGGGCTTGGAAAAATATAGATGTTGAGTATTACGGCTTTTTCCATTATAGACGATATTTATCTTTTAATGATAGTTTGAAAGAAAAAGTGGATAATTGGAATATTGTCACAAAAAATTATTTAACAAAATATGAAACTAATGCAATGCATATAGATAATAGGTATTTAAAGCAGATTGAAAATATGGTTGATAATTATGATGTTTTAACCATGAAACCAATTGATCTGAAAAAAGCGTGCGGTTTAACCGTTTATGAGCAATATAAAAAAGATGGAGTTAGGCTACATGTTAAGGACTTGGATATTATGCTTGAAATTATAAATGAGAAATATTCGGATTTTTATGATATAGCCAAAGAATATTTAAATGGATATACGGCTTATATTGGAAATATATTTATAATGAAAAAAGAACTTTTTAATAGTTATTGTAAATGGCTTTTTGATATATTGAATGAATTTGAAAAAAGAGTTGATATGTCAACATATTCTGTAGAAGGATATAGAACCCCCGGACATTTGGGAGAGCGTTTGTTCGGTATATATTATATGTGGTTACTGAACAATAGGAACATTACTTCAAAAGAATTACAATTGTATTTTTTTTCAAATACAGATTCTTGCAAGGAATTACAGCCAGCATTTTCAAGTAGAAATATTCCGATCGCAATGGTATCAAATGACAATTATGCACCGTTTTACGCTGCAATGATACGATCGTTGTTAGATAATTTGAATGACAATTGTAATTATGATCTTGTTTTTTTGCATAGAGATTTTAAGAAAAAAACAAAAGAGTTATTTTTAAAATTAATAAAAGACATAGAAAATGTAAAAATACGGTTTTATAATGTGGGACCATTGTTTGAACATTCAAATTTAAATGCAAGTCCTACAATCCCAGTTGAGACATATTTTAAATTATCAATTATTGAAGTGTTTAAGAAATACGATAAAGTTTTATATTTGGATGGGGATATGATTATAAAAAGTGATATATCAGAGTTGTTTCAAACGGATATTTCACAATTTTGTGTTGCCGGAGTAGTAGATATTGCAGCTGCTGGAGTGGCAAATGGATTTGATGATATTCGCAGAAAATATGTTCATGAAAAGATGCGATTGAAAAATGTATTTAAGCAATTTAATGCAGGTGTGTTACTATTTAACGTTAGTAAAATGAGAGAAGAATTTACCTTTAAATATTTGTTAGAGTTTGCACAAGGTTCTTCATTTCAATTTCAAGACCAAGATGCGTTGAATGTTTTGTGTCAAGATCAAATAAAATGGTTAGAACAAAGCTGGAATTTCATGGGAGATGAAGTAGAAGGATATAGGGGATATGTTGAAACATTTGCTCCAAGACAATATTATTTGGAATATCAAAAAGCGAGTCAAAATCCTAAGATTATACATTATGCTGGGAATGAAAAACCATGGTTATATCCGAAACAAGAATGGGCGGATGAGTTTTGGAATGCATTTGTAAGAACACCATTTTGGTATGGCTTTGTTGGACAAAGAATGCTTGATATAGAAAATCATGTAAGTAATAATTTTAATGGAAAAAGAAATTTTAGACAACAAGTGCGTAGAATTTCGGAAATAGTGATGCCATACGGAACTATGCGTAGAAGTTGTGTTAAATGGATTTACAAAAAGATAAGACGTATTATATAGGTGGATTTAATGAAAATATTAATATTGGGTGGGAATGGATTTATAGGAAAAAATCTAGCAGAATATTTAAAGGATGATTACGAGGTCTTTTCCTTTGATAGAGAAATACCAAATGTTTTAGACAATAAGAAAATTAAGTATATTAAAGGGGATTTCTTTAATGATACCGATATACTTCCTTATCTTAAAAAAAGTGATGTTGTAGTTCATGCAATAAGCACAATTAATCCGGGAAATTCAAATGAAAAATATTTCTTTGGATATAAAAATGATTTTTTACAGAGTATAAAATTGTGCGAATGGTCAAAACAATATGAGTTTAGAATTCTTTTCTTATCATCAGGTGGTACTGTGTATGGAAATAAAGAAGCAATGCCGATAAAAGAAGAAGATTTACCAGTCCCAATAAATCATTATGGTAATTTAAAGTTATGTATCGAAAATACGATTAGAACATTTAATAGACAAATGGGGTTGAACAATATAATTGCTCGAATTTCTAATCCGTATGGACCGGGGCAGGATTATAGAAAAGGAGTTGGGTTTATCGACGCAGCTTTAAAAAAAGCAATTAATAAAGAAACAATAGAGATTTGGGGAGATGGATTTGTTGTAAGAGATTATATACATATTCAGGATGTATGTAAAATGCTAGGCTCTTTAATAGAATATAAAGGTTCAAGAGAAATTTTTAATATTAGTTCTCAAAAAGGAGTTTCTCAAAATGAAATTTTAAAAATTTTGCATAAATTAATCCCTGATATTAAGGTTGAATACCTACCATATAGAACCGTAGATGTTCCAAAAATCATTTTGGATAACACCAATATAGTGGAAATCTCAAAATGTAACTGTAGGTCAATTGAAGTAGGAATTAATGAATACTATTGCTTTCTAAAAAAAAGAAAACTTAAATGCATCAATTGATATAGATATTAACGATGGAGAACGGATAAATGAAATTATATATTTCGGTTTTGAATTGTGTTTCATGTGTTGCTGTTGTTCTGTTACACACAAATGGGATTTTTTGGAGTCATCCTTCGGGAGAACTTTGGATTTCGGCGAATTTTATTGAAACTTATTTTTACTGGGCGGTGCCGATATTTTTTATGATTTCAGGTGCTACATTGATGGATTATAGAGAACGATATACTACAGCAGAATTTTATAAAAATAGAATAAAAAAGACAGTAGTTCCATTCGTGTTTTGGAGTTTGATTTCAGGAATGTTTATGGCATATATTTCAGAAGTTCCGATGGATTGGAATATTATTCATATAATAGATAATACGTTTAATACAAGATACTTTTCAATCTATTGGTTCTTTATTCCTTTGTTTGCCATATATATATCATTTCCAATTATTAGTTTTGCAGCTGAAAATATTCAGCTTATGACTTTTTTTGCTCTGATTGGAAGCATAGTAGTGTTTACTCTACCCTTGCTGTGTGAGTTGTTTCATATTACTATGAATAAAGATGTAGTACCGCCTGTAGTTAGTGGATATATGGTATATATATTTCTTGGTTATATATTAGATAAAGTGACGTTGGATAAGAAGAAAAGATGGAGTATATATATAGTAGGTATAATTGGATGGTTTATACATTTTGAAGGAACAAGTATGCTTTCAACAGGAGCAGAGATAAATACAATGTTTAAAGGATATACCAATTTTCCGTGTCTACTGCAATCAGTTGCTATATTTGTTCTTTTTAAATATATGGATTATAAAAAAATATTTGGTCGATTTTATCACATTGTGTCTGATATGATATTTAAATGTGCAAAATGTACATTTGGTGTATATTTGTTACATTATTTTTTTGTTATAGGGCTTCCAAAAGAGTTTAATATAGACGGAAGAAGATTGATATGGAGAGTTGGAGGAGGAATTTTAATATTCTTAATATGCGCGCTATTTACGCATTTTGCAAAAAAAAATCAAATCATTAGAAAGGTTTTGCCATGATTTAATTATCATAAGAAATGTTGCAAAGAACTTATATTAGTGTTTTGGAAATGTCCTTTTTGAAAGAGAAAACTAGAAGTGAAAAAAATTAGCTGATTTACGGAGAAAAACATGTATAAGATTTTCATTGTTAAGGTTGATAATATTGGAACTTGTTTTGAAACAGGCATCAAAAAACTGATAAAAGTGGATTAAATTGGATAATTATAAAAGCTTTTATCTGTGGTATAAACTATTTGATGGAATGGTAGGAGTAACTATTAGACTAATGCAAAAATCAGAATACGTAGAAAATATTTTCTGCCATAAAAGTAGGAGATAAAATAATGGATAAAGTAGCAGTTTTAATTCCGTGCTATAACGAAGAAAAAACAATTGGAAAAGTTGTGAAAGATTGGAAAAAAGAATTACCAGATGCAATGGTTTATGTATATGATAATAATTCAACCGATAATACGGTAGAACTGGCAAAAAAAGTTGGGGCAATTGTGCGGTATGAGTATAGTCAAGGTAAAGGTAATGTTATTCGAAGAATGTTCAGAGAAATTAATGCTGAGTGTTATATCATGATAGATGGAGATGATACCTATCCAGCGGAATATGGAAAAAATATGGTGGAGCTAGTACTCCATAAAAATGTAGATATGGTTATAGGGGACAGGCTTTCATCTACATATTTTGAAGAAAATAAAAGACCATTTCATAATTTTGGAAATAGTTTAGTAAGAGGGAGTATTAATCGATTGTTCCATACCAACATTCGAGATATTATGACAGGATATCGTGCATTTAGTTATCTTTTTGTGAAAAGTTTTCCGGTTCTTTCCAAAGGATTCGAAATTGAAACAGAAATGACGATCCACGCAGTTGAGAAAAATATGAGTGTTGAAAATATGATAATTGAATATAGAGATCGCCCGGAAGGAAGTGAGTCAAAGTTAAATACATATTCTGATGGCGTAAAAGTTTTAAAGACTATTGGAAGATTGTATAAAAATTATAGACCGATGAACTTCTTTGGAATGATGTCAGTTTTACTATTTGTTTTGTCTCTGATATTGTTTGTGCCGGTGTTTTTTTATATTTACAGACAGGATTAGTTCCTAATTTTCCAACGCTAATTGTATCAGGCTTTATTGCATTATCCGCGTTGATTTCATTCTTTTCAGGACTCATTTTATCGGAAATTGTGGAGAAAGAACGTAGAGAATATGAATTTAGATTACAAATGATTGAAATGAGCAAGAAGAGGATTGTTAAATGAATGTATTAAAAGAAAAATATAATGAAGCAAAAATTATATTTTCGATAGTAATGGGATTTATAGGTATAACCGGAATACAGATGTAATATTTGAATTATGCTCAAAATGTTCCGGGGGGGGTATTCTGGCGATTGTATTTTTCGTCACCTCCAAGTTGTATTATCAAATTTCGATAAAGAGAGGTATTAGATTTTATATCCAAGTTGCTTTATCTGCTTTTTATGCAGTGATTTTGAATTTTGGAATTCAATTGGATTTGTTATCCACAATCCAATTAAATGGAATCACACTTTTAAGTCTACTTTTTTTAATGATTGAAATATTTCCATTTATTGTTTGCATGATGGAGTATTTTGATAAAAAAAAGATTGTTGGTAAAGAAGATAAAAAAAGTTTAAGAAATTGTTTTGTTATAATTCTTTTTGCTTGGATAATGGCATATTTGGCACTGTTTCCAGGGGTTTATGCAACAGATGCACCATATTGGTATCATGAGTTTTTGAGAAAAGATATTCCTATATCATCTCAATGGTCTCCACTATATTGTGGAATATTTTATTTGTTTGTTAATAGTGGAAAGTTGTTTTTTGATAATTATTCCATAGGATTTGCAGTGTTTACTTTACTGCAAATGAGTATTTCACTTTATGTTATCTGGAATATCTTATCATTTATAAATGATAAGACAAACAAAACGTTGGTGATTCTATCTACACTTTTTTTTCTGTTGCCTATGCATGTAATTCTTTCCTTAACATCAGCGCAAGATTCAATTTTTACAGCGTCTTTTGCCATGGTGGTCTTATTGCTAATTGAATATTTGCTGGATGAGCAATTTTTGGACAAGAAAAATACTATAAAATTGTTTTTATGGATGTTTTTAATGTGTGTCATTAGAAATAATGGAGTATATGTTCTTGCTTTTGTGCTTCTGACTGCTTTATTGTTGAAAGCCAGAAGAAAATTGTTGATGTTATTGACAAGCGTTATAATATTGGTAGCTGTGTATCAAGGACCGGTATATGCTTTGTGTGGAGTACAGAAGGGAACGGCACTGAGAGAGATGCTGAGCTTACCCTTGCAACAAATGGCGTGGGTATATAATAATGATGATTTGACGGAAAAGCAACGCAAAGAGATGCAAAGCTTTGTCCCTGATGAGGGATGGAAAAATTATACGCCCTTTATTTCGGATCCGGTAAAATCAAATTTAAAAGTAGAAGAGGTACAGAGGGATAAGATTTCTTTTTTGAAATCATATATAAAATTTGCTGCTTTTGATTCAATAGGATATGTACAGGCATTTGGATTACAGACTCTGACTTTATGGTATCCAGACAAAAACTGGCCGGATGCCAGACCATGGCATCCATATATAGATATCCTGTGTTATGATAAGTCGGTGGCATATGATCCTGGATTTGAGATTAATAGAGAAAGTTTGTTTCCGAGTTATCAATTATTGTTAGAGAATTTGTATGGAAAGGGAATTCCAGGTAATGGTTATGGTGGAAGTTTGAAAATGATTTTTTCTAAAATACCGATTTTTTCGATATTATGTCAGGCAGGATTTTATAGTTGCCTTTTGCTTTTTCTCGGTGTGTATACTCTTTTGATTAATAGAAATAAGAAAATAATTTTGCTTTTGAGTATGATATTTGGTATATGGCTTACTGTACTTTTAAGTCCAGTAATTATGTATCGTTACTGTGCACCTTTTATATTTACAGCTCCACTATATATTTCGTCAATGTTCCTTTTGAAAGAAGAGACCAGGAGTAAATAAAAGTTAAATAGTTTACGGAGGAAAAAACATGAACACAACCCTCATTATCATGGCTGCCGGTATCGGTTCTCGTTTCGGAACCGGTATCAAACAGCTGGCTAAGATGGCTCCGAATGGAGAGATTATTATGGATTTTTCGATTTACGATGCGAAGGAAGCTGGTTTTACAAAAGTTGTATTTGTAATTCGGAAAGCCATTGAGAAAGAATTTAAAGAAGTGATTGGAAATCGCTTATCTAAGGTTATGCCTGTGGAATATGTCTATCAAGAGTTAGAAGACTTGCCTGAAGGCTATCATGTTCCAGAAGGACGAGTAAAACCATGGGGAACCGGGCAGGCAATTCTGGCTTGTAAAGATGTTGTGAAAGAACCATTTGTGATCATCAATGCAGATGATTATTATGGGAAAGAAGCTTTTTCGAAGCTTCATGAGTTCCTGCTTTCTGGAAATACAGATGCGGATAAGATAAATCTGGCAATGGCAGGCTTTTCTTTAAAGAATACGCTGAGTGAAAACGGAGCGGTTACCAGAGGTGTCTGCGTGGCAGATGAGGCGGGATTCTTGAAAGAGGTCGTTGAAACGACGGGAATTCAGTGTGTAGATGGAAAAATCCAGTGTGATAATGCGAAGGTAAGCAAATGGATCACACCGGATACGATGGTATCCATGAATATGTGGGCCGGATATCCGGATTTTTTGCGGTACATAGATGAAGGATTTGCCAGATTCCTTGATGCATTAGGGGAAAATCCGGAGAAGAAGGAGTATCTTCTCCCAAATATTGTGGCGGAATTGCTTGAAAAGAAGTTAGCTTCCGTAAAAGTTTTGAATACGCCGGACAGATGGATTGGAATTACTTATAAAGAAGATATAGAACCGGCGCAGGAGGGATTCCGACAGATGATAGAGAGTGGATTATATCCGGAAAATTTGTGGGATTAGGATAAAGTAAGAACAAATGAAATTAGAGAGAAACAGGATGGTTGAAGTTTTATTTTACACAGCCGTCTTCACCAAACAATTCTACCTTCTCCCCAGCGGCAGCATCGGCATCGCGGATCTGTTTTTCGCCTTGTCCGGTGCCCTGGCGCTTATCATGGCGTGGAGAAGTGGTAAGAAAATCTGGTATCAGGAAGATTTTCCCTGGGTGGTCTTCCTGATATTTGCAGCTGTCATTAATGGCATTTATTTTGTTCGGACAGGAAAAGGAAGTTTTCCGTTACATACGCTTTATTGGATTTATTCTGCATTCCTGATCTGGACGTTCCGGACACTTTATTCGGATTCGTTTATGCGGGGACTTTGCTGGATATGTCGGATCAATCTGGTGTTTCAGACAATTGTTTTGATTTCCGGACGAGGACGCTATTTTCATGAGAGCTGGGGCGGTTCTCGGTTTATGGGAACGTTTAATGATCCGAACCAGTTTGCTTTTTTCATCTTTACGATGATTCTGGTGCTTTTTATGGAATACCGGCGGAAGGCAGAGTATACAGTCAAGACACGGATTGCGTGCTGGGGAATGTTTTTTTGGGGAGTTTTTCTGATTGGAAAAGCAAAATCAACCGGTATGTTTGTGGGACTGCTTGCCTTTTTTGTAATACTGGCATGGCAGTTTTTCTGGGAAAGATGCACGCACTCAAAGTATAAAAAACTCTGGTGGTTCGGCGGGGCAGCTGTTGTAGTGATGCTGGCGCTGGGCGTCTATCTAATCTGGCCAGGGGCAGATTTTGATGTTTCGCAGACGGATTATACGCTTCTTTCCAGAATCCAGCAGAAAATATGGAAACTGGCAAATGGAAATCTCTATGATCTGCTATATGACAGAAGTGCGGAGCGGCTGGTATTGACGCCTCAGTATCTGTTTTATGGAGCGGGAGAGGGCTTTTTTGAACGTTTTATTCCGTATGATGGATTTGAAAAACTTTTGAGTCCGGGTGTGTTTGATGTATTTCATGTCAATGAGATTCATTCCAGCTTTTTTGATGTGTGGTTTTCGTATGGGCTGATTCCTACCACATTTCTGGTGTATTGGATTGTGAAAAATGTGGTCCGGTGTGAGAAGGCGCAGAGGGCGGCGGTGCTGGCACTTCTGGCAGAGAGCTTTACGCTGATGAACTGCAGGCAGCCGTTTTTCTGGTTTGTTATTGTGATGGCGGGAATGTCTGGGAAGAAGGGAAGAAGGACATGAATTTGAAATACCTCATTCGTATGCCTGCCATTTTGATTTCAGGTATTTTGGCGGGAATCATTTTTTTGTGGCTTGCCTTTCTTATACCGGATAAGTTGATTTATGAACATAGTGCAGAGTCAGTGGAAATCTTTACCGGTGAAGGACTCTACCCGTTTGTTGGAAATACGCCGGCGGAAGAACTGGATAACTGGACGGATTCGCTCATGCTCCATACAGCCTGTTATCAAAAAGAAGATGCGTCTGCTTTAGAGTGTGCAGTCGCTGCCTATCGACCGGTTTATCAGGATGCAGATCCAATTACATCATTTCGAATGGATGTGAAAGGGATAGATGATGGGATGGAAATAACTTCGTATGCACGTTATTGGCATGGTTATTTGGTATTCCTGCGCCCACTACTCTTTTTTATGGATTATCGGGGAATTCGGGCACTTATAAATTTGGGAGTTGTGTTTACTCTGCTGCTTATAACAGGAACATTGATTAGGCAGAAACGCTACTGTTTGATACTTCCATTTTTATGTACGGCATTGTTTTTGAGACCGTTGGCGATTGCGTTTTCGATCCAGTTTTCAAGTGTGTATTATGTGATGATATTCAGCCTGTTTTTGATTTTGGTCTGTCGGAATCAAATGGAACAGGACGGGCGCTATCTGTATCTGTTTTTGATAAATGGCATGATAACTGCTTATCTGGATTTACTGACTTATCCTGCGGCAGCACTTGGAATTCCACTGGTATTTTTCCTGGCAACGGGGAAAATGGTTAACTTCCTTGAAAAACGGCACACCGCATTCTCGTTACTTTAGTGACGAGTTAGGTGTGCCAAATTTTTTATCAAGATACAGAACTAGTGTTTGCTAAATGCGGGGGCATATGGTATAATATAAACATGGAAAAAGATATATTTACTATTAAGGAAAATTCACTTTCATATGGTAGAGGATATGTGTATTCTTTGCAATATCATCTTGTCTGGTGCACGAAATATCGAAAACAGGTCCTGAAAAATGGGATAGACGCGGAATGTAAAAAAATGTTGTATGAGCTTGCGGAGGAATACAAATTTAGGATTCTGGCGATGGAGGTTATGCCAGATCATATTCATTTACTTCTGGATTGCAAACCGCAATTTTTTATATCAGGCATGATAAAGATTATGAAGGGGAATCTGGCACGTCAGTTGTTTCTTTCGCATCCGGAATTAAAACAGGAGCTGTGGGGAGGACATTTGTGGAATCCATCGTATTGTGCAGTCACCGTAAGTGACCGAAGCAGGGATCAGGTAATGGCATACATTGAGGGACAAAAAGAGAAGGAAAAAAGAAAGTAGGAAACTTTATGCAGATTGTATCCAGCTATGGAGTAGAAATTAAAAAAAAGAATATACCGCTCCGCGCTACGCTGGATATTTTTCGGAAGGCAGTTTCCTATCTGATTCCGGTGTATGCAGAGACCTGGGAAGAACTTTCCGAAATCAGAAATCCACAAAAACGCTTTAATGAAGCGGAACATCTGGTACATGAGACAAAAAAGAATCATGCCAGATTTCTGTTTGACCGTCATTTCCCTAAGATGTCATCTTATCTGAGGAGAGCGGCGATTCAACACGCACTTGGAGCGGTGTCCTCCTATCAGACACGCCTTAGTTTGTGGAAAAAGGGAGAACTGAGGGGAAGACCGAAGCTGGTCTGTGAGAATCATGCGATGCCGGTATTCTATCGGGATGTCATGTATAAGGAAGCAGAACCGGGAGAAGATGCGGCACATTTAAAGCTGTTTGATGGGCGTGAGTGGAAGTGGTTTCAGGTAAAATTACTTCATACCGATATGGAATATCTGCGAAAAAAATGGAGTGGTAAAAAGGCATCTGCCCCTACTTTGGAAAGGAAACATCATAAATATTTCCTTCGGTTTTCATACACGGAGGAAGTAAGCTTATCAAAAACAGATGTAAAAGAGCAGGTGATATGCAGCGTTGATTTAGGGATCAATACGGATGCGGTCTGCAGCATCATGCGTGCAGATGGCACTATCCTGGGACGTAAATTTATAAATTTCTCCAGTGATAAAGACCATTTGTATCATGTGCTTGGCAGAATCCGCCGTTTTCAGAGAGAACATTCCTCCAGACAGGTCCAAAGCCGATGGGATTATGCAAAAAGGCTGAATATGGAGCTGTCCCGCAAAATAGCTGCGGAGATCACGAAATATGCTGCAGAGTATCAGGCAGATGTAATTGTTTTTGAGTATCTGGAAATGCAGGGAAAAATATCCGGAAAAAAGAAACAAAAGCTTCATTTATGGAGAAAGCGGGATATTCAGAAACTGTGTGAACATCAGGCACATCGGAACAGAATTCGTGTGTCCAGGGTCAGTGCCCGGAACACCAGCAGGCTGGCCTGTGACGGAAGCGGAGCGGTAGTAAGAAATCAGGAGAACCATAGCCTATGTACCTTCCGGACAGGAAAACAGTACAACTGCGACCTGTCAGCATCCTATAATATTGGAGCGAGATATTTTATACGGGAACTTTTAAAATCCTTGCCGGAAACGGGAAGGTCTTCACTGGAGGCAAAAGTACCTGCAGTGAAGCGTAGAACCTCATGTGTTTATGCAGATTTAAGAAAGCTTTATGTAGAAGTAAACAATTTAAAAGCGGCATAAACGCAGGCAGATATACAGCGGACTACCTGTAATGTGGAAACCAGCCGTATCCGGCAAGGGAAAAGTGCGTATCCGCACGAATTCTAAGTTACTGGCGTATCCGCCGATATTTAGTCTTGCCGTTTAAAACGGCTGAGAAGCACGTGACTTTAGCCATGTGATGTTCACATGTGTATTTTTGAATATGATGATAAGCGGGAGAAGGAGCTGATCCGGAAGGCGGAGTATTCGGAAGGTATGAAAGAGGGAGAAAGGATTGGACGGGAAGCTGGAAAGAAAGAAGAAGCCGAACGGATATTTAAAATTTATCAATTATTTCGCGCGAACTACACGGAAAACCAGATTAAAGAGAAGCTGGGGATGAATGTAGAAGAAGTACGGAAAATTTTGGAACGATTTAAATGATTTTTAGCTTAGACGGGAGTGTCTTTCGGAGGGAGGGCACTCCTTATTTGAATACGAAAGTTATGACAGATGCACCGTTGGATATGGAAATGCGGAAAAGGTATCTGGGAATGTTCTGGGGCAGTTACTGTTCACTCATGTGTGAACAGTAATCTGGGGCATAAAATAGGAATATAAAAGAAATAAATTCTTCTTGCATCCTATATGCGGATATGCTACATTTATCTTATCAAGCATATATTTTTCTTTATCAGCAATTTAAGCGGTATCTAATATTCTAATTTTAATCTGAGAAATCTTATGCTTATCCAAGTCAACAACAATTGAAGAGCAGGAGATTTTCAAAGGGTTAAAAGAAAAGTGGAAATTCTCCTGCCAGAAGGGAGAATGAATGAGAAATATGAATTCTGTAAAAGTAAGGCGGGATCACAAGGATACGTTGTTTCGGATGATTTTCAGTACAAGGGAGAACCTGTTGAGTCTGTATAATGCGGTAAATCATTCACATTATACGGATGCAAAAGAGTTGGAGATCGTGACGCTGGAAAATGCAGTTTATATGAATATGAAAAATGACCAGGCATTTTTGCTGGATATGCAGTTGAATTTGTATGAACATCAGTCAACTTGGAATCCGAATATGCCGCTGCGTTTTCTGATTTATGTGACGAAAGAATACCAGATGCTCATTCGGAATCAAACGCTGTATGCGTCAACGCTGGTAGAATTGCCGACCCCACACTTTGTTGTATTTTACAATGGAGAAGAGGAGCGGGAAGCGGAAAGTGTTCTGAAACTGTCACATTCATTCTGCCAGAAGGCGGATGAACCAGAGCTGGAATTGATAGTGAAGGTATTGAATATTAATCTGGATAAAAAACAGAGGATTTTGGAAACTTGCTGCCTGTTGAAAGAGTATATGCTTCTGGTTGACAAGATTCGTAAATATGTGGCAGAGTATAAGGACATAAACCGGGCGGCAGAGCAGGCTGTGACGGAATGTATTGAGGAAAATATACTGGCTGATTTCCTGAGAAAGAATCGAACGGAGGCGATAGAGGTGTGTATTTTCGAATATGATGAGAAACGGGAAAAGGAATTGATTCGGAAGGCAGAGTATGCGGAAGGTAAGAAGGATGGATTGAAGGAAGGGCAGAAACAGGGTGAAGAACGGGTGTTTGAAATTTATAGATTATATCGAGATAAATATACAGAAAACCAGATTGCAGAACAGATGAAGATAGATGTGGATGAAGTTAGGCATATTTTGGAAAAGTTTAAGGAATAGGTGCGGCGGTTGGTTATACATATGCGGATCCGCTGGATAACTGGACGGATGCGCTTATGATTGGAAATGCCTGTTATCAAAAAGAAGATGTCAGTGCCCTGAACTGCGTTGCTGCAGCCTACCGACCAGATTACCAGAATGAAGATCCAATATTCTTATATCCATATCGTGTTTACATACCGGGCACTGGCAGCAGCGGTGTGCGCGTGGAGTGGAATGTGCATGGTAAAAATGGAGTTTGTGTTTTATAGATAGTAGTGTGCTAAAATTTTAGGAGAGGGTAAAACGCGAAAAAGAGCTCTAAACGAAATAAGGATGGAAGAAATCACCCTCCAAAGTGAATTCTTCCATCCCTTTTCTTTACTCTTTTACAATCCGAAACTCCCTCCATTTTCCACTCCGGTAGCGCATCACAACTACGAAGCAGGCGATCAGCCATGCGGGCGGCATGCTCACATAGTAGCAGCGGAAGCCAACCGGGGTGAGCGCCAGAAGAAAGGAGAGCGTGAGGCGGATGCCCAGGTTGATGAAACCGGAAGCTGCCGGGATCTTGACATCGCCGGCTCCCTGCAGGAAACCGCAGGTGATGTTGGTGATCGTGCTGGTCCAGATGAAGAACATCAGGATGTCGAGATGTTCCTTTGCGCGCCGCAGGGACTCTCCGGTGATGTTGAAGATCTGGAGAAGCGGCCGGTCAAAAAGCAGAACCACGATACTGATGGAGATACTGATCAGGACACCCATCAGGATGGTCGTGCGGTAACCGCGGCGGGCACGGTCCAGCTTTTCGGCGCCGATATTCTGTCCGGCGAAGCTGGAGATGGCGACGTTAAAGCTCTGGGACGGAATGTGTGCGAGTTGTTCGACCTTCAGCATGGCAGCGTAGCCCTCGATGCTGGGAGCGCCGAAGGAGTTGATGAGACGCTGCAGGATGAGGAAACCAATCGAATTGACGCCCGTCTGCAGCATGATCGGAATACTCAGGCGCATCAGCAGCGCCCCCTGTCCTTTCCAGGCGTAGAGATAACGCCGTTTTGGCAGCAAGTCCGGGAAAATATGCCGCAGGTACAGGAAACTGGCGATGGCAGAACCAGCCTGTGCGATCACGGTCGCGGCAGCCGCGCCAGAGACGCCCATATGAAAGATGGAGATAAACACACAGTCCAGCACAATGTTCAGGGCGGCGGAGATCATCAGGAAAATGAGTGCGCCGCGCGAATCACCGTGTGCCCGCAGGATGCCATAGGTGACATTGTAGAGCAGCTGGAAAATAATTCCACCGCTGTAGATCAGAAAGTATGCCATACTGTCGAAACGCATTTCTTCCGGTGCCTGCAAAAAGCCGAAAATAACTGGACGGGCTGCCAGAAAGCAGGCGGCGGTTAAAAATATACTTACGACCACGGCAATCAGATAGGAGACGGAGATGGATTCCTGTATGTCTGTCTCTTTTTTGGCACCGAAATACTGGGCGACTGCGATGTTGACACCGGCACCGATGGAGGTGCAGATGGCGGTCAGAAGCCAGATCATGGAGCTGGTTAGTCCGACGGCTCCAAGGGCGGTTGCGCTGATGAGGTTTCCGACGATCACGCTGTCAGCGAGGTTGTACAAAACCTGCAGCAGGTTTGCCCCCATGATAGGCAGGGAAAAGAGCAGGATGGAGGACCATTCCCGCCCTTCGGTCATATCTTTTTTCATATGTATAAAACTCCTTTGATACAGCTAAAATCATGAGTTTAGTGTAGCATAGAGGATGGAAAAAGTAAAGAGAACGGAAAGCGCTTGTCAAGTGGAAAGAGAAGGATCTATAATAGAATAGATTTAATGTAACTGTTCAGCAGGTCTGCGCATTTACTGCGCTGACCGTACGAAAACATGGGCCAGCAGGCAAAAATCCCATTGCCATAGGCAATTTTTAATGGATTTTTGCGCGTGACTGTGAGGGGACTGAACAGTTACGATTTAACGAATATTAAGAAAAAGAGATGAGGAAATCTTGAATCACAACATGGAAATGACGGAGAAACCGACGGGAAGCGGGGCAGCACGGTGGGGCTTTTATCTGATGGGGCTTCTGATTCTGGCGATGGGGCTTACGCTCAATACGAAAGCTGGACTCGGAGTGTCGCCGATTATTTCACTTTCGTATGCGGCATCCGTGATCTGGAACCGGAATTTTGGTGATATGACCTTTGTCCTGTATGGTATCTTTGTCTTGATTCAGGCGGCGATTCATCTGCGGGAGAAGGGAAAAGCCGGACGCAGCCTGCTTATGAAAGATGCACTGCAGTTTCCATTGAGTATTGTATTTACAAGATTTCTGAATGTATTTTCAGTGTGCATACCGTCGTTAGAAGAATGCGGAACGGCGGCGTCTGGACTTTTAGGACGCCTGGGAGTGCTGATGCTTGCCCTGATTTTTACAGGCATCGGCGCGGCGATGTCCCTGTCAATGCGGCTGGTGCCAAATCCGGGCGATGGTCTGGTGCAGGTGCTTGCAGACACCTTTGGAATCGGCACGGGTCTGATGAAGAACTGTGTGGATGCGTTTTGCATTGTTCTGTCACTGATTATGGGACTTTTGTTTGCGGGAAAACCGGTGGGAATCGGCATTGGAACGGTCTGTGCTGTCATGCTGGTGGGGCGCGTGATTGCGCTGTTTCATCATATTTTTGGAAAGGCGATGCTGCAGGCGGCTGGACTGGAAAGTGGCAGGAACTGACAGAGTGTGTGGAAAAGAATGTTTCATATAGAAAAGAGGAAATGTGTTTTTACTGCGTATAGGAGAGGTGTGCGAAAGATAAAAGCAGCCGATTTTTGAATGAAATTCAGATACATAAAATAATAGGAGATAAATAAGATGAAATTGAGAATGAAGCGGAAAGCAATGGTAGTATTGGCAGCAGGCATGTTGATGAGTGCGGCAGCTCCGGCGGCTGCGATGGCGGCGGAGAAAGCGACAGGACCGGCGCTTACGGCAAGCTACAACGGGGATGTAAATACACTGGAGGCGGCGAAGGATGCAACGCAGCTGATTGTGGTGATTGGCAACCGCCAGGATCCGGCGAAGAGCCGTCTGGACTGGTATAAACGCGATACAGATGGAAAACTGGTGCAGGTAATGTCAAAAGAGGCGGTCAGCGGCATGAACGGCATTACAACGCAGAAGCAGGAGGGCGATAAAAAAACTCCGGCGGGTGTGTACCGCTTTACGATGGCATTTGGCCTGAAGGCAAATCCGGGAACGATTCTGCCGTATCACCAGATTGTGGACGGCGATTATTATGTGGATGATGGAAACAGCCGGTATTATAACCAGTTGGCAAATACGAAACAGGTGCAGAAGGACTGGAATTCGGCGGAGGATCTGATGGCGCAGGCACCGCAGTATAATTACGGTCTGGTGCTGGATTATAATTCGGAGTGCACACCGGGAAAGGGATCGGCGATCTTCCTGCATTGCCCGAAGAGCTGGAATAATACGGGAACTTCCGGATGCATCAGTATTCCGGAGGAAGATATGAAAAAGGTTGTGTGCCAGGTGGATACCGGGACGAAGATTGTGGTGGTGCAGGATGAGAGCGATTTAGCAAATTACTAATTAGATAGGCTGTGAGAGTCAGATCTCATTTGGGGATTTTTATCTGGAAGCAGATAGGAACCCCCAGATGAGTTTTTTTGTTTCATAGGACATAATTTCCTAATGAAACCCAAAAACGCCGGACAATATCCGGCGCTCAGGTGTCTCAAAATATCTGTCCCTACGTTGGCATTATCCAAATCAGGTTTTGGGTCGGAACTTTTGGTTTCCTCTCAGCCTGCATCACAAGCTTCCCATTATCGAAATGAATTGTAGCATGATTTGGAAAAATAGCAGTGGCAACTCTGGTTTTATGATTTATTTGCCCCGCCCATCTGCCGGCTCAGCATCCGCAGCATTTCCGCCTGCCGTTTCTGCGCTGGGGGCATTTGGTCTGTCAGGATCGAAAAAAGAGTGTCCATTTCTGAGGTTGAGAATTGCGGGGAACCGTTGCTGCCCCGGAGACTCATGAGAAGCGGCAGAAGCTTGTCTTGCGGCGTGTTTCTTGCCTGATCGGCTAACTGTTCCATCTGTTTTATTTTGTCTGGATCCATGGAGCGGAGTCTCGGATCCTGTTTCCAGTTTTGAAATTCCATAGTGTGTGCCTCCTGTCTGTTTGAAGTGGATGTGCCAGATGCACGGTCTGTGGTTTTTTTCTGTCTGCGGGAATATTCGGCTTGCGGGTAAAGGACAGATGCCGGAACTGCATCAGAATTGGGTGAATCATTCTGGATATCTTGCGAAGTCGGAAAGGATGCTGTCTGCGGCATATTTTGCCAGTAGGATTCATAGAGGCGGGAACCTTCGATAAAATTTAAGACCAGATCGATCGAACTTTGCTCTTCCTCTGTGCCATACGGCTTGATCGCTTTCAGCATATCAACCGGCGAATCCTTGTCGCGTTCGCCCACCGAGCAGATTCCGATCTCACCGTCGGCCGGATCAGCAAATAGCTGCATCGTCTTTTCTAGTTCGCGGAATTTCACAAACAGGGAGAAAAAACGCTGTTCCGGGATGTGAATATAGGGAAGCGCCGCCTTGACAAGCTGCATATGTGGGAGTGAGGTCAAGCGGTCTAACTCGGTCATTTTGAGAGAAACATCTTGGTTCACGAAAAAAACCTCCCAAATCTTTGTCTCAATATATGCAGATGAGAGGAAAAAAAGACGTTTTGGTTCACGGGTAGGCACTTTTGGAATCGAAAAAGAACGGGAATGTTTAAAGAAAAAAAGCTCCGGGACAGGAAAAACCACATATAGTATATTATAAAAAATAAGAAAGAAAAGGATTCAGAGCTATGAACACCCGGCTGATCATTGATGGAAATGCCGTTTATGAAATAGATGAAGACTGTCTCGCCTGCCGCGGACGGCGGACTGGATGCAGACGCTGTGTGGAACCGGGTTCCCGCACCCGGGGACGAAGCACGCCTTTACAGAAATTGGAACCTGCCAGTGAAAAATCACAAACTCACAAATAAAGAAAGATGTGGTATAATGTAAAGAAAGAAATTCCCCTCATTCCAGCCTGCCCAGCCACTTCCTCATGAGGTGTCAGGGAAAGCTGGAATGGGGATACCGTAGCAGAGCTCCAGAGTCCTAAGACAAACTGGCTCACAACAACATTGCATTAGGAACTGAAAGGACGAATCCATATGAACCCATATAAAATCATGCTGGTAGATGACGAGGAGGAAGTACGGACAAGCATCATACGCAAAATCGACTGGCAGGATGCCGGATTCGAGGTGATCGGGGATGCGGAGAACGGGAAGGAAGCGCTGGAAAAGATCGAGCAGAATGAGCCGGATGTTGTGCTGACAGACATCCGGATGCCATATATGGACGGGCTGGAGATGGCGGAGAATATACGGCAGAGATATCCGTCCATCAAGATCGTGATTTTTTCTGGTTTTGATGAATTTGAGTACGCCAAAAAGGCGATCAAGCTCAATGTGATCGAATATATTTTAAAGCCGGTCAATGTCGAAGAGCTGACGGCGATTTTAAAGAAAATCAAGAAAAATCTCGATGAGGAGATCGAGCAGAAGCGGAATGTTACCCTGCTTCGGGAAAGTTATATCAAGAGTCTTCCGGCGATCCGGGAACATTTTTTGAATGATCTGATTCACGGCGGCATGGAGGAAGCGCAGATTGAGGAAAAACTGAACGAATATGCGATCGACGTTGCGGGTGCGGTCAAATGGGTGATTGCGGCGATCCATCTGGAACCGGATGAGAAGGTGGACAAGGCAGTTTCGCTGCATCAGCAGCGGGAGCTGATTCCGATCTCCGTCCGCAATCTGATTGAGGAAAAACTGGAAGGGCAGTACCGTTTTATTGTATTCCATTCTTCCTTTGAGACGATCCTTCTGGTGGCGATCGACAAAGACAATACACAGACCGGGCTGATTGCCCTGCTGGGCGATATCTGCAAGGAGACGAAGAAAATTCTGGAGGTATCGGTTACGATCGGCGTGGGCGAGAGCTGCAGTTCGCTGACGGATTTAAGCCGCCCGTGCCACACGGCACTCAATGCACTCGGTTACCGTGCGATCACGGGTTCCGGCGGCGTGATCTGCATCGGCGATATGGAGCCGTCCGGGCATGAAAAACTCCGGTTCGACAGCCGGATGGAGTCGGAGCTTATAGCGGCAGTCAAGTTTGGACCGAAGGAAAAGATCCGTTCCGTGATAGACGGGATTGTGAGCCGGATGGAGGATGCGCGGGTGCATTACCGCCAGTATCAGGCGTATGTGCTTGCGATCATCAATGTGCTGACACAGCTCTCCCAGCAGTATGATCTGCGGATCAGCGAGATGTTTGGCGTGGAAAATGATTATTTCGAGATTCTGGGGCGCGTCCAGAAGATGGAGAATGTCCGCCCGTACCTGACCGAGGTGGCGCTCAAGATGAATGCCGGAATGGAAGAAGAGCGGAGCAATACGACAAAAAACGTGATCCGCGAGGCGAAGCAGTACATTCAGGACAATTTTCAAGATCCGGATCTGTCGGTGGAGAAGATCTGCCGCCATCTGCATATGAGCCCGGCGTATTTTTCAACGATGTTTAAGAAGGAGACGGGACAGGCGTACATCGCCTATCTGACCGATGTCCGGCTGGGGCGCGCGGTCGAGCTTCTGATGGCAACTGACGACAAGACGTATATCATCGCGGAAAAGGTCGGCTACCCGGAGCAGAACTATTTCAGTTACGTATTTAAGAAAAAATTCGGTGTTTCCCCGACGCGGTACCGCACGGCACACCGGAGCGGGGAGGCATAATGGGTAAAAAAAGGACGATCTGGAAGAAAAAGCTTTTTGACGACGCCAGCATCCGGTCTATGATCTTTATCTATTTTACGATCACGGCGCTGGCGGCGAGCGTGCTGATCTCCCTGTCGCTGTACCAGAGAATGTCACGGCAGG
This sequence comes from Clostridium fessum, assembly GCF_003024715.1. Taxonomy (GTDB): domain Bacteria; phylum Bacillota; class Clostridia; order Lachnospirales; family Lachnospiraceae; genus Otoolea; species Otoolea fessa. The sequence goes on along the minus strand of NZ_PYLO01000005.1, from coordinate 159,612 downwards.
TCACGGAAGTAGTACAGGAGGAGAGCCAGAACCTGATCGCGCAGGTGGGGCGCTCTGTGGAGTCGTACCTCCGCACGATCATGAAGCTGTCCGACTCGCTTTATTATGGCACGATCAAGAATGCCGATCTGTCGAGCCAGTCGCTTGGAAGTGAATTTACGCTTCTCTACGATAATAATAAGGATAATGTGGAGAATATTGCCCTGTTTTCGGAGGATGGGGCGCTTCTGGAGGCAGTCCCGGCGGTGCGTCTGAAAAATGAGGTGGATGTGACGCAGGAAGAATGGTTCCGGAGCGCCTTAAACCGGACGGAAAACCAGCATTTTTCCCTGCCGCACGTACAGTATGTGTTTGACAATGCGGAAAATCAATACCGATGGGTCATTTCGCTATCGCGGGCGGTCGAACTGACACACGGAACCTCGACCTCGCAGGGCGTCCTTCTGGTCGATATCCGCTATTCGAGCCTGGAACAGCTCTTTGGCGGCATCACGACGGGGCGCGGTGGTTATTTCTATATGATCAGCGGAAATGGCGAGATTCTTTACCACCCGCAGATGCAGCTTCTGGATTCCGGCTGGGTGCAGGAGAACAATGGACAGGCAGCCGGCTATTCGGACGGAAATCATGAGGAGATATTTGCCGGAAAAAAGCGGATGGCGACGGTCAAGACGATCGGCTACACAGGCTGGAAGGTGGTCGGGGTGACGCCGGAAAATGCCGTGTCGCTCAACACGATCAAAACCCGGCTTTTTATCGTATTTGTCATTGCCCTCATTTTGTGCATTCTGGCTCTGATTAACTCTTATATTTCATCGAGGATCACGAATCCGATCCGTGAGCTGGAAAAATCGGTCGGCGTCCTGGAGGCGGGCAATTTAAGCGCACCGGTGTACATCGGCGGTTCGTATGAGATCCGCCATCTGGGAAAATCGATCAGTGATATGGCGGGTCAGATCCGCCTCCTGATGCAGGATATTGTGCGTGAGCATGAGGCGAAACGCAAGCAGGAGTTTGATACGCTGCAGTCGCAGATCAATCCGCATTTCCTCTATAATACGCTCGATATCATTGTCTGGATGATTGAAAATGAGCAGAAAACGGAGGCGGTCAAGGTGGTGACGGCGCTGGCGCGGTTCTTCCGTATCAGTTTAAGCCGCGGCAAGAGCTTAATTACTGTGAAGGATGAGCTGGAACATGTCCGGAATTACCTGATGATCCAACAGATGCGGTTTAAAAATAAGTTTACCTATACGATCGAGTCAGATGATGAGGTTTTGGAACTTGCAAGTTTAAAACTGATGCTGCAGCCGCTGGTGGAGAATGCGATCTACCATGGCATGGAATATATGGACGGCGACGGTGAGATCTTCGTGCGCGCCTGGCAGGAGGAAAAAGAGCTGTATCTGGAGGTGCGGGACAATGGGCTTGGCATGACGGAGGAACAGGTCGAGAGCCTCTTTACCGATACGGCGCACGTGGCATCCAAGCGCGGATCCGGCATCGGGGTACGCAATGTCAACGAGCGAATCAAGCTGTATTTCGGCGCGGAATATGGTCTTTCGATCGAGTCGGAGCCGGATGAGGGAACCGCGGTGAAGATTCATCTTCCGGCAGTGCCTTACGAGAAAGTGCTGGAAGAGAAGAAAGTGTAAAAGTGGGGGCGACAGATCAATGCGATATGGAGTGAGAAAAAAAAAGGAGCTGGTGCTCTGGGGAATCCTGTGTGTGGGACTTATTTTGCTGTATCTCCTTTCCTCCACGGATTGGATCATCAAGGAAAAAGAGGTGGAGGTCTACCCGGTGTCCCTGATTATCAGCGATACTTCGGATGATGATTACGTCAACTTCCGCAAGGGCGTGGATCAGGCGGCGGTTGAGTATAATGTAGATGTCAGCTTTATTACCCTGTATGAAAAGGATAATCTGGCACAGCAGATGGAGCTGGTGCGCCGGGAAGCGGCAGACGGTGCCGGGGCAGTGATACTGGAGCCGGTTGATGAGCTGGAATGCCGCCAATATCTGGAAGAAAATACATATGGAACGCCGATTATCCTGCTGGGTGAATTATCACCGGATGAGGAGGTCAAGGGGGCGGTTCATATGGACTGGACGGCAGCCGGGAGAAAGCTGGGCGAGGCGATTACGGCGGAACAGAGCCCCGATCTTCCTGTTTGGATCTTTGCAGATAACCCATATATCGGCAAGGCGGGGGAGATGAAGCAGGGGCTGACGGAGGTGCTGGAAAAACAGGGCTTTTCCTATACCATTGTGCCGCGCGGCACCGATGATACTTACCGTTCCGTCATTGAAAAAACAGTTTATCCGGGCAGCGGCACGGCGGTGGTGGCGGCACTGGATTTCGCCAGCACAGCGGAGGCGGCGGAGATTGTCGGCGGAAGCAGCGTGTACGGAAAATACATTTCCGGGCTATACGGCGTCGGGATGATGCCGTCCCTACTGGATCAGCTTGACAAGGGGACAATCCGGGGGCTGGTGGTGACAAACCAGTTTGACGCGGGCTATTTTGCGGTCAAAAAAGCAGTGCAGGCGATTGAAAAAGAGCAGGAGAGAAGCCAGCTTTCATTGGAATCCTACTATATAGAGAAGGATGAGCTGCGCTCGAAGAAATATGAGAAGATGCTGTACCCGATTGATTAAAAATCCGGGAGGGAGTATAGAAAGATGAAAAAAAACGGAAAAAGCATTCAGATGGCGCTGGCACTTCTGGCAGTGGGCACACTTCTTTTAAATGGATGCAGCGCGGCAAAACCGGCAGAAAAAAAGAGCATCCGTATCGGTGTAACGCTGTACCGGGGCGAGGATGCCTTTATCAACAATATCCGTTCCAGCCTGGAGGAAAAGGCGAAGGAATATGAGCAGCAGACGGGCATTAAGGTCAATCTGGAAATCATGGATCCGAAGGGAAACCAAAATACGCAGAACAGCCAGGTAGATCGTTTCCTTTCCCTGGAATACGATGCGATCTGCGTCAATATGGTGGATCGCTCAGCAGCATCGTATGTCATCAACAAGGCGATGGATGCCGGGACGCCGGTCGTATTTTTCAACCGCGAACCGGTCGAGGAGGACATGAAACGGTGGGAGCACCTCTATTATGTAGGGGAGGACGCGCGGGAATCGGCGGTTCTGCAGGGAGAGCTTCTGGTGGATGCGTATCAGGAAAATCCGGGCAGTCTTGATTTAAATGGGGATGGAACCGTGGGATATGTGATGTTGGAGGGCGAGCGCAGCCATCAGGATTCGCTGATCCGGACAGAGTGGTCGGTGCAGACGATGCGCGACGGAGATATTCCGCTGGAAAAACTGACCGGTGGTTCGGCAAACTGGGATCGGAGCCAGGCGGCGGCGCTGATGGAACAGTGGATCCGCCAGTTCGGGGATGCGATCGAGGTGGTGATCGGCAACAACGATGAGATGGCGCTCGGAGCTGCCGAGGCGCTTGAACGCGCCGGTGACACAAGGGGCGTCAAGGTGGTCGGCATCGACGGAACCCCGCAGGGAATCGAGGGGCTTAAGAGCGGAAAACTGTATGGAACAGTCCAGTGTGACAGCGACGAGTATGCAGAAGTGATTTTTGAGATAGCTGCCTCTGAGGCACTTGGTCAAAATGTACAGGAAAAGGTCGAATTAGAGGAAGGAACCTATTATCAATGCAGTCAGAAAGCGTTGACTGTTGCTGATTTACCATAAAATCACACAGTTTCACACCGGAAAAACAAGAATATGTGAATAAAATCACAAAGGATCTAAAAAAATTTTATATAAGAACCAAGAAAATTATATGGAAAAGTGTACAAACGATCCGTATAATAATGGTGTCGATAAGAAAAAATGACGAATCGGCGAAACTGTATAATGTGTGTATGCGGAAAATTTAACTGTTCGGTGGATCCGGACAGCGCAAACGGATACGCAAGTTTAAGGGAGGACAAACATTATGAAACTGAAAAAAGTAGCAGCACTTGGTTTGGCAACTGCAATGGCATTTTCCGTAACTGCTTGCTCCAGCAAACCGGCAGAGACAACTGCAGCGGCAGAAGAGACAACAGCAGCAGCTGACGCAGCAGAGACTGTTAAAGAAGCAATCGAAGGAAAAGATCCGGCAGAAGTTAAAGTTGGTATTTCTATTTACCAGTTCGCTGATAACTTCATGACACTGTATAGAAACGAACTTCAGAAATATTTAGTAGATGAGCTTGGCTTAAAGGCAGAGAACATCTCCATCATGGATGGTAAGAATGACCAGTCCGAGCAGATGAACCAGATCCGTAACTTCGTTACCCAGGGATTTGATGTTATGATCATCAACCTGGTTCAGGCTTCTTCTGAGCCGGATGTAACCAACATCTGCAACGAAGCAGGTATCCCGGTTGTTTACATCAACCGTGAGCCGGATGCTGAGAGAGAGCAGGCTTGGGTTGACGACGGCATCAAAGCTACTTATGTAGGTGCTGATGCTAGACAGTCCGGTACATATCAGGGTGAAGAGATCGCTGAGCTTGAGAACAAGGGTGATGCAGACGGCGACGGCGTTGTTCGTTACATCATGGTTCAGGGAGATCCGGAGAACGTAGATGCTCAGTACAGAACTGAGAAATCCGTTGAGGCTTTAAAGGCAGCTGGCGTAGAGGTTGAAGAGCTGACCAAGCAGCGTGGTGATTGGGATCAGACAAAGGGTCAGGAGATCACTGCTAACGCTCTGTCCCAGTACGGCGACAAGATCGATGTTGTATTCTGCAACAACGATGCTATGGCTCTTGGTGCTCTGCAGGCTATCGAGGCAGCTGGAAGAACTGTAAACAAAGATATCTACCTGGTAGGTGTTGATGCTCTGGTTGAGGTTGTTGAGAACGTTATGAACGACAAGATGACCGGTACCGTATTCAACGATTACTTCGGACAGGCTCATACAGCAGCTGACAAAGCTCTTGATTTCGTAAACGGCAAAGATGTTGACAACGTATACATGGTAGACTATGTAAAGGTTACAACTGAGAACGCTGGCGATATTCTGGAAATGATTAAATAATTGTAGCTGTTCAGAGAAGGACGGTTATGAACATATCACTCCCCTGCAGGGGAGTGAATAAAGTGTCGGGTGTGCAGATGGCACACCCGATTTTATGAAAGGAGAGAATGGGATGGCAGAGTACAGATTGGAGATGCGCGGGGTATCGAAAAGCTTCCCTGGCGTAAAAGCTCTGGACAAGATAAACCTCAAAGTACGTCCCGGCACCGTCCATGCACTGATGGGAGAAAACGGCGCTGGTAAATCCACCTTGATGAAATGTCTCTTTGGTATTTATCATATGGATGAAGGTGAGGTATATCTGGATGGAGAAAAAGTGGAGATCCACAATCCGGATGAAGCCCTTCACAGAGGACTGGCCATGGTACATCAGGAGCTGCAGCCGATACCTGAGAGAACGGTAGCAGAGAATATGTACACCGGTCGTTATCCAACCAAGAAATTTGGTCCGATTCAGGTCATCGACCATAAAAAGATGTTTGAAGAGACAGCAAAATGGCTGGACGATGTTAAGATGCCGTATAACCCGAAGGCAAAACTGGGAACCATGTCCATCGCCCAGATGCAGTCTGTCGAGATTGCCAAGGCTGTATCCTTAAATGCCAGAGTTGTAATTCTGGACGAGCCGACTTCCTCCTTGACGGATAATGAGGTAGAGGCGCTTTTCCGCATTGTCCGTGACCTGAAATCACGAGGCGTATCCCTCATCTATATTTCCCATAAGATGGCGGAGATTCGTGAGATTTGTGATGATATTACCATCATGCGAGACGGCACCTATGTTGGTTCCTGGCATATGGACGAGATTTCGGATGATGAGATCGTCAAACAGATGGTTGGTCGTGAGCTGACCAATATCTATCCTCCGAAGAATGATACAAAAGCCGGCGAGGTACTGCTGGATGTCAGAGGATATTCCAGTATCCATGATCGTTCCTTCCAGGATTGCTCCTTCACCCTTAGAAGAGGCGAGATTCTTGGATTCGGCGGCCTGGTAGGTGCTCAGAGAACGGAACTGATGGAAGGTATCTTCGGTATGCGTCATATTAAATCCGGAGAAGTTTATATTAAGGGTAAGAAAATGAACATTAAGCGTCCGCAGGATGCAATCCGGGGCGGTATCGGTATGATTACCGAGGACCGACGCGGAACTGGTATTCTGGGATGTCTGTCCATTGCAGATAATGTATCAATTTCCTCCCTGGATCAGTATTTACACTATGGTATCAAACTGAATAAGAAGAAGATTGAGCAGCTTGTCAAGGATAACGTGGCAAAGCTTTCAATCAAGACGCCGAGCAGTAAGACACTGATTCAGTCACTTTCAGGCGGTAACCAGCAGAAGGTTCTGATTTCCCGCTGGCTGGCCAACAACCCGGATATCCTCATCATGGATGAGCCGACCCGTGGTATCGACGTTGGTGCCAAGTACGAGATCTACCAGATCATGATTGACCTGGCAAAGCAGGGCAAAGGTATCATCATGATTTCATCTGAGATGCCGGAGCTGATTGGTATGTCGAACCGTATCCTTGTCATGTGTAATGGTCACATTACCGGTGAGGTACAGGGTGAGGAAGCAACTCAGGAGCGTATCATGAGCTACGCGACTAAGTTCTAAAGGAGGAAGAGAGAATGGATAAGAAACAACTGAATGTAAAAGATATATTGATCAATAACGGTATCGTTATTCTGATCCTGTTGATGGTTCTCTTTGTTGGTGTGACAAAACAGAACTTCTTCAGCAGAAGCAACTTTAGCAACATTTCCATCAACGTAGCATGCCGTTTCATCATCGCAGTCGGCGTATCCGGCTGTCTGATTACGAAAGGTACCGACCTTTCTGCAGGACGTCTGGTTGGACTTTCTGCCTGCCTGGCAGGTACTCTGCTCCAGAAGAGTGATTACAGCGGACATTTTGAACTTACCAAAGGATTTGGCGAGCAGAACGTATGGCTGATTCTCCTTATCTGTATTGCTATCTGCTGTGTATTTGGTCTTATCAATGGTATCGTAGTTGCTTACCTGAATGTACCGGCTTTCATCGGTACCCTGGGTATGCAGATGATCGTATACGGTATCAACCTGGTTTACACAAAATCCGTTCCGTTAGGCGGTTATCGTCAGGAGTATACCATCATTGCAAATGGTAACTTCTTCGGTATTCCGTACCTGTTCATCATTGCATTTGTCATCGGCGCGATCATGTGGTTCGTATTTAACTACACCCGCCATGGTAAATATATGTATGCAATCGGCGGCAACGAGGCAGCAGCAGAGGTTGCTGGTGTAAATGTTAAGAAAACCAAGATCATCATCTATGTAACAGCTACTGCACTGTATGCTATCGCAGGTTTCCTTCTGGGAGCTAAATCTGGTGGTGCCGGTGTAAATACCGGTAACGGTTACGAGCTGGAGGCTATTGCAGCTTGTACCATCGGTGGTGTATCTGTAAACGGTGGTATCGGACGTATCTCCGGTGTTATCATCGGTGTACTTGTATTCGAGTTCTTAAAGACCTGTCTGCAGTTCCTTGGCATCGACCCGAACTACCAGTATATCGCACAGGGTATCGTTATCGTTGTTGCGATTGCACTGGATATCCGTAAGTACATTGCGAAGAAGTAATAAGATTAACTGTGTTCTGACGAGAATGTATGTACCATATGAAAAGTCGTCGGGAACCGTACATAAATATTGAAAACAAATCCAAAACTCCCTCTCCATGGATGCATGGCGGGGGAGTTTTTTATATAATGGGAGAATCCGTTGGAATCTCCTATTATATAAACAGCCCTGACGGGCAGGATTTTTCTTGTATAAATCTGAAAAGTTGTAATCGGCAGGGGGATGGTGGACGAGATGGCGTGCCAGCGCTTGCTTTGACAGTGACGGAAAAATATTTTTGGATTGCCTGAACTTATTTTTATGGATATAATAAGAGAAGAGGCTGTTTCAGAGTGAGCAGCAGAGAAAACAAGCCATATTCTGAAAGGAACAAGGATGAGCGAAAACGAAATGCTGGAAAAGAATGAGACGATAAAAGAAACAGTGAGCGAAAAACTGGAGACGGCGAAAGAAGCGGCAGAGGAGACGGCAGATAAAACTCTGGAGGAACTGGAAGCGGAGAATGAAAAGCTCCGCCGGGAGCTGGAACTCATGAAAGAAAAGACCATCAAAGAGCGCATCTATGACCATGTGCATGTCTCTGTGCGGACGATGGATATTTTTATCGGCGTGATGGTGGTACTGTTTGTGGTGGTTGTGGTGATGGGGATGCTGAATAAGTAGAAAGCAGCCGTGGTTAAAACTGTTTTGAGGATAAATGAGAGGAGGAAGAAAGATGATGTACCCATTTATGACCTTAAATGATGATACGGAAATTACCCATTCTGAAATGCGGGCAGATGGCAGGGTTAAAGTTTATATAGAAACACCCGATGAAAAAGATGGATTTCACAATGCGATATGCTATTTGCCAGATTACAAGTGGGAGAATATAAATGGTTATTCAGATATGGAAATGAGTTATTTCAAGAAACTGATTCGGGAAAATGCACACTTGATTATGGAGTTTTCACAAGAGGGAGGAATTCTGAGTGCCGCAAATTTTTAGGATTGGACCATATATTGTATATTTTTGGTCGAATGAAAATGAGCCGCTGGAACCGGTGCATGTCCATATTGCAGAGGGAAGAGCAACTTCAAATGCGACAAAAGTGTGGATAACCAGTACGGGCAAGGCATTGCTCAGCCACAATTCTTCCAAAATATCAGCCCAAATTTTGAACAGTATGATTCGGGTGATAGAGGCCAACAGTGAAGAAATTATAGAAAAATGGCTTTCTCATTTTGGAGAAATACGGTACTTTTGTTAAGACTTTTTAAGAAATATAAAAAGGACAACTAATTTTATGGAAATCGAACGCAAATATTTAATTAGTCACATTCCATTTGATATAGCCGGATACCCCTTCCACCAGATCGAGCAGGCATATCTAAGCACTGCCCCGGTTGTGCGTGTCCGTCAGGAGGATGACACCTATTATCTGACCTACAAATCCAAAGGACTGATGGCGCGGGAGGAATACAATCTGCCGCTGACGAAGGAATCCTATGAGCATCTCCGTTCGAAGGCTGACGGCAGGATTCTGACGAAAAAGCGTTATCTGATTCCGATGGAAGGAACGGAGTACACGATTGAGCTGGACATTTTTTTAGGTGAATATGAGGGATTGAAGCTGGCGGAGGTTGAATTTCCAAGTGAGGAAGCCGCACATGCCTTTGTGCCGCCGGAATGGTTCGGGCGCGAGGTGACGTTTACGGGCGAGTACCAGAACAGCCGTCTGGCGCTGGCGGAAAAACTGGTATTAAAAACGAAAGAATAAAAACGAAAGAACAATACAAAGGTATATTATTAATGATAAAACAAGTAATGAATTGGATCAAAACGCACCGCTACTGTCTGGTAGGACTCTATATGCTGGTGTTTCTGTCAGGATTTTTTCTGCTGGAGCTGCATGAACCATCGGATGTTCATATTATACACTGTGCGGTCGATGACCTGATACCGTTTAATGAATGGTTCGTACTGCCGTATTTTCTGTGGTACGCGTGGGTGCCGGTGTTTATGCTTTATTTTATGATTCGGGACCGGGAGGCGTATCTGCGGCTTTGTTTTGTGATGTTTGCAGGAGCAACCTTTTGCTTATTTGTCTACCTGCTGGCACCAAACGGTTTAAATCTGCGGCAGGAGATCACATCACAGAATTTCTGCGCGCAGATTGTGCGGTTTCTGCGGAGGGTGGATCCGCCGAACAATGTCTGCCCGTCGATCCATGTATCGAGCACTGTGGCGGTGCATCTGACGATCTGCCACGCGGCAAGTGTGCGGAACAAGAAACCGATCCGTACACTTTCGTGGATTGTCACGATTCTGATTTGTCTTTCAACCATGTTCATCAAACAGCATTCGCTGGTCGATGTGCTTTGTGGCTGGATTTTGAGCCTGATTCTTGACGAGGCAGCAAATATCTGGGTGCTAGTAAAGGCATTTTCAAAAGGAAAAGCTGGAAAAACAACGAATGCGGTTCATGAAGAATAAAAAAGTGAACGAATTGAACAGTTGCAATGATTTTCTGATATCTAAAAAGAAAAAATGATTGCTTTGTGGAAAATAAAAAAATTAATATAAAAAGTGTTATAAAAACAAAGAACAGGAGGAAATAATCATGGCTGTAGTATACGCATTTTTAGCAGATGGACTGGAAGAAGTGGAATGTCTGGCAACGGCGGACGTGCTGATCCGCGCGGGTGTGAAGGTAAAACTGGTTTCGATTACGGGTAAAAAAGAGGTGAAGGGCGCACATGGATTTGGCATTCATGCAGACACCCTGCTGCATGAGATTGATCCGATGAAAGCGGATCTTCTGTTCCTTCCGGGCGGTATGCCGGGAACGAAAAATCTGATGGCGTGCAAACCGCTCTGCGATGCACTGGTGCAGGCAGATGCTGCTGGAAAACGCCTGGCAGCGATCTGTGCGGCTCCGAGCATTCTGGGGCAGCTGGGGCTTTTGAAGGACAAGAAGGCAACCTGCTATCCGGGCTTTGAGGATGCCCTGACCGGTGCGAAGCTGACGGGTGCGGGCGTTGTGACGGACGGCAATATCACAACGGCGCGTGGACTTGGATATGCGCTGGATCTGGGAATTGAGCTGGCATCGCTCTTAGTCGATCGCCCGGTAGCATTACAGGTCAAAGATTCAATTCAGTATGACCAGGTGTAGTTTCAACTAAAAAACACACAGAAAATACATCAAAAATGGCATAAAACCCACCTAAAACCACTCATAAACCCGCAAAAAGTGAACGCAAAATTATATTTTCCGCTAGTATTTAGCACGCAGATATGCTATAATGCTATCTTGAAGTGTAACGCCCGGTAGAATGGCGGTTCACATATAGAAGCAAGGAGGACCCCTTAAAATGAGTTTACAGGTAGAAAAATTAGAGAAGAACATGGCAAAGCTGACCATCGAAGTTCCGGCTGAAGAGTTTGATGCAGCAATCAAAAATGCGTACAACAAGAACAAAAACAAATTCAGCATCCCGGGATTCCGTAAAGGTAAAGCACCGTTAGCTATGCTGGAGAAGATGTATGGCGCTGGCATTTTCTATGAGGATGCAGCAAACGAAGTGATCGACGCATCTTATCCGAAGGCAGCAGAGGAGAGCAAGGAAGAGATCGTATCCACTCCGGAGATCAAAGTGACTCAGATCGAAAAAGGTAAGGCATTCATCTACGAGGCAACCGTAGCTCTGAAACCGGAAGTAACTCTGGGCGAGTACAAAGGCGTAGAAGTTAAGAAGGCAGAAGCTGTTGTGACAGACGAGGATGTAGAGAACGAGCTGACTGCAGCACGTAAGAAAAACGGCAGACTGATCGACGTAGAAGACGGCGCAATCGAGGACGGCGACAACACTATCATCGACTTCACCGGCTACATTGATGACAAGACATTTGACGGCGGCGCTGGTACAGATTATCCGCTGGTAATCGGTTCCCATTCCTTCATCGAGGGCTTTGAGGATCAGTTAATCGGCAAGAAAAAAGGCGAGACCTGTGACGTAAACGTTACTTTCCCGGCTGAGTACCATGCAGATGAGCTGGCTGGCAAACCGGCTAAGTTCGTTGTAACCATCAAAGAAGTTAAGAGAAACGAGCTTCCGGAGCTGAACGATGAGTTCGCAAGCGAAGTATCTGATTTCGATACTCTGGATGAGTACAAAGCAGACATCCGCAAGAAACTGCAGGAGAAGAAAGAGCAGGACGCTAAAGTAGAGAACGAGAACAACGTAATCGAAAAAGTAGTTGAGAACGCTCAGATGGAACTGCCGCAGCCGATGGTTGACACTCAGGCAAGAGAGATGGTAGAGAACTACGCTCGCCGTCTGCAGAGCCAGGGCTTAAACATCAACGATTACATGAAATATACCGGCATGACACCGGAGAAGCTGATGGAGCAGATGCGTCCGGAAGCAGAGAAGAGAATCAAGACCAGACTGGTTCTTGAGAAAGTAGTTGAAGTTGAGAACGTAGAAGTTTCCGATGAGAAGCTTGACGAGCAGATCAACGAGATCGCAGCATCCTATAAACTGGAAGGCGCTAAGCTGAAAGAAATGATGGGTGAGCGCGAGAAAGAGCAGATCCGTGAGGACCTGAAAGTTCAGGCAGCGATCGATTTACTGGTAGAGCAGGCAAAGCTTGCTTAATCAAACCGATAAAAGCGAATACTGAAATACGGCAGAATTCTATGGTGTCCTAAGGCATCATAGAATTTTGTATTACTGTTCACAGGCAGGCACTTTTGGAACCGAAAGTGCCGTGCGATAACATAGTGGCAGCAGATTTTGCTGATTTGTAATGCGAAGCATCAGCAAAATCCTGTTACAGTTTGCACGCGTGTGAACTGTAACAATTTTTGCCATAAACATTCATTCTCAATTATAGGAGGAAGAATCATGAGTTTAGTACCTTATGTCCTTGAATCCACCAGCCGCGGCGAGCGGACGTATGACATTTACTCCCGTTTGCTTAAAGATCGTATCATTTTCCTGGGAGAGGAAGTAAATGATGTGACAGCCAGCCTGGTTGTAGCACAGCTTCTGTTCCTGGAGGCAGAGGATCCGAATAAGGATATCAGCTTATATATCAACAGCCCGGGCGGTTCTGTTACCGCAGGTATGGCGATCTATGACACGATGAATTATATCAAATGTGATGTATCTACCATCTGTCTGGGTATGGCAGCCAGCATGGGCGCATTCCTGCTTTCCGGCGGTACCAAAGGAAAGAGATATGCACTTCCGAACGCAGAAGTGATGATTCACCAGCCATCCGGCGGCGCGAGAGGACAGGCAACCGAGATCCAGATCGTAGCGGAGAATATTCTTCGTACCAAGAAGAAATTAAACGAGATTCTGGCAGCCAATACAGGCCAGCCGTATGACGTGATCGTGCGTGATACAGAGCGTGATAATTACATGACAGCAGAGCAGGCGAAAGAGTATGGTCTGATTGATTGTGTCATTACCAACCACTAATTAGATTTCTGGATGGAATAATAGAAAGGAACAAGGTGGAAGTATGCCAGGCAGAACAGACGACAAAATACGCTGCTCATTTTGCGGCAAGACACAGGATCAGGTTAGAAAACTGATCGCTGGCACAGATAATGTATATATCTGCGATGACTGTATCGAACTCTGCTCGGAGATTCTGGAAGAGGAATTTGCCGATCAGGAAAAAGGACCGGATTTCAGCGGAATCAACCTGCTGAAGCCGAAGGAAATCAAAGAATTTCTCGATGAGTATGTCATCGGACAGGACGACGCCAAGAAGGTGCTCTCCGTAGCGGTTTATAACCATTACAAGAGAGTTATGTCCAAGTCCACGCAGGATGTAGAGCTTCAGAAGAGCAACATCCTGATGCTCGGACCGACCGGTTCCGGTAAGACATACCTGGCGCAGACGCTGGCGAAGCTCTTAAATGTACCGTTTGCCATCGCGGATGCGACCACTCTGACCGAGGCTGGATATGTCGGCGAGGATGTAGAGAACATTCTCTTGAAGATCATCCAGGCGGCTGATTACGACGTCAGCAAGGCAGAGTACGGCATCATTTATATTGATGAGATTGATAAAATTACGAAGAAGTCTGAAAATGTATCTATCACCCGCGATGTATCGGGCGAGGGTGTACAGCAGGCGCTTTTAAAGATTCTGGAAGGAACCATTGCCAGTGTTCCGCCGCAGGGCGGCAGAAAGCATCCGCAGCAGGAACTGATTCAGATCGATACGACCAACATCCTGTTCATCTGCGGCGGTGCATTTGACGGTCTGGAGAAGATCATCGACAGCCGTTTAGGTGCCGGTTCCATCGGATTTAACTCCGATATTGTGGATCGCAAGCATCAGGATATCGATGAGCTTCTGAAACAGGTAATGCCGCAGGATCTGACGAAGTTTGGTCTGATTCCGGAGTTTATCGGTCGTGTGCCAATCACGGTATCGCTCCAGACGCTCAATGAGGAGGCGCTGGTCCGCATTTTAAGAGAGCCGAAGAATGCACTGATCAAGCAGTATCAGGCGCTTCTCGATCTGGACGGCGTGAAGCTGGAGTTCACGGATGATGCGCTGATGGCGATCGCCCACATGGCAGTCGAGAGAAAGACGGGAGCCAGAGGACTTCGTTCTATCATGGAGTCCCTGATGATGGATACCATGTATGAGATTCCGTCCGATTCCACGATCGGCATCTGCACGATTACCAAAGACGTAGTCGAGGGAAAGAGTGCGCCGGAGCTGGTATATCGCGACAATACGGTGCCCCGCAAGTCTTTTACAGGACGTTCTAAGAAAGACAGAACCGGCGAGATTGCGTAAATGTAAAGGAAAATAAATGCAGCAGCTTGAGAATGGCGGCTGTTAATGGGGTCTGTGAGATGGCGAACTGCCATAGGCAGACCCCTGTTTTTCTTTCACAGGAAATAACGATACATTTGATTAAGAAAGATAAAGGTGTTATGGAAGATAAGAAACTGACAATGCCGATGATCGCGCTGCGCGGACTGACCGTGCTGCCGCAGATGACGGTAAATTTCGATATCATCCGGGATAAATCCATCGCGGCGGTGGAGCAGGCGATGGTGGGCGATCAGCGAGTATTTCTGGCGACGCAGAAGCAGCCGGATGAGGTGATCCCGGATATTGACGGGATTTTTCAGGTAGGAACGATTGGCTACGTGAAACAGCTTGTCAAGATGCCGGGCGGCATGGTGCGCGTCACGGTGGAAGGGCAGGAGAGAGCCGAGCTTCTGGAGATGGAGAAGGGCGAGGCATGCTGCACTGCGATCGTGGAGATTCTGGATCCGGTCGAGGACGATCTGGACACGATTCAGAAAGAGGCGATGCTCCGGATTCTGAAAGAAAAGCTGGAAGAATACGGAAAATTAAATGTGGCAGCGGGACGTGAAGTATTAAGTCCGTTGATCGCACAGCCAGATCTGACCGAATTAATGAATCAGATATCAGCCCAGTTCCCGTGGAACTATGAAGCGCGCCAGTCGGTGCTGGAATGCCGGACGCTGACGGAGATGTATGAGACAGAGCTGCAGCTTCTGCTGACGGAATTAGAGGTTTACCGCGTGAAACGCGAGTTTCAGACGAAGGTAAAGGCGGCGCTGGATAAAAATCAGCGTGATTATATTCTGCGGGAACAGCTGCGTGTGATCCGGGAGGAGCTGGGAGAGGAAAATCCGGTTTCTGATGCGGATGAGATGAAGGAACAGTTGAAGAAGATCAAAGCCAGCGTGGAAGTAAAGGAGCGGATCCGCAAGGAGATCAACCGTTTCCAGAATATGCCGGCTGGCAGCCAGGATGCGAATGTGATCCGGACATATCTGGAAACGGTGCTGGAACTGCCGTGGAACAAAATGACGAAGGATAACGCGAGCCTGAAGCATGCGGAAGAGATTCTGGAAGCCGACCATTATGGTCTGGAAAAGGTCAAAGAGCGCGTGCTGGAATACCTGGCAGTCCGCATCCTGACGAAGAAGGGCACCAGCCCGATCCTTTGCCTGGTGGGACCGCCTGGAACCGGTAAAACTTCGATCGCCCGCTCGATTGCGAAGGCGATGGGACGCAAATATGTCCGCATCAGCCTAGGCGGCGTGCGCGACGAGGCGGAGATCCGCGGTCACAGAAAGACCTACGTCGGCGCGATGCCGGGACGCATCGTGGAAGGGCTCAAGCAGGCAGGGGTTGCCAATCCGCTGATGCTGCTGGATGAGATCGACAAAGTCAGCAGCGATTATAAGGGAGATACATCCTCGGCGCTCTTAGAGGTGCTGGACAGCGAGCAGAATGTGAAATTCCGCGACCATTATGTGGAGATCCCGATTGACCTGTCGGAGGTATTATTTATCGCGACGGCGAATACAACGCAGACGATCCCTGGACCGCTGCTGGACCGTATGGAGCTGATTGAAGTCAATAGTTACACGGAAAATGAAAAATATCACATTGCAAAAGACTATCTGATTCCGAAACAGCTGGAGAAGAATGGTCTTTCGAAGGAACAGTTAAATATCACGGGTCCGGCGCTGGAGAAAATGATTCACAGCTACACCAGGGAAGCTGGAGTCAGGAATCTGGAGCGCCGGGTTGGCGATATCTGCCGCAAGGCAGCCAGAGAGGTGCTGGAGAAGAAGAAACCGTCGATCCGCGTGACAGAGCGGAATCTGGATCATTATCTGGGACGCGAGAAAGTCTTCTTCGATGCAGCCGGAAATGAGGCACAGGTCGGTATCGTGCGCGGTCTGGCGTGGACGAGCGTCGGCGGCGATACACTGCAGATCGAGGTCAATGTCATGCCGGGCAAAGGCGTGCTGCAGATGACGGGTCAGATGGGCGATGTTATGAAGGAGTCGGCGCAGATTGCACTGACCTATGTGCGTTCGGTTGCATCTGATTACGGCGTGAAGGAGAACTATTTCGAGAAACACGATATTCACCTGCATATCCCGGAGGGCGCGGTGCCGAAGGATGGTCCATCGGCCGGAATCACGATGGCAACGGCGATGCTGTCGGCGGTGACAGGACGGAAGGTACTGCCGCGTGTGGCGATGACCGGCGAGGTAACGCTGCGCGGTCATGTGCTGATGATCGGCGGTCTGAAAGAAAAACTGCTCGCAGCCCGCATGGCGCAGGTGGAAAAGGTACTGGTACCGGCGAAAAATCAGCCGGATGTCAAGGAACTTTCGAAGGAAATCACGAAAGGAATGGAGATCGTATACATCAAGGAGATGAACGAAGTCATCCGAGAGGCATTTGTACCGGAGAAATAGCGGTTTAGTAGGAGAAAAAATATGATTATAAAAGATGTAAATCTGGAAACCGTCTGCGGTATCACCAGTAAGCTGCCGGCAAATACACAGCCTGAATTCGCGTTTGCAGGCAAATCAAACGTCGGCAAATCGTCCCTGATCAATGCGCTGATGAACCGCCGATCCTATGCGAGAACATCCTCGCAGCCGGGCAAGACCCAGACGATCAATTTTTACCATATCAACGACGCGTTTTACTACGTCGATCTGCCAGGGTACGGCTACGCGCGCGCGAGCGTTGAGGTCAAGGCAAAGTGGGGCAAGATGATTGAGAATTATCTGCACAAATCGCAGATGCTTCGCTGCGTCTTCCTGCTGATTGATATCCGTCATGAGCCGTCTTCAAACGACAAACTCATGTACGACTGGATCGTTTCCCAGGGCTTCCAGCCGATCCTGATTGCGACCAAGGCTGACAAGATCAAGCGCAGCCAGCTCCAGAAACAGTTAAAGATTCTCAGAACAGGTCTGGGAGTCGGCACCGAAGTGATGATGATTCCGTTCTCCGCCGAGACAAAACAGGGCAGAGAAGAGATCTGGAACTATCTGGAGACGGAGATCTGGAAGGTGGAACATCCGGGGGAATAGATGTCGGTGGGTAACTGTTCACAGGTAGGAATTTTCTGAACTGAAAATTCCGTACGATACAGTTCCGGCAGCAGATTTTGCCGATTTGGAATGCGTAGCATCGGCAAAATCCCGTTGCTGAGCACACGTGTGTGAACAGTAACGCCGGTGGAGAGTGCGGACGGCGAGAAATAGAATAGAGTTTTAGAAAAATTCGAAAAATAAACGTATAAACTGCGGTATCTGACCGGATATCAGGCGGCGCCTATCCTTGCGGGCGATGTCAAATATCTGGGCTGGGTGGCGCAGTTTTTTGTTTCACAGGAAATTGCGTCCTATGAAACAAAAAAGCGTTAGGTTTTTTTGAGAGAATAAAATATATATTTCTGGAAAATATAAAAATTGAGGTAACTGTTCAGTAGGTCTGCGCATTTACTGCGTTTTAATGGATTTTTGCGCGTGACTGTGAAGGTACTGAACAGTTACGAATTGAGAAAAATAATAAGGCTATCTTGAAGTAAAAAGTGATAGGATGGAATTTAAGCCTTATGGTGGTGCGGGTTGTGATTGAGTTGTGAGATAGAAGGGAGCAGCCATGTTTGAAAATCGGACGGATCTGGCGTTGGAGGAGAGAGAAAGTTTTGAGGGGAATGGGGGCGAAATCGGCGGTGTGGCGCTGCGGGAATGGCGCTGTCATGGCAGTTCGATCCGGATGACGGAAGTCTCGATTTTGAACGAAAAAGGTGCGGAATCAATGGGAAAGCCGATGGGAACCTACCTGACGATGGAAGATCCGGGTCTGTCGGAGACAGAGGATGTATACTGTGAGGCGGCTGCCGGGGAGTTAGGACGGCAGCTGGCGTCCCTGATCCGGAAAAACTGTGCTTCAACCATGGCCGGACTTTCGATTCTGGTAGCGGGACTGGGAAACCGGCAGGTGACGCCGGATTCGCTGGGACCGCGCGTGGTGGATGGGCTTTCGATGAACCGCCATCTGCGGACGGAGCCAGGCAGAAGAAATGGCACATACCTCTATACGGCTGAGAAAGCGGGGCGGACGGTGCATCCGGTTCTCAGCGGTATCCATCCGGGGGTGATGGCACAGACAGGGATGGAGACGGCAGAAATTGTCCGCGGCGTCGTGCGGGAGAGCCGCCCGGATCTGGTGATCGCGGTCGACGCGCTGGCGGCGCGAAACGTCCACCGTCTGGCAAGCACCATTCAGCTGACGGATACAGGAATTCATCCGGGTTCCGGCGTCGGCAACCACCGCCGGGGAATGACGCGGGAAAATCTCGGCGTGCCGGTAATCGCGATCGGCGTTCCGACGGTTGTGGGCGCGGCGGCGATCGTTCACGGGACGGTCAATGCGTTAGTGCGGACACTAACCGCCTCAAAAGAGGGCAGCCGGTTCGGTGAATACATCCGGGAACTGGATTCGGACAGCCAGTATGAGCTGATCCGGGAACTTCTGGAACCTGAATTTGGAGCGATGTTTGTGACCCCGCAGGACATGGACGAGCGTATCTGCAAGCTGAGCGCAGCAATCGCCGAGGGGATCCGGCGGGCAGTGGAACGGCTGGAGGAAGAAAGATAACACTGAAAAAAATGCCAGATTGAAAAACAGAACCAAACAGGAAACTACACTTTGCTAATCGCATAGGATAGAACAGGAAAGAAGGGAGATGAATGCGGTGCGGTGGTGGCAGAGGGCAGCCGGGCTCCTGATGGTTCTGTTTTTGCTGACAGTCGGCTGGAAGATGCGTGCATTCATCTGGACAGCTGTGCAGAATGCGGTGGTAAGGTCCTGGTATCCGGTCTGGGGGACTAATTTGCGGGATATACCAGATTCGGAGGAGGGGAAAAGGCATAGACTTGCCGGGTGGAAGAAACAGACGCAGGGAGAAGCCGATCCGTCCTATTATAAATATCTGGAAGAACAGGAAGTCCGGCAGGAGTATATGGATTTCCTGGCACAGTTTTCCGGGAGTAGGCTGGTGGATGGAACTTTACTTGGAAAATGGAACGGGCTTGTTCATGAAAGTGGGAGACAGGGCGGCGGAGAGACGGACGAAGAGAGGCTGTATAGTGTTGGAAAGAATGGAGAAAAGACAGAGAGGGCAAATCCTGCCGCACTGGTGGACAGCCCGCGTCTGCGGAAAAAGCTGGAAGATTATGATTATCTGATCCAGCATTTTTTTACAATCCACCCGACGGCGTCGATTGACCGGAGCCTGATGAACGCAGAGACATTTTTGTCGATGGATCTGACAATCAGGAAGGACGAGGCGGACGGACCACAGATCTTGATTTATCATACCCATTCGCAGGAAAATTATAGAGATTATGCGGGAAGCGACGGAAAGGGCGCGGTAGTGTCTCTGGGGGAAGAGCTGGCAAAACGGCTGCGGGCGAAAGGATATCAGGTCTGGCACGATACAACTGCCTATGATATGAAGTCGGGGCATCTCGACCGGAGCCGTGCCTATACATATGCCTGCGAGGGTGTCACGAACCTTTTGCAGAAATACCCGTCGATTCAGGTGATTTTAGATGTGCACCGGGACGGTGTCAGCGAGCAGACGCATCTAGTCACGCAGATAGAAGGGAAACCAACGGCACAGATCATGTTTTTCAACGGTACCAGCGAGACGCCGGACGGACCGATCGAGTATCTGGCAAATCCCTGCCGGAAGGAAAATCTGGCGTTCAGTTTTCAGATGAAGTGGAATGCCGATCAGATATATCCTGGGTTTACGCGGACGATTTATTTAAAGGGGCTTCGTTACAATCTACATCTACGCCCGCGCTCGGCGTTGATTGAGGTCGGGGCACAGACGAATACATATGAAGAGGCGGTCAATGCGATGGATCCGCTGGCGCAGCTTCTGGATCAGGTGCTGACAGGCTAATGGCAAGGCTTTTAGTCAAGGCTTTTTCTATTTCAGGACTTGCGGCGTACCTGAAAAAATGGTATATTCATTTAGATCAGGTGTTATTTATTATAAAAGATGATTTTAAATAAAAAATAAGATATCGCAGCAAACATTTTGCTGCCAAACAAAGTGATACAGAGAGAGGAATGAACGGATGGCAATTATAGATCAGAGCAAAATCAGAAATTTCTGCATCATTGCACATATCGATCACGGCAAATCAACGTTGGCAGATCGTATTATTGAGATGACGGGACTTTTAACGAGCCGTGAGATGCAGGCGCAGGTGCTTGATAACATGGATCTGGAGCGGGAGAGAGGTATTACCATCAAGTCGCAGGCAGTCCGCACGGTATATAAGGCGAAAGACGGTCAGGAGTACATTTTTAATCTAATCGACACGCCTGGACATGTGGACTTTAACTACGAGGTTTCCCGAAGCCTGGCGGCGTGCGACGGCGCGATTCTGGTTGTGGATGCGGCACAGGGAATCGAGGCGCAGACGCTGGCGAATGTATATCTGGCGCTGGATCATGATCTGGAGGTCATTCCGGTGTTAAATAAGATCGATCTGCCGAGTGCGGATCCGGAGCGCGTGGCAGCGGAGATCGAGGATGTGATCGGTCTGGAGGCGTCAGATGCACCGCGCATTTCTGCGAAGACCGGCTTAAATGTCGAGGCAGTTCTGGAGGAGATCGTGCAGAAGATCCCGGCACCGGCGGGCGATCCGGAGGCATCGCTGCAGGCGCTTATTTTCGACTCTCTGTATGATTCTTACAAGGGCGTTATCGTATTCTGCCGTGTGAAGAACGGTACGATCAAAAAAGGCACACGCATGAAAATGATGGCGACCGGAGCGGCTGCCGAGGTTGTGGAGGTCGGATATTTTGGCGCAGGTCAGTTTATTCCGTGCGAAGAGCTTTCAGCCGGTATGGTTGGCTATGTGACTGCCAGTATTAAAAATGTGCAGGATACCCGCGTGGGCGATACGATCACCGATCTGGACAACCCATGTGCAGAGCCGCTTCCGGGTTACAAGAAGGTAACGCCGATGGTATACTGCGGTCTTTATCCGGCGGATGGTGCGAAATATCCGGATCTGCGGGACGCACTGGAAAAATTGCAGCTCAACGATGCAGCGCTCTATTTTGAGCCAGAGACATCGGTAGCGCTGGGCTTTGGTTTCCGGTGTGGTTTCCTGGGGCTTCTCCATCTGGATATTATCCAGGAACGCTTGGAACGCGAGTACAATCTGGATCTTGTGACAACGGCGCCGGGCGTTGTATACCGGGTGCACAAGACGAACGGCGATATGATTGAGCTGACGAACCCGTCAAACCTGCCGGATCCGTCCGAGATTGCCTATATGGAAGAGCCGATCGTGTCGGCGGAGATCATGGTTACGACCGAGTTTGTCGGTGCGATCATGACGCTGTGCCAGGAGCGCCGCGGCGTTTACCTGGGAATGGAGTATATTGAGGCGAGCCGTGCGCTGCTGAAATATGAACTTCCGTTAAATGAGATTATTTATGATTTCTTCGATGCATTGAAATCGCGCTCCCGCGGTTACGCGTCGTTTGATTATGAGTTAAAGGGCTACGAGGAATCCAAGCTGGTAAAACTGGATATTCTCGTCAACCGCGAGGAAGTGGACGCGCTCTCTTTCATCGTATTCGAAGGTTCGGCATATGAGCGCGGCAGAAAAATGTGCGAGAAGCTCAAGGATGAGATTCCGCGTCATTTATTTGAAATTCCAATCCAGGCGGCGGTCGGTGGAAAGATCATTGCCCGCGAGACGGTCAAGGCAATGCGGAAGGACGTTCTGGCAAAATGCTACGGCGGCGATATTTCCCGAAAGAGAAAACTTCTGGAGAAGCAGAAGGAAGGAAAGAAACGTATGCGTCAGATCGGAAACGTAGAGATTCCGCAGAAGGCATTTATGAGCGTCCTGAAGCTGGACGAGGAATAATGGAATTATATATACACATCCCGTTCTGCGTCCGCAAATGCCGTTACTGTGATTTTCTTTCGTTTGCGTCCGATGCGTGCGTGCGGGAAAAATATGTGGATCAGCTGATCCGGGAGATTGAAAGCATTCTGGAAGAGGATGCAGGGCAGTGCCCTGAAAATGCGGCGCCGCGGCTAAACCTGACAGGGCGGACGGTGGAGACGATCTTTATCGGCGGCGGAACGCCGTCCCTGCTTCCACCATCGGCGATTGAGCGGATTCTGGCAGCCGTCCGGCAGGTCTTTCGGGTAGAGCCGGATGCGGAGATCACGATGGAGGCGAATCCGGGGACATTGACGCCGGATTCGGCAGCCGGTTACCGGAATGCAGGGGTCAACCGCCTGAGTCTGGGGCTGCAGTCGGCTTCGGAGGAGGAATTGCGGCTTTTAGGGCGGATTCATACGCGGGAGCAGTTTTTACAGAGTTTTCGTGCTGCGCGGGACGCTGGATTTGACAATATCAATGTCGATCTGATGTCGGCGCTTCCGGGACAGTCGGAGGAGAGCTGGCAGGAGACTCTGCGGTTCGTCTGCGACCTTGAACCGGAACATATTTCCGCATACAGCCTGATTGTGGAAGAAGGCACGCCGTTATATGAAGAGTACGGGGAGATGTGCGCGGATCTGGAGAAATACGGCGATTATGCCTCTATGCCAAAGCGTTTACAGACGAAGTATGAAGGCTGCAAATGTCTGCCGGATGAGGAGACAGACCGGAATATGTACCACCACACGAAAACAACGCTGGCGAAGCTGGGCTATGAGCGGTATGAGATTTCCAATTATGCCAGACCGGGCTATGCCTGCCGCCACAACATCGGTTACTGGACCGGTGTGGAGTATCTGGGGCTTGGTCTGGGGGCATCCTCGCTGGTGGGCGGGAAACGCTTTCAGGTGACGGCGGATTTGAACCGTTATCTGGTGTTTACGAAAGAAGAGCTGGCAGCGGGCGCGCAGTATGAGGAAATACACGAATTGAGCCGTCAGGAGCGGATGGAAGAATTTATGTTTCTGGGGCTGCGGCTGACCGGCGGCGTCCGGACGGCAGAGTTTGAACGCCGGTTTGGCGTGGCGATGGAAGCGGTGTACGGTGAGGTGATCGAGAGGCTTTTGAAAGAAGGATTGTTGGAAGCAGCGGTCCAGACAGATAGCCATATCCGCCTGACTGAATATGGCTTGGATGTCAGTACCTATGCACTGGCGGAGTTTTTGCAATAAGAATAGAAATGTATGCCCGGAGTGCTTTTTGATTTCTGTTTTGCGACGGCAGGAGGAATTTGGGCGTGCATGAAAATTTTGGAGGATGTAGCATGGATTGCACGATACTGCAGTTTATAATCGTCTGCCCGATGGTATTTCTGGCAGGCTTTGTGGATGCGATCGCAGGGGGAGGCGGATTGATTTCACTTCCGGCGTACCTGATCGCCGGGGTTCCGACCCATATGGCGCTCGGAACCAACAAAATGAGTTCCATGATGGGAACGGCAATCGCGACCGGGCGGTTTGCCAAAAACGGTTACATACAGTTTAAGAAGGTGGTCTGGTTTATCGTGGCGGCGCTGATCGGTTCTTCGATCGGTTCGAACCTGACTCTGTTAGTCAGCGATAAGATTTTACAGTATATGATGATCGTGATTCTTCCGATTGTTGCATTTTATGTTATGCGGAATAAGAAAATGGGCGATGATTCGCTGGCGGGCACCCTGCCGGAGCGGAAATCATTCCTGATTGCGCTGGCATCCGCGCTGATCATCGGTATTTATGATGGTTTTTACGGACCGGGAACCGGAACTTTCCTGCTGCTGGTGCTCACAGGAGCGGCGCGCTATACGATGAAAGAGGCGGCGGGTACGACAAAGGCGATCAATCTTTCGTCTAATGTGGCGGCGTTTGTCACATTTGTGATTCACGGCAAGATCATTTACACGCTGGGACTGGCTGCGGCGATCTGCAGTATTTTAGGAAATTATATCGGTTCCGGCCTGGTATTGGGAAATGGACAGAAGATCGTGCGCCCGCTGATTCTGGTGGTGCTGGCGATCCTGTTTGTGAAGATTTTATTGGGAAATTAGAAAAGAAAATTAGAACGATTAGGCGGATTCATTCGTTTGACAGTTACTGTTCACGCATACGTGCCCAGTAACGGAATTTGCCGTGGCTTCGCATTTAAATACGGCAAATTCCTGCTGCCACCACGTTTTCTTACGGCACTTTCGGTTCCAAAAGTGCCTACCTGTGAACAGTAACGTTTGACACATTTACAGTGAAAATGATGCAAAAATAGCTGCGTGATGAAATGTGAATGTTTGGATGATAAGTCGTTTCAATAAAGAGAGGTAACGAACATGAAATGGAAGAAATTTACGCTGACGACCACCACAGAGGCGGTGGATCTCATCAGCTACACATTGGATGAACTCGGCATCGAGGGCATTGAGATTGAGGACAATATCCCGCTGACCGAGAAAGAGACGAAGGGAATGTTCATCGACATTCTGCCGGAGCTTCCGCCGGATGAGGGCGTGGCGAAGGTAAGTTTTTATCTCGATGAGGATGATGATATCCCGGCGATGATGGCGAAAGTCAAAGAGGCGCTGGAAGAATTGAAGCCGTTTACCGATCTGGGCGCCTGCACGTTTGCAGAATCCGAGACGGAGGATAAGGACTGGATCAACAACTGGAAACAGTATTTCAAACCGTTTACGGTCGATCACATCCTTATCAAGCCGACCTGGGAGACAGTGCCGGAGGAGCACAAAGACAAGCTGCTGATTCAGATCGATCCGGGTACGGCGTTTGGTACGGGCATGCATGAGACAACGCAGCTTTGCATCCGCCAGCTCGAGAAATACGTGACACCGGATTCAGAGGTGCTTGATGTCGGAACCGGAAGCGGTATCTTAGGTATCACGGCGTTAAAACTGGGCGCAAAACACGTATTTGGAACGGATCTGGATGAAAATGCGATCACAGCCGTTGGCGAGAATCTGGAAGCAAACGGAATCGCACCGGAGCAGTTTAAGGTCGTACAGGGCAACATCATCGACGATAAGGCAGTGCAGGACGAGGTAAAATACGAGTATTACGACATTGCGGTTGCCAACATCCTGGCAGACGTTATCATCATGCTGCAGAAAGAGATCCCGGTTCATATTAAGAAAAATGGTATCTTCATCACATCGGGTATCATTGATATGAAGGAAGAGGCAGTCAAGGCGGCATTTGAGGCGAACGATGCCTTTGAGATTGTAGAGATCACCCATCAGGGCGAGTGGGTTTCTGTCACAGCGAGGAAGAAATAATCATGTACCATTTTTTTGTGGAACCGCACCAGATCGGGGCGGAAGAAATCCGGATTGAGGGCGCGGATGTCAACCATATTCGCAATGTCCTGCGGATGAAGCCGGGCGAGAAGATCCTGATCAGCAGCCGTGAGGGCGGCGACTATTTCTGCCGTGTGGAAGAACTGGAACCAGAGTATGTTTCGGCAAAGATTCTGGAAGAACGGGAAAACAATGAGCTTCCGGCGCGGATTCACCTGTTCCAGGGACTTCCGAAGGGCGATAAGATGGAACTGATCATCCAGAAGGCGGTGGAGCTGGGCGTGTACCGGGTGATTCCGGTCAGCATGAAGCGCTCGGTTGTCAAGCTGGATGCGAAAAAAGCGGATGCGAAGGGAAAACGATGGAATGCGGTTTCTGAGAGCGCCGCGAAGCAGTCCAAGCGCAGCCTTATCCCGGAGGTGGCGCCGCTTATGACCTACAAAGAGGCGGTCAAAGAGGCAGCCGGGTACGATATGGTTCTTCTGCCGTATGAGTCGGCGGACGGCATCCGGAAAACGCGGGAACTGTTGGCGTCGGTCAAACCGGGCACGGATATCGCCGTTTTCATCGGTCCAGAGGGCGGTTTTGAGGACGAAGAAGTCGAGCTTGCCAGGGAAAACAGGGCGGAGATCGTAACGCTCGGAAAGAGAATTTTGCGGACGGAGACGGCAGGATTGTGTATGTTGTCGGCGCTGATGCTGCAGTTGGAAGTGTAATTGGAAAATTACAAAGGAGATAGAGATAAAAATGGAAGCCTATTTTGATAATTCAGCGACCACCAAGGTGCTGGACTGCGTGAAGGATGCGGTCGTTGATGCGATGTGTGTCAACTACGGAAACGCGGCGGCGAAGCACAGAAAAGGTGTGGAAGCAGAAAATTTGATTCGCGAGGCAAAGAAGGCGATCGCGGATACATTGAAAGTGCAGGAGAAGGAGATTCTCTTTACTTCCGGCGGAACAGAGTCGAACAATACGGCGTTGATCGGCACGGCGCTGGCAAACCGCAGAGCCGGAAAACACCTTATCACGACCGGCGTGGAACATCCGTCGATCTACAATACGATGTCATTTCTGGAGGAGATGGGCTTTGAGGTGACCTATCTTCCGGTCGATCATCTGGGACATATTTCTCTGGAGGATCTGGAAAAAGCTATCCGCGAGGACACGATCCTGGTATCTGTGATGTACGTCAATAACGAGGTCGGAGCAGTAGAGCCGATCGAGGCGATCAGCCAGTGCATTAAGAAGAAAAATCCGAAGACATTGTTCCATGTTGATGCGATCCAGGCATACGGAAAATATAAGATCCGTCCGAAAAAACAGGGAATAGACCTGCTTTCTGTCAGCGGACACAAAATCCATGCGCCGAAGGGCGTCGGATTCCTCTATATCCGCGACGGTGTCAAGATCCGCCCGATTCTGTTTGGCGGCGGCCAGCAGAAGGGCATGCGTTCCGGTACGGAAAATGTGCCGGGGTGTGTCGGACTCGGCGTGGCAGCGCGCGAGGCGTACAAAGATTTTGATGCGCGCATTGAAAAGCTGTATACACTCCGGGAACGCCTGATTGCGGGATTGAAACTGCTCGGCGGCGTTACCATCAACGGCAGTGAGGACCGCACCAACGCGCCGCAGATCGTCAGCGCAAGCTTTGAGGGCGTCCGCAGCGAGGTACTTCTTCATGCACTGGAGGACAAAGGGGTTTATGTATCGTCCGGCTCCGCCTGCTCGTCCAATCATCCGGGCATCAGCGGTACTTTAAAGGGAATCGGCGTGAAAAAAGAACTTCTCGATTCGACGATTCGGTTCAGTCTGGGCGATCTGAATGTTGAGGAAGAAGTAGACTATGCGATCGGCGTTCTGGGAGAGCTGCTTCCGGTACTTCGCCGTTACCAGATGAAATAAAATGGCTGTTTAAAGAATGGCTGTTCAGTTTTTTTGCGGGAAAGCAGAGGAATGACAGCCTGCTGTAGAAAGGAAATTCCATGTTTCATACATTTTTGATTAAATATGCGGAGATCGGCCTGAAAGGTAAAAACCGCTATGTATTCGAGGACGCGCTGGTGTCCCATATCCATCACTCGTTAAAACGTCTCGATGGAAAATTTACCGTAACCAAGGAGGCAGGGCGTATCTATGCGACCGCAGCGGAAGAATTTGATTACGATGAGGTTATCGACGCACTGAAAAAGGTATTCGGTATTGCGGCGATCTGTCCGATGGTCCAGTTAGAGGACAACGGTTACGACGATCTGAAAGCGAAGATTGTTGAGTATGTGGACAAAGCATATCCGGATAAACACTTTACGTTCAAGGTAAACACCCGCCGTGCAAACAAACAGTATCCGCATACCTCCGAGGAAGTCAACCGCGATCTCGGTGAGGTCATCCTGGATACATTCCCGGAGACAAAGGTAGACGTACACAATCCGGATGTTCTTTTAAATGTGGAACTGCGTGCAAAACGTATCAACGTATACTCTCTGGTGATTCCGGGACCGGGCGGTATGCCGGTCGGAACCAATGGACGCGCGATGCTGCTTTTATCCGGCGGCATTGATAGCCCGGTAGCCGGATACATGATCGCAAAACGCGGCGTTACTATTGAGGCAACCTATTTCCATGCACCGCCATACACCAGCGACCGCGCAAAACAGAAAGTAGTCGATCTGGCAAAACAGGTAGCAAAATACGCAGGTCCGATCAAGTTAAACGTAGTCAATTTCACAGACATCCAGCTCTACATTTACGAGCAGTGCCCGCATGAGGAGCTGACGATTATCATGCGCCGCTACATGATGAAGATTGCGGAAGAGCTGGCGAAGAAAGACGACTGTCTCGGACTCATCACCGGCGAGAGCATCGGTCAGGTAGCATCCCAGACGGTTCATTCCCTGGCGGTTACCAATGCAGTCTGCACACTTCCGGTATTCCGCCCGCTGATCGGTTTCGACAAACAGGATATCGTCGATATTTCCCTGAAAATTGGTACATACGAGACATCGATCGAGCCGTATGAAGATTGCTGCACCATCTTCGTAGCCAAACACCCGGTTACCAAGCCGGTCCTGCACCTGATTGAAAAATCCGAGCGCAATCTGGAAGAGAAGATAGATGCGCTGGTAAAAGAGGCGATCGATACGGTTGAGGTTATCCGGTGCTAGTCATATAAAATAGAGGATTTGGAGGAACAACGATAATCCAGAGAAGCCGCTGGAGCCGTTCTTCCAAATCTAAAAAAGAACCGCTGCAAAGCGCGTTGCTTAACAGCGGTTTTTTTCGTTTCAAACAGAACCATCTCGATCGTTCTAATGGTTGCTATACAATGTACGGAGCCAGTGTCGTTAAGATCTCGTCAATCTGGTTCTCAGAATGGATGTTTAAATCAATCGGTTTGGACAGATCCAGACTGAAGATACCCATGATGGATTTAGCATCAATCACATAACGTCCGGAAACAAGGTCAAAATCTACGTCGAACTTCGCTAAGTCGTTGACGAAGGATTTAACTTTATCGATCGAGTTTAAAGAAATACGAACTGTTTTCATGAAAAAAACCTCCTCTATCTACAATAATACTTTTATACTACAAAGTAATCTGACAAAAGTCAAGAGAGGATTCAATTTAAAGGAGATAAAAATGAGAAAAGCGGCATTCCACAATCTGGGCTGCAAAGTGAACTCATATGAGACGGAAGCCATGCAGCAGCTCTTAGAGGATGCAGGATATGAGATTGTGCCGTTCCGGGAAGGAGCGGATGTTTATATTATCAACACGTGTTCCGTGACAAATGTCGCCGACCGGAAATCGCGCCAGATGCTGCACCGGGCAAAGAAAATGAACCCGTCGGCGGCTGTTGTGGCGGTCGGCTGTTATGTGCAGGCAGCAGGCGCGGAGCTAAAAAAAGATGAGGCGGTCGATCTGATCGTCGGCAATAACCAGAAAAAAGATCTGGTACAGATTCTGGATGATTATTTTGCAGATCACGAAAATAGCGGTGAGATTCTGGATATCGGACATTCACAGGAATACGAAGAACTCCATATCCGCCGGATTGCTGACCATACGCGTGCCTTTATCAAGGTACAGGACGGCTGCAACCAGTTTTGCAGCTATTGTATTATACCATATACGAGGGGACGCGTCCGCAGCCGCCGCCCGGAGGACATCGAGCGCGAGGTGCGCGGGATTGCGGAAGCCGGATACAGGGAAATTGTCTTGACAGGTATTCATTTAAGCTCATATGGCGTCGATTTCAAGGATGAGCAGAAAGAAAATCTGCTGACTTTAATCAAACGTCTCGATCAGATTCCGGGCATTGAGCGCCTGCGCCTTGGTTCTCTTGAACCACGTATCGTAACCCGCGAATTTGCCAAAGAGCTGGCGAGTCTGCGGACCATCTGCCCGCACTTCCATCTGTCACTCCAGAGTGGCTGCGACGCGACCTTAAAGCGCATGAACCGCCGCTACAATGCTGCTGAATACCAGGTGTGCTGTGAAATTCTGCGGGAAGAATTTGACAATCCGGCGATCACGACCGATGTCATCGTAGGATTCCCGGGTGAGACCGAAGAAGAATTTGCTGAAACAGAGCGCTTCTTAAAAACGATCCATTTCTACGAGATGCATATATTCAAATATTCCCGCCGCGCAGGCACCCGCGCCGCCGATATGCCGGATCAGGTACCAGAAGGAACCAAATCTGTCCGCAGCGATATCCTGCTGGCACTGGAAAAACAGCAGTCCTTAGAATACCGCGGGCGCTTCCTCGGAACCGAAGAAGAAATCCTTCTCGAAGAACCAATCGAGATTGACGGAACCAAATACATGATGGGACACACCCGCCAGTATGTCAAAGGTGCCGTGCCATACGAAGAAGGATTGAAAAATAAGACGGTGAAGGGAATCTTCACGAAGGCACTGAATGAAGAGGTGCTTTTACTGGAAAATGAATAAAAGACAGGAAACGAAAAAACCAATGATACCCCCAAGATGGGATTCATTGGTTTTTTACATACATATAAAATTAAAAAAAATGACATAAATAGAATATATCGGCTTAACAAATTAATCAGTAAGCAATCAATGAACCCCAACGAGATCCTTAATAACTTCCCCAGCAATAATCAGTCCCACTACGGACGGCACAAAAGAGATACTCCCCGGAATCTGCCGTCTGGCGGTACAGCTGCGTGCGGTTCCCGGCGGGCAGACACAGTGGGAACGGCAGGAGATTGCCATATCATCGCCCGGAGTCAACGGTTTCTCTTTCGAATAAACCACTTTCAGTTTCTTGATTCCGCGTTTTTTTAGCTCACGCCGCATGACCTTCGCGAGCGGGCAGACGGAAGTCTTATAAATGTCAGTTACCTCAAAGGCAGCCGGATCCAGCTTGTTTCCGGCACCCATCGAGCTGATGATCGGCGTGTGGCTTGCCTCTGCCTGTTCTACCAGCATCAGTTTTCCCGTTACGGTGTCGATTGCGTCGATCACGTAGTCATACTGGGAAAAATCAAATTCCTTCGCGGTATCCGGCATGTAGAATGTCTTGTAGGTGTGGACAACCGCATGCGGGTTGATGGATTTGATGCGTTCCTCAGCGACATCGACCTTGTACTTTCCGATGGTGGAGGTGGTTGCGATGATCTGACGGTTGATGTTGGTTAAGCAGACCTTGTCATCGTCGATGAGATCAAGCGTGCCGACGCCGCTGCGCGCGAGGGCCTCCACCGCATAGCCGCCGACTCCGCCGATGCCGAAGATGGCAACGCGTGCTTTTGATAAACGCTCCATGGCATCCCTGCCGAGGAGAAGTTCCGTTCGTGAAAATGAATTTAACATATGATACTCCCTTGTAATATATTCTGTCAGTAGCTTCACAGTCACAACTGTGCTATACTAAATAATAGCAGGCTCTGTTTCTGAACGTTTTTTACCCATCAGTTCGGTATTTTATTGTAAAGGTGCGGTCTGCGTTTGTCAAGAAAGACATGAAGAAACGTAACAAAGTGTGCAAATAATCGTTACTGTTCACGGGTGGGCACTTTTGGAACCGAAAGTGCCGTAAGAAAACGTGGTGGCAGCAGGAATTTGCCGTATTTAAATGCGAAGCCACGGCAAATTCCGTTACTGGGCACGCGTGCGTGAACAGTAACAACGGGCAAAAAAAGGTTGACAGATATTGCATAAAGTGATAATATGCCTACTAAGCTGATAGGAAAAAGAAAAGGAGTGAAGATCATGAAAGCAGTCAATGGTTTTTGGATGAATACGATGTGTTGCAGCAATGTTTGTACCTGTATGGATCGATGTTGTTGTCGCATTTGTGTACGCGAAAACCAGAAAGCTGGACTTCGGTAAGCGGGGCTTCCGGGGAAAACGGGTTTCGTGAATCTTTTTATTCATAAGGGTTAAGGATATAGAAAGAGCGCATCCGCGTACACAGAAAAACAAGCAGGACAGGCGGCAGAAAAGCTGGATTGGACGGGCGGGAAATGTGTATAGAGGATGGGCTCTTTTCGCATTTTAAACTTCTTTTGGAGCGAGTTTTTCAAATTGGAAATGAGTTCTGGAAAAAAGAAGAATCTATAGAAATCTATAAAAATTAAAAAATATAAAAATCATCACAGATATTAGGAGGAAATCATCATGGCAAACATTTATAAGGGAACACTGGGGCTGGTAGGAAACACACCGTTAGTTGAGGTTGTGAATGTTGAGAAAGCGCTGGGACTGGAAGCAACGGTTCTGGTAAAATTGGAGTATTTAAACCCGGCTGGAAGCGTGAAGGATCGTATTGCAAAAGGCATGATTGAGGATGCAGAGAAGAGAGGTGTCCTGAAAGAGGGTTCTGTCATCATCGAGCCGACTTCCGGCAATACCGGTATCGGTCTGGCGTCTATCGCAGCAGCGAAGGGATATCGCATCATCCTGACGATGCCGGAGACGATGAGCGTGGAGCGCCGCAACATTCTGAAAGCGTACGGTGCAGAGATTGTCCTGACTGAGGGCGCAAAGGGCATGAAGGGCGCGATCGAGAAGGCAGAAGAGCTGGCAAAAGAGACACCGGGCAGCTTCTTAGCCGGTCAGTTTGTCAATCCGGTCAATCCGGCGGTTCACAGAGCAACCACTGGTCCGGAGATCTGGAATGATACCGACGGAAAGGTTGATATCCTGATCGCAGGTGTTGGTACCGGCGGAACTCTGACAGGTACCGGCGAATACTTAAAATCCCAGAACCCGAATGTGAAAGTCGTAGCGCTGGAGCCAGCTTCATCCCCGGTATTAAAGACAGGCAAGGGCGGCGCACACAAGATTCAGGGTATCGGCGCCGGATTTGTGCCGGATGTACTGAACACTAAGATTTATGATGAGATTTTCGAGGCGGAGAATGAGGATGCATTTGCGGCAGCAAAACTGCTGGCACACAAAGAGGGCATCTTAGTCGGTATTTCCTCCGGCGCAGCCCTGCATGGTGCGATTGAGCTGGCAAAACGCCCGGAAAATAAGGGGAAAACCATCGTAGCGATTCTTCCGGACAGCGGTGACCGCTATTATTCCACACCACTCTTTACAGAGGACTAAGAGACTAATTATAAGAGACTAATTATAAGAGACTAATTATAGAAATAGGACTTCCCAGAATGCAGGGAGAGTGTTATAATTAACAGAAAATGAGTGACTGGTTACGTGCGCGTGAACGGTAACAAAACAGCAGAAAAACACAGGACCCGTTTGTTTGGCAGAGCACTGTCAGCGCGGATCCTGTGCTTTTGTTTCATTTCATGAGAATTGTGGTTACTGTACACGGGTAGGCACATTTTTACATTTTTTTCTTAAAGAGGATTTTGCAGATAACGGATACAGGAGAATATACAATGAAAACGATTACGATTGAGGAGCTGGAAGCGTTAAAGGATGCGGAGAAGACGATCGTGGACATCCGCCCGCAGGATCAGTATATGCGCGGAACTTTTCCGGGGGCGGTAAGCCTCCCGGCGTCCCGGCTGGAAGAGCAATATGAGGAAGAAACAGCCAGGTTAGACAAAATGCATCCAGTGTACGTGATGTGCCATACCGGCGAGAAGAGCCAGGAGTGGGTGCGTCGTCTGACCGGAGACGGATTTGACGCGGTCAATGTGGAGGGTGGTTACCGTGCGTGGCTGCGCCTTTCCCTGTCCCGCTTCGTAGGCGGAGAATCCGAGGCGGATCGAGAGGAAAAACGGGCGAGAATTGAGCAGAGTATTATAAAAAAATTCCGCAAGCCGATCTGGCGGGCGTTTACGCGGGCACTCAACACCTACGACCTGATTCAGGAGGGCGACAAGATCGCAGTCTGTATCTCCGGCGGCAAGGATTCCATGCTGATGGCGAAACTTTTCCAGGAATTGAAAAAACATGGAAAATTCCAGTTTGAAACCGTTTTTCTAGTGATGAATCCGGGCTACAATGCGGATAACTGGAAGATCATCCAGGACAATGCGAAACTTCTCGGCATTCCGCTGACGGTATTTGAGAGCGATATTTTCGACACGGTGGCGACGATCGAACAGAATCCGTGCTACCTTTGTGCCAGAATGCGACGCGGTCACCTCTATGCACAGGCGAAAGCGCTGGGCTGCAATAAAATTGCGCTTGGGCATCATTTTGATGATGTGATTGAGACGATCCTCATGGGAATGCTGTACAGCGGCAAGATTGAGACGATGATGCCGAAGCTGCACAGCCAGAATTTCGAGGGCATGGAGCTGATCCGCCCGATGTACCTTATCAAGGAAGATGCGGTCAAGGCGTGGCGTGATTACAACGGACTGCAGTTTATACAGTGCGCGTGCCGTTTTACTGAAAATTGCGTGAGCTGCGGAGGCGGACGTGGTTCCAAGCGCGATGAGATGAAGGAATTGATCGCCCATTTCCGCAAGGAGAGCGACGTGATCGAGAAAAATATCTTTAAGAGTGTCCACAATATCAACTTAAAGACTGTGATCGGTTACCACAAGGACGATTGGACGTACAATTTCCTGGATGATTATAATGATAAAAAATAACTTGCCGAATGGGGTAAAGTAGAGTAAAATAAAAAAGAGTAGTTTACCTGCACGCATGGATCTGCAGAGTGACAGAGCGCGGCGGGTATTTAAAAGGACGTGAAGACAAAATGGGTGATATCAGCAATACACAGTTTTTTAGAGCAGTACAGGAAGAGAAGAAGCTGGAGGCAAGCCAGGTTCTGGAACAGGTATATACAGCGCTGACGGAGAAGGGTTACAACCCGATCAATCAGATTGTAGGATATATTATGTCTGGAGATCCGACTTATATTACCAGCCACAAGAGTGCCAGAAGCCTGATTATGAAGGTAGAGCGTGACGAAATTCTGGAAGAGCTTGTGAAGGTATATATTGAGACGAAGCTTCAGTAAAGAGTGGATGCAGCACGGCAATTAAAAAGCGGAAGAGTAAACAGCTGGCGACAACAGTCCAATATCTGACGGGCTGCCAGCTTGTTTTGTTATGGAGAAAATAGAATATGAGAATTATGGGGCTTGATTTTGGATCGAAGACCACGGGAGTGGCAGTCAGCGATCCGTTAGGCATTACAGCACAGGGGATTGAGACGATCACACGGAAGGATGAGAACAAACTTCGCCAGACCTGCGTCCGGATTGAAGAGCTGATCCGGGAATACGAGGTTGGGACGATTGTTTTGGGGTATCCTAAAAATATGAATAATACGCTGGGAGAGCGCGTTGAAAAGACGCTGGCATTTAAAGAGATGCTGGAACGGCGGACGAACCTTCCGGTCGTTATGTGGGACGAGCGCCTGACGACGAATGCGGCGGAGCAGATCCTGATCGAGAGTGGAGTGCGCCGGGAAAACCGGAAGAGCGTGATTGATAAGATTGCGGCAGTATTGATTTTGCAGGGATATTTGGATTTACAGGCACAAGGAAAAGCGGAAGAATAAATTATCAGTGATAAAAATCAATGATTGAAAATAAAGAATAGAAGGAGAATCATAGAATGGGAAACCTGGATTCAATGTTAGATGAACTGAATAATATGGAAAACAGCATCACGCTGAGGGATGAGAACGGCGAGGAAGTGAAGCTGTATGTCCTGGAAGAGACAAAGTTAAATGGCGAGTCCTATCTGCTGGCAAGTGATACGAAGGACGGCGATGGAGAGTGCTATCTGTTGAGAGATACATCAAAGCCGGAGGATGCAGAAGCAGCTTACGAATTTGTGGACGATGACGGAGAACTGGAGTACATGTCCAAGGTGTTTGCGGAGCTGATGAGCGATCTGGGCGTTGATATCGAATAAAAATCTAAAAATCGAATTTTTGGAGGTGCATTGATTGAAAAAGGAAACAAATCATAATAAGGTAAAGATCATACCGCTCGGTGGTCTGGAACAGATCGGTATGAATATGACTGCCTTCGAATATGAAGACAGCATTATTGTAGTAGACTGCGGTATGGCATTCCCGAGCGACGATATGCTGGGAATCGATCTGGTTATCCCGGATGTATCCTATTTAAAGAACAACATTGACAAAGTCAAGGGCTTTGTGATCACGCACGGACATGAGGACCATATCGGCGCGCTGCCGTATGTACTCCGCGATGTTCCGGCACCGGTATACGGCACTAAACTGACGATCGGACTGATTGAGAATAAATTAAAAGAGCATAATATGATGAAGACCGTCCGCCGCAAGGTCGTAAAGCACGGACAGTCCATCAATCTCGGATGTTTTCGGATTGAGTTCATCAAGACGAACCACAGTATCGCAGATGCATCGGCGCTTGCGATCTTCTCCCCGGCTGGCATTATCGTCCACACCGGCGACTTCAAGATCGATTACACACCGGTATTCGGCGAACCGGCGGATCTGCAGCGTTTTGCCGAGCTTGGAAAGAAAGGCGTGCTGGCGCTGATGTGCGACAGTACCAACGCGATCCGTCCGGGATTTACGATGTCGGAGCGCACCGTCGGCAAGACCTTTGATTCGATTTTTGCAGAGCACAAGAACAACCGGATCATCGTTGCGACGTTTGCTTCCAACGTAGACCGTGTCCAGCAGATCATCAATACGGCATACCACTATGGACGTAAGGTAGTGGTCGAGGGCCGAAGCATGGTCAATGTCATCGGCACGGCGAGCGAACTTGGATACATTAATATTCCGGAAAATACACTGATCGACATTGAACATCTGAAAAATTATAAGAAAGAGGATACCGTCCTTATCACGACCGGCAGCCAGGGCGAGTCTCTGGCTGCACTGTCCCGTATGGCGGCAGACCTGCACAAGAAGGTTTCGATTATGCCGGGCGACGTGGTTATTTTAAGTTCCACCCCGATTCCGGGCAATGAGAAAGCCGTTGCAAGAGTTATCAACGAGCTGTCGATGAAGGGCGCAGAGGTTATCAACCAGGATACCCACGTATCCGGACATGCCTGCCAGGAGGAGATCAAGCTGATGTACTCCTTAGTTCGTCCGAAATTCTCGATTCCGGTACACGGTGAATACCGCCACCTGATGGCGCAGCGCAACCTGGCAATTTCAATGGGCATTCCGAAGGAAAATGTCATCCTGATGCGCTCAGGTGATGTGATCGAGATCGGGGACGAAGGCTACCGTGTTGCCGACCATGTACAGGCGGGCGGCATCCTGGTCGATGGTCTGGGCATCGGTGATGTCGGAAATATCGTTCTGCGCGACCGCCAGAACCTGGCACAGAATGGTATCATTATTGTGGTACTGACGTTGGAGAAATACAGCAACCAGCTCTTAGCGGGACCGGATATCGTGTCCCGAGGTTTCGTCTATGTGCGTGAGTCCGAGGATCTGATGGAAGAGGCACAGAGAATCGTGGATGAAGCCGTACAAGGCTGTCTTGAGAAGCACGTGAGCGACTGGGGCAAGATCAAGAACATTATCCGCGACAGCCTGAGTGATTTCCTATGGAAGAAGATGAAGAGAAATCCGATGATTCTTCCGATCATCATGGAAGTGTAGAAGACTGCAAAAGCAGCACGGAGGTGGAATATGAGCCGGAGATCTGGGGAACCCCATATCGCAGTATCAATTCTGGACAGTGTGTTCCGGATCGTTTTTCTGGTACTGACACTGTTTCTGCTCTATGAGGGCGCAACGAAGGGTTACTGGCTGGGGCATGAGATATTTAACCCGACCGCAGTTGAGGCAGAGCCGGGAAGAATGAGAACGGTTACCATCGAGGAAAGCGAAAGCACCTCCGAGGCAGGCGAAGCGCTGGAACGCGTCGGTTTGATTAGGAGCCGCGTGGTCTTTGTGCTGCAGGCAAAGATTTATGAATACAAGATATATCCGGGAACCTATCAGTTCAGCACCGCCCAGACTTCTCTGGAGATGCTGAAGGAGATGGATGAGGCGGCAGCTTCTGCCGCCAGCCCGGAGGAGGATAAAAGTGATAGTAAATGACAGAATTACCGCCTATATCCAGTCGTTGGACGCGGGAAACGGACCGCTGCTCGACTCGATAGAGGAAGAAGCGCTGGCTGACTGCGTGCCGATCATCCGCAGGGAGACCTCCGCATTTCTGAAAACACTGATTGCTCTCAAGCGCCCGCAGTCGATTCTGGAGGTAGGAACGGCTGTGGGCTATTCGGCTTTACTGATGAGCCGTGTGATGCCGGAAAACTGCCGGATCACGACGATTGAGAAGTACGAAAAAAGAATACCGATTGCCAAGCGCAATTTTGAAAGGGCAGGAAAAGAGCCGTGCATTACTTTACTGGAAGGCGATGCGGAAGAGATACTGGGGACGCTTTCCGGCCCTTATGATTTTATATTTATGGATGCGGCTAAGGGGCAGTATATGCACTGGCTGCCTCAGATTTTGCGTCTGCTGCCGTCCGGCGGCGTTCTTCTGTCGGACAATGTCTTACAGGACGGCGATATCGTGGAATCCCGCTATGCGGTCGAGCGCCGCAACCGGACGATCCACACGCGGATGCGCGATTATTTATATGAACTGACACACATGAAAGAATTTGAGACGTCTGTCATTCCGATCGGGGATGGCGTGGCGTTAAGTGTAAAGCGATAAAAGAAAGGAAAAACATGAGAAAACTGGAACTTTTAATCCCGGCGGGCAGCCTGGACGTCCTCAAGACGGCGGTCCTTTACGGAGCCGATGCGGTCTATCTGGGCGGCGAGGCGTTTGGTCTGCGGGCAAAGGCGAAGAATTTTACGAACGAAGAGATCAAAGAGGGCATTGCGTTCGCCCATGAGCGCGGCGTCAAAGTATATATTACAGCAAATATTTTTGCACATAATGATGATTTAGCCGGTGTGGAAGAATATTTCACAGAACTGAAAGAAATCAAGCCGGATGCGCTGATTATTTCCGATCCGGGTGTTTTTGAGATTGCCAGACGCATTCTCCCGGAGATGGAGATCCATATCAGCACACAGGCAAATAATACAAACTACGGGACGTTCCTTTTCTGGTATAAACAGGGCGCGAAGCGCGTGGTAACGGCACGGGAGCTGTCCTTGAAGGAGATTCGCGAGATCCGCGAACATATTCCGGAGGATATGGAGATCGAGAGCTTCATCCACGGAGCGATGTGCATTTCCTATTCAGGACGATGTCTTCTCAGCAATTTTCTGACGGGGCGCGACGCGAACCAGGGCGCCTGTACTCATCCGTGCCGCTGGAAATATGCGGTGGCGGAGGAGACAAGACCGGGCGAGTGGATGCCGGTCTATGAAAATGAGCGCGGCAGCTATATTTTCAACTCCCGCGACCTGTGCATGATTGAGCACATTCCGGAGATGGTCGAAGCAGGAATCGACAGCTTCAAGATCGAGGGACGCATGAAGACAGCACTCTATGTGGCAACCGTGGCGAGAACCTACCGAATCGCAATCGACGATTATCTGGAAAGCCCGGAAAAATACCAGTCCAAGATGGAGTGGTATAAGAGTGAGATCCGCAAATGTACCCACCGGGAATACATCACCGGATTTTATTTCCATAAACCGGGTACCGAGTCGCAGGTATACGGAAGCAATACTTATGTAAAACCGTACACCTATCTGGGAACGGTCGGCGCTGTGCGCGGGGATGGCCTGGTTCATCTGGAGCAGAAGAATAAATTCAGCGTGGGAGAGACGATCGAGATCATGAAGCCGGACGGACGTAACCTGCGTGTGGAAGTGAAAGGCATCTTTACTGAGGATGGAACCGCGCAGGAGAGCGCACCGCACCCGAAGCAGCAGCTCTGGGTAGACTTAGGCGGTATAGCGGAGCCGCAGGATATCCTGCGGCGTGAGGACGAAGCGCTGGATTTGTAAAGGTGCGGCTGGATGGACATCAGGAGGATGACAGATGGTTTGGTTTTTAGGAGGAACGGCGGTCCTGTGCCTGTTATATTATATCATAATTGTTATTTATTCAGGTGTTTCGACTTCGTTTGCCTTGATCTGGCCCTGCTTGGCGATCTTTTTGGGACTTCTGGCGGCTGGATGGTGGTTTGGCAGCCAGCATGAGGGCAGAATCCCCGTGTGGATCGGCGTTTCCGTCGGGACAGTATGTGCGGCGGGATTTCTGATTCTGGTGATCACGGAGGTTTTGATCGGCTGGAGCGCCATTACGGCGACGGGACAGCCGGCGGACTATGTGATCGTGCTGGGAGCACGTGTGCGCGGCACCAAGATCAGCAATTCCCTAAAGCAGCGTCTGGATCGGGCGATCGAGTATTCGGAGGAATATCCGAACACGGTTCTGGTGCTTTCCGGCGGAAAAGGTCCGGGCGAGGAGATCAGCGAGGCGCGGGCGATGTACGAATATTTACAGTACAACGGGATTCCGGAGGATAAGCTGCTGATTGAAGACCAGTCTTCCGACACGGTGCAGAACATCGAGTTCAGCCGGACGGTGATCGACCGGCAGGAATACAACAAGGCGCAGGCGGCGCGGGCACACCTGATGGAGTTTTACCGTGAGCGCCCGGACGGCGATACCATCCGGATCGGGATTCTGACGAGCAATTACCATGTGTTCCGGGCGGAGGCGATCGCGCGCAGACAGGAGATTGAGCCGGTCGGCGTGGCAGCTGCGTGCGACCCGGTGCTGGCGGTGCACCTGTGGCTGCGGGAGGCATTTGCCGTACTAAAAGACAAATTTATGGGAAGACTGTAAAAAAAAGAAAAAAAGGTGCGATTCAACGTTACTGTTCACGTATGCGTGAACAGTAACGATTCAACAGATGTCTGTATGCACTGTGGAATCGTTTCAGAGAAAGGAAAGACAGCATGACAGTAAAAGATTTGAAGAGCTATCAGATCCTGAATGAAAAACACGTAAAAGAGCTGAATTCTGATGGGATTCTTCTGGAACATAAGAAGACGGGAGCGAGAGTGTTCCTGCTCTCGAATGACGATGAGAACAAGGTATTCTGCATCGGATTCCGTACCCCGCCATCTGACAGCACGGGTGTGCCGCATATCATGGAGCACAGCGTTTTGTGCGGTTCGGCGAAATTTCCAGTCAAGGATCCGTTTGTAGAGCTGGTAAAGGGCTCCTTAAATACCTTCTTAAACGCGATGACCTACCCGGATAAGACGGTATACCCGGTTGCAAGCTGCAACGACAAAGATTTCCAGAACCTGATGGACGTCTATATGGACGCGGTTCTGCATCCGAATATCTATAAAGAAGAGAAGATTTTCCGCCAGGAGGGCTGGCATTACGAGATGGAGTCGGCGGACAGCCCGATCACGGTAAACGGTGTCGTTTACAATGAGATGAAGGGTGCATTTTCCTCCCCGGAGGGCGTGCTTGACCGCTACACGCAGAACACGCTTTACCCGGATATCTGCTATACGCATGAGTCCGGCGGCGCCCCGGAGGTTATCCCGGAGCTGACCTATGAGGATTTCCTGAATTTCCACCGCAAATTCTACCATCCGTCCAACAGCTTTATCTATCTGTACGGAAATATGGATATGGCAGAGAAGCTGGACTGGCTGGATCGTGAGTATTTAAGCCACTATGACCGTCAGCCGGTGGATTCTGAAATTCACTACCAGAAGCCGTTTGACGCGCCGAAGGACCGCGAGATCTTCTATCCGATCACTGAGGATGAGCCGGAGGATCACGCAACCTACCTGTCGGTTAATACGGTGGTGGGCGACGATCTCGACCCGATTTTATACATGGCATTTCAAATCCTGGAGTATGTGCTTTTGGACGCGCCGGGCGCCATTTTAAAGAAAGAACTCATCAGCGCCGGGATTGGTCAGGATATCCTGGGAAGCTATGAAAATGGTATTTTACAGCCATATTTTTCCGTCATCGCGAAAAATGCGGATGGCAGCCAGAAAGAGGCATTTTTAAAGACCGTCAAGGGAACGCTTAAGAAGCTGGCAGATGATGGCATCAACCAGAAGAGCCTGCTGGCGGGCATCAACTACTATGAATTCCGCAGCCGCGAGGCAGATTTCGGCAACGCGCCGAAAGGATTGATGTACGGCTTGCAGTGCTTAGACAGCTGGCTGTACGGCGGCGATCCGCTGATGCACCTGGAATATGAGGAGACATTTGCATTCCTCAAAAAAGCGGCAAAAGAGGGATATTTTGAGGAACTGATCCGCAAATATCTCTTAGATAACCCGTTTGAGGCGGTGATCACGGTCAGTCCGAAGCGGGGACTGACGGCGATCGAGGATGAAAAGCTGCGTGAAAAGCTGGAAGCATATAAGAAGAGCCTGGGCGCGGAGGAGATTCAGGCGATCGTGGATGGCACGAAAGAGCTGAAAGAGTATCAGGACACCCCGTCCCCGAAGGAAGATTTAGAGAAGATTCCGCTGTTGAAACGGTCAGATATCCGCAAAGAGGCGGAAAAATTTATCCTGACCGAGCGCGAGATTAGCGGAACCAAGGTGCTGGCACATGAGCTCTTTACCTCAGGCATCGGTTATCTGCGCGTGATGTTCCGTACCGACCGTGTACCATCCAGGGCTCTGCCGTATGTGGGACTTTTGAAAGCAGTGCTTGGATTTGTCGATACGACGAAACACACATACAGCGATTTGTCGGATGAGATCAACTTAAATACCGGCGGTATCACGCTCAGCGTCAGCTCCTATGCGGACAGTCGGGAACAGGGCGCGTTTACCGGTATTTTTACCGCGAGTGCCCGGGTGCTGTGCGAGAAGCTGGACTTCGGATTTTCAGCGATCGCGGAGATTCTGCTTGATTCAATCCTTGATGATGAGAAACGTCTCGGCGAGATTGTGGCGGAGACGAAATCGAAGAGCCAGATGCGTTTAAATCAGGCGGCACATTCAGCGGCAGTGATGAGAGCCAGCTCCTATTTTTCGGCAGAATCGGCATTTGACGACTGCACGGGCGGAATCGGATTTTACCAGTTCCTTGAAGAGACGGCAAAGCACTTTGATGAGAAAAAGGGCGAGGTGATCGCGAAATTAAAAGAGACGGCGGCACGCCTGTTTACGAAAGAAAATATGCTGATAAGCTACACGGCAGCAGCTGGCGATCAGGCAGGGCTTGAAGCAGCACTTCCGCTCTTAAAAGAACGTCTTCCACAGGGCGATGGAACCGTTTATCCGTTTGAGTGGAAAAAAGAGAACTTAAACGAGGGATTCATGACCTCCTCCCAGGTCAATTATCTGGCGCGCTGCGGCAATTTCGTGGAGAAAGGGCTGGCATACAAGGGCACGCTGCGGACGCTGAAAGTCATTCTCGGATATGATTATCTGTGGATCAATGTCCGTGTCAAGGGCGGCGCTTACGGCGTCATGAATGGAGCCGGACGGTTTGGCGACAGCTATTTCGTTTCCTACCGCGATCCGAACCTGCGCGAGACGAATGAGGTTTACGAGGGCATCGTGCCGTATCTGGAGCAGTTTGAGGCAGACGAGCGTGATATGACGAAATTCGTGATTGGAACCATCAGCGACCTTGATGCGCCGCTTCTGCCGCCGTACAAAGGCATTCGCGCCGACGCGGCCTGGTTTACCGGCGTGACGGATGCGATGATCCAGAAAGAGAGAGACGAGATCCTGGCAGTTACCCCGGAGGATATCCGGGAGCTGGCGCCGATTATCAGGGCAGTGCTCAGTGAGCAGAGCATCTGTGCGATTGGAAATGCAGAGAAAGTCAAGGCAAATCAGGATCTGTTTAAGACGGTGAAGAATCTGTTTAACTAAACAAAATGTAAGTGAAAGGAAACAAGATGGCAAATACAGATACAAAAGAGTTTAAATCTGGCTTTGTGACCCTGATCGGGCGTCCGAATGTCGGCAAATCCACGCTGATGAACCACCTGATCGGACAGAAGATCGCGATCACATCTGAGAAGCCGCAGACGACCCGGAACCGTATCCAGACGGTTTACACAGACGAGCGCGGACAGATCATTTTTCTGGACACACCGGGTATCCACAAGGCGAAAAACAAGCTGGGCGAGTACATGGTCAATGTCGCAGAGAATACGTTAAAAGAGG
This sequence comes from Clostridium fessum, assembly GCF_003024715.1. Taxonomy (GTDB): domain Bacteria; phylum Bacillota; class Clostridia; order Lachnospirales; family Lachnospiraceae; genus Otoolea; species Otoolea fessa. Next base: position 115,254 of record NZ_PYLO01000005.1, on the reverse strand, counting down.
TTGACGTGATTCTCTGGCTGGTAGAGCCGACCACCTTCATCGGGGCAGGCGAGCGTCACATTGCAGAGCAGCTTTCGAAGATCAAGACGCCGGTCATTCTGGTTATTAATAAAATTGATACGGTCAAATCGAAGGAAGAGATTCTGACCTTTATCGCGGCATATAAGGATATTTTGAATTTTGCGGAGATTATCCCGGTTTCGGCTCTCAAAGAGATGAATATCGAGGATGTCAAGAGCAGTATTTTTAAATATCTCCCGGCAGGTCCGCAGTTTTACGATGAGGATACCGTCACCGACCAGCCGATGCGCCAGATCGCAGCGGAGCTGATCCGCGAGAAAGCGCTTCGGATGCTGGACGACGAGATCCCGCACGGCATTGCAGTTGTCATCGACCAGATGAAAGAGCGCCCAAACGGCATCATCGACGTGGATGCAACGATCGTGTGCGAGCGCGATTCCCACAAGGGCATCATCATCGGAAAAGGCGGATCGATGTTAAAACGTATCGGAACCGCTGCCCGGATGGAAATTGAAAATCTGATGGACACGAAGGTCAACCTGAAACTCTGGGTTAAAGTGCGCCGGGAGTGGAGAGACAGCGATATGTATATGAAGAATTACGGATATAACCCGAAAGAAATTTAAGTGAGGGAAGGAAGGGCTGCATGCGAGATTTGATACAGACAACCGGAATGGTGCTTTATGCAGCCCCGGTCGGTGAATTTGATAAACGTCTGATTCTCCTGACGGGAGACCGCGGAAAAATCACGGCATTTGCCCGCGGGGCGAAGCGCACTGGAAGTTTGCTGCGTGCGGCAAGCCGGCCTTTCGCATTTGGAACCTTCACACTTTCTGAGACGCGGGATGCCTACAATCTTTATGGCGCGGAGATCGAAAACTATTTCGAAGGACTTGAACAGGACGTTGAGTGCGCCTGCTACGCCTCCTATTTTGCTGAATTCGCCGAATACTTCGGAAGAGAAGGTCTGGAGGCAAGAGAAATGCTGCGATTACTCTACCAGTCCTTCCGCGCCCTCCTAAAACCCGCACTCCCCAACAAACTTGTACAGCGTATCTTCGAGTTAAAAATCATGGTCATCAACGGCGAATACACCGAAGATCCACCCCTGCGCGCCGGAGACTCCGCACGCTACGCCTGGCAGTACGTCATCTACGCGCCGATCGAGAAGTTGTATACATTTCTTCTGAAAGAAGATGCATTTGCACAATTTGCGGCGAATGTGGAGCGGAATAAGAGGGCGTATGTAGATAAAAGTTTTCACTCATTGGAGATATTGCAGACGATTACATAACATACAACTATCCAGGGAGGAGCTGTTTATATGCCAGAAGCCAAATTCCACCAGAAAATCGCCTGGTTCAATTTCATCTGCTGCCTCATGGTCATCTGGACGCATTCCGGCAACGCGGATCTGTTTTTCCCGGAACTGGGGCAGGACGCACCGTGGTGGCATTTCCAGTACCCGGTCATGCAGGAAATTCTGCGGGTGGACATCCCATGCTTTATCATGCTGTCTGCCTACCTGTTCTACCGGAACTTCACGATGAAGCGGCTGGGAGAAAAATTAAATAAACGTCTGCATTCGCTTCTGGTTCCGTACCTGCTCTGGAATACTATCTACTACGTGGCGTATGTGGCGGCGAGCCGGATTCCGGGACTGCAGACGATCGCCAACCGGACGGATCTGGTGATCACGACGTCCGGGGCATGGCAGGCGATCACCAAGTATACCTTCAATCCGGTGTTCTGGTTCATGTATCAGATCATTTTGCTGGTGCTGCTGGCACCGGTGCTGTATCTGTTTCTGAAAAATATCTGGACCGGCGCGGCATTTCTGCTGGTGCTGCTTGTGGCACTTTTCAAGGGGGTGGCGCTGCCGGAGCTGAATCTGGACGCCCTGATTTATTATTCCTTTGCCGCCTATGCGGCGCTGCACGGGAGAAAATGGGCGGAGGCGGTATGGTCGTGGAAGCGGGCGGCACTGGGGGTGTGCCTGCTGGCAGTGGGAATCGTGCTCAGCAGGAGCTATTATACCCACTATTTTGTGCCGGGAATCGTTCTCTACCAGCTTCTGGCAGTCATCGGTATCTGGATGATGGTAAACGAGCGCTGGCTGGGAGAAGTCAGACCGTTTATGACCTGCACCTTTTTTATCTATGCGACGCACTTTGTGGTGGTCCGTTTCCTCAATAAGGCGGCGGCGCTGCTATTTCCGGGCAGCCAGCTGGTTTCGATGTTTATGTATGTGTGCATGCCGCTACTTGCAGTGACACTCTGTTATCAGGCGGCGCGCGTGTTGCGGAGGTACCGTCCGGACATCTGGAAGACCCTGAATGGGGGACGTTGACAAAAAGCAGGATTTACGGTTGAAAGGCAGGTATCTCTGGAAACGGAAGTGCGAGTATGCGTTTTTTCAGGTCCAAGTCTTGAAAATACATAGAAAAGCAGGTATACTATAAAAACTTGGTTGTAGGAGCATTTTTGCGCTTGGGAGGAAGAGCAATGAAAAAAAGAGGATTTCTTCTGGCAGCGTGTACCGTGGGTGTGATGCTGTCCGGCTGTGGCTCACGGGAAACCGCCTTTTCCCCTTCGGAGAGCTGCGTATATGTGGCAAAAGACGGAGCGCTGTCGAGTGCTCTGGTGGAGCAGACCGGCGGTATTTCGGTCGATGAGAATGAATTAAAGCAGTATTTAGAGACGGCAGTGATTCATTTTAATGAAGAAAAAGGCGCCGGGGCGCTGGCACAGAACCAGAAAAATGCCGAGAGATTGCCGGCAGCATTGAAAAGTGTGAAGGCGGGAAAAGACACGGTGACTGCGATCTTTGATTATGCTTCCTTTGAAGATCTGAAAGCATTCGGAGAGACGAATGACAACGAGGACACCAGCAACTCCCTGACGGCGCTGGAGGCAAAGCCGCTTTCGGAGGCGATTGCCGATGGATGGTTTTCCGAGGGTGAGCTGGTAAAGGCAGATGGAAGCGAAGCCGGAACGGATACGGTTCAAAATGAAAAGAGCGGCATGGCAGTCCGGAGCGAGGGCGGTGCGACGCTGATGGTCGGCGGAAAAGTGCTTTACCGCAGTTCGAATACCGAGTTAAAAGACGATTCAACCGTCAGTCTGCCGGAAACAGGCACGGCTTATGTGATTTTTAAAAGATAAAAAACAGAATGATTGTTAAATTCGTCCATCTGCCAGATATCGAAAGAAGAGGCGGGGACGGGTACAATGATAAATGAATCAGGAGGACAAGACAAATGGAAAAGACGATGGACAAAATCGTGGCGCTCGCAAAATCAAGAGGATTTGTATATCCGGGTTCTGAGATTTACGGCGGCCTTGCCAATACATGGGACTACGGCAATCTGGGCGTAGAACTGAAAAACAATGTAAAACGTGCATGGTGGCAGAAATTTATTCAGGAAAGCCCGTACAACGTAGGTGTAGACTGTGCGATTCTCATGAACTCCCAGACATGGGTGGCATCTGGACATCTGGGCGGCTTCTCTGACCCGCTGATGGACTGCAAGAGCTGTAAAGAGCGTTTCCGTGCAGATAAGCTCATCGAGGACTATATGGCAGAGCACAACATCGAGATCGAGGGTTCCGTAGACGGCTGGTCCCAGGAGCAGATGAAACAGTACATTGATGACAATAACATCTGCTGTCCGAGCTGCGGCAAGCATGATTTCACCGACATTCGTCAGTTTAACCTGATGTTCAAGACTTTCCAGGGAGTTACCGAGGATGCAAAAAACACCGTATATCTGCGTCCGGAGACTGCACAGGGTATCTTTGTAAACTTCAAGAACGTACAGAGAACCTCCCGCAAGAAGATCCCGTTTGGTATCGGTCAGATCGGTAAATCTTTCCGTAACGAGATCACACCGGGTAACTTTACTTTCCGTACCAGAGAGTTCGAGCAGATGGAGCTGGAGTTCTTCTGTGAACCGGGAACCGACCTTGAGTGGTTTGCATACTGGAAACAGCACTGCATCGACTGGCTGCAGACACTTGGCATCAAGCCGGATGAGATGCGCGCGCGCGACCATTCTCCGGAAGAGTTGTGCTTCTACAGCAAGGCGACGACCGATCTGGAATTTCTGTTCCCGTTCGGATGGGGCGAGCTGTGGGGTATCGCAGACCGTACCGATTACGATCTGACCCAGCATCAGAACACCTCCGGTCAGGATATGACCTACTTCGATGATGAGAAGAAGGAGAAATATATCCCGTATGTGATTGAGCCGTCACTGGGTGCTGACCGTGTAACCCTGGCATTCCTGTGTGCTGCATACGATGAGGAAGAGATCGGAGAGGGCGATGTAAGAACCGTTCTTCACTTCCATCCGGCTATCGCACCGGTTAAGATCGGTGTGCTTCCGCTGTCCAAGAAGCTTAACGAGGGAGCAGAGAAGATCTACGCAGAGCTTTCCAAGTACTACAACTGCGAGTTCGACGACAGAGGAAACATTGGTAAGCGTTACCGCCGTCAGGATGAGATCGGTACTCCGTTCTGCATCACTTACGACTTCGAGTCGGAGACCGACCAGGCTGTTACCGTCCGTGACCGTGATACCATGGAACAGGTACGTGTGCCGATCGCCGAGTTAAAGAACTACTTTGAGGATAAGTTCCGTTTCTAATCTTTAAATAAACAAAAAAGCAGAAACCATATTCCAGAAAATAGGAGATGGTTTCTGCTTTTTGTGTTAGAGAGGGCTTGTGACATTTTTGGCATTTTGCAAAGAACGAAATTTATTTTGGGCCAGATTAGGCACTGTTCTGGATAGTCATCTCATTTAATATTCACGAAAATTACAAAAAAATATATATTGATCGAAAAAAAGTTGGAAAGAATTCAAAAAAACTCTTTACTAGACCGCAGTTTATGTTATAATATTCACGATGGCTTTTATCTTTCACATAAATACAAATATGTGAATGTAAAACATAAACGAGTATAGGAGGAAAATACTTATGGCAAAATGGGTTTATATGTTTAGCGAGGGCGACATGACCATGCGTAACCTGCTGGGAGGAAAGGGAGCGAACCTGGCGGAGATGACAAGCATCGGTCTGCCGGTTCCACAGGGATTTACAATCACAACTGAGGCTTGTACCCAGTATTACGAAGATGGTCGCAAGATTAACGACGAGATCATGGCACAGACCATGGAAGGCGTTAAGAAGATGGAAGAGCTCAATGGAAAGAAATTTGGCGATCTGAAGAACCCACTGTTAGTATCGGTTCGTTCCGGTGCGAGAGCATCCATGCCAGGTATGATGGATACCATCTTAAACCTTGGTTTAAATGACGAGGTAGTTGCAGCGATGATCGCAGGCAACCCGGACCCGAAATTTGAGCGATTTGTATATGACTCCTACAGACGTTTCATCCAGATGTTCTCAGATGTCGTTATGGAGGTTGGTAAGAAATACTTCGAGCAGCTCATCGACAAGATGAAAGCAGAAAAAGGCGTTCACTACGACATAGAGCTGACCGCAGCTGACTTAAAGACTCTGGCAGAGCAGTTTAAGGCTGAGTATAAGAAACAGTTAGGTGAGGACTTCCCGTCTGATCCGGTTGTTCAGTTAAAATTAGCGATCGAAGCTGTATTCCGTTCCTGGGACAACCCACGTGCGAACGTATACAGAAGAGATAATGATATTCCGTATTCCTGGGGTACTGCAGTAAACGTAATGCCGATGGTATTCGGTAACTTAAACGATGAGTCTGGTACAGGTGTTGCATTTACCCGTGACCCGGCAACCGGCGAGAAGAAGCTGATGGGCGAGTTCTTAAAGAACGCACAGGGCGAGGACGTTGTTGCTGGTGTTCGTACTCCGATGCCGATCGCACAGATGGAGCAGGAGTTCCCGGAGGCATATGCAGATTTCATCAAGGTTTGTGATGTGCTTGAGAACCACTACCATGATATGCAGGATATGGAGTTCACCGTAGAGAACAAGAAACTCTACATGTTACAGTGCCGTAACGGTAAGAGAACTGCTCAGGCTGCGCTGCAGATCGCTTGCGACCTGGTAGATGAAGGTCATAAGACAGAGGAAGAAGCAGTCGCTATGATCGACCCGCGTAACCTCGATACACTGCTGCATCCGCAGTTTGACGCTGCTGCATTAAAGGCAGCTACTCCGCTTGGAAAAGGCTTAGGTGCTTCTCCGGGTGCTGCTTGCGGTAAAGTTGTATTCACCGCAGAAGATGCTGAGAAATGGGCTGAGAAGGGCGAGAAAGTTATCTTAGTTCGTCTTGAGACTTCTCCGGAAGATATAACCGGTATGAAGGTTGCTCAGGGTATCTTAACCGTTCGTGGTGGTATGACCTCTCACGCAGCTGTAGTTGCTCGTGGTATGGGTACCTGCTGTGTATCCGGATGCGGCGACATCGCTATGGATGAAGAGAATAAGAAATTCACTTTAGCTGGTAAAGTATTCAACGAGGGAGACTTCATCTCCATCGATGGTACAACCGGTAATATTTACGAAGGTGAGATCAAGACCGTAGATGCTACTATCGCTGGTACATTCGGTCGCGTTATGGCATGGGCTGACAAGTTCAGAAGACTGAAAGTTCGTACAAACGCAGATACACCGGCAGATGCTAAGAAGGCTAGAGAGCTTGGCGCTGAGGGTATCGGTCTTTGCCGTACCGAGCATATGTTCTTCGAGGAAGACAGAATCGCTGCTTTCCGTGAGATGATCTGTGCTGACACTGTAGAAGAGAGAGAAGCAGCTCTGGATAAGATCCTTCCGTATCAGCAGGGCGACTTCGAAGGTCTGTTCGAGGCTCTGGAGGGCAACCCGGTAACTATCCGTTTCCTGGATCCGCCGCTGCATGAGTTCGTTCCGACTGAGGAAGAGGACATCAAGAAACTGGCTGACGCTCAGGGCAAATCTGTAGAGTTCATCAAGAACCTGATTGCTTCCCTGCATGAGTTTAACCCGATGATGGGTCACCGTGGACTTCGTCTGGCAGTTACCTATCCGGAGATCGCTGTTATGCAGACCAAGGCAGTTATCCGTGCAGCTATCAACGTACAGAAAGCTCACGCTGACTGGTCCGTAAAACCGGAGATCATGATTCCGCTCGCTTGCGATGCGAAAGAGTTAAAATATGTAAAAGATATCGTTGTGAAGACCGCTGACGAGGAGATCGCAGCAGCAGGCGTTGATCTGAAGTACGAAGTAGGTACCATGATCGAGATCCCGCGTGCAGCTCTGACCGCTGACGACATCGCAAAAGAGGCTGAATTCTTCTGCTTCGGTACAAACGACTTAACTCAGATGACCTACGGCTTCTCCCGTGATGATGCAGGCAAGTTCCTGAATGCTTACTATGACAAGAAGATCTTCGAGAGCGATCCATTTGCAAAACTGGATCAGACTGGCGTAGGTAAGCTCATGGAGATGGCGATCAAGTTAGGTAAAGCAGAGCGCCCGACCCTTCATGTAGGTATCTGCGGCGAGCACGGCGGCGACCCGTCTTCCGTAGAGTTCTGCCACAAGATTGGTCTTGACTATGTATCCTGCTCACCGTTCCGTGTGCCGATCGCTCGTCTGGCTGCTGCTCAGGCTGCAATCGCTGAGAAATAATCATTTAAGGAAAACCTTGAATAAAATAAATGAGTAGATAAGGACTCCCTTACGAAAGTAAGGGGGTCCTTTTGTATAAATAATCTGTGGCTGTTTATGAAAAAATGGAGTTACTGTTCACGCATGTGTGAACAGTAACAAAATGGATGATGGCAACTTTTTGTGGACATGGTATATTTTGAATGCTATAATAAAAAGTGTAAGAATATAAGGTAAGAGTTAAGAGGGCATTATGGATAAAGTTCCTGTAAATTTTTTACATGGAGCTTTTTTTGATCATATAGGAAATTAAGTCTTATATACGGGGACACCTAAGCGCGGGCCACTGAATCGTAATAAATGGCCGGAAATCAGATGTGAAGAAATAGAAAAGAATAACAGGGATGGAATGAAAATGAAAGGAAAAAGAGTGATCGCAGGTATTCTGCTTGTTGGAATCTTAGCAGTTACCCTGGCAGGGTGCAAAAACACAGGTGAGAATAAAAAAGAAACGGAAAAACCCGTCATCACCCTGGGAAGCGACAGCTATCCACCATACACTTATCTGAATGAGGATGGTGTGCCGACAGGAATTGATGTAGAACTGGCTACAGAAGCGTTCAGAAGAATGGGCTATCAGGTGGAGCCTGTCCAGATTAACTGGGAGAAGAAAAAAGAACTGTTGGAGAGCGGGGAGATCGATTGCATCATGGGCTGTTTTTCCATGGAAGGGCGCCTTGACGAGTACCGCTGGGCCGGACCGTATATAGCAAGCCGTCAGGTGGTTGCTGTAAATGAGAGCAGTGATATCTATAAACTGAGTGACCTGGAGGGAAAGAATCTGGCTGTTCAGTCCACAACCAAACCGGAAGGTATTTTTCTGAACCGGACGGATGAGAGAATCCCAAAGCTGGGTAATCTGATCAGTTTGGGACACAGGGAGCTGATCTATACATTTCTGGGAAAAGGATACGTAGATGCAGTTGCCGCACATGAGGAATCGATTGTCCAGTATATGAAGGATTATGACACAAGCTTTCGTATTCTGGAAGAGCCGCTGATGATCACCGGTATAGGGGTTGCCTTTGCAAAAGAGGATGACCGGGGAATCTGTGAGCAGATGGATCAGACCCTGGAGGAAATGCGTCGGGATGGAACATCCCTGAAAATCATTGAAAAATATCTGGATGATCCGGGAAGGTATCTGGAGGTGGATGAACTTGGATATTAAGGGAAGGACAAAGAAAAAGCAGATAGAAATAGTTGGTGTTTTGCTTGGAATCTGTGTGGCGGTAGTTTCCCTGACTTATTTCTTTCATGCGGAAAAAGCGGAAGCAGAAGAAAGAATGGTAGAGATTGTAAACTATGTGAAAGTGCAGTGTTCCACCTATACTCATTATAATGAATCTTCGGAATCCAAAAGCCTTCTCCGTGCCATTGAAAGTGCCAGACAGATGAGTACCAATATTAACATGGAAACAGAAAACGGTGGTCAGTTAAGCCGGGAGTTTCTGAAAGATAATCTGCAGACTCTCTGGGTGGATGGCATCCTTGTACTGGATGCAGAGGGAAAGACGGTCTGTGAGTATAGCACAAAAGAGTCTCTGACGGATGAGATTACGGAGTATCTGCAAAAAGAAATTATCATGGATTTTACAGGATATGAAGAAAGAAGCTATTCGGAACGGCTTGCCAGGGAAGACGGGTCCCGGATCGACATTGCAGCCTGCGCCAGAAAAGACGCACCGGGTATTGTGGCAATTTACTATTACACATCTCCTGAATTTACCAGAAACTATACTTTGACGATACAAGGGCTTTTAAATGGATATAGTGTCCAAAAAGATGGAACAATTATTGTTGCAGACGATGGGCTCGTTGTTGCCAGTAACGATGAGAGCCTGTTGGGGCAGAATACGACCGACAATGAGGTTATTCAGGCAATGAAAAAGCACACAGACAGCCAGCATATTTTTCATTTGAAGAATGAAGGAACCGGATGCTACGGAATCATGCTGAAGCAGCGGGATTATTATATTTATGCATATCTTCTGGATGAGGAAGTGTTTCATAACCTTCCATTAAGTGTGGCTGGTGTCATTTTTCTATATTCTTTGATAGTTGGTATATTTTGGTCCTGTATCTTCAGAACCAATCTGGAACATGAGAAACAAGAGCGGGAAAAGGATGAAAAATATAAATCAGAACTTCTGATAGCTGCCAAAAAGGCGGAAGACGCCAATAGGGCGAAGACGGAATTTCTCCAAAGGATGAGCCATGATATCCGGACTCCGATTAATGGAATCTGCGGTTTACTCAATATGGCAGATCATTGTGCAGATGATATGGAGAAACAGACAGAATACAGAACAAAGGTGAAAGAGGCATCCAATCTGTTGCTGGAGCTGGTAAACGATGTCCTGGATATGAGTAAGCTGGAGGCGGGTGAAGTGATTCTGGAAGAAATTCCATTTGATCTAAGCCGTATTTCCCGGGAAGTACTTGTTGTGATCGAGCAGATGGCTGCAGACCAGAATATCCGGATTGTGTGGGAGAAGAAAGAAATCACACATCGAAAGCTTATTGGAAGTCCAGGACATGTGAAACGTGTGATGATGAATATTCTGTCGAATGCGGTGAAATATAACAGAAAAAACGGATATATCTATATTAGCTGCCGTGAGATTCCATCCGAACAGCCAGAGATGACGACGATAGAATTTGTCTGCCGGGATACCGGAATCGGAATGGCAGAAGAGTTTCAGAAACATATTTTTGAACCGTTTGTACAGGAACACGCAGGAAGCCGCACAAAATTTGCGGGAACGGGTCTGGGAATGTCGATTGCAAAGAAGCTGGTTGAGAAAATGGGTGGAACCATTACCTTTGAAAGTGAAGATGGTGTAGGGACTACCTTTGTGATCCAGGTTCCATTTAAAATAGATCTGAATTCGGATAAATGGGAAGAACAGAAAGATGTATCAGATGGAAAATCTATAAAGGGACTGCATATTCTTATGGCAGAAGATAATGAGCTGAACATAGAAATTGCTGAATTTATGCTTCAGAATGAAGGTGCTGTCGTGACCAAGGCATGGAATGGGCAGGAAGCTGTGGATCAATTCAAAAAAAGTGAGTTAGGTGAATTTGATGCGATCCTCATGGATATCATGATGCCGGTCATGAATGGTTATGAAGCAACGAAGAGGATCCGGTCTCTGGAGAGAGAGGATGCTAAGACGATACCGATCATTGCAATGACAGCAAATGCGTTCACGGAGGACAGAATAAGAGCAAAAGAAGCGGGAATGGATGAACATATTTCTAAGCCTGTTGATGCAAAATTACTGGTAAAGGTAATTTATGAACTAGCGGAACACAGTTTTAGGGGGATTCGTAATGAAAAAGGAAAAAAGAAATAAGTTACTTGCTGTATTCCTGGTGATGGTAATGGCCATATTACTTTTATCAGGCTGCGGCGGGAAAAGAGCGGAAAAAGAAGATGCAGAAACCATCACGGTGTATTTATGGAGCACAAACCTGTATGAAAAATATGCACCCTATATTCAGGAACAGCTTCCGGATATTAACATTGAATTTGTAGTAGGAAATAATGATCTGGATTTTTATAAGTTTCTTGATGAAAATGGAGGATTGCCGGATATTATAACCTGTTGTCGTTTTTCACTGCATGATGCAAGTTCGCTGAAAGACAGCCTGATGGATCTTTCCACAACCAATGCGGCAGGTGCTGTCTATGATACATATCTAAACAATTTTAGGAACGAGGATGGCAGCATAAACTGGCTTCCGGTGTGTGCGGATGCCCATGGCTTTGTAGTGAACAAAGATCTTTTTGAAAAATATGATATCCCGTTGCCAACAGACTATGAAAGCTTTGTCTCTGCCTGCGAGGCATTTGATAAGGTGGGAATCCGAGGGTTTACCGCAGACTATTATTATGACTATACCTGTATGGAGACACTGCAGGGCCTGTCGGCGTCAGAACTTTCTTCTGCCGACGGACGCAGATGGCGCACCACCTACAGTGACCCGGATCATACAGTGAAAGAAGGTCTGGACAATACCGTCTGGCCGGCGGCTTTTGAACGGATGGAGCGGTTTATCCGGGATACAGGATTGAACCGGGATGATTTGGATTTGAACTATGATAATGTGGTTGAGTTGTTCAAAAGTGGTAAGCTTGCCATGTACTTTGGAAGCTCTTCCGGTGTTAAAATGTTTCAGGATCAGGGCATTCACACAACATTTCTGCCATTCTTTCAAGAGAATGGAGAAAAATGGCTGATGACGACACCCTATTTTCAAGTGGCTTTAAACCGTGATCTGGCACAGGATGAAACACGACGGAAGAAAGCCATGAAGGTATTGGATACAATGCTTTCAGAGGATGCTCAGAACCAGATCCTTTATGATGGTCAGGATCTCTTAAGCTACAGCCAGGATGTGGATATCCATCTTACAGAATATCTGAAAGATGTGAAACCTGTGATCGAAGAAAATCACATGTATATCCGTATTGCGTCAAATGACTTCTTCTCTATTTCCAAGGATGTAGTATCTAAGATGATCGCAGGAGAATACGATGCAGGGCAGGCTTATCAGTCCTTTAACACCCAGCTTCTGAATCAGCAGACTATCTCCGAGGATATCCTGCTGGATTCACAGAAATTCTATTCCAATCGTTTCCATGCCAGTGGAGGTAATGCAGCCTATTCGGTTATGGCAAATACGCTGCGCGGTGTCTACGGGACGGATGTGCTGATCGCCACCGGAAACAGCTTTACCGGAAACGTGCTGAAAGCCGGGTATACGAAAAAAATGGCGGGCAGCATGATCATGCCAAATGGTCTTTTGGCTTACAGCAGTAAGATGAGTGGGGCAGAGCTGAAAGAGACTGTCAGAAATTTTGTGGAAGGCTATGAGGGAGGCTTTATTCCCTTTAACAGCGGTTCTCTACCTGTAGTCAGCGGTATTTCTGTGGAGATCAGGGAAACGGATGATGGTTATACATTGAGCAAAGTTATGAAGGATGGAAAGAAAGTTCAAGACAATGATATGTTCACGGTAACCTGCCTGACGATACCTAAACACATGGAGAATTATCCGGTAGAGGATAATATTGTGTTTGATAGGGGAGATACTTCTGTGAAGGATACCTGGATAGGATATATTTCAGATGGTGATGCCGTTCTTGCAGAGCCTGAAGACTATGTGGCTCTGAGGTGAGAAAAATGGATATTAAGAATCATAATACAGACAAAAAGAAACTTGTCAATAGAAAACAATTCAAGGCAGCTGTCGTTATAGCTGTTTTTCTTGGAATCGTATTGACGGTTTCCCGATATTTTAAATTTGTGTCGAAAACGGTATATGAGGAAAGTGTGTCTCATCTGACAGAGATTTTTCATCAGTCTGATAATATGCTGCGGGAACTGACAGACAAGAATCTGACCTATCTTCATATGTGGGGAGAGAATCTGCAGAACACCTCCAATGAAGACGAAATTCGTGATTATATAGAGAAAGCACAGGAAGATGCCGGCTTTTTAGAATTCTTTTTTCTGTCAGCTGACGGAAACTATAAGAAGGTAACAGGTGAAACAGGGTATCTTGGATTACAGGGAAATATGGAAGAGGAGCTCCGACAGGGAAGTGATGTGATAACAAATGCAGCAGTTCCTGGAAAAGCCCAGCTGCTTGTTTTTGCAACTCCCAAGGCCTATGGAAGTTATCAGGGATTTGAATATGATGCGATTGCCATTGCCTATGAGAATTCTGATATCGTAAATGTACTGGATATCTCTGCTTTCGACGGAAATGCCCAGAACTATGTGATTCATCCGGATGGTCGTGTTGTGGTGGAGCATTCTTCTGGGTCATGGGGGAGAGTGTATAATTTCTTCGGTGTTCTGAGAGAGCATTCTGATATGTCTGAAAGAGAGATCAATGAGCTTTCGGAGAAGTTTAAAGAAGGACGTACCGATGCGAAGCTGGTAAAGCTTGATGGAAGGAGCTATTATCTGGTCTATGAAAAATCAGATATCAAGGATTGGATGTTTCTGGGACTTGTCCCGGCGGATATCGTGAATGCCAGTATGAATAGCCTGCAGTTTAATACAATGCTTCTCGTGGGAGGAGTCGTGCTCTGTATTGCCGCTTTACTTATCAGTTTTATTGTTCAAAAAGGCAGAACAAACCTCAGGAAAAAGGATACGGAGATCCTGTATAGAGACGAATTGTTTCAGAAGCTGTCAATGAATGTAGATGATGTTTTTCTGATGCTGGATGCTAGAACATATCAGGCAGATTACGTCAGCCCGAATGCGGAAAAATTGTTGGGGATTACGGTAGAAGAGATCCGTAAGGATATTCATGTTTTGGGAAAATTGCATTCTGAAAATCCGAAAGAACCGGATAAAAATTATCTGGAGAGAATCCGGGTTCATGAACAGAAAGAATGGGAGTTTGAATACGTTCATTATAAATCAGGAGAGCAGCGCTGGTTTCATAATGTTGCAATGTGCAGCGAGGTAAACGGAAAAAGAAAATATATCTTGGTTATGTCGGATCGTACCTCTGACAGGAAAATGAATCAGGCACTTTCTGAGGCAGTCCGTGCTGCGGAGACAGCAAACCGGGCCAAGAGTACGTTTCTTTCCAATATGTCTCACGATATCCGGACACCCATGAATGCGATCATCGGTTTTACCACACTGGCTGTAAGTAATATTGATGATAAGGAAAGAGTCCGGGATTATCTGGGTAAGATTCTTTCATCCAGCAACCACCTGCTCTCACTGATCAACGATATACTGGATATGAGCCGGATTGAGAGTGGAAAAATCCATCTGGAAGAAACAGAGGTCAGCCTGTCGGATGTGCTTCATGACCTGAAGACGATCATTGGTGGGCAGATCCATGCGAAGCAGCTGGAGCTTTATATGGATGCAATGGATGTGACTAATGAGGATATCTATTGTGATAAGACGCGTCTGAACCAGGTACTGTTGAATCTTTTGTCCAATGCGGTTAAGTTTACACCTGCTGGTGGAACCGTTTCAGTCCGGCTCAAACAGTGTCCGGGGACGCAAAGCGGCAGTGCGCTGTACGAGATCCGGGTAAAGGATAACGGAATCGGTATGAGCCAGGAATTTGTACAGAAGCTCTTTTCTCCTTTTGAGAGGGAGCGGACTTCCACGGTCACCAGGACTCAGGGTACCGGACTTGGCATGGCTATTACCAAGAACATTGTGAATATGATGGGCGGAACTATCGAGGTTCAGACAGAATATGGCAAGGGAACTGAATTTATTGTCCGCCTGCCATTCCGGATTCAGCCTGAGCATCACCATGTAGAGAAGATCGCAGAGCTGGAAGGTCTTAAGGCACTGGTTGTAGATGACGATTTTAATACCTGTGACAGTGTGACAAAGATGCTTGTCAAGGTTGGAATGCGTTCAGAATGGACTCTTTCCGGTAAGGAGGCTGTTCTCCGGGCGCGGCAGTCTATGGAACTGGGGGATGCATTCCATGCGTATATCATTGACTGGTGTCTGCCGGATATGAATGGCATTGAAGTTACCCGTCAGATCCGCAGTCTGGGTGACCATACGCCAATCATTATCCTGACGGCTTATGACTGGTCAGATATCGAAGTGGAGGCCAGAGCGGCAGGGGTTACAGCATTCTGTTCGAAACCTATGTTTATGTCAGATATCAGAGAGACCTTGATGACAGCTATCGGTCAGAGGCAGGCTGAGCAAGAGGATAATATTCTCCCGGCAGCAGGTTCAGATTTCAAGGGCAGATGTATATTGCTTGTGGAAGACAATGAACTGAACCGTGAAATTGCGGTGGAGATCCTGAATGAATATGGCTTTCTGGTTGACACTGCCGAAAATGGAGCAGAGGCAGTGGAGAAGGTAGAAAAATCGAAACCGGGCGGTTATGATCTTGTGTTGATGGATGTGCAGATGCCTGTCATGAACGGGTATGAGGCCACAAAGCGGATTCGTGCCCTGGATGATCCGGCACAGGCGGGAATCACTATTCTTGCCATGACTGCCAATGCTTTTGATGAAGACAGGAAGGAAGCGCTGGAATACGGTATGAATGGATTTCTATCCAAGCCAATTGTTGTAGAGGAATTAATTGATGCATTGCAAAAAAATCTTTCATAGAGGGGATACAGGAAGCAATGGCAAAAGTAACGGAAGTATATGAGTTAACCATTTGAGAAGTTAAGAAGGGATTGCATTAAGTAATGTGGCATGTTGCTAATTGACAAATTCATCTTTTCTAAGTATCGTATATACGTGTACAATAGTACGTATGATTTGAATGTGGAGTAAATATGACCGAAAAACATAGTTATGAGATTATCGTCCTGGATCTGGACGGAACCTTAACAAACAGAGATAAGGTGATTACGCCAAAGACGAAGCAGCGTCTGATGGAGCTTCAGGAGCGCGGAAAGAAGATTGTACTGGCGTCCGGGCGTCCGACGCCGGGAGTGCTGCCGCTTGCGAGAGAGCTGGAGCTGGCAAAATACGGCAGTTATATTCTGTCGTTTAATGGAGGCAGGATCACGAACTGCAAAACCGGCGAGATCATATTCAGCCGTTCCCTGCCGCAGGAGGCAAATCAGAAGATTATACGCTTGGCCGAGGAGGAACAGGTGGGGCTTTTGAGTTACGATGAGGCGGGGGCAAAGCTTCTGACGAACCAGAGTGACAGTCCCTATGCGAAGTTGGAAGCGCGGATCAACGGCATGGAGTTAGTACAGGTGGACGACATGGAAGCTGCGATCACGTATCCGGTACCGAAATACCTGATGATGGAGGATGGAGACTACCTGGCGATGGTCGAGCCGCGCGTCAAGGCGGCGATGGGGAAGAATTTCAGCGTTTACCGTTCGGAGCCGTTTTTCCTGGAGGTGCTTCCGAGGGGCATCGATAAAGCACAGTCGTTAGAGCGTCTTCTTTCTCACATCGGGCTTTCGCGTGAGCAGATGATTGCCTGTGGGGACGGCTACAACGACCTCACGATGATTCAGTATGCCGGATTAGGTGTAGCGATGGAGAATGCGGTGCTTCCGGTGCGGAAAGCTGCAGACTTTATTACCTATTCCAACAACGACGACGGTGTGGCTCATGTGGTGGAGAAGTTTATGCTGTAGAAGATTTGGCAGATTCGCATAAATGTATATTGCGTGAACAGATGAAAAATAAAATATTCATAAAAATAGGCAAGATACTAGACTTTAAAACTTTAATATGTTAATATAAGAAAAACGGAAAAATGAATATATTTTCGGAGTACATATTAAAAAGGGGTGCCTTGCATTATGAATAAAAAACTGAAAACCGAAGCTGTGGATCATCTGTTCCAGGCGATTCTGACACTGAAAAATACCGACGAATGCTATAGCTTTTTCGAGGATGTATGCACAGTTAATGAACTTTTATCATTTTCCCAGAGATATGAAGTAGCGAAGATGCTGCGTGAGAAGAAGACATATCTGGAGATCGCGGACAAGACCGGCGCATCGACAGCGACGATCAGCCGTGTCAACCGTTCTTTAAATTACGGAAGCGACGGATATGATATGGTATTTGCGCGTGTGAAAGAGCAGGAAGAGGCGGAGAAAACGGAAGCGTAAGACGAAGTAGGAATATACGCACGATAGATAAAGCGCGTACTTTCATAGGTGTAGCAAACCAACCTGCCAAAGATGGACAAATTTGGCTTGGGGTGGAATTGTCCCAGGAGCTGGCAGCTGGTTGAATGAAAGATAAAAAGAAATGAAAGAAAAAAGACATTGAAAGAATTTCCACAAGGGGAAGTGATTCCAGTGTCTTTTTTATCGTGTATGATGCAATGGGTTGAAATTTTTGTTGTTTAGCCTGTTTTTGAGTGTGGCGGTACAGCGGAAGTGCTGCCTATTTCTTCTTCTTCGGATTCACCGGCGTCTCCTGCCGGAGCTGTTCCGCCAGGATTTCAATCATCTGTTTTTTCAGATAGACATCAAACGCCAGCTCACTGATAAAGGCGAACAGCTGTAAATACTCGCGGTCTTCACAGTCATAGTCCTTGAATGTCTGGCTGGCGGCGTCAAATTTTGCCATGACGTCTTCCTGCAAGCGCTTGCGCTGCCCTTTTTCCAGCGAAAAGATTTCGTTGTAAAGCTCTTCTAATTCCGGGCTGGAACCATGGGAAAAGTGGTGCTCGCTGATGGGCGAGAAGAGCTGCTCAATATCTCGAAAGGATATCACATTTTTAAAATAATAAATCAGAATCAGCATCAGCAGATGATTCTTGGAGTAGCGTTTTTTGACGGGCGGCGGCAGCAGGTTATTTTTGGCATAGTTATTGATCATGGTTTTGGTCAGGATCTTATCCTCGCCCAGCCATTTGGAAGTGTTCAGGTGGCTGTCCATGAAGGTCGTGACCTGATCCATATATAAATCAATACCGGGAATCTCCGACGGATGCACCCGGGTCAGACTATCAACATAAGCCAGCAGATCCTGCAGGCGTTCTTCGTTCGATTTCATGTATGTACCTCGCTGCGTTGAAATTCGAAAGCTGCGAAACAGGGAGGCGATTTTGGCGCTTCCGCTGTCATGAACTCTCTATGTGATATTATATAGTTTTGAAAACCAGATAGCAAGGAGAAATTTAAAATCAATGAAAATTCCGTGACATCCAAGAGAAAATAGATTATACTAGAGCGTATTCGAACATACTTTTTGTCATTAAAAATAGATTATATAAGAGGATAGAAGGGAACGAAACATATATGAGCAAATACGACACACTTAACCCGATGCAGCGGGAGGCGGTTTTTCACACGGAGGGACCACTCCTGGTTCTGGCAGGCGCCGGTTCAGGAAAGACGCGCGTCCTGACACACCGGATTGCGTATTTAATCGAGGAAAAACGGGTGGCGCCGTGGAATATCATGGCGATCACATTTACCAATAAAGCGGCGGCGGAGATGCGCGAGCGTGTGGATAAGATTGTGGGGGAAGGCGCGGAGGCGATCTGGGTCAGCACGTTCCATTCGAGCTGTGTTCGGATTCTGCGCCGGTTTATCGACCGTCTGGGATATGACTCGAATTTTACTATCTATGACGGCGACGACCAGAAAACGCTGATGAAGCAGGTGCTCAAGAAAATGCAGGCGGATCCGAAGCAGTTTAAGGAGCGGGCGGTGCTGTCACGGATTTCTGCGGCGAAAAATGACCGGATCACGGCGGATGAGTTTGAGCAGCAGGCGGGAGCGGACTTCCGGGAGAAAAAGATTGCTCAGATTTACCGGGAATACCAGAAAGAACTCAAGAAGAATAATGCCCTGGATTTCGACGATCTGCTGGTGAAAACGGTAGAGCTTTTCGAGGCAAACGCGGATGTGCTGGAATATTATCAGGATAAATTCCGGTATATCATGGTGGACGAGTACCAGGACACGAACCTTGTACAGTTTAAGCTGGTCGATCTGCTGGCAAAGAAGTACAGAAATATCTGTGTGGTCGGTGATGATGACCAGTCGATCTACAAATTCCGCGGGGCAAATATCGAAAATATTTTAAGTTTTGAGAAAGCATTTCCGGGCGCACGCGTTATCAAGCTGGAGCAGAACTACCGTTCCACCCAGAGCATCCTGAACGCGGCAAATGAGGTGATCCGCCACAACCGCGGCAGAAAGGACAAGACGCTGTGGACGGCGAATGACGAGGGACCGAAGGTGCGCTTCCGTCAGTATGACACGGCATACGAGGAGGCAGACGCCATTATCTGTGATATTGAGCGTGAGAAAGAAGAGAAAAATGCGGAATATTCGGATTTTGCCGTGCTGTACCGTACCAATGCACAGTCGCGTCTTCTGGAGGAAAAATGTATTTATTACAGCATTCCGTACCGGCTGGTCGGTGGCGTCAATTTCTATCAGCGCAAGGAAATCAAGGATATTCTCTGCTATTTAAAGACGATTGCGAATGGGCGCGATGATCTGGCGGTTCAGCGTGTTATCAATGTGCCGAAGCGCGGCATCGGTGCGACCTCGATCGGAAAAGTGACGATCTATGCGTCTGCCAATGGCATGAGCTTTTATGATGCGCTGCTGCGCGTGCGCGGCGTGCCGACGATCGGCAAGGCGGCGGATAAGATCGAGAAGTTTACGGAGCAGATCGAAAACTTCCGGTCGCGGCTTTCGGCCCTTTCGATCCCGGAACTTATCGAGGCGATTCTGGAAGAGACGGGATATAAGAAGGATCTGGAGGCGGAAGGCGAGATCGAGGGAGAAACACGTCTGCAGAACGTGGAAGAGCTGGTTAATAAGGCGACCGGCTATATGAGCACAGCGGAGGAACCGACGCTGGACGGATTTTTGGAGGAGGTTGCGCTGGTAGCGGATGTAGATAGCCTGGACGAATCCGAAAACAGGATTGTCCTGATGACTTTGCACGGCGCAAAAGGTCTGGAATTTCCGTATGTCTATTTAAGCGGCATGGAGGACGGGCTGTTTCCGAGCAGCATGTCCATCTTTTCGGATGATAAGGACGCCATCGAAGAAGAACGGCGTCTCTGCTATGTCGGAATCACCCGTGCGGAGAAAGAACTGACGCTGACGGCGGCGAGACAGCGCATGGTCAATGGAGAAACGCGGTTTGCGAAGGTCAGCCGCTTCATCGAGGAGATTCCGCCGCAGCTTCTGGACGAGGAAGAGCAGCCGACCGTCTTTGAACGGGCTGCTGGTATGAGCCGGGGCAGACGCGGATTTGAAGATTCGGGGACTTCTGGCTGGACAACGGGCAGCTTTGGTGTATCTGGCGCGGGAGACGGCGATCGGGTGCGGATTGGCGGAATGTCTGGAAAACACCCTCTTTCAGAGAACGATGCCGCCTGGGAGCGCGGCGCAGCCCGGATGAGCGGCTGGGGCGGTGTGAATGGTTCCGGAAGTGCTGGTTCTGGCCGCACGCTGGATCCATATAAGAGCGCTTATAGTTCCAGCAGCCGTCCAGCCAGCCCGGCACCGTCATTTGGCAAGGCATTTACGGTCCAGAAGGCCGACCATCTTTCCTACGGTGAGGGCGACCGAGTCCGCCACCTCAAATTTGGCGAGGGAACGGTGCAGAAGATCGCGGACGGCGGCAAGGATTTTGAGGTGACGGTTAATTTTGACCGCGTGGGCGTGAAAAAAATGTTCGCTTCATTTGCAAAACTGGTGAAATGTTAGACCGTGTTTGCCGTATTGTTACGGTACACGTATGCGAAAACAGTAATGCCGTATTAAAACATTTTCGCCAGATCCAATAAAAAATATAGTAAAATCGGCTGAGAGATGGTATAATAAAATCAAGAATTGCGGATCAAAACGCGGGAAAGGATGTGGAGTGTATGAATAAATTTGATATGATGAGCAAAGATGCGCTCTCCAGAGTAGAAGAGATCATGAATGCAACCAAACTGAATGAATTCCTTCACAGAAAAGAAGAAGAGGAGAAACAGAAAAACTGTATTCTCTGGATTTTAGCCATTATCGGTATTGTAGCAGCAGTTGCAGCGATTGCATACGGCGTATATCGTTTCTTTACTCCAGATTATCTGGAAGATTTCGAGGACGACTTCGATGATGATTTCGACGATGATTTCTTCGAGGATGAGAGCGACGAGAAAGAGAAGAAAGACTGATTGTGATAATTTAGTCAATGAATCATAAAAAATACTGCGCGGAACCGGAAAATCGGTTTCACGCAGTATTTTTTATGCCATAGGAAAGTTTGTAGATAAGTTTGTATTTTTTATATCTTGGAAAAAGAAAAAAATTCCTGTATACTATAAAGATATGAATTAGAACCGCAGATGAAAATTAGCTGTGAGTTGAAAAATCATTTGCAGTTGGTGATTATAGTGCGGTAAAAGCCACTGAGAGAAGGAGCTATATAGTTATCAATGAAAAAAGGTGAGATTTACGAAGGAACTGTAGAACGGATTGAGTTTCCAAATAAGGGCGTAGTTGTGATAGATGGAGAGAAAGCGATCGTCAAAAATGCGCTTCCGGGACAGAAGATCCGGTTCCGTATCAATAAAAAGCGCGGCGGCCGATGCGAGGGTATGCTTTTGGAGGTTGTCGAGCACTCAAAGTTAGAGACGGCAGAGGATATATGCCCGCATTTTGGTATCTGCGGCGGATGTCTTTATCAGCCGATTCCGTATGAGAAACAGCTTGCGATCAAGGAAAAACAGGTTCGTTCCCTTCTGGATGCGGTATGTCCGGAATATGAGTTTGAGGGCATCTTAGGCAGCCCGCTGGTGCAGGGCTACCGGAATAAGATGGAGTTTTCTTTCGGTGATGAGGTCAAGGATGGTCCTATGTCGCTGGGAATGCACAAGCGCGGCAGTTTTTATGATGTGGTTACAACCGACGAATGCCATATCGTGCATCCGGATTTTTGCAAGATTCTTGTCTGTACAAAAGAATATTTTGAGGAAAAGAAAGTTGGATTTTATAAAAAAATGCAGCATACTGGCTATTTGCGCCATCTTCTGGTGCGCCGTGCGATCAAGACAGGGGAGATTCTGGTCGATCTGATCACGACGACACAGACGGATACCTTTGAGGGAACCGAGGAAGCACTTTTACGGGGATGGACGGAGCGCCTTCAGGCACTTCCTATGGAGGGAAGCTTTGCGGGCATTCTGCATACCAAAAATGATACATTGGCGGATGCCGTAAAAGATGAGGGGACGGACATTCTGTTCGGACGCGAGCATTTTTACGAAGAGCTTTTAGGGCTGCGGTTCCAGATCTCGCCGTTTTCTTTTTTCCAGACGAACTCATTGGGCGCGGAGGTGCTGTACGAGAAAACGCGTGAGTATGTGGGTGAGACGAAGGGAAAAGTCGTATTTGACCTTTACAGCGGCACCGGCACGATCGCGCAGATCCTCGCACCGGTGGCGGAGAAAGTAGTCGGCGTGGAGATTGTCGGGGAAGCAGTCGAGGCAGCCCGTGAGAATGCGGCGCGCAACGGACTTGGCAACTGCGAATTTCTGGCGGGGGATGTCCTCAAGGTGGTGGACGAGTTGGAAGAAAAGCCGGATCTGATCGTTCTGGATCCGCCGCGCGACGGAATCCATCCGAAGGCGATCGGAAAGATTTTGAATTTTGGCGTCAGCCACATGGTTTATGTGTCCTGCAAACCAACCAGCCTTGCGAGGGATCTGGAACCGATCCAGGCGGCAGGATATCAGGTGGATAAGGTGTGCTGCGTGGATATGTTCCCGCATACTGCCAATTGTGAGACGGTGGTTTCATTGACGCGGAAGAAATAAGATCCCAAAATGGATGTGGGAAAAATGGATGAAACAAAAGAGAATGAAATAAAACCAGATACAGCAGATTGTCAGGTACAGGAGACAGCTGTGCAGCGCCGGAAGAGGGAGACTTTACTGCGCGAGCAGACGCCGGATGCCCTGTGGGAAGCGATTCTTGCATTTGAAGGGGCAATATTTTACACGGCGAAAGGGCTGGAATATTCGTACACGATCCGGGGCA
Source organism: Clostridium fessum (assembly GCF_003024715.1). GTDB lineage: Bacteria > Bacillota > Clostridia > Lachnospirales > Lachnospiraceae > Otoolea > Otoolea fessa. The sequence continues at coordinate 92,054 of NZ_PYLO01000005.1, read as the reverse complement.
ACGAGATGTTTGTCAGCCGGAAAGAAAAGTCGGTCACGCGTGCAAGCATCCTGGTGGCGTATAAAAAAGCGCAGGAGCTTGGCTGCGTGACCGGACCAAAGCAGCTGGGAGTGTTTGGGGCAAGCTATCTGTATCCGGTGTTCCTGAGGCTGGGGATTATCTGCGCCAGTGCTGGTTGATTTCCGCACCGAAAAACAGGATGCAGATGCAGGCGTACAGCCACAGCATCAGGATCACGACGGCGGTCAAGCTGCCGTACATATAAGAATAATTACTGAAATGGTTGAAGTAGATGGAAAATCCGTAGGAACATCCGATCCATCCGACGGTGGAAATCAGCGCACCGGGAAGCTGGAGACGGATATCCTGCCGTTCATAGGGCAGCCAGGTGTACAGCGCGACGAAAAAGAGCGTCAGCAGCGCCAGCGCAAGAAACGTCCGGAGACTAATCAGGCAGGAAACGAATCTGTCCAGCATCGGAAAGTAACGGAATAGCAGGCGCTGCAGGGAGGAACCGAACACCATCAGAACCAGGGAGAAAATGCACATCAGGAGAAAAACGATGGTATAGCCAGAGTTGATGATACGTCCTAAAAGGTAATTTCTGCGCTTGCGGCAGCCGATGATCCGGTTTAAGCCGCGCTCGATCCCAAGCATGCCGCGGGCAGCCGACCAGATGGTTGCCACGGTGGTAACCGAGAGCAGGGCGGCCGGGGATACAGTCTGGATGTCCTGGATTACCGATTCAATCAGCGGGTGGATGCTGGAGGGAAGAAGCTGTGTCATCACGTGCATCAGATCCTCCGGGCTGACGGCGGGGATGAGCTGGATCAGCGTCAGCAGAATCATGATAAAAGGTGCGGCAGAGAGAACGATAAAAAAAGAAGCCTGGGCGGCGTACACCGTGACTTCGTCTTTGATGAAATCGTTGTAAATCCGTTTACAGTTCAGGAGAAAAGAAAGCATGAAAAACCTCGCTTGATTTATGTTATTAAGAAAATATCCGTAACTGGCTCATTTCCCTTTGAAAAATGGCTGACGATAGGTGAATGCCATTTCAGTGTTGTTAAAAGTATATTATCATGAGGTCGAAAAAATAGCAACGGATTTGCCTGTCTTGACGAAAACACCGGTTTCCCGTATGATAACAGGATAGAAATGATTCGGGTCTGCAGGGCATAAGGATGGCAGTGATGCGGACAGCAGCAAAAATCAGCCGGCAGCCAATTGGAAAATGGGACATGGGAGGAAACAAAATGATCGCAATCACAGCATGTGCGGCGGCACTGGCAGCCGTGACAGTGGGGCTTTTGCTCCGCTCGGAATATGAAAAAAAACATTTTGTGACCGACCAGTATGAGATAGAGAGTCCGAAGCTGCCGGATGGCGCTGCGTTCCGCTGCGTATTTTTGTCGGATCTGCATGATAATGTGTATGGAACGGACAATGAGCCGCTGGTGGCGGCGATCCGCACATTCAAGCCGGATGCGGTGCTGATCGGCGGCGATATGATGGTCTGTAAGGGAAAAGGTGATTTAACCGTCACGGTATCGCTTCTGGAAAAATTGACCTCCTTTGTGCCGGTTTACTATGCGAACGGAAATCATGAGGAGCGGATGAATCGGGAGCGGGATGTGTACGGAGATTTGTATGATCGGTTCCAGATGGAATTAAAACGTCTGGGGGTTCATTATTTGTCGGATCGGAGCGAGGAGATCAATCCGTGGATCCGGGTGACTGGGTGCAATTTGCGGGAGATATATTATAAGCATCATTTCACGGTGCCGGAACTGCCGATGGAAGAGCTTTCAGAGCGGGTTGGAACTGCGGCAGAGAAGACGTGTTTTCAACAGATGAAAGAATCGTTTTTTCCTGACTTGGCGGAAAAGGAGCGGGAAGCCGGACATGAAATGTATGAGATATTATTATTTCATTCTCCCCTCTTTTTTGAGACCTGCCGGAAATGGGGCGCGGATCTGACGCTTTGCGGACATTTCCACGGCGGAACCATCCGGATCCCGGGGCTGGGAGGCGTGATGACGCCGCAGTACCAGTTTTTCCTGCCATGGTGCGCCGGACGGTTTGATGCGGACGGAAAGACGATGATCGTCAGCCGGGGGCTTGGGACGCATTCGATCAATGTGCGGCTGAATGACCGGCCAGAGCTGGTTTGTGTGACGTTGCGGGGAAAACAATAGAGAGATTCTGGTTATTGTACACGGGTAGGCACTTTTGGAACCGAAAGTGCCGTAAGAAAACGTGGTGGCAGCAGGAATAACTCTTCGGCACAGGTGGATGTATACGGAATTTGGTATATGATTGTAGAAAAAGCTGGCTAAAAGAAGGAGTTTGGAAAGAATGGAAATTTCCTATAAATTAGATAATTTTGAAGGACCGTTGGACCTGTTGCTTCATCTGATTGAAAAGAATAAAGTAAGTATCTACGATATTCCGATCGTCCTGATTACGGAGCAGTATCTGGAATATGTTAATCAGATGGATCATGAGGATCTGGATGTGGTCAGCGATTTTCTGGTGATGGCGGCGACGCTTCTGGACATCAAATCGCGGATGCTCCTTCCGAAGGTGGAAAAAGAAGAGGAAGAAGACGAGGAAGATCCGCGCGCCGAGCTGGTGCGCCGGCTGTTGGAATATAAGATGTATAAATATATGGCGCAGGAGCTGGAAGAGCGGGAGCAGGAGGCAGAGCTTCTCTTTTTTAAGGAACCGACGATTCCCCGGGAGGTGGCGAAATATGAAGAACCGCTGGATCTGGACAAGCTTCTGGATGGTCTGACGCTGGCAAAGCTGCAGAAAGTGTTTGACGCGGTCATGAAGCGGAATGCCAATAAGCTTGACCCGGTGCGAAGCCGGTTCAGTACGATCCGCAGGGAACCGATCAGCCTGGAGCAGAAGGTAAGGTCGGTGCTTTCTTATGCGCGGGAACACCGTCATTTTAAATTCAGCGATGTGCTGGAGAGGGAATCCGATCGCCTGGAGATAGTCGTGGCGTTTCTGGCAGTGCTGGAGCTGATGAAGATGGGACGGATTCATCTGGTGCAGGAAAAATTGTTTGATGAGATGCAGCTCGATACGGTGGATGTGGATGAAACGGAAGGCGAGGCAGAGCTGGAACTTTCGACGGAGGAAGGAGAAGAGTATGCCAGAATTAGATGAAAAACGCGAGGAAGCCATCGTGGAATCGGTTCTCTTTACAATGGGAAAATCGGTTGAGCTGCGCCAGCTTGCGGCGGCGCTCGGGACGGATACAGAGCGCGCGGAAGCGGCGGTCAGACGATTACAGAGCCGTTATGAGGCAGAAAAGCGGGGCATGCAGATCACGCAGCTGGAGGACAGTTGGCAGATGGCGACCCGCGCGGAATATTATGAGAATCTGATCCGGGTGGCAGCGACGCCGAAGAAGCAGATTTTAACGGATGTTGTGCTTGAGACACTCTCGATCATTGCTTATAAACAGCCGATCACGAAGCTTGAGATTGAAAAGATCCGCGGGGTTAAATCGGATCACGCGGTCAATAAACTGATTGAGTACAATCTCGTTTACGAGGTAGGGCGTTTGGATGTGCCGGGACGTCCGGCATTGTTTGCGACGACGGAGGAATTTTTGCGCCGGTTTGGAGTCGGATCGACGAAAGAACTGCCGGAACCGGCACCGGGACGAATCGACGAGTTCCGCATGGAGGCGGAGGAAGAGCTGAAGTTTGAGGGGAAACTGCCGGAAGAGGCAGAGAAGGAAATGAAATATTAACGTTTTCTTAACAATATTCATTCAATTCTGACATTAACAGATTCTTAACATCATATTTCTGTATTTTCTTGTAACTTTTTGTAGCCAACGTGGAAAATGAGGTCAACACAAACAAACAAGCAGCTCTTTCAAATCGCTACATAAATGAAAGAAGCCAGCAAAACAAAAGGGGGAATTGTTTATGTTGACACTTGAGCTTGATATGTATCAGGCGTGTGCTCTTGGCGCACTGGTCTACTGTCTGGGAAGATTGCTTGTACAAAAGCTGCCCTTCCTGAGCAAGTATTGTATACCGGCTCCGGTTGCGGGCGGTGTCGTATTTGCATTCGCTCATCTGGCGTTGTATGCAACAGGAGTTCTGGAGCTTTCCTTTGATACAACCTTACAGAGCGTATTTATGACGATCTTCTTCTGCAGCGTCGGTTTTACCGCCTGCTTCCGTCTGTTAAAGAAGGGCGGCGTTCAGGTATTTATGTTCCTGGCGCTGGCAGTTGGTATCTGTATCGTGCAGGATGCAGTCGGCAGCGGTCTGGCAGCAGCGTTTGGTCTGAATCCGCTTCTCGGCTTATGTATGGGTTCTATGCCGTTAGTTGGAGGTCACGGAACGAGTGGTTCCTTCGGACCGCTTCTGGAGCAGGAATACGCAGTTGTAGGCGCAACTACAGTTGCCTTGGCATCCGCTACATATGGTCTGGTATCCGGCAGTATGATGGGTGGTCCTATCGCCCGTGCCCGTGTTGAGAAACACCATCTGAAATCAACCGCAGCCGAGGAAGGCAATGCAGTTGACGAAGTAGCATCGCCGATCGACGGTCAGAAATTCACCACCGCGGCTGTATTCCTTGCAGTTGCAATCGGTGTTGGTACCTTCATTTTCGCGTTCTTTAAGAGCATTGGTCTTACATTCCCGACTTACATCGGTGCGATGCTGGCAGCAGCCGCTATCCGTAACATCTGGGATGTACAGCACAAAGATCTTCCGATGGAAGAAGTTGACGCACTGGGCGGTCTGTCCTTGAACCTGTTCTTAGCGATGGCAATGATGAGCCTGAAGCTGTGGCAGTTAGCAGCTCTGGCGCTTCCGATGATTGTTATCCTGTTAGTTCAGACGGTTGTTATGTTCCTGTATGCAAACTTCCTTGTATTCAACATCATGGGCCGTGATTACGAGGCAGCTGCAATGACCACCGCATTCTGTGGTTTCGGTATGGGCGCAACCCCGAACGCAATGGCAAACATGAGAGCACTGGTAGAGCGCTATGGTCCGGCTCCGCGTGCATTCTTCATCGTACCGTTAGTAGGAAGCTTATTCGTAGACTTCTTTAACTCCATGGTACTGACTACTTTCATGAACCTCTTATAATTTGACGGCTGGTTCAGCAAAGTATCCATTTAAAATATTCTGATATTGAAGTAGCTCCAACCTATTTCCTTCCCGGCGGTTCTGGATTTCCAGGCCGCCGGGATTTTTCGCGTGCAACGAGCGAAAGTCCGTGCCTGCACGAATTAATACTTTCGGAAAACGCGCGCGTGTGGTATTATAGAGAAACTGGAAAGTTGAAAAATATTTTTCGGGGAGGTGCTTTGTGAAAAACAAACTTGCAAGGCAGCCATTACCGGATAAAATGTGACATAAGAAAGGATTTCATACAGATATGAACAGCATGAACATAAAGATCAAATATTTCACAGACGCCATTGACCGCCTCGCCTACATTGACGGCAAATCTGACTGGATCGACCTGCGTGCGGCGCGTGAGGTGGTGCTGAAAAAGGGTGATTTTGCCCTGATTCCGCTTGGCGTGGCGATGGAGCTGCCGAAGGGCTATGAGGCGCATGTAGTTCCGCGTAGCAGTACCTTTAAAAATTTCGGCATCATCCAGACCAATCATATGGGTGTGATCGATGAGAGTTACTGTGGAGACAACGATCAGTGGCATTTTCCGGCATATGCGCTGCGTGATACAGTGATCCATGTCAATGACCGCATCTGTCAGTTCCGCATCATGGAGCATCAGCCGAAGATCATATTTGAGGAGACGGAGAAGCTTGACAATGAAGATCGCGGCGGCATCGGAAGTACGGGAAAGAATTAATAAAAAGGTTTGGTAAAAATGAAGCAGATAAAGAGGTTAAAACGAAAAAAAACAAGTCTTTTTCTGACAGCAGCGGTGCTTTCACTGGGCATCCTTTCCGGCTGCGGCGCTGAATCGAAGGAAGCGAAAGAGGCGCGTATGACCGGAATCGAGCAGTTAAATGCAGGTAATTATCAGGATGCGATTGATTCGTTTGGAAAAGCGCTGGATGAGAGCGATGGGATCGTCAATTCTTTTGAGCTGGATGTTTTAAAATACCGCGGCGAGGCAGAATACAAACTGGCGGATTATAAGGCGGCAACGCAGACCTATGGAATTCTGGCGGAGGTAGACGGCGGAAAAGCGGAATACCTCTATTATAAAGCGGCATCGGAGGCAGCAGCCGGACAGGCGGAGGATGCCGAAAAGGATTTTGCGGCAGCGGAGGAAAAGGCGAAGAACAGCAAAAAGAGCAGCGCCGCGGCTCCGGGTGTGAGTCTGGCGTTTACGGCGCTTGCGTCGGCGGCGCGGGATGCCGGGGATAGTGAGCTCGCAGCCCAGTACTGCAATCAGGCGATCGAGCGCGGCGTGTCGGGGCCGGAGATTTATAATCAGCTTGCGATCAGTGAAATGGAGGCTGGCGATTATGAGAGCGCGATGTCCCATTATGAGGAGGCGCTTTCGCTGGCGGACAGTGAGACGGCGCTGGTAATCCGGCAGAATATTGCGGTTCTCTATGAGAAAGAGGGCGATTTTGCGAAGGCGCTGGAACAGTTTAAGGAGTGCCAGGCAGCCGGTGCGGACACACCGGAGGTGCAGAGGGAAATCCGTTTTCTGGAAAGCCGGTAAATATTGGAGGTAATATGGCAGAATTGTTCGATATGAAAGAACTGGAGGAGCGCGTCATTCTGGTGGCGGTCAGCACCTCTGATGAAGATGATACGGAGGCGTCCTTGGATGAGCTGGAGGAGCTGGCGGATACCGCCGGAGCGACGGCGATCGGGCGTCTGGTGCAGAACCGGGAGAAGATTCATCCAGGCACCTATCTGGGCAGTGGAAAGATCGGGGAACTGCGGGAGATGGTCTGGGAAATGGGCGCAACCGGCGTGATCTGCGACGATGAACTGTCCCCGGCACAGCTTCGCAATCTGGAATCGGCGCTGGATACGAAGGTAATGGACCGGACGATGGTCATTCTCGATATTTTCGCGGCGCATGCGACGACGAGCGAGGGAAAAATCCAGGTTGAGCTGGCACAGCTGCGTTACCGCGCAGCGCGCCTGGTCGGTCTGCGCAGTTCCCTGTCCCGTTTGGGCGGCGGTATCGGTACGAGAGGACCGGGTGAAAAGAAGCTGGAGATGGACCGCCGTCTGATTCATGAGCGGATCGGGCAGCTAAAGTCGGAACTGGAAGATGTCAAACGCCACCGCGAGGTGACGAGAAAACAGCGCGACCGGAAATATACGCTGTCGGCGGCGATCGTCGGCTACACGAATGCCGGTAAGTCAACGCTTTTAAACACCCTGACGGGTGCAGGAATCCTGGCACAGGATAAACTGTTTGCGACGCTGGATCCGACGACGCGTGGATTAAAGCTGGCGAGCGGACAGGAGATCCTGCTGACAGATACGGTCGGATTCATCCGCAAACTGCCGCACCATCTGATCGAGGCGTTCAAGAGTACGCTGGAGGAGGCACGTTATAGCGATATTGTCCTCCATGTGGTCGATGCGTCGAATCCGCAGATGGACACGCAGATGTATGTCGTATATGATACGTTGCGTCAGCTGGAGATCGGCGATAAGACGGTGGTAACAGTCTTTAACAAGATGGATCAGGTGGAGCATCCGGAGACGCTGAAAGATCTGCATTCTGATTATCAGGTGCAGATTTCTGCGAAGACGGGCGCGGGGCTGGATGAGCTGAAGGATATTCTGGAAATGATTCTGCGAAACCGCAAGATTTATCTGGAAAAGGTATTTTCCTACCAGGAAGCCGGACGCATCCAGACGATCCGCAAATACGGTCAGCTTTTAAAAGAAGAGTACCGGGAGGATGGCATTTACGTGGAGGCGTATGTGCCGACGGAGCTCTACGCAGGGCTGATGCGCTAACAGGCAGATGATAGGTTACCGTGTTACGGTTCACGTATACGTGCCCAGTAACGGAATTTGCCGTGGCTTCGCATTTAAATACGGCAAATTCCTGCTGCCACCACGTTTTCTTACGGCACCTTTGAAATTCCCGGGAATTGACTTTTTATTTTAAATTTGTTAGAATGTAGCATATTTATGGCTGTACAGAATGCTGGAAGGCAGATGCGTACAGATCCATACGGTAAAGAGGTGTGCGGGGAAAAACCGTATGCCTCTTCTTCATGTTTTGGCGGATGCTAAGAAGTTGTTAAGATGAAGAGAAAAGAGATGACAGGGCGCAGGCTGCTTGTGTCGGATAGAATGACCGCACAAGTTTGCAGACATCTGGGATAAAGGAGTTAGAATATACAGAATGGAACAGAAGGGACAAAACAGACAGGAACAGATTCTCGTCGGAATTGACGTTGGCTCAACGACGACGAAGGTGGCAGTGATGGAGGTGGCAACGGGGAAAGTCCTGTTTTCGGACTATACACGCCATCACTCGGATCAGCTTCAGAGTGTGTCGAGAGCTGTAAAATTGGTGAAAGAGACGCTTGCGGGGCGGTCATTTCTGACGGCGATGACCGGTTCGGGCGCAAAGCACCTCTCGGAAGAGCTGGGGATCCCTTATGTACAGGAGGTAGTGGCGAACTCGATCGCCTTGAAAGCCATGTACGAGGAAATCGGAACGGCGATCGAGCTGGGTGGACAGGATGCGAAGATTATCTTTTTCCAGAGGGATAAACGGACGGGCGAGCTGCAGGTCGCAGATATGCGGATGAACGGAAGCTGTGCTGGCGGTACAGGTGCGTTTGTGGATGAGATTGCTTCTCTTCTTAAGACACCGGTTGAGGAATTTGACGCGCTGGCGGCACAGGGAACAACCGTATATGATATATCCGGACGGTGCGGCGTGTACGCCAAGACCGACATCCAGCCTCTTTTAAATCAGGGGGTTAAAAAATCAGATTTGGCGCTTTCCTCCTTCCATGCGATTGCCAAACAGACGATCGGCGGTCTGGCACAGGGACTTTCGATCGAGAAGCCGGTCGTCTTTGAGGGCGGTCCGCTGACCTTTAACCGGACGCTGGTGCGCGTGTTTGCTGAACGTCTGGACCTTCGGCCGGAGGAAATTTTAAGTCCGGACCGGCCGGAACTTCTGATTGCCTGCGGTGCGGCGCGTGCGGCAGTGAAGCTTTTTTCGAAGGAAGAGGCGCTCGCCACGGCAGACGGACTGTTAGATCGGATCGAGAAGGTGCGTGCGGCGCGCGAGGAAGCAAAGAAACAAAGTGAAGCCGGAAATGGCGATGAGATGGCGGAGGGCACGTTCCGTTCCCGTCCATTTTTTGCCGACCAGGCGGCGCAGACGGAATTTCAGGAGAGACACAGACGCCCGGAACGAAAAACAGTATATCCGCAGCCAGGCAGTACGCTGCGGGCATATCTGGGTATTGATTCGGGCAGTACGACGACAAAATTTGTCCTGTTAGATGAGAATGAGGAACTTCTGGATTCCTTTTATGCGCCGAATCAAGGCGATCCGCTGACGGTGGCAAAAAAAGCACTGATTGCGATGCGGGAAAAGTATGCGTCCCACGGCGTGCGGCTGGAGATTTTGGCAGCCGGGACGACCGGTTATGGAGAAATGCTGTTTTCACGCGCATTTTCGGCCGAGACACACGCGGTTGAGACGGTGGCACATGCGCGTGCGGCGGCAAAATACACGCCGGATGCGACGTTTCTTCTGGACATCGGCGGTCAAGATATGAAGGCAATCTGGCTGGATAATGGCGTTATCACAAATATTGTCGTGAATGAAGCCTGCTCATCCGGCTGTGGGTCTTTTTTGGAAAATTTTGCATCCTCCCTGCATATTCCGGCGCGGGAGATTGCTGAAAAGGCATTTTCTTCGCAGCATCCGGCTGCGCTCGGAAGCCGCTGTACCGTCTTTATGACGAGCAGTATCGTGACGGAGCAGAGAAATGGAAAGCTGCCGGAGGACATCATGGCGGGGCTGTGCCGTTCGATCATTGAAAATGTATTTACAAAGGTTATCCGTGTGTCGAATCTGGATTCCCTGGGAAAGAGGATTGTGGTACAGGGCGGAACGTTTGAAAATGATGCGGTTCTCTGTGCGCTGGAACAGTATGTCGGCCGCCCGGTGATCCGGGCGCCGTATCCGGGCATTATGGGGGCGATCGGTGCGGCGCTTTTAGCGAAGGAAGAGGCAAGGAGCCGGAAACAGCCGCATTTTACCAGTTTGGATCAAATGGAGTCCCTGACCTGGCAGCAGGAGGCGAACGTGCCGTGTCCGTTCTGTATGAACCATTGTCAGCGTGCGGTGGTGCGGTTTTCGAATGGAACCTCATGGATCACGAACAACCGTTGTGAGCGGGGCGAGATTCTTGGCGATCCGAAGGATGTGAAAGTGCGCGAGCGACTGAAAATAGCGTCCGAAAACCGGAATAAAGTGCCAAATCTCTATAAATTGCGGGAAGAACTCCTGTTTGCAGATTATCTGGATCAAGCGGAAGAGGGGGATGCATCGTCTGCAAAAAGTCATTCAGAGCGGGCATCCGCTAAGACTGGTTTTGTGCCGAATGCTGTGTCTGATACTGTGCGGCGAAATATAACCATCGGTCTGCCGTGCGTCCTTGCTTTCTGGGATACGATGCCGTTCTGGACGACGTTCTGGCGTTCGCTGGGCTTTGAGATTCAGATTTCATCCCCGAGCACGCACAAGATGTTTGAGGAAGGCTTAAGCGCGGTAACTTCAGATACCGTCTGCTTTCCGGCAAAACTGGTGCACGGGCATATCCGCGATCTGGTAAAGAAGAAAGTGGATCGTATTTTTATGCCGTCGATTGCGGCGATCGGATCGGAAAATACGGAATCAACGAGCGAGTCCATGTGTGCAGTCGTGAAGGGATATCCGCTTGTGATCCGCAACTCGGATTCTCCGGAGAAACAGTGGGGCATTCCGTTTGATGCACCGTTATTTTACTGGTACAGGGAGGAAGATAAAGAACGTCAGCTTATTACATATATGGAACAGACATTTTCCATCCAGCCGTCGGAAACGAAAAAGGCGGTTCTTGCAGGAAATGATGCGATGCGGCAGTTTGGGAGCCGCCTGAAAGAGGCGGGAGCGAAGGTTCTGGAAGAGGTGGAAAAAGAGGGGCGCTATGCGGTGGTGCTGGCGTCAAGACCGTATCAGAATGATGCGCTTGTCAACCACAGCCTGCCGGAGCTTTTGACCGAGTTTGGCGTTCCGGTTCTGACGGCAGATTCTGTTCCGGGCATTGAAAATGTGGATTTAAGCCACAGCCGTCTGGATGTCGTAAACAATTACCACGCGCGGATACTGGCGTCCGCGGTTCTGGCGGCACAGAGCCAGAATCTGGAATATGTCCAGTTTGTAAGCTTTGGATGCGGGCATGATGCATATTTGTCGGATGAGATCCAGCGTATGATGCGGGGAATCTCCGGAAAATCACCGCTGATCCTGAAACTTGACGAGAGCGAGGTACAGGGACCGCTGCGGATCAGGGTGCGTTCCTTCCTGGAGACGATCAACATGCGGCGGAAGAAGCGGGAGATGGCGGAGAGGCTGCAAAACCAGCCTGGAACAAGCCGACAGGAGAATGCGGGCGGCGGAAATGAATGCGGGACGGCTGCGCTGGGACCAGACATTCAAAAATCCTGGCAGGTTCACGAACTTTCGGATCCATATCCGGTTAAATTTGAGGTGGAAGACCGCAAGAAGCGCACGGTTCTGGTCCCGAACACCTCCCACGCGTTCTGCCGGATTATGTCGGCGGCGTTGAAGACACAGGGAATCCGGGCAGTTCCGCTGGCGGTCGGCAGGGAAGAGGCGATCCGCCTCGGAAAGCAGTATGTCCACAACGATATCTGTTTCCCGGCGCAGATTGTCATCGGCGAGGCGCTGGCAGCACTTCGGAGTGGTCAGTATGTGCCATCTGAGACGGCGATCGGTATGGGAAAATACATCGGTGACTGCCGCCTGACCCATTACAGTGCGCTGCTTCGCAAGGCGCTTGACGACGCCGGCTACCCGGAGGTGGCGATTCTGACGAACGATGACGTCGATTATCATGATCTGCATCCGGGCTTCCGGATGAACCTTGTGTCGGCGATCCGTCTGGCGGGAGCGCTTCCGATGATCGATATTCTGGAAGAGCTGCTTCGCAAGATCCGCCCGTATGAGAAAGTTTCCGGAAGCAGTGATCAGGCATTTGGCGAGGCGATGGATTTCGTCGTGGATGGTCTGGAGCAGCATGGGCTTTCAGGCGCTCTGCGAGGCTTTAAAAAGGCGATCCAGCGGATGAATGCGATCGAATATGACCGGAGCCAGCCGCGCCCGCGCGTCCTGATCATCGGCGAGTATCTCCTCAATTTCCATCCGGGCGCGAATCATGAGATTGAGCGCTACCTGGAGAAAAATGGATTTGAGATTATTGAGGCGCGGATGACGGATGTTATCCGGAAAACGTATTTCTGCCAGGATGAGCAGATTCGGACGTATCATCTGAAAAAGCCGTTTGTCAAGAAAAACTGGTACCATGTGGCGAACCGGGTATTTGACGCTGCGCACGCGGCAGCGGATCGGATAGCGAAACAGCATCCGCTCTATACGCCTGTCTGCCGCCTGCCGGAACTGGTAAAGGAAAGTGACCCGATCATCCCGCACACCTTTGATGCGGGCGAGGGCGTGCTGATTCCGGGTGAGATCCTGCACCATGCGGCGCACGGCTGCCGGGCATTTGTGATTTTACAGCCATTTGGCTGTCTGCCAAACCATGTGGTAGGACGCGGCATCGTAAAAAAAATGCGGGAAATGTACCCGGACGCCCAGATCCTGCCGCTTGACTACGATCCGGATGTGAGCTTTGCCAATCTGGAAAACCGCCTGCAGATGCTGATTATGAATGTGAAAGAAAGAAGCGTGGACACGGTTGCCCTGCCGGACGTGGGGCAGAGAAGCCCCGTGGAGACTATGAATAGAAAACAGAAAAACGCCGATAATAAAAAGCAGAAAGTTTCCTGATTTCGGGTTAGACAAAAATAGAAATCACATAAGCCCACGCGGCGGAAAGGGACAAGCTATGAAACATCTGGAAATTGAAAAGGTGATTGGACGGGAGATTGTTGATTCGAGAGGAAATCCAACCGTGGAGGCGGAGGTTTATCTATCAGACGGAAGCATAGGACGCGGCGCGGCACCGAGCGGTGCATCGACAGGTGAATTTGAGGCTCTGGAGCTGCGAGACGGCGACAAGTCGCGTTTCGGCGGAAAGGGCGTACAGAAAGCAGTCCAGAATGTGAATACCGTGATTGCAGAGGTGTTAAGGGGCATGGATCCGGCGGACGTCTATGCGGTTGATAAAGCGATGATCGAGGCGGACGGAACCAAGGATAAATCCAAGCTGGGCGCGAATGCGATCCTGGCGGTTTCGATCGCGAACGCACGGGCAGCAGCCAATGCGTATGGTCTCCCGCTGTACCGTTTCCTCGGCGGTGTGTCTGGAAACCGTCTCCCGGTTCCGATGATGAACATTTTAAACGGCGGCGCGCATGCGGCAAACACCATCGATGTACAGGAGTTCATGATTATGTCGGTTGGAGCAGAGAGCTTTTGTGAGGGACTCCGCTGGTGTACCGAGGTGTTCCATGCACTGGCAGCATTGCTTAAAGAGCGCGGACTGGCAACCTCTGTCGGTGATGAGGGCGGTTTTGCACCGGATCTGGGAAGTGACGAAGAAGCAATCCAGTGCATCTTAGAGGCAGTGGAGAGAGCCGGATATAAGCCGGGCGAGAGTTTTGTCCTGGCGATGGATGCGGCATCCAGTGAGTGGAAGAGCGGCAGGAAGGGCGAATATCTGCTTCCGAAGAGTGGCAAACACTTCACCTCCGAGGAGCTGATCGCACACTGGAAACAGCTCTGCGGGAAATACCCGATCGCCTCGATCGAGGATGGTCTGGACGAGGAGGATTGGGAAGGCTGGCAGAAGATGACCGCAGAACTCGGCGGACAGGTGCAGCTGGTCGGCGACGATCTGTTTGTAACAAATACCGAACGCCTGGAAAAAGGTATCCGTCTCGGCTGCGGCAATTCGATCCTGATTAAGCTGAACCAGATTGGATCCGTCTCCGAGACACTGGAGGCAATCAAGATGGCACATAAGGCAGGTTACACGGCGATTGTATCCCACCGTTCCGGCGAAACCGAGGATACGACGATCGCAGATCTGGCGGTCGCATTGAATACCTGCCAGATCAAGACGGGCGCACCGAGCCGGAGTGAGCGCGTGGCAAAATACAACCAGCTTCTGCGGATTGAGGAAGAGCTGGGAACCGGCGCACAGTATCCGGGGAAGGCGGCATTTAATAAAAATTAAGTTGTCTTTTTTGCGAGATATCGTGCAGACAAGCAATCTGTTACATTGCATGAAATGTGTGAATTGTTCCGAAAACGAATGCATTTCCTCAGAAACAGACCAAAATCATCTGGGGAAATGCCGGATGGCGTCGAAACAAAGGAAAATAGAATACAACTTTGAAAAGGAATGCGTTTTACCGTACAACCAGGACGGAGAGAAACGTATTCCTTTTTGTTTTGCATAAGACCGAAAAAAGGAATATTGCTAAAAGTTTGACAATATTTTAAAAAATAATCGTTTTTATACGAAATTTATTGACAAAACAGTGGGAATGATTGTAAAATAACTGTAAAGCAAATATGAAAAAAGGATTTATTTTTTTTGAACGAATGGAAAAACGTTTTACTAAAGGAATGGTCCGGCGGATAACGTATTTCACATAAAAAGGAGGATGAAAGAATGAGAAAGAGAACATTAAGCATTGTACTTGCAGCAGCAATGTGTGCCAGCTTAACAGCCTGCGGCGGTGGCGGAAGTACCGCTGAGACAACGGCAGCTGACAGCAGCAATACCGAGACAAAGGCAGCCGACGCTTCAGAGAAATCTGACAAACCGCTTCGTGTGTGTGTTGTCTACACCGGCAACTTAGGTGATAAGAGCTACAATGACTCCTGCAACATGGGTGCACAGAAAGCAGTTGAGGATTTCGGCATCGAGCTTAAGAGCCTTGAGGGTACCACTGCTGAAGAGTGGAAAGCAAACCTACTTCAGGCTTGTGATGACGGCTACGATTTAATCATCGGTGCTTCTTCCAACATCGCAGATTATATCACTGAGAATGCATCCAGTTATCCGGATACCAAGTTTGCAGTTATCGATACAACCGTTGATCTGCCGAACGTTGAGTCCATCAGCTTTGCTCAGAATGAGGGCTCCTTCCTGGCAGGTGCGGCAGCAGCTATGTTCACCACCAAGACCGATATCCCGAATGTCAATGAAGATCATATCATCGGCTGGGTAGGCGGTATGGATATTCCGGTACTTCATGACTTCTATACAGGTTATGAGCAGGGCGCGAAGTATATCGATCCGGATATCAAGATTCTTCAGGCTTTTGCAGGAAGCTGGACGGATCCGTTAAAGGGTAAAGAGCTGACGTTAGCACAGTATGAGCAGGGTGCTGATATTGTCATGAACGTAGCATCCGGTACCGGTGTTGGTATTCTGGAAGGTGCAAAAGAAGCTGACAAATACGCAATCGGCGTTGACTTAAACCAGGATTCCGATCAGCCTGGACATGTTCTTACTTCCATGGTTAAGAGAGTTGATAATGCTTGCTATCTGGTTATCCAGTCTGCAGTAGAGGGAACTTTTGAGGGCGGCACAACCAAATATCTGGCATTGAAGGACGGCGGTGTCAGCCTGACCGATTTCTCTGTTATCAAAGAATCTCTGGGCGACAAATTCCCGCAGGATATCGTTGATAAGTGTGATGAGCTTGCCGAGAAGATCAAATCCGGCGAGATCGTAGTTGAAAACTATGAAGGATTTGGCCCACAGGCATAATTGATAAAGACAAGGCCGGGAGCGAGTGAAACCTGGCGGCGAAGGGGGATCTGAATTCTTTCAGGTTCCCCTTCATTTTCAACAAAATGTTTTTTCTTGGAAAGAGCCGTCAGGCATTTCCGGACGAGAGGGTGATCGAATGAACGAATACGTAGTGGAGATGAAAGGAATTGTCAAAAATTTCGGGCAGGTTCAGGCGGTAAAGCATGGTGAATTTACTCTGAAAAAGGGCGAGATTCATTCTCTGATTGGTGAAAATGGAGCTGGTAAATCCACCATGATGAAGCTTCTGTACGGCATGTATCCCATTGACGAGGGCGAGATTATCGTCAAAGGTGAACCGATGGGAACCATCACACCGAAGCTTGCAATTGAGCACGGTGTCGGCATGGTCCATCAGGAATTTATGCTGGTGAATGAGCTGACGGTTCTGGAGAATATTATTCTGGGATTTGAACCGAAAAAGGGATTGACAATTGACTTTGACAAGGCAAGAAAAGAAGTTAAAAAGTATATTGAACAGTATCATATGGACGTGCAGCTGGATAAGAAGGTAAGCCAGATTTCAGTAGGCGAGGCGCAGCGTGTGGAGATTATCAAGACATTGATGCGAGGTGCTGATATCATCATTCTGGATGAGCCTACAGCGGTTCTGACCCCTCAGGAGGCGGAACGTCTGTTTGAAATCCTGAATAATCTGAAACAGGATGGAAAATCCCTTGTCTTTATTTCTCATAAGCTGAATGAGGTTATGGCAATATCAGACCGCATCTCTGTGATGCGTCAGGGACAATATATGGGCACTGTTAATAAAGAGGAAACCTCTCCGCTGGATCTGACCAAACGAATGATCGGACGTGAAGTATTCTTAAACATTGATAAGGCTTATTCTGAGGCGGGAGATACGATTCTGGAGGTTCAGGACGTGTGGATTCCCAGTCAGAAGGAGACATCGAAGATCCGGGGTATGTCCCTGCATGTCAAGACCGGCGAGATTGTCGGCGTGGCAGGTATCGATGGAAATGGACAGAGTGAGCTGGTTGAGGCGATCACCGGACTTCGCAAGGTAGAGAAAGGCAAGATCCTTCTTTGCGGCAAGGATATTACGAATCAGAGTCCGAGAAAAGTGAGAGAGAGCGGTCTTTCCCATATTCCGGAGGATCGAAATACAAGAGGTCTGAACCGTGCCATGACCATCGAGGAAAATCTGATCGCAGTCCGCCTGGATCAGCCTCCATTTACCAGGGGCATCATGATGAATAAATCAGGACAGGATACCTATGCAAAAGAAATGGTAGAACAGTTTGATATCCGCCCGGCGGATTATAATCTTCCTACATCTTCCTTATCCGGCGGCAATGCACAGAAGGTCGTAGTAGCCCGGGAGGTATCTCTTGGCAATAAGCTTCTGGTAGCATCCCAGCCTACCAGAGGTGTAGATATCGGTGCCATCGAGCTGATTCGAAATACCCTGGAAAAGGCGAAAAAGGCAGGCGCCGGTGTCCTGCTGGTATCGGCAGAGCTGGAGGAGATTATCTCCCTTTCGGATCGTATCGTTGTTATCCATGAGGGCAAGATCACCGGCGAGATGCGTGCGGATGAGGCGAATGAGAACAATCTGGGTCTGCTTATGATGGGCGGTACAGACACAGGGAAGGACGGTGAAGCAGCAGTATGAATCAGACATTAAATGGTATTCGAAGGATTCTTATTACGATACTCGTTGCGATGGGTGTCGGTGCGCTGTTTATCGTAGCGATCGGGGAGAATCCGATTGATGCATATGCGGCGCTGTTCCGAGGTGCTTTTGACGGAGAGCTTCGTCTTGGTACAACCTTGGCAGGATTTACTCCGCTGCTGCTGACATCCATTGCCTTTGCAGTTGCAGCAAAAGCAGGTGCTTTTAACGTAGGTGTTGAGGGCGAGGTTTTCTTGGGCGGTATCACAGCTGCTTATATTGGCATTAACTGGACCTTCCTTCCGAAGCCGGCTCTGTATGTGGCCTGTTTCGTAGGTGCTATGGTGGTAGCAGCTGCCTGGGCCTTTATTCCGGCGGTTCTGCGTGCCTATTATAATGTAAATGAAGTATGTACCACCATTTTGATGAACACGGTAGCACTTTATATTACATCCTATCTGGTCAGCGGACCAATGAGCGCAGGTACTGCCAATGCTCAGTCCCTGCCGGTTACGGTAAGGCTGTATCAGTTTATGAAACCCAGCAGTGTCAATGTAGGTATTTTCATCGCGGCCATCACCGTGATTGTGATTATTTTTATGCTTCAGAAGAGCAGCTGGGGCTATAAGATTCGTACCGTTGGCCTGAATCCGACCCATGCGGATTATGTGGGAATTGATTCTAAGAAGGTGTTTATCGGTGCCATGATGCTTTCTGGTATGTTGGGCGGCATGGCAGGATGCATCGAGGTTCTGGGTGTTCATGGATATTTCCTGAACAACTTTGCAACCGGACTTGGAAGCAATGGTATGCTGGCAGCTCTGATTGTAAAGAACAACATGGTTTCGACTCCATTTATGGCATTTTTCCTGGCAGTTTTAAAATCGGGCGCTATGGGAATGCAGCAGTCAACCGGTGTGCCGAAATCACTGGTTGATACCATTACAGCTGTGTTCATTATCATAGCGACCATGGAGACTGCGTTCCAGTTTGCAAAGAAACGTAAAAAGAAAACGGAGGAGAAGAAGGAGGATAAGGCATGAATGCGATAATGCAGAATTTTGATAAAATCTTTAATGCGTCGCTGATTTATGCAACGTTTCGTTCAGCGACTCCGATCATCTTTGCCGCTCTTTGTGCGGCTATCACTCAGCAGGCCAATATCTTAAATATCGGTACAGAGGGTATCATGCTGGTAGGTGCTTTTACTGCAGTTGCAGTCAGCTTCTTTACCGGAAGCTGGTTATTAGGCATTCTGGCAGCGATGATCGCCGGTGCTGTCATTGCTATGATCATGGCAGTGGGACATATCCGGTACAATTCGGAGATCTGCGCCATCGGTATGGGTATTAATATGCTGGCACTGGCTATTACTAAATTCATGGTAAATGCGATTTTCCACAGTACCGGAAGTTTTTCAAGCCCGGATATCAAGGCGATTCCCCGTGTGAACGTTGCATTTTTAGACAATCTTCCGGTAGTGGGGGCTCTGTTTAACAACTGGTGCGTGACCGAGTGGTTTGCCATCGTTCTGATTATCCTGCTTCAGTTTTTCTTCTATAAAACTGTATGGGGACTGCGTCTGCGTGCAGTAGGTCAGTTTCCGGAAGCGGCGAAGACGGCAGGTATCAAAGTAAATGCTGTGAAATATCAGGCAATGCTGCTTTCCGGTCTCATCGGAGGTCTGGCAGGTGCTCATCTTTCCCTGGGTTACAGTACCCAGTTTATCGAGAACATGACCAACAACCGTGGTTTTATGGGCGTTGCAGCCATGTATTTCGGCGGTGCCAACCCGGTTCTGACCACACTGGGCTGTCTGCTGTTTGGATTTTCAGATTCCGTCGGTGCCCGTCTCCAGGCATATGGCATTCCATCCCAGTTCGTTCTGATGATGCCGTATATCGTGACCATCGCGGTACTGGCAATTTCCATGATTGCGAAGATTTCAGCCAACAAGAAGAGAGAATCATCCCTGCATGTGGGAAGCTGATGATGAAGAAAGATAAAACACTATAAGGAGGACATAATCAGATGGAAAAGACAAAAATTATTCTTGACTGCGATCCGGGACATGATGACGCGGTCGCGATCACGCTGGCGGCGAACAGTGACAAGATCGATCTGTTAGGTATTACAGTCGTAGCAGGCAACCAGACGCTGGAGAAAACGCAGATTAATGCGAGAAATGTGTGCCAGTGGCTCGGTGTGGATGTGCCAGTGTATGCGGGCTGCGGACAGCCGATGGTGCGTGAAAAAATGATAGCGGGCGATATCCACGGTGAAACAGGGCTGGATGGTCCGGTTTTCCCGCCGCTGACAAAAGAATTAGAGAAAGAGCATGCAGTCGATTTCATCGTTAAAACCCTGATGGAGTCCGATGGCGATATCACGATGGTGACAACCGGTCCGATGACCAATCTGGCGATGGCGATGCGGATGGAACCGGCGATTATTCCGAAGATCAAACAGATCGTCCTGATGGGAGGCGCGTATACCAATGGTAACGTAACTCCGGCGGCAGAGTTCAATATCATCGCCGATGCGGATGCAGCGTATGTATGCTTTACCAGCGGACGCCCAATCACGATGATGGGTCTGGATGTTACCCGCAAGGTACTGTGCTATCCGGAGATCGTTGACCGGATGGAGAAGATAGGCAATAAGGCATCCAAGCTCTTTGCGGATCTGATGCGCTTCTTCTGCAAGACCCAGAAAGAGGTATTTGGCTGGGAAGGCGGACCTCTGCACGATCCGGTTACGATCGCATGGCTGATTGATCCGAGCGTTGTGACCCTGAAACCGATGCATGTGGACATTGACATCCGCAGCGTCCAGTCCTACGGACGTACTAACTGCGATTTCTTCGGTTACGGCGGACAGGAGCCGACTGCAAACGTAGCGATCGATATCGATGCGGCGAAGTTCTGGGATATCGTTGAGGCAGGGCTGAGAAGATACAGCGAGGCATAGTTTATAATACTTGTGTTCGGAGGCAGATATAGATGAGAGACCTGAAAGAAGTTTTAGAGCAGAACAAAGAGAAATATATCGAAGAACTCAAGAATCTGGTGGGAATTGATACCCATGACTTAGGGCACGGAATCGATGGTGGTCTGGAGAAACAGGGACAGGAGTATATGGTAAACCTGTTTGAATCGATGGGAGCCGACGAGATCACGGTGGATCCGATGGATGAGGCTGTGATTCAGGAAAGCTACAAAAAGCACCAGGAAGGAAACCTGGGGCACAACCAGACCGACCGTGCCAATGTCTATGCGACATTTAAAGGAAAACAGGGCGGAAAAAGCCTGTTATTTAACGGTCATATTGACGTTATGCCGGCGGATATGGAAGACGGCTGGACGAACCCGCCGTTTGAGCCGGTAATTCGGGATGGCAAGATGTACGGACGCGGCTGCACGGATATGAAGGGCGGTCTGATGGCATCGGTGATGGCGGTAAAGCTTTTGCAGGATGCCGGGTATGAGCTGCCGGGCGATGTGACAATTACCTCCGTGTGTGACGAGGAAGGCGGAGGCAATGGCTCGATCCAGGCGGTAATGCGCGGTCTGAAAGCCGACGGCGTTGTCAACTGCGAGCCGACCGACGATACCCTGATTCTGGCGCATATGGGCTGGGTATTCTTTAAGGTTGATTTTGAAGGAAAAGCGTGCCATTCCGGTGCAAAAGCCGAGGGCGTCAGCGCGATCGAGAAGGCGATCAAAGTAATTCAGGGGTTAAATGAGATGGAGCACCGCTGGCTTCTGACGATCCGCCACCGCCTGCTTCCGCCGCCGAGCTTAAATATCGGCGTGATCGAGGGTGGAACCGCCGGTTCTACCGTGCCGGGCGAGTGCAGTTTTTCTACCTGCGTCCACTATGTTCCTACCCTGATGAATCAGGATATGGTTGTAAAGGAATTTACAGAGGTCGTTGAGCGGATCAGCCGTTCCGACGCGTGGATGGAGGCACACCCGCCGAAGATTTCCATTTACCAGACCGGACATGGGTTTGAGATGGAGGAGGATCATCCGCTGGTAGACACCTTTAAGGAGGCGTACAGTGAGGCACTTTCGCGCAGCGTGAAGGTGGAAGGATCCCATTTTGGCTGTGATTCCCGCCTGTGGCGCAACATTGCCGGATGCCCGACGATCCAGTACGGACCGGGCGAGGGCGCACAGTGCCATACCGTGGATGAGTGGCTGAAGCTCGATTCCTATCTGGAAGCGATTCTGGTGTATGCGAAACTGATTCTTTCCTGGGGAGAGAAGAAATAAGGAATTGATAAATATATAAGGAGATAAAAATATGAGCAAGAAAGTTTTACTGGCAGGCGAGTCCTGGATGAGCTATACCACCCATGTAAAGGGCTTTGACGCGTTTTATACCTCTACCTATGAGACAGGAGAGAAATGGCTGAAAGCTGCATTGGAGGCAGGCGGCTACGAAGTAACCTTCCTTCCGAACCATCTGGCAAATGAGGAATTTCCATTTACAATGGAAGAACTGAAACAGTATGATCTGGTAATTCTGTCCGATATCGGAGCAAACACCCTGCTTCTGCCGGGCGCTACGTTTAACCGCAGTGAAAAAATGCCGAACCGCTGCAATCTGATCCGCGACTATGTCAACGATGGCGGCGCTCTTCTGATGGTCGGCGGTTATCTGACCTTCTCCGGCGTGGATGCAAAGGGCAAATGGCATGACACAGCCGTACAGGAGGTTCTTCCAGTCGAGGTTCTGACGGTCGATGACCGTATGGAACACTGCGAGGGTGTAAAACCGGTAACCGTGGGCGAGCATGAAGCTTTAAAGGGCATTCCGACCGACTGGCCGGAGGTTCTCGGTTACAATAAGGTAATCGCAAAACCGGAGGCAGAGGTTCCGGTTACTGTAGAGGGCGATCCGTTTATCGCATTTGCTTCTTATGGAAAAGGGCGCAGTGGTGTTGTCACAACCGACTGTGCACCGCACTGGGCACCGCCGGAATTCTGCGAGTGGGAATACTACAATAAATTGTGGCAGAATATCGCAGACTGGCTGATTCAGAAATAAGATAGCAGGAAAAAGGAGAGCGCGTATGGACGGAGCGGTGAAACTTTTAAAAGAGCTTCTGACCATTCGGAGTGTCAATGGACGGGATGACGAGGGAGCAGTGGCAGAATATTTGTGCAAGTATTTCGAACAATCGGGAATTTCTGCACATATACAGCGGATTGACGCGACACATGCCAATGTGCTGGCGGAGCTTGAGGGGGAGTCGGATGACGCTCCGATCTTCTGGAACGGGCATCTGGACACGGTTCCTTACGGAGATACCGGAGAATGGAAGACTGACCCGGCGGTTCCGGTGGAACGGGACGGTTTTCTCTATGGCCGCGGTGCCAGCGATATGAAGAGTGGGCTTGCCGCGATGGTGTACGCGCTCTGTGAATATAAAAAATCCGGTCGTCCGGTGCCGCGTACGATCCATTTCCTCGGAACCTGTGATGAGGAAAAGGGCGGCATCGGCGCCAGGGAGATCTTAAAGGAAGTCCCGGAGACGTCGATTGGAACGCTTCTGATAGGAGAACCGACGGGATGCAGGCTGGGCGTGGCGCAGAAAGGCTGCCTGTGGCTGGAGATAGAAGCACACGGAAAGACGAGCCACGGGGCATACCCGCATGAGGGCTGCAATGCCGTGGAACAGGCGATGGCGCTGACAGGTGAGATTGAAACATATGTGAAAAGCTTCACACACCCGGTTCTCGGCGCATCGACCGCGCAGGTAACGCAGATTTCCGGCGGCGTGGCGCCAAATATGACGCCGGACACCTGCCGGATTCTCATGGATATCCGTATGACACCAGGACTGACAAGCCAGATGGTAGTCGGTCAGGCGGAGGCGTTTGCGGCGGCGCGTTCCGTTACATCGGAAGAAAAATTCCGCGTCAGCTGCCGGATTGTCAATGACCGGCGGGCGATCGAGATTGGAGAATCCCATCCGCTTGTGAAACAGCTCTCGAAGGAACTGGAGAAAAAAGGGCTTCCGGTGGAGACGACTGGGATTAATTTCTTTACAGATGCTTCGATCCTGGTGGAACACAAGCTGGATGCAGCCGTTCTCTTATTTGGTCCGGGCGAGGCAGGTATGGCGCATAAGCCAAATGAGCGGGTCGAGATAGAAAAATATCAGAAATCCATTCAGGTTCTCATGGATCTGATCGCATCGGAGGTGGATGAGTGAGGGCAACCATCAAGGATATTGCCGCTGAGACTGGTTTTTCCGTGACGACAATCTCACTGGTTCTCAATGGGAAAGGATATAAGATCTCGGATGAGACAAAGAATCAGATCCTAGCGAAGGCGCGGGAACTGAATTATCGTCCGAACCAGCTCGCGGTCAGTCTGGTAAAGCGGCAGAGCAAGACCATAGGATTTATCGTCCCGGATATTTCCAATGTATATTTTGCCAATATGGCGCGCGCGATCGATGAGGCGTGCCGCGAAAATGGTTGGAGTGTGATTCTCTGCAACACGAATGATAATTATGACCGGGATCGCGAGTATATCGATCTTCTGGCGGATAAAGGCGCGGACGGCATTGTGTTTATCATGGCTAAAGATAATACGCGGGAGATGGCGGCGGAGGAGATTGATTATCTGGAATCGATCCACATACCCTATGTGGTAGTTGACCGGATCCCGGAGCTTCGGAACTGTCCGGCGGTCGGTACCGACCATGAGATCGGCGGTTATCTGGCGGCGCGCCATCTGTTAAGCCTTGGACACCGGCGGATTGCCTGCGTTGTGGGACCGCATGCGACCCAGATGGATTCGGAGGCCCGTTACCATGGCTACTGCCGGGCGATGGAGGAGGCGGGAATTCCAGTGGATGAACGTCTCGTCTGTGCCGGCGAGTATACGCAGGAGGGCGGCGCGGCGGCGGTCGAAAAGCTCATTTCACAGGATTTTACGGCGATTTTCGCCTGCAACGACGCTTCAGCGTATGGCGTATGCAGAAAACTCAAGGAATATAGAAAGAAAGTGCCGGAAGATGTTTCGGTCGTCGGATACGATGACGTTTTCTATGCCCGGATGCTGGAGGTGCCGCTGACAACGATACGGCAGCAGGTACGGGAGATGGGAAGAGAGGCGGTAAGGCTGCTTCTGAAACAGATACGGGAACATAAAAGACCGGAGAGCAAGGTGATCTTTGCGCCGGAACTGGTAGTACGGGAGAGTACGGCGCGAATACAGCCGTCTTAAGCGATACATCAAAGATGCCGGCGGCAGATTTTGAAGGAATTGGTCAAGGAGGGGAGCAGAGTGAAGGTATTGAATTTTGGTTCACTGAATATTGATTATACGTATCAGGTGGATCATTTTGTAAGAGCGGGAGAGACGATGTCCTCCGAGTCGCTGCAGGTATTCAGCGGCGGCAAAGGGCTGAATCAGTCGATCGCGCTGAGCAAGGCGGGCGCAGACGTATGGCACGCCGGAGCTGTCGGAGCCGGGGATGGAGATTTCCTTATCGAGCAGATGAAGAAGGCGGGCGTCCACACGGAGTTGATCGAGCATCTCGACGGGCAGACAGGACACGCGATCATCCAGAAAGATCCGGCAGGGCAGAACTGCATTCTGCTGTATGGCGGTGCCAACCAGCGGATCACGAGGGAAATGGTGGATCGCGTCCTGACACAGTTTGAGGCGGACGATTTCCTGATTTTACAGAATGAGATCAGCGAGATCGGCTATATCATGGAGAAAGCCCATGAAAAAGGCATGAAGATCGTTCTGAATCCGTCCCCGATGAATGCGAAGATCCTGTCCTATCCGCTGGAATATGTGGATTACTTCTTATTAAATGAGGTGGAGGCGTCGGATATCTGCGGCATTGAGGCAACCAAAGATCCGCAGGCGCTGATGAACGGACTGGTAAAACAGTTCCCGGAGGCGAAGATTGTCCTGACACTCGGCGGCGATGGTTCCGTGTACCGCGATGGTGACACAGTCCTTCGTCAGGGAATCTATAAAGTGCCGGTTGTGGACACGACGGCGGCAGGCGATACATTTACCGGTTATTTTATCGGCGGCTTACAGCTCGGTGAAGACCCGAAGACGGCGCTGGAACATGCGGCAAAAGCGGCAGCGATCGCCGTTTCCCGCCCAGGAGCAGCTCCGTCGGTGCCGAACCGGGAGGAAGTCGAGACGTTTGAAGGATAAAAAGCACCTGAAAACTTGTCTTTTAAAACAGAATATAGTAAAATACCATTTGGTGGCGTTTCCGAAATTCGGGCTGGTACCGGGATTTGCGGAGGCGCCTCTTTTTTGCGCCCGTCTGACTCTTGTCAGTGTGGGCCTGTAGAAATAAAAAAGGAGAAGGTAAGTAGAAATGGGAAGAGAACGTTTTTCCTCTCGGCTGGGATTTATCCTGATTTCCGCGGGTTGTGCGATCGGTCTGGGAAATGTGTGGAGATTCCCGTACATCGTCGGTCAGTATGGCGGCGCGGCGTTTGTACTGATTTATGCGGCATTTCTGGTGCTTTTAGGTCTTCCGATCATCGTTATGGAATACTCGGTCGGCAGAGCGAGCCAGAAGAGTGCGGCGCTTTCATTTGATGTGCTGGAGCCAAAGGGTACTAAGTGGCATTTTGAAAAATGGTTCGCGATGGCGGGCAACTATGTCCTGATGATGTTTTATACGACGGTAGCCGGATGGCTTCTGCTGTATGTGTTCAAGATGGCGAAAGGCGATTTCGTGGGTCTGGATGCGGACGGTGTAGCAGGGGAATTTGGCTCTGTACTGGCAAATCCGGGACTGATGACGGTATTTATGCTGCTCTGTGTCGTATTCTGTTTTTCCATCTGTGCGATGGGACTCCAGAACGGCGTTGAGAAGATCACAAAGATGATGATGGTCTGCCTATTATTCCTGATGGTTGTGCTGGCAATCAATTCGGTGCGGATGGAAGGCGGACGTCCGGGACTTGAATTTTACTTAAAGCCGGATTTTGGCAAGATTCAGGAGGTTGGTGTCGGCAAAGTCGTATTTGCGGCGCTGGGACAGTCGTTCTTCACGTTGAGTATCGGTATCGGTGCGATGGCGATTTTTGGAAGTTATATCGATAAAGAGCGCAGCCTGACCGGCGAGGCAATCAATGTACTGGTCCTTGACACGCTGGTAGCGTTTATGGCAGGACTTATCATTTTTCCGGCATGTGCGGCTTACGGCATCGAGGCAGGACAGGGACCAAGCCTGATCTTCATCACGCTGCCGAATGTATTTAACCACATGGCAGGCGGACGTTTCTGGGGCACGCTGTTCTTTGTCTTTATGACCTTTGCGGCGGCATCAACGGTCACAGCGGTATTCCAGAATATCGTATCCTTTGCAACGGATCTGACTGGCTGTTCGATCAAAAAGGCAGTCTGCGTCAATCTGGTGGTGATTGCGGTCCTGTCGCTTCCGTGCGTGCTGGGTTTCAATCTCTGGAGTGGTTTCATGCCGTTCGGAGAGGGCAGCAACGTGTTGGATCTCGAGGATTTCATCGTCAGCAACAACCTGCTTCCACTCGGAAGTCTCGTTTACCTGATGTTCTGTACCAGCCGGTATGGATGGGGATTTGAGAATTTTCTCAAGGAGGCAAATGAGGGAAAAGGCGTGAAGTTCCCGCGCCAGGTGCGAGCGTATGTGACATATGTCATTCCGCTGATTGTGCTGTTTATTTTTGTGCAGGGGTACTGGAGTAAGTTTTTCCAGTAGACTGTGCAGCTCTTTAGGTAACGAGAAAAAAGGAAAGTCCGGCAGAGGCAAACTCCGCCGGACTTTCCTTTTTTCGCCAAGGCTATTGACATAGTATTTAAGGGAAAGTTTTACGGGATTTTTACACAGTTTTGTTGATTCTGTATAAACAAAAGCTATATTATAACCATTTGTATTAATTTTTATACAGAGTGAAGGGGGCAGAAGATTCATTTTTCAATTGTGAATTTTTTTTACCTGTGTTATACTATACGCGGTAGATTCTAGCTCCTACGCCCGATAATATTTTCACAATTTCGGCAGAAAAGGCATCTGACGGGAGGTGAATGGGTGGAGGATGAAGGAAAATTTAGTAAGAGAAAGAGGGTTTAATTGATGGGTTTGGCTACATTTATAGGCGGCATTCATCCATATGAGGGTAAAGAACTGTCTGAGGATAAGCCGATCAAGGTTCTCGAACCGTTACAGGGCGAGATCATGGTTTATCCGCTGTCCCAGCACATTGGCGCACCTGCGAAACCACTGGTAGCGAAGGGCGATCACGTGCTGAAAGGCCAGATCATTGCAGAGGCAGGCGGATTTATTTCCGCAAACGTACTCAGTTCTGTTTCCGGTACGGTAAAGGGAATCGAGTCCAAGCTGGTTGCCAATGGTGCAATGGTTCAGTCAATCCTGGTGGAGAATGACGGTGAAGAAGAGGCGATTGAGGGCTTCGGAACAGACAGAGATGCAACAAAGCTGTCGAAAGAAGAGATCCGTAAGATCGTTAAGGATGCCGGTATCGTCGGCCTGGGCGGCGCTGGTTTCCCGACACATGTAAAGCTTACTCCGAAAGATGAGAACGCAATTGATTACGTTATCGTCAACGGTGCAGAGTGCGAGCCGTACTTAACCAGTGACTATCGTACCATGATGGAGCGTCCGGAGCAGATTATCGGCGGCCTGAAGGTTATGCTTCAGCTGTTTGACAATGCGAAGGGTGTTATCGGTATCGAGAACAACAAGCCGGAGGCTATCAAGAAGCTGACGGAGATGGTAAAGGACGAGCCGAGAATCGAAGTATGTCCGCTGCTTACCAAGTACCCGCAGGGTGGTGAGCGTACACTTATCTATGCAGTGACAGGACGTGAGATCAATTCTTCCATGCTGCCGGCAGATGCAGGCTGTATCGTAGACAATATTGATACCGTTGCTTCTATTTATAATGCAGTATGCAAGACAACTCCGCTGATCCGCAAGATCATTACGGTAACCGGTGATGCCATTGCAGAGCCGCAGAACTTTGAGGTACGCCTTGGTACCAACTATCAGAGACTGGTAGAGGCAGCAGGCGGCTTTAAACAGGAACCGGAGAAGATGATTTCCGGTGGTCCTATGATGGGACAGGCTCTTTTCAGCCTTGACTTCCCGGTAGCGAAGACTTCATCTGCTCTGACCACCTTTACCAAGGATCAGGTAGCAGCGATGGAGCCGTCAGCATGTATCCGCTGCGGACGCTGCGTAGGCGTTTGTCCGGAGCATCTTGTACCTCCGCTGATGATGAAGGCATCTACGGCTCACGACCTTGAGAAATTCCAGAGCTTAAACGGCATGGAATGCGTTGAGTGCGGATGCTGTGCATATGCTTGTCCGGCAAGACGGCCGCTGACCCAGGCATTCAAAGAGATGCGTAAGGCAGTAGCAGCCAGCCGCAGAAAGTAGGAGGTGGGAAGAAATGGAAAAATTATTAAAAGTATCGTCATCACCTCACGTTCGTGACGGAGTTACGACACAGCGCCTGATGTTTGACGTTGTGATCGCCATGATTCCTGCCAGTGTTTATGGTGTATGGCAGTTCGGCATGAATGCACTTCTGGTTCTGATCGCTACCGTGATCGCCAGTGTGGCAGCCGAGTATCTTTATGAGAAATTAATGCACAAGCCGATTACGATTTCGGACGGCAGTGCAGTTGTTACCGGCATGATTCTTGCACTGAATATGCCGCCGGAAATCCCGGTTTGGATCCCGGTTCTTGGTGCATTCTTTGCAATCATCGTTGTAAAACAGCTTTACGGTGGTCTGGGACAGAACTTCATGAACCCGGCACTGGCAGCCAGATGTTTCCTTCTGACTTCCTTCGCTCTGTTTATGAATAACTTCTCATCCGCAAAGCTTGGATTTGACAGTCTGACAGGTGCAACTCCGCTGGCACAGTTAAGAGCCGGTGAGACAGTGGATCTGGCATCCCTGGTAATCGGACGTATCCCGGGAACTATCGGTGAGGTATCTGTAATTGCCCTGCTGATTGGTGCTATTTACATGGTAGTCCGCAAAGTTATCAGCCCGGTTATCCCGCTGATTTACATTGGAACCGTATTTGTATTTACATTCCTGTTTGGTGGATTCAACCTGACCTATTCTCTCAGTGAGATCTGTGCAGGTGGTCTTATCTTCGGTGCATTCTTTATGGCAACCGATTATGTAACGAGTCCTCTGACTCCGAAGGGACAGATCGTATACGGACTGATCCTCGGAATCGTAACCGGAATCTTCCGTCTCTGGGGTGCTTCTCCGGAGGGCGTTTCCTATGCGATCATCTTCAGCAACCTGCTGGTACCGCTGATTGAGCGCTATACGCTTCCGACAGCATTTGGAAAAGGAGGTCAGAAGAAATAATGAACCAGATTATCAAAAATACAATCATCCTTTTCGTTATTACTCTGGTAGCTGGTATCTGTCTGGGAACAGTACATGATATTACGCTGGATCCGATTGCACAGGCACAGGAGGCAGCAGCTACTAAAACTTATCAGGAAGTTTACCCGGATGCGGCAAGCTTTGATGAACCGCAGGAGCTGGCTGACGCAGTAACTGCTGCAGCGGACAGCATCTCTGAGTGGGGATTTGGAAAAGTTACCATCAATGATGCAAAAGAAGCGCTGGATGCAAGCGGCAACCAGATCGGTTACCTGATTACCTCTACCTCCGCAGAGAGCTACGGCGGCAACGTGCAGATCGCAGTTGGTATCAGCAACGAGGGCGAGCTGACCGGTATCGGTTTCTTAAGCATCAGCGATACGCCAGGTCTTGGTATGAGAGCCAAAGAACCGGATTTCAAGGATCAGTTTATCGGCAAGAAAGCTGAGAACCTGGAAGTTACAAAGACAGGCGCGTCTGCAGATAATCAGATTGAAGCCATCAGTGGTGCAACGATCACTTCCAAGGCAGTCACCAACGCGACAGATGCAGCTATCTATTTCGTGGCTAACTGCCTGGCACAGTAGGAGGTGGAAAGATTATGAATAAATATGTAGAGCGCTTATATAACGGTATCTGGAAAGAAAACCCGATTTTCGTTCAGATGCTGGGTCTGTGTCCGACCCTGGCGGTAACCACTTCCGCCATCAACGGTGTCGGCATGGGACTTTCGACAACCGCCGTACTGATTGCGGCGAACTTTCTGATTGCATTGCTTCGTAAGATCATTCCGGACGGCGTACGTCTGCCGGCAGAGATCGTAGTCGTAGCATCCTTCGTAACCATCGTAGATATGTTGATGGAAGGTTTCGTTCCAAGCTTATATGCTTCCCTGGGACTTTACATTCCGCTGATCGTAGTTAACTGTATCATCCTTGGCCGTGCCGAGGCATATGCTATGAAGAACGGTCCGATCCTGTCTGCATTTGACGGTATCGGTATGGGACTTGGATTTACAGTTGCTCTGGCACTCATCGGTTCTTTCCGTGAGCTTCTGGGTGCAGGTACTATCTTTGGTATCCAGATTATGCCGGCTTCCTATCAGCCGATCTCAATCTTCATCCTGGCGCCGGGTGCATTCTTCGTACTGGCTTGCCTGACTGCTCTTCAGAATCGTCTGAAGATGCCGTGTGCAACAAACGGTTCCGTAAAAGAGAAGAAGAAGGGTGGCTGCTGCAGCGGCGACTGCTTAAGCTGTGCTGGTCATGATGCAGAAGTTAAGAAGGAACAGGAGGAGAAGTGATGAAAGAATTACTTATTATTGCGATAAGCTCGGCGCTGGTCAGCAACGTCGTACTGAGCCAGTTCCTCGGTATCTGCTCCTTCGTCGGCGTATCCAAAAAAGTTGAAACAGCAGCTGGTATGGGTGGTGCGGTTATCTTCGTTATTACCATCGCATCCATCGTTGCAAACCTGATTTATCAGTTCGTTCTGGCACCGCTTGGTATCGATTACCTGAAAACCATCGTTTTCATTCTCGTTATCGCAGCACTGGTTCAGATCGTTGAGATGTTCTTAAAGAAGTGCATGGTTTCCCTGTATAACGCGCTGGGTGTATTCCTTCCGCTGATTACAACAAACTGTGCCGTTCTTGGTGTTGCCCTGACAAACGTCCAGAACGGATATGGATTTTTACAGAGCGTGGTAAATGGTGTTGGTACAGCCGTTGGTTATACCATCTCCATCGTGCTTCTGGCAGGTATCCGTGAGCACATCGAGGGAAATGATATCCCGTATAACTTCCAGGGATCTCCTATCGTACTTGTAACGGCTGGTCTGATGGCGATTGCATTTCTCGGATTTTCCGGATTACTGTAGAAGGAGGAGACGAAAATGGATATGAATTCAATCATTATCGCTGCTGTCGTGATCGCGGCAGTCGGCATCATCGTTGGTGTCGGTCTGGGTCTGTTCGGCGCGAAATTTAAAGTTGAAGTAGATGAAAAAGAGGCAGCTGTTCGTGAAGAGCTGCCAGGCAACAACTGCGGTGGCTGTGGTTACCCGGGCTGTGATGGTCTTGCAAAGGCCATCGCAGAGGGCAAAGCTCCGGTTAATGCCTGCCCGGTCGGCGGTGCTCCGGTTGGCGAGAAGATCGCTGCTATCATGGGCGTAGAGGCTGGTTCCTCTGAGAAGAAGGTAGCTTTCGTTAAATGTAAAGGTACCTGCGACAAGACAAAAGTACAGTACGAGTACCATGGTATCGAGGACTGTGCGAAGGCATCCGTTGTACCGGGTGGCGGTGCAAAGGCATGTTCTTACGGCTGTACCGGTTTCGGAACCTGTGTGAAGGCATGTAAATTCGATGCAATCCACGTGGTAGACGGCGTAGCGGTTGTAGACAAAGAGAAGTGTGTAGCGTGTGGTGCCTGCGTGGCAGCCTGCCCGAAACACCTGATCGACCTGGTACCGTACAAGGCAAAACATCTGGTACAGTGCAGCTCCCACGATCGTGGACCGGCTGTCAAGGCAGCCTGCCAGGTTGGCTGTATCGGCTGTACGCTGTGTACCAAGCAGTGTAAGTTTGACGCAATCCATATGGATAACAACGTAGCTGTTATCGATTATGAGAAGTGCGTAAACTGCGGAGCTTGTGCAGCGAAGTGCCCGGTTAAGGTTATTCAGTAAATAACGTAAAAGAATACGGAAATAAAAAGTCCGGTTGAACCGTTTGAAAAGATGGTTCAGCCGGATTTTTTTGGTTAAAAGATAAGGTGCTTTTCTAAAGCATCCGATGAAGGTGTTCTTTGAAATTTTTGATGTTATGCTATACGAAATTTAAAGGATTGCTTTTGCTAATGCAGTATGTATCACATTTAATAATGCCTGTGAGGTATACTGGCTGCCACTTTCAAAGGAGAGATTTTCAAGCGACTGCGTGCTCACGATCTGCTCCGAGAGATGCGAAGCGGAAGAGGAGAGCAGCGGGTACATAGTTTCGATGGAATCACTTAAAGGACGGCAGGTAACAGAGGTGATCTGGGTGGAATCAACCGTGACTTCGACGTTGACTGCCTGGCTGCCGAGTGTCAGGGTAGAACTGTACATACCAGGCAGATAGGAAATGCCGGCCGCAGCGGGAGCGGAGGCACTCTGCGTCTTCCTGCCCGGTCGGAACATGATGAGGAGAAGTGCGATGAGAAGAAGCCCCAGTCCGATAAAGATAGCAGTATAAATAATCTCTTTCATGCGGAGTACGACAATTTTTGTTTTTGAGCTCATAAAAAATCCCCGGAATTCGTTTAGTACAGTGTATGAGACGGTTTGAGGGAAAATGAAAGAATATGATTTGTTATAAAAATAAAAGTCCCAATTTACATTTGTGTGTCTGATGTATCAACAGTATAATGATACATTTCACAAATTGCGTATGCGATTAGAAAATCAAGTAGTCCAAATTCCATAAAATGAAATTTTAGGGCAAATTACAGACATTAGCTTGGCTGTAGTATTTTTAAACAACATGTGTTAGACTACTGTTATACTAATCGGTATTTAACGAGGAGGTAATGATTATGAGTAGAAATATAAAAGGTGGTTTTTTAACATTAAGTGGTGTTGTTGGTATTGTGGGAATGATAATAGTGGCAATGCAAAATCCAGCAACTGAATGGGTAACGCCACCTGGAAGAATGATTGTAAGTATTTTAGAAAATGGATTATTGATTCCTACGGTTTTATTCCTTGTTCTTTTTATTTATGGATTGTATATTCTCCTAACGGAGAAAAACGATTGAGCAATACCGGTTTGTCGAATTAAGAAAACCGGTATTTGTGGAAGAGGAATTCTGTAATGAAATTTTTTGAAAATACCCGTAAGCCACAAGGCTTCGGCGGAAAATTGATGACGAAGATGATGAACAGCGGTCACGCCAAATTATCGCAATGGGGATTCTCAAATATCTCCGCGAAGTCTGATGCTGAAGTTCTGGACGTCGGCTGTGGCGGCGGAGCAAATATTGCGGTCTGGCTTGATAGATGTGGAAATGGCCACGTGACAGGAATGGATTATTCTGAGGTTAGTGTGGCAGAATCTCAAAAATTGAACGCCCTCGCCATTAAACAAGGGAAATGTAATGTAGTTCAAGGAGATGTATCTGCTATACCCTTTTCTGACGCGACTTTTGATTATGTTTCTGCCTTCGAAACAGTTTACTTTTGGCCAGGATTAGTAAAATGCTTTTCCGAGATCAACCGTGTGCTAAAAAGCGAAGGCATATTCCTGATTTGTAACGAGAGTGACGGAACGAGTGCCGCAGATGAAAAATGGACAAAGATGATCAATGGTATGAAGATTTACACATCTAAACAACTTGTTGCCGCTTTGAAAGAAGCGGGTTTTACAGAGATCAAAACGTATTCAAATGCAAAAAATCATTGGATAAGTATTGTTGCAACGAAATAGCCAAATTCCAGTTTGTCAATTACAGGTGACATTGAAAGAGTCAGCCCATTCAAGGTGCTGGCTCTTTCAAAAATTCAAATCTAATAAATTGCACGACAACTTAGAGTAAAAATGAATACCCATTAGCCAGAAATGAATAGAAAATGAATAAAAGAGTGGTGTTTCGTATAATTATGAGTTAGTATGCATCAGACACACTTTTGTAAAAAGGGAGAAATAAAAAGAGCTGCCATCCGTTGATATGCTTTGATAGGATCCCCCATGTTTTCGTACGGTCAGCGCAGTAAATGCGCAGACCCAAACAGTTACCCCAAATCTACGAAAAGGGAATCTGATCAACGGATGGCAGCTTCTGAGATTTTATGACACGATATTAAACATTGAAGCGGAAGAGTACGACATCGCCGTCCTTTACCACGTAGTCCTTGCCCTCCATGCGTACCAACCCTTTTTCTCTGGCTGCATTATAGGAACCGCAGTCTAAGAGATCCTGATAGTTGACTACCTCAGCTTTGATGAAGCCACGCTCAAAATCGGAGTGGATTTTTCCAGCTGCTTGCGGTGCTTTGGTGCCGACTTTGATGGTCCATGCACGGGTCTCAGTTTCACCGGCAGTCAGGTAGCTGATAAGGCCAAGAATGCGGTAGCTGGCTGCAATCAGTTTTTCAAGACCGGATTCAGTCAGACCGAGATCTTCGAGGAACATTTTCTTCTCATCTTCATCTAACTCAGCGATCTCCTGCTCAATCTGGGCGCAGATAACAAATACCTCGCTGTCGTTCTCAGCTGCAAATTCGCGAACCTGTTTTACATATTCATTGGAAGCACCGTCATCTGCCAGATCATCCTCGGATACGTTGGCAGCGAAGATAACCGGTTTCCAGGTTAAGAGATCCAGCGTATTGATGAACGCGAGTTCATCCTCATCCTCCGGCTCAAAGCTTTTTGCCAGTTTGCCATCTTCCAGGTGAGCATACAGTTTCTTTAAAGTTTCCAGTTCTTTGGCCAGAGCCTTATTTCCCATGGCACTCTTGGTCGTCTTGGCGATACGGCGTTCCAGAACCTCCATATCGGAGAAGATAAGCTCCAGGTTGATGGTTTCGATATCGCGGAGCGGATTGACGCTGCCGTCTACATGGATAACATTTGGATCCTCAAAGCAACGGACAACGTGTACGATCGCGTCTACCTCACGGATATTGGCAAGGAACTGGTTACCAAGACCTTCGCCCTTGGAAGCGCCCTTTACCAGACCAGCGATATCAACGAACTCGATTACAGCCGGAGTGATTTTGGCAGAATTATAAAGAGCTGCTAACTGACCCAGACGCGGATCTGGAACCGATACGACACCGACGTTCGGATCGATGGTACAGAACGGGTAATTGGCAGACTCAGCGCCAGCCTTGGTCAGAGAATTAAACAGTGTACTTTTGCCTACGTTTGGCAGACCTACGATACCTAATTTCATTTTATGATTTACCTATCCGAAAACCCTTTGCTTATCAGGATTTCCGCCTTTCTTTCGGTTTCTTATTGCGCCTTTTTACGCCCTTTTTGTAATGTTTCTTAATTTTAATGAAAGAAATCAATGCAACTATGTATTATAGCAGAAAGACAGCGCTTTTTCAATCTCAAAGGAGACATTTTGTGGCTATAGGAATGCAGAAATGGTTACTGGGCACGTATGCGTGAACAGTAACCAGAAATGTGTAATGGTTGTCTATTTTCCTGTTTAAGAAGTAAGAAAGGATTTTTTAAGGGAGCTGCGGAGTGGTAGGATAGGGCTGAAATACATGATTTTGCAGTAGAAAGAAACTATAAAAATATAGGAATAATTAGAACAAATAAAAAAAAATAAAAAAAACAAAAAAATGCTTGCATTCGCGGAGCGCCTGTGCTATACTAAGCTTCGTCAGTGAGTGACTCACTCGACAGGCAAAAATAAAAAGCAGTAAGCGGGAGTGCTGGAATTGGCAGACAGGCAAGACTAAGGATCTTGTGGGTGTATGCTCGTGTGGGTTCAAGTCCCATCTCCCGCAGTGAGCAGAAGTGGCGGAATTGGCAGACGCGCACGGTTCAGGTCCGTGTGATGGCAACATCATGAGGGTTCAAGTCCCTTCTTCTGCATGACTGATAGCCCGGTACAGAGATGTGCCGGTTTTTTGCTATACTCTGATTCAATAAATTCAGATATAAATTTGCGGAAAACAGGCTTGCAATTTAAATGAAATTGTGCTATACTACTCTTTGTCGGTGAGAAAATCATCGAATAGAGAAAATTGAAAAACAGTAAGCGGGAGTGCTGGAATTGGCAGACAGGCAAGACTAAGGATCTTGTGGGTGTATGCTCGTGTGGGTTCAAGTCCCATCTCCCGCAGTAAGCAGAAGTGGCGGAATTGGCA
The DNA here is from genome assembly GCF_003024715.1 of Clostridium fessum. Lineage (GTDB taxonomy): Bacteria > Bacillota > Clostridia > Lachnospirales > Lachnospiraceae > Otoolea > Otoolea fessa. The sequence continues at coordinate 55,138 of NZ_PYLO01000005.1, read as the reverse complement.
GACGCGCACGGTTCAGGTCCGTGTGATGGCAACATCATGAGGGTTCAAGTCCCTTCTTCTGCATGATCGATAGCCCGGTACAGAGATGTACCGGGTTTTGTTTTGTTAAAAAAATAGATAGAATATGATGCTGGGATTTGCCATATAAGCATAAACTGTAAAATGAGTGAATTAGTGAATGGCAAGAGCCAGAAAAAAGAAAACCTTTTAAACTTATCTTTGGATGCGACAGAAGCGGAACGGGAAAAGTCCCCGGCACTTCAGATGGGATACGACCAGAATACGAAACGCTGGGAACTAATCATTCAATATAATGGAACTGTGGAAAAGTTGCAGGAACAGCTTCCGCAGGCGGAAATTTATCCACTTTCCGGCGGCTACGCGATTGTGCGGCTCCCTGAATCGCAGGTGGATGATCTGGCAGGATTATCACAGGTTGAGTATATAGAAAAGCCGAAGCGTCTTTATTTTGAGGTGAACCGGGCGATTCGGGATACCTGTATTGCGCCGGTGCAGAGCGGAAATCAAGTCTCTCAAAACGTGTATGGCAGAGATGCTGATTTAAGTGGTCGAGGCACATTGACTGCCATCATCGACTCCGGAATCGATTATTTCCATCCGGACTTTCGAAACGCAGATGGAACGACGCGCATCGCCGCACTTTGGGATCAGGAGCAGAACCGGATTTATACGCGGGAGGAGCTCAACCGGGCATTGGAGGCGGGCAGCCGGGAACGCGCTTACGAGATCGTCCAGTCGCGGGATGTGAGCGGGCACGGGACGGCAGTTGCGGCGATTGCAGCCGGAAATGGCTGGGAGGGCGGCGGACACTACCGGGGAGTAGCCTGGGAGAGTGAACTTCTGGTCGTGAAGCTTGGAACGCCGCTTGCGGATTCATTTCCCAGGACAACAGAGCTGATGCGGGCGTTGGACTATGTGGTGGGAATCGCACAGGAATGGCGGATGCCGGTGGCGGTGAATCTGAGCTTTGGAAATACTTACGGTTCGCATGACGGAACCAGCCTGCTGGAGACGTATCTAAATTCGATGGCAGAGCGGGGGCGGACTTCCATCATCGTGGGAACCGGAAATGAAGGATACGGCATGGGACACCGGGCGGGATTTCTGCAGATGGGACGTCCGGTGGAGATAGAGCTTGCAGTGGGGGAATATCAGACGGGCTTCGGTGTGCAGCTATGGAAATTGTATCAGGACCGGTTTTCAGTGGAAATTTTCAGCCCGGGCGGCAGCAGCACCGGGGTGATCCGGGAATCATTGGGAGCACAGCGCCTTTCCTATGAGACGGAAGAGATTCTTCTATATTATGGGATGCCGAGTCCATACAGTCAGGCGCAGGAGATTTATCTGGATTTGATTCCAAAAGGAAGCTACATTCAGGACGGGCTCTGGAAAATCCGTCTGATTCCAGAAGAAATACGGGATGGTCAGTATGATCTGTGGCTGCCAGCGGGCATGGCACTGAACAGGGAAACACGTTTTTTGGCGGCATCGCCGGACACGACGCTGACAATCCCATCGACCGCCAGCCGGGCGATCTCGGTGGGGGCGTACGATGACGCCACGCAGGCGTATGCAGATTTTTCCGGTCGTGGATTTGCAAGATTGGGGCATCCGATCAAACCAGAGCTGGCGGCACCTGGTGTAAATATCATAACCGCCCGCGCAGGCGGCGGATATGAGGCAGTGACAGGAACTTCCTTTGCCGCTCCATTTGTGACCGGATCGGCGGCGCTGATGATGCAATGGGGGATTGTAAATGGGAACGATCCCTATCTGTATGGGGAGAAGCTGAAAGCATATCTCATCCGCGGGGCGCGGAGTCTGCCGGGGGAGACGGTATATCCGAATGAGCGGTTGGGGTATGGGGCATTGTGTCTGGAGCGAAGTTTCCCGTTGTAAAAACAATAGGAAGTGCAAGGTGCACAAAAAACAATAAATGAAATTGTAAATTATATTTAAAGTGTTAATTGAATTTTTTGCTCAAAAGAGTATAATTTATATGATATAAAATGCAATGAGCATGGAAAGACATAAAAGAACGGAAATACAGAGAGTCACTGGATGGAGCGGGAAGGCTGTTGGGATAGAAAATTTGCCTTTGTTATCCGACTGGATAGCAGAGGCGTTTTTTTATAAATAAACAAAGGAAAGAGGTTTAACTATGAGTGGAGTAATGATGATGATAATCGCCATCGTTGTTCTAGGAGGAGCATACCTCCTGTACGGGCGTTATCTCCAGAATAAGTGGGGCATCGATCCGAATGCCAAAACTCCGGCATATGAGATGGAGGACGGTGTCGATTATGTACCGGCTGATACAAACGTTGTGTTTGGTCATCAATTCGCGTCGATCGCCGGTGCGGGTCCGATCAATGGTCCGATCCAGGCGGCAATTTTTGGCTGGCTTCCGGTCCTGCTTTGGATTTTAATCGGCGGCGTATTTTTCGGCGCCGTTCAGGATTTTGCATCCATGTATGCGTCTGTCAAAAATAAGGGACGTACAATCGGATACATCATCGAAGAGTACATTGGAAAATTAGGAAAGAAATTATTTCTTTTATTCTGCTGGCTGTTCTGTATTCTGGTTGTCGCAGCGTTTGCAGACGTTGTAGCGGGAACATTTAAGGGATTTACGGTCGATGAGGCAGGTGCTGTCACAAAGATAGCGGCAAATGGAGCCGTTGCAACTACTTCTATGTTATTTATCATCGAGGCAGTTGCACTTGGATATTTCCTCAAATATACCAAATTCAACAAATGGATCAACACAGCCGTCGCTATCTTATTACTGGTGGCAGCGATCGCGCTGGGACTGAATTTCCCGGTCTATGTCGATCTTGGAACCTGGCATATTATTATCTTTGTGTACATTCTGATTGCCAGTGTCGCTCCGGTATGGGCGCTGCTTCAGCCGCGTGATTATCTGAACAGCTATCTGCTGATCTTTATGATCGTCGGTGCAGTTATCGGTGTATTTGTGGCCAATCCGGCATGTAATTTGAAACCGTTTACAAGCTTTAATGTAAATGGACAGTATATGTTCCCGATTTTATTTGTAACGATTGCCTGTGGCGCAGTTTCCGGTTTCCATTCTCTGGTATCTTCCGGTACTGCATCTAAACAGATCAAAAATGAAAAGAACATGCTTCCAGTTTCGTTTGGCGCAATGCTGATGGAGAGTATGCTTGCTATCATCGCACTGATTGCAGTTGCTTCCTTTGCAGATGGCGAGGCAGCAGCACAGGGACTTACCACCCAGCCACAGATTTTTGCAGGCGCGATCGCAAATTTTCTTTCCGTAGTTGGTCTGCCGCATTCGCTTGTATTTACATTAATCAACCTGGCGGTATCTGCATTTGCACTGACTTCCCTGGATTCGGTTGCCCGGGTAGGACGTCTGTCGTTCCAGGAATTTTTCATGGATTCGGACACAGACGAGGAAAATATGAGCCCGTTTGTAAAGGTAGTAACCAATAAATATTTTGCAACCATCATCACACTGGTACTCGCGTACCTGCTTACCAAGGTCGGCTATGCAGAGATCTGGCCGTTATTCGGTTCTGCAAACCAGCTGTTATCGGTACTTGCTCTTGTAGCTTGTGCAGTATTCTTAAAGAAAACCAAGCGTCAGGGCTGGATGCTCTGGGTGCCGATGCTGTTCATGATGGCAGTTACCTTTACTGCACTGAGCATGACCATCATAAAGCTCACAAACGCATTTATGACGACCGGTCTGGATCTGGGAAATACACTGCAGCTTGTATTTGCAGTGCTGCTGTTAATCCTGGGTGTATTAGTAGCAATTCAGGGTATCAAGAAACTGCTTGAAAAAGCGGATAAGTAAAAATAATAAGTGAAAATAAAATGTAGATGAGGTCCATCAGGGACAGCCGTTACGTTTTGTATGTATGATAGTAAAGAGAGGATGTCTGTATTCAAAAGAACAGATGTTTTCTCTTTTTCATTCTAAGCCCCTTTGTTCAATAGATGGAAATAAGTAGTCATAATTCCCCTTCTTTCCACATAAAATAAAAAAAGAAAATAGAAAAAGATCAAAAATCCATGGAAAACCTCTGTCCCAAATTACAAAAATATGATATTATTATAAGATAATGGGCGAACTTTCGAATTTATTCCGTAAATTATTCTGAATAAAGGTGGGATCTGGATGAATATCAGAGAAACGATCGAAAAATGGGAACAGGAAACCCTGAGTCCGTATGCGTCGCTGAGTGCGAATACACGGGGACGGGAGCGGAAAGAACCGCTCTGCGACATCCGGCCAGAGTATCAGCGCGATCGCGACCGTATTCTGCACAGCAAATCGTTCCGGCGTCTGAAACAGAAAACGCAGGTTTTTCTGGCGCCGGAGGGCGACCATTACCGGACGCGCCTGACGCACACGCTGGAAGTATCGCAGATAGCGCGCACGATCGCGAAAGCGCTGCGGCTGAATGAGTCTCTGGCGGAGGCGATCGCGCTGGGGCACGATCTGGGACATACGCCGTTTGGTCATTCGGGGGAGGCGGTGCTCAACCGGCTCTGCAGCGAGGGGTTCGCGCATTATCAGCAGAGTGTCCGCATTGTGGAGGTGCTGGAGCAGAAGGGGCAGGGGCTGAACCTGACCTGGGAGGTTCGCAACGGGATCCTGAACCACCGGACGAGCGGTCATCCGGCGACGCTGGAAGGGAATGTTGTGCGGCTTTCAGATAAAATTGCCTACATAAACCATGATATAGATGATGCGATCCGGGGAAAGATCATGAAGGAAGAGGATTTGCCGCGGGAGTACACGGACATTCTGGGAAACAGTGTGCATGAGCGGCTGAATATCATGATCCACGACATCATCGAGCACAGCCAGGACAAGCCGGAGGTGGCGATGTCACCGGAACGCGAGGAGGCGATGCACGGGCTGCGCCGCTGGATGTTTGACCATGTCTACCATGACGGGATTGCGAAAGCGGAGGAAGGGCGCGCACAGCAGATGATCGAGATGCTGTATGGATATTATATGGCGCATCCGGAGGAACTTCCGGAAGAATCCCACCGGATTATGGAGATGAGAAATGAGACGAAAGAGCGCGCGGTATGCGATTATATCGCGGGTATGACAGATATTTACGCGATTGACCGGTTTAAGGAATTGTTTATTCCGAAAGCCTGGAGCGTATAAGGAGGAAGAAATGTATTATCCGGAAGAGGTAATCGAGGAAGTCAGAATGCGTAGCGACATTGTGGATGTGATTTCCGGATACGTGAAGCTGCAGAAGAAGGGAAGCAACCTGTTTGGACTCTGCCCGTTTCATCATGAGAAATCGCCATCCTTTTCGGTGTCGCCGTCCAAGCAGATGTACCACTGCTTTGGCTGCGGTGTCAGCGGCAATGTGATTACGTTTGTGATGGAATATGAAAATTATTCATTCCGCGAGGCGGTTGAGATGCTGGCGGACCGTTCGGGCGTGAAACTGCCGAAGATGGAATATTCTAAAGAGGCAAAGGCGAAGGCGGACCGCAAGGCGGCGCTTCTGGAGATCAATAAGCTGGCAGCCAATTATTTTTATTACCAGCTCAAGCAGCCGCAGGGAAAGATAGGATATGATTATCTGGTAAAGCGGAAGCTGACGGATGAGACGATCCGGCGGTTCGGACTGGGATTTTCCAATAAAATCAGCGACGATCTGTACCGGTATCTGAAAAGCAAGGGCTATGAGGACGAGCTTTTAAAGGATACGGGGCTGGTGACGATCGAGGAGCGCGGCGCCAGGGACAAGTTCTGGAACCGTGTCATGTTTCCGATCATGGATGTCAACAGCCGGGTGATCGGGTTTGGCGGACGTGTCCTCGGGGACGGGGAACCGAAATACTTAAACTCACCGGAGACGATGCTGTTTGACAAAAGCCGGAATCTATACGGACTTAATTACGCGCGTACTTCGAGAAAGAAATATATGATGCTCTGCGAGGGCTACATGGATGTGATTTCCATGCACCAGGCGGGTTATACGAACGCGGTCGCATCGCTGGGAACGGCGCTGACCGAGCAGCACGCGGCGCTTCTGAAGCGGTATACGGATCAGGTCATTCTGACCTACGACAGCGATGGCGCGGGCGTCAAGGCGGCGCTGCGGGCGATTCCGATCCTCAAGCGGGCAGGAATTTCAACCAAGGTACTGAATATGCGTCCGTATAAGGATCCGGATGAATTTATGAAAAATCTGGGAGCAGAGGAGTTTGAAAAGCGGATCGAGACGGCTAGAAACAGCTTTCTCTATGAGATCGATGTGCTGAAAGCCGGCTTTGATATGGAAGATCCGGAGCAGAAGACGGCATTTTACAATCAGACGGCGCGCAAGCTGCTTGAATTTGGCGAGGCGCTGGAGCGGGATAATTATATACAGGCGGTTTCGCGGGAATACTTTATCAATTATGAAGATCTGCGGCGGCTGGTCAACCAGCTCGGAAGCCGGTATGGCGTCGGGGAGACGGCAGCAGGCGGATATGCGGGTCGCTATGGTGATTCATATAGAACCGGAAATACGACTGGTGCGGTACAAAACAGGGAGGTAGGCGGAAGCGTCGGCAGTGCCGGGGCAATGGCGGAAAACCGCGGTGCTGGAAATGCAGAGTTTCCGGGAAATACGGGACCGGCGGTGAGACCGGTGGGCAGGAAGAAGGAGAAGGACGAGGGCATCCGCCGTTCAGAACGCCTGCTTCTTACATGGCTGATTGAAGAACCATCGCTGTATGCCCGGATCAAGGACATCATCGGACCGGAGGATTTTGTAAAACCACTTTATAAAGAAGCAGCAAAAGCTGTATTTGAGGGTCTGGAAGCTGGAAATGTCAATCCGGCGGCGATTTTGAACCGCTTTATCGACGACGAGGGCAATTATAAAGAAGTCGCGGCGCTTTTCAATGCAAGTCTGGAAGAATCCTTAAACAATGAGGAGCAGAAAAAGGCATTTGCGGAGACGGTGCGCCGGATCAAGAAGAACAGCCTCGACGATCAGATCCGGCGGGCGTCGGATTTGAATGAGCTGCAGCGGCTCATACGGGAACAGGCGGGATTGCCTTCGCTCGTAATTACGTTGGAGTGATTGCGGATTGGGAAAAATTGGGTTACTGTACACGGGTAGGCACTTTTGGAACCGAAAGTGCCGTAAGAAAACGTGGTGGCAGCAGGAATTTGCCGTATTGAAATGCGAAGCCACGGCAAATTCCGTTACTGGACACGTATGCGTGTTCAGTAACAAAATTGGAAATGGTCGGGCAGGTTCTGAGGATGGAAGGAAGGACGAACTATGGAAGAGAAAAAAGTTACATTTGAAGAAAAACTCACACAGCTTCTGGAATTGGCAAAAACAAAGAAAAATGTACTGGACAATAAAGAAATATTGAATTATTTCCATGGTGAGATACTGAGCCCGGAACAGCTCGATCAGATCTATGATTTTCTGGAAAATCATCATGTAGACGTTCTCCGGATGGATGACGATGAGGACATGGAGCCAGAACTTTTTGAAGACGGCGAGGAGGAGCCGATCGACGTGGACAACCTGGATCTCAGCATCCCGGATGGCGTCAGCCTCGATGATCCAGTCCGGATGTATCTGAAAGAGATCGGAAAAGTGCCGCTGCTTTCCCCGGAAGAGGAAATTGAACTGGCGAAGCGGATGGAGCTGGGAGATGAAAATGCCAGAAAACGTCTGGCGGAGGCGAATCTGCGCCTGGTTGTCAGCATTGCGAAGCGCTATGTCGGCAGAGGTATGCAGTTCCTTGACCTGATTCAGGAAGGAAATCTGGGTCTTATCAAGGCGGTTGAAAAATATGATTATTCAAAAGGATTTAAGTTCAGCACCTATGCAACCTGGTGGATCCGTCAGGCGATCACGCGCGCGATCGCGGATCAGGCGCGGACGATCCGGATTCCGGTTCACATGGTGGAGACGATCAATCGTCTGATCCGGACTTCCAGACAGCTTTTACAGGAACTTGGACGGGAACCTACCCCGGAGGAGATCGCGGAAAAGATGGAGATGCCGGTTGAGCGTGTGCGGGAGATCATGAAGATTTCACAGGATCCGGTTTCCTTGGAGACACCGATCGGCGAGGAGGAAGACAGTCATCTGGGCGATTTCATTCAGGACGATCATGTGCAGGTTCCGGTCGATGCGGCAACCTATACATTGCTGCATGAACAGCTCATGGAAGTGCTCGATACGCTGACCGAGCGGGAGCAGAAGGTGCTGCGTCTGCGCTTTGGCCTGGACGACGGCAGACCGCGCACGCTCGAAGAGGTAGGACGGCAGTTCAATGTCACCCGCGAGCGGATCCGCCAGATCGAGGCGAAAGCGCTGCGGAAGCTGCGCCATCCGAGCCGGAGCAAAAAATTGAAGGATTATCTGGATGAATGATCTGGAAAGAAGAAATAAAAAGTAGAACACAGGAGAATAAATCATGCGGACAGAAGTAAAACTCTCGAAGCGTCTGGAACGGATCGCTTCTTTTGTACAGCCGGGCAGCCGGGTGGCAGATATCGGCACCGATCACGGTTATGTGCCGATCTGGCTGGTGCAGAAGGGCGTGTGCCCGTCGGCATTGGCGATGGATGTGCGGAAAGGCCCGCTGGAGCGGGCGGAAGAACACGTGGAAGAGGTGGGGCTTTCCGGGAAAATTGAACTGCGCCTGTCAGACGGACTGGCAAAATTGAAGGCAGGCGAGGCAGACACAGTTGTGATCGCAGGAATGGGCGGAAAACTGACCTGCCGGATTCTGGAACAGGGACGCCATGTGTGGGAGAATTGGAGCGAGGGAAAAGAACGCCTGATTCTGTCGCCGCAGTCGGAGCAGGACGAAGTGCGTCATTTTCTGGAAAAACAGGGATTTTCGATTCTCCGGGAAGCGATGCTGACGGACGAGGGAAAATATTACATAGTGATAGAAGCGGCGCGAGGCACGATGCGGCCGGGGAGAGAGCAGGATTACCGTTTTGGAGCCGATTTGATCCGGAAGAAAGATCCGGTGCTGCTTGCGTATCTGGAGAAAGAAGAGAAGATGACGCGGCAGGTGCTGGCAGGGCTGACAGAAAATGATGCCCAGAACAAGAAGAGAACTTTAGAAGCCAGTGAAGCGGGAGAGACGGCGATCAGCCGCCGTGGAGCGCGCATCAACGAACTGACCGCCTATCTGGCGCTGATAGAGGAGACGAGACATGAAATGCAGTGAGATTATCAAGATCCTGGAAACACTTTCGCCGCGCAGCATGGCATGTGACTGGGACAATCCGGGGCTTTTAGCGGGGCGCAGCGGGAAGGAAGTGAAGACGATCTTTCTGGCGGTGGACGCCACCGATTCTGTGATTGAGCAGGCAGAGCAGGCGGGGGCGGATATGATTTTGACGCACCATCCGCTTATTTTCAAAGGAATCAAGCAGGTGTCCGATCAGAATTTCATCGGCAGAAGAGTCCTGCGGATGATTCAGGATGATATTTCCTACTATGCGATGCACACCAATTTTGACGCGGCGCCGGGCTGCATGGCAGATCTGGCGGCAAAGAAGCTGGGACTGACGGATTGTGAGGTTTTAGAGAAAATGGGAGAGACCGGGGACGGCACTTCCTACGGAATCGGATGCACTGGACGATTCGAACAGCCGATGACGCTGCAGGCAGCTGCCGAGCGGGTCAAGGAGGCATTTGGCCTGCCGTATGCGGCGGTATTCGGTAAGCTGGACGGTGAGGCAGTGATTCAGAAAGCGGCGGTCTGCCCGGGTGCGGGCGGAAGCACGATGGGAGAGGCGCTGGCAGCCGGGGCGCAGGTTTATATCACAGGAGATATCAGCCACCATGAAGGAATCGACGCGGTTGCACAGGGCATGGCGGTCATCGACGCTGGACATTATGGAATTGAACACATTTTTACTGAATTTATGGAGAAATATCTGATGGGGAAGCTGGGAGACGCCGTGAAGGTTGTGCGGGAGAAACCGGCGTTTCCAATCCAGATTGTTTAGGGAGGGGATTACATGCCGGAAGTACGGATTGGGAGTGAGATAAAAACATATCCGCAGGGAACCGCCTATGCGGAGATTGCGGAGGAATATCAGAAGAATTACGAGAATGATATTCTTCTGGTCTCGGTAAATGGACGGCTGCGGGAGCTGCATAAAACACTGCAGAAGGACTGCCAGATGGAATTTATCACAGCGGCAGATACGGCTGGCTATCTGGCATATCAGAGAAGTGCCGTCTTTCTGATGATGAAAGCCTTTCAGAATGTGGCAGGCAGGGAAAATGTGAAAAATATCACGGTCTGCTTTTCTGTTGAAAATGGCCTGTATGTGGAGGTGGAAGGCAGGGTAACACTCAGCCAGGAGCTCTTAGACCGTGTGAAAGCGGAGATGAAGCGCCTGTCTGAGCAGGATCTGCCGCTGCAGAAACGGAGTGAAAATACGGATGAGGCGATGGATCATTTCCAGGAGCAGGGCATGTATGACAAGGCGCGTTTGTTCAATTACCGGCGGGCGTCGCGGGTCAATGTTTACCGGCTTGGCGATTATGACGACTATTTCTACGGATATATGGTCATGAGCACCCGGTATCTCAAATATTTTGATTTACAGATGTACGAGGAAGGATTTATCCTGCGTCTGCCGAACAAGAAGCAGCCGAAGGCGATTCAGCCGTTCCATCCGCAGAAAAAATTGTTTGATGTCCAGCAGGAGGCAGAAAAGCTTGGTCACAAGCTCGGTGTATTTGACGTGGGAACACTCAACGATACGATCGCGCAGGGCCGCATGAACGACCTGATCCTGATGCAGGAGGCGCTGCAGGAAAAGAAGATCGGAGATATCGCGGAGCAGATTCATGAGAGCGGACGCAAGCTGGTTATGATTGCGGGACCGTCCTCTTCGGGGAAAACGACATTTTCGCACCGTCTGTCGATTCAGCTCGGTGCGCTGGGATTGAAACCGCATCCGATCGCGGTGGACAATTATTTTGTCAACCGTGTGGACAGTCCGCGGGATGAGAACGGAAATTACGATTATGAGGCGTTAAACTGCATCGATGTGAAACAGTTTAATGAAGATATGGAAGCACTTCTGGCGGGAAAACGCGTGGAGCTGCCGGTTTACAACTTTGTCAAGGGCGAGCGCGAATATAAGGGCGATTTTCTGCAGCTTGGGGCGGAGGATATTTTGGTCATCGAGGGAATTCACTGTTTGAATGATGATTTGTCGTATTCACTGCCGCGTGATAAGAAATTTAAGATTTATATCAGTGCGCTGACCCAGTTAAATATCGACGATCACAACCGCGTTCCGACGACGGACGGACGTCTGATCCGGCGGATGGTCCGCGATGCGAGAACGCGCGGAGCGTCGGCACAGGACACGATCCGGATGTGGGATTCCGTACGCCGGGGCGAGGAGCGGAATATTTTCCCGTATCAGGAAGAGGCGGATGCGATGTTCAACTCTGCGTTTTTATATGAGCTTTCGGTGCTCAAACAGTATGCGGAGCCGATCTTATATAGTGTTCCGCGTGATTCGGCGGAGTACAACGAGGCGAAGCGGCTGCTCAAATTTCTCGATTATTTTCTGGGTGTCAGCAGCGAACAGGTGCCGCACAATTCGATTGTGCGCGAATTTATCGGCGGAAGCTGTTTTAAAGTATGATTGACTGGACAAATGCCTGAAAATATGGTAGAGTTAGGATGTTTTGAGTAAGACAGATGGTCGCGGCTGCAGAACCGAAAGGCTGCAGGTGAGGAAAGTCCGGGCTTCACAGGGCAGGATGCCAGATAACGTCTGGTGGAGGCGACTCCAAGGACAGTGCAACAGAAATGTACCGCCCGGTTTACCGGGTAAGGGTGGAAGGGCAGTGTAAGAGACTACCGCCCGGCTGGTAACAGCCGGGGCACATGTAAACCCCATCCGAAGCAAGACCGAACAGAGAGCGCAAGGCGGCCCGTCTGCTCTCGGGTAGGTCGCTTGAGCCTGCTGGCGACAGCAGGACTAGATAGATGACCATTCAACGACATAACCCGGCTTACCGTTTTGCTCAAATCATTTAAGAGGGCTGTTGCCGAATGCAGATACCAAAGAGCATCTTTATCCGGCAGCGGCTCTTTTTTCTATATTGCATACAAAAGAAAAGGGGGAAATTTTATGTTAGAAGGATTTGCATCACTCGTTGGTGTGATCAGCAATGTTATGTACAGCTATCTGTTGATTATCATGCTGCTGGCGGTCGGACTGTATTTCACACTTCGAAGCCGTTTCGTACAGCTCCGTCTGCTTCCGGAATCAATCCGGGTAGTCGGAGAAAAGACAGACAGCAACTCCGTATCCGCATTTCAGGCGCTGATGGTATCGACGGCGAGCCGCGTCGGCACAGGCAATATCGTAGGTGTAGCCAATGCGATCGCGATCGGCGGTTACGGCGCGGTGTTCTGGATGTGGCTGATCGCGATTGTGGGCGGCGCATCGGCTTTTGTTGAGAGCACGCTGGCACAGATTTATAAGAAGCGCGACGCATCCGGCCGAAGCTACGGAGGTCCGTCTTATTATATCGAGGCGGCGCTGAAGAGCCGTGCGCTGGGCGTTGTCTTCGCGATTGCCCTGATTGCTACTTATGCTGGCGGTTTTAATATGCTGGCGTCTTTTAACCTGATTGACAGCATGTCGAATTACGGCTTTTACCATCAATTTATGATGGGGGACAGGAGCCTGGTTCCGATGATCGGCGGCGCCATTCTGGCGATTCTGGTCGGCATCTGTATCATAGGCGGCGGAAAACAGATTGTCCGCATTACCGGCGTGCTGGTTCCGTTTATGGGCGTTTTCTACATCCTGATGGCGATTGCGGTCATGATCTTAAACATCGGAAGACTCCCGGAGGTATTTGTCAATATCTTATCCAATGCCTTTGATTTCAAGGCGATCTTCGGCGGATTTGCAGGTTCTGCCATGATGCAGGGAATCAAGAGAGGTCTGTATTCCAACGAGGCGGGTGTTGGTTCTGCACCGAACGCGGCGGCAGCAGCCAATGTCAGCCATCCGGTTAAGCAGGGACTGGTACAGATGCTTTCCGTCTTTATCGATACAATCCTCATCTGTACGGCAACAGCGATGATGTGCCTCTGCACCGGTATCGTTCCGTCCGAAGAACTGAAAGGCGCTCCGTTCGTACAGGAATCTTTGGGAACGGTATTTGGCGTGATTGGACCGTATTTCATTACATTTGCACTTCTTTTGTTTGCATTTACGACACTGCTCGGCAACCTGTTCTACTGTGAGGGATGTCTCAACTACATCGCACGCCGTACGCTGAAAAACAAAGAAATGAACGTGTTCCGCCTGTTTGCGGTGGTAGTTGTCTTCATCGGCGCACAGCTCCAGTTCGGTCTGGTATGGGATCTCGCGGATGTCCTCATGGGTATCATGGCGATCATCAACCTGCCGGTTATCGTGATTCTGGGAAATACAGCGCTCAAATGTCTGGATGATTACCTGGTGCAGAAAAAGGAAGGCAAGAATCCGTGCTTCAAGGCTGAGAGTATCGGGCTGGAAGGTAAGACAGAGTTCTGGAATTAAGATGTTCAAGGGTAGGCACTTTTGGAATCTATAATCTGGAAAATAATAAAAGCCATGAAATCGCTTATGATCTGTAAATCTACAGAAAAGTCGTTCATGGCTTTTTTGATATTCATTTGATATATTCAGGAGAATTTACAGCGAATACTTCTCATCACAGTACTGGCAGCGGTATACCTCTTTTTCCTCATCCGCGAGATAGAAGATATGCGGAAGCTCCTGCTCGATCGAGGTAATGCAGCGCGGGTTCTTGCAGTGGATGACATTCGTGATTTTTTTCGGCATCTTGACATTTTTTTTCTCTACGATTTTTCCATCCTTGATGATGTTGATCGTGATACGGTGATCGATGTAGCCGAGCACATCAACATTTACCAGATCAAGGCTGCCGTCGATCTTGATGATGTCCTTGCGTCCCATCTTGCTGCTGCGCGCATTTTTGATAATAGCCACCTGGCAGTCCAGCTTGTCCAGCCCCAGTTTAAAGTAAATATCCATACTGCGTCCTGCCTGGATGTGGTCCAGAACAAAACCTTCTTTTAATCCGCTGATATTTAACATGGTTTTTCCACCTCCAGTAAAGTCATGATCAGAGCCATACGGACGTATACGCCGTACTGAACCTGTTTGAAGTAAGCGGCACGCGGGTCGTTGTCCACCTCAACGGAAATCTCATTGACACGCGGAAGCGGATGGAGCACAAACATATCATCACGGGCAAGCTCCATCTTCTTTTTGTCGAGAATGTAGCAGTCTTTCATACGGATGTAATCTTCCTCGTTGAAGAAACGCTCTCTCTGGACACGTGTCATGTAGAGAATATCAAGCTCCGGCATCGCCTCATCCAGGTTTTCCACCTCTTTGTACTCGATTCCCTTTGCATTCAGTGTATCCTCAATGATATAATCCGGGACGCGCAGTTCCGGCGGGGAAATGAGGACGAAACGGATGCCTGTGTAGCGGGACAGCGCATTGATTAAGGAGTGAACCGTGCGTCCGAATTTTAAATCGCCGCACAGACCGACTGTTAAATTGTTCAGGCGTCCTTTTAAAGAACGGATCGTCATCAGATCGGTCAAGGTCTGCGTCGGATGCTGGTGACCGCCGTCGCCGGCATTGATAACCGGGATGGAAGAGTGCAGGGAAGCAACCATCGGCGCACCTTCCTTCGGGTGGCGCATCGCGCAGATATCTGCGAAGCAGGAGATAACGCGGATGGTATCTGCCACACTCTCGCCCTTGGAAGCAGAGCTTGAATCGGCAGAAGCAAAGCCAAGAACCCGTCCCCCTAAGTTCAGCATAGCAGCCTCAAAACTTAAGCGTGTACGGGTGCTTGGCTCATAAAACAGAGTCGCGATTTTCTTTCCGTCGCAGACGTGTGCATATTTGGCTGGATTGGCTTCGATATCGGAAGCGAGATCCAGAAGCTGGTCGATCTCCTCAACGGAAAAATCCAGTGGATTCAGCAAATGTCTCATTTGATTCTCCTTCTCTATTCGTATTAGCATATTTTTCCCAACTATTATAAAACATTTCCAGATGGATTGCTATAGCTTTTAATGATCTGTGATATAAAAAATATGAATAGGGGGGATAGAAAATATGGACAATGTGATGACGGCTGGAAGATTACCTGCGATGAAATAGGAAATAAAAATGACTTTCCAGGGCAAAATAGATTAGCGTAAGGAACGGTCAGACAGGGTGAAAAATCTGGTAAGAAAAGCGTAAGGAACATTAAGAAAAATAAGGTAGGAGAATTGAAACAAATCCGGTATAATGTAGAAAGAAGAACTGGAATTGCAATGGTTGAAACTTGTATAAATCCAGGTTGTCAGGAATGGATTTCGATGGAATATTCAGGAGCATGAAATAAGTTAGAAAATGGAGAAGGCTGATGGAAGAGCGGAAAGTGCCGGGGAAGAATGAACTCCGGAAACGGGAACCTGTCATACAGGTAAAAAATCTATATAAAGTCTACCGCGTCGGCGAGACGAAGGTATACGCGCTGAACGGCGTTGATTTTACGATGTACCGTGGCGAATTCTGTGCGATTGTAGGTACCTCCGGTTCGGGTAAATCTACCTTATTGAATATGCTGGCGGGGCTGGAGAAGCCGACGAAGGGCGAGATTGTCATAGCCGGACAGCACATAGAAAAATTAAACGAGAACCAGCTGGTGGCATTCCGCCGGGAGCGGGTCGGATTTATCTTCCAGTCATATAACCTGCTCGGTACGATGAATGCGGTTGAAAATGTAGCGCTTCCGCTGTCCTTCCGCGGTGTGCCGCGCGTCAGGCGCCGGGAGATGGCGGAAAAATATCTGAAAATGGTCGGACTGGAAAAAGTCGGCGATCATATGCCGAACCAGATGTCCGGCGGGCAGCAGCAGCGTGTCGGCATCGCACGGGCGCTGGTGGTACATCCAGAGATCATTTTTGCAGACGAGCCGACTGGAAATCTGGATTCGCACACGACGATGGATGTGCTGAAACTGATGCAGCGGATCGTCCGGGAACAGAACCAGACGCTGGTTATGGTTACGCATGATAACCATCTGGCGGCGTATGCGGACCGGATTTTCCATATTATCGATGGTAAGATTGTGAAGATAGAGGAGAATCGGCAAATGGGCAAGGAAGATGGGAAAATAGAGGAAATTTAAGAGAGCGAAAGACGGAGCAGATATGAAATAGACAGATAAAAATAGAGTGTTGGCTGTGTCTGGAATTTAGAAGGCTAAAACACAGGAATGCTGACGATAGAATGAGAAATTGATAAAAGCAGCATTTAATGTGAGAGGATATGGAGGTATGAAAAATGAGAGGTATGAGAAAGTGGAAGAGATGGGCGGTGTTTTTGCTGCTTTTTGTGGTGCTGGCAGTGGGAGGAAGCCGGACAGCGCAGGCGGAGATGCTGGATATGACAAAATATAACAATGATTTAATTACCGTCAGCAAAGTGCCGCACGGAAAGGCCGGAAATAAAATTTCGATTAAGATGACGGTTCATAATAATGGCAGCAAAGGAGATAATTATTTAAGAACAATTCGTTTAGCCAATGCGGATCAATACGATCAATTTTATACATATGATGATGACGATGATGATGACAGTGATTCGGATTCCAATATTTCATGGTCTGGAAAACATTTTCCATTTGAAGCTGATTCAAATACGTTTAAAGAAAAAAGAATTGATGTAAAGCCAGGTTCGTCTAAAAGTGTAACATTGACGTATAAACTGCGCCGGGATTTGGCAGCAGGATATTATCAGGCGTTTTTCTATATTGATGACAGCCTAAAAGTCGGCATCAACATCTGGGTATCCGCCTACGATGGTTCCTCCACCGAGGAAGACGACAACACGAAGCTGGATTACGATTTTTCCATCGGCGATAACCAGCAGACGCCGTATGCGGGGTACAATCAGGTCATGGATTTTGGCGTGAACCTGACCAATACGGGACTTAAAAAGGTTTACGATGTCCGCGTGGATATGCAGCTTGACGCAGATATTACGAAATTCCCGTTTGATATCAATGAGGGCAACTATAACCGTAAAATGGGGGATATGGAATCAGGGCAGATGGTGACGGTTCCGTACAGCATGATGGTGCGTGAGGACGTAAAATCGGGCTTTTTCCCGATTCACTATCTGGTTACATACCGCGAAGAAGAGGGCGGCGAGTTTTCGGAGCCGGTGGACAAGGTGTTTTACGTGCGCGTCAAGGGAAAAGATGACGATGAGCTGTCGGCGGATGCGGGCGAGCAGGATCGAACCAAGGCGCGTATCATCGTGGACAGCTTCGAGACGATCCCGGCAGAGATCTATGCCGGGCAGCCGTTTGAGCTGCGCGTGCGGATGAAGAATGCCTCCTCCGATGTATCGGCTTCCAATATCATGTTTACATTTGCGTCAGAAGAGGTTGAAAATACACCGATCTTTACCTCGGAGAGCGGTTCGACTTCGGTGGTAGTCAACAATATGGCGCCGGGGGCGACGGCGGATTTGTCGATGGTGTTCAAGGCAGCGCCGACGGCAGAGCAGAAATCATACCGCATGACAATCCAGGAGCAGTACGACAGCCCGGAGTTTAAAAATGCCAAGGAAGAGGTCAAGATTGCACTTCCGGTCAAGCAGGAGCCGCGTCTGAACACCAGTACGATCGATGTGATGCCGGATGCGGTTGAGGTTGGTTCTGAGACGAATGTCATGTTTGGCATCAACAACACCGGAAAAGTAATTCTTTACAATGTTATGGCGCGTTTTGAGGCAGATTCTATCCAACCAGCTGACGCTTATGTGGGAAATATCAAGCCGGGCGAAACCGGCAATGTCGATACGATGCTGACCGCGATTGCGCCGACAACCGATGATGGAAAAGTGAAGATTATCATTTCCTATGAGGATGAAAATGGAGTCGTTTCAGAGACTGAAAAAGAAATGCTTCTGAACGTGAGTGAGGCGTTTTCCGATGACGGGATGGACGGCATGGATGGAATGGACAACGGCATGGATGCAGATGCCGATGCGGCGCAAGCGGGCGGCGCTGGGCGGATCGCTCCGATGCTTGTGATCGCTGCGCTGGTGGGCGCAGGTGTCGGTGTAGTTGTCTGGAAGAGGAAAAAGAAGAAAATAGCAGGAGAAAAGGCGCTTGAAGACGAATTAGAAGAGGAACTGGACAATGAGCTGGGCGAGCCGGAAATGACGACAGCAGATGTATCGGAAGACGAAACAAAGGACGTTGAAAAAGAACAAAACGATCATCTGAAAAGAAAGAAAAAATAGAAAGGACCGGTGAAAATGAGATTCAGTGATCTGCTGACGATGAGCGTCAACAACCTGTTTCGCAGAAAGCTCCGTACCTTTCTGACGGTTCTGGGAGTCGTGATTGGTACGGCATCGATCGTTGTCATGGTTTCCATCGGAATAGGACTGAAAGAATTTACCATCAAACAGTATTCTTCCTATGGAAGCCTGACCGCGATTCAGGTATATAATTATAACAATGGAAATTCCAGTGACAAGAAAAATCCGGAAGACAGCTTCATGACGGATGAGACGATGAAGACATTTGAAAAGATTCCGCATGTGACAAGTGCTTATCCGGATCTGAACCTGAATGTGATTATGCGTCAGGGTGCCTACGAGGGAAACGTGCAGCTGCATGGGATCCCCTTGGGAGCGATGAAGAATATCAAGCTGGGAGAAGGAAGCCTGCCGACAACTGAAACGAAGGACATGGAGATGGTAGTCGGAAATATGGTCGCACAGAATTTTAGCAATGCCAAGACAGGAAAAGGTTACTGGGACACCGGGGAGATGCCGGATATCGATTTTATCAATAAGCCGATGTTCACGATCTTTGACACGGATGCCTACTATCAGTCTAAGGGCAATTCCGGCGGTGATGACGGCAGCCAGAAGGTGGCGGCTCCGAAGAAATATATGCTGAAAACCGCCGGTATGGTCGCAGGCGGACCGGATGAGTGGAGTGATTACAGCTACGGCGTCTACGTTGATCTGGATAAGCTCAAGACACAGCTAAAACAGGTGTTCAAGAAAAAGCCGATTCCGGGTCAGCCGACCAATAAAAAAGGAAAACCGTACAATTATTTTGTATATGAGGAAGCGACGGTCAATGTGGACGATATGGATCATGTAATAGAGGTACAGAAAGCCATCAGCAACATGGGCTATGAGGCAAACAGCCAGATGGAATGGCTGGAACAGTCTAAACAGCAGTCCAACATGATCCAGGCAGCCCTCGGCGGCATCGGCGCTGTTTCCTTGCTGGTAGCTGCGATCGGCATTGCCAACACGATGATGATGTCGATCTATGAGCGGACGAAGGAGATTGGCGTGCTGAAAGTGTTAGGATGTTCCCTTGCAACTATCCGAAATATGTTTCTGATTGAGGCGGGTTTTATCGGCTTCATGGGAGGACTCATCGGACTGGCGCTGAGTTTTATGGTTTCCGTGCTGATTAACCAGTTTCTGGCAGCGACTTTTTTATATGGAATGGATGGAAAACTGTCCGTGATCCCGATCTGGCTGGCAGTTCCATCGGTAGGATTTGCCATCATCATCGGCATGGCAGCCGGATTCTTCCCGGCAATGCGCGCGATGAAGCTGAGTCCGTTGGCGGCGATACGGAATGAGTGATACGTTTGCTTATGCGATAAAATAGGCAGATGCCAGTTTTCCTCCTTGCAAATCCCCCCAACTTGTTATATACTTAAATATACTATGTTATTATAGTAATGAAAGAACGAAAAAAGGAAGGAATTACCGATGACACTGTTAGAAAATTGGCGCAATCTGGCATATGGTGACGGGCTGGATGATAAAAAGAAAGAGGAACTCTGGTCTGGATATTTTACGATTGAGAAAGGCATTTACGAGCAGATTCTTGCAAACCCGACTGAGGTTGTAGAAGGTACCGTTAAGGAACTGGCTGAGAAGTATGATACCGAAGTTATGATCATGACCGGTTTCCTGGATGGAATCAATGAGAGCTTAAAGGGCTATGAGAACCCGATCGAGACCATGGATGAGGATACCAAGGTTAAGATTGAGATCGACCCGGAGAAGTTATATTACAACATGGTAGAGGCAAAGGCTACCTGGCTGTATGAGCTTCCGCAGTGGGATGCAATCCTGACTGAGGAGAGAAGAACAGAGCTGTACCGCGAGCAGAAGGCATCTGGCACAGTCCGCAATACACATAAGATTTACCCGAACGATCCGTGTCCATGCGGAAGCGGTAAGAAATATAAGAAGTGCTGCGGAAAGAATAAATAATAGATTTATGAATCAGAAGCACATCCGGAACACAGAGTGAACCGGATGTGCTTTTTTCTATGGAAATATAGGACGTGCTTTTGTATAATAGATATAGAGAAAAGACAGCAGACGAATGATGGCAGGAGGCATGATAAAAGAATGGCAGGTACAAAGCAGTGGAGGGCGGCAGATGGGAGACTGCAGCCGGGATTTCAGACAGCAGGTTTTACATTGAAACAGGTGGGAAAACTGCAGGCGCTGGGAGCGCAGACACTGTATTTTGAACATGAGAAAAGCGGGGCGTCCCTGTTTTATATCAGAAATAAAGATACAAACCGGGGATTCTCGATTTCCTATCGGACACCGCATCTGGATGAGACGGACACGAATCATGTGTTTGAGCATTCGGTACTTGCTTCCTCTGATAAATATCCGAGTAAGGATATTTTTTTTGATCTTTGCAGCAAGACATACCACACATTTGTAAATGCATTTACCTATATACCATTTACGGCATATCCGGTGTGCAGCCAGAGCGAGGAACAGCTGCTTAAGATGGCAGATGTGTATTTAAGCTGCATGAAAGCGCCGGGAATCCGGCGGGAACGCCGCTTTTTTGACCGTGAAGCGGTCCGCTATGAGCTGCGCGACCGCAAAAGCCCGATTACGCTGGCAGGAACGGTGTACAGCGAGGATTTCGGCATGCTGAATGATACAGATAATGAGGCACTGCGGAATGTTTTGCGGGCGCTGTATCCGGGGGAGACGGCGGCAAATGCGAATGGACAGGCGCACCGTTTTTATAAGGATCTGACGTATGAACATACGATGGAGATGTATGATCGATTTTATCGGTTCGATAATGCTCTGATTTTGTTGTATGGGGATCTGGACTGGAAACGGTTTCTGGCATTTCTGGATAAAGAGTATCTGTGTGATGCAAAGAAAAGCTATGGAAAAGAAGACGGATGGAGTTTCCAGTCAGGCAGCGGGCGACAGGAAAAACAGGAAATGCAGAATAGAGGGATGAGTGCGTTTTACAGCCCCGAGCCAGATGGTTTGGAAAATGGGGGAGAATCATTCTTCCGTCAGGCAACCGTTCCCAGTCCTGCTTACCGGGGAGACGCATCGGAGAATGCGGCGGTGGTATCGTATGCGATGGATCTGAGCGGCATTTCATGGGAAAAGCTGATCCAGTACAGCATCATTGCGGGAATGATGAATGTGGATGGATCGGTTTTCAGGGAAAAGCTGCGGACGGCGGGCATCCATTGTGATGCGAGCGCATCGGTGATGATGGAGGCAGAAAAGCCATTTTTTGTTTTCGAAATGACAGACAGCAGTCCGAAGGATGCAGAACGGTTCCGGCAGGTGTCGGATGAGACATTGTGCGAGATGCAGGAGCGCGGGATCGACCCGTCAGTGGTGGAGACGGCGCTCAAGGCGCGGGCGATACATGATTATACGGCAGGCGAAGATACGGATGTATTTGCGGATTCGATCGTGCCGGAAGTCAGTCTGAAATGGGCACTGACGGGCGATGCGGATGTGTATGCGGATGAGGCGGCAGCCTATGATTCTCTGGATGCAGGGACGGCACAGGCGGAGATTCGCCGGTTTGCGGCAGAGCTTGGCGCGGCGAAGCGGCGGGTTCTTGTCACGACGGTTCCGATGCCGGGGATGGCAGAGGCGATGGAGCAGGAGCGCGACGCGTATCTGGCGCAGATGAAGGCGGAGATGAGCGAGGCAGAGCTGGATGCGCTGATTGCGAAAACCCTGGATTTTGATGCGTGGAATGCGTCGGAGTGTTCGAATGCGGATTTTATGATCCGGATCGATGAGCTTCCGCCGCCGGAAGAGACGCCGGAATATCAGATATATGAGATAAATGGGATTTCGATCTATGAATCGCCGTCGGATCTGGAAGCGATCAGCTATAACCGTTTATACCTGGATTTGAGCGGCGTGCCGGAAGAGGACCGTTTTTACATTCCTTTATATACAATGTTTGTTTCAGAGCTTGAAAATGCCCGGTATGGCAGAATGGAAAAGGAAAATCAGATTGAGCGCTATCTGCATGATTTTTCCATGAATGAGGGACATCCGGAGGTTCGGGCGGGACGAAACAGCCATCCGACGCTGGCGGTCAGCTGGTATGGGATGGCGGAGGATTATGAAGAGAGCCTGTATGTCCTGTTGGAACTCTTATCACATCCACTGTGGAGAGATAAGAATGCGGTTCTTCAGGCACTGGATGAGACGATTCCGTCCTGTGATGAGTCGCGCAGTGATGCGTATTCGCTGGCGGTGCGTCTGGCGGCATCTGGCTATAGCATCAATACGCGGTATCAGGAATATGTCGGCGGACAGGCGTTTTATGAGTTTTTGAAAAAACTGCGCGGGCGACTGGAACAGGAGGATGCAGCGATCTTCCAGCTGGCAGAGAAGATGGAGGAGGTGCGCGACCGCATCCTGCATGGAACAGCGGTGACGATCCTTCATGTTGCACCGAGGGAAAATCTGGAATGGATGCGGAACTGTGCGGGGCGGATTCTGGGAAATCTGCGGGGAGAACAGATGCCAGACCATGAGAATAAAACGGAAAACAGAGGGGAAAATGCTGGGTATACCTTCCCGGTTCCGGCTCGCAGGGAGGCGGTAATTGTGGAGAGCTCCAGCCAGTATACCGTCTTTTCGGCAGAGCTGAGCGCTGTAGATGGATTTTCCGGGCGTATTCTTCCGTATGTAAATGCGCTGGATGACCGGTATTTTGTGCCGCAGCTCCGTTTTCAAGGCGGCGCCTACAGCGCGTCGTTTGCATTTACGCCGACGATGGACCGGATCGTGGCGAGTACATACCGGGATCCGAAGGTCAGTGAGACGATCGAGGCGATCCGGGCGGCAGCGGGTGTATTGGAAAAACTGCAGCT
Source organism: Clostridium fessum (assembly GCF_003024715.1). Lineage (GTDB taxonomy): Bacteria > Bacillota > Clostridia > Lachnospirales > Lachnospiraceae > Otoolea > Otoolea fessa. The sequence continues at coordinate 31,798 of NZ_PYLO01000005.1, read as the reverse complement.
TTCGGAGGCAGATCGGAATGGCTATATTTTAAGCAGTTACGGCAATGCGACGGCGCCGTGCGGATGCCTGGGACGGCGGATGGCAGCGATGCAGTATGCGTACAATGGCCTGGATATTGTACAGATCCGTCGTTGGACAGAGGAGATCTGTGAGACGACCGCAGAGGATCAGAAAGAGGCGGCGCGGATCATCCGGCGGCTTCTGGAAGAAGCGTGGATTGTGACGACTGGAAATCAGACGGCGATCGAGATGGATCGGGACTGCTTTGACCGGATCCGGGATTTCCGCAGTAAAATGGCTGAATAACTAGATCCATATTTATAGGGAGGTAGAGAGAATGCGTACAAAGCGATTGGGAGACATGCTTTTGGAGCTGGGACTGATCACAGAAGGGCAGCTTAAAGAGGCGCTTGACTATCAGGCGAAGGAGAAAGAACGTCTGGGAACAACGCTGGTCAAGCATCATTATATCACGGAAGGTCAGCTGATCGATGCGCTTCGCATGCAGCTGGGCATTGACTATATTGATTTGACGCGGGTCGATATCAGCCCGGAACTGTCGCGTTTTGTGCCGAAAAACCTGGCAAAGAAAATGACGATCGTACCGGTGCGTATTTCCAAAGACCAGCTTTATCTGGCAATGGCGGATCCGCTGAACTTCATGGCGATTGAGGAAGCACAGCATACTTCCAAAAAGAGAATTGTGCCGATGATCGCCTCTGAACCGGCGGTGAAGCGTGCGATCAATATTTTGTATGGCAACGAGGGAGCGGCAGAAGCGATGGCGCAGATGCAGGCAGAGACGGCAGCGGCACAAGAGGTGCGTCAGGGGCAGGGGCAGATGGCGGAAAGAGAAAGACAGGAAAATGTGACGCCGATGATCCGCCTGGTCAATTCGATTATTGAGCGTGCCATTTCGGAAAATGCTTCGGATATCCATTTTGAGCCGACGGAGGAGGAGATGGTCGTCAGGATGCGTATCGACGGGCAGCTTCATCGGATCATGACGATCCCGTCGGAACTCAAGGATTCGGTCATTTCGAGGCTTAAAATCATGTCCCGGCTCGATATCGTCGAAAAAAGAATTCCGCAGGATGGTCGTGCGGTGATGCATTTAAGAGGAAAAGATATTGATATGCGTATATCCACCCTTCCGACCCTGTATGGAGAAAAAGTGGTTATCCGTATTCTGAAACGAAATGAGGAGACGCTGAACCGCCGCGGTATCGGTATTCCGGCAGTGGAGGATGCAAAGATTGATACACTTTTAGGGCTTACTTCCGGAGTTATCATGATTGTAGGACCGACTGGTTCAGGTAAATCTTCGACGATGTATACGCTGATCCGCGAACTTCTTTCGGATCGGACCAACCTGATTACATTGGAGGATCCGGTGGAATACCATATCAAAGGCGCGACACAGGTGCAGATCAATGAAAAAGTGGGGCTGACTTTTGCATCGGGTCTGCGCTCAGTTCTGCGTCAGGATCCGGATATCATCTGCGTCGGCGAGATCCGTGACGGTGAGACGGCAGAGATCGCGATGCGTGCGGCAATGACGGGACATCTCGTTATCACCACGATTCATACGGAAGATGCGATCTCGGCGATTGACCGTCTGCGAGATATGGGCGTGGCGCCATACCTGATTGCGGCGGGACTGCGAGGCGTTATTTCCCAGCGGCTGCTGAGGAAAATCTGTCCGAACTGCAAAACCCAGATTCAGCCGCCGAAAAAAGCGCTTGAGATGGCAGGAATCCCGGAGAACCCTGGAAAATTATACTGGCAGGGAGCCGGATGCGATCAGTGCTTCCATTCGGGATACCGGGGCAGAATCGGTGTGTTTGAGGTAATGCTGATTCAGGAGGAGCTGCGCCGGTGCATTCTGGAAGGAGCTGACCGGACACGTTTCTTAGAGGCAGCCAGAAGAGCGAGCCAGTATGTTCCGATGCTGGAACACGCGCAGAAGCTGGTAGAAGAGGGTGTTTCGACGGTGGACGAGGTGATCCGGACGCTGCTGGCGCTGTAAATGGTGCAGAAAGAGAAGAGGAGACAGATGGTATGTATGGAATCGAGGAATTAATCGCGCTGGCAGCTGAAAAAAGGGCATCGGATGTGCATCTGATTGCAGGGCTGCCGCCAAAATGCAGAATTGACGGCAGAATCGAGACGCTGACGGATGGCGGGCTGACGCGTGAGGATTGTGAGGAATATGGACGCCAGCTGGCAGGCAATGCGGCAGATCAGATCGAGGCGATCGGACAGCTGGATTTTAGTGCTTCGTTTGCGGGACGGCGTCTCCGTGTGAATCTGTTCCGGCAGCAGGGCGCGCTCTCTGCGGCGATCCGTCTTCTGGGCAGTACGATTCCGAACCTGTCGGAGCTGGGGCTTCCGGAAGCAGTGAATCAGTTTTCAAGCTGGAATAAAGGCATTATTCTGGTAACCGGCGAGACGGGAAGCGGCAAGTCAACGACGCTGGCGGCAATTTTAAATGAGATCAACCAGAATCGTCCGCTCCATATGATTACGCTGGAAGACCCGATCGAGTATGTCTATGAACCGGCGCAGGCGATCATCAACCAGCGCGAGGTGGGCGTGGACGTAGAGAGCTATGATAAGGGGCTTTATGCGGCGCTCCGTGAGGACCCGGATGTCATTCTGATTGGAGAAATGCGTGATCCGGCGACGATCGAGACGGCGCTGATGGCGGCGGAGACGGGACATCTTGTTTTTTCCACCATTCATACCAATTCGGCAATCGACAGCATTGACCGGATTGTGGGTGTTTTTCCAGAGGATAAACAGCCGCAGATCCGGATGCAGCTCTCGATGACGCTGCGGGCGGTGCTGTCACAGCAGCTGGTGCCGAGGGCGGGCGGCCAGGGCAGGGCGGCAGCTTGTGAGCTTATGATGCTCACGCCGGCGATCCGGAATCTGATCCGCGATGGAAAAACACCGCAGATGCAGAGCTATCTGCTTTCTAGTGCAAAAGAGGGCTCTATTACGATGGATAATTTTCTGATTCGTATGGCAAAAGAGGGTGTGATTACACCGCAGACGGCAGTCGATGCGTCCCAGAACCCGCAGGAGCTGAGAGAGAAACTGGCGGCGGTGCAGTATTAATAATATGGCGAAAACGGGTGGATGAAGCCTGCGAGGAATGCAGATTTCTTGAAACATAAAAATGTATGTTTGTGTAAATACTGAGGTTGTAGCGAAAGTTTGAACATTATATTTTTAATGACACTTTTTGTATTTCAGGAGGAATTTTATGCAGGCAGGTAAATCAAGCATCCAGTTTGAGCATCCGCCCATCATCACATCGGCGGCATCGATCGTGGGGCAGACGGAAGGCGAAGGACCGCTGGCAAGTTTTTTTGACCGGGTGGAGCCGGATCCGACGTTTGGGAAAAAGTCGTGGGAGGAGGCGGAGAGTGAATTGCAGCGCCAGACGGTGCAGAAATGCCTGGATAAGGCGGGCAGACAGGCGGCGGATGTGAATTGCCTGTTTGCGGGAGACCTGTTGGGACAGATTGTGGCGACCTCGTTTGGTGTGGAGTCGTTTGATATCCCGTTTTTCGGGCTTTACGGTGCCTGCTCGACGATGGGGGAGGCGATGATTCTGGGGGCGATGGCAGCAGGGGCTGGCTATGCGGACCGGGTTCTGGCGCTGGCGTCGAGCCATTTTGCCTCGGCAGAACGGCAGTTCCGGTTTCCGCTGGCGTATGGGAATCAGAGACCGCAGTCCACAACCTGGACGGTGACCGGGTGCGGGTGTGTGATGATCGAGGGAAATGAGAAAAATGAAGGGAAAGATGGGCGCAGAGCGAAAGAAAATGCGTCAGAATCACTGAAAAATGCTGGACAGGAAAAATTGCATCCCAAATTTCAACCTTGTATCTCAGCTGCCACCCCCGGAAAGATCGTCGATATGCAGATGCGCGATTCCATGAACATGGGGGCGGCAATGGCGGTGGCGGCGGTAGACACAATCTTGCAGAATTTCCGTGATTTTAACCGGAAACCATCTGACTATGATCGGATCATCACTGGCGATCTGGGAATGGTGGGGAAGGAAATCCTGCTTGATTTTATGCGCGAGGCAGGACAGGATATTTCCAGCATCCATATGGACTGCGGGATCGAAATGTTTGACCCGAAGACGCAGGATACCCATTCGGGCGGGAGCGGCTGTGGTTGCTCGGCGGCGGTGCTGTGCGGCTATATTCTTCCGAAAATACAGGTGGGTGAGTGGAAACGCGTCCTGTTTGTGCCGACCGGGGCGCTGCTGTCCCAGATCAGCTTTAATGAGGGGCAGAATGTGCCGGGGATTGCCCATGGAGTGGTGCTTGAGGGAAAAGAATCGTTCGGTGAATGATAGGTATTTGCAAGAAACTTTAGAGAGGGAGCAAAAAAATGGACTATATCAAAGCATTTGTGACCGGCGGACTCCTCTGTGCCGCCGTGCAGATTCTGATGGATAAAACGAAACTCATGCCGGGGCGGATCATGGTACTTTTGGTGGTATGTGGCTCGATTCTCGGTGCGATCGGATTGTACGAACCGTATGCCAAATGGGCGGGTTCCGGGGCAACAGTGCCGCTGCTGGGGTTTGGGAATACGCTCTGGAAGGGTGTGCGGGATGGAATAGATAAGGATGGGGTTCTGGGGCTGTTCACCGGCGGATTCACGGCGGGTGCGGCGGGGATTTCCGGGGCGTTGATCTTCGGCTATCTGTCGTCGCTGATTTGCAAACCCAAGATGAAGGATTAGAGAGAAGACGAAAAAAGGAAAAGTAAAAGAAAGCAAAGCAAAAGAAAATCAAGTTGAGGAAATAAAAAGCTGCTGTAAAAGAGGCATATGAATGTCACTTTTTACAGCAGCTTTTTGCAGATATATTATTTTGCTGTTAATGCTCCGGATTCGCTGGGACAATCGGAATATTATTTCCATTCCGTCCACTTCCCGTCATCGGGCGTGGAACCACAGAGTGGATCGGAGCCGATAGATTATCTGAATCGGGGCTGTAGCCCGGAGCTGAGAAATCGGCGCTCTCAGAAGGATGGATGATCGTGGACGAACCATTGTGAATCTTGCACTCGCCCGGCATGGAGAAGCGGGAATCGTCCGTTTCTCCGCCGTCTTCCGGAACGACCATAACTGTCTTGGAAATCTGCTGGTTCGTCGGGCAGAAGGCAGTCGAGATGCCGCCGGAGGCGGAGCAGATCGTCACGCGGGTGTGGTGATCGCAGGTCTCGGCCGGAACCGTGCCCTTCGCGAAATATTCAGTGTAGACGGCCGTTCCGCGCGGGTCACTGCTGCAGACGCCGGAAACCGGAAGCTTGCCGGATTTGCGGCATACGTCAGCAGTTTCAATGCTGTCCGGAACCGTAAATCCGGGGTCGCTTAAGCTCTCATGGACACGTGTCATGATATTTCGCCAGATGCGCTTGTGGTAACTGGTACCGCCGTTTGAAACGGTGCCGCCTTTTAATGGCTGGTTATTGTCGCACCCGCCCCAGATACCGGCAGTGTAGTACGGCGTAAAGCCTACAAACCAGACGTCGACGTTGCTGGTGGTCGTACCGCTCTTTCCGGCGCAGCTCATATTGGGAATCGCCGCTGTCGTACCGGTCGATTTAACCCCGGAACCGGAACGCGTATACATTGTATTGCTCTGCATAACATCCTGCATCGCGCTGGTTAAAAGATAGGCGGTAGAGTCTTTGAGCGCCTGCCGCGTCTCCGGTTCATTGTCGATCAGTATCTTTCCGTTGCGATCCAGGATCTTAGTAAAGAAGACAGGCTTCGTGTAGGTGCCGCCGTTGGCGATCGCCGCAAATGCATTTGTCAGTTCCAGGTTGCTGACGCCCTTTGTCAGACCGCCGAGTGCTGTCGAGAGAGTCTGATCCTGGCTTACGAGGGAAGTGATTCCCAGCCGTTCGGCATATTCGACACCGAGCTGCGGCGTTACCGTGTCCGCCATGCAGCGCAGGGCGACGATGTTCATGGAATAGGTAATGCCGTCGCGGATCGTGTGATAGCCCTTGTAATCGCTGCCCCACCAGTTTCGGAACTCTTTTTCACCGGAAGAGTATGGTCCGTCATAGTAAACGGTTGATAGGGTCGCGCCGCAGGCATCCAATGCCGGGGCAAAGGAGGAAATGACCTTGAAGGTCGATCCTGGCTGCCGCAGGGAGTCGGTCGCACGGTTTAAGGTGCGGTTTGCCGTCTTCTGTCCGCGTCCGCCGTTGATTGCCTTGACATAGCCGGTGGACTGTTCGATCAGGACGAACGAGGTCTGCGGCTCTAAAATCATGGTAACTGATTCACCGAGAACGGTGCTTCCGTCCTGCGTGAGGGCGGTGCGGTACTCATCGATCGCCGTCTGCGCCTCTTCCTCGGAATTAAACAGCCCGTCAAAACCGCTTTGTCCCTTGACCTGCTGGAGCCATGTTTTCAGAGTTTCCTGTGAATAATGCTGCGTTTCCCCGTCTGGATGGGTCAGGGAAAGGCGGTATTCAACCGAATAGCGAGCCGCGTCGTAGTTGGCAGGATTGTTGACTTCCTCATCGACGATCGCCTGAATCTGCGGATCCTGCGGGGTGTAAATCTGCAGTCCGCCGCTGAACAGAAGATTGGACGCCTGCGTGTCAGTATAGCCGAGCTGCTCTTTGAGCGCTTCGGTGACCTGGCTGATCAGCTCGTCCGTGTAATAGGAGTACGGTGTCTCATTTTCCTTGAGCGCCGTGTCGACATTCTGGATACGGGCGTAGACGTCGTCCGCCAGTGCTTCCTCCTGTTCTTCTTTTGTGATATAGCCCTGCTCATACATTGCCTGCAAAATGACCTTGCGCCGGGCGGCATTTGCCTCCGCGCCGCTGATCGGATTCAGCTTTGACGGATTCTGTGTGATACCGGCGATGACCGCGCACTCAGAAAGAGTCAGATCGGAGACGTTCTTATTAAAATAGCGCAGCGCCGCTGCTTTGACGCCCAGCGTATTGCTGCCGAGGTTGATCGTATTTAAATAGTTCGTTAAAATGACCTTCCGATCGACGTTTTTTGTCAGCTGCAGCGCCAGATATTGTTCCTGGATTTTTCGTTCGATTTTGGAACCTTTGCTGGTCTCCATACCGCCGTTGAAGACGGTATTTTTGATGAGCTGCTGGGTCAGGGTGCTGGCGCCGCCTTTATAATTATTTGTCAGGACACCGACCACGGCGCGTGAAATGGAGCGCAGATCGATACCGCTGTGCTGCCAGAAACGCGAGTCCTCAATGGAGACGAACGCGTCAATTAGATCCTGAGGAAAATCCTCGTAGGATGCTTCAATTCGGTTCGAGTTGGAACCGACCAGCGTGTCGGTCACTTCCCCGGCGCTATTATATATAGTAGAAAAATATCCGCTTGGGGTGAAGCTGTCCGGGTTGAAGTCTGGCGAACTGTCCAGAATGCCTTTAAACATGCCGATAAAGGTGCTGGCACCCGTCACGCAGAGAAACAGAACAAGAACAAAGGCAGTCTTGAAGAAGGTCAGAAACAGCCGGTTGGCGTATTTCTTCTTCCGGGAATTGGCTGCCCGGATCCGTTTCTTGGTTGCTTTTACACCGTAATTCATGAGAACCTCCTTTGGGTTCGTAGTGGTTCATTCTATTAATAAATACAGTATTTCCAATTATATCAAAATTCATAGGATAAATAAATACTATTGTCATGAAGTTTTTTTTACGGTATCATAAAAGATAAGGTTTGTTAGTGAGCACGTATGCGTGAACAGTAACTGAGGTTTACAAGCAGTTAAAGAAGTGAAAAAACGTCCGTTTTAAGGATGCGTAGTGTATAGATGGAGGGTAACTGTTCAGCAGGTCTGCGCATTTACTGAACAGTTACGATGGAGGAATAATCATGAAAGAGCGCTATAAAATCGTCTATCAGGGCGGAGAGGGCGAGATTGTGGAGAAGAAGTCCCGCTTTATCGCGGAGATCCGCCCGGTGGAATCGGAAGAAGAGGCGACGGCATTTATTGCGGAAGTCAAGAAGAAATATTGGGATGCGAGACATCATTGTTCGGCATTTACAATCGGAGAAAATAACGAGGTGGCGCGCTGCAGCGACGACGGCGAACCGGCGCAGACGGCGGGACGCCCGATGCTGGATGTGCTGTTGGGACGCGAGCTTCACAACGTCTGTGCGGTTGTGACCCGGTACTTTGGCGGGACACTTTTAGGAACCGGCGGACTGGTGCGGGCATACGGCGGCGCGGTCCAGGAAGGTCTTAAAAACTGTGTGGTTCTGGAAAAATGCCTGGCTCGCAAATGGAAGGTCGGGACAGACTACAGCGGGCTTGGAAAGGTGCAGTACATTTTGGCAGAAGCAGAGCTGCCGATTCTGGACAGCGAGTACGGCGAGGGCGTGGATCTGACGATCCTGGTGCCGTTTGACCAGGCGGGAGCAGCGGAGAAGAAGCTCATAGAGGGCACAAATGGAAGATGCCGGATCGAAAAACTGGATGAAGTTTATTTTGGCATGGATGACGGAAAAATCATTTTATTGTAAAAAAAGATTGAATAATGGATAAAAAAATGCTAAAATAACAAGCTGTATTATTTTGTGGGCGGATCCTTTGCCAAAGACGAAACGGCAGGATGCTTGTCTGTGACAGAAAATAATTATTAATTAGTACATGTAATGAATCATCATAAGAAAAGAGAGTAAGCAGATATGAAAATGAAACGGGAAGATGTCAGAAACGTTGCAATTATCGCTCACGTTGACCACGGTAAAACGACGCTGGTAGACCAGCTGCTTCGCCAGAGCGGTGTATTCCGTGCCAATCAGGAAGTAGTCGATCGTGTCATGGACTCTAACGATATTGAGCGTGAGAGAGGTATCACGATTCTGTCCAAGAATACGGCTGTTAATTACAACGGCACCAAGATCAACATTATCGATACACCAGGACATGCGGACTTCGGCGGCGAGGTAGAGCGTGTTCTTAAGATGGTAAACGGCGTTATCCTTCTGGTAGACGCATACGAGGGCGCGATGCCGCAGACCAAATTCGTTCTGCGTAAAGCACTGGAACTGGATCTGCCGGTTATCGTATGTATCAATAAGATTGACCGTCCGGAAGCACGTCCGGAGGAGGTTGTGGACGAGGTCCTCGAACTTCTGATGGATCTGGATGCATCCGACGAGCAGCTTGACTGTCCGTTCTTGTATGCATCTGCACGTTCTGGATATGCAAAGAAGAACCTGGACGATCCGAATGTGGATATGCAGCCGCTGTTCCAGACCATTCTGGATTACATCCCGGCACCGGAGGGAGACCCGGATGCAGAGACACAGGTTCTGATCAGTACGATTGATTACAACGAGTATGTAGGACGTATCGGCGTTGGTAAGATCGACAACGGTTACCTGAAAGTAAATCAGGACTGCGTCATCGTCAACCATCATGAGCCGGACAAGTTCCGCAAAGTTAAGATCGGTAAGCTCTATGAGTTTGAGGGTCTGAATAAAGTAGAAGTACAGGAAGCAAAGATCGGTTCGATCGTAGCGATTTCCGGTATCGCAGATATCCACATCGGTGATACCCTGTGTTCACCGGAGAAACCGGAGGCAATTCCGTTCCAGAAGATTTCTGAGCCGACCATTTCCATGGATTTCATGGTAAACGACAGCCCGCTGGCAGGTCAGGAAGGTAAATTCATCACTTCCCGCCACATCCGCGAGCGTCTGATGCGGGAGCTGAATACCGATGTCAGCCTGCGTGTAGAGGAGACAGACTCCGCTGACTGCTTCAAGGTATCTGGCCGTGGCGAGCTGCATCTGTCCGTCCTGATTGAGAATATGCGCCGCGAGGGCTTTGAGTTCGCAGTCAGCAAGGCGGAGGTACTCTACAAATATGACGAGAGAAACCGCAAATTAGAGCCGATGGAGATCGCTTACGTCGACGTACCGGATGACTTTACCGGTGCTGTTATCCAGAAGCTGACCAGCCGTAAAGGCGAGCTGCAGGGCATGAGCCCGATCGGCGGCGGATACACAAGACTGGAGTTCTCGATTCCGTCCAGAGGTCTCATCGGCTACCGCGGCGAGTTCATGACCGATACAAAGGGAAATGGTATCTTAAACACCAGCTTTGACGGCTATGCACCGTTCAAGGGCGAATTAAGTTACCGCAAACAGGGATCCCTGATTGCATTTGAGGCAGGCGAGTCCATCACCTACGGTCTGTTCAATGCCCAGGAGCGCGGAACCCTGTTCATCGGACCGGGCGTTAAAGTTTACTCCGGCATGATTGTCGGACAGAGCGCAAAACCGGAAGACATCGAGTTAAACGTCTGCAAAACCAAAAAGCTGACCAACACCCGTTCTTCCAGCGCCGATGAAGCCCTTCGCCTTGTTCCGCCGAAAATCATGAGCCTGGAGCAGTGCCTCGACTACATCGATACCGATGAACTTCTCGAGATCACCCCGACCAGCTTACGAATCCGTAAAAAGATTCTTGATCCGACTCTGAGAAAGAGAGCGATGATCAGCCGTAAAAATAGCTAAATAATCGTAAAGTGGGAGCAGCCGCGCAAGCCAGCTGCTCCTTTTCGTATATTCAAGCGAGAGATATCCAGGAAACGACGCGCCCCGCCGTTTCCGTCCCTCTGCCGATCCCATTCCCTCTGTCGATTCATGTCCCCCACCCTGTCGAAATTTCCCCCTCACTTCTTCTTCTAAAACGGTCATTCCCCTCATACATATATACAGTAAGAAGCAGGACTCCAAGAACCTGCCGTGAAAAACTGCAAAAAAGAAGAGGAGAGAGATACTATGTCGGAAAAAATGATTGAAAACAACAAGGTTAGCGTGATTGGTGAGGTCGTATCGGAATTTACATTCAGCCACGAAGTATTCGGGGAAGGATTTTATATCGCAGACCTGGCAGTCAGCCGTCTGAGCGATCAGGTGGACGTGATTCCACTCATGATTTCAGAACGGCTTCTGGATGTATCGAAAGACTACCGCGGAATGACGATGGAGGCGATCGGCCAGTTCCGTTCCTACAACCGTCATGAGGGCGCGAAAAACCGTCTGGTGCTGTCTGTGTTTGTCCGTGAGATTCATTTCCTGGAAGAATTTACGGATTACACCAAAACCAACCAGATTTTTCTGGAAGGCTATATCTGCAAGGAGCCGATCTACCGGAAAACACCGCTGGGACGCGAGATTGCCGATATGCTGCTGGCGGTCAACCGTCCGTATGGAAAATCCGATTACATACCGTGTATTGCGTGGGGCAGAAATGCCCGCTATGCGTCCGGATTTGGCGTGGGAAGCCACGTGTGCGTGTGGGGGCGCGTGCAGAGCCGTGAATATACGAAGAAACTGAGCGAGACAGAGTGCGAGAAACGTGTGGCATACGAGGTGTCGGTCAGCAAGCTGGAGTGCGTGGAAGAATAGGATAGGTTTAGGATGTTACAGCAAATTTTGAAGCCGGTTATGCAATCGATAGGACATGATAAATGGCTGGTTTTGCCATAGCTTGCCAAAACAGATAAAATATGCTAGAATAAGGCAGTTTACAGAATTCGTAAAACGATTATTGGATGGATAGAAATAAAACACACAGGCCTGTGTGTAAAAAGACATCAGGAAAGACAGTCTGTGCGCCAGCGCAGCGGGAGGCACAGAAAGAGGAGAGGGAAATGAAAAAGGGGAAAGTTCATATCATCTTCGGCACCGGGATGGGAAAAACAGCGATGGCACTGGGACGTGGTGTCAGTGCAGCCATGCACGGCCGGAAGGTAATTATGATACAATTCTTAAAGGGAGTGCTGAGCCATGAGACAGCAGATGGGTTAAAACAGCTGGAGCCGGCATTTAAAGTATTCCGATTTGAAAAACAGAATGAGTATTATGAAAATCTCTCTGAAGAAGGCAAAAAGGAAGAGCTCTGCAATATTCAGAACGGGTATAATTTTGCAAAAAAAGTACTCTGTACCGGCGAATGCGATATGCTGATTCTGGATGAATTTCTTGGGGTGTTAGATCAGAAACTGGTCGGGGACGATGCTCTGGAAACACTGCTGGCAGCGCGCGAGGAGAATGTCGATCTGATTCTGACCGGAAAAGTATGCCCGGCTGGGGCAGAGGAGCATGCAGACGAGGTGACGCGCCTGGAATGCCTGAAGCCGTCAAACGATCATGCGTGCATGAACGGTTGACAAGTATTCAAAGTAATGCTAAGATAGAAAAAACAAGTAGAGGTTGCGTTGATTATCAGTAAGCGGTCGGATGCGGCAGGTGCAGGAGAAGACAGCTGAAAGGATGATACGCCGAAGGGCTGCGGCGCCTGTATCTGCAGTTCCTGGGTGCAGGATGAAGAATTCTGTAACTGTCATCGACAGATGGGGAGCTACTGGGAGTTTGGATTTGAATTCATAGAGCTGGCCGTCGTGCCAGCTTTTTGTACGCTCAGGACCGACAGGCTGCAAACATTCGTTTGAAGCGGGGACAGAAACGGACTCTGGAATAGAAACTCAGCCATCGTGCAAAAGAATAAGGAGGAAACAAAATGTCTATTTTTGAAGGAGCAGGCGTAGCGCTGGTAACGCCATTTCATGAGGATGGAAGCGTAAATTATGAGAAACTGGAGCAGATCGTAGAAGAACAGATCGCTGGCGGCACAGACTGTATTATCGCCTGCGGTACGACCGGCGAGGCGGCTACATTAAGCCATGAGGAGCACATCGAGGTGATCCGTTTCGTATGCCAGGTCGTAAATAAGAGAATCCCGGTTGTAGCAGGAACCGGTTCCAACTGCACAGAGACAGCGGTATATCTGTCTACCGAAGCGAAAAAGGCAGGCGCAGACGGACTTCTGCTCGTATCCCCGTATTACAATAAATCAACCCAGAAGGGTTTAAAGGTTCATTTCTCAGAGGTCGCAAAGGCAGTTGATCTTCCGATCCTTCTGTACAATGTACCGAGCCGTACCGGCGTCAATATCACCCCGGAGACGATCGTGGCACTGTGCAAGGAATATGAGAACATCGTCGGTGTCAAAGAAGCAAGCGGCAATTTCTCCGCGATCGCACAGATTGCAAGCCTGTCAGGCGGAACAGTAGATATTTACTCCGGCAACGACGACCAGACGGTTCCGATGATGGCACTGGGCGCAAAGGGCGTTATCTCCGTATTATCCAACGTGGCACCGCGTCAGGTACATGATATGTGCGCGGCATTCAAGGCTGGCGATGTAGCGAAGGCAAGACAGATGCAGATAGATGCAATTCCACTGATTGAGGCGCTGTTCTGCGAGGTAAACCCGATTCCGGTTAAGGAAGCGATGAACATGATGGGCGAGGAAGTGGGTCCGTTCCGTAAACCGTTAGTGGATATGGAACCGGCAAACCGCGATCGTCTGAGAAGAGAACTGGTAAATTACGGAATCAGCCTGAAAGAGTGATAAGAACCGTTAAAATTAGGATGAGATAGGGAAATGAGGTTTTAACAGATGGTACGAGCAATTATGCATGGCTGCAATGGCGCCATGGGACAGGTTATTTCCGGAATCGCAGCGAAGGACGAGGAGATCTCTATCGTTGCGGGTATTGATATGAGAACCGAGCAGAAAAATGATTATCCGGTTTTTGCGTCTCTGAACGAATGTAAGGTAGAAGCGGATGTTGTGATTGATTTTTCCAATGCAGCAGCTGTCGATGAACTTCTCGACTGGTGTGCAGAGAAGAAAATGCCGGTTGTTCTGTGTACGACAGGACTTTCCGAGGTACAGCTGGCAAAGGTAGAAGAGACGGCAGAGAAGACAGCTGTTCTTCGCTCTGCAAATATGTCTCTTGGTATCAATATGCTCTTAAAGCTTCTGAAAGAAGCAGCGCAGATTCTGGCTCCGGCTGGATTTGATATTGAGATTCTGGAGAAACACCACAATCAGAAGGTGGATGCTCCGAGCGGTACGGCGATTGCGCTGGCAGATTCGATCAACGAGGCGATGGGCAATACATACCATTACAAATACGATCGTTCCGCTACACGTGAGAAACGTGATGCGAAGGAGATTGGTATTCAGGCGATCCGCGGCGGCACAATCGTAGGCGAACACGATGTCATTTTCGCTGGTCAGGATGAGGTGATTACCTTTAATCATACAGCTTATTCCAAGGCGATTTTCGCAAAGGGTGCGGTACAGGCAGCCAAATTCCTGGCAGGAAAGCCGGAAGGACGGTATGATATGGCGGATGTGATCGGCTAAGAGATTTTATACAGATGTGAAAATGAAACCCCGGCTGTGAGTAAGTTTATCCACTCACAGCCGGGGTTTTCATTTCTGGAATTTTTTCTGCCCTTGTGTTTGTGGATGAAAGCTTCTGAAAATCAATTTGTCAAGGTTAGAGTATCATTTTTTTACATCTTGTGTAAAAAAATGACATCTTGTGCAGTGTGAATTGTAGAAAAATAAAACAAATGATAAGATGAATACAACAAGAAAAGCTTGAAATCGTGAAAAAGAAGAAAAACTCCAGAATTAAAAATAAAAAACACATGAAAGATAGCTTTTCGATTAATAAAAATACGAGGAGGTATGAGGATGAGAAAACGCAAATGGATGAAGGTGGGTGCCTGCGCACTCAGTGCCGTTTTGATCATGGGCCTGTATGCCGGACCGGCTTTTGCCGAATGGATAGGTACAGGAAGTGCAAGAGCTTACATCCTAAACGGACAGGTGCAGACAGGCTGGCAGCAGATCGATGGAAAATGGTATTACCTGAATGAACAGGGAGCACCGCAGATCGGCTGGGTAAAAGACGGGGACAAACAGTATTTCTGTACGGCGTCGGGAGAAATGGTCAGCGGTGTCGTATGGATCAATGGAAAAACCTATTATTTTGGCACACCGGACAGTGGAGAGATGGCAACGGGCGTTGTCAGTATCAACGGAATTCCTTATACGTTTGAAAACGATGGCACATCGTTCGGCGGCCGCAAGCCGAGACCGGCGAGAAGCTTTGAGGTAAAAGTGGCAGAAGACGGAACGATGACCATCTTAGAGACGACCAATGCCGATACACCGAAGCTGAATTCCAGAACATCCAAAGAACGCAGACATTCTGGAGGCGGCGGTGGAAGTGAAACGCCGAGTGTGGTACCGAGTGATGCACCGGCGACGAAAGAACCGACCGAAAACCCGACGCCGAGCGTGAAACCGACCCAGCCGGAGCCAACACCGGAGCTAACGGGTGGGTCGGAGCCAACACCGGAGCCAACGGGTGGGTCGGAGCCAGCACCGGAGCCAACGGGTGGGTCGCAGGCACCACCGGCGCCGTACACAACAGGATAATGATCAATCTGAGACTAAGAGTACGAAGTGAAAATAATCGGCCAGGTTCAGATTTGGGGCGATTACAAACATTAATGATCTGTAACTGTTCAGTACCTTCACAGTTACAATAATCTATATTTTAACCTTGTTTTTGCTCTCCTGCATATAGGATGATGGAAACAGATTCATATACTCTCGAGCTCTTTCCTGCGTATGTGCAGGGAGGAGCCCGGGAGTATATAAGTTAGAGCGATGAGAAAGAAACGGCGTGTCTGAGGGGAGTGCCACTGAAATGGAGCACTTAAAAAGTCGTTAAAGGAGGTGCCAGAATGAAATCAGCTTACTGTATCGCCATTACGGCGTGCCTGACTGTCATCTGGCTGTATGAGGAAAAGAAAAAGCGGGGGATGGCGGGAAAGCTTTGCTGGAAAGCAGCGGCCGGGTATCTGATTACGCGCTTTGTATTCTTTGCCATTTCTAATCAGGAGGTTCATGGCTTCCTGGAAGTCATGGCAATGGATCTGGTGACAGCCGGACTTTTATATATTTTGTCCGGGAAAAACGGAAGCCGGGAATCAGCGTGGGAATGCCTGTATCTTTATATCTGGAATCCGATCCCGGTATTATCTGTTCTTTCACAGGGCAAAAAGCGGATGCTTTTTATCTGGCTGGCGGTATTGATTCTTTTCATGGGCAGTTCGTGGATAGAGCGCTTCAGAGCGCGCCTTGGAATAGAAAGATTCAAAAAAATTGAAATTCTTCTCACGGCTGCGGGAACTGGCATACTCTGGGCGCGGGATATCACCGGAGAGCGCTTCGGACAGTGCAGTCCGGGAGATGAATTTTATCCGCTGATGCTGATGTTTTTTGCGGTACTGGGTGTGGGAACCTGTGTATATGGAATCGCTTCTTATGTTGGAATAATACATGAAAAATGTCAAATTCCTGAATCGAAAGTCGAGCTGGATGAAGCAAAAGCGGCACGCTGCGTATCAAAACGAATGACGGGGAGTGAAAAAATAGATGCCGGGAAGAGCTTGGGAATAAAATCCTGTGAAAAGAACACAGAGTCGGAAAAGACTGGCGCGCCCTGGTCCGGCCGTGACTGGTGTATGGCAGCAGGATTGACAGTTCTCTTTGCTGTGATGGCATTTGTGAATCTTGGAAGCATGAAGGCGCCGCAGACTGCGTATGAATTTGAAAAAAATGATAGCCACGGAAATGAGATGGTGCTTCGGTTTGATGGAAGTGTGACTATCTCAGAAGCGCAGGTTTATCTGGGTGGAAAGGAGAAGAGACATTTTGTATGCTCGGTTCCGAATGCCGAGGGAGATGGTTGGGATGCCATCGGGGAAGAGACAGAATTGTTATCTGTATACTGCTGGAATCCAGTGGAAATTCATTACCGCACTTACGAACTGGGGATCGTGTCGATGGATGAGAGTGCAGAGGTTCTGGAAATCGTTCTTCTGGATCCGGATGGAAATCCGATCCTTCCATCCAATGCAGGTGATTATCCAGAGGCATTTGATGAGCAGGAATTGTTTCCGGCGGATACAACCTATGAATACCAAAGTATGTTTGATGAGGTTTACCATGCCAGAACGGCAAATGAGATAGTAGAAGGGCGTACGATTTATGAGACAACGCACCCGCCGCTTGGAAAATGGTGGATGAGTCTGGGAATCCGCGTATTTGGAATGACGCCGTTTGGATGGCGGTGTATATGCGCTCTGTTTGGCATCCTGATGGTGCCGGTCAGCTACGCGTTTATGCGGAAAATCAGCCGGAGTACATGGATTGCCTCGTTTGCAGCATTGCTTATGGTCTTTGATTTCATGCACTTTACATTGTCAAGAATCGGAACAATCGATGTGATAGTGGGATTTTTTATCCTGCTTACCTTTTATCTTATGTATCTGGTGCTGGATGACCTGAAAAAGGGATGCAGCTGGAAAACGGTGTGTCTGATGATTTTAAATGGCATGGCAGCTGGAGCGGCCATGGCATCGAAGTGGACAGGGGTATACGCCTGTGCGGGGATTGCAGTCCTCTTTTTTACATTTTTGTTCCGGGAATATGGGACAGCTGCGGCACGGACCAGAAAGGGAATGTCTGGACAGGCGGCGATAAGTTACCTGGCGGGGCTGTCTGTCATCTGTATCGCTGCATACCTTTTGATTCCGGCAGTGATTTACGTTGCATCCTATCTTTCTTATGGAAATGGTATGGGAAATGGAAATGTTTTCCAGACTATGTGGGAAAATCAGCAGCTTATGCTTCATTACCATGAGAAAACGGTGTTTGAACATCCATATGCCTCTGAATGGTATGAGTGGGCCTGGATTAAACGACCGCTTCTGGATGCATACACGTCGCTTAAGTCTGGTAAAATCAGTGTGGTTTCAACTTTTGGAAACCCGGTAATCTGGTGGTCGGCAATTCCGGCGCTATTTTATACTATATACCTGTGGCAGATTCGACAGGATAAAATAGCGGGATATCTGTGCATTTCCTATGCTTCTATGCTGTTTCCGTGGTTATTTATCCACAGAACCGTGTTTATCTATCAGTATTTTGCGTGCAGTATGATACAGATTTTAATGCTGGGAAATTGTCTGCATTTTTTCTGGGAAAGAGATCCGAAACGAACCAGGAAAGCAGCGTTGCTGTATCTTGCAGCAGTGATCGGCGCGTTCCTTCTTTTCTATCCGGTGCTGTCTGGATATCCGGTAAAACAGGAATTTGCCGAGCAGTGGCTGGAATGGCTGGAAGGTTGGGTGTTGTCATGAAAGAAAAAAAGAGAGACTGGGCGATCAGCGCTGGCTTTCTGGGGGTGCTTTTGACGGCTTATGTGATAAATTATAGATTTGGTTTTCTGGAAATTCTTGATTTTCATATCGAGAAAGTAAAGAAAGCATACCCAGCTTATTTTGGCACCTATGACCGGATGGGTGAATTGACTGCATGGTTGAATAAAATCGAAAATCTGTTCTGTATCGGACGGAATGGACAGCATCGCTACAATAACATGGATCATTCGATGATGACAGCATTTTGTGCAGTGGATCTCCTTCTGGCGGGAAGTGCGGATAAGGAGCATATCTGGAGTGTGAATACAGAAAAAGCGTATCATGAGAAAAAATAAACTGCCTAAAAACCACAACTTTCAGTTCGGAAAAGCCCTGCCTGTGAGCCGCATCATCTTTACAGATTTTTTTCTATTTGTTATAGTAAAAATGGAGAGGCACCTGCGGGAGGAATGCAGATGTCAGAGAAACATAGAAATGCACAAAAATCAATGCCGCAAAGCAGAAAGCTGTTTAAATATCAAAAACGGAAGATTCGCCGCTATCTGAAACGCGTCCGCTGGCGGAGGAAGCGGAGGCAGAGGTATTTTCTGTATGGACTTGCACTGGCTGTATCCATGTACTTGGCGAGTATATGGAAGATGCGGGAACGGATCTGGTCGATCCGAGAGATGGATGTGATCGAGTATGAGCTGCCGGAGGGGGAAAGAGCAGAGAATGGGGAGGAGGAAGCGTCAGCAGACCGGCAGGAGAAGAGAACAGTTGAACGGGAAAATGCCGGGGAAACATACGGAGCAACAGAAAAAACGGGAACTTCCACGAAAATCCGTCTGCATCTGAAGACCGGAGAGCTGGAAATCGTGCACGAACGGGTGGAATCAGAAGGAGAGTGACTGTTTGCGGCAGGAAAAACGTTTGGCCGGGCATGAAGGATGAATGGAAGAGCAAGAACGGTTACTGTGGCAAATGCCGTTACTGGGCATGTGTGCGTGAACAGTAACCAAGAATGAAAGAGCTGCAGCCGGAACAGCGAAAAGTGATTGATTTTGAAAAGTGCCTGTATTATAATTTGCAGGTAGGATATTGAGAAAATGTGTCGGTGACGCCTTCAAATGGCTGCGAAAGAGACTATTTTCCATACCCTGAAAAAAGAAAGCGAGGTAAATTAGCCATGTACGACAGATATGTAAGCCCTCTTTCCGAGCGCTATGCAAGCAAGGAGATGCAGTATATTTTCTCCCCGGACAAGAAATTCCGCACCTGGAGAAGACTCTGGATTGCGCTGGCAGAGACGGAGAAGGAGCTTGGCCTTCCGATCACGCAGGAGCAGATCGATGAATTGAAAGCACATAAGGATGAAATCAATTTTGATGTTGCTAAAGAGCGTGAGAAACTGGTGCGCCACGATGTTATGTCCCATGTGTATGCGTACGGCGTACAGTGCCCGACAGCAAAAGGAATCATCCATCTGGGTGCAACTTCCTGCTACGTAGGAGACAACACCGATATCATCATTATGACAGAAGCCCTGAAGCTGGTACGTAAGAAACTGATCAGTGTTCTGGATGAGCTGGCTAAATTTGCTGATAAATATAAAGCACAGCCGACCCTGGCATTTACCCATTTCCAGCCGGCACAGCCGACCACCGTCGGCAAGCGTGCAACTCTGTGGATGATGGAGCTCAAGCAGGATCTGGATGATCTGGATTATGTGCTTGGATCCTTACGTCTCCTTGGCTCCAAGGGAACAACCGGTACACAGGCAAGCTTCCTGGAGCTCTTTGATGGGGATCATGCAAAGTGCCGCAAGGTAGATCAGATGATCGCGGAGAAGATGGGCTTTGATGGCTGCTATCCGGTATCCGGACAGACCTATTCCCGTAAGCAGGATACACGTGTATTAAATGTTCTTGCCGGTATTGCACAGAGTGCCCATAAATTCTCCAACGATATCCGTCTTCTTCAGCATCTGAAAGAAGTAGAAGAGCCTTTCGAGAAGAATCAGATCGGTTCCTCCGCTATGGCATATAAGAGAAATCCTATGAGAAGCGAGCGTATGGCTTCCCTGGCTAACTATGTGATGGCAGACGTGATGAACCCGATGCTGGTTGCATCTACCCAGTGGTTTGAGCGTACATTGGATGATTCTGCGAACAAGCGTCTGAGTGTTCCGGAAGGCTTCCTTGCAATTGATGGTATTCTGGATCTGTACCTGAATGTCGTTGACGGTCTGGTTGTATATCCGAAGGTTATCGAGAAACACATGATGGCAGAGCTTCCGTTCATGGCAACCGAGAATATCATGATGGATGCAGTAAAGGCAGGCGGTGACCGTCAGGAACTGCATGAGAAGATCCGTACTCTGTCGATGGAAGCTGGAAAGAATGTGAAAGAGAAAGGTCTGGATAACAACCTTCTCGAGCTGATTGCAGCGGATCCGGCGTTCAATCTGTCCTTAGATGACCTGAAAGCAGCGATGAAACCGGAGCGCTACACCGGTCGTGCAAAAGAGCAGGTAGATGAGTTCTTGGCGGAGGTAATCCAGCCGATTCTGGATGCAAATAAAGAAGATCTGGGCGTGAAAGCAGAGATTAATGTCTAAACAGGATTTACATGGAAGTGTGAATCTGGAGTATTACCGGGTATTTTGCAGCGTGTGCGAATGCGGCGGCATCACGGCGGCCGCAGAGGCACTCTGCATTTCCCAGCCGGCGGTCAGCCAGGCGGTCCGACAACTGGAGACCGCGCTTGGCTGCCGCCTTTTTTTGCGGACATCGCGCGGCGTGAAGCTGACGAGCGAGGGAGAATTGCTTCTGTCGTATGTCAGACGGGGAATTGATGCGATACAGGACGGGGAGACGATGCTGCGGCGCATGAAGGACCTGGAAACGGGCGAGATCCGCATTGGCGCGAGCGATATGACACTTCAGTTTTATCTGCTTCCATATCTGGAACAATTTCATGAGCAGTATCCGAATATCAAGGTGACGGTTTCAAACGGCCCGACGCCCGAGACCCTTGAAGCACTCTATCAGGGACACATTGATTTCGGTATTGTCAGCACACCTTTTGAAACCAAGCAGGCGGTAAAGAGTCTTCCGGTTCAGGAGATCCGCAATGTGTTTATAGCCGGACCCAAATACGCAGCCCAGTTAAAGGGCAGAAAACTTTCATATAAAGAGCTGTTGAACTGCCCCTGCATCTTCCTGGAGCGCAATACCAGTACGCGCCGCTTTATGGATGAGTTTCTGGCAAAGCGCGGGGTTCGGCTGGAGCCGGAGTTTGAACTGGCCACCAGTGAGATGATTGTCCAGTTTGTTAAGCGGAATCTGGGAATCGGCTGTCTGATGTCGGATTTTGCATCGGAGGCTCTTGGAAATGGGGATGTTTTTGCGTTGGAATTTGACGAAGAGATGCCATCCCGTGAGTTTTGTCTGGTGGCAGCTGAGAAAGCCTGGATGTCCCCGGCGGCTGCGAAGCTTTTTAAGCAGCTGGCGAAGGTAACCACATGAGAAAAATAGGAGCTGCAAAGTAGCGGTTTTTCAAATCACATTGCCTGGCATATGTGTGAGCATCAATAGTATAAGTGTTAATTATGTAGCTTATAAATAATATTGATTTTACTTATATAGAAAAGTTGTGTATGATTATACAGTAAGAGGGCATGATCGTTTTTCGATCATGCCGAAAAGTATTTATATTCTTCTGAGGGAGGAAAATTCATGGTACGAGCAATAGTAGGAGCTAACTGGGGAGACGAAGGCAAGGGTAAGATTACCGATATGCTTGCTAAGGAATCCGACATCATTATCCGTTTTCAGGGAGGAAGCAACGCAGGTCATACGATTATCAATAATTATGGCCGTTTCGCACTTCACCTTCTGCCGTCCGGTGTATTTTACGGACACACAACCAGCATCATCGGCAATGGTGTGGCATTAAACATCCCGTTTCTGGTAAAAGAGCTGGAAAGCCTGGTATCTCAGGGTGTTCCGATGCCACATATTCTGGTATCGGATCGCGCACAGATCCTGATGCCGTACCATGTTCTGTTTGATACGTATGAGGAAGAGCGTCTGGGCGGCAAGTCCTTCGGTTCTACCAAGTCCGGTATCGCGCCGTTCTACTCTGACAAATACGCGAAGATCGGTTTCCAGGTCAGCGAACTGTTCGAGGACGAGGCAGCTCTGAAAGATAAAGTACAGCGTGTCTGCGAGACAAAGAATGTCCTGTTAGAGCATCTGTACCACAAACCGCTGCTGAACCCGGATGAGGTTCTGGCAGAGCTGATGGAATACAAGAAGATGGTAGAACCGTATGTATGCGATGTATCTGCATATCTGCATGACGCGATCAAAGAGGGCAAAAACATCCTTCTTGAGGGTCAGTTAGGTTCCCTGAAAGACCCGGATCACGGTATTTACCCGATGGTTACTTCTTCTTCGACTCTGGCAGCTTACGGCGCTATCGGCGCAGGCATTCCGCCGTATGAGATCAAAGAGATCACAACCGTTGTAAAGGCATACTCCAGTGCAGTCGGCGCAGGCGCATTTGTCAGCGAGATCTTTGGTGATGAGGCAGACGAACTTCGTCGCCGCGGTGGTGATAAGGGCGAGTTCGGCGCAACCACCGGACGTCCGAGACGTGTGGGCTGGTTCGACGCAGTAGCAAGCCGTTACGGCTGCCGTATTCAGGGTGCAACCGAAGTGGCTCTGACCGTTCTGGATGTTCTGGGATATCTGGACGAGATCCCGATCTGCGTTGGCTACGAGATCGACGGCGAAGTTGTCAAAGACTTCCCGGTAACCTACAAGCTGGAGAAAGCAAAACCGGTTCTGAAGACACTTCCGGGCTGGAAATGTGATATCCGCGGAATCAAGAAATACGAAGATCTCCCGGCAGAGTGCCGCAACTACATCGAGACGATCGAGGCAGAGCTTGGCGTACCGGTAACCATGGTATCCAATGGTCCGGGACGTGATGAGATCATTATGAGAAAGTAACTTTATAGAATCAATTTCAGCGGCGGTCCTGCATGATGAGTGCAGGCCGCCGCTATTTTTGTGTAATAGGAAATTCCTTGGAATTCTCTATTACACAAAAAGGCACATTCTTTTTCAAGTTTATTCTGAAATCAGCCAGTCAATTAAATTTTTAGGACAATAAGCGGGAATCCTCGGCAATTTAATTACCGAGATGAAAGCGCAGGAGTGTGCATATCTGCACAATGCAAATAGTATAATAATTCTCATCCTTTGATGGTAATGCCGTAACCGGCATACAATAAAAACGAAAATATGTTCGAATAATAATTGCGTATTACACTTCAATATGATATACTATATGTATGAAAGAAAATCTGATACATTATAGGACTTGCGTGTGTAATATTAACTACCATATGGTTTGGTCGGTGAAATACAGACGGAAGATATTAACCCCAGAAGTTGAGAAATACCTACAGGAACTCGTGCAGCAGATAGCTGACGATAAAGGTTTTACCGTTCATTTATTTGAATGTGGTGAAGGTGATCATGTTCACTGTTTTGTATCAGCTCCACCAAAACTGTCAATAACAGCCATTATCAAGTATCTGAAGGGGATTACAGGCAGGAAATTATTTGAACGTTTTCCGGAAATAAGAAACCAGTTGTGGAAGGGAGAACTGTGGAACCATTCCTATTATGTGGAAACGATCGGATACGTATCTGAGGAAAATATTCGCCGTTATATTGAACATCAGAGCAAGTCGTATTAATTCAATGTGAATTGTAAATATTCATATACATGGCTGTCTGAAGGGGGGAGGAGAATGCTGTTGTCGCACAGAACATCGGTTAATATCCGGCTGGAATATTCTAATATTATAGGGCATATGTGTTACGCTGCTTCCAAGCTCTGGAATGTCTGCAACTATGAACGCCGTCGATATAAAGAATTGGGGCTGGAGAAGTATCCTGACTGGTATTATCAGAAGAAAGCGCATAAAGGAGATCTGTGGTATAGACAGCTTCCATCCCAGACAGCGCAGGAGACCTGCAAGCAACTGGATAAAGCCTGGAAATCATTTTATGTTCTTAAAAAGACCGGTGGGATCAAAGATCCAAATCCACCGCGATTTAAACAGGACAATATACCGATCACTTACATGCAGATGGGAATCCGGCACGAGAAAGGCTCCGATCAATTGCGGCTGTCTCTGTCAAAGGATCTGAAAAGCTATATGGAAGAAACTTATGGGATTCATGAAAAATTTCTATATCTTGAAAATAAGATTTTCAGGAACATGGATCACATAAAGCAGCTGCGGATCTATCCACCGGAAGATGGAAAATGTGACCTTATCGTTATCTATGAGGTCAAAGAACCAGAACCGATTTCCCTGAATGGCCATTATTTATCAGTGGATCTTGGAATTCATAATCTGATGACCTGTTATGATTCCGGAAATGGAAGGAGTTTTATTCTAGGAAGAAAATATCTTTCGCTGGAAAGATACTTTCACAAAGAAATCAGCAGGGTTCAATCAATATGGTATGCACAGCAGGTGGAAAACGGCATAAAATATCCCCGATCATCGAAACATATCAAGAGGCTTTATCGGAAAAAACAGAACGCAGTAAAGGATTACCTTCATAAGGTTACCAGATGGCTTGCAGAATACTGTAAAAAAGAAAGGATAAGCTGTGTAATCATAGGAGATACCCGAAACATCCGTAAAGGAAAAGAAATAGGGCACAAGACAAACCAGAAGTTTCACGGACTGCCGTATAATAAACTCTACATCATGCTGGAGTATAAACTGAAACTGTATGGAATATCACTGACAAAACAGGAAGAAAGCTATACCAGCCAGTGCAGCCCGTTTTCACCAGAAATATCAAAAAGATATGCAGAAGCATCAAACCGAAAAGAGCGGGGCATGTATATAACGGATGGAGTAAGATATAATGCGGATGCAGTAGGAGCATTTAATATCCTGCGTAAAAATCTTTCCGTATCCGGAAAACAGAAAGAACTGTCCGTAACCGGACTAAAGAATCCAGAAATAATAAAAGTAGCTGTATAGCCGCAAGGCAAGCAGTAGTGGTGTCATGGACGCACCCTGAAAAAAGGCGGTATCCCGCCAGATTTCAGATGCTCTGGTAACTTAGTTGCCGAGTAGTTCACATTTTATGCCATCATAGGAAGAGTCCATTCCGGGATTCAGGGAAAGGACGATTTTTTTGTAATTGTCATTGATTTTTTGAAGAGGGAATAATTCACGTTTGCGGACGTCCTCGCTTGTCATTGATTCAGTGACTTGAATATAGATTTTATCGGTATATTCAAAATTCATTTCAAGAAGCTGATCATCCGTTATACCGTTTTCTTTCAGGTGGAGGGTCATCAATCTAAGAAGACTTGACTAGCCGCATCTACGGATGCCGGTGACAACTTTTACAGGTTCAGTATCCTGAAACGCTATAATTTTATTTAAGTATAAATCTCTTTTTTTGAGTTCGTGAATATCAATCATGTGCAGTTCCTCCTTATAATGTGAGTATAGCATAAATTTAAAAAAGATTAACAGGCACTCGCCCTATCTCTCCATAACTCTCCATAAGTGATACCCGTATTACCTTTTTAGGATTTCTACTTTCCCTAACTCGGTCTATCACACCATATCACGCCGTAAGTTTAGTATAACAATAGTATAAAGAAAAGCCTTGACTGGTTGTTGTTCCTGTCAAGGCTCTCTTTGTTTTCCCCATTTATTTTAATGTAAAGTTTTCTGATGGGAAGTATCGTCCACCTGCTTCATTTTCTTTTATGCTATCTTTGTCACATACGACCTTGCCAACATCTCCAAAATCAACTGTTATCGTGTTCCATTGACTGTCGTAACCAGTAAGTTCAAGTATAGCGTCTGTGATTGAACTTGTACGAGAGATTGCCAAGTCCTCTATTGTAAGAGGGCTGGGGTCTGCTTTACTCAAATCAACTGTTACACACAGATCTTTGTCTTTCAACGCAATATCTGTGATTGCTTCATTGTCGCTGTCAATAGCACCAGAAATAGCGGTTTTCACATCTTCAACGAATTTGTCAGATGTTGCTTGCTGTTCCGTTGAATTGATTGCGTCTTTTGTTTCGTCCTTAATGCTGTCATTCGTTCCTGAGTTTCCAAAGATAGCGGCCAGAATAACAACAATAATTACCCAAAACCACCATTTCTTGAAAATAGGTTTCTTTCCATTGCTTTTGGTTGATTTATCTTTCATAATGCCATACCTCCAAGTTTTGGTTGATAGTAGCATTATAGCAGAGTGTAACACAAAAGTACAGCATAATTTTAACTCACTATTGTGTCATAGTTTTGCACCTCTTGTCAATACTATAATGTAATCAAAACCAATGGAGGAATTGCATTATGGAGAAATTTATCGTAACACCAAAAGAAGATAAATCTGTCACCATGACGATACGCATAGATAGAGCCTTGCAAGAAGAATATAACGATTTAGCAGCTAAGACGAATCGTTCTCGTAATGAACTAATCAGCATGGCTTTGCAATATGCCCTTGACCACATGGAATTGAAAGATGAATGATGACTAAATGAGAGCCTTTGGATTTTGTCCTCTGGCTCTCAATTATTTATGCGTTCAATCGCAAGAACTCATTTACCTTTGTTGCAACTTCCTCTTGCTGTTCCTCAAAGCTGTGAGCGTAGATATTCATTGTGGTTGAACAAGTTGAATGAGAGATAATTGTCTAAAAATCCTTTATCTGCAATACTTTGTTGACCTTTTCTACCTTGCAAAAAGTAAAACTTAATGCTGTGTTTTTGCTATGTTGCTTGTGATGTCAGTATTACGCTTGCTGAACAAACAAGCACAATCTAAAAAAATAAAGTTTATGCACTGAAATGCAAATAAAAATCGACTTTTTTTGCATTTCATAAATAAGGTATGATTTGGTGTGAAGAAAGTTGGAGGGATGCCTTGGATAGAGTCTGTGAGAACCGTGTTTTTTATGGTATGATAGATAAAAAGAAATCGTTTTATAAATGAAAAGTGAGACAAACGGGAATCGCCAGAGAATGAGAAATGGAAACATATAGAGATTTACTATCGCAAATTCATACAAACTGTAAAAACATACCATTTCATAAGAAATTATCAGCCTACAACATTTTTGATGTATTAGAGATACAGAGCCGTGAAGTGATCATGTGCCGTTTTTTGACCGATCTGCTGAACCCGGAGGGAATGCATGGCTGCGGAATCCGGTTTCTGAAATCGTTTATCCGAGATGTGTTGAAAATGGATCCGGTAAGCGATACATTGCTATTGCATACGGAGGTAGTCAAAGAGTACCCGATTGATAAAGAGAGAAGAATTGATATTTTCATACGGAATGCGGAGTATCAGATTCCGATCGAGGTAAAAATCTATGCGGGGGAACAGGAAGGACAGTGTTCGGATTACTTTGAGATGGCACAAAATTCCCGATTGATATATCTAACCCGTTTTGGAACGCCGCCATCTGAGTACAGCCGGAAGAAGAAAGGCGGAGGAAATTTATTACCATTAGGGCAAATCCAGTGTATTTCATGGGCAGAAGATATCTATCGGTGGCTGGAAGGTGAATTGCAAAATTTAAAAGAGCCATTTCGGGCAGTGATGGAGCAATATTTGGATGCGGTACATAGCATAGCGGATGAAAGAGAGAAGAAAGTGGCAGATAAAGTGATTGAGGCATTGTACGAATCGCCGGAAAAATTTCTTGCCGGAATCGAGATTGAAAAATCGATGAAAAAGGCAAAGGTGCGGCTGATTCGCCAGGTGTTTGAAGAATTTCAGCAGCAGATGCAGCCAATTTTAGAAAAATATGGTTTGAAATTAGAAAAGGATAGTGGATATTATTCCTATCAGGATTTACAGCATGATAAATTTTATGATTGTTACAGCACCTATCCTGGATTGAATTATGTGGTAAAAAAGGCAAAATTTCAAAAAGCGGGTCTGGAACTCTGGTTTCGAATTGAAGTAGAGCACAATTTGTTTGCGGGATTCTGCCTGTTTGATAAAGAAGCCAGCTCCAAGGATGGCTTTTCGAAAGGCTATCAGGTAGATGATATAACCGACGGGCTTAAGCAGGAGGCATCCAGATATCTCAAAAAGGAAATAATTCTGCCGGAGGACTGGTGGTTTGCCTGGTGTTATCCGAACGGAAAACGCCACTGCGAAGAGGCAGAAGTGCCGGATTTTAAGCAGATGAATCCGTGTGCGGTTTCACTTGTGGATGAAACGGCGCGGAGGGAGTATGTGAAGCGGGCGTTGGCGGTGTTCGAGAGAGAGCTTTTGGGGTGGCTTTTGTAAAAGGATAAATTGTCGCTGAAACAGAACATCATACTGCACTATAAAAACATATTTACACAAATACAAACATTGCAAATAACAAATATATTTTACCTTGAAACCGAAAGCGAGGCGTTTCACCAAAATGACAAGAGAAGAATTATTTCAATGGGTAAAACAAGAATATGGCACGGAAGCGGAATATCCGTGGAAGGATTCGAACGCAGTGCTGCGTCGGGCGGATAATGATAAATGGTATGGCGTGATTTTGAGTGTTGCAGGGAGTAAGCTGGGGCTGGAGGATGATAATATCATAGATGTTATAAATCTAAAGAGTGATCCGATGCTGATAGGTTCTTTGCGGGGGCAGAAAGGATATTTTCCGGCATACCATATGAACAAGGAGAAGTGGATCAGTGTTTTGCTGGGGGATGCGGGGCTGGATGAGCCGATTAAAAATTTACTTGCGTTAAGCTATGAGCTGACAGCGCCAAAGAAAAAGAAGAATACTTCCAAATAGGGGGGATCTTATGTCAAACTTTGAATTTTTAAAGAATACAAAAGAATATGCATTATTTGCGCCAGCGGTGGTGGAAGCGAAGCGCACCAGCAAGGATCCGAATGTTGGTCGGAAACAGGTGACTGTTTAGAGCGGAAGTTTGGCCGCAGACCGATGATGTTTACGACGAATGGATTTGAAACGTATTTCTGGGATGACAAGACTTCTCCACAGCGTCCGGTCAGTGGCATTTTCAGTAAAGATGATTTGCAGAAGATGATGAACCGACGTTCGGAACATAAGGATTTAATGCAGATTCCGATTGATGATAAAATCACGGATCGTTATTATCAAAAAGAAGCGATCCGGGCGGTGTGCGAACAGATACAGCGCGGTTATCGGAAACATTTGCTTGTGATGGCAACCGGAACTGGTAAAACAAGAACGGCTTCCAGCTTGACGGATGTTTTGAGTCGTGGAAAATATGTGACGAATGTGCTTTTTTTGGCGGATCGGACTGCCTTGGTAAAACAGGCAAAGGATGATTTTAAGAATTATCTGCCGGATATGTCACTTTGCAATCTGTGTACCAATAAAGATGATCGGAATGCACGTATCGTATTTTCAACCTATCCGACGATGTTAAATGCGATTGATGATACGAAAAATAAGGATGGCATCCGCTTGTTTACACCGGCACATTTTGATTTGATTATTATTGACGAAAGCCACCGCAGTATTTTTAAGAAATACCGGGCGATTTTCGAGTATTTTGATGCAATCATGGTTGGTCTGACGGCTACGCCGAAAACGGATGTGGATCGGAATACGTATGATTTCTTTGAAATGGAACATGGTGTGCCGACGTATGCATACGATTATGAGACGGCTGTTTATCAGGATCATGTGCTGGTTCCATATTATAATTATGAGGTAAAGACGAAGTTTCTGGATGAAGGAATTACGTATGATGATTTATTCGATAAGGATAAGGAACGGTATGAGGACGATTTTGTGGAAGATGGTCAGATGCCAGAATTTATTCCTTCTGCGGCGATGAATAAGTTTATCTTTAATGAAGTGACGGTAGATATGGTGCTTCAGGATCTGATGGAACGTGGTATTCATGTGGCTGGCGGCGATCGGATTGGAAAGACAATCATCTTTGCACAGAATAAAAAGCATGCGGAGTTTATTCTGGAACGCTTCAACAAGCTATATCCCAATATTTATCCGGAAAAGAAGGGGATATTTGCACAGAGGGTAATTTGTGATGATGCATACGCCCAGACTGTAATTGATGACTTCAAGGTTGAAAATAAGCCTCCTTTTATTGCGGTATCGGTGGATATGATGGATACGGGGATTGATGTGCCGCAATGTGTAAATCTTGTATTTTTTAAGAAGGTACGTTCTAAGGCAAAATTCTGGCAGATGATTGGACGCGGCACTCGTTTGTGCAAGGGACTTACCTGCATGGATCCGATAGACGGGGAGTATACAGATAAAAGACGTTTCCTGATTTTTGATTATTGTGGGAATTTTGAATATTTTCGTGAACATATAGAAGGTTTTGTGTCGAAGGAGACGAAATCCTTAAGTGAAAATATTTTTGGAAAACAAATCCGGCTCATTTCTCTGCCGCAGGAAGCTTGCTATGCGGAAGGTACTTATGAAGAGTGGCGGAAGGAACTGATATCGGGATGCCATAATCAGCTTGTGGAGTTGGATCCGAAGCTGATTTCTGTAAAGCTTAAATTACAATATGTGGAGAAATTTAAACAAGAGACGGATTTTGACGTGATCAGTGAAGGGGATAAGGGAGAACTTTTACAGCATATTGCGCCGCTGGTGCATTTGAATGATGAAGATGAGCTGGCTAAACGGTTTGACAATTTTATGTATGGTCTGATGCTGGCTTCTATGGAACAGATGCCGTCTTTTAAGAGAGCGAAAAAGGTGCTTTGTGAGATTGCTGGTTTGCTGTCGCGCAAGATCAGTATTCCTCAGGTAAAAGAAAAACTTGATTTTATACAAGAAATTCAGACGGATGAATTTTGGAAGGTAAATGATGTTCTTCAATTTGAACGCGTCCGGCAGAAATTGCGGGAACTGATGAGGTTTTTGGATCAAGATCAGGGGGGCAGGACGATCACGACTCATTTGACAGATTCCATTATCGATCAGCAGGAGGGTGTCCAGTTAGATGCGGCATATGATTTTGAGGATTATCGGGAAAAGGTTAATCGATATATCGGGGAACATGGAAACACACTGGCGATTCATAAATTAACGCACAATATTAAGCTGACACAGGGAGATTATCAGGAGTTAGAGCGGATTCTCACGACGGAACTTGGCGGTAAGGAAGACTACCAGAGGGAGTTTGGAGATACACCATTTGGTCTGATGGTACACAAAATTGCCAAACTGGATCATGAGGCGGCGATGCAGGCATTTTCAGAGTTTATTAACGATCAGTCATTGAAAAACGGCACACCGCATTCTCGTTACTTTAGCCTGCAAATAAAAAGTCAAGACTTAATGGGGAAAAAAATATAAAATTTTACATGGTTAAAATTAGGCACTAAAATAAGACCACCACAAGCAGTGCTGGTCTGCAAATAAAAGTTTTGAATTAGCTTGACTCAGAAAGAATACAGAGATATTCCTTCACTCGTCCATAATAAATTCTGAGAAATTTATTAGCGCCTGCAGTCATGTAAACATAGTACGGTTTACCCTGGGCACGTTTTCTGTCCATGAATTGATATACAGGATCATCTTGCGGCATTGTTTTAAT
>NZ_PYLO01000033.1 GCF_003024715.1 Clostridium fessum | reverse complement strand
CAGGATCTACCCCGGCGAAAGCAGTAAGGGCTCCTTTATGTGTAAATCTGGTTATATCACCGATCTCAGCCATAAGCTGTGGACCAAGAGATGGACCAATCCCTTTAAACTGCATAACAATCGGGTACTCTGGAAGTTTTGAGGCGGTTTCATTCATGAGAATGCGTATTGTTTCGACGGTAGCGGAAGTGCTGTTAAGCTGAGCGATAGCTTGTCTAATGATGCGTTTGGTTATTTCGTTTTTAGGAAATACCGGGACAAGTTCCGTTGCCTTGGTATAAATTTCTTCGGCTTTCGATTTATTGAAGATATATTTTTTTTGCTTGCACCAGTTTTGATAGTGTTTAACAAAAGAATTTAGAGACATTTTACGAACGCAATCTACATGCCAATACGTATAGACAAAATCAACCCATTTTTGGGAGCCATCACTGCGGGGTGGACTATTAAAATAAGTATTTGCATTTGGGTATGTCTGGTCAATGAGATTAATAAGATTATTTTTCATAGCCGTTTTTTGTTTCACATAGAAATGAAACTGACGATTCATGGCCTTTAGTTGTGTGCGCAATTCATCCACAATACTATATGGTTTAAGATTTTGCCATTTGTT
>NZ_PYLO01000032.1 GCF_003024715.1 Clostridium fessum | reverse complement strand
TTTCCGGATATTTTTCCCTGCATTTCCAGATACTCAAACACAATTACACCTGCCTGATACTCTGCGGCATATTTCGTGATCTCCGCAGCTATTTTGCGGGACAGCTCCATATTCAGCCTTTTTGCATAATCCCATCGGCTTTGGACCTGTCTGGAGGAATGTTCCCTCTGAAAACGGCGGATTCTGCCAAGCACATGATACAAATGGTCTTTATCACTGGAGAAATTTATAAATTTACGTCCCAGGATAGTGCCATCTGCACGCATGATTCTGCACGCATGATGCTGCAGACTGCATCCGTATTGATTCCCAAATCAACACTGCATATCACCTGCTCTTTTACAGCTGTTTTCGATAAGGTTACTTCCTCTGTGTATGAAAACCGAAGGAAATATTTATGATGTTTCCTTTCCAAAGTAGGGGCAGATGCCTTTTTACCACTCCATTTTTTTCGCAGATATTCCATATCGGTATGAAGTAATTTTACTTGAAACCACTTCCACTCCCGCCCATCAAACAGCTTTAAATGTGCCGCATCTTCTCCCGGTTCTGCTTCCTTATACATGACATCCCGATAAAATACCGGCATCGCATGATTCTCACAGACCAGCTTCGGTTTTCCTCTCAGTTCTCCCTTTTCCCACAAACTAAGGC
>NZ_PYLO01000031.1 GCF_003024715.1 Clostridium fessum | reverse complement strand
ATATCCCGCTTTCTCCATAAATGAAGCTTTTGTTTCTTTTTTCCGGATATTTTTCCCTGCATTTCCAGATACTCAAACACAATTACACCTGCCTGATACTCTGCGGCATATTTCGTGATCTCCGCAGCTATTTTGCGGGACAGCTCCATATTCAGCCTTTTTGCATAATCCCATCGGCTTTGGACCTGTCTGGAGGAATGTTCCCTCTGAAAACGGCGGATTCTGCCAAGCACATGATACAAATGGTCTTTATCACTGGAGAAATTTATAAATTTACGTCCCAGGATAGTGCCATCTGCACGCATGATGCTGCAGACCGCATCCGTATTGATTCCTAAATCAACGCTGCATATCACCTGCTCTTTTACATCTGTTTTTGATAAGCTTACTTCCTCTGTGTATGAAAACCGAAGGAAATATTTATGATGTTTCCTTTCCAAAGTAGGGGCAGATGCCTTTTTACCACTCCATTTTTTTCGCAGATATTCCATATCGGTATGAAGTAATTTTACTTGAAACCACTTCCACTCCCGCCCATCAAACAGCTTTAAATGTGCCGCATCTTCTCCCGGTTCTGCTTCCTTATACATGACATCCCGATAAAATACCGGCATCGCATGATTCTCACAGACCAGCTTCGGTTTTCCTCTCAGTTCTCCCTTTTCCCACAAACTAAGGC
>NZ_PYLO01000030.1 GCF_003024715.1 Clostridium fessum | reverse complement strand
GATATTTGCTCCTCCCCGAAGCTTTTCGCAGCTTATCACGTCTTTCATCGGCTCTTAGTGCCAAGGCATCCACCCTGCGCTCTTATTAGCTTAACCAATTGATTCACACCGCGGGTACGGTGTTCCTCTCAGATGCATAGCGTTGCATCTTTGGCTTATGGTGTTTACAATTAATAATTGCTTGTTTTGGTTTGTTTGGTTACACTTTCGTGTAACACCTCGGATGTCTTGATATTTGTTTCAAACCTCTCGGTTTGAACTTTGTATCAGATTTTCAATATGCAGTTTTCAAGGTACATAGTATGTTCACTCAACTAAACTCACTTGCGTTCGTTAAGGTTCGTGAACTGCCTCGCACTAAATTCAAGCTTCGTCTTCGACTCGTTTTCATTCAGTTGCTTTCGGCAAATGGAGATGGAGAGATTCGAACTCTTGACCCCCTGCTTGCAAGGCAGGTGCTCTCCCAACTGAGCTACACCCCCATAATGAATCCGGCATCCACCTGCTTTCCCATGCCGTCTCCAGCATAGTATCATCGGCCGCTTAGGTCTTAACCATCGTGTTCGGGATGGGAACGGGTGTGTCCCCTAAGCGCATCGACACCGGAAATCTTTCATTTCCTGGATTTCAATCTTTAATTGTCATCCTCGAAAACTCAACAGTATATAAAACCCTTACTTCTTCTTC
>NZ_PYLO01000004.1 GCF_003024715.1 Clostridium fessum | reverse complement strand
ATTAAAACAATGCCGCAAGATGATCCTGTATATCAATTCATGGACAGAAAACGTGCCCAGGGTAAACCGTACTATGTTTACATGACTGCAGGCGCTAATAAATTTCTCAGAATTTATTATGGACGAGTGAAGGAATATCTCTGTATTCTTTCTGAGTCAAGCTAATTCAAAACTTTTATTTGCAGACCAGCACTGCTTGTGGTGGTCTTATTTTAGTGCCTAATTTTAACCATGTAAAATTTTATATTTTTTTCCCCATTAAGTCTTGACTTTTTATTTGCAGGCTAAAGTAACGAGAACGCGGTGTGCCGTTTTTCAAACATTTTTCGAAATAAAAAGACCCATAGCCTTTCACTATGAGTCTTTTTCATACATCCCTTTTCTCTACTGGATAAACATAGCATCCCCAAAACTAAAGAACCGATATCTCTGCCGGATCGCCTCTTCATACGCCGTGAGCACGTGTTCTCTGCCTGCCAGTGCGGATACCAGCATGACGAGTGTGGACTCCGGCAGGTGGAAGTTTGTGATCAGGCAGTCCAGAATCTTGAACTGGTAGCCTGGATAAATGAAAATGTCCGTCCAGCCGCTGCATGCGCGGATCGTGCCGTCCTCGGCTGCTGCGGATTCCAGCGTCCGGCAGCTTGTCGTACCGACACAGATAATGCGTCCGCCATTTTTCTTCGTCTCATTAATCATATTAGCAGCGTCTTCTTCGATGCGGTAAAACTCCGAATGCATATGATGATCTAAAACATTTGAAACCTTGACCGGTCGGAAGGTTCCCAGACCCACATGGAGTGTCACATGCGCGATCTTCACTCCCATCTCCTGAATCTGTGCCAGCAGTTCCTTGGTAAAATGAAGTCCGGCAGTCGGAGCAGCCGCGGATCCCTCATGTTCTGCATAAACGGTCTGATAACGGTTTTTATCTTTCAGACGGTGTGTAATATACGGTGGAAGCGGCATCTGGCCAAGCTGGTCAAGAATCTCCTCGAAGATCCCCTCGTAGGAGAACTGAATCAGCCGGTTTCCCTCTTCTACCACATCAATAACGGTTCCCTTTAACAGACCATCACCAAAATTAATCACGGTTCCCGGCTTTGCCTTTTTGCCCGGCTTTACCAGCGTCTCCCAGAT
This sequence comes from Clostridium fessum, assembly GCF_003024715.1. Taxonomy (GTDB): domain Bacteria; phylum Bacillota; class Clostridia; order Lachnospirales; family Lachnospiraceae; genus Otoolea; species Otoolea fessa. The sequence goes on along the minus strand of NZ_PYLO01000004.1, from coordinate 286,787 downwards.
ATCGTTCTCACGGCGTTTCAGAAGAAGAATCTCGATGTGTGCATCCGTTCCCTCCTTGCTTCCGATCAGACGCGCCGGGATAACCTTTGTGTCATTGATCACCAGGCAATCGCCCGGATGAAGATAATTGACAATATCCTTAAACACCTTATGCTGCATCTCACCCGTCTTTTTATCCAGCACTAAAAGCCGGGAAGAAGAACGATCTTCCAGCGGATCCTGTGCAATTAACTCCTGTGGTAAATCATAATAAAAATCTTTTACATCCATTCTTTGTGCCTCTTTGTCTTTCTATATCTGTACTTTCACTTTTTATAAATCAATCGATTTTATATCTTATATACTATCAGCCATTTCTCCATACTCCGGCATATCCGCTTTTCAGCTTTCCATACCTTAAAAACTTTATTTTTCCAGCCAGACGAATTCAATAAAGCATTTTAAGGATTTGACGCAGCCGGTTCTGACTCCTCCTGCATATAAGATGCGCCCTGTTTCATAAATTCCACGCGCTCTTTCAGCGCTTCATCCTGCTCCATCGCCGCATCCATTGCTTCATCCGTCTGCTTGCTGAGAAGGCGCACATCCTCATTGACCGACAGCTCTTCAAAATACTGCGTCAGCTCTTCGGACATTTTCCCGTCATCGATCTGCCAGCTTCCGTCCTCCGCCCGGATCGCATAGATCCGCACCAGACTCGGTGCCGGTGTCTCCACGCCCGTATACAAAATCTCATAATACACATACGCTGCCATCTCACCGTCCCTAAGCCCCGGCGTCGTATAACATTTCACATTCTGGTACCCGGAAATGTACTGCTTCTGTTCTTCAAATTCCTGACGGTAGTGTTCTTCCTCACTCGTATCCTGTGAGGTAAACAACTTCACAAACGTATCCATATCACAGTCGGAAACCGCCTGAAAATAAGTATTCATCAGCTCTGTGATCCCCGGCTCGCCATTCTCTGTCAGAATACATCCGCCAAAGTCCTGAATATATTCTTTCGTGTCCGGCTCAATCACCATTCCAGATCCGCCTGTATCCACCATTTCTGCCGGTAAGCCATCCTTTTTCCCCAGAATGTTTGTTATTTTCCCGGAAAACATCGCCACCGCGCCAATCAGAATCAATACAATCACCGCCGCAAGCAGCATCACATAGCGGCGCAGTTCCCAGTCCGTTCCGTTCTTCCGGCTGCGTCCCGGTTTCTTTTTCGGTTCTCCCACCCGACCGCCTCCTGACTTATTCGATTGTTAATATTATAGCGGTGATTTGGTTACTCGGCAAGCGGTATTTCCGAAAAAAAACTTGCAATTTTCTAAATATTATAGTATCATACAAGTAATGCGTCTGTAGCTCAGTGGATAGAGCGCCGGCCTCCGGAGCCTGAGGCGTAGGTTCGATTCCTATCAGACGCATTCTTAAAAAGCGACAGCGGAGATATCTCAGCCGTCGCTTTTTGTGTTATTCATGATAAAAGGAGGACTCTTTCCGTGGAACTCATACACGTTTCTGGAAATACAGACTGCCTGCTTGGCAAAACAGCCGTCGGCGTCTACCGCATCGACGACACCCGCTGCATCCTGTTTGACAATGGTTACTCAAAGGAATATGACGAGCTGGTCGGCTCTCTGAAAGACGCCGGGCTGACCCCGGCGGGGCTGATCGTTTCCCACGCGCACATCGACCATCATGGAAACAGCAAACGCCTGCGCGAAGCCTTTCAGATTCCACTGGCTATGTCGCTTGGCGAAGCCGGGCTGATCGCCTCCCAGGCGGCGCTGGAACGGTATACCAATTATTTCGGGCGCTCCGAGGAGGAAAAGATTTCCATCGACACCGAGCAGCGCTGCCCGGTTGACTGTATCATCCAGCCGGAGGATACTTCCGTGACACTCTGCGGCGTAACCTTCCCGGTTCACCATCTGCCAGGGCATTCCCTCGACCACATCGTCATCGGCACACCGGACGGCGTCTGCTTTGCCGGAGACGCGCTTTTAACCGAAAATGTCCTGCGTCACGTCAAGCTTCCATACTGCGACCACGTCGGTCTGGATCTGGAAAGCAAGGAAGCAATCACAAAACTGCCTTACCAGCACTGGATTTTATCGCACAAAGGTCCATTTGATGGCAATATCCGGGAACTGGCGGACAAAAATATGGATCTTGTCCGTCTGCGTCTCGCAGAGCTGGCAAAGCTTTTGCAGAGACCAATGACGCGTGATGAATTTTATCAGGAAAGCCGACGCCTGATCGGAATGCACATCGGTACCTACGACCAGCTCATCCGTCAGGAACGCCACCTGCGCCCATATCTGGAACAGCTGGTGATCGATGGGACGGCACGGCTGGAAGTAAAGAATGACACGATATATTTTTACTTGAATGAATAAACTCTTTCTGCATGAATTATCACTCTCCTGTTGTTATCGTTTCCGAAAATACACACACGCCACCGCAAATCCCAAGATTCCCGCTCCCATCACGGCGAAGCGGGAATATGTCTTTAACAGCACCAGAATACGTTCCCACGATGCCCCCGCCACCGCGCCGGCTCCGATGAGCACCGTATTCCAGATAAGACTGCCCGCTGTTGTCAGCAGGAGAAACGGCAGCAGTTCCATCTTTGCCATCCCCGCCGGAATCGAGATCAGGCTTCGGATGATCGGAACGAACCGGCAAAAAAAGACGGCTGACCGTCCCGTTCTCTCCAGCCATCCGTCTGCATCTTTTACATCTTCCACTTCCACTCCGAGCCGTTTTCCCCATGCGCCGCCCAAAAAGAAATAAAACTTCTGGACAGGAATTCGTCTTCCCAGTTCATACAAAATCAGTGCTCCAAGTACCGATCCGGATGTTGCTGCCAGGACAGCCCCTGCGATTGACATCCGTGTGTACGTTGTCATAAATCCGCCGAATGTCAGAATCACTTCTGAAGGAATCGGCGGAAAGAGATTTTCAATCAGAATCAAGGCAAACATCCCCGCATACCCGTAAGAACTGAGAAGTTCCAGAACTATATCACGCATGATATATTACTCCTGTTGACTGCCGCATACTTACTTAATTTTATGCACAATTAAGATAGTTCAGCCATACAATTTTGCACTCTGGCCGTTCGCCTTCATTCTTCCCTTGTTGTTTTCAAGCGCTGCCTTTCACAAAATGATTCCACCTTTAGAGAATCATCACATCCCCCACGGCCCCTGTGTCCGAAAACTCTGTCCACTCGCACACATTGACCGCGTGATCGGCGATTCGCTCCAGATACTTGGCAACCATCAAAAGATCGACTGCCACATCGGATTTATCCCCGTCTTTTTTCAGAAACTCAATCACTTCCCGTTTTACCCGTTCAAAGAAGGCATCGATCAGATCATCCCTCTGTTCGAATGTCTCCGCCGTCTCGGTGTCACGCTCAATAAACGCGTGAATCGCATCCTTTACCATCGTTTTCACATTTGCCACCATGGCCGGAAGATGTTTGCTTACAAGACTAATATCTGCATCCTCCAAACGCAGGGACAGATCGGCAATGTCCGCCGCCTGATCGCCCATCCGCTCCAGATCGGTCACAACCTTCAGCGCCGTCGAGATATGGCGCAGATCACTGGCGACCGGCTGCTGCTTTAACATCAGCGTCAGGCAGTGTGTCTCGATCTTTCGCTCCATATTGTCCACATCCCGGTCTCCTTTGATAACCTTCTGTGCCAGCTCTTCATTATGCTCGGTAAGCGCTTGAAAACTACTGTCAATCGCATCCTGCACCATCTGGCTCATCGCGTTCAATTCCTGATTCAGCCCTTCTAACTCCTGTATAAATGCCTCTCTCGTCGCCATCCCGTATCTCCTCTCCATCTCCCCTGTTTTCTGCCCAGAAATTTTCCACTTCTGAACAACAAACTGATTTTCTACTTATTTTTAAATCCTCAATCTTACACCTATCATCCAAACCGTCCGGTAATATAGTCTTCCGTCTTCTTCTCCCGCGGATGCGAGAACAGATCCGTCGTCGGTGCATACTCGACTATCTCACCCACCAGGAAAAATGCCGTGTAGTCCGCAATACGGGTCGCCTGCTGCATATTGTGAGTAACGATGACAACGGTATAATTCTTCTTAAGCTCGCCCATCAGATCCTCGATTTTCAGCGTGGAAATCGGGTCCAGTGCCGAGGTCGGCTCATCCATCAGGAGAATCTCCGGCTCAACCGCCAGCGCACGCGCGATGCAGAGACGCTGCTGCTGTCCGCCGGAAAGTCCCAGTGCAGAACGTTTCAGGCGATCCTTGACCTCATCCCACAGGGCCGCGCCGCGCAGACTCTTCTCCACAATCGCGTCCAGCTCTGGCTTTCCCTTAATGCCGTGAATCCGCGGTCCATACGCGATATTGTCATAAATACTCATCGGAAATGGGTTCGGCTGCTGAAATACCATGCCGACCTTCTTGCGAAGAAGCGTCGTATCAACCTTCGGATCATAGATATCCTCGCCGTCGATCCACACCTTTCCATTGATTGTTACATTCGGCACCAGATCGTTCATGCGGTTCAATGTTTTTAAATAGGTAGACTTACCGCAGCCGGACGGTCCGATAAACGCTGTGATCTGATTTTCATATATATCCAGATTGATATTTTTTAATGCATGATTGTTTCCATAGTACAGATTCAAATCCGACGTAGAAATTTTTGTCTCCATATCATTTCCTCATTTTTTACTTTATTTTAATTTTGTCACATCAAACCGGTTGGTCAAAAATCTCGTCAGCAGGTTGATTCCCAGCACGATAATCAGAAGCACGACCGCGATTCCAAACGCCTGATCGTATTTTGCTTTCTGCATCGACAGGTAGAGCTGGATGGTCAGCGTGCCGCTCGACTCAAACAGTTTTCCAAACAGGTTTTTCGGAAGCTGGAAGCCGCTTCCGGCAGTAAACAGAAGCGCCGCCGACTCGCCCACGATACGGCCAATCGAAAGGATGACGCCGGTCAGAATACCCGGTGCCGCGCTCGGCAGCAGGATCGTCCGGATCATATACCATTTCGTTGCACCGATTCCCAGTGCGCCGCTGCGGTAGCTGTCCGGAACGGTTTTGAGTGCTTCCTGTGTGTTCCGCGTAATCAGCGGAAGCACCATCAGGGTCAGCGTGAAGGATCCGGTCAGAACCGAATAACCCAGCTTCAGCGTCATTCCGAAAAAGACCATCCCGAACAAGCCAAAAATAATCGACGGAATACCGGACAGGATCTCGGTTGTAAATTCAATCGTCCGCACCAGTTTTCCCGGCTTTGCGTATTCGTTCAGATAAATGGCGGAGCCGATTCCGATCGGCGCTGCAATGATAAGGGTAATTACAATGATGTAAATCGTGTTGATGATATTTCCCAGAATACCAAAGGTGCCCTTGAGGGAGCTCTGTACCGTGGACAGAAGCTGCCAGGAAACCTGCGGCAGGCCGCGCACAAACACATACCCCATGATGCCAACTAACAGCGCGATCGCCACGCCAGCTGCCAGATAAATCAGCACTTTTAAGATATTGTCCCCGATGCGGGTGCGCTTCTGGTAAATACTTTTCATTCTATTATCAGTCATTTGCGCCGCCCTCCTTCACAAACATCCGGCTGAGCACCGTGTTGATAAACATGATAAATACGAACAGCACCAGACCGATGGTAAAGAGCACTTCCCGGTGAAGTCCCTCTGAATAAGACATTTCCGCCACGATCGCGGTTGTCAGGAAACGGACGGAGTTAAATGGAAGCGGCAGATTGACTGAACTTCCAGATACCAGGCTGATCGCCATTGCCTCCCCGATCGCACGTCCGCAGCCTAAAACCACCGCCGTGATGATGCCGGAGTGCGCCGCCGGAACGATTACTTTGAAAATCGTCTGGATATGCGTTGCACCGAGCGCCAGCGATGCGCTTTTTAAATGTTTCGGGACTGCCCTAAGCGACGCTTCACTGATATTGATGACAGTCGGAAGAATCATGATTGCCAGAACCAGAACCGCTGATATCAGGTTCGCACCGCCGGTAAACTGATGCGTCGTGGAACCGGCAAAGAGTTTCATTTCCAGCTTATACATCAGGGGATTTAAAATCAAAATTCCTAAGAGTCCGTAGATAACCGACGGAATACCTGCCAGAAGCTCAACTGCCGGGCGGACCACTGCCGCTACCTTCGGCGGTGCAACCTCTGCCAGAAAGATGGCGGTAAACAGCCCAATCGGAACACCGATCAGGATCGCCAGAAAGGTTCCGACGATGGAGGTTAAAATAACGTAGAGGATTCCGAAAGACGCCGGATTTCCAGTCGGCTTCCAGACGGTTCCAAATAAGATTTCCGGAACCCCCACCTTAAAAAGTGCCGGAGTACCGCTGATAATCATGTATAAGGTAATTGAAAAAACTGCCACCACCGCCAGCAGGCCGCAGGCGGTAAAAATAATTTCCGCTGCCCTCTCTACCGCTGATTTCGTGGCATGGCTTCCAAAAATGGTAAATTTCTTTTCGTGCATATGTCTCTCCTGTCTCGGATTGAACAGCGAGCCGCTTTCGGTCAAAGCAGAGTTTCCTTTCTGCGGCTTGACTGCAAGCGACTCGATATTATTTGAATCTATTCAATATTATGTGTATTCGTGAATTTCTGATTTTTCTATCCTTACCTGTCTCCACCGGTAATTTTATCCACATTCACAAATTCCGATGCAGTTTCTTACTTCGTAGTAATCAGGCCTACAGATTTAATCAGGTCATCGCCTTCTGCAGAGTATACATAGTCAAACAGAGCCTGTACCAGCTCGTTCTGCTCAGAAATTTCTCCCTTGGTTGCCATAACGAATGGACGGCTTAAGAAATAGCTGCCTGCCTTGATGTTCTCCTCCGTCGGCTCTACATCATCCAGTTTAACTGCCTTAACGGTATCATCGACTACATCCAGGGAAACGTATCCGATGGAACCCGGTGTAGATGCTACTTTTGCCATAACTGCACCGGTGGAATCCAGCTCGTTTGCATATTTGCAGGCATCTTCCAGACCCAGAAGCTCCTCAAATGCGCCTCTTGTACCGGAACCTGCTTCCCGTCCGACTACGACAATCGGCATATCGCTGCCGCCTACATCCTTCCAGTTTGTGATGCTTCCGTCGTAAATGCCGGTCAGCTCGTCCTTGCTCAGACCATCTACTGCGTTGGACGGGTCAACGACAACGGCAATACCATCGATGGCTACGATATTTTCAACGGCACCTTTTGCCTTCTCATCGTCCTTTAACGCTCTGGAAGAATCACCGACATCACACTGACCTGCCAGTACGGACTCGATACCTGCGGAAGAGCCGGTAAATTCAGCCTGTACGGTCACGTTCGGATATTTCTCCATGAACGTTTCTGCCAGTGCATTCGCAAATTTTTCCATCGAAGTGGAACCTGCTAAGGTGATAGAACCACTTAAATCTTTTGCATCTGCGCTGTTCTCAGTTGTATCCGCTGCCGCATTACTTTCAGCTGCGCTGCTGTCTGCGCTTGTGTCTGCTGCACTTGTATTTGTATTGCTGGAACCACATCCTACCATTCCAGTTGCCAGAACGGCTGCTCCTAATACTGCGATTGTTTTCTGAACATTTTTCTTCATAATAAAATTCCTCTTTCCTCTCTCTTTTTTCTCTCAGAGTTTTTTATCCTTGATTTCTTACAGTACGCAGTATAAAAGATTCCTGGATTTACAGAAATCATGATTTGGTATCGTTTATGTAAAATTTGGGTAATTTTTGTGGGAGTGAATGTAAGATATGGTTTCGGATTTGCTCTGCTTCTCTCCATGATCGGAACCGCCGCCGGACATCTCTCCGGGCTTCGCTTGAAAGCCCGGCAGAGATCGCCGGCGGCGTGATTCTGATTTGTATGGGGTGAAGATTCTGGCGGAACATCTCCACTTATTTTAAAACAACCTTCTTAAAGTTCTTCTTACCTCTCTTGACAACCATTCCTTCGCCAGCGAGCTGATCCTTCGTGAAGACTGCCTTGATATCTTTTACCTGGTTTCCGTCTACAGATACGCCGCCCTGCTCGACATTTCTTCTTGCCTCGGAACGGGACGGAGCCAGACCGGATTTCTGCAGGATGGAGAGAATATCGATCTCATCACCGTTGAAATCATCCTCAGTCAGTTCGTAGGTCGGCATATTGGCTGCATTTCCGCTGGAGAACAGTGCTTTCGCTGCTGCCTGTGCCTTCTCAGCCTCTTCCTCGCCGTGTACCAGCTTGGTCAGCTCGTAAGCCAGGATCTCTTTTGCAGTATTTAACTGGCTGCCTTCCCATTTGTCCATCTCATCGATCTGCTCAAGCGGCAGGAAGGTCAGCATACGCAGGCACTTTAATACATCGGCATCGGCTACGTTTCTCCAGTACTGGTAGAACTCGAACGGGGATGTCTTGTTCGGATCCAGCCATACAGCGCCGGACTGGGTCTTACCCATCTTCTTGCCCTCGGAGTTTAACAGCAGGGTGATGGTCATTGCGTGTGCGTCCTTGCCAAGCTTTCTGCGGATCAGCTCGGTACCGCCTAACATATTGCTCCACTGATCATCGCCGCCGAACTGCATGTTGCAGCCGTATTTCTGGTATAACATATAGAAGTCGTAGCTCTGCATAATCATGTAGTTGAACTCTAAGAAGCTTAAGCCTCTCTCCATTCTCTGCTTGTAGCACTCAGCGGTCAGCATACGGTTGACGCTGAAATGCGGACCAACCTCGCGCAGTAAGTTTACATAATTCAGATTCATCAGCCACTCTGCGTTGTTGACTAAGAGCGCCTTGTCATCAGAGAAATCGATGAAACGGCTCATCTGCTTTTTGAAGCAGTCGCAGTTATGCTGGATCGTCTCCGGTGTCAGCATCTGGCGCATATCCGTACGTCCGGACGGATCGCCGATCATGCCGGTGCCGCCGCCAAGTAATGCGATCGGCTTGTTGCCTGCCATCTGCAGACGTTTCATCAGGCACAGTGCCATGAAATGTCCTACATGAAGGCTGTCTGCGGTCGGGTCAAAACCGATGTAGAAAACGGCTTTTCCTTCGTTGACCAGTTTTTTGATCTCTTCTTCGTTTGTAACCTGGGCGATCAGACCTCTGGCTACTAATTCTTCGTAAATCTGCATCTTCTCTCTACTCCTTTATTAAAATTTGGGGTACAAAAAGCCCCGTCCTCCAAAAAGGACGGGGCAAAATTCCCGTGTTACCACCTTTGTTCACAGATAGCTCGCGCCTATCTGCCTCTGCCGGTACCCTCTGATACCGTGACCGGATAACGTGTGTCTCTCACGTCGCAGCCTACCAAATCAACCGCCGCACATTTTCCACGCAGCCTTTTCATCGGATCCGATTTTAGATTCTTCGGTGCGAAGCTCCGGGATGTATTCGAATATCCGGTTCACGCGCGCCTCTCATCATCCGGCTGCTTTCTGTGCGCTCTCCTGCGGATCTCTACTTGTTCCCTTCATTGCCTTTGTAAGGTTATTGAGTATATTCTGTATTATAAGCGAAATTTATTATTTGTCAAGGCAATTTCTCAACTTCAAACTTCACGCTATAAAATTTTTACATTACTTTAAATTCAAAGCGTAAAAAGGAGTGTACATATTTATTAAATATAATTATCATATTATTACTTTAGTCACACAGTTCCCAATCTCCCAGCCACGTATCCTTAGAATAATTATATAATCTTCTATATAATTTCCCGTTTTCAACTTTATAAACATATTTTATAACATCTGCTCTAGCTATTGAACTCGATTTTTCAACAGCCACCTCTTTCTCTTGTGCAAACGCAGTCCCTGAAAAAATACATGTCATAGCAATTATTACTGCTAAAATTCTGATCGTTTTTTTCATTTTTATTTCCTCCTAATATTAATATTCTTTAATTCATTTGGTATTTCATCCAATGTTCCTATATATGTACCATTCATATATAATTCATACCCGTTTTCTGTCTTTACAAAAAAGTTATTTTTTTTGACTATATCATCTTCTTCAAAATACGGTGCATGCAACTTCAAATCAGCTACTGGTTCTATTACTATTGTACCAGACAATATAATAGCAATTAAGAAAAAGAACAACTTAATATTGACCTGTTTTTTTTGTTCTTCATTCAATATAGAAGAAATTCTAATTTTCAAAAAACTTCCATTAAAAAAAGATAGTGTTCCTCTCCTTTTTAACGCTTTTGTCCTAGACATTTTTAACAATATTTCAACATAATGAATTTTTTCTATTTCAGATAACTCATTACAAACAATTAAATCATTTCTTATTTCTAATATGTTAGAAAAATAATACCGAACTATGTATACTAACGGATTCCACCAGTATAAAAGACATAATATTTCAAAAAAACACTTTAAAAATAAATCTCTTTTAATGTAATGTCCCACTTCATGCAAGAGTACTATTTTTTTTGTTTCTTCATCTATATTCGGTATTATTATATACGGATTTTTTATACCAACAATAAATGGATCTTCTATACTATCAACTTTCAATATTGGTATTTTTTTCACTTTTTTATACTTTTTAACACGAATATACTCTATCGGTCTTATTTCTTTTATTAATTTTATAAATGATATATATGATAAACTTTTTTGCACTAAGATAAGAAAACTTCCAAGTAAACTAATCAAAAAAAGTACAGAAAAATGACTTAAAAATCCTATTTTCCCCCGCATAAAGCGACAAAGTTCTGGATATAATATTTTTATTCCTATCGTATGACTTATTCCGCAAATATCTATTGGAAAAAATAATCTTACTCCTGTTAGTACAGTGCAAAAAATAAGTAATTTTACTTCATACAAGCTATAATTTTCTTGCTTTTTCCATATATAAACCGACAAAAAAACCAATAGCAAAATTGAACTACATATTGCCGATAAAATTGATGTATATGTTATTTTCATAAAATCTCTTTTTTTCTTTTTTGAACTATACGTTCTAATTCGTCAATAACCGACTCTTCATCTACTGCTCCATTCAACAAAGCTGCTGTTATTGTATTTACAAAGGACATAGGATTTCTAGAATTTTTCATACATTTTTCTATTTTTTCTTCTATTTCTTCATCCTGAGTCTTTTTCGCTTTATATCGCCTAGCAAAAACTTTTCCAGTCTGAACTGTATCAATAACCTGAACATAACCCTTATCAAGCAATTTTCTTAACACAGTATGGACTGTTGGCGTTGTCAATTCTTTTTCAGATTCTACAATTTCTGTCACCGTCATGGGTTTTTCATACTTCCACAAAACCTGCATAACATTCATTTCTCGTTCACTTAAATAATTATTCTTCATAAAATTCCCAATCTCATAATTTATAGAAACAAAGGGAGCAACTGACGCCCCCTTTGTTTTTCACTCAAGTTCCAATACTACTAACTAATATTATCATTTCCAAGATCCACATTCCATAAATCACTCTATCTTTTTTCATTAGCTCATACCATTCAGGCGTATCTAATAATCTTGGTTTTTTAATTATATAATAATAACAAAAAATCAAAATACAAAGAAAAATTCTAACAGTTCCCACCTGATCATACCAATTTCTAATTCCCATTATGGAAGCAATTCGCTCCCCACAAAGACACAGTTCCATTAATAAAGCGGCAAACGTTGCTTCTCTTCCTTGACGGAATTCATTTGATACTCTATTCTCTTTCATTGCATCTCCCTTTTTTATTACCAATACTCATACTTGGTATAACCTGGCGTCCACCCTAATACTCCATCATTATTATAGCCATATGTATAAGATATTGTAACTTTTGCATAGTTTATGCCACCCTTTTGTGCAGCTGCTAAAACTGTTTTAGCAACAAGTGCTGCCACTGCTACCCCTGCTCCTGCTCCGCCTACCTGTCTTGCGATAAAATTAGTTATTGTCGCTAAATCTTTCATTTCTTGCAAATCAATTGTATACACAATATTTACAACGGTTCCTATAGCAGCTGTTGCTGGTAATCTTCCAGTTATACTAGATGCCCTCGAAGCACCTGTAGATCCTCCACTACCACTTTTGCTTACTTCCAATAATTCTTTAACTTCCGATCTTGAAAAACCAAAATCTTCCATTAACATATCTTCCACAACAGTTTCATCCGTTACCGAAGCATATTTATCATAAATATCTCTCAATTCATGTTGATCAATCACAACCTTTGTTGCCACTTTATCTATTGAATATGGCGGCGCTTCCGCAAATGTTGGGATTACCAATGAAGTTGACATAACTATCGACAATAAAATACTCATAATTTTTTTCATAAAACCACTTCTTAACGTTATTCACATTATTAATGAGCATCCCACATTTTTGCTGCATTGGAATCCCTCCCTTCTTTAAATTTAGTAAACAAGCTTTAATTTGATTATATATTATCATCTTTGATTATATATGTCAATATTAAAAATATATTTTCATTTCAAATATACTTTCAATCTTTTCTACACAATTAAAAACTACTCTTTCGCCAGCGCCGCGAGCCCGGAAAGAATCTCCCGCGCCTTCACAAGCATCGTCTCGCAGTCCGTATGTTTCTGCCGCACATCGCGGTAATAGAACGACGGTACATCGCCCGTCCTGAAGGTCAGCGTGCCCTTGTACTTCTCCATCAGCGCCGGAATGCCGGAGACGTCCAGATTGGCTTTCTGGTACATCTGGATCGTGATATCCTGCTTCTTCACATCGACCTCCACGACGCCCGCCTGATGAGCAAGCGCTTTCAAATCGGCGATCTTTAACAGATTCTCCACTGAACGCGGAAGCTCGCCAAAGCGGTCGATCAGCTCATCCTGCATATCCAGGTACTCTTCCTGGTTCTCGATACCGGAAATCCGCTTGTAAACGTCGAGTTTCTGGTACTCATTCCGGATGTAAGACGGCGGAATATACGCGTCGATGTCGCAGTCCACCACCGTTTCGAAATCCTCCGCTTCCTTCTCCCCGCGCAGCGCCAGCACCGCCTCGTTTAAAAGTTTACAGTACAGATCGTAACCGACCGCCTCCATATGACCGTGCTGTTCCGCGCCCAGAAGATTTCCGGCACCGCGCAGCTCCAAATCACGCATCGCAATCTTGATACCGCTTCCCAGCTCCGTAAATTCACGGATCGCCTGCAGACGTTTTTCCGCCTCCTCACGCAGCAGCTTGTCGCGCCGGTACATGAGAAACGCATACGAAGTCCGCCCGGAACGTCCGACGCGACCGCGGATCTGGTAGAGCTGCGACAGCCCCAGCCGGTCGGCGTCGTGGATGATGATCGTGTTCGCATTCGGAATGTCCAGTCCCGTCTCAATGATGGTCGTAGACACCAGAACGTCGATATTGCCCTCAACGAAATCCAGCATAATTTTTTCCAGTTCATGTTCGTGCATCTGCCCGTGGGCGAACACGACGTTTGCCTCCGGCACCAGAGCCGCCACATGGTTTGCCACCTCGTCGATGTTATTGACACGGTTGTAGACATAATATACCTGTCCGCCCCGCGCCAGCTCCCTGTGAATCGCCTCGCGCACCATCTCGTCGTTGTACTCCATGACGTAGGTCTGAATCGGCAGGCGGTCCACCGGCGGTTCCTCCAGGACACTCATATCCCGGATGCCAATGAGACTCATATGCAGGGTACGCGGAATCGGCGTCGCCGTCAGCGTCAGAACGTCTACATTTTCCTTTAATTTCTTGATCTTTTCCTTATGTGCCACACCGAAGCGCTGTTCCTCATCGATGATCAGAAGCCCCAGATTTTTAAAGACAACATCCTTAGAAAGGACGCGGTGCGTTCCGATCACGACGTCCACCTGCCCTTTTTTCAGATCTTCCAGCGTTTTTTTCTGCTCGCCCGCCGTGCGGAAACGCGACAGCATATCGACCCGCACTGGGAAATCCTTCATCCTCTGCACAAAGGTATTGTAATGCTGCTGCGCCAAAATTGTGGTCGGCACCAGATACACAACCTGCTTACCCTCCTGAATCGCCTTAAATGCCGCCCGGAGCGCTATCTCCGTCTTGCCGTATCCAACGTCGCCGCAGATCAGGCGGTCCATGATGCGGCGGCTTTCCATGTCTTTTTTGGTCGCCTCGATCGCCTCCAGCTGATCCTCCGTCTCCTCAAACGGGAACATTTCCTCAAATTCCCTCTGCCAGACCGTATCCGGTCCATACTGGTAGCCCTCGCTCCGCTGACGCGCTGCATAAAGCTCGACGAGATCCTTTGCAATATCACGGACCGCACCGCGCACCTTGCTCTTCGTCTTATTCCATTCCATTCCGCCCAGTTTATTGAGCTTCGGCGTCCTGGCATCCGAACCGGCATATTTCTGGATTCCCTCCAGGCGGGTCGCCGGAAGATAGAGATTACCGCCGTCGCGGTACTCAATCTTGATGTAATCCTTGACGACCTTGTCCTGCTCGATCTTCTCAATGCCCCGGTAAATGCCGAGTCCGTGGCTCTCATGCACCACATAATCGCCGATCGAAAGCTCGGAAAAGCTCTGGATTTTCTTACCCTGGTAGGAGGTCTTTTTCTTCTTTTTCCGCCCCCGTCCGCCGCCGAACATGTCTCCCTCGGTGATCACGACGAACTTAATCAGCGGATATTCAAATCCCCGATGCAGCTTTCCGTAAGTCACCAGGATTTCACCCGGTTTCACGGTGTTTTCGCCCTCATCCGGGCAGAAGGCACTTAAATCATACTCCCGCAGATCGCCCGCCAGACGGCTCGCGCGCGTCCGCGAACCAGCCAGCAATACCACCCGGTATTTTTCCTTCTTCCAGCGCGCCAGATCGCTGATTAAAAGCTCAAATCCATTCTGGTAGGAATTGACATTTTTAACGCTCAGACTGTATTTTTTCTTAACCGTCATGCCGGAGAGCTTCTGATCCAGCCCCAGCAGTAAAAGAGTGCGCGGGCGCATTGCCATCGCCAGCGTCTCCTTCGCCGAATAGAGGAAGGAAGTCTGCCCCGGAAGCAGATAGCCGCCCTCGAGACGGTGCGACATGCTCTCCCGGAACTCCGTCTCGGTCGTCTCTGCTTTTTCCTTCAAGCGCAGCGGCTCATCCAGGAAAATCGTCAGCTCATCGACTGGAAAATAGTTTAAAAACGATACCGTTTCCTTGCAGAAATACCGGATATAGCTTCCCAGCCCATGCACCCGGAAGCCCTCGCGAAGCCCCTCTAAGACCTCCGAGACAGCCGAATCCATCCGGTACGCCTCTTCCGTCTTCATGGCATCCCGGAGCTTTTTCACGTATTTCCTGCGGTCTTTCTCGATCGCCTCGGTTCCATCCTGAATCTGCTCCGGCGTCAGCGCCATCTCCGTCGCCGGATAGATCACTGCCTCATCCACCTGCTCGATCGATCGCTGGCTCTCCGGGTCGAAGGTACGGATCGAATCGACCTCGTCGCCCCACAGCTCGATCCGGTACGGCACCTCCTCCGTCAGCGGGAAAATGTCAATGATACCGCCGCGCACCGAAAACTGCCCTGATCCCTCAACCTGCGCGACCTTCTCATATCCCATTTCTGCCAGGGCGTGCGTCAGCTTCCCGACCTCGACCACATCTTCTGTCCCGATCGTGAGACTCCGCTCTTTCATCCACGCAAGCGGCAGCAGATGTTCCATCAGCCCGTCGATCGTCGTGACCACCACGCCGCCGGAACTCTCCAGGACCCGCCGCATGACCTGAATCCGCTGTTTCGTCAGCAGGTTTCCGTGGATATCCGACGTATAAAACAGCAGATCCCTCGCCGGGTACAGCGAAATATCCGTATCAAAGCACCGGTAATCCTCACAGATCTCCCGCGCCCTCGAATCATCGTAGGTGACAATCAGCTTCCAGGGCGTCAGATCCGAAAGCTCGGACAGCAGATGCACCTTCTGCGAATCCAGGCATCCCGTGACAAGAAGCGGTCCCTGTCCGCGCTGTAAATCCGTCTTGAGATCCTGAAACTCGATCATCTCCTCTAACGGATTTGCAAATAAATCGCTCATTGTGTCTTGACTTCCTCCTTCCTCTCCGCCTTCTGCTTCTCTAGCTTCTCCTTCTCCCCGCGCGCCGCGCCGTTAAAATGGTTCATCGCCGCCTCAACGCCCTCTGTCATCATATCCACGACTGCCGCCGCACCGTCCTTAAACGCCGTCGTCATCGTTTCGGCTTCCTCTTTCGGAAAACGTCCCAGCACATAGTCTGCCAGATCCATGCGCGCCGGCTTCTCGCCCACACCGATCCGCACGCGTGGAAATTCCTGCGTTCCCAGATGGGCGATGATATTTTTGATTCCATTGTGGCCGCCCGCGCTGCCTTTTTTGCGGATCCGGATGCCGCCCGGAACCAGGCTGATATCGTCATAAATCACGATAAACTCCGCTGGATCTACCTTATAATAATCCATCACCTGACGGATGCACTCGCCGCTCAGGTTCATATACGTCTGCGGCTTTACCAGAATGACCTTATTTCCCTCGATCACGCCTTTTCCGATCAGTCCCTTAAATGCTTTCTCCCGGACATCAATGTTATACTTGTCCGCCAGCGCATCCAGCGTCATAAATCCCACATTGTGGCGGGTTCCCTCATATTCTCTTCCCGGATTTCCAAGTCCTGCAATTACATACATAATTCTATTTCTCCCTCTTTTTCTATAGTATCAAAAATACCAGATTCTTCACTCATCGTCTTTCTCAAAAAGCCAAAACAGACACGACTTTAAGCGTTAAATCCTGAAACTGCCACTTTTTCAAGCTGTTTCAGGATCTAACGCACTTATTTTTCTGGATACTTTTAAAGTTACTGTTCACGGATAGGCACTTTTGGAATCGAAAGTGCCGTAAGTTTTGGGGTCGTGTAAATAAGAAGTTACTTTCCCTTCACAACCTCAACCGCCTTCTGCAGCTGATTATCCTTCTCCTCTGGAATCACGACTTCCTGCGCCGCCTCTTCATCCAGCTCCACCTCGAGATCCGGCTCGATGCCTTTTCCATGGATATCATTTCCATTCGGCGTATAATAATGGTCGGTCGTCAGCTTGATCGCGCTTCCATCCGAAAGCGGCATCAGCGTCTGCACGATACCTTTACCGAAAGTCTTCGTTCCGACGATCGTCGCCACGCCGTAATCCTTCATCGCACCGGTAAATACCTCCGACGCGCTGGCGGAATTGCCATTTACCAGCACAACCATCGGGATCTCCAGGCTGTGTCCATCCTCAGCGTCGTATGTCTCCTCCGTGCCCTTCTTATTTGCCACGGTCAGGATCCGTCCGCCATCTTTCAGGATATAATCCGCCATTGAGACAACCGTCGTCACCTCGCCGCCCGGGTTGTTCCGCAGATCGATGATCAGGCGCTTCATGCCCTCGCCCTGCAGTTCCTCGATCTTGGATTTAAACTGATCGGCAGTCACACGGTCAAACTCTGCAACGGAAATATATCCGATCTCTTCATCCAGCATCTTGCCTGACACCGTCTGCACATCGATCGGTCTGCGGGTCAGGGTGATATCCTTGTACTCGTCGCTATTTTCACGATAAACCGTGATCGTCAGCTGGCTGCCTTCCTCGCCCTTGACGTAATTATTGACCAGAAGCGACAGATCCATGCCAATCACCTCGGTGCCGTCTACCTTATAAAGCGCATCACCCGGAAGGATGCCTGCCTCCTCGGCCGGGCTGCCCTCAAAGACGCGCACGATCGTGCTGACGCCGGTCTGGACATTCTGGGATACCAGAGCGCCGATGCCGCAGTAAGAACCATTTGTCTCATCCAGGAAGCTTGTCAGCTCGTCCGGCGTATAGTAAACCGCATACGGATCATTTAAACCACTCAAAAAGCCCTGATAAATGCCGGCTTCCTCCTCGGATGTATCAATTTTTTCCTCAAACAGGTACTTTTTATCGATAATATCCTGTATCTGCTCCAGCTTTTTCGTGACATTCTCAAAATTGACCGGCTCCTGTGCCTGCGACGGTGTTCCCTCGGTCTGTACCTGTACCTGTGTCTGATTATCGATCACACGGCGTCCAAACATGTAAATCCCCGCCGAAGCACCGACCGTGATCAGACACACCAGTGCTGTCACCAGCACACCGACCATCACACCGCGCCAGAATTTATTTTTACTGTCCATCTCTTATGCCTCCTGATTCCTGTCTATTCCTTCCGGATTTGTAACTGTTCAGTACCTTCACAGTCACGCGCAAAAATCCATCAAAAATTGCCTACGGCAATGGGATTTTTGCCTGCTGGTCCATGTTTTCGTACGGTCAGCGCAGTAAATGCGCAGACCTACTGAACAGTTACCCGGATTTCATCTTTTGCAGCCACCTGATACTTTCCGCACTACGGACTTACATAGCTCGAAGGGTTTACATAACTTCCGTTCTTGCGGACTGCAAAATGCAGATGAGAACCTGTCGAATATCCGGTCGAACCTACCTTCGCGATCGTCTGTCCGGCTTTTACCGTATCCCCTGCCGATACCAGAAGCTGGGAACAGTGCATATACACGGTTGAAAGTCCATTTCCATGGTTGACCACAACATAATTTCCAGCCGAATAACTGTAGGTTGCAATCGAAACCGTTCCTCCGGCGGCTGCCACGATGCTGCTGCCGGTCGAAGCGCTGATATCAATGCCCTTATGGTTCGAGGACGCGCCCGCCGTCGGTGATTTACGTTTTCCGAATCCAGATGTAATGCGTCCGCTTGCAGGGCACGGCCAGCGCAGCGAAGAACTTCCCGTCGAAGTGGTAGTCGTACTGCCAGTATTCCCTTTCGCGGTCGAATTATTCGTTTTTCCCGCTGCGGCGGCTTTTCTGGCAGCTTCCTCTGCCGCTTTTTTCGCCGCCTCTTCCGCTTCCTTCTTCTTAATCTCCGCCTCCATCTGCGCGATCTTGGCTTCCTGCGCCTTGATATCGTCCTCATACGCTTTCGCCTGCGCTGATTTCTCGCCGATCTGCGCGTTGACGTTCTGGAGTTCTTTATTTTTCTCATTCAGGAGAAGCTGGACTGAATCCTGCTTTGCCTCCGTCTGCGTCTTCATCTCTTGCAGCTCCGTCTTCTCCGTCTCCAGCTTTTTCTTGCTGTCCGCGATGGACTCTTTCGTCGCCACATACTGGTCGAGCATCTTCCGGTCATACTCCGAAATCTTTGAAACATACTCTGCCCGGTTTAAAAGCTCCGAGAGCGAACGGGCTTCCAGAAGCAGATTTAAGTAGCTGCTATCGCCCTTCTCATACATATATTTGATACGCATTTTCATCGAAGCATACTGCTTTTTTTCAGTTTTCTGCGCTTCCTCCAGCTTTACCGCCGTCTCATTGATGCTTTTCTGCTTGCTGGAAATATTATTTTCCAGCTTCGTGACCTGCGACTGCAGATCATTCATCTTCGTGTCCAGCTCCTTGACATAGCTCTCGGTGTTACTTTTCAGACCCTGAAGGCTTTTGATCGCCTCCTCGGTCTTCTTTTTCTCCTGTTCCAGGGCGCTTTTCTTATCCTTGGCGCTGCTTACATCCTTTTTCGTCGCTGCCGCCACCGAGGTCAGCACTGGGGAAGACGCCAGCGCCGCCGTCACAAGGAACAGAGCCGCACGTATTTTCAATCCCTGTTTTTTCATGTTCTCATCCTTTTTACCGCAAATTTTCGCTGCCGCCGCATTCTCCTACAGCAGCCGCCAATGTTTCTTACACCTTTAAATGTCTGCGGATCGTAAAGAAACTTCCGACAAAACCGATTCCCACGCCCAGCGCCATCGCCACGGCTACCATGCTCGGGAAAATGGTCTGAATCGGGATAAATTCAATCAGGTTCGACAAGATATCAAACCGTTCCATCATATATACAACCGCCTGGCGGTACAGAAAATACGTGATCGCCAGCGGAATCAGCGCGCCAACCAGACCGATCATCACACCCTGTACAACGAACGGCGCACGGATCATGAAATTCGTCGCACCGATCAGGCGCATGATCCGGTTTTCCTCCCGCCTAAATGCAGCTGCCGTCGTGATCGTATTGCTGATAAGGAAGATAGCAACTGCCAGCAGAATAGCGATGATCACCCCCGACAAAAGTCCCAGCATCTTGTTGAAGCTTGAAAGCCCGGACGCCGTATCGCTCGAATAATTGATCTTCCGGATCCCCTGCACCGTGCCAAGCCATGCAACCATGTCATCCTGCATGTCAATGTCTTTCAGATAGATCTCGTAGGACGCCGAACCGGCTAACGGGTTGTCATCCGCAAATCCTTCTGCCAGATCCTCGACTCCCTTAAAATATTCTTTCTTAAAATTCTCCCATGCCTCCTCGGCAGAAACATACTTTACTTCCTTGACCTCATCGCGGGCGCGTATCTCATCCCCGATTTTCTGTATATCGTCCTCACTCATATCTTCATTGAAGAAAACCGTGATTCCTACTGTAGATTCTGCATTCAGCACCATATACTGTACGTTGGCAATCAAGCCAAAAAACATACAGAACAGGAAAATACATGCCGAAATAATCGCCACCGACGCCAGTGAAAACCAGATATTCCGGATGATATTGCGCATGCCCTCCTTGGTGCAGTAAATCAATGTACTAATTTTCATGCCAGATACCGCCTTTTTGATCTCCCGTCAGCACGCCGCGCGTCAGCGTGATCACACGTTTTCCCATCTCTGCTACGATCTCCCGGCTGTGCGTTACCACAAGCACCGTCGTCCCGCGCCGGTTTATCTCCTCCAGAAGCTCCATGATCTCCATGGAATTATGTACATCCAGGTTTCCCGTCGGCTCGTCCGCCAGAAGTATCTCCGGCGAGTTGATCAGCGCACGGGCAATCGCAACACGCTGCTGCTCGCCGCCCGAGAGCTGGTTAGGGTATGCTTTATATTTTGAAGAAAGCCCTACCAGTCGGAGCATTTCCGGCACATTTTTCTTAATCTCACGGGGCGATACGCCGATGACCCGCTGTGCAAACGCGACATTTTCATATACCGTCTTATCCTTCAACAGACGGAAATCCTGAAACACCATTCCCAGCCGTCTGCGGTACTTCGGGATGTAGCGTCTCGGCATCTTTTCCAGATCCATATCGTTGACGATAATCTGACCGGAAGTCGGCTCCAGCTCCTTCAAAAGAAGCTTTAAAAGCGTCGATTTGCCGGAACCGCTTCGTCCCATGATGAAAACAAACTCGCCGTCCTGAATCTGAATATTGATTCCCTTTAAGGCTTTATTCCCCGTCTTGTACGTCTTGGTGAGATTTTTAACCTCTATCATGCGTAAATCCTCTTTTTCAATTCTCCAAATGAAATTGCTGCGGCAAAGGCAATCTTCCTCCCCGCCACAGCAATTTGGATTAATAATCCAGGTTTTCCATGTATTTCATATATTTTACAACCATCAGGGCAATCTTAAATGTGATCGCATCCTCAAACACCCGCAGATCCAATCCCGTGCTCTTCTGGAGCTTATCCAGACGGTATACCAGGGTATTGCGGTGGATGTAAAGCTGTCGGGAAGTCTCTGATACGTTCAGGCTGTTCTCGAAGAACTTGTTGATTGTCGTAAGAGTCTCCTCATCAAACTCATCCGGCGATTTGCCATCAAAAATTTCCTTGATAAACATCCGGCACAGCGGCAGCGGCAGCTGATAGATCAGACGTCCGATTCCCAGCTTGCTGTATGCGACCACATTTTTGCTGCTGTAGAAAATCTTTCCTACATCCAGCGCCATCTTCGCCTCTTTATAAGAACGCGATACGTCCTTGATCTCGTTGACGATCGTACCGAATGCCACGCTGACACGTGTCAGTGACTCGGTATTGAGCATATCTACGATGGATGTGGCTGTCTTTTCCAGATCGTCGTAAGTCTCGCCCGGTTTCACTTCCTTGACTAGAATAATGTTCTTCTCATCCACTGCCGTGATGAAATCCTTCGTCTTGGTCGAGAACAGGCTGCGGACGGTCTCAAGTGCATTCACATCCTTCTCATGCTGCGTCTCAATGATAAATACGATCCGCTTGACGTTCGTCTCGATGTGCAGCTTCTTCGCACGGTTATAAATGTCAACCAGAAGCAGGTTGTCAAGCAGCAGGTTCTTGATAAAATTGTCCTTGTCAAAGCGCTCCTTATAAGCTACCAGCAGGTTCTGAACCTGAAATGCCGCCATCTTGCCGACCATGTATACGTCGTCGCTTCCGCCCTTGGCAAGAAGTATATATTCTAACTGGTGATCGTCAAACACCTTGAAAAACTGATATCCCTGTATCACCTGGCTGTCCGCCGGAGAGTCTACGAAAGCCAGAATTGCACTCTCATATTCCTCAGCGCCAGTAAATGTGGATGCCAGCACCTTGCCTTCCGTATCACAGATACAGAGATCGACACGCGTAATTCCTTTTAACCCCTCAATGTTTGTCTGGAGTATCTGGTTCGAAATCATATTCCTCTCTCCTTTTCTTTTATCCTCCGTCCAGCTGTGTTTCCGGGTCTTTCAACCTGTCATTCCCCAAACCCGTTTGTTACCCCTCCGGCAATCTGTGCCTGTGGACCATAACCGTTCCCCATCTGAATCTTGGACGGATCTTTCCCTTTATTTTAAAGCAAAGTGACGAAAAAAAAAAGAGGGCGGACGAAAAAAAGTGAATTTTTTCGTCATTTTGCCCTCACACGCCGGGATTTTCACAGACTGGAACTTGTTTTTCCGGCGAAATTTTCCAAATATGCGATTCATTCTTATTTTGCTGCGATCGCTTCCATCTCCATCAGGACGCCCTTCGGAAGTTTAGATACCTCGACGCAGGAACGTGCCGGGCATGCGCCCTCGAAATATTTCGCATAGATTTCATTTACTTTTCCGAAATCATCCATGTTCTGGATAAATACGGAGGTCTTTACAACCTGCTCCATGGAAGCACCTGCTGCCGCCAGAAGATTCTTTACATTGGTTAAAACCTGCTCTGCCTGAGCCTCGATTCCCTCCGGGATCTCGCCGGTTGCCGGATTGACCGGAATCTGACCAGATGCAAATACCATTCCATTTACTTCGATTGCCTGGGAATACGGGCCGATCGCTGCCGGTGCATTGGTTGTGCTGATTACTTTCTTCATGTCAAATCTCTCCTTTGTCTTTTATTTTAAACGGATAGAATCTTCGTTTACCTCTACTTTTCCTTCTTTTAAAAGGTGTCCAACCGCACGCTTGAACGCGTTTTTGCTTAGATTAAATTCGCGGCGGATAATCTCCGGCTCCGCGCGGTCATTAAACGGCAGAACGCCGTTTTTTTCTTTCAGACGTGCCAGCACCGCCTCGGCATCCGCATTCATCTGACGGTACGCCACCTCGCGCAGGCTCAAATCCATTTTTCCATCCTCGCGCACCTTCGTCACGCGTACCTTTAAAACCTCGCCCAGACGGCATTTTCCATACAGCTCACGGTTCGGAATCAGACCGAAATAGCGGTCTGCCACTGCCACGAACACGCCCAGATTTTCATTGATCTCATAGACGCGTCCCTCGGTCCACTCGTCCTTCTTGTACGGCGCATCACTGCAAAGATACGAATATACCTTCATCGTCGCCGCCAGACGACCGCTCTTATCGATATACAGCGCTACCAGGCACTCTTCCCCGGCGCGAACCGGATATACCTGCTCTTTAAACGGGAGCAGCAGATCTTTTTCCAGCCCCATATCGAGAAAGGCGCCGATCTTCGATACATCCTTGACCTTCAAAACCGCCGTCCCGCCCAGTTCCAGCTTCGGCATCGAGGTCGTCGCAATCAGGCGATCCTCGGAATCTTTATAAATAAATACCTTGAGCTTATCGCCCACTTTTGTGCCCTCCGGCACCTGTTTCTTCGGAAGCAGGACCGCCGCCGCATCATCTTTCTTCTGTCCCAGATACACGCCGAAGTTTTTCTCCCGCACTACCATCAGTTCCTGTACTCTTCCCAGTTCAATCATGTCATTCGTCCTCTCTTTTCTGCCGATCTCTTTTTTTATTTAACGGTTGCATTTTTCATTCACTGGCAGACAATCCACGCCGAATCTTTCTTCGGCTGCAATGATTCAGTTTCTTCACTGCTACATACAAACTCTTTACAAACCAGTCCTTGCCAGCCACAAATTCGCATACACCTGACCTTCCGCATCCTGCAGCGATACCACGTATCCTTCCGGCACCTGCGCCAGTTTCGGGTACATCACATTCCCAAGCACTGCCGCCTTCCGGTACTCCACTCGCAGTTCTCCGAGTGCAAAGTCCACAGGCAGCAATTCACGCGCAATCGCCACATACTGTGCATTGTTCACGTGCCGGTTCGTATCGAGATGATGGCGTTCCACCGTGACCGGCGCCGCCGTCTCATACGTCTCAGGCAGGCGGATTTTCTTCGGCGCTGGCGGCATTGCAAGCGGTTTATCTTCAATCTGGTAGCCCTCCAACTGGCTTTCCGGCACCCGCACCGGGCATCCTTTTTCCAGATCGTAGTAAAACCAGGTCGAATCCGCCCGCACCAGCGGGTTTCCCATCTCATCCTCGATCGTGAAATTCCGGTAGCCATAGATTCCCTTAAACCCATACGGCCAGGTCGAAATACGGATCCGCTCGCCCAAATGCGGCTGTCTGAGAATCTCTATCTGCCATCCGCTCAGCCACCACGCCCGTTTTTCCTCATTCAGATAGGAAATCCCGAGTTTCAGATCCTCCGACTGGAACGTCGAACAATCCTGAAGATAATTCATGATTCCCACCACAGAAAGATTTCCCTCTTCATCCGTCTCACTGTACCGGACCCGGCTGTCAAATGTATACATATCGCTCTCTTTTCCTTTCCGGCTTCCGGCTCTCCGCACCATCTCCGCGCATCCGCCATCTGCCGTTTCGTCCTATACTGCCTTAACATTCTGTCATGAAACTCATTATATCCGATTCGAACCACGTTGTCTACTTACAGACCCAGAATATTGCAGAATTTGCCGGACGCATGGCGCGGTTTCTGCCACAGCAGCCGCCCAAACAAAAAAAATTATCAAAAAAGCGAAAAAAGTAGTTGACGAATCTGTTTCCTTACAGTATAATACAAATCGTTCAATTCATTGGGCTATCGCCAAATGGTAAGGCAACGGACTCTGACTCCGTCATTTTCAAGGTTCGAATCCTTGTAGCCCAGCTAAAAAGCATTTGTTTGCCAAAGACGGCATGACAAGTGCTTTTTTTGTATTATGGAAACTCCCTCTGAAATGTTCCATAATACAACATTTTTCAACTCAATAAACCTCCATATGTTTGCGAAAAAACAAGAAAAGAACCCCCGCTCCGGTCATCCCTCACAGCCGGCGGCAGGGGTTCTTTTCTATTTCCAAATACTCTTAATAACTGTATAGATCAGCCAAATCAGAAGAATCGGCCCCGCCAGATGAATCAGGATGGTAAAAATACCTCCGACCAGTGCAAACAGCACAAATAAGATCGCAATAACCACCACGCTGAGAATCACCTTCCAGTACCATTTGTTCAAATCGATGTAATGGAAGTTCGGCGGCAGACCGCTGTCGTCCCGCTCCGAAAAACCGCCGTTGTAGGAGGACGCTGTGCGCCCGCTCCCGGCAGCGTCTCCCGAAGTGTACGAACCGCCCTGGCCGGTCTCCCCGGCGCCCTCGCTGCTGTCGATAATGGTTTTCGCAATCAGGCGTGGGCTGCCGATCTCCTCGATCACTTCTTCCTCCCGGCGCCCTTTCGCCGCCTCCTGGCTGATATACTGATCGTAATAGCTTATGTTGCTCTGGATGACTGAAGCCGAAACCTCGCCGTCCAGCGCCTCCCGAAGCTCCTGTAAAAACTCTGTCTTTCTCATCTTGTCTCCTTATTCCTCAAACCGTCCCGTTTCTCCCGTTTCACCCAGCCGAAAGAAACAAGCTTCCAGTTCCCGTCCCTTTCAACTGCCTCAGCGTATGCGCTCTTTCAAAAGTCCGCTCCGGTACGCTTTCAAGAGCTCTTTCAGATCCTCGATGCGGCCCGCCAGCTCCTTGCCCTCATCGGTATCCGCCACTGTGATGCGCTTCTGCATTTTCTCCACAATATATACCTTCGGCGTCCGCTCGCGCTCCGGGTCAAATGGCTTGTGTTCCGCAAGCGCGAGATGGTGCGAATTGAAAATCAACGTATATCCGGCGATTCCCGTCCGCTCCTGGTAGGCTTTCGACAGCCCGCCGTCAATGATGAAGAGCTTGCCGCCAGCCCGGATCGGTGTCTCTCCACTCTTAATCTTCACCGGCATATGCCCGTTGATGATATGCGATCCTTTCGTCGGAAGCCCAAATTCCTTCAAAATCATATCGCAGGTTTCTTCTTCCTCACTGAGCTGGTAATACGGGTTCATCGTCTCTCTCATCACTTCCGGATCCTCGATGAAATAATGCTCAAAGCTGCGGTTTTTGTCCTTTCCAAATACCGGCGATTTCGCACCATTCCACAGATACCACATAAAATCGCGGCACGCCTCCTTCTCCGGCGCGTCCTCTGGAAGAAAATAGGCATTTTTAACCTGTGTGTCAATAAAATCCATCAATTCCTTGCCGCGGTACATCTTGCCACCCACCATCAGACCGTCAAATTCCCGATTCTCCGTCATCGGGATACAGCCGTGATAGAGCAGGTTGGAATTGCAGCATTTATACATGCTTCCGTTGGAATACAGGAAACGGACATGCTCATGCAGCCGCGTATTGTGGCGGAACGACAGCTCCAGCGTGTGAAGCAGCTCTTCCTCTTCGTCCGTCAGCCGCAGCGGATCCGCCGGATCCACCGTCGGGAAATTCATGTCGCGCATCGGATACTCTTTTCCATCGATCGTGACCGTGCCGCGGTCATAACGAATCGCTGACAGAAGTATCCGCTCTTCCATCCCGTACTCCGGATGGCGCTTGATGATCTGTCCCTCTTCCTTATACTGTAACACCGCGATCGCCTTGTGCATCTTCGCCGCCAGCTTCGGATCCACTGCGTCGTAAATATTTTTGTCAAGAATCTGCGGCAGAAAACAGGTACACGGATCGTCCCGGTACACGCGCTCCGCAAACATCGACAGCGGGCGCAGGTTAATTCCGTAGCCGTCCTCCAATACATCAAATCCATTGTAACCGAGCGCCATACGCAAAACATTGCAGATACACGCCCGGTTGCCCGTCGCCGCGCCCATCCACGAAATATCATGATTTCCCCACTGGATATCCACATCATGGAAATGCATCAGTTCCTCCAGAATGATATCCGGTCTCGGACCACGGTCAAATATATCGCCCAGGATATGAAGATTATCGATCGTCAGACTCCGGATCAGGCTGCAGATCACGACAATAAAGCTGTCCGCCACCCGGACGTCAATCAGGGTATTGATAAGTTCGCTGTAATACTCCGTCTTATTGTCATCGGTATTATCGACATATAAAAGCTCATCGATCACACCCGAAAATTCCCTCGGCATCTTTTTTCTTACCTTGGAACGGGTGTATTTCGACGAAACCTCCCGGCAGATCTGCACCAGACGGTAGACCGCCGTCTTCTGCCAGTCCTCCGTGTATTCGTTCGCCTGTTTGATCTGATTGATCATTTTTTCCGGATAATAGATAAGGTTCGCCAGCCGTACCTCGTCCTCCTCCGAAATAATATGTCCAAATGTCTCGCGGATCTTCTCCCGGATAATACCCGACGAACTGCGGAGCAGATAAATAAACGCCTCATGCTCACCGTGCAGGTCACTGAAAAAATATTCCGTGCCCTTCGGAAGTCCACAGATTGCCTGTAAATTAATAATATCACTCGCCGCCGCCCGGATATTCGGATACTCCCGCGAAAGCAGCTTCAAATATGCTAAATCCCTCATGTTATCAGCTCCCAAACTGCGCTGTCTGCCCGGATATTGTCGTGACTCGTTATCGTCGCGCTCGCTTTGGGTAAACAGCACATTATCTACATTGCATTTGCCTTTTTGATAGATTTATAGTAGCATAGATTCAGATCAGGGTCAAAATATATTTTCGGCACTTTCAGTTCCTAAAGTGCCTACCCGTGAACAGAAACATTTTTTTCCATACATAAATACAGGAGGAACATTCATGACAGAACCACACACTCTCTACGTGTTTGGCACCGGCAACGCCACGATGACACGTTATTATAATACCTGCTTCGCCATCCGCTCCGGCGAGGAATATTTCATGACAGACGCCGGCGGCGGCAATGGCATCCTGCGGATTCTGGAAGAAATGCAGGTTCCATTAAACCGCATCCATCATCTCTTCGTGACACACGAACACACCGACCACATTCTCGGCGTGATCTGGATGATCCGGATGATTGGCACTGCCATCAAAAAGGGAAATTATGAGGGAATTTTTCATATTTACTGCCACGACGGCCTGATCGACACGATTCAGACCTTCTGCCGCCTGACACTCCAGAAGAAATTCTGCGACCTGATCGGCGATCCGATCCAGCTCATCCCGATTTCTGACCGAGAAACCCGGCAGATTCTCGATATGGAGGTCACCTTCTTTGACATTCATTCGACCAAGGCGCGCCAGTTCGGCTTCCGCGCTGTGCTGCCGGACGGCAAGATCGTCTGCTGCCCGGGCGACGAACCGCTGAACCCGCTCTGCGAAGAATTTGCCAAAGGCGCCGACTGGCTTTTCCACGAAGCCTTCTGCCTCTACCGCGACCGGGAAATCTTCTCCCCTTATGAAAAACACCACAGCACCGTCAAAGATGCCTGCGAACTCGCCGAACGCCTCGGTGCGCGGCATTTGATTCTGTGGCACACTGAAGATAAGACTTATCCGGAACGCGCTGCTTTGTACCGCGCTGAAGGGGAAGCCTATTATCATGGGGATTTGCTGGTACCGGAGGATGGGAGTGTGATAGAGCTGTGATTGTATCTTGCAGCTCTACCTCTTCCTCAAATGATAATACGTCATCGTCGCCGACGCCAGCAGCGTCTCCTTATCATCATAAATCTTGCATTCGCACACCGAAAATGCATAACCATTCTGTATTTCCTGCGCCCGGGCGATGATTTTGGATGTGTTTTTTCCAGCTTTCAGATAATGGATCGTGCCATCCACGGTCGGGACTGCGTAGTCGCGCCCGGTCATCGCTGCGGTGCCGCCCACGGTATCCGCCAATGAATACAGGACGCCGCCGTGCACGATACCTAAGATATTCATATGCCACGGTTTCAATACAATCTCTCCAACTGCATAGCCCGGGCGTGCCTCGGTGATCTCCATCTCGATTTTCTTCCGGAAATCATTGGCTGCATCCGTCTCCTGTCCGCGCTTCTCCCAGACTTCTGAGAATGAGCCGGACGGCTTTTTCTTTTCTTCCTTCTTTTCCATTTCATGTACCTCCTTGTATATATGATTTACTCTCTTTTTTATTTCTCTGCAGGTCATCTATTATTTTCTTCTATTTTTTCTATCACTTTTCTCTCTGATATAATCTGTTTGTATAATCTGTTTGCCTGAATCAGCCCATCCTTTTTCCTCGTCTCAAACGCTTTTTCTCATATTTTTCCAAAGATGACTCATACTTCCTCCCATCCTCTCATACAATCTTATCAGATTGCAAAAATGTTATTGTTCACGCATACGTGCCCACTAACGGAATTTGCCGTGGCTTCGCATTTAAATACTATCGCACAGGAGGGATCTGTCTTGAAACGAAGTTCTGTTATCATTGCACTGGAAATCTGCGCCATTGCGGCGCTCTTTGTCAGCTGGTCCTTCCAGCGTCCGAACAGCCGTCAGGTCACGGTCGGGAATGCGTCGGAACATTTTATCCGCTGGGTGGATTTCGATGTGACCGCCGACGCCATGACACAGGCGTTCCGCTATGATGTTGATACCTGCCAGCAGGATCTCCACCTGAACTGGGTCGATCTGCTCGCCTACCTGGGGGCGCGCTACGGGGGCGATTTTTCGCATTATCAGGCGTCCGATATGACGGAAGCTGCCGAACAGCTCCAAAATGGCGTTACAGTGGAAGAATTGACGAAAAATATGACCTCTTTTGCCTATTATCGTGAGGCTTACGGCGCGGTTCTGGATGGAATGGTCGGACTGTATGAAATTGAGATTCCGAAATCGGAAGCACCGGCTTTTGCACTGGCGGACGCGCAGATACAGGAAGGGGATCCGGCTGCCAATACTTCCTACGCAACGACACCACCACCAACAACAGCAACCACAACTGGTACAGACACAATCGACTCAGCCAGTCAAGCTTCACCAGAAACTTCAGCCTCATCCAACACACAAACTTCTCTCGAAACCCCAGTCCCCACTCTCTCCGATCCCGACGCTGTCCCCCTGACTCCCTCCGGTGAGGAAAAAGTCTGGGTTACCAAATATGGTCTGAAAGCGTTTCTCCCACTGGCGAAAAACTTTCCCTACAGCCACTATGACGATTTCGGTGTCTCCCGCAGCTACGGTTACCGGAGACGGCATCTCGGGCATGATATGATGGGGCAGACGGGAACGCCTGTGATTGCTGTGGAATCCGGGCGCGTCGAGGCGCTCGGCTGGAACCAGTACGGCGGCTGGCGCATCGGCATCCGCAGCTTTGACGGGAAACGATACTACTATTATGCACATTTACGCAAAGACTACCCCTACCAGTCAAACCTAAAAGAGGGCAGCCTTGTCACCGCCGGGGACGTGATTGGTTATCTCGGGCACACCGGCTACAGCAGCACTGAAAACACCAACAACATCGCTGAACCGCACCTGCATTTCGGATTGCAGCTCATTTTTGACGAATCCCAGAAAGAAGGAAACAACGAAATCTGGATTGACTGCTATGAACTGATCCGTTTTCTGGCGATAAACCGCTCCGAGACCGTCAAGAAAGAAGGCACCAAAGAATGGACGCGTGTTTATGAAATGAAAGATCCTAGTATCGATCAATTTTCCACCCCATGACAAAGTTTTCTTACCAAGTCAATCCTGTCGCTTAATATAACCCGCCACTGACAGTTTCTCACCAATATATACATATAATTATCACGTTAAAAAGCCATGCAGAGATTCTTCAATAAAAACATTCTGCAATCCATAAAAATACAGCCGGAAAAGGTGCACCCAAAACCGCACTTTCTCCGGCTGTTTTCAATAAAACTTATTATTTGATCACGCGCACGCGCATCATACCCTGAATAGCTTTCAGCTTCTCAATCGTCGCCGCGTCTGCCTTGGTCTCCAGATCAACCAGCGTATAAGCGTATTTATCACGGCTCTTGTTCGTCATGTTTGCGATGTTCATGTCAGTCGATGCCAGGATCGAGGAAATCTGTCCGATCATGTTCGGCACGTTCTTATGAAGAAGTGCAAGACGACCTACGGTTGTGCACACGCCCATATCGCAATTCGGGAAGTTGACGGAATTCTTGATATTACCATTGTCCAGGTAATCCATCAGCTCTTTGACTGCCATCACGGCACAATTATCCTCGGATTCTTCTGTGGATGCGCCCAGATGTGGGGTTGCGATGACGTTCGGCATCTGCATTACTTTTGCATTCGGGAAATCGGTGATATAGCGTTTTACACGACCGGAAGCCAACGCCTCTGCCATATCGTCGTCATTTACCAGAAGGTCACGCGCAAAGTTTAAGATAACCACGCCGTCCTTCATCTGTCCCAGGCTGTCTTTGTTGATCATCTGGCGGGTGCTGTCAAGCAGCGGTACATGAACGGTGATGTAATCGCATTCCTGATAGATCGTATCAACAGATGTGATGTGCTTTACGTCTCTGGAAAGCATCCACGCTGCTTTGACAGAAATAAACGGGTCATAGCCGTATACTTCCATGCCAAGCGCTGCAGCTGCGTTTGCAACCTCTGCGCCGATGGCGCCCAGTCCGATAACACCAAGCTTTTTGCCGCGGATCTCATGACCGGCAAATTTCTTTTTCGCCTTCTCCATATCTTTGGAGATATTTTCATTGTCCTTCTGCTCCTTGCACCAGTCGATGCCGCCGACTACGTCTCTGGCTCCCAGCAACATGCCAGCCAGCACCAGCTCTTTGACACCGTTTGCATTGGCGCCCGGTGTATTGAATACGACAACACCAGCCTCCGCACACTTGTCAAGCGGAATGTTGTTGACGCCCGCTCCGGCACGTGCAACGGCACGCAGTCCCTTCGGAAGTTCCAGATCATGCATGGCAGCGCTGCGGACCAGAATGCCCTCTGCCTCCGCCAGGTTGTCAGTCATCTCATAATTTTCGGTCAGTAAACCGGTTCCCAGCTTGGAAATCGGATTCAGGCAATGGATTTTTCTCATTTTTTAACTCTCTTTTCTTTCAAAATTTCAAATCTTCCCATACGCGGGCTGTTTTTGTTTTAAAAAGTCCACTGCTGCAGCAGAAAGGAACGGATTCCCCCTCCCTTTCGCCGCAGCAATGGCATAAATTTTAAAATTGATTAATTTGTATGTTTTTTCTCAAATTCGCGCATGAAAGCAACTAATTTCTCAACGCCCTCGATCGGCATTGCATTATAGATGCTAGCACGCATACCGCCGACGGTACGGTGACCTTTTAAGTTCACAAAGCCTGCCTCTTTGGCTTCCTTGACAAACAGGGCATCCAGATCTGCATCGCCGGTGACGAACGGTACGTTCATCAGGGAACGGTCCTTTTTCTCAACGGTACCCTTGAAGAGCTTGCTCTCATCGAGGAAATCGTAAAGGATCTTCGCCTTC
Organism: Clostridium fessum; assembly: GCF_003024715.1. Taxonomy (GTDB): domain Bacteria; phylum Bacillota; class Clostridia; order Lachnospirales; family Lachnospiraceae; genus Otoolea; species Otoolea fessa. Next base: position 253,965 of record NZ_PYLO01000004.1, on the reverse strand, counting down.
TTCTCGTTGCGCTCCTTCATGGCACTTAAACCACCCATTTTCTTGAGCCATTTAAATACCTTGCCGCACATATAGATGGTGTATGTAGGCGGTGTGTTGTACAGAGAGTCATTGTCTGCGTATGTTTTGTAGCGCAGCATGGTTGGTGTTCCCGGAAGAACATCCTCAGTGATCAGATCCTCGCGGATGATGACGATCGCCATACCAGCCGGACCTACGTTCTTCTGGACACCGCCCCAGAGAATACCAAACTTACTCACATCCAGCGGCTCTGACAGGAAACAGGAGGAGATGTCTGCTACCAGTGTCTTGCCCTTGGTGTTCGGAAGCTCGTGGTATACGGTTCCGTAAATAGTGTTATTTAAGCAGATATACACGTAATCTGCGTCCTCATCCACTGGAAGGTCCGAACAATCCGGGATGTAGGAAAAGGTCTTGTCAGCGCTGGATGCAATCGCGTTGGCGGTACCAAACATCTTTGCCTCCTGATATGCTTTCTTTGCCCACTGTCCGGTGATGATGTAATCCCCCACCTTATTTTTGAACAGGTTCATCGGAACCATGGCGAACTGCATATTGCCGCCGCCCTGTACGAATAATACTTTGTAATTGTCCGGAATCTGCATCAATTCGCGCAGATCCTTCTCTGCATCATCAATGATGGCCTGGAAATCCTTGGAGCGGTGGCTCATCTCCATGACGGACATGCCGCTGCCCTGGTAGTCCAGCATCTCTGCCGCTGCCTCTCTCAGTACCTCCTCCGGAAGTACTGCCGGACCTGCCGAAAAGTTATAGACTCTGCTCATAATAAATCTCCTCCTGTCTTACACAAAAATGTGATAATTGCCCCCATTTTACAACTATTCGATGCGTAAGTCAATCTCATCAAACGCTTCCTCGATCGGTTTTCCAGCCGGAACCATCGGGAATACCTTGTCATCGCTGCCGATCTGGCACTCGATCATAACCGGGATATTTAAGCTGATCGCCTCGCGCAGCACCGGCTCCACATCCTCTTTCTTCGTGATACGGTATGCTTTCGCGCCCATGCCCTCTGCCACCTTGACGAAATCCATCTGATCGTAAAGCTCCGTCTGGGAATAGCGTTTTCCATAGAACAGGGTCTGCCACTGGCGCACCATACCCAGAACATGGTTGTTAAATACAACCTCGATAACCGGAATATTGTAGCGAGTTGCCGTCGCAATCTCGTTCATGTTCATACGGAAACAGCCGTCTCCGGCAATATTGATAACCGTCTTATCCTTACAGCCCATCTTCGCACCAATCGCTGCACCCAGACCGTAGCCCATGGTGCCCAGACCGCCGGAGGTCAGAAGCTGTCTCGGACGTTTGTATTTATAATACTGTGCCGCCCACATCTGATGCTGTCCGACATCGGTACAGATGATCGCATCGCCGCCGGTTACCTTGTAGATCTCTTCCATGATATACGGACCGGTCAGAACTTCCTTATTGTAGCGGAGCGGGTACATATCTTTCAGACGCTCAATGTGACTCAGCCACTCGTCATGGTTCATCGGATCCAGACGCGCGTTTAACTTACGCAGAATAATCTTGACATCGCCAATAATGCTCGCATCGGTCTGGATATTTTTGTTGATCTCCGCCGGATCGATATCTATGTGTAAAATCTTTGCATTGGTTGCAAAATGGTTCGGATCGCCCACAACACGGTCACTGAAACGCGCGCCTACAACGATCAGCAGATCGCACTCTGCCACACCGAGGTTGGATGTCTTGGTTCCGTGCATACCGATCATACCGGTATAAAGGACATCGGTTCCGTCAAATGCACCTTTACCCATCAGGCTGTCACCCACCGGTGCCTGAATTTTATGTGCAAATGCACTTAATTCATTGGCAGCATCTGACGCCACTGCACCGCCGCCGACAAAAATAAACGGTTTTCTCGCCGCCTTGATCATCTCGATCGCCTTTTCCATGTCTTCCTCACGGATCAGCTCTGTCTCGCGCTCGATCGGCTGCGGTTCCTTCGGCTCGTACTCGCAGGCCGCTGCCGTCACATCCTTGGTGATATCCACCAGAACCGGACCCGGACGGCCACTCTTAGCAATCACGAACGCACGACGGATCACATCTGCCAGCTTCGTGACATCCTTTACGATAAAATTATATTTCGTGATCGGCATGGTAACACCCAGAATGTCGATCTCCTGGAAGCTGTCTTTTCCAAGAAGCCCTGTCGTTACATTACAGGTGATGGCTACCATCGGAATGGAATCCAGGTTAGCTGTTGCAATACCCGTAACCAGGTTCGTAGCTCCCGGACCGGATGTCGCCATACACACACCGACCTTACCGGTTGCTCTCGCGTAGCCGTCTGCCGCGTGGGACGCTCCCTGTTCATGAGAGGTCAAAATATGGGTGATTTCATCCTTGTGTTTATAAAGTGCATCATAAATGTTGAGGATCGCGCCGCCCGGATAACCGAACACCGTGTCTACCCCCTGCTCTTTCAAGCATTCAATGACAATCTCTGCTCCTGTCAATGTCTTCATCTGTCTAACCTGCTTTCCTTCCTTAAACCATTTTAAATGCATATCAAGCAGTACTTTTCGTCTCAAAAGCACCTGTCTGAAGCCCGCAATGATTACTTCTGTGTCTTCGGAACCTCCAGGATTGCGCCCCGGTTTCCGCTTGTTACAAGCGCTGCGTAACGTGCCAGGTATCCGGTCGTAACCTTCGGTTCTCTCGGCTGCCATTTCTTTCTTCTCTCTGCCAGCTCCTCGTCGGATACGAGTACGTTCAGGGAGTTATTGTTGATATCGATGGAAATAATATCGCCTTCCTCAACCAGCGCGATCGGTCCGCCGACTGCCGCCTCCGGAGAAACGTGTCCGATGGATGCACCTCTGGATGCGCCGGAGAAACGTCCGTCTGTGATCAGAGCTACGCTGGAACCAAGTCCCATACCTGCGATGGCAGAAGTCGGGTTCAGCATCTCACGCATGCCCGGACCGCCCTTCGGTCCCTCGTAACGGATGACAACAACATCGCCAGCCACGATCTTGCCGCCCTTGATCGCTGCAATCGCGTCTTCCTCACAGTCAAACACACGCGCTGGTCCCTGATGTACCAGCATCTCCGGTGCAACGGCAGAACGTTTTACAACGCCTGTATCCGGTGCCAGGTTTCCTTTCAAGATCGCAATACCGCCAGTCTGGCTGTACGGATTGTCGATCGGTCGGATAACCTCCGGATTCTTGTTGACACAGCCCTTGATATTCTCGCCAACGGTCTTGCCGGTTACGGTCATGCAGTCCAGATTCAGAAGGTTCTTCTTGGACAGCTCATTCATAACCGCATACACGCCTCCTGCCTCGTTCAGATCCTCCATATAGGTCGGACCTGCCGGCGCCAGATGGCACAGGTTCGGGGTGCGCTTGCTCATCTCATTGACCAGCTCCATGTTCAGGTCTACGCCTGCCTCATGTGCAATCGCCGGAAGATGCAGCATACTGTTGGTAGAACATCCGAGTGCCATATCCACGGTCAGTGCATTTAAAAATGCCTTTTCTGTCATAATATCTCTCGGACGGATGTTTTTCTCATACATCTCCATAACCTTCATACCAGCGTGTTTTGCCAGTTTGATTCGCTCGGAGTAAACTGCCGGAATCGTACCGTTGCCCTGAAGACCCATGCCGAGTACCTCGGTTAAGCAGTTCATGCTGTTGGCGGTGTACATACCGGAACAGGAACCGCAGGTCGGGCAGACCTTACATTCGAATTCTTTCACATCTTCTTCCGTCATGGTGCCTGCTGCGTAGGAACCAACTGCCTCAAACATGCTGGAAAGACTTCTCTTCTGTCCCTTTACATGACCGGCTAACATCGGACCGCCGCTGACAAATACAGTCGGTACATTGACGCGGGCTGCTGCCATCAGAAGTCCCGGTACATTTTTATCACAGTTTGGAACCATAACCAGCGCATCGAACTGATGTGCCAGCGCCATACATTCGGTGGAATCTGCGATCAGATCACGGGTAACCAGGGAATATTTCATGCCGACATGTCCCATGGCGATACCATCACAGACTGCGATCGCCGGAAATACAACCGGTGTGCCGCCAGCCATGGCTACGCCCAGCTTCACGGCATTTACAATCTTATCCAGGTTCATGTGTCCCGGAACAATCTCATTATAAGAACTTACGATACCGACGAGAGGTTTGTTCATCTCCTCTTCCGTCATACCGAGTGCATTAAACAAAGAACGGTGAGGTGCCTGCTGCATTCCTTTTCTTACTGCATCACTTTTCATCTTTTCGTCTCCTTCTATCTCTTTCGACGACCTCCGCCCCTGGTGGCAGGGGCGGTTTTTACGTTTATCTTTGATTCTATCGCATTTATGGAATTTTTGCAATCATAACTGTTCAGTGGCTTCGCAGCCATATACAATAATTCTTCTATTTAATTCTCTCGCAAATCAGTTTACCCATCTCTGTCGTTCCAACCTGCTTGCAGCCATCCGCCATGATATCCACGGTACGGTAGCCCTCGGTCAGTACCTGCTGTACGGCATCCTCGATGGCTTTTGCTTCCTTATCCAGATCGAAGGAATAGCGGAGCATCATCGCTGCAGAAAGAATAGTTGCGATCGGGTTTGCGATGTCCTTGCCTGCGATGTCCGGTGCGGAACCGTGGCTCGGCTCGTAGAGACCAAATTTGCCCTCGTTTAAGCTGGCCGAAGACAGCATACCGATGGAGCCGGTAATCATGCTTGCCTCGTCAGAAAGGATATCACCAAACATGTTCTCAGTCAGGATCACGTCGAACTGTCCCGGATTCATGACAAGCTGCATCGCGCAGTTATCAACCAGCATATGGGTCAGGGTAACTTCCGGATAATCTTTAGCAACTTCCTCGACTACCTTTCTCCACAGGCGGGAGGAATCCAGTACGTTTGCCTTATCGACGCTAATAACGCTCTTGCGGCGCTTCATCGCGATATCGAATGCCTTGATTGCGATCCGGCGGATCTCATTTTCATTGTAGGTCAGGGTATCTACCGCGGTCGTCACGCCATCAATCTCCTTCGTGTAACGGTCGCCGAAGTACAGACCGCCGGTCAGCTCACGCATGATAACCATATCGAAGCCGTCGCCGATGATCTCTTTCTTTAGCGGGCAGGCATCTGCCAGCTCTTTGTAGAGGTATGCCGGGCGGATATTCGCGAACAGTCCCAGACCTTTACGGATGGCAAGAAGACCGGCCTCCGGACGCAGGTTCGGAGCCACATCGTACCAGCGGGAATTTCCCACGTTGCCGCCGACTGCACCGAGCAGGACGGAATCACTCTTTTTCGCGGTCTCCAGTGCCTCATCGGTCAGCGGTACGCCGTACTCGTCGATGGAACAGCCGCCCATCAGGATTTTTGTATAATTAAATGTATGACCGTAGACGGCGCCCACCTTGTCCAGCACGCCGCATGCCTCTCTCACAATCTCCGGTCCGATTCCGTCGCCCGGAATCACAGTAATATTGCAATTCATAATAAAATACCTCCCTTGTTTCAAACGGTTACTTTTTATCATATCGGATTCCGTCCTATTTTGCAATCTTCTGACGAAGGAAAACCGGTATTCCCCATATAGTAATTTGGAATTTATTCTATAACCTGGGGTTATCTGTAAAATAAAAAAGAATGTGCCTTGGCACATTCTCGCGCCGAGCGCGGTCGCTTGCGACATGTTTCTGCTTCGCGCGAGTGCGCATCATTGGCACGTTAGTGCCTTTTTGTGTAATAGGGAATTCCAAGGAATTTCCTGTTACACAAAAAAAGGACCGCCGCCCCCATCGGGAGCTGCGATCCTCTCACTTTCTTACCGTTCTTCTTAGACTTCCGGTTTCTCAACCTGAACGATTGCATCCTTACGCATCGGGATGCGGCAGTTCTTGTTGCTTCCGAACTCTACGATTACAGTATCATCGGTCATATCGATAATCACGCCGTAGAAGCCGCTGGATGTCAGAACGCTGTCGCCTACTGCTACGGTTGCCATCAGTTCTGCCTGTTTTTTCTTTTCCTTGGACTGTGGACGGATTGCCATAAAATAGAAGATGGCAATGATAAATACAAGGTAAACGATCATTCCGCTTGTGCTGCTCATGTGGTATATTTCCTCCTTTAGTTCGATTCACCCATCATGCCTGCAAGTTTCTTTGCTTTATACTCAGCATAACAGTGATGTTCGATCGCGTCGCGAATCTCTTCCATCATTTTATTATAAAAATACAAATTATGCAAGACGCATAATCTCATCCCCAGCATTTCCTTCGCCTTAAACAGGTGGCGGATATATGCGCGGGAGTAAGAACGGCATGCCGGGCAGCCGCAGCCTTCCTCGATTGGGCGCGGATCCAGCTCATATTTGCTGTTCAGGAGATTTAATTTGCCATGGTTCGTGTATACATGGCTGTGGCGTCCATTCCGGGACGGGTACACACAGTCAAAGAAATCGACGCCCCGGTCTACCGCTTCCAGGATGTTTGCCGGTGTGCCAACGCCCATAAGATAAGTCGGCTTGTCCTCCGGCAGGTGCGGAACGACTGCATCCAGAATCCGATACATTTCCTCATGGCTCTCGCCAACTGCCAGACCTCCGACCGCATAGCCATCGAGGTTCATTTTGCTGATTTCCTTCGCGTGTTCGATACGGATATCCTCGTAAATCGCACCCTGATTGATACCAAACAGGAGCTGTTCCCGGTTGACCGTATCCGGCAGTGCATTGAGGCGTGCCATCTCATCCTTGCAGCGCGCCAGCCAGCGCGTCGTGCGCTCCACTGATTTCTGTACATAGTCCCGATCGGCAAGACTCGGCGGGCACTCATCAAATGCCATCGCGATCGTCGAACCTAAGTTGGACTGAATCTGCATACTTTCCTCCGGTCCCATGAAAATCTTGTGACCATCGATGTGGGAGTTAAAATAAACGCCCTCTTCTTTAATCTTCCGCAGTCCCGCCAGGGAAAACACCTGAAATCCGCCGGAATCCGTGAGGATCGGGCGATCCCAGTTCATAAATTTGTGCAGACCGCCAAACTGTCGGATCAGCTTGTCGCCGGTACGGACATGGAGGTGGTAGGTATTGGAAAGTTCCACCTGCGTGCCGATCGTGCGGAGATCATCGGTCGAAACCGCGCCCTTGATCGCCGCCACCGTGCCGACATTCATGAAAACAGGCGTCTGGATGGTTCCGTGGACCGTTTTCATTTCCGCGCGTTTTGCGCGGCCATCTTTGTATAAAATCTTGTATTCCATCTTTTTTCCTATACTTTTTACTTCTCTGCCTTTGCCTTCTTACCAACCGGTTTGGCATTCTTCTCCATGCGCTTTTTATTCAGCACATACCAGACAGAGCCGGACAGGCATACGGACGAATACGTACCGCAGATCAGACCTACCATCAGCGGAAGAGCAAACTCACGGATGGAAGATACACCCAGGATGTAAAGAATCAGGACCATGACGAAGGTCGTCAGCGTCGTGTTGATGCTTCGCGTCAGGGTCTGGCTGATACTGGTGTTGACGATCGTCTCAGCGGACTCTTTATTGCCCAGAAGCTTCATATTCTCACGGATACGGTCGAAGATAACGATCGTCGCGTTGATTGAGTAACCGACAATCGTCAGCATGCAGGCGATGAACGTCGAACCAACCGACCAGCGCAGCATCGCATAGCAGGTCAGGACAACCAGTACATCGTGCATCAGGGCAAGAACCGCGCCCGCCGCGAACGTGATATTGCTGAAACGGAACCAGATGTAGATCAACATGCAGATCGTCGCAATCGTAACCGCCACAATCGCATCGCGCTTCATCTCCTGGCTGACTGCACCGGAGATACTATCGGCTGTGATCTTCTCTTTATCCACACCAAACTGATCCGCCAGCGCCTGGTTTAACTCTTCGCGCTCGTCCATGTTCAGGGTACGTGTCTTGATGATAACCTCGTTGCTTCCGGCTACCTTCTGGGTCTGTGTGCCAGCTTCGCCGGTAATCTTTTCTACCACCGGAACCACCTGGGAGGAAATATCTTCCAGAGACATATCCTCGTTAAAGGTAACGTTTGTAGAAGTACCGCCTCTGAACTCCATGCTGTAGTTGAGCGGCACACCCATCGAAGACTGATTGTGAACCATGCTACCGACGCCTGCCAGAATGATCACGAGCGACAGAGCAAAGTAAAGCTTGCGGAATTTCAGGAACGGACGCGTCTTCATATCCTTGCGGCATCCGTAGAATTTCGCATCCTCAAAGCCCATCTCATAGAAGCAGTTCAGGGCAAATTTGGTTACAAACAGCGCCGTGAACATAGAAAGCACGATACCGATTGCCAGCGTCGCCGCAAAGCCCTTGACGGTACCGGAACCTCTCCAGAACAGAACCGCTGCCGCAATCAGGGTGGTTACGTTTCCGTCGATGATCGCGGAAAGTGCCTTGGCGAAACCTGCCTTGATCGCATTCTTGACGGATGTTCCCAGACCGATCTCCTCTTTGATACGGGTGAAAATGATAACGTTCGCATCCACCGCCATACCAATCGACAGGATGATACCAGCCACGCCCGGAAGCGTCAGAGTCACCTCAAATGCAACTAACAGGATCAGGATCAGACCGACATACAGGCACAGAGCCAGAGATGCAGCCAGACCCGGAAGCAGATATACGGCAATCATAAATACAATGACAATGGCAAATCCGATCAGACCTGCCTTTAAGCTGGTGGAGATCGCCTCCTGGCCCAGCTTCGCGCCAACTACGTTGGAACGCAGCTCTTCCAGCTCCAGGGACAGGGAACCGATACGGATCGTGGACGCAAGATTATTTGCCTCTTCATAATCCGCCATGCCGTCGATCTGGCACTGTCCGCCTGTGATCGCCTCACGGACGGTCGGAGCAGAAATAATCTGGTTATCATAAATGATATAAATTGGTTTTCCGACGCCATTCGTGGTCGCCTCAGCAAATGCCTGTTTACCTTCCTCGGTAAAGGTCAGAGAAACGACATACGCCTTGGAACCGGTCGCCTTATCCTCGGTCATGCCGGCTTTCGCGCTGGCAACCTGTTTACCATCAAGGATCTGATTTCCTTCAGAGTCCACGAAAATCAGGGAACCCGGTTTTCCTAACTCTTCCAGAATCGCGTTGGCATCCGATACACCCGGAATATCTACGTTGATACGGTTATTACCCTCCTGGTAAACCTCCGCCTCGGTACTGTAATTCTGTACACGCTGCTGGAGCTTGTAGATCGTATCCGCCATATCCTCGGAAGACGGATTTTCTTCTTTCGCCTGATAGGTAATGCTGACACCGCCAGCCAGGTCAAGACCCAGCTTGATCTGATTCATCGTCGAATAGCCGAAATAGCCGAATACGCCGATGGCAATCAGAAGGAGCAGCATCCCCAGGAAGCTTTTTCCTTTTTTGTTCTTCATTCCTCTCTCTCCTTGTTCTCTACTCGTCAGAGCCGTCTGCAAGAGCAGCTTTTATCATGATCGCGCACTCGATACGTTTTTTCTGCATCTCGCACCCGATATCATACGCATCCGTGATGGAACCGTGGAAGTTGTAGGAATTGGCCGCACAGCCGCCACTGCAGTAAAATCTGGCAAAGCAATCCCGACATTTGTCTTTCGCATAGACATTGCAGAGCTTGAACTCGTCGCGGACTGCCGTGTTGGTCACGCCCGTATCCACGTTGCCGAGCAGGAAATCTTCGTTTCCTACAAACTGATGGCACGGATAGAGGTCGCCCCACGGGGTAACTGCCAGATACTCAGTTCCTGAACCGCATCCGGACAGACGTTTTGCCACGCACGGTCCCTGTGTCAGATCGAGCATAAAGTGGAAGAACGTGAAGCCGCGTCCCTCTTTGTGTCTCTTGACATACTCTGCTGCCAGACGGTCATATTCCTCGAGAATCTGCGGAAGATCCGCCTCTTTGATCGCGTAAGGCTCTTCATCCGGTGCTACGACCGGCTCAACCGACATTTTCTTGAATCCAAGATCGGCAAAATGCAGAACATCTTTGCCAAAATCCAGGTTGTTGTGTGTGAAGGTACCACGCACGAAATAATCGCGGTCTCCGCGCTTCTCTGCAAATTTCTGGAACTTCGGCACGATCAGGTCGTAGCTTCCGGTTCCGTTGCGGAATGGGCGCATCTTGTCGTTGACCTCTTTTCGTCCATCCAGACTGAGCACGACGTTTGACATCTCGCGGTTGCAGAATTCCATAATTTCATCGTTTAACAGAACGCCGTTGGTGGTCAGTGTGAAACGGAATTTCTTGTTGTGCGCCTCTTCCTGGGAACGTCCGTACTCGACTAACTGTTTAACCACCTGCCAGTTCATCAGCGGCTCGCCGCCGAAGAAATCGACTTCCAGGTTCCGGCGGTTTCCAGAATTGGCAATCAGGAAATCCAGCGCTTTCTTGCCGACCTCAAATGTCATCAGCGCTCTGCGTCCATGATACTCGCCCTCTTCTGCAAAGCAGTACTGACAGGCAAGGTTGCAGTCATGCGCGATATGCAGGCAGAGTGCCTTGACAACCGTCTGGCGCTTCTTGAAATCCATAACGAAGTTTTTGTAAATGTCAGCGGTAAAGAGTTCTTCCTGATCGATGAGCTCCTGAATGTCCTCAAACGCCTCTCTGATCTCTTCCTGGCTGTATTTCTCTTTTAATGCTGCCGCCGTCTCGTCTTTCAGAGACTGGGCAATCTGAAACGGCTTCTCGCTATCCGGAATCCGCTCCGATAAAAAGGAAATCACATCGTACAGAAGCGGATCGACCGAATGGACGGAGCCACTGTTGACATCCAGTACGATATAATATCCATTATTTATATACTGATGAATCACTGTCTTTCTCCTTCTATAAGACATAGGCAGGCAGACAACCCGGAACATATGCAGTCCTCTCCTCGGACCGCGCTCCGTCTTGTCTGCCTCCCTGTGTCAACTCTGCGTTTTCTCAGACTCCAGCTCTCCCACTCATGAAAAGCTCTGATTTATCAGAAAACGCCTCATTTGTTTTGTACTGCCAATTAGCGGTTCTGGTTCTCGCAGCTCTGGTTACCTACAGTACAGGATGTCTTACATGCAGACTGGCAGGATGTCTGGCACTCGCCGCAGCCGCCTTTCTTCATGCTGTTCTTCAGTGTGCTTGCGCTCAGTGTCTTTACGTGTTTCATCTCTATGTCCTCCTTCATTTTTTTAGTATATAAAGTCCTACAGATTATATCATATGTTGCCCGCTTGTGCAAGCATTTCAATTTACCGTGTTTCTCACAGATTCCGGCTTTTTTGGAACTGTTCACGGGTAGGCACTTTTGGAACCGAAAGTGCCGTAAGAAAACGTGGTGGCAGCAGGAATTTGCCGTATTGAGATGCGAAGCCACGGCAAATTCCGTTACTGGGCACGTATGCGTGAACAGTAACGCTTGTTTGTAACAATGTTTCATTCTGCAGGCATATTTGTCCTTCTTTGTTCATACGAATAGAAAAAGAATGCACACAGGTATTTTATCATGGAAAAATCAGCTATCCAGATTCTGCTCCGTTCTTCCCTCTTCTCCTACGCGGCAACCGCTGTCTTTCTGCTTCTGCTCGCGTTTGGGATGTACCGGTTTCAGTGGGGTGAAAAGGAAATCACGCTAGGAGTGCGCGGCATCTACATTCTCGCCTGCTTTCTGGCAGGACTCGTCGCCGGAAAGAAAGCAAAAAGGCGCCGGTTCCTCTGGGGATTCTGTGCCGGCGCCCTTTATTTTCTTATTTTTCTAGCCCTGTCTTTTGCGATCCGACAGTCCCTCAAGGAGACTGCCTCATCCCTGCTGCTTTCCTTCGCCCTCTGCGCCGGAAGCGGCACCATCGGCGGTATGTTTAGCTAACGCCGCCTCCGACGGGCTTAACAGGTACAGATGAATCTTATCGATCCGGTTCTTATCCACACATTCGACGACGAGGCGGACGTTTTCCACCACAACCTCTTCTTTTTCCTGTGGAAGATGGTTCAAAAGTCCGATCACCAGTCCGCCAATGGAATCATATTCGTCTGACTGGAGTTCCAGATTCAGGCGTTCATCCAGATCGTCAAGTTTGACCGAACCGTCTACCATGTATTCCCGCGGGGCGATGCGCTGTATGGACTTTTCCTCGTCTCCATCGTACTCGTCCCGGATATCTCCGACAATCTCCTCCAGCATATCTTCCAGCGTGATAAGACCGACCGTCGAACCGTACTCGTCGAGCACGATCACGATGCTGATCGCTGCTTTCCGCATCTCGCGCATCAGCTCAGCAACCTTCTTAAACTCATATGTATAGAGAGGTTTCCGCAGATATTTCCGGACAGAAAAGCCCTCTTCCCCGCCTTTTAAGAAAATATCCTTGATGTTCAGAACACCGATGACATTGTCCGTCGTCTCCTCATAGACCGGGTAACGCGTGTATTTCTCACTGCGGAATACCTCCATCAGCTCGTCATACGTCGCATCCACGTCCACAAACGTCATGTTGACCTTCGGAAGCATGACATCGCGCGCCACGGCGTCCCCAAAATCAAACACATTGTTGATCATCTTCTTCTCTTCGGACTCGATGACGCCCTCTTCGTGGCTGACCTCCACGATCGTCCGCAGCTCATCCTCCGTGATGGACTCGCCCTTTGCCTTCACATCCACGCGAAGCAGCTTCAACACTAAAAACGAGAGCTGGTTGACCACAAAAATGACCGGTGTCAGCACCGTCATGATATAATAAATGATTTTAGCGAACCGAAATGCAATCCGCTCAGCCTGTATAGTCGCAACCGTCTTCGGCGTGATCTCGCCGAAAATCAGGATTAAAAGCGTCAGAATGCCCGTCGCAATCCCTACGATCTTGTTACCCCAGATGTGGGTGGCAAGAACCGTCGCAAGAGAAGACGCATACAGGTTTACCACATTGTTGCCGATCAGAATCGCACTCAGCATTTTGCTCGGATCCTCTATGATCTTCAATACATACTCTGCCTGCTTATCGCCATTCTCCGCCAGCGTCCGCACCCGGATCTTGTTGACCGTCGTCAGCGCCGTCTCCGTCGAAGAAAAGAAAGCCGACATCAAAAGCAGAAGTATCAAAATCAATAGCTGTATCCCATCACCAGAACTCAAAAAACTCAACTCCTATCTCCCCATGTAGGGGATTACTCTTTTTTAAGGTTGATTCTACCGTATTTCATAGGTTCTGTCAATAAATACAGGCTTGCATTTCCATACTTCTGCCGTCTCCGGGAGTTTGACCGTTGAATAATAGAAAAATACCTTGCAGGCCGCATAGAACCTGCTTTTTTTTGTGTCAAAAAAATTCGGAGTCTTTTTATATTGCAAAAAGCTATATTAATAACGAGGGAAAAAGTACATCTGTTAATGTGCGTAAACTGGGAACACTTAAAGAACTCCTTATTAAACATGGACCTCATACTCTCTGCTCCACCATGCCTGATATCCCGTATTTTCGGTCACTATTTCCTTATCATTAAAGCATATTTCAGTCTCTGCCGGAATCTCAACAAAGCTTGGGCGTGACATATAAATCTTTATGTTATCCATTTGAAATATCATTTTAAGAACATTCGGACCACATTCTTCCATTGCACTTTATTTTACTTTACCCTATAATGTTTATAAAAACAATCCAATTCTTACAGTCATAAAAGATACAAACCAGCGTTACTGTTCACGGATAGGCACTTTTGGAACCGAAAGTGCCGTAAGGAAACGCGGTGGCAGCAGGAATATCATAAAGGAGATAAGCAAATGAATTTATCCCTCGGAATCGACATCGGCAGTTCCAGCACCAAGGCGGCGGCGCTGGATGAGCATGGCACTCTGCTTGGTACGCTTCAGGTTCACGCGGATGACCCGCGCACCTCGGCTTACGGTGTTCTCGGGCGTTTCCTGGATCAGCAGGGCGCTTCGTTTGACGATGTTGAAAAAATCGTCCTGACCGGGCTCGGTTCGACGTATTTCCATGAAAATATCTTCGGCATCCCGACCATCCATGCCCTGGAACTGGATGCCATCGGACACGGCGGCCTATACCTGTCCGGGCTTGACGAAGCGCTGGTGGTCAGCCTTGGAACCGGCTCTGCCTTTATCCGCGCTTCCAGGACAAACGGCTTCCGTCATCTGGGCGGAAGCGGCGTCGGCGGTGGGACACTTGCCGGCATGGCGGAGCGCTTTCTCGGCGTCACCGACATTTTTGCCCTCTCAGAGATGGCGCTGCGCGGCAATAAGGCCATGGCAGATCTCCGCATCGCCGACGTGCAGGAGGAAGATGTCCCGGGACTTGCCGCCGACTTAACCGCTGCCAATTTTGGGCGAATCAAAAGCGGCGCCTCGGATGCTGACCTGGCTGCCGCTCTTTTCAATATGATTTATGAAAATGTGGGTGTGATGGCGTCCCTGGCTCTCAGCCAGGACACCACCCGGAATGTCGTCCTGACCGGTTCTCTCGCCAGCCTTGCACCTGCTGCAAAGACCTTTGACATTTTCAATCAGATGCACGATGTCTTTGGAATCGACTATATCATTCCGCCTCATCCGTCTTTCGCCACGGCAGTCGGAGCGCTTTTATGTGAGCCTCTGCCGGAGAACTAAGATCACGGACGGCTCCCAGCAGATCGGAGGCTGCGATCAGGGCGCTTCCTGCGAAGATAAAAAAGTCTCCCAGATTAAAGACGACCTTTTCCAGGTATTTACACCGGATGCTGAAATAATCTACCACATAACCGCGTTTGAGGCGGTCATACAGGTTACTTAAACCACCCGCCGTGATGAGGGCAAAACCGATCCGATCGGCTTTTCTGCCTTCGTCCCGGCACAATAACCATGTCAGAATGCCCGCTGCCGCCGAGGTAAAGACAACCGGCACCATGCGGACCAGTTCTTTCTTTTCTTTTTTTACTCCAAAACAGAAACCGTCGTTGTGATTGCGGTACAGGCGGATCTTTCCATGGCTTTTTTCCATGTCGCGCGGAAAATCTTCCGGTTTCTGGGCTTCTATGTTTTCCTTGCAGAAATAATCGATGCCGAACAGGGCAGCTATCATATACAGGTATTTTTTCATAAGGGCACCTCCTCATATAAATGTCATTATCTAACTTATATTTATTATAACAAGTTTTTCCGACAGAGTATAGGGAAGCTTTCGTATTTTACCGCATATCTTATCTTAAATTCTAAAAAATCTCTATGGAAAACGCTATGAATTGCTCTTCTCTTCCAGACAACCAAACCGCCGATTTTATCGAACGTTTTTTTCCTTTTACCTATAACCAGATTTTGGAAAATGATTCCGGCTGCTATGATTTTGTCAATCATGAGTATGTGATCTGGCACCGGTCTCTGGCGGAGGCGCTGCCGCTCTCAGTCCAGCAGTATGGCTATGACTCGATCCCGAATCTTTATACCATATTAGATACATCCAGCCTGGACAGCGCAGGAATTTCCCGGACGGCAGAACAGCCCTTCCTGGGAAACAAGGGGCGCGGGACGCTGATTGGAATTGTGGATACGGGGATCGATTATACAAATCCCTTGTTACGCGATCCGGATGGAAGCACGCGCATCGCCGCCATCTGGGATCAGACGGTTCCGGGCACGGGGCTTAGCACGCCGGATCCGATCGATGCGCTGCACTACGGAAGTGTCTACCAGCGTTCCCACATCAACGAGGCGCTGCGCTCGGAAGATCCGCATTCCATCGTCCCCACCTCGGATCCTCTCCGCCACGGCACGCAGATGGCGCTGGTCGCCGCCGGTTCCGAAGATGCCGATGCTTTTTTCTCCGGGGCGGCGCCGGAATCGGAACTGGTCGTTGTACGCTTGAAACCAGCCAGAACCTATCTTCGCGATTTTTTTCTGATCCGCGAGGATGCCATCGCCTTTCAGGAGGACGACATCATGCTCGGAATCAAGTTTCTTCTTTATATTGCCAGGCAGGAGAAAAAGCCCCTTGTGATCCTGCTGGGTCTTGGCACCAATACCGGAAGCCACAGCGGCACTTCGCCGCTTGGTCTATATCTGAACAGCCTGTCGCGCGCCAGCGGGCAGATTCTGGTCGCCGCCGGAGGCAATGAAACCGGGCGCGGGCACCATTTTCGCAGTGTATTTCCTGCTTCCACCTCCTATGAGGATGTGGAACTGCGGGTCGGTCCCGGCGAACGGGGATTTACGCTGGAACTGTGGGCGCGTGAATCGGAGCTTTACAGTGTCGGATTTTTATCCCCCTCCGGCGACGAAACGGGACGCATCCGGCTCTCCGGCGACGAAGAACGCCGGATTCCCTTTCTTCTGGAAGGAACGACCATTCACCTCAACTATACCAGCTCCGAGCTGGCGACCGGAAGCGAACTGATCCTGATGCGCTTTGATGCCCCCGCCGCCGGAATCTGGAAAATCCGCGTCTACCATACGCTCTCGATTCAGGGTGAATATCATATGTGGCTGCCGGTGCACGGCTTTATCTCGGATGAAACCTTCTTTCTGCGCCCGGATCCGGACACAACCATCACCGATCCGGGCAATACAGCAGCCATCATCACCACCGCCGCCTACAGCCACCAGACGGGCGGGATCTATCTGCATTCCAGCCGCGGTTTTACCCGCACCAGAACTATCAAGCCCGACCTTGCCGCCCCCGGCGTCCGGCTCCCGCTTCCCGATTATCAGGAGGTAACCGGAACCTCATTTGCCGCCGCCATGACCGCCGGAGCCGCCGCGATCCTGCTCTCCTGGTCTGCCTATACGCCATCAGCCCCGCGGATCAACACCTCGATTGCCAAGGCATTTCTGATCCGCGGGGCTGACCGCCGAAATTCCATCGAATATCCCAGCCGGGAGTGGGGGTATGGGACGTTAAACCTATATAACTCTTTTTTATCCATGAGAAGTTAATTAACTTCTGCTGTTTTCTCTTCACACACAAATTGCTTTTCCGGATCCTTACATCGCTAACTTTCACCACATACATGACACCGTTCACCGATCATGTTCCTGAAAAACTATTATCCCCGCATCTCTATCCGCGGACCGCCATTCTTCTCCAGATACGGGCGCGTAATCACAACGGATCCGATATTCGGATCTTTCGGGATCTCATACATGATATCCATCATAAAATCCTCTAAAATGGCACGCAGCGCACGGGCACCCGTATCTTTTTCCAGCGCCCGCTCGGCGATCCACTCCAGTGCATCGTCCTCAAACACCAGTTTGACCTCATCCAGCGCCAGCAGGCGCTCATACTGCTTGAGGATCGCATTTTTCGGTTCTTTCAGAATCCGCATCAGCAATTCCTTTGTCAGCCCCTGCAGGCTCACAAGCACCGGCAGACGTCCGAGAAACTCTGGAATCATGCCAAAATTCCGCAGATCTTCCGTTGTCACCTGGCTCAAAATATCCGGATCATTGTCAAATTCATCCTTCAAATGGGAGTTGAAGCCCATCGTGGAACGCTTTTTCAGGCGCTCCTTGATGATATCATCCAATCCCGGAAACGCGCCGCCACAGATAAACAGGATGTTGTTCGTATCCACAGTCGCCATCGGCGTGAGTGCATTCTTCTGGTTTGAGCCGACCGGCACCTCTACCTGGCTGCCTTCCAGAAGTTTTAAAAGCTCCTGCTGTACCGACTCACCGCTGACATCGCGGCTCATCGTATTTTTCTTTTTCGCAATTTTATCGATCTCATCGATGAAAATGATGCCTTGCTCAGCTTTCTCCACATCATTTCCAGCCGCTGCCAGAAGCTTGGAGACTACGCTTTCTATATCATCTCCGATATATCCAGCTTCCGTGAGCGCCGTCGCATCCGCGATCGCCAGCGGCACATCCAAAAGCTTCGCCAGCGTCTTGACCAGGTACGTTTTTCCGCTTCCGGTCGGTCCCAGCATCAGGATGTTGGATTTCTCAATCTCCGGCTCGCCGCCCTGCATCTGCATTCCCTGTGCCGCCGCGTTTTCCGCCTTTTCTTCCGTATTTTCATTTGCCCGGAGCTCGTCCTGCTGCCGGAGAATCACGCGCTTATAATGGTTGTAGACTGCCACTGAAACTGCCCGTTTCGCCCGCTCCTGCCCGATCACATACGCATCCAGCTGCGCCTTGATCTGGTGCGGTGCCGGAACACCCTTCATCGTCAGAAGTTTCTCCGCGTCTTTTGCCTTGCTCTTTTTCTTGATCTTATTCTTCTCTGGAATTTCTGTATTCGGCATCTGCATGCCCGCAAAATCATTGAGATTCATGTTCATAAACGGCATATTTTGAAGCTTGGAAAAGTCCATGCCCGACTTGGAAATCGAGTCAAATGCTTTCTGCATACACTCATGGCAGAAATTCATCCCGCCCGGCATCGTGATCATCTCTCCCGCCTTGCTCTCCGGGCGGCGGCAGACGTAGCAGATTTTCTCGTAATCATCCGAATGATCTGTACTGGTTTTATTTGTATCTGTTTCGTTTATATTGGTTGTCGTATCTATATTCTGGTTATCACTCATATTTTTATATTTCCTCCAATCTGAAAGCACCTTTTCATTTTATCATAGCTTGCGAAAAACGTAAATCATAACAGCAGCCGTCATTTCATTTTAAAAATAAAAAAATTTCCTATGAAACAAAAAGACAGATGAATCACCGCCCTCTCTGATTACAAGAGGATCTACCGGCGGTTCACCTGCCTTCTTTTCTATATCTTCCTGATTTTATTCATTTCCGCTTCGCAACAGTTCCGTATCTTCACCGTTACGGGCAAATATCCATTCCAGTCCACTTCGCTGATGGGATATTTTCTATCTTTCCAGTTTTCTCTGCGGACTTGCCTGTGATTCACTCCGGCTCTCGTTCTGGCTATCCTGGCTCTGCGGCATATCGCTCTTGGAGCCCAGTGTAATCTGTACGTTTCTCTCGACATATTTGCCATTTTCCAGACTCTGTACCGTCATGGTAACGGTGGAACCTGCCTTATAGTAAGTCAGCATTTTCTTGAGATCATCACCATTCTTTACCTTCTCACCGTCAAACTTGGTGATAATATCGCGCTCCCGCAGATCCGACCTGGATGCCGCGCCGCCCGCAACAATCTTGTATACATAGATACCTTCCGGCATGCCATACGCCTGCGCCATCTGGCTGTCGATATTCTGAAGCTGGATTCCCAGATAGCCCTGCTCATTCTCATCGACAGCTACCTTCGTCGTCTTCGTCATCAGGTCGCTGATAATATCCTTTGCCTGTGAAATCGGGATCGCATAGCCGATGCCCTCAACACTGGTGTCCGAATACTTCGCCGCATTGATGCCGATAACTTCACCGTTCATATTTAAAAGTGCGCCGCCGCTGTTGCCTGGGTTGATCGCCGCATCGACCTGCAGAAGTGTCCGCTCTACGTCGTTGATGGTTATCTTTTTATTTAAAGCGCTGACATAACCGACGGTAACCGACTGCCCCTGTCCCAGTGCGTTACCGATTGCCACAACACCCTGTCCCAGCTTCAGGGAATCAGAATCGCCCAGATCGGCTGCCTTAATCTGTTTTCTCGTTTCTTCCGGTATATCTGAAAGCTGTACGGCAATGACTGCCAGATCCGAATCGGAATCAGTACCTTTGACCGCTGCCTTAACGCTCTGGTTATCAATAAAGGTAACCGAAAGTTCCTCGGAATCTTCAACGACATGGTTATTGGTAATAATCAGAAGTTCCGTGTCATTCTGTCCGGCAATGATTCCTGAACCGCTGCTCGGCACCTCGTACTGCTGCTGACCAAACAGCCAGTTGTTCTGTGTATAAATCATCTTGTTGTTGATCGCTACAACGGACGGCATCGCTTTCTCTACAATCGAAGAAACATCGTTGCCAATGGAGGCCTGCGTTTTAGTGCCCGCATCTGCCTGTGTCTCCTGGGAAACCTGACCGATCGTTTCCTGTGCGGTCTCACCCGGAAGAAGCCGGTTTGAAAGTGCATTCACGCCAACCATGGTTCCGCCTGCCACACAGCCAAACAAAATGCCCGACATCACAAGTGCCGCAATTTTCTTACCAGTATTCTTAGAGCCATGTCCCCGGCCACTCCGTTCTTCCGGAATATAGCTGCGTTCCGGCTGCTTCTCTGCATTCTCTTTCGGGTCTGCTCCGGCTGCTGCCTCCGGTTCTCCATCGAGACTGCCCCGGTAACGGGAATCATGATAACCGCCATAATCGGAAGTTTCTTCTTTTTTAGCAGTATCGTTATTCTTTTCCTCATAAGCGCTGTCCGAATAAGCGCCCTCCGTATAATCTACATCCTGATCGTGTCTCTCATTTCTTTCATTCTCGTCATACATATATTCATACCTCCTGTTCTCAGGAATCACAGCCGCGTACTGTCCATTTTGCGAACCTTCCCGCAGCGGATTGTTCATACTCTTATATTCTGTCTCAGGCTTTCTGCCCTCTCTCTGTTTACATGAGATAGTCTATCAGTTATTTGTGATGTAATTGTGAAAATAAAATCATAAATCTGTGAAGCTTAAAAACATCTCTCGGTTTTCACTTGTCAGTCTTTCTCTCCTCTTGTATACTTAATGAATGAAACGAATTTTACATTTTATATGAAAGGACTGTTACATCCATGATGAATACACAGGCAGTTGTCCATATCCGCAAAGGCGAGGCTCGTTCCCTGAAAGCCGGCGGTATGTGGATCTATGATAATGAAATTGAACGAATTGAGGGCGAATTTGAAAATGGCGATATCCTTCGTGTCGAAGATTTTGACGGTTATCCGCTCGGATGTGGTTTTATCAACACCCGCTCCAAGCTTACCGTGCGGATGCTTTCCCGCAAAAAGGATACTGTCATCGACGATGCTTTTATCGAAATGCGCGTCCGCAATGCCTGGGAATACCGCCGTCAGACAGTTGATACCAGCAGCTGCCGCCTGATTTTCGGCGAAGCAGATTTCCTTCCGGGCATCGTGATCGACAAATTTTCCGATGTGCTGGTCGTTGAATCCCTGGCGCTCGGTATCGACCGTCTGAAACCGCTGATTCTGGAAAAACTCGTCAAGGTGCTTGAGGAAGACGGCATTCATATCCGCGGTATTTACGAGCGCAGCGACGCTAAGGTCCGCTTACAGGAGGACATGGAGCGCTATAAGGGCTTTATCGGGGAACCATTTGATACAAAAGTAGAGATCGTTGAAAATGGTGTCCGCTATCTGGTAGATGTCAAGGACGGGCAGAAAACTGGCTTTTTCCTCGACCAGAAATACAACCGTCTGGCAATCCAGCGTCTCTGCCCGGGCAAACGCGTTCTGGACTGTTTTACCCACACCGGCTCCTTTGCCTTAAATGCAGCCGTCTCTGGCGCCAAAGAGGTCATCGGCGTGGATGCGTCCGAACTTGCCGTCGCACAGGCGCGTGAAAATGCAGAGTTAAACGGTGTTTCCGGCACTACCACCTTTCAGTGCGCGGATGTCTTTGACCTGCTTCCGGAATTAGAGGCAAAAGGTGAGCAATTTGACGTCGTGATTCTCGATCCGCCTGCCTTCACAAAATCCCGCAGCTCGGTCAAAAATGCCATCAAGGGCTACCGCGAGATCAATATTCGCGGTCTGCGTCTGGTAAAGGACGGCGGCTACTTCGCCACCTGCTCCTGCTCCCATTTCATGACGCCGGAACTCTTCACAAAGGCGATTCAGGAGGCAGCCCGCAGCGCCCACCGCCGCCTGCGCCAGATCGAATACCGCACCCAGGCAGCCGACCATCCGATTCTGTGGGCGGGGGATGAGACGTCCTATTATCTGAAGTTCTACATTTTCCAGGTTGTGGATGAGAAGTAAAATTACAGAATGTTTGTAAGACTATAACCAAGCAATATGAACTGCTATTATAAATCATGAATATGCAAATCCTCTCAGAGCAATCTGAGGGGATTTGTTTCGTTTTATCATTGTCTGTTCTGATAAAATATGATATACTTCGTACATGGGAAAAACCAGAGAGCCAGGCGGCTTACCCTCTGTTATCGGAGGGTTGCTAGATTTCAGCAAAGCTTGTTTATCAAAGACTGGAACGAGGCACAAATCTAACCCTCCAGACGAAAGAAAGGAGGGCATTGCCAATGTATGTTACATACTCTGATTTGATTCAGATTGGAATATTCATTTGCGCCCTTGTTGGATTGTGTTATACAATTTTCAAGGGAAAACGAAAATAGCCGCCATTACTGCAATAATGACGGCTGTTAATAAAACAGTTGTTTAATTTATTCAGGTAAGCCGCTCCTCTGGCTTTTCCTTTTTTCTATCCCTAATATAACATATCTTTTCATCCAATGCAAGCGAAACCCCCTTTATAGAAATACGAACTCATAAGGGATTACCGCTGCAGCACCATACACCAAACCGGTGCCGACACCATCGAAAGCAGCGTCGTAAATACCACGCACTTCGTCGCAAAGACTTCATCCCCGCCATATTTCGCGGCAAGAATCGCCGTCGTGCTTGCTGCCGGCATCGCTGCCAGCACCACAGAAATCCCCATCACCAGTGTGTCGATATGGAACAGGAGGCAGCCGATCCACACAAGCGCCGGAATCAGGATCAGGCGCACGGCGGCATAGTAGCAGCTGAGTGGCGTGATCATCGTCTTCATATCTGCCTCCGCCAGAACGGTTCCGACAAAAATCATGGAGACTGCCGTGTTTGCCTTGTTTAAGCTATGTACCGTATCTCCCAGGAATCCCGGAATCTGCATCTGTAAAAGCATCAGCACAAAGCCGATGAATACGGAGACAATACACGGATGCGTGCATATCTTTTTAATCAGAGTCTTCCGATCCGGCGCCTTCGTAAAATACGTCATTCCCAGCGACCACATCGCAGTTCTCTGCGGAATCAGGTAAAAAGAGGCGTAGAAAAGCCCCATCGAGCCGAAGATGCCCTCCGCCACCGGATTTCCCAGAATCCCGGCATTGGACGCCATCGTCGCGTATTTGAGGACCTTCTTCTTTTCCTCTCCCACACCCGGGTACAGTACCATATTTAAGATATAACAAGTCACCTGAACCATACACGAGACGAGCAGCGCCTGTGCGCTGCTCTTTAAGATATCCATGCTCAGTTCTACTTCAAATGACTCGATGATACTGCAGGGAAGTGTCACAAAGATGACCAGATCCGCAATGACCCTTTTTCCCTCATCCGTGATAATTCCCTTCTTCTTTAAGAATGCACCCAGAATCATCAGGGAAAATAACATTCCCTGCATCCGGTACAAACCATCTAAATTCAAAGCATTTCCTCCGTTTCACACTCTCTCATCACTCAATGATGATTCCCGCATCCGTCTTACTTCCCGGTGCACTGCTTCCATTCGGGGAACCGCTGCCGGAAGGTTTTTCTCTGCCATTCTCCGTGCCGGTGCCAGAATTTCCGCCCGGAAATGCCGGCGAAGAACCGCCAGACTCTGCCTCACTGCTCTCCCGCGCATTTTCCTTTGATGCATGCGTACCGTCCGGACGGCTTTCCTGCTCAGAAACGTCATTCTCCTGTGTTTCCGAAGCATTACCGGTCTCTTTCTCCGACTCGTCGCTGCCGCTCCCGGCTTTCTGGCTTTCGTCCGCGCCGCTCTCCTGCGTCGGATCCAGGATGGAAATTGTCGTCGCCTCGGTCGTCTTCGGCAATGCCTTCGTTTCTGCCTGTTTCGTGCCATGAACGCCTGTATCTGATACAATTTTCTGACTGATCGTCCGGACCGTCTCAGTCGGCGTGTATTCCTCATCGCCAAACAGGAAATGATGCAGCTCGATGACATTGCTCTCCAGCGTCTGCGGGATGACGCAGGCGCCCTTGCGTCCCATCTTCTTTTCCCTCAGCTCCGACGGAAAACCGGTCGTCTCGGTCAGATGGTAACGCGTAATATTTCGTCCTATCTTCAACAGATCATTGATCTCGATGCTGGTCGCCACCTGTGGAAATACCGTCTGCACAATATTGTTGATCGTCGCCCAATCTGCTTTTTTCATCTTCTCAAACGCGAGGGAAATAACCTTTCTCTGTCGTTCGGTACGGGCATAGTCCGTATCCATCAGACGGAGACGCCCATATGCAACCGCCTGCACACCGTCCAGATGGTTCATGCCCGCTGATTTAAGCTGGGTCGAAGCGACGCCGGTCGCCTTGACCGTCTCAGAAATGAACGCATTGATATAATAAAACTCTGATTTCGTGATCTCCACGTCAATGCCGCCCAGAATGTTGATCGCATCTGCAACGGCTTTCCAGTTAAAGGTCGCATAATCGTCAATATCGATATCCAGGTTCCTATTGAGCGCCTTGACAACCTGCTCCGGTCCGCCCTGCATATAAGCAGCGTTGATTTTGTTGTAGGTATTCTTGTCGCTGATATTTAAATATGAATCCCGGTACACCGAAACCAGACGTATCTCACCGGTTCCCTGATCGATGTTGCAGAGAATATTGACATCCGAGTTGTTGCCCTTTCCGACCGATGAGTTACGGCTATCCACGCCGAAAACCGCGATCGTCCAATAACCGCTCATCTGCTCCTGCTTCTCCTCCGAAATCTCGACGTTTTTGATCTCATCCGGGTTCCACGGAAGCCGCTGCATCAGATCCAGACGGCTGCTGATATACGAATATCCCGCAAAGCAGAGAATCCCGATCAGCATCACGCTCTCCAGAAGAATAAACCATATCTTCCGCTTCTTTTTCCGGCGCGCTTTCAATTTAACCGGGTCGGCGTAAATATCCGACCGGTTCATGGTCCGGGTTTTCTCCTGATTCCGGCTCTCCCGGCTGCTGCCAGGCTGCGTCTGTCCCCTCTTTGCCGCTTTCTGACCACTTCGGCTTCTATCTCCGCTCCGGTGGGATCCGTCCTCCCGGCGTTCCGTAAATGAATCCGTGATCAGTGTCAGACCATCGTCTTCCATCTCCGACGGTTTTGCCCGTCGGCTCCGGCGGTGTCCTGACCTATCTCTTTCTTCTTCATATCCCATGTGGTTTTCCTCATCAATACGCGTTTTTATTTATAAAGCCCTTAAAAACCGTCAAAAACATGATTTTAAAATCAAATCCCAGCGTCCAGTTCTCGATGTAATACAGATCATGCTCAATCCGCTTCGTGATCGAGGTATCGCCCCGGTAACCATTGACCTGTGCCCATCCGGTCATTCCCGGACGCACCTGGTGTTTGATCATATAACGCGGAATCTCTTCCTTGAATTTTTCAACGAAAAACGGGCGTTCCGGGCGCGGTCCAACCAGGCTCATATCGCCCTTCAGAACATTAAACAGCTGCGGAAGCTCGTCAATGCTCGTCTTCCGGATAAATCTTCCAATCGGAGTCACACGCGGGTCTCCCGGCGTCGTCCACTGGCTTTTCTCCTTTGCCGCCGACTGTACCGCCATCGAGCGGAACTTATACATCTTAAACGGCTTATTGTGAAGTCCCACCCGCTCCTGACAGAAAATGACCGGTCCCGGCGAAGTCGCCTTTATAAGAATCGCCGTCACCAGCATCACCGGTGAAAACAGGATGAGCGCCATCATGCCGCCGACCAGATCCATCGTCCGCTTCATCGTTGCGTTGAGCAGATTCGTGAGCGGCACATGGCGGATGTGGATCACCGGAAGTCCCTGCAGATCCTCCATAAACGGACGGGTCGGGATAAAGTTATAATAATCCGGGATAAATTTCGTATGCACACCCGATTTTTCACAGCCTGCCACGATTTTTTCCAGTTTTCCATACTCCTGGATGCTCAGGGTGATCGCGATCTCATCCAGCGTATTGAGCGCCAGAATCGTATCCAGATCGTCAATTTTGCCGATCACGCGCACTCCCTTATATTCTTTGCCCCACTCCTCATGGTCATCCAGAATACCGCGGATTTTATAGCCCCACTCCGGGTTGACATTCACACGGTCAATAAATCCTTCCGCTGCCCGGCTGTAACCGACCAGAAGCAGATGCTTCTGGTTATATCCCTTCGACCGCATCGACCGAAGCGCTATCCGCAGGATATTCCGCATCAGAATCTCAGCAAAGAGATTGATGCCAAAAAACAAAAATACCATCGGACGGGAGAAGTTGTGGAAATACTCATTTTTACCGCCCAGGTAAAGCATCAGTGAGATCACCAAAAGACCGATGATGTTCGCCTTAAAAATATTGGCTAACTCCACCCGTCTTCCCTGAACCCGTTTGGGCGTGTAAAGATGAAAAAATGCGTATAAAATCAAATAAAACGGTACAATAAGAACGCCAGCCGCCAGATAGACGACTGCCATTGCGCTCTTATTATGCCCTGTTACATTAAACCACGACGTTCCATTGACGATAAACCACGCAAGTGCGTAGGCGCATGCAATGACACATGCGTCCAGCACTACGTGGAAATGGTTCAGCCGTTTCTGGTTATCTTTTATCATAGTATATCACCTGAATTCAGATTAAGCTCCCGGACCTGCCGGACCGCCGGGGCCTGCTGCATCGCTGTTTCCGGAATTCCCCGGATCCTGAATCTCTGTGACCGGGCTTTTCACACCGGAATTATCTGATGCACCCGGAGAAGTCTTTTCACTGGATGCCGCTGTCTCTGCCGCTGTCGTGGTTGTAGATCCCGGTTTTGCAACGGAAGACTTCGTCTCCGATGTGCTGCCTGGTCCGGATAAAGAATCATCCGCCTCGGTTGTCTTATCCGTATGATTTTTCTTGCCGGGAGTCGTCGTTGTTCCTGGTCCCTTACTGCTGTTGCTCTTCGACTCTTCTTCCTCCCAGTCAATCCAGTCTTCATCCGGATCAAAGATCTCGTCCAATCCGATCGAGCTCTCGCTCTCGCCCTTCTTGGTCTCATCCCCGCTCTCGTCATCCGACTCGTCCGAAGCACTCGTCGATGACTTCTTAGCGGCATCCTTCGCCGCTGCCTGCGCGGCAATACGGCTCGCCCGTTTCTTGATAAACGTCTGGGCGCTGACACCCTGATCGACCGGAACATGACCAATCAGCTTCGCATTCG
Organism: Clostridium fessum; assembly: GCF_003024715.1. Classification (GTDB taxonomy): domain Bacteria; phylum Bacillota; class Clostridia; order Lachnospirales; family Lachnospiraceae; genus Otoolea; species Otoolea fessa. Next base: position 226,851 of record NZ_PYLO01000004.1, on the reverse strand, counting down.
TCGTAAGCCCCGTTACCTGCGCGATATGGCTGCTGTACTCCTTAACATTAGACGGAACCTGATAATCTTCCTCATCAAACAGGAACTTATGAAGCTCTTTTACGTTGTACTCCAGTGTCTGCGGGATAACGCAGTCACCGATCTTTCCAACATCCTGCTCACCTCTGGCTGCCGGGAATCCCGCGGTCTCACCAATATGGAACTTCGCGATATTGCGTGCCAGCGGAATCAAATCCGTAATATCAACATTGGTTGCAAGCTGCGGCATGATCGTCTGAATCAGACAGTTGAGTGTCGCCCAGTCTGCATTTTTTGCCTTATCAAAGGCTTTCTGAAGAATAATTCTCTGACGCTCGGTACGCGCATAGTCCGTATCTGAATAACGGATACGTCCGTATGCAACTGCCTGGATACCATCCAGATGTACATTGCCCGCATGGGTCAGCTGATGAGAACCGATACCAGTCTCCTTTACGGTCTCCGTGATGAAGGCATTGATCCAGGAGAACTCTGCATCACTCAGCTCGACATCTACACCGCCCAGAATGTTGATGGCATCCGCAACCGCTTTCCAGTTGAACGTCGCATACTGGGTAATGTTAAGACCCAGGTTCTTATTCAGCGCCTTAACTGCCTGCTCCGGACCGCCCTGTGCGTAAGCGGCGTTGATCTTATTATAAGAGTTTTTATCGTTGATATTCAGATAACTGTCCCGGAATACCGATACAAGGCGGATCTCACCCGTCTCCAGATTGATATTGGCAATCATGTTGACATCCGCGTTCGTACCTTTTCCGACATTCATCTGCCCGTGCTCACTTCGCGAATCGACACCGAAGCACGCCACGGTCATGTAGCCCTTCATATCATCGATCTGTTCCTGGGACAGATTGACGTTCTTAACCTGGTCCTCGTTGAAATCAATCTTCTGCATAGAACCGAAGGTTCTGTGATACATATACCAGAACGCACCGCCCAGAATCATCAATATAATCACGACAATCTCCGCCGCAATGATCATATGCTTTCTGTGGCGCGCCGATTTACGGTAATGGCTGCCGCGGCGTCCCGAACTCTTTTTTCCACTTCCAGCGCTCTTAGGACCGCTGTAGCCGGAACGTACTGAACTGCTGCCCGCCTCACCTTTTCTCTGGCTATTTTCGACTGTACTGCTGACTCTTCTGCGGCTGGTGCCGGAAGCAGAACTGCCGCGCGAAGAATACCCTGCCTGACTGGCACGGCTGCTTCTGCCCTCGCGGCGCGCCCTCATGCGCTCCAGCTCATCATCCTCATAATTCATAAGCTACCTCATCTTTCACTTGCTTGCTGCCGCTCAGACATTGTCTGATAAGCAGCCTTTCTCCGTGTTGCATCTGCTAAACCATGACCGTTCACACATCGCGCAAACTCTAAGTTACTGTCCACACATACGCGCCCAGTAACAACTCTAACCTTTTCCTCACGATTTATCAGATGCTGCTTTTTTCTCGATCTGTCTCACAGCAAATTCATAGACATAGAGAAATGTCCCAGCTAAAAGTTCCAGCTCTATTGCCAGATAATTTTTAAGCCGTTCCGGGCGGTACGCCACTTTTTTACACTTCTTTGCCGTCCGTATGCCTTCTTTCAGACCTTCCAGATAATCTTTTCCAAACCCGAGTTTCCTGAAAAATGAATATTTCACGAAAATCCCCGCTGCGATCGGAATCGCATTTATGATAAGCTGTAAGCACGGCATATTTTTATAATTCAGATACACATTGTTGCGTGCCGCCAGCTTAACCTTGAATGAATTGTACTTGGAACCGCTGGTTCCGCTTCCGACGTGCCATACCAGCGCCGCCGGGCAGTATATATTGTCATAACCCGCAATCCGGGCTCTATAGCCCACATCAATATCTTCCAGATAGGCAAAATGCATCTCATCGAAATAGCCTATCTCCTCAAATACCTCTCTCCTGTAGATCGCTGCGCCCGCGCACGCCGAGAATACCCGGCTTGAACGGCGGTAATGCGTAAGATCCCGTCCCACGCCGCGCTGGTACGCCCAGCCAAGCAGGGAATACATATCGCCTGCATCATCCAGCCTGTCTGGATGGTACATCTGGATCATCCGGCTGCTGACGGAAAAGATGCGCTCCGACTGACCGATCGCACGCACCATCTCCGCCACGAAATACTCGTCCACCCGGACGTCATTATTTAAAAGCAGCACATACGGTGTGTCTGCCGCCTTGATTCCGACGTTGACTGCACCGGAAAATCCCGTGTTTTCCGGCAGGAAAATCGTATCGATCTGATGTTCCTTCAGCCACTCCACACTTCCGTCCGTCGAACCGTTGTCCACCACCAGTGTCCGGAAATTCGGATACGTCTGTGCATTCAGTGAACGGATGCATTCGTCCATAAATTTCAACCCATTATAATTGGGAATAATAATTGTCGTTGTAATCTCCATCCCGGGTTATACCTCCAGATGATACGGTTCTCCGATTTTCTCTTTTTTCAGATCCCTGAGGGCGAAATTGGACTTCCGCAGCGTCAGGTTCGGATTGTAGTAAGGATCTCCATCTTTAAGGATCTCCGGCCAGCGCTCCGAGAAAATCTTGATCTCCCTGTTAAAACGTGCCACCTTCTCCGGCGTATCCTCCAGTCCTCTTGACTTCGACTCATAATGATACAGCAATGCGTACGGATTGTAAACCACTAAATGATTTGATGCCCGCACTTTCATGCAATAATCGATATCGTTAAATGCGACCGCCAGCTTCTCCGTAAAGCCGCCGACCTCATCAAAGAGTGCTTTCTTTGTCATCAGGCACGCCGCCGTCACAGCGCTGTAATCCTGTGTACTCATCGCACGGTGGAAATAGCTGTTTTCCGCCTTATGAAGCCCTATAAACGTATGCCCTGCGATGCCGCCGAAACCAATCACGACGCCCGCATGCTGGATCGTATCATCCTGATAGAGCAGTCTCGCGCCAACTGCGCCGACGTCCTCACGCTGGCACAGTCCCAGCATCTCCTCGATGAAATTCTCCGCAATCAGCTCGGTATCATTATTTAAAAACAGCAGATATTCGCCCTTTGCGAAGGTCACGCCGAAGTTGTTGATCGCCGAATAGTTAAACTCGCGCTCCCAGGTTACCACATGGACATTGGAAAATTCCTTCTGAATCTTTTCATAGTATTCAAAGGTTTCCTTCTCCGTGCTGTTGTTCTCTACAATGATAAACTCAACATTGCGGTACGTTGCCCGCGTCTCAATCGCCCGCAGGCATAGATCCAGATCCGTATGGTGATCCTTGTTCGGAATGATGATCGATACCAGCGGTTCCCCCTGAATTTTATATACAGAGTGATAAATGCCGTAGTCCACACCTTTTTCCACGCGCTCCGCCTCGATACCGACGCGTTTATAATGATCCATGATCGCGCGCGCACCCGCATCAAATGCGTACAGCTTGCTCTCCGGGTTGCTCGCTGTCGAATCCTTGTGGCAGCGCCAGTGATACAGCACCTTCGGGATATGGCGAATCTCCTTCGCCTTCTCCGTACAACGGAAAATAAAGTCATAATCCTGCGCTCCGTCGTATTCCTGACGGAAGCCGCCCACCTGCGCTGCCAGATCGTGGCTGACGACAAACAGATGGCAGATATAGTTGACGCTGCAGAGCAGATCGATATTGAAATCCGGCTTAAAATGCGGATCAAACAAAGCGCCGCCGTCCATATCCAGCTTATCCTCATCCGAATAGAAGCAGTCGCATCCCGGATGTTCCTGTAACAGTTTCGCACACTCATAGAGAGCATTCGGTGTCAGCTTATCGTCATGGTCCGCCAGCACAATATAATCGCCGGTCGCCATATCCATTGCTGCATTCGTATTGCCGGAAATGCCCTTATTTTCGCCTAAAATTACGTATTTAAAGCGGCTGTCCTTCTTCGCATACTGCTCCAGCACCCGCTCGCAGCTTTGTCCTGCCGGACTGCCGTCCGCCACGCAGACCTCCCAGTTTGCGTATGTCTGTTCCGCGATCGAATCCAGCATTTCCCGCAGAAATCGCTCCGGTGTCTTAAATGCCGGAATCACGATCGAGAATTTAACCGGCGCGTCAAACACCTTTTTCCTCTGCTCCTCCAGCTCCTCCGCCGTCGGCTTCGTCAGTGAATACCACTCGCCGTAATCGTAGTCATTGTCAATTCCCTGCAGTTTGTGCTTGGATTTTACCAGCAGGGCTTTCAGACCATTTTCCTTCCAGAAATCCAGACAGACCCGCACAGTCTCCATGTTCATCAGATCGCGGATCTTCTGCATCCGCTTGTGCGCCACACTGCTACGCTTGCGGATCAGTTCTTCATTATATTTAATGCGGATTTTGCGTCCCTCGCCTTTTGCGATCAGATAATAATCTTTTCCGCGCTCATACGGGAACTGGATATCAAATCCAAGCTCTTTTTCTACCGTTCGCCCAAAATAAATCTGGCTGACGTCGTCGCGGCGGGTCGCCACATACTGAAACCGGATCGGCTGATGTGCCCCATCTTCAACCTGATAGGTGATCTCCGTCTCCGGCGTCTTTCCGATCGCCCAGCCATTGAGCTGAATCGAATTTTCACGAATCCGAACTACATCGACATTACATTTCATGCTGTTTGCCCCCAACTTTTTTCACCGGTGTATCAAAATTCAGCCGCTCTTCCTCCACTACCAGCGGACGCTTCATGACTCTCGAATTGATCGATAAAATATACTCTCCCACCAGACCAATGAAAAAGATTTGAACCGACCCTAAAAAGCACATTCCAATCAGAACCGGCGCCATACCAGCCGGAAAATCATACCAGTGAAGCAGTTTCATCACCAGATATACAATCGCCACGATCATACTGATCGCCGCGCAGATACTTCCAAAGATCGTCGCCAGGCGCAGACCGACCTTCGTATAGGAGGTCACACTGAGCATCGCGGCATCGTAGAGCCGGTAAAAATTGTTGTGTGTCTTGCCTGCGCGGCGCTGCGGCTGGATATATGGGATCTCCTTGCGCTTATAACCAAGCTCCGCCACGATTCCGCGCAGAAACGGCGTCGGATCGTCAAGCTCCCGCAGAATCTCAATAAAATCGCGGTCATACAGACCCGAACCGGTAAAATGCTCAATCTGCTCGACATCGGAGAGTTTCTTTATCATCTTGTAATAGCAGCTCCTCAGCGCATACATGATCGGGTTTTCCTTGCTTCCCGTCTTGATGCCGATGACAATCTTGTAGCCATTTTCCCACTCATGGACATATTTCGGGATCATATCGACCGGATCCTGAAAATCTGCCACCATGCTGATCACACAGTCGCCGGTACACTGTAACATTCCATAATACGGGGAATTGAACTGTCCAAAGTTTTTGGCATTAAAAATTGCCTTGATCCGTGGATTCTCGCTGCAGATCTTCCGAAGAATCGGGCGCGTCTGGTCCGTCGAATCATTGTCGATAAAGACAAGCTCATAGTCATATTCCGGCAGATCGCGCTCCAGCGTCTCCACAACCGCCTCGCTGATCGGACCTACATTCTCTTCCTCGTTGTAGCAGGGAATTAATATACTGATTTTTTTCATACTTTTCTGATTCCTATTAATTTGCTTTTTGTTTGAACTCTTCTGTTTCGTTCCACCAAATTTCGAACACAAAAAAAGAGAAAGCCGCTTCGGCTATACTGCCTTTATTTTAAACGTCTTTCTCTCTTTTGACAACCTACAATTTTCTTAACGATTTTTGGCTGCTTCGCTATTTACTTAGCATAAACTGATAAAATATGTCCAAATATTTACCATTCTCTCCCGTCACTCTGCACAGAGGGCAGAAAAATCATTTCTGAAAAGCTAGAATTTTCTTCATTCCTTCTTCAAAATATACCTGTGGCTTCCAGCCAACCACCCGCTCCATCTTGCGGATATCCGGGATCAGATTGACGATTCCCTCTGCATTCGGCGGGCGGACGCCAAATTCCATGCTGCCCTGCCTGCCGCACAGCTCATAGACCGTCTCGACAAACCCGCGCAGCGGTCCTGTCTCATCCATCGGACCGCCCAGATTGTAGACACATCCGTGATCCGTGAGATTTCCCGCATATTCTGCCAGATCTGCCAGAGCGCGCCCCGCATCGTCAATATACATGAAGTTCCAGAGCTGCGTGCAGGCGGTCATCGTCATCTTCTCCCCTGCCCGGAAGGCCCGGACACAGGAGGAAAGAAGCGACCACGGATGATCGCCCGGTCCATACGTGCTGAAAATCCGTGCATGCCCGTAATCCAGTCCCAGTTCCCGGCAGAGCACTTCCGCCTGCTGCCGGACTGCCAGTTTCGCGCGTCCATACGGGGAGGTCGGCTCGCAGACCGCCTCCTCGTCTGTCAGCTCACTCTTGATGCCATACTCCGCCTGCGAACCTGTAAAGAGAAACCGCCGGCACCCGAGGTCTTTCGCCACGCGGACGGCATTCAGCGCGTCCTGCACGCTCTCCTCCTGGACTGACTCATTTTTCCGTGAATCACTCCCTGCACCGCGCCAGCCCATATGGAGAAACACATCGCATCCGCCCGGAATCCGTTCCGGCAGTTTCGAGAGCTTCCCCAGATCCTCCTCCAAAATCGTGAGTCCCTGCGGAAATTTTCCATTTTCCCGCAGCAGATCCGCTTTCGTCGAATGTTCCCGCAGTACGGCGAATACCTGATGTCCGCGATGTAACAGCTCGCGCACCGCCCCCAGACCTACAAAGCTGGTGGCACCTGTGACAACTATCTTCATTCTATCGTTTCCTTTACTATTTTTTAATACGCGGAATCAGCATGATACGGTCCATCTCCTCGTCCGGCAGGAATGGGGACAGATCCTCCAGAGGTGGCGATACAAGCGTTCCGTCCGGCAGTCTCTTCGCCGCGGACTTTGGCTCAAAGTTCTGATCCAGCGTTACAAATACCTCGCAGATTACCGGGCCGTCCATCGCCAGCGTTTCTTCTACCTTCTCGCCCAGCTCCTTGTTTCCATGAATCGATACATATGGGAATCCATACGCCCACGCCAGCTTTTCCATGCTCGGGAATCCAAGATCGCCGCTGTCCACGCCGATACCGATGAGCGGCTCGCCGAAGAAATTCTTCTGGGTCTGGCGGATGGAATGGTAACCGCCGTTATTGATAATGAAAATCTTGATCGGCATCCGGTGGCTGACAACTGTCTCAAGCTCCTGTAAATTCATCTGAATACTGCCGTCTCCGGTAATCAGGATAATATCCTGGCTGTGATCTGCCACGCACGCGCCGATCGATGCCGGAAGTCCGTAGCCCATCGAAGCGATGCCGGAGTTCGAGATAAATCTCTGTCCCTTTTTCACAATATTTGCGTGTCCACACACAACATTTGCAGATCCATTCCCCACAACCACGATCTGATTCTCATTTAAACGGCGGCTCATCTCATACGCAAATGCATACACGTTTGCCTCTGTCTCCGTGCCGCCGTTCATGTGCTTCGGCAGAACCACCGGATAATCATGCTTCCAGCCCTGGCAGATACGCAGCCACTCTGCCTGCGCGTCCTTGTACTCCTGCGTCATCGAAGCCGCGCCGTCCGCTTTTCCTTCCTCCGAAAGAACCTCGTCCATCACGGTCAGAAGATCCTTCACATCCGCGTGAACCGGCATGTCCACATGCAGGGTCGGCTTTTTCAGCTCTTCGGCATCGATATCATTCACAATCACATACGCCTCGCGCGCCCAGGTAGTAAAACGGTAACCGACCTGACGGAAACTCAGACGGCTTCCGAGCGACAGCACCAGATCGCTGTTCTGGATCGCGAAGTTGCCCGGGCGATCGCCGACGTTGCCGCCTTTTCCGATGTACAGCGGGTGTTCGTCATAGATACAGTCGATGCTGTCCGCGCCGGTCACAACCGGGATTCCCAGCTTTTCAACCACGCGCATGAAAACATCGTGCGCCGCGCCGATACGGATACCATTTCCGGCATTGATCACCGGACGTTTGGAGGTGCGGACTTTCTCGATGATCGCACGCGCCGTCTCCTTCGTCACACGTGCCGGAAGTTTTGCACGAAATTCACCTTTTCCGGCGGTATCCTCCGGGATCTCGGACGCGCTCTCTGCCGCCCAGCCGGTTCCGCCCGCCTCATAATCCTCCGGATCAAAGCCGATCAGATCGTCTGTCTCGATCATTGCCGCCTGCACATTCAGCGGAATATCCAGCCAGGTAGGACCCGGACGACCGTTGTAAGCCAGATACAGGGCTTTTTCCACACAGAAGCGGATACGCATCGGATCGATCACCATCTCACAGTATTTTGTCATATTGGCAACCGATTTGGTGATATCATACTCCTGATCGCCCATCGCGCGCAGGTGAAGTCCCGTGCTGCGCGCTGTCGTGTCATAACGCACCTGTCCGGAAATGACAAACATCGGGATTGAATCCAGGAATCCGCCCGCAACGCCGTTCATCGCATTGATGCCGCCAGGTCCCGTCGTCACGCACACTGCCGCAATCTTGTTGTGGATGCGGGCATACGCCTCCGCTGCCATCGCACATGCCTGCTCATGATGATTGTAGAGGCAGTGAAGTCCTTCCTGATGCCCCAGCGCGTCATCCAGATGCATCGCGCCGCCGCCCGTGATCATAAACACATCCGTGATACCGGATGCGAGAAGCTTTTCTGCTATATAATTAGAAAGTTTCTGTTTCATTTTGATTTCCTCCTGAAAATACCTTGTCAAGTGGTCATATTATACCACACATATTTCTTTTTTCATAGCCGACACGGCATTTTCCCAACTCCTTACATTTTTCTTATGCTATCTTGTATTTCTCCTATTTCTTTTCTATAATAAAGGTCAGCATCCGGTTCACATCGGTATGCCTGAATCGTTACGGTTCAGTTTACTTTATGTAACTGCTTTATCATACAGAGGAACGTCTTATGAATCGATTAGCACAGGAAAAAAAGGTCTGCGCGCTGATTCCGGCGCGGCTTAATTCGGTTCGCTTTCCGGGAAAGGCATTGAAACAGATTGATGGGATTCCAATGGTTGTGCGGGTTCTCGCGGCGGCGCGGAACAGCGGTGTATTTGATGCCGTTTACGCTGCGACCGACAGCCCTGAGATTGCTGCTGTTTGCCAGACATATGGATTTGAGGCGGTTTTTACCTCCCATTCCCATCAGAATCCGACCTCCCGCATTCAGGAGGCGGTGACGATTCTGGAAGATTCCAAGTCTGCTTCTTCGCGGAAATTTGATTTTTATGCGATGATCGGCGGGGATGAACCGCTTCTGACACCGGAGATTCTGCAAAATTTTATGGAGCAGGCGCTTACTGTTATTACCTCAAAAGAAAATGTACAGCGTCCATTTCTCATCAATGCCATGGCAGATATCCCGAACGATGCCGAGACAGCCGATCCATCCAACATAAAAGTAGTCTGCCGCCCGGACGGCACAGGGCTTTACATTTCCCGTGCGCCAATTCCATTCCGCAAGGGGACGCTTGACGAACCTTCCCGGAAATTTGTGAGTATCGGGCTTTATACGCGGGAATCGCTCGATTTCTTCTGCCAGAGCAGACCGGGCATTCTGGAACAGATCGAGGGCGTGGATTTGCTGCGTTTCCTCGAATATGGGAAAACGATCCTATTTCTTCCCATCTGCGGATATACGCTTTCCGTAGACACCCCCGCCGACCTTGAAACAGTACAGGCGATTTTACACAGGAGGACTAGCACCCTATGAATAAGAAAACATACCGCGGCGTGATCTTCGACCTCGACGGCACGCTGCTCGATACATCCGAAGGCGTCTTTGCGAGCGTGCGTCACACGGTAGAAGCACTTGGAAAACCTGCCCTCGACGAGGCGACACTCCGCACCTTTATCGGACCGCCCGTCAAGCTGTCGCTCATCCGCCTCTATGGACTGGACGAGGACGCCGCGAACCACGCAACCGAGATTTTCCGCACCCAGTACAAGGATCACGACCTGCTGAAAGCCGAGCCATACGCCGGTATCAAAGACCTGATCCGCGCACTCCGCGCACAGGGCTGCAAGATCGGGGTTGCCACCCTGAAACGTGAAGATTATGCGCTGACTCTGCTGGAACATTACCATTTCACAGAACTCTGTGACTCCATCTGCGGCAGCGATTTTGCCAGCAAAATGACGAAGGCTGACGTTCTGCACAAGTGCTTAAAAGCTTTGGAGTTGTCTCCATCCGAGGCAGTTCTTATCGGTGATACCTCTTCCGACGGAAAAGGTGCCAAAGAGGCAGCTGTCGATTTTATGGCAGTCACCTACGGCTTCGGACCAGATACCGCGGAGGCATGGCAGGAATATGCGCCAGTTTATACGGCAAAGGATACGCATGATATCGGGGCGTTTCTGGGAGTCAATTTTTAAAATTACAAACATAACAAGAGGACAAACATCATGAAACAAGTCAAATTACTCGACTGCACTCTCCGCGACGGCGGCTACGTCAACGACTGGGAGTTCGGTCACGACAATATTGTTACTATTTTTGAACGTCTGATCAGCGCGGGCGTGGACATTCTGGAAGTTGGTTTCCTGGATGACCGCCGCTCCTTCGACCGCAACCGCACGATCATGCCGACAACCCAGTGTGCCGATCAGATTTTCGGCAAGCTGGACAAGGGAAATACAATGATCGTCGCCATGATCGACTACGGAACCTGCGATATTTCTAATTTAAGCCCGTGTTCTGATTCCTACATCGACGGCATCCGCGTCATTTTCAAAAAACATGTGATGCATGAGGCGATCCAGTTCTGCCACGAAGTCAAAAAACTGGGCTACAAAGTGTTTGCACAGGCGGTTTCGATCACCAGCTACTCCGACCGTGAGCTTCTGGATCTGGTTGACCTTGTCAACGATCTGGAACCGTATGCGATGTCCCTTGTAGACACCTACGGTCTACTGCATCAGGATAACCTGCTGCACTATTTCCAGCTCTTAAACTACAACTTAAAACCATCGATCGCGATCGGCTACCACTCCCACAATAACTTCCAGCTCGCATACTCGAACAGCATGGAAGTCTTACGCGAACCGGCAGACCGCACCGTTTTAGTTGATGCCACCCTGTACGGCATGGGAAAAAGCGCCGGAAATCTTCCGATCGAACTCATTTCCATGTACATGAACACCGTATTCGGACGCAATTTCAATGTCAGCCAGATGCTCGAGGCGATCGACATCAGCATCATGCCGTTCTTCCGCAAGAGCCCATGGGGATATAACCTGTTCTTCTATATTTCCGCCTCCAACAACTGCCATCCGAACTACGTCCGCTTCCTGATGGATAAGCACACCCTGTCGCTTAAATCCATCAATACGATTCTGGATGCGATTGAGCCGGAGAAAAAACTGCTCTACGACAAAGATTACATTGAAACACTGTACCGCAGATATCAGAGCACAGAATGCAATGACGAAGCCGATATTCAGGCATTGAGTGCTTCCTGGAGCGATCGCCCGCTTCTGCTGCTCGGTCCGGGTAAGAATCTGGAACTGGAAAAGGAGGCAATTCTTTCCTATATTAAGGCGCACAATCCGATCACAATCTCCGTCAATTTTATCCCGGAGGGAATTCCAATCGATTATGCGTTCTTAAGCAATTCCAGGCGGTATGTCCAGCTCAACAACCGCCTGCTCGAGCACGCCGACGCCCAGGGACGCCCGGTGCGCGTCATCGCGACCTCGAACGTGACGAATGTCAAAGATACGCATTTTGATTACACCTTAAACTACAATTCCCTGATCGACCAGAATGCAGAGATCATCGATAATTCCTTTGTCATGCTGCTGAACGTCCTGACCAAAACAAGCATCCACCACGCCGCCTGCGCGGGATTCGACGGATATACGGTCGATGGAGACAACTATTATAATTCCGCGATGGACTACCGGATCGCGCGGGAAAAATCACAGAGTATTAACCAATATGTGATAGATACGCTGGAGAGGCTGGCAGGAACGCTGACGCTGGAGTTCCTGACGGATTCGAAATATGTAAAATAAAAAATTATATTTTCATATAGAAAAAGGGGTGTTCCAGCTGGTTCACCCCTTTTTCCACATCTCTCCACCCTTTCCAGCAACGCACACTATCTTTTTACGCATAATCCCCGTATAATAAGCCCCGTAATGCAGCGATGGATTTTCGCATTTTCAAAAAGGAGAGATTATACCATGCGTAAGCAAACTAAAACTTTAGCTGTTTTATCCGCTGCGGCTTTGTTCGCGGCTGCTGCACCTATAATGACAAATACGGGAACTTACAGAGTTCTGGCGGCTCAGAGCGGCTGGACAGAGGAAGATGGTCGTCTTTATTACTACGATGAGGACGGCTATAAAGAGACAAACACATGGAAAAAGCGGAATGGCGACTGGTTTTATCTCGATGAGGAAGGCGAGATTGCTACCAATCAGAGAGTCGATGACTATTTCGTCAACGATGAGGGGCACATGGCAAAGAACCAATGGGTTTCGGCTGAAAATGAGATCAGCTACGACAGCCCGGATTCTCCGGACGGCGGCTCCTGGCTCTATTTTGGCAAAGACGGCAAGATTGTAACTGCCAAATGGATGAGCATTGACGGAAAAACCTACTATTTCGACGAGGACGGACTGATGCAGACCGGGCTTCTGGAGCTGGACGGACAGATCTACTACCTCGGCGAGGAGGATGACGGCGCCAGAAAAACCGGATGGATTCTGCTGGAAACCATCACGAAAGACACCGACGATGAAGATGTCTGGTGCTATTTTGACACCGAAGGACGCATGATCGTAAACCAGATGGACCGCAAAATCGACAATGGCTACTACACTTTCATCGACGGCCAGATGCAGACAGGCTGGATCAATGTCGCGGAAGCTGGCTTTGTAAGCTCCAGCACACCTTCAAACGAAGCAACAACAGCGGACAACTCTGCCACAGACACTGTCAGCTTAAACGATTTCCGCTATTACGATCCGGAAAATGGCGGACGCCGGGCAAGCGGCTGGTACACCATTGAAGGGGCACCGGGCATCAGCGAAGAAGAAGAGCCATTTTCCTTCTTCTTTAAAAACGGAACCGCTTACTTTGCCGAGAAGGATCTTGCTATTTTCACCATCAATTCCGAGCGCTACTGCTTCAACGAGCGCGGTGAAATGCAGACCGGACTTCAGAGCCTGAAACAGGCGGATGGCAGCTTCGCCTCCTACTACTTCGGCGACGACGGCGTGATGCGTACCGGCAAGCAGACTATTTACAATGATGATTTAGAAGAAAACCAGATCTGGTATTTCCAGACCAAAGGTTCCCTCAAAGGACAGGGCTACCATGGAGAGCGCGATAACCAGGTTTATGTAAACGGTCTTTTAAAGAAGGCGGATCCGGAACTCCGCTATGAGCCGGTTTCCATCGGTGAAAAACGCTACCTGGTAAACACCAGCGGCACCATCCAGAAAGCAACCTCTTCCTCCTCTTCCGCTTCCCGTCCGGAACTCGGAAAAGGGTTCAAGGATATCAAAGACAGCAATGATACTGCCTGGACAGTTGACACATCTGGAATCATCCAGTAAAATATAATATTGCATCCGTTCAAATACCGCAGGACACTTTTGTGACACCGCGGTATTTTTTCTGAAAGATGTCTTTTTTTATCGTTTTAAAAATTTTTTTGGAAATTTTTAAATTTTTTTCTAAAAACCAGTTATAATGTTCCCGATTAAAACGTATTATAATAAAGGGGATGTTTTCATTTTTCTCCCAATGACTCAACTCTTACTTCTACGGAGGCAACTCTATGCGTGGTTTAAATGTTTATTGCTGTCCAAACTGTGGACATTATGGATTCTTTCAGCTCGTTGCCAATGCGGTGTGTCCGCATTGCTCAATCGCCATGACTCCTCTTCCCATTCCGTATCAGGATTTCATGGACTTAGACTATCCACAACGGCAGATCCTGATTTCCAGACACATGATTAATGCGGCAAGCCCTTTGGATTCTAAAGCCAAACAGGCGAACAAGGCTAAGGCACCAGGGCAGACAAAGCCATCCGGCCGGAGCAAATCACCGGATGATGCAAAATCGTCGGATCAAAATGCAGCACCTGATAACACCAAATTGATGACAGATCATTCTGCAGCACCGGGTAAAACAAAATCATCTTCCACTTCCTCGAATCTCCATCCGGATATCTCAAAAGATTCCGACAAGGAAACTCTCTATCAGGAAGTATTGGCGCTAAGAGAGAAAAACGAGCAGCTGGAGCAGACGATCTCCTGGATGCATGATTTAATCTGGAAATTGACGCGCCAACTGCATATTACATAGAGTACATAAAAAATGCCGCATGATTCATTCTGGTTTAATAACATACCTTCTGAATCATGCGGCTTTGATATTCGATTTAGTATTTAATTTTTGATTTGATTGTTCACTTGCTCCATCTGGTATAAATGAGCCTCTTCTCTCCCATCTTATCCAGTTTCTCCGCTTATCCCGCCTTCTCCGTCTTACAGAGTATGTAGTGGTCAATCATCCGGTTTAAGCTTTGATTCATCTGATCCAGAGTTTTAAATAACTCCTTAAGCTCACGCTTTAATTCTTCATTTTCCTGTTCCAAAACGACCAATTTTTTAGCTTCATCCATAAACTCTCCTCCTTTTGACTGCCTGTTCTTCCATTCAGATGACCACACTGCATAACGCAGCTCTGCCAGGCGATCCTATCGTTTTTTCGTTTCATATTATTTATAAACCGATTTTAAGAAAAATAAAAGAGTCTATCGATCGCAAATTTCGACACGGAGCATCGCTCAGTTACTGTTCACACATTACTTTAAATTCTCAATCGACAAAGTTCGTCATTTCGGCTTTTCCGACGAATCTGCCCGGATTTGCTGTCTATTTAATCCATTCTGTCTATTTGAGCTATTCTGCCTGTTCTGCTTCCTCTCTTGTGAGTGCAAGCCCAATCGCCAGCATCGCCCACATAATCGGCGTCGCGATCGGGAGGTTGATATTAACAACTGCCTGTGCTCCATAGCAGAGCACCGCCAGAACAGGCGCCAGGATCCAGGCGCACTCTTTCCATTTTCTGCACATCCGCACGCAGGCGCCGCCCAGAAACGCAAGATAGGATGCAAGCGCAAGCGGTCCCATTGTAACAAGGTACTGCAAATATTCGTTGTGGGCGCTCTCATAGAAAACTCCATACCGATCCAGCGCATCCTGCCTGAAATCCCAAGTCAGAATTCCATATGTGTCTGGTCCAAAACCAAACAACTGATGCAGGAACGGCAGCTCGCGATAGGACTGCCAGCCAATTCTCCAGCAATATCCTCGGTTCGTCCCCCAGTCATCATCAAAAACAAGATACTGGGACAACGCGCTGTACCATTCCGCATGTCCTCCCAGATTTGCATCATAGAGGACAAATGCCACTGCCAGGCATCCAAGAATCAAAACGGCACACCAGCCACGCCAAATCCATCGTCCCGGTTTGCTCTCTGGATTCGTCTGTTCCATCTTCCGTTTCCAAACACAGAGAATCCCCGCCAGAATCCAGAATAAAACGACGACTCCCTCCAGATAACGATAGCGCACCAACACGCCAAACACACCGCCCAGACCGATGACCTGATCGGCATATACTTTATTGACCGTATCTACTACCTTGATCACGGTCATAAACGTAGCCGCCAGAATACCATAATCTGCGATGCCCCGCCATGTCGTAAATAAAAACAGCGGCATCACCGCAAACAGCATTCCAAGTGATAAATATGCATTATCACTCTGTCCGGTAATCAATGCAAAAAAGGCCAGCGCCGAAACCAGATAATACCAGATACGGCGTCCCACTTTTCTCTCACTTACAAAACAGCCGCAGGCAACCGCCATCGTAAGCGCCACAAACGCCGTATATGTGTTAATATTTCCCAATGTAGATACAAACAGGTTTCCCTGTTCATTGCTCACGCCCTTTTTCCATCCCAATAAATCCATCTGGAAATAATCTGTGATTCCAAACAGACAGACCAGAACGGACGATGCCAAAAACACATCCAGGTACCATTTTCTCATCCGACCATACTTGCTGATCACAATCGTTCCCAGCACATACAGCGTAATCAAGAATAATCCGCTGAATCGTCCCTCATTTCCCCAGAACGACTCATACACATAGTCCGACAGCACCGTCGATATCAGTGCCAGCGCCCAGAAAACTGCCAGCGCCTTATAGGCAAATGGCTGCTTTTTTAATTCAGTCAGTCGAAACGCGCCCAAAAAGCGCCGCACATGCGCCCCGCCAAACCGCTTTAAGTCCATGCACGCAAATACTATCGCTGCGATCAGGCATGACGCCAGCATCGCAACCGTGCTGAGCCAGTAAAACTGATATTTCGATACCAGAATATCATAATAATAATTATGGAAATATAGCGGAAATGCCCCAAACACCACACACAGATACACCGACACAATCCATGAAAAAACCTTTCGGACTTTTCCCTCCCATGCCTGCTCTGCCAAAATGGATGCAGTCGGAGCTCCCTGCTCTCTTGCAATCTCTGTCTGTTCCATCACATTCTTCTCCTTTTCTTATTCGTAAAACCAGAGAAACGGCTTGTATCAGTATAGCATTTCGTTTTGTGGATAGCAAGGAAGGAAATCTTAAATTTCCCCTATTATCTCGTTACTGTTCACGCATACGTGCCCAGTAACGGAATTTGCCGTGGCTTCGCATTTAAATACGGCAAATTCCTGCTGCCACCACGTTTTCTTACGGCACTTTCGGTTCCAAAAGTGCCTACCTGTGAACAGTAACATTATCTCTCCCTTTTTTTGCAACTTGCGATACTTTTCCATATCCGAAGTATAATGACCTGGTAATGCAGTTAGGATTTCGAGAAAATTATTTCAAAAAGTAAAAGGAGCTTCCTGTATAATAAAAAGCGTAGACGTTGAAAATTGAAAATACCTCAGAGTACAATAAGACTACTGACTGGCAGGTTAGTAAAAATCTTATTATACAGAGAGGTATCTACAATGAAGTCTAACACACAGAACGCAAAAATTGAAGCTATTACAGAAAAAACTTTGGTACTCGGAATTGATGTCGGAAGTGAAATGCACTATGCCAGAGCTTTTGATTACAGAGGAATCGAGTATTCGAAGAAGCCATTTAAGTTTAGCAATACAGAGGCTGGATTTGTGACATTTAAGGAATGGATCCTGAACCTCAAAGAAAGACATGAGAAGGATAAGGTGGTTCCAGGTATGGAACCGACAGGGCATTACTGGTTCAATCTTGGAAAGTTTCTACAGGATAATGAAATGAAACCGGTGCTTGTAAATCCTCACCATGTGAAAAAATCAAAAGAACTCGACGACAATAATCCGACTAAAAACGACCGTAAGGATCCGAAAGTTATAGCAGGATTAGTTAGGGAGGGACGTTACATGATCCCATATCTGCCGGATGGTGTTTATGCTGATCTTAGAACAGCATCAAACATAAGATTCCAGTTACAGGCGGAACTTACAAGAATTCAAAACAGAATCAGTCGTTGGTTCAATATATATTTTCCTGAATATAAGACGGTATACGGAAAGCCGGATGCCAAGAGCGGAATGCTAATCCTTAAAGCAGCACCACTCCCTGAAGATATCCTGACGTTAGGTATCGATGGAGTGAACCAAATCTGGCGTGATGAGAAGTTAAGAGCAGTTGGAAAGGCGAGGGCGAAGACCCTGATAGAAGCTGCTGAGCACAGCGTTGGAAGCAAAGAAGGTGCGGTGTCTGCAAGAATGGAAATTCGAATGCTTCTGGAGGACTATGAATCCAGAAATACGCGTCTACAGGAAGTTATGGTTCTAATTGAAGAACTGATAAGAAAGATTCCGATGGCTGAAAAGCTGTTAGAGATCAAAGGTGTGGGAATCAGGACAGTGTCAGGATTCCTTGCAGAAGTAGGTGATATCAGCCGCTTCAACAATCCGAAGGAACTGCAGAAACTTGCAGGATTTCCGTTGATTTTCTTCTTAGCGGCGTCTTTGTACATCTTACCGGAAGCATTGAACCAGTACCAACCTTCGTCATCACAGATGTCATTTTCACTGCAACCAGGAACTGTTTTCTGTACATCCTCATCAGTATCTAACATACCGGATTTCTCAAGCCACAGCCACTTATTCTCTGTTCTTGCGCCATCCATCTCTTCACCGAAGTAGTAAATAGCTCCTTGCCAATCCTGCCAACCATACAGCATCTCACCATCTTCGTTGAAAAGGTATGTCTTACCATTGATCTTCTTATCCTGATCAGCAACTTTTTTACCCTTGTTGTTGAAATAGTACCAATGCTTACCATCGGAATCCGGATCATCCTGATCATCATCAGACATAGTATACTTCCAAGCGTTTGTCAGCATAGCGCCATCTTCGCCTACATAGTAGTCATCGTCTACCCATGTGTTGGTCTCCATATCTCCCTCATCATCGAGGTGGAACCATTTACCGCCATCTTTTTTCCACTCGCCTGTTACCATCTCATCATCGCTATCATAGTAGTGCCAAACACCAGCGTCATCTTTCTGCCAACCAGCTGCGAAAGAAGTCATGGAAGCACCCATAGCGAGTAAAGCTGCTGCAGAAAGTACTGCAACTAATTTAGTCTGCTTTCTCATAATTAATGCACTCTCCTTTTTACTTTTTGAAATATTTTTCTCGAAATCCTAACTGCATTACCAGGTCATTATACTTCGGATATGGAAAAGTATCGGGAGGTGTTTTCATGTATCGAAAAATTACAATATTTTTAGAATACTGGAAAAACAGTAAACATCGCAAACCATTGATATTGCAGGGGGCCAGACAGGTAGGCAAAACCTATTCTGTTCTCGAATTTGGACGTACCCATTACGAAAATACTGTTTACTTTAATTTTGATACAAATCCAAAGCTTAAGCAGACATTTGATGAAGACATTAGTCCTGAATACTTGGTTCCGATTCTTTCTCATATATCCAGTCAGACGATTGTCCGCGAAACAACATTAATTGTATTTGATGAAAACAAGAAAATCGTGCCTCTGTATGCTGCTTTTTGTATATAAAATACTTTTTACAAAGATAACCAGAAATTTTATGTATTCTTCACAAAAGGAACACATCTTTGCGTTACACTAAAGCCATCAATTTTAAGGAGGCAATCGAGTATGACAGCTAATACAAAAACAACCTGGAGTGTCTGGGGAATCCTTTTTGGCATGGCGATTGTGCTGGGAATCGGAGTGGCATTTTTAGCATTTACTTTAACCAGAGATCCACAGATTCTGGCATTTTTATATGATAAAATCACAGTTCCGCAGAGCCTGCACTTCATTACCAATTTTAAATGGATTTTTAACCTGCTGGTTGTCTGCGTAACAGCAATTCCGGCCGCAGCCGTACTTTATGTAAGCGAGCGGGGATTCAGCCGCTGCGTGCAGCCAAAAGAAAAATAAAGACAGATAAACAAGAAGTGATATATGCTCTAAGTGACTTCTTAATCATGATATTTGTCATGGTTAGTGAAGAAATCACTTAGAGCATTTTTGTTTCAAGACGAACTTGAGATTGAGATCGCGGAACTGGAAAAGGCTGTTACCGGCTACGAGCAGAGCCAGAAATCAGCAGAGAAATTTATAGCCTTGATTGACAAGTATGAGAATTTTGACACGCTGACAAACACCATCCACAAGCAGCCAGTCGGGAGAATATGACATTCCCGATGACCTGCCCAATCGCCGGACAGGTCATGGTCGCGGTTCTTATCCGGCAGCGGCTCGCCCATTGCCAGCAATGCTACGACCTGCTCCAGCAGCTCGATCTTCATGCCACGCTTTATGGCTCGTTTGTAGTCTTTTTTGAAACCGGTCGTGTATTTAACGGTATATTTGGTTTCTTTCATCTTTTCAGGTCAGCAAAGCTGAATCGGAATCCGAGCTTCCAGTTTGCACGTTTAAGTTCTGATTTAGCTAATCGCTTACTCTCCTGTATAATAAACATTTTTTCCAGAACCATTTATATGCAATTTTCCGGCACTGGATAATTCCTTTAAGATCCTATACGCTTTTGTTGTACCTATATTTAAAAGCGCTTCGGTTTCTTTTCTTGTTATTTTTTTATGCTCTGCTACATATGAGAGAATTTCAGCTTTTTCAGAAGATAGCGGCTGTCGGTAAACTGCTACCAGACGTTTCCTTGGTTTTGACAGCTTTTGTATTCCTTCGTTTCTATTTGGAAGTGTAACACGGAAAACACCTTTTGCTGTTTCAAAAAAAGGCTTTTTTTCGTTATCTCCATAGGCTCGTTGAATTTTTCCAATTCCTGTACCATAACTTTCTATTAACATCATGCGATAAAAAATAGCTGCTAAATTAGGATTCCTTGGCTGCGATACACCCAGAAAAATAGAATTTAATTCCAGTCCAGAAACCAATCCTCCCAATGAGACAATTTCTATACGATCGTCATAAATATTTATAAGATTACTTCCGCTAAACGAATAATCTCGATGAACAATACTATTTAAAAGAGATTCTCTGATTGCCTCTTCTGGGTAATCTTTTTTATCAATACGGATTAAACCCGAAAAACTGGCTTGCGTTTTATTGTTTAAATCAATAAACTGATAAACGTCTTCCAATTGTTTTAAAATAGAACCAGAAAATTCCTTTCTATCTCTGAAAACCGCTTTATCTGTTCCTTGAAAAAGAGCCACTTTTGTTGTTACTTCACATTGATCCGATAATAGCAATGCAAGATTTGTGTATAAATGATCATCACCTATCAGTTTTAATGTTTGCATCTGTGATCTTCCAAACGCAATTTTTCGTTTGTGCATCTCATTTTCAAAATACTCAAATGTCAAATCCTGATTCATGCTTCGGCTTGTTTCATAGGAACATCTGCCGCTTTGAATGATCATTTCCCGGATGCCCTCATCTGTCATGGGTTGTGAAGAACTTCCTTTTCGAACATATACACCACTGGGCTTTAGACCTTTTTCCCGAATATAATATGGACGATTCGTTCCTGTTGCAATATTAATTTCAACGACCGTTTTTCCGTCAATTTCCACAGTTTTTATATTGACAAAAGGCATAATATCAGGTGCGATAGAATCTTTTAAAGAACCTGCAACCTGAAGCATGATTGCATCTGGATCATCTACGCCAATAATTGCTCCATCTTTTCTAACACCAATCAAAATAGTACCTCCAGAAGCATTTGCAAAGGCAATTACTTCTTTTCGAATCTCAGGTACATATTCTTGCTTAAATTCCACCTCTTGATTCTCAAACGAAAGCATACTATTCACCTTTTCACCTTTCTTTCTTTCTTTCTTTCTTTCTTTCTTTCTTTCTTTCTTTCTTTCTTTCTTTCTTCTATTGTATTTGGGAAAGAAAGAAAAGTCAACGAAAAAAAGAAACGAAAAATCGACAAATCCCACCTCCCGATACTTTTCTATATCCGAAGTATAATGACCTGGTAATGCAGTTAGGATTTCGAGAAAATTATTTCAAAAAGTAAAAGGAGAGTGCATTAATTATGAGAAAGCAGACTAAATTAGTTGCAGTACTTTCTGCAGCAGCTTTACTCGCTATGGGTGCTTCCATGACTTCTTTCGCAGCTGGTTGGGAGAAAGATGACGCTGGTGTTTGGCACTACTATGACAGCGACGATGAGATGGTAACAGGCGAGTGGAAAAAAGACGGTGGTAAGTGGTTCTATCTGGATGATGACGGCAACATGCTGACAGATTCTTGGGTAGACGATGACTACTATGTAGCTGAAGATGGTCATATGCTGACTAACGAGTGGAAGAAGACCGTGTCCGATGACGATCAGGATGATCCGGACGAGGATGGCGAAAGCTGGTACTACTTCGGCAGCAAGGGTAAAAAGACCACTTCTGATGATAAAAAGATCAATGGCAAGACTTACTTCTTCGATGAAGATGGAAAAATGCAGTATGGTTGGTATGCTGATTCTAACAACAACGTATACTACTTAGGCGAAGAGGATGACGGTGCTAGAACCAACTCTTCTTGGCTGTGGTTAGCTGCTCCGGATTCCGAAGATGATGATGAGAAAGATGCAGCAGATGCCGTAAGCCATGATTCTCAGGATGATGATGATCCGTGTGATGAAGAAGGTTGGTACTGGTTCGGTAGCGACGGTAAGATGTACAAAGACGCTAAGCAGAAAAAGATCAACGGTAAATACTACTACTTCAACAATCATGGTCAGATGCTGTATGAGTGGATCAATGGTGTTAAAGCAAACGTGGCTTCCAATGCAAAACTGGATAGCGATTCCATCGAAGCTACCGCTTCTGAAGTACGTTACATGAACGTAGTTGAAGAGGGCTGGAGAGCTGATGGCTGGTATCAGATCGATGGTGCTGATGCACTTAAGGCAGGCGATGATACCGATTGGTATTACTTCAAAGACGGTAAGGCTAAGAAAGCTGATGACGGTGAGAAGAACAATACTGACTTAACTGATGACGGTGCTAAAGTATATACCAAGAAGATCAAGATCAATGGCAAGAACTTCTGCTTCAATGAAATTGGTCAGATGCAGACTGGTTTACAGATGATCGATAAGAAATTCTACTACTTCGACAATGATGGTTATATGAAGACCGGCAAGATTGCTAATGTTGAAGAAGAGGATGATAACTACACCTACTACTTCGAGACCAAGAATGGTAAGAATGGTCAGGGTTATACAGGTGAGAAATCCGGTTACCTTTACTGGAATGGCAAGAGACTGGAAGCAGATGATGATTACAGAATCTATGTTGTAGGCGAGAAATACTATCTGGTAAACAACAAAGGTAAACTTCAGAAATCTACTTCTAAAGAGTATGATGTAGAAAATTTTGGTGATGACGTTAAGTTTACGTTCAGAAACACATACGAGATTGCCTCTTCTACTAAAGATGGTTCTGAGGGCACCTATAAGAACGCCGCTACATTACCGAAGATTGAGCTGTTCGACAATGCAATTTATCAGGATGCACTGGGCGTTACACACTACGAGAATACAGATGCTTACGAGGCAGCACAGAACGCTGTAGCTAATAAATAATCTATATCTCAAATAACATTTAAAGAAGAGCTGTTACACAAACGTGTGGCAGATCTGAATAAAATGAAAAGGGTTGTGCACTTATATGGTGTAACAACCCTTTTTTGTTAGGGTGATTCCCAGGGGACTTTTTCTATCTTTTCAATCTCTTTCTCCACCTTGTTTCCCCCAGCCTTTCATGATATGATAATAAAAACAGCCTGATTTTTCGAAAGGAGCGATGATTCTATGACGAATCTTAATATTCCGGTTGGCGTCTCGGATTTTTCTCAGATACGTGAAAATGGATATTACTATGTGGATAAAACGGGACTCATTTCGGAATTATTAAAGAAAAGCACAGCAAACGTCACGCTGATTACTCGCCCCAGACGATTTGGAAAGACGCTGGCTATGAGTATGCTGGAACATTTTTTCGATATTCGACATGATAACCATTCGTTATTTCAAGATTTGGAAATCAGTCATGAATCAGCTATTTGTCAAACATGGATGAATCAGCGTCCGACTCTTTTTATTACCTTTAAGGATGTAGATGGGATTACATTTGACAGTGCTTTTGATATGCTGAAATTTGTCATATCCCAGATATGCATCGAATACTCTTATTTGGAGCAAAGCGATGCCGTCAGCGATGCATATAAAGAGATTTTTAAACGACTAAAAAATCAGACTGCATCTGCAACAGATGTAAAGGGTTCTATCCTGATTTTGATGAAAATGATGCAGGCTTATTATGGGAAGACAGTTATTCTTTTGTTGGATGAATACGATGTTCCCGTTGCGAAAGCAAGCAGCAATGGGTATTATCAGGAAATGCTGGAAATCATGAAAGCAATGATGAGTACCTCATTAAAAGATAATTCCAGCCTCTGCTTTGCGGTTGTGACAGGATGCTTGAAAATTGCTAAAGAAAGTATCTTCACTGGAACCAATAATTTTGTTTCGGATACCATCACAGATTCTCGATTAAATGAATATTTTGGCTTTACACAAAACGATGTAAATCAGATTTTAAAGGAATCCAATACTGCCGAATATTCGGATGAAATTAAAGCCTGGTATGACGGTTATCATTTCGGATGCTTTGATGTATATTGCCCGTGGGATGTGATGAATTATCTTCGGGATCTTCAGCATAATCTTTCCATGAAGCCTGAGAGTTATTGGAAGAATACAAGCGATAATGCAATTATTCGCTCTTTCATTGATTATGCTGGAAGCAGTATCACAATGAAATTGGAAAAATTATTGTCCGGCGGATATATTTTCCAAAAGATTGAAGAAAATTTAACCTATGATTATCTTCATTCTTCCGAGGATAACTTATGGAGTATTTTATATTTAACCGGTTATCTGACGCGCGTTCGAGAGATGGATATTCAAGAAACTATTCCAGATGGAACAACCGCGTTGATGATTCCGAATAGGGAAATCAAAGATATTTTTGAGTCAACAATTATAAAATGGTTTAACGAATCAACGAAGCATTGGAACCGCACAGAATTATTTCATGCGGTATGGGATGGAAACAGCGACAGGATGACGGATGAGATGAATAAACTTTTAAGAAAAACCATCAGTTATCATGATTACCGAGAAGACTTTTACCATGCATTTCTGGCAGGTATTTTTACTGGTGCCGGTTATGTGGTGGAGTCGAATAAAGAGCATGGAGAAGGACGAAGCGATGTGATTGTCTACGACTCTGAAAATGGACAATTGGCCCTTTTTGAAGTGAAATATTCCAGCACGCTTGACCAGATGAAACAATCCTGCCAAAAAGCACTTGCCCAGATCGATGAAAAAATGTATGCAAAAGAATTTGAGGATTCCTATGATAAAATTTTGTGTTATGGAATTGCTTTTTTTAAGAAACGCTGCCTGGTATATTTGAAAGATTGAATTAGTAAACGGTACAACGTTCGACCTTGACAAAAAGAGGACTCCGCCACCTCAGACTTCTCTGAAGTGACGGAGTCCTCTTATATCAAGCTATCAGCTTAATGATTCAGATTTGAATTGGATGTCAAATCACATCGGCCGCAAAAAGAGGATTTCTCAATCAACATCTCTTTTTACTGCCGCCGTGACAAATAACTTGCTTTTCATTTTTTAAATTCTAAAATTTTACATTCATGTTTTCGCGTCTTTAAATCATAATTGATTCCAACCAGCAGCATATTTCCTGAATAATCTTCCAGATTCTGGAAATATTGTTTTTTTAATATCTGGTGAATTGCGCCTTCGGCCGATTTGTTCCATTTTAGTTCGACAATCAAAGCTGGCTTATCCGGAAATTCTTTTCGCGGTAAATAAACTATATCTGCAAATCCAGATCCCGATGGAAATTCACGATAAACCTGATAAAAGTTTCTGGCAGCGTAGAGTGCCAGTGATACAGTATAACTCAGTGCATTTTCATTATTATACTGTAAATGGGATGTTTCAAAATGAGCCTGTTCCATATAGACAGCTACTTTTTCTTCATCTTTTCTCCAGATAGCATTAAGTAAATCAGCTGAGTTTTTTAATGCTTTCGAGACCTCTCCCCATTGAGAAACCGAAACCGCATTTACAAACTCTCCACGGATTTCATTATTCGGAATAAAAACTGATTTATGGCTGAAATCGTATCCAAGATATCCCAGATGAATCAGCAAAGTCAGGACATCATCCTCGCTGTGAAATGTCGTCATATCATTGCTGAAACTGCCTGTATTGACCGGTACCATTTCTCCAGCCATCATGCTGAGAACGTCGTCTTTCAGCCCATCAAAATTCATGTCAATATATCCGCGCAGTGCCTCAAATGTTTCGGTCTGGTTCCAATAAGAATCGCAGATACCAGAAGTCATAGCAGCCACAACCGAACGCGGACTGTAAATAGAAGAGGCTTTTTCAAAGCGATATCCATCATACCATTCTTTGATTTCTGCCAAATCCATTTGATAATCTGAGCAGAGGCAGCGCACCTCATTTTCTGTGAAACCGACATATTGCGCCAGAACACCTGGATTTGCCATCGAGAATTCATCAAACATATTGAGCGCAGAATGGGTACCGTATTTTTTTATTGGCAATATTCCTGTCATATATGCCAGATGTATATGTGCCTTATCCTTTAGAAAATCACGAAGAAAATCCAGATATCGTTCCTGAGCCGCTTTATCTTCTGCGTATTCCCTAAAAATACAATCCCATTCATCAATGATTATAATAAATGGCTCATTTGTTTCAGCATAAATTTCCTTCATATTTTCCGTCAGATCTAATTCATCATAAAAATCAATCGTTGGATATTCACGGCGAATTTCTCTCATGAGTGAACGCCGGATCCGCTGAATCAATTCTTCTACATTAGAGCTTCGACTTAAAAATTCCTGGATATTTAAAAATATAGTTGTGTAAGTGTTTAAATATTTTTTATAATCTTTTGAACAGCTGATTTTTCGGTCTTTAAATAAAGTATCAGACTGACATCCCTTACTATAATAAGCAGCCAGCATATTGGCTGTAATGGATTTTCCAAATCTCCTTGGGCGGCTGACGCAGATATTTTTCTGGTTTGTTGCCAGCACACTGTTGGTATAAGAAATCAGCTCTGTTTTATCTACATAGATCTGAGAATGCACCGCTTCTGAAAAAGCTGCGTTTCCGGGATTTAAATATATACCCATATGGCTCCCTCTCTTTTTAATAAAACTGCACGTTTATCACACATCATGATAATTTGTTGTTTTTATTATCATATCATGAAAGAATCAGTGAAACAAGACTTGGAAGATATGCTTAAACTCAAAATGATAGTACTGCAGAGAGTTTTGCATATTCTATTCTTTAACTGACAGAGGGCAAATGCAGTCATACAGACAGGCTTCATTTACATTGCGACCACATAAAAAACTCCGCCATCTCGAAACACTTCGAGGTATCGGAGCTCTTTTTACTAAAAAAGAAGCGGCATTCCAGAAAATATCCTGAAATACCGCTTCTCAATTATCCTAGGTCAAATGACTAATCGAATAAAATTCAGATTAATTATTTGTTTAATCCTAACCAACCTTCAACAGCCTTAGTACCAACCAGATTTGTGTAGGTATAAATATCGTCATCATACAGCTGGATGAACGGTACAGATACGATCTGATCCTCTGTAACAACATCTTTACCAAACTGAGCTTCTGCATCAGCAATCAGCTCCTCAGCTTTGATTGTCTTACCGCTAGCTAAAGTAACGGATACAACTTTCTTGCCGCTGATCTCTACTTTTACATCATCCTCAGCGATGCCCTTGTTCTCGATGTCATACTTCTTGGAGGTCTTCTGAACTTTACCCTTGGTATTGGTCAGATAGATATCTCCATCATAGTAGTACAGTCTGTAGTCATCATCTGCATCCAGTCTCTTACCGTTGAAGTACAGATAATCATCTTTCAGACCATTGTAGCCAAGACCATTCTTACCATTCTTGGTGTTGAAGTAGAATGTGTAATCATCATCGTCGTTCTCTACAGATGTTACGCGGCCAGTCTTCTGATAGCCGTTGGCATCGAAGTAGTAGAATCCGCCGTCAGCCTGGCAGTACTGTAAGCCATCCTGCATCTGACCTTTTTCGTTGAAGGAGAAGTATTTACCTTCAATTTTGATTCTCTGAACGTATACAGCTCCGTCATCATCGTAAGTAGCGAAGTCTTTGGAACCGCCATCAGCGTATTTAACTTCACCGTCATCGATGTAGTACCAGTCTGTATCACCATCAGCATCCAGATCCTCAGCGCCGTCGATCTGATACCAGCCGTTACCTCTGGAACCATCTTCAACTTCGTTGTAGTATCTCATTACGCTGGTTGTAGCTAATTCGCCCTTAGCAAGGTTACCATCAAGCTGTGCGTTGGAACCCTGTTCAACAGCCTTACCATCAATCCACTCGTACAGCATCTGACCGTGCTCGTTGAACATATAGTATTTGCCGTTGATTTTCTTCTTGCCTGTGTCATGATATGCTTTACCAGAAGACTGGAACCAGTACCAACCCTCATCATCACAGTTGTCATCTTCAGAACAATCAAGAACTACTTCCAGATCATCATCATCATCCAGATCGTTCTCATTGTTACCGGATTTCTCAAGCCACAGCCACTGAGACTCAGCTCTCCAACCTTCGTCCTCAGTACCTAAGTAGTATGCGTTGCCGTCTTCCTCGTGCCAGCCATACTGCATCTCACCATCTTCGTTGAAGTAGTAGGTCTTGCCATTGATCTTCTTATCTGTATCGGTAACTTTTTTACCTTTGTTGTTGAAGTAGTACCAATGCTCGCCGCCGTCTTCCGGATCATCTTCATCCTCATCAGCCATGGTCTTTTTCCACTCGTTGGTCAGCATATGACCATCTTCAGCTACATAGTAGTCATCATCTACCCATGTATCTGTCTCCATCTCACCATCTTCGTCAAGATGGAACCATTTACCGCCATCTTTCTTCCACTCATCGGTTACCATCTCATCATCGCTGTCATAGTAGTGCCAAACTCCAGCGTCATCTTTCTCCCAACCAGCTGCGAAAGAAGTCATGGAAGCACCCATAGCGAGTAAAGCTGCTGCAGAAAGTACTGCAACTAATTTAGTCTGCTTTCTCATAATTAATGCACTCTCCTTTTTACTTTTTGAAATTCTTTTTCTCGAAATCCTAACTGCATTACCAGATCATTATACTTCGGATATGGAAAATTATCAATAGTTTTTTTACAGAATTTCCAACTTTTTATTTTGAAGTGGAATATTGTCTGTATTTCCTATGTTTCTCTTCCCTGTGAAGTACTGCCTTTCTCCGATACACCCACATTATAATACACGTTTTTCCAAAATACCATAACATTTATCTGTGCATTTTCTTACGGATTTTTTACGAAAATTCTTTATAGTTTCGTAATTGTATTTATATTTGTACAATCCTGTTTTGACCGCCAAAATGCCTGTATTTCCAGTATTCTTTACGTTTCTTATTTCCCACAGACCACCTTATCAAGCCTTTCGTCACTGTTCACGCATACATGCCCAGTAACTCCCCCGCAGCATTGCTTTTTCCGTTTACTTTCTCTGTGTTTATGCTATAATGTTCATATATCACTTTTGATTTTATTTTTTGAACATGCAACAACTAGAACCTATTTTCACTCTTATCCATCTATAATGATGACGAAATACGTGAATATATAAGAGAAAAATAAAAGAATTTAATAATTCAGGAGGTTTTATATGGATCGCTATGGACTGATCTGCCGGAGTTTCTATGAGAATCCGGATGTGACCCAGCGGGAGCTTGCTTCGATTTTGAATCTTTCCCTGGGGACTGTGAATAAATTGCTTGGGGACTGCCTGGAGGAGGCATTCCTCATGACAGATATGGATACGGGGAAATATCTGCTGACCGAACAGGGGCTTAAGTATCTGGAACAATTTAAAGTGGATGGCGCCGTCATTACCGCCGCCGGGTTTGGCTCCCGGTTTGTGCCGCTGACGTTTGAGACGCCGAAGGGGCTTCTGGAAGTGTTTGGCGAGCGGATGATTGAGCGCCAGATCAAGCAGCTCCATGAAGCGGGGATCACGGATATCACAATTATCGTCGGTTATTTAAAGGAAAAGTTTGAATATCTGATCGACAAATATCAGGTCAAACTCCTCTATAACCCGGAGTACGCCACCAAAAATAATCTGGCTACGATCTACCATGCCCGCGAGCTGTTCCGCGGCCGCAATATGTATCTGCTTGTCTCGGACAACTGGATTCGAAATAATATGTACCATAAGTATGAGTGCGGCGCGTGGTACTCTTCCGTTTACATGGACGGTGAAACGTCTGAGTGGTGTCTTTCTTCTAATAAAAAGGGGCGCATCACATCGGTGCAGGTCGGTGGGCATGATTCCTGGGTCATGTATGGACCTGCGTTCCTCTCGCGTGATTTTTCCAACCAGCTGATTCCGCTCATTGAGGAAGCCTATCATCAGCCTGGCACAGAACAATGGTACTGGGAACAGGTTGTCGTCGATCATATCAAAGAACTGGATTTTTCGATGAACTGCCAGCCGGCGGATCAGGTCTATGAGTTTGAAAACCTGGAAGAACTGCGCCTGTTTGATCCGAAATATCAGAATCATTCGGACAATGCCGCCATGCAGCTGGTCGCACACGTTTTCAATGTAAAAGAGGAAGCGATACACAACATCCGCTGTCTCAAATCTGGTATGACAAACCAGTCGTTCCTGTTTGAACTGGATGGAAAACATTATATCTGCCGCATTCCGGGTCCGGGAACAGAATTTCTGATTAACCGAAAAGAGGAGGAGGCTGTTTACAAGGCGGTCACACCGCTTGGCATTACCGAACATATTTTGTATTTTGACGGAAAAACCGGCTACAAGATCGCCCAGTATTATGAGGGCGCTCGGAATGCGGATGCAAAGAACCCGCAGGAGATGGCCGCCTGCATGGAGATGCTGCGGAAGCTGCATCATTCCGGCGTGACGGTTCCGCACACGTTCCGCATCCGGGAACGGATTGATTTTTATGAGAAGATCTGCCGCGGACATGAGGAAATGCTGTTCGAGGACTACCCGGCGGTCCGCGCCCGGATGAATGAACTGATGGATCGGCTGGATACACTGGAACGTCCTTGCTGCCTCTCCCATATTGACTCAGTTGCGGACAATTTCCTGTTTCTGCCGGACGACTCCCTGCGTCTGATCGACTGGGAGTATGCAGGCATGTGCGATCCGCTCATTGATATTGCGATGTGCAGTATTTATTCATATTATTCACAGGAAGAGCTTGACCACCTTCTGGAAGAATACCTCCAGCACGCCCCATCAGACGAAGAACGCTTTGTCACGTATGCCTATGCGGCGCTCGGCGGTTTCCTGTGGGCGCTCTGGGCGGTCTTCAAGAGTATGGAAGGACGCGAATTTGGCGATTACACGATCGTGATGTACCGGTATGCGAAAAATTATTATCGAAAAATTGTTTCCGAGGACTTGTTAAAATTGTAATATTTCCGTTAGGTATTTTACATTTATCTATGTTATACTTATAAAGTAATTTGATATGATACCAGGGTCAAAAGGTCAGAAGTTCGACGCAAGCTTGCTTGCAGGAGAATTTTTGACCTTGGAACCCGCCAAAAACATGAGTAGGTAGCCATTTTTCAAAGAAAAATGAGCGAATTACGAATGTTTTTGAAGATTGCGGGAGCATATAGTGCGGAGCAATCTGGTATCAGAGGGGTCAAAATGCCTTTTGACCCCAACATCTTTGATATTAATTTCTACTGTAATCATAAATAACGATAAATCACATTGCAAGGGGGATACGCGATGCGGAAAAGATATGCAAAACTGCTTGGGCTTGCCTGCCTGATCGGTGCCATGGGGCTGCTTCCTTCTTCCCAGAGCCGTGCGGCCGGATGGCTGAAGGACGGAAACTACTGGTACTACATGACCGACGACGGTCAGAAGCATACCGGATGGGTACATATCGGAGAGAAATATTATTATATGGATGAATCGACCGGCAAGATGGTGACTGGATGGCGTCAGGATTCATCCACTTCCGCCTGGTATTATTTCAACCAGAGCGGCGAGATGATGACCAAATGGCAGAAAATCAACAACTACTGGTACTATTTTAACCAGTACGGTGTGATGCAGAAGGGCTGGCTCCAGCTTGATACGGTCTGGTATTATCTGGGTGAGGATGGACGGATGTTTACCAACTGGCAGAAGATGGACAACGGCACCTGGTACTATTTCGGCACGGACGGGGCGATGCGGACTGGATGGCAGAAGGTAAACAGCACCTGGTATTATCTCGACGAAAATGGAAAAATGCTGACCGGTTGGCAGCTTATTAAAAATGAATACTACTATCTCCATGATGGCAAGATGCTGACTGGCTGGCTCAATGACAGCAACGGAAACACCTACTACATGGACAAGACAGACGGCAATATGAGCCGCGGCTGGAAGCAGATCGACGGCACCTGGTACTATTTCAATGAGTACGGACACCGCCAGAAAGGCTGGATTAAGGTATCCGGCACCTACTATTATCTGGATGAGAACGGTAAGATGGCTTCGAACACAACCCGGACGATTGATTCGGTGAAATACACCTTTGCCAAGAGCGGTGCGTGCCAGAATCCACCGTCCAGTCTCTCCGGCATGAGCGACAGCTATTTTGACCCAAGTGCTTCACAGGGAACAGGGACTTCGTCTGGCAGTTCTTCTTCAAGCAGCACTTCGGGGCCAAGCGGAACGGCTTCGAACAATTCCAATTCAGGGACCTCCAGTTCAGGTAACACAAACAATTCGAATAGTTCCGATCCTTCGACCAGTTTTACTGCACCGGGAAGTTCCAACAGCTCCAGCTCGTCAAATGGTTCTTCGTCGGGCACAACCGTTCCGATTCCTGGAAGCGGCTACAGCAGCTCCACTTCCACGCCGGGCGGGACTTCCAGTTCGTCAGGCTCTTCGAATAACCAGACAAGCAGCAGTTCCACCAGCGATACCGGCAATGTACCAAGCCGCATCTACAGCAACGGCACGACTTACACCGCACCGACGACATCAAGCTCCAGCTCGTCAGGCTCTTCGTCAAATTCGTCCGATAAACGGATTAACGGATTTACCTCCAATCAGGGCGATACGATTCAGGAGGGGCAGACGCAGGGTCCTGGGCGGAAATAAACCGTATTTGCAAAATATATAATTGAAATAAAAAAGATTTTGACCAACGATTCATAGCCTATATCGATGGTCAAAATCTTTTTAATTAAAATCATACCTTCTAAAAGCTGCCTACACCTCAAACACCAAATCCCCATAACTCGGAAATGGCCATAATTCTTTATCTACCAGCATTTCCAGCTCGTCTGCCGGTTTACGGAGAGCTGCCATCGCCGGGCATACCTCATGCAGATAGGTGAATGCTTTTTCTTTGTTATCCTTGATCGCAGATGCCTTTGCCAGGATATCTTTGAGCGCTGCCAATGCCACCTTCATCTCTGAAAGTTTATCCGAGGTCTCTAAAAGCAGTTCTTTCTGGACGCTGACATCGGCCTCCTCACAGGCAGTCCGGACGGCTGTCAGGGAGGAAGCAATCTGGGTCGTATATTTGACAACCGCCGGGATGATCTGCTTGCCTGCCATGTCGATCATCGTCTTCGCCTCGATGTTAACAGTCTTGGAATATGCCTCATACTCGATCTCGGCGCGGGATTCCAGCTCGGTCCGAGTGTACACGCCAAATTCTTCAAAGAGCTTGATCGCTTTCTCGGTCCGGATTGCCTCGACAGAATCGATACCCGCTTTCAGGTTCGGGAGTCCACGGCGCTCTGCCTCTTTAACCCATTCCTCAGAATAACCATTTCCGCTGAAAATGATACGGCGGTGCTCTGCAAACAGACGCTTGATGATATCATGGACTGCGCTGTCAAAATCATCGCTGTTTTCCAATTCGTCCGCAGCCTCTTTAAACGCTTCTGCCACGATCGTGTTGAGCACGACGTTCGGGGATGAAACAGAATCCGAAGAACCAACCATACGGAACTCGAATTTGTTACCGGTAAACGCAAACGGTGAAGTACGGTTGCGGTCGGTTGCATCCTTGACGAAATCCGGAAGTGTCGCTACTCCCGTCTGAAGTACCTCGCCTTTCTTAGAATGTGCGGCTTCGCCCGTGCTGCACAGCTGATCGATAACATCCTCCAGCTGCTCGCCCAGGAAAATAGAGATGATCGCTGGCGGCGCCTCTGCCGCACCCAGACGATGATCGTTGCCCGGAATCGCGGTGGACTCGCGCAGCAGATCCGCGTGTCTGTCAACTGCTTTCATGATGCACGCCAGAACCAGAAGGAACTGTACATTTTCGTGCGGCGTCTCGCCCGGATTCATCATGTTGATGCCGTCGTCGCTCGTCAGGGACCAGTTGTTGTGCTTACCGGAACCATTGATTCCGTCAAATGGTTTCTCATGCAGCAGACAGGTCAGACCGTGATGTCCTGCGACACGCTTCATCGCCTCCATGACCATCTGGTTGTGATCGACTGCCAGATTGACCTGGCAATAGGTTGGTGCTAATTCGTGCTGTGCTGGTGCAACTTCGTTGTGCTGTGTCTTTGCACTGACACCCAGACGCCACAGTGTCTCATTTAACTCTTTCATGAATGCACCGACTCTCGGACGGATGCTTCCAAAATAGTGATCATCCATCTCCTGCCCTTTCGGCGGCATCGCGCCAAACAGGGTACGACCGGTGTAGATCAGGTCTTTTCTCTGTAAATATTTGTTCTTATCAACCAGAAAATACTCCTGCTCCGGTCCCACATACGGAATCACACGGTGGGAAGTCGTATTTCCAAACAGGCGGAGAATCCGGAGTGCCTGCTCGTTGATTGCCTGCATGGAACGCAGCAGCGGCGTCTTCTTATCCAGTGCTTCGCCGCGGTACGAACAGAATGCAGTCGGTATGTAGAGTGTCACGCCCAGCGTATCTTCCCGCAGAAATGCCGGGGAAGTACAATCCCAGGTTGTATAGCCGCGTGCCTCAAAGGTGGAACGAAGTCCGCCCGACGGAAACGAGGATGCATCCGGCTCGCCCTTAATCAGCTCTTTACCGGAAAACTCCATGATAACGCGTCCGTTGGAATCCGGTACGGAGATAAACGCATCATGTTTTTCTGCCGTGATGCCGGTCAGCGGCTGGAACCAATGGGAATAATGCGTCGCACCGCGCTCGATCGCCCAGTCTTTCATCGCGTGTGCGACAACATCTGCGATGGACGGATCCAGCTCAGCTCCGTCTTCAATGGTTTTCTTCAGTTTTTTGTAAACACTTTTCGGAAGGCGTTCCTGCATCGCCTTGTCATTAAACACATTTTTTCCGAAAATTTCCGGTACATTGATAATCTCGCTCATTCAATCCCTCACATTAATATGAAAACAGACCGGACCGCCAGTATGTATATCCGCGTTGCGAAATGTACATCCCTGCAGTCCGGTCATGAACCTTACTTATTCATCAGGCTTTTCCGATAGAACCGAACAGTTCCATCTTTGTCTTAACCGTCTCTTTGATCGCCTCAAAACCAGGTGCAAGAAGTTTACGCGGGTCAAATCCTTTGCCCTGCTGATCCTTACCAGCCTCGATATACTGGCGGGTTGCCTCTGCAAATGCCAGCTGGCACTCAGTATTTACATTAATCTTCGCTACACCTAAAGAAATGGCTTTCTTGATCATATCTTCCGGAATACCGGTACCACCGTGAAGAACCAGCGGCATATCGCCTACTTTTTCTTTTACGGCTGCCAGCGTCTCAAAGCTTAAGCCTGGCCAGTTTGCCGGATATTTGCCGTGGATATTGCCGATACCTGCTGCCAGCATATCAACTCCGAGGTCTGCAATCGCCTTGCACTCGTTCGGATCTGCACATTCGCCCATACCGATCACGCCGTCTTCCTCGCCGCCGATGGAACCAACCTCAGCCTCCAGGGAAATACCTTTCTCCGCGCAGACTTTGACTAATTCTTTGGTTTTCTCTACGTTCTCGGCGATCGGATAATGGGAGCCGTCAAACATGATGGAAGAAAATCCAGCATCGATACATTTGTAGCAGCCCTCGTAGGTGCCGTGATCCAGATGCAGCGCAACCGGAACCGTGATGTTCAGCTCTTCGATCATCGCTTTTACCATCGCAGATACTGTCTTAAAGCCAGTCATATACTTGCCTGCGCCCTCTGAAACACCTAAGATAACCGGTGAGTTCTGCTCCTGTGCCGTCAGTAAAATCGCTTTGGTCCATTCAAGATTGTTGATGTTGAACTGACCAACCGCATATTTGCCATCTCTTGCCTTCTGAAGCATTTCCTTCGCACTAACTAACATATACAAACCTCCTCGTTGTCTCTTTTTGATCTAACCAGAGTCTATTATATACCATAATTCAGTATTTGCCTAGCCTGTCAAAAAAATAACAGGCAATTATTTTAATATTTTGTAACTTTTACTGTAAAATCTCCGAAACGGTCTTCTCCATCTCCTCCGGCTTGCACTGGCGGTTGTGACGGATCTCTGCCTTGCGGATCTCCTCGATCGCCTGCGGGATCTTCACGCCGGATGCTTTCTCCATCTCGTCGATAAGCTCGAACTCGCCCTTGCCTTCTTCGCTGCCGAAGATTGCCTCCATGACGCTGCGGGAGAATTTATATGGGCTTGCCGTCGATGCGATAACTGTCTTCTTGGTATCGCCTGTCTCCTTCACATAGTTATGGTATACGCAGGATGCAACGCCGGTATGCGTATCGATCATATAACCGGTCTCATCGTAGAGACGCTTGATCTCGGCTGCATTTGCCGCCTGATCGGCATAACCGCCGACAAAATCTGCCATGCGCGCACGCATCTCACCGGTAACCGAATATTTGCCATCTTTCGAAAGCTCTTCCATGCGTTTCTTGGTCTCCTCCGCATCGCAGCCGGTGGAGAGATAAATCAGACGTTCCAGGTTGCTGGAAATCAGAATATCCATCGACGGGGAAGAGGTCAGGATGAATGGACGGTTCTTGTCATATACGCCTGTCTTAAAGAAGTCGTACAGAACTTTATTGTCATTGGACGCGCAGATCAGCTTGTCGATCGGCACACCCATCTGTTTTGCAAAATAAGCAGCTAAGATATTGCCGAAGTTTCCGGTCGGAACGGTTACATTGATCTTCTCACCGTTCTCGATCTCGCCGTTTTCAAGCAGCTTTGCATACGCATATACATAGTACACAACCTGTGGTACGAGACGACCGATGTTGATGGAGTTTGCGGAAGAGAGCTGATAGCCTCTGCCTGCTAATTCTTTGGCAAATTCTTTGTCACCAAAGATTTTCTTGACACCGCTCTGTGCATCATCAAAGTTTCCGGAAATACCGACAACGCTTGTGTTCGCGCCCTTCTGGGTCAGCATCTGCAGCTCCTGCACACGGCTGACGCCGTCCTTCGGGTAAAATACGATAATTCTGGTTCCCTCAACGTCTGCAAAACCAGCCATCGCTGCTTTTCCGGTATCGCCGGAGGTTGCGGTCAGGATCACGATCGTATTCTCCGCATGGTTCTTCTTCGCCGATACGGTCATCAGATGCGGCAGGATCGAGAGCGCCATATCCTTGAAGGCAATCGTGCTTCCGTGGAACAGCTCCAGATAATATGCTCCGTCTGCTTTGACAAGCGGCGCAATCTCTTCCGTATCAAACTTACTGTCGTAAGCGCGCTCGATACAGGTTTTCAGCTCTTCCTCTGTGAAATCAGTCAGAAACTGCTTCATAACTGCATAAGCTACTTCCTGATATGTTTTATGGGATAATTCTTCCAGGCTGCAATCTAACACCGGGATATGATCCGGCATGAACAGGCCGCCGTCTGCTGCCAGTCCCTTTAAGATCGCCATCGAAGCCGTTACGTTGTTTTCACCGCCACGGGTACTGCTGTAATTGATTGCCATGATTTTCATCCTCTCTTTTTATCTTTCCCCATCGTCCCCATCTTTGCAAAGGATGCCGGAGTCAAACTTTCTGCCATGTAAGTGTTCTGTGTGGTTTTGCAGTTCTCCCGCAAAGTTACGGGACCCCCTGCTCACTTTAGTTAAAAATTCTATCATACTTTATGGCACAGCGCAAGAAAAATTCCCCCTTAATACGTGATCTTCCAGCGCCCAAACAATCCCTTCTTAAAATGGGAAAACCGCCGTGAAGCACTCTCATTTCCCATCTCGATCGCCTTC
Organism: Clostridium fessum; assembly: GCF_003024715.1. GTDB lineage: Bacteria > Bacillota > Clostridia > Lachnospirales > Lachnospiraceae > Otoolea > Otoolea fessa. The sequence goes on along the minus strand of NZ_PYLO01000004.1, from coordinate 188,819 downwards.
TGGTAGCACTGTGCCGCCCGCTCGAGATCTTCCGGGGATTCATTTTTCCGTTCGTAGATAAATCCAAGCTCATAGAGTGCATATCCGTCACATTCCGTCTGTGCCGCCCGCTCAAAAAGCTCCTTCGCCTTATTTTCATCGGCGGTGCAGCCTTCTCCCTTCATATAGAGATAGCCTAACTTGGATGCAGACTGCAGGCTTCCGGCTTCTTCGCACCGGTTCAGCCACTCAAATGCTTTTGCATAATCGCGGTCTACTCCCTCTTCGCCCTGGAAATACAGGCATCCAAGAATCTCCATGCACTCTGGATTTCCCTGCGAAGCGCCTTTTTCGTACCAGGAAACCGCCTGCTTCATATCAATCTCGCCGTTCAGACCATCCCGATAGATATTTCCAAGCGCCAGACTTGCCTGTCCGTCCGTCTCGATCCCAGCTGCCTCCCGCAGAAGTTTTTCTGCCCGGACGGTGTCCTGCTCGTCGGACGGGCGCAGATACAGGCGGGCTAACGGAAGCGCCGCCTCTTTGATGCCTGCCGCATATGCTTTTCCATACCAGTAAAACGCTTTTTCATCATCGCGCTCCACCAGTTCATCCTGATAGAACAGATTTCCAAGTTCTTCAAAGCTCTCCGCCTCGTTCCGCGCCGCGGCGTTTTCCAGCGCCTGGACGGCCGCCTGGATATCGCGCTCTGTGCCCTGTCCGTTTAAATACATCTGCCCCAGATACAGCATGGCGCGGGAAGACCCCTGCTTTGCCGCCGCATAGTCATATTGGAATGCAGCTTCCCAGTCTTCTTCCTGGCGGTAATGTTCCCCCATCTGGAAGAGTCCCCAGACCTCCCCGCTGGCGGCGCACTGGTTCGCCCAGCGAAGTGCCTCTTTTTCATCTTTTTCCCGGTATGTACCATTCTGGCAGCATTTTCCCATCTTAACCATCGCCGGGATAATGCCGCCGTCCGCCGCACGTTCGTACCAGAAGAGGCACTGCTCACGGGCGCTCTCAGTCTGCGGCATATAATCGGCCAGATCTTCCCACTCAACTGCCTCGCCCATCTGCCACGCGGCATAGACATCGCCCATCTCAGCGGCATCCCGCACCTGACGGTAACTTTCCTCGATGGAATAACGTGCCGACTGCTTCATCTGTTCGTCATACTGACCGGCGCGCAGCGCTCCTAACACTGCCCGGGCACTTCCCGCCGAAGCCCCCCGCAGGTAACACTCATACGCTTTTTTCTCATTGAACCCGACAGCCCCGTCCCCCCAGCTGTAACAGTGTCCTAAAAAGAACCATGCTTCCGCATCGCCCGCATACGCCGCCTCTTCCAGCCAGGTAACTCCCTGGGCGTACATCGCATCGTTACACTGTTTCCAGATCTGGTCTGCACCTTTCTCACATAAGCCTGTCATCAGGATTGTCATATATCATTCATCCGCCTTCCACACGAAATTGTATCAATTAAAACTTTCTGCCTCCGCCGCCGTGCATCCTTCCGCTGCTGCCCTGATGTATGGTCGTCCTTCCAGCCGAACCGCCCGAAGCGCCCGGACCCGGATTTTTTGGAATCCGTCTGGTCACTACCGACCGGTTTACAAACTGCTCCTCATTTTGGACAAAATGCAGCGCACTGTCCGCTCGGTATGCCATATGGAAACCCAGCGACTGGCGGTGTTCTTTCTGCATCTTATACTGGCGCATCACCGAAAAGCACGGGAGTGCCGCCACGATCGCTGCCGCGACCGCCGCAAACAGCGCCTCATACCATTCCAGGGAATGTTTTTTCTCCTCGCGCACCTGCGTATATTGTCCCGCCGGAACGCCCATCTCCAGATAATTTTCGATGCTGTCGATCGCCCCCAGAGCGCCTTCCGCATAGTTTCCATCCGCCACGCTGTCATATGCCGCATCCAGCACCTTCTCTACCCGCGCATCCGTCAGCACCTTCATCGCATACCCGGTGGTAGAAACGTATATCTCCCGGTTGTCCATATCGATCGAAAGCAGAATACCACTCGCATCGTCCCCGACGCCCAGTCCGTGGCTGTCGTAAAAATCATCGGCATAGCTTTCCGCCGATTCTCCCTGTGCGTCCTCGACTGTCAGTACCGCCAGATCGGCATCCTGTGAATCACGCACCTCATCGATCCGTGTCTCCAGCTCCTGCACTTCTTCCGCGCTGAACAGTCCCGCCTCGTCGAAGACGCGCGTGCCTTCCGCCGCCCATATAGGGCTGACCTGTGAAAATGAAATAAATGCTGCAACGGAGAAGCATATAAAACCTTTCAGCCGTCCATATTTCTTCTTTTTCTGTGTGACTCCCGCATTTTGATTCTCTATCATATCAGGTATCCTCCCAGCAGCAAAAGTACAAACACAGGAATGAAAATCGTCAAAAACAGGCGCACCAGTTTTTTCGAATCAACCGGCAGGACGCCGCAGACCTTTCCATTTTCCCCATTCATCGCAAAATAGTACATCTGCCCGTTCTTCGGATCCGGGTAGGTCATCATCCACACCGGAAGCATGGCATAGTTCCATTTTTCCCCCGTGATGGTCTCCCGGTGGTTCCGGATATCCACATGATCGTAGCCGGAGACGCTATTTTGCAGGGATTCTCTCGTATACTGCTTGATCTCCTGCTCAATCTCCTGTGCAAATTCTTCCTTTTCCCGGTCGCGCCGCTCCGCCCTAAATCCCAGAAAATAGCCTGCCTGAAACGGGCGCAGCTTCTTCATATCAAACGGAAGCACGGTCTCGGCAAGGCTGCGGTCCGCCTGCTTTAACGCGTTGCGCGCCACATCCTTGATGGGAAGCTCCGCCTTTTTCTCCAGATGGTAACGGCTCGTCTCGATATACTCGATCTCCCCCGCCACCGTCACGCGTTTCCGCAGCGCCTCCGCCTGCATCTCACCGGATACCTGGCAGCTATACATCCAATATGGATAATAAATTCCTTCCAGATACTCCATCTGACGCGGCGAGTAGAAATCATCCGGCACATACTTTTTCTTCTGAATCCAGTTTTTAAAGATTTCTTTTGCCTTTTTCTTGTCGATCTCAAACGGAATCAGACCGTCCGGGCGGTATTTACCGTCCAGACTTCCCGAAAGAACCACCGGATTGTGACAGTAACAGCAGTACGTGGATGCTGTCGTCTCCTGTGCCACAATCTCCGCGCCGCAGCTCGGGCAGGTATAGAGAACCATCTTAGACTCCGCCTGCTTCTGGCTCTCTATCTTTTCCGCTTCCGGCATTCCACCCGGCTTCGAAGCTTCCTCTGACTTTCTGGCTGCCTCTTCCATCTCTTTCAACGTCTCTTCCGTAAACGCTGAGAGGCAGTATTCACATTTAAATTTCTGCGTCTTCGGATCAAACACCAGCCCGCCGCCGCAGTTTGGACACTTATATGATTGTATCTCCATACGCCCTATGACCTCGGTTTTCCGCATTCGGAACAAAACTTACCTGTATTGACCGTTCCGCAGCTGCAGGTCCACGGACCGGCTGGTCTTGGCTTGCCGCACTCGGAGCAGAACTTTCCGTGGTTGACATTGCCGCACTCACAAATCCAGGATTCCGCCGGAGCTGCCGCACTGCCCTGCGGCGCTGCGTTCTGTCCTGCCGGTTGTGCATAGCCGCCCTGTGGTGCCGCATTCATCTGTCTCGGCTGCTGTGCATAACCACCCTGCGGCGCTCCATTCGCCTGCCCCGGCGCATAGCCGCCCTGCGGTGCCGCATATCCCTGCCGCGCCGCCTGCTGCATCTGCATCTGCTGCAGGTTGGACGCCGATGCGGCGCCCATAAATCCGCCGCCGAAGTTCATGCCGGCGCCCATTCCCATGAAGCCTGCCATCGCACCGCTTCCGTTGGAACCGGCTGCCTCAAAGCCGCGTGCCATCGCGCCCTGCACATACCCCTCGCGCACCGACGGGTCGCCGAGCATCGCGCCCTGATTCCGCATATTGATGAGTTTCTGCGATTCTTCATCATAGGAAATGCTGGCGATACCGACTGACTGGATCTCCATGCCACGCAGACGGTTCCACTCCTCATCCAGCGTCTCCGCCATATAGCGTCCCAGTTCCCTGCCTTTGGAGGCTACAAAGGAAATCCGCACGCCATCCGCCGACATCTGGTTGATCGAGGTCTGCAGCGCTTCCAGAAACTCCGCTAAATACTGCTCATTGATGGAATCAATCTCCACCTGATCCTGATTTTTCGGAATAGCCTCCGCATAAAATTTCAGTGGATCCGTAATCTTGATGGAGTAAGTTCCATGTGCGCGCAGAAACAGCTCGGAATTATAGAATAAATCAAAATAGTTGATCGGCGTCCGTGTACCGAACTTGATTCCCTTGATCTCCTGGAGATTAATATAGTAGACCTTCTGTGCATACGGCGTCTGTCCGCCATAACGCACACGGTTGAAGGATTCTTTCAGTGCATCGCCGAACTGTCCGTTAAACAGAGACGGCAGGGATGAATTCTGCACTGTATAATAACCCTCTTCCGCTGTATAATCAACGACCTTACCGCCGTCCACCAGCATCATAAACTGATTCGGGTACACATGGATCACAGAACCATTGGACACCGTTTCCGGTGTTCTCTTCCGGTTCTCCCCGCGGCGTGTCTGCACCCCCGCTGAAAATACGGTCTGTTCCCCCATATTTTCCGGTTCAATCACTTCCAGCCACTGATCTGCCAGCCCGCCGCCGACCGCGTGTGCCGCTGCTCTGATAATTCCCATACTCACTGCCTCCTTCTCCAAATTCATAGTTTCTCTGTTTTTCTGCTTTTTCTATCTATCGGTTATCCTTCCCTTTATTTTTCCCATGCCGATTCCATTTTCCCGGCGTGATCGCCCATACTGCTGCCGCGATCAGCACCATCGCCAGCATACACTGCAAAATCAGGCTGCACGCCGTCCAGTGTGCTGTGATCGCATTGTCTGGAAATACGCCAAACAGTGGCTCGAACCATTTTCTCATGTCGCCGCTTCCCGCCTGTCCGTTAATTACATTATAAAACGAGACAGCCGGATTGAAAAGAAAGAGATAGCGTAAAATGCCGGAACTTGCCATTTCCGATGCATTGAGATTAGATGCATACGAATTTGCCGCCCGGAGCGCCATCCGGTATGCAAACAGATTGACCGCCATCGTTCCCGCCGTCAGCGCCACCACCGTCACATAGGAGCAGACGGTCGATACCGTCGAGCGGCGCAGCACCGATGAATAAAAGATCCCGATACTGCCCGTTAAAATTGCCACAACGCCGTGGCACAGGAACAGCATCCCGATGTCCTGCAGCGTAACGCCCCCGTAGACAAATACGAGCGCCTGTACCGGAAGCGCCGAGACCGCCAGCACCAGCATCGTCACCAGCGAGGACGCCAGTTTTCCAAGCACCATGTCACGCGGCTCCATCGTGGTCGTCAGCATCAGTTCCAGCGTCTGGCGTTCCCGCTCGCCGCTGATACTGCTGGCAGTCAGCGCCGGCATGATGAAAAGCAGCATGATAAATTCGATCGAGGAGACGAACGTGTAGAGATCCAGAAACTGCGAATACTGGATCTCCGCCGTCGTCCTGACCTGTTCCGCCACCGAATACATATTAAACAGCGCCACCGCCGCCAGAATACTGTTAAAAACAAACAGAATCGCCATCATGCGGATGCTGCGGCTTCCGACTGTCATTTCCCTCCTAAATACCGGATTCCATCTCATGTTTCAGCACCGCCCTCTCTTCTTCATGTCCTGTGATCTGCATAAACAGTGATTCCAGGCTTCCCTTCTCGCGCATAAAGCTGCTGACCATCACATCCGCATCGATAAGCTGCTGCAAAAGCAGCGCCTCATCCTGCCGATCCCCCAAAAAGCCCAGCTTGATCTCATCCCCCTGCACCGCAATCGTCTGCACGCAAGGATGGCTTTTCAGGATCGCAAGCGCCTTTTCTTTCTGGCTGAAAATCGAGATCAGAAGCGGATTGGACGAGTTGATCCGCGCAAAAATCTGATCCATGCTGCCCTGCAGGACCGTTCTTCCCTGCTCAATGATGCCGATCGAGGTACAAAGCTCTGACAATTCCGATAAAATATGGGAGCTGACGAGCAGCGTTTTTCCCTGATCGCGCAGTTCTTTCAGAATCGCCGTATACTCCACCCGGGTGCGCGGATCCAGCCCGGAAGCCGGTTCATCCAGGATCAGAAGATCCGGATCGTGGATGAGCGCCCGCGCCAGACAGAGGCGCTGCTTCATACCTCTCGAAAGCCCGTCCACAAAAAAGTCCTCTTTATCTTCCAGCCGCACCTGTTCCAGAAGCGTATGGCAGCGCGTCCGCGCCTGCAGCCCCGTAATTCCGTAGCAGGATGCAAAAAATTCCATATATTCCGATACTTTCAGGTTATCATATACTCCGAAGAAATCCGGCACATAGCCGATCCGCCGCCGGAGTTCTTTTCCGTCTGAGTAAACATCCAGTCCGCCGATCTCCACCTCGCCCTCATCGGGAACGAGAAGTCCCGCAAGAATCTTGAGCGTCGTCGTCTTGCCTGCCCCATTGGGACCCACGAATCCAAAGAGTTCCCCGTCCGCGACCTCCAGATTCAGCCCATCCAGCGCCTGAAAATTGCCATATCGTTTTCTGAGGTTTTTAATCGTCAGCATCACTCTCTCCTCCCTACGACATAGATTCTTGGAAGCTGGCTTTCCCAGCCATACTCTCCCGTCTGTTCCGGCACATATTTGACGGTCAATGTGTTCGACGGAGACAGGTACGGCGAAAGCTCCTTTGCCGAATACTCTGATTTCAGCTCGATCCGGTCATTGCGCCCGGTCTCATAGTTATAGAAATACATGCTTCCGGAGAAGGATGACATATACGGATAGAGCGGATTTTCCGAGAATCGCGGTGACAGAGTCTCAAACGTAAGCTTTTCAATGACAAGGTCACTTCCCAGCGAATATTCGACCGTCGCAGCCTCCGCTGTTTCACCGCTATACATTGTGTTGTACGCCGCCTCATAATTTCCGGCGAGCACCGTTGGATCTTCCTCAAGCGCCGAACGGTAAAGTTTTCCGTCTTTTTCACGGTTCAGCGGGATTGACTCGGTCACCATGCAAAATCCTTCCCGAAGTGTACTCGCATCCGCCAGGAAATCTTCCTCGCCCTGGAGCTTCCGGGTTGAAAATGCCACCAGGCACGCCTCAGACGGATTGCGCCCCGCGCCGGAATCCAGATAAAAGCTCAAAAGTCTCGTCCGCTCCTGCGCCTTTAAATAGTCCGAATCCTCAATCTCCGCTTTCTCATACTGATCCGCCCCGGTCACCATCTGTGCTGCCGCATACGAATAGCTGACCGGATAATCGCAGCTCTCCTTTCCATCCAGAGAAACCGTCTGCCCAGGCTCTAATCTTCCCAGCAGCACCGCTTTCCCATTGATGAGCAGAGCCGCATTCTCCAGCGGTTCCTCAAAACAGTTTTTTACCGTTCCCGACACCACGCCGTCAAAATAGGAAATATTTCCCTGAACGCCCATCGCGTCCGTTTTCTCCAGCTCACGACGCAGGGTAAACAGATTCGGTGAAAATGCGACCGTATCCCGCATTTTAATTTCGACCCGTTCCGGCTGATAAACAAAGTTCGTATGATACTCTTCCTCACCGGTAAAGCGCACCGCCGAAACCGCATCGTAATAGTAACTGCGCGTCATCGGGCGCACCTCATAGCCCGGCTTTAAGCTCACCGAATACGGCTTGTTATAAGGGCTTCGGATGTTCATATAAGTGGCTTCTTCCGCCTCTTCTCCCGAGGTATCCAGAATCGACGCATACGTCACAAACGGCTCCCGGAAGCGTGTCTTTACGCCCAGCGCATAAATAATGCCGGTAAACAAAAACGCCCCCAGTGTCACCGCCGGCAGATAATACCGGTAAATTCCTCGCTTTTTTAAGTAGAAATAGATGCCCGGACCGATCAAAAGCAGATAGACCACCACGATCACCGTATATGCCGCAACCTTCGGAAGCCGCCCCGCATTGCCGGTGTTGACCAGCCCCTGTACGCTGAAATACGAGCCCGAATAACCGTAGTAATCCTCCTGTGCCAGCTCGTCCACGGTATCACTTCCCAGCACCAGCGTATACAGCTTTTCAAATGAGGATGGATTGGTCAGACACAAATCGCTGATCGCATCCATCGAAAAGGCAGCTGCCACGATCCGCCCCTGTTTGCAGTTCGTATGGGATAACAGCGGGAACACTTCCCCCGCCAGCAGAGTGCTGCCGTTCTTCAGGTTCACATCGACGCATTCTGCCTGGATCTCCCCCGTCTGCTCGCCCGGTGCCGTCTCCCCGCCCAGACTGACCGGAACGGTTACCGCATCCAGATACGGCGGCTCCAGCACCTTCTCTGCAAACCTGCCATAATTTCTCGCACAATCCACACCGCCGCCAAAGAGGATCGTACCGCCGTCTTCCACCCAGCGCCGCAGCGCCTCATACTGGACATCGCTGAGCGAATCCAGGTCAAATCCAGACACAATTACCAGATCCAGCGGATCGTAACCCAGCCGGTCATCCGGTGCCTGCTCGGCATCCAGAAAAACCGCCCGCGTCCGAAGCGTCCCATATCGGATGCCCGCGCCGTCTAAATAAGAAAGTGCCTCCGGCGTATCCGTCAAAATTCCGATATAACTCTCCGCAACGTCCTCCTCAGAACCAAGTTTCAGACGTTTCCGGATGATTGTTTTCCCGTTTACATCCTGTACCGATACAAACATCTGATCCGCCCGCACACCCAGCGGGATATAATATTCTTGTTCAAACTTCTCCCCCGCTGCCAACGATAACGGATAGGAATACTGGTACGCCTCCAGACTGGACTGCGCGGTCAGAAATTCCAGCGTTCCCTCAAACGGCGCTGTATCATTATTCAGAAGGACCGTTACCCGAAGGTAACGGTCACTCTTTGCCGTATTGTCAAATCCATAGGAAACATCCATCGACAGCGGCGCATCTGCTTCCTTCTGTGAGGCATATGCGTACCCTGCAGGAAGGCAGAATAGTGCCATCCATCCGATCAATATCGCAAAAAAGAACTGTATTCCCCTCTTTTTCTGCATTCTTTCTCTCCCTATCTGTAACTGTTCACGCATACGTGCCCAGTAACGGAATTTGCCGTGGCTTCGCATTTAAATACGGCAAATTCCTGCTGCCACCATGTTTTCTTACGGCACTTTCGGTTCCAAAAGTGCCTACCTGTGAACAGTAACCAAAAATCCATTAAAATGTCTATCAGATTCTTTCCCACACTCGCCTTTACGGCATCTGGAAATTTTCCCTGTTGATGTCAAAATTCGTCCGCAGGCGCACCGTAAACACCGTTCCATTCAGATCGCTCGTTACCTGAATCGTGCCACCGTGCATATCGACGATATTTTTGGCGATCGCCAGACCTAACCCTGTGCCGCCCGTGTTGGTCGATCGCGACTGTTCCACGCGGTAGAATTTATTAAATAAAAGAGGCAGCTCGTCCGCCGGAATCACGTAACCGTAGTTCGTCACCGAGACGGTCACGACCTCTTCCTCCGCGTGAATCTGCACCAGCACCCGTTTTCCGTCCGCACCGTACTTGATCGCGTTATTGATCAGGTTGTCAAAGAGGCGCGCCAGAAGATTTCCGTCTGCCGTGATAACCTTGCCCGGGACATTGCTCTGCAGCTCGTAGGAGAGGTTTTTGTCCTTGAAGCTCGGATAAAATTCCTCCAACAGCTGGCTGAGCAGTTTGACGATGTCCACCTTCGACACGTGCATTGCCACTTTTCCATAATTCATTTTGGTAAAACCAAACAAATCTTCGATCAGTTTTTCCAGACGTTTCGATTTTGCATAGGCAATATCAATATATTTTTTCTGCATTTCTGCAGGAATCTCCACCTTGCCGGACAGAAGTTCAAGATAGCCGATGATCGAGGTCAGCGGTGTCCGCAGATCGTGTGCCACATTGGTAATCAGCTCATTCTTCGTGCGCTCCGCCTCGCGCTCCTTGTCCATCAGATTCCGGATATCCCCGACCATCTTATTTAAATTGACCGCCATCGCCGTAAACTCGTCGTCGCCCCGCACCTCGATCGTCGTATTCAAATCGCCCTCGGAAATATTCTGAATCGCGGACGAGATCCGGCTGATATAGCGCATGGACCGCTCCTGGAGGGCAAAAAAAGTGACTGAGAAGATCGCGATGCCCGACAGAAGATAGACAAATGCCATCAGTGTCTCTGTCTCCGTCAGGCGCAGGAAAAAAGAATCCCGGTACCGCGTCTCCCGCAGATAGCTGCTGATCATCGAAACATTGGCAATCAGAAACACCTCCACCAGGCATGCCACCACGGTGCTGTAAACGATGTTCATGACCATCCGTGTCCGGAATCGGCGACTCATATCTTTTTTATTTTTCAATTTTGTATCCTACCCCCCAGACCGTTGTAATGATCTTGTTCTGTCGGGTGTCCTCCTTCATCTTGCCGCGAAGCCGTCTGATATGTACCATAACTGTGTTATTTGCCTCGTAGACTTTCTCATTCCACACCTTCTCAAAGATTTCATCGGTGCTGAAGACCCGCCCCGGATTGGATGCCAGCAGATACAGGATATCAAATTCGATCGGCGTCAGCTTGATCTCCTCGCCGTACACCGTCACTTTATGATTATCTTTGTTGATCGTGAGCCCCTTGATCGAGATCTCATTTTTAACCTGGTTTCCTGCACCGCTCTGCGGATTTAACTGCGTATAGCGGCGAAGCTGTGATTTGACGCGCGCCGTCAGCTCCAGCGGGTTAAATGGTTTCGTCACGTAATCATCCGCGCCGGTTCCCAGTCCCAGAATCTTATCCAGATCCGCTGAGCGCGCGCTCAGCATGATGATCGGGATATTGTTCGTCTCCCGGATCTTGCGGCACATCTCCAGACCATCCATTCCCGGCATCATGATATCGAGAAGCACCAGATGAATCGTCTCCTTCTCCAGAATCTCCAATCCCTCTAACGCATTGGATGCCTTATATACTTTATAACCATCACTGACCAGATAAATCTCCACCAGATCGGCAATCTCTTTCTCATCATCCACCACCAGAACGTGTATTTCAGACATAAAAAAACCTCCCTCATATGTAATGCAGGTTCCCGGTATCTCTATGCGAAATACCAGACGAATATACCTGTTTCCAGTTTACCATATGGGGAGGATTTATGCTTTAAAAATTTATTACATTTTTGGAGAATTTTGCTTATCTGCGAACTGCAATTTCTTTATTGTTCCAGCGGAATAAACACCCTCATCGCCGCCGGGTCCTGCTTTTTTCCAGCTTCCTTCGCCGCCTGCACTGCCTCCGCACAGAAGGTATCCTGCGCGCAGACCGGCTCTTTGCCGCGGCGGTTGCGTTTAGCGTAGGTTCCGTCCGGTCTCAGGTACTGCGCCTTGACATTGTCGGCAAGCTGTACCTCTAAGATGTGACAGATGCGTGCTTTCAGCTTCTCATCCTCAACCGGGAAGAGAATCTCCACACGACGGTCGAGGTTTCGCGGCATCCAGTCGGCACTTCCCATGAAAATCTGCGGTTCACCGTCGTTCTCGAAGTAGAAAATACGGCTGTGCTCAAGGAAATTTCCAACGATCGAGCAGACCGTTATATTCTCGCTTAATCCCGGAATCCCGGCGCGCAGACAGCAGATGCCGCGGACGATGAGCTGTATTTTTACCCCCGCATTGGACGCCTCGTAAAGACTCGCAATGATCTCACGGTCGCACAGGGAGTTCATCTTTGCCACGATCCGCGCCGGAATACCTTCGCGGGCGTTGCGCGTTTCCCGCTGGATCAGGCGCAGAAAACGTCCGCGCAGCCACAGCGGCGCCAGCGACAGCTTGTTCCAGCCAAGCGGCTCCGAATAACCCGACAGCATGTTAAAGACTGCAGTCGCATCCTCACCGATCAGCGGATCACAGGTTAAAAGACCGCAGTCGGTGTAGAGTTTTGCCGTCGAATCGTTGTAATTTCCAGTTCCCAGATGGACGTAGCGGCGGATGCCCTCTTCCTCGCGGCGCACCACCAGCGTGATCTTACTGTGTGTTTTCAGCCCCAGCAGACCGTAGATAACGTGGCAGCCGGCTTTTTCCAGCATCTTCGCCCAGAGAATATTGTTTTCCTCGTCAAAACGGGCTTTCAGCTCAACCAGAACCGACACCTGTTTTCCATTGTCCGCCGCTTCAGCAAGCGCCGCGATAATCGGGGAGTTACCGCTGACACGGTAGAGTGTCTGCTTGATCGCCAGCACCTCCGGGTCGCGGGCAGCTTTCTTGATAAAATTGACGACCGGCTCAAAGGTCTCAAACGGGTGGGTCAGCAATATATCGCCTTTGCGGATATTGGCAAAAATATCATCCTCATTCATCAGCGCCGGAACCGGCTGCGGCGTGTACGGCGGTGTCTTAAATTCGTCAAAGCCCGGCAGACCGAACACCTTCATGAGAACGGTCAGATCAAGCGGTCCGTCAATCTCATAGATCGCGTGCCCGCCGACGTGCAGCTCCTTTTTGAGGATGTCTAAGAGGCGCTTGTCCGCCTTTTTCTCGATATCCAGGCGGATGACCTCGCCCCACTGGCGTTTCTTGAGCTTCTGCTCGATCTCCTTGAGCAAATCCTCCGCCTCATCCTCGTCGATGCTCAGATCGGCATTTCGCATGACACGGAACGGATGGCAGCTGATAATATCATAATTTAAGAACAATTTGTCGATGTTCCGCTCGATGACTTCTTCCAGATAAATGATCGATTTGCCCTCCTGGCACGGCAGCTCCACCACGCGTGGAAGCCCGCCCGGCACACAGACCATCGCAAATTCCAGCTCGCCGTCTCCCTTTTTCTTGCGGACCAGCGCAGCAATATTTAACGATTTATTGTGAATGAGAGGGAACGGGCGGGAGGAATCAACCGCCATCGGCGTGAGGACCGGATAGACCGATTCCTCAAAATACCGATCAACGTACACCGCTTCTTCCTTCGTAAGCTTCTCATGCTCGGTGACCACGCGCAGACCGTGCTGTTTTAAGAGCGGCAGGAGCATCCGGTTGTAGGTCCGGTACTGATTCTCGACCAGCTCATGCGTTTTTCCATCAATCGCATCCAGCTGTTCCTGTGCCGTCATACCCGCAATATCCCGCTTCGTATAATTGGCGTGAACCATGTCCTTGAGGGATGCCACGCGGACCATGAAAAACTCATCCAGGTTCGACGCCGTGATGCTTAAAAATTTCAGGCGTTCAAACAGTGGGGTCGTCTTATCGCGCGCCTCACCCAGAATCCGGTAGTTAAATTCCAGCCAGCTCAGTTCACGGTTTACATAATTTTCAGATTCTCCGTATTTCAACACTGCATCCGACATCCTTATACCCCTCTTTTCTGCCTGAGTACAGGCCGTATTCCAAAGACTTCCTCAAAGAAATCTGCCTTCTGGTCAAATGAATACTGCTCCAGCACGATACTCTCCGGACAGTCCGTCGTAATCACCAGACTGCCGTTCCGCACAGCGATGCGGCTGTCGCTCAGTTTCTGGCGGTGGCTGCGGTCCATCGAATTGGCCAGACGCAAAATTGCCGTCAGCTTCGCAATCAGGATCGTCAGCTCTCTCCGGGAGGTTCCAAGCCCCGCATACTGGGACAGATCCGACTCCAGGATGACCTCATCGTAGGCATATTCCTGAATGTTGTAGCGCACGATATTGGCTACAACCTCGCGCTCCAGATGGGAAATTCCGATGATCTCCGTATCCATGATGATCTGGTACGAGCTTTCCGAACCGCGCGTGATGCTGACAAACTTGCCGCAGTCATGCAGGGTCGCTGCGATCTTTAAAAGCAGGCGTTCCCGCGCTCCCAGACCATGGTATTTTTTCGTTGCATCAAAGATCATCTCCGCCGACCGCTCTACCTCGCGCACATGTGCGCCGTGGCAGCGGTAGCGCTTCGCCATCTGGCGCGCCGTTGAGAGGATATCTGCCTCAAAATCATGATGGAAGCGGACCAGACGGTTTTCCTGTGCGTACTCTGCCGCGATACCATCGCAGAGGGTCGTCCCCGGTGCCCAGATATAGGAAGCACCCGTCATGTCTAATACCTTCCGGTAGAGAATTGCACTTGGAATCAGCACTTCTGCGTAATCCTGCGGCAGCTCATAGCGCTCCTGAATCTCCTCCGAGGACATCCCAATCAGCTTCTCGCAAAACACGCCAAATTCCTTTGCCGTGAACCGCGCCCCGCCTTTTTCATGCATGCCGCGGCTGATCATATAGTTCATTGTCTCGCCGGTCGCAATCAGCGTCTCAATCTGATGCTCTTTTAAAAATATCTTCCGAAATGTGTATAATTCATTTTCTACCAGCTCATCGATGATCGCCGGGATCTTCCGGTAATCGACGCGCCAGTGTGCTGACATTTCACTTAAGCGCAGCACGCCGAGCAGAAGGTTCTGCGTTGATACCAGTACCTCCTCATCAAAGAGGGAGATCTGGGTGCTTCCGAATCCGACATCCATCAGCGCCGCACCGTTTTTCACGGTGTGCTGGAATTCTTCCTCCCTGGCTGCAACGGCTTTATAACTCTTAAAACGAAGCTCCGAGTTGTTCATCGTGCGGACCCGGAGTCCGGTACGCACCAGAATCCGGTCCAGTACCATCTGGCTGTTCCGCGCCTCCCGAAGCGCGCTGCTCGCAAATGCCCGATAATCCGATACCCGGTATGTTTTCATCACTTCCCGGAACTTATTCAGGACCTCGCACATTTCCTCCACGATCTCGTGGCTCAAACGTCCGTCATTGTACGTGTCTTTGCCAAGCGCCAGCGCATGGCGCACATGATCGATCTCGCGGATTCCGGCGGAAGCAGAAATCTCGAAAATTCCCAGCTCCAGTTCGAAGGAACCCACATCAATAGCGGCAAAGGTTTTAACGGTCATATTACTTGATCTCTCCTTTCAGCTTGCTGCGTAAGTTTGCAATAAACTGGGTGGCAGTACGTCCGGACAGCCCGCCGTGGCTTAACTCCCACTTGTTGGCTTCCAGAAGCAGATCTGCCTCCGGCATATGGATGTGGTATTTGTCTGCCAGCACGCGGACGATGTTCTGGAACTCTTTCTTGTCCGGTGAGCCGTAGTAGATCGTGACGCCAAAACGCGCAACCAGAGACAGTTTTTCCTGCACCGTATCGTTGGAGTGCAGATCGTCGTCCAGCTCGCGCTTATCGCTGAATTTCTCGCGGATTAAGTGACGGCGGTTCGATGTCGCATAAATCAGGACATTCTGCGGCTTAATGCCGAGACCACCCTCAATGATTGCTTTCAGATATTTATATTCCAGCTCATATTCCTCAAAGGAAAGGTCGTCCATATAAATGATAAATTTGTAGTTACGGTCTTTGATCTGCTCCAGGACATCTGACAGTCCGCGGAACTGATGCTTGTACACCTCGATCATGCGGAGTCCGCGGTCATAATACTGATTTAAGATCGCCTTGATACTGGATGATTTACCGGTACCGCTGTCACCGAAAAGCAGGCAGTTGTTTGCCGCGCGCCCCTCGATAAATGCCTCGGTATTCTCAATCAGCTTGGCTTTCTGCAGCTCATAGCCTACCAGATCGCTCAGCTCGATATGTTCCACGCGCGTGATCGGCTCGATATCGACCTGCTTTGCCTCGTCATCCATGATAATATGGAATGCTTTGTTAAGACCAAACTTGCCGACACCAAATTCTTTATAAAATTCGGTCACGATATCCTGAAATTCCTGATCACTCTCCGCATTCTCCAGTGAAACCGATAATTCAACGATCCGGTCGCGGATGCGGTGGTTGAACGCCTTGCTGTTTCCCAGCGCATTTTCGTAATGCTTCATCTCCGACCAGATGCCGTTCTCAGTCTCGTCCAGACGGGCAATATCCAGGGAAAAAAGCTCTCTGACCTGTGTAAAATCGTGGCGTGCAAGCTCGCTCAAGCTGCCGCCGACCGGTCCGATGATCTCACAGGATGTGCTGTAGGCATTTTCATTGTTTGCCATGCAGAACGCCAGGAAACAATGCCACAGGTTTCCGCGGAATCCATAGGTCACTGCCAGATCGATGAGCTGACTCGCGCATGCATATGCATCCGGGCGTGCCTCGCCTTCCTCTGGTTTTAAGAGGCTGCACATATCGTCAAATAACTGCTGATACCGCAGGTTGCGGTATAAAATCATCGTATTTTTTCTTTTTTCTTCCATTATTCTGCCTTTCCGGTTACCATCACATTTTTTTACAGTACTTTCAGTCTCAAAAATGCCTGCCCGTGGACAGCAACCCATTCTGTCTTGTCCTAAGCTAAAGAGTCTAGTAATTTCCTAATATTTTTACATTTTTCGCTTCGCGCATGATTCCGTACAGTGCATTCTGCACACCGGCATCCTCCAGATTTCCCTCGATGTCCACGAAGAAGCGGTACTGCCAACTCTCCTCCGGGATCGGACGGGACTCGATCATACGCATATTGACGTCATTGAAAATAAAATTGCCGAGCATACTGTACAGCGTACCGCTGCGGTGCGGCAGCTCGAAACAGAGGCTGATTTTCTCTGCACCCGCCTGATAGACGCGATCCTTCGCCAAAATCAGGAAACGGGTCGTATTGTCCGGACAGTTGTTGATCGGACCTGCCAGCTTTTTGAGCCTGTAAATCTCACCTGCCACCTCACCTGCGACTGCCGCCTGTGACGGATCTTTCTCATCGCGTACCTTCTGTGCCGCCACAGCATTATTTTCCATGCTGAGCTGCTGCCAGTCGTGCTGGTTTAAGAAGTCGCTGCTCTGCATCAACGCCTGCGGATGGGCAAAAACACGCTTCACATCGGAAAGTTCCGCGTCCGGTGTGCCAAGCAGGTAGTGATGTACCGGCAGAAATGTCTCCGCCACGATCACATTGTCGTATTTTAAAAGCAGATCATAGTTGTCCGTCACGGCACCGGCGGAAGAATTTTCAATCGGAAGCACCGCAAAATCGGCTTTTCCCTCCTGAATCTCCACCATCATATCCTCAAACCGGCGTACATGATGGATATCCGCGTCTTTTCCAAAGAACTGCAGCGCCGCCGCATGACCGTAAGCGCCCTCTAATCCCTGGAACACCACGCGCTTTCCGGCTGTTTCAAGCTTCTCCACCTTATGGAAGCCCAGATCCGGACCGCCGACGCGCCCTGCAATGGTCTGATACTGATACCGGCGGCTCAGCGTCATCATCTGCAAAAACAGTTCGGCAACCGCCTGCTTGTTGAACTCGCCCTCCGCCATCGCCTGAACTGACTCGATCTTCTGTTTCTCACGCTCGGCGTCGTAAACCGCCTTTCCGGTCGCGATCTTATACTCTGCCACCTCGCTGCAAAGGCGCATTCTCTCCTCAAATAACTTTTCTATCTGGGTGTCAATCTGGTCCAGACGCCCTCTTATCTCCAGCAAATCCATCTCTTAGCTGTTCTCCTTTTCCATCTCTGAAAGCATCCCTGCGATCTTTTCTCTCGTATATGCGCCGACAAACTTCCGGTTCTCCGGATCCAGCTCTTTCACGATAAACGGCTCGCCGAACTCAATCACGACATGGCTCGGACAAATAAGCGGAATATGCTTCTCAAAGACCTCCGCTGTTCCCTTGATCGCCACTGGAACAACCGGACAGCCAGATTTCTCTGCAATCTTCAAGCTTCCCTCTTTAAATGGAAGCAGATCTGAAAGCTGTTCATTTTTATTGCGGGTTCCCTCCGGAAAAATCCAGACAGAAACGCCGCGGCGCACCTTCTCGATCCCCGCCAGAATCGTTTTTAAACCTTCTTTTATATTATTCCGATCTAAAAACAGACAGTTGACATTGAGCATCCATTTTGACAAGAGCGGAATCTTCTCCATCTCTTTCTTTGCCACAAATCCCATCAGTCCCGGAACCGTCGTATAGCCAACCAAGATATCAAAATAGCTCCGGTGGTTTCCCACATAGAGCACCGGGCGATCCTGCGGAATATTTTCATATCCGCGCACCTCTACCGTCACACCTGCCATTTTGAGCAGTTTTTCAAAAATATTACGCACCATCTGGGTGCTTTCTTCCTCCACTGCAACCGGATCTACCTGTCCCTGTTTATCCATACGGTGCAATGTGCCGATGGAACCAACAAGGAAGCTGACGATCGTTCCTACTATCTTTATCGCGCGAAACATACTGATACCTCTCTTTTCTCTTGTATCTGTCCGAAACCGTCTGGTTTTTATCCTGCTATTTTCATTTCCAGACAGACTGCTTTACTGTCTCATTATATAGAAAGAAGCAGGGTTTTACAAGACTTTCCTTGTAAGACATCCTGCCTCTGTTACTGTTCACGCATACGTGCCCAGTATCGGAATTTGCCGTGGCTTCGCATTTAAATACGGCAAATTCCTGCTGCCACCACGTTTTCTTACGGCACTTTCGGTTCCAAAAGTGCCTACCTGTGAACAGTAACCTGCCTCTCTATTTTTTATGGATTCACAATCTCCGTCTTTCCGCTGATCAGCGCTTCCACCTCGATTCCACCTATCTCGCACAAGATTCCCTCATAGCTTTCCAGTGTATCGCTGTAATACACGCTGTAGATAGACACATCCTCAGAAATCTCTCCATCCAGATAGTTTTCCAGCGGATTTTCTCCCAGATCCCGGAAAGAACCACCCAGATCCATCATCAGCTCCCAGCTTTCCGGATGAATGTCCTGCTCATCCAAATCATGCAGATACATCCAGAGCGCCATGCATAGAATCCTCGCCTCGGCTTTCGCCCGCACTTCCTTCGCTTTCTGTACCTGTCCGGACATGATCGGGATCGAAACTGCAACGAGAATCGACACAATCCCGGTCACAATCAGCAGCTCTGCCAGCGTAAAGCCTAACAGTGCCCTAGCGGAACTGGTTCTTTTCTCTGTCATAGGTATATCCCACCGCCTGCAGCTTCTTCTCAAGCTCCGACCGTTCTGTATCAAACGCACTGCATAATTCATCTAAATCCGGGTAAAAATCTCTGAGCTGTGTGTTCACAAAACTCAGGCACATAATCGGATCGTTCGGTATTTTTCCTGCCATCTTTTTCCCTTTCTGTCCTTTTATTCATACTCAAACGTAACCGTCACATAGTAACCGCGGTCATTTTCCTCGATCGCCTTTACCACGCCGTGATCGGCGGGAATCCGGTCATTCAGCTTAAAAAGCCCCGACATCGCCACCGCCGGTTCAATCATATAATTGACATTAAACGGCGTCACCGACTCCGTCACCTCTACTGTCTGTCCGACTTCTACCAGTCCCGGACGTTCCATTTTAAATACAACATCTCTTGTCACGCCGTTTTTCCTCTTCTTTCTGGTCTGATCCCCGATTCTGGCTGCCGGCATATCCTCACGCCGTGCCTCTGATTTCAAAATTTTTTTACACGAACCATAACCGCCAGCTTACCAGTTTTCTAGTATACGGCACTTTTTTCCTTTTATCAACTGCGCCCACACAACCTACCGTTCGTTTTTTTCACGCGCCATCCGCCGCAGCTGCCGAAATCCAAGCCATGCCAGTAAAAGCAGCAGCAGACTTATACTGATCGTCAGTCCGTAGTGAATCCACCGTCTCCAGAACGGAAGCGGGAGGTTTTCCACCGGCGCAGTCTCTGTTTCCACCAGAGTTCCCGGATCCGCTTCTATTTCTGTCATCTCTTCCACATCCGGTTCCGCTTTTTCATACTCCATCCGCCTCCGGTAACGCTCATATGCCGGAAGTCTGACCGTTCCCCCGTACACTGCCCGGCAGTCCCATACGCGGCGTTTTGCCTGTACCGCCGCATTGCGGCACCAGATGCCAGCCTCATCCTGATAAGCATATCCCTCCCAGCTTGCCGACTCA
Source organism: Clostridium fessum (assembly GCF_003024715.1). GTDB lineage: Bacteria > Bacillota > Clostridia > Lachnospirales > Lachnospiraceae > Otoolea > Otoolea fessa. Next base: position 168,829 of record NZ_PYLO01000004.1, on the reverse strand, counting down.
ATCTGCACCTCATCCTCCGATAGCCCTGCACTTGCAAGCAGTTCTTCCCTGCACGCCTCCAACGGCGGCACTTTTTCATCATGCATCACGACAGTTCCACCCAGCCGGTATGTGTCCGCCCCGTATTCGTGAAATACGACCGAAATCTCAAATCCATCCTGCCAGTGTTCGTTCTCATAAGAGGTTCTTTTCAGATCCAGCATAACCGATACGGTCTTCCGGCTCTCCCGATCCTCCACCTCCATCGGCGCTCTCGCCGGGATCTCCTGTTCCCGCGTCACGGATGGATAGACCATCTCCCCCGAAACCTCCCGCGTTCTGCCGCGCACCGGCACCGCCTCTATCTCTGTCCCCACAAGCCGGTAGGTAATTTCCCCCTCTTCCAGATATTCTTCCGGCGCTTCTGGTATCTCAGCCTCTTTCAAATAGGAAGAAGAATAACGGATCCGCCGTTCTCCCGCCTTATCTTCCTGTGCGTAAGCCTGTCCGCCGGTGCCCTGCAGGCACAGCACAAATGTCAGCACTGCCAGCCTCCAGCCATATCTTCTGTCTTCTCTTTTCCCCATACATTCTCCCTTTCTGCCATTCCCCGGCAAATGTCTCCTGCCAGCCGAACCGCATTCTTTCGTAAGCACGTTCTAAATTTCCGTACTCCTCTCTCAACCTTCTCCATCCTTTCTAAAATTGTTATTGTTCACGCATACGTGCCCCGTAACGGAATTTGCCGTGGCTTCGCATTTAAATACGGCAAATTCCTGCTGCCACCACGTTTTCTTACGGCACTTTCGGTTCCAAAAGTGCCTACCTGTGAACAGTAACGATATGATACTTATATTCAGCACTGCTCAATCATATGACTGCTATTTTTTTGTTTCATAGGACGCAGTTTCCCCTGAAACAAAAAATGCATTATGAAATTTCATAAATACCCGGATATTTCTGTGAATCACAGATGCCCTCTTTGCGGGCAGAATCATCGAATGCCGTCCGGAACCGGACTTTGAACTGCATTGTACCTTTATTATAGTCTGCCCTATCTCAAAATACAATTTATAAATCGCTCCCGCGGCATTTTCTACAAAAACACCTTTTTATCCATCATTTACTTATAAGTGTTATACAAAAAATCGAATACGACTTTCTGTTTGGTACGGCAAAATGACTTGACTGGACAGCAGATTTTAGGTATACTTGCATATAGGTACATTTTACAAAATAAGAGCGGAGGAAATTAAACTATGAAGTGTCTTATCATTGACAAAGTATACGCTGGTATTGCTGAAGAACTCAGCAAATACATGGAAGTTAAAACTGCAGAGAATCTGCCGTCCACCAAGGATCAGTTATTAGCTGAAATCGGTGACGTAGACGTTCTGATCATGCGTGTAGATCCGAAGATCGATCAGGAGATCATCGACGCTGCTAAGAACCTGAAGGTTATCGGCGTTTGCTCCGTTGGTCTGAACCACATTGATATGGACTATGCAAAATCCAAAGGAATCCAGATCTTCAACGCACCGGGCTTAAACGCTAACGCAGTTGCAGAGCTGACCATTTCCAAGATGTTAGATATCTCCCGTGGTACTTTCACAGCTAACTACGATGTAAAAGTAAAACACGAGTGGAACAAATATAAATTCGAAGGTCGTGAGCTTCGCGGCAAGACTCTGGGTGTTATGGGCTTCGGTCGTATCGGTAAGAGAGTCGGCGAACTTGGTCGTGCATTTGGTATGACTGTCGTTGCTTACGATCCATTCCTGAAACCGGAAGATTTCGAGAAAGAGCATGCAACTGGCATGTCCGTAGACGAGATGTTAAAGGTAGCTGATTTCGTATCTATCCACGTACCGCTGACACCAGAGACAAAGGATCTGTTCAACGCTAAGTCCATCGCTGAGATGAAGGATGATGCAGTTGTTCTGAACATGAGCCGTGGTGGTATCGTAAACGAGAAAGACATGTACGAGGCTCTGAAAGCTGGCAAGATCGGCGGCTACGCAGCAGACGTTATGGAGAACGAGCTGGCTGGCAGCGGTCTGACAGGTGATGATACATTCGCAAGCCCGCTGTTCGAGTGCGACAACTTCATCGTTTCCCCGCACATCGGCGCTCAGTCCGTAGATGCTTCCAGAGACATCGGACTTCACATCATTTCCAAGGTAAAAGAGGCTCTTTCCCTGTAATCAGGAAACCAGTCTTATACTCATATAGGAAATCCTGCGGAAATCGTTCTGCAGAAACTGCATAAAGACAGGAACCGGATGATACTCTCGCCGGTTCCTGTTTTTTTGTTTCATAGGAAACTACTGGAATACCACTGGTTCCTCCAGCAGTTCCGTCCGCAGCACAATATACGGATACGACGGCTCTTCCCCGGTCGGCTCGCTTCTCTCCGGTCCTTTTAACTCGGTCTTGACGATGATCGAATTGTCCGTCAGGTACAACTCCGGAACCGTAATGCTGTAACCGCCGGTCTCCTGCTTGCCGTACCCGGCAGCTATGTAGAGGTCATTTCCGCTTGTGTAAGTCAGGCGGAAGGAATCGTTCTTCTTTTCTTCTATGATCTGCGCCAGCTCCTGCGGCGTCTCATCGGGACCTATGACGGCAAATTCCAGATCCCGCAATTTTTCTGCCTGTTTTTCACCGCCGCATGCAACCGCATAGACCCCCGCCAGAAAGATTCCCATCACAACCATAAGGCTTAGAAGCCATTTTTTCCTGCTTTTCTTACTTTTCATCAAATAAAAAACCTCCCGCTCCCCTGCACGCAGCCACGCGGCAAAATGCTTTGATTTACTGCATTTTATGAAGCGGAAGGTTGTGATATTCAATCTTTTTTCCTTTTTCCCTGGCATACGCCAGCAACCGGTCGTTCGCCGCCGCCCAGCCCCCATACTGCCTGCGGCACGCAATCACGCACTGGCACGCATCCAGACATTCTCTGGCTTCTTGTTCCTTTTCCTCTGATATTTCTTCAAATGCGGGGACTGCAATCAATCTGGACGCCAATGTACAAGCCGCCGGATAATCTAAGTCGGCTTCCGATACGATCCCTGCCGCAAACGTGGTTCCAGCTCTCTGAAGCTGCCAGAAGACAGCGCGCCCGCTTCCTCCTCCTGCCAGCACAAACACCTCTGGTGCCCCCTCCGGACGCGGAAGCTCCATACTGCCGCCTGTCTGACGGAAGCGCCCTTCCTCGACCTGGAAAAGCTCGGAAAGATGTTCTGGAGTCAGCATCTCTTCCGGGCGTCCAAACCGGCTTTCCTGCCCCGGGCTGACGCACAGCACCCAGTCAGAGACGCGCTCCGCCAGATCAAGTTCATGAATGGATAAAATGACTGCCACCTTCTTGCGGCGCGCCAGCTCCTGCAAGACCGACATAAATTCCAGCTTATAACGGATATCCAGATAGGAAGTCGGCTCATCGAGAAGCAGCAGTTCCGGCTCCTGACAGAGCGCCCGCGCCAGCATCACCCGCTGCCGCTGACCGTCGCTGAGCGTCTGGAAGTCCCGCTCCCGAAGCTCTGATACCTGCACTGCCTCCATCGCCTCATCAACTGCCTTCCAGTCCTCCTCCGAGAGGACACCAAACCGCCCCGTGTACGGATAACGCCCGGCTGCCACAACATCCCGGCAGGTCATCCACTCTGCATGAACCTTTTCCGTAAACATGACCGCCATCCTCCGTGCGCGCTCCGTTCCCTTCATTCCCAGAAGGTCCGCGCCGTCCAGGTAAACCGCGCCTCCCAGAGGGGGAAGCTGCGCGGCGACACTCTTTAAAATGGTCGATTTTCCGGCTCCATTCGGTCCGACTAAAGTCAGGATCTCACCCTTCTTTATCCCGATCCGGACTGGATTTAAGATCTGTTTTCCACCGTATCCAACCTGTAAGTCCTCTGTATAAAAGTAGATCTTCTCCTCATTTTCTAGATTCATGGTATTTTCTCCTCCGCTGCTCTATGCTTCAGGTGCTCTTTCGATGTTTCCGCATCATCACAAAAATCACGACCGGCGCACCGAAGACAGCTGTTACCGTGCTGATGCTCAATTCCGTCGGGGCAAAGACCGTCCGCGCCAGCCAGTCGCTGAACAGGCAGAACACGCTTCCGCCCAGGAAACAGCCCGGAATCAGCACCAGCGGTCTTGTATCGGCAAACAGCCAGCGGATCAGATGCGGAACCGCGATTCCAACAAAGGAAACCGGACCGGCAAATGCCGCTACGCAGCCAGATAAGATGCTGGACAAAATCACCATAAAGAAACGCAGATGTGCGACATTGACTCCCATGCTTTTCGCATACGTCTCCCCCATCTGGTATGCGCCGATCGGTTTGGATAACAGAAACACCGCTGCCGCTGAGACAAAGGTCACGCCCGCCATGACTGCCACATTTTCCCAGGTCATACCAGAAAAACTTCCGCGCGACCAGTTATGCAGGTTGACAATATCCGCATCGCTGGCGAAGGTCACAACAAAATCCGTGATTGCCGAGCAAATATAGCCGATCATCACGCCCCCGACGATCAGCATTGCCATCTGTTCCATTTTCCGCGCGACCAGGAGCACAAACAGCATAGAGAGAAGCGCTCCGGCAAATGCCGCTGCCACCAGCATCCCCGAATTGATCGTAATATTCCATTCCAGAAATCCGACCATCACAAGTGCTACCAAAAGCTTTGAACCAGAAGAAATTCCCAGCACAAAGGGACCCGCGATTGGATTGTGGAAAAAGGTCTGTAACAGATACCCTGACAGTGCCAGCGCCCCGCCAAGGATCAGCGCCGCCAGCGCGCGCGGCAGACGGATCTCCCAGATGATCGTCCACGCCATTCCACGCAGCTTAGGCTCCCGCAGTTCCTGTAAAAATTCCATGATCGGAACCGATACACTGCCTGAACAGACACTCCAGATAAGCGACAGGAGCAGCAGCATAATCAGAAGCAGAAATGCGCCTGCGATCCGCACCTGTCTGCCTGCCTGCGCCAGGTTTCTTTGTTTTTTTTCCTGTTTTTGTCTGTTTGCTTCTGATACTGAACGCATCGTTTCTCCTATCTATCTTTATTACACTTTCCATCCTCACGACTGCAATTTATACAGATATGTCCCATCTTCCTGGCTTCCGCTGAAAATCGCATGGATATCTTCCAGCATTGCTCCAACCGACATGGATTCCTGATAGAGATTCTTCGTCGTGCACCAGACATTTCCCGCCTGTACCGCCTTGAAATCCTTGAGAACCGGCGCTTTTGCCAAAAGCTCCGAAATTGAGTGAATCTCCCCGTCGATTGTACTGTTATAAATCAGATAATCGGATTCTTTCGCGGCTGCATAAAATTCTTCCATCTGCATATTGACGGTCGAAGACCTCTTTCCGTCATCCCCCAGATGCCCGAATATGTATCTGCCGCCCGCTAATTCTATCATTTTCGGTATATAATCAGAGGAACGGCGCACGTTCACGCTGCCCTGGTTCGTAATATAGAAAAATGCCGCCGACGGCTTTTCCGCCTGTGCCGTCTGTTCTGTTTTTACGCTCCCGCCTGCGTTCTCCGCATCCGAACCTTCTTCTGTAACACGCTGCAAAGCCGCTTCCTGCTTTGCAAATGCCGCTTCCGCCTCTTTTTCTTTTCCGGTCAGCACTCCATACAGGCGGATCCATTCCGTCCGCCCCAGCGGATGTGCTTCGTAGCTGGAATGATCCACAATCACCGGGATTCCGAAACTTTCCAGCTTTTCTTTTACCTCCGGCGAATGGAGAATCATCGTATTTTCTATTGCCAGACCGCAGCCCTCCGAGACGATCCGCTCATAATCCGGTTCGCTGTACTTGCCTGCGTAGAGAATTGACCCATTCTCCATCGCCTCCTTTGCCTCCGGGATGTACCAGCCCGACGCATCGGTTCCCGAAAACCGGATATCCGGGAGCGCTCCCAGCATCCGGAACATATCCATGGTCGCGGTCGCTACCAGATAAATCTGTTTGACCGGGCGCTTAAGCACCTGGATCGAATCCGGAAGATCTTCCGGCACCTTTCCGCCCTCTGGAATCAGAAGAAAACGGCTTCCATCCGCAACCGAAACTGCTTCGTACTGCATCCCGTCCGCATCCTCATAGATATCGACCGCAAACTGGGTCGCATAGGCAAGCTCCATCCGCGATTTCCAGGTCAGGGACGCACTGATCGCCTCACCCGGCTGTGGAAGTGATGCCTCCGCCACCTGTGCATCCACGTTTTCTGCCGGCTGGGACACTTTCGAACCTTTACCCGCCTCATTGGATGTCTCACTGGCAGATGTAGACGACGCTGCCGCCACCGCACTCTTTCCCGTATTTCCACAGCCGCTCAAGAGCAGCACCCCCATAAGCGACAGTCCTGCCATCCTAAGTAACCTTTTCTTTCCCGTTATCCATCCTATTTTCTTCATTTTTCCCACTCTGCCTCTCTCACGTGCGCCACATACAGCTTCCGGATCGCCTCAACCTCTCCCAGTCCCCGGATGCGGCATTCCACCTGGTATCCGGCGCGTTCCAGGCGGCTCTTCCAGGAATCCTCCTCTTCACCTGCCATATCCTGATTCGCATGGTCGCCTGCAACCACCATGAGCGGCTGCAGCACTGCCCTCTGATAGTGTTTCTGCGCGCCCAATTTCTCGATCACCGCCTGTAAATCCGGCTGCGCCTCCACGGTTCCGATGTAATAATTTGCATAGCCGCCCGCGATCATCCTATCCTGCATCTTCTGATACACCTGATTGGAAGCCGCGTCCGTCCCATGCCCCATCAGGCAGAGTGCCGTTTTTCCATCGTCATATCCGCCCAGTTCTCCTGCCATCGCCCGGATCACCGCATCCAGATCCGCTTCACTGGCAAGAAGCGGTGCTCCCAGCGCCAACCGTTCAAAACGCCCCTGATTCACTTCCACTTCCGCTTTTACATCCATGTATTCAAATCCATCCATCAGATGGGTCGGCTGCACAATCAGACTTTTAATCCCATCGGCTGCTGCCCGGTCAAGCGCCTCCTTCAAATTGTCGATCGACCGTTGATCCCGCTTTTTCAATTTATCAATGATCCTCTGGCTGGTAAATGCCCGGCGCACCTCATATGCCGGAAATGCCTCCGCCACTGCACGCTCAACCGCTCCGATCGTCTTTTCCCGGCTATCATTGTAGCTTGTCCCGAAGCTGACTACCAGGATTGCCTGTCTTGGTTCCATCTATCATTCTTCCTCTTTGTTTTTTATCTTTCGATTCAGAATTTTCCCGTTCCTCCTACGCTGCCATATGCCTGAATCTGGCTGACATATAGCTTTATGAATCGAAGCTACTATAGCATATTTTGAAATAGTTTGCAATGAAGCAGAAAAAATGGCACTCCGCCCGTTCAGGCGGAATGCCCCTTTTTCTGCTTTCAGCTCCAATTTTACCAGCTTTTCTATTTCTCGTCCCGGCTGCACGCGCGCAGCTGGTGCTCATGCTCATATTTTTCTTTCGTCGCCATCCCGCCCCGGATATGGCGTTCCGCTTTGTTGATGTCCAGTACTACACGCGCCCGGGATGCAAGCGGCGGATTGATATGGGAAAGGCGCTCGGCCACATCTTTATGTTTCGTCGTGACGAATTAGAACGGTTTCGTCCAAGCCCAAATCCCCAAGCAAACGCAGGTAAATATCCACATTCCCATCCTTGTCCACTTCGATTTTCTGGATAATGCGCTTTAGCTGGGCATTGGTCATCTGGTGTACATCTGTTATATCCTCAATCTCTTTGAATGTCCGTCCGAGGACGCTTTCCAACTGTTCCCCCTTGGTAAGATGATACGCTACCATCTTCAGTTCGTTTTCCAGCCGTTCAATTTCTTTTCTCATGCCGCCGATTTTATCATTCAGTTCCTCTCTGGAAATCAAATCGTCTGCGTACATATCCATATATTTTTGCCGGGTTTTTTGCAGCTTTGCAAGCTGGGCATTTAGCTCTTTTTCATAATTCAGGTTTTCGTCCTTTGCCTTATAAACCCGCTGAAATTCTCCGACCACATAACGGATCACATTCTTCTTTGCTTTCAGAAGTTCAGCAAAATATTCCTGCAAAACTTCAATCAATTCTTCTTCATCTACCGTCACAGCATTGGGGCAGTTGTCTGCACCACGCCCGTTATGCCCGGAACACACCCAGCGGACATAAGTGTTTTTATATGTGCGGACTGTGCGCCGGAAGGACCAGCCGCATTCCTTGCATTTGATAAGAGTAGAGAACAGATATTTATTGCTTTGGCGTTCCTTATCCACCTTAAATGCTTTGCCTCTGGACTGCATAATCTGCTGTGCCTGTTCAAAAACCTCCGGCTCAATAATACGCAAATCTGGACGCTCCACAACCATCCACTCGGTTTCATCTTTGTTCGCCCTCTGCCCGGTCAGAAAGTCGGTTACTTCCTGTTTGCCGTTAATAATTTTACCCGTATAAAGTTCATTCGTAAGAATACGGCAAACCCCATTCTGGCTCCACTGGCAATTCCGTTTTGTCCGCAATCCTCGTTCATTTAAGAAAATAGAAATTTTCGCAGCACCATACCCGTCTTTGATATACCACTCATAAATCTGGCGGACAACCGCAGCTTCTTCTTCATTGATTGCAAGGTTAAAATAATCTCCAATCGTCTTATCATATCCATAAACGATATTCGGGACACGACCTTTTTCAGCATTCATCTTTTTTCCAAATTTCACACGCTTTGAGGTATTCGCACTTTCCTCCTGTGCCAATGCCCCAAAAATCGTCAGCACAAATTCACTGTTCCCCATGCTGGTCATGTTAGCGGTCAAAAACTGCGTTTCAATTCCCAAAGATTTCAGCTTGCGGACATTCTGCAAAAGGTCAACGGTATTTCTGGCAAAGCGGGAAATATCCTTGACTACGACCATATCAAACAACCCATGCTCGGCATCTGCCATCATGCGTAGAAATTCTTTTCGATTTTTTATTTTGGTTCCAGAAATACCCTCGTCTGCATACAATCTTACTAAGGTGTCCCCTGTGCGTTTTGTGTATTCAGAAAAAAACTCTTTCTGTGCTTCCAGGCTGTTGAGCTGGTCAGCCTTATCGGTGGAAACACGGCAGTAAGCAGCTATATTCATGGCAAAACCTCTCTGTTAAAATTAAATCGTTCTGTTACATCTTAATATTATCACATGAAGTCAGCGTTTTCAACCATGAAAAAAGGGACACTCCGCTCACGCAGAGTGTCCCTCGTCTAATTTTTCTTCGGTATCATCTGATGCGGCTGCGGCTTCTTGAATAGCCGACTGTACTTTTTCCGTATTGGCTTCAATTAGGATTTTCAGTAAGTAGTCGGCGGTCTCTGCCGCTGGATTAGGGTTATGAAACCGATAATTTAGTTTTCGCTTTTTCACAGCAGAGTTCCACCTCCTCCTTGTGTGCTACTCTTTGTCCATGTCTATGAAAACAAGGCGGAAAATAGTACCATATAACTTTTGTCAAAGTTCACGCCCACGCTTGTTGGGCTGTCGTTTCAATTCTGCCAGCACCTCCGGCGGGATACGGTCTACCAGCCGCTGAATGTCTTTCAGCTCGCTTTCCAGCTTTGCCCGTTCCATCGTATCTTTCATCTTGCCTTTTTCACTGGCTTTGGCTCTGGCTTCCAACTGTTCATTTTCTGCCAAAAGGTCGTTTATCGTAACCTTGTATTTTTTGAGCTGACCGGAGAAGTTCTCCATCTGCGGAAACCACTTTTTCAGCAGGGAGAGGGCTTCCTCTTTCTTCTTTCCGGCATTGAACGGGGTAATATCGCCCAGCGTGGCTTCAATGGCTCTTGCCTGTTTGGAGAGATTGACTGCCTGCTTGAACAGGCGGATGGGGATATGCTTCCTGCCTGTCTTGCTAGCACTTTCCCCACGCTCCAAGTCGGGATATTTCTCCACCATATAGGCGTGAAAATCGTCCTGCCATTTTGTGAGGTTGGCTCTGTTCCCGATAATCTCCTTTGCACACAGGCGGTTGTCCTCTGTCAGCGGGACAAAGACCAAATGCAGGTGGGGCGTTTTCTCGTCCATGTGTACCACCGCCGACACGATATTTTCTTTCCCTACCCGCCCGATTAAGAAATCAGCCGCCCTCTGGAAAAATTCCTGTATCTCCTTTGGGGACTTCTTCTTAAAAAATTCCGGGCTGGCGGTAATCAGCGTATCCACAAAACGGGTGCTGTCCCTGCGGGTGCGGCAGCCAGCTTGTTCAATGCGGCTTTGAATGAAGTGGTAGTACCTGCCCTCTGGCTTAACGATATGGAAGTTGTACTTGCTCCGGCTGGTGTCAATGTCGGGATTGCTGGCGTACTGTTCCTTTTGCCGTTCGTGATGGGCTTCCAGCGGTCTTGCCGGATTGCCCTTGTGTTTTTCAAATCGCAAAATTGCGTGTTGTGCCATGAAACTCCTTTCCCCATTCCGTTCCTTTCCGGGACTTTTCCACAGGAAAATCCCGCAGAAAATATCTCGGATCGGATAGGAATGGATAAGATATAAATAAAATCGTTTTAATCTCTGTATTTCTATATACCGTCCGGTTTTCGCACTTCAAGAGGATTGATTATCGTACTTGTGGAGTGCGGTTTTCAGTCCTCCGGCGTTCCATAACCGGATTTCTTGAAGTCGGTGTTTGGAACCGCTTCGTAGGATTTTGGGTAAATTCGGTTGGGTTTTCCACAGCCTTGCTTCTGGATTTCCACCAGTCCGGCATATTGCAGTTCCCGCAGGGTGTTGACCGCCTTCTGCCGCCCGCAGTGGAGCAGCTCCACCACCTCGTTGATGGGATAGTAGAGGTAAATCCGCCCGTATTCATCTGCCCAGCCGTTTTTCCGGGACAGGTCTGTCCGGCGCAGGATAAAGGCATACAGTACCTTTGCTTCGTTGGACAGGGGTGTGAATGTGGGGGCTTCAAAAAGGAAATTTGGAAGCCGGGTAAAGCTGACCGCCTTTTCCGGCTGATGGATATAAATGGTGTTTGTCATATCGTGTTTTGTGGACGGTTAGAAGCCCGTTTTCTGGGGCAGACGGTAGTTTCTATTGCCTGCCCCTGTTCTGTGCTTGCAAAGCCTTGTAAATCAAGGACTTTTCAGCCCCTAACTGTCCACACAAGACCTCCTTTTCCGTTCACTTTCTGTTTTCTGCCGCCTGTGAACTCTGGCGGCACAGTCGGGACAGTATTTCGCCCGGTTGGACTTTGGGACGAACACTCTGCCGCAGACCGCACAGCGTTTGAGCTCCTTATCCCGGAAAATCTCCGCTTCCAGCGTCCCGATTTGCGGCAAGACCGACCAGCGGAACCACTTACAGCAGACCGAGAAAGAAATGGTCTGGGGGCAGGTGTGGGTGTCCCCATCGTCAAGGAGCATACAGTTCCCGTCCTCATAACAGCAGCACTCCCGGCGGATCAGGGCGTTTGCCTGTTTCCTCTGTGTCGGTGTCATACGGTAAAGGGAACCGTCCAGCTTGTGCTCTATGGACGGCAGTCGTTTATATGGGTTCTCTCTCATGTATTCCCTCCATCTTGCTTTCCTTTGCCGTTCTCCCCGAAAAGGCTTCCTGCCCCATTCCTGCGGCGTGTTCCAGCGTTGGCACGCTCCCCGGACTTCGGGACATTTTGTCCCGAAGTGGCTCGTTGCGGTGCTTCCCCTGCCGGGGTATTCCTTTTCGGACGGTCATTCATTTTTCAAGGTGTAGCTCATCGATGAACTACCCTAAGTCTACACCTAAAAGACCACCCGCCCCGTATATCCATAAGGTCGGAAATCAGCTCGGAAAACTCTCTATTTCCACGCTCTCGGAATTGTGGTAAAATGAAAATAACAGAACGATAAATCACGATGGTTAGGCAGGAGGGATACAAATGGAAAAGGTAAAAAATTTTTTATCAGCACCAGCAGAAAACAAAGATGATTTTTGGGAGAGTGATGCCCTTATCTGGGTTGACTGGGGTGATTTTGACGACTCTATTATCAAATATTTCAATGATGAGCTTCCTGATGAAGATAAAATTCAGTTTGAGTGCGTGGAAATAGAGAAGGAACGTGGAGTTGATATTTTCTTGCACAAGAATGGTATTAGTACAGCAATTCCTTATGCAGACGAGTGTACTGATAGAGATACAACATTGAAAAGTATTCAAAAGTATGTATCTCCAAAGTATCAAATCCGTTGGTATATGGATTCGCTCGGCGGTGATACGCTTGCCTTTTGTATAGGATTGACTTCTCACTGGGAGCAGTTGGAGCAAGAATTTGGAGCAGAAAAGGTTGCTTACTACTTTGCTCCAATACATGAAGATAGTGTAATGTTTGAAATGGATATGGACGAAGTTTTCGATTTGTTAGAGCAAAGAGGAGAAGCATAATTTTCATTTCCCAAGCAGACAAGGAGGGAGAGCATGGAACTTTCCATACAAGAACGATTGAAAGACCTGCGTGTGGAGCGTGGGCTGACGCTGGAACAGCTTGCGGAGCAGACGCACCTCTCCAAGTCGGCGTTGGGCAGTTATGAGGGGGATAATTTCAAGGACATCAGCCATTATGCCCTTATTGAGTTGGCAAAGTTTTATGAAGTGACTGTTGATTATTTACTGGGGCGTTCTCAAACAAAAAATCACCCAAACGCCGATCTTGCAGACCTGCGTTTGAGTGATGATATGATTGAACTCTTGAAAAGTGGGCTGATAGATAATTCCCTCTTGTGTGAACTGGCAGTACACCCGGATTTTCCCCGGCTGATGGCTGACCTTGAAATCTATGTAAACGGTATCGCTGACAAACAGGTACAGAGTGCAAACGCCATAGTGGACGCTGTGAGTGCAACCATTATGAAGCAGCACAATCCCGGCTTGTCTGACCCGCAGTTAAGACAGCTTATCGCCGCCCATATTGATGATGACAGCTTTTGCCGCTATGTGATACAGCAGGACATAAACAAGATAGCTCTTGACCTACGAGAAGCACATAAGGACGATTTTTTCAGCGTCCCGGAGGATAACCCACTGGAAGATTTCTTGCAGACCGTTGACGAAGCTGCCAGCCCAGACAGCGACCCAGAGCAAGCGGCTTTGGCGTTTATCTGTAAGCGGCTCAAATTGAATTTAAAGAAGCTGTCCGAAGAAGAAAAGAAGTGGCTGAAAAAGATTGCGCAGAAGTCAGACTTGCTGAAAAATCCAAACCCACAGCGGGGAAAAAGTAAAATAAGTACGGAAAAGAGGTGCTTAGATGTATTATAGAAATACTTCAGATAAATCAGTTCAAATGCTTATGGAAGTATTGGAAATGGAAGCTGTGAAAAAACAAAATTGGACAATGAAGCATATTATTTCTATATGTGAAGAAATTGATTTTATCGTAGATGAGCCAGAACACGCAGATTATTCTGACAGTACTTATTTAGTATTGGCGGAGTTATTTTCTGATTTTAAGAAATTTGGGCATTTTATAAATGTGCCAGAAAGATTGAAAAGTGTAAAATCTTTCATGTTAGACGAAACATCAAAGCAAAAAATACTATCTGCCCTTAATGATTTAAAACGGGGGACAATAGGTAATGGAAAGACTAGGGTTTTGATAACAGCGTGGGAAAAAGATGGTACCCTTTCAACTTGGCAACAGCATATTAACAACTTGATTATTGATATTGCGAGTACTCCTATTGAAGAGGAATTGTTCAATTCCAATGAAGTTTCTCCAGTACCGAATAAAAAGCCACGAAACTTGCAGAAAAAGAGGAAGGAGTGTAAAAAAATGACAGTCCTGTTTTGGATTCTCTCACTGTTGTTTACAGGATTTTCTTTTTATATCATATTGTATGGAGCTGGTGTAACCTACAACTCGATGCATCTTCGTATTAGTGGAATAAAAACCACCGCAGAAGTTGTTGACATAGTTGGTGAAATGCGCCCACGAAAAACAGATAGCATTAAAGAAAGAACAGAGTATACTTATTTTGAAATAGTATCCTTCACAGCAGAAAATGGGGATAAAATACAGTCACAGTTATATGGTAAAGGAGAATCAGAAGAACGATATTCTATTGGCGAACAGATTGAAATATATTATAATCCTCAAAATCCGAATCAAATTGTAGACGCTGGCTCGAATTCAGAGACAGTAAAAGGAATTGTTGCTGTAATATTTGGGTTATTCATATTTTTAGTTATTACCTCATTAAGTAAAGGGCTGTTTTCCTCTTTGGGTACAATAGGTGGTGTTATTTCCATAACTACTAAACTACTTCTTTTTCTCTTTATTTTTGGACTGTTATTCAAAAAAGTACAAATGGGGAATCAATAGCAAAGCCAGCCGAGTCAGTCAACGGTCAAGATAAACAGCGCATAAATGCACCGCCGTTGACAGTCCCGCCTGTCTTTGCTAAAGGGTAATCAAGGCGGGAAAGCCCTAAAATGGCTTCCCGCCCATTTCAATTTTTGCGGGAGTGTATCCATAAGTTCGGCGTAGGACGAGGGACGGGGCTTTCATATACGCCCTGTCTGCTGATGAAACCAACCCTGTGTTTGCGGCTCCACGCCACACAATCACAGCCTTGTTTTCCTGCTGCTTCAAATGCCCTTACCCTCCCGGTTGGCAACCTCATTTTCGCAGCAACGCCGACAGAGCGTATAACACACTACACTTTGCAAGCAAAGTCGTGTGCCAAAGGGATACCCTTTGGAAACCCTCTTTTGTCGGAGTGTGTAGCCACACTTCCTCCAAAATGCAAAATAAGCGGCATAGGTCAGCCCGTTCCTGGTGCTGATCTATACCGCTTATTTGCCTACATGGGCTTCTTACTCTATCGCCCATATTAACCGTTCCATTTTATCACTTCTGTATGCACGGTAGATTTACTGATCCCAAATTTCCGCGCCGCCTGCCGCACTGTCGCATTGTAGTCTATGATGTAATTAGCGATCGCAACCGCCCGTTCCTCGATATATTCCTTCATGGGAGTTCCCCTGAGAACGTTTTTTACATCTTATTACATCTGTTTCCGGTTTATGCAAATTCCCTTTCCCAAACAAAAACACTGCCGATTAGTAGTTCTCCGCACGGCGGTGCTTCCGCAAGTCGTTTCTCTTCACGCCAGCTTCCCACTCTGCCTTCTCCTCATCGGTCTCGACAAGCAGTCCCGGAACCTCCATAGGATGCTCGTTTTCATCCAGCGCTACCATAACCACATAAGCGGTATTAACCAGTTTACGCGCACCGCTTAAAGACTCTACGAATGTATCGACACGCACTTCCATGGAGGTTCTTCCAACGTAAGTCAGCTTACCCTCGATAATCAGGGTATTGTTCAGGTGGACTGCCTCTTTGAACTGCAGGTTATCAACCGACGCAGTTGTCGGATTGCAGTGCGCGTGGCGGCGCGCTACAACGGTCGCTACAACGTCGATCCATTCCATCAGCTGACCGCCAAACAAACGACCAGCACCATTTAAGTGACTATTTAATACAAGCTGTGTCTGGATAACAGCTGAATCCGCTACGCGGCGCATAATTCTTTCTTCCATAATTTATTTCTCCTTTCGAGAAGGATGCCTCTTCCAATCTCCCGCTTTCGAAGGACTTCCCTGTGATATGGTACCTAGTATACTGGCTTTCCCTCAAATTTGCAAGTATTCCGCCGCAAAAATTCTGAATCTTTTTAGTTATACATTCTATTGGCAGTAAACTATAAATGTAAAAAAACGACCGAAGAATCTGGGAGCAGCGTCTGTTGTCTTTCGCTGACTCCCATCATCTTCAGCCGTTCTCTTATTTATCCTCTTCCCGCGCCATGATCATCCGATAGATGAAATCCACGGTTCCATCGATACCGTAGCTGGCACTGTTGATACAGAGATCATAGTTGTTGGAATGTCCCCAGTTTCGGTTTGTATAATAATGATAGTACTGGCTGTGGACATGATCCAGATGCTTTAACATATGGCGTGCCTGCTTGACCGTCAGGGAACTGTCAATCTCCATCGCACGTTTGATACGCTGCTCAAACGGCGCCGTGATGTAGATACTGATATGCGGGATGTTGTTGTTTGCCATGATGGCATCTCCGCATCGTCCCAGAATAACAAAATCTTCCTTCTTCGCCATGTCAACCAGAAGGTCGCTCTCGTTGAAGAAGACCGCATCACGCTTCGGCAGTCCGTGGAAACGGCTGAACTCGCGCATGCGCTGGCGCAGGGTCAGATGGCGCTCCGGGATGAATGCCTCACTCGGGTTTACATTGGCATCCTGATCGTGCGCCGGCTCTTTCTTGATTCCCGGCTTGATTCCGTAGCTGACAGAATCCTGTATAGAATCCTTCTGAGCCTCGAGACGTTTCAGAACCGCTTCAAAGATCTCCGCGTCGTAGAAATTGATTTTCAGCTTATCTGCCAGCTTAAATCCGATATTTACACCGCCGCTTCCGTAGGTCCAGCTGATACATACGATCAGGTGGTCATTTTCGGAGAAACGGTTTTTCAGGTTAAATGTATTCAGCTTCGCCAGCTCTGCGTTGATAACGTCGCCGCTCGCGAAACTGGTCGGCAGACTCATGACTTCGGTCAGAATCCGGTTGTACTCGGTCATGACGAGCTTCCGCTCTTCCTTATTCTCGATGGTACGCGCCATGTTTCCGATCAGGGCAATCTCACTTCGAACCAAGTTACCCTGCGGGCGTGTCAGCATCAGATGAGTCAGCTCATCCACGCAGCGCTTCCGGTCACGATTGAAAACACGTCCCAGAGAAGAACCTAACTGTGCATAAACCTCCGCATCCAGATCGTAAATACTCTCCGCCAGTTCACGGATTCGTTTTTCATCTCTTCCAGGCACCGTGCTGCCCGGCTTCTTCCCTGCTGAATCCTTTTCGGCTGCATTTTCCGCACCCGTTACTTCATTCGCATACTGGGCGCTGTCCTTTTCAAGCGCCTGCTGCGTCTGATTTTCCATATTATCTGTATTGGTATGTTCCTGATTGTTGCTCATCGTCACTCACCCCCTATAAAAAGAATAACAGCATATCAAGTGCAAAGACCGGAACCAGAATACCGAACGACCAGAGCAGATATCCGAAGAAGGACGGCATACGCACACCGTTTTCATCCGCAATCGACTTAACCATGAAGTTCGGTGCATTTCCGATGTAGGTGTTCGCACCCATAAATACCGCACCACAGGAGATCGCCATCAGCATCTTGATCGGAACCGTTCCTAACGTCGTCACCATGCCCTCCGTAAATCCAAGCGCACCTGCCGTTGTTAAAAATACCAGATAGGTCGGCGTGTTATCCAGGAAGCTGGACAGCAGACCGGTCGCCCAGAACATTTCAAACGGCTCGGAGATGCCCAGGTTCGCGCCATTTGCTTTCAGAATCATCAGGGCTGGCTGCATCGTGATGAAAATACCGATAAACAGAACCGCAACCTCCTGAATCGCGCCCCAGGTAAAGTGGTTCTCACGGCGGATCTCAACCTTCGTGGTCTTGAAGGACAGGAAGGCCGCCACCAGAATGATCACAATCTCAATGATGGCCGGATAGCTTAATTCTACCTCTCCAAACAGATGGATGCCAAGCACCTTTCCGGCTGCATCCTGGAACTGCGGCATGGACGGTAAGGTACCGCTTAAAATAACGGCTGCCACGATCATAACCAGGAAAATCAGGTTGTGCGCGCCGCGCAGCTTTACTTCGGTACCCGGTTTGCTGATATCCGGTTTCAGACCGCTCGCGATATCCTGACGATATGCCCTCTTATCAATAAAATAGAAGATTGTCAGCAGCACCAGCATATTGAAGAATAAGATCGGCGCCAGATGTAAGCTCCAGAAAAACGGTACGCCGCGCATGAAGCCCATCAGCAGAGGCGGGTCACCGATCGGGGTCAGACATCCGCCGATGTTGGATACAAGGAAAATAAAGAAGATAATGATATGACGTTTCTTCTTTCTCCATGCATTCATCTTGACAACCGGACGAATCATCAGCATACTGGCACCGGTCGTACCGATCCAGCTTGAAAGCAGGGTTCCCAGTGCCAGTAGTCCTACATTGACACGCGGAGAACCTGCCAGGTCACCGGACATCGTGATATTACCGGCAACGCAGAAAAGTCCAAATAACAAAATAATAAAGGTCAAATAGTCATTGACCAGACATTCCAGAACCGTTTCCAGTGCTGTCCCCGCACTGTAACGCATCGCAAACGGAATGATAAAAAGAATTGACCAAAGAGCAACCGCATGAGGCTGGTGCTCTTCCCACCATTCTGCCTTCACAAGCGGCAGAATCGCAATACAGAGAAGCAGTCCCGCAAATGGAATACACATCCAGAGCGGCACAGAGGATGCCGATGCACCGCCTTCCTGTTCTGCTGCCAGAGCCGTCATCGGATTTGCCATCAAAAATAATCCCAGGCTCGCGCAAAACGCACTCAATCTTTTCACCTTCGTAACCTCCCAACTTTTTTCTTTTTTGTTTTACATTTTCCATTTCAGCCACTCATTATAACAAGTTTATTTCCTAAATACAACCGTGTTTTTCACGTTGTAAGCGTGATTTTCCGCAAATTTTTCGTTAAAAGTACCTTATATTAATTCTTATTAATAAGTGTTGTAAGCCTGTGCTCATAACATAAACAAATACCTCTTTTGTATATAGAAATTATGTATAATACTGTAATTTCACAAATGATATATTTAATTCTACTATGAAACAAAAAACCGCCCGCCGATATCCCGACAGACGCTTCCTACATTCACATATAACTTTTTCTTGAACTATACTCTCTTTCCAGAGTTCATATTTCAATTCCATATCTTCCCCGCCATCTTCCATCTTTTTCCTGCAGCTGTTTTCGCGCTTCATTTTAAGCCAGCCGCCCGATCTCTCGCGGTATTCCTTCGTGGTTTCTTTTTCGATATGTGCCAGTTGGCAAATCTGCCGCTGTATAACCTGCTCTTTCGCAGCGTTCACACATATTCTCTCTTGAACCTGTTTTATTATAGCGCTTTTTTGTAAAATTTATTTCCGCTTTTTTGTCAAATCTTTGTAAAAAAATCAAGCAGCAAATTGGAGAAACTGTCTCATTTACTTTTTATCTTCTTTATGCTATAGTTAGCCTGTATTTTGCATTCAGATGTATTACGAATCCATTCGGAAATTCCGGTGCCATCCCGTGCCGGAATACTCAATGTCTTATCGTGTTTTATAAATATCAGAAGGATTTTCAGGAGTATTGTATTCATGCAGGCGAATATATTTAAGATCAAACGAAATGAATTGGCTGACGGTTCCGGGCTGCGAACTACGATTTATTTTAAAGGATGCCCCCTGCGCTGTGTCTGGTGTTCAACACCGCAGGCGCATGAGCGCCCGACCCGGATTCTCTGGGACAGCAAGCACTGTCTCTACTGCAATCTCTGTGTCAGCGAATGTCCCACCGGAAGTCTGGCATTTTCAGACAACCGTCTCACCTTTACCCCGGACACCTGTACATTCTGCCGTGCCTGTACGGATCACTGTCCGTCCCGAATGCTTCATTTCGTCGGTCAGATGATGGATATGGATGAAATCATGGAAAAAATTCTTGCCGACCGGGAGCTCTATGGAAATGGCGGCGTCATTCTCTCCGGCGGCGATCCGCTGATGCAGCCGGAAGCAGCCACCGCTGTCCTGAAAAAATGTAAAGAACACGGCATCCGCACCGCGATTGAGACGACCGCTTTCGCCAAACCGCTGGCTTTCTCCCGCTTCATCGCCAACGCGGACATGATTATCATCGATTTAAAACATTATTCTGAAAAGAAATATGTCCAGTTCACCGGTGTCTCAAATCATTCGATTCTGGAAAATCTGGACTTTGCCATCTCTATCGGAAAAAAAGTGGCGGTCCGCATTACCATTACCCCCGGCATCAACGACACGCTCATCGATGCCCGCAGGTATGCCCACCTTTTGTCTGAGCACCACATCAGACATGTAATTCTGCTCTCCTATTCAAATCTGGGGATCATTAAATATGAAAAATACACGCAATCTCCGACGCTTGCCCGCGAGCAGACCTTCTCCGGCCAGGATATGGAGAATTATGCGAATATGCTGCGCGGACTGGGATTTGATGTGCAGATTGAGCAGTAGGGAGGCGGCAGGTTTTTTCCATTGCCGCCTCCCATACATTTTTCTATCGATTCGTTACTGTTCACGCATACGTGCCCAGTAACGGAATTTGCCGTGGCTTCGCATTTAAATACGGCAAATTCCTGCTGCCACCACGTTTTCTTACGGCACTTTCGGTTCCAAAAGTGCCTACCCGTGAACCGGTAACATCTATTTCCTTGTTTCTCTATTTTTTCCCAAATTTTTCATTGATTTTTTTTCCACCCAATGCTATAATGTGTTCAATATTTAATTTATTTATCAAAAAATGAACATGAACCATTTGCAAAAATCCTCATTTTTACAAATGATTTAAAAGGAGGTTTCCCATGCAAAATCCACAATTCCAAACAGCGCCAGAGCCAAAACGCCTGGACTGGACCACGATGGTCGTCCCATTTCTTCTTATTATAATACTCTGTCTCTGCTTTCTGGCTGCGCCAGATGCATCCAAGGCAGTGTTGGAAAATCTCCGGAGCTTTCTCGGGGAAAACTTCGGTGTCGGCTACCTTGCCATCGGACTCGGCATTTTTCTTCTGTCAATCTACATCGCCTTTTCCCGCTACGGAACCATCCGGCTCGGAAAACCGGATGAGAAGCCGCTCTATTCCAATTTTGCCTGGGGTTCAATGATGTTTACCTCCGGACTTGCGGCGGACATTCTCTTTTACTCCCTGTGTGAGTGGGTTCTCTACGCCAATGACCCGCATCTGGCAGAAATGGGCAGTATTCAGGACTGGGCGAGCACATACCCGCTCTTTCACTGGGGTCCGATCCCGTGGGGCTTCTATGTCGTGCTCGCCGCTGCCTTTGGCTTCATGCTTCATGTGCGCGGCTGCCATAAACAGAAATACTCCGAAGCCTGCCGCCCGATCCTCGGAAAACACACAGACGGGCTTGCCGGAACTCTGATTGATCTGATGGCGGTCTTCGCACTGCTGGCCGGCACAACCACGACTTTTACGCTGGCGACCCCTCTGATGAGCCAGATCGTCTCCGAACTCTTCGGATTCGGCGACACCCGCCTCATCACCATCGCGATTCTGGCAGTCACCTGCCTGGTATATACCGTTTCCGTCGTGCGTGGCATGAAGGGCATCCAGAAGCTCGCGGCGTCCTGCGTCTACCTCTTCTTCGCTCTTCTGGCATATGTGCTGCTGTTTGGCGGTGAATCACGCTATATCATCGAAACCGGCTTTTCCTCCATCGGAAATCTGGTACAGAACTTTATCGGACTCTCCACCTACACCGACCCACAGCGCACCACCTCATTTCCGCAGACATGGACAATGTTCTACTGGGCATACTGGATGGTCTGGTGCGTCGCTGCCCCGTTCTTCATCGGAACCATCTCTCGTGGACGTACGATCCGGCAGACAATCCTCGGCGGCTACGTGTTCGGGCTTGGCGGCACGTTTGTGAGCTTTATTATCCTCGGAAACTACAGCCTGGGACTCCAGGTGTTCGGAAAACTGGATGTCATGGGGCTTTATGCCGCCAGTGGCGACCTCTATTCCACAATCACTGCCATCATCCGCACGCTTCCGCTCGCCCCGATGGTCCTCGTTCTGCTCGCGGCGGCGATGATCGCCTTCTATGCCACCAGCTTTGACGCGATCGTACTGGTTGCCTCCGCCTACTCCTACAAGAACCTGACAAGCGAGGACGAACCGCACATGGCGATCAAAACCTTCTGGTCCCTGAGCCTGATTCTGCTGCCGATGGTCCTCATTTTCAGTGATAATTCGATGGCAAACCTGCAGACCGTGTCCATCATTGCAGCATTTCCGATCGCGTTTATCATTCTCCTGATCGTGGCGGCGTTTTTTAAAGATGCGAAGAAATATCTTTCAAGCTACCATGGTATTTGAACGAATTGATTGAGTGTTGTTAAAAATATCCCGAATGCACTTTCCGATGCATTCGGGATATTTTTCTTTATCTATAAGCTCTCCCGCAGATACTCCCGCGTCACACTCCGCTCCGCTTCCAGCATCTCCTTCGGTGTCCCGGCAAAGAGCAGACTGCCGCCTGCGAGTCCGCCGCCCGGTCCAAGCTCCACGATATAGTCGGCGTCCTTCATCACATCCAGGCTGTGCTCGATGATAAACAGTGTATTGCCCTGATCGGTCATCCGGTTGAAAAGCTTCATCAGACGGCGGATATCGTCGAGATGCAGCCCGTCAGTCGGCTCATCCAGAATGAATATCTGTCCCCGCTCATCCAGCTTGCTCGCCAGCTTCACACGCTGCAGCTCGCCGCCGGAAAGCGTCGTCATCGACTGATTCAGGTGCAGGTAACCGAGTCCGACCTGTACCAGCGTATCGAGTTTCTTCACAAAATCCGCATCTTCAAAGAACTGGATCGCCTGACGGACGGTCATATCCATGACTTCCGCAATATTTTTTCCCTTGTACTGATAGTGCAGCACTTCCTCCGAATACCGCGTTCCGTGGCAGACTTCGCAAACCGTCTCAATCGAATCCATATATGCCATATCCGATATAATTACACCTTTTCCCTGGCACGCCGGGCAGGCGCCCTTGGAATTGAAACTGAAATATGCCTGTGCGACATGGTTCGCTTTCGCAAAAAGCGCCCGGATCGCATCCGCGATATCCAGATACGTCGCCGGGGTCGAACGCAGATTGATACCGATATCCTTCTGCCGGATCGAGATCACCTCGCCTGGATACTGGCTCGTAAAATATTCCATCAGGGAGCTTTTTCCCGAACCAGCCACACCAGCGATGACCGTCATCACGCCAAGCGGCAGTTTTACGCTCAGATCTTTTAAGTTATGAAGCTTCGCGTGCTCAACCTGATACCATCCGTTCGGCTTGCGGTACTCCATCTTCATCGGCGTTTTCGTCCGCAGCATCCGCCCGGTCACAGTGTCCGCTTTCAAAAGGTTCTCGTAGCTTCCCTGATACATGATCTGTCCACCGTTTATGCCCGCTTCCGGTCCCATATCCACAATGTGATCCGCCAGAGCGATGACTTCCCGGTGGTGTTCCACAATCATCACGGTATTTCCGTGCTCTTTCAGCTTGATCAGCGAATTTTTGAGATTCTGGATATCGCGCGAATGCAGTCCGACGCTCGGCTCATCCAGCACATACATCATATCGGTAAGCGGCGAATTGATGTAACGCGCGATCTTGATACGCTGCGCCTCGCCGCCGGAGAGAGTGTCTGTTCCACGGCTTAAAGAAAGATAGCTGAGTCCGATCTCAATCAGCGCATTCATCCGCTTCAGGATCTCGGTCTTGATATCGCGCGCCAGCGGATCGTCGATCTGGCGGATAAACTCTGCCGCCTCCGGGATCGGCATATCCGAAACCTCGCAGATATTTTTTCCGTTAATCAGGCAGCTCCGGATCTTCGCATTCAGTCTCGCCCCGTGGCACTCCGGACACGTAAAGGTGCTGACAATGCGATCCAGCTCTTTCTTGTGAAGCTGTCCTTCCTTAGATGTAATGATACTGCGGTACATACGCGGATAAATGCCCTCGTACTTCGCGGATTTCGGCCAGTTTGCCGGCGGATTTTTCAGGCGGATCTGCGGCGAATAGAGAAATAAATCCATCTCCTCCTTCGAATAATCCTTGATCTTCTTGTCCAAATCAAACAGACCGCTGTACGCGTACCGCTTCCACCGCCATGCGCCGGTCGTGAACGCCGGCCACTGGATAACGCCCTCATCGTTTAGGCATTTATCAAAATCCACCAGCTTGTGGATGTCCAGCTCCGTCACAACGCCCAAGCCCTCACAGCGCTCACACTTGCCGCTCGGATGGTTGAAGGAAAAGCTGTCCGAATAGCCGACAAACGGTTTGCCCACACGTGAGAATAGCAGGCGCAGCAGCGCATAGATATCGGTGTATGTGCCGACCGTTGAGCGGGAGTTTGCCACCGGCTTTTTCTGATCGATCACGATCGTGACCGGAAGATTCTCCATGCGCTCAACCTCCGGACGACCATATTTCGGCAGAAACTGCTGGACAAAGCTTGGAAATGTCACATTCAGCTCCCGCCGCGACTCTGCCGCAATCGTATCAAGACAGAGCGATGATTTGCCCGAACCGGACACACCGGTAAAAACCGTGATTTTCTTTTTCGGAATTTTCAACGACACATGTTTCAAGTTGTTTTCCGTTGCATTCACAATGCTTATATACTCCTGATTTTCTCGTTCCATCTGGCATTCTTCCTTTCTTAAGCTGTATTTTCCCGTCCCAGGTTCCTTTATTTTAAAGGTACTCAATGCTATCCTGATCTGTACGCGGCTATCACGCACAAAAGCAGACAGAAAATACCCCTAAGAAGCATTTTCCGTCTGCTTTTTTATTTGACTTCCTGCTTTACACGCACTCCGCCGAACAGCAGAGGCATTGTCTTTCTTGTATACTCTCCAAGCGCATAGCCACCGTCTGAAATGCAGTAATCATAGATGATTGCCCTCTCGCAGAGTGCATACATATGTGCAATCTCGTAATATGGCATACTGCGGGTAATCTGCCCCCGGCGCTGCCCCTCATCGACCAGCTGATTTACCATCTTATAGTAAAAACGGTTCTGGTTTAAAAGATGCTTATCCCCCTTTGTCACCACCTGTGAGGAATAGAGTGACGCCAGAAGCCCTACCGGGATATCCGACTCTATCAGATCATGTACACTGAAGCAGAGCGTCATAAGCTTGTCAAAGCTGTCCATCTCCGGATCCAGCGCCTGCATTACCTCTTCATACTTTGCATCAAAGATCTCTGGGAGAGATGCCAGAAGCTCATCCTTTCCACTATAATAATGATAGAAGCTTCCCTTTGATGTTCCAGACTGCAGGATAATCTCATCGATCGTCGTCTCCTCATATCCCTTCTCATGAAACAATTTCCATGCAACACGGGCAATTTTTGCTTTTGTGTTATTACCCTTCGCCATTTGCCTTTTACCTCTTAACTTCTCAATAATCGTAATTTCAGGGAAACATTCCTGGTCATCTAATTTACCTTTTTGTTTACCTGAATCCAGCCGAAAGCAGAGTGGATAATCTTCCTCATCTGCTTTCGACAATTTAATTTATTTTATCATTCTTTTCCTGTGAAGTAAAGAGATTGTTCCATATGTCTATTTTTAATACCGTTTTCACGTCCGGTGAACTTTGGTATGTGTATGGCAGCTACACTGGGGATGCACCGGAACTTCTATCAGATCCGTGGACCACGTTTTGGCATCAATGAACAGCATTTTTCCAATCAGCGGCTCTCCCTTGCCCAAAAGAAGCTTCAATACTTCTGCCGCCTGCATACACCCGATCATGCCGGGAATCACGCCAAGCACACCATAAGCAGCCGAATTCGGGTTTCCGGATGGGTCCTCTGCCTCCGGACAGAGACAGCGCAGACATGGTCCGTCCGATGCGAACACGGTAACCTGTCCCGCAAATTCACAGATAGCTCCATATACATCCGGCTTTCCCAGCTTCATACATGTGTCACTCAGCAGATAGCGGGTTGGAAAATTATCCGAAGCATCCACAATCACATCAAACTTTGCAAGAATTTCTTCTGCATTTTCAGCTGTAATCCCCTCTGGGTATAATTCTACCTGCACCGAATGATTCCGGCTCTGAAGCTGCTCCGCCGTCAGTTCTGCTTTTGCCTTTCCAATGTCCTGTTCCCGGTAAAGGATTTGCCGCTGCAGATTGCTGACATCCACCCGGTCAAAATCAGCAATCCCGATCGTACCGACTCCTGCTGCTGCCAGATAGAGGCTGACGGGAGATCCAAGTCCCCCCGCCCCGACTACCAGCACCCGGCTTTCCGCCAGCTTTTTCTGTCCTTCTTCTCCTACCTCCGGCAGGAGAATATTTCTTTTATAGCGTTCTTTGTCTATCTCCAAACCAGCGTCTCCTTTCTGAATCAACCGCCCCCCAGTAAATGATAAATCTTCAAATCATCTGCTTCTTCAAGTGTTACTTTATCATAGTCTTCTGGCCAGACCAGCTGCCCATTTACCTTCACGACCAGCTTGGGCCAGGTAAATTTCATGTGTTCCATCACACCCCTGATTGTCAGTCCTTCATGCCAGTCCGGATATGGACGGTTATTCAGTACCATTATATCCACTTCCCTTCTGCAACGTATTAATGAATAGTCTTACTGAAGCGGCTCAACTACTTCCAAAAGCTCCGGAAGATCCATGCCAAGCTCTTTCAGGTGTGCAATTGTCGGAACACCGTTTAAATTCCAGCCGCGCTTCGGATATACCGCATCAATCAGCTTCTCATATTCCCCTTCTCTGTGCTTTCTGGTCGCAGCCATCTTTTCCTTTAAGGACATTTTTTCGACTTCTTCTTTTGTAAAACCAACCAGCTCTACCAGCTGACCATCGTAGCGCTCCTGACGGGACAGATATTCTTCTTCCGTAACCGGTCCCTGGGAACGGTATGGAATCGCATCGTTCGCACGCAGTCCCTTGCCCAGACGAATGTTGAAAACACGCTGGAAATTGTAGACACGCTCGGACATTTTAATCATCTCATCCCTATCAATCTTGACCCCAGTAACACCATAATAAAGATCCAGATAGTTATCTACGTGCTCCGGTACCTTCGCCGGTTCATCGGTCAGGCTGTTGTCAGCCGGTACAATATCATTCCACGGCAGCTTGCAAAGTCCCAGAAGACCAAACCAGGTTCTAAACATCGGATAGTAATACAGCGCCTCCGCCTTATCCTCAAAGGTAGGGATCTGGTTATTTACCTGATCCATGAAAATCAGCCATGCCTCATCATGCTGCGGTCCCTTATTGGTCAGACCATAGCCGCCCTGCTGCGCCAAGGATTCTTTGGAAGCATACTCTGAATATTCAAGTCCCTTCTGTTCCATCGCAATATCATTCATGAAATCCATATCGCCCCAGCCCTGCGCTGCAAAATACTCTTTCTGCTTGTGGCTTCCAAGTGCCGCAATCTTGCCAAAGCCTTCGTTTCGCGCCATCTGGTGCAGCAGCTCCAGCTCCGCCTCTGCATTGCCCCATACAAGCTCCAGACCGCCGGTTCTCTCCTTATTCAGGATACCATTTTCATAGCATTCCATCAGGAAGGCAGTCATGGTGCCAAAGGAAATCGTATCAATGCCATATGTATCACAGTAGAAATTCACTTCCAGGATTACCTGCGGATCGGTTACACCGCAGTTCGGACCAACACCGGCTGCTGTCTCATACTCCGGACCATCCACACATACTTTATGTCCCTTATACGGACCTGTCTTTAATTCAAACTGATCGGCTGTTTTAGCACACGCCATCGAACATCCATACCAACATCCGTCCGCTCCGCCCTGGGTCAGCCATTTATTTCTCCATACCTCCGGTGCCATCTCATCGATCTTATCCGTTCCGCCATATTTATAATTGCGCGTCGGCAGAATATCATAATCGCTCATGATACGCAGGGAGTATGCTGTTCCGGATTTACGCATTGAATTCTGTTTGTCATCCTGTGTCGCCACCTCACGATGGAATTTCAGGCCATCCCGGTTCAGGATACTGATATCATATACATGGTTCAGATTTGCTTTTACGCCTTTAAAATGGCATACCAGCGCTTTAATGTGCTTGTCCGCAAAGACACGTCCGATACCACCACGTCCAGCCTGTTTTAAGCGGACTACATTTCTTTTCGGATCATAGAATGTAAAATTCAGCATAGAGAGGTTGCAATGATCCGCCGCTGAACCAGAACATACGACCGCCACGTTTTTGCGATCATTGTCATCCTCCGCATACATGGTTGTCAGCTCTTCTCCCAGTACATGTGCATCTTTATGCTCTAACGGTGCTTTTTCAATTGAAACGGTTCCCTTATTGCCATCGATGACAATAATCACGTCTTCCTCCGCTTTTCCAGTCAGCTCGATCACATCAAATCCGGAGAATTTTAAGAATGGGCCAAAATATCCGCCGACGTTTGAATCAATCGGGATATCTGTCATCGGTGAAATGCTGCATACCAGGCATTTTCCGGTACCGCCGTACTGCGTAATTCCGGCAATCGGTCCTGCCGACATGGTGATGGCATTTTCCGGAGAGTTCCACTTTGTATCCGGCTTCGTTGCATCCCACAGATAACGCAGGCAATAACCTTTTCCGCCGGTAAATTTTTCTTTGACCTCCTGAGGAATGTCGATCATATCGATGGTGTTATCTGTCACATTGATTCGAAGACGCTTATCCGTATATCCATGATACAGCGGCTTTGGCTCGTATGTAACCTGATTGAGAACCGTGTGGGCCTCTTTCATTTTTTTGATTTCTTCCATATCTGCGTCCGCATAACGCGGAAGATCACACATTTTAATCATGCCTTTCTCCTCCTTTTACTCTTCTACCAGACGGATCGCTCCGGTCGGACATGCTTTTACGCACAATCCGCACGCCGTACATTTGGACGGCTCCAGATAATCATCACACTGTACCATAACATTCTCCGGACAGAATCCGACGCACATCAGACAGCCGGCACATTCTTTCTTATTCAGCCGGTAAACGCCTCTCGCATCCTCCGTAATCACACCCGTATTGCACACTTCAGAACATTTTCCACACTGTGTGCACACAGCAATATGATGGCTTCCATCCTCCTTGTCGGTAATGCGGATGCAGGATTTCATTGGATCCGAAACCTTGTAAAATGCCTTCGAACAGGCTTCTTCGCACTGGTGGCAGCCAATGCAGAGTGATTCATCTTTCTCTAATCGTCTCATCACAGTTCCTCCTTTTTGCCTAATTTCATTATTTCATCCGAAACAGATACATACCCGTCCCGAATCACTTCCAAAAATATGGCTCCTGCCGAAAGGCGGCAGAAAACTCCTTTTTCATGGTAAATACACTCTGGAAAACACTTTTTTCCATACCCGGAGACGCGGAACACCGCCCCTCCCGCCGCCAGAAGATCCCCCGTATTTAACTGGGTGGTATCGATTCCCTCCGTTATCAGGTTTGCCTTGTAGCGGCGGAAGCAGAGTCCCGGTTCTGTCTGCTTCTCCATCCAGTCCCGGGCTTCTCCCGCCAACAGCGAAGTCTGCCTTTCACCTCCCGCTGCATGCCGGTCACCCTCCATTCCGATCCCCCTTCGGAACCAGGCGCTCTCCACGGCTTCTCCCGGCTGTCCCCTCTGCCGGAACACATATAATTCACGCACAACTGCTCCCATCTAATCCCCTCTTTTATAAATATAAAATTTCTCCGGTTCTTGCCAGCCCATAACCACCGAGCTTCTCCACTCTCTCTGCAAACTCCCGGCTTTTCAAAACCGCCAGAAAATGCTGTACCGGTGGAAAATCCAGAAATCTGACTGGAATCGCAAAGTCATACTCTTCCCGTCCAATCTCAATAAAATCAAGTCCCATTGCCCTGGCTGCCGACTGGATTCCCATGCCCGCGTCTGCATCGCCGCCGGACACGGCAGCCGCCACTGCCATATGCGTTGCCGCCTCTCTGTCATATCCGTGAATTTCTTCCGATGAAATACCGGCTTCTTTCAGCTTATAATCAAAAAGTACTCTTGTCCCCGCTCCTCTTTGTCGGTTGACATAATTCAAGCCACGTAGATCTTCAATTTCATGGATTCCAAGCGGATTTCCTTTTTTTACGATAATTCCCTGAATTCGCTCAACGCCCTTGACAAGTGCCATTTTTTCACCCGCAAACAGTTTTTTCAGGATCGCAATATTATATTCTCCTGTCTCTTCATCCAGCAGGTGGGTCGGAGCCAGATGCGCTTCTCCCCGCTTTAATGCCATTAAACCGCCCATACTGCCTACATGCGTACTGGAAAGGTAATTACCCGGGTACATACACGGCAGCAAATCTGCCATCACATCCAGAATCAGATCATGGCTTCCGATTGCCACTGCCGTACTTCCAATTTCCTCCAGGGAACGGTATAGCTCTACGTCAACGGTATCTCCCGCCTCGACCCCCTCGCTGTTCTGAGGAATCACACAGAACCCGTCTGCCCGCACCAGGCTCATCGCTGCTCCCGCCCCGCGCGCCAGTGGAGAAGCGACGAGCTTGTCGCCCACTTCTCCTACTTTCACCCGCACATACTCTTTATGTTTCAGGGATGATACAAGGCGTTTGGATATGACAGCCCGCACCGTCGTGCCGGCTGTTTCTGTACGTCCTGCCAGTTTCTGCAGCACAGGAATTACAAAATTTTCAAAGTTGATATAGGCGGATACCGGATATCCCGGAAGTCCGATCACCGGTTTTCCATTGACAATCGCCAATATTACCGGTTTTCCCGGCTTGATTGCCACCCCGTGTACCAGAACCTCCCCCAATTCCCGAAGTACATGAACCGTAAAATCTTCAGTTCCTGCACTGGAGCCGGCATTGACAATCACCATGTCATAGTTTTCAACCGCCTCTGCCACCTTTGCTTTCAATGTTTCATATTCATCCGCAATCGGCGGAAAACGATGGGGCGCACCGCCATGTTCCGTTACCAGTGCCTCAAACACTCTCGAATTCGATTCGATGATGTCCCCATCCCTGGGTTCCTGTCCCGGCTCTATGATTTCGGTTCCCGTCGGAAAAATCGCTACCGACGGCTTTTTCAACACCTCAATCTCTGTAATTCCGCCAGACAGGAGAACACCTATATCAATCGGGCGTATCTCATGATAACCGGGCATCAGCATCTCACCCGCTACGATATCTTCTCCGATCGGGCGCACATGCTGCCATGATGCAGCTGCATCCGTAATCTGCACCGAGCCATCCTCCTGCTCCAGCAGATCCTCCGCCATGATAACTGCATCGCATGGTGCGTGAATCGGATCGCCCGTATCCACCACTGTAAAATCTGTACCCGGATACAGGGTAAGTGGTTTCCGCTCCGATGCTCCCTTTGTTTTCTCTGCCTCAACCGCGATTCCATCCATCGCCGCCGCATTATAAAGCGGGGAACAATATTTCGCATAGACTGCCTCTTTTGTAATCCGGTGCAGACTTTCCGTCACGGGAATCCATTCTGCCTTGGGGCTTAATAATTCTCCCAGTGCTTTCTGGTAAAGGGCTTTTGCCTCCTCCACCGGTGTATTATTCAGATATAAATTTCTCTTTCCCATCTCTGCCTCTATTCTGTTTCCACCAGGCTCTGCCGATCCTTTATCCTCCGCCGCCCTTCTGGAAGCAATTCATTTTAAAAGCGGTATACCTTCACCTGCTCACCCTTCTTCAGTCCCTCCTGATTCATATCAATCAGAACGTAGCCGTCTGCCTCTGCCATCGTCGAAATCAAGCCTGATTTTCCAAATACCGGTTCTGCCTCCAGCCCCTGCGGAGCCATCTGAAGCTTTACCAGCAGGCAGGTTGTTTTTCCGGGTGCACCCGCCAGGTTCGTTGTCATAAAGGCTTCTAACGGAGGTTGATCCGGCTGACCGGTTACCTGCTTCCAGAGCCACACAAATAATAAGTGGAAAACGGCAAGCGCTGCTGCCGGATGCCCGGGAAGTCCTCCTAACAACGTATGCTTCTCTTTATCATATCCCAGAATCGTCGGTTTTCCCGGTTTCAGTGCCAGCCCATGGGTAAATACTCCCTCCTTGGAGATGCGGTTTAATATCTCCATAGTCATGTCCTTCTTTCCCTGGGAACTTCCTCCGGAGATCAGAATCAAATCACATGCTTTGACCGCCTCCCTGATTTTCTCCTCTAAAAGTACCTCTTCATCCCTCACCGCCTCTGCCGAAACAAGCTCCAGACCTGTCTTCTTCACATAACAGGACAGCGCCCATGTATTAATATCCCGCACCTGTCCCGGTCCAGGAACCTGATCGATCCTGACCAGTTCGTCGCCCGTCGATAGAATTGCCACCTTCCACGGTTTAAAAACCGGAACCTGAACCACGCCAAGCGCTGCCAATGTTCCCGCCTGCGCCGGGCCAATCCGGGTTCCCGCTTTAAGGACTATATCCCCGGTTTTTACATCTTCTCCCGGAAGCACGATGCATTTCCCATACGGAACATTTTCATACAGGGCAACCTCATCTGTTCCGAACCGTTCACTGTATTCTACCATCACCATGGCATCTGCCCCTTCCGGAACCATGCCGCCGGTCGGCACATAGGCGCAGGTACCCGGTTCAATCTTTGATACCGCCGGATGTCCTATCTCTACTTCTTCCAGCACCTTCAGAAAAACCGGGATACTTTCCGTTGCGCCCGCCGTGTCCTTTGAACAGACTGCATACCCGTCTACACTGGAACGGCGGAATGCCGGAATCATTTCCCCAGAGACAATATCTTCTGCTAAAATACGGTCAGATGCATCTGCAAGCGCAACGTGCTCCGTTTCTGGCAGGCACTCTTTTGCCGCTTTAAGCAAACGTTCCCGCGCCTGCGCCAGCGTATCAACTTTCAATAACTTCATAATTCCTCCCTTGCGGCATGATTCTTCTTCGCGAAGGTATGCATCCACGCGAAGTGCTTCTGATTCATGGACCGCCTCTCCGAATGAAACAAAAAAACGAATACAGAAAACATTCCGCTCTCTGTATCCGTTCCTGATGATGCAGTCTGCCTCTTATGGCTTTCTGCTGATATGCACTTATCTACATCAGGCTTTGCTTGCGCTGGCGGAATTTACTGCTCTTTTCCAGAACTTCCGGGTCTTCATCCCGGTCATCCGAGAGCTATTCCTTTCCAATGCATCGCCTGATGCGGGGAGGCACCCGCGTTTCCCCGGATACCCATTGGCTTTTCTTCCATCCTGTCAATCGGTTCACAGCTTAGGCAGAAAAGCTCGAAATCAACTCTGTATAACTGCCGCTCTCGTGCGACAATTCTCTTTCTCATGATTTTCTACCTGAAATTATACCACATTTTCACAAACTGTGTCAATCATCCCAAGCAAAACTCTTTCCATTTTTTTCATATTCAGCGCAATCGCCTCACATTTTTATTCATATTTCTGAATTTTTTTCATTTTCACGATATGAAACCTCTGTATCTGCCAGATATCGGCGTATGGACGGATGCGACGGGTGAAGAAGGATTTCTTCCGGTGTTCCAGACACCAGAACATTCCCCTGCTCCATAAAATGTACCTGGTCACAAATCTTGCGGACATGCACCAGCTGATGGCTGATTAGCAGCCATGTCATCTTATTTTTCGTCTGCTGCTCCCGCATCAGCTGTTCAAACAATTCTGTACTGTCAGGATCCAGGTTGGAAAGAGTTTCATCAACAATCACAAACGCAGGGTCAAATACCAGGGCCCTGATAAATGATAATTTCTGCTGTTCCCCGCTGCTCAGGGAACGGGCATACTGATTTTTTTTCTGCAGAAGCCCACATCGTTCCAGCCAGGCATCCATCTTCGCCTCATCTGGGCGGATTCCCCGTATTTTCAGCGGATAGATCAGGTTCTGATACACCGTATCATGCAAAAGATACGGTCTCTGTGTTGTCATCGTGATATCCCGGGGTGTCAGTCCCTCGTAATCAATCCTCCCGCCATCTGGAACCAATATCCCCTGTATCAGCTTGGAAAGTGTTGTTTTTCCGCAGCCATTGGTTCCTATCAGACCATGAACCTTCCCGCTCTCCAGATACAGTTCCTCGATTTGAAGCGTAAACTGACCCATCTTCTTTTGCAGCTTAGAGATTTTCATCCGGTGTCTCCTCCTGTCTGAAATGTTCTGCCAATGTCTGTACCGCAAATGCCAGAAGCATCAGGATCACTCCCAAAAATACCCCTTCATAATAATCGCCTGCACCTTTCAGGGTTGAAATCGCAGTCGTCATTGTCCGGGTGCTGTTTTTTATATTTCCACCTACCAGAAAGACCGCCCCGACCTCACTGATGGAACGCCCATATCCAGACAC
Source organism: Clostridium fessum (assembly GCF_003024715.1). GTDB lineage: Bacteria > Bacillota > Clostridia > Lachnospirales > Lachnospiraceae > Otoolea > Otoolea fessa. Next base: position 134,736 of record NZ_PYLO01000004.1, on the reverse strand, counting down.
AACCGCAAAATAAATTTCATTTTTCATTTCACGCAGCAGAAGCCGCGCGGTCTGATGCCGGTCAGCTCCCATCGTCCTGGCAAACGCCCGGATCGAAGGCGCCGTGCGGACCGCATATGAATATACCATTCCACAGACGATCGGAGTGATGATCAGAACCTGGGCTGCCACCATTCCTTTGATCGTAAATACCCATCGAAGCGCCCCAAACGGACCTTTTTTTCTCAAAAGCATATATGTGAGCAGTCCGATGACAACCGGAGGTGCTCCCATCAAGGTCCGGTTCACGCGGACTACCAGCTTTTTTCCTGGAAATTTCGTCTGCTCCAGCACAAGTCCCAGAAAAATTCCAAGCATGGACGCAATCAAGGTTGACCAGAAAGACATCACCAGCGTTACCCGGATAGAATCTATCACTCCGACCGTACCAAAAAATTTTGAAAACAGGTTTCCCATATTTTTTCTCCCAGCATATCCACTGAAACACCTTATGTTCTGCAGGCGTTCTCATTTTCTCAATTCTTAATGACAGAAAACCGGAAAAAGTGCATCCTCCCTTCTCCGGTTTCCTGTTTATACATTATAAATTCTGCAAGGTTCAACTGCCTGCTTTATTCGTTTAAATACGCTAATCTCAGCACTGCCGCACATCATCCGGCAGTATTCTATTTCTGCTCTGCATTCGGGAAGAATAACGGCTCGCCGTACTCCTTTACGCCGTATTCACCGATCAGCGTCTGGATTTCCGGAGAACAGATCCACTTGATAAACGTATTCGCCGCCTCGTTGTTGACATCCGGATATTTCTCCGGATTTACTGCGATAACGCCGTACTGGTTTAAAAGTTCCTTGCTGCCTTCACATACAATATCCATATCCGGGAAATCTGCCTTCTTGGCAAGCCAGGTACCGCGGTCAGACAGGCAATAGCCACCTTTTTCATCTGCCATCGCCAGTGTATCAGCCATTCCAGCGCCTGCCGATACATAGTTTGGATTGCTCTCATAATCTGTAATTCCCAGCTTCTCCCAGATTCCGGTCTCCTTGTTATGGGTACCAGAGTTGTCTCCACGGGACACAAATGTCAGCTGCTCGTCCATGATCTGTTTAAATGCAGCGTTGATATCATCCGTCTTTGCAATCGGACCATCCTTCGGTCCTACGATCACGAAATCATTATACATAACCTGGAAGCGCTCTACACCGTAGCCGCTCTCCACGAATTCTTCTTCTTTTGCTTTAGAATGAACCAGTATCACATCGACTTCACCATCTTTTGCTTTCTGAATCGCATCACCGGTTCCTACTGCCGTCCACTGTAAGTCAATACCTGTATCCTCTAAAAAGATTGGCTTTAAGTAATCCAGAAGACCTGTATTATCGGTACTGGTCGTCGTTGCCATCAGAAGCGTCTCTCCGGATGCCTCCTTGGTCTCCTCTGCACTGCTTTCCTCAGCAGCCTCTGCGGTTGTCTCTGCGGCGCTTTCCGCCTCCGTTGTCTCTTTTGCGCTTCCGGAGCAGGCTGTCATAGACAATGCTGTCATGGCCGCCATTGCCAATGCAATGATTCTGTTTGTCTTCTTCATGAAATTGTTCTTCTCCCTTCTTTTGTTTAAGAATACGCTGAAAAACATTTCATCGGAACGAGACTCTGGCAGAGGATGCGCCGCCTTTTACCAGCTGCCTTTCTTCCTAAATAAGCAGCAGGTCCTACTTCTCTTTCCAATGCATTTCTTTCCAAATGCGGGAGGCATCCGAGTTTCCCCTGATACCCATTGGCTGTAAACCCTGACAATATACTGTGTTAGGTTTTTCAGCTCGAAATATAGTTTTCCTGGCTTCTGCTGTCCGGGTTCTTCTAATACTTCCCGAAACATCCTTATACATTTTTACTATACCATGTCAAAATTCCTCTTGTCAACCGGGCAACTTTCACATGAGCGAAATTATTTCATTTTTTGTTACTGTTCACGCATACGTGCCCAGTAACGGAATTTGCCGTGGCTTCGCATTTAAATACGGCAAATTCCTGCTGCCACCACGTTTTCTTACGGCACTTTCGGTTCCAAAAGTGCCTACCTGTGAAACAGTAACCATTATTTCAAGCTTCGTATTCATTTTGTTTTCTACTGCTCTTTTCTACGTGTTATTCTGGTTTTTTAGCTTTTTTTCACTTCTATCTTGATTTTCACTTTTCATATTTGTGCGACGCCTTTTTAACTGTGCTTAATTTTTTGTTTTTGTTTTGTATTTTATGAATATTCACACTATTTTATCTTTTCTACAATTTTCACTTTCTTTTCACGCATAATATCCTCACTTTTGCCGATTGTAAGCCCCATTTTTCTATGGTATCTTATATGTTATATTAATTTTCTTTTATAGTCATTCCGCACTCCGCTTGTTTCAGCGTGATCGGATGATTATTTTTCAGATTCGTCTGTTAAAAATTAAATTAATACATTTTTTTCAATTTACTCTTGTATTCTTGAGATGGTTGTAGTATTATAGACTCAGAACTAGAACACAGTCTAGTTTTTTTGCAAAGGAGGGGGAAAGAATGGCAGAAACTCCTTACATATTTAACATCCAGAAATTTTCAACGCACGACGGCGATGGTGTCCGCACCACGATCTTCTTCAAGGGATGTCCCTTACGCTGTATGTGGTGCCACAACCCGGAGAGTCAGCATTATTATAAGGAACTGATTTTTCATCAGCACAAATGTACCGCCTGTGGTCGATGTGTTGCAAAATGTAAACAGGGAGCCAATTCCATCGTAGACGGAAAGATTGTATTTGACCGTTCCAAGTGTACCGCCTGCGGTGTCTGTACCGACTGGTGCATCACAGAGGCCCGGGAGTTAGCCGGTAAGGAATACACCGTAGATGCACTTGTCAAGGAAGCGATGAAGGACAAAATCTTCTATGAGCAGTCCGGCGGCGGTGTAACACTCTCCGGCGGCGAAGTTATGGCTTCCCAGCATATGGACTATGTGGAAGAGGTCTGTCGCAAGCTCCACGAGAACGGTGTCAGCGTTTTCATCGACACCAGCGGCTACACAGACTATGAGAATCTGAAGCGGGTTCTTCCTTATGTAGATGTTTTTCTCTACGACATCAAAGTGATGGATCCGGAAGACCACAAGAAGTATATCGGCGTTGACAATTCACTGATTCTTGAGAACTTAAAGAAATTAAGTGATGAGGGCGCTGGTCTTTACATCCGGCTTCCAATTATCCAGCAGGTCAACGCAACCGATGAACACATCGAAAGTGTCATCCATTTTCTGAAGGAAAACAATATTCACGCACGTCAGGTAAACCTTTTACCTTATCATGACATCGGAAAGGGTAAATACGCCAGCCTCGACATGGAGTACCATGATGACGAGATGAGCGTACCGGTGTCCGAGCTTATGGAACACTTTAAGTCCATGTTCGAAGAACAGGGATTCAACAAAGTCAATATAGGAGGATGATTTAAATGGCAGAGAAAATTGATACTTCATTCGTAATCAACACACCAGAAGGTCTGTTAAAAGACAACGACCGCGGATGTACCGAGAGAATTAAAAGACTGAGAAGAATCAGCCATTCCACCCAGCCGCATCTGGATCTGGAAAGAGCAAAAATTGAAACCGATGTTTACAAAGAGTACGAAGGTTCCGTATCTGTACCGGTTTTAAGAGCTCTCGTTCTGAAAGAGTACTTCTCCAGAAAAACTCTTTACTTAGGCGATGATGAGCTGTTAGTTGGTGAGAAGGGCAAGGACCCGCAGTGTTCACCGACTTTCCCGGAGCTGTGCTGTCACACCATCGAAGATATGCACATCATGAATGATCGTAAACTGGTTAACTTCACTGTTACCGAAGACGATCTGAAGCTTCAGGAAGAGGAGATCATTCCGTACTGGAAGAATCGTGCAGTCAGAGAGCATCTCTTAAAAGCTATGACCCAGGAATGGAGAGACTGCTATGAGGTTGGTATGTTTACCGAGTTCATGGAGCAGCGTGGACCGGGCCATACAGCCGGCGGCAAGAACTTCTACATCAAGGGCTACGGCGATTACAAGAAAGAGATCGCGCAGGCTATCAAAGATCTTGACTACTTCAATGATCCGGAAGCTTATGACAAAGAGCAGGAGCTTCGCGCTATGGATATCTGCTGCGATGCTATCATTATCTTAGGTAAGAGATATCATGATCTGGCTCTTGAGAAGGCTGCTGAGGAGAAGGATCCGGTCAGAAAAGCAGAGCTTGAGCAGATTGCAGCTAACTGTGCCGTTGTTCCGGAGCACAAACCGGAGACCTACTGGCAGGCACTTCAGATGTACTGGTTTACACACCTTGGCGTTACAACCGAGTTAAACCCGTGGGATGCATTTACACCGGGCCGTCTGGATCAGCATCTGATTCCGTTCTATGAGAAAGATACCGCTGCAGGTACTCTGGATGATACCAGAGCTCTTGAGCTTCTTGAGTGTCTCTGGGTTAAACTGTTCAACTCTCCGGCTCCGGTTAAGGTTGGCGTAACCTTAAAAGAGTCCGGTACATACGTAGACTTCGCAAATATCAACTCCGGCGGTGTGAAGGAAGATGGTACAGACGCAGTTAACGCTGTTTCTTACTTAATCCTTGACTGTATGGAAGATATGAGACAGAACCAGCCAAACTCCAACGTACAGATTTCCAAGGTTACTCCGGATAAGTTCTTAAAGAGAGCTTGCGAGATCGCTCGTCAGGGTTGGGGCCAGCCGGCATTCTACAATACCGATGAGCTGATTCAGGAGCTGGTAAATCAGGGCAAATCCCTGGTAGATGCAAGAAACGCTGGATGCTCCGGATGTGTTGAGACCGGTGCATGGGGAACCGAGGCTTATTGGCTGACCGGTTACTTAAACATCCCTAAGTGCTTACAGCTCGCTCTGTATGATGGCTACGATGTAATGTTCAAAAAACAGATCGGACCGCACACCGGCAAGGCAGAAGACTTCAAATCCTATGACGAACTGTGGAACGCATTCAAGACACAGCTTGAGTACATCATCGATGTTAAGATGCGCGGCAACCTGGTTATCGAGAGAATCTACTCTCAGATGATGCCGGCTCCGTTCCTTTCCATCTGTACCGATGACTGTATCAAGAAAGGTAAAGACTACAACGCAGGCGGCCCGAGATACAACACAAGCTACATCCAGGGTGTTGGTATCGGTACTATTTCCGATGCACTCTCCGCTATCAAGTTCAACGTATTTGACAATCAGAAGTTTACCATGAAAGAACTCATCGACGCTATGAACGACGATTTCAAGGGCCATGAGGACATTCTGAACCTGGTTAAGAATAAAACTCCGAAATACGGCAACGATGATGATTATGCAGATGACATCATGGTAAGTGTATTCAATGAGTACAAAGATTATATTACCGGCAGACCGACCACCAGAGGCGGTGTATATCATGTAGATATGCTTCCGACCACCTGCCACGTATACTTCGGTGATGTTATGATCGCTACTCCGAACGGCCGTCTGGCTCATAATCCTCTGTCTGAGGGTATCTCTCCTGAGAAGGGTGCTGATATCAACGGACCGACCGCAGTTGTTAAATCCTGCTCCAAGATGAACCACTGTGAGACCGGCGGTACTCTGCTGAACCAGAAGTTTACTCCGGCTGCTATCGCAGGCGAGAAGGGTATTGACAACCTGGCTGCTCTGATTCGTTCCTACTTTGCTATGAACGGACATCATATGCAGTTTAACGTTATCGACCGCCAGACTCTGATCGAAGCTCAGAAGAATCCGGAAGAATACAAGGAACTGATCGTCCGCGTAGCTGGATACAGTGACTACTTCCGCAACCTGGATAAACCGCTTCAGAACGAGATCATTGAGAGAACCGAGCAGAGCTTTGGAGGCTGTGGCTGCTGTTAATTGCTCGCAACCGTTTGACAACTCTAAAAGTCTTAAGTTCAACATATAATGCCTTCTATGAAAATGATATAGCCCCAAAAGGGCGGAAAGCCCCGGCAGCGAAACTGCCGGGGCTTTCTTATTTCTTTATCCTTATCTCAATATCAGATATTCCGCTCTACTCTGTTATCATTTTTGACCTTCTCATACAAATAACCGCCAGGGCAACTGCCAATCCGCCTGACAGCACCTTGCTGATCATATAGGCTGTTACCCAGTTTCCCGGTATCAGGGACGCTACAAGGGTCATCTGACCGCCTACTACATAGGCACCTGCCACAGAGAAAGCGGCATTTAATACTTTCCCGCGCTTATCCATCTTGGAAAACAATGGCAGCATCGCAAGGCTCTGTATAAAGGAAAGGAACAGTCCGACAACTGCCTCCTCATTGATACCCAGGATCGCCCCGATGCGCTGGATCGGCTTTTGGAGACGTTTTAACGCCACCTGCGACAGCACCAGACCGCCGCACGCTGCGATGACCATGCGGAGTACCATAAAAAGCATTTCCTCAATCAAGGCATCCTCGACAACCGCATACTTCGGCATGAAAATTCCGAAGACCGCCACACCAAACAGGAGAAAACTAAAAATACGGATCGCATTTCCGATGAAAATCATGATCTTCATCGTCAGCTTCGGAACCAACACAAATGCCGCAATCAGCACCACGCACAGCACCAGCACCGGAATCATATTAAAAAAGAGCTGACGGACAGGCAGACCCAGCATCAGACCTCCGACCGCCAGACCAGACGGTATGGCAATCAGTCCGAAGATGAACCCCCGCATCAGCTCTCCTATTTCATCTTTTCGAACGGCTGCCAGAAAAACCGGCAGCTGGTATCCGACCGTCATACCCAGACTGCCTGCTACCATCGCACCGGTAAATGCCGCCAGCGCTGGTGTCGCCGCCAGCTTCTGTGCCATGCCAAGCGCCCCCATATCCGGCGCCAGAAGGCAGCTTGGAATGAGCGCCGGATCAAACGGCATATGCTTTGCCGCCTCTGCAATCGATTCCGCGTGGGTCTGCACATATGTAACTCCGATCGCAAAAAATCCGACCGTGGACATCGCCAGACCGCCCATGGTGGCAAGCCCCTTTTCAAAATTCGGCATCAGCCCCAGCTTTCCTCCCAGCATCTCATCCACAAGACCGGCTGCCGCAAACACCAGCATGATCGCAATGAATATGTTCATAAGCCGTACCTCCCAGCTTTTCCCTATTTCTCTGTTTCCACTTATTTTCCCTCTATCAGGTACATTTCTCTGTCAATCACCGTTCTTTTTCTACCTCGCCAGCAGCTGTATCAGCACACCCCCGATCGTCAGCATCAGTGCCCCGCAGGAGCGCGTCACAATCTGTGCAAATGGAAGCAGTTCCATCCGTTTCGAACTGCTGAGCACCGCCACATTTCCGGAACCGCCCATGTTCGTCGTACACATCCCCGCTGCGATCGATGATTCCAGCGGATAAAATCCCATCTTGATGCCGATCAGTCCGGCGGTCAGTGTGATCGCCCCGACAATCAGCACGACACTGAGCAGATAAAATGGAGTGATGGTGTGCAGAATCGTCTTTAAATCAATCAGCGTCGCTCCGATTCCAGTCAGCGCCGCCGCCGTCCAGCTGTGGATCGCGAACTGTCCCCACTCTCTCGCCGCGTCCTCCAGGCGATCTGAAAGGATTCCCGTTCCCTTCACAATCACAACTGCCACAATCATCCACGCATATGTCGGTACAATCGAAATAAAATGATGGCAGAGCGCCCCCAGTTCATAAAATGCCATCGAAATGATAAGTCCCGTACATAAGAGTGCGAAGGTCGGTTTCATCGGAGGCTGTTTCTTCACTTCGTGACCGTCATTGACAAGGCAGCCATTTCCGGTCAGAGATGGCTTTCGCTCGCCGATATTATTGGCTAAACCGCCAAAAATGATCGCCACACAATTTCCCAGCACCGTCGCCGGTGCGATCCGCGTCAGGATCTGTCCGGCGTCCGTCCCCAGAACCGACGAATACATTGCCGACAGAGGCACTGCTCCCGCCGTCATGCCGCCGCTCGTCATCGGAATACCGATATACAGGATGCCTTCCAGAAAACTCTCCCCCATCACCATACCGAGCAGACCTGAAAGTATCACGCCGACTGCCAGCGATATGACAGCTGTCGGAAGCAGTTTCACCGTTGCGCGGATCAGAAGCCCGCGGTCGATATTGAAAAGACTTCCTGTGATCAGCGCTGAGATATAGAAGACCAGAAATCCTTCTTTGTTGACAAAATTGTCCAGGATCTCATGCGTCTGCTCCGGAATCAGCCCCAGTGCCTGGATGACCGCCGCCCCCAGAATACAGATGACCGAGCCGCCCAGGTACGTTTTCACAACCGGTGTATGATTTCCTAAAAAATTGAGTCCCTCGCCCAGCACCATCAGCGCAATCATGCCGCCGACCAAGCCTACCGGAAGACAGTCCATATACATACAGACCACCACCAGCGCCAGGATGCCTAGATACAGAGGGATGGAAAAACCAGCGATCGTATTAGCTTTGCCAGATATTTCTTTCCTCTCTTGCTGCATTTTTCATTTCACCTCTGAGTATTAATTTCTTCCACAACACTTCTTATATTTCTTCCCAGATCCGCAAGGACACGGATCATTCGGATAAATCTTCTCCACCTTTTTCGCGGTTACCGGTGCTGGCTGGGACATTTCCGGCACCATCGCCGGCATGCCGCCGATCATACCTCTCTCACTTAATTCCCACGGTTTATTTCCGCGGTTTTCTTTTGTTCTCGTATTGTTGAACGCATCCATGAGAAGTCTTAAAAATTCGCCCATCTGCTGCTCGCTCTGGAAGACAATCCCTTCTTCATGCATCTTATTCATCAGTTCTGCCGGTGATTTTCCTTCATAACTGCTGGCCCACGTCTCAAAGCACCATCTAGCCGCTTTCTCATACGGCACATCCAATTTTTTTATGAAATAGGACTCCAGCTCCTTATAAGCCAGTACCCCTGCCTCATACCCTTTCTGACAGATTTCATCCAACTGCTGTGCAGACGGAATATAGAATTTTTTATTCTGCTGCTGTTTCAACAAAGCAGTGAGTCCATCACCCTCAAAAACTGGAAGATGTACATACAAGCCCCTCTCGGAATAAAGCGGATTCTCTTTCGGCAGGTCCTGCATTCCCAGTTTCTCCATCGGGAAAATGCAGGATTCTGTGATGTCCTCCGGCATTTCCTCCAGCATCCCGATCATTTCTTCGATCGTGCCTTTCACCTTCAATTTGTACAGTTCATACAAAATTTCCAGCGGCGCAATCTCATAATAATCGATAAAGAAGCTGATACACTTCATCAGCCAGCCTTTTTTGCTCTGAACCGCCCGGAATGCCTCATCGTCAATCCCGCTAAAACCCTGTGCAATCTCTTCAAAGACAGTGAAGCAGTCACTCACTTCCTCAAAACTTCCAAGTACGTATTTATATAACTGCATTCCATCCATAATCTCTTCTGCAGAAATTTTCTGTGGCTCGGTACAGGCTTTGCAAAAAAGCACCATCTGCTCTTTCGTCAGGCATGAAAGTCTACCCCGGAGTGCCTCTTCCGTCGTTAAATATTCTACAATTCGGTCAATCAGGTCATCCTTTTTAAGTCGGGAACAGTTCTTTAACTCGTAGCTTCTTGCTTCGTTTAATAAGTCTTCTTTGGTCCATTCTTTTAAATATTCTCTTAATAACATACAATTTCCTTTTCTCATCTTACATCGTTTCATGCTTCTCTTCATATTTTTTTATTATACTTTTAAATGCACATGGATTGCAAGATATATCGTTACATATTTCTGCTTCGCGCGAGTGCGCATCATTGACATTACACAAAAATACAGCCTGTCTCCAAACTTCTCAGGAAACAGACTGTATCGATTAAGGATTATGGTAAATAAAGGATTGTCGTAACTGTTCAGTAGGTCTGCGCATTTACTGCGCTGACCGTACGAAAACATGGGCCAGCAGGCAAAAATCCCATTGCCGCAGGCAATTTTTAATGGATTTTTGCGCGTGACTGTGAAGGTACTGAACAGTTACGGATTGTCTATATTTTACAGAAATACCGCCAACTCTTCTAGCGGCTTGCGATCTGCATGCAGCCTGGACGGATGAGCTGTCTCTGCCGGATATCCAAGCGGAAGATAGGCCGTCGGCTGTAAACCCTTCATCTCTGGGAACTGCTCCAGCAATTTTTCTGGATTAAACATACCAACATACGTTGTTCCCAGTCCCAGTTCTGCTGCCTGCAGCATCATCTGGGAAACCGCCAATGTCACATCGATCTCTCCATGGTTTTTCCCGTCCTCTTCCCGTTTCCAGGAAATCTCTGGATCATAGGCTGCTACAATCACAACCGGCGGATGAAAATGACACGCCGTACATGCATCCGCTTTCGCCAGAGCCTCCTCACTCTGCATCACGAAAAAGCGCTGTGGCTGTAAGTTATGTGCCGTCGGGGCTTTGCGTCCTGCCTCCAGCACTTTCTGTAATTTTTCCGCCTCAACCGGGCGGCTGTCAAATTTACGAAGTGAATAACGTGCATCACATAATTCTTCAAATTTCATAGTAATCAAAACTCTCCTTTGTATTGCAACTAATAACTACGAATCCGATCCGAATCCTCTTCTCCCGTTTTCTCGATCTTCCGGATCTCCACCACATAGCTGCTCTTATCGTTGACCTTCACTTCCACCTGGTCACCCACATGGTGTCCTTCGATCGCTTTTCCGAGCGGCGACTCGATGCTGATCCGGTTTTCCAGGGAATTGCCCCGGATGCTCGTTACCAGACGGTATACTTCTTCCTCGTCGTCATCCTCAAAATACAGGGTAACCGTATCATTCATTCCGACCTCATCCGGGCGGGATTCTTCCGATACGATCTTAGCGTGCTTCAGCATATTTTCCAGATAGCGAATACGGCTTTCATTCCGGTTCTTATCCTTCTTAGCAGCATAATATTCGAAGTTTTCGCTCAAGTCACCCTGTGCGCGCGCCTCCTTGACCGCCTCGATCGCCTCTTTGCGGACCACCAGCTTCCGATGGTCGATCTCTTCCTGAATCTTCTTTACATCACTTTCTGTCAGCTGCTCTCTCATGTCTTACTCTGCCAGTCCCTTTTTTTCTATCATTTCTACAACCTGTGCTACATATTTTCCGCAGATTTCATCCGTCGGTGCCTCGACCATCACGCGGATCAGCGGCTCTGTACCACTCGGACGAACTAAGATTCGACCGGTATCGCCCAACGCATCCGATACCTTCTGAACCTCCGCCTGCACGTCGCGGTCTGCCTGCGCCGCCTCTTTATCCTTAACTCTGACATTTTTCAGAACCTGCGGATAAATCTGCACCTCATCAGCCAGCTTTGCAAGTGTCTCTTTCTTCTCCAGAATCACTTCCATCAGCTTTAATGATGTTAAAATGCCATCTCCGGTCGTCGCGTGTTTGCTGAAAATGATATGACCCGACTGCTCGCCTCCCAGACAGTGACCGTTCTGGGACATATTTTCATAGACATACTTATCGCCAACCGCCGTCTTCTCATAGGAAATGCCCTCGCGCTCAAATGCCTTATAAAGACCGAAGTTCGACATAACCGTGGTGACAACCGTATTGTTGACCAGCGTGCCCTGCTCTTTCATGTATTTTCCACATACATAGAGGATCTTGTCGCCATCCACCAGCTTGCCCTCACTGTCCACTGCCAGGCAGCGATCCGCATCTCCATCATAAGCGAATCCAACGTCCAGATGATTTTCAACCACATATTTCTGCAGTCCCTCGATGTGGGTGGAACCGCAATTTGTATTGATATTCAGACCATCCGGCGTGTTGTTGATGACGTGTGTCTCCGCGCCCAGTGCGTCGAATACGTTTTTCGCAATCGCGGAAGCGCTTCCGTTTGCACAGTCAAGACCTACCCGCATATTTTTGAAAGACCGTGTTGCCAGGGAAATCAGATAACCGATATAGCGGTTGCGTCCCGCCGCATAGTCAACGGTGCGTCCGATCGCATCGCGCTTGGCAAATGGAATCTCGCCCATCTCGCCATCCAGATACGACTCAATCTTCTCGATCGTCTCCTCCTCCAGTTTCTCGCCGCGTCCGTTGATAACCTTGATTCCGTTGTCATAGTATGGATTGTGGCTTGCGGAGATCATGATACCGCAGTCAAACTCCTCGGTGCGTACAACATACGATACACTCGGAGTGGTTGTCACGTGAAGCAAATAGACATCTGCGCCGGAAGCGGTCAGTCCCGATACCAGCGAATATTCAAACATATAGCTGCTGCGTCTCGTATCCTTGCCGATCACAACCCGGCAGCGATCTGCTTTCGTCTTCTGTCCATAGTACCAGCCCAGGAAACGACCTACTTTATAGGCGTCCTCCACGGTCAGCGTCACATTTGCCTCGCCGCGGAATCCGTCTGTTCCAAAATATTTACCCATTTTAAGAGCTCCTCCTACATCATCAAATACAGAGTCCAAAGGTCATGTACATTTATGGAAATCCCCCACTAACATACATGACCTTCTACGATTTTGATTCCAACCTAAAGAAAATCCTGCAGCCAACGGCACTTCACACTTTCTGCCTCTGCTGCTTTCTATGTCTGATTGCACATTTTTTACTGAATTTCTTTCAGATAGCGACCTACCGCATCCTGCCAGGACGGAAGCCTCTCAAATCCGTTGTCCGAAAGTTTTTCTTTGCTGATCCGGCTGTTCATCGGGCGTTTTGCCTGACCCGGATAAGCAGCTGTATACTCGGCAGTGCTGACCGGCGTCACCTTGACGTCCATGCCCGCCTGCTTAAAGATCTCAACTGCAAATTCATACCAGCTGCAAAGTCCCTCATTCGTCGCATGGTAACGACCATATTTGTCGCTCTGAATCATATCAACCAGCAGACGCGCCAGATCGTAGGTGTAAGTCGGGGAACCAATCTGATCATCTACAACACTGACTGCCCCGCGCTCTTTGCCAACGCGCAGCATCGTCTTGATGAAGTTCTTGCCGTTCACGCCAAATACCCACGCGATACGGACGATGAAAAACTTCTTTACCAGCTCCTCGACTGCCAGCTCGCCCTCATACTTCGACTGACCGTAGGCGTTGAGTGGTTCCCGGTGGTCATCCGGCTCCCACGGGCGGGTGCCCTGACCGTTGAATACATAATCGGTGCTGATGTACATCATTTTGATGTCCAGACCTTTGCAGACCTCAGCGATATTTCTCGTTCCATCTGCATTGACTTTACGGCAGAGTTCCATGTTCTGTTCCGCTGCGTCTACTGCAGTATATGCAGCGCAGTGGATCACTGCATCCGGCTTTGCCTCGGTGATCACGCGGCGGCATGCCTCTGCATCGGTAATATCCATCTCATCGACATCCACGCCGATGCCAGTAAGACCCTGTTTTTTCAGCTCATTCATCACGTCATAGCCAAGCTGGCCTTTGACGCCTGTCACTAATACTCTCATTATAATCTATCTCCATACATTTTTTCGAAGTACTGGCTGTACTCACCGCTTAAAATGTGTTTCCACCAGTCCTGATTGTTCAGATACCAGTCGATCGTCTGACGAATGCCGGTGTCAAAATTGTATTTCGGCTTCCAGCCAAGCTCCGTCTCGATCTTGGTCGGATCGATCGCATAACGGCGGTCATGGCCCGGACGATCCTTGACGTAACGGATCAGGCTTTCCGGCTTGTCCAGCGCTTTCAGGATGGTTTTGACAACCTCCAGGTTGGTTCTCTCATTGTGTCCGCCGATATTGTAGATCTCACCGACGCGTCCCTTGTGGAGAATCAGATCGATCGCCTCACAATGATCGGATACGTGCAGCCAGTCGCGAACGTTCGCGCCGTCGCCGTATACCGGAAGTTCCTCGTCTGCCAGCGCACGGCTGATCATCAGCGGAATCAGCTTCTCCGGAAAATGATATGGACCGTAATTGTTGGAGCAGCGGGATACTGTCACTGGAAGTCCGTAGGTTCTATGGTATGCCAGTACAAACAGATCCGCACCCGCCTTGGAAGAAGAGTACGGGCTGGAGGTATGAAGCGGGGTTGTCTCCGTGAAGAAGAGATCCGGGCGGTCTAACGGCAGATCGCCGTATACCTCATCGGTCGATACCTGATGATAACGTTTAATTCCATAGGTGCGGCAGGCATCCAGCAGGGTGGTCGTTCCCATGACATTGGTACGGACAAATGCCTCCGGATCCGTGATGGAACGGTCTACATGGCTCTCTGCTGCAAAGTTTACTACGATGTCCGGCTTTTCTTCCTCGAAGAGTTTAAACACGAAGTCGCGGTCTGCGATATCGCCGTGTACAAATTTGTAATTTGGTTTGTTTTCAACCGGTTTCAGTGTCTCTAAGTTGCCCGCATAGGTCAGAAGATCCAGATTGATGATCTGATACTCCGGGTATTTATTTACCATATGGTGTACGAAGTTTCCGCCGATGAATCCGGCTCCGCCTGTCACGATAATCTTCATTGTTTTAACTCCTTTTAATTCTGATGTATTTTATCAACATATTTCCCATCCAGTACGTCTTTCAGATATTTGCCATACTGGTTTTTCTTGTATACCTCGTATGCCTCCAGCACTTCTTCCTTGCTGATCCAGCCGTTTAAGTACGCAATCTCCTCCAGGCACGCGATCTTGCGGTGCTGGTGGGTCTCTACTGTCTTAACGAAATTGGTTGCCTCAACTAAGGACTCATGTGTACCGGTATCGAGCCAGGTAAAGCCCTGTCCCAGAAGAATGACATCCAGATCGCCATTTTCCAGATAGATGCGGTTCAAATCGGTGATCTCAAGCTCGCCTCTGGAAGACGGTTTTAACTGTTTCGCATACTCTACTACCCGGTTGTCATAGAAATACAGACCCGTTACACAGTAATTGGACTTCGGTTTCTCCGGCTTCTCCTCGATGGAGATCGCCTTGCCCTGGTCGTCAAATTCTACGATACCGAAGCGCTCCGGATCATCGACATAGTAGCCGAATACAGTCGCGCCCTCTTTCTTGGCAGAGGCAGCACGCAGGCGTTTCACAAGTCCCTGACCCTGGAAAATATTGTCGCCCAGAATCATCGCTACGGAATCATCCCCGATGAACTCCTCGCCGATGATAAATGCCTGCGCCAGTCCATCCGGACTTGGCTGCACGGCATAGCTTAAATGTAAACCAAACTGATGTCCATCGCCCAACAATTCCTTAAAACGCGGTGTGTCATCCGGTGTCGAAATAATCAGAATATCCCGGATTCCCGCGTTCATCAGAACGGAGATCGGATAGTAAATCATCGGTTTGTCATAAATCGGAAGCAGCTGTTTGGAAGTTACGCGTGTCAGCGGGTAAAGGCGTGTGCCTGAACCGCCTGCTAAAACGATACCCTTCATATCTTGTTCTCCTCATATGTTTTATTTTCACGCCTCTTTTCTAAAAAAAGGCAGATCTCATCACTATAAGTAATATACCACATTTGCCTGCTGCTTGCAAATTTATTTGCTTTGCACTTCTTTCTTGCATTGTACAATCGTAACTGTTCACGGGTAGGCACTTTTGGAACCGAAAGTGCCGTAAGAAAACGTGGTGGCAGCAGGAATTTGCCGTATTTAAATGCGGAGCCACGGCAAATTCCGTTACTGGGCACGTATACGTGAACAGTAACGTACAATCCATAAGCATCACTCATCCACTGCATACACAATCGTCCGCGCATCCGCAAATTCATAACTGCACGTCACAAAGGAATACAAGTGGGAAACCTCCTCGTCTGGCAGTTCGCGAAACCGGCATCCCTCCGTCATTTCTTCTATATAAGGATGCATCTCCGACCGATCCGCAAATTCCGTCCTACGCCGTTCCCCCTGACTGCCCGCAGTGAGCGCTGCAATCAGACGGAGTGTCCGCCTTTTCCCATCTGGGAAATAGAGGTAAGCCGTCCGATGCTTCTGGAAGAAATCTTCGTCTTTCAGGCGGACCAGCTCGGAAAACCGGCTTCCGTCCTTCATATGATGCCCGTAAAAGATCGAATGAAAATCCGACGCATCCGGTGCACTCTCGCAGTCCAGAAAGACGGTCCCGGCTGGATCTGGTTTTCCATCCAGCCCGATGCTGCGGTACGATTCATTGTCGCTTGTCTGGACAATCGGTTCGTCGATGTGAGTACCGGGAATGCGAATCCAGGCGATGACGTCGGCATTCTGGCATTTTAAGACTGCGAAATCTGGCTGCCATATCGGCTCTGACGCATCTGAATCAGATTTTCCAGATAAATTCTGCTCTACATTTCCTTCAGATTGGGAATCTCTGTTTTCCGCCCTTCTAACCGCATCCCCCACACCATCCGCCAGAACCAGACATCCAATCACGATCAAAAAAGCACAGAAGATGCGGCGTGCCCAGCGGGCAGCGCCGTCTCCTGTGCGCTTCTTAGTACCCAAATTTTCCTTCCAGCGATTCATCTTCGCGGATCCAATCTTCTACATCGACTTTTCGGTACTCATTTTTCGTATCACGGATATAGACATGTTCAATTCCGGCATTGATTACCATGCGCTTGCACATCGAACAGCAGCTCGATTTTTCCACATACCCGCCGGTTCTCGCATCGACACCGGTCAGATACAGCGACGCGCCGATCATGCGCTCTCTGGAGGCACTGATCAGGGCATTGGCCTCGGCATGGACACTGCGGCACAACTCGTACCGCTCGCCGCGCGGCACATGAAGCTCCTCGCGGATGCAGCGACCGATATCGGAACAATTTTTCCGTCCGCGCGGGGCGCCCACATAGCCGGTCGAGATAACCTCATCGTTATTCACAATCACTGCCCCGTAGTGCTTTCGCAGACAGGTACTCCGCTGCGAAACCATTTCCGCCAGATCCAAATAATAATTGACTTTATCTCTTCTTTCCATATAGGATCCCCTTTCCGTTTTCTCTAATTCTTTAGATGCCCTCATTCATCTTCGCCAGCTTCGCCGCCTGATCGGCTGCAATTAAGCTGTCAATGATCTCATACAGATCGCCGTCCATGATCGAATCGATCTTATACAAGGTCAGTTTGATGCGGTGCTCGGTCACACGTCCCTGCGGGAAGTTATAGGTACGGATCTTCTCGGAACGGTCACCGGTACCGATCTGGCTGCGGCGTTCTGCCGCTTCCTCGTTCTGGCGTCTCTCCAGCTCCAGATCATATAGCTTGGAACGCAGAAGACGGAACGCCTTTTCCTTGTTCTGTAACTGCGATTTCTCAGTCTGGCTGTAGATCACGATACCGGTCGGAATATGGGTCAGACGTACCGCGGAGTCAGTCGTGTTGACACACTGTCCACCGTTTCCGGACGCACGCATAACGTCAATACGGATATCTTTATCATCGATGACAACGTCCACATCCTCTGCCTCCGGCATCACGGCAACCGTCGCGGTCGAGGTATGGATACGTCCGCCGGACTCGGTCTCCGGCACACGCTGTACGCGGTGGACACCGCTCTCGTACTTCATCTTGGAGTAAGCGCCCTGGCCGGTAATCATGAAAACGACCTCCTTGAAGCCGCCGATTCCATTTTCACTGACGCTGACAAGCTCAGTTTTCCAGCGGTTGCGCTCTGCAAAGCGCACATACATACGGTACAGTTCGGACGCAAATAATGCCGCCTCATCGCCGCCTGCACCTGCACGGATCTCGACGATAACGTTCTTTTCATCGTTCGGATCCTTCGGAAGAAGCAGAATTTTTAATTCCTGCTCCAGATCTTCGATGCGCTTTTTCGCAGCATTTAACTCTTCCTTCGCCATCTCGCGCATCTCCTCGTCGGATTCCTCATCCAGAAGCGCCAGACTGTCCTCTACGTCCTGTTTTGCCTTCTTATACTCTTTATATGCCTCCACAATCGGAGCCAGATCCGACTGCTCCTTCATCAGCTTGCGGAAACGATTTGTATCGCTTGCCACTTCCGGGCTGCCGAGCTCTTCCATCAGCTCTTCATAACGGATCAGCAAATCATCCAATCTGTCAAACATGATATCCTCCTCTATCGTCTAACGGTTCCACCGTGCCTTTACCACGCGGTTAAGCCCCGGCTCATCCTTTATCACTTCTATCTCCCGATACCCGGCGATGGTCAGTATCCGGCTGACCGCCTCCGCCTGGTCATATCCTATCTCAAAATATACGCAGCCGCCCTTGTTCAGATGTTTGCTGCACTCCAGCGCCAGAACCCGGTAAAAATACAGACCGTCCTCGCTGCCGTCCAGCGCCAGCCGAGGCTCATGGTCGCGTACCTCCGGTTCCAGACCGTCGATCACCGCCGATGGGATATATGGCGGATTCGACACAATCACATCGTACATGACATCCGCCTCCACCGCCTGAAACAGATTGCTCTGCAAAAGTGTCAGGCTGTGTTCCTCGATCTCTGCCTGCAGGAGCGGTCCCTTTGCCAGCCACGTTTTCAGGCGGATGCACCACGGATCCTCCGATACCTGAAACGATTCTGACCGCGCAGTTCCCTTCTGAATCAAAAAGAGACGTCTCGCATTTTTCTTTGCCACGCGCAGCGCCGCCTCGGAAATATCCACCGCCGTCACGTTCTGGTAGCCGCCAAGCACGGCAAGGCTGATCGCGATACAGCCGGATCCGGTACACATATCCAAAAGTTTCAGATCCTTTTCCGGGTAATCCCGAAGAACCCGCTCAACTAACGTCTCCGTATCCTGGCGCGGAATCAGGACATTTTCATCGACAGAAAATGTCATTCCCATAAAATCCTGCATTCCCAGAATCTGCTGCAGTGGAATGCGCTCTGCCCGTTTCTGAAGCATTTCCTGATAGCGCCCATAGCCCTTTTCCAGGCGTTCCGCATGGATCGGACGGTTCTGATCCAGATAATAATGCACCCGGTCAATCCCGAACGCCGCTTCCATCAGATACCAGGCATCCGTCCCTGCGTCCGGTACACCCGCCTCACTTAAGCGCGCGCCGCCCTCATCCAACAGTTCTCTCCAGGTCAGGTCTGTTCTTCCGTTTTCCTCGCTCATCGACTCATCCCCTCTGTCGTACCGTGTTCTATTTATGACTCTTCCAGCTGCTTTTCCCAGCCTGGGAAATTCTCCGTCAGGTATTCTCTCCAGTCAAAAACTGCCTCGGTCGCCGCGATCGCCACCTCAATCATCGAGTCATCCGGCTCCTTCGTCGTCAGACCCTGCATCCACATACCCGGACGGCTCACCAGATCCATAAACTTCGAATTGCTCCGTCCGGCGCACTGCAATACCTCATATGATATACCTGCAATGACCGGAACCAGAATAATACGGCTCAGAATCCGCATCCAGATCGTATCGACCCGGATCACCATAAACATCAGAATACTGATCACCATGACAATCAATATGAAACTGGTACCACAGCGCTTGTGCTCTTTCGAGCTCTCGCGCACATATTTTACCGTCAGCGGATGTCCGTGTTCCACACAGTTGATGCACTTGTGCTCCGCCCCGTGGTACATAAATGTCCGCCGGATGTCCTCCATCCGCGAAACGAGTTTAATATAGATAATAAAAATCGCGATCCGGATCACACCTTCCAACACTGCCATCAGATGATCCGATGTGATAACTCCCTTAAACAGGTTCGCAATCCCCAGCGGCAGGAGCATAAAAATACCAATTGCCAGGATAAACGAAATTACCAGAACAGCTGCCATGATCGCACTCTCCAGCTTCTCGCCGAACACGCGGTCTAAAAACTGTTCGAATTTTCCCGGCTCTGCATCCTCGTCATCTTCAAAAAAGCTGGCGGAATACGTCAGACTCCGCATACCGATGATCATCGAATCTGCAAACCGGAACACGCCGCGTACAAACGGAAGCTGTAAAATCTTCGCTTTTTTCGTGATACTCTGGTATGTGTCTTTTTTTACTTCTATCTCTTTGTCAGGCCGGCGGACTGCCACTGCATAGTCCTCGCCTTTCATCATCATGATGCCTTCAATTACCGCCTGACCGCCAATTCCTGAATACTTCATGCTGTCCTTTCAAAATAAAAAAAGAAGAAAACAAAAAGGTTGAGTTTAATGTCGCCACTAAAACCCAACCTTTACATGGTTCAAACTTATTTGCCTGCGTTGATGCCGTACTTGCGGTTGAACTTATCGATACGTCCGCGGGCAGCGGCTGCTTTCTGCTGGCCTGTGTAGAATGAATGACACTTGGAGCAAACCTCTACGTGGATGTCTTTCTTGGTAGAACCAGTTACGAACTCGTTACCACAGTTGCAAACTACTTTTGCCTGATAATAGGCTGGATGGATTCCTTCTCTCATTTCTTTCACCTCTCTGAATTTTTCATTGCGATTTCCGACCGCTTTTTTAATTGCAAGCCGTCTTAAAACGGCTCTATATAAAGCTCCGCACATCCAGGCACGCTATTCCATCATTTAAGCGTTCCTTCCACTCGTAAGGACGACTCACGCAGATGTCAGAACTACCGTCTGTTAATACAGCCTTATAATTATATCATGGTGTGTACTTTTTAGCAAGCAATTTTATCTATTTTTCAATACTATTTTTCTTCTTACAGTCCTGTTTTCCTGCCTGGAAGAAAGTCCTCACAGATGCGCTATTGGTGAAACATGATTTTTAGTAAAATGACCCCTTTTTCCGCGTGATCTCCACAAATTCCGTATTGTTCTTCGTCTTGGCAAACAGATCCAGGATCCGCTCAACAGTATCCTCCGGTTTCTGCGTGTTGGTCGCCTTGTGGACGATATCGACCGCTTCCGCCTCGGCGGACGAAAGAAGCAGATCATCTCTTCGCGTACCAGAACGCAGGATATCGAGCGCCGGGAAGATACGCTTCTCGGAAAGTTTGCGGTCAAGCACCAGCTCCATGTTGCCGGTTCCCTTAAATTCCTCGTAAATAACATCGTCCATACGGCTGCCCGTCTCAATCAGCGCGGTCGCCAGAATCGTCAGGCTGCCGCCCTCGCGTATATTTCTCGCCGCACCGAAGAAGCGCTTCGGCATATGCAGCGCTGCCGGATCTAAACCACCTGAAAGAGTTCGTCCACTCGGCGGAACCACTAGGTTGTAAGCCCTCGCCAGACGGGTGATACTGTCTAAAAGAATCATAACGTCCCTTCCGTGCTCGACAAGGCGCTTCGCCCGTTCTACTACCATCTCCGACACACGTTTATGACGCTCCGGCAGCTCGTCAAACGTCGAATAGATGACCTCGACATTTTCTCCCGTTACCGTCTCACGGATATCTGTCACCTCCTCCGGACGCTCATCGATCAGAAGGATGATCAGGTGCATTTCTGGATGGTTCTTTGTGATGGTCGTCGCCACCTGCTTTAACAGGGTGGTCTTTCCGGCTTTTGGCGGGGATACGATCATGCCTCGCTGTCCTTTTCCGATCGGGGACAGCAGATCCATCACGCGCATCGCCATGGAAGTCTTAACCCCCGGATATTCCAGGTGCAGACGTTCATTTGGGAAAATTGGCGTCAGATTTTCAAAATTCGGGCGTTTTTCCACCACGCTGGTCGGGTATCCATTGACCGAATTAATATATAATAATGCGGCAAATTTCTCCGTCGCCGACTTTACACGACGGCTTCCGCGCACGATATCACCAGTTTTCAGATTAAAACGACGGATCTGGGACGGCGCCACATAGACGTCATTTTCACCCGGCAGGAAGTTTTCACAACGGATAAATCCAAATCCATCCGGCATAACCTCCAGGATTCCGTTCGCCTCGATGCCGCTGTCCAGCTCCTGAAATTCATTTTTCAGATCCTCCATGCGTGCATTTTCCACCTCGGTACGGGTGCTTTCCATCTGCTGCACCGGCGCGGTACGTTCCGGCTGACTGTACTCGGAGGCTACGTCTGCCATCTGCGGTGCCGGTGCGGTATGTTCCGGCTGGCTATACTCGGTTCTTGTGCTCATCGCTTCATTGTAATTGTTACGCGGCACATAGGAATTTCTCTGATACCCCTCTCGCTGCGTGTACTCGCGTCTGCGGTTATCCTGATAACGGGTATTATTATTCTCACGGCGTGTATAGGAGCCGTATTCATTCCGGCGGTATCCGCCTTCGCTGCGGCGCTCATAGCTGGAATTCTGCCCTCCCGCAGCCCGTTCTCCGTTGGCAGATCTCCGCGGCTGCGAATACGTCTGTGCCGATGTATTCTGCCCTGCATCCGTTCTGCGCGGCTGCACGTGCATTTCCGTTCTCTCTGCCGGTTCCGCCGATCCGGCCGGATGCTCACTGACAGAAGCCTGGGGCGTTTCTTCTTTCTGTCCCCCTTCCGCCGGCTTCTCAAGTTCGCACAGCCTGTCTATGATCTCCGCCTTTTTCAGGGTGCTGATCCCCTTTAACCCCTGTGCCTTCGCCATTTCCCGAAGCTGCACCAGAGGGAGTGTCTTTAATTTTTCTCTCATATAATTCTCCTTGCCCTGTTTAATTGTGTCATATTCTCTGGGATTCAAAAATCAGAAATAAGAAACGTGTGGATGTCTTCCAGGTACTTACACGAAACCGGACAGGCAGATACCTGCCCGGCATACCTTTTTAACATAGCCTTTTATGCTGTGACTGCTCTTTATCCTGCAGCCACCTTGGTTTTATTATAAACGGTTTTCATAAAAATTCAAGTAAACATTTTCTTCATACATATCAATTCAGGAACATATGGGAAGCTTTTTCTCATTCAGAGCCCTTCAGAAAGCGCAGCCACTCCCCCATCTTCTTCTCATACCCATTTTCTGACGGGCGGTAAAATGTGCTGCCCTCCAGTCCATCCGGCAGGTACTGCTGCTTCACATAATGGTTCGGATAATCGTGTGCATACTTGTACCCGTCGCCATGCCCCAGCTTCTCCGCCCCGCTGTAATGGCGATCGCGCAGATGGGACGGCACCGTAAAGTTTCCCTTTAACCTGACCGCCTCCTGTGCCTCATCGACCGCCACATACGCCGCGTTGCTCTTCGGCGCGCTCGCCACATAGGTAGCTGCCTGCGACAGGATAATCCGCGCCTCCGGCAGACCAATCCGTTCCACTGCCAATGCCGCGCTGACCGCAACCTGAATCGCCTGCGGATCCGCATTGCCGACATCCTCCGACGCACAGATCATGATACGCCGCGCAATAAATTTGATATCCTCGCCTGCATCCAGCATCTTCGCCAGATAATAAACTGCCGCATCCGGATCGGTACCGCGCATACTCTTGATAAACGCTGAGATCGTATCGTAATGGTTATCCCCCGTCTTGTCATACTTCACGGCACGGCGCTGGATGCACTCCTGCGCCACATCGAGTGTAATGTGAATCAGCCCATCTCCACTCCGTTCCGTTGTGAGAATACCAAGCTCGATCGCATTGAGCGCCGCGCGCGCGTCTCCGCCTGCCATATCGGCCAGAAAATCCAGAGCCTCGTCCGTCGCCTCCGCGCGATAGCTTCCCATGCCCTTTTCCTTGTCATGGATCGCCCGCTCTAAAAGCTCGCGGATATCCGCATTTTCCAACGGTTTCAGCTCAAAAATACGGGATCGGGAAATCAGCGCCCCGTTGACCTCAAAATACGGATTCTCCGTCGTCGCACCAATGAGCAGAATCGTCCCGTCCTCAACAAACGGCAGAAGATAGTCCTGCTGCCCCTTATTAAAGCGGTGAATCTCGTCGATAAACAGGATCGTGCGCTTTCCGTACATCCCCAGCGCATCCTTGGCATCCTGCACGACCTGTTCCATATCTTTTTTCCCCGCCACCGTCGCGTTGAGCTGCTCAAAACGCGCGCTCGTCGTGTTGGCAATCACGCGCGCCAGCGTCGTTTTGCCCGTTCCGGGCGGTCCATAAAAAATCAGCGATCCGAGCTTATCTGCCTTGATCGCCCGGTACAAAAGCTTATCCTTTCCTATGATATGCTTCTGTCCCACCACCTCGTCAAGCGTGGACGGGCGCAGCCTGGATGCCAGCGGCGCCTCCTGCTCGATCGTATTTTTCCGCATATAATCAAATAAATCCATCGTATCCTCTCAATCAATCAGACATTCTTCTATTGTAACAAAAGTATATCCCTCCGCCGTCAATGTGTCAATCGTCTCAAGCGCAGCATCGACCGAAGTCTGATATGCATCATGCATCAGCACCACCGTGTGAACCGCCGCATTTTTGCAGATATGCTTCACAATCCGCGCCGTATTCCGGTTTTTCCAGTCCAGCGTATCGACGTCCCAGAACACCGGCGTCATCGACACTCTCTCCTGAAGCTCCGTACTCCATGAACCATACGGCGGACGTATGTATTCCGGACGTTTTCCCGTGACCGCCTCGATCCAATCGGCCGTCTCCCGAATCTCCTCCACGCTCTTTTCAATCGGCTGGCGCGCCAGATCCACATGTGCCATGCAGTGAACCCCGATGAGATGACCGTCTTTAGCCATCTGTTGCACCAGTTCCTCATTACCCGGAATATTTTCCCCGACCAGAAAAAAAGAGGCTTTCACGCCCCTCTCGCGCAAGCCGTCCAGCAGCTTTTTCGTGTACACCCTGTGCGGTCCGTCGTCGAAGGTCAGCGCCAGCTCCCCGCCGGAAAAGCATTCCGGGGAGGAAACCGTCTGGTCCGTCTGGTCCGCCTGCTCCACTTCCGCCAAATCTTCCCACTGCATCCCCACTGCCAGCCTGCACACGATTCCTAAGAAACACAGATCCAGCAGCACTGCCGTGCACAGGCAGAGCAGTTTTTTCCTCATGGAACCCTTATTTTGAATGATCCGATTTACCATTTTAGACGTGTCAGCCCTGAACTGTGACAGGGCATCCCCTTTATATTTGCGTTTCCGCTTCCATGTATTATATGAACGCAAAAAAGGATCCAGACCTCCGCATTTCTGTCAGGTCTGAATCCTCTTTTTCTATTTAATGTGCTCTCGGAATCTTTCCGCCAGCCGCAAAAGCAAGTGCAGGAAAGACTCCGAGCGTACATTTTAACCTACTAGCGCCGAAATACCAAAGTAGGACAGCACCACGATACCAAGCACAATCCGATAATATCCGAAAAACTTGAAATCATGCTTGCGGACATATCCCATCAGGAACTTGATCGAGTACACGGACACGCCAAATGCGACCACCATACCAAGAACCAGATAAATGAACTCCGCGAAAGAAAATCCGCCGCCCTGAATGAAAAATTTCACAATCTTTAAAAAACTCGCACCGAACATAACCGGAATCCCAAGGAAGAATGAAAATTCTGCCGCCGCCGGACGTGAACAGCCGATCAGCATCGCGCCCAGAATCGTCGCGCCCGAACGGGAAGTACCCGGAATCATCGCCAGCACCTGGAAACAGCCGATCAGCGCCGCTGTCTGGAACGAAATCTGCGTCACGCGCTCAATCGGAAAATGACGGTGCACGTTTCGATTTTCCAGTACGATAAACAAAACGCCGTAGAGAATCAGCATCGCTGCTACGACATAGCCGTTCATCAGCTTATCCATGAAATGGTCAAGCGGAAGCCCAATCACCGCTGCCGGAATGCAGGCTATAATAATTTTTATCCACAAACGAATTGTACCGCGCTTCTGCGCCATCGATTTGTGCGGTGAAAACGGATTCAATTTATTGAAATACAGCACCATAACCGCCAGAATCGCACCCAGCTGGATGACAACCATAAACACTTCCCGGTACGCCTCGCTGACATCCAGATGGATGATCTCATCCACCAGAATCATATGCCCGGTACTGCTGATCGGAAGCCATTCCGTGAAACCTTCCACGATTCCCAGTACAATTACCTTTAAAATCTCAACAAAACTCATGTCTGCTCCTTCCTACACGTTTTCTATCTGCCAGTCTATCGGGGCAACACCATGTTCTTTTAAAAATTCATTGGTCTTGCTGAACGGGCGGCTGCCGAAAAATCCGCGGTACGCAGACAGCGGGCTCGGATGCGGCGCTTCGAGAATCAGATGCTTCGGATTGTTAAGCATCGATTTCTTCGCTTGTGCCGGACGTCCCCACAGAATAAATACCATCGGACGGTCCTGCTCATTTAAGATCTTGATCGCAGCATCCGTAAACTCCTCCCAGCCGATTCCACGGTGGGAATTAGCCTGATGCGCGCGGACGGTCAGAACTGTGTTCAGCAGCATGACTCCCTGCTTCGCCCATTTCGTCAGATAGCCATTGTTCGGGATGTAGCAGCCGAGATCATCGTGCAATTCCTGATAAATATTCACCAGGGACGGCGGGATTTCCACATCCGGCTTTACCGAAAAGCAAAGCCCATGCGCCTGTCCCGGACCATGGTAGGGATCCTGACCTAAAATAACCACCTTTACCTCGGAAAGAGGGGTAAAATCAAATGCATTGAAAATATCATTCGCATCCGGATATACAACATGCGCCTCATATTCCCGTTTCACAGTATCGTATAACTTTCTGTAATATGGCTTTTTAAACTCTCCGCTGAGCGGAGCCAGCCAGTCATTACTGATTGCTCCCATTGCCCTATCCTCTCGTCCATGTCATTTTCTGTCGTTTTCTGTCAAACGATGGTTCCATTTTAGCACAATCGAAGCGGTTTCTCAAGTTTTGCTTCCCAAATGTCCCCTCCGCAGATAAGTGGACGTTACTGTTCACGCATACGTGCCCAGTAACTAAGTGGGCTCTCAATCACAGGAAGAAAAATTGCGGATAAAGCCGACCGAATTCTGCGGAATCGATACGGTCCTCTCCTGAATATCTCCGACAATCTGGTAAAACTTCTGATTTATCCGATACATATGCGATTTGCGGTTAAAAAAGACCGTTTTTTCAAAGGGCCAGCGGATGACGGTCGGCGTCTTGAAGTCCACTCCCAGCTCGAGAATCAGAAGCGCATGGTTTAAGGTTCCAGCCAGCCATTCCCGGTAGAGATTCCAGCTTTTCAAATAACCCTCCTCGATATACGGATTCGCCAGAACTGTGTTTTCTGTCAGCGGCGCCCCACAGTGCGGGCAGATACCATCCGCCACCTCGCCGCGCTCCCAGATATCCTTCGTACAGCCTTTCGAACACTGAAGCCAGTTCACATTACCGCACGGCGCCGTGATCTTCGCTTCATCCAACGAACTTTCAAAGATGCGCGCATCCTTTGCGGTTGTCACGATAAAATAATCCTTCCCCTCTGTCATCGCTGCCAGCGCCCGGTATGCCTCCTGTACCTCCGCGCCTCCCGCCTTCTCCCATTCACTTCCAAGCCCAATCAGCAGAAATTCGCACGCCTTAATCCGCTCCCGAAGCGTTTTAAGTTCTGCATCTGCTGCCATTTCATTTTCTGTCTTCTCTGCCATCTTAATCTGATTCCCCCGTATAAAAAAGAGTCTGCATCTTCGCGCGAGTGCGCATCATTAGAAATTCCAAGGAATTTCCTATTACACAAAAAGAGCCCGGCATGCGCTCACGCACACGCCAGACTCCCCATCTGTAATGCAATTAGCTCTATGCGAAATTACTTAAATTACTTTAAGGTAACTTTAGCGCCTTCAGCCTCTAATTTAGTCTTGATGTCCTCAGCCTCTTCCTTGGAAGCGCCAGCCTTAACTACCTTCGGAGCACCGTCAACTACTTCCTTAGCCTCTTTCAGACCAAGACCTGTAGCTTCACGAACTACCTTGATAACTTTAACTTTGTTCGGGCCAACCTCTGTCAGCTCTACGTCGAACTCAGTCTTCTCTTCTGCTGCCTCAGCTGCACCTGCTGCTGCTACAACAACGCCTGCTGCTGCGGATACACCGAACTCTTCCTCGCAAGCTTTTACTAAATCGTTTAACTCTAATACGGATAATTCTTTGATTGCCTCAATGAACTCAGCTGTTGTTAACTTTGCCATTTTAATATTCCTCCTGTGATTGAATTTTAAATCGGCCTTATGCGGCCTCTTGCTTTACTATGCGGCTCTCACGCACCTTACACCCTGCTTTGCAGGTAAGGGTCTTATGCCTCCTGCTGCTCTGCGATCTGTTTGATAACACGAGCGAAGTTTGTGATCGGAGACTGCATGCTTCCAAGAAGTTTTCCAAGAAGAACTTCTCTGGACGGGATGGTTGCGATAACCTGCATGCCCTTTGCATCGTAGTAAGTATCCTCTACAACGCCGCCCTTGATCTCAAGCTTGTCTGCTTTTTTAGCGAACTCAGCTAAAATTCTTGCCGGAGCTGTAGCATCCTCTTTGGATACAGCCAGAGCGGTCGGACCCTCCAGATTCGGCTCCAGAGCCTCGAACGCGGTACCCTTAGCAGCGAAACGAATCATGGTGTTCTTATATACTTTATAAGTAACACCAGCTTCTCTTAACTGCTTACGGAGCTGTGTGTCCTGCTCAACTGTCAGTCCACGGTAGTCAACTACTACTGCGCCCTTAGCGCCGTTGAATAATTCTGCGATTTCAGCAACAACCGGCTGCTTTAATTCAACTTTTGCCATGATTGGTTTACCTCCTGTTTTATTTCTATAACCGCCTGGTAAACGTTTTCTGTAAAATAAAATCCCTCCGTCACTCGCAGGACAGGGGGATAGAAATATACAACGATATCAGTTCCCTCGGCAGGCGTATTAACCTTATGCCTTTCGGCACCTGCTGTCTTCGGCAGTTAAACACGATAAGTACTATAACATAGAAGTCAAGGGTTGTCAATAGACCTATTAACTTTTTTTATTTTGTAAAAATGCAGCCGCAACCTCCATATCCTCCGGCGTTGTCACCTTGATATTCCGGTAAGAACCTTCGGTCAGGCGCACCTTGTGATCGGTCATCGTCTCGACCACCATCGCATCATCCGTCACTCCCTGCTGGTACTCTTCCCGACTCATCATCTTGTCATACGCCGCGCGGATCAGCGGGTAAGTAAATCCCTGCGGTGTCTGAATCATCCAGACATGCGCCCGTTCCGGCGTCACAGAGGCAAATCCGTCCGCATCCACCAGCTTGACCGTATCCTTTGACGGCATGCCTGCCACTGCTGCGCTATAACTTCGTATATCTGATACGATACGTTCAATCATCGGCTCGTCCACAAACGGACGCGCCCCGTCATGAATCAGGACGCAGTCCCCCTCCCCATAGGAAAGCTGGCTGCCGAGCGCCTTTAACCCCTCGTAGACCGAATGGTAGCGCTCTTTTCCGCCCGCAACGATAGCGCGCACCTTGGAAAATCCATATTTTCCTACAATCTCGTCCCGGCAGTACGCGATCTCATCCGCCCCGGTCACCAGAATCACATCATCGACCCGGCTCTCCTCAAACGCGTGAAGTGCATACCAGATGACCGGCTTTTCCTCCAGAAGGAGAAACTGCTTCTGAATATTGCTTTTCATCCGTTTTCCCTGTCCGGCTGCCAGAACGATAGCGGCGGTGCGGGTCGGATGCGGTGTAATTTTCTCTTTTCCAAATTGATCCAATGTATGTTCCATCTCGTTTCTCCTCCATGCCAGAACGATCTCTTAAAACACTCTTTTTCCACTTTTTGTCAAATCAATCTTTTAAAAAAATTAACCGCAAAACAATTCTTCCTGAAAAAATTTGTATTATCTCTCGCCCAGCTTCAAATTCGGCACCGCATTCAGATCCCAGCCTGCGCGCGCGCCCTTCTTATATTCATAGTACGCCGCCGCGCCGATCATCGCCGCATTGTCCGTACAGAAGATCGGTGACGGATGGAAGAACTGGATGCCCGCCTCTTTACAGGCCTTCTCCATGCCCGCCCGGAGAGCGGAGTTGGATGCCACACCGCCGGCGATCGCCACGCACTTATAGCCGTGCTGTTTCGCCGCCTCGATCGTGCGCGATACCAATACTTCCACAACCGCATTCTGGAACGAAGCCGCCAGATCCGGCACATTGATCTCCTCGCCCATCATTTTCGCATGGTTAATATAATTTAAGACCGCCGATTTTAAGCCGCTGAAGCTGAAATCATATGGATTGTCGCCCACTTTTGCCCGTGGAAACTCAATCGCATGTGGATTCCCCTCTTTTGCCGCCTTATCGACCTTCGGGCCGCCCGGATAACCGAGCCCGACCGCGCGTGCCACCTTGTCAAAGGCCTCGCCTGCTGCATCGTCTCGGGTGCGTCCCAGAATCTCAAATTCGCCATAATCTTTCACAATCACCAGATGTGTATGTCCGCCTGACACGATCAGGCACATGAACGGCGGTTCCAGATCCGGATTTTCGATGAAATTTGCCGATACGTGCCCCTCGATATGGTGTACGCCGACCAGCGGCTTCTTCGCCGCATACGCGAGTGCTTTGGCTTCCGCCACACCGACCAAAAGCGCGCCAACCAGCCCTGGACCGTAGGTAACTGCAATCGCCGTCATCTCCTCCAGACTCATATGTGCCTCTGTCAGCGCCTCTTCAATAACCTGGTTGATCTTCTCGATATGCTTTCTCGACGCAATCTCCGGCACAACGCCGCCAAACAGCGTGTGAAGATCGATCTGGGAAGATATGATATTGGAAAGAACGGTACGTCCGTTTTTCACGACTGAAGCTGCCGTCTCATCACAGGAACTCTCGATTGCAAGAATGTAAACATCTTCTGATGGGTGTCCGTTTTCTGTATCATGCACGGAAATCTCTGCCCCCGATACCGGAGCTTTCCCTGGTCCCTGTTCCAATGCTCCTGAAACTGGCATTTCCATCCGTTCTTCCTTCTTTTCTTCTATATTCTCTCTCTTTTCTTCCGTCTGCATCGCCCTTACTCCTCATCAAATCCCAGCTCTGCCGTCCAGCCATCGCGGGCGGCTTTCGCTCTCGGGAATATCTCACGCACTTTATCCATATAATCATCCGGACGGATGAGCGACGGGCTGTAATGAGTCAGCCACATTTCCTTCGGCTGGGCCTCCTTCGCCAGGTGCGCCGCCTCCTGGAATGTCATATGCTTGTATTCTCTCGCCTTGGCTTCTTTCCCGTCCTCGCCGTACATGCCTTCACAGATAAACAGATCCGCATCCTTCGCGTACTCCGCAATTACCGGAAGCGGTCTCGTATCGGTACAGTATGACACCTTGATTCCCTTCCGGTCACCTCCGAGCACCATATCCGGTGTCAGCGTTCTGCCTTCCTCCTCGATCGTCTCCCCCTTCTGCAGGCGGCTCCAGAACTTCTGCGGAATCTCCTGCGCCCGCGCGCGTTCCACATCGAACCGTCCCTTTCTCGGAATCGAAATCGAGTACCCATAACAGGTCACATTATGGTTGACCCGGTACGCATCGATCACATACGGTCCAATCTGAAGCTGCTGTCTCGGCTCCGTCAGCTCGATAAACTCAAGCTGAAACGGCAATTCCGGCGCGATCGTCCGCAGTGCCGTCACCACGCGTTCCAGTCCCTTCGGTCCAATCATCGTGATCGGCTCCGTCCGCTCCGCATTTCCCATCGTCAACAAAAGTCCCGGCAGACCGCTGATATGATCCGCGTGATAATGTGTAAAACAAATCACATCCACCGGCTTCGGACTCCAGCCCTTTTCTTTCAACGCAATCTGCGTGCCTTCCCCGCAGTCTATCAGCAAATTGCTGCCCGAGCAGCGGACCATCAAAGCCGTCAGCCACCGATACGGCAGCGGCATCATCCCGCCCGTTCCCAGCAAACATACATCTAACATGGAACATCCTCTTTTCTATTAAATAAATGATTCATAATAAATCTTTTTAATTAAAAGTCATGCAAAAAGCTGTCAAAACAGCTTTTCTCCTAACTCCCATATCATTTAATAATATCATAAAGAAATACTATGTTGCAAGCCAGAAATTCAGCAATCCAATTCACTGGCGAGACGCAGATGGCGCACCGCCTGTCCCGCGTTTCTCCGTTCCCCTCACGACTCTACAATAGTTCCGTCCTCTCCTCCTTATCTGCCTCAATCAGAAATTCCCGCGTCACTCCATCATAGCACTCCTCGCACAGATCAAAATGATGCACCTCCCCATCTTTCTCCGAAAAATAGTCCCATGCCACATCAAAATGCGCCGCTCCTTCGCGCAGAATGCCTTCTTTCACCGCCAGCTTCTTCCCGCACCGGTTGCAGACAACCGACAGAAGAATGCCGCTCTCTCCATATTTTCTCATGCTCTCCTCGCCTTTCTCTTCTATATACGCAAAATGGAGAAGCCATGTCCTCCACAGCTTCTCCATCATTATACTGTTTTTTATACCGGTTTTTAAGCGGAAAGTGCTGGAAATACTTACAGTACCTTATATCCCTTCGATGTCAGGCAGATGCTGACCTCCCTCACATCGTCCGTGTGAAGCACCATAACCGGCTTGCCAGAATCACGATTGAAGGAGAGATACAGGTAATCTACATTGATATTGCTCTCTTCGAGGGAAATTAACAGACGGTTGAGTGCTCCGACCTCGTCATCCAGTTCGACGCCAAGCACCTCTGTCAGACGACAGAGATAACCAGCTTCCGCCAGCACTTTCTCCGCGTGCTCTGGATTAGAAACAACCATACGGATAATACCGTACTCCGCACTGTCATTCGTGATCGAACCCCAGATGTTAATATTCTCCTTCTGAAGAAGGGATGTAATATTCTGTAAACGTCCTTTCTTATTCTCTGCAAAAATAGATACCTGACTCAGCATATGAACCTCCTACCGTTCTTTTCTTTTAATTTAACACTGTAAAGTGTTACGCTTTTATCTGTTAAACAGTATACTCATTTCCATTTCATCTGTCAATGCTTTTTCCGCTTCTTTTCCAATAAATCAGCGCATCTTCCGTCGGCCCGCTGTAATAATTCTTCCGAACCGCCTCTTTCTGAAAGCCATACGCCTCATACAGCGCAATCGCCGGGGCATTGGATGCACGCACCTCCAAGGTGATATCCTCGACGTTTTCTTCCTCTGCTTCCCTTAACAGCCGTTCCATCAGAAGCCGCCCATAGCCGCGCCCCCGGCACGCGCCGTGAACCGCGATCCGCATCAGCTCGCCTTCCCCGGCAATGACGCGGAAATTGCTGTAGCCACAGACGGTTTCATCCTCTTTCAGCACCCAGGCTTTATCCCAGCTGCTCGTCAGCAGATCCTGTAAAAGCTTCTCCGACCATGCATCCGAAAAGCATTCCAGTTCCAGTGCCCGGACCGCAGGAAGATCCCCCGGCTGTAAATCCACTATCTGAACACAAAGCTCTTTTTGCGTTCCCGTTCCTGCCGCCATTATTTCTTCTCCACGACCACAATACCGGCTGCCAGCTTATCCATCTCGCCCTGGCGCTCTGCGACCTCGCGCTCGCGCTCCGCCTGCGATTTCCGCAGATAATCCGGCTTATGCTCGGCTGCCGTCTCGGTCTTTCCCTCTGCCAGATACACTGCGCCAAGCGCTGCCACCGCCGAAGCTCGCTGACGGCTCGCCTGTGCCGGTGCAAACGAATACGGCACCTTCATCTCTTCCTCGATCACCGCCCGGTTGACCGGCACACCGTCCCCCAGGAAAATCACGCGCTCGCCGCGCTCATTTAACTCGGCAATCAACGCATGGATATCCGTAATGCACTGTTCTTTCACAATCTCGAACTTCTCTTCATACCGATAGAGCCCCGTGTACACCTGCTGCCGTCTCGCATCCAGCATCGGGCAGATGAGCGCCGAAGCCCCGTACAGACAATATCCCATCGCATCCATCGTCGGCACATGGATCAGCGGCTTCCCAAGCGCCAGTCCCAGTCCTTTCGCTGTCGCAGAGCCAATCCGAAGCCCCGTAAAAGAGCCCGGACCGCCGGATACTGCGATTGCATCGATGCTTTCCAACGGCACCTCCAGCATTTTCACAATCTCATCAATCATCGGAAGAAGTGTCTGCGAATGCGTTTTTTTCTGATTCACCGTATATTCCGCCGTGATCACATCATCCGTAACAATAGCAACCGATGCCACCAGGGATGCGCTTTCGATTCCCAAAATTCTCATTTTCTCTTTCCTCCTGTCGCCGGCTACTGCTCGTTTACTGAAATTTTCCGGTAATCAAAGCCCTTTTCCAGATCCTTTTCAATCGTGATCTGGATCGGATGTTCCGGCAGGATCTCGCGGATGCGCTCCGACCATTCGATCAGGCAGATGCCCTCGCCGTAGAAATAGTCCTCATAGCCAATCTCATCCATCTCGTCCACATCGCCGAGACGATATACATCAAAATGGTAGAGCGGCAGGCGCCCATCGTCGTACTCCTGCACGATCGTGAAAGTCGGGCTGTTGACCGGTTCCTGAATTCCAAGTCCCGCGGCAAACCCCTGCGTAAAAACCGTCTTTCCTACGCCCAGATCACCATTCAAACAATACACCTGCCCTGCCTGCGCTTCCATTCCAAGCTTTTTTCCAAACGCATACGTCTCTTCCGGGCTGTTTGTTTCTATCATCATGCTCGAATTCCTCTTCTCTTTTCCTGCGGCAGATTTCTTGTAAGCATACTGAGAAAAATCTGCTCCTCCGAACCTCTGAACACGCGCTTCGGCATCAGGTACGCCTTGTCTCGACCTAGGTAAAGCACATAGATTCCCGCGATCTTTTTCACTTTTACCAGCTTATCCCAGCTGATCTCACCCTTGCCGTTCGCCTGGCGGGCACGGATGCCCTCGTCTCCAATGTGAAATACAATCTCAGCTCCCGTTTTCGCATCCCGGGCGGTGCGCTCTGCCTGTTTCCAGATTGCAAAAATCTGAAAGCCTGTCAAGGCAATCACTCCCAGAATCACCAGATTCGTCACCTGCGTTCCCAGACGTTCCTCGCTGGCTGCCGCTGCAATAATAACGAGCACCGTCAGTATGATGCATCCGATTCCACGCAGTCCCGCCCAGAAATTGTACATCGAATAAATAAAAATCTCTTTTGGCTGTATTTTTACACGTAAGTCCATTTTATCTTCTCCCTAATTTTCTATGCCTTATCCGCCGCCCCATTCCAGTCAGCGCTCCTGCATCCTATAACCAACGGCTGAATCTGCCGTGGTTTACTTCGTCTCCCGGATTTTCATCGTCAGCGAAATGCGCTTCTTCGCCACATCAACCGCCAGCACCTTGACCTCCACGATATCCCCGACGCTGACCGCCTCCAGCGGATGCTTGATATAGCGGTCTGTCATCTGGGACACGTGAACCAGACCATCCTGATGCACGCCGATATCCACAAACGCACCGAAATCAATGACATTCCGCACGGTTCCTTTTAAAATCATGCCCGGCTTCAAATCCTTCATTTCCAGCACATCCGTGCGGAGAATCGGCTTCGGCATCTCCTCACGCGGGTCGCGCGCCGGTTTTTCCAACTCGCTCACGATATCGAGTAAGGTCGGCTCGCCGATCGAAAGCTCTTTTGCCAGCTTTGCCGTATCCGCGATCTCCTTGCGGATATTGCGGATGCCGCCCGCCGCGATCTCCTTCGGATCATGTCCAAGCTGCTTTAAAAGTGCCTCCGCTGCTTTATAGCTCTCCGGGTGCACACTCGTCGCATCGAGCGGATTCTTGCCGCCCTGGATCCGCATAAATCCGGCGCACTGTTCATACGCCTTCGGTCCCAGCTTCGCCACCTTCAAAAGCTCACGGCGCGTTGAAAATGCGCCATTCTCCTCCCGATATGCCACGATATTTTTCGCAATCGTCTTGTTAATGCCGGAAATATAGGCGAGCAGCGGCGCCGATGCCGTATTCAGATCCACGCCGACCTTATTTACGCACGTTTCCACCACGCCCTGCAGCGCCTCGCTTAAATTTTTCTGGTTCATATCATGCTGGTACTGACCGACTCCAATGGATTTCGGATCAATTTTTACCAGCTCCGCCAGTGGATCCTGCAGGCGTCTCGCGATCGATGCCGCACTTCTCTGTCCGACGTCAAACTGCGGAAATTCCTCCGTCGCCAGCTTGCTCGCCGAATAAACCGACGCGCCCGCCTCATTGACGATGACATACTGAACTTTCTCCGGAATTTCTTTTAAGAGTTCCACGATGATCTGCTCAGATTCTCGGCTTGCCGTACCATTCCCCACTGAGATCAGGGAAATGCCGTACTTGCGGATCAGCTTTTTCACGATCTCCTTCGACTCTTCCACGCGGTTCTGCGGCGCAGTCGGGTAAATGACCGTCGTATCGAGCACTTTTCCCGTCTCATCCACAACTGCCAGCTTGCAGCCCGTCCGGAATGCCGGATCCCAGCCGAGCACCACGCATCCTGCGATCGGCGGCTGCATCAGGAGCTGTTCCAGGTTCTTGCCAAATACCTGAATCGCGCCGTTCTCTGCCGTTTCTGTCAGCCTTGCGCGGATCTCGCGCTCGATGGCCGGTCCGATCAGGCGGCGGTAGCTGTCCAGAATCACTTCTTCCATCACGCGCGCCGCATCCCCATCCGGGCGGATAATCAGCTGTTTCTCCATATACCGGACAATCTGCTCCTCCGGCGCTATAAGCTTCACGCTCAGAATCTTCTCTTTCTCACCGCGGTTGATCGCCAGCACACGGTGTCCCGCCAGCTTTTTGACTGGTTCGGAGAAATGATAGTACATCTCGTACACCGACTGTATCTTCTCATCCTTTGCGGATGCCTCCAAAAGACCGTCCTGCATCGTCTTTTTACGTGCGTAGTTGCGGTATTTTGCCATCTCGCTGATCTGCTCAGCCAGAATATCACGCGCGCCGTCTATTGCCTCTGAAACATCTGCAACACCCTTTTCTTCCGACACATACTTCGCCGCCTCCGCCTCCAGGCTGCCGCCCGCTTCCTGCTTGTAAATCCAGACTGCTAACGGTTCCAGCCCTTTCTCACGGGCAATTCCGGCACGGGTGCGCCGTTTCGGGCGGTACGGAAGATAAAGATCTTCCACCGCAACCAGCGTCGCCGCATCGCGGATCTGTTTCTCCAGCGCCGGAGTCAGCTTCTCCTGGGCGCGGATCGCACCGATCACCTGCTCCTTTTTATCCTCCAGATTCCGAAGATAGCGCAGTCGCTCATCTAGCTGGCGCAGCACCTCATCATTCAGGGAACCGGTCGCCTCCTTGCGGTAGCGCGCGATGAACGGGATCGTGTTTCCCTCATCGATCAGCTTTACCGCCGCTTCGACCTGATTTCTCCCTATCTGAAGCTCTTCTTTCAATGCCTGTATAATATCCATGCAAAAACTCTCCTTCAATATCAATACGCTGTTTAATCATACCATTCCAGCGCATATTTCGCAAGTCAATGCCTAACTGGACAAGCGGCTTTATTCATGATACACTTTTATCGGATTCAATCCGCCAGATGGGCATAGATTTTGTTTTGCCCTATTCAGCGGCTGTCTCTAATTTTCAGAAAAGGATGTAGCTGTTTTCTTTTTTCACAGTTATGAAAGGATTAGATATACGATGAGTTATTACGATGAAACACCTTCTCCGAAGGAACATTCAGATACAAATGAAACCCGGCGCAATCGTTCGCGCCGCTATGCCACGATGTCAATGATGTGCGGCATCTTCGCATTTTTCTCCCTGTTTTTGAGTTTTTCCGCCGCGATTCTGCTCGGAATGTCGGCGAATGTACTGTTTGTCCTATCCAAGGAGGAAGGACAGCCGCGGCGCGGCAGCGCAGTGGTCGGGCTGATACTGGGAGTTATGTCTACCATCTTTGGAGTAGTTGAGTTTTTCTGCCTGATCCAGGTGTACCATATGATTACGGATCCGCAATATGCGCCGTTTTTTGATCAGGCAATGGAGTTGTATGAGAGTTTGATTTGTCCGTTACAATAAAATGATTGGCAAGGGGACCTTTTTCTGTGTATTTCTTGCGTTAAAAAGCACACCGCGTCATGAATGACTTTGGCGTGCTTTTTACTTTATATCCTATTTTGTATAGCGAATCGTCTGGCGGATATCTTCCTCGAATGCCGCTGCCAGTTTCCGGAAGCGTGCTTCGGTCATTTCTCCGGTTATGACCGCAAATTCGTCCATCTCCGGGAGTTCGATGGTTTCTGCTTCACCGAAGGCTGCACGCACATCGGCAAGTTTGTCGGCTGATTTGCCTGCCAGTCGGAGGAAGTAGCTGAAGGTTACTTCGCCCATCGGTGCAACTGGCTGTTTTTCGTCGGTCCAGCCGGTCGGGATGTTGTCTTCCATGTGTCCGGCGATCTCTACGATGTCGCTGACGACTGCGCTGGCGGTCGGGAGTTTTCCGGCGCCGCTGCCGTAGAACATGACGGTTCCAAGTGTATTGCCGCGAACCATGACTGCATTGTATACGTCATTGACTGCAAAGAGCGGATGATCCGTTCCAATCATCATCGGGCATACATAGACGCTGGCTTTATTGCCTTCCATGCGGCTGGTTCCAAACAGTTTAATCGAGGTTCCCAGCTTTGCCGCATATTTGAAATCAGTATCGGTAATCTTTGTGATGCCCTCGGTCGGCACATCTTCGTAATTTACTTCTTTTCCAGTTGCCAGTGAGGTAAGAATCGTGATCTTGCGGCAGGTATCGTAGCCTTCTACGTCTGCCTCCGGGTTGCGCTCTGCATATCCGAGTTCCTGCGCTTTCTTCAGGGCTTCCTCAAAGGTCTGACCTTCTCTTGCCATCTTGGTAAGGATGTAGTTGGTTGTACCGTTTAAGATACCGCTGATTTCCTCGATCTTCTCGCCTGCAAGAGACTGGGTCAGCGGACGCAGAAGCGGGATGCCGCCGCCTACGCTGGCTTCGAAGAGGAAGTTTAAGTTCTTCTCGCGTGCAATCGCCAGAAGCTCGGTGCCGTGTGCCGCTACAAGTGCCTTGTTGGAGGTCACAACGTGCTTACCGGCTAACAGGCACGCTTTTGCAAACTTGTATGCCGGATTGACGCCGCCCATCGCCTCTACAACGATCTCTACGTCTTCGTCTTTTTCAATGATCTCAAAATCATGAACAATCTGCGCTTCGTGCGGATCACCCGGAAATTCACGCAGATCCAGAATATATTTTACTGCAATCTCTTTGCCGGTTTTTTCTGTGATTTTGTCTTTGTTGGTTTCTAATACTTCTACGACTCCGGAACCAATTGTTCCATAGCCCATCACTGCTACCTGAATCATAATCTTTACTCCCTGGCTATAATTTTTACGTTGTGTACTCCCGAATTTTCTTCCATCTCTTCGACCATATGCGATATATTTCCGGTATCCGAACGGACTTCCACGCTGAGTGTCAGCGTCGCCACATTGTTGACCGGAATACTCTGATGAATCGTCAGAATATTTGCCTTGTAAATCGCTACGATATGAAGAAGATCCGATAAAAGTCCCTGTTCATCATCCATCTGCAGCACCATGGTAATCGTCTTGCCCTTGGCGTTGTCATAAAATGGAAAAATATCGTCCTTATACTTGTAAAAGGAACTCCGGCTGATCCCAAGCTGGTCGGTCGCCTCCTGAATCGTCATCGCTTTTTCTGACGCAATGAGCTTCTTCGCTTCCGCCACCTTCAAAAGGACTTCCGGCACTGCTTTCTGCTTTAACAGATAATACTTTGTTTTTTCTTCCATTCCATCTCCGCTTGTGTACGCACCAGAAATACATTTGTGTTTACCAGAAAGATATTATCACATTTATTGACACTCTGCAATCTATTTCTTTCATTATAGTCGAATTGTATCTGTAAAAAAACAGCCCAAACTGACGGCACTCGACAGAGCGCTTTCTTCTCCGTCAAACTTTTGTGCCGCCAATCCAGGCTGTTTTATCTTCTTTTATGCCTCTTCT
The DNA here is from genome assembly GCF_003024715.1 of Clostridium fessum. Taxonomy (GTDB): domain Bacteria; phylum Bacillota; class Clostridia; order Lachnospirales; family Lachnospiraceae; genus Otoolea; species Otoolea fessa. Next base: position 94,912 of record NZ_PYLO01000004.1, on the reverse strand, counting down.
GTCTTCTGGTTTTTCAGGCTGATCCACTTTAAATACGCACTGATAAACAGATCAATATCTCCATCCATCACCGCGTTCACATTGCCATTTTCGGCGTTCGTCCGGTGATCCTTGACGAGCGTGTACGGCTGCATAACGTAGGAACGGATCTGGTTTCCGAAGTTGATGTCCTTGACATCGCCGCGGATGTCGGACAACTTCTCGGCATTCTCCTGTTGTTTGAGCAGGTACAGCTTTGCCTTTAACATCTGCATCGCCTTGTCCTTGTTCTGGAACTGGGAACGCTCATTCTGGCACTGTACGACGATACCGGTCGGCAGATGCGTGATACGGATCGCGGAGGACGTCTTGTTGATATGCTGTCCACCGGCACCACTCGAGCGATAGGTATCGATCCGCAGATCGTCCGGATTAATCTCCACATCCAGATCTTCTTCAATATCCGGCATGACATCACAGGAAACGAACGAGGTCTGACGCTTGCCAGCCGCGTTGAACGGGGAAATACGGACCAGACGATGGACACCTTTCTCCGATTTCAGGTAGCCGTAGGCATTTTCGCCGTTGACCTGCAGTGTGATGGACTTAAGTCCCGCCTCGTCGCCATCCAGGAAATCAAGCACCTCGGTCGTAAAGCCCTTTTTGTCCGCCCAGCGCTGGTACATACGATACAGCATACTGCACCAGTCCATCGCCTCGGTACCACCCGCGCCCGCGTTCAGCTTAAGGATCGCGTTGCAGCCGTCGTACTCGCCGGACAGGAGTGTCTTTGTGCGGAGTTCTTCCAGCTCTTTGACAAACTCATCCAACATCTCCTGAATCTCCGGAATCATCGCCGGGTCATTTTCCTCATAGCCCATCTCGATCATGACCTGGATATCCTCATACTGCTGTTCAAGGTGCTTGTAGCCATCCACGGTATCTTTGAGATTTTTCGCCTCACGGACCGTCTTGGTCGAGCGCCCCGGATCATCCCAAAAGCCCGGTTCTTCCATTGATTTGTCAAGCTCCGTGATGCGGCGCTCCTTATTTTCCAGATCCAGGGAATCCTTGACCTCTTTCAGCGTCTCATCGTAGGTTGATAATGTATACTTAAACTGATCTAATTCAACCATGCTCTCACCTTCTCCATTCTCATCTATCTGCTGCCATTTTCCTCAACGGTTCAGCATTCTTTCAGTTATATTTTGTTACGGATCACACACATATAGACCGTAACTCTTTTTTATATTTGGAAAAATTCCCGGAACCAGGTATTTCGCCATAGTTTCGGGAATTTTCTGCACAGACTGCTGCAAAATCACGGCAGCCTGCCTTCTTTCATCTATTAATTCTTCGCGTACAGCTTCCGTCCACAACACTGTTTGTACTTCTTGCCGGAACCGCATGGGCACGGATCGTTCGGGTAAATCTTCTTCTCCTCACGCTTCTTCGGTGCCTGCACGGTGCTGTCGTCACGGTTGGTTCCCGTTACCTTGGCAGCCGGTTCACGCTCGACCTTCTGCTCTGCACGGATGTGGAACAGAATACGGACGGTATCCTCACGGATCGCTGCCGTCATGCTGTCGAACATCTCATAGCCGCTCATCTTATACTCAACCAGCGGGTCTCTCTGACCATATGCCTGCAGACCGATGCCTTCGCGCAGCTGATCCATATCGTCGATATGAGCCATCCACTTTGCATCAACCACTTTCAGAAGGATCACGCGCTCCATCTCGCGTACCTGTTCCGCGCTTGTAAACTCTGCCTCGCGTGTCTCATAAAGCTTCGTTGCCGCCTCTTTGAGCATATGTTTCAGCTCATTTTTCTTCATATGCTGCTGGTCTTCCGTCAGCTGAATCGGCTCTAACGGGATAACCGGAAGCAGCAGGGAATTTAACTCGGACAGATCCCACTCAGCCGGTTCCTGCTCATCAGAGATGGACATATCTACGGCGTTTTCTACGATATCCGTGATCATCTTCATGATAACGGAACGCATATTCTCGCCATCCAGTACACGGCGGCGCTCTGCGTAGATTGCCTCACGCTGCTCGTTCATAACCTCGTCGTATTTTAACAGGTTCTCGCGGATACCGTAGTTGTTGGTCTCGATCTTCATCTGTGCCTTCTCGATCGCCTTGGAAAGCATCTTGTGCTCGATCTGCTCATTCTCCGGTACGCCCATGGCGTTGAACATATTCATCAGACGCTCAGAACCGAAGAGGCGCATCAGATCATCTTCCAGAGACAAATAGAAACGTGATTCACCCGGATCGCCCTGACGTCCGGCACGACCGCGCAGCTGGTTATCAATACGTCTGGACTCATGACGCTCTGTACCGATAATCTTTAAGCCGCCCAGTTCTCTGGAAATCTCATCCAGCTTGATATCCGTACCACGGCCTGCCATATTAGTCGCGATCGTAACGGCACCGTGGATACCTGCATCTGCTACGATCTCAGCCTCCAGCTCATGGAATTTCGCATTTAATACCTTATGCGGAATGCCGCGTCTTGTCAGCATCTTGCTCAGAAGCTCGGAAGTCTCGATCGTAATGGTACCAACCAGAACCGGCTGTCCCTTTTCATGGGCTGCTGCCACTTCCTCGACAACCGCATGGAATTTCTCTTTTTTCGTCTTATAAACCGCATCCTCGTAATCAATACGCTGTACCGGGCGGTTCGTCGGGATGGAGATAACGTCCATCTGGTAAATGTTACGGAACTCCTTCTCCTCGGTCTGTGCCGTACCGGTCATACCAGCCTTCTTGTTGAACTTGTTGAAGAAGTTCTGGAAGGTAATGGTTGCCAGCGTGCGGCTCTCACGGCGCACATGTACATGCTCCTTCGCCTCAATCGCCTGATGGAGACCATCGGAATAACGGCGTCCCGGCATGATACGTCCGGTAAACTCATCGACAATCAGAACCTCGTCATCTTTTACCACGTAGTCTTTATCGCGGAACATCAGGTAGTTGGCACGCAGTGCCAGAATGATGTTGTGCTGGATCTCCAGGTTCTCCGGATCCGCCAGGTTTTCGATGTGGAAGAAATCTTCGACCTTCTTCACACCAGCCTCGGTCAGGTTGACTACTTTATCTTTCTCATTGACTACGAAATCGCCTGTCTCCTCGATCTCCTCGCCCATGATGGCTGCCATCTTGGAAAATTCTGCTGATTCCTCGCCCTTTTCCAGCTGACGTGCCAGAATATCGCACACCTCATAGAGCTTCGTGGACTTGCCGCTCTGTCCGGAAATGATAAGCGGGGTTCTCGCCTCATCGATCAGGACGGAATCGACCTCATCGATGATCGCATAGTCCAGATTCCGCATAACCATCTGCTCTTTGTAGATCGCCATGTTGTCACGCAGATAATCGAAACCAAGCTCATTGTTGGTAACATAGGTAATATCACAGTTGTAAGCTTCCCGGCGCTCGTCGGAATTCATCGAGTTTAAAACCACTCCGACCGTCAGACCGAGGAATCTGTGAACCTCGCCCATCCACTCTGCATCTCGTTTTGCCAGATAGTCGTTGACGGTAACGATGAATACACCCTTTCCAGCCAGCGCATTTAAGTACGCCGGTGCGGTGGAAACCAAGGTTTTACCCTCACCAGTACGCATCTCTGCGATACGTCCCTGATGCAGGACGATACCACCGATCAGCTGAACCGGGTAATGCTCCATATTTAATACTCGTCTCGCCGCCTCACGCACGGTTGCAAATGCCTCCGGCAGAAGGTCGTCCAGCGTCTCGCCGTTCGCAAGGCGCTCTTTGAACTTGCGCGTATTGTCGCGCAGTTCATCATCCGATAAGGCAGCCATCTGCTCGCGCATACCTAGAATCTTATCCACAATCGGGCGGATCAGCTTCAGCTCGCGTTCGCTGTGGGTACCAAACACTTTCTCTATCAGATTCATGCTTTTCTCTCCTATTTCTTGCTTTCTCATTCTTTTTTCGTTTTTATAGCTCAATGTATGATATGTTTTAGATCGAAAAGATCGTATAGGTATAGTTATACAATCTTATTTATTCTAACACTAACAGGGATTTTATTCAATGATTTCATGATTTTTTTACATTTATTCTGCGCACGCGCCCGGCTGAGATAAGCCGAACCTGCCGTACCCGGAAAATCCCAGCCATAAAACAAGCCCCTCCATACACGAACAAAGGGACCTGCTGTAAAACGCTGCCTCCCTGCCTATCCAGGTAAAACGTTTTTTCTTCTGCCAGCCCGCCAACTTTATGGTAAACCAGACAAGTTGCACAAAATATATGTTCGACTTTCTTGTTGTCCACATTATCCACATTTTGTCCCCAGTTTTGTGGATAAGTTTTGCACACCCATTTTTTCCCTTTTTTAGGGAAAATGGAGTTTTGCACCGACTTATCCACATTATCCACAATTTCCGTCTGTTCACGAAGCACCCATTTTCCCCGGCGCATTTTGATTTCTTTTTTGTTCAGATCTCATAAACTTGCATATTTCTTCCAAAAATACAAGCAGATCTATTGACAAATGAAGAACCCTCGCATTGCCTCCAAACCCCCGTTTTTTCTAGCTTTTTCGGCCTTTTTCTGTTGCAAAAACACACCCATTCTGCCCTATCCTGCAAGACTCTTTTTTCATATTTCATTGTCCGCCGCACAAACCGCGCGCAAATCCCTTATAAAACAACAGCAATTCGTGAAAAATCAAACGACACAGTATTTCGACCTGTTTTTCAATTAATTGTGTTGACAATTTTGCGAAAAAGGTTGAATTTAACATCCAAAAGTGGTATACTATAGCCATCCCAATAAAAAGGAGCGATGATTATGCGTTATAAGATTACTGGAAGAAATATCAATGTTACCCCGGGGTTAAAAGCAGCTGTAGAGGAGAAGATCGGAAAGTTAGAGCGATACTTCAATCAGGACACTGAAGTGAATATCACACTTACGGTTGAGAAAGATCGTCAGAAGATCGAGGTTACCATCCCTGTCAAAGGCACCATCATCCGTGCAGAGCAGGAAAGCAACGATATGTATGTATCGATTGATTTGGTAGAAGAAATCATCGAGCGTCAGCTCAAAAAATATAAGAATAAAATCGTAGACAAGAAACAGGCGGCCGTTGCATTCTCTGACCTCTTCATAAACGAAGAATATGATTCCAACGACGAAGTAGATATCGTCAAAGTAAAGAAATTCGCTATGAAGCCGATGGATCCGGAAGAGGCTTGTGTACAGATGGAACTCTTAGGACATAGTTTCTATGTATTCCTGAATTCCGAGACCGAGCAGGTCAATGTTGTTTACAAACGTAAAGGCAACACCTACGGATTGATCGAACCAGAATTTTAATTCATCGCTTCGTACTATAAGTAGACAAGTTTCCTAGCAAAAAGGGGAGCTGCCATGTGGCAGTTCCCCTTTTTGCGTTGTGTTAAGTTCCATTCATATCCTATTTCTTTTCTTAGAACAGACCCGTGATCCGTCCATTCTCATCGACATCGATCTTCTCTGCCGCCGGCACCTTCGGAAGTCCTGGCATCGTCATGATGTCGCCGGTCAGCGCTACGATGAAGCCTGCGCCCGCGGATACTTTCAGGTTGCGGACAGTTACTGTAAAGTTCTTCGGTGCGCCGAGCAGCTTCGCATTGTCCGAAAAGCTGTACTGCGTCTTCGCCATACAGATCGGATAGTTACCAAATCCAAGCTCAGTCAGGCGTTTTGCCTGCTTCTTTGCTGCATCCGTGAGTACAACGCCGTCGCCGTGGTAGATCTTCTTCACGATCGCATCCAGTTTCTCCTCGATCGTTGTATCGGTCTCGTAGCAGTAGTGGAACTCGCTCTCAGTCTCGCACAGGCGGATGACTTCTTTTGCCAGCTCCTCGCCGCCTTCTCCGCCTTTCGCCCATACCTCGGACAGAGCTACATTGACACCGACCTCATGGCACTTATCCTCGATCAGCTTTAATTCTGCCTCGGTATCCATTGGGAAGCGGTTGATCGCTACGACACACGGAAGTCCATATACCTTGGTAATATTTTCTACATGCTGCATCAGGTTCGGAAGTCCCTTCTCCAGTGCTTCCAGATTCTCTGCGTTTAAGTCAGCCTTCGCCACGCCGCCGTGATGCTTCAAGGCACGTACCGTCGCTACTACAACGACCGCCGACGGTTTCAGCTCTGCCATCCGGCACTTGATATCCAGGAATTTCTCCGCACCCAGGTCAGCGCCGAAGCCAGCCTCTGTGATCGTGTAATCACCCAGCTTTAATGCCATCTTTGTCGCAATGACGGAGTTACATCCATGCGCGATGTTCGCGAACGGACCGCCGTGGATAAATGCCGGTGTATGCTCTAAGGTCTGTACCAGGTTTGGTTTCAGGGCATCCTTTAAAAGAGCCGTCATCGCGCCCGCTGCTTTCAGATCACCGGCAGTGACCGGTTCCTCGTCATAGGTATAACCTACGATAATCTTGGAAAGGCGTTCTTTCAGATCCGTAATGTTGCGTGCCAGGCACAAAACTGCCATGATCTCGCTGGCAACCGTGATGTCATATCCGTCCTCACGGGTCACGCCATCCACGCGGCGTCCCAGACCATCTACGATGTTGCGGAGCTGACGGTCATTCATATCGACAACACGCTTCCAGGTAATACGCTTCGGATCGATGCGGAGTGCATTGCCCTGATAGATATGATTGTCCAGCATCGCTGCCAGCAGGTTGTTTGCTGCGCCGATCGCGTGGAAATCACCGGTAAAATGGAGGTTGATATCCTCCATTGGAATGACCTGTGCATATCCGCCGCCAGCTGCACCACCTTTAACACCAAAGACCGGTCCCAACGACGGCTCACGAAGCGCTACGGTTACCTTTTTGCCAAGGCGTTTCAATCCGTCTGCCAGACCGACCGTGGTCGTGGTCTTTCCTTCTCCGGCTGGAGTCGGGTTGATCGCGGTCACCAGAATCAGTTTTCCATCCTTGCCCTCGGTCTCTTTCAGAAGACTGTAGTCTACCTTTGCCTTATAATTTCCATACTGCTCCAGATACTTCTCGTCTACGCCTGCTGCCTGTGCAATCTCACCGATTTTCAGTGGATTCGCTGCCTGTGCAATCTCAATATCTGTCATCATTACTCCTGTACCTCCCTGTTTTTGCGGTTTTGCCTGTTCCGGAAGTTTCCACACAGTGAATGTTATCTGCTTTATCTGCTGTAAAGACGATCCCCCCCTGTGAATTTCCCAGAAAGGCTGTGAATGTTATCTATTATATACTGTGTCTGACAATTTGGAAAGACACAAAATTGATTTTTCACAAAAAATTGCATCCGATTCCAGTTTTTCTACTCTTTTCTCAAGTTCTGATACATAACTTTCGTCCTTGATCGATGCCAGATTGATCTTCACATTAAAGAGGGCACCCACAACCGCTGTCCGGGCTAACATCGCCGCAATCAGACCGTCAGAAACGGCACCCTTATTGCCTCTCTTTACGACCGCTTCCGCCATCGGAAAAATCTTTGCCGCTGACTCCGCAATCGCAAGCGGCGCTTCGGTTGCCTCTTTTAACCCCTGCTGCAGGGCGGCAGTGCGGATTTTTTTCTCCTCCTCCGTCTCCTTCGGAAGTTTCAGCGCTCTCATATATCCATTGAACGATTCGCTGTCCTTTTTGATCCCTGACAGCAGCTCCTCATGCAGCGCAGCGCCCTCAGCTGCCAGCGCCTGCATTTCCTCCTGCACCCCGGCATATTTTTCCTTTCCGATCGTCAGATTTGCCACCATTTCCATCAATGCCGCGCCCAGCGCCCCCACCATCGCCGACACGCTTCCGCCGCCCGGTACAGACGCCTTCGAAGCAGTTTCTTCTACGAACTGATTTACGGAAAGTTCTCTTAATTCTGCCATGATTTTTCTCCTTTTTTATGAAAAAGAATGTGCCTTGGCACATTCTCGCGCCTCGCGCGGTCGCCTGCGACATAATTCTTCTTCGCGCGAGTGCACACATTTTCCTATGAAAATGAAAAAATACCGCAAAATTGCTTGTCTCACCGATCAGAAATCTTCTGCCCCGCTGGCAACGTAATTTTGCGGTATTCCCACCGCGCCCTACGGATATGAAATCGTTCCGTAAGAACCGATATACTCCTTTATCTGCGTTTACTAATTTAAGAATGAAACTGCCTTACACGGTGTTCGGTAGTTGGACGGCGAAATCTTGATGCCGCTCTTTGCCGTACTTGCGTGGATAACCTGTCCATTGCCTATGTAAAGTGCTACGTGATTGATATAATTGCCGCTCGCATAAAAAAGCAGATCGCCCGGCTGTACTGCGCTGACCGCAACCTCCTTGCCCTTTGCCGCCTGATCTCTCGAGCTTCGTCCGGTTGAAATACCGAAATGTGCAAATACACTCATTGTAAATCCGGAACAGTCCGCACCGTTTGTCAGACTGGTTCCGCCGTATACATACGGATTTCCAAGGAACTGCTTTGCGTATGCCACAACCGCAGAACGGGTAGCATTTGTTACTTCATTTCCAGAAGAGGACGTACCGCCTGTGCCCGGTCCGCCGCCCGGTCCAACGCCGCTTGCAGTGGTCGCTTTCGTCGCTGCCACGGTAGTCGGCGCTTTCGTCTCAACTGCCTTTGTCGTCTCCTTGGCTGCCGCTGTCGTCCCAGCTGCCTTGCTTTCGCTCGGATTCGCCTCTATTGTTCCGCTGTAGGAAGTCTCCGGTGCTTTGGTCGTCTCTTTGGCAGCTGCCGTGGTTTCCTTCGCCGCTGCCGTGGTTTCCGCTGCCCTCGACTCTTCCTCGGCTTTCTTCTTTACCTGTTCCAGGTTCTCGATCGCCGCATTCGCTTCCTGTTTCAGTTTTTCTTCTTCAGCTTTCTGCTGCTGTTCCTCAGCTACGGAAACTGCCTGCTTAAAGTCTACCTGCGTCGTAATATAATCTTTATACACATATCCGACCAGATCATTATCGACGGAAATCTTGGCAAAATCGCCCTCTTCTCCGATCACCTCATACTCTGCATCGGCAGAAAGAAGATCCAGCGTCTTGCCCTCTAAGCTCGGCGTCTCTCTCAGGCGAAGCGTAGAGGTATTTGTAACCTTTGCGTAGGTTGTGCCGACCTCCCTGGCAATCTTGGACGCTTCCTCACCGGTCACAAAATACTGTGCTTTAATATAACCGGTCACGGAACCCGACTGGATATGGTACCATTTGCCGCCCTCGCCGTCCACCGTGTCCAGAATTGTCGCCGCACAGTTATTGTAAATCTTTCCAACTACCTCGCTGCCTGTGCTCGCCTGTGCGCGAACATTGACATAATTGGTCACACGGGAAATCGCGATATTATCGTAGATCGACTTGGACATCGCGCGGACAACCGCCTCAGTCTCGCCAGTTGTCTCCTTTGGCTGGGCTTTCGTCTCTGCTGGCACCTGTGCCGATTTGGCTGTCTGCGCGCCGCCTGCCACTCCCGTCTGACCGGCTCCCGCCACTGCCAGAACTTCTTTAGAAGCAAATGCCTCCGCCAGCTCTTTTTCCGGGTTCAAGCTGCTCGCATAGTAATTATTGATCGCCACTGACGCACCAGCGACCGGGGCATCCGTCTCCAGATTCATCGCCGCCTGGGCGCTCATCTGTCCCGTCCCTGCCATCACAAGGCACGCTCCTGATGCTATCAGAAATTTCAGCGTTTTTCTCATAAGGACCTCCTACTCTTCTGTCCGTTCTGTTCCGTCGTTTTATCTCAAACTGTAACTGTTCAGTACCTTCACAGTCACGCGCAAAAATCCATTAAAAATTGACTACGGCAATGGGATTTTTGCCTGCTGACCCATGTTTTCGTATGGTCAGCGCAGTAAATGCGCAGACCTACTAAACAGTTACTCTGTTTTCTTCTATGTTAAAAATGAGTTATGCCTGAAGATATCGCTCTGCAGATGCCACGCAGTTTGCACCGTCCGATGCCGCTGTCAGAATCTGGCGCAGCGCCTTGGTCCGGACATCTCCGGCTGCAAATACGCCCGGAACGCTCGTCTGACCGCTCTCATCCGCCCGGATGTAGCCCTGCTCATCAAGCTCTAACTGACCCGCATACAGCTCACTCTCCGGTGCGATTCCGACCGCAATAAAGACACCATCCACGTCCAGCCGCCTCTCTTCTCCGGTTTTGGTCTGTCTCAGCCGCAACGCCTCCACCTGAGCGTTCCCTTCAATCGCAACCGTCTCGCTGTTCCAGACAAATTCAATATTTTCAAGCGCCTGTAAGCGCTCCTGCAGCCGTTTTGCCCCGCGAAGCTTGTCTCTGCGGTGGACGATATATACTTTTTCACACATCCGTGCAAGAAAAATTGCATCTTCCAGCGCCGCGTCGCCGCCGCCCACAACGGCAACCGTCCTTCCCCGGAAAAATGCCCCGTCGCAGGTCGCGCAGTATGAAACGCCTGCCCCGCGAAGTTCCTCTTCTCCCGGCACCTCCAACGTCCTGTGATGTGCTCCGGATGCCAGAATCACACAGCGTGCCTCATACGTCTCTTCCTCGCAGACTACTTTCTTCACATTTCCTGAAAGCTCGACCTGCACGACCTCATCCTGTACAACTCTTGCTCCCAGCTTGTTTGCATGCTCCCGGAACTGTCTGGAAAGCTCAAAGCCGGTCACACCCGGAAATCCCGGATAATTGTCCACCTCCCAGGTATTCAGCACCTGTCCGCCGCTGATTCCATTCTTCTCTATCACAATCGTGTCCAGACACGCCCGCTGTGCATAAATCGCCGCACTCAAGCCAGCTGGTCCGGAACCAATGATTATTATATCATACATGGTATACAGTTCCTTTCTTCCGAATCTGTTCGGTAATTGATCCGCTCTATCGCTGTGTCAGATCCATTTGGTTTTAGTATAACACATTTTGGCACTTTCATACAATGCTGTAAAACACTCAGAACAGCAAAAAATGGATGAAAATTTCTTACGATTTTATGACAGGCGGAAAAATGAAACTATTTCATGAATTTTAAATACATGCTATAATTCAATCAAATATGATGTTGGGGTCAAAAGCTTTTGACCCCTCTGATACCGAATTGCTCTGCACTGCGTGCTCCCGCAATTCTCAAAAACATTCGCATATAAGGAGTTTACTGCCATGAATCATAAAACTATCCTCGTAACCGGCGCTTCCCGCGGAATCGGGAAAGCGATTGCATTAACCTACGCTAAGAACGGCTGGGATGTCGTGATTACCTGCCTGAGGCGGGAAGAAGAATTAAAAAAGACCCAGCGCGAAATTGAAGCGCTGGGCGTTTCCTGCCTTGCCTGGATGGGCGATGCGGGCGATTTTGAGAGCTGTTCCCGCCTGTTTGACGCGATCCGGGAGCGCTTCGGTTCCCTGGATGTCCTCGTCAACAATGCAGGGATTTCCTACATCGGTCTGTTCCAGGATATGACGCCGGACGAATGGAACCACATTCTCAATACCAACCTGACCTCCGTCTTCAACTGCTGCCGCCTCGCCGTTCCGATGATGGTGTCACGCAAATCGGGACGCATTCTCAATATTTCCTCCGTCTGGGGCGTCTGCGGCGCTTCCTGCGAAGTCGCCTATTCTGCCACCAAAGGCGGCATCAACGCCATGACGCGCGCCCTCGCGAAGGAACTTGCGCCGAGCAGCATCCAGGTCAACGCGATCGCCTGCGGCGCTATTGACACCGAAATGAACCAGTTTCTCGATGAAGAAGAACGGAATGCCCTGCTGGAAGAAATTCCAGCAGGACGTATGGGGCGTGCCGAGGAAGTCGGAAAACTGGCATACCAGCTGGGGAGCGAGGACTCCTATTTAACGGGACAGATAATTCAACTGGACGGCGGCTGGATCTAAAACCTGAAATAAATAAACGGATTATACGTGCTGCTGACGAGATACATGGTACACAAAAACAGCAGCACAGCCATAATCACAATATCCACTGTCTTTGTCACTTCTTTCTCATACAAATGCTCCCGCAGCTTCGGGCATATACTCTGCGCGATGCCCGAAAGCAGCACGCCCAGCACCGCAAGAAAAATCACCTTCGGATTCACGAACAGCGATGCCGGATAGATGCCGTTCTCCCAGGTAAACATCTGATGCAGGATCACTTTCGCATCCGCCAGCGTATCGGCGCGGAAGAACACCCAGCCAACCACTACAACCAACGCCGTATAGATGTGATTCAGTCCCCGGAAGCAGTTCTTCTCCAATAGCTTCCCAAGTCCCATGCGTTCCACCACCAGAAACAGCCCATGGTACAATCCCCAGATGATAAAGGTTGCCCCAGCTCCATGCCAGAGCCCGGTCGCAAAAAAGACAATCAGCAGATTAACATACGTCCGCACCTGCCCTTTCCGGTTGCCGCCCAGCGGGATATAAAGATATTCCCTAAACCAGGTCGAGAGTGAAATATGCCAGCGTCTCCAGAACTCGCGGATCGAGGTAGAGATATACGGATAATTGAAGTTCTCCATAAAATCAAATCCAAACATTTTTCCCAATCCGATCGCCATATCCGAATATCCCGAAAAATCGAAATAAATCTGAAGTGTGTACAAAACCGCCAGCATCCACGCATTGACCGTTCCCAGCTGTGCCAGCGGTTTCTCCATCATCCAGTCCACCGTCGCCGCAAAGGTATTAGCAAACAACATTTTTTTCGCCAGTCCGTAGGAAAAGCGCTTGATTCCATACGCCATCCCCTCCGCCGTACACTGCCGGTTCCCAATCTGTTCGCAGACATCGTGATACTTGACGATCGGTCCCGCGATGAGCTGCGGAAAGAAGGAAATATAGAGCGCCAGATGAAAGATATTTTTCTGCGCCTGAATCGTCCCCCGGTACACATCCACCACGTAGGAAAGCGCCTGAAACGTGTAGAAGGATATTCCGACCGGAAGAGCAATCTCGCGGAAAGAAAGTGTATATGCGCCGCCCGCAAAGCAGCTTAACAGAGAATTTGCAATCTCGACTGCGAAGTTAAAATATTTGAAATAGCCCAGAAGAAGGAGGTTTAAAAACACGCAGGTTGTAACAGCAAGGCGCATTCTGTGTTTACTCTGCATCCTCCCAATCCACAATCCAAAGAAATAATTCAGCCCGATCGAAACAAGCATCAGAATCACATACTTCGGCTCGCCCCACGCATAAAAAAAGAGGCTGGCAGTCAGAAGGACGCTATTGCGGATATGCAGATTTTTCGTTATAAAATAAAGAAAAAATACCGCTGGCAAAAAATACCATAGGAACACAAGGGAACTAAATAACATAAATCATACCATCCTGTATTTGTTACTGTTCACGCATACGTGCCCAGTAACAGAATTTGCCGTGGCTTCGCATTTAAATACGGCAACTTCCTGCCGCCACCACGTTTTCTTACGGCACTTTCGGTTCCAAAAGTGCCTACCCGTGAACAGTAACCTGTATTTGTTACTGTTCACGCATACGTGCTCAGTAACGGAATTTGCCGTGGCTTCGCATTTAAATACGGCAAATTCCTGCCTCCACCACGTTTTCTTACGGCACTTTCGGTTCCAAAAGTGCCTACCCGTAAACAGTAACCTGTATTTTCTTATATAGCAGATAAATCATGTCTATATTCCAGACACTCTATTATACGGGCAATCCACCTTAATCTGTCAAGTGTTTTTGACCAGAATAAAAAATGTGCCTTTTTGTGTAATAGCGAATTCTAAGGAATTTCCTACTACACAAAAAAACCCTGCCTCCCAGGTTCATCACCTCGGAAACAGGGTTCTCTTTACTCGCTGGCACGGGACTGCGGAGTACTGGGTGGAGTAAATCCGTCCAGCCGGCGCTGTCTCATATATTTATCAGAGAAAAACATACAAAACTCTACTGCTATATGCTAAGAAGATTTCTCTTCCTATTTTAATTAGTTGTTCTTAGCTGCTGCTTTTGCTTCTTTGATCTTCTCAGTCAGCATCGGAACGATCTTGTTTAAGTCACCTACTACGCCGTAGTCAGCAACATCGAAGATCGGAGCAGACTCATCTTTGTTGATAGCAACGATGATGTCAGACTCTTCCATACCTGCCAGATGCTGGATAGCACCGGAGATACCGATTGCAAAGTATACGTTCGGACGAACAGTCTTACCTGTCTGACCTACCTGAAGATCCTTCGGTTTCCAGCCAGCATCTACAACTGCACGAGAGCAGCTTACGGTACCGCCGATAGCCTCTGCCAGATCATCCAGAATCTTGAAGTTCTCCGGGCTTCCTACGCCACGACCGCCGGATACAAGGATCTTAGCATCCATGATATCAACGGTGTTGGATACAGCCTTAACAACTTCCAGAATATCAACATATTTGTTGTTCTTTGTGAATCCCGGATTGAACTCAGTAACAACAGCTTTTTTGCCAGCTTCCTTCGGAGCCTTCTGCATAACACCCGGACGAACGGTTGCCATCTGCGGACGGAAATCCGGGCAAGCGATGGTAGCGATGGTGTTGCCGCCGAATGCCGGACGAGTCATAAGCAGCTGATTGTGCTTTGTCTCTCTACCCGGAACCGGATTCATCGGGAAATCGCCGATATCAAGTTTTGTACAGTCTGCAGTCAGACCTGTATGGATTCTAGCGCAAACACGCGGACCAAGGTCACGACCGATTGCAGTTGCACCGATCAGGAAGATTTCCGGTTTGAACTCTTTGATAACAGATGCGATTGCATGTGTGTACGGCTCTGTACGGTACTCTTTTAATTCCGGATCGTCTACAACGATAACCTTATCTGCGCCGTACTCTGCTAACTGATCTGCAAGACCCTTAACGTCAGAACCAACTAAAACAGCGGTTACTTCTACTCCTAAATCTTTTGCTAATTCTTTACCTTTGCCAATCAGCTCATAAGCGATATTGCTGATAACATTATCCACCTGCTGTGCAAAGACAAATACGCCCTTATATGCTTCTAAGTTGTTCATCTTATTCACCACTCTTTTCTATAAAATAATTAGATAATGTGTTTCTCTGCCAGTTTGCCAACGATATAATCTGCGGAAGCTGCCGGATCAAGTTCTACTTTCTCGCCAGCACCCTTTCTTACCTTATCGGAAGCTTTTGCGATCTGTGTCGGTGATCCCTTCAGACCAAGGTTGGAATCCTCAACCTCTTTCAGATCTTTTCTGCCCCAAACGGTGATCTCTTTTGCATATGCATCAAAGATTCCGCCCGGAGTCATATAACGCGGCTCGTTTAACTCTGCAAGAGCGGTTAAAAGACACGGAAGCTGTGCTTTTACTACATGATATCTATCATCATACTGACGCTCAACTACGATGTATTTCTCAGCTTCGTTTACTTCACGAATCTTCTGAGCGTAGCTGATTACCGGAAGGCCAAGGTGCTCGGAGATCTGCGGACCTACCTGAGCGGTATCGCCATCGATAGCCTGACGGCCAGTAATGATTAAGTCATAATCCAGGTTGCGAAGTGCGCCTGCGATTGTCTGGGAAGTAGCCCAGGTATCTGCACCACCAAGTACACGATCAGTTACAAGAACACCATTGTCTGCGCCCATAGCCATAGCCTCGCGAAGAACCTCTTCAGCCTTCGGAAGACCCATAGTAACTACGGTAACTTCTGCACCATACTGATCTTTTAAGCGAAGCGCTGCCTCCAGACCTGCTTTATCATCTGGGTTCATGATTGCCAGCATTGCGCTTCTGTCAAGAGTACCATCCGGGTTAAATTTAACTCCGCCTTTGGTATCCGGAACCTGTTTTACACAAACTACAATTTTCACGGTATTTTCACTCCTTATTTTTTTCTTTTTTCTCTAGGACTGAGATTGTTCTGATTTCTCTGCAGACTGAATTATTTTAACAGATCAGCGGAGATAACCATTCTCTGAACCTCAGATGTACCCTCGTAGATCTCAGTGATCTTAGCATCACGCATCATACGCTCTACGTCGTACTCTCTCGTGTAGCCGTAACCACCGTGAAGCTGTACAGCCTTGGTTGTAACTTCCATAGCAACCTCTGCTGCATACAGTTTAGCCATAGCTGCTTCTACAGAATAGGTTTTCTGTGTCTTCTTAGCAACGGCTGCTCTGTAAACAAGGAGCTGAGCTGCTTTAACTTTGGTAGCCATATCTGCCAGCTGGAACTGAGTGTTCTGGAACTGACCGATAGCACGACCAAACTGTTTTCTCTCTTTTACATAATCAACAGTTCTCTCAAGAGCGCCCTCTGCAAGACCAAGTGCCTGGGAAGCGATACCGATACGTCCGCCATCCAGGGTATGCATAGCGATGTGGAAACCTTTGCCCTTCTGGCCAAGCAGGTTCTCTTTCGGGATACGGCAATCTGTGAAGATCAGCTCGTATGTAGCAGATCCACGGATACCCATCTTCTTCTCTTTGGTACCGAAGGTGAAGCCCGGAGTTCCTTTCTCTACGATAAATGCAGAGATCTCTTTTTTCTTTCTGCCCTTTACTTCAACAACGCCTGTTACAGCGATGATAACGTAAATGTCAGCCTCTTTACCATTGGTAATGAAAACTTTGGAGCCGTTTAATACCCACTCGTCGCCGTCTAATACAGCCTTGGTCTGCTGACCCTGAGCATCTGTACCAGCACCCGGCTCAGTAAGACCGAAAGCACCAAGCTTCTCGCCCTTAGCAAGCGGAACCAGGTATTTCTGTTTCTGCTCTTCAGTACCGAAAGTCTGGATCGGATCGCAGCACAGAGATGTGTGTGCAGATACGATAACGCCGGTAGTACCACAAACTTTGGAAAGCTCCTCAACGCACATAGCGTATGTTAACGGATCACAGCCCTGTCCGCCATACTCCTTCGGAACCGGGATGCCCATGAAGCCAAGCTTCTGCATCTTTTTAACGGTTTCCTCCGGGAAGTGCTCTGTCTCGTCAACTTCCTGTGCCAAAGGTTTTACTTCGTTCTCGGCGAAGTCATGGAATAACTTTCTCGCCATTTCATGCTCTTTACTTAATGTAAAATCCATGTGTCTATTCCTCCATCATTTTCTTATATACGCTTAAGAGGCGGCTTTAAGCGCCGCCCCGTTGCGGTTCTTAAAAATCTGGTACTCTATTATGTTTTCATCTGGTCAAGAAGCCAGACTTATGTACATATTAGTTGTACTTGTAGAAGCCTTCGCCAGACTTACGGCCAAGCTTGCCGCCGCGAACCATCTTTCTAAGAAGCGGCTGCGGACGGTACTTCGGGTCACCAGTCTCAGACTGAAGTACTTCCATGATAGCCAGAACAACGTCCAGACCTACCAGGTCGCCCAGTTCAAGCGGTCCCATCGGATGGTTAGCACCCAGCTTCATAGCGGTATCGATACCCTCTACAGAAGCCTCGCCCTCAGCGTAGATACCGATAGCTTCGTTGATCATCGGGATGAGGATACGGTTTACTACGAAACCAGCGCCCTCTTCTACCTGTACCGGGATCTTGCCGATCTCTTCAGAGATCTTCTTAACTTTGTCAACAATCTCTACCGGAGTGTTTAAGCCTGCGATAACCTCAACCAGCTTCATAACCGGAGCCGGGTTGAAGAAGTGCATACCGATAACCGGGCGGTCAAGACCTGCACCGATCTCAGTAATGGACAGAGAAGAGGTGTTGGTAGCGAATACGCAGTCTGCCTTGCAGATAGCGCCCAGCTCTTTGAAGGTCTGTTTTTTGATCTCCATGTTCTCGATTGCTGCCTCAACTACGAGATCGCAGTCGCTGCAGATAGTCTTAACGCCGGTATGGATTCTGGCAAGGATCTTGTCTGCATCCTCTTTTGCCATCTTTCCTTTTGCTACTCTCTTCTCAAAGTTCTTGGAAATTTTCAGTTTGCCGTTGGAAGCAAACTCTTCGTTAATATCACACAGGCATACTTCATATCCATCTACCTGGGCAAATGCCTGAGCGATTCCGGAACCCATGGTTCCTGCACCAATAATACCAACTTTCATGACAAATCCTCCTGAAATTATACAACTATAATTTAACTAACTATCTATTGTTAAACTGCTCCACTTTCCGTTTCTCAAGGAATGCCTGCATACCGTTCTTCTGATCTTCTGTCTCGAAGCATCCGCCAAACAGTTTTTCCTCGATCACGATAGCCTGATCCATATCAGTCTGAAGTCCGTCGTTCATCGCCTTTTTGCTGTTTCTGACAGCGATCGGAGCCATCTTTGCGATAGCGCCTGCCAGCTTCTTCGCAGCCGGCATCAGCTCTTCCTGTGTATAAACAGCATTTACAAGTCCGACACGGTATGCCTCGTCCGCTTTGATGTTGCGGGACGCAAATACCATCTCTTTTGCCTTGCCCGGTCCGATGAGACGTGCGAGTCTCTGTGTACCGCCGAAGCCTGGTGTGATACCCAGACCTACTTCAGGCTGTCCGAATAATGCATTGTCCGAGCAGATACGGATATCACAGCTCATGGCAAGCTCGTTGCCGCCGCCGAGTGCGAAACCGTTTACTGCCGCGATAACTGGAACCGGGAAGGTTTCAATCTTGCGGAAAATATCGTTGCCGAATTTACCGAAGTGCTCGCCCTGCTCCTTGGTCATCACGCTCATAGCAGCGATGTCAGCACCGGCTACGAAAGATTTCTCTCCTGCGCCGGTCAGGATAATTGCACGAATTTCGGAAAGGTCTACTGCATCAAATGCAGCTTCAATATCCTTCAGCACATCCTCGTTTAACGCGTTCAGTGCCTTCGGACGATTAATAGTTATGACTGCGACGTGTCCGTCTACCTCATAGTCTACAAATCCCACTTCCAGTTCCTCCTAAAAAGCTCTTGAATTGAAATACGTAAAACCAGAAACAGCCGGAGCGCCGGGGATAAGCCCCGACGACTCCGGTTCTGCGTCAGAAATTAGTCTCTCTCAACGATCGTTGCGCAGCCCATGCCGCCACCGATACACAGAGTAGCCAGACCCTTCTTAGCGTCACGTTTCTGCATCTCGTATAACAGAGTTGTCAGGATACGGCAGCCAGATGCTCCTACCGGATGTCCGATAGCGATTGCACCGCCGTTTACGTTCAGGATGTCTTTGTTGAAGCCAAGGTCACGAGCTACAGCGATAGACTGAGCTGCGAATGCCTCGTTTGCCTCGATCAGGTCGAAGTCTTCTACCTTCCAGCCTGTCTTCTTCAGAACTTTCTTGGTAGCTGCAACCGGTCCAATACCCATGATGCTCGGATCTACACCGCCCAGAGCGCCTGCTACCCATGTAGCCATCGGTTTGATACCCAGTTCTTTTGCTTTCTCTTCGCTCATAACAACTACAGCTGCTGCACCATCGTTGATGGAGGAAGCGTTACCAGCTGTTACACGTCCGTCTTTCTTGAATGCCGGACGAAGCTTGCCAAGAACCTCTACAGTGGAACCCGGACGCGGACCCTCATCGGTATCTACGATAACAGTCTCTTTTTTCTTCTTAACTTCGATCGGAACGATCTCGTCTTTGAAACGTCCAGCCTCGATAGCTGCGCAAGCCTTCTGCTGGCTAGCTGCTGCAAACTCATCGAGTTCTTCTCTTGTGATACCCCACTGATCGCAGATATTCTCAGCGGTGATACCCATGTGGTAATCGTTGAATGCATCCCACAGAGCGTCATTTACCATGGTGTCGATCATGGTCGCATTGTTCATACGGTATCCGTAACGAGCCTTCATCAGAGCATACGGAGCTGCGGACATGTTCTCTGCACCACCAGCTACTACGATGTCAGCATCGCCTGCAAGGATCATATCTGCTGCTGCGTTTACAGCATTCAGACCAGAACCGCAAACCACGTTCAGGGTAACTGCCGGAACTTCTACCGGAAGACCAGCTTTCAGAGACATCTGACGTGCTACGTTCTGACCAAGACCAGCCTGGATAACACATCCCATGTATACGTGATCAACCTGCTCCGGAGCAACGCCTGCTCTCTTCAGAGCCTCCTTGATAACTACGGCACCCATCTCAGCTGCTGGAACAGTACTGAGCTGGCCACCCATAGAACCTACTGCGGTACGGCATGCACTTGCAATTACGACTTTCTTAGACATTGAAAAAATCCTCCTTGAAAATGATCCACCACGTAAATAACACAACTGCAGTAAATAGTAAAATAGTGATAAATATGATAGTGTATTTGTATCTTAACACCCCACGCGGCTCCTGTCAAATAATTATCAATGGATTTATAAAGATTTAAGATTCTCATTTTTCCGCGTACAATCCACTTATTTCTACATCGTTTTGATCGCCTTTAGGCGGAATGCACAATTTTTTTCTTCTGTTTTCTCAATAAAAGTGGTCTTCTCTGGCATTATAACCAACACGGTATTTTGTTTGTGAATTAATAGACAAACTCATTTCTCTTCCATTTACATATGCTTATATCTGTAATTCATAAATATGAATATGTCGTCATTTTCCCCTATTTTGTCCTCCGCCTCTTTCGTTGACAAGGGGTAGTGGAGATGATACACTGATAAACAACGGGGGATGTCCGAATCACGCATTTGTACGGACTTCTTCATATTATTAAAAAGGACAAGGTGAATAAGTATGGATTACAAGAAACTGTATGCAGAAAAGCTGGTTTCCGCTGAAAAAGCTGCTTCCGTCGTTAAATCTGGCGACTGGGTTGACTATGGCTGGACCACCGGCACTCCGGTAGCAGTCGATGCTGCTATCGCAAAACGTCTTCCGGAACTGGAGAATGTAAACTTCCGCGGCGGTATCCTGATGTGGGTACCGGAGATCTTCAAGATCGAAAACCCGGCAGCTCATATGACCTGGAACTCCTGGCACATGAGCGGTATCGAGAGAAAGGCAATCGCACAGGGATTCAGCTTCTATGCTCCGATCCGTTATTCCGAGCTTCCGAGATACTATCGTGAGTCCGCAACCAAACCGGATGTAGCTGTATTCCAGGTCGCTCCGATGGATGAGCACGGTTATTTCAACTTCGGACCAAATGCTTCCCATATGGCAGCCTGCTGCGAGACTTCCAAGGTTGTCATCGTAGAGGTCAATGAAAATATGCCGGTCTGCCTCGGCGGATTTGAGAACGGCGTTCATATCTCCAACGTAGACATGATCGTAGAGGGCAGCAACCCGACCATCGCAGAGATGGGAGGCGCCGCAGCAGCGACTGATGTCGATGAAGCAGTTGCAAAACTGATCGTAGACGAGATCCCGGATGGTGCCTGCTTACAGTTAGGTATCGGCGGTATGCCGAACGCAGTTGGTTCCCTGATTGCGAAATCCGACTTAAAGGATCTGGGTGTTCACACCGAGATGTACGTTGACGCATTCGTTGATATTGCCGCAGCCGGCAAGATCACAGGCGCTCACAAAGCACTGGACAAAGGCCGTCAGGTATACGCATTCGGCGCTGGTACCAAGAAACTGTATGACTACTTAAACAACAACCCGGCCTGCATGAGTGCTCCGGTTGATTACACCAACGACGTCCGCACCATCGCAGCCCTGGACAACTTCATGTCCATCAACAACGCGGTTGACCTCGACCTCTTCGGTCAGGTAAATGCAGAGTCCGCAGGAATCAAGCACATCAGCGGTGCAGGCGGACAGCTTGACTTCGTTCTGGGCGCTTACCTGTCCAAGGGCGGAAAGAGCTTCATCTGCTGCTCCTCCACCTTCAAGAACAAGGCTGGCGAGCTGCAGTCCCGTATTCTCCCGACCTTAAATCAGGGTTCCATCGTAACCGATACACGTGCAAACCTGCACTACCTGGTAACCGAGTACGGTAAAGTAAACTTAAAGGGTCTTGCAACCTGGCAGAAATGCGAGGCTATCATCTCCGTTGCACATCCGCAGTTCCGCGATCAGCTGATTAAGGAAGCTGAGAAGATGCATATCTGGAGACAGAGCAATAAGATCTGATAAGAACTCAAGATCTGATAAAATCGGCAGGATTCGGAGACAAAATCCAGCAAACCATCTATGGTATCTGAGACTCCCGGTTCTCCGATACATCAGATACGTTTATTTTCTAAAAAAAGTGCTTTTCCTCTCAAGAAATTTTCTTCGAGAAGAAAGGCACTTTTTTATTTATACTTTTTTTTTTATAGTTTTTGTTCTACAAGTCTCTGTCTACCATCCGCTACTGTTCCAGAGACTTCCACCGGAAGTTCGGAATCACATCCGACCACTTATTAATTCCGATGATTGATTTTGCAAAATTCGAAGTTTCCAGCGTGTATCTCTTCTGATCAATGTCGTGGAAAACTCTCCAGAGCTTTCGATCCTTTACCGCTACAATCTCATTGCCCTGATTCATATCACAGGACCACAGACCGAAGCTTAAGCCTGCCCTTACCTCTGACGGCGCATCGACCTGACGACTCAGAATGTACGCGTCGATATACGGGTTGCTGTCCACGATATAGTAAGAATATGCAAATGCCGCCGCCTGGATATCCGACACATCGCCGCGCGTCAGACTCTGTGCAGTAAATCCTTCCTCCGTCAGAATGACATGGCGCACCTCGCCAGATGCTGTCTTCATCGAATCCTGATTCAGATAATCGGTCAGTACATGCAGGTTTGCAAAGTTGACAATCGGTGAATCTGCACTCTCGGTTACCAGCCCCGTTGCCGGATCATCCCAGAATTCCGGTTCCGTCATCGGGTACGGATACGGATGGTAGGCAATGCCCCAGTCCATCTGGCCTTCCGTTACTGCCAAGGCGTTAAACGTATCAACAATGCCTTTGCCCGTATAATGCACCTGATCGTTCAGGTTCTCATACGGAGCTCCCCACCAGAAATCAAGTGAAAAATAAACCCGGTCATTCGCACTTGTGCTCTTGATCGCCGTGTAGAACGTGCGGAATGCCTGCTGATACGTGGATACATATGCATTCAAATCTGCCGGTCCCATGTAGTTCCAAATCTGGTTGTTGATCTCATTGCCCAGAATCCAGTTGGAAATCTTCGCATAATTTGAATTATGATTCTTGCCGCTGTAACGATCCGCCAAAAACGCGAAGATCGCACGCGTTGTCTCAAACCCTTCCTGTGTCTTCGTGTTAAACATATAATAATTGGCGCTCGAAGATTTCGCAGTTCCCGCATGAACCAATTCCGGGTGCGCGTCATTCCAGTCATTTAAAACGATCGCCGTCACGGATATATCTTTTCCGATATATGTACTGATCACCTTGTCATAATTTTCAACCACCGACTTATTAAAATGATACGTTTTTCCATCGTACTCATAATCAATGCCACTTCCTAAAAACTGGGAAAATGCGATATTGACTGCCACATGTTTGACGCCCAGTGTAAATGCATCGTTGAGCATATTTAACTGGATATTCAAGCCCTTTTTCGTCAGCGGCGTCTTAAACGCATCCTGATTGGATGCAACCACCTCCGGATTTGTGATATAATGTGCCGCGCCAACTGCCGTAAATGCAGTTCCGTCAAACACTGCCGGAACAAACCGGCTATAAAGGCGGTCCTGGGCAGTTCCCTTGTTTAAAGGAATCGAGACGGTCCTCGTCTCCCCTGCGCCTACGCTGCTGACATAATCAGTCCGGCTTCCAATCTCCGACTCATACGGCCGCAATTCAAACAGATAAATCTTTCCGTCCGTCCCCGTTGTATCACCGTTGCTTGAAAGTGAAATATCCACTGTATTCTGCCCCGAACCAATCAGACAGGAGCCGATCGAAGCGGTTATCTGAAACGTCTGCGCCGCCAGTGCTGTGAACGCAGCCGCCACACTCAGGCAGACCGCTGCAGCCAGGACAAGCGCCGTTTTCATCCATTTTTTCATCCTGTTCCTTCCTTTCCGTCTAATATCCTATGGTATTTGATCATACTTCATTCTTCCGTCAGATTCAATTACTATTTTATTAAGGATTATTACAACTATTTTGGAAATTCTGTATGATTCCCAGCATTTTATCTTTCCCAAGCCTTGATTTCTTTCTTATTCCTATTCTTTTACCACTTGCAAATATTGGTTTTATATATAAATCCCTTAGAGCCGCAAATTTAAAAAGCTACAGTTTCCGGAACCATCAAGTATTCCTTCCGCCATAGCTTTTTGATATTAGCGATTATTTAGTTCTTAATGCCCTCATCGCATTTAAAATTGCAATGACGGAAACACCGACGTCCGCAAACACGGCTTCCCACATATTCGCCACTCCAGCCGCGCCCATCAGAAGCACAACCGCCTTAACCGCCAGGGCAAACACGATATTCTGGTGCGCAATTGCCATTGTCTTGCGTCCGATTTTAACCACACCTGCAATCTTCGCCGGGTTATCATCCATCAGGACAATGTCCGCCGCCTCGATCGCCGCGTCACTTCCCATGCTTCCCATTGCAATACCGACATCTGCGCGGGAGAGAACCGGTGCATCGTTGATGCCGTCGCCGACAAATGCCAGCTTCCGCTTTCCGGTCATCTCCGCCAGCATCTCCTCGACCTTCTGCACCTTATCCGCCGGAAGCAGCTCCGTGTACGCCTGATCGATGCCGACCTTCGCAGCCACCGCCTCGCCGACCGCTTTCCGGTCGCCCGTCAGCATAACAGTACGGCGGATTCCAGCCGCCTTCAGTCCACGGATCGCATCCTCCGTCTCCGGCTTGATCGTATCGGCAATCAGGATACTTCCGGCAAATTTTCCGTCCTTTGCCAGATAAATCACAGTGCCGATGCCGTCGCATTCCTGATACGGTATATTTTTACTCTTCATCAGGCGTCCATTACCCGCCAGAACTTTGTGACCGTCGATCGTTGTCTCGATACCATGACCGGAAATCTCGTTGGTTTCACCGATGCGGGTTAAGTCGATCAGGGGTTTGCGTACCACTCCCTGCACACCCTCTTTGGACTGCACCTCTTTTATTGTGTCATTGTCAGCATCCAGAACGATTTCTGCTGTTCCCGCATTCGCCTTTTGAGTTTCTGCTTCTGCCAAACTGCCTTTTCTCTCACGATACGCCTCCCGTATCGATTCCGCGATCGGATGCGTCGAATAATTCTCGGCATACGCCGCCAGCTCCAGAAGCTCATCCTCACTGATTCCCGCCGGATGCAGCTCCGTCACTTTAAACTCGCCCTTCGTCAGGGTGCCTGTCTTATCAAATACAACCGTATCCAGCTCCGAAACTGCCTCCAGATAATTGCTTCCCTTGACTAACACACCGATGCGGGATGCAGCACCAATGCCGCCAAAGAAGCTAAGCGGAACCGAAATCACCAGCGCACACGGGCAGGAAATTACCAGGAAAATACAAGCTCGCTGAATCCACTCGCCAAATTCTCCGCCCAGCACAATCGGCGGCACAAATGCCAAAGCAACCGCCGCGATCACGACCACCGGCGTATAATATCTGGCAAACCGAGTGATAAAGTTCTCCACCTTCGCCTTCTTGCTGCTGGCATTCTCCACCAGCTCCAGAATCCGTGCCACCGTCGAATCATCAAATTCTTTCGTCACGCGCACCCGCAGAAGCCCGCTGCCATTGACACATCCGCTGATGATTTCATCCCCGGCTGCCGCACGGCGCGGTACCGATTCACCAGTCAGCGCCGAGGTATCGATCATCGATTCACCCTCTACCACCACGCCATCCAGCGGAATCCGCTCTCCCGGCTGTACCACGATGATGTCATCCACTTCCACATCATCCGGATCGACCTGCTCTATCTGTCCATCTTTTTCAATATTGGCATATTCCGGGCAGATATTCATGAGATCGCTGATCGACTGGCGCGAACGGTTGACCGCATAACTCTGAAACAGCTCGCCAACCTGATAGAACAGCATAACCGCAACCGCCTCAGAAAACTCGCCCACACCGAACGCTCCGAACGTCGCTACTGTCATGAGGAAATTCTCATCAAATACCTGACCATTTTTAATCCCCCGGAACGCCTTGTATACAATATCCCATCCAATAATCAGATACGGAATTAAAAATACGACTAACTCTGTCCACGGCTGCGGCATTCCGGCAAATACATTCATTTTTTTCGCTGCTGCCGCCGCGATATATACGATTGCCGCCGCGACGATCCGCTTCAGCATCGTTTTCTGCTTCTGATTCATAAAGCCTCCCTTCATTCTGGAAACACATTCCCAGAAAAAAAGATATAGGAAAATGTGCCGGCACAGCTCATTTGCCTATATCTTTTTACTTTGCCCTTCTGTGCATTACACAATCTGATTTTATTCTTTTAAAAAGCAGCTTTTGATCCGATTATGCCTTTTCCAATTTTACATATTAATAATGCAGTCCGGTTCCACCTTCTTGCACACTTCTACAACCTCTTTCATGATCTCGTCGAAACGTGCGTCATCCGCATCGATCGTCATTTTCTGCATCATAAAGCTGACACTCGCATCATTGACTCCATCCAGCTTCTTGATCGCATCCTCCATCTTTGCTGCACAGTTTGCACAATCCAGATCAGTTAATTTAAATTTCTTCTTCATGATAATCCTCCTCTTTTTATTGAGTTATAAATTTTTAATGTTTGCTTTTCGAGACCTGCAATTTTTTCTTTACAGATAGCACCGCTTTCACATTCATTCAATCCATTATCATCATTCAAGGAACTTGCTATTCTTTAATATGCTCAAAGCCCTGGTTGATAATCCGGTAAACATGGTCGTCTGCCAGCGAATAGAACACCGACTTTCCGTCCCGGCGGCTCTTGACGAGCTGCGACTGCTTGAGAATCCGAAGCTGATGCGAAATCGCCGACTGCGTCATATTAAGCAGCTGTGCAATGTCGCAGACACACATCTCCGACTCAAACAGCACAAACAAAATCCGGATCCGCGTCGAATCACCAAATACCTTAAACAGCTCCGCCAGATCATACAAATCATCGTCATCCGGCAGCATTCCCCGGACCGACTGCACAACCTCATCGTGAACAGCACACTCCTCACAGCACTCTACATCATGAATTGCCATCCGATTTCTCCCTTCATGCTACGCGTTTCTGCCCTGCTTCACTGCTTCTTTCGTGAAAGCAGTTTGCAGGATTTTATCAAGATTTCTTTGAAATATTTTTATTTATATGAATCATTGTTCATATGTTCATTATATGAATGTAACTGGGAAATGTCAAGAAATATTTGTGGGAATTTAAAAGGAGTAAATGAAATGTTTTCTCAATTATAAAATGCTGCAAAAAAGACTGTTCATACAGACAAAATCCACTAAGTAATGCGCGTAAATGTGCTTCTTTCTGCCCGGTTTACAGATGATACTCTGTAAACCGGCACAGTTCAAATATCTATTCTCTACATCCTATGCTTTTTTGTCTATTTATGAACAGTCCGTTCTTTTTTATTCATTATTATATATCTTTTGCAGTTTATTTTTTCGACACTGCTTGAGCTATATTATCCATCGTCGGATGATCTTTTGCCTCTTTCTGCAACCCCGACTTAGACTTCTAATAGAATCTCTCCTCGCCCGGAATCGCATCCAAATATTCCTGCCATTTCTCAGCCGGTACATCATGAACCGATACCGTCACAACCTTCGGATCCTTCTTTAATTCTTCTGATACCAGCGTTCTGACCTTCTCAGCCAGCGCTGCCTTCTCTTCCCGGCTCCGTCCCGGGTACATAGATATTGCAATGTGTGGCATGATTTTCCTCCTTTGTACTAATAGCACTCTTCCAAAATATCCAAGATTTCCGCGTGCGTCAGCTGCCGATACCCGCCGTCATTGCGGATACATGAATCAGCAATCGTTTTCAGCAGGCTCTGATCTGTGATTCCCAGTTCCCGCAGCGTCCCCGGCAAACCAATCTCATGAATAAACGCCTGTAATGCGTCAATTCCGCCAAATGCCAGTTCTTCCTCATCGCCGCCATCTGGTGACATTCCCCAGACATTTACAGCAAATTTCACAAATTTCTTGATGCCGTCCCGGCAAATTCGACGATAATACGCCGGATGGATCACGCCAAGTCCCATGCCGTGGTTGCAGTCCGTGTAAGCCCCCATCTGATGTTCAATCATATGCGCCTCAAAATCACACTGTTTTCCTAATTTGATAATGCCAATCTCCGCCATCGTGGATGCCCACATCAGGTTGCTGCGCGCCTCATAATTTTCTGGTTCCCGGATCGCCACTGGCAGGTTCGCAATAATACTCCGCATCAGCGCCTCCGAGATCGCATCCGAAAGATTATCCTCATCCGGTGCGCTGAAATATGTCTCCATCACATGGCTGAGCATATCAAAACCGCCCGCTGCCGTCTGGAGTGGAGAAACCGTGTAGGTATATTTCGGGTCCATCATCGCAAACACCGGATTGCAGCGCGGATAATTCCGGCTCGTCTTAATTTTCTGTTCCTCATGGGTGATTACACCCTCGCCGTTGACCTCGCTTCCAGTGCCGACCACGGTCACAATCACGCCCACCGGAACCGGCTCAAAATCAATCTCGCCCTTTTTGATCCAGTATTCCTCCCAGACGTCCTTGTCCGTCGCAGCCGCCATTGAGATCGCCTTGCTGCAGTCCATGACCGAACCGCCGCCCACTGCCAGAATCAGATCTACCTGATTTTCCTGTACGACTTTTTTCCCTTCCATTACCTTGCTGTAGGTCGGATTCGGCATGATGCCAGAAAATTCTATCACCTGTTTTCCAGCCAGCTTTAAGACATCCATCACTTCCTGATAAATGCCATTCGTCTTGATCGAGCCGCCGCCATATGCCAGCATCACCGTTTCCCCATACGGCTTCACCGCCTCCAGCAGGTGCTCTTTCACACAACCTCCGCCAAAATAAATCTTTGTCGCATTTTCAAATGTAAACGCCCGCATCGTTCCCTGTCCTTTCTGAACCCGTTCCGGCAAATGCTTTTGCATCCGCCTGATGTTCTGCCTTCTTCTTTGTAGATATGTTTTTTTGAATCTTTATTTTGATTATTTTTCTCCTTTATCTCAGATTCATCAAATGTTCATCTATAACCCACACTAAATTTGACAAGTTCTCTGTAAGTGTTCATATTATATCACGATTCGCATCTTCGATGCTTACCGCTGCTGACGCAGCTATCGTGATCGCCATTCGCCGTTCGCCATA
The DNA here is from genome assembly GCF_003024715.1 of Clostridium fessum. Classification (GTDB taxonomy): domain Bacteria; phylum Bacillota; class Clostridia; order Lachnospirales; family Lachnospiraceae; genus Otoolea; species Otoolea fessa. The sequence goes on along the minus strand of NZ_PYLO01000004.1, from coordinate 65,778 downwards.
AATCTGCAAGCAGCTCTCTGGCTCACTTGCGCTCATTATATCATATTACCTTTTTACATTCTATCTTTTTCAGAAATTTCACGCATATATTTTCATTTTTATGAATAAAATTGCACAAACTTATATCTGCGTGTCATTTTTATTCCCCCATCCACTTCCAAAATATTTTCCGAAATTTATGATTTCTTCACATTCCGAACATACTTTTATCACATTTTTTCGATATAGTAATACGCGTAAAGGCAAAAGACCTTTCATAATATACTTTTTCATACCTACGCCGACAGGAGTCCGTTCCTGTCGGCTCCTCCTATTTTAAGGGATATATCTACTCAAGCGGGCAGTTTCATGATAAAATAAACACACAGATAGAATCATCTCACAAACACAGATTCTATATTAAATTTACAATAAAAATAGCTGCATGAATCACATATATTAGGAGGAACTTCTCATGAAACACGAACTGACGCAGGAAGAAATCCTGGTTGAAATAAAAGACATTCTATCAGAATACGTAGAAATCACCCGCCCGCTGACATCGGCTGACCGCCTGATCGACGATCTGGGGCTGGATTCATTTTTGATCGTATACTTTATCACAGAAATCGAAGACTGCTTCGAGATCGATATTCCGGAAACGGATTTTATCGAGCTTGTCACGGTCAAGGATCTCTGCGAACGGATTCAGCTGGAAATAAAAAAGCACTCCACTTATTAATACCAGCGTGTCATCGGCAAGTCATTATCAATTCCTTTTGTAAATAAAATCTGGTGCAGACGTAGATTTTCTACATCCAGGATATAAAATCCATCTGCTGAACCACAAGAAATCATTTCCCAGAGACTTAGAACCATTACGCCCGGGAAAATATATTTTTTAATCCACGAATCGCCCGGATGTTCCTCCAGCACACTGATAAATTGCAACAGAAACAGTCCGTTCCTTCTATCTTAACCTAAAATGAATACTCATCAAACTTTGGGTTATATCTGTCCCTGTTCTTTCAGATATGCCAGAAAACCCACACAGCCCTCCAGAACATCTTCATACGTCGCGTCAAAATCACCCGTATACCACGGATCCGCGATGTCACGGTCTGAACCTGCAAATGTGAGGAATTTATATATTTTCCCCTCTGGATCGCCTTTCAGCATCCGGTTTAAATTTCGGATATTGGCACTGTCCATACCTATGATATAATCAAATTTCTCATAATCCGCCCACGTCACCTGCCGCGCCCGGTGCGGCACCAGAGGAATTCCAACCTTCCTCAGCTTATTCACCGTCCCCCGGTGCGGTGGATTGCCGATTTCTTCGGTGCTTGTGGCGGCGCTGTCGATAAGGAAGTGAGCGGAAAGCCCTTGGGATACGACTTTGTGGGTGAAGACACTTTGGGCTAGGGTGGAACGGCAGATGTTGCCGTGGCAGATGAAAAGTACTCGAATGCTCATAATTTCTCCTTTCAAAAGGCGCTTTCCTGCTGCCATTTGCAGCGTTTTGCGCGGTGTCAATTTTTCTTTATGTATTGGTCATTTCTGTACATAAAATGCAAATCTTAGCGAAATTTTGCAAGATGTGTACAGTAATCGTACCGAGAGTTTATCTTATGATGATATTATCGCTTTGTATTTTGCAACGAAGCCTGAATTCAGGAAAAATGGTGTCTGGTTAATGAATGACAATACTGCATTAACCCTCAGAACATTAAAAGACAAGGATGGCAATTACCTGTGGCGGCAGTCTGATGACACAATCCATAGCAGGCCAGTGGTTATCTCGCCATATATGCCGGATATAGCAGCCGACAGTATTCCTGTTGCATTTGGCGATTTGTCCTATTTCTGGATATTAGAACGACAGCCACTGTCCGTAAAGATCTTAACTGAACTGTATTCTCGCGAGAATTTGACCGGTTATGCTGCTTATGAACGTATCAACGGTAGGCTCATCCGTCCAGAGGCTGTTCAGCTTCTTTCAATAAAATAATACAGGACGTCTCTGCGACACCCTGCACCAAAGAATCGTATTATTTTATACTTTGTGAAACGCTGAATTTCCAGAAAGATTTTGAAGCAGAATCCGGCGAGCAACTTTGCTGTCGTCTCCGATGAATCCCAAACGTAAAAGGAAACATCGGAATGCATATTTTTCATTCTCAACTTCTTTATCCTTCAGCGATACTCGTTTTAGTTTTATTGCTAATTCGCATAATTTGGAAATAAATTCTGTATATGCACTCACAGCATCCGGCTCGGACGCAAGTGGAAACCAGGGAAATGAAACCTGATTCTCGGTAATAGCAACCTCCAACTGCTCCACTCGGAATGTGTGCTTAAAAAGCGTTTGCTTCCCTTCTATCAACTTCTGCAAATTTTCCAGCTTGTCATCTGTAAACATGTTTCTTGGAACTGATATGCTTAATACATCTGCTTCCACAGTTTCATCCTCTGGCAGCTCTGATTGTTGTATGGGCTCACCTTTGTAAAACCGTTCTAAAACCAATTCCAACTCACTTTCTGACAAATCCTCGGATGTATGGAACACTCCGTTTTTATCTAGAATGCTGCTTCCAATCAGATAATCAAACTTGGGTGTTCTGGTATACTTTACCGGCATTTCAAGCAATTCACCTATGGCATAAGCCAGCTTCTTACGTTCCTCACCTTTAACTTTAAAATCAATTTCTGTAATCATTGCACATACCACCTTTCTTTTTGGTATGTACATATATCACTCTACCGGGTAAATTAGTCAACACAATATTTGAAAAAGAGCTGCCCCATTTCAAGGCAACCCTACTTCTACACAAATCGGCAATACTTTTCGGGCACAACATTTCATTTTTTTCCTTAATTTCAGCCATTCGAGTTGCTAAAACCAGGTTAACACAATACCCCCTGTGCAATTTCGCGAAAATATGCGTGAGAGGGGGCATTGGTCTTTAGTGAGAAAAGTGGTAGAGATTTAAGTCGCCCCTATACCTAACTATTCTCCTTTAATTTGTTATACTGTTTTTTCCATGATCTAGATGGTTTTTTACACAAACAATCAGACGATGCAAATCCACAAATACCTTCTAAGCCGTTAGAACCGCAAATATCTGGATTATTTTGTCTACATCCATATGTTTGAATTTCAGAATCCAACTCATTTAATGGCGCATTAAAATCAACTTGCAAATTTTTCACTTTTACCTCCTAAGAAAACAATATATGAATCATCCTGTTCAATTTTGATTCCAACTCACAAACGTTAGCACATGCTCCCTTTTCTTTTTTCTTTTGATGAATTTTCTTGGAAGTATCAGCTATTTTCGTATGTAAATCATTATCACTATCATACTTAGGAATCGCAATGTACTTCAAAACATCAACCCCCCTATTGGTAGAAATTGCATATCCATCAACAACTTCTATTATACTAGGCGAATTAATTATGCCGCACACATAATATGCTTCCATCTCCTCATAAACATCTAACATAAGCACTTTTGAATCAACAACAATGGGTTTATCTTCTGAAAACAATTCGCGATTTGCATTTGGCACCGATTCATAATAACTTGATACCACTACTGCAGACATACTACCCGCTTGCTCTTTCCATAAAACTTTATAAGGTGAATAAGTATATGTCCCAACATTATCCAATCTATAAAAAGGCTGCGTATCTTTATTAAAAAACTTTCCATTTTGAATTCGGGTATCCAGCAATTCATCATGATAATAATTCAGCCATTGGAATGTTTCCGGTGCTTCTAGTGCAAGAATTCCTTCAGGAACTCCATATTTAAATTCAGCAGTATGTGGCACAAGCATAAATTCATTAGATTTCACATACCATTTTGCTATATTACGTCCACCTAACATTGGATATATGTATGTTTCTTCAATACACCCTTTATGAACTCCTTTATCAATTATATCCTGTCTTCTTTGGCGTGACATATCGTTTTCAATATTCAAATATCCTTTTCTTGCCTTTTTAGGTTCCTTCAAAATATAAACACCTTTTGCACCTGCAGGTTCTATCCCCTTTCGTCCTTTATAAGAACGTTCTACATTTGGATTTAGTACATTATTAGCAAATCGCATATCTTCTAACGTCAACCAAGCAGATTGAGCATCTTCCTTGTCTACCGGTTGTGCAAGTTTATCACAATATTCTAAAATTGATTGAACATAATCCCAGTTTGCATGAGAATCAATTTTCGATTTTCTACCTATTTGTGTATAAAATCTATATCGATTCATTGGATATGTCATTTCCGTTCCTTTACTAAACTTAATAGCTACCGTTGGTATAGTAAACAAACTAACACATGAAAAATCATGTACTTCTTCAACCTTAAAAGGTATGCTCTGCCCATTCCGAATTATGCTGAATTTTCTAAATCCCTCACCACCTTTTGTTGATTTCAAAAAAGATGCTGGTAATAAAAATACCATTGAGCCTCCAACTTTCAAATATTGATCTACAGATACATATGTGACTGCCATACCAAAATCATCATGAGTTGTCTTTTTGTCATAAGCATTCTTTTCAAAAATACCATAGCTTTGCCATATTGTTAATGTTCCAGCACGATAACTCTTACTCATTGCTTTCCATGCTATCCAGGGTGGATTCCCCACAACAAAATCAAATTTATCTCGGATCATAACCGGTGCAAAACTATTTCTAAAGATTATAGGCCAAAATGAATCTTTACTAGCACGATGTAATGCTTTTAGTTTCGAAAACAATGTCTTAACAACACCTAAGTCTTCTTCTTGTATTAATCCCTTACCAAGAGCAAGTTTTTCAAAAACATCATATGAGCCTCTATCATCAATGGATTGACTTAACAGTTTTAGAAACTCATTTCCTTTCACAAATGAATCAAATTTGGGAATCTCAATTGGACCAACTGTTGTTTCTAATTTAAGCGTCGTATCATTCTCTTCAGTATAAACAACGGGCGCTAAAATTGAATCCGCAATAAAAACAGGTATACTTACGGGAGCGCCAAACTCTTCATCACAATTATCAAAATACGCTGAAAAAGTTATTAATATATAATTCGCTTTAGCCGCTACAACTGATATCGGATTAATATCAAATCCGACAATGTTTTCAGTAATTTTAATAATATCATCTTTTGAAAGAACACCGTTTTTTTCTTTAATAATACGCTTTATTGATTGTGTTAAAAATGGTCCAGAACCTGCAGTTGGATCAATCAAAGTTTTTGTAATCTCTCCATTATATCCAACCATATCTAGTGCATGCTCCACAATCCAATCTGGTGAAAAATACTCACCCATTAAATGACGCATCTCTTGTGGAATAAGTCCCATATAAACTTCCTGCAAAATATCCTGGACATTCTCAGGCCGCAAAACAAAAGTGCTTAAATCAAATTTATTAACTTCTTTCATAGTTTGATTAACAAGCTGAACGTCAAAACTATCATCCGGATTATTGATGTTGCTCGTAAATGTAAACCATTCCAAAAAATGCGATTCAAAGAAATTATTTACCAATTTACAGCTATCATCCGATTGTCCATCGAACAAATCGTTTATTTCATCTTTTGTTAACTCTTGCTGTGTTGTAAACATTGGATCAACAAGTTGTGCCAAGAATGAATACACTAATATTTTCAAAAAAATATTAAAAAATGTCTGCATGGAAAATAAATATTGTTTACTGTCAATATCCATTTCTTTCTCAATACCATACATTTCTCTTATTTTGGAAGATACTTCTGTAAAATCTGTTGCTTGTTCGTCATCACCATACATCACTCCGAATACTCTATCCCACTCATCAAATAATATTTTTACTCTGTTATTAAACGAATTGGATGTTGTATCAATATTATTTCTGAGATTTTGATATATTATATTAATAGAATTTCTTACAAAATCACTTTTAGGGTGAATAACAGAACATAGAGTTGCTTTTGTCAAGCTTCTCTTTTCTTGCTGTTTTAACAACAATGCAAGTCTTTTTAAACCAGGTTGAAAATCCTTTATTTCGTATATAAATCCCAAATTTAGTGGTTTTTCAATTTCTACTTTAACTTTCCTTGTATTTAATTTGTTTCTTTGTGATGAGGGAATAAAACGTGCAAATATAAATTTCTTTCCATCAAATCCAACGCCAATACCTCTCATTATTTTTTTCACTATAATTTCTTCTTTATCATTGACACTTATTCCCGAATTACTTATTATATAATCATAGAGTCCATGATCTGTGTCATTTCTTCCATAAAGAGCCTCATTTACTCCCTTTTCCTTAGAAAAATAGTTTTCTTTCTTTAATTCAAAAGAAATATTTTGGAATGTCGCATCAGTTCTTCCACCTGCAATTAAAACATCCTCACTTTTATATTGATTTAACATATCTGGATTTAACTCAATCAAAAGAGGTTTTACAATATCCGAATGAAAATGTATTTTTATATCATCTTCATTTCTGAAAACATTCTTTTTAAAATTGGATTCCAACTCTCTAAAATTCATATTACTACCTCCGAATCAATTTCTAATATTATTATACCCGTAAAAAACTTATTGGTCAACATAGTTTTGTTCGTTTTTTAAGGATTTATAACAACATTTTACTCATTGGTCAATGAAAGGAGATTACTATAGAATCACGAATTATAAATCAAAACATGAAAAATGCTGTAATATTATTATTAAAAAATAGACACATTAAAAACCCTGAATCACTTACGCAAAACACTATTAATTCATTCACACACACAAACTCTAGAGGTATCTCACATACCTACTATGTGTTTAACAGTTACTGTGAATACAAGCGTTTTTCTTGTAATGTTCAGCACAAACTATATAGATTAAATTCATTCTACATTATTGAACTTTTATAAGATATTTTCTTTCCCTCCACCTTGTCATCCGTATAAAAACCGTAGTCCCTTTCCTATCACTCCACCACGATTTGCTCCGTTTTATCGCACTTCATCGCCACTTATAGCTGTACTCAAAGTCCTGCCGTGGCAGATGAAAAGTATTTTTATCATTGTTTTGTTTCTCCTTGTTTTGCCCAGTAATGCCCTGTTTTGCAAGGGTTTCTGGGGTTATTGTGATATGCTTTGAAATTACAAATTGTGGCAGATTGGAGCAGAACCCTGCAAGTTGTTACTACCTGTTAGTAGTAAACTTGGTAGTAAAATATAAAGTGTTACTACTAAGAATTTTTTAGCTTTTTATCTTGCTTTGTTTTTCGATTCTTAGGTTTATTTAATCCGTTTCTGAATATCTTCAACAGATGGCAGTTGCTTTTCCAGAGCATCCGGCAGACTACTGGTTATTTTGTATTCGCTTACACCAATCGGCTTTGAAATATCCTTGAGTGAATATTCTGCAACCACATTATTTTTGCTTTTGCACAGAAGCAAACCAATGGACGGATTATCCTGCTCTTTTTTCAAAATGCCGTCCACGGCTGACAGATAAAAGTTTAGCTGACCAGCATATTCCGGCTTGAAATCACCGGTTTTCAATTCGATAACTACATAACAGCGAAGATTCAGGTTATAGAACAACAAATCAATGTAAAAATCATCGCCGCCTACATTCAGGTGATACTGGTTTCCCAGAAATGCAAAACCTGTTCCAAGCTCCAGAAGGAGCTTGGTGACATCCCTAACAAGTGCCTGCTCAATATCCCGTTCGAGCATATCTTCCCGGAAAGGAATAAAATCAAATACATATGGGTCTTTCATTGTCTGCACCGCAAGTTCACTTTGCGGAGACGGTAAGCGGTGATCAAAATTTGTAACTTTATCTGCCAGAACCTGTCTCTGATACAAGTTGCTTTCAATCTGATGGACAAGAACATTTCGAGACCAGCCGTTTTCCGCTGACTTTTTAATATACCATTTACGTTCATCCATATCAGCGACCTTATCCAGAAGAACTATATTGTGCCCCCATGGAATTTGTGCAACAACCTGTTGCACAAATTCTCGGTCTGGATAAATCTCTGCGAATTTTGCCATATACTTCAAATTACGAACAGAATATCCTTTGCTTTCTGGAAAAGCAATCCGAATATCTGCTGCAAGGTTATCAATAAACTTGTTTCCCCATGATTTATGTTCATTGATTACGCAACCAATATCATAATAAAGAAGCAGCATATCTGCATTTACATGAACTGCCGCACGATATTGTGCCGCAGTAATTTCACTCTTAATATTTTCAATAATGGAAATATACTCAGCCGTATTCATTAACATACTCATCGTCTCGCTTTCACATAATTCCTATCATTATTTTCTCTATATAAGATGCTCATAAACAATTTTTAAATAATTCAGGTAACCACATGAGCACAGATACAACAATATCAGCCCTCCAACAGAACCGACATCAATTCATTGACCTTCTTGTACACTCTTAGTTTTTTGGCATATATGGAAAGATTTTGCAGATTCTTCTTCTCATCCTTTGCATAAGCATTCAATGCCTTACTAAATATTTCACGATCAAGCCTTGAACGATATTTGAAGCAATCACAAATCGTACGCTCTCGATCATATACGGAGAGCTTAACCCCGTAAAAATCATCCGTCACTCTCCCCAGCTCATATATTTCTGGTTGAACATAATACGTTTGCAAAGCCAGTACATCTACATCCAGCTTTGTCCGGGACATAGATCTCGGTACAGCAATAGACCATTTACGAGGTGCAAAGTCACTATAGCCATAATGAAAAAGAGCCGATTCCACACAAATAATTGCCTTTGGAATCAACGCTGCAATGAGTTGTTCTTCAGAAGATGTATCCGCCTCAGCAAGTTGATAATATCCGTGTCGAATGCGATCAAGGTATCCGGCATTGCACATGTTTACTACATCAGCAGCATGAATTCCTGCCTGAACAAAATCTGCTGCTTTGGCAATGCCATCCTTTTCTATAATAACTTGTTTTGCTATCGTTCTAATATCCACGTGTTCACCAACTTTCGTTTTTAAAATCACTCACATTTATTTTCTTTCTGTGTATGTATTTATTATAACAGATATGCTTTAATAAGCAATAATTTTACGCACATTTATTCAAGATTTGTAAGTGAAATTTTGCATTAATTCGCATTAAAATATTTCACATACAAAAAAGTAAGCTTTTTTCAAAAAAGACTGGATGCAATCTCCCGTAGAATAACATCCAGTCTTGCTTATTTTACTCCTTATTACAGAACCAACTCATGAATCACAATCTCTTCCGCTCGATTGTGGATACTGTTCATAGCTCCGAGCCATGCCATCTGGTCGGCTGCTTTCAGTTCCTCTGTCACGCCCTCAGCGGCCTTCATCTGCTCAACAATCAGGGACAAACGCTCCTGTGCCTGCTCGTTCAAATCGGCAAGGTAAGTCCAGAGCTGCCCCTCCAGAACCAGGTCATTGAACATCATTGGGTTATGCTCTTTCAAATACTCTCGGTGCATCCGTCCGTATTTTCCGATAGGGCGTTCCTCATTGGGAAACTTCCGATCCGGGATGTAGTAATCTCCAACCAATATGTATTCGATATTGTTGATACTCTTTTTGTTTTTCATAACCTTGACCTCGATTTCAAAATTTTTGTCACATCGAGACTCACTGGTGTAGTAGTGGTGTAGTAGCACCACCTTCAAGTTTGAAAAACCTTGATATTACAGAGGATTTTAGAGATTTCTGCAAATAATGCCGTGGCAAACCATGAGCACTTTTATTTTTTCTCGCATAGCTTGGTATAACCTCTATTTTCCTTGTATTTACAAGGGTTCTATCTATTTCTCCTTAGAACCCTATCTCGATATATCTTAGCATATTATTTCTTACTCTTAGTAGGTAAAAGCTGTACAAATGGCTGTAAATTTTACCACTCGTACAGCAGCCCTATTTTTTCTCCCAGTGTTATACCGCACTCACTCTTTTTGATGGTGTATAAATAAAGTTGACAGCCTATTCTCAAGGATTTCATAGTATAATCAAGAGAATAAGGAGGTGCCCAACTATGGCACGAAGTCAACGTAAGTACACCATTTGTAAACGCATAAGTTCCGCCGCAAATTATCCAGAAGTACAATCTCTCTCATGATTTGTGCAGGAAGCCATTGCACAATTAACTGCACCTAATGCAAATGAACCTTCTGCTTTTTTAATTTCCGAAACATTACTTTGGAAATTAAAGTCTTATCTAATGATATATTTTGTGCCTTTGCCTTTTCCTTCCACTGCAATCACACCTTTTTGACACATTTCTTTTAGCAGCTTTATTGTCTTTGATTTACCGAAAGGTACATATGGTGCAACTTCGCTGATTGGCTTCAACATCGTCTTGCTTAAAAGTTTATAGATCACGATTTCGTCTTCTGTCAGATCCGCATTTTTTTCAAATATCGGAAGCACAATTTCTATCGCATTTTCTGAAACTTCAAAATCCGGTTTTATCAAACTTTCTGCATACAGTTGTTTTATTCTTGTAATTCCCGTTCCGAATATCTCTACAAATCCCAATCTGTAAAATACATTGGCAAGATTTCTATTTCTTAAAACAGAAAGTTTACCAGACAGATATTCTTCCTCTGTGATTCCAGACGGCAATCCGCCAGGAGAAACTATTTCAATTCGATCATCAAACATCGAAACTCTGATTTGCGAATTCACGTCCCACACTCTATGAATCAGAGCATTGGCGATTGCTTCCCGGAAAGCAGCTTCCGGTACTTTTTCCATCTTCTTTCGATCAGCACCTTGTATTACTTCATATTGGTAATAGTCTCTGAATACATCGATTGCCTTTTCATAAACCTCTAAAACCGATATATTTTCAAAAGTCGATCTCTTTTGAATGATGCTGATATTTTCTCCAAATTTGACAATATCGATTCCCGGAAAATGATTTTTATCTGCCAAAAGCCCTGCTGCATTATTGAATCCATTTACATCGTCATATAAGTTCAATGTCTTCAGTGTGTCCTTATCAAAATTTTCAATCCGGACAGTCTCTTTCAGCTTACGATGTAAAATTTCAAAGGACAGCTCCTGATCTTTGCAAGGCAATTCTTCAAATCGAATATTTTTTCCATCCAATACAAGCCTTGAAAATTCCAGAGTATCTACCTCTATCGTTGCTGTATCATTCCGCTTGTATGCTTTCGATTTATATAGATACGGCTTCTGTAATCCGCTTTTCACAGTAAGCTTTATCGTCTGGTCATTATTCTGTACCTCAAGCGTATAATCCGGCTGCGGTGTAATGCTGTCATTGATTTTATTTTCAATATCCAAGCAGGCTTGTTTTACATCCGGCAAACCTTTTATATTTCCATCATCATCCACTCCAAAAAAGATGGTTCCGCCGTCATAATTTGAAAAAGCACTGACTGTTTTTAAAAAAGTGTTGGTAATCGTTTCCTTGAACTCTAATGTTCTTGTTTCACGCATATCAATCGCCTCCATTTCTGTCTTATATATTATATGCAGAAATGCGCAAAAAAGCAATCGTATTTTTTTACGATTGCTTTTTTGATTACTTTTTGTTGTGTGCTCATAAATAAACTTTCTTTCTATACTGATTGCCCAAAGATTCCTGAATTGGTGAAACAATGTTTTTCCAATTTGAGCATGAGTAAATGCCTTATAGTAAGTGCATTATCCTCTGCTTTTCCAAATGACTTTCCAATCTTTTGTGTGTATCGGCTAATTAAAAGTATTTATTTACAAAAATGCACAGCTCCCGATAAGCTAAGAACTGTGCATTTCTTTTTTCTTCAATTTTACAATTTCTCTATTTTTCAAACAAGAACTTCTCGCTTTCAAATGGCGATAAATAAATCTCTCCACCATCATCAGTTTAATTTTCGTTTAGATTAACGATTTCTTTTTCCTGTATTCTCTGTCCCTCGGATTTCCTCATGATAGAAATAATCTACGATCACCGGATGTCCCTGCGGGACTCTGCCATAAGGCATTTCATTATCCACAAAGGAACAATCATGCTTCTTAGCCATTTCCTCAGCTTTTACTTCAAGTGCTTTAAAGTAGCTGTGGTTATGCTTGTTATAGATCTCGTCGTAAAGTGGTACAAGATCAGGATATTTTCCGGCGATATAATCCATAATTGTCTTTTTGAAACCGCCTCGAAGATTGAGATTTTCGAGCCAGAACAGATCGCACTGATCCTTTACCCGCTCAAAGATTGCTTCAAAATCCGTGATACCGGGGAATACCGGGGATACGAAACAGACTGTACGGATACCTGATTCATATACCTGCTTCATAGCAGCGATACGGCGCTCAATGCTAGAAGCAGAGTCCATATCGTTCTTGAAATTTTCATCTAGTGTGTTGATCGACCATGAAACGGTTACTCGTCCAAGCTTCTTCAGCAGATCAATATCCCGTACCACAAGATCCGACTTTGTGCAGATCAGAATATCTGTGTCACTGCCGATCAGCTGCTCCAGAAGTTTTCTGGTATTCCCGAATTGCTCCTCCTGTGGATTGTAGCCATCTGTCACAGAACCGATGACCACCCGTTGTCCGGCATATTTCTTCGGATTCTTAATTTCCGGCCAATGCTTCACATCAAGGAAAGTGCCCCATTCCTCCTTGTGTCCGGTAAAGCGCTTCATAAAAGAAGCATAGCAATACTTGCAGGCGTGTGTACAGCCTACATATGGATTGACCGAGTAACCGCCTACAGGCAGACTGGACTTGGTCATGATGTTCTTTGTTTCCACCTCACGAATGAGGATTCCATTTATTACTTCTGCCATGATCTCTGTCCCTCCAACACTTTATTGAATTCATCCGGCATTTCCTGAATCATATTTTCATTCCCTATGATAGGGACAAGAGCTTCCTTCATAAATACCGGAATGTCAAGCACATGCGCCTGATCTGCCAGAGACCATGCCCACTCCGGCTCCGTATGAACCTTCCTGCTCTGAACTCCAGTCATGGTGCCGACAACGATCCAGTTGATCCCGGAAAGATCAACTGAACCTGGATTGTCGAATAGCGGCTCAAAGGTAACATGATAGTGTTTTGCTCTGACATTTTCCCGTAGTGCGTCAATACGCCACAGTTCTGCTTTTCTCGTCACCGTAACACCAAACCATGCGTTTTCCAAATCTGTATCAAAATCCAGCAGATCTGGTCGCTTTGTAAGGAACAGGAACTGATGCTGTGGATTTTCACGGATTTTTTCAAATACCTCGTTTCTCCATTCTGACTTCCAGCCGGAAAGATCGCTCATGCCGGTAATAAGAAAGTTCTGCGGACGTTTCTTTTCCATCATCTTGAGCTTACCCGGAAAGAATTCAGGGTCAGCAAAGTCATCAATCATATGCCAGCGTTTCACATTATTGCGGGCATAGCAATATGCACACCCCACTGTACATCCGATGACGATATTCATGTTTTGAATCTGATCTTTGATACAAATACTCATGATTTCTGCCACTCCTCAAGATTCTTTCTGATGCGGTCGAGGTATTCCTCAAACTGGGTAATTTCTTCCTCCGAAAAACCTTTGTAGTAAATACTGCCCATTTTATCAGATACAGAATCGTATTCGTCCTTTAAGGCATGTGCTTTTTCAGTCAGAAACAGGAGTGTTTTCCTTTTGTCCGTTTCAGACTGAATGCGTCTTATCAGCCCTTGATTTTCCATTCTTTCCAGCATCGTAGTAAGAGAAGTTATCGCTAATCCACATTTAATCGAGAGTGACCTGATAGAGATTCCATCTTCCTGCCACAGTACATAAAGAATACGCCCTTGGGCTCCGTTAAACGCATCAATATTCTTTTCGCTGAGAATCTTCTCAAAGATTCGATCTCCAAGTTGTTTTATTTTGGTAACAAGAAATCCGCCATTCATTTTCATACAAAAACTCCTATATAGTATTTTATCAAATAATACTATATAGGAGTTTTACTGTCAACAGTTTGTATGTCTAAGTAGAAGTAAATTCCGATTGTTCGAGCTTTTCAAATACTAACGTACTTAATTCTGTTCAATAAGTGATTTATAGTAGTTACCAAAGTCAGCAAGTGAATTAACAATTGGAAGCATTTTTGTTCCGAGTTCCGTTAATCCGTATTCAACTCTCGGTGGCTGCTCATGGTAATCGTGGCGATATGCCAGTCCATCACTCATCATTTGTCTTAAACTATCTGTCAAAACCTTTTGTGAAATACCATTTGACCTCCTGCCTTACAGTTCCAATCTTGTAGTACTTTCCCTCATACTCAAGTACATCACCAAAGAGTGCCGGAGTTGTTGTTATCTCCTTAACTCCTGTGACAAATACCTGAGATATTGTTTTCATCATCGACCAGCCATGATCAATGCCGATTACTTCTAATCTGTTATCTGCGATACTGACTTGGATTTTCGGTTTTGATATAACAGCGCTGCCTTATCCCACCGCTAAATTGGTATAAAAATAAGAACTAAATTAGTGCTAACCCCTTGATTTTACTGGGTTTCTCTAACTTTGTCCTTATTATAACATCATCATCCTGGAACGGATGAATCCGCTCAAACTTCACATGAAAGTCCAGAATGTCCTCAAAGGTCTTTTCTTCTTTGGCATTATATTCCGTCAGCAATACCTTCATTTTATCGGCAACTTCTTCCGGAAGGGCGGTATCCATACCGCCGACTTCATTCGGAAGTTTCTTATAATCGCCAACCGCATACCAATCTTTTCTGGAATCGCTGGTGCCGTTCTTCAAAACCAAGTGAAGCTCTTTGATGAACTTTTCCGTCAGAGCTGCTTTTGCATGATCAATGATCATGTCAATGCAGCAGAAGTGATTTGCTGTTTCAATCACGTCATCCACGTTCAGCACTTCTTTTTCTACACCGATAGTATTGGTTTCAAAGATATACCGGGTCTGATCGTGGGTCAGTCGGCTTCCTTCTATATGGTTGGAATAGTATGTCAAATCAATCTGTGTTTTGTGGTAGATCTCGCCGGAGTATTTACTTGCCTTCTGCTTTTTCAGAATATCCAACAGTGTAACACTTTTCGCCGACACAGGAAATGCGATTTCTGGATACAGAACGCCGGACTCCATCGAAAATGAAGTCCGGCAAGGTATTATCTATATACGGTTTCTCTTCAATTTTTTGAAACTTGCTTTTAAGGAGTATATACAGTTTATGATCCAGATGCAGGGCAAATCTGAAAAGCAGCGGTGACAAAACTGAGAGCATGCTTCTCATACAAAGGCATCTGACTCCTATCAGACCCAACCTTAAATATCCTATTAACATCCGCCCAAAGAGAAACAGGGATTTCATGTATCGAGCAGCTCAAATCTCATCCCTATTATATTTCTTAACGTGACCGATGTGCATTCTGTCTTTTCGTCATACCTTAAAATATTTTTGCAGCACATGTGAGTATTTTCCTTGTAATGTACAATGCAGATTTTTCTGCATATTCCCTTAACTGAACCATGCTTTCCGCCATCGAAACCGGCAGCCCGAGTGCAGCGGCAGCAGAACTGATAGAATTTATGCATAAGGATCTGATTCATGCCTTCGAGTAATCTATACGAAAATCCGCTTTTTATACATTACTCGTCCTTCTTTACCTGCCGCAGCACCTCCTCCGGCACCGAATCCAGCAGATAATTTTTATGTCCGCTATGCGGTCGGTTGGTATGCTCACGTGTCTGATTCTTCACACGATCTACCTCTTCCTCAAAATCCCGCGCCGAATACAGCCCGCAGCCCTGCCCACGGATGATGATCTGTTCCAGACGGTCGGAGGTTGCTACCATCACCGTATATTTCCGCCCATTTTCATGGGCAAATTTCTCGATATACTGGTCAGCTGTCTCCGCCTCTTTCGTAAAGACTACATGAATGTTATGGTAATCCGTCACCTCCGTCCGGTGTCCCTGCACCCGGTAGGCGTCGAACACCGCTATCACCTCGATACCGCGGCTTCCCTGATAATCGCAGAGAATATCCAGCAGCTTACCACGGGCGCTATCAATGTTGATCTTCGCCAGCTCATTTAACTCATCCCAGGAGAAAATAATGTTGTAGCCATCTACCAGCAAGTATTCCCGTACCGCCGATGCCATTTTCCCTTTGGAGCCGCCGGTTCTGCTGCCCGCTCCGCCACTTTCCGGCGCTTTGCCTGCATGTTCCAATTTTCCTGCATTTCCAGCCACAGAACTTCCCGATTTTCCTTCACTTCCAGATGCCAAAGTTTCAGCTGTCCCGACTTTCGAATCGCTCTTCTGTCTCACCGCTTCCTGCCTCCGCGCCGTCTCTCCGTACACTCCGGCACCATAGGTTTCCGCCGGGCGTTTGCTCTTTCCGCCCCACCGGCGTTTTCCGCCGTCTTCCTTTTTATTTGCATGGTAGGTGCGAGCGAGAATCGCATCGACCTCGTCCGTTCCGATCCACATTTCTTCCGAAGCGCCGCCGCCCTGTCCATCCGAGGAGCGCGCACCCAGCTCAGGGATCGCATCCATCCGCCGTTTTCCATTGGAATCGCCCAGGCAGCTTTCCAGATGCATATAGTCTTTGACCTCATCCCAGTTGACGACAAATCCCGCTCCGTGCGTACAGAAAACAGATCCGCTCGGGTTTGCCAAATCCGCATCCGGATCATACCCAGCTGCCACAATGATTTCTTCTTCATTGTGGCATGGTCCGTAGCCATCAAGCGTGCAGATCATCTGTCCCAATCCGCCCGTGTACGCCGTCACCTCCGTCTGATATCCATCGAGTGCCGATACCGGGGCACGTCCGGTTAATATTGCCTGCCCGTCCTCCAGCGCCGGTCCCTCAAAGACGGCAAACCGCCGCTCCAGATCGGTCATTGCACGTCCCACCATCTTGTCCGGTATCGTCAGGTGAAAGGCATAAAATGGTTCCAACAGCACCGAATGCGCCTGCATCAGTCCCTGACGGACCGCCCGGTACACGGACTGTCGGAAATCGCCGCCTTCTGTATGTTTCACATGGGCGCGTCCCGATTTCAGCGTAATTTTCATATCCGTGATCGGTGCCCCAATCAGAACACCCCGGTGTACCTTTTCTTCCAGATGCGTCAGCACCAGCCGCTGCCAGTTTTTACTTAAAATATCTTCACTGCAATCGGTATCAAACACCAGCCCGCTGCCCGGTTCTCCCGGCTCCAGAAGCAGATGTACCTCCGCATAATGGCGGAGCGGCTCAAAATGACCGACGCCCTCCACCGTATCGGTGATAGTCTCTTTGTATACAATACTGCGTCCGCCAAAGCGCACCTCGACTCCAAACCGCTCCGCAATCAGGCTTTTTAAGATCTCCATCTGGATCTCGCCCATGATCTGGGCGTGGATCTCCTTTTTCTCCTCTTCCCACACGATATGCAGCTCCGGCTCTTCCTCCTCCAGCTGCAGAAGCTTCGGAAGCATAGCCGCCGCATCTACATCATACGGAAGTTCCACCCGGTAGGTAAGAACCGGCTCCAGCACTGGTTCTGCTCCCATCTCACAGCTTCCCAGCCCCTCGCCCGGTTTCGTGTGCAAAAGTCCCGTCGCCGCACAGATCATGCCCGCCGGTGCCTCGCTCACCGCCTCATACTTATCGCCTGAATACAAGCGGAGCTGATTTACCTTTTCCTCGCCGATCCGGTCTTTGACATGCAGCACGCCGCCCGTGATCTTCATATAAGTCAGGCGTTCGCCCTGGCTGTCGCGCACAATTTTAAATATTTTCGCCCCAAATTCGTCCGGATACACTGGTTCCAGCGTATATTCTTCCAAACTGCGCATAAATTCTTCCACGCCCGTATTTTTGAGCGCCGAACCAAAATAACACGGAAACAGATCCCGGCTGGCAATCCGGCTGCGGATCGCATCTTTAGACACCTGTCCCGTCTCCAGAAATTCCTCCAATTCCGCTTCGCCGCTGACTGCTACCTCTTCATAGAAACTTTCCGTCCCGTCCGCACCAAAATCAACGAAGTTGCCGCCCAGCGACTCTTTTAGGTCGCGCAGGATCTCCTGTTCCCGTCCCGGCGCCAGATCCATTTTATTGATAAAAAGGAACGCCGGAATCTGGTAGCGCGCCAGCAGCCGCCACAGCGTCCTTGTATGTCCCTGCACGCCGTCTGAACCGCTGATAACCAGCACCGCATAGTCCAGCACCTGAAGCACCCGCTCCATTTCCGCTGAAAAATCCACATGTCCCGGCGTGTCCAAGAGCGTCACATCCATATCATCCCATGCAAGCCGCGCCTGCTTGGAAAAAATCGTGATTCCGCGCTTTTTCTCCAATTCATATGTGTCCAGGAACGCATCGCCCTTGTCCACCCGCCCCAGATGGCGGATCATGCCACCCGCATAGAGCATCGCCTCTGATAATGTTGTCTTCCCCGCATCTACGTGCGCCAGGATTCCCACCGCCAGTCTCTTCATGTATGTTACCCTCATTTCCGTTCTATATGAAAAAGAATGTGCCTTGGCACATTCGGGCGTCTCGCGCGGTCGCTTGCGACATGTTTCTGCTTCGCGCGAGTGCGCATCCTCGCGAAGCGTTTTTTGTTTCATAGGACGTAATTTCCTATGAAATAAAAATCACTCTACCCGTTATGATACCATGTATGTCACTGATTGTAAAATACCGCGTGCTGACCAGCCCGCTTCTATATCACAAAAAAAGTGCCTCTATTTTTCTTTTTTTCGTGATTTTTCGGATTGCCAATTTTATATATTTCTTATAAAATCTACTCTCAGAGTTTTATAATCGTTTTTTAGAAAGGATGGTTTTTCCATGAGCCGCTCTTCGCAACGCTCTACCATAAAAGATATGACAAACGGGAGCCCGGCAAAGCTGATTCTGGGCTTTGCGGTTCCGATGCTGATGGGACTTCTGTTCCAGCAGTTTTACAGCATGGTCGATACGATCATTGTTGGAAAATTTCTCGGTGTCGATGCACTGGCTTCGGTCGGTTCCACCTCCGCCATCAACTTTATGATTAACGGTTTCGTCATCGGCGTCTGCACCGGGTTTTCCATTCCGGTTGCACAGCGGTTCGGCGCACAGGATTACAAGGACATGCGCCGTTTCGTCGCTAATGCCGGATGGATCGCCTCCTGTTTTGCCGTGATCATGACCGTGATCGTCTGCCTGATGACACGCCAGATTCTCGTCTGGATGCAGACGCCGGACAATATCATTGACGGCGCGTACAGCTACATTTTCTTCGTATTCGCCGGTATCCCGGCAACCTACCTGTACAATACGCTGGCGGGCATCATCCGTGCGCTCGGCGACTCCAAAACGCCGGTCTATTTCCTGATTTTATCCAGCCTTTTAAACATTGCGCTGGATCTGCTTTTCATCGTACAGATCGGAACCGGCACCGCCGGAGCTGCCTATGCAACTGTTATCTCTCAGGCAGTATCCGGTATTCTCTGCCTGATCTATATGAAGAAAAAATTTGAAATCCTGCATATGCACCATGAGGAAACGCGCATCAGCGGCAGACACATTTACATTCTCTGCAAAATGGGTGTGCCGATGGGACTCCAGTATTCGATTACCGCGATCGGCTCGGTTGTCATCCAGACTGCCATCAACTCCCTAGGTTCCATCGCGGTTGCCTCCGTCACCGCAGGTCAGAAGATCGGCATGTTCTTCTGCTGCCCGTTTGACGCGCTGGGCGGCACGATGGCAACCTACGCCGGACAGAACGCCGGTGCCGGAAAGGTAGACCGCATCCGCCAGGGCGTCCGGTCCGCGACTCTCATCGGCGGCATCTACTCCATTGCGGCGTGCATCGTGCTGACCGTGTTTGGCGGCGTGATTCCGCTTCTCTTCGTCGATGCCTCGGAAACAGTTGTAATCCATCAGGCGCACCTGTTCCTGACCTTCAACTCCCTGTTCTACATACCTCTGACAATCGTCAATGTATGGCGTTTCACGATTCAGGGAATGGGCTACAGCCTGCTCGCCATCCTGGCAGGTGTCTGCGAAATGATCGCCCGCGCCATGGTCGGCTTCCTGCTGGTACCGATCTTTGGCTACATCATCATCTGTTTTGCCTCGCCGCTTGCATGGCTGCTCGCCGATGCATTTCTGATTCCGGCATTCTTCTATTGCCAGAAACATTTGCTGTCTGAGAAAGCACGGATGGACTAAAACAAAATAAATAATACAACTCAAAAAAACTCCTCAGAAAGCTTTCATTTTGACCACTTTCTGAGGAAATTTTTGATTACAGATTCTTATTTTGGGCTTTCGCCAATTTGATTTTCAAAGATTTTTATTGTTCCGTCTATTCTTACACAAGCACAGTTCTATGCAAATGATTTCATTTTTGTACAGACAGAGTTCACGCATTTTCACTTTCCTCCGGCTCATTCTCACTCCACTTATCCCGCATTTCTATCTCTTCTATTTCCCTCTTCTCATCCCGCACGTCCCTATAAAATGCCGCAAATGCCGCCTCCTCATATGGGCGCAGAAACAGATAGCCAATATTGAGCGGTCCCATCAGCCCTACCAGAAACAGCACGGTCACACCGCTGAGCCTTCCCTGTGTATACAAAAGAACCGCTGGTATTATATATTGAATGCTGCAGATCAGCCGCCAGCCGATAAAGCTAAAGGTCAGGCAGAATAAATTCCATTTTTTCCCATCCATCAGGCGGCGCGACTCGGTGATCGCCTCGTTGGCGGAATATTCTGGATGTTCCATCAGCACATATGGTGTCATCGCATAGCTGTACGTCTTTATGAAACCCGGAACGAAAAACAGGCAGGTCCAGCAAAATATATAAAAGCCGCGCACAAATACCATCGCCACGCCATCTGTGATCCGCGAAAACTGGGAAAATAAATCAGAAAAGGATGCTTCCTTTTTCTCTGCCAGATTCAGATGGAAACGGGCGTATCCCATCTGCCCCGCACCTCCAATAATAACCACCATCAAGCCCCAGATAAGCAAAAGCACCAAGGGCAGAAGCATGCTGCGCATCAGAAATACCTGCGTCAGCACATTCTTCACTTCCGGTCGTGCCTGTATCACTTTTTGCAGCTCTGATATTCCATTTGGCGCCGTATCGGCAATCTCCGCACCAATCAGGGACGCTGCTAATCCCGTTCCCATCGCAAGTTTCCAGTTTCCGCGCAGTGTCTCACGCGCCATTTGCCTAAATTCAGATGCACTTCTCATGCTTTTGCCCCCTTTCTTTCTGAAATCATTGTATCATTTTTCCATTTTGACCGTCAATATGCCACTTCAAACCGTAAATAATTTGTAATAAGCTCGTAATGATTCTACTGTCGTCAAAGGAAAATTCAGAATGCCGGAATCACTCTCCCAGCATTCTGGGAGCTGATTGAGCTGGCGATCCGCTGGCACTTCTCATCTTCCAAATCTGCCCTGCTTCCTACAATCTTCAACTGAAATTTTTAGCCTGCATCACAGACAGGTTGTTTTCATTTTTCCCTACTTCATATACCCGCGCAGCTTCACATATTCCTTGATCAGCTCCGCCGTCTCGTCCAGTCCGAGGCGGGTCGTATTGATCGGAAGATCGTAGTTCTTCATATTTTTCCAGTCATTTCCGGTAAAATATTTATAATAATTCTTCCGCTCATTCTCAATCTTCCGGATGCGCTTCTTCGCTCTTTCTTCACTGATGCAGTCTACTTCCATAACGCGCTGCACGCGGCGCACACGGTCGGCATAGACAAAGATGCGGATCAGATTTTCGATCTCCTCGTCCTGATCCAGCACATAGCCAGCCGCACGACCTACAAATACGCACGGTTCCTGTTCTGCCAGCTCCCGCATCACCATCGCCTGGAATTTAAACAGGTTATCCGGCGATGTCACATCGCCTTTCAGGGACGGCTTTCCGAACACATCTGCCTTCTTCGCGCCAGTCAGACGGTGAAGCAGGTTGTTTCCCGCTTTCTCATCCGCTAAACGGAAAAATTCCTCTCCAACCGCACTCTTCTCCGACGCCATCTTTAAGATCTCATCGTCGTAGAAATGAAGCCCCAGCTCCTCTGCCAGCTTGCGTCCCACAATACGTCCTCCGCTTCCGTACTCCCTCTCGATTGTGATAATCAGATTTTTATTTCCCATAAACTCCACCGCCTTTCTATGTCCCAGTTTTATCTGCAAAACAGCCTGTCTTTTGTCTATGCAAATCTCCATGCCGTTTTCTTATTTGCATCTCTTTCTGCACATCACTTTTTGACACATCTTTCATTCCGTCCGGAATTTTTCTTTAGATGCGATCGCTCACACAGATCGCGCCGTGCGGACGGATACTCATGCGATATACATTTCCCTTACCGGTCGCATTTTCAATGTATTCTGTATACTCGTCCACCAGATCATTCGGAATCATCGCCATGATGACACCGGCAAATCCGCCGCCATGAACCCGGCACGCGCCGCGTCCTTTTTTCGCAATAAACAGCTCTGTCAGCGCCAGTGCAATGCTGATGCCCTGCTCCTGCACGTCTGCAGTCGTGTATACATTCTGAAGCCATTTCCAGGAAGAATTGCCCGAAGCTGTGATTCCCTCCAAAAAGGCAGCAAAATCATTTTCCCGAAGGGCCTTTACTTCCTGCTCCACTCTCTTATTTTCCTCAAAGAAATGGAACGCACGCATCACGGAACGATCTCCCGCAAATGCACGCACTTTCGCCAGGTTTGCGATCACCTCTTCCTCGGAAATCTCCGCGCAGACCTCTTTGCCAAAGTACTGCGCTACTTTTTTCATCTCGTTTGGAACGGAAGAATAATCTGCGCTCAGATCCGCGTGGCCTTTTCCCGTATTTACAATCATCAGGCTGTGATCCTGCGCGCCGAAATCAAAATCAATCTTCTCCACAACCGGCGCTTCCGGATTTTTAAAATCGATCGTAATCAGACCGCCGACCGCGCATGCCATCTGATCGAGCAGACCCGACGCCTTGTTCCAGAACTTGTTTTCTGCATATTTTCCGATGTGGGCGTAGGTGACAACATCCATCTTTTCCTCGTTAAACATCGTATTTAACATAGAGCAGATCAGCATCTCATAGGAAGCCGAAGAACTGACGCCCGCCGCGCTGATAACATTGCTGGTAATGTATGCGTCAAATCCGCCGACCTTGTATCCTCTCTCCTCAAAGCCCTTTAAAATGCCCTTTGTCAGGTCGATGGTGCCGCTCATACCCGTGCTCGGTTTCAGGTCGCTTAAATGGATGCTGAAATTTTGATGAAATGTCTCACTTAATATGCGGATCGTGTCGGTTCCGTTCGGTGCCGCCGCTCCGACGCAGTCCAGGTTGATGCTGCCCGCCAGCACCTTGCCATGATTGTGATCGGTGTGGTTGCCGCTGATCTCCGTCCGTCCCGGGGAAGTAAAC
This sequence comes from Clostridium fessum, assembly GCF_003024715.1. Lineage (GTDB taxonomy): Bacteria > Bacillota > Clostridia > Lachnospirales > Lachnospiraceae > Otoolea > Otoolea fessa. Next base: position 42,362 of record NZ_PYLO01000004.1, on the reverse strand, counting down.
AGCTTGATATCACGTTCCCCATATGTTTTCTCAAAGCGCTCTGCCACATAGCGGTAACGCGCCCGGTTCTCCTCCGCTTTCTCTGCCCCGTATAATTCTGCCATCAGCACTTTCGTTTTCTCAGATTCCAGCTGTTTCAGTGTTTCTTTGACTGACATATCCCTTCTCCTTTTCCCCAAATTGTTTGTTACTGTTCACGCATACGTGCCCAGTAACGGAATTTGCCGTGGCTTCGCATTTTAATACGGCAAATTCCTGCTGCCACCACGTTTTCTTACGGCACTTTCGGTTCCAAAAGTGCCTACCCGGGAACATTAACAATTGTTCCCTTTATATGATTATGATTTCAGATATTTTGATTCAATCTGACTTCTTGTATGTATTATATCATAACTCACGAACCCGCGCTATCGCGCTCTACCGCCCTGCTTCGCATGGCTGTTCGTTCGTTAATGGCGCAAGAAAAGAATATGTCTGCTTCGCAGCCGCATTCTTTTCTTCTGCGCTCATTATATCATTTTCCTCAAAATGCCTCAATACGATATTCTTTCGTGTATTTACAAAATGCTGTGGTTCTGGTAAGCTTTCATTTATATAGTAAAACACAGGAGTCCGTATGAAGCAAACCACTCAAACATACCTATCATTACCCGAAACATTCCATCCTGCATCCACCGCCTCCGGCAAACACCCGGATTCCTCCATGCCCCGCTGCTACTCCGACGGTCGTCCCTACTATTCGTTAAACGCATGGCTGAAAGACCAATTTGGGCAGAAAATCTACAAGCTGGCGCTCGACGGCGGCATGACCTGTCCCAACCGGGACGGTACGCTGGGAACGGGCGGCTGCATTTTCTGCAGCCACGGCGGTTCCGGCGATTTTGCAGAGCCGGCTCACACCTCCGTGACCGAACAGATCGAAGCGGCAAAGGCGCGTGTCGCAAATAAAATAAAGGGTGGAAAATATGTCGCATATTTCCAGTCCTACACAAATACCTATGCGCCTGTCTCCTATCTGGAGCCGCTTTTTTCCGAAGCAATCGCCCACCCGGACGTGGCTGCCCTGTCCATCGGAACCCGCCCGGACTGCCTGCCGCCGGATGTCCTGGAGCTTCTCGCCCGCTTAAACCGTCGAAAACCGGTCTGGGTGGAACTGGGACTTCAGACCATCCATGAGGAAAGTGCCACGCGCATCCAGCGCGGTTATTCCCTCCCGGTCTTTGAAAATGCCGTCCGTGAACTGAAAGCCGCCGGTCTGACCGTCATCGTCCATGTCATTCTGGGGCTGCCTGATGAAACAAAAGCCCAGATGCTCGATACCGTCCGCTATCTGGCCGATTTCCAGCCTGCCATCGACGGCATCAAACTTCAGCTTCTCCACATTTTACGCGGCACGAAGCTGGCAGAGCTCTACGAACAGGCACCTTTTCCGGTCTTTTCAATGGACGAATACATTGAGCTGCTGATCGAATGTATCCGCCTGCTGCCGCCCGATATGGTCATCCACCGGATCAGCGGCGATGGACCGAAAAAATTGCTGGTCGCACCGGAATGGAGTGGAAATAAGCGGACGTTTTTGAATGCGTTTTCCAAGGCACTGCGGGAAAGCGGGTGTTTTCAGGGGCAGGATTTCACGAATTGATTTTACTGCACCTGCACCTTTCCATTCTCATCAATCTGCACGCCGTCCGAAATCCCCTGTATCTTCTGGTAAAACGCCTCTTTCTTCCCCACGTCCAGCTCTCTCGTATATCCGGCAGATGAAGTTGCAGGCACAATTGAAAGCGCCGTCTCTCCCTGTGCATCTACCGACGCCTGCACCAGCATTGTCTCCGGAATCGAACTTCCGAACACAAAATTTCCCAGACTGTACAAAATCCATTTTCCATGATACAACTCAATCCCCTGCAGCACATGTGGATGGCTGCCAACCACCAGATCAGCGCCCGCGTCGATGTACTGATGTCCCATCTCCCGCTGGTACGCCTCTGGCTGCGTGTTCCGCTCGATACCCCAGTGGACATAGACAACCAGATAATCACACTCTTTCTTTACCTTCTGGATCTCCTGCACGACCGAAGCCGTGTCATACGCCGAAAACATGCCCGGATGCGACGATCCTGCCGCCCATCCGCCCGTCGGAAAGACGCGCGACGCGCCCAGAAAACCAATCTTTTTTCCATTTTTCTCAATGATCTGCGGCTGTTTCGCCTCTTCCAGATTTTTTCCCGCCCCAACATGCAAAATCCCGGCACTGTCCAGCGTATCGCACGTGTCCAGCAGTGCGTCCGTGCCGTAATCTAGCGCATGGTTGTTCGCCACCGTCACGATGTCTGGTCCGATCTCCTGTAAAATAGACACGCGGGACGGCGATACCCGGAACGTAAACTGTTTATCCGCCGCCTGTGTTCCCCGGTCGCTAAACGGAAATTCCAGGTTTGCCATAAAAATATCAGACTCCGCGATCGTCTCCCGCAAACTTTCTCCGAGGACGCCACCGATACCTCCCACACGGTCGTAGGCATTTAAAACATGGTTGGAAAAATAGATATCTCCGGCAAACAGAAGCGAACACTCATTTGAATCATTTTCTCCCGGTTCTGACTCAAGTTTGCCAGATTCGTCCTGCCCCTGCATTTCCACCCCCAGTTCCGCGCCATCTACCTGTTCTGACTCCACCTGCCCGTCTATATCTGTTTCCGGATCAAGCGTTTCTTCCGATACCGTTTTGTCTTTTGGCTCCAATGAGATTGTCTCTTTCCATATGGAACCTCCCGCCTGGCATCCGCCAAGCAAAAGCGCCATTCCTGCCAAAATTGTCAAATTTCCAATTCTAGATAAAAGAAATGCCGTCCGGTATCTGAACGGCATTTTCGTGCATTTACTAAAAAATGTATGCTTCATTTTTCCTCAATCAATCGCAGCTGTCCGGCGTTTTCCACCTTTCCAGCTGTCATCACCCACTCTTTCTCCCTACAGTGTCATAACGATTCCGCCGTCGCCCGCATATACGGTTGCAACGCCAGCCGTATTCGTGATCACTACCTCACGGAAGTTTGCCCGTTTACACATGATCTCCTTCACGTGCTTAGCACGTTCCGGGTTATTACAGTGTGCGATCACCAGACGTTTGCTTGCGGTATCGCCGCCCTCTTTGCACGCAATCTCCGCCATCCGGTCGAGCGCCCGGGTCATGCCGCGCGCCTGATCAAGCTTGATGATCGTACCGCTGTCCGCGCCCATAACCGGCTTGATATTCAGCGCCGACGCGATAAAAGCCGTCAAACCGGTCAGACGGCCATTTTTCTTTAAGAAATCAAGCGTCTCAATGACGAAATACGTGTTCATCGAATCCCGATATGCCTCCGTCTGCCTGCAGATCTCCTCAAACGGAAGACCTTTCTCGCACAGATCCCGGATGAACAGCGCAATATTTAACTCGCCCGCCGACGCCGACAGGGAATCAATGACTGCAATCTTCTTCCCGTCCGTTCCGTTCTCTTCCTCATAAAGGCGTTTTGCCAAAGCCGCCGAGTTGTAGCAGCCGCTCAGATGGTTCGAAAGCGTTACCACGAAAATATATTCTGCCTCGCCCTCAAATGCTTCCTTGAAGCTCTCCGGCGATGGACACGCCGTCTTCGGGCACTCGGGACTTGCCTTTACCTTTGCCAGAAACTCCTTCTGGTTAAATGTCTCATCATCCGTTACCTTGTAATCCCCTATCTGCAGGGTCAGCGGAATCATCTGAAAATGCGGATCCAATTTCAGTTCCTCCGTCAAATCCATGCAGCTGTCACCAATAATTTTATATAACATAACGTCCTCCCGTTACGCAATTCACATCACGTAGTATTCATTACTATTTATTATAGTAATCACACAGTAGGAAGTCAAGCATAATCCCGTGAAATACATACTGAAATACATGACAAACACATGAACAGTGTTACTGTTCACGCACACGTGCCCAGTAACAGATTTTACCGTGGCTTCGCATTTAAATACAACTAATTCCTGCTGCCACCACGTTATCTTACGGCACTTTCACTTCCAAAAGTGCCTGCTTGTGAACAGCAGCTGACCACCACATCATCTCGACAAGAAAAACGCCATCGTAATCAAACTTACCAGAATAAATGCCACTGTCCCGAGATTCCCATACATTGCCCCACATATATTGCGGAATTTCACTCCCTCTTGGAGTGCCCCATCGGACAGCCGGATTTTCCGGAAATTGAAAATCAGCAGAACAAACGCCCCGATGATCGTGCAGCCCATAAACCCGGTCATCAGAAACGTGATAAACAGCGGCAGCAGCGTATCCTGTGTTCCAAGCATCGCTATCACTAACGACCAGCTGTTGATCAGAATATGCAGCAGACAGTTATAACGCATCCGTCCCGTCTTCACCGCCACATATCCCAGAACCACGCCAATCACCGCCGCATAGAGAAACTGCGTCACATTTCCGTGCATCAGACCAAACATCAGCGCCGTGTAGGTGATCGCCGCCTTATCGCCAAAACGGCGCAATCGGTTTAAAAGTTTCCATCGAAAGATATATTCCTCAATAATTGGTCCTAAAAACCCTACATATAAAATCATTACCGGCGAGAGCGAATCCAGCATCTCGTTGACCGGGTTCATCGCGGATGCATCGCCGCCGCTACTTGCCGCCACCGCATCATTGATTGCATTTCCCAGCAGGTTAAAGATAGTTCCAAATCCCTGTGCCAAAATAAAAAACATACAGAACTGCAGGAAACTAATCTTCATTTTCTCTGCCCGTTCTTCCGGGACAAGGCGCAGAATTAAAAATACGAATGGAAGAACCAGCGCATAGATGACCAGCGTGCTTCCGCCGTCCTCATACCACGCTGCATTTACCATCCGGTTCAAAAACGTACTGATCACGCCTCCGTCCGCCCATACGTTGCCAGCCACTTCCAGAAGTATGCTGACAAGCACCGTCATCACGCTGAAAAATGCCAGCGCCCAGCCGAGGACATTGCAGACACGGCGCACCTCGCGGCGGCAGTTTTTTCGGATTTGTTTCGGACTCTGAACCGCATTCTGCAGCTCAGGTTCCGTTTGCAGACCATTTTCTTCTGCCTCCCGCTGCCAAAGATCCGATTCGTTCCAGTTTCCCTCTCCCATTTTCTCTCCTTCGTCATTCAGGCCTTTCATTCCCAGAAAATACCTGTTTTATCTTCCGGCGCTTTCTATCACACGGCGCGCCTTTTCCTCCTCTGCTTTCTGCACATAAAACAGATATTCCCGTTCCGATGCCGCATTTTCTCCCGCACTTCCCAGCCTCGCCCGCTGATTGCCGGAAAGCCCGCCCGATTTCAGACGGTTCTGCACCTTGACCTGATACTCAATTCCCGCCTGTTCCAGCTGCTCCCGGATCGCCGCCTGCCGTTTCATATCAAACGTCGCGCCAACCTGTTTCCATCCTCCGATTCCAAACATACACGCACCTCCCCGTCAAATCTGAAAAAACCTTGCTAAGTGCTCCTATTCTATCATAAATACTAAATTCGTGAAATAGTGAATCCCATTTGCTCTCTTACGACAGGTAATAAAAGAGCTGCCACATTTACGTGCAGCAGCTCCGTTATTATATTATATATGATATTTTAACATATTTTCCTATATAAAACAGTCCTAAACCAGACGCCCTTAGTTCAGCATCATACCCATAATCTCATTCGACCGTGCGATAAACTTTGTCATGCGCTCCGGTGTCAGGGAACCGTGGCTGAGCTGTGCCAGGTCGTAGAGCTGTTCGCAGATCTTCGGCGTATTCTCGCCATCCGTGTGCTCTAAGACGTACTGAACGAGCTTGTTGTTCGCGTTGAGTACCAGCACCTGACCGCTGCCGCCGAACATCGACGCGTCCATGCCCATGTTGTACATCTTCATCATATCCTGCATACGGCGTGTTTCCTCCGACAGGGTGATCATCGAAGAAATCTCAGCATCCTTCAGCTTCTCAACCTTTACCTGCAGCTTATCATCGCCCAGTGCTTTCTTGAAGGTCTCTGTCAGCGTCTCTTCCTGTTTCTTGAGCGCTTCCTTGTCCTCTTCCTTCACTTCCTCGCGCAGCGTGTCATTGACATCGGCATCAATACGCAGGAATTTCAGGTTCTCATGCTTCTGCTCTTCCTGGCTGATGAATGGATTATCAATGCTGTGAGACATGATGATCGCATCCTGTCCGTTTGCCTTGAACATGTTGATGTACTGGCTCTGCTCTTTCTCATTTGTTACATAGTAGATCTGGTTCTCATGACCTTCCTCTTTCGCCTTATCCATGCAGTCTTTCAGCGTCAGATATTTTCCGTCCAGGTTCTTGTAGATGATGTAATCATCCATCTTCTCAGCAAATTTCTCATCCTTTAAGCAGCCAAATTTGATGAACGGAGCAATATCATCCCAATATTTCTCATATGTCTCCCGGTCAGTCTTGCACATACCGGTCAGCTTGTCCGCTACCTTCTTGGTGATATAATCGGAAATCTTCTTTACAAATCCATCATTCTGCAGCGCACTTCTCGATACATTCAACGGCAGATCCGGGCAGTCGATCACGCCCTTTAAGAGCATCAGGAACTCCGGAATGACTTCCTTGATATTATCCGCGATAAATACCTGGTTATTGTACAGCTTGATGGTGCCCTCAATGCTCTCGTACTCCATGTTGATCTTCGGGAAGTACAGAATACCTTTCAGGTTGAACGGATAATCCATGTTCAAATGAATCCAGAACAGCGGTTCCTTGTAATCCATAAATACCTTGCGGTAAAATTCTTTGTATTCTTCCTCGGTACACTCGTTCGGATGCTTGTTCCACAGCGGGTGAATGTCATTCAGTGCCACCGGACGTTTCAGGATCTTATATTTCTCGGTTCTCGGAGATACCTCCACGGTCTCTTTTGTGCCGTCCTCTTTCTCCTTTTCCTCGGTCTTTGCTTCCTCGACCACCGTCTCAACGATGGTGTCCTTGTCGGTCAGCTGATCCTTCTCGATCGTCTCATACTCCGGCTCTGCCGTTGCATTTTTCAGGTAAATCTCAACCGGCATGAAAGAGCAGTACTTCTGGATGACTTCACGTGCGCGATACTCATTGCAGAACTCAGTGCTGTCTTCATTTAAATAAAGGACAATCTTGGTACCATTGCCTTCCTTATCGCCCTTATCCATCGCAAACTCAGTGCCGCCCTCAGACTCCCAGTGAACCGGCTCTGCGTCTTTCTTATAAGAAAGAGTATCGATCGTAACCTTGTCCGCTACCATGAATGCAGAATAGAAACCTAAACCGAAATGACCGATGATCTGGTCTTCGTTTGCTTTGTCCTTATATTTTGCCAGGAAATCCTGTGCACCGGAAAATGCGATCTGGTTAATGTACTCTTCCACTTCCTCGGCAGTCATACCGATACCATTATCCTCGACGGTGATCGTCTTGTCCTCGGAATTAACGGTAACCTGAATCTTATACTCCGTATCCCCCGGCTCCTCATACTCGCCCATCAGCGCCAGCTTTTTCAGCTTCGTGATCGCGTCGCATCCGTTGGAAATCAGCTCACGATAGAAAATATCATGATCGGAATAAAGCCATTTCTTAATAATCGGGAAAATATTCTCGCTGTTGATTGATAAACTTCCTGTTTTTGCTGCCATATCTATACACTCCTTTTGATTGCAAAATACAGTGGATATCCGCTCCCGGAAATGGAGTCTGGCAGTTTCACTCTGCCGCGTCCAATCCTGCTATCCAGCTACATAAATATACGCTTGTAAAATTCTTTTTTTGTGATTTTCCATCACCGTGACTCTTATTTTAATACCAGCGTTCCAAGATGTCAATAGAAAATTAGCACTCATTTTTGTTGAGTGCTAATAAGATTTTAAAATTCTCCGTCTTGCCAATAAGAAGTCACTTGCGTCCCCTTCCCGCCTGCGATAAAATAGAATCTACGTTATTGTTTCTACATCACACAGAAAATAACGAATTTACCATCTCAGCGAGGACACATATGATTGCCTGCAATATCTGTGATATAAAATTATTTACCAAGAAACTGTTCATCGGAGAGACATTTGACCGCTTTCTGCTCAAGGAAGCGGAGATCGTGACGTTCAACACCTTCTCCATCGACGGACGCGTCCATAAAAGCTTTTATTCCGAAGAAGAGCGTGCCGAGGGGCAGATTGAAGAATATTCAACCTGGAAAACTCTGCGCCCGTTCTGTTTTTCCCTAATAAAAGGAAAAAAGCTTCCGGAGCGCTTCTCCATCATTTTGAAGCTTCCGAAAGCTGCCACCGAACAGTTTCTGACCGCCCGCAAAAGCCAATGGCTCCCGGAGCAGGTCGGCGGACTGTTCTTAAATATTCATTATGAAAACCAGCATTTAAGCTGTGTCACCGGGCTGTCGCTCAACCAATTTACGTTAGACAAGACGCTGGAACGCGAGTGGGACGAGTCGATCCGGACATTTTTGCGAAAAGAAGAGCTGCCGTTTGAGGAATAACGGCAGCCCTGTTTTATCGGAATTTCCAGTTACACATCTTCGATTAATTCTCCCAGAGAATCAGTCCATTGTCATTCAATGCCTGTTCGATCTTTTCAATATTCTTCGTGGATTCCGGTGCGGTCCGTCTTCCCAGTTCACTCATGAGCGCCTCCGTTACCAGCATCAAAGCAGTATCACCGCTCGGATGGTTCACAGAATTCGTATCAATCACTACATCTGCGATCTTTACCAATGGATTTAAGCTTGTATTTGTGATCAGTATCATCGGGATTCCCAGGTTATGTGCTAACTCTGCCACACGAATCGTCTTTTTCGTACATGGCCAGACCGAATACACTAAAAGCACATCCTTCGGCGTCGTATTGATTGCAATCCGGTCATAGACAAACTCTTCCTCCCGGCTGAGCTGGCGGATATGCGGATAAAAGCGCTCTGCCACATATTCAAAATACAGCGCCAGCGCCTTGCTGGAACGCATTCCCAATATATAGAGCTGATCTGATTCCAGCATCAGCTGGATTGCCGCCTCAAACTGGGAAATGTTTGACGGCGTACAGAGATTTTCAAGCACCTGGATTCCGTCCGCGATCGCCATATGGAACGTATCCCGGCTCGCCGTCTCCGAGGTACGGGAAAATTCTTGCCGCAGGCTACGGTACGGCGTTGTATTTTTCAAAAGCGATTCCTGTGCCAATGCTTTCTTAAATGTAGTGTAGCTGTCAAAGCCCAGAAGCTGTACCAGACGCATGACCGTCGTGCTTCCCACACCCGCATTTTCCGCCAGTTCCGCCACCGTCATCACGCCGATCTTTTCATAATTCAGCGCCAGATAATTGCAGAGAATTCTCTGTTTTTTCGGTACGGCGTCCTTGATTTTTATGATCTGTTCCAATACTTCATTGCCCATCGTTTATCCTCATTCATTCCAAGATTCTCACTCGATTTTCGTTTGGTTTTATTATATACTTTCCTTAGAAATTCGTCAATTTGACATTTGTTTTTCGTCAAAGCAGACAAATTTCGGAGGATTTCTTTGTAAAAAAGGTAAATTTTATTCTTTATTATTGTATTTTGGTTGATTTATTCCTTTACAAATTCTATAATCATATCATAAATGTCGTTTATGGAATAAATATTCTATTTTAGGAAGGGGATACTCAAATGCAACAAACTCGATCACCTTACCAAATCGCCATGCTCCAGATGAACTGCGATTTGTTCCATGTTTCTAATAATCTTGACAAAGCAGAGAAACAGATCCGGGAAGCAGCCGCTCACGGGGCAAAATTGATTTGTCTGCCAGAGGTATTTAATGTCGGCTATCTCGGCACCTGCATCCCAGATATGATGAAGCTCGCCGAAATCGAAGATGGACCTTCCTTGACACGGATGCGTAGTCTGGCAAAGGAACTTTCAGTCTTTATTCTGGCTCCGATTCTTTTTTCCACCCCATCTGGAGTCGAAAACTCTGCTTTTTTGATCGATGATACCGGCACGATTCTCGGGCATTATTCAAAAACGCATCCCGTCGGAGACGAACGAACTTATCTGCAGCGCGGCACCCAGTACCCGGTCTTTGAGACAAAACTCGGAAAGATCGGCGTCGTCATCTGCTACGACGTATGCTTTCCAGAAACCGTCCGCCTGCTGACACTGGCCGGTGCCGAACTGGTTTTAGTCCCGGCCGCATGGCGCGCCAGCTACTATTTCAAAGAATGGTGGGATTTAAACCTTGCGTGCCGTGCCCTGGACAATCTTGTATACATAGCCGCAGTCAACCGCTGTGGATTGTCCGGCGATGAGATCTTCGCAGGAAAAAGCCAGCTGGTAAGTCCTATTGGAGAACGGATTGACAGCTGCGGCGTCCAGGAAGAAGCTATTTTATATGGAAGCGTTGATTTAAACCGGATTGCAAAAGAACGTGATTTTAATACCGTTCTGACCGACCGCCACCCGGAGGACTATCGTCCTATCTGGGATACACCCTACAAGGAGGAATCATAAATGACTGATAAAAATGCTAAAAATGAAAACTCAAAAATTCGCATCATGACCTTTTTCCCGCCATTTATTATTCTGGTCGCGTTCCTTGTTTTAAGCCTTGTCGATCAGGAAACTTTTCTGGGAGTCATCAATAATATCAACAACTGGATCATCAAAAATCTCGGCTGGGCTGCCAGCATTCTCGCCCTTGCAATCGTAATCGTCGCCGTTGTTGCCATGTTTTCCAAATTTGGCGATGTACGAATCGGCGGTGAGGACGCCAAACCAGAACTGAGCAATTTTTCCTGGTTTACTATCGCCCTTACAACGACCATGGCAGCCGGTGTCCTCTTCTGGGGACCAGGAGAACCGATCGCACATTACGCGTATCCGCCGACCGAATTATACGGCGTTGAACCTTCTACCAGCGGTTCCCTGAAATTTGCCATGGAAACCATGTTCCTTCACTGGACGATCGTTCCGTATTGTATGTATACGGTTCCGGCTGTTGTATTTGCTTTCATGTATTATAACGCAAAAAAGCCGTATTCCATCGCCAGTGAAGTTTCCCCTCTTCTGGGCGACCGCTGCTACCATCCTCGCTGGATGCAAACCATCGACGCAATCACCTTATTTGCCATCGGCGCCGGTATGGCTGGTTCCGTCGCACAGGCATTCATGAATATTTCCGGCGGTATCTCTAAAATATTCGGTCTTCCGTCTAATGCCCGACTCTGGTTTATGGTTGGCATCGTGGTTGCAGCCGTTACCGTTGCAACTGCTGTTTCCGGTATCCAGAAAGCCATGAAGCACGTTTCCAATATCAATGTATACGGCTTTGCCATTTTCCTGATTTTCCTGCTGGTATTTTCAAATGCCTCCTTCCTGTTCAACCTCTCTACCGAGGCATTGGGTGGTTTCGCAGGTACCTTTATTGAACGTATCTTAATCACCGGTGAATCCGTTGGAACCCAGTGGCCGCAGTGGTGGACCACGTTCTACTGGTTCAGTTGGATGGCATGGGCACCGACCTCCGGAGCTTTCATGGGACAGATCGCTTATGGACGCAAGGTAAAACACGTTCTTGGATTATATGTAGGTCTTTGTGCTTCTGTCAGTGCTATCTGGATGGTTTTAGTCAGCGGTACTTCCCTGTGGGTACAGACCTCCGGACTGTTCGACCTCGTTGCATCTTATGACCGCGGTGTTGAAAATGTTCCTTATGATATGTTAGGCGCACTTCCACTTGGAAATCTGATCATCCCGTTATTCGTGGTTCTGATCTTCCTCAGCACCATTACCGCCTGCAACTCCAACTGCATCGCCATGGCTGGTATCTCTACACAGGGCATCAACCCAGACTCCCCGGACTCCCCGATGTGGTTAAAGCTTGTATGGTGTGTCGTTCCGATGGCAGTCGGCTATATCATGATCGCAACCGTTGGTGTCAATGGTGTCAAGATCATCGCAAACTTCGGCGGAATGTTCGCCGCCCTCATCATGATCGGCGCAACCGCCAGTCTGGGAATTCTGATTAAAAATTATAAGAAATTTGACAAAACAGACGCTGGCAGTTCTGATAAGGCATAGCCTTTCAAATTAAAAACATTCACATAAAATTTAAAAACATAAAAAATAAAGAAACCTCTGCAATTCTTCCTTGATTACAGAGGTTTCTTTAACATATATTTCCTATATTGAACCATTTATCATTATATCATAAGTACTAAATTCAGCTTTCGCCTTTGGCTCGGCTTCATTAAGTGCTTAGATATGACTCGCACTAAGTTCGAAAACACCTCACTAAGTGCTCATATTATATCATATTGAAAGGGATGTCATGAAATTTGCACAAACTAATCCAATCTTGGGAGCTATCCTATACAATTTCTTATTCGGTATCTCTTATTTACCGCTAAAAATCTTAACTGCACGCCTAAATGGAGATACTGCACTACTAATTGCGCTTCGTTTTGCAATCTGTCTTGTGATACTTTACGCCTTAAAACATACCGGACGAATTCATCTGCGTTCTCTTCGTGATATGGGCATATCTATTCTTCCTATCTGTATTTTCCAGCTGCTTAATGGCTTTTTTGAAACCACCGGCATGTGCTTCTATCCTTCTGGGAAAGCAAGTGTGGTTCTGGCATTAATCCCGCTAATTACCACCTTACTTGCCATTCCGTTTTTCCATGAAAAGCCCTCTGCAGGACAATTTTTCTTTATTCTTCTTAGCTTTTTAGGTGTTTTCATTGTTGCCGGAAATTCTGAGGATAAAGCTGCAACCGTATGGGGCTTTTTCCTGTTGTTGATGGCTGCCTTTATGTCCTCCTCCTTAAATCTCTGTATCCGGAAGCTCGGAAACCATCTGACACCTCTGGACATTACCTATGCCATGAGCTTCGCTATGTTTGCTATTTATGGAAGTATTTCTCTGATAAAGCACCTGGTTTCTAACGAGCTCACCGAATTATTTCGTCCGCTCTCGGATCCTGTTATCATCGGCTGCCTTCTTGCCTTATCCATTGGCTCCTCACTTTATGCATCAGCACTGCGGAATGTAATTTTTACCCATATGACCATGGCTACTGCATCCAGCTTCAGCGGCATCTCCACTGCTACAGCTGTACTTACAGGCGTTATTATTCTGAGAGAGCCTTTCGGCTTCCGTGAATTCTTTGGTCTTGTACTCGTACTTCTGGGGATCTGGGGTGTCAATGCACTTCACCATAAAAATGGGAGATTTTCTTCCTCCCATCATTCTCCTTTATTTCACCTACATTAAATAAACTTCCGAGGCGAATTTTCTATCAATAAAAAATGTGTGGCTATTCATTTTCATGTCCAACCACACATTTTTTCATAATATACGAAAACTTATTTACTCATAACTTCTGCTTCGCCTTCCCGAAGCTCATTCATCTTCTCCTTATGTACACCAAAGCATTTTGCACATATCAGGAAAAGTACCACCGCTATTCCCGTCTCAATCGCACCAACTGCAATACATCCCATGGAAACCGCCAAAATTGGTGTAAATGCAATGATAAACACCTCAATCACGGACTGAAGCGTGTACGAATATCCATAATCATTTAACGTTCCGCTCTTTCCTTCCGGGTCTACAATTCGAAGCAGCGTAACACCAATTGCCACAACACCCGTTGTCCATCCAAATACAAAAATAGAACGCTCAAACCAGAAATTTCGGAACAGCTTCTGTCCAACTACAAATACTAAAAACAGGGAGGTCAGCAGTCCTAATACACATAAAAGTAAAATCGGACCTGCAAATTCGAGTACAACAGAAATAGAAATAGATGCCACACCAAAGCCAACCAGATAATCGGTTACCATCGAACCAATCCGTCCTTCCACATGCTCATCAATACTGTCTTTAAAACGAGTATGCCCTATAATCGTGTTAATAATGACACCAAATATCATTGCCAGGCACATAACCGGTAATTCTACATTCGGTAAGAACTGTTTATAAAAATCGTAGAACTTATAACCACACAGTGTTGCAGTCAGCGTGAGTGCAAGATGAAATGCCAACGGATCCATACTCATTGGATTGATGGTTTCTTCTCCCATCGAATTTCTCTTACCTACTGGAACGATTCCTGTGCGGCACTCTTCCGGAAGAGATTCCGCTTTTTCTACCAGACGTGTTCCTCCATGTCTGGTTGCATAGTTAATACAGGCAATTCCTACAAACAAACCAACTAACAGGCCCACGGTTGCAAACGTCTGCCCCAGTACAACGCCATCTTCACGTCCCAGTGAATTGTTAAGTGCCGTTCCAATCGTTGAAGCATAGCCATGTCCACCGCAAAATCCAGATGGCATCAGCAGGGCAATTTCTGTAAATACATTTGGAAACAAAATTTTCATCAGTGCGCCGCCTACCAGCAGTGCAATACCAAAACAGAAAAATTCAGCTCCCATATTGACACAAAAGGAATCGCCCACCTTTGTCAGAATCTGTTTTACATTGGTTTTATCTTTTTTTCCCAGGAACAAACCGCCAAATAATACACATACCAGCATATAAGCATAACTTCCTATTTTACCGCTCCACGGAATCACGTTTAAAAACTGCGGTCCCAGGACAAGTCCCATCAGACCTGCCAGAACAGACGCTGGAATATAAAACATCTGCAAAAATTTTATACGGGAACGCAGGAACTGGGCTATAATCAGCAGCAGCGACATAAATGCAAAATCATATAGAAACGACATATTGGTATATTCCATAGATATCCTCCTTCCAGTACACTATATTATCCCTTACCTTCTTAAAAGTACTTCTCGAAAAAAATAAAAAGGTCAAGAATTCTTATAAGTAAACTTATAATTGATTTTTGACCTTTTTATTTTTTCATATTCAATTATCAAATTTACTATAACTCTCCCAGCACCTTCCGGGGCACCGTATGCGTCATCACATAAATCTCATCTTCCGTGATTCTCTCATCCAGCAATGTCTGCATAAACAACTTCATCGCTTCCACCGGGTGTTCTCTTGAAGTCTGCCCCCGATCCGTTACCATAAAACAGTGTTCTGCTCCGACTACCCGGATATGGTCTGCCATCTCCTGCGCCGTGCATTCCTTTTCTGCCACATTATACCAGCATTTTTCAATATAAACGCCCAGAGCTGCCAGCTGTTTCTGCGTTTTTACATCGACACGCGTCCGCGGAAATTCTGGATGTGTCAGAACCATACGGTTTCCCTGCCGGATTCCCTCCTGACACAGGAGAATACCTTCCTCCGGGCTGATGTGCCCGGTCGCGACTGCCGCATCATACTTTCTGGCAATCCTCAAAATCTCCAAAACCTCCGCCCTCAGCTCCCCTGTTTCGGTCAGGATAGAGATTCCAGAGCGGTCAAAGAAATCTCCCGGCATATTCCCGGAACACAAAGAGTTCTTTGCGTCCCGGGTCGGCATCCACACGATACGGCATCCGCGCTTCATCGCATTTTCAACCGCATATGGATTGAGTCCTCCGACTGGCCAGTTTAACACCAGACCGCCATAGGCTTTCGTACACGAAGCACAGTGGATATTAGCCAGAATTGCCCGCGCAATCGTGGACTCATAGTGAGATTTCAGCATAATTCCTGCCATTCCGGCTCTCCCGGCTTCTTCTAACAGCCCGTAATCATCCAAAACTCGATGAAAGGGGGACGGGGCTGCGTGCATATGGAGGTCATACGCTCCCTGCATTAAATATGCAATCTCTTTTTCTCTGTCCATAGATTATTTCTGTAAACCAAACTGGAATGCTTTCAGATTCTCCTTGTAGAATGCTGCCAGCGCGTCAGCCAGTGCCTGGAACTTCGGATCGTCGTCAAACATCCACTCATTGTGCTTGCCATCTACATAGTATAACTGCTTCGGCTCCTGTGCCAGACGGTATGCTTCTTCCGCCTCTACACGCTGATGCAGCTCGTTATAATAGCCATGACCTACAAAGACAGCACGCGGTGCGATTCTCGGAAGCAGGTCTTCTACGTTGAAACGGATGAAGCTCTCGCCGATTGCAGTGCTCATCGGGGTCGGGAACTCCTCGCCATTATCCTTGTTGACAGAATCGCCGATACCGCCGTTGATCTCTTTTAATACATGGTCTGTATAGAAATCGCCGCTCTCTGTGATGTTCGGATAATCGGTGTACGGATGCATCAGAACCGGATCGTTGGTTGTAATTCTCTTGATACGGTCTTCTCTGAGGCGTGCAACGCTCTTTCCAAACTTATCATTTCCCATGCCGTCACGCATCCAGCGCTCGCCATTTACAAAGCTGTTCAGGGTTGCAATCGCTTTTACTTCCTTGTCACGCGCTGCAACGGTTACGCATACAGCACCGCCGACACCCCATCCAAGAAGTCCGCAGCGTTCCGGATCTACTTCCGGCTGAATCTGCATAAAGGTAAATGCGTTTGCCACGTCTTCAACCTCTGTCTCAAGGGTTGTGTACTTCGGCAGGCATGGATGAACATTCTCACTCGGCTTAAATCCTCTGTAATCGAAGCCCATGCATACAAATCCTCTTGCTGTTAAAGCTCTTGCAAACAGTGCCGGATAGCACTTATTAACGCCAGTCCATCCAGAGTTACACAGAACTGCTGGTCTCTTCTCGCCCTCTTTGTAATCATCCGGGAGATAAATATCTCCTACCATCTTTGCGCCTTCGCTGTAGAATACAACTTCTCTTGTTTTCATGTTGAAATCCTCCATTTCATTTAATTTATTCTTTTTTGTCGGTTATGGAATTTTTGTTCCTTTTGTGATTTTATATTAGATCATGTTGCAGAATTTGTCAACCATATTTTTGAAAAAAGAATGTATTTTCCATTTTGTATAGTTTTAGCTTCCTGTTTTTGTTGATCCGTTCCAAATCTTGAAACAAAAAAGGATGTGCGACCACTTCCAACTCCAGTCGCACATCCTTTTTCTATCTAATCTTCATTTTATTCCATCATCAATGTGTCGCCACATAATATCCCAGCGTTGCCGGGACTGCCTTATTCTGGTTCCAGATCGCCGGATATTCCGAGAAAGATACCGGGCAGGTGGAACGTCCTACCTCGATCGTGATACCAGGGATGCCTGCTGCCTGCTGCAGCCAGTCCTTCAAGCCGCCGACGCCCTTGCTTCCAAGAACGGAATAACCATTCAAGGCATGAACAGCGTTTGCCAGCGCCTTGGACTCTGCCGCTTTCTGGTTGTTCTGCGTATCCCAGTAAATCACATTTCCCATCGCATGATAGTTGATAACCGCATTGAATCCCGTTCCCTGAATCAGGTTCGCGATTGCCTGGCTCTCCGGCTCTGACAGTGGGTTGGTTCCCTTATAACCATTTGCAGACGGATGAGTTAAAGACACATTGATTCCCTCCCAGTTTGCTGCAAAGTTATAGTTCAGATCGACACCGCGTGCATTCGCCTTCCAGCGTCTCATATACTCTTCATAGCTGACCGTTGTCCGGCTGGATGCCTTGTCCGCCGCGTACGCCGCCTGCATCGTCTGGCGCAGTTCCTCCGACTGGATACCATTCTCGCCCATCTGGCTGATCGTAACTCCATCCGGATTCAGCATCGGCACAAAATGAAATGCCACCTGTCCCAATATATTAGAAAGCGGCTGCGTCATATAGGTACCATTATTCGTAAATCCAGCTGCCAGATACTCGAGCTGCTGCATCATCAGCGGTACAACGATATACTCTCTGGCATGAATCGCCCCCTGGAACAAAATCTTCTTGGATGCGTTCGGATTGCCGACAATCACATCGTAGATATCACGTCCGTCCGCCGATTTTCCAATCGATTTCACTGTCACTGTTCCCGGATAACGGCTTGCCAGCGCCGAAATATCGTTTACCATCTGGCTATAGGAATACTTGTCCACCGGATTGACAACCGGATTGGATAACGTCTGATTATAATAGGAATTATCCGCCTGCTGTCCCGCATTCGCGTTCGTGGTTCCCGGACCGCCCGGTCCGATCACTGGTGCTGCCGCTGCCGGATCATCCGCCGGTCCTGCATACGCTGTAACTGCCGATAAGCTGCTGCACACAACTGACAGGGATAAACAAGTTGCCAAAGCGCCTTTTCGCAGCAGGCGCTGAATTTTATTTCGTTGACTCATTCTCATGTCTCCTTCTGGCCCTTTCAAACTCTTACAAACAATGTTTCTATTATAGATTTACCTCTGTCGAATGTCAACGAACTGCATAAAACTGAAAGAAAAAAGAAAGATACTTTTTCCAATTTATATTTTACTTTAACTTACCTAAAATCAGCACCACTGCCGTAATAATCAGGACAACGACGAAAATTCCCGCCATTCCTTTTCCCATAATTGCCAGCGAAATCAAAAAATTATTCCACATCCGATATTTTCCTCCATCTCAATCAGTGCACTGGCTGTCTCTTGATTTTTCATCATTCAAGTGCAGCCTTCCTTTTCCATTTTATCTGCCCGACAGACCTATATTACAAATACTGGCTTACCAGCTTAATAACCAGTCCGCCCGCGATGACCGAGGCGATCTGCCCCGATACATTGGCGCCGACCGCATGCATCAGGATAATATTTCCCTTTTCCTCCTCCATCGCCAGCTTCTGCACCACGCGTGAGGACATCGGGAATGCGGAAATGCCCGCCGCACCGATCATCGGATTGATTTTCGTCTTCAAAAACAGGTTCATAAATTTAGCAAACAGCACACCGCCGATCGTATCAAAGATAAATGCAATCAGACCGATTCCCATAATCAGAAGTGTGTCAACCCGCACAAACGCATCCGCACGCATACTGAACGAAATCGTGATGCCAAGCAGCAGGGTAATCAGGTTTGCCAGCTCGTTCTGTGCCGTCTGGGAAAGTGCCGGAAGCACGCCGCACTCGCGGATCAGGTTTCCAAACATCAGAAATCCGACCAGCGCCACCGATGCCGGAGAAATCAGTCCGACAATGATAGTAACCACAATTGGAAATGCGATCTTGGTCGTTTTGGACACATTTTTCGGACTGTAGGTCATGTGAATCCGGCGTTCTTTTTTCGTCGTCACCAGACGGATCGCAAATGGCTGGATGATTGGCACCAGCGCCATGTAGGAGTACGCCGCCACCGCGATCGCGCCCACATAGTTGGAATGCATGATCTGGGAAACCAGAATGGAAGTCGGTCCATCCGCCGCACCGATGATTCCAATCGATGCCGCATCCCTGAGTTCAAATCCCATCAGCGATGCCGCACAGATCGCAAAGAAAATGCCAAACTGCGCCGCCGCACCAAATAAAAACATGATCGGCTGTGACAGAAGCGGTCCAAAGTCAATCATTGCCCCGATTCCGATAAAGAGCAGAATCGGAAGCGCCTCCGACGCGCTGATCGTCGTCTCAAACAGCCACTGTATAATACCCTGTGTCTCCCCGATGCCCTCCGTCACCTGGTTAATGACGCCGGATAATGGCAGGTTTACCATGATCGCGCCGAATCCCATCGGCAGAAGCAGCGCCGGTTCGTATTCCTTTTTGACCGCCAGCCAGATCAAAAGCCCGCCGATCAGATACATCACAACCTGCTGCGGCGTGATCGCCATGACGCCTTCCCATAAAAATTCCATGTTGTTCCTCCTGTTAATTTTGTTTTCCTTCATAAATATCCTGTTTCCTGGAGCCCCTTGCCAGGATACACCTGCTCTGGCAGCTGTCTTTCTTCGCGCTAGGTATACATCCATGTGAGTGTTTTTGTTTCATAGGACGCTTTTTCCTAATAAAACAAAAAAGACTTTCAGCATACGTTTCATCCACATATGCTAAAAGTCTTGTTCCTCACATTTGAATCATACGGCACACGCTTTTTGTTACAAAAACACACTGCCATCTGACTTACACAAGGCATGTAACCATGAGGTTTACTATCCTCAGGGTCTGTTGGTTACATGGTTATAACTACTCCCTTTTAACGCGATCATCATATCATACGGTTTTTTCCCCGTCAAGGTCAAACTGAGTATTTTGTGTTAAGAAAATGAAAAGCTACGAAAACACGAAACCTGCTATGCTTCCGCCGGCATATTGACACCCGCGATCTTAATATTAACTTCCAGAACCATCAGACCGGTCATATTTTCAATCGCTGTCTTTACTTTGTCCTGCACCTTTTCACTGACTGCCGGGATGCTGTAGCCATATTTCATATTTAAGGACAGATCCACAATCACGTGATCCTCGGTTACGGTCACTTTCACGCCCTTGCTCAAATTTTTCATGCCGAGCTTTCCGACCAGTTCATTTGTGATATTGCCAGCCATCGAATCGACACCGTCTACCTCGGTCGCTGCCAGACCTGCGATGATCGCCACTACCTCATCGGCAATTTTCACTTCTCCAATGCGGTCCTTTTCATATACGATATGTGTGCTTCTATCTTCTGCTTCTCTCGCCATTCCAAATCCCTCCTGACCACTTCCATGTACGCCCGGAATCTTCTCTTCCCACAAAAAACAGATGCTCGAATACTTCCAGAAATACATTTCAATTAAGTGTTTTTATTATACCAAAAATACAGGAGTTTGCAAAGGCATTTCCGGTTCGAATCTCATCCGAGTTACTGTTCACGCATACGTGCCCAGTAACGGAATTTGCCGTGGCTTCGCATTTTAATACGGCAAATTCCTGCTGCCACCACGTTTTCTTACGGCACTTTCGGTTCCAAAAGTGCCTACCCGTGAACATTAACTCATCCGAACTTCCTCAATCTCCCAGGTTTAAAAGGGAAATCACGATATTTTCCGCCGATATCTCGGTTTTCCGTTTTACAATATCCTCGATCTGCGCGCGCTGCGGATCTGTGATGGACGGCGCGTTGACAACGACATCCACTTTTCCATCCGTGATGCTGACAACCGGATCGGCAAATCCTTTCGCCATCAGAAGCGTTTCCGCTGCATTTTCCTTCTCCGCTATCGCATTGAGTGCCAGCATATCCTGAACGGCTGCCTCTTTTGCCGACGCATCCAGATTTTCATTGTTAATCAGGGCATTCAGCGCTTCGCGGTTCTTGGCGCGGATCTGTTCACGGCTGAGCTGTACATTGGCTATGTACTCTGCCACGCCGGTTCCGCCTGTCAAAACCGCCTCGCCCGGGTTATCGACTGCCGGATTGTCCGCAGATGCCTCCTCTCCGTCCGCCGCCCCCTGCGCTGTGCCCTCCTCACTGCCTGCTGCCAGCGGATCTCCCTCTCCCGGATCGTCAAGACTTGCAATCTCCTCATATTCACCGTCCGCCACGCTTCCGGACACCGCCTGATTTTCCGAATATATATCGCTATCTGAAATCTTGGTCGCCCCCGCTTCATATGTATCCGCCCCCGGCAGATCGGATTTTCCCGCATAGTTGAGATACCCCGCCGCCGCAATCATGATCGCCAGCGTCGTGATGATGATTTGATTTCTCCTGAAAACGCGTTTCATCTTCATTCTCATATTTGCATACTCCTTTATTCCACCCGCTTTAATACTTTTATTTTATGTGCCGGCAGTCCGAATAATGCCTGCATCGCTTCCGAAATTTCCTTCTGTACCGACGCATTTCCTCCTCCCTGTGCGCTGATCACGATACCGGAAATCTCCGGTGCCAGCTCTTTTTCAACTACCGGTTCCCCGCTGCCTGAACTTCCCGCCAGCACGGTGCTCTCCCGCAGCGATTCATCCACCTGCTGCCGCGTACCACCCGAAGAATCCGTCTCCGAGGTGGACGCCCGGCTTCTCTCCTTATCCACCCGCAGCACCTTTTCCGAAGAAGAAAACAGAGTCAGCATCACATCCACCTCACCCACGCCGTCCACCTTCTTTAAAACGTCCCGGATCCGCTGCTCCAGGCGAAGCTCGTAGAGGCGGTTCGTGTCCTGCCTGGATGCAGTGCCTGGCAGACCTGTTTCGACATCCGAACCACTCTCTTCTGAACTTCCATTTTTGTCCTGCCCTGCTCTATGCCCAGAGTTTGTTTCTGTTTCACTCTCCGCCCATCTTTCCCCTGACCGCAAGACTCCCGTCTCACTCGTCTTCTTCCCAAACGGCGCATATAAGATCAGAATTGCCAGCCCAAGCACCAGCAAAATCAGCCATTTTTCATTTCGTTTGACCCATTCCTTGTCAAGGTTCCATCCTGACTTCCACATGATCCGCCTCCACCTGATAAAACGATGCCAGCCGCTGCTGAAGCTCCCAAATCTTTTCCCCATTCATCCATGAAACTGCCTGCGCGGCGGCGGGTTCTCCCTGCTTCTGCTCCTGTTCAAGTGAAATTTCAATCGGGGGAATTTTTTCTATTTCAATCATCGAACTCTGATTCTCCTCCAGTTCCGCCGCTTCCATCCCCGCCTCACTTCCCGCCACATACACCGTCACACTCCGCACCGAGGCAAATTGCTCCGACTCCGGATCTTTTTCCAGCTCTACATCCGCCTTTTCCACGGAAAATCCCGCTTCCGCTGCCACCCGCACCGCCTCCTTGGATGCTTCCGCCTCATACTGGCTCAAAACCATATTTCTGCGCCGCACCTCTATCTCATCCATCTCACTTTTCAGCTCGCCCGCTTCATTTTCAAACGAAAGAGATGTAAACAGATAATTCAGCCGCTCCTCCAGCCGCAGCCCGTCCGTCAGCGGCTTAAGCACAATCAGAAGCAAGATACAGCCCGCAAACAGGCGAATATATTTTTCATACTTATGTGCGGGCAAAAGCCCGGTCAGAACGGTCAGAAACACAAGATAACTGACGATATTCCCCGCCCAGTGAGTAATTACTTCCATCTTCTACCCCGCAAAATAAGCCGCGTTCGTGCTCGCACACACCACCGCGATCGAAAGTGCAAATAACACCAACGCCGAACCAGCTGCTGCCAGCAAAAAATAAAATCCTTTCGCCACTGCGCCGACTGCCTCCACCACCCGGCTGTCACTGACCGGCTGCAAAAGCGCCGCGCTTCCCTGGCACCCCAGATAGAGGATTAAAAGTTTCAAAAGCGGCAGAAGCGACACCGCCGCCAGCACAAGCACTCCCCCGATGCCCACCGTATTCCGGATCAGGACGCTGCTTCCAAGAAGTACCTGCGACACTGCCGCCGCGCCCTGTCCGATTCCCGGTATCAGGCTGACCGCCCGCCGCAGCGCCGTCTGGCGCACCGAATCTGTATACGGCGC
Source organism: Clostridium fessum (assembly GCF_003024715.1). Classification (GTDB taxonomy): domain Bacteria; phylum Bacillota; class Clostridia; order Lachnospirales; family Lachnospiraceae; genus Otoolea; species Otoolea fessa. The sequence continues at coordinate 19,104 of NZ_PYLO01000004.1, read as the reverse complement.
AATCATTCCCTGCAGCACATGAAAGCCCAGCACCACTCCCAAAAGCGCCTTGCTGCCCCAGCGCATCCCCTGTTCCAGCAATTCCAACGCTTTTGAAAACAAATCCTTCGAGCTTAAATGTCCCGCCAGCGACAGCAGGACATACAACTGGGTGCATGGCAGAAACAACCGTAAAAACACCCATTCCGCCACATTGACAGAAGCAAGTGTCCACGCATATCCGGCTGCTGCCGAGGTACTTCCCCCGGAAAAGGAGACAGCCAGAAAAAAAGCAGGAACCAGCACCCGGACAAATTCAAAGAGCTGCTCCAACAGTGTCCGCGTGATCCGCACCCCATTCAAAAAACTGGCGGCAAGCAGTGTAAAAATCAGAAGATACGTGACATAAAAGCCCATCTCCGATACCTGACTGTCGGCAAAGAGACTCGAAAAGCTGGCGAACACCGCCCCTAAAATTCCCAGAAGGATGACCTGCCCCATCCATCTGCCATTTTCTGAAATTTCCCGAAATAGGGCTGTCCGGCAAAAATCCATCAGCATCCGAACCACTCTCTGATAATTGCCAGAGAGAAGCATCGAAAGGATTTCCCGGAATGAAAGCCCCGGGACTGCCGAACCTCCCGCTTCCCTTAAAAATGCTTCGATTCTGCTTAAATCCAGTGAGTTCAGAAGAGAATCCATGTTCTCTCCAGAAACACTGAAATCCGAATCTTCAGATATCTTTTCACCATTTGCCGCCGACACCGTTAAATGATTTCCTGCCATCAAATATACACTCAAGAATATAACGCTCACTGCCCGCACAACCATCTTTGTTCCCACCGTCACCTGCTCTCACCATCTCTCCGCTTTTCTGCACTTACCACTTCCCTACGCCAAAAACTGCTTCACCGTCTCCAACAATGCCAGCAGAATCGGCATACTGACCGCCAGAATGGACAGCTTCGCAAATATCTCAATCTGTGTTCCCAGCGAACCGTACCCGGCATCCTTGCAAATCCCGGAGGCAAATTCGGCAATATAAGTGATTCCCGCCATTTTCAAAAGCGCCGACAAATACACTGGACTGATCCCGATGCAGGATTCCATCGTCCGAAGTGTTTTCAGAATCACTTCCAGCTTTCCCGCCGCATAGAAAAAGAGACACAGCCCCGCCGCCATCACAATGTACGTCCCATACTCGCTGCCTTTTCCCTTGAGCTGGACTGCCAGAAGAACTGCCGTGATCCCAAGAACCGATACGGTTAAAATTGACATTTTTTACCGTCCTTCCCTGCAATGTGCTCTCGGAGTCTTTCCCGCACTCGCTTTTGCGGCTGATTTTTCGCCAGCTGCATCCGAATTTCATCAACATACGCCTCAGAAATTTGGGCTCAACTGACAAAAAATCATCTCACAAAATCAAGCACAGAAGGATTCCGAGAGTACATTACAACGCAAACAATTCCTTCATCGTCTCAAACAACTGATAAATATACGGCACCATCCAGAACAGTACCAAAAGAAGACCCGCAAGACTTGTGAGAAATGCCTGTTCCTCCCGCCCGCTGTGTTTGAGGATCTGGCAGAGGACGGAAACCAGGATGCCGACTGCCGCAATCCGAAATATTAGATTAACTCCCATTTTCTTTCCCCACTTACATCAACACCACTGCCAGAAACAGCCCGCCTAGTATCCCAAGCCCCCAGCACAGCCGTTTCTTCTCCGGCTCTTCCCGCCGTAGCTGCTCAATCGCCCGTTCCAATTCTTCCAGATACAGTGCCAGCGTCTTTTGCTGCATTTCCAGATCGAGATACCCGATGCTGTTTCCAAACCGGCACATCAGCTCCCATTCCTCTGTTCCTAACATCGGACGAATCCCCTGCTCTTCCAGAACCGCTTCCCAGATACTCCCAAACGGACACTCTGGATTCGCTTCCAGCCGCTCTCCTGCCACCAAAAATAGCTTCCCCGCTTTTCCATCCCCGCGTGCCCCCGCCCGGCACAGTGCCAGAGGAAGAACTGCCTGTGTATACCCAATCTCTCCCTGCAGTCCCGCGGCAATCCGTTTTACTTCCTCCAAAAAACGCCTCCGGCCAATCAGGCGCAATGCCTCACCCCCGCCAATCCCCGCACACGATACACATACAAGGCAGATTCCAAGCAATTTTATCCACATATGAGCTCCTCGCCAGCTGCATCATATACCGCCTCCACCGTTCCCGGTCCGCGTCTATTTCCCAGCACCACATACCGCTCAAACCGTTTTTCTTGCAAAAAAGAGGACAAGCCCGGTTTTTCCCGGATGTCCTCCATCGAATTTCCATGTACGGTTGCCAGAATCCTGCAGCCACAGTTCATCACATAGCGAAGCGCCTCCAAATCATTCTCACCGCCGATCTCGTCCACCGCGACCACCTCCGGTGCCATTGAGCGAATCAACATCATCATTCCCTCCGCCTTGGGGCAGGCATCCAGCACATCTGTCCGGCAGCCAACATCGTTTTGCGGGATTCCCTGATAACAGGCGGCAATCTCCGAACGCTCATCCACCACCCCGACCGTCTGCGCCCTCACTTTTCCACCATGCTGCTTCCTCATCTCCACCATTTTTCCAGCTTTATTTTCATGTCCTGCACCTGCCTTAGACCGTTCAAAGCTCCCCCTCAAAGCAGAGCCCCTATCCTTTCCCTCTTCTCCATCCGACACCATCCGGATCAGATCCCGCAGAAGTGTTGTTTTTCCGCATCTCGGCGGCGCAATCAGAAGCGTATTCCGGATACTTCCCGCCCCTGGATCCGTCAAAATCGACCGTATTTTTGCTGCACACCCTATCATCTGATGCGAAAAACGGACATTTAAAAAGGTTATCGGATGAATCGCCTTTATATGTCCGTTTTCCAGTATCGTCCTTCCAGCCACGCCAATACGGTGTCCGCCCTGCACGGTCAGAAACCCCTGCCGGATTTCCTCCCCGTAAGCATAGAGGGAAGAACGAGCCGCGCATTGCAGCGTCTCGTCCACATCCTCCCGGCTGACCCGGAATCCACTTCCGGCTGTGTACTCTTTATTTTTATATATGTAATACAGCGGCGCGCTAACCCGCAGCCGTACCTCTTCCATTCCATCCGCCTCAAGCGGAAGCGCCAGAAGCTGCTCCCGGATATTCCGGGAGAAAAAATGAAACAGCGCCCTCACATCCTGCTTTGATTGTTCCTCCTTCATCAGCCCGTCCTCCTTACCTCAATATATGAAGGACTGGCTAAAATATACCATCCGCCTATGCATGCACGGACGCACTTTCCATCCGCCGCAGCCGTCTCACCTCCACGCCTGCCATCGCAAGCGCCACCACGCCCGCCACAAAATCCGCGATCGGTCCGGCATACATGATGCCGTCAATGCCGATAAACAGCGGCAGAATCACAATCAGCGGCAGCAAAAAGAGAATCTGGCGCGTCAGGGACAGGAAAATACCCTTTTTCGGTTTTCCAATCGCCGTAAACAGGTTCGACGCAATCGGCTGCACACAGTTTAAGAACGTGAAAAACAGGTAAATCCGGAAATATTTTTCCGCAAACTGGAAATACATCTCCGATCCTTCCCCGAACAGCCCGATGATCGGACGCGGAATCAACTGGAAACACGCAAAGGACACCGCCGACACCGCAAATCCCCACCTGAGCGCCAACCCATACACCTGCCGCACGCGCGCATAATTTTTCGCGCCATAATTGAAACTTGCGATCGGCTGCATACCCTGCGAAAGACCGATGACGATCGAAAAAAACACCTGATTGACCTTCGTGATAATTCCGGCACACGCCAGCGGAATCGATTCCCCATAGTCCGAATGCGCACCATAGTAGGTCAAGGATTTATTTAACACGATCTGCACCACCAGCATCGCAAGCTGGTTGAAAAATGCCGCCGCCCCCAATGAAGTAATCATGCTTACATATGTTCTCTGTGGTCGAAGATGCGCCGCTGTCAGCCGTCCGTTTTTGTAACGGCGCAGATACCGGATAATCAGGATTCCTGAAAAAATCTGTCCAATGATCGTTGCCAGCGCAGCACCCGCCATTCCCATATGAAATCCAAAAATAAACAGCGGATCGAGCACCGTATTGATCAGCGCCCCGGATAAATTGTAAAGCATCGCATTGCGAGGGCTTCCGTCCGCCCTCACCAGATGCCCGCCGCCGTTGGTCAGAATCAGAAATGGAAATCCCAGAGCCGTGATACCCGTATACGTTTGGGCATACGCCAGCACATTGTCCGGCGAACCGAAAAAGTGCAGCATCGGCGTCAGGCATAAAAGCGCCACAATTCCCAGAATCACACCGCTTCCAAACAGAAGCGTCGCCGCATTTCCAATATAAAATAACGCCTTTTCCCGATCGCCGCCTCCCAGCGTCAGGTTAAAGGATGCCGCACCGCCGATTCCAAACAGAAGCGCCAGCGCCACACAGGAGATCGTCAACGGAAACGCCACGTTCGTCGCTGCATTCCCCAGCTCTCCCACGCTTCTTCCGATAAAAAACTGATCGACGATATTATAAAGGGCGCCTACCAGCATCGCGATAATACTTGGCACCGCAAACTGCCGCAAAAGCCCGCCGATCGGCTCCGTACCTAGTATATTTTTCTTCTGTACCTGTTCCATGAATCTTGATTCTCCTGTCTACGTTACTGCGAACAATTATCAGTCTACCTCTCGTTACTGATAATTTTTCCTCTTTACATGCCTTCCCCGCGCATGATACACTACCATCAGTTATTAAAACGGAAAGGACTTAATCACATGAATCTTTCATCCTTACTGCAATTTCGGGACGAGTGGGCGCGTTTCAAAGCCCGCCACCCTAAATTTTCCCCTTTTCTGAAAGCCGCCTACACCCGCGCGCTGCGCGAGGACAGCGTCATTTCCCTAAAAGTGACCGCCCCGGACGGAACCGAGGTGGCATCTAACTTAAAGGTCAAAAAAGAGGATCTGGAACTGCTCTCGCGCATTATGAATAGCTGATTTTTAATCATCCATCATGCATTATGTCTACTTATGATACGGTTCTCCTTTTATAATCCGGAAACTCCGGTAAATCTGTTCCAGCAAAATCACGCGCATCAGCTGGTGTGGAAAGGTCAGGCGCGAAAAGCTGATCTTCGTGTCCGCACGGTTTAACACCGCCTGCGACAACCCCAGCGAACCTCCGATGATAAACTGCAGATGGCTCTCACCTCGCACGCCCAGATCTTCCATCCATGCCGCCATCTCCTCCGAGGAACGCTGCTTTCCATCGATCGCAAGTGCAATCACATACGCGTCCTCCTTGATATGCGCCAGAATCCGCTCGCCTTCCTTGTCGCGGATCTGCGCTTCCTGCAGCTCACTCGCCTTATCCGGCGTTTTTTCATCCGCCACCTGCACGATCTCCAGACGGCAGTAACGCCCCAGCCGCTTGCTGTACTCCGCGATCGCCGCCTCCAGATATTTTTCCTTAATTTTTCCTACTGTCACTAACGTAATCTTCACTTTTTAAGCTCCCGTTTTAAAAATGCCAACAGATTCAGCCGCGCCCGGTCTTCCGTCTCTTTGCGTCTCGTTTTTACCTTTTTCACGACCGTTCCCTCCGGTTCCCGATGAATCCGGTAGATGATCCGCAGATATTCCGCGACCTCTTCCCATGCCTCGCGGCTCTCCGGAATCAGGTCGAGTCCCATCTGAAATACATGGAACATCCCGTCATAGACCGAGCAGCGCACCTTGACGCCCTCGGCGCGCGCCTTTTTCGCTGCCGCCCTCGTATCATCTAAAAGCACCTCATACGCGCCCACCTGCATCAGCATCGGCGGAAATCCTTCAAAATCTCCAAACAGCGGTGACAGATACGGATTTTTCGGATTGGCATTCCCGATGTAGCTGCACTGGTACAACATATTTTCCTTCGAATTACCAAACAGTGGATCGATCGTATAGTTTTCCTCATACGATGCCCCGCTCAGACTTACATCCGTCCACGGCGACATCGTGATAATGCCCGCAGGAAGCGGCAGCCCGTGATCTTTCGCATACAAACAGAGCGCCAGCGCCAGGCCGCCGCCCGCCGAATCCCCGGCTACCACGATCTGGGATGGCTGGTATTTCTTCTCTTCCAGAAGCCATCGGTACGCGTACACCGCATCCTCCAGCGCCGCCGGATACGGATGCTCCGGCGCCACCCGGTAGTCCGGCGTCAGAACATCCGCGCCGAAGCTGATCTGTGAATACTTAACCGCAAACCGCCGGTAAATATTTTTCATCGGACCGATATACCCGCCGCCGTGCAGCTGCAAAATGACGCGCCCCGTCACCGCCTGCTTCGGCTTCAAATATTCCATCACAAACTGTTCTGTTTTTACCAGCTCATAAATATATTCCGCCGGACATCTCCACGCCGGTTCGACCGGATTTTTCCGGAATTCGCCGGTCTGGATCGGCTTCTTTAACGATGTCTCCATCACGTCACTCATCATATCACGCGTCAGATTGCCTATCATGCTGACTGTTTTCCGACTCATGCTTCTTCCCTTTCTTTCATCCAAATTTTCAATCTTCGTATTTTTATAGATCGTTCCTTTACTGTGACCGATTTTCCTGCCATTTACACATGAAACCGCCTCTTCAATTCCCGCTTCACACTCCGGTCGCCCAGAATCACCGTCGCCGCCAGCGCTGCCACCGACACACCTGCTGCCAGCACCGTCAGACGCGGATGATGCGTCCACCCGATTTCCCAGAAAATCAACGGCACAAAGCTCAGAAATGTAATTGTGATCTGATACATAAAATAGCTCTGCCAGTTCATCCGGTTGACTAGCATCATCAGAAGAACCGCCGCCACCTCAAACAGCGCGACGCATGGGATCGCGTAGTCCACCGACCACCCCCGAAGCCCTGTAAGCGCGTCAATCAGAAGCAAAATTGCCTGAATTCCCAGAGACTGCCGCACCAGCGTTCCTGCCAGGCTCGCATGCCGCATGACTGAAAACCGCAGCGTCATCGCCACATACGCCGCCGCGCCCGCCGTCAGAAGCGACCATTTAAACGGAATCCGATGATAAGTCGCCAGATTCGTAAGCCCCGCCAGAAGCGATACGATCACCAATGACACATAAAATCCCCGCACCGCACGGCGCACGCGCTCTCGATCCTGGGCAATCACTGGATAACGTCCTTTATCATGCTCCGTATCCGTGATTCCATTGCTCTCTCGCTCTACCCGGATGCCCTTTTCCTCCAAAAAGTGAAAGAAAAACTCCGGAAGCCGGTTCTCTGCCATCGCACTCGTAAACGACAGGCATAATTTTCCGTCATACGCCACCGCCCCGCATTTCATCCGCTGCTTCGGCGATGCGCCGACAAGAAGCTGAAAGCCCTCGATCGAATCTTTCAATTCCTCCCGGACCTGCGCCGGTCCGATGTTGGAAAATGTCATCGTGTGGGCGCGGCTGGTGTGCAGAAAAATCAACTGCATCGCCAGATGTTTGACAAATAGCGGGATAGCCCGCACATACCATTTTTTCTCATTCGACACATTGTAGGAGATCGTCTCCTCCAGCCGCTCCTTCACGATCTGCTCATCCATCTGGCGGCTCACAGACGCAATCACTTCTTCCAATGCCTCCGGCGCCTTTCCCGCCGCCCACGAAATATTCACGACAGCAAAGAAGTTTGCCAGCGTCTCCGACTCAAAAAAACTCCGTAGGTTCACCGGAAGATTGAGCGCCACCGGACGTTTCAGCGTTTTCCCATCCGTCTCCGTCTGGATGATCGCCCAGAGAAGCACCGCCGCCAGATATTTGGTGATGCTGACACCCACCTTCCTGCATTCCGTCTTCAGTGCCGACACCTCAATCGTCCCCTGCAGCACTGCCATCTGATCAAATGGGAGAAATTCCCCCTGAATCGCAATCGCCGGTCTGCTGTTATAATGCCGATGCGGCAGTTTCCGGTAATGTCGCAGATAATCGTCCTCCCGGAGCAGCGAAAACTCCCGCTCCTGCACCACAACCGGCAATTTTTTCACCAGTTCCAGATAATGTTCTGTAAGCCGTGAAGCAAACCGCAGCGCCCCCAGTCCGTCCGTCAGCCCGTGAAACACTTCAAAATTGATCCTGCATCCATAGTAGCTCACACGGAATGGGAACCGCGCGCCCCGGTGCGGATCAATGAAACGGCACGGTGCACTCTGTTCTTCTTCCACGCCCGGATTCCGGTTGTTCGTCTCAAAATAATACCAGAAAAATCCCTTCCGCAGCTTCACCCGGAAATTTTCAAACTCCGGAAGTGTCCGCACAAGCGCCCTTTGCAAAAGCTCCGGATCTACTTTTTCTTTCAGAACCGCCGAAATCCGGAATACACTGCTTAAATCCTCCCCCGACACCGCCGCAAAAAGCTTCGCCGTGTTATCCAGCCGCCTCCACGCGGCGCCCTGGATGCGGAGACGCTTTTTCTTTGGTTTTTCCTCTCGTTTCTTCTCTCGTTTCTTCTCCACTTTTTCTGAAACTATCTGTCCCGGCTCTTCCTGCTTCCCTGCAATTTCATCCTTCTGATCCTGTTCTTGGTTTTCCTCGTTCATTCTCTGCTCCATCTGCCTTTGCCACCTAAAGAAAAAGAGCAGCTGCCGGGATACACACTCCCCTGCAGCGCCCCTTTCATCCTCTTCTGAGTTCTTTTCTACATTACCGAATCCGGAAATAATACCCCACGCCCCATTTCGTATGTACATATTTCGGATCACTCGGACTCGGCTCGATCTTCTCGCGCAGCCGCCGCACATGAACGTCTACGGTGCGGACATCGCCGCCCGCCGCCGCCCGGTTGCCCCAGACAAAGCGCAGCAGCTCCTCGCGGCTGTAAACCTTGCCCGGATTGCACACCAGGAGCTCCAGAAGGTCAAATTCCTTCGCGGTCAGATTGATCTCGCGGGAAGCGATAAAAACCCGGCGGCTGTCCGAATCCAGCGTCAGATCGCCCGCCTCGATGACTTTCTTTGTCTGCTGCGGCTCCTGTCTCGATTTCTTGGAGTTGCGGCGCAGGATCGCCTTGATGCGCGCCTTTACTTCCAAAATGTTAAATGGCTTTGTGATATAATCATCGGCGCCGTATTCCAGCCCCAGAATCTTATCCATATCGTCGCCTTTTGCGGTCAGCATAATGATCGGCATCTCGGAGAACTCCCGGATTGCCTGGCAGACTTCAAATCCGTTCAGCTTCGGCAGCATCACGTCCAGAAGAACCATATCATACTCCGTCTCCTTCGCCATCTGAAGCGCTTCCTCCCCGTCATAGGCGCAGGCAACTTCAAATCCATCCTGTTCCAGACTGAAACGGATTCCTTTTACTATTAATTTTTCATCATCTACCACTAATACCTTCGCCATTCTCCACCTCAACCACTATGCTTCTATCTCTCTATACTATAATCTTATCTTTTATCTTCTGAAATGCCGCGTTCTTGATGCCAGGCACCTTCATAATATCCTCAATCGTCCGGAAACCGCCCTTCTGCTCCCGGTAAGAAAGAATCGCTTCCGCCCGCGCCGCGCCGATACCGTTTAAAGTCATCAACTCTTCTTTGGAAGCTGTGTTTAAATTAATCAATGCTGCACTGCTTCCAGATTTCTGCGAATCTGACTCGCTGCCATTCCCAGCAGCGCCTCCGGCTCCCAGAAGCCCGGAGACATCCTTCCCTGTTTCCTGATATTTCCGAATCTCTTCCCGGCTCGGAATCCGAAGCTGCTGTCCATCCTCGATCGCCTGCGCCAGATTTACATATTCCTGCGCCGCCTCCGATGTCATCCCGCCCGCCTTTTCAACCGCCTCATACATACGGCTGCCCGCCGGAAGCTCATAGACGCCCGGTGCGGCTACCTCGCCGCAGACGTGGATATATAGGATTCTCGGTTCCGGCGTTTGGGGATTTTCTTTTGATTGCCCCTCAGGCGCAGCGTTCTCTGCTGCTTCATTATCCCCATCCACTGACCCGCCGTTTGACCGTTTTGCTGGACGTTCGGAGCTTTCCTGCGAATCATCCACTTCTTTTGAAAAACTATTCTGCGTCTCCAGCACCACCGTCTGCTTCTCTCGCCGGCTCTGCACACCAAAACACAAAACAGCCGCCAAAAATACCACGCCGACTGCCCCTGTTCGCATCCATCGTTTCCGATTTACTGTTTGATTTGTCTGTTTCATCTTCTGCACCCCTCTTTTTCCGAGGCGCGTTTTGTCCGTAATTCTATTCTAACCAAAACCCCCTTTAAACACAAGCAGAAAATTTTTATTCCCATCTGAAAATCACAATCCCCGCAATCGCAACCGCCGCCCCGATCGCCTTGCGCCACTCAAATCCCGCTTTCTCCACACCGAACCAGCCAAACACCTCAATCAGGTACGCCACCAGGATCTGCGCCACGACGATCAGAAGCGCTGATTTTGCCGGTCCCAGCGCGTCAAAGCTCTTGATGACCGTGTACGTGATAAATGCCCCGATCACGCCGCCGGTCAGCATATACCGCGGTTCGATCTGCCAAAGCTCCGATACCGCGCTGCGCCCCGTAAAAAGCCACATCACCAGACAAACCACAAACGCGCTTATCTGCACCCATCCAGCCGATACCCACATGCTGGTCTGCTTCATCACGGCAGAATTAAACACGCCCTGTATACTCATGAGTGCGCCGGAAACCAGCGCGGTTATCATTCCCCACATAAAAAATAAACCTCCGCATTCTGTTCTACATTCTCATGAAACAGCAGCCGTTTCCGACCATTCATTTCACACTGTTAGTATCCCAGATATGCGAAGGTTTATACAATTTGTGTTTATTCCCTTTTCCTGTTTAAAATCCGATTTTTCCTCCGAAACCAGACAACCTTTCATGCAGCTGATCCCTATTGAATGGAAAACGTAGCCGAAACCTCTGCCTCAACATCCACCTGACCCGGCATCAGGTTTCTGCCTGCACCCGCATCTTCCATCGCCGTTTCCTTCATCGCCATGCCGCTGCTGTAAGAAGTGTCATAATAACGCGCCTGCTGACCGCTGCTGTACTCCTGCACATTCGTCATCGTTCCCAGCTTGCAGCCGCCTGCCTCCGCCATCGCTTCGGCTTTCACGCGCGCCGACTCAATGGCTTTTTTGAGCGCTTCCTGATAAATCTCATCAAAATTGCTGCACTGGTACTGGACCGAATCGATCGAATTGATACCCGCATTAACCGAATCGCTGATGATCGCCCCTGCATCCTCAATCGCAACATCCGATACAACAACCTCCGTCGTCATCTCATAACCAGTGATCTTCTTGCCATTGTCCCAGTCATAGATCGGATTCAGCCCCAGACCGCTCGTCTGCACCGAGGTATCTGCAATTCCCTTTTCCTTCAAAAGAGCCAGAACCGCATCCAAATCCGTCTGATTCTCCGACTGGCAGGTGCTCGCATCCGCCGCCTGTGAATAGACACTGTAGGTAATTTCCGCAATATCCGGCTCCGCCTTGATTTTCTCCTGGCTCGTCACCGTGATCCCCGTATTTTCCGCCGACTGCACTGTCACCGACGCCGGTGCGGACGCACAGCCCGCCAGACCTGCCGCCGACACCATTGCCATCGTGCCTGCTGCCAGCAGAAATGCCATCCTGTTTCGCATCATCCCCATTTTCCTCATAAAAAAATTCCTCCCGTTTTTCTGTTTCATCCGTGAGTTCCACCCCACAATGGGTTCAGACCTTCCGGAGCAACAACTGGTACACTGTCATTCTTACTATAGTTATACCTGAAAACGAGAGGAAATGTATTGCTTTTCTCTTAACTTTCTTTCGCTTATTTATTACTATTTTTTTCCTGTTTCATCCATGCCGCGCGCACCAGATGCCGTGCCAGAACCGCCGTCGTCACGCCGCCGACACCGCCCGGAACCGGGGTTGCCGCCGAAGCAGTTCCTTCCAGATCGGCAAAATCCACATCGCCGCAGAGTTTTCCATTTTCATCTACATTGATCCCAACGTCAATGACAACCGCATCCTTTTTTACATAGGTGTGGTCGATCATCGCTGCTTTTCCCACACAGGCGGTCAGAATGTCCGCCTCCCGGCATACCTCCGGCAGGTTGGCAGTTCTCGAATGACAGATGGTCACGGTCGCATTTTCATGCAGAAGCAGCATCGAAAGCGGACGTCCCACAACCATGCTTCTTCCTACGACTGCCACCCGTTTGCCAGAAAGCGCGATATCGTTCATTTTCAGCATGCATACCACTGCCTCCGCCGTACACGGCGCAAAACCGCTCGTATCGCCGCTGAACACCTTTGCGATATTGACTGGGGAAATACCGTCCAAATCCTTCGCCGGATCGATCATTTTTTCAATATCCTGCTCGTTGATCTGTTTTGGAAGCGGGCGCAGCATTAAAATACCGTCCACCGACGCATCCGCATTGATTGCCGCAAACTCCTTCTTAAAGGCCTCGTCCGAGATATTCCCTGGAAATACCTTCGATTCCACCTCAAGCCCGAACGAAGTCAGTTTCTTTGTCGCGCCTTTCTCATAGGAAATATCATCCGGATTCTCGCCCACCCGGATAATCGTCAGTTTTGGCACCCATGTCAGGGTTTCCAGCTCTTTTTCCACCTGCTCTTTCAGCTTTGCCGAAACAGCGGCTCCCTTCATTGTAATCATCTTGTCTGCACCTTTCGTTTTTATTTATGATGAATTTCCCGCGCTTTCGCGCATATTCATTTTAAATTTTTCTTAAAATGAAAGCGACGCCAAAAGACCGGCTCCGCCTGCCATCTCAAGCAGGTAAACCGTCACAATCGCCGCGATCGCCACTACCACCAGGCTCTTTCCCTTATATCCCAAAATCACCGCTACGATCGTTCCTCCGACCGACGAATAGAGATGTCCTGTGGAGGTAAATACATCCGGAAATGTCAGTGCTCCCAGCACTGCATACGGCGTATAATCTAAGAAAGATCGGATAAACTTCGAACGGATCTGTTTCCGGAAAATCGTAACCGGAAGAACACGTGGAATATATGTAACCAGTGCCATCAAAAGGACACAGGTCAGCACGTATTTCATATCGAGTGTTCCGGCTGCTCCTGCTGCCTCTGCTGTATTCATCATTCTGCCCCCTCTTTCTGACTCTCGTCCTGACCGGCTTCTTTACCGTCCGGATCATGCGGGAATTTCCATGCACCGAACGCCGATGCCGCGATCGTAACCACAATCACCCGGAAACCGGAGGAAATACCGGCAAAAACCGGAACATATTTTAAAATGCACACCATCACAACTGCCAGAATGATGACGCAGCACACCGACCGCGATTTGCGTGCCGCCGGCAGAATCAGTGCAATAAACATCGCGTACAGGGCAATTCCCATCGCATTCTGCAGCGCCTGCGGCAGAACCGCCGAGATCGCGCCTCCCAGCCAGGTTCCAAGATTCCACCCCAGAATCGGCATCGTGATAAGTCCCAGCATATACGACGCTTTCAAAATGCCCGGATGCAGGGAACTGACGACAAACGTCTCATCCGTGATGCCGAATGCCAATGCCAGGCGCGCCCCGGTTCCCGTCTTTTCATCGAGCTTCTGGGACAGGGACAGTGACATCAGCATATAGCGCAGGTTGATGACAAACGTCGTCAATGCCACCTCAAAGTACCCAGCCCCCGCCAGAATCAGGTTTGTCCCTGCGAACTGTCCGGCGCTCGTTAAGTTCGTCAGCGATATAAAAACTGCTACCCAGACCGGCAGACCGCCCGACACCGCCAGGAAGCCAAACGTAAAGGAGACCGGCAGATACCCCAGTCCAATGGGGATACCGCTCTTTAGCCCCTCATAAAATGTCTTTTTCCAACTCATTCTACTTTTTCACTCTTTCTGTTCACGCAACCGTCTATTTTTCAGGCTTCACATACCGCGCATGCTGCCCGTTCAGCCACTCTACCCCGCTCACAATTCCTTCTTCCGAAAATGGAAATTCCTCGCGGGTCTTCTCCTCTTCCGGCGTTGCGTCGTATCCATATGGTTCCGGCCACGATGTCACGGTCAGGACTGTCTCCTCGACCGTCTCGCCATCTGCGCCGTCTTCTTTCGGTACTTCGCGCTTTGTCATCTCCATCCGGTAGCGCATCCCGGTATCACTTCCGGTAAATTTTTCTTTTTTCAGGAAATTGACCGGCATCACATCTTTTCTCGTTATCATGCCATTTACCCCCGGAATTTATAACGGCGGATCACCGCCTGCAGCGTTTTTCTTCCATTGTACTCATTGATGTCCGGATAATACACGACGTCGATCTCTCGCCGTCCGGCGCGCTCTTCCTCAAACGCCGTTCCGTCACCGAAATATAGCGCCTCGATCGCGTGTCCGTCTGTCTCTTCCAACGTCATTTTTACGACATTCCGGTTGCGCCCCAGCACGCGGCTTGCCCGGATGCGGAGTGATTTCTCTGCAAACAGCGGTTTTTCGTTACCCTGTCCAAACGGTTCGAGACAGGAAAGCTCCCTCACAAGTCGTTCTGTCACATATCCCACCGGCATCGGCACATCGATCCAGACTTTCGCTTTAAAATCTTCCTCCGTCAGCCCCGCATTTTCATTCAGTCTGCGCCGGAACTCGTCAATGTTCTTCTCTTCCAGCGAAAGCCCGGCTGCCAGCGGATGCCCGCCAAATTTGAGCAGCAGATCGCTGACCTCTGTCAGCTTTTTAAACATATGGTACTCATCAATGGAACGTCCCGAGCCTTTGACCGCCTCCTCGCCGCGCGTCAGCACGATCGCCGGCTTCTGATAATATTCCCTCAGGCGCCCTGCAATAATGCCCGCCAGCGATTCATGGCATTCCGGCAGAAAGACCACCAGCACCTTGTCCTTCTGGTACCAGCTCTCTACCTGCAGCTTCGCCGCCTCAGTCCCCTGCTCGGTCATATCCTTGCGGGTATCATTTAATTCCTTAAGTTCCTCTGCCAGGCGTTCCGCCTCTTCCTCACTCTGCGCCCGCAGAAGCGCCAGCGCTTCCTTTGCCGTTTTTAATCGTCCGCCCGCATTCAGGCACGGTCCAATGACAAATCCGATATGGTATGCTGTGATCGCCCCCAGATCAAGATTATTTTTCTCCGCCAGCCTGCGAAGCCCTATATTTTTGGTCTGCGCCATCTTTTTAAGACCGTATTTTACCAGAATCCGGTTCTCATCCTGCAGCTTCATCACATCACCGACCGTCGCAATCGCGGCAAATTCAAGCAAATCCAGCCATTCCATCTGCGGCACGCCCCGGCGGGCATATAAAACCTGCACCAGCTTGTACGCCACCACTGCGCCGCAGATCTCCGGAAATGGGTACGGACAGTCTGCCTGTTTCGGATCGATCACCGCATCCGCCGGGGGAATCTTCTCTTTTTCCCCATCTAAGGGCACCTCATGATGATCCGTGATGACAACCGTCATGCCATATTTCTTCGCCAGCTCCACCTGATGGAACGCGGAAATACCATTGTCACAAGTCAGAATCACCTCCACGCCGTCCGCGTGCGCCTGTTCGATGATCGATTCATTGATTCCGTAGCCATCCTTGATGCGATCCGGTATCTCAAAATCTACATCACTGCCCAGCCGTTCAAATGCCTGCAATAATATGTACGTCGAACAGACGCCGTCAATATCATAATCACCGACGATCCGTATCTTCTTTCCAGTATCCACAGCCTCGCACAGGATGGAAACGGCACGCTCCATATCTTTTAACAGCATCGGATCATACAGATCATCCAGCGTGCCATTTAAATAGCGGTCGATCGCCGCCTCTCCTTCGATCCCACGGTTCCGGATAATACGCGCCGTAACCGGATCGATCCGAAACCGCGCCCCGATCTGCTTAAAATCTGCTTTCTTGGTCTGAAGCATCCAGACTTCTTCTGCCATTTTGTTCCTCCTATCATCTAGATGTACTCTCGGAGTCTTTTTTGCACTTGCTTTTGTGGCTGATTTTCCGCCAGCCGCACCCGAATTTCAGAGGCGGACGCAACGCCAACGCCTCAGAAATTTGGGCACAACTGACAAAAAATCATCTCTCAAAATCAAGCACAGAAAGATTCCGAGAGTACATCTATGTCTGTGCTTCTTTTCTATATCACATACTCCCTAAGCCGCCTGCGCCGTTCCCGCCAGTCCGGCAGTATATTCTCCACCTGCGTCCAGAAACGCGCGGAATGGTTCATTTCCAGCCGGTGTGCCAGCTCATGGACAATCACATAATTCATCAGATCCTCCGGCAAAAGTGCCAGCCGCCAGTTAAAATTTAGGTTTCCAGCTGCGCTGCAGCTTCCCCAACGCGTTTTCTGGTTCCGGATTGTGATTTTTCCATAGGTTACGCCCATGCACGCCGCATATAAAGCAACCCGGTGCATGAGCACCGGGCGCAGCTTTTCTGTGAAATTTCGGATTTCTTCCGCTCCATATGTTTTCCGGTTCCTCTGGCGTTCCACCGCTTCTTTATAATGGACTTCTATCCAGTCGCGGTGCTCCTCGGCAAACCGCATCGCAGCCTGCACCGAAGCCCTCCTCGGAATCCGGAGTACCAGGCGTCCTTCCGCCGTGATCTGGATGGCGATCGTCTTCCGGGAAGACCGAACCACCTCACATGGAATCAATCCTTCTTCCGGCTCATCAGATAACGGAGAATGCCATGGGTTTTGTATCCTCAAGTATTGCATACAATTTCCCGTCTCTTTCATCGATTGTGCGCGCCGCATCTTCCAGTGCGCGTTCCAGACGTTTTTCCAGTTCTTTCTTCTCATCATCCGCCGCTTCATCCCGGATTACTTCCAGGCAGTAATCATCTGCCAGGCGGGCAGCCAGCATCTGTACCAGACCATCCAATGTCTTCTCCGGTGTCTCCAGAATTTTCTTAAACTCCGGATCCTCCGGCTGTTCTTCTGTATCCATCTCATACGGATCCCGCTCGTTCATCTCAATCACATTCATCCATTCCGGTTTTTCATCGGCATTGGTAAAATTCATCTGACCGACCAGGCAGTCGTAAATCTCTGCCTCGCTCGATATCTGCTTCATATCTAACTGAACTAACTGCATCTCTTCTCCTTTCCGCTGTGTCAGAATCCGTGATGCATCTCCCAGCTTCTTCCCAGCCTTTCTATTTTATTCTGCCCACTTAAAACCTACGCGTTCAGCAGCGCCACCGCTGCAAAAAACGGCACCAGCCATTTAGCGACAGAACCAATTTTTATCAGATATTCTGTTTTCATAATTCCTCCACGCGGTCTTTCATAGAAACCGCAAAGCTATCTGCCTTGATAGGGACAGCCCTATTATTATATCGGTCATGCGGTAAAAAGTCAATTCCGGGCTGTCGTAAACGGAATAAAGAATGTGCTCAGGGTTACGGTTCGCACACGTGTGCCCATCAACGGGATTTTGCCGATACTGCACATTCTAAATCGACAAAATCTGCTGCCAGAACTGTATCGTACGGAATTTTCAGTTCAGAAAATTCCTACCTGTGAACAGTTGCTGCCTTAACACATTCTCGCGCCGAGCGCGTCGCTTGCGACAACCTGCATCTTCGCGCAAGTGCACATCATTGGCACGTTAGTGCCTTTTTGTGTAATAGGAAATTCCTTGGAATTCCCTATTATACAAAAAAAGCACCCTCACAAGGATGCTTTTTGCTCTCTGACAACCAGAGAAATCGACGTGCGTGAGAAGATTCGAACTCCCGACACCTTGGTCCGTAGCCAAGTGCTCTATCCAGCTGAGCTACACACACATACTTTTTATTCTTAACGAACAAGTCATATTATACAACTCATTCTGAAGAATGTCAACTGTTTTTTAGATTTTTTTGAATTTCTTTTATTGTTGATTCATTTCAAATTATATCGATATAACAACCAGAAATTCTTCTTACTTTCCAACAATGAAATGGGGCCTACAGGGCTCGAACCTGTGACCCTCTGCTTGTAAGGCAGATGCTCTCCCAGCTGAGCTAAGACCCCATTACGATACTCTGTCCCTCAATCCGCTTACGCGAACCAATTTATAACAGTCGTATCAAAACGACCCGGATGGGGTTCGAACCCACGACCTCCGCCGTGACAGGGCGGCGCTCTAACCAGCTGAGCCACCGGGCCAAATATTAAATTATTTATTTACCTCATATTGGGTAGAGTGGACCTTCGGGGACTCGAACCCGGGACCGACCGGTTATGAGCCGGTTGCTCTAACCAACTGAGCTAAAGGTCCATAAAGTATATGGATCAAAAAACTCCCCGAGTAGGACTCGAACCTACGACAGCGCGGTTAACAGCCGCGTGCTCTACCGACTGAGCTATCGAGGAATATTGCTTTCCAACAACGTAGATAAGTATAACCGATTATATTTTAAATGTCAACTACTTTTTCAAAAAAATCGAAAAATCTATTCTTTTCATCGGATGTTACCGTCTTCTCGCTGCATGAGCAGCATGACGCATCCTTAAATTTCGGGTTCAGAACTCATATAATCTTGGCAAAAAATGTACCTTGGCACATTCTCACGCCGAGCGCGGTCGCTTGCGACATGTTTCTGCTTCGCGCGAGTGCGCATCATTGGCACGTTAGTGCCTTTTTGTGTAATAGGGAATTCCAAGGAATTTCTTATTACACAAAAAACCGTCGTACATTTCTGTACAACGGTCTTCTTTATATACCTTCAAAACTGCACACTGAATTTCTTCTACTTTCTATCTTCCATCCTTTAGGAAATAACTTCCTCTTTCCTATCCAATTCTTAACCATATCCTTTTGGTTAAGCCCTCGACCGATTAGTAACAGTCAGCTTCACGTATTACTACGCTTCCACCTCTGCCCTATCTACCTCGTCGTCTTCAAGGGGTCTTACTACTTGCGTATGGGATATCTCATCTTGAGGGGGGCTTCACGCTTAGATGCCTTCAGCGTTTATCCCGTCCCGGCTTGGCTACTCTGCCATGAACTTGATAGTTCAACAGATACACCAGAGGCCAGTCCACCCCGGTCCTCTCGTACTAAGGGCAGCTCCTCTCAAATATCCTACGC
>NZ_PYLO01000029.1 GCF_003024715.1 Clostridium fessum | reverse complement strand
TATGAAAACCGAAGGAAATATTTATGATGTTTCCTTTCCAAAGTTGGGGCAGATGCCTCTTTCCCGCTCCACTTTTTTCGAAGATATTCCATATCGGTATGAAGTAATTTCACCTGAAACCACTTCCACTCACGCCCATCAAATAGCTTTAAATAAGCCGTATCTTCTCCCGGTTCTGCTTCCCTATACATGACATCCCGATAGAATACCGGCATCGCATGATTCTCACAGACCAGCTTCGGTTTCCCCCTCAGTTCTCCCTTTTCCCACAAACTAAGGCGTGATTGATAGGAGGACACTGCTCCAAGTGCGTGTTGAATCGCCGCTCTTCTCAGATAAGATGGCATCTTAGGAAAATGACGGTCAAACGGAAATCTGGCATGATTCTTTTTTGTCTCATGTACCAGATGTTCCGCCTCATTAAAGCGTTTTTGTAGATTTTTGATTTCTGAAAGTTCTTCCCATGTCTCTGCATACACCGGAATCAGATAGGAAACTGCTTTCCGGAAAATATCCAGTGTAACGCGGAGCGGTATATTCTTTTTTTTAATTTCTACTCCATAGCTGGATACAATCTGCATAAAGTTTCCTACTTTCTTTTTTCCTTCTCTTTTTGTCCCGCAATGTATGCCAATACCTGATCCCTGCTTCGGTCACTTACGGTGACTGCACAATAGGATGGATTCCACAAATGTCCTCCCCATAGCTCCTGT
>NZ_PYLO01000028.1 GCF_003024715.1 Clostridium fessum | reverse complement strand
ATATTTGCTCCTCCCCGAAGCTTTTCGCAGCTTATCACGTCTTTCATCGGCTCTTAGTGCCAAGGCATCCACCCTGCGCTCTTATTAGCTTAACCAATTGATTCACACCGCGGGTACGGTGTTCCTCTCAGATGCATAGCGTTGCATCTTTGGCTTATGGTGTTTACAATTAATAATTGCTTGTTTTTGGTTTGTTTGGTTACACTTTCGTGTAACACCTCGGATGTCTTGATATTTGTTTCAAACCTCTCGGTTTGAACTTTGTATCAGATTTTCAATATGCAGTTTTCAAGGTACATTGCGAAAACAAAATATTTCGAATGCGTTGAAAGCTTGCTTTCATAAGCCTTCGTAATGTTTTGTTTTCATAACGTGCCTGCACGTGAGTGAGGAAACTTTGTTTCCGAACTGCAATGTACAGTCACGAATGGAGATGGAGAGATTCGAACTCTTGACCCCCTGCTTGCAAGGCAGGTGCTCTCCCAACTGAGCTACACCCCCATAATGAATCCGGCATCCACCTGCTTTCCCATGCCGTCTCCAGCATAGTATCATCGGCCGCTTAGGTCTTAACCATCGTGTTCGGGATGGGAACGGGTGTGTCCCCTAAGCGCATCGACACCGGAAATCTTTCATTTCCTGGATTTCAATCTTTAATTGTCATCCTCGAAAACTCAACAGTATATAAAACCCTTACTTCTTCTTCCTTAGAAAGGAGGTGATCC
>NZ_PYLO01000027.1 GCF_003024715.1 Clostridium fessum | reverse complement strand
CTGAGGTCTTCTCAGCCGGGTTTCCCCATTCAGATATCTCCGGATCAATGGATATTTGCTCCTCCCCGAAGCTTTTCGCAGCTTATCACGTCTTTCATCGGCTCTTAGTGCCAAGGCATCCACCCTGCGCTCTTATTAGCTTAACCAATTGATTCACACCGCGGGTACGGTGTTCCTCTCAGATGCATAGCGTTGCATCTTTGGCTTATGGTGTTTACAATTAATAATTGCTTGTTTTTGGTTTGTTTGGTTACACTTTCGTGTAACACCTCGGATGTCTTGATATTTGTTTCAAACCTYTCGGTTTGAACTTTGTATCAGATTTTCAATATGCAGTTTTCAAGGTACATAGTATGTTCACTCAACTAAACTCACTTACATTCGTTAAGGTTCGTGAACTGCCTCGCACTAAATTCAAGCTTCGTCTTCGACTCGCTTTCATTAAGTTGCTTTCGGCAAATGGAGATGGAGAGATTCGAACTCTTGACCCCCTGCTTGCAAGGCAGGTGCTCTCCCAACTGAGCTACACCCCCATAATGAATCCGGCATCCACCTGCTTTCCCATGCCGTCTCCAGCATAGTATCATCGGCCGCTTAGGTCTTAACCATCGTGTTCGGGATGGGAACGGGTGTGTCCCCTAAGCGCATCGACACCGGAAATCTTTCATTTCCTGGATTTCAATCTTTAATTGTCATCCTCGAAAACTCAACAGTATATAAAACCCTTACTTCTTCTTCCTTAGAAAGGAGGTGATCC
>NZ_PYLO01000026.1 GCF_003024715.1 Clostridium fessum | reverse complement strand
CGAAAGGAGGGAGCTGCCGAAGGCAGGACCGATAACTGGGGTGAAGTCGTAACAAGGTAGCCGTATCGGAAGGTGCGGCTGGATCACCTCCTTTCTAAGGAAGAAGAAGTAAGGGTTTTATATACTGTTGAGTTTTCGAGGATGACAATTAAAGATTGAAATCCAGGAAATGAAAGATTTCCGGTGTCGATGCGCTTAGGGGACACACCCGTTCCCATCCCGAACACGATGGTTAAGACCTAAGCGGCCGATGATACTATGCTGGAGACGGCATGGGAAAGCAGGTGGATGCCGGATTCCAAATGGGCTTATAGCTCAGCCGGTTAGAGCGCACGCCTGATAAGCGTGAGGTCGGTGGTTCGAGTCCACTTAAGCCCATTTAACCCGAAAGGGTATGGCTTTTTATGAGTCATTCGTGAGTTTGAGTTTATCAAGCTTAGGAATGACTGATAAAATCAGTCAAGTATGTACCTTGAAAACTGCATATTGAAAATCTGATACAAAGTTCAAACCGAGAGGTTTGAAACAAATATCAAGACATCCGAGGTGTTACACGAAAGTGTAACCAAACAAACCAAAAACAAGCAATTATTAATTGTAAACACCATAAGCCAAAGATGCAACGCTATGCATCTGAGAGGAACACCGTACCCGCGGTGTGAATCAATTGGTTAAGCTAATAAGAGCGCAGGGTGGATGCCTTGGCACTAAGAGCCGATGAAAGACGTGATAAGCTGCGAAAAGCTTCGGGGAGGAGCAAATAT
>NZ_PYLO01000025.1 GCF_003024715.1 Clostridium fessum | reverse complement strand
TTCAGAACAAAACCAAAACAACAGTAATAACGGTTAAAATTAGCCAAGCGAATTTTGACTGGAATCAAAACTTTAACATGAGAGTTTGATCCTGGCTCAGGATGAACGCTGGCGGCGTGCTTAACACATGCAAGTCGAACGAAGCAATCTAACGGAAGTTTTCGGATGGAAGCTAGATTGACTGAGTGGCGGACGGGTGAGTAACGCGTGGGTAACCTGCCTCACACTGGGGGACAACAGTTAGAAATGACTGCTAATACCGCATAAGCGCACAGGACCGCATGGTCCGGTGTGAAAAACTCCGGTGGTGTGAGATGGACCCGCGTTTGATTAGCTAGTTGGTGGGGTAACGGCCTACCAAGGCGACGATCAATAGCCGACCTGAGAGGGTGACCGGCCACATTGGGACTGAGACACGGCCCAAACTCCTACGGGAGGCAGCAGTGGGGAATATTGCACAATGGGGGAAACCCTGATGCAGCGACGCCGCGTGAGTGAAGAAGTATTTCGGTATGTAAAGCTCTATCAGCAGGGAAGAAAATGACGGTACCTGACTAAGAAGCCCCGGCTAACTACGTGCCAGCAGCCGCGGTAATACGTAGGGGGCAAGCGTTATCCGGATTTACTGGGTGTAAAGGGAGCGTAGACGGTAAAGCAAGTCTGAAGTGAAAGCCCGGGGCTCAACCCCGGGACTGCTTTGGAAACTGTTTAACTAGAGTGCTGGAGAGGTAAGCGGAATTCCTAGTGTAGCGGTGAAATGCGTAGA
>NZ_PYLO01000024.1 GCF_003024715.1 Clostridium fessum | reverse complement strand
GACAAGGAATTTCGCTACCTTAGGACCGTTATAGTTACGGCCGCCGTTTACTGGGGCTTAGATTCAAAGCTTCGATTGCTCTAACCTCTCCTCGTAACCTTCCAGCACCGGGCAGGCGTCAGCCCATATACCTCACCTTTCGGTTTTGCATAGACCTGTGTTTTTGCTAAACAGTTGCTTGAGCCTATTCTCTGCGGCCACATCTCTGTGGCACCCTTTATCCCGAAGTTACAGGGTCATTTTGCCGAGTTCCTTAACAATGCTTCTCCCGCCGACCTTAGGATTCTCTCCTCATCCACCTGTGTCGGTTTACGGTACGGGTACATATCACACAATAGCGGCTTTTCTCGACAGCTCGAATCCCGGACTTCGCTACTTTTGTTCGCTCCGCATCACGTCTTCGGCTTACTAAGCGGATTTGCCAGCTTAGCACCTACCTCGCTTGCCCTGGTATCTTCATTCCCAGGTTCCGGTATCTCTCTGTGTCCCCACAGTTCTGATGATATGCAGTACAGGAATTTCAACCTGTTATCCATCGACTACGTCTTTCGACCTTGCCTTAGGCCCCGACTTACCCAGAGCAGATCAGCTTTACTCTGGAAACCTTAGATATTCGGCCTGGAGGATTCCCACCTCCATCTCGCTACTCATTCCGGCATTCTCTCTTCTTAAAAATCCACAGCTCCTTATCGGTACTGCTTCGTCTCTTTAAGAATGCTCCTCTACCAATGTATAATTACATTCCTAAGCTTCGGTGTTGTGTTTTAGCCCCGGACATTTTCGGC
>NZ_PYLO01000023.1 GCF_003024715.1 Clostridium fessum | reverse complement strand
AAACCGAAGCTGGTCTGTGAGAATCATGCGATGCCGGTATTCTATCGGGATGTCATGTATAGGGAAGCAGAACCGGGAGAAGATACGGCTTATTTAAAGCTATTTGATGGGCGTGAGTGGAAGTGGTTTCAGGTGAAATTACTTCATACCGATATGGAATATCTTCGAAAAAAGTGGAGCGGGAAAGAGGCATCTGCCCCAACTTTGGAAAGGAAACATCATAAATATTTCCTTCGGTTTTCATACACAGAGGAAGTAACCTTATCGAAAACAGCTGTAAAAGAGCAGGTGATATGCAGTGTTGATTTGGGAATCAATACGGATGCAGTCTGCAGCATCATGCGGGCAGATGGCACTATCCTGGGACGTAAATTTATAAATTTCTCCAGTGATAAAGACCATTTGTATCATGTGCTTGGCAGAATCCGCCGTTTTCAGAGGGAACATTCCTCCAGACAGGTCCAAAGCCGATGGGATTATGCAAAAAGGCTGAATATGGAGCTGTCCCGCAAAATAGCTGCGGAGATCACGAAATATGCCGCAGAGTATCAGGCAGGTGTAATTGTGTTTGAGTATCTGGAAATGCAGGGAAAAATATCCGGAAAAAAGAAACAAAAGCTTCATTTATGGAGAAAGCGGGATATTATGGAGCTGTCCCGCAAAATAGCTGCGGAGATCACGAAATATGCCGCAGAGTATCAGGCAGGTGTAATTGTGTTTGAGTATCTGGAAATGCAGGGAAAAATATCCGGAAAAAAGAAACAAAAGCTTCATTTATGGAGAAAGCGGGATAT
>NZ_PYLO01000022.1 GCF_003024715.1 Clostridium fessum | reverse complement strand
ACAAATGGCAAAATCTTAAACCATATAGTATTGTGGATGAATTGCGCACACAACTAAAGGCCATGAATCGTCAGTTTCATTTCTATGTGAAACAAAAAACGGCTATGAAAAATAATCTTATTAATCTCATTGACCAGACATACCCAAATGCAAATACTTATTTTAATAGTCCACCCCGCAGTGATGGCTCCCAAAAATGGGTTGATTTTGTCTATACGTATTGGCATGTAGATTGCGTTCGTAAAATGTCTCTAAATTCTTTTGTTAAACACTATCAAAACTGGTGCAAGCAAAAAAAAATATATCTTCAATAAATCAAAAGCCGAAGAAATTTATACCAAGGCAACGGAACTTGTCCCGGTATTTCCTAAAAACGAAATAACCAAACGCATCATTAGACAAGCTATCGCTCAGCTTAACAGCACTTCCGCTACCGTCGAAACAATACGCATTCTCATGAATGAAACCGCCTCAAAACTTCCAGAGTACCCGATTGTTATGCAGTTTAAAGGGATTGGTCCATCTTTTGGTCCACAGCTTATGGCTGAGATCGGTGATATAACCAGATTTACACATAAAGGAGCCCTTACTGCTTTCGCCGGGGTAGATCCTGGCGTAAACGAGTCTGGCTCCTATGCACAAAAAAGTGTTCCAACATCCAAACGTGGGTCTTCAAATTTAAGAAAGACTCTTTTTCAAGTAATGGATGTTCTTATTAAAACAATGCCGCAAGATGATCCTGTATATCAATTCATGGACAGAAAACGTGCCCAGGGTAAACCGTACTATGTTTACATGACTGCAGGCGCTAATAAATTTCTCAGA
>NZ_PYLO01000020.1 GCF_003024715.1 Clostridium fessum | reverse complement strand
TTTTTCACACCGGACCATGCGGTCCTGTGCGCTTATGCGGTATTAGCAGTCATTTCTAACTGTTGTCCCCCAGTGTGAGGCAGGTTACCCACGCGTTACTCACCCGTCCGCCACTCAGTCAATCTAGCTTCCATCCGAAAACTTCCGTTAGATTGCTTCGTTCGACTTGCATGTGTTAAGCACGCCGCCAGCGTTCATCCTGAGCCAGGATCAAACTCTCATGTTAAAGTTTTGATTCCAGTCAAAATTCGCTTGGCTAATTTTAACCGTTATTACTGTTGTTTTGGTTTTGTTCTGAACGTTCTCTTGAACTTCAAGGCTTAACCAAAAGCCTTTGTTCTTAGAATTTTCAGGGTTTTACATACTGTTCAGTTTTCAAGGTTCTTTGTTGTTGTCATCTCAACAACAGCCCATTTATAATATCATAAGCTTTTGCATTTGTCAACAACTTTTTTATGTTGAAGGTTTATATACCTTCAAAACTGCACACTGAATTTCTTCTACTTTCTATCTTTCATCCTTCAGGAAATAACTTCCTCTTACCTATCCTTAACCATAACCTTTTGGTTAAGCCCTCGACCGATTAGTAACAGTCAGCTTCACGTATTACTACGCTTCCACCTCTGCCCTATCTACCTCGTCGTCTTCAAGGGGTCTTACTACTTGCGTATGGGATATCTCATCTTGAGGGGGGCTTCACGCTTAGATGCCTTCAGCGTTTATCCCGTCCCGGCTTGGCTACTCTGCCATGAGCCTGATGGCTCAACAGATACACCAGAGGCCAGTCCACCCCGGTCCTCTCGTACTAAGGGCAGCTCCTCTCAAATATCCTACGCCCGCG
>NZ_PYLO01000003.1 GCF_003024715.1 Clostridium fessum | reverse complement strand
TTCTCCAGTGATAAAGACCATTTGTATCATGTGCTTGGCAGAATCCGCCGTTTTCAGAGGGAACATTCCTCCAGACAGGTCCAAAGCCGATGGGATTATGCAAAAAGGCTGAATATGGAGCTGTCCCGCAAAATAGCTGCGGAGATCACGAAATATGCCGCAGAGTATCAGGCAGGTGTAATTGTGTTTGAGTATCTGGAAATGCAGGGAAAAATATCCGGAAAAAAGAAACAAAAGCTTCATTTATGGAGAAAGCGGGATATTCAGAAACTGTGTGAACATCAGGCACATCGGAACGGGATTCGTGTCTCAAGAGTCAGTGCCCGGAACACCAGCAGGCTGGCCTGTGACGGAAGCGGAGCGGTAGTAAGAAACCAGGAGAACCATAGCCTATGTACCTTCCGGACCGGAAAACAGTATAACTGCGACCTGTCAGCATCCTATAATATCGGAGCGAGATATTTTATACGGGAACTTTTAAAACCCTTGCCGGAAACGGAAAGGTCTTCACTGGAGGCAAAAGTACCTGCAGTGAAGCGTAGAACCTCCTGTGTTTATGCAGATTTGAGAAAGCTTTATGTAGAAGTAAACAATTTAAAAGCGGCATAAATGCAGGCAGATATACAGCGGACTACCTGTAATGTGGAAACCAGCCGTATCCGGCATGGGAAAAGTGCGTATCCGCACGAATTCTAAGTTACTGGCGTATCCGCCGATATTTAGTCTTGCCGTTTAAAACGGCTGAGAAGCATGTGACTTTAGCCATGTGAGGTTCACCCCCATGGACGAAAATGTTATAATTTTTATACTTTGGTTGCCGGAATCCTACGGCACAATAAATCGAAATGAGATGAATAAAATGCAAAAAAATCAAAATGATAAATCATACAAGAGAGTACAGCCAAGTGAAAAGCAGGAATCCCGGATTCCAGCGGAAGGCGTTCGTTTAAATCGCTTTTTGAGCGAGGCGGGCATCTGCTCCCGGCGGGAGGCGGATCGGCGGATCGCGGACGGGCGTGTGACGATCGATGGGCGCGTGGCAGAGGTCGGACAGAAGCTGATGCCGGGACAGCGCGTGGCGTGCGATGGCGTAGCGGTGTCCGGCAAGGATGCGCCGGTGCTTTTAGCGGTCAATAAGCCGCGGGGGATTGTCTGCACGACTTCTGATAAAGATCGGGCAGAAAATATCGTAGAATTTTTAGATTATCCGGTCCGGATTTACCCGATCGGGCGTCTGGACAAGGATTCAGAAGGGCTGCTTCTCATGACGAATGAGGGCGAGCTGGTCAACCGGATTCTAAGGGCTCGTTACGGACATGAAAAGGAATATCTGGTAACGGTGGATAAACCCATTGATAGTGAGTTTGTCTGGAAGATGAGCGCAGGAGTGAAGATTTTAGATACGGTTACCCGTCCTTGTGAGGTGGAAAAGACCGGGAAGACGAGTTTCCGGATCATCCTGACCCAGGGACTCAACCGCCAGATCCGCCGGATGTGCGAGGCGCTGGGGTACCAGGTGCAGACGTTAAAACGCGTCCGGATGCTGAACATTACGCTGGATGGGCTGAAAACAGGCGAGTACCGGGAAGTGACAGCGGCAGAGAGACAGAAATTAGAAGATATTTTGAACGGAAAGAAGAATGACTGAGACAATGTTGTCTGGCAGTCAGTGCAGGTTCACATATGAGGTTGCATAGAAATGCTTGAAAACGCATTCAGAGGTAGTTGGAGAGAGCGATGGGAAAGGTGGAGTCAGATAGATGGCAGAGGACAAGACAAAACGGATACGGGAGCTGATTGGGACGCTGCGGGCAGCAGGGCGCGCCTATTATCAGGAGAGCCGGGAGATCATGAGCAACTTTGAGTATGATAAGCTTTATGATGAACTGGTTTCATTGGAGAAAGAGACGGGAATTGTGTTTGCGAACAGCCCGACGCAGAATGTAGGATATGAGGTAGTCAGCGCGCTTCCGAAGGAGCGCCATGAGAAGCCGATGCTTTCGTTAAATAAGACGAAGAGCGTGGAAGAGCTGGCAGACTGGCTCGGCGGGCAGACCGGGCTTTTATCCTGGAAGATGGACGGTCTGACGATCGTCCTGACCTATCAGAATGGAACACTTGTCAAGGCGGTTACGCGTGGAAATGGTGAGATTGGCGAGGTTATCACGGCAAATGCAAAGGCGTTTGTCAATGTGCCGTTAAATATTTCCTACCAGGGTGAGCTTATCCTGCGCGGTGAGGCGATCATCCGGTATTCGGATTTTGAGAAGATCAATGAGCAGATCGAGGATGTCGATGCGAAATATAAGAA
This sequence comes from Clostridium fessum, assembly GCF_003024715.1. GTDB lineage: Bacteria > Bacillota > Clostridia > Lachnospirales > Lachnospiraceae > Otoolea > Otoolea fessa. The sequence goes on along the minus strand of NZ_PYLO01000003.1, from coordinate 422,424 downwards.
TCCGCGAAACTTATGCAGCGGTTCGGTGCGTCAGTTAAACAGCGAAATCACAGCGCAGAGACAGGTCCATTTTTATGCGTTCAGCCTTGTAAAGGCGGATGGCATTGATTTCAAAAATTCGCGGAAAGAGCAGTTTGAGTGGCTGAAAACACAGGGGTTTGAGGTCGTAGAGTACCATGAGGTGACAAAAGAGACGCTGCCGGAGACGGTCAAAATGTATTCTGAGGCGATTGCGGAAAATGATACGCCGTCGGATGGACTGGTGCTTTTGTATGATGATATTGCCTACGGCCAGTCGCTGGGGCGGACGGCAAAATTTCCGCGCGATTCGATCGCATTCAAGTGGGCGGATGAGATTCAGGAGACGAAGCTTCTCTATATTGAATGGAGCGCGTCGAGAACGGGGCTGATTAACCCGGTGGCAGTATTTGAACCGGTTGAGCTGGAGGGAACGACGGTCAGCCGCGCCAGTGTCCACAACATCAGCATCATGGAGGCGCTGGAGCTGGGGGCAGGCGACCGGATTACGGTTTATAAGGCAAATATGATCATTCCGCAGATCGCGGATAACCTGACGCGCAGCGGCGTCCGGGATATTCCGGAGGCATGTCCGGTGTGCGGCGGTCAGACGGAGGTGCGCCAGCTCAACGATGTAAAATCACTCTACTGCACGAACCCGGACTGCCAGGCGAAGAAGATCAAGAGTTTTACTCTTTTTACAAGCCGCGATGCGTTAAATATTGCGGGACTTTCAGAGGCGACGCTGGAGAAATTTATCGGTGTCGGCATGATTCATGAGTATGCGGACATTTTCCATCTGGACCGCCATCAGGAAGAGATCGTTGAGATGGACGGATTCGGGCAGAAATCGTATGACAATCTGATTGCGGCGGCTGAGAAAGCGTCCCACACGACCCTGCCGAGAATGGTGTACGGTCTGGGCGTTGCAGGCATCGGTCTGGCAAATGCCAAGATGATTTGCCGTCATTTTAAAAATGATTTTGAGGCGATGCGCCATGCCACCGTGGAAGAGCTGGTCGAGATTGATGGAATCGGGGAAGTTCTGGCGCAGGCGTGGACGGCATTCTTTTCGGATGGAAAGAATAATGCGATCGTCGATCATCTGCTGGCGGAGCTGACCTTTGAGGCAGGAGACGAAGAAAGCAGTGAGGGTGCAGATGAGGCATTCGCCGGGATGAATTTCGTCATTACCGGTTCGCTGGAACAATTCAAAAACCGGAAAGAACTGCAGGAGCTGATTGAGCGCCGCGGCGGCAAAGTGACCGGAAGCGTGACGTCCAAGACGAATTATCTGATCAATAATGATGTGGCGTCGTCGTCCTCGAAGAATAAGAAGGCGCGGGAATTGGGGGTGCCGATTCTTTCGGAGGAGGAGTTTTTGAAGCTATAAGAGAGGTGAAAAAGCCGGACGCCAGACAGTGTTTAGCTGGCTTTTTTTTGCAGCTTGTGTTATGATTAGGAATGCTGATATAGTTTTTATTGTAAGTAGAAATGAATCATATCGGTATATAATAGAATCCTAAAATTCAAACGAATTTTATATAAAAAGGGGATATATAACCATGCCAATTAAAATACAAAAGGATCTTCCTGCTAAGGCAATTTTGGAATCGGAGAATATATTTGTGATGGATGAGGATCGGGCGATGAGCCAGGATATTCGTCCGCTTGAGATTTTGATTCTGAATCTGATGCCGATCAAGGAGGATACGGAGACGCAGCTTCTGCGGGCACTTTCGAATACGCCGCTGCAGGTGGACTGTTCATTCCTGATGCTGGAAACGCACGTTTCGAAAAATACATCGCAGACGCATTTGAATAAGTTTTATGTGACGTTTGACGAGATCCGCCGCAAGCGCTTTGATGGTATGATTATTACCGGTGCGCCGGTGGAGAATATGGAGTTTGAGGAGATCAACTACTGGGACGAGCTGACGAAGATCATGGAGTGGAGCAAGACGCATGTGACTTCGACACTTCATATCTGCTGGGGGATGCAGGCGGGACTCTATTATCATTATGGAATCCAGAAACATCAGAGAAAGACGAAGCTTTCCGGCATTTACAGACATCGTCTTTTGAACCGGAAGATCCCGCTGGTCCGTAGTCTCGATGATTATTTTTACTGCCCGCATTCCCGTTACACGGAAGACCGGGAAGAGGATATTCTGAAACATCCGGAATTGCAGATTCTGGCGAAATCGGATGAGGCTGGCGTATTTCTGGTGATGAACCAGGATGGAAGCCAGATTTTCGTTCAGGGGCATCCAGAGTATGATCGCATGACGTTAAACAACGAGTACCACCGCGATCTGAAAAAAGGCTTAAATCCGCAGGTACCGTGCAACTATTACCCGGACAACGATCCATTTTCCATGCCGGTGCTGAAATGGAGAAATATGTCCAACACGCTGTACACGAACTGGCTGAATTACTATGTATACCAGATGACGCCGTACGTGCTGAAGGAGGACGAGCAGGAGTAGGAACAGAAATCTGCTATTTATGAGAGTATAAGATATAGAAATAGAGATTTCGATAAAATTGATCGGGGAAAATATCTTCTTCGAACTGGATGGTGGGAGCCGCCGTCGGAGTGGTGCTGCTGGCAGCTGGAATGTTTTTGATTTGGAAGAACCGCAAATAAGGCTGCAGATTAATAAAACGGTAAAAAGATAGATATAATACAGATATGAAAAAATACAGGCAGGGCTGTCGGAATTTTGCACAGTGTGGTTGAAACCATGTGTGGGAAAGATTCTGACAGCCCTGTTTATGCGGATTTTTGTTTTTATTAATTCCAGAAATCGGTTTCTTCTTTCAACTCAATATCAGCTGCTTTAAAGACCGGATTCTTCCCAGCCTGTTTCTGTGCCCGGTAGTCTTCCAGGCAGCGGAGCGCCGGCTTGGCAATCAGGAAGATAATTGGTACGTTGATGACTGCCATCAGTCCCATCAGAACATCGGCGGTATCCCACACGATGCCGAGACTTGCCACAGAACCGATGAGGACAATCACGATAGCGATCACTCTCTGGGTAATCCGGATGCCCTTGACTGGAGTTTTGCCGCAGAGATAAGCCATGCCGGTTTCAGCAAAATAGTAGTTTCCGAGTAGCGTGGTAAAGGCAAATAAAATCAGGGCAACTGTGATAAATACAACACCTGCGGTGCCGAATACGTTATTCATAGCTACCTGCACATATGCCATGCCAGCCATGTCTGCACTCGGTGCAACGCCGGAGCAGAGCAGTAAAAATGCGGTTGCAGAGCAGATGACAATAGTATCGATAAATACGGATAATACCTGAACAAGACCCTGTTTGACCGGGTGGCTGACACCCGCGGAACCGGCTGCGGTAGCGGAAGCACCGACACCTGCCTCATTGGAGAACAAGCCTCTCTTGATGCCGAGCATCACAACGGATCCCATGAAGCCGCCGAAGATAGCCTGAATATCAAAAGCCCCTTCAAAAATGCTTGCGAACATACCCGGAATCATGTTTCCGTGGAGAATAATCATCAGCAGGGCAGCTGCAATGTAAAGTCCGCCCATTACCGGAACAAGAATTCCTGTGATTTTAGCGATCTGTTTGCCGCCGCCGCTGATGCAGATGCCGAAGATAACAGCCTGGATGATACCGATGAGAATCGGAGTCAGGCTTGGATTGTAGAAACTGTATACTTTAAAAGAATCTGCCACATTGAAGGATGCAACGAGGTTAAATCCAACCATGTAAGTCAAAATCATGAAAATAGCATAGAGAACACCCAGCCATCTTTTTTTCAGAACGGCTTCAATATAGTAGGAAGGACCGCCGTAGCAACTTCCGTCCTCGGCACGGCGTTTGTAGATCTGTGCCAGCGTACTTTCTACAAATGCGGTTGCACTTCCGAGGATCGCGGTCATCCACATCCAGAAGATAGCGCCCGGACCGCCGAAACAGATGGCGGTAGAAATGCCGGCGATATTTCCGGTGCCGACGCGCGAAGCAGTGGAAACCATCAATGCCTGAAAGGCGGAAATAGACTCATCTTCCTTGTCGGATGGCTCCAGGATAACCCGGATAGATTCAAGTAAGTAACGAAGCTGTACCCCTTTGGTGCGGATGGTAAAATATATGCCGCCGCCTACCAGCAGGATGATTAACACGTAGCTGTAAAGATAGTTGCTTGCTGTGCCGATTATCTTTGCGTATAAATCTGCCATTTTAAAATACCCCTCTCATACAATTTACATATTGTTTTTGCTATAAAGTGTGCCGCTGCGGATCAAACATATGGAGATGCAGTTCATGTGACATATATTCAAGCACGCATTCTCCAGCGACGCTGTTCCCCTTTTTATCTAACGCCGGTCCGAAGATGCCGATTCCCATCTCGCCGTCTACCACTGATAAGATACCGCCGCCGACGCCGCTTTTGGATGGGATGCCGACCCGGACGGCAAATTCGCCGGAACCATCGTACATACCGCAGGTAAACATGAGTGTTTTGACGATTTTAACCGCCTGGCTGCTTAAAAGCCGTTTCCCCGTGTCTGGATGAATGCCATCGTTGGCGAGAATCAGTCCCAGTCCGGCGAGGCTTTCTGCCGTCACGCTGAGAGAGCACATTTTGACATAAAAATGCAGGCTGTTTTCCACATCTTTATTCTTTTCGATGTACCCCTTGCTCTCCAGCAGATAGGCGATTGCCCGGTTGCGGGAAATATGAGACATTTCCGAGTGATAAACCTTTTTGTCGAGGTTGATGTCCGGATCCATGCAGAGAGCCCGGATGGTATCAAGCATGGTATCGAAACTGATTTCGGAAGCAAGGCAGCTTGCCACTACGATAGCGCCTGCATTGATCATCGGGTTGTAGGGGGAACTGTCCGTATTTTCCAGTTTCATCAGCGAGTTAAATGGATCGCCGGTCGGCTCCATGCCTACTTTTTTAAATACCTGGTCGAAGCCGCAGATTTCCAGCGCGACTGCAAGGGTGATGATTTTGGAGATACTCTGAATACTGAATCGGACTTTCGTATCCCCGACGGAAATCCGTTTGCCGTTCCGGCAAAAAACACTGACTCCGAGCTGACTGCCATCTACCTTTCCAAGTTCTGGTATGTAGGTGGCAACTGCACCCTCATGGGTATGTGTTTTTCCCAGTGCAACGGCCTGTTCAAGTACATCTCTCATACTTAAACGCCTCCTGTTTTTTATTCGGTGTTGCTTTCTGATAGTATGGTAGCATGGGGAAGACAGTATGTATAATGCGTGTCAGCTTTAAGGGATATGACAAAAAGGTATAACGGGATATATATGTCAGATATGAATAAATATTTATGATGAACGGGGAAGAGGTGCTGAAAAGGATCAAAAAAAAACTGCCGGGACGGCTGTGAATGTCCGGCAGCTTTGATGGTGTTTTTTTAGAGAAGTTTTTTCTTTAAGTCATAAATAAATTCTTGTACGATCGCTGTCATTGGCGTGTCTTTCCGCATTGCATATCCAAATTCCAGCATAAAACCACAGTTTGGAATCGGAATAGAAGTGGAGTGGTAGGAGGCTTCTTGTTTGGCGAAATCGTGGATGCCGATGCTGTAGCAGTCACTGATCGAGATCATGTACATCAGGGTGGCGCGGCTGGAAAGATAGGTGATTTTCGAGCGCATTTTTTCTGCATCCTGATCCCCTTCGGAGAGAAGCTGGTAAATATAATCATCGCATTGTCCAAGATACCAAAGAAAGCCGTACTCTGCCAGTGTGTGCAGGTTGACCGGTTTCTGTTGCAGCAGAAGCGGATGTTTGCGGGAAATGATAATGTGTGGTTCGATGTTGGCAAGAAAATGGTATTCCAGCCCTTTTGATTCGAGCAAGGCCTCCATTTCACGCCGTTTGCGGCTGTCAAAATGAAACACGCCTACATCGACACGCCCGGATACCACATCCTCGATGACTTCGTCTGAATTGCCTTCATACAGTCGATGGGAGAAGGATGGCTGATCGCGGTGACGCAGGACTATTTCACTGAAACTTTCCATGATATGAGAAAAACGTGTCATGGAGACAGCCAGCGGATCAGAAATTTTGATTTGTTCCTTCTTTTTCTGAAACCAGAGCTGTTCCATTTCGTCAATGATTTTTTCGGAATGTGTCAGAAATTCCATTCCTTCAGGCGTTAATGTTACGCCTGAGCGGCTGCGGTTAAAGAGCCTGGCGCCGAGATTTTCTTCCAGATCGTGCATGATTTTCCCAAGATACGGCTGGGAAATATAGAGCGCCTGGGCGGCTTTATTGATGGATCCGAGGCGCGCTACCTTGATAAAATATTCTAAATGCCGAAAATTGATATCGTATTTCAAAAAAGTTCCCCCTTTGTAAATCCCCCTGAATGTAATAAGTATAAAATAAAAAAATATAAATTGCCAGAAAATACCTAAACATATTGCATTTAAGGGATATAGCAAAATAGCATATAATTTATTGTTTGACTGTACCTGTATGTAAGAGAAGCAGTCCTCCTATATACAGCAGGCAAAGGATACCGGACTGGATGAGGACAGGCGGAAACAGGTGAGGCAGGTAAGACGCGTTTGGAATAACTTCTAACATCCCAATCGAAACCAGCAGGCAGAATGCCGGTTTTACAATGCCCTGGCTGACTGGTAGGCGGATCGGGACTTCGCAGGCGAGGGCGTGGATGTGGAGAAAGGCGAGCACCAGTTCGCTGATGAGAAGCGCCGCCAGATAGGCGAAAATCCCCCATCGCGGGATGGCGAAAAGGACGAGCGACAGGGTGAGAAGCATGGAAACCGTATGGTGGATGAAGACGGTTCCCGTTTTCCCAAGCCCGTTTAAAATACTTCCCATGGTAGTGGAGAGGTAGAGAAACGGGCAGAGCCAGGATAAAATCTGGATGAAACGTCCGGCATCGGCGTTGTGGTAAAAGGTTTCGCCCAGTGCTGGACCGAAGCGGGTGAAGAGCCCGACGCAGAGAATTCCCATGTACAGGCTGTAGCGGAGTGCCATGGAGATGGTGCGTTCGATTTTGTCCGGCTGATTCTGCGCCTGCGCCTCCGAGACTGCCGGGAGCAGGACGACGGCGAGGGAGTTGGTAATGGCGGATGGAAAGAGGACAAAGGGGAGTGCCATGCCTGTGAGAACTCCGTAAATACTGACCGATTCAACCCGCGAGAGCCCGGAGAGGAGAAGCTGGTTCGGTACAAAGATGGCTTCGAGACTCTGGAGAAAGCTGAGCGTGAGGCGATTCGCCATGAGGGGGAGTGCCATGGTGAGGAGGGGGAGGAGCAGGGGGGGAGTGTGGGCGGATTTTTTTTGTGAGGGAGGCGTGGTGCTGGAAGTGTCAGGGGTATAAGGGGGCGTAGAACGGGATGAGTATTGAAAATGGGTGGTATTTTTTCGTGTTTGACGAGAATAGCTGGAAATATGCGTGTCTGTATTTTGCAGTGTGGCAGCAGGCTTCGAGCATCCATAAACCAGCAGACAGAACACCGCCGATGCCGCTTCCCCGATCAACAGCCCCCAGACAGCCAGCAGCACCGTGATCGGAATCCTGTTCGTGCGGCAGACATGGACGATCAGCAGGACGGAGAAAATGCGGATGCACTGCTCGACCACCTGTGAAAACGCCGGGACTGCCGTTTTTTTGAGCCCGTAATAATACCCGCAGCAGCAGGCATGGATCGCGCAGAAGGGGATCGAGAGGGCGAGTGCGGGCAGAAGCGGCGCACATTCGGGCGCAAGAAGGACGCGCGCGGCGAGAAAATCGGCGAAGGTGTAGATCAAAGAGGTCAGCGGCAGGGCGATCGATAGTGAGAGTGCGAGGCTGACCCGCAAAAAGGCGCGTCCCTTTTCCGGGGAGGCGGCGGTCAGGCGGGAGAGCGAAGTCTGGATTGGACCGGCGCAGAGAGCAAATGCGATGCCATGTATGGGAAAAATCATCTGATATAAACCCAGACCTTCGGCGCCGATCGTCCGGGAGAGAAAGATGCGGTAGAAAAAGCCGAGAATCCGGCAGAAAAATCCGACTGCCGTCAGGAGCAAGGTTCCGGTAATCAAAGGATGAAATCTTCGCATGGCAGATCTCCGGGGAGGGTATGTCAGAAAAGTATATGAGGAGGAAGATGAAAGTAGAAGAAAACCAAGATGTTTATAAAACACTGGGGACACATTTTTTGGGAAACTGAAAGAAGACCCGAGTTGGCAGAAGGGCAGAAATAGCTTAAATTAAAGGATACAAAAATAAACTGTATTTAATACATAAATTAACAGATGGACATTGAGTTAGAACAGGAATATACTAAAAACATCAAAAAATAAAAAATTACTGCGAAAAATAACTGGTTGGTAGGGAAAAGAGTGTGAAGCTATGTTAGAAGGAATTGTATTACTTGCATTTATCGCGGCGCTGGCAGGCTGCGTATTTACCGGCGCGTCCGTGCTTTGGGCGCTGGCGGGCGGCTATCTGATCTTCTGTGTGTACGGTTTGATTCGGAAGCACAGCTTTGCGGAACTCGGAAAAATGTCGCTTTCCGGCGTTAAAACCGTCCGCAATATCCTGATGATTTTCGGACTTATTGGCTTTATCACAGCGCTGTGGCGGGCGTCCGGCACGATCGCCGTGATCGTGTGCTGGTCGTCGAAGCTGGTGTCGCCGTCGGCATTTCTGGTGATCGCGTTCCTTCTTAACTGTATGGTGTCGATCCTGACCGGAACCTCCTTTGGAACCGGTGCGACGATGGGTGTTATCTGTATGGCGATGGGACGTGCGATGGAGCTTGACCCGTTCTGGATCGGCGGCGCGATTCTTTCTGGCATCTATTTTGGCGACCGCTGTTCACCGGTATCGTCCAGCGCGAATCTTGTCTGTGTGCTGACGAAGACGGATATTTATGAAAATATCCGCGAAATGATAAAGACATCGCTGGTGCCATTTGTGGCTACATGTATTCTCTATTATATAGTGGGACGTTCCATGAGTGCCGGAAACGGACGGATGGATGTGGAAGGGCTGTTTTCCAATCGTTTTGTACTTCATTGGAGTGCGGTAATCCCGGCGGCTATTATCCTGGTGCTGTCTGTGTTCCGGGTGGAGGTCAAGAAAACGATGCTGATCAGCATTGTGTTGGCGGCGTTTCTGAGCGTGGCGCTGCAGGGGCGGACAATCGGAGAAATTTTACAGATGTGTCTGACCGGTTATCAGGCAAGCGATCCGGCGCTCAATGCTATGATGAACGGCGGCGGCCTGAAATCAATGATTAAGGTGGCTGCGATTGTGAGCCTGTCCTCCTGTTATGCAGGAATTTTCGAGGGAACTGGGCTCTTGAAGCCGATTCAGGGGAAAATAGAGGCGTTGAGCCGGAAAATTACTCCGTTTGGTGCGACCTTTGCGGTGGCGGCAGTTGCTTCCATGATCGCTTGTAACCAGACGCTTTCGATCATGCTGACCCATCAGCTCTGCAAGGAAGGAAATCCAGATAATAAACGATTTGCAATCGATCTGGAAAATACGGCGGTTGTGCTGGCACCGCTGGTTCCGTGGTCGATCGCCGGAGCCGTTCCTCTGGCAGCCGTCGGTGCTCCGATTGCGAGTGTGGTGGTGGCGTCGTATCTGTACATACTGCCGATCTGGAGTTTTTTGGTTCGTCTCATAAGAAGGTCGTAGGAAAAGGAGGAAGAGCCATATGAATTTACTCGAACTTTGCAACCTACAGGGTTCCTTATTCCTGATGATACTGGCGGGTGCGGTACTGAAACGGCGCGGGATCATCAGCAAGGAAGGCGAAAAATGTCTGACGGATCTCTGCGTGAATATCGTGATTCCCTGCAATATTGTGAAATCGTGCCTGATTTCATTTGATGCTTCGATTTTTAAAACGTGCGGGTTGCTGTTGGCGGTTGGATTTGTCTTGCAGCTTGTCTGTGTGGCCCTCAACAAAGTGCTGTTTAAGGAATATTCAGAGCAGCACCGGAAGGTGCTTCAATACTGTACGATCGTTTCCAACGGCGGATTCCTCGGAAATCCGGTTGCGGAAGGCGTATATGGAAGTATGGGACTTCTCTACGCATCCATTTTTCTGATTCCGATGCGCGTTGTCATGTGGTCGGCGGGTACATCCTATTTTGTTGGAGGCGGTTCTGACCGGAAAAAGGTATTGAAAAATGTCCTGACGCACCCGTGTCTGGTCGGTGTCTACATCGGTATGTTCCTGATGGCAACACAGCTGCAGCTTCCGGGCGTGCTGAAATCGACGGTTACCTACATTGGAAACTGTAACTCGGCGCTGACGATGTTTATTATCGGTACGATTCTGACCGATGTGAAACTGCGTGAGATTATTAATCCGACGGCCCTCAAATTCAGTGTGCTCCGTCTGTTCCTTCTTCCGCTTCTGGCATATGGAATCAGCCTGGCGGCCGGATTGGATTCGGTGGCAGCAGGTGTGGCAGTCATCATGACGGGAATGCCAGCCGGTGCAACTGCAGCGATCTTTGCGGCGCGCTATGACAGCGATGCACCGTTTGCAGCGAAAACGGTAGTGCTCACGACGCTGATTTCGATGATTACGATTCCGGCGTGGTGTCTGTTTATAGGATAAAAAGAATAGGTAAGAAGCAACAATAATAGAAAGAATACTAGAAAAATTGAGAAAATAATGTAAATATGGTAAATGAATATAAAAAGACCTGAAAGGTGCGGTAAATGGCTGCTCTTCAGGTCTTTTATATTTTAAAATGAATCAAAGGTTAAGCAAACAGAGGTTGAAAGAATTAGTTTATGATTCTTATTCATTCGTTTCACTCTTTCGTGAAATCCGCGCTTCTTCCAGATAATTATACAGTGTATACTTGGAAATCTGCATCGCGTCGCACAGGAGCAGGCTGGTTTTTGTGATCTTGAAGACGCCTTTCTGGTCAAGATAGTCGAGTGCACGAATTTTTTCTTCCTTGTTCATCAGCATCATCGGTTTTCCGATCATGGACTCTGCCTGATAAATATAGTGCTGTAAAATATCATCGACATTCTTTTTGAGAATAAAGTCGCGGTCAGACATGGCTGCCTGATTTGCGCCATTCGTGCCGTCCGTGCTGCCAGTTCCGGAAAAGGTGCCATCAGAAGCCATTCCGGATGGTGTGCAGCCAGACATGCCGTCGATCTGTGCGCCCACAGCTGCCGATACGCCGATGGTGCCTGGGCGTCCGATCAGATTTTGCAGGGCGCTCTGTGCCAGATAGAGATCGCGAACATCCATATTTAAGCAGACAGATCCGATAATTTTGTGATGTTCGTCCTCGATGAGCGTTGTGCAGGACTTAAAAAGCCGGTCTTTCTGGCTGGTATCGAGGGAAATGATCGAATGCTTGAGCGGCTCGATATCATTGCCGAGCTGTGTGATCATGCCGCCGCGCGGGGAACCGCCGACGTCGCGCCCGCTTAGCTGTGAGTTGAATGCGTAGACGATCGTGTGATCGTAGCCTTTGCGGTAATCGTGGACGATGATCTCACAGTTATCTCCGAGAAACTTTTGAAGTCCTTCGAGAAAACGGATGAGAAACTGAAAGTCCATGTAGTTGGAAATTTCCATGAATACCTCCTTTGGGGTGCTCTGTGCCCCGAGTGTGTATCGCAAAATTTTGCGTCTTAAAATAATTCGGAAAATGAAATGCACAGGGATTGTCTTTCTTTTGTCAAAGTTCCTGAAAAAAATTTTATCGCGTTCATTTTGCTGCGTCAATCCTGTTTCTATAGAAAAAAGTTAGTAGATAGGGAACATAAATAAGAGAATGTTCTCCTTTTTTGTTTAAAAATCAAAAATTCAGGTACAAGATAACGGGAAATGAGAGCAAACCTGTTTCTTTCATCATACTCTCAGACAAACTGTTTGTCAATTAACAAACCAAACTGTAAGTTTTTCTTGACAATTTGTCAGTGCATCCCTATAATTGAGAAAAAATCAAACAGACAGTTAGTCAAACAAAAAATAAGTTTGGAAAAATACAAACTGAAAGTGAGGGAGCAGGATGGACAGGGACAGTTATGTATATAAGACACCGGCTTCAAAGCTGGTACAGGTGGCAGCGATTGCGGCGGAATACAAGGGCAGACCGGATATGCTGATGACAGTGATCATCCGGGCGCAGAAGGTTGTGTCGGCATTTTCTAAGGAGGTGGCGTCAGTCATCGCCAGGGAGATGGATATTCCGATGAACAAGGTGTACAGTTTCATCACCTTTTATGCGATGCTGTCGGTAAAACCGAGGGGGCGCTACATCGTCCGAATGTGCAAGAGCGCGCCGTGCCACGTACATGGGGCGCAGGCAGTCGTTCAGGCGCTGGAGGATCAGCTCGGCATCAGCATCGGGGAGACGACCGAGGACGGAAGGTTCACCCTGGAATACTGTCCCTGCCTGGGACTGTGTGAAATATCCCCGGCGATCATGATCAATGAGCACGTGTACGGCAACCTGACGCCGGAATCGGTGCGGGATATTATCAAACAATATATACGGGAGGATGTGGAATAGTATGGAGGAAATGCACGTATTGCTGAAAAACCGCGGCAAGATTAATCCGAGAAGTTCACAGGAGTATGCGGACCGCGGCGGATTTGAAGCGCTGAAAAAAGCACTTTCGATGGATAGTGAAGCGATTATCGATGTGATCCGCGCCTCCGGACTTCGTGGACGCGGCGGTGCGGGATTCCCGACCTACCGCAAGATGGAGTTTACCGCCCATGCATCTGACCCGACGAGATACATCGTCTGTAACGCCGATGAGGGAGAGCCGGGAACGAATAAAGACCGGATTCTTCTCTCGACCGACCCGTGTGCGGTCTTCGAGGGCATGGCGATTGCTGGAAAAGCAGTCGGCGCCCATACCGGATATATCTATCTGAGAGCCGAGTATACATATTTGTTCCCGGTATTAAAAGATGCGCTGGAGGATGCGGAAAAACGCGGATTTTTAGGAAAAAATATGATGGAGAGCGGTTTTGACTTTGAAATCAAGTTCCGCTCCGGTGCGGGTGCTTACGTCTGCGGCGAGGAGACGGCATTGTTTGAGTCCATTGAGGGAAAACGAGGCGAGCCACGTTTCCGTCCGCCGTTTCCAAGCATTCACGGACTCTTTGGAAAACCGACCATGTTAAATAACGTAGAGACGCTGGCGAATATTGCACCGATCCTCTTAAACGGAGCGGAGTGGTACCGCAGCATCGGCACGGCAAACAGCCCTGGCACGAAACTTTTTACGGTCTGTGGAAATGTGGTCCGCAGGGGCGTATTTGAATTTCCGATGGGCGTGAACCTCAAAGATATCATTTATGAGGTGTGCGGCGGTATCGCGGATGGAAAAGGGCTTCTGGGCGTGCAGACCGGTGGTACCTCCGGTGCGATCATCAATGCAGATCAGATCGATATGACACTGGATATTGATACAGTTTCGGCATCCGGCGGACGTCTTGGCTGCGGTACGATTCTGGTCATCGACGACAGCAACTGTATTGTAGATATTGTGCGAAACAATTTGGACTTCTTCCGCGGCGAGTCATGCGGAAAATGTACACCGTGCCGCGAGGGCGGCCAGCAGCTGTACAATCTGGTTACCCGCATCAGCCGGGGGCTGGCGACTCTGCCGGATCTGGAAAAAATCGATGAGCTGACGGAGACGATGCGTCTGACCGCACTTTGTGGTCTGGGACATTCGACCGCAGTTCCGGTGCAGACGAGTATCCAGAACTTCCGAAAGGAATATCTGGCGCACATTGATCGGGATTACTGCCCGGTCTGTACACAGGCAGCTGTGGCGGAAGGCATTTATGAAGCAGAAGAAGATTATAGAAACGATGGAAACAGCCGGATAGGAAGACAGCATGCAGCAGTCGGTGAACGTGATGTCATATATGATTCGTATGACGCGTATGCAAGACACCGCAGCCGGGGAACATCCTATGCGGGACAGTTTAAACGGAGAGGGGGAAGAGAAGCATGATGGTACATCTGACAATCGACGGACAGCCGGTAGAGGTGGAGGAAGGAACGACGATCCTCCAGGCGGCGAAGAAAGCCTGTATCCACATTCCGACTCTCTGCTATCATGAGGATTTGAGCATCAAGGCGGTCTGCCGTATCTGTGTGGTTGAGGTAGAAGGACAGAGACTTCTACCGACCGCGTGCAGTACACCTGTTTCGGAGGGAATGGTCGTGCAGACGGCATCCCCGAAGGTACTGAAAGCGAGAAGAAATATTCTGGAACTGATTTTTGCGAGACATCCGCAGGAATGCCTCGTATGTCCGAAGGACGGAAAATGCGATCTGCAGAAGGTAGCGCAGGATGTCGGAATGCACCTCGATATCCGCTATGACAAGCAGCTCCGCCATCAGAAGGAGGACTGGAGTTCTCCGGCCATCATGCGGAATCCGCAGAAATGTATTCTGTGCGGGCGTTGTATGGAGGTCTGCAATGAGATTCAGGGAATCAACGTCCTTTCGAAGGAAAACCGTGGATTCCATACGCTGATCGCCCCGGCCTATGGGGAAAAACTGGCTGATACCAATTGTATTAACTGCGGCCAGTGCGTGCAGGTGTGTCCGACCGGAGCATTGACGGTGCATTATCATACCTACGGGTTATATCGCCAGAAAGAATTAGGCAAAAAACTGATTATCCAGGTGGCTCCGTCCGTCCGCATTACGCTGGCGGAGGCACTGGGTGAGCAGCCGGGTGTTGTCAGCACGGGACGTCTGGTGTCGGCACTTAAGCGCCTGGGCTTTTACAAGGTATTTGATTCTGATTTTTCCGCGGATCTGACGATCCTGGAGGAGGGAACGGAACTGTTAAACCGCCTGCAGAATGGCGGAACTCTGCCGATGATCACCTCCTGCTGTCCGGCGTGGGTTAAATATTGTGAGACTTACGCGCCGGAGTACACGAAGCATTTATCGACGGCAAAATCCCCGCAGCAGATGTTCGGTGCGCTGATCAAGACCTGGTTTGCGAAGCGCGAGGGCATCGATCCGGGTGAGATCTGCAGTGTTTCCGTTATGCCGTGTACGGCAAAGAAATTTGAGTGTACCCGTCCGGAAATGAGGGACAGCGGCTATCAGGATGTGGATATTTCCATCACGGTACAGGAACTGGCAGCGCTGATCCGTGCCGGTGGAATCGATTTTTCTGAGCTTCCGGATACGCCGTTTGACGATCCATTTGGCGAAGGAAGCGGCGCGGGACTTATTTTCGGTGCGACTGGCGGCGTCATGGAGGCGGCACTCCGCACCGTTTATGCGGTGGTAACCGGCAAAGAGATGGAACATCTAGACTATACACCGGTCCGCGGTTTCGAGGGAATCAAGGAATCGCAGGTTGATTTGAACGGCAGAGTGATCAAGGTAGCCGTGGCACACGGCATCAAGAATGCCAAGATTCTGCTGGAAAAGGTAAAGAACGGAACCGCCGATTATCAGTTTATCGAGATCATGGCGTGTCCGGGCGGCTGCATCGGCGGCGGTGGAAATCCGCCTAAGACATGGTCGATCATGGAGAAGCGGAAGAAAGCCATCTATGAGGCAGAGGCAGAGCTTCCGGTCAGACAGTCGCACAAGAACCCGGCGATCCAGAAAATTTATGAGACGTATCTGGGAGAACCGTGTGGGGAGCTGTCACATAAGCTGCTGCATACAGAGTACTGCAACCGGCAGGATCTGTTGCAATAGATTATGTTATTGATCTTCCCAAGTCTCAATCCGCGCCTTACGGTTCAAAATCCCTTTCTCCCATATCATTAAATGCATCTTAAATTCAATCGAATCCTGCGCTGTCGTAAAGGGTTCTTCACGCAGCAGTTCGGAGCGGATGCCGCGCTTTTCAAGCTCTTTCTGTCTTTTTTTGGCAAAAAGTTCGAGAGCCAGGTGACGGGTCTGCTGGGCTTTTCCGAAGGTGCGGGACGGGTAGGCGGAAGAGGCTTTTTGAAGCTTCCGGGTCAGGAGATCGACTGTCTTGGCATGGGCGTTCCGGTGCAGGAGGCGGGCAATCTGACGGGCGCGGCGCTTGGTGGGGTGCTGCTCATAGTCTTTCAGGCGATGTAGCAGTTTTGGATCACTGGCTTCGACGGCGATGGATTGGAAGACGCGCGAAGCGTCTTCGGAGAGATGCCAGGGATTTTCACGGATGACGCGGTATTTTTCCGGGACCGCCGGGTAGCAGCAGACGTTCAGTGGGGGAAATTCCGCGAGGGAGGCAAGCTCCCGCTCGTTTGCGTTGCAGGAGTTTTCCCCCAGATAGTCGAGTTTGTCGCGCAGGATGGCGATGCGGTATTCGAGCTGGCGGAGGTATTCGTAGCCTTTCATCCAGAAGTGCCCGAGCTGACTGTAGTCATAGTAGTGATTTTCGAGAGTCAGATCTTCGAAAAAGAGTGTGACAACCGAGTCTCCCTGATGGACGATCAGGGCATAGCGTTCGTTTTCATCCTGGGTTAAGAGGGCATCGAGTTCGCCCTCGTATGCCGGATCGTAGGTACCGGTCAGGCGGGCGTTGTGGAAGAGAAGGAAACTTTCGACTGCATCATTCATCAGGTAAACTAGGCGGATCGTGTCGGGAGCAGAAGTGCCGGTTTCCGGGAGAATAAGTTCGAACTGGTTTTCGGATAATAGTAATTCTAACATGGAAAAGGGATCCATTTTATAAAACTCCTTAATGTATAAAAATCAAAATGTTTTCCGACACAGGCAGAAAAACGGAGCCAGTGACTATCGTATTCTCAATACAGGAAAACATAGAACAATCATGGTAATTATAAGAGAAATAAGAAGAGGATGCAAGAGAAGAGTAATGCTGCTGCCGGATTGTACAAAATTTTCAGCTCAGAAAAATTTTTCCAGTGAATCGTAACATTTTCTATGTTTCACAAAAAAAGATAGTAAAACCGCGCGATTCGTGTTAATATAAGAAAGCATAAGAATAATCGCGGTGTTTTTGCAGCGGCGGTGAAAACCGCAAAGCTGCGTAAGAGACTGCAAGTATGAATAGAAAGGAAAATTTATCATGGAAATCACAAAAGCAACCACGATGGGCGAGATGCTTCAGTATGATATGGGTATTGCATATGTTCTGATGGAGGCAGGCATGCACTGTGTTGGCTGTCCGTCTTCGATCGGTGAGTCTCTGGAGGAGGCCTGCATGGTACATGGTCTGAACGCAGACGAGGTTATGGCAAACATCCAGGAGTACCTGAACGCAAAGAAAGAGTCTGAGCAGGCTGAATAATCGGAACTTAGATGTTCGATAAAATTTCGGATAAAAAGACGCTGTGTACGAAGTAATGAGGCTTCAGCATAGCGTCTTTTTCGTTGTTTTATAGGAAAGAACGCCTCATAAAGCAAGAGTGAAAAATGCTCGGATTGTTGTTTAGAGACTGAAAATTGTGTAAAAATAGTATACATTACAGAATTGACGTGATAAAAAGAACCCGTTATAATTGCGATAAAAATATTTTTACTTTTTTTCCGGGAGAGAGACTAAAACATATAACCGGATAAAAGCGGGTAGCTGATAGAGTACATAGAGATACAATGGAGGGATGGGAGTATGTTCAGTAAGCGTGAGTATGAATACGTGATGGAAATTGCGAAGGAAGGAAGTTTTTCAAAAGCAGCCCAGAAACTCTATATTTCCCAGCCGGCGCTCAGCGGTGCGATTAAAAAGATTGAGAAAGAGTTATATGGGCTCTCGCTTTTTGACCGGAATGTGAACCCGGTGGCACTGACCCCGGCGGGGCAGTATTATCTGGAAAAAACGCGGAAGATATACGAGCTCAGCAATGAGATGGAGCAGCATTTTGCAGAGCTGGCGGGTATCCGTTCCGGTGTGATTAACATCGGAAGCTCCGGATATTTCTGTGCGTATTTTCTTCCGGAGGTGATCCGGGGCTATTGCAGACTGAATCCAAAGTGCCGGATCAACGTGACGGAGACGGATATTTCAGGGATGGATGCGGGGCTTAGAACCGGGCAGTTTGATATCACGATGGATGTCGAGGCACTCGACCCGGAGATGTTTGAGAGTGTGACGCTGGGGTATGAGTATATGATTATGGCGGTTCCTGCTTCCTTTGCTGTGAATGAGAAGCTGAAAGAGTTTCAGATCTCCAGGGAATCAATCCTGGAGCGGAGTTTTCTGGATGAAGCGGTGCGTGCGGTGGACCTTTCCAAAGTCTCGAAAGAACCATTTCTGATGCTGAAAAAGAATCAGGATTCTTATAAAAGGAGTATGGATATCTGCGCCCACGCTGGTTTCGAGCCGAAGGTGATTATGTATTTTGATCAGCTTCAGACTGCCTATAATGTGGCGCGGAGCGGACAGTCCGGTATCATCTTTTTTAGGGATGCACTGCTGAAATACACAGAGAAAACGGAAAAACTCTGTTATTACAAGATTGGCGATCCGCTGGCAAAGCGTGCAATCCTTTTGTCGATGAAGCGCTATCCGGGCGTGGGGGCAACAGTAGATGATTTTATCAAATACATTCTACTGGCTAAAAAATAGTTTAAAATTTCACAAAATACTGATAGAAAATTGCTTATAGTGCCATATTTAAAAATAACTCGGATTTTTAACCAGATAAAATACTGGAGTATATCCCATAGCTGAAAAAATAGAAACTTGGATGCAGAGCCTGGGCGGCGGCTATTCCCATGACTGTGCGAAAGCGATTGCACTGGTGCCGTTTTTCAAGGCTGCATATTAAAATAAGTGTTCAAATTCTCAGTGTCATGGACAGGCATAAGGATTCTCCTATGGACATCAAACATACTACTAGAATGATTAACTTATAAAAGCAATAATAAAACGATTATATATATTTAAAATCATACGTCTGGAACAGGCATTTCCACTTCCTCCAACCACAAGGAAAGCCTGTATCCAGGCGTATTTTCGCTTATTAGGGAAGGTCAAGTATCATTTTAGACACGTTATGGTCCATAACCATTTACCTATACGTCCATATTCGAAAGAGAGTTGGAACATTTTTGGTGGGAATGGTAAAGTAATGTCAGAAAGAAACAGAGAGCTTCAAGAGGTTGGGTTTCAGACGCTGAAACAAAATGAAAAGAAACAGACAAATAGAACTTCTGAAGAAGCAATCTCTGACAGATAAAGGAGGAAACCATATGAGATTTGCAACTATCAAAGTGAACGGAACAGAAAAAGCCGGTATCGTCTTAAAGAATGGAGTGCTTCCGATTGAGGCACTGAATGCAGCAAAGGGAACCGCATGGGCCGAGGATGTCATGAGTCTCATCCAGAAGCAGCAGATTCCGGGACTGACAAAATGGTATAACGCAGGCGGCAAGGAAGAGCTGGAAAGTATTCCGGGACTGGTTCCGAGCGAGAAAGTTGTATACGGACCGCTCTACCGCAACCCGAAACGTATCTTCGGTATCGGCCTTAACTATGCAGACCATGCCGGAGACATCGGTTCTGCAGCTCCGAAGGGATTTCCGGGAAGCTTCTTCAAGCAGGCAGACACCCTGATTGGTCCGGGCGATGAAATCCTGCTTCCGAAGTTAAAAGAAGCACAGAAAACCACCGCAGAGGCTGAGCTTGGAATCATCATGGGCAAGGATTGCAGAGATGTATCCGAAGAAAACTGGCAGGATGCCATCGTCGGTTACACCACCATCCTTGATATGACTGAGGAATCCATCTTAAAGGGAAATGATTATGTAAGCGGCAACCCGAGATATTTAACCATCGTAAAGAACTTCCCGACCTTCTTCTCCTTCGGTCCGGAGCTTGTAACCCCGGATGAGGTACCGGATGTCAATGAACTTCTGGTCCAGAGTGTTCACAACGGTGAAGTTCATGCAGAAAACGTAGTAGCAAACATGACCCACAGACCGCCGCGTCTGGTATCCCTGCACAGCAGCATCCAGGGCTGGTACGCCGGAGACATCCTTTCCACCGGAACACCGAGAGCGTTCCATATCCAGAATGGCGATGTAGCAGAGTGCCGCATCACCGGACCGGACGGATTCGAGATGACACCACTTGTAAACCCGGTTGTTGACTTAAAAAAACATCCGGAAAAGGAAGTGTAGGAAAATAAAAAATTCAAACAGAACATTCAAATCATTTTATATATTCATTTTAAGCAGGAGGTAGCAACATGGATTTAGGATTAAAAGACAAAGTAGTTCTCTGTATGGCATCAGCAGCCGGACTTGGCAAGGGAATTGCAACCGAGATGGCAAGAGAAGGTGCAAAGGTTATGATTTGTACCGCAGAACCGTTTAAAGATCAGCTTCTGGAAGCACAGGCTGAGATTGAGAAAGAAACCGGAAACCGTCCGGAGACCTTCCTCTGCGATGTTAACAAGGCGGAGGACATCGAGGCACTTGTAAAACACACCGTTGAAACACTGGGCGATATCTACGCACTCGTAAATATGTGTCCGGGTCCGAAGCCGGGACCGTTCGTAAGCTTTGATGATGCGGCATGGGAGGGCGCTTTTGAGATGTGCCTGCTCTCCTACGTAAGAACCATCCGTGCGGTACTCCCGTCCATGAAACGTCTCGGCGGCGGCCGTATCGTAAACTCAACTTCTTCTTCCGTTAAGGACTGCCTGGACAACCTGATTCTTTCCAATACCATGAGAATGGGCGTTGTCGGCATGAGCAAGACCCTGGCGAGTGAGGTCGGCAAAGACAATATCTTAGTCAATGTCATTGGACCAGGTCGTATCGGCACCGCAAGAATTGAGAATCTGAACAAGATGCGTGCAGACAAGGCTGGCATCAGCGTAGCAGATTACGAGAAGGAAGACCTGAAGAAGTTCCCGATGGGACGCTACGGCACCATCGATGAATACGGACGTCTGGCTACATGGCTGTGCTCCGAGGCAAATACATACGTATCTGGTCAGACTATCCTGTTAGACGGTGCGATGACAAGAGCATACTAATTGCAAAACATGGCAAAGATGCATTTCCGGAATGCAGGACATCCGGAAGAGTTCACGGAAGGCATGTTTTGCAGGTGAATTGGGAAATTTACCCGGAACTGCAGATACCTCTCTCCCGGAGGACATTTGGGGAAATGAAATCTGGGAGAGAATATAGCATAGAGGAGGTTGTTTAAAGCAGGCACTTTTGAAATAGAAAGTGCTGTGAAACAACATGGTGGTCACATATGTGTGAACAGTAAGTGAGGGTATTGCATAAGAAGGGGAATATTCATGAAAGAAAAAAAGAAATTGAGCTTGGCGACAAAGACGTTCATCGGTTTTGGCCTTGGTATTGTCATCGGACTCGTATTTGGAGAAAAAGCAACCATTGTAAAACCTCTGGGAACCATCTTTTTAAATATGATTAAAATGATTGTCGTTCCGATGGTATTCTTTTCCATCACAGCGGGAGTCGCGAGCTTAGGAGACTTGAAAAAGCTTCGGAACATTGGCGTGAAGGTGGTTGGACTGTATGCGCTGACATCTGCACTCTGTGTAGGATTAGGGCTTATCATGGCAAACATCATCAATCCAGGAAAAGGATTTGATTTAACCGCGTTATCACAATCAACTGATTATGAGGCGCAGGCGATGCCGAGTATCATTGATACGTTAATCGATATGTTCCCATCCAACATTTTCACTTCTTTTACCAACACAAATATGCTGCAGATTATCGTATTTTCGGTATTCTTAGGCGTAGCACTTATCATGATGGGAAAAGAGGGGGAACGCCTTTTAGCAGGTGTACAGAGCTGTGCCAATGCAATGTATAAAATCACAGCCATTGTTATGGAGTTTTCTCCGATTGGTGTATGTGCACTGTTAGCAGATTCAGTTGGTGCATATGGTCTGAAAATCTTTGGACCGCTCGGAAAGCTGATTCTCACGGTTTATGCTTCCGATGTAATCCTTGTTTTACTGATGTATATTCCGATGGTAGCGCTTCTGGCAAAGTTCCCGGTAAAGAAATGGCTGCAGGGTATCTGGAAAGTATGGGTTGTAACGGCCAGCACCACCAGCAGCAGCGGTTCTCTTCCGATCACAACCTCTGTTACGAATGATGAGTTTGGCGTATCTTCCGAGTTATCATCGTTCTCCCTGCCGCTTGGCGCAACCATCAACATGAATGGTGGATGTATCTACTATGCAGCGGCTATCGTAATGACGGCACAGATTTATGGAATGAACCTGACACCGTCCGCATTGGTAAACATTATTATTTCTACTGTATTAGTAGCTATGGGCTGTCCGGGTGTTCCGGGAGGCGCGATCATCATGACCACGATTCTTCTGACGAACATGGGACTTCCGCTGGAGATTGTAGGTCTGATTGCCGGTATCTTCCGACTGATTGATATGGCAAATACAACCTTTAACGTAACCGGTGATGTGGTAACCACCATGGTGGTAGCACGCAGCGAGGGCATGATGCATACGCTGGGAACTGGTGCGGAAACCGAGACAAAGGCAGCGTAAGGGCTGGAGAACAGAAAAACGGAATTCCGGCCGGCTACCAGGAAAAATAAAATATTCTTGGAAAAGTGTCAGCAGATGCGGACCAATGAGAATCTGAGAGTATATGCAGAATGAAAAGGAGATTTTATTATGGATAAATTATTCGCAAAAAGAATGGATGAACTGGTTCCGTCTGGAATCCGTAAAGTAAACGAAAAGGCGCTGGCAATGGAGCGCGCAGGAGAGACGGTCATTCACTTTGAGTTAGGGCGTCCGGATTTCGATACACCGGAATACATCAAGAATGCCTGCATCGAGGATATCAAAAAAGGCGATGTATTCTATACTTCCAACTTTGGTACCATGGAGCTGCGGGAGGCGATTGCCTGGAAATTAAAGACGCAGAACAATGTAGAGTACAAACCGACTGAGATCATCGTCAGTGTAGGTCTTTCCGAGGCAGTTTTTGATGTCATGGCAGCAATTCTCGACGAGGGCGATGAGGTTCTGGTTCCGAATCCGGGCTGGTTAAACTACTTAAATGTTCCGAAGCTTCTGGGCGCGGTTCCGATTACCTATACATTGAAAGAGGAGAATGATTACCAGATTGATCTGGATGAGATTCGTGCAAAGGTTACCCCACGGACCAAGGCACTCGTTCTTATCACTCCGAGCAATCCGACCGGCGGTGTGCTGGCAGAGGATGTGCTGAAAGAACTGGCAGAGATTGCTGTGAAGAACGATATCATGATTATATCAGATGAGGTATATGAGAGACTGTTATACGATGATGCAAAACACATCAGCATCGCCTCTCTTCCGGGCATGAAGGAGAGAACCATCACATTAAACGGCTTCTCCAAAGCATACTCCATGACCGGCTGGCGTCTCGGCTACGCAGCCTGCAGCGAAGAGATTGTCAAGACTGTCAATAAGCTGCATCAGCACGTGGTTACCTGTGCAAGTTCCTTCGTACAGAAAGCCGGCGTCGTAGCGCTGAAAGAAGAGAAGAACGAAGTAGCAGACATGGTAAAAGAGTATCAGAGACGCCGCGACTATGCAGTTAAAGCAATCAACGAGATCGACGGACTGAGCTGCCGCTGCCCGAAGGGTGCGTTCTACATCTTCATCAACATCGAAAAACTCGGCATGAGTGGACAGGAATTTGCTCCGCTGCTTCTTGAAAATGCCAAGGTAGCAATGGTACCGGGCGATGTATTCGGAAGCGAAGGCGACCACTATATCCGTATGTCCTTTGCAAACAGCTATGAGAATGTTGTTGAGGGATGCAAGAGACTGAAGGAATTTGTGGAGAAGATTCGTAAGTAAAAGTTACTTAAAAAATTTGCTTTACGAATTGAAAGACCGAGTGAATGGTCGGAATCTGGATAAGGAAGAATAGTAGAATAAAAATTCTTCAAATGTTAAATAAATTCGACCAAGAAATGATAGAAAAATATGAAATAAAACACAGGCAGCTTCGACGGATATCGTCTAGGCTGCCTGTGTCTATTAGGGGCTGAAGTCCCATTTTGTACGTTTTGTGCAAAAATTCTAAAATATATGTAGAAACAGAATGCACAGAGAAAGAGCAAATTCTTATGCCTTAATCTTCTTTTCCTCCAGATTCCGGTAATACTCCTTCACCATATCGATAAAATCCTTCGCGTGTGGTGAAATAATGCTGTTCTTCTTATATAAAAGCAGCAGCGGCACGCTGAACGGTGGATTGTCTACGGTGAAGAATGCAAGCTGCTCCACGTGGGCAGTGTGGCGGATTCCGCCTTCCGGGAGGAAGGTGATGCCGAACCCTCTTGCCGCCAGGTTGACCGAAGTCGTACTGCTGGTGGTGTATAGGGCATCCTTTGGTTCCATATTCATTTTGGCAAAGAGGTTTTTCATGGCGTGTCCCATGACCTGATCCTCCTGCAGCAGGATGAAGCGTTCCCGGCGCAGCTTTTTCATGTCGATTGGAAGCGGATGGTCCGGAGTGCCTGCTTCCAGACCGCGGATAGCCGGATGGTCCTTGCTGGCTACCAGAAGGAGGCGCTCATTGAAGATGGTGTCATAGACGAAATCATCCAGATTGAGCGGCATATTCATCAGGGCAAAATCGATCTGATCCTCCTGTAACAGCTTGGAAAGCTGGGCAGTGTGGTGTTCACGTAAGGTGATGCGGACATCCGGGTGGCTTTCAGAGTAGCTTGGCAGGATATCCGGCAGCAGGACGGATCCGCGCCACAGCGTCATGCCGACATTCAGAGTACGGCTGCGTCCCGTTTTCAGCTCGCCGAGCTGTTCCTCAAACTGCCCGGTCAGGACTCCGACACTTTCCAGATAACGCATATAGATTTTTCCTGCCTCAGTTAGTTTGAGCGGCATATGGCTGCGATCGAAGAGCTTGACACCTAATTCCTTTTCGGTTCGTGCGATACACTGGCTTAAATATGGCTGTGACAGATATAATTTTTCAGCCGCTTTGGAAATGCTTCCCTCACGGACGGTGGTAATAAAATACTCCGGGTTTTTAATATACATTTTTCCGCCTCCATTTAGCTTAATTAGCCTTTGCTTTATAGGACTATTTTTAAATGCTTATATTATTGTAAAAAAACAATATTTATATTCTCGTTCCGGGGATGGTATTTCAAGTTGATGCGTGTTATATTATAGCCATCAGGAAAAAACAAGAGTTTTCACTTAGAAGTATCCTAATAATATATAATAATATTACAATAGCGATATGTCAAGTGAAGAACCGACCTGATTCTATACCAATCCCTTTTATGTATAAGTATTGACAGGTATCCGTTACCAGTTTATTTCTTTTTATTTATGTAAACCCTATTGCATCAACCCTCCATGTGCGGTCAGAAGCCAATGACAGCACTACAGCAGTTATCCGAAGATTCCCTCTTGGAGGATAACATGCGTTTCCACGGAATTGCTGCCGATTGGGTAACGGATTTCAAGGCAGAAGTGGAGCAAAGATTTAATAAAAAACCGTTTAGTCAGGAGTTGACCCCTCCTAGCTGGACGGTTTTTTATTGTCTGGATAAGTAAGGTGGAATAGCTTGAGCACATTATATACCCCATTTTTAACTAGGTTTTTTCAAAAACCCGCTCATTCTTGCTTGTATTTTTTCAATTTTCCTATATAATAATAAAGAACGTAGATGAAGCTTTTACCTTTATTGCTACAAACTATGTACGCAGCAAATGTTTACAGGCGGGGAGTTCCTGCCGTGAGATTCCGTGTGATACAATCACAATAAAGGCAGGCGTGCATACACTAAGAAGAAAGGCGGATTTATTAGTTATGAAACAGTTGATTTATCTGGACAATGCGGCGACAACCAAAACGCGTCCGGAAGTAGTGGAGGCAATGCTCCCGTATTTTACGGAGTATTACGGCAACCCGTCTTCCGTTTATGAATTTTCGGCAGAGCCGAAGAGAGCGATTGCACAGGCTCGCGAGACGATCGCGAAAGCGCTGGGCGCAAAGTCCAACGAGATTTACTTTACCTACGGCGGCACGGAGTCTGATAACTGGGCGCTGATTTCCACAGCAGAGGCATATCAGGCAAAGGGCAAGCACATTATCACGACCAAGATTGAGCACCATGCGATTCTGCACACCTGTGAGTACCTGGAGCAGAGAGGTTTTGAGGTTACTTATCTGGATGTAGATGAGTTCGGTGTTGTTAAATTAGACGAGCTGGAGAAGGCGATCCGTCCGGACACCATCCTCATCTCTGTTATGTTTGCAAACAATGAGATCGGTACGATTGAGCCGATCAAGGAAATTGGTGAGATTGCGAAGAAACACGGCATTTTATTCCACACCGATGCGGTACAGGCATTTTGTCATGTTCCGATCAATGTAGATGAGTGCCATATCGATATGCTCAGTTCCAGCGCTCACAAGTTAAATGGACCGAAGGGAACCGGCTTCCTTTATATCCGTACCGGATTAAAGACTCGTTCCTTCATCCACGGCGGCGCACAGGAGCGTAAACGCCGCGGCGGTACCGAGAATACGGCTGGTATCGTAGGATTCGGCAAGGCAGTTGAGATTGCGATGGCGACGATGGAAGAGCGCACAGCAAAAGAAAAAGCGATGCGTGACCACCTGATCGAGCGTGTATTAAAAGAAATTCCATTTGCACGCCTCAACGGACATCCGTCCCAGAGACTTTCCAACAATGCAAACTTTGCATTCCAGTTCATCGAGGGTGAATCCATGCTGATCATGCTTGACATGGAAGGCATCTGTGGTTCCAGCGGTTCTGCATGTACCTCCGGATCCCTGGATCCGTCCCATGTACTTCTGGCGATCGGACTGCCGCATGAGATTGCACACGGTTCCCTGCGTCTGACCCTGTCAGCCGAGACAACCATGGAGCAGATTGATTTCACGGTAGACTGCTTAAAGAAGATTGTAGAACGTCTTCGTTCTATGTCTCCGCTGTATGAGGATTACATTAAGAAACATCCGCAGCAGTAAGATTTAGACATTTTAAGCAAAATGAACATCTACAGATAGGTACTTTTGCAACTGAAAGTGCCGTAGGATAACGTGGTGGCAGCAGAAATTTGCCGTATTTAAAGGCGAAAGCACGGCAAATTCCGTTACTGTACACGTACACAGTGAATGAAGATATAGAGAGGAAACACCCGATGTATTCAGAGAAAGTAATGGATCATTTCCAGCATCCGAGAAATGTAGGCGAGATTGAAAATGCCAGCGGTATGGGTACCGTCGGCAACGCAAAATGCGGCGATATTATGCGTATTTACCTGGATATCGATGACAACCAGATCATCCAGGATGTAAAATTTAAAACATTTGGCTGCGGTGCAGCCGTTGCGACCAGCAGCATGGCGACCGAGATGGTAAAAGGAAAAACCATCCAGGAAGCGATGGAAGTTACCAACAAAGCCGTTATGGAGGCACTGGACGGACTTCCGCCAGTTAAGGTACACTGTTCTCTGCTCGCAGAGGAGGCAATTCACGCTGCTCTCTGGGATTATGCTCAGAAGAATGGCATTGAGATCAAAGGACTCGTAAAACCGAAGACGGATATCGGCGAGGAAGACGTCGAAGAAGAGTATTGATGAAAAAGAAAAAAGTAGTAGTCGGCATGTCAGGAGGAGTTGACTCCTCCGTGGCTGCCTGGCTTTTAAAAGAACAAGGATACGATGTGATCGGCGTCACAATGCAGATCTGGCAGGATGAGACGAATGTAGAGCAGGAAGAGCACGGCGGCTGCTGTGGTCTGAGCGCTGTCGATGATGCCAGACGGGTTGCGGAACGGCTTGAGATCCCGTATTACGTGATGAACTTCAAAAAAGAGTTCAAAGAAAATGTCATGGATTACTTTGTACAGGAATATCTGGACGGACACACGCCGAATCCATGTATTGCCTGTAACCGATATGTAAAATGGGAGTCCCTTTTGCAGAGAAGTCTGGAAATTGGGGCTGATTATATTGCAACGGGACATTATGCGCGCGTGAGGAAGCTGCCGAATGGCCGCTATGCGATCTGCAAGTCTGCGACGGCGGCGAAAGATCAGACCTACGCGCTTTATAACCTGACCCAGCATCAGCTTGCACACACTTTGATGCCGGTCGGCGAATATACGAAAGACAAGATTCGTGAGATGGCGGAGGAGATTGGACTTCCGGTGGCACACAAGCCGGACAGCCAGGAGATCTGTTTCGTGCCGGACAACGATTATGCAAAATTTATCGAGGAAAATAGTGATTGCCGGATTGACGAAGGCAATTTTGTAGATAAGTACGGCAATATTTTAGGTCGTCATAAAGGAATTACCCATTATACGGTGGGACAGAGAAAGGGCTTAAATCTGGCACTCGGTCATCCGGTGTTCGTGACGGAGATACGTCCGGAGACGAACGAGGTTGTGATCGGGGAAAATGAGGATGTCTTTTCTAACCGCCTGACCTGCCGGAATCTCAACTGGATGGCGATTGAGGATCTGGGCGATCAGGAGATGCGCGTCAGTGCGAAGATTCGTTACAGCCACAAAGGGGCGCTCTGTACGATCCGCAAGATTGGCGAAGATCGGGTGGAATGCGTATTTGATGAGCCGCAGAGAGCGGCGACGCCGGGACAGGCAGTCGTTTTTTATGACGGCGAATATGTCGTAGGCGGCGGTACGATCGAATAATTTAGAAATGAAAGAAGATTTTAATTGGGCAGAAATCTCTGTCGGCATCAAAGTTGTGCTGCGATCCGATTGATTAGAAACAGTGAATGCGCGGATCATGGAGAGGTTAGAATCTTCTGTAAGATTGGAGTTTTTTATAAATGGCAAGAGGAGAAAGCAGAAAAAGAAAGCCAGGCACACCGGATTACCGGAAACGTTTCTGGGCGGCGGTGACCGCGATTGTGGTCACGGCGGGTTCCATTGGCGTAAGCCATGCTGGATTTACCCTTCCGAATCAGGCACAGAAGCAGGTGCAGATGGCGGCTGCTGAGACAGAACCGGCGGAACAGACAGCGAAGAAACAGGTGCCGAATGCGGCAAAGCGAAGTCTGGAGCTGGAAGATGCACAGGGCATTCAGGAGGCGGATGCAGCGGCGGTTGCGGACCAGAGCGAGCTGGAGAGTGACAAAACGACGGCGAGCGGCTTCCGGAGTGTCGATGAGACAGTGTATGCGACTGAGAACCTGCTCAACGTGCGTTCGGGCTGTGGAACGGAGTATGAGATTGTGACACAGCTGAATCAGGGCGACAGCGTGCAGCGCGTCGGTATCGGAGACGGCTGGAGCGAGGTGCTTTATAAGGACAAGAGCTGTTTTATCCGTTCCGAATACCTGACGACGACCGAGCCGGGCAGTGAGGAAGCGACGGTCACAGCGCAGGGGGCAGAAGCGGATGCACAGGGTGCACCGGTGTCCAACGGACGTATCGTAGCGATCGACGCGGGACATCAGGCAAAGGGCAATCCGGACAAAGAACCAGTCGGACCGGGCTCCTCGACCATGAAGGCGAAGGTGGCTTCCGGCACCGAGGGCGTATCGACGAAGCTGCCGGAGTATGAACTGACTTTATCAGTTTCGAAGAAGTTAAAACGGATTCTGGAAGAGAGAGGCTATCAGGTCGTCATGATCCGGGAGTCCAACGATGTCAACTTAAGCAATGCGGAGAGAGCGGAGATCGCCAACAAGAGCGGCGCCTCCATTTTTGTCCGGATTCATGGAAATTCGCTGGATAATACGACGGTCAACGGAACACTCTCCATGTGCCAGACGGCAACCAACCCGTACAACGGCGGGCTTCACGCGGCAAGCTATTCTCTTTCCAAGAAGATCACGGACTCTGTCTGCGCGGCAACCGGCTTCAAGAACCGCGGTGTGCAGGAGACAGACAGCATGAGCGGCATCAACTGGTGTAAGATACCGGTTTCCATTGTCGAGATGGGCTTTATGAGCAACCCGGAAGAAGACCAGAAGATGGCGCAGGATGATTATCAGGAATTGATTGCCGGGGGAATTGCGAACGGAATTGATGCGTATTATCAGTAAATGCTGAAAAAAACAGATGACAAAAGTCAAAATATCATGTATAATAGTATAGGTGTTTCGAAGAGAAACACCTAATATCTGGAGACGTAGCGAAGCGGCCGTAACGCGGCGCACTCGAAATGCGTTTGTCGGTTCATCCCGGCACGAGGGTTCGAATCCCTCCGTCTCCGCGTCCTGGGGATCCTTGTAAATACAAGGATCCCTTATTTTATTTCATAGGAAATTGCGTCCTATGAAACAAAAAATGCTCCGCGAGGATGCGCACTTGCGCGAAGCAGAAACATGTCGCAAGCGAAAAAGAGCTGCCACGTTTTGAGTGACAGCCCTTGGCAAATTTATGGATTTTTACCGTACCTTCGTATCTTCCGCATAAAACTCCGCATAAGCATCCTGCAAAGTCTTCAGCGTCTTCGGATCTTTTCCTCCGATTGGTTTTCCATCGAGTTCAACGGCCTGGATGCAGAGCCCGCCGGAGCTGCTGACGATGATTTCGTCGGCGTCTGCCAGTTCCTGCATGGTAAATGGTGCCTCGCTGGTCGGGATGCCGTTTTTCTCAGCTAACATCAGCAGATGTTTTAACGTGATGCCCGGAAGAATCAGATTATCTCTCGGTGGGGTGCAGAGAACGCCGTCCTTGATGATTAAGATATTGCTGTGGGCGCATTCGGTGACGCGTTCGCCGCGGTGGAAGACCGTTTCCTGACAGCCCTGTTCGATGCAGCGCTGGTAAGCGATGACACTTGGAATCAGGTTCAGCGTCTTGATGTTGCAGTGCAGGAAACGGGTGTCCTCCATCGAGATCAGGCGGAAAGTCTTATCAAATGGAATCAGGTCGCACGGAACAGTAAAAATCATCAGATTTGGTTTTACGGAAGCAGGTGGAAACTGATGTCCACGATAGGTAGTTCCGCGGGAACACTGCCAGTACAGCATACCGTGGTCAATCTCATTGGCATCGATGCATTTCTGCAGCTCGGCACGCAGTTCTTCGCGCGACATTTCAAACGGGATTTCCAGCAGCTTGCAGCTGTTGTAGAAACGGTCGAGGTGGTCGTCTGCGGCAAAAATGTTGTTGTTTGCAAAGGTGGTGGCATCGTAGCAGCCATCTCCAAAATAAACGGCGCGGTCCAACATCGGGATTTTCATTTCCTCGAGGGGGCCGATTTCTCCATTGTAATATCCGACATATTTCATTGCATATACTTCCTTTCTATGTTGATTCGAAAATACCTCGTCAAGTGTTTACATTATACCACATCCGTCTATAAGATGAAATCTCCCACAGGCGGATGTGTTCTTATCATTACATATTTATTTGTCTTTATGTTTAATAATCTTATATCCGCCTACCAGCAGCGTCGGCAGCAGGTAGAAGAGGATAAATCCGTAAGACAGGTACGAATAGCCCTGCTCGATCAAGGTGACAACGCCGACGCGGGATAATACGAGTGCAGCGATCAGCGTGATGACCGTAATCAGACCGCGGTTTGTATCGGACAGCTTGGCAGCGCCCTTTTCCTCCATGGCAACGTCGAAACGGTCGATGATCATGTGGATGCAGCCAGTTGCCGTCTCAACCAGCGTCCAGCCCATAACGAGACTGAACAGTGCCATCAGTGCCGGTCCGCCGTTGACTGCCTTGATCATTTCCATCCACGGGGTTGTGACATCCGCGCCGACGATGGAGGTGTCACCGTAGAAGCACATCATCGCAAAGTAAGACAAAAACCACGGAATAACCATCAGAAGACCGGCGATCAGACCGGAAATAAAGGTTTCTTTCCGTTTGGTCTGGCGTGTCAGGGAGAACATGCCCATCGGGATGGAATTGATGTTGTAGGCAACATACAGGATACCGGTGTAAATGCACAGCGGAACAGTGACAGAGCCGTCGTAGGTGCTGGTGTCCATCGTGCTGAATACATGGGAAATGTTGCCGCCCTTGTTGACGAGTACCAGAATTGTAAACAGAATATAGCCGCCATACAGTAAAATAGTACCGATCGATTCAAATTTCTCGATCATCTTGGAACCCTTAAAGTTCAAGAGTCCGCAAATCAGAACGATCACAACGGAGCCGAGAATATTCGGAAGTCCGACCTGCTCGAAAATACTTCCAGTTGCGGCTGCCATAACGGCAATCAGCAGAATCGCGATGAGGACAGTTAAAATATCCATCATCGGCCAGAGCGGTCCAATGACCTGCTTGATATAGTTTTTATAATCGTAAACCTTGTAGATCCGGCAGATCTCAAAGGTCAGGAAGGCAAACAGGGCAAAACCGATGCCGATCGTCAGTCCGGAGATCCAGCCCATCGCTCCGAATTTCGCACCGTAAGAATAAATCTCACGTCCGGTTGCATAGCCGCCGCCAATCAGAACCGATTGCAGCAGGACGCCCGGCAGAATGTACTTGGCGTATGTGCCTTCGTAGAAATTTTTGAATTGTTTCATACCTTTCACTCACTTTCTTTTGTTGACTATTAAAAATTATAAAGGATGAATGAAAAACTTGCCAATAGAAAGAACAGATATTATAATAAGGGAAACTTATAACGAAACAGGAAAAGCCAGATCGAAAGCCCGTAAATTGGGCGGCGTGATTCATTTTTTTGCTCGATCGAAAAGACGCGATTACATATAGGATATAGAAATGGGGAAATGAGATGAATTTAAAACAAATGGAATATTTTGTGGCGGCGGCGGAGCAGCTGAATTTTACGCGGGCGGCGAAAAAATGTTTTATTTCGCAGACAGCGATGACGCTGCAGATTCGGTCGTTGGAGGAGAAGATCGGGGTGCCGCTTTTTGTGCGGGACAAGCACCATGTCGAGCTGACGGCGGCGGGAAAGGTATATCTGAACGAGGCGCGGGCGGTTCTGGTCCGCGCCGAGGAGGCGGCGAAGCTCGCGCGGACGGCAGCGGAAGGCGTAGCTGGGGAGCTGACGATCGGATTTATCCGGGGATATGAGCAGAGCCGTTTTTCGGAGACGCTCAGAAGTTTTCATGAGGCGTACCCGAATATTTCGATTCATCTGCTGCGGGAAAATATGAGTGCGCTCTATGAGCTGTTAGATAATGGAACCTGCGATCTTGCGTTTAATCTGTCTTTGTACACGCAGAATTACGAGGATTTAAAGCATCGATTCCTCAAACGGTTTCCGATGATGGCGGTTCTTTATCCGGGACACACGCTGGCGGGAGAGAGCCATCTGATGTACCGTGATCTGGCGCGGGAAGACTTTATCATCATGCAGCCGCAGGGGCGTTCCAACGATGAGGCGGAAGAAGTATTGATTTGTTACAATAAGGGCGGTTTTATACCGAATATCGTGGCGCGTGAACGGGAGGTACAGACGGTGCTTCTGGAGGTGTCAGCGGGATTTGGCGTGGCGATTCTCCCAGAATATGCCGTCCGCCATTATCGGAATGCGCGGAATCTGGTAGTGGTTCCGCTTCTCCGCGCGGACGGCAGCCCGGAAGAGCTTGATTTTGAGATCGCATGGCGTCAGAGCAACCCGAATCCGGCGATTGAAAAGCTGCTGCAGTGGGTGGAGACACATGAGTATGTGGAATAATGAAAGCTGGAAGCTGCTGTTCATATCTGTTGAAGGGAGATTAACTGGAAAAATGAACACAACCATGTGCTTATAAAATGAAAAACAGGCATATCGCGGAGAAAAGGATGAAAATCATGCATGGATTCCTGCGGTATGCCTGTTTTGGAATAAATGGATAAGGGCTGCTATCAGTCGGGCTGCATGGTAAAAAGAGTTTGAGCGCAGTCTTTATTTAAATGGGAAAACAACCGTCAACATCCATTTAAATGCTTCCGGTGCATAAACGGCGTGCGGCTTTTTCGCCGGCATGACGAGAACTTCGCCTGCGTGAACCAGGTGCTCGACGCCATCGACCGTGAAGCGGCCGGTGCCTTCCAGAACGGTCACCATCGCATCTCCGGTGGAATCATGGGTGGAGATTTCTTCGCCTTTTGCAAATGCAAACAGAGTAACGCTGACAGCTTCGTTCTGTGCCAGAGTCTTGCTGACGATCTGACCGTCTTCTGCGTTTACCAGGCCGGCTAAAGACTGCACTTTTTCGTGAGTAATGTTTTTGATGTATGGGTATTCCATAATGAACCTCCTTAATAAAATCTCGTTTAGATATATAAATTTTCGTATTCTTTTGAGTCTGATTGAGTCCATTCGGCAGGTGTGTATGGAGAGCGGAACCTGCACGAAATGGTTGGGTAGGTCAATCGGGGGAATGGCAGATATTAATCTAAAATCCGCCCATCGATCGAAATGGTTGTTACCTGCCATGGAATGAATTTTCCGCTTGCCTGCAAGGCATTTTTAACTGCCTGTTCAATGCCTCCGCAGCATGGAACCTCCATGCGGACAACGGTCACGCTCTTGATATCGTTGCTGCGGATAATTTCGGTCAGTTTTTCGGAGTAATCGATGCTGTCCAGTTTCGGACATCCGATCAAGGTTATTTTACCATGGATAAAGTCCTGATGGAAGCGGCTGTATGCGTAAGCGGTGCAGTCGGCAGCGACCAGGAGCTTTGCCCCATCGAAATACGGTGCATGGATCGGAGCTAATTTAATCTGAACCGGCCAGTTTTGAAGGGCGCTCACCGGGATGGATGCTGAATCAGAAGGATTAAAAGTCTCGGCGCTATCTGCATGAGTATCGTCATGTTCAGAAGGAGCGCTTTCAGTGCGCTTCAGGAAACGGCTCATGGATCCTGGACATCCGCTGAATGCAGGGCGGGCGGAAGCGTTTGCAGAAGCAGCAGTATTTGCATTTTCCAGCACCTGTTTTGCCTTGCGGGCAGCCATATGAACCTGGACGGCCGCTTCATCGTAAGCCGCTGCTTCGCGCTCGACAAAAGAGATGGCACCGGTCGGACAGGCTGGCAGGCAGTCTCCCAGACCGTCACAGTAATCATCTTTTAAAAGAGCTGCCTTTCCATCAACCATGCCGATGGCGCCCTCGTGACAGGCAGAAGCGCAGAGCCCGCAGCCGTTGCATTTTTTTTGATCAATTTCAATAATTCTTCGTATCATGATAAAAACCTCGTCTTTCTTAACTTTCATGTATGAATTTCCTGTCCGTGAGGATAAAAGCACGGAACAATTACTGTTTCAATTACGAGATTAAGTATAATTGTTTTGCTGAGAAAAGTCGGTTGTTTTTACAACGTTTTTAGAAAAGCTACGGCAAATTCCGTTGTTGGACACGCCTTTACTTTCCTATATGCTTGTACTATAATTAATACTTATATAGCCAGATAAAAAGAATGGCGGAGAAAGGCTGAGAACCAGAAAAATCAAAGATAGAACGATGGAGAATGACAGAGTCAGGGGCTGTTGACTCAGCTGGTGGATAGAAGAACTTCTGAAAGCGAGGAAAAACATAAGATGAAATTTGCAAATAGAATGGACCGGTTTGGCGAGGGCGTGTTCTCCATGCTGGCGCAGATGAAGAAGAAAAAATTGGAAGAGGGGGAGATGATCGTTGATCTGAGCATCGGCGCACCGAATATTGCCCCCGCACCGCATATTTTAAAGGCGCTCAGCGAAGCCTGTCTGGTACCGGAAAATTACCTGTATGCAATTCAGGATCAGCAGGCACTTCTGGAGGCAGTGTCCGACTGGTATGCGCGCCGCTATGGAGTGGAGCTGAACCCGGAGACAGAGATTTGCTCTTTGCTCGGTTCCCAGGAGGGACTGGCGCACATCGCACTTTCGATCGTGGACGAGGGCGATGTGGTTTTGGTACCGGATCCGTGTTATCCGGTGTTTGCGGATGGTCCGTCTTTGGCGGGGGCAGAGCTTTACTATATGCCGCAGCGCGAAGAAAATCACTACATCATTGATTTGAAGGAAATTCCGGAGGAAGTCGCTCAGAAAGCGAAATTTATGATTGTCTCCTACCCGAACAATCCGACGGCAGTGCTGGCACCGGATTGTTTTTATGAAGAGCTGATCGCATTTGCAAAGAAATATGATATTATCGTGCTGCATGACAACGCCTACAGTGAACTGGTATTTGATGGAAGAACCTGCGGAAGTTTTCTGTGTTTCCCAGGAGCGAGAGAAGTCGGAGTGGAATTTAATTCCCTGTCAAAGACCTATGGACTGGCGGGGGCACGTGTCGGCTTCTGCGTGGGAAATAAGGAAGTTGTCAGTCATCTGAAAACGTTGAAATCCAATATGGATTACGGTATGTTCCTGCCGATCCAGAAGGCAGCGATCGCGGCGATTACCGGTGACCAGAGCTGTGTGGCTTCGACCAGAGCTGCTTATGAGGGACGGCGTGACTGTCTGTGTGATGGTCTTGCATCCATCGGATGGAAGATGGAGAAACCGGAGGGAACGATGTTCGTCTGGGCACCGATTCCAGCTGGATTTAGCGATTCGATGGAATTTGTAAAAACGTTATTTGAAAAAACAGGAGTTCTGGTGACACCGGGAAGTGCGTTTGGTCCATCGGGAGAAGGACATGTGCGGATGGCGCTGGTGCAGGATGAAGATGCGATCGCGCTGGCGGTACAGCGGATTGACGGGAGCGGAATCTTAAAATCCGAGCAGTAAAGGCGTAAGCGCATAGAAGAATCAAGCGAATACAGGGATTGATAGATGAATACAGGAAAAAATATCCGGGAAAAACAGAAAGCACTGGGAATGGCATGGATCTGGCATGTGATCTTAATATTATACATTTTATTTATCTACTCCAATTCCATGCGACCGGCAGTGCAGTCATCGGCGGAGAGCGGACGGGTTCTCCGGCTTTTGCAGAAGCTGGCAGCAGATACCGGAATAGCCGTACCATGGCTGACCGAGCATATTGTGCGCAAATGTGCTCATTTTATTGAGTATACAGGACTGGGGATTTTGCTGCGGCAGAGTGCTCTCTGTGTGCGTGTGAACGGAGCTATTTTGGAAGAAATGCGGACAGAGGATCCGGCTGATGGGAAAGATAGGACTGGGAGAATGCGTGCGATGGCACCGTGCGGGCCTGTATGGCTGGAACTCCATCGTATCGCTATTTTTGCGGTCCCGTTTCTGGATGAGACGATTCAGCTGTTTACCGAGGGGCGTTCTGGTCAGATCAGCGATGTGTGGCTGGATATGGCAGGAGCGCTGACCG
This sequence comes from Clostridium fessum, assembly GCF_003024715.1. Taxonomy (GTDB): domain Bacteria; phylum Bacillota; class Clostridia; order Lachnospirales; family Lachnospiraceae; genus Otoolea; species Otoolea fessa. The sequence goes on along the minus strand of NZ_PYLO01000003.1, from coordinate 385,217 downwards.
GAACGTTGCTGTATCTGGCGGCGGGACAGATATATTTACGAATAAAAAAGAATGAAAATGGATAACACATGGAGAAAAAATATGCCAGATCGAAATATAAAAATTACCCTGCAATATGACGGAAGCCGTTATGACGGCTGGCAGAAGCAGGGAAACACGGACAAGACGATACAGGGAAAATTAGAGCAGATTCTGGAGAAAATGGCGGGGCAGACGGTAGAGGTGCACGGTTCCGGACGGACAGATGCAGGCGTCCACGCATGGGGACAGGTGGCGAATTTCCATCTTCCGGCGTCCTGTGCCGGGATGAGCGCGGAGGAGTTGAAAGCGTACCTGAACCGCTATCTCCCGGATGATATCGCTGTTTTATCGGCACAGGAGGCGGGAACGCGTTTTCACAGCCGTTTAAATGCTGTTTCCAAGACGTACTGCTACCGGATTGAGACGGCAGCGAAGAAAAATGTATTTGAGCGCCGATATGTGTACGGTCTGGGGGAACCGCTGGACATAGCGTCTATGAGACGGGCGGCTGCGTATCTGACGGGTGAGCACGATTTTAAAGCATTCTGTTCGTTGAAACGGATGAAAAAATCGACGGTGCGGAATCTCACTGCTATTGAGCTGACCATGCAGGAAAGTGTGTGCGAACTGCATTTTCGTGGCAATGGCTTCCTATATAATATGGTAAGAATCCTGACCGGTACACTGATCGAGGTAGGACTTCATAAGCGGACACCGGAATCAGTGGCGGAGGCGCTTTTTTCCTGTGACCGAGCGCTGGCAGGTTTTACGGCGCCGCCGGAGGGGCTTTTTCTGGAACGGGTCGAGTATGAATAAAGCTGCATTGATTTTTGCCAGCTGCCGTGAGGAGCTGGACAGAAATCAGAAAAAATTCATAACAAATGCAATAAGAACTGGTTTCTTTGCATTAAGTTATATAGAAAGGAAATTTCGTCCATGTTTTTGACGGGGCTTTTAACGACCATGGAAGAGCCGGTCGCCTATGATAAGATGAGCGATGAAAAGCTGCTTCTGCGAGTGGCAGAGGGAGATAAGGCGGCATTTCAGCAGCTTTATCAGAATACGGATAAAACTATATACGGTTTTATTCTATCGATTTTGCGGAATCTGCAGGACTCTGAGGAGGTCATGCAGGAGCTTTATTTAAAGGTCTGGACTTCGGCTGGAAGCTATCAGTCGCAGGGCAAACCGCTGGCGTGGATGTTTACGATCGCTAGAAATCTTTGCTATATGCGCTTCCGTGACCAGAAGCATGAAGCGGATATCGGGCTTTCGGATCTTTCTGAGATGGAGACAGGGGAATTCTGTCCCCAGATAGAGGATGCTGCGGATAAGATGGTATTACACGCAGCACTCAAAATATTAAATGAAGAAGAACGGCAGATTGTACTTCTGCGGACATCAGCGGGGTTAAAACATCGTGAGATCGCGGCAGATTTGGAGATGCCGCTGGCAACGGTGCTTTCCAAGTACAACCGTGCTATGAAAAAACTGAAAAAACACCTGAGAGAGGAGGGAGTACATTGACCGATCACTCTGAAACAGCGTGGGAACAGGATGAGATTGAGTCACATCTGCGATCGGCGATGGACGCCCTGACTCCCAACGTATTCGATAAAATCGATCTCTCGACGCCACAGGAGATCTATGTAAAACCATCCCGCCGTGTACGGATGTACCGCCGGATGCGGACCGTGGCGATGGCAGCAGCCGCCTGCCTGTGTGTGGCTGTGTTAGGAGGCGGTGTTTCATTTTACCAGAATCACCGTGTCGATTCGGTGATTGGCATCGATGTCAATCCGAGTATTGAGCTTTCCGTCAACCGGAACGAGAAAGTATTGCAGGCGAATCCGCTCAATGAGGATGCGGAGACGATCCTGGATGATATGAATTTGAAAAATGTAGACCTTGATATTGCGGTCAACGCATTGATCGGTTCGATGGTCCGGAACGGTTATCTGGATGAACTGGACAATGCGATTCTAGTTACCGTGTCCAATGAGAATGAGAAAAAGGCATCATCTTTGCGTCAGGATGTCGTAGGGGATGTAGAGTCTTCCCTGCAGGAACACGCGGTACAGGCGGTTGTCTATGACCAGCGGATGAAGGTAACCGGGGAGATTCAGGATCTGGCGGAGAAATACAATATTTCTTATGGAAAAGCGTATTTTCTGCGAGAGCTGATTCGGGATAACGACCTGACCGAAAATGATATGAAAAAATTTGCCGGTATGACGATGGAAGAGATTGCGCGGGAGATCGCGGATCGTGCTTATACGGTAGGTTATTCGAAGACGGACAGCACCATTGAGACGGATGCGGCTCTGGTTCGTGAGGTGACATTGCCGCAGACCGAGGAAGAAACCTTAGCGGAGACGACCGTGGAAAGCACCGGTCAGCCGGAAAATGAACCGACGCCGGCAGAACAGCCATCGACTGCAGTACGCCCGGTGGAGACAACCGCCGCAGCAGATGAGGACGAGGAAGAAGTCGATTCGGGAGGCAAGAAAGCGAAGATTGACTATGTAGATTACGAGAGCGGTTCGCTGAACATCGTTTTTAAGGAAAAGGTTAAATGGAAAAATCCGACCGTGTCGGTGGTAGATCCGGACGGTCAGAGCTATTCGGCGAGAATCACGGACACAGGCGGAACCTCCTGTGAGATTCACGTCAAAGGGCTTCCCGCCAATACGGAGTGCACGTTTACGCTCGGCGGAGTGGCAGTGCGGGACGGCGGTTCCTTTGGTACGGTAAAAGGCTATTTCGAGACGCCGGATATTGCGGATGATCTGATTGATGAGGATGACGACGATGCGGATGATGAGACAGTGGAGACAAAGCCATCCGAGACATCCCGCGCGCCGGAGACACTGACAGAAGCAGTAAAGGAGAGCACGCACTCGGAGACAGAGTACAGTCAGATGGAGACAAAGCAGACGGAAAAAGAAACGAAGACAGATGCGGAGTCAGCTAATTAAAGCGGAGTGTATGAGGATATATGATTCCTGCTGCCTGAACCATGATATGTCTGGAGTTATCAGAAGTTGGATTCGGGCAGCAGGAATTTTAAGAACCATTAGAATTATTTGCAGGAAGCCTCGTGACGGAAAAATATCCGGGGCATTACGAGACTGTAAAATGTTTCGAACTGGTAAACAATTATAATTGTTCAAAAAAACATAAGTGTTTGAAAAAAATACTTGACGAAACAAAAATTTATGATATAATAATAAATGTGGCTGAGACAGCTATGAAATAAAAGATTGGGCTATCGCCAAATGGTAAGGCAACGGACTCTGACTCCGTCATTTTCAAGGTTCGAATCCTTGTAGCCCAGCTATTTTGAGACAGTGAGGATGATTCATCCTTGCTGTTTTTCTTTTGTCTTTTCTGTTTTTTTTTCTGATTGGTAGATTCTTAAAGATTCCAACGATTGACAAATTCCCTAAAGTACAATAGACTTATCTGGAAACATAATTGAGAAAAAGTTTCAATAGTATTTTTCTCTCTATGCTTTGCTTCAAAATCAGGCGGATGTAGAAGCTTGATGACATACAATGAGTTTGACCAATGAAGAGAGATGGAGGCAGAGAATGACATTAAAGGATTTACCAATAGGAAAAACTGCAACCGTTCGGGCAGTTGGCGGAGAAGGTGCACTGCGGCATCATTTTCTGGATATGGGATTGATTCCGACTGCATCGGTTACGATGGTAAAATATGCGCCGATGGGCGATCCGGTTGAGGTGCGGATTCATAGCTATGAACTGACGTTGCGCCTGGCGGATGCAGAGAAGATAGAGATTGAGAATGTACGCGAGGCAGGAACCGAAGCAGCGGACAAAAAGGAACATGGGATTCCGATGGCGCGCGCGATCGATCACCCTGGACTCGGAGAAGGTGGAAAATACCATACAAAGGCGGAGGAACACCCATTGCCGGATGGCACCGTCCTGACGTTTGCACTGGCAGGTAATCAGAACTGCGGCAAAACGACGCTTTTTAACCAGCTGACCGGCTCTAATCAGCATGTGGGGAATTTCCCAGGCGTGACGGTGGACCGGAAGGATGGCACGATCCGCGGACATGAAAATACGAAAGTGACCGACCTGCCAGGAATCTATTCCTTATCGCCATATTCGAATGAGGAGCTGGTGACGCGTCAGTTTATTTTGCAGGAGCACCCGAAGGGAATCATCAATATCGTGGATGCGACGAACATTGAGCGCAACCTGTATCTGACCATGCAGCTTCTGGAACTGGATATTCCGATGGTTCTGGCGCTTAATATGATGGACGAGGTGCGCCAGAACGGCGGTTCTGTCCGTGTCAACGAACTGGAGGAAGAACTGGGAATTCCGGTTATCCCGATCTCAGCGGCAAAGAATGAAGGAATCGGAGAGCTGATCGATCATGCGCTTCATGTAACGCATTTTCAGGAGAAGCCGGGACGGCAGGATTTCTGTGATGCGGATTATCACGGTGGTGCGGTGCACCGCTGCCTGCATGGTATTATGCATCTGATCGAAGATCACGCGCAGAATGCGGGTATTCCGGTGCGCTTTGCTGCATCGAAGCTGGCAGAAGGCGATGAGGAGATTGAGGCGCGTCTGAATCTGGACACGAATGAAAAAGAGACGCTGGAACATATTATCTGCCAGATGGAGAAGGAACGCGGGCTGGATCGGGCAGCTGCGATTGCAGATATGCGGTTTGGTTTTATCGAAAAAGTCTGCAGGCAGACAGTCGTCAAACCGAGGGAAAGCCGGGAACACCAGCGAAGTGTGAAGATTGACCGTCTTCTTACCGGAACCTACACGGCGATTCCGGCATTTATTGCAATCATGGGTCTGGTATTCTGGCTGACATTTAATGTGATTGGCGCGGTCCTTTCAGATGGTCTGGAACTGGTGATTGGATGGCTGACAGAGCGGGCAGACGCAGCGCTGACAGCGGCAGGTATCAATCCGGTGCTCCATTCCCTTCTGATCGATGGTGTGTGCAATGGTGTCGGAAGTGTTTTGAGCTTTCTGCCGATCATTGTGACGCTGTTTTTCTTCCTGTCGCTTTTAGAGGACAGCGGTTATATGGCACGTGTGGCGTTTGTGATGGATAAACTGCTTCGAAAGATCGGCCTTTCCGGACGGAGCATCGTGCCGATGCTGATTGGCTTTGGCTGCACGGTACCAGGAGTCATGGCAAGCCGGACGCTTTCTTCGGAGCGGGATCGAAAAATGACGATCCTGTTGACTCCGTTTATGAGCTGTTCCGCCAAGATTTCGATTTATGCGTTTTTTACCGCTGTCTTTTTCCCGCATCATGGGGCGATTGTTATGATTGCACTTTATCTGTTGGGAATCCTGATGGGAATTTTGATGGCAATGCTTCTTAAAACAACTTTATTTAAGGGTGAAGCCGTTCCGTTCGTCATGGAGCTTCCGAACTACCGGATGCCGGGGGCGCGCAATGTCGCCCAGCTTCTCTGGGAAAAGGCAAGGGATTTCCTGCAGAAAGCATTCACAGTTATTTTTGTGGCGACGATTTTAATCTGGTTCCTTCAGACATTTGATCTGCACCTGAATGTTGTGTCCAATTCCCAGCAGAGTCTTCTGGCGGTTATTTCTGGTGTGATTGCACCACTGTTTGCGCCGATGGGATTAGGCGACTGGCGTGTCTGCACGGCACTTCTGACCGGATTTATGGCAAAAGAGAGTGTTGTATCAACGCTGTCGGTTCTGTTCGGGACGACTCAGAGCCTGCGTGACATTCTGACCCCTCTTTCAGCGGTCAGTCTGCTGGTTTTCTGCCTGCTCTATACGCCGTGCGTGGCAGCGATTTCATCGGTCAGACGCGAACTGGGCGGAAAATGGGCTTGCTTTGTCGTGGTGGCGCAGTGCGTGATTGCGTGGATTGTAGCGTATGCGGTCTATCTTTTGCTAGGGATGGTAATGTAGGTTTTGACTGAAAGTGAACCAAGGAAAAATTTCAAGCAACAAAAGGAGCTGCTGTTTTATTCTTTTTATGGGTTTACAGTAGACAACATTTTAGAAAAATGTTTATAATAGTAGGAAGTGAAAAAATAGACAGGAAAGTAACCGGATGGACAGTCATTCGAAAAAATGGATCTGTTTTTATCGAATAGAACCAGGAGGCGGGGACGGAGTTAATGCAGACGATCAATGAAGACATCAAAAATGGCACATTTAAGCCGGTTTATCTGCTATACGGCGAAGAGGCGTTTTTGAAGCAGAGTTATAAAAAGAAGCTGCGGGCGGCGATCTCGGGCGATGATACGATGAACTACAATTATTTCGAGGGAAAAGGGCTGGATGTGAACGAGCTGATCAGTCTGGCGGACACGATGCCATTTTTCAGCGAGCGGCGTCTGATTCTGATCGAGGACAGCGGATTTTTCAAGACTTCTTCGGAGGCGCTGGCGGAGTATCTGCCGATGATGCCGGACACGACCTGCATCGTATTCGTGGAGGAGGCGGTCGATAAGAGAAACAAACTCTACAAAAAGGTCAAGGATCTGGGTCACATTGCGGAGATGAAGCGGCAGGACAGCGCGCAGCTCGCCAGATGGGCGGCGACGATCCTGGCGCAGAATGGGCGGAAGATCACGCCGTCCACGATGAATCTCTTTTTGGAGCGCGTCGGCGATGATATGGAAAACATCCGGATGGAGCTGGAAAAACTCATTTCCTACACGATGGGCAGTGAGGTAGTGACGGCAGAGGATGTGAAAGTCATCACGACCGTGCAGATCACGAACAAGATCTTCGACATGGTAGCGGCGATCACGGCGGGAAAGACGAAGCGGGCGATGGATCTGTACGAAGACCTGCTGACACTCAGGGAGCCGCCGATGCGGATCCTGTTCCTGATTGCCAGACAGTTTAACCAGCTTTTGCTGGTGCGAGAATTGCAGGCGTCCGGCGCAGACCGGGGGACGGTTGCCTCGAAATTGAAAGTACCTCCGTTCGTAGCCGGAAAGCTCAGCAGCCAGGCGGCGGCATTTACGAAAGAACAGCTCATTTCCTATGTGCAGACCTGCGTGGATGCCGAGGAGGCAGTCAAGACCGGGCGGATGGGCGACCGGCTGGCGGTGGAGCTGCTGATCAGTCAGCCCAGAAGTTCCGTGCGCTGATTCTAAAGGGCAGTGCCAGCATCAGAATCAGCGGTTCTTCGGCCGGACCCGGCTGGAAAAGAAGCAACAAAAAACCATTATTCTGTCACACCCACAGAATAATGGTTTTTTAATTTGGGTTAATTTTTAATATATAATTCGAAAGATCCGCTCTGGATAATTAAGCCAGAGTATTTACAGCCTTGGAAAGACGGGATACTTTGCGGGAAGCTGTATTCTTGTGGTATACGCCCTTGGAAGTAGCCTTGTCGATCTCGCTGGTAGCAGCTAATAATGCAGCCTGTGCAGCAGCCTTATCTTTTGCAGCAACAGCAGCTTCTACTTTCTTAACAGCAGTTTTAACTTTGGATCTGATAGCCTTGTTTCTTGCAGCTCTTGTCTCTGCAACTAAGATTCTTTTTTTTGCGGATTTAATGTTAGCCAATGTAGTGTACCTCCATCATAAATTCTTTTATTTTGATTCGTAATTCATTTTGTATTTGGTTTGCATTAAAGCCTGGACACGGACAGTTCAATGTAAACATACTATTACATTCTATCGAATAAAGGCAGTATTGTCAATATCTATTTGCCTGTTTTTAGGGAAAAATTCGGAAAAAATGAAAGGGGAGCTGAAAAAGCAGCTCTTGTCAAGTTGCATAAGCGGAATAAAAAATAAAAAAAATTGATCGTTCAATATGATGAAATTGTGAAAAAATAAAAAAAGTGCTTACACGAATGGAAAAAAGACGTTATAATAGCGAACCGTAACCCAAATCGAATATAGTTTGAAAAAACGCAGTGAGATTGCATACAGCAGTAGAGATCGAAACGAGTTTCCGATTTCTGCTGCCTTTTATTTTGTGAAATTTATCACGGACAGCATCTTGTGCGTGGGTGTGTCGGACTGATTTGCCGTTGCATCTGGATAGAAGCAATTATTTTATAGGAGGAGAATGAAAATGCCAAGAAATAAGAGAGAAAGTTTTATCTATTCCGTTATCATGTGTTTCACGATGGTACTCTGGATGAGTATGTACAATGTAACCCTTCATATGGGACATTTATCCTTGGAAACGATCCGCGAAGGATGGATCGGATTCCCGTTTGCATTCGTGTATGCGTTTCTGTTTGACTGGTTCATCGTGTCCGGTCCGGCGAAGGGAATTGCGTTCCGTTACTTTGTATCACCGGAGAGCAGCACACTTCGTAAAGTAATCACGATCTCCTGCTGCATGGTCGTTCCGATGGTATTTGTTATGTCCTTATATGGCGGTCTGGAAGCCTGCGTGAAATCCGGCGCATGGAGCCAGCTGCTCATCATCTGGCTGACCAATATTCCGAAGAATATCATCATGGCGCTTCCGTTCCAGCTCATCGTAGCAGGTCCGCTGGTGCGCTGCGTGTTCCGTACCGCATTCCCGGAGGGAACCGTGCTGCAGGAACCGGTTATGTAGGGAGATAGCAGAAAAAACTGGATATCCCCTTTTTGTGTCATTACGGATTCAGCAATACCGAAGCATAAAATACGCCGTCCCGCCATTCAAACCGTGCATCGCCGTGGTACTGTTCGGCGATCATGCGGATCGATTCGGTTCCGATGCCGCTTCCCGCAGGTTTGGTCGATACCAGTTTTTCATTCATCCAGGTAGGGCTGAATGCGCTGGTGTTGTCCGTGGTGATGGACAGGGTGGAGATACCCGTCTGCACCGCGGAGAGACGGATGAAAGGCGGCGTGTTTTCAGAGCCGGAACACCCGGTCTCCCAGGAGAAAAAGTTGTAGCCGAAGAGCGCCTGACAGATGTAGAAAGCGGCGGCACGCACGACCAACAGATAATCGATGATAAATAAATATAGAAATAAAATCATTCCGCTCTCGGCGTCTACTATCAGCTTAAATAAAACGCCAAAGCAAGGGAGCGCGAGGTATTGCACCCATACACTGGACAAATCATCTACAATCGCGATTTTCAAAACAAAATCCCTCTTTTCTTCTGATTGTCTGGAAAAAGGCTGCTTACGCATGTTTCGAACCTTTTGATCCTAATATCATAAAGATGTTGGGGTCAAAAGGCATTTTGCCCCCTCTGATACCAGATTGCTCCGCACTATATGCTCCCGCAATCTTCAAAAACATTCGTAATTCGCTCATTTTTCTTGGAAAAATGGCTACTTACTCATGTTTTTGGCGGGTCCCAAGGTCAAAAATTCTCCTGCAAGCAAGCTTGCGTCGAACTTCTGACCTTTTGACCCTGGTATCATCATAAAAGTATCATAACATAAAAAGAAGCAAAAAAGGCATAGTTTTTACATCTTATGAAACAGACTTGATACGCTCTGCCGATCATGCGAAAATGTGTGATCGGCAGAGCTCTTTTTTGATGTCTGACAATCCCTTACAAATTTATGAAAAACCTATGAAAAATCCCCCCGCCCCCTCGCCAAGAGAAAAAAGTTATGTTATAATTTATGGAAGAATGCGTTTTTGGCGCAGCGGTTTCAGAAACGGGACGTATTGAACCGGAAGCCGCGGCATATATAAAAAAGGAACCATGTATGCTCAACGAAGACAAGATAAAATTAATGACCGAACTGGCACTGTTTGAGAAGAAGCATGCTTCCCAGATGAAAACAGTCAATCAGTATTTTAAAAGCGACTATATCAGCCGCAATCTGCTCCGGGGATTTATAAGCTATACATTGTGCAGCATACTTCTCTTTGGAATGTGGGTATTATTTAATGTAGAAGTAGTTCTGAGTTCGATAGGAATGGATGAACTGAAGGGACTGGCTTTTCGAGGAGGAGCTTTATACCTCGGGGGGCTTTTTCTGTATGTCGTCCTGACGATCATCGTGTATGGCGGGCGGTATGAGTACGAGGAAAGGATGAACCGGATCTACATAGCGAAACTGAAACATCTGGATAAGCGCTACGATATACACCGGCGCGCCAGAAAAATGGAGAGAGAGAGGAGAGGCAGATGAGAGGACTCCTTGCAGGGAAAGAAGCACTCAAGGCTTTCTATGCGAGATACAGTGCATTTGTGAATGCATTCCTGCGTTTTATAACTGCCTTTGCGGCGGTGTTTCTGATTAACCAGAACATCGGACTGATGCCGAAACTGAGCGGCGGTCTGGTGCCGCTGTTTGCGGGAATTATATGTGCATTTCTCCCATTTGGAGCCATTGCGTTTCTGATTGGGGTTTTTTTGCTGGCACAGCTCTTTGCAGCATCGATGGAAGTGGCGCTCATCACCTTGGTGTTCCTTCTGATCGTGGTGCTGCTGTATTACGGATTTCAGCCGGGTGACAGCGCGTACCTGATTGTAACGCCGATCTTGTTTTTTCTGAAGGTGCCGTTTGCAGTCCCGATGATTCTCGGACTGACTGGAAGCCTCGTATCGGTGATTCCGATGAGCTGCGGGATTTTTCTGTACTACGTGATTCTGTATGTGAAGCAGAACGGAAGCTTCCTGGCAGGCAGTGAGCAGACTGAGATCACGCAGATGCTGGCGCAGGTCATCAAAAACCTGCTGGCAAACCCGGCGATGCTTGTCATGATTGCGGCATGCTGCCTGGGGGCGCTGACGGTCTGTGTGCTCAAGAAACTGTCGATCAACTACTCCTGGGGGATCGCGATCGGAGCTGGCCTTATTTTACAGATTCTGGTTGTGTTTATCGGCGATTTCCGCTTTGGCGTTCCGGTGTCCGTGCCGGAGCTGGTTGTGGGAATGATTGGTGCGGTCATTGCATCGCTGATCTATCAGCTGTTTGTTTTTTCGGTCGATTACAGCCGGACCGAGTACACGCAGTTTGAGGATGACGATTATTATTACTATGTGAAAGCGGTTCCAAAGATTGCGATTTCGAGGACGGATGTAAAGGTACAGGAAATCAATAAAGTAAAGAGAAGATAGACTATTTTATAAAAGAAACTTGTTGTTAAAAGAAATGCGTGACGGGTCATATGTACGTGACTGGTAACAGAAACGCAGCCCGAAAGGGAGGGAAAAGAATGGCAGAGATACTGGCGGAGATTTATTCGTGGATCTCGTTCGTACCGAAGATAACCTTTAAAAATTTAATAGAGATCGCGATTATAGCAATTCTGGTATATGAAATGCTGATCTGGATCAAAAATACGCGGGCGTGGACGCTTCTGAAGGGTATTGTTTTTATTCTTGCATTCTTTCTGGCAGCTGCGATCCTGGAACTGGATACGATTCTGTGGCTTCTGGAAAAGACGTCGTACATTGCGGTAACGGCGATCATCGTTATTTTCCAGCCGGAGCTGCGGAAAGCACTGGAGCAGATCGGAAGCCAGAACGTGCTGACGACGCTGTTTTCAACGGATGATACGAAGAAAAATGAGGATTTCAGCGAAAAGACGATTGCAGAGCTGGTGCGTGCTTGTTTTGAGATGGGAAAAGTCAAGACGGGCGCCCTGATCGTCATCGAGAGGGGCACGCCGCTCGGAGAGATCGAGCGGACGGGCATCGAGGTCGATGGTATCGTGACGAGCCAGCTTCTGATCAATATTTTTGAGCACAACACACCGCTGCACGACGGCGCGGTCGTGATTCGCGGTAACCGTGTGACGGCGGCGACCTGTTATCTGCCGCTCTCGGACAATATGGATATCAGCAAGGCATTGGGAACCAGACACCGTGCGGCAGTCGGAGTCAGTGAGGCGACCGATAGCGTGACGCTGGTTGTATCGGAAGAGACAGGGCGTGTGTCGGTGGCTGTGTCCGGACGGCTTAAGAGTGTCAAGGATGGAGATGAACTGAGAGATATATTGTCAGTTCTGGTAAAACGGGAAACGGAAAACACAGGTCGTTTCAGAATATGGAAGGGAAGACGCAGAAATGAAAGAAAAGCTGACGAATAATCTTGCGATCAAGCTGATTGCCCTGTTCTGTGCTTTCTTTGTGTGGCTGGCGGTCGTGAATGTGGCGAACCCGATCAAGGTATCGACGAGGGAGGTTCCGGTCACGATCACGAACGATCAGGTGCTGGAGCAGGCGGATCTTGCCTATGATGTGGTAGGCAAAAAAACGGCGACGATCAGTTTCAAGATCCGGACGAAGGATGATTATAAGGTAAAGGCGTCGGATTTCAACGCCTATGCGGATTTATCGGAAATGTATGATGTGACGGGTGCGATCCCGATCCGAGTGGAAGTGGTGAACAATGAGGAACTGCTGGAGTCCACGCCGGTTGTGAAGTCCCCGGAGGTCATCAAGATCACGACCGAGGCGCTGCAGACCAAGGCATTTACGCTGAAAGCGTATCCTCAGGGCAAGGCGGCAGAGGGTTACGAGGCGGGTGAGGTGACAATGGTGCCATCCCAGGTGACGGTTAAAGGACCAACCTCCCTGATCGGACAGATCAGCAGCGTGGGTATCCGTTTTAATATTGACGGTGCTGCGGCGGATGTCGGTGGAACAGCAACACCGGAGTATTTTGACGCCAATGGAAATGTGCTGTCAGATTTGGGAGATTCTGTCAAGACGGTTGGCGGAGATGTCTCTTATACGATGCAGATCCTGAAAGTAAAAGAAGTACCGCTTGATTTTGACGTCAGTGGTGAAGTGGCGGATGGATACCGCTATACGGGTCCGAAGACGGATATCAAGTCGGTGTCTGTGGCGGGGCTTAAGACGGATCTGGCATCGGTCAGCACGCTCACGATTCAGGGACCGTCCCTTAATGTGCAGGGCGCGACGAAGAATGTGGAGTGCGAGATCGATCTGGATGATTATCTGCCGTCCGGGCTTACGATCGTGGGACTGGATAGCACGACGATCAACGTGACACTACAGGTCGAGAAGTTGATAGAGAAGACCTTTACGGTCAAACCGGAGGATGTGACTCTAAACGGAAAGAACAGCAGCTACAGCTATACCGTCGAAGATACGAAGATGGAAGTCAAGGTACAGGGACTTGAGGAGGATTTAAGCAGCCTGTCGGCGGCGAAGATGAATATCCGGGTCGATGTATCAGGCATGGGACTGGGCGAGCACACGGCAGCGGCGCAGTTCCAGCTGGGGGACGCGTATAAGATGCTGTCGGCGCCGGCTGTGACAGTGCGGGTCAGCGAACATGGAAGCTCCAGTGCCCAGACGACGGAAAGCATCGAGAGTGACCGTGGAGACACGGGCAGCCAGAGCAGTTCCAACCGGGAGAGCGGGGCAAGCTCGGCAAAAGAAAATGTGGATGCAGAGAGCGGCAATGCTGCATAAAGCATGGTATGCCATCCACAAATGAGGAGAAAGAAGTTAAACAATGGTAAAAGCAAAAATTAAATTAAAAAACCCGACTGGTCTGCATTTGAGACCGGCGGGAATCCTGTGTAATGAGGCGGTAAAATTCGATTGTTCTGTCCAGTTCCAGTTCCGTGGCACCGTGTCCAATGCAAAGAGTGTCCTGAGCGTGCTTGGGGCGTGCATCAAGAGCGGTGATGAGATCGAGTTTATCTGTGATGGAAAAGACGAGGAGGAAGCTCTGTCGGCGATGCTGAAAATAGTTGATGACGGGCTGGGCGAGTAGGGAAAACCGGTGCGGTAAAAGAATGTGTACAGACGTACAGATAGGATGAAACTATGATCGTTTATTTGGTTTGCTATGCGGCTTCGCTGCTTCTGGCGCTTGGCCGCCATTATCTTTTATCCGGCGCAGGGCTTCTGGCGGCGGCGGCGTATCTGTATGCGTCAGACTATATCCGGAGTGGAAATCTTCTGCATCTGCGGGGGATTTTCGCTCTTTCCTTTGTAGGTGGACAGGGACTGGCGTGTATGAAGCTTAGTTATTTAAGTCAGGCATGGAGTGCGGGAACGTGGCTGGGACTTTTGGCGGCGTTTGCGGGCTTTTATCTGGCTTTTTATTATCTGGAAGCATTTTCCAGTGAGGCGTCCGTCCGTGTGGGCGGTCATTCCGGCGCGGTGCAGCGCCGGGGGTTGGAATCTTATGCCGGAACCGTCTTTTTCTGCGCGGTGGCGCTGGCGGCGCTATCGGCAGGCTGTTTCGCGATCGAGGCGGTCTATATGGGCTATATTCCGCTGCTGCTCCGGGGCGTTCCGCATGCTTATTCCTATTTCCATGTGACCGGGCTTCATTATCTAACGGTGTCCTGTGTGCTGGTTCCGGCGCTCTCTGTGATCTATTTTTGCATCGAGGGCGGTCGCAGCCGGGGACGGCTGGTATGTATGCTTCTGGCAGATGCAGCGGCGGTGGCGATTCCGCTTCTGTGCGTGTCGCGCTCCCAGCTTCTGTTTGCGGTACTGCTGGCATTGATTACCTACATACAGATGGAACACCAGCTGAATCCGATTTATGTTGTTTTTGCGCTGGCAGGGCTGATTGGGCTCTACATTCTGCTGACGATCGCGCGCAGCCATGATACTGCCTACTTGAATACGGTTTTTGAGATGAAACGGCACCTGCCGATTTTTGTGACGCAGCCGTATATCTATATTGCAAACAATTACGATAATTTCGACTGTCTGGTCAAGGGACTTGTGAAGCACAGCTGGGGCATGAAGATGCTGGCACCGTTCTGGACGCTGACGGGACTCAAGTTTCTGGTTCCGTCGTTGACGGCATTTCCGTATTATGTGACGAAGGAAGAGCTGACGACGCTGACGATGTTTTATGATGCGTACTACGATTTCGGCATAATTGGCGTGTTCATCTTTTCTGCCATATTAGGAGCGGCGGCGTATCTGCTGATGCGGATGATGCGCCAGGTGCAGAATCCGATTACCTATCTTCTGTACGCACAGTTTGCACTTTACATGCTGTTATCGTTTTTCACAACCTGGTTCAGCAATCCGTCCACATGGTTTTATTTCGCGGTGACAGCGGTTGTGGCCTTTCTGGTATCGCATAAGGTTGCAGGGCGGTAAAAATATATGGATTAAGATATAAAAATGAAATAAAATCTGCTATAATAACAAAAAGACGACAATTCAGTAAGTTAAAGTGCTGCTTGTATACAGATAGAGTTGCCGCATGGATCAGTTTTACAGAAAAGAGGGCAAGCCAATGATTTCAGAAAAAATGATACCGCTTATGAAAAATAACTCCGCCATCCGTATGATGTTTGAAGAGGGCAATAAGCTGGCGGCGAAATATGGACGTGAGAATGTGTTTGATTTCAGCCTTGGAAATCCGAGCGTACCGGCTCCGGCAGAGGTAAATCAGGCGATTCAGGATATCGTAAAGGAAGAAGATTCCCTGTTTGTACACGGATATATGTCCAACGCAGGCTATGAAGATGTGCGTGAGACGATCGCTCAGTCGTTAAACCGCCGGTTCGGCACCTCCTTTCACGCAGGCAACATCCTGATGACTGTCGGTGCGGCAAGTGGTTTGAATGTCATTTTAAAGACCCTGTTAAATCCAGGAGAGCAGGTCATTACCTTTGCACCATACTTTGTAGAGTATGGTTCCTATGTCCGCAACTATGACGGCGAGCTGGTGGTTGTATCTCCGAATACGGTGGATTTCCAGCCGAATCTCGTTGAATTTGAGGAAAAGATCAACGAAAAGACCAAGGCAGTGATCATCAACACCCCGAACAACCCGACCGGCGTTATTTATTCCGAGGAAACACTGCAGAAGATTGCAGCAATTCTGGAAAAGAAACAGAAGGAATTTGGTACATCGATCGTGCTTCTGTCCGATGAGCCGTATCGTGAGCTGGCTTACGACGGCGCGGTTGTACCGTATGTGACAAAATATTACCGCAATACAGTGGTTTGCTACTCTTACAGTAAGTCTCTGTCCCTTCCGGGCGAGCGTATCGGTTATCTGGTAATCCCGTCTGAGATGGATGAGAGCGCAAACGTATTCCAGGCGGCAACGATTGCGAACCGTGTTCTGGGTTGTGTCAATGCGCCATCCCTAATGCAGAGAGTCATCAAGCGCTGCGTAGATGCGAATGTGAATCTGGAAGCTTACGACCGCAACCGTAACCTGCTTTACAACGGATTGAAAGAGTGCGGATTTTCCTGCATCAAGCCGGAGGGCGCGTTCTACCTGTTTGTGAAATCTCCAGTGGAGAATGAGAAGGAATTCTGCGAGGTATGCAAACAGTACAATGTACTGGTAGTACCGGGAAGTTCATTCGCGTGCCCGGGTTATGTGCGCATTGCATACTGCGTATCATATGGACAGATCGAGAGATCGCTTCCGGCATTCAGAAAGATTGCGGAACACTATAATCTGGTATAGCGAAATTGTATCATCGTCTTGGAAAGGAAAAGGATGAGATGAAACGATGTTTTAGAATGATTCTGAATATTGTGATTCCGCTCCTTGGTTTATGTCTGGTCATCTTTTTAGGTCCCAGACTTCTGCATTTTTTCATGCCGTTTGTGGTCGGATGGATTCTGGCACTTTTAGCAAATCCGCTGGTGCGGTTTCTGGAACGGCGCGTGAAGCTGGTGCGGCGCCACGGCTCGATGCTGATCATTATTGCGGCGCTGGCGATTGTGATCGGTCTTTTTTACGGGGCGAGTCTTCTGGTTTACCGGGAAATGGGAAGTTTTCTGGCGGATGCACCGGAAATATATCAGAGTGTGATCGCTGAGATCGGGGATGCATTGCAGAATGGGCGCAAGCTTGCAGAATATTTTCCGCAGAATTTACAACCGCCGCTGCTGGCATTTTCGGATAATCTGGATGGTCTGTTTGGAAAACTGGTATCGCGGGCGGCGGAACCGACCGTGCAGATCGCCGGACATGTGGCGAAGAGTATTCCGAATCTTCTGGTAAATATGGTCATTATTATCCTGTCTTCGTACCTGTTTCTGGCGGACCGGGAGTCCATCATGCGGTGGCTGAAAGAGCATCTTCCGGCATTTGTATTCCGCTATATCGAGTATATGAAACGGGACGCAAAGGGACTGATTGGTGGATATTTTCTGGCACAATTCCGTATCATGTGTGTGGTGGCGCTGATTCTCGCGGCAGGATTTTTGGTGCTGGGTGTCCGCTACGGTGTCCTGTTGGCGTTTTTGACGGCGATTCTGGATTTTCTGCCGATCTTTGGAACGGGAACGGTGCTGTTCCCATGGGCGGTTGTGAAACTGTTTGCGGGGGAGTATGCGTATGCGACCGGGCTTATCCTGCTCTACATCCTGACGCAGGTCGTCCGTCAGATCATCCAGCCGAAGATCGTCGGGGAGTCGATGGGATTGCCGCCTCTGATGACGCTGTTTCTTTTGTATCTGGGATTTAAGCTGCGCGGGCTGACAGGCATGATTCTGGCGGTGCCGGTGGGGCTTGTCTTTATCAATTTTTATAAATATGGGGCGTTTGATTCAATGATCCGGAATTTTAGAATGCTGATGGAGTCGATTCAGAAATTCCGGAGGGAAGAATAGGGGAAGTTTCCTTATTATATAGTAAAATTTTCTTGGTAATTTAATCTGGATAAATTATGCGGCGTATCGCGATATTTTTTCTTATATGCCCGGAGGAACGCAGCATAATTGCGGAATCCGGATTGATAGCAGGCTTCTGTGACGGGGGTGCCCCGGCGCAGGAGCTCGTTTGCGTTTTGGAGGCGTTTTTCGGTCAGGTATTCGGTAATGGTGTAGCCGGTTTCCTGGCGGAAGAGGCGCATCATGTGGTATTTGCTCATGTAAAAGCGGGTGGCGAGCTGGTCGATCGTGTGGTCTTCTTCTGGGTGTTCAGAGAGGTAGCGCATGAGTTCCAGGATTTTTTCGCCGGAAGGGGAGGTCGGAACGTATTCCCGATGGTTTTCGGAGGCGGCGCGATCAAGGTGTACCATAAATTCCAGGAATAATAAACGCAGAAGAAGCCCGGAGCCATAACTGCTGCCACCAAGGGATTCAAAGTTAGCATTGTCTGTGCCATTGTCATTTGTACCACCTGCCTGATAGGCATTTTCCAGTCTTGACAGCGCCTCTAAGAGCGGCGTCATGGTAAGGGAACCGAGGCGCAGAACATCGGACTGCTGTTCTCTGGCAAGCTGGAAACAGAGGTCGAGCGCACAGTCAGCACAGGAGAATGCATCCAGACATTCCGGCGACAGGTAGAGGATGATACGCTCATA
Source organism: Clostridium fessum (assembly GCF_003024715.1). Lineage (GTDB taxonomy): Bacteria > Bacillota > Clostridia > Lachnospirales > Lachnospiraceae > Otoolea > Otoolea fessa. The sequence goes on along the minus strand of NZ_PYLO01000003.1, from coordinate 366,981 downwards.
TCGGCTGTGGTATGGTACGACCGGCTTGTGCAGGCAGTGCGCGCCGACGAGGACGATGTCGAGCGGGCGGAGGTGGTAGGAACGGCCTTCCACGATGTAGTCTGCTTCGCCATTTAACAGGATCAGGACTTTGTGGAAATCATGATAGTGGTAGGCAACCGGTGTATCCATCTGCCCGCGCAGGTGGAAAAGGCGGAATTCGTGGTTGAGGTAGCCGCGTTTTTCGTAGGCGGGGGATTCGTGGGTGGTGTTTTCTGGCATAATGGGACTCCTTTTTTTGAGTGTATTGCAGGTTGATTGTTGCGGGAAATTATATCTTGTATAAATGCATTGAGTTTGTTGTTTTCCTTTGAGATAAATATGTTTTGAAACACAGACATTTCATTTCTTAGTTCATATTATATAGCATTATATGCAATATTTAAAGCATGATTCTTCTATTAAAAGCTGCTATATTTTCCTAAAATAAAAATTAAAGAAAGAGTGGTTTCCAGAACGGAAGTAGAATAGAAATCATTGATGAAAGAATTTTATGGTATTGATTAAAATAGGCAGGAGGTATCGCGATGAAACAGGTTGTGCTTGAAAAATATCACTGTATGGGAAATGATTACCTGGTGTTTGATCCAAATAAGAATGATCTGGAATTGAATGTGGAGAATATCAAGAAGATGTGCAGCCGTCATTTTGGCATCGGCGCGGATGGCATTCTGGCGGGTCCATATCTGGGGGAGAATGATTTTTATGTACACATCTACAACGCGGACGGAAGCGAGGCGGAGAAGAGCGGCAACGGTATGGGTATTTTTGCAAAATATCTGCGGGACGCGGGATATGTGCAGAAAACGACGATCTCCTGGAAAACGCTGGGAGGCGAGGAGACAGTCTTTTATCTCAACGAGGATGCGACCCGTGTGAAAATTTCGATGGGGCATCCGACGTTCTGGAGCGATGAGATTCCGGTGACCGGCGAGCGGCGGGAGATGGTAAACCAGACGATGGTATTTGGAAAGATTCCGTATGTCACGACTTGTCTTTCAATGGGAAATCCGCACTGCGTCATCTGGATGAATGAGATTTCGAAGGAAATGGTGTGCCGGATCGGCGAGCATTCGGAAACATCCGAATATTTCCCGGAAAAGGTCAATACGCAGATTTTAAATGTCCTTGACCGGACGAATATCCAGATCGAGATCTATGAGAGAGGCGTTGGATATACGCTGGCGTCCGGAAGCTGCGCCTGCGCGGCGGCGAGTGCGGCATACCGCCTGGGACTTGCTGATCCGCATATGTACGTCCATATGCCGGGCGGCACGCTGGAAGTGGAAATCAAGGAGGACGGCATGGTTTACATGGTCGGCGAGGTCGGATATGTGGGACATATCCAGTTGGGAAATGAATTGAGCGAACAGCTGCGGATTAAATAAAAAAGTATTTGACAGAAAAATATCGGACTGCTATATTTTATTTATAAAAATTGTGAAAAGAATGACAGGGGCATTCTCACACAGCAAAACGATCATAAACGTATGCTTGAAATTTTGGGGGCTGTATAGGCAGGAAAATTCTGGGCGTATATGAAAAGAGGGCGAGGGGGCTGACTGGAAACAAAGACAGCTGCCTCGTTTTTTATAGGAGGAAATGGCGATGGGAGAGAATACGAACCGATCCGAACCTTTTTTTGATGAAGATGTTGATTTGGTAAAGCTGCAGTTTACCGATATTTTTGGACAGTGCAAAATGGTCCAGATGACGCGGAGGCAGGCGGAAAAAGCGATGAAAGAGGGGTATGCAATCAACCGGTTTGCGCTCGGCGGCTTACAGAAAGCTGGGATCGAGGGCGCGGCGGCGCCGGAATATCTGACGGACCAGAGCGAGAGTGTGGAATTGTACTTGAAGCCGGATGCATCAACGTATCAGGTCCTTCCGTGGGATTCCGGGCAGGAAAATGTAGCGCGCGTGATCTGCCAGGTCTGCAATGCGGATGGGACGCCGTCCTGGACGGATTCGCGTCATATTTTACAGGAAACGGTAAAACGTGCCGAGAAGATGGGACTGGACTTTGATTTTGATTTCCAGTGTGAGTTTTATCTGTTTCACACGGATGATGATGGGAGACCGACGACGGTGACGCATGAGGTTGCCGGGTATTATGACGCGGGGCCGATCGATTTGGCAGAGGGCGTCCGCCGGGACATGGTTCTGAGCCTGGAGGAAGCAGGATTTGCGGTCGAGAGCACGCATCATGGTCTGACTGCCGGACAGCACAGCTTCGTCCTTCCGGCGCGCCGGGGCATTGAGGCAGCAGATTATTTACAGACGTTCAAGGCGGCGGTCAAACGGATTGCGAAACGCCATGGTCTGCATGCGACTTTTATGCCGAAGCCAAACATGAGCGGCGACGGATCGGGGCTTCATGTGGGCGTGTCGATCTCTTCCAGACGGGGCGCGGAGGCGATGGCGCAGGCGAAGCATTTTGCAGCAGGCGTGCTTAAAAATCTGAGTGATATGATGATTTTTACGAATCCAACCGTCAATTCATATAAACGTCTGGCGGCGGAGCGGAGCACGGTGTTCCAGCCGGAGTTCCCGGCGGCTGTGTGGGAAAAGGGAAGTAAAAAGGCAGTTCATGTGAAGGAAGACCGGAACGGACGTATTTCCGTGGAAGTGCAGTTCCCGGATCCGTCTGCGAATCCGTATCTGGCGCTGACGGCGATTCTGGCAGCAGGACTGGAAGGAATCGAGAAGGCGCTGGTGCTGGATGAAGAAGCGGGCGATGAGGATGCGCCGCGGTTCCCGGAGACATTGGGGATATTGCTCCAGAAGCTGGATCAGAATGAATTTGCACACCGTGTATTTGGGGAAAAGTTCTGCCGGATGTACGGCGAGGGCAAGAAAGAGGAGTGGGAACGCTTCTGTGCCTATGTGACGGATTGGGAGACAGCGGAATATCTGTATCGTTGTTAGGGGGTACGAAATCGCAGTGAGGTGAGACCACGTGGGAAACATCATAGTAGCATTTTCGAAGCCGCAGGACGGACGAAATATTAGAAATATACTCGTAAAACATGGAATACAGGTCACAGCCTCCTGCACATCGGGCGCGCAGGTTTTAGCGTCAACCGATGATTTGCGAAGCGGGATTGTGGTGAGCGGCTACCGGTTTGGTGATATGACCTGCCGGCAGCTTGCCGACCAGCTGCCGCCGGGATTTGATTTGCTTCTCATTGCTTCCCCAAGCCGGTGGAGCGGCGAAGCGATGGGAAAGATTGTCTGCCTGCCGGCGCCGTTTAAAATGGGAGATTTAGTTTCAACGGTCCGCATGATTGAGCAGACGCAGGCGGAAAAAAGACGGCGGATGCGTCACCAGCCGCCGCAGAAGCGCAGGGAAGAGGATCAGAAAGCGATCGACACCGCAAAGGCGATTTTGATGGAGAGGAACCGGATGACGGAGCCAGAAGCGCATAAATATCTGCAGAAATGCAGCATGGACAGCCAGGTCAGCCTTATTGAGGCGGCACAAATGGTAATCAGTCTTTACAAAATGGCGTAAGATCCTTTAAAATAGGATCAAAAAGGCAGAAGGAGCAGTAAAAACAATGAAATTTACAAAAATGCAGGGACTTGGCAATGATTATGTCTATGTCAACTGTTTTGAAGAAACGGTAAACGATCCGGAGAAGTTGGCGATTGCCGTCAGTGACCGCCATTTTGGAATTGGTTCCGACGGATTGATTCTGATTACTCCATCCGAGGTGGCAGACTGCCGCATGGATATGTACAATCTGGACGGTTCCCGCGGCGCGATGTGCGGCAACGGCATCCGCTGTGTGGGAAAATATGCGTATGACCACCATATCGTGGACAAGCCGCAGATTTCTGTTGAGACATTGTCCGGGATTAAATATCTGGATATGAAGGTTGAAAATGGCAAAGTAACGGCGGTCACCGTCGATATGGGCGAGCCGGAGCAGACTTCCGAGCTTCCGGAGAAGATCGAGGTAGATGGAACGGAATACGAATTTACCGGAATTTCCATGGGAAATCCGCACGCCGTTCTGTTTATGGACGAGATTGATTCCTTGGATCTGGAGACGATCGGACCGAAATTCGAGTTCCATAAGCGTTTCCCGGACCGTACCAACACCGAGTTTGTCAAGGTCATTGACCGCACACACGTAAAAATGCGTGTCTGGGAGCGCGGATCCGGCGAAACGATGGCATGTGGAACAGGTGCCTGCGCGGTTGCCGTTGCATCTATTCTGGCAGGGCATACGGAGGATGAGGTTGAGGTCGAGCTGCTGGGCGGCTGCCTGCAGATCCGCTGGGACCGCGAGAAAAACCGCGTGTTCATGACTGGACCGGCGGTGGAAGTGTTTAGCGGGGAGTATGAGGAATAATTAAACAGGAAACTTTGGGACTTCTTTCACATATGGTAGTAGTACAACGATATGTGAGAGGAGTCTTTTCTTTTGGAAGAAAAAAAGAAAGTGATGATAGATGCCGGGCACGGCGGAACGAAAGATCCGGGAGCAGTATTTGAGGATCGGATGGAAAAGGACGATACCCTGCGTCTGGCGCTGGCAGTAGGGAGGATTCTCGAGGAAAATGGGGTGAATGCCGTCTACACGCGGTCAACGGACGTCTATGACACGCCCTACCAGAAAGCAGAGATGGGAAATGAGGCGGGCGCGGACTATTTTGTTTCCCTGCACCGCAATGCGGCGAGTGAGCCGGGAAAAGGTTCGGGCGTCATGACGCTGGTGTACAAGACAGGCAGGGAATCAGAACAGCTGGCGGATTCAATACAGAGAGAGCTGGCGCGCACCGGATATGTGGATCTCGGCGTGATCGAGCGCCCGGATTTGATTGTGCTGCGGAAAACGCAGATGCCGGCGGTTCTGGTTGAAGTCGGATTTATCGACAATCCGGAGGATAACAAGCGGTTTGACGCGCAGTTTGACGAAATTGCGGCGGCGGTTGCATCTGGGATTCTAAATGTAATCGATGACGACATGGATCGCCGTCCGGTGGAAGAGAGCGACTATTATTACCAGATCCAGACGGGGGCGTACCGCATCCGATCGCTGGCAGAGCAGCAGTTAGAAGAACTGCGCCGTATGGGATTCCCTGCATTTCTGGTGTACGATGGGACGTATTTCAAGCTTCGGGTCGGTGCGTTTAAAAATCTCGACAACGCTGTGCGGATGGAACGGGAACTGCGGAAGGCGGGATTTCCGACGGTGCTTTTGTATGAGAGGGAGGTGAAGTAGGGGAGAAAAGCTGAAAAACAGGCACTATCTGAAAATAAGAATAGAATGACTTATTTGATTGATTTTTGCTGTGCTTTTTGTAAAAATGAATGGAAAAAATCCCCTCATTATGGTATGCTGAAGATAGAAAGCAATATGCATTTTCTTGTAGATAAAGGGAGGGGTTTGGTATGTCAGAGAAGAAAAAAATTATCATCACGATTGCGAGGCAGTATGGAAGCGGCGGTGCGGATACGGGCAAAAAGTTGGCGGAAGATCTGGGGATCAGTTTTTATGATAAGAACATTCTCCGTATGAACTCAGATGAGAGCGGTATCAAAGAGAGCTATTTCCATCTGGCAGACGAGAAGGCGGGCAACCGGCTTTTATACAAGATTATCAATACATTGACACCGGAAAAGGGCGCACCGTCGTTCGGTTCCGATCTCATTTCAGCCGACAATCTGTTTCGCTTCCAGTCGGAAGTGATCCGGAAGCTGGCGGCGGAGGAATCCTGCGTCATCATCGGCCGCTGCGCGGATTATGTGCTGGACGGCACCGAGGGACTGATTCGCGTGTTCCTCTACGCGGATATCAAGGTGCGCGAGGAGCGCGTGCGTGAGCGGAATCTCTACGCGGACAAAGATGTCCTCAAAAATATCCACCGGATCGACCGGGAACGCCGCGATTATAATCGTTATTATGCAGGGCGCGACTGGGAGAAGCCGGAGAACTACGACCTTTTGATTAATACGACACAGATTGGTGTGGACGGGGCGGTTCAGTTGATTAAGGATTATTTAAAAATGAGGGGGCTTTTGTAAGGGAAAAAGAATGACTTCCACTTGCAATTCAATATAGTATCGTGTAAAATGGCACATACAGCCGGGCGAATACGAGAGTGTTTGGACGGCTGTATGTGCTGTTTTGCTATTATTACAAGTAAGGGGAAAATATGAAATATCAAAATGATATTGACAAAATGAATACGAACCGGAATTTATTTCTGATGTCGCTGCCGATCTTCGTGGAACTGTTATTGCAGCTTTTGGTCGGAAACGTCGATCAGATGATGGTAAGCCGGGTGTCGCAGCCCTCGGTGGCGGCGATTGTCAATGCGAACCAGATCATGAACTTGGTGATTATCGTGCTGAGCATGGCATCGACGGCGGTTACTGTGATTTTGTCCCAGTATCTGGGCGCGCAGGATGAAAAAAATGCATCCCGGACCTGCATGGTCTCGCTCGTGCTGATCGGCGGCGTCAGTCTTGCGGCAACGATTCTGGTTTTTGCCGGGCACACGCCGCTTTACCGGGCGATCCATGTGCCGGAGGAGGTTTTTGATGAGGCGTCGCTGTATCTGCTGATTGTCGGCGCATTTATTCTGGTGCAGGGACTTTATCTGACCTTCTCAGCGATGATCCGCGCATTTGCCATGGTAAAGGAAGTCATGATTATATCAGTTATCATGAATGCCATGAATATTGTGGGAAATGCGATTTTAATCAACGGCTGGTTCGGAATGCCGCAGCTTGGGGCGGTCGGAGCGGCGATCTCGACGGATATCAGTAAGTTAGTTGGTCTGGCATTGATGATCGGAATGTTTTTCAAGAGCCGCCGCGTCAAAATGGGAATGAGTTATCTGCGTCCATTTCCGGTGCAGATTTTAAAAAATCTCTGCCTGTTGGCAATTCCGACGGGGGTCGAAAGTTTTTCGTACAATCTCTCCCAGATGATGATTCTGGGAATTGTTAATTCCTTTGGCACTCTGGTTACTGTAACCAAGGGATATTGTACGATTTTTGCCAATATTGATTATGTTTATGCGATGGCGATCGCGACGGCAACCCAGATTGTGCTGGGCTACCTGATCGGAGCGCGCCGTCTGAATGATATACAGAAACGAGTGAATGCGACACTGAAGGTTGCGATTGCGGCGTGTGTCGGGATGGCGGTGCTGATGTGCCTGGGAGGCAAATACATTTTCCTGATTTTCACAGACAACCCGGAGATCATTGCGCTTGGACGGCGGATTCTGGTGATTGAGATTGTGCTGGAGATCGGGCGCGCGGTCAACATTGTTATGACCAAATGCCTGATTGCGGTCGGCGATGTCCTGACCCCGACCACGGTCGGAATCACCTTCCAGTGGGTCGTAGCTGCCGCCGGCTCCTGGTTGCTCGGCAGCAAGCTCGGCTGGGGGCTGGAAGGCGTCTGGATCGCAATGGCAGCCGATGAATGCGTGCGCGGACTCATTTACGCGGTGCATTTTAAGAAAGAACGTTGGAAGAAGAATTTTAAGGGCGTGAAGACGGAAGCAGAGTTGGGAGAGGCGTAGAAGATAAGCGAAGAAAGAAAGTGTGAGAAAAAATGAAAGAAACAGGATGGAAAAAGACGGCAGGGAATGGTTCTGATGGAAAAAGAACGGAAGGAAAGAAATCGTTTGGCCGGGGGGAGAAAACAACTGGATTTTCCAAGAATAGTGCAAAAGTGGGAGTCAATGGGGAAAAACAGGGAAAATCTGCCCGTAAAGTGTCTGGAGTTGAGGATAAATGGGGCACACATGGGGACAGGAAACGAAATGTAGGGGAAAAAGATGGTCAGAAAACGGTTCGTGGTGGACAGCGTGGAAAAATAAAATGTCCGATTTACCGTGAGTGCGGTGGCTGTCAGTATCTCCATTTAACCTATGATCAGCAGTTAAAAGAAAAACAGAAGCGCATGGAAGAACTGCTGGGCGGTGTCTGTCCGGTTCGTCCGATCATTGGAATGGAAGAGCCGTATCATTACCGCAATAAAGTTCATGCGGTATTTGGATTGGATCGGAAAAACAATCCGATTTCTGGCATTTACAAAGAGGGGACACATCGGATTCTTCCGGTGGATTCCTGTCTGATTGAGGATCAGAAAGCAGACGAGATCATCGTGACGATCCGGAGTATGCTTCGTTCGTTCAAGATCCGTGTTTTTGATGAGGACACCGGATACGGTCTGCTGCGTCATGTATTGATTCGCCGCGGCTTCACAACCGGCGAGATTCTGGTCGTTTTGGTGACAGCATCCCCGGTATTCCCGTCGAAGAACAATTTCGTCAAGGCGCTTCGTGAAAAGCACCCGGAAATTACTACGATTGTCCAGAATATCAACGGCAGAAGCACCAGTATGGTACTGGGGGACAAAGAACATGTACTGTATGGAAAAGGATATATCGAAGATGAACTCTGCGGACTCCGGTTCCGTATTTCGTCCCGTTCCTTCTATCAGATTAACTCAGTTCAGACTGAGAAGCTGTACGGAAAAGCGATGGAACTGGCAGGACTTACAGGCAAGGAGACGGTACTGGATGCTTATTGCGGTATTGGTACGATCGGTCTCATTGCCAGCAAACACGCGGGCAAAGTTATCGGCGTAGAGTTAAATCAGGATGCAGTGCGGGATGCAGTGCAGAATGCGAAGAAGAACGGCATCACCAATGCACAGTTCTTCTGCAATGACGCCGGACGGTTCATGTCTCATATGGCAGCCCGCAGCGAGAGCGCCGACGTCGTTTTCATGGATCCGCCGAGAAGCGGAAGTACCGAAGAATTTATCGACGCGGTAGCCCTTATGCAGCCGAAACGGGTGGTATACATCTCCTGCGGTCCGGATACATTGGCACGCGATTTGAAAGTATTCGCAAAGCATGGTTATCGGGCGAAAGAAGCATGGCCGGTGGATTTGTTTGGGTGGACGGGGCATGTTGAGACGGTTGTCTTGCTTTCCAAGGGCGAAGTCGACTCGAAAAAGATTCGGGTTGAGTTCTCTTTGGAAGATATGGATATGTCCGAATTTCAGGATGGGGCAACCTATCCGCAGATCAAGGAGTATGTGTTGGAGCATACCGGGTTAAAGGTGTCCAACCTCTATATCTCACAGATTAAACGAAAATGTGGGATTGGGGTTGGTAAGAACTATAATCTGCCGAAGTCCGAGGATTCCAGACAGCCCCAGTGTCCGCCGGAAAAAGAGAAAGCAATCCGAGAAGCATTCAAATATTTTGGGATGATCTAACATCCCGCAAAATGGAGGTTTCTTATGGATAGATTGATTTCTTGTGAGTTTAACATGGATACCGCTTGTGTGGAACTGAAATTTTTAGATGGCAGCATGATTGCCATTGATACCATCGCCGTGGAGAATGAGGTTGCTGACAATATGTATCAACGGTCAGAACTGGATTATCTAATCTACAATGATCCGGTTGGATATGCAGACTTGATCTTGAACGGTGATCCCGAAATTTATCTAAAAACTGTAACTGAATGTAAACCCTTAGATTAAAACTCAGCCCTCTGCCTTTTCCTTGGCAGAGGGCCGTTTTTTGCTTAACAGTTATTGAGCATCCCTTAATTGCTCTACAACACTGCATTTCGCTGCATTGTCATACATCATGCAAGGAATCAGCCACCCCAGCAGAAGAAATACCGGAATTGTCAGCAGGACAGGCAGAATGGTGAATCGATACTCAAAGAACCAGAACATACTGCCCAGCATTTTTCCTGCAAGAGGTCCCACCGCCAGCGACAGAATAAAGGCCGCCGATACGGAGGACATTGCGTAAAACAATCCCTCGTAGATCAGCATGGTTTTGAGCTGCCGGTTCGTCATTCCTACAGCCTGAAGCACAGCAAATTCACGGCGGCGGGAAAGAATACTGGTCATCATGGCGTTGAAGAAATTTAAGAGTCCCACCAGCCCGATGATAGCACAGAGGATACCACCTACCAGAAGGAACATCTGCCGGAACTGAGCAAACTCAGAGCGAGCCGTGGCCTTGCTTTCATACATCAAGGGTGAAAACTCACCGGCAGTGAGCTTCGATAGATATTGCTCTGCTTCGGCCTCGTCTGCGTCGTCTGCTGTGTCGAACAGGTAGAGCATCGGAATGGCCGCACCGCCGCTGTCCCTCTGTGCGGTATCCACAGACAAAACTGTCTCATATCCAATACCACCATAACGATAACTCATGGAATACGGAAGCTCTACCAAGGCGCAGACCGTGTACTCTACATCTCTGGCTCCATACAGTTTTTCCTGAAAGTACTCCTCCGGTGTATCTTCGGTGCGGAGTTCCCCGGTGCGGCTGTCGATATATTTCACATCGTCCGCATAGGTGGCGGTGATCGTGTCTCCCACCTTGGGGTAGTATTCAGGATTGGGCAGATTACCGTAGTCATCTAAGGAAACCGCAATGGCAATAGCGTTATTGTTTGGCTCCAGCATAGGAGAAATATCTCCGTCGAACACTTGCAGCTTGTCAAACAGGCTGTTATCCAGAGCCTCGATTCTGGTATCTCCCATCACCATATCGCCCCGGTGCTCCATGCGGCTCATATGGCTGTCCAACTGCTCAGCACTTTCGTACCTTGCATAGTCCTGCCGCAGAGCATCCTCCGTCATCCAAAGATATACGGGTTTTCGCACAGCATATCCCGTGCCGGAAAGACTGGACTTTGTGTTTGCTGCGATCTCTTCGATCTGTTCCGGCGTGATGAATTCATCTGCCGGGTTGTAACGGAAATAGTCGGGCGTGCTGACGATAAAATCGGCGCAGGTCATGAAGGATACATACTTCTCCATGCTGAAGCCGCCCACAAAGGCACACAGTGCATTGAACAGCGTCACCGACAGTGCCAGAGACACCACCACCAGCACCGTCTTTTTTTTGTTTCGTCCCAGATTGGCAAAGGCCATCTGATGGAGCTTCGCTCCCCGGGTGCTGCGCTGTTTTTTCTTGGTCTGCATCGCATCTGTATATTTGGTAGCCTCCACCGGAGAAACCCTGGCTGCCATTTTCCCGGGCTTGGAGCAGGACAAAAGCACCGTCAGCAGGGCAAACAGCACGGAGCCAACAAAGATCACAGGCGAAGTGCTGATGGTGGTGATGCCTGCATCCAACTGGGTGGAGCGCAAGACAACAGGCACCAGAACAGCGCCAATGCCATAGCCCAACAGCAGCCCCGCCGGAATGCCGATCAGACAAAGCAGAAGTGCCTGCTGGCGAATGATGCGTTTGAGCTGCCGGGGCGTTGTGCCAATGGTTTTCAGAAGCCCGTAAAACCGGATATCCCCCGCAACAGAGATCTGGAAAATGTTATAGATGATAAGATACCCGGTGAAAATCACCAGCAGCAAAAAAGCTGCTATGGCGATCACAAGTTCCGGATCGAGATGCGACTCCAGCTGGGATGAGGTATATCCCCAGTTGACGCCGATCCGGACGCTGTTGGGATCGGTATAGCTGTCCCATGTGTAGCCGAGATCGGTATCCACCTGCTCCATCTGCCCTTGAATGTTTGTACTGGAAGCCATCATGACATTCAAATCGGTGCGGAAAGGCTGTAAACCTGTTTTCACTGCCTGCGCTTCGATGTCATCTGCGTAATCACGGCTGATGTTGATGTAATGAACAGGCATTAGTTCATCATAGTCCCAATAGCCCACCAGCGTAAAGGTATCTGTTACAGTAAAGGCGGTTTGATCCTTGTCCGTAATGGAATAGGAAACCGTGACCTCGGCGCCCAGCTCCGGCGTTACGCCAAGCAGCTGCAACGCTGCCGTATCCATGGCTACCTCTTTGCCGCTTTCGGGCATCCGTCCGGTAGTAGGGGTTGCATAGCTCCATTTAGTGCAGTTGGCATCCATGTAGCTGATCTCTGCAGGGGTTTTGGAAAAGACACCCTCCGCAGTGATACCGATTACCTTCCGTACCCCCGCAGCCTTCACCTTTGGGTGGGCAGCGATACGTTCCGCCTGCTCGGGGGAAACATCCTTAAAGGTACCGTGTGCATAGCCACCTACCTGCCGAAACTGGTAGGTTTCATAACTGGCGTTCAACGACAAGACAATGGTGAACATGGACGTAAATAGCAGCGTTGTCAGTGCAATGGCAAAAATAGCGATCAGATTGCGGCGACGGTTCGCATAAAGAGATTTTAAGCTGAGCTTTCGAATACATTTTCTGTTTTTGACATTCATCGTAGCCACCTCCCGTTAGTTCTGGGAGACGATCCGACCATCTTCGATACGGATAATGCGGTCTGCCATCTGCGCAATTTCTTCGTTGTGAGTGATCATTACGATTGTCTGGGCGAACTTTTGACTGGTGACTTTCAAAAGGCTCAATACATCCTGGCTGGTTTTGGAATCCAGATTGCCGGTGGGTTCATCTGCCAGAATGATAGCGGGTGCTGCCGCCAGCGCACGGGCAATGGCTACTCGCTGCTGCTGACCGCCGGAGAGCTGATTGGGCAGGGCATCCAGACGATCATCCAGCCCAAGTGTCTGTACAATTTGCTGTACGAAATCCTTATTGACCTTGCCACCGTCCAGCTCAATGGGTAGAACAATATTTTCATACACATTCAGCACCGGAACAAGATTATATGCTTGGAACACAAAGCCGATTTTCCTGCGGCGGAAGATGGTCAGCGCTTCCTCCTTCAGGGAGAAAATATCCTGTCCGTCCACCATGACCGTGCCACTTGTAGGGCGATCCAGCCCGCCCAGCATGTGCAGCAGCGTGGATTTGCCGGAGCCGGATGTGCCGACAATTGCAACAAATTCGCCCTTCTTTACACTTAAATCAACTCCATCCAACGCATGAACTGCGTTATTGCCGGAGCCATAAATCTTTTTCAGGTTTTTTGCCTGTAAAACTTCCATAAATGAGTACCTCCATAAAAAAATCTGTATGTATGAAAGGAAATGATCCTTTGATACATACAGATTATCGCATAGGAATCTTTCCACATTCTTTCCGGCGGAAAATGAAATCTAACAGTTTTGATAGAATTGTTGTTATTTCGGCAGAAATATGGAAAACGTACTTCCTTTTCCCGGAACGGAAGCAACCTTGATATAACCGCCCTCGCCGGATATGATCTGTCGGGCAAGGTATAAGCCGATGCCGATCCCTTCTTGTTTCTGCACACTATTTGAGCGGTAAAAGCGAGCAAATATCTTCGCTTGCTCATTTTCCGGGATGCCTGAACCGGTATCCGATATATCGATCCTTGCAAACATTTCATAGCTTACGGCAGAAATAGTAATGGTGCCATGCTCTGTATATTTGATGGCGTTGTCTACGATATTAGCCAGCGCTTCCGCTGTCCATTTGAAGTCGAATACAGCAAAAGCATCTGTATCCTGCAGTTGCAAAGACAATCCTTTTTCAGAAGCCTTGGCAGTATATTGTTCTACCACACTTTCAAGCAGCGGCTGCAGCGCTGCTTGCTGAGGGGAGAGTGAAATGATCCCGTTTTCCAGTCTGGAAAGCTTTACGAGAGAATCGATCAGAAATCGCAGCTTTTCCGATTGTTTGTACAGCGCCTCCACATTTGCCTTCGCCGATGCAGGCAGAGTTTCCTCCATCAAAAGCTCGCTGTATAACAGCAGATTTGCAATCGGCGTTTTCGTCTGGTGGGAAATGTCCGCAATCAAGGTTTTGATTTTGTCTTTTTCCTGAGCTATATTTTGAGAAGATGCTTCTGCTGCGGAAAGATAGTGCGCAAACTTCGTTTCCAATGCAGACAGCTGGCTTTCATCAAAATTGGTTTCAGAAAAGGAGCTGGTCATGGCAGCGTCCAGCATCCTTTCGATTTCTTCCATCGTTTTTCTGGTCTTTCTCCGCTCCCATAACACAACAGCTGCCGCCGCCAGAAAACACAGCAGTATGATCACAATGCCGGTTTTATTCATCTTTTGTCACCCAGCTATAACCGATTCCGTAGATGGTTTTAATGTATTTCTGTGCGCCAAGCTTATCCCTCAGACGCTTGATCGTAACAGACAAAGCATTTTCATCCACATATTCTGCGCCATCTGTCCAGATCCGGTCGACAAGGTCTCCACGGGTCATGGTTCGACCACGGTTTTCAACAAGCAGACGCAGTAATTTTTGTTCTGTTTTACTCAATTCCACTTTTGAATCTCCCACATAAAAGGTCATAGCCTCAAAGTCAAAGTGAAATAGATCCATATGGAACGGCGCATTTTTATGGCTTGACGCTTGCTTTCGCAGTTGGGTATTCACCCTTGCCCGCAAAACCGAAAGAGAAAAGGGCTTGGTAATGTAATCATCAGCGCCCCTCTCCAGTCCGTCTACGATGTCCAGATCGGTGTCGTTGGCAGTCAGCAGAATAACAGGAATATAGGGTGTGTTTTCCTTGACCTCCCGGAGCAGCTCGAGCCCGCTGCCATCCGGCAGATTGATATCCAGCAGGATCAGGGATACACCGCCGCAAAGAAGCTGTTCCTTCGCCGTTTTTAGGTCTTGGCAGGATATAATCTGACGGTCATCTGCTTTCAGTGCTTTACTTAAACCCTGATTCAACCCTATATCATCTTCAATAATCAATAATTGTTCCATGTATCTCACTCCCTCGTTATTCAAAGGCCACCATTATTTCCTTGGGTAATTTTTCGTTCTCACAGTTCAGAAGATAGGCGATTGCTCTGCTTGCAAATTTGTTTGTTTTCACTGTATCCCAATCGGCAAGCAAAATGACCTCTGCCTTGCCGTTCTCAAAATCTAATGATATTTCGCCCCATTCGCCGTCGCAGTCTGCCTGATATTCGTAGATTGCGGCGGCGATTTTCTTTTTTCGCTTGATCTTGGATTTCTGTTTTAGCCGGACTGCATGGATTGCGCCCTCGGCAACCAACAATTCCGTCAACTTGTCCACTGCTTTTCGGTAGGCTCGTTCTGCACCGCTGGCTGTACTGCCCTCAAACATAACCGCCAGTTCTTCAAAGGTGGGGCGTTCTTTCCATGAGCTGACACGCCCACAGGTCATGCAAATTGCTAACCGGTTTTCGAGCAAGGTCTGTTCCCGGTAATTCAGTTTCTCAAATGCCCGCTGCACCTTTTCTGCCTGTATGCCGTTCCAGAGGATATCGGTATAGTTCCAGCTATCGTCAAGGGCTACATCCTCGCCTGTTTCTTCGCCGTCCTCGTCTGTGACATAGAAAGGCTGCTGATTGCGGATTCCACGGACAACTTTCAGATATTCTTCCGCAAGGGCAAGATCGCAGTTGTATTTCTTGGAAAATTCGTTGACCGCATCCTTGGTATTGTGGTACAGCCAAGCCATTGACCGCACCATTTTGTAATTGGTCAGAGAGGACACCGACCATTTTTCTTCGCCCATGCGAAAACGGAGCATAGCATCCCGGATGAACGGGAAAATGTATGTAGCATACTCTGCACCCTTGGCAAGGTCATAGTCCATCAGCTTTTGGAGCATTTGCTCCCGGCAGGAGAGCTTTATATCTATAAATCGGTCTGTGTCGTACAGATCGCCGCCATCCACACCGAGAAAGTCTTTGATGCGCTTGTTAAGCTGCGGCTCGTAGTGGTGTAGGAAGAATGAGAAATATATCAAATTCTTTTCCTGCAAGGCAGACAGGATATATTCGTTCAGATTGCCCACCGCTGGAGGCTCCGGTTCCAGTTGGAAGATGCGCTCTGCCGCATAAGGAATGATGCCGTCACCGTGCGGATTGACTTGGTGTTTTGGTATGTATCCGGTCATATCCCATGTAAAATCATTCAGCATAGCGCACCTCCTTCCAAGAATGAATCTCAATATTTTTCGGCGTATTTCTCAACCAAATCTACTAACTCTAACCCAATTAAAGAGCTGTTCACTCGATCGCTATCTGTTTTAGATTTGCAATCCAGCATTGCCATCTGCGTAAGTTCATCATTGGGTTTCATCCCTGTTACATAAAACAAGGTATCAGATTCACGAGTTGTTTCAGCATGGCGCAACTTTTCGTCTAATACCCACATTCGAAATCTTTGTCCTCGTCCATTCATTTGCCATACATTTCGAAAGTCTAAGAACATCAAGCCCTCTAATGCTTCTGTGTAAATTATAACAGCGGTGATTTTTTTGAAAACATCAGGTGATACACCTATGCTCTGGGCAGCATTGGGATGCGTAAGAATACCATTTATCGCATTGGTTAACAAAGACCATGCTTCAAGGAAACTGTTCGAAGCAAAGTCACAATATGACCAATTTATATATAATAGATTGTACTCGTTGCTTTGTGGAACAGAAAATTTCGAAGAAGCGCTGTTAAGAAAATCTTTGAGTTTCATAACACGTGGACTTATATAGACAATCCCATTATCCTTGCAGAATGCTGGAATTTCTTTTCTACCTTCATCAGAAAGCAAAACGGTAGGTATCGCAATTTTGCATTCTTGATTCTCAATCGATGGGAACTTGGGACATTTCACCTCTATATTGATAGTAATTTTCTGAGCATCACCATTCAACGATAATTCGCCAATGAATCTCGCTTCTGGATTTTTTGACAACTTTGATTTGCCAATAGGAGGTTCATACAGGGCTTGTTTCCACCTGCTCCTGAACGTATAAAAATATAGAACAGATACTTCGGACACTGCTTCAAAAAATGTATCTTCGTTATAATTTTGTTTTCCTGCCGACAACTGATCTTTGATGAATCTTTCCATGTGGTCGCTTCCAAATACGGATTCTAAGCACGCTAATCGGCCAGATAAATTCATGCAGAAATTTGAATTAAAGGTATCGTTGTCAATAATGCCCTTAGCCTTGATTACCCCATGAAGATTAGGCTCGTTATTAAGCATTTGAGTATATCCAACAAAGGTTGTCAACCTGTTTTCTATTGCCTTTATAAGAAAATGTTCATCAGAATAATCGTCAAGCCAGCCACATTCCCAAATATTCTTCAAATAGTGGCATATTTCATAATCATTATGTATTGGAAAAGGTATATCATGTCGCATTTTTATCACCTACTCTTCATCTTTGCTTCTTTCTTCAAAGCAGCCTGATCCATTTCCTTTTCATAATCGCCCTTGGCGTAGGTGACATTGCTGAGCGCCCGGAGCATCTTGTCTTTTGCCAGCTTTTTCATAACCTCTGCAAGATCAGCGTCCAGAGTACCACGCTTCACATAGCGGTTTATGGTGTTCAGCCGTTTCTCATAAATCTGTTTCACCGGATGATCGTCCGCAAGCTCCCGTTGTTCTCGCCCTTTCAGATTGCCGATCTGCCGACAGGTGCGGCGCAGCTTGTCACCCGGTGCAAACCCACCACAGTATTTGGTGTGCCTTGCATTGGTGGTCAGAAACCACTTGCTGCAGATTTTGCATTTTTTCGGTGCATGGCCAACACACAAGCCCTCAAAGAGATCAGACCGGAACATCCCCACAAAGGATACATAGTGCATCCGCTTGACCAGCTTCGCAACTTTTTCGCCTGGACGGATGACGGATACATACTGAACAGAGTTGTTCAGGGTGGACATCCAGGCATTGCCCACCGTGATGGAAAACTCCGGCGGGAAATAATTGCCGAACATTCTGGCAAAGCCCTCTGCGGTGCGGTCAGCTTCGTTGCCGTCTGATTTTTCTGCAAAATCAAGCATGGCCGTTTGGTATTCCCCAAGGGAGTAAGCCAGATGCCCGCATACAGCGGTATAGCGTTGCAGCATAATTGCTTCGGCATAGTTCTGGATTTCTTCAAATTGCAAAGAATTGGTTGCGGCTTTTGTGGCAAACTCCACATATTTCAAGGCATTTTCGACAGTAAAAACCCTTTCTATCCGTTCTCTGTGCTTTGGCATGTCCATATAAGAGAACGGCGGGGTTTCGCTGAGAGTATCCAGCATCGCCAGAGTAGCTTCCTTTGCCATAGGACAGAGTGCAGAAGCGTCCTGTCCGGCGTTCAGCATTCCAAGCAGTAGATTAATTTTCTGGCATTGTTCATTCATTTTGGCAAGAGTATCCGCCGAAACATTCAGCGCATCACAGGCAAGAGTGCCGACAGGAAGTGTTTTCCCCTCATATATGACCGTATCCTGCCAGAAATCCAATGTCATCAATTCTTGACTCATGCTTACCCTCCTGTCCTGTTTTTTATTTTTCTAATTATATCATGTATATGTGAAGAAATCTATGTCCTCAGATAAGTTGTCCTGTTTTTTGAAACAGGATTGTCCTGTCATTAGCCTGTTTTTTGAAAAATCCGTCATAACCATAATAGAAGGAGCGAAGCACCTGCCAATCACGGCGGGTGCTTCGTGCTTTCCAGAATAATATGAATGGAGGTTTTTCTATGACAATCTATGAAACCATCAAGGCGGCAATCAGCATAAAGCAAGCCGCCGAACACTACGGGCTGAATGTCAACCGCAACGGTATGGCTTGCTGCCCATTCCACAACGACAGGCATCCGAGCTTGAAGCTGAATGAGGACTATTTTTTCTGCTTCGGCTGCGGAGCCAAAGGGGATGTGATCGACCTTGTGGCAAGGCTGTTCAATCTGAGCAGTTATGAAGCAGCGCAAAAGCTGGCTTTGGACTTCGGGCTTGACCCGAAACCGCCCACTGCCGCAGCTATGGTCAAGCCGAAGCGTCCCTATATCCGTCAGTTCCGGGAGGATGAAATGCTGTGCTTCCGGGTGCTGACGGATTATTTGCATCTGTTGGAAGATTGGAAAGTGCGCTATGCTCCCAAGACACCGGAAGATGCTCTGGATGACCGTTTTGTGGAAGCCTGCCAGATGCACTGCCATATCGAATATATGGCAGATGTGCTGACGGTGGGTGATCTGGAAGAACGGGTGGCATTGGTGGACAAGCTGATGCAGGACGGCAAAATTGCTTTTCTGCAAGAGTATACCGCACAAAAGAAAAAGGAGGTGGCGCACCATGGCGAAGAACCGGAAAACGCCTGATATGAACTTGCCCATGTGGTTTGACGGGCAGAACATCAACGAAGCTCTGTTTTGTGAAGAATTTCTGCAAGAGCGCAGGATCATCTTCGCAAACGGAGCTTTTTTCACGCCCGATGGTCGAGTGACGGACGATCTTCCTCTGCGTGGGGAGATTTACGACAAGCTGAAATTCTGTGCCGTAAACAATATCCCCCGGAAGATCACCAACATTCTGGAAGTGCTGAAACTGGAAGCGCAAGTGCCGGACTTTCCACCGGAGCAGGATCGGATTCATTTGTCCAACGGTACGCTGCTATTGAACGGCACATTTACCGAGGGCAGACCGGCTATCGTGCGGAGCCGTTTGCCGGTTGCTTACAATCCCGATGCTACTGCGCCGGTGATCTGGCTGAACTTTCTGGATGGGTTGCTTTACGCCGAGGACATTCCAACTTTGCAGGAGTTTATCGGCTATTGCCTGATTCCCTCCAACAAGGGGCAGCGCATGATGGTGATTAAAGGCAACGGCGGCGAGGGTAAATCTCAAATCGGTGCGGTACTGTCTACCATCTTCGGCACGAATATGAAAGACGGCAGCATCGGCAAGATTTCTGAAAACCGCTTCGCCCGTGCCGATTTGGAACACATTCTCCTGTGCGTGGATGATGATATGCGGATGGAAGCTCTGCGCCAGACCAACTATGTAAAATCCATCGTGACAGCACAAGGCAAGATGGATTTGGAACGTAAAGGCAAGCAGAGTTATCAGGGCTGGATGTTCGCCCGATTGCTGGCATTCAGCAACGGTGATCTGCAAGCCTTGTATGACCGCAGCGACGGATTTTATCGCAGACAGCTTGTGCTGACCACCAAGGAAAAGCAGGTGGACAGAGCTGACGATCCTGATCTTGCAGAGAAGATGAAAGCTGAAGCCGAGGGTATCTTCCTGTGGGCATTTGAAGGCTTGCAGCGGCTTGTTGCCAACAACTTTAAGTTTACGGAGAGTGACCGCATCCGTGAAAATCGGGAAGCGGTCAAGCGTGACAACAACAATATCTTTGATTTCATGGAATCAGAGGGATATATCCAGCGCAAAGCGGATGCGTCCATCAGCTCCAAGGATTTCTATGAAATCTACCGGATGTGGTGCGAGGAAAACTCCCTTGCACCGCTGAAAGCCCGCAGCTTCAGCGACGCCATGATTGCCAATGCCAGAAAATTCAATCTGGAGCATTGCAACAACATCACCAACTCTGCCGGACGGCGGGTTTGGGGATTCATGGGAGTGGAAGCCATTGCACGACCTCATATAAATGGGTTTTACGGAGATTCGCCGTGTACGTACGTACCGGAGGACATTCCGGAGGAATGGCGGCAGGTCGAGTAAATCCCATTGCTGGTACGTATGTACGCAGCAAAAGAGCGTGAAACGCTTGTTATAGAAACAGCACACATCCTCTCGTTCGGGCTGCTTCTATGTCCACAGGCTTTTGAAAAAGTGTCTGTGGACACCGGCTGCAAGAGGAAGTTGACACAGAACAGCTTCATGCAGACGGGCTGACCATGGGAAAAGGCGCAGACATTTTCGCCTTGGTCAGCAGAGGTCACCGCAGTGACCGCATTCCCCCTCGGGAGAGCCCTCGGAGAGCCCACGGCACTTTGCAGCCAGTATGGATGAAAGTGTCATAGTGGGTTATTACACTTTGAAAAAGTGCCGTTCTCCAGCCTTCCGCTGTTGCAAATCTCAAAGAAAGGAAAAATCCAATGGCAAGAAATGATGGAATAGACCGTACCGTAGCCAGAAATCAGGACTTGGAAACACCGGCTGATGTGGCGAAGGTACAGGAACACAATGAGCGTGAAAAGGACAGCTACAGCAATCAGGACATCGTGCCGGAACGCACTTCTCTGAACGTCCATTTCAAAGCACCCACGGACGATTATGTAAAAATGTTTGAGCAGATGGAACAAGACGGCGTGATCTCCACCAGAGGTCTGAAACCGGATGCCGTCAAATACGGTGAGTTGGTATTTGATGTGAATTCCGCTTATTTCTACAATCATGGCGGCTATGAATTTGCGAAACAGTTTTATGCCGATGCCTACAAAGCTGCTGCGGAGATCGTAGGTGGTGAGCAGTATATCCTCTCCGCTGTGATGCACGCCGATGAGCGCAACCGAGCAATGTCCGAAGCTTTGGGCGAAGATGTGTACCACTACCACCTTCATGTGGTTTATATCCCGGTGGTGGAAAAGCAGATCCTTTGGTCGAAGCGATGCAAGGATGAAGCCCTCCGGGGAACCGTTAAGGAGGTCATCACACAGGTCAGCCGCAGTAAGAAATGGGAGTCCAAGCCGGTGCTTGGCGAGGACGGAAATCCCATGCTCAACGCAAAAGGGAAAAAGATTTTGAAGTCATCCTACAGTGTGTTGCAGGATGACTTTTTCAATTTCATGCGAAACGCCGGTTATACCGATGTGGAGCGTGGAGAATGTGGAAGCACCGAGGAACATCTGACTGTGACCCAGTTCAAGGTGCAGGCAGAACAGCAGCGGCTGGAAGCTGTGACCGGGCAGGTGGCACAGGCAGAACAGAATTTGGAGGATGCCAAAGCTGCCACAGCAAAACAGAAAAAGAAACTGGAATCTTTGCAAAAGGAAACCAAGGCGGCAAAGACCATTGCGCTGACAGTGCAGGACATTGAAGTAATGGGCAAAAAAGCCACATTCGGAAACAATATCACGCTGACACCGGATGAATGCGACACACTCAAACGCTATGCGGTCAATGGCATTATCGCCAATGCTGACAACAAGCGTCTGAAAGAAAAACTGGCTTCCGCAGAAAAGACGGTTTCCATCTGGAAGCAGCGGTATGAAGCGGTAAACGAAAAATATATGGAACTCAAACAGAAAGCCCAACCCTTTCTGGATGCACTGGAAATCGCATCCGAAAAGGTTCGGGCTTTTATCAATTCTATCCTCATCAGAGGAAAGCAAACACAGGAACACGAACACCCTGCCCGGAAGCGTGGACAGGATATGGAACTTTGATGGAGGAATCGCCTATTGAAGAAATATTATGAGGAAGCGAAATATAATGCGGCATTTGACCGCTGTGTGGATGTTATGAGCCAGATGCTCCAGAAATATGGACATCAGGTTTTGGATAAATTGGAACAGGACGCACCGCAGGGAGTGGAGCATTCCGAGGAAAGTAATCAAGCGCAGCTTCTGACGGATAAGGCTGCATAAAATTTGCAATTTACACGTTGCGTATTCGCTATGGCTATGCTATAATGATTACGCAACGTGTATTTTTTTGCTTTTGTGGAGAAAAGACGGATGGATTGTAAAAACAGAATTATAAAGTTGCGTGAAAGCACAGGACTGAATCGGAAAGATTTTTGCAAGCTCGTCCATATTCCTTACCGGACTATGACTGAATGGGAATTGGACAACCGCCATGCACCGGATTATGTGCTGTGGCTTTTGGAGTATTATATCCGCAACGAGGGACTTATGGTAAAAGGAAGGAATGAGGGAGGTGGAGATTCTGAAAAAGAAACAACTTAAATGCTATCTTTATACAAGAGTGTCCACCTCGATGCAGGTTGACGGATACAGCTTGGATGCCCAGCGTGACAAGCTGCGGAAGTATGCGGCATACGAGGATATGATCGTTGCCGGGGAGTATTCTGACGAGGGCTTTTCCGGAAAGAACATTCAAGGGCGGCAGGAGTTTCAACGGATGCTGAATGACATTCAGGACGGCAAAGATGATGTTTCTTATGTGTTGGTCTTTAAGCTGTCCCGATTTGGCAGAAATGCAGCGGACGTTCTGAATTCTTTGCAACTCATGCAGGATTTCGGTGTCAATCTGATCTGCGTGGAGGATGGCATTGACAGCTCCAAGGATGCAGGAAAGCTGATGATCTCTGTGCTGTCTGCGGTGGCAGAGATTGAGCGAGAAAATATCCGCACACAGACAATGGCAGGACGTGAGCAAAAGGCTCGTGAGGGCAAATGGAACGGCGGTTTCGCTCCATATGGATACAAACTGGAAAATGGAAACCTTGTCATTGCAGAGGATGAAGTGGAAGTAATTCGTGTCATTTATGACCGCTACATTCACACTAATGAGGGTGTTGCAGGAGTTGCAAAATATCTGAACCGCAATGGTTATACTAAGAAACTAAGACAGAATAATACCATTCCGGGATTTTCAAGAGATTTTGTGAAAAATGTATTGTACAATCCTGTTTATATGGGAAAGATTGCTTACGGCAGACGAAGAACAGAAAAGAAACAGGGTACAAGAAACGAGATGCACGTGGTTGAGCAGTCGGAGTTCCCGGTTTATGAAGGACAACACGAAGCTATCATTTCCGAAGAGGATTGGTATCTGGCACAGGAAAAGCGCAAGATCAATTCTTTTAAGCGGGAAAAGGTTAACAATCCAGACCACGCACACATCCTGTCCGGTATCTTGAAATGCCCATGCTGCGGAAAGAGTATGTACGGCAATATCGCCAAGGCGCACAGCAAGGACAAGAAAACACGGTATTATTACTACTGCAAAAATACGGTAACACCTACCGGGCATGAGTGCAGTTTCCGTCTGAATATCGAGCAGACGGAAATCAACAAATTTGTGGCGAAGGTTATCTCCGCTATGGTCAACAATCCACGGTTTGTAGAAGCGATTCAGGCGAAAATCGGAACAGCAGTTGATACAGAAGATATGGAACGGCAGATTGCTGTCCTACAAGGGCGGCTAAAGCAAGCCTTTGGAACGAAAAGCCGCTTGGAGCGTCAGATGGATACCTTGGACATCAATGATGCCCACTATGACAGAAAGATTTTGGACTTGCAGCGCCGCTATGATGAGCAGTATGACACCATAGAGGAAATCGAAGTTCAGATTGGCGAATTGCAAAGTCAGATCCGCAGCATCCAGCAGGAGAAGATTTCCGGAGACAATATCTATCGCTTGTTGCTGGCATTTGATGAAGTCTACCATTCCGCAATGGAAGCGGAGCAGAAGGAGTTTATGAAGGCCTTTATCGAGCGAATTGAGATGTTCCCGGAGAAAAGGAAAGACGGAAGCTGGATAAAGAAGATCGTATTCAATTTTCCTGTGCCTGTTGATGGTGAGGAAGTGAAAGAACTTCCCTTGGAAACTGAAACAACTGTCGAGACGGTAGTATTGATGTCAAGGAAATAAAATCAAGTGCCAGAAAGCGGCGTATTTCCGGGCTTTTTCGGAAGTTTGGATTTGAAGCCAGACTTTTGAAAAAGCTCGGTTTTCTTATATGGAAACATATCCACTGCAAAATGTGTGTCAGGTTGTGACCTCGGATTAGATGTCACGATTTGAGGCAGTGGATTAGATGTCAGGCATTTTGGGCTGATTTTTGGAAAACGGAAAGGGCTGACAACCAATCCGGCAACTCGACCATTTGGGGTGGTTGCAAGCAGTGGAATAGATGTGAAGGAAAAATTCGGTAAATCGGTATTTGACATACTAAGTTAATCGTGCCATATGGCTTGATTATAAATACAAAGATAAAAACGCAATGTACATTCAGCAATGTACTAGAGCTGGTAGGTAGCCCAGCCGTCCTATGTAATAGGGTAAGTAACCTGCCCCTCCGGGTTGTCCATTCTTTGTTCAACAATTATTTTAGGAGGGATTCTTATGGACAAAGTAAGTGGAAAACTGACGGTGTATTTTGAAGAACCATTCTGGGTAGGCGTATTTGAGCGTTTCGAGGATGGTAAGTTATCTGTAACAAAGGTGACTTTTGGTGCAGAACCAAAAGATTATGAGGTGCAGGAATATATTCAAAAATATTATGCTAGTTTGAAATTCAGTCCAGCTGTTGATACTGTTGTAAAGGATATAAAAAGAAATCCAAAAAGGATGCAGCGTGAAGCAAAAAGGCAAATGCAGGAAACCGGTATTGGAACAAAATCGCAGCAGGCATTGAAATTACAACAGGAACAAAACAAACAGGAACGCAAGATCAGAAGCAGAGAGAAAAAAGAAGCAGAAGAACTGCGATTGTTTGAAATGAAACAGCAAAAGAAAAGAGAAAAGCATAAGGGGCATTAGCCCCTTGCTGGACTCGTTTAAATCAGGATTTTGGAGGTTATTATGGCTTTTGATTTTAAGAAAGAATTTAAAGAATTTTATATGCCTAAGAATAAACCAGTGATTGTAAATGTACCTAAGGCAAATTATATTGCAGTTAGGGGAAAAGGCAATCCAAATGAAGAAGGTGGGGCATATCAACACGCAATCAGTATTCTATATGCTGTTGCATACACATTAAAAATGAGTTACAAGACCGATTATAAAATTGCAGGGTTTTTTGAATATGTTGTTCCGCCATTGGAAGGTTTTTGGTGGCAGGATGATGTAGAGAGTGTAGATTATACAAATAAATCTGCTTTCAACTGGATTTCTGTTATCCGTTTGCCTGATTTCATTTCTAAAGCTGATTTTGACTGGGCGGTAGAAACAGCAACGAAAAAGAAGAAAATTGATTGTTCGTCAGCAGAGTATCTTACGATTGATGAGGGATTATGTGTTCAAATTATGCATATAGGTTCTTTTGATAATGAGCCAGCAACCGTTGCTCTTATGGATGCTTATTTAGAACAAAATGGGTATGTTAATGATATTAACAAAGATAGATTGCACCACGAGATTTATATGTCTGATGCAAGAAAGGTTGCCCCAGAGAAATGGAAAACTGTAATCAGACATCCGATTAAGAAAGCGTAAAATCCCAGTTTGATGAAATAAAGAAATGATTGGAGGCTAAATATGGTTGGAAGAATTTATCACGTTGGATTAACCGTTTCTGATTTGGATTGCTCGATTGCTTTCTACAGAGATATTCTTGGGCTTGCATTTCAGGGGGAAATCTTTATGGAAGGCGAAGAGACAGATAAAATGTTCCGTAAGGAAAATTGTAAAGCAAGGGTTGCATATTTGAATGGTTCGAAGGCTCTTGAAGCACCACCGGTTGAATTGATTCAGTTTGTAGACAGCAAAATCCATAAAGAACAATCAGATTTGTTTACGACATCTATCTCAGAAGTATGCTTTTACACGGATGACATTGATTCTGTCTACAAAACTCTTATCGAAAATCATGTGGAGTGCCTGTCTGAACCGCAGTATTTCGATTTCAGGGCAGATGGATTTGGGGAAAGCAGAGCGTTTTATTTCAGAGACCCGGATGGAATCATTCTTGAGATGATGCAACCTTTGTAAAATAACAAAAACACCCTCCCGGTCATCATGGTCGAGAGGGTTTCGTGCGTCTACGGGATTATCCTTTAATATCAATTTTCAGTCTGGACTTAAGCTTCACAGTGAAGTGGTCCTCCCAAACGATGATTCGCTCGAGCCAGTGCTTTACCAGGGCCTCATCGAAGGCTTCCAGGTGTGCGGGCTGCTGCTTGATGAAATCCTGCAGTTCATTGATGCGGGCAATCTGTGCGTCCCTGGCAGCAGTGTCAAACGTGCATTTTTCTCGCTGTTCCCGGAACTTGAAGATCTCGTCGGCAACCTCATCATAGGCTTCTTTGTTATTGGCTTTTTTGAGAAGCTCTTTCTGAAGCTCCTGCAGTTTTTCGTCAATGCCATCAGCGGTATTTTGCTGAGCGCTTCGGATCACCTTTGCAATGTTCTGTTGAAGCTGCGCCTGGTAGGTGGACTTATCGCCAAGGAGCGTGTTGATGGCCTGAACTACCACATTCTCCAATACCGGCTCATTGACGGTTCTTGCATGGCATTCCTGCCCGGTCGGCTCCAGCCTACTGATGCAGCGCCAGACGATGGACTTGCAGCCACGATTGTTCCAGTGGATTCTGCGGAACATTTCGCCACATTCGCCGCAAATGACAATCTGCGCAAAGCAGTGGTTGCAGCTGTAGGAACGTTTTTTGCCATTGGCGCTTGTCTTGACCACTCGTCTGCGTACTAGCTCCTCCTGCACCCGTAAAAAAATGTCCTTTGGAATAATTGCTTCATGGTTGCCTTCTACATAGTATTGTGGAACAATGCCATTGTTCTTCACTCTGGTCTTGTTCAGGAAGTCTGTGGTATAAGTTTTCTGAAGCAGGGCATCGCCGATGTATTTCTCGTTTCGGAGGATTTTGTTGATGGTGCTGGTCCACCATTTTGTTTTGCCAGCGCCGGTGAGGATGCCGTCTGCTTCCAGACCTTTTGCAATCCGGTCCATCGAGTAGCCCTCCAGGTATTCCCGATAGATGCGTTTTACCACCTCTGCCTGTTCCGGATCAATGATGAGATTTCCATCTGCATCCTTGGTGTAGCCGAGGAAGTGATTGTGATTTACCTGTACCTGGCCATTCTGGTATCGAAACTGGAGTCCCAGCTTTACATTCTGGCTGAGTGATTGTGATTCCTGCTGAGCCAGGGAAGCCATAATCGTAATTAGGACCTCACCCTTGGCATCCATTGTGTTGATGGATTCCTTTTCGAAGAAGACGGGAATGTTCTTATCCTTCAGCTGGCGGATGTATTTCAGGCAGTCCAGCGTGTTTCTGGCAAATCGGCTGATGGACTTGGTGATAATCATGTCGATGTTTCCGGCCTCGCAGTCGTCAATCATACGGTTAAAGTCCTCACGTTTTTTGGTGTTGGTGCCGGAAATACCATCATCGGCGTAGATACCGGCAAATTCCCATTCCGGGTTTTTTTGTATAAATTC
Source organism: Clostridium fessum (assembly GCF_003024715.1). Classification (GTDB taxonomy): domain Bacteria; phylum Bacillota; class Clostridia; order Lachnospirales; family Lachnospiraceae; genus Otoolea; species Otoolea fessa. The sequence goes on along the minus strand of NZ_PYLO01000003.1, from coordinate 339,216 downwards.
TGTGTAATGCTCGACCTGAGCATCGTAGCTTGTAGCCTGCTCATCGCTGTCAGTACTGACTCTGCAATACGCTGCGACTCTAAGCTTTGGCTTTGCATTCTGTTGTCTGGCAGTGTTTCCGACCTGCCGTTTTGCAGGGATGACCATAACATTTCCCATTATTTGACCTCGCTTTCTATCAGGCTGTATAGGTATTCTGCCTGCCTGACCGGATTTTCATAATTCTCTGTAATGTCACCAAGTCGAAAGGCTGTCGGTGGCCTTTTTATGATTGGTGCAATACAGCGGTCATTCCGTCCGAGCTTTGTGGAGCGTTTGGTAAGCTCCGCACTGACGGCGTCGAAGGATGCCGGATCAATGATGGCCGGGTAGAAGTCATCTCCGAGGTAATGCCTGTTTAGCATCATGCGCTTGGCACCTGCATGGAGAAGGGCAAGCCCGGCTTCCTTCGCGGCATTGGTAAGGGATAGACCGCGTAAATAATTCTTGTAAAGGTTTCGAACCTGAGAGGCAGCAGCTTCGTCTATCACTGCTTTGCCATTCTCGATCCGATAACCGAAGGGTGTGTGTCCCATCAAATCATCTCCTTCAAAATAAGACCACAATGAAGTGCAAAGCCGATTTTCTGGCGGCTGTAAACCTCAATGTGATCCACGAATAGTTCAAATAATTCTTCACGGTATTCCAGCTGCATTTCCCCACGTTCGCAGAAGTGTAGCAGGCGCTCCGTCTCGTATACCTTTGTGGCATCCAGTGATTGGGAGCGATTTAGGAGCTCAATTTGGTTCCTATATTCGCCAGCCTGGGAGAGAAGGGCATTATTTTCCTGGGTATAAAGAATCTGGTCAATGTAGCCTTGTCCCATCAGCTTATGCAGGGTTTCTCGCTGTTCGGTGTTCTGCTCCAGCAGTATTTCTAATTGTTGGATACTCAGAAGCGATGCATCGCCGGTGTTTTCCTGTAACGCTTTCAAATAAGGCTTCAGGACCAGCTTGTGGCAGTAGATCAGCTTATTGATCATCGTGGTAAATGCCAGCTTCAAATCATCATCACGGATATAAAGCATAGAGCACCTGCTGTTGTCCTCCAGGTGAGTGTTGCACACCCATGCTGCGTATTTCCCGTAGGTGCTGGAATGGATTCTCCTACGGAAGGTATTCCCGCATTCGCCGCAGATAATCTTGCTGGAAAAGGCATAGCGCTGTTGATACTTAGCATTTCCCTTCTTGATGCCTTTCTCGCTTGCCCGCTGTTCAATCAAGGCTGCTGCAGCTTCAAAATCCTCATGGCTGATAATTGCTTCATGGTGATCTGGCACATAGTACTGATCGAGGTGACCGTCATTCTTGTGACGATTAAAATTGCTGTCGGTATAGGTCTTCTGGAAAATGCAGTCACCGGTGTATTTTTCATTCCTGATGATATCGCGAATACTGGTAGAGGTCCAGCGACCGCCCTTCTTGGTTGGAACCTGTTCCTGGTTCAGCTCCTTGGCAATGGCCTCCGTGCCTTTCCCGGAAAGAAGCTCTCGAAAGATGCGTTTTACAATTTCAGCCTGCGCAGGATCTACCAGGATTTCTCCATCCTTCCAGCGGTAGCCATAAGGCACATAGCCAAGCTTATAGCTTCCATCCAGGAAGCGTTTCTTAATGCTCCACTTGTTATTTTCGGAAATCGAAGCGGATTCGCCTTCGGCCATAGAGCTTAGGATGGAAAGAAAAAGCTCACTTTCCATCGAGCCGGTGTTGATATTTTCCTTTTCAAAATAGATCGGAATATCCAGTGACAGAAGCGTTCTTACTATATCCAAGCAGTCTGTAGTATTTCGGGAGAGGCGGCTGATGGACTTGGTGATTACAAAGTCGATTTTCTTTGCTTTACAATCTTCGATTAGTCGCAGGAGCATTGGCCTTTTATCAGCCTTGGTGCCGGTGATACCTTCGTCAAAGTAGAGCCCTGCAAAGGTCCAGTCATCACGGGAGGTGATGTAGTTTTTATAGTGCTCTTTCTGTGCATCCAGACTTTCGAGCTGTGCATCAGAATCCGTGGAAACGCGGCAGTAAGCAGCCACACGGAGCTTCTTTTTCGAAGTCTGTGAAGGTTGGATTTTATCAATTTTGGTTACCTTCTTCATGGTGATTCACCTCCTTTGTCAGTGTATATACATCACTCTAAAGGCCACATATATCAAGTGATTCTGGGCATAATCTCGACGAACATCGGAGAGAATGTATCGCGGTTTAGCTGCGTCAATTTGTTGAATTCCACCAAGGAAATAAGTCCAGAGGAGAGCAGCGCTTTGCTGGCTCTTTGGGCCATGAAGTAGTCGTAATCCTGTTGAATTTCGATTGATAATATCGGTACGGCCTTTAGATGAGAAGCGATATCCGTTGCCTGTAATACTGCTTTTGTTTCTTTCTGCATGAAAAGTACCTCCAGTTTCAGTTCTTCACTTTCCACTGGAGATTCGTGGTGGATTTGAGCGGATAAAAATGACAAGGTACATCAAGGTCTATGTATAAACTTCTTTATAGGCTATAAAAATAGGTCTATAGAAAAGTTAGGAAAGCACCATTGATACACCTTGCAGACAAAAAGAAAAAGGGCCTATATGGACGCAAATCCACATAGACCCTGATGGTTATCCCAGTAATTCATTTACTTTTGCCTGTACAGACGCATAATCATATCCGGCAGAAGTAAGGCGATTTCTTCTGTCAGCGCCATTACCCCAGTCACCACGGATGACCTCACGCGCGATTTCATCAATGGATTTGAGCGTTGAAACAGAGGCATCTGATTCTGTTGTGATGAAGGCATCAAAACCGGCAGCCTTGAGCTTTGCCATCATGTTGTCAGCATTGGATTTTTCACGGTAAGCACCAACCTGAATCTTATAGAGCCCTCCGATCTGTACCATATAGGTATCAAAGCCAGCGGCCTTTACGTGGGCAAGCTGTGCATCAGCATTGGCCTTGCTCTTATAAGCTCCGACTTGTACACGATAAAGGGTACCCTCAGTAGAAGAAGTGCTTCCACCAAGATTTGCAGTAACCTTTGCGGCCAGATCACCGAGACGGGCATAGAGCCAGTTGCCAGGGCAGGATTTGTTGGCAAACCATCTGTGGACAGTGATCACCATCTCATCGGACTTTGGTGCATAATTCAAGGCCTTGTTCTTATCCCCAAACCATAAAAGCTTCTTCTTGCCATTACGCTTGCAGATGTCGGTGCAGAGCGAGATAAGGGAAGCGTAGACCTTATCATTCATCGCATAAGGCTCCGACTTGTCAGAGGCACATTCGATGGTGATGGCTCTCTGGTCATTGGCATTAGAAGAGGAGCACCAGCTACGATTTTTCTCTTCAACACATAAGGAAATGCGTCCGTCAGTGCCGATGCCATAGTTGCAGGAAGCCTGACGAGAAGGACTGGTAAAGCATCCACAGATACTCTCACAGGAAAGCTGACCTACCACGCAGTGCGGCGTAATGCGGTCAATGCTATGGGTGCGCTGTCCAGAGTGATTCGGGCTGAGTTTGGTGTAAGACACCAGAGAGCTGTTTGTATAAGCCATTTTATTTTTCCTCACTTTCTGCTCTGTCATGGAGCTGTTCTAATACGATTTTGATTTTCTCCGGCACAGGCAGTCCGAGATGAGCTGCGTTCTCCAGAAGGCTCACACCTTCATTGGAAATGTAGAAGAAAATCACAGCGGTTCTCAGCACACTGCCGGTGCCAATGACCTGCACATCAAGGACGTTTGCAATTCCGACCAGCAGGAAGATGAGCACCTTTCGGCAGATGCCCCTGAAGCCGACCTCGCTGGAGAGGTTCTTGTCTGCAATGGCGCACATCACCCCGGTGATGTAGTCGATTACCACAAAGGCAAGCAGTGCGTAAAGCAGACCGTCACAGCCGCCGAGGAAGTAGCCAAGCCATCCGCCGATACCTGCAAATACAAATTGAATCGTGTTCCAGAATTCTTTCATGATGTTGTTCCTCCTTTGAATTTTGAGTATGAAAAAAGCATCTCATGATGAGATGCTTGATTCCGAAATGATACAGAGTTATTCCTCTGTTATGGTGTATGTGATTTTCATAGTCTTATCTGCGGTCTTGATGACCGGAGTGCCCAGGTTATTGATGGTGGCAAGGTAGGGAGTAATCAAGAACAGCTCCCGGTACAGATTGTAGACATTCGATTGAAATATCCATTCACGAAGCGCGTAGGTCTTATATCGAGTCATCTGGTTTCGTCCCCAGGATGCATAGCTCGCATCCGGTGTATCTCGTACATAGAGCTTTGGCTCGCCGTTCAGAAAATACCAGCCGTTGATTACGATGTCATCATCCACAATATAGGTCCACACGGTTGACGAAACATAGGTGATATTCGGCACCAGCTCAATGTTTGCCACATTGGTGGTATCAATGCGATACACCTGATTGCCGGTATAGCACATGAGCCATTTTCCGCTCATACCCAAGCTGTAGAATTCACTGATGTCGCTTGGCGCTACGATTTTTTGTGTAGTGCATTTATTGCCGTCAATACAGTCCATATACCACTCGTAATTCTGGTGAGTGTAGTAGTCCTTGTTGCCGCTGGTATAATTGTACTTTCGGTTTGCTCGTCGAACTAATCCATACCATTTTCCGTCAGCACCATGATACAGATAATTCCAGATTCCAGAATTATCGTTATATGGTTCCTCCGTTCCATCCTTCTGTCCTCCAATATAGTGGTAGTAGGAAGGGTAATGGTTCAGCTCGATTGTGGTTTCCTCATCTGCCTCCGTGGTCATTCTTGTCAGCGGTCGATCAACGAGCGCTGCATGAAGATAATCATCATGAATCTTTCGAAGCGTGGCCTGCGTAGAGTTATTGTAAGTGGTCATTTCCAGGCGATAACCTTCACCGATATAAACGCGCTTGTTCCCACGCATGCAGTAAGGCTTATATTTATCCTGAACATTTGCTGACCAGGTACCAATTCTGACCATGTAGTTACCGGCATATTGCGTTCCTTTTCCGGCCAGAGTGTTGGATAGGCAGATAGCAGAAATCGTTCCATTTGCCTGAGAAGTTGCAAAATCCCAGACAAAACGGTAACCGCCATCCACTTCCTTGCTCTCGGTGAGGTTCCGACTGCCTCGCCGGATATCCTCTGTGTTATTGGCATCATCCGAGGCATAGCCGATCAGCGGATTATTCAGTGGAGCATAGATATTGTCTGCACGCTCCTCAAGTGCATTCTGATATAAAAGGATGCCGCCCATGATATTTTTCTTAAGCGGCAGCATCCAATCATCTCCAGTGGAGCCATTAAATGTGGTGCTGTTATAAAGCATTCCTTTAATGTTGCAGTTCAGAACATCCATCGCGGCTTCCGTCACCAGGTTTGTGTCTTCGTAGTGCTCCTTTTTGCCGGTATGGACATCTGTAAGTTCAATTACTGTTTTTCCTTTCAGCATCATTATTCCTCCGTATTCAGATAGTCGGTTGTGATGGACTTTAGATATCCGTCTGCGCCGCTGACGATAAATCGATATTTTAGCTGTCCGGTAGTTGCTTTCTCCGCCCAGGAATCCACACTGATGGCTTCGAGAGCAGCCTTCGACATTCCGGATTTCTCCTCGGACAGCTTTGCCCACACTGCATTGATGCAGCTCCACCAGCTTGCTCCGTCATCAAATGAGACAGCAAACAGCACCTCGTCCGAGCAGTCAGCAGTTACCTTTTCAATGCCAAGAATTGTGGAATCTGACATATCGATGCTTTCGGAATAAAGCACCTGTGGAATTGGCACTCCTGTGTAGCTTACCTTCATGTCTGGGAATAGATTCTCGGAATCATGCCAATAAAGGATGGTCGGATCATGCAGCGTGATGAGAAGCTTTCCATCCGGGATATCCTGTACACCACGTGCTTCAAAAAGCGCTGCTGTAAGTTCTATTTCCTTAAGTTTCACAAGCGCATTCTCTTCCACGGTATACAGAGTGCTATCTGCATCTGAGATGAGATATCTTCGGTTATATGGATCAAGAAAAACAGGCGCATGATCCACATATTCAAAGCCATTCCCGGATTCGTCCTTTGGTTTAAAAGAGATGATCTTTCCAGTAAGGGCTGTAAAGGAAATCGTGCCATTCCCGGCAACCAGACTGGAATCTGCCAGGTAACTACTATTGGTTGGAATCGCGTCAAAGGAGACGCAGATTTCTCCGGTATCGAATAGAATTGCATCCCATACCATCTGAGTTGCTTCGTTTCGATTGCCGTGCACAGAGTAGCCTTCCCAGCGGATACGAAGGAACTTGTAGGTTCCCCAGATCGTGCCTTCCTCTCTTCGAAGTGTCATAAGATCGGTATCCCTGCGGACGATTTTCAGCTGCTCGGTATTCTCACCAAAGCCAATCCAGGATGTGCCATAATTCATGGTGACGAGTTCAGTTGCCTTGAATAACAGATGAACAGGGACACGATCAACTGGATTCGGATAAAACGAAAACAGGAGGTCGCTATGGAGAAATTGAAAAAGCATATCCATGATGACAGTAACGGTCTGGACTATGTTCTGGTCGGAGACTACTATATTCCAGACTTACAGCTGCCGGAGGAAAGCCGCCCAATCGGACGGTGGGGACGGATGCACAGGGAATATCTGCAAGAGTATTGTCCCGACCGGTACAATGAATTGCTTCTGTCTGGAAAGCTGTGGACATATCTTGCCGATCTGGATGAGCAGGCACAGAACCGTCTGGATTGTATCATTGCCCAGATAAAAGAAACAGAGGGAGTCACGGAGGAATTGAAAGCAAAAGACCAGCTTGCATGGGTCGGTCACATGAACAGCATACGCCACCGGGCAGAGGAAGTCATTCGGTCTGAGATGATTTTCGTCTGAGAAGGTGGAAAAACTGAGGCCATTCACTTTTATAGTGGATGGCCTTTTTGCTACCTGCGCTTTTTCTTTTTTGGCATATAATACGGCTGTGACTTGGCTTTTCCCCGCATATTGTTTGGGTTTTTAAGCAGTTTGGACAGGCTCAGTATCCGCAGAAAAGCCGAAAAGTCCTCGGATGAAATGTTTTCAAAAGGAATCTGCATTTTATCACAGAACTCATGGATCATAGCTTCTGTGTCGGTTCCCATCTGTATGGCCTGTTCAAAATTCTCTTTGACCTCATCCAGTGTTGGCTGTGGGTCGGCTGTGGTCTTGTCTTTCAAATGGGCTTCCCGTATATCCCGGACAATGCTGTCCAGATCATCATGAAGGATATGGCTGTAAAAATCGTTCTCCTGTACCTGACCCAATTCCAGCGTCCGCATATACAGATCATTTTCTCCCGGTGCGTGTTCTTTCAGAATGGTCTGCCGGGTAGCTTCCAGAATCAGATTCATCTGGTTCACTCGCATATCAGCGATCTGGTCAATAAAGATTTCCATATCAACCATCAGCCGCAAAAAATTTGGATGAGTCGCCAGTTCACAAAGCAGGCGGTTGTTGATCTTTCCGCTGCTCAAAAGTTCCACCATAGCGTCACTCAGATGCAGAGCTTGAAGCTCCGTGTTTGGGTGATTTTTATTTTCTGACACACCCATCAGATAATCAGTGGACACACCGTAAAACTTTGCCAGTGTCGCAATCGCAAATGGGCTGATGTCTTTGTAGTCATCGCTCTCATATTTTCCCAGTGCCGACTTAGACAGGCCGGTCTGTTCTGCCAGCTGTTCCAGCGTCAGGTGCTTATCCACCACCCGCAGGTCTTTGAGCCGTTCCGGGATCGACAGTTTTGTGTACATCAAAGCACCTCCTTGCCAACGGTTTTGTTTTCCATTATAGCACATTTCCGAGAGCGTGGAAATATGCGGTTTTCGTGTGATTTTCCTGCGTCTTGGACATACGGGAGAAGCCCTCTTTTTTCGGTAAACTGGTTCTTGTCAGGAGACATAGAACCTTGAAAAATGAATGACCGACTGCAAGGGGGATGACCTCCGGGGAAGTGACGCCACGATAAGAGCGCACCAAAGAGGACAATACGCTGGGAGAGAATCCGGGCAGGAATATTTTGCAGACAGACCGGCAGACAGAAAAATAAACGATGCGGGACATACCGCATCAAATGAATGGAGGTAGATCATTATGAAACTGAATATGAAGGAAAAGAAAATACTTTACGCTTACGCCTGCCCCAGCCATCACAACACAGTGACAAGGCTGAAATGGCTGACAGCATTGACTGTTGACCCGGAGGCGAAAAGCCAGATGCTTCATCTTGCTCGTAAAATTGAGACAGAGACAGAGGAAAGGTGGTACGAAGCCTTTTACCATCATCTGCGTATGGAGATGGACGAATACCGCCGGATTAGACGCAGTCTGCGTGCGCTGAAAGCAAACACTGATTATGAGGAGGAACTGTATGAGGAAGCTGTCTAAATATGAAAAAGAAACCATCATCAACTGGAATGAGGGCGAGACGATTGCCAGTATCTACACCTTCAATGCCAGCTTGAAACGCAGACTGGAGGATTTCAGCCGGAAGTACCCTCTGCTGTGCCGCTTGGAACGCAGTACGCCGGAAGGTAGCGTGACCTATGTACTGGACAAGTCCCGACTTTCGATCCGGCTGGTGCCGCCGTACAGCGAAGAACGGCTGGCAGCTGCAAGGGAGTACGCAAAAGAGCATGGCTTTCAGGTCATACAGACAGAAGAAAAAATCGCTTAAAATGAGGGCGATTTACGAAAAAATATCGGGTCTGCACCCGCTGTTTTGATTGGCAATTTCCGCAGGCGTATTCTGTATCCACTTCTCGCCTATGGGCGTAAATGTACGGATACGGAGCCGGTGAAACTGGCAAAAACCGCTTCTGCGGTGAAGGCCAGCTTCGCCGGTGCGGGAGTACAGAGGGCAGCCAGCCCTTTGTGCCGGGGTGCAGGGGCGGCAGCGCACTGCTGGGGTCAAGGGGCAACGCCCATTGGCGGGTTGAGGGCAGCCAGCCTCATCGGGTCAAGGGTGAAACGCCTTGCCCAGGGAAAGTTGATGCCTGCGTCAACTTGTACTGGGTATTACCTGACGCAAAACTTCGCAGGTCTGGCGGCTTTGCCGCCCTCCCCAGCCCAGAACATCTTTGCAGGAAGGAGGAAAAATGTTTGAAATTAACAAGACACAATGGACGATCTGGGAAGCATGGCACTTACAATCCCCGGCACAATGACCGTCGGTTCGATGTAGAAAATAGCGAACACATTGACGCTGAGCGTGCCAGACAAAATGTGTACTGGGACTGTTACCGGGGCTTTACCACCCACGACTTTCGGGAAAACCCAGAGCAGCCGGATTTCAGCTTTGAGGAAATTGAACGGATGTATTACTACGAGCATTATGCCGACCATGTCAATGCTCAGAACGCCCGGAACGAGAAAACCCGGCACATTGAGCGCAATCGCACTGTGGATGATCTTTTGAAAAATAACAAGACCTGTCCAGAAGAAAGCATCTACCAGATCGGCACTATGGAAGAATCCGTTCCGCCGGAGACTTTAGCGCTCATTGTCAGTGAATTTTATGAGGAATTTGAAAACCGTTTCGGTTCTCATATCCACATTTTAGACTGGGCGCTCCATCTGGATGAAGGGACTCCGCACATCCATGAGCGCCATGTATTTGACTGTGAAAATCGGTATGGAGAGCTGTGCCCCCAGCAGGAAAAGGCGTTGGAGGAACTGGGTATCCCTCTCCCTAAACCGGAACAGCCAAAAGGAAAGCACAATAACCGGAAACAGACTTTTGATGCAGTCTGTCGGACAATCTTATTTGACATTGCCAAACGGCATGGGCTGCATCTGGAACAGGAGCCGTCTTATGGTGGGCGTGACTATTTGGAAAAGCAGGATTATATCCTGATGAAGCAGAAGGAGCAGCTGGCGACACAGGAGCAAAAGCTGGAGGAACTGACGCTAAAAATTGAGGATGTAGAAACCTTACTGGAAGATGTTTCCGGTGCAGCCTATGACAAGGCGGTGGAGGTTGTGACCGACAAGGTTCGGGAACAAACCCAGCTTGAAGATATGGAAGTAATTGAGAAATATCGAAAGAGCGTGGTATCGCCCAATGCCAAAAATTCGCCAGAAGTTGTGAAGATAGCGAACACTCTGCTGAGTAGGGTGCGAGAAAAATTACAGCAGTCTGCTGAAAAAGTTCTCAAAAAGGTACAGGCGGTGCTGTTAAAACCGGAGGTCAAACAGGCTGGCAAAGAGCAGATCAAAAATAAAGCCAGAAAATCCATTAAGGAGAAGCTGGCACAAGGCAAACTGGACGCTGATCGGGAGAACCGGGAGCGCTGGGAGCGTGAAGGACGGATTGCTCCAACAAGAAAACAGGATATGGAATTGTGAGGCATCTGATTTTCTATGGAAACCGGATGCCTTTTGCATTGTTTGGAGGTGGAAGAAACGAATGTATTTGAAGCAGTAAAACAGTCTGTTACCACAAGGCAGGCTGCTTTGGTTTATGGAATTTCAGTAGGACGCAACGGGATGGCTTGTTGCCCGTTTCACGATGACAGGCATCCCAGCATGAAGGTGGACAGACGGTTCCATTGTTTTGCCTGTCAGGCAGATGGAGATGTGATTGATTTCACTTCCCGTCTTTTTGGACTAAGCAGTAAAGAAGCTGCCTTAAAGCTGGCAGAGGACTTCTCAATCAGCTTTGACCGCAAAGGCCACGATCCGCCACAAAAGAGAGTAATCAAAAGAAAAATCAGCGAGGAAATGCGATACCGGCAGGCAGAGCAGAAATGCTTTCGGGTGCTGTGCGACTACCTGCGTTTGCTGGAACGATGGAAAGAAGAATATGCGCCCAAACAACCGGAGGATGACTGGAATCCTTTGTTTGTGGAGGCTCTGCACAGGCAGCCATATATCGAATATCTGTTGGATCTTCTTCTGTCTGACAGCATAGAAGAACGAGCTTTTGTAGTTGCTGAGTATGGAAAAGAGGTGAGGAAAATTGAACAGCGAATATCAGAGTTTATCGCCAGCCACCCAGCAGGCTGTGATGAGCGCAGCCGAAGCCATAGCGCCGGAACCGAGCGTTGATGAGGTGCGGCAGAGCCTTTCTGTTACCGACAAGGGAAAAACAGCCAACACCATTGACAACTGCCGGATTGTGTTCTGCTGCGATCCACTCCTACGGGATGCCATCCGGCTTAATCTCCTGACTGACCGGGTAGACATTGTACAGGACTTGGGGTGGCGCAGGAATACCAGCGCTCTGACGGATACTGATGTGAAATATCTTCTCCTCTATTTTGAGAGAAACTATGAGCTGACCAGTGAGAAAAAGATCACGGCTGCCCTTTCTATCGTAGCAAACGAAAATTGTTACCATCCAATTCAGGATGTGCTGAACAGTCTTGTCTGGGACGGTACACCACGCATCCGATCCTGTCTGCACCATTTTCTTGGTGCTGATGAAAGTGACTATGTGGAAGAAATGCTGAAACATTTCCTGCTGGGTGCTATACGCCGGGTATTCCGTCCCGGTTCCAAATATGAGGAAATGCTTTGTTTGGTGGGCGGTCAGGGTGCCGGGAAGTCCACATTCTTCCGACTGCTGGCGATCCGGGACGAATGGTTCTCTGATGACCTGAAGAAGTTGGATGACGACCGGGTATTCCAAAAGCTACAAGGTCACTGGATCATTGAGATGTCAGAGATGCTTGCCACCAGCAGCGCAAAGAGCATTGAAGAAATCCGTTCCTTTATTAGCCGACAGAAGGAAACCTACCGGACACCTTATGAATCTCAGCCTAAAGACCGGCTTCGGCAGTGCGTGTTCGGTGGTTCCTCGAATACCCTGGACTTTCTGCCGCTGGATCGAGCCGGGAACCGGCGCTTTCTCCCAATCATGATTTACCCGGAGAAGGCAGAGGTTCACATTTTGGAGGACGAGGACGCTTCCAGAGCGTATCTGTTGCAGGTATGGGCAGAAGCTATGAGCATTTACCACAGCGGCAAGTATTCCATGAAATTCAGCAAGTCCATCCAGCGTCAACTGGTGGAGGTGCAGAAAGACTTCATGCCGGAGGACACCGAAGCTGGACAGATACAGGGATTTCTGGAACACTACACCGGAAACATGGTCTGCTCAAAACAGCTGTTCAAGGAGGCGCTGGGACATACCTTTGATGAGCCGAAGCGGTGGCAGCTCCACAATATCAATGAGATCATGAACACGGTCGTGACCGGTTGGAAGCCTTTTTCCAATCCCCGGATGTTTGCCGGATATGGCAGACAAAAGGGCTGGGAACGGGACACTTCCGGCAACGAACTACCCAGCAACGAAGGTGGATTTGTAGAACTGAGTGAAGAAGAATGCCGTCAGCTGGAACTTCCGCAGGAGTGGATCGCCTGACAAGGACGGTCTGTTGCCGGGATAGTTGCCAGTTGGTTGCCGGGTTCGTTGCTGATAAATTTATGGTTTTGATATGGAAAAAGCCCGTAAATAAAGGATTTTTATTATCTATCTATGTTTCCGGCAACGAAAGCAACGAGATTTTACAAGAAAATTTGAAAAGTAAGAAATCAGGGTCAGACGATAGTTTACAGGTTTTTTGATGTCCGTTGCCGAACTTCGTTGCCACAGCTACCGTCTGATCCCCTATTCTATGGAGGTAGCCTATGGAGAAAAACAAGAAGCAGAATAAAAAAGTCCAGTTTGTAGTGGTTCGTGAGTTTTCTGGGGACAAAACCATGCGGGAAGCCTTTGAGCAGCTGATCGAGCGTCAGACCTGCGAACACTTCGAGGAATGGTTAGAGCATCAGGAAATGGCACGAAAAGCGGCGTAAAGCAGTTGAATCATGGACAGGGGCATGGTATTATAATGGTATCGTGTCCCTGTTCATAGAAGGAGAACACTATGAGCAGGAAAAAACAAGTGAATCAGAAAATCACAGCCCTTTATTGCCGTATCTCTCTGGAGGATGGCGGCGATAATGAGAGCATGAGCATCAGCAACCAGAAACTTATGCTCCGGGACTTTGCCGAAAAAAACGGAATGTTCCAGTATGAGTATTATGTGGATGACGGTTATACAGGCCGCAATTTCAACCGCCCTTCTTTTCAGCGCATGATTGCCGATATTGAGGCGGGAAAGATCGGCTGCGTTATCACCAAAGACCTGTCCAGACTGGGCAGGAATTATATCGAAGCTGGCAGCTATATCGAAATCTTTTTCCCAAAACACAATGTACGCTATATCGCCATTACAGACGGAGTGGACAGCCTGACCCGTCAGGAAATGGACATTACGCCGTTTAAGAATATCCTGAACGATTGTACAGCCGGGATATTTCCAAAAAGGTGCTGGCAGGGCGTATGACCCGTTCCCGGCAGGGGAAGTTTTGTGGTGGGCAGCCGCCCCTCGGTTTGATGCGTGACCCGGAGGATAAGGGGCATTTGATCCGTGACCCTGAGACAGCACCGGTAATCCGAAAAATCTATGATATGGCGCTGGATGGCTGGGGATGCATGCGGATTGCAAAGCAGCTCATGGATGATAAAGTCCCGATCACCAGAGTAAAAAGCAACACAGAATGTGATGTAAATTACTATTCATGGGGAAGTGCAAGAATCAGCCATATTCTGCGGAATCCCTTTTATAAGGGCGCACATCTGGTCTGCCGGACACATCAGAAAGGGATTCGCTCCAACACCTATGACATTATCCCTCGTGAGGACTGGGAAATTATCGAGGATTGCCATGAAGCAATCATCTCCCCGGAAGAATGGGAGCAGGTACAGGAAATCATTGACCGCAGACCAACCATTATGAAGGGCAACTCCTGCCCCTTTTATAACCTGTTCCACGGTATCATTTATTGTGCGACTTGCGGAAAGTCCATGCAGGTGCGGTATGAAAAGGTTGGCAGAACCGGAAAGAACCGTTTTACCGGCGAACAGCGGGAACCGATTGATAAGGCGTATTATATCTGCCAGACCTATAACAGGCTGGGCAAGAACGCCTGTACCAGCCACAAGATCGAAGCCAGAGATTTATACAATCTTGTACTGAAAGATATTCAGGAGCTGGCAAAGACTGCGCTCAAAGATGCCGATGCTTTTTATCAGCGGCTGAGCAGCCGGATGGAGCGCCGGTATCTTCTGGACGCTTCCCAGACACAGAAGGAATGTCAACGACTGGAAAGCAGGAATTGTGAAATTGATGAGATGTTTCTGAGCCTATATACCGATAAGGCAAAAGGAATCTTGACTGAGCAGCGTTTTATGAAGCTGACAGCAACACTGGAGCAGGAGCAGGAAGCTAACCAGAAGCGCCTGCGAGACCTGCTGTTGATGATGCGCCACTCTGACGAACAGGAAAATGAAGTCCGCACCTTTATCAAAGAAATCCGGCGTTATGCAGCCATTGAAGAACTGGATGAAGCGGTGCTGAACCGGCTCATCAGCAAAATTTTGGTGGGCGAAGTCAAGAAGATTGACGGACAGAAGGTGCAGGAAGTCAGAATCGTCTATAACTTTGTCGGAGAAATCCCGGAGATTACAGCATAATCATTTCGCCTCATCTCTCAATCAGCGAGGGATGAGGCTTTTCTTTTTGTAAAATTGCGATAGATATATTCACAATTTTTTTACCATTAAATTCTTAGTCAGACAGTAGAAAAATGATGACGACTCCCCCTACAGATGCTATAATGTTCGCATATAGATATGGCAATTTGACAATTACTTTTTCTTATTGGTATCTGTCTTTTTCTTATTAACGGAGGTACTGAAATGACATTTTATGAACAGATGGTTCCTGCACTTTCCATATTGCTGGAAATAGGCGAGACCTTAAAAGCACCGATTTACGGCACACTATTGCAAAAAAAACGAAATTACACATTTGGATATTTAGGATTGAGCGAAAGTGCGCTATTGGTATCCCTACTTCAAGGTGATTCGAAAAAATTAAAGGGAAGCAGCCGTATCCCTTTCAGCAATATCCAGAAAACAAAAGTGCGAAAAAGTCTGTTTCCGCTTCAATATATTCTCAAAATCTATTTAACAGATGGAGATATGATAAAGTTCCGAATATCTAAAAAAGTCTATGGATTTACTACACAGGAAGAAAATCTGGACATCTTCCTGAACAAAATGAAAACTTATATATAACCAGAAACATTAACAGCAGAAATGCTGATTAAAATCTTAACCCCTTACTTGAAGGAGATTACCTATGTATCAAGAAAACGAACTTAAAAAATTGTATGAGCGTCTAAAAGCGCAATATCCTCAGTATCAGTTGGAACTTTCAGGAGACAGTCTGACTCTGAATCGGCTCTACTGCAAGATTGAGGTAAACCGATCTGGCGTAAAGCTGTATGTAAATGAAAAACTGTACGACCAATTTACTAGTGAAGATGTAAACGATACGGACGATCTGTATGAACTGATTGAGGCATTTTTACTGGATATTCAGCACGCAGGTATGAAGCAGGGAAACGAAACCTACATTTTTGCAACAAGGCAGGCCGCCAAGATGGGAAGCCGCTTTCTGATGGGAATGGCTATATGCTTTACTATTTTGATGATTGGTCTAATCACTGCGAACAGCCCTTGGCTATTCCTGCTGATTTTCCTTCTTCCGGCAGCGTCGCTCCTGATACTAAAACAAATGCAAAAAAAGATCTTCCAACGCTGCTGGTTCTGCCCTGCCTGCGGTCAGTCCTTGCCAATGGGCGGGAAAGGTCATAGTTGTGAGATGGAGTATGTATCCCAATGTCCTCACTGCGCCCATGTGCTGGAACAACCGCCGGAGTTAGAGGTCGTTCAGAGGGAATATGCTACTCAAAAGCCTCTGGAACCGCCCCATGACCTGCCTGTGCAGGGCAGTAAGCTGCCTTGCATTATTTGTGGTAGCTTTACGATTGCTTTTTCTCTGATTCTGCTGCCGCTGATTTTTGTTTCGGACGGGAATGAGCCTCTGGACATGGTGGGCGTGTGGACTGGTGTGGGGATGCTTCTGTACCTGCTTGGATTCGGTTTGGCGCTGCTGCTGTGCCGCCACGCTGAACGGGAAGAAACCCAGCAGCCGGTGGTAATCGTGCGAGAGCGGATGGTAGTCACGGTTCTTGGCGTAATTGTCTGGGTGCTTGGATTTGTTCTGACCATCATGGGTGTCATCGTGGCTGGGACGCCACCCTTTGCACCAGATGTCACCGCCTTTGTAGCCATTCCCGGTGTGTTACTCTTCCTGCTGGGCATATGGATGCTTTTGGCTGGACGCAACCGGTCTTTGTTTGTGTTCCAGGATAACTCTATTTTGTATATTAGCAGTTGGGGCAGGAAACGAAAATTTGCACCGGGACAGGTGGCTTCGGTACGGCTGACGGCCAACCGCTCCATCCATTTACTGAACAGTGAGGGAAAAAAATTAGCCTCTATCGAAACCAATATGTTGGGAATTCCACGGTTTGCAGAGTGGCTCGAAAGTACCAATCTTGCTGCGACATTGACTCCTACGATGGAAAAACAAACCAGACAAGAGGAACAGCAAGAGAACACCGTCCAATGGCGGGAGGAGTACCACACCCACTGGCATGACCATATCAAAAGTATCCGGATTGGATTGTGGGTTGTTATTGTATTGTTTGCCGTTGGCGTTCTTATTCCTATTCCACTATATCTTTTCGCTGACGCAAAGTTTACTACTGTTATGAAAATTGGTGCATTTGCTCCTATTCCATTTCTTTTATTTTGTTTGGTGTTTGCTCCAGTACTCTCCTTTGGAGACAAGCCTCAGAACGCCACCCCAGAGTGGAGAGCCATGCACATCCATGTCCCGCTGATTATTTGTTTGTTAATAGGATATACTTATTTCTGGCAAGTTAGTGACATTTGGGGCGATTTGGTGCTTCGGGAGGAAGATGGCAACTGGGGATGGCTAATTCGGATACTTTCCATCACCATAGTGTTGATTGTGCTGCAAGTTCTTCGTTCACCGAAGCGGAATCGGGTAGCCGCAGGGTTGTACATGGGAGTGGTTGGACTGTCCATTGCTTGTGGACTTCATTACTGTGTAAATGCAGCTCTTATTGGACCAGCCCAACATTATCCAGCTATTATTGTGGATAGCCATGCAGAAGATCCAGATGTAGATGATGATGATTACAAATTGACTATTGTGATGGATAACGGGGAAGAAACAGACCTTGTAGTTACTGAAAAAGTATATGAGATGGCTATGAATGGTGAACCACTGGAAATTTGTCATAGAGAAAGTCCTTTTGGCGTGGTTTTTCTGGGTATTCATATGCCGTCAACAGAATAAGGTAGTCCAGAATAATTGAATTTCATAAAAGATAGAATTATTTAAGGATGTATGACAAGCGTTCTAAATTAAAAGAACTTCACAGTTTTACTAAGCGGGAAATCTGAAAAGGTTTCCTGCTTTTTTTTGTCCCAAATTAAAGGTAATACCGTAAATAATATCAAAACAAAACAAGAAGGCAAGCGATATAAAAGATGGATTTCTTTTATGCCGCTTGCCTTTTGGGAATTCACCACTTGACTTTGTGGCAAAGAGTTGCCACTGACATAAAGGGTAGAGGCTATTTTTCCTTTGTACTGAAACCAGTCAACGCCTTTCACGGTATCGGTGCCATCATCCTGCAGAGAATTATTTCGAAGGATCTCCATGTGCTCTGTGCTCTTTAAAAGATCCTCGATAGTTCCATAATCAAACATTGCTTACCTCCAGTTCTGTTATTTCGGTCATGTTCTGAAGCCCAAGTGAAAATGCGGCAAGCCGTCCCCGGTCGATCTCCTGGTCCTGACCAGAAATACGTGTGCTGAAAGATTTCTTCAGCTTTACGGCACCATCGGTAAGCTCAGTAAAGCTATTCAGCGGGAGGTCAGCAGCAAACAAAATCTTCATATTGATAAAGGGAAGCGTATCAAAAGGTAGAATTGCAAGGTCAGTCAGACTATCAAAGTTTCCAGTCGGAATCACAAGCTTCAGCATCCGACCACGATCAAGGCGAACATTGCTATTTCCAGAGAGGACGTAGTCCTTACGCAGCTTGAATACCTCATCATCAAGGACATATTCTTTCTGGTAATGCATCTTCTTTTTATCCGCGGTTTCTACCACATCATGTACAATCGGTGCAAAGAGTCGAAGCGAATCCTTCACGGACCGCATCGGCATTCCGGTTAAGGAGATAGATGTCACGTGGTCATTTAATCCTGTCTTTTTCGGAGCAAGGAAATGTACCGTAACAGCGTCACGCAGCGTATGCGTTGGCATAGCGGAAAGAAGAATCTTCTTCAGGGTATCGTCTGCCGTGATCCGGCCGTCCCAGCGCTCCTGCACACCAAGTCCCTGGCCGGCGATGGTCGCCATGATATTTTGTGCCTCGATATGCCCGGTTCCATTTTTCATGGAGATCAGCACCTCGAAGGTATGGAGCTGATTTGCCGTAAGGCCGATGATCGGGTAATAGAGCGTCAGGATATGCTTGCCGCTGAGCCACGATTCCTTCGGGTGGAATTCCTCAACCTCATGACCATCCAGCACATAGAAAACGGAGAGTGCAGTTTTCCCGTCCTCGTTCCAGGAGAGTGGAAAGGAAATCACTTTCTTGTTTTCAACTTCGTTCCCCTCGTCATCTGTGGTTGTTCCAAGGTCAATGGTCGTTTCTGCAGTAAGTGTTCTCGTATCAGGATTGCTTTCCACTTCCATGATCGCCTGGGCATGAAATTCAGCATTAGTCTCGTCACCAGATGCAAACTCCATGTTGATGATGGACAGCTTTTCTTCTCCGGCATCCAGTGCCAAGGCATTGGTGAAGGTGTAGATGCTGAGCTTTGTTTCACCAATGGAGCTGATCAGGCCACTGATGTTTTTGTCGTTCTTACTTTTTGCTGCAGCAAGCCTTGGATTTTTGCCGACGCATTTCACAGTTTGCTTTCCATTGATTTTTGTGTAGATAGAAGTGATTGCAGACTGTTTGGTTTCATCTGCATGGCCGCCGGTAAAGCGGAGCACATCTCCTAGGTCCAGTGCAGGATTGCCGATGGTTTCTGAATCAAAGGGTACATACTCTACCGAAGAAACCACATCCAGTATGGCATTTATAATCCGCTTTCTGGTTTCTTCCAAGCCAAACTGCAGAAGCGGATTTACACCAAGATTCATAGTCAGCCCATCATCCGGATCCTTCGCATAGTATTCTGCCGTTTCCGTCTTTTTGTTGGTGGAGCTGACCGCTGTGTAGCGAGTAACAAAATCGGAAAAGCTGCTGCTGAACCGATGACGAATATCAATGGCCATGACTGGCGTGCTCCCGTAAGAGGTCAGACAGAGCTTTCCATAACGATCAATGATTGCAAAGCAGCTAAGCGTCTGGGCAAGGTAATAGAGAAAATCACGCCACGATTCGATGTCATTATCCTGATAGATACCAAGCAGCTCCGTGCCATTTGGCAAAGCCTCGATTTCTTCCTTTGTCTGCGCAAGCTCCACATGACAGGCCTTCGATAACAGAGAAAGAAATTCATAGGGAGCTGCACTGGAAAGGCCCTTGTTGAAAGATTTATCCAGGTTCAGCATTCCATCATAGGCTTTCAGCTCCAGTGTTTTGATACGGCGATTGGCTTCGGCCACATAGAACACACCCATCGGAATGCTCTCTGTACTGCCATCGTCAAGCAGCAGATGGAACCAGAGCTTGATTTCTGCGCCGTCCAGGGTGTATCGGTCGATATCACAGAACAGGCTGATGCCAAGCTCTGCGGCATACACTGAGCCAAGCTCAATTTCAGAGTTTCCGCAGCACTGCCTCGAAATATATCCGCTGCCTTTTACGATATCCTCATTTTCAAATTCATAGGTTTTCTTATCACTGGTGGTGATCGTGCCGGTCCAGTAATATTTTCTTGTGTTACTTTTGATTGCCTGCATAAAGGCATTCGATACTGGATACACAGCACCACCTCCATTAAAATTCGTTCAGGGTAAAGCTCACTGTCCACAGTCCCTTATAGGAGGTGTCTTTTTTGAGCTTCGCCTTAAACCCGCTGATATACATTTCTGCTTCTTTCTGTGATAAATCTTCGGTATCAAAATACTGAACCGTCAGCTTTGGCTGCTTGGAATAGGCTGTCAGCTGTTTCAGCCATTTCGGGGATACAGAGAAAGAGACGGATATCTTTACGACACCCGACCTTACGACATCCCGCTGCGTAGTACCTGCTTCAGTTTCACCACTGGAATCCGCCTCTACATCAGAAAGATCGAGGTCATAGGAATCCGGAAGTGGGAGGGCAGTACCATTGAAATTCAAATATTGTATAAATGCCATCGTTACCGACCTCCGCTTCTGAGATTTGCCCCCTGCTGGGCATTGACAATGACTTCATCTAACATCGTGCCGCCAAGGTATACCGGAATTACGATGTCTCCTGACTGACCAGTTACACCAGCGAGACCTTCACGGATTGCAGCAGTGATACCAGTGAGGGTATCAGCTGTTCCGGCAGATGTAGTGGCTGTGGCAGTTTCCATTTTTCCAATCTGCGGGTTGATCACCATGCTGGTTGCAACACCATTCATGGCCTTTGCCACAAGACTCTTGCTCTGCTCGATGCCTTTTGCAAGGCCAGCCATGAAGTCTGGCATCCAGGATTCATAATCCGTGAGTGGTCCTTCGTCCGGTACGGAGAAGTGCAGTACGGAACGAATCTTGTTTGCTACACCATTTACCGCATCGGTAACTGCGCCAACAGCCGACTTGATACCATTCACGATACCCATGATGAGGTCGCGTCCCCAGCTGAATGCCTGAGAAGCAAGACCTTTAACGTAGCTGACGGCACGTTCAAATCCAGAATGGATCACGTTATAAATCTGACCAATGATGCTGCCGACAGCCGACTTTACGCTATTCCAGATGGAAGAAACCGTGTTCTTAATGGTATTCATCACACCAGAGATATAGCCGCTGATGCTGTTCCAGATACTTGTCACCACACCCTTGATGGCATTTAGCACAGACGTTACTACCGATTTGATGGCATTCCAGACCGTCGTAAAGATGGACTGGATCGTGGTCAACACCGTAGTTACCACAGTCTGAATGGCCGTCCAGATTGTCTGGAAAAAGCTCTGCAATGCAGTGAGAAGCGGAGTCAGGAAGGCAACGATGGCATTCCAAATCTCCTGGATTTTTGTGCTGATTGCATCCATCGCCATGCCGATCAAGATTTGAATAGCCTGAAAGATGGTTTCAAACAGATACCGGAAGGCTTCTAGCAGCGGGCCGAAAACCGACACAAATCCGTTCCAGATATTCGTGATTGTATCGACAATGTTCTGTACAATACCACCGACGGTCGTGCTGATTGCAGCCCAGATGGAAGAAGCGGTTGTAGCAATGCTTGTCCAAATACCGGAAAGAAACGTTGCAATTCCTGAGACGATGATTCCAATCGTATCAGAGATTGCCTGCCACACCATACCAGCAAGTGTTTTGATGTTCTCCCACAGGCCAGAAAGGAAGGTTCCGATTTCCGTCCAGTGTTCTTTGATCACAATGACAAGATTTGCCACTGCAAAGACAATCGCGGCCACCACGCCTGCAACCAGTGCCGGAGCACCAAGAATAACCGCTCCAACAGCAGCAAGGGCAATGCCAACGCCCATCAGGATATCCTTTACTACGGAGAATCCGTTCTGGAACATATCGATGAAGTTTTTCACAGCGGTGATAGCACCACCGATCACAAGACCAATGCCGGAGAATACCTTCAGCACAGCGCTAATTCCGGATGTCGCTGCACCGATGCCCTTGATGGCTCCTGTGACCGTATTCACGGCACCTGCAATCTTCGGTGCCATCGTCATGATAGAGCCGACTGCACTCATGATTTTTCCAACAAAGATAAGTACAGGACCAAGAGCAGCGACCAGAAGTGCTACCACGAGGATAATCTGCTTTACTGGCTCCGGCAGTTTATTCAGGAAGTCCACCAAGCCCTGCAAAGCCGATACCAGAGAACGGATTGCAGGCATCATGAGATCTGCAAAGGAAATGGCGAGCTCCTGAAGCTGCGATTTTAGAATCGTAAGCTGACCACTTAAGTTGTCCTGCATGGTTTCTGCCATCTTCTCAGATGTGCCATCACAGTTCTTGATTGCACCTTCGAGCTTTGAAATATCTCCAGGTGCGGAGTTCATAAGAGCAAGGAAGCCGGACATGGCATTCTTACCGACGAGTGCCTCTGCATTCGATGCTTTCTCAGAATCCGAAAGCTGCCCGAAGGCGGACCGGCAGTCTGCAAGGATTGCCGTGAGACTTCGCATCGATCCATCGGCATTGGTGGTTGCAATCGTCACATCCCCGATGGATTTGCCGGAGAGCTTCACCTCGCCAGTAAGATTATTCATGATGGTGCGAAGAGCGGTACCGGCCTGTGAAGATTTGATGCCAGCATTCGCCATAAGGCCGATGGCTTCTGCGGTATCCTCTGCGGAAAAGCCAAGTGCACCTGCAATCGGTGCACAGTATTTGAAGGTTTCACCCATCATACTGACATTCGTATTTGCGTTAGAGCTTGCCGCTGCAAGGATGTCCGCGAAATGCCCAGAGTCCTTGGCGGTGAGCCCAAATGCAGTCAGTGCATCGGTTACGATATCTGATGTGGTGGCAAGGTCCTCACCAGATGCCGCAGCAAGGTTCATGATGCCTTCGATACCATCCAGCATGTCGGAGGTTTTCCATCCGGCCATCGCCATATAGTTCATGGCATCCGCAGCTTCAGATGCTGAGAACTTGGTTTTCGCACCCATCTCACGAGCCTTTGCGCGGAGCTTGTCGAAGTCCTCTCCGGTTGCACCAGACACGGCGGCTACCTGGCTCATAGAAGAATCGAAGTCGGAGGCTGTTTTTACAGCAGCAACGCCAAGAGCTGTAACTGCTGCAGAGGCAGGAAGGAGCTTTTCACCGGCGGAGGAAACCTTATCGCCTGCAGACTTCAGGCTTTCACCAGCAGTAGCAATCTTCTGCACAGCAGTGGCAGACTGATTTGCCTGAGCTTCCAGCTTTTTGAGATCTTCTTCCGTTTCGATGATCTCCCTCTGAAGAGCATCATACTGTTCTTTAGAAATGTCACCATTCGCAAGCGCCTGATTTGCCTGCTCTGCAGCAGTCTTGAGAGTAGCGAGCTTTTCCTTTGTTTCACTGACAGCGCTGGAAAGGAGCTTCTGCTTCTGGGCAAGCAGCTCGGTGTTGCCTGGATCCAGTTTCAGGAGCTTTTCGACATCCTTGAGCTGACTCTGTGTATTCTTGATTTCTGAATTGACACCCTTTAAGGCTGTCTGAAGTTTTGTGGTATCCCCGCCGATTTCAACAGTGATACCCTTGATTCTACTTCCCGCCATAGGCTCCTCCTTTCCTGAATTTGGGCATAAGAAAAGCACCTACCATTTCTGATAGATGCTTAAGGCCAGTTCGTTGAGATGTGATTGTTAAGCCATATAATTTCGGTCTATTTCTACAACAACCCCATTCTGAACCGTAATGCAAGCATTGTCTGGATAAAATCCAGTTAAATACAATGCATTATTACCTGCAAGTTCAGTGATAGAATATTGCTTCGACCCTAACTCCACATAATTTGCTTCATCCACAAAAACAGTATTTGAAGCAACTGGAAGCGTAACCTGATTTAATGTGTTCCATTCGTAATACCCCCCATCTTCATACGAAAGAGTATAAAGATCATTTGCCCCCTGAACTTTTGTGAACCAGCAAGGTTCACCAAAACCATCATTGACAGAGACAGAATCACTATCCCGCGATATGGTATTGACTTTAATTCCTTCTACAGTATCGCCAACCTTCAGTCCCATAACATATGCCTTTGAATATGTCTTTTCGCTATATATTGTAACCGTTATTGTATACTGCCCACCGTTTTGTTTGATGTCTGACTGGTTGAAAGATACACGGTAATACCCATCTGCAATGCTCGCTGTCGTATTGCTTCCCATAGAGGACGCTCCTACAGCCTTTGTCTGAATAATTCCATTTACAGTCCACGCGCCATCGGCATTTACAATATAGCCATCCGGAGTCGTTGTATTCGTAAGGCAGTAACCACTTGGGTTGAAATAATAGCTTTCTGCAATACCATCATTATTTCCATCGATCCACTGCCATGTGCTCGCTGGCCACGTGCCATTTCCATTGTCGTACCACCACCCCTGCGTGTTCTTAGCCCAAGAACCCGCATACACAGACATGCTCGTAAGACATGCGAGTGAAACAGCTGCCGCAACAATTCCAATTTTTTTCATTGATTGCCCCTCTCACATGCAAATCACTGTAATTTGGTCGCATTATCATACTGGAAAACAGAAGGAGTCAAAGCACCTACCAACTGATTCCTATAATTTTCCGCATTTGCTTTCGTCGTATTTACACCCTTAATGCGGAACTCATCATACTCTGTGGTGGTGCCATTACCAAGATCATCTCCAGTATTATAGTTTGTATAACATACCTCTTGGGCCATTGTTCCCTGCTGAAGATATAGCTCATCCCACTCATAACCCATATGGGCATCATCAGCCTCGAAATAGCCTGTACCAGGGTAGTAAGTAATTGAACCATAGCCACCGAATACATCTCCGCCGTTTGCCGTAATAGAATATACTTTTCCGTTTTGGTAGGTACATATCCGTACACCTTCTGCATGATAGTTTCCAGTTGAATAAATCAGCTCCGGAATGTTATCTCCATCGAGGTATACAAGTGAATAGCGAATCGGATTGTATTTGTCTGTGTTCTTCTTACGCATATAAGTCTGATATGCTTTCAGCACTTCTTCATAAGAAACATTGGACTGGTTTGCTTGCTGAAAAGCGGTTGTATTCGTTGTCATACCAACTGCTTTTGTCTGAACGATTCCATTTATGGTCCATGCACCATCGGCATTTACAATATAGCCATCCGGAGTCGTTGTATTCATAAGGCAGTAACCACTTGGGTTGAAATAATAGCTTTCTGCAATACCATCATTATTTCCATCGATCCACTGCCATGTGCTCGCTGGCCACGTGCCATTTCCATTGTCATACCACCACCCTTGTGCGTTCTTAGCCCAAGCTCCTGCATACGCAGACATGCTTGCCAATCCTGCTAAGGCAAGTGTTATCATTGTAATACTAATTTTTTTCATCATCGTCTCCCAATGATGCAGATAACAGTATGAAGCTGTTATCTGCATCGAGAATAATGCTTTATTTCAACTTGATGTTCTTCATCAGAGCATAATAATTTCCTAATCTTTCGCTAGACCAACGAATTGTCACATACTCCTGGCCGCTAACATTCACTTCAATGTTTTTAGATTTCTTTATATTATCCAAAAGGTTATACGATGCTAAAATTTCATCATTATCGCCTATAAATGATAAGGTGTATTCATCTCCAGCTTGAGCGAATGTCGAATTTATCCATCCCGCAATAGCAGTCATGCTTAATTTATTGTATTTTTTATCAAGTTTAAATTCAGCATGTCCATTGTCCACCAGGAGATAGCCATCATTCCATATTGATCCTGAAGCAGTTTCCTCCGAATCGAAATGGTTCCACGCCCATTCATGTACAAGCTCCACCTCACTTATATCCGCTTCTTTGACATTATTCTGTTGTATATTTGTTACCGTGTTCGTAGTTACTGCACCTACATTTTTTCTTTGAACTACTCCATTTATTGTCCAAGCACCATTAGCATCAACGGTATATCCGTCCGGAGCCACAGCATTCATCAGACAATACCCATATTGATCGAAATAATAACACTCGGCTA
Source organism: Clostridium fessum (assembly GCF_003024715.1). Classification (GTDB taxonomy): domain Bacteria; phylum Bacillota; class Clostridia; order Lachnospirales; family Lachnospiraceae; genus Otoolea; species Otoolea fessa. The sequence goes on along the minus strand of NZ_PYLO01000003.1, from coordinate 313,327 downwards.
CTCCATCCCCGTTTCCATCGATCCACTGCCATGTGCTCGCTGGCCACGTGCCATTTCCATTGTCGTACCACCACCCTTGTGCGTTCTTAGCCCAAGCTCCTGCATACGCGGACATGCTTGCCAATCCTGCTAAGGCAAGTGTTATCATTGCAATTTTTAGCTTCTTCATATCTGGTCTCCTTTCGATGAAGCCAACTGTTTCTGTCCGCTATTTTACATCGAAAAATACGAAACTTCAGTAGTTTTCAGATAATTTAACCTTTTTATTAAAATGCATCAAAATCTTCCTGTGTTGCGATCTGCGAATATCCCTTGTACTCATCATTGCTGCTTTCTGCGTACATATCGTTCACCATTCCGATTGTGAGAAGATCAAGGTCGCGGATGGAGATGCCGAGCTGCACGCAACGAAGCAGAAACAATGGTGTGGTCATCGGGCGGTCAGTTGCGTGAAGTTTTTTTTAGACTCCACATCCGTCTGGACATTCAGTCCCCACAGCTCGATAATCTTCGGAAGCACCTGGTAGATGGAGAAGGTGCTGAATTCATCCAGCCACTCCTCAGGGCTATCCGGGATGGAAGGATCTGCGTGCTTTGCCATAATGTAGGCGATGTTCTCGAACATCTCAAGGGAGAACATATCGAGGTGAGAGGAATCCTCATCACCGTTTCCGACTGCCTTTCCGAGCGCATCGAGATCCTTGTAGATATCCCGGTGGAACTTGATGCGGTAAATACGCGGAATGGCGGCAGATGCCTTGAAGGGCACCTGCTTTCCGTCAATCTCAATCATCTTTGTCATACCCATACGATCACTCCTTTACTGACTTTGCAGGCTTCGCTGCAGACTGCGTTGCGGCATCGTTCTCTGCCACAGGCACATATACCGCCTTGTACCAATCAGCATAGGTGGTAGCATCCGTGGTATTTCCGGTCTTTGCTTTCACCATACCATTAGTAAGCGGCACCGCCTTCAGAGAAAGCTTCTCCGTCTGTACCTCCTTGGAATCCTCATTCGTCTTTCCTTCGATGCCGGGACGGGAAGCGGAGCAGTTATACAACACATGACGGATGTGCTTCTGGTCGCCATCAAACTCAAAAAGAAGCGCAAATGCTGCAAGTTCCACCTCCGAGTTTTCAATCAGCACACCCTTGGAATCTAATGTTTCCTTCAGTACGTCCGTGCGGAAGGACTCTGGAATCAGAGCAAGCTCCAGATCACCGTCGTAGCCACAGTTATTATTTATCACGTAATACACACCGCCATCCGCGTAAAAGTTTTCCGGCTCGCCATTGGCATCCAGTGAGATCGATACGGAGCCCGGCATTGGAACCGGCGTTCCAAAGGTGGGTGTGCCACCCTCACCAATGGTAAGGAGCGCATAGTGCGTATTTTTCAGATTGAATTTCACCTTGTTTGCTTTTTCAGCCATCGTTAATTTACCTCCATTTCAAATGAATACAGGACTTCGTAAAGCTTCTCCGATTCGATCCAAGTCTCGGATTTTTCATAAAAAATACCATGCTGATCGAGCACGGCTTCTATACGATGTTCTGCCGACAAGTCCTTACAGTCGGTATACAGTTCGATATGAATCTCATTGACCTTATAGTAGACCTTCCCGTCCGCGGCGAAGTTGTCGCTGTTCGGGGAAAGATAACAAATAAACGGCGGATCCGGGCTTTCTCCCTCTGCAAAGTGGTCATAGGCAAAGGGAAGGCCTATTTTATTCATGATTTCGATTAACTTCTCCATGTGTTATCCTTTCAGGGCCTTTTCAATTTCACGCTCCAGTGTATCAATCGCTTTTTCTTCCGCTGGTGCGATATGGGGCCTTGCAGCGACACGGCCACCACCTCTCTTGGCATGACCAAATTCCAGAAGGTGGGCCAGCTGATAGCGGTTTTTAGAATGAACCACAAGATCCAGAGAATTGGATGTTTCCCTTTGCGTTTTCACGGCCCAGCTCTTTGCGTATTTTCCGGTGTCCTTGGGAGCAGTTGCAGCAATCTCATCCTTGACGGTTTTACCAGCCTTGCGGACCGATGCTTTTAGGTCATCTGTTGCAAGGTTGGCATATTCCTCCAGCCCATCCATAATCGCATCCGCCATCTGGCCAATGCTTACACGATCAGTTGCCATCGTTAGCGCCTCACTTTCTGACAGGAGAGTTTGATGCATTTTTTCTTGTAATTCATGTGGTCGATGGCTGTGATGTCATAAAGCGTATCGTTAAACTCCACACGATAATGCGTGGAATCTAAGGCGGCAGCCTTCTTGCACCACCGGGTAGTAAAATCGACCTTCGTATTGTCTACAATCATTCCAGCATCCGTATCCTCCTTGCCTGCTTCAGCACTTACCGTTGCATAGCAGCTGTAGTAGGGTACCCAGCTTGTTTTATGGTTTCCGATGGCATCCACAGTTACTTCATTTTTGGTAATGAAGATGCGGACATTTAAAAGTTCAATGTTCATCAGAAGACCTCCTTTCTGGCACCGAATAGCAGAGAGCGCAGTGTAAGCGTCAGTGCGTGATGATCTGCCTCCTCTCGGTGCTCGTACAGGTATGCAGTGGTATAAAAAATGGCAGCCTTGGCATTCTCACAAGCAGACAGCTCGTCAAGATTCTCTGTACGGAGAATATCCATGCAGATCCTTGTTGCAGCGGTGATTAGAGTTTCGATGAGAGCGTCGTCATCATCAAAATCCACTCGCAGATAGTTCTTCATTTCTTCCAGTGTAATGAGCATTTCTCATCGCCTCCATTCTTAAGGATATGGGAAGGGCAGCGCCATTCATCACAAATGACGCCACCTTTCACTCAGACTACCTTAGGCCTTGGCAGCTTTTGCACTACCGGTGATGGTAAGAATCTGTACCGCCTCCGGAAGGATGAGCTTACCATCCACACGTTCCTTGGCAACATAGCCGATCATGCCGTTTCCAGCAAAGAGCTCTGTGAGCTGCTTGAAGGAACGAGTACCACGATCTCCGATGTTGTAGTAGCTGTAATCACCGAAGGCAATCTTTCCAGCAGGGCAGAACGGAGAAGTGTAGACATCATAGCCCAGGAGCTTATCCGGCTCACCAGCCACCAGAGAAGGCTGCCACATATAGGCACCATTGTTGTCCTTGAGCTGGCGGATAGAAGCGATGGTCTGATCGTTCATGATGAATTTTGCGTTCTTACGGTAAGGACGCTTCAATGCATACACAAGCTTAATCACATCATCGGCGGTAAGAGAAGCCGTGGAAATAGCTGCCGTTCCACCACCGGTTGCAGCAAAAAGTCCCAGAGGCTGACCAACACCGGAACCATTCAGGAAGGCATCCTCCTCAGCATTAGCAAGAGCCTTACCGAACATGTCGATGATATAGCTCTCCAGATTAAAGGCATTGTCGTAAAGAAGCTCCTCAGTTACCTTGATTGCAACATGCAGCTTATGGGCATCCAGCAAAATCTGGTCGAAGGTTGCATCACCAAAGCTGAGTGCGCCACCCTCCTCGATCCAAGCAGCTGCAGGCTTAGTTGCTGCGATGTTGATCTTATGCTCACCGGATGTAGTAATCTTGTGACCAAGCTTACGCAGGATGTTCTCCTCAGTAAGGACATCCACCAGGCGATGGTCATACTCATCTGGCACCAGATAACCACCATCTGCGTCCACACCTTCCTGCAGCACGTTAGAAATCTGCTTGAAGTTAGAACGAAGGGCAGTGAGCATTCCGGCCTTATAGGCATCGGATGCACGTCCGGTCTTTGTGTTAGAGGAAGCGATAGAGGCAGGCTTAGAAGTAAGTGGAGTATTTACCGGCTTAGAAAGCTCGGCATCCAGTGCCTCCTGGCGCTCCAGACGAGCGATTTCCTTACCAAGGTCTGCGATATCCTGTTCCATCCTGGTATAGGTTGCATCGTCCTCTGCAGTGAGGGTACCCTTCTCGGTACGATGAGAATCCAGAAATGCCTTAGCAGCATTCCATGCGTTGTTACGCTTTTCGCGAAGTTCATTAATCGTCATAGTAGTATTACCTCCATTAAATGTGTTGTTTGATAAGGTTTAGGCGCTCCATGAGACTGTCTACAGAGCGCTCCGAAATAGCAGGTTCAGCAGGTCTTGTCGGGATATGACATTTGGCTGCCAGCTTCTCGATAAGAGAGTTGGTGACAGCTGCGCGAGAGAAAGAAGCAGAGGCTGCAGGAAGAGAAACAGCTTCATCCTGCGTATCACGCTTCATAATTTCATCTGCAAAGCCAAGCTCAATGGCCATATTGGCATTCATCCAGGTTTCGGCATCCATCAGACGAGAGATTTTTGCTCGACTCAGACCGGTCTTAATCTCATAGGCATTGATGATGGATTCCTTGACTTCCTCCAGCATGGCGATGGCCTTTTGCATCTCTGCTGAATCACCGAAGGCCATCGTGGCCGGGTTATGAATCATTAGCATGGATACAGGAGATACCATTATCTTGGTACCGGCCATTGCAATAACCGATGCAGCAGAGGCGGCAATACCATCAATCTTGACGGTAACGTTGCCTTTATAATCCATCAGCATGTTATAGATCTGGGCAGCAGCCACGCAGTCGCCACCTGGTGAATTGATCCAGACAGTAATATCGCCAGAGCCACTTAAGAGCTCCTCCTTAAAAAGGGCCGGTGTGATATCGTCATCAAACCAGCTTTCCTCGGCGATGGTTCCGTTCAGGAACAGTGTTCTTGTTGTCACTGTTTCCTGCGTCTCTTGATTCGTCTGTGTCTGATTTTTCCAGTTCCAGAATTTCTTCATTGGAATCGTTCTCCTTTCCAGCAGCAGAAGAGGCTGCAAATATTCCTGCATCTTCGAGCTTGGTCATGTTGCCGTTGATGAGATATAAGTCACCACCAAGCTCCGCTGGGATGCGGTCCAGGTTTTCAAGCTCACGGATATCATTTGCAGACATCCAGCCATTTTGACGGGCTGTAGCGTAGCCGTTCATACGACTTTGATAATCGCCGCGAAGCAGGCCATCTACATTGAACTTGACAAAATAAGCAGCCTTCTCGGAATCTGATAGAAGGGCACGGTTTAGCGCCTGCTCCCATCGAACAATCCAGGGCTCCAGGGTGTACTTCACATATTCCAGAGATTGCTGCTCAATATTAGAAAAGCTCGACTTCTCCAGGTCTCCTACCATATGAGGAGGAACTCTGAAGATTCGAGCGATTTCATCAATTTGAAATTTACGTGTTTCAAGAAACTGCGCTTCATTCGGGCTGATAGAGATTGGCGTGTAGTGCATGCCTTCCTCTAAAATGGCAATCTTATGAGAATTGTTGCCGGAGAAACCCTTGTTCCAGCTTTCGCGGATGGCATCTGGATTCTTGACGGTGCCAGGAAATTCCAGCAGGCCTCCGGGAGTAGCTCCATTTGCGAAAAACTTAGCGCCGTATTCCTCTGTGGCGATGGAAAGGCCGATGGCATTCTTAGCCATGGCAATCGGCGAGTAACCAACCAGTCCATCAAAGCCGAGGCCTGGTACATGAAGCACATCGGATGGCCTGAGCGTCACCGTTCCAGCTTTCATGGTTTGGGCATCCGACTCCTGCATCTGATATTGATAGTAGAGGTGCCCGTGCTCATCACGATCCACGGTCATGCGGTTAGGCATCAGCGGATAGAGCCCAATGACCTGACCTTTACCGTTGCGAATAATCTGTGCATAGGCATTGCCATACAGTAACAAGTGTGTCATCAGCGTTTCGCGAAAGACAAAGGAGGTCATTTCCGGGTTGGGCTCATCATGCAGGATTTTATACAGTGGATGAGAGAGGGCCTTTTCCTTGCTGCCGGAATCCTTATATTGGTAAAGATGTACCGGCAAGCATGCGATGGATTCCGATAGAATTCTTACGCAGGCATATACAGCAGTCATCTGCATGGCAGATCGTTCGTTGACGGCCTTGCCAGAGGTGGTGCCACCAAAGAAAAAACGATAGCCGGAGCCATTTAGGCTGTTTGTCGGCTTATCGCGGGATTTAAAAAGTCCACTAAGTATATTCATCAAAACCTCCAATTCCCTGATTGATGCCTTCACGCAGCACAATCAGCCCAAGCAATAGTAGAGTGATCATCGTTTTCCTCAGATAAACAAAATGCCTCTGTCATCGTAGACAGAAGCACCGGTGTCATTGCCGCAGCGAATCGCGCGGTCCAGTCCCATGATGGTGGCAATCGCACCATCAATCTTTTCTGTAGATTTTTCTTTGTCGGCCTTAATATTCCCGGCCGGGTCTGTACGTATATAGATGTTATCCATCATCCAGCGAAGCACTGGATGACCGCCATGCGCCAGACGTTCCTCCAGAGTTAGCTTCATGAGTTCCTTGGTAGGAGGGCTCATATCCTTAAAGCCCTGGCCGAAGGGAACCACCGTAAAGCCCATGCTCTCCAGGTTTTGTACCATTTGGACGGCTCCCCAGCGGTCGAAGGCAATCTCTCGGATGTTGTATTTCTCACCCAGGCGCTCGATGAATTTTTCGATGTAGCCGTAGTGGACGACGTTACCCTCCGTGGTTTGCAGGAAGCCCTGTCTCTCCCAGACATCGTATGGCACGTGATCACGGCGAACTCGCAGCTCCAGCGTATCTTCAGGCACCCAAAAGTATGGGAGAATGGCGTATTTGTCATCCTCATCCTGGGGGGGAAATACCAGCACAAAGGCGGTGATATCCGTAGTGGAAGAGAGGTCCAGACCACCATAGCAGACACGGCCTTCTAGCTCATCCGGGTAGACTGCATAGGAGCAGGCATCCCATTTCTCCATCGGCATCCAGCGGACCGCCTGCTTCACCCATTGATTTAAACGAAGCTGTCGGAAGGAGTTCTCTTCTCCAGGATTTTGCTTGGCTGACTCACAGGCGGCCTTCACCTTATCAATGCCGACTGTAATGCCGAGAGAGGGATTTGCTTTCTTCCAGACCTTCGGATCCGTCCAATCATCAGATTCGTCTGCACCATAAATCACTGGATAGAAGGTAGGATCAATCTTCCTGCCTTCCAGGATGTCCTTGGCTTTCTGATGGGTTTCATAACAGATGCTGTTGGTGTCTGTTCCAGCAGTGGTGATGAGAAAATACAGTGGCTGCATTCTGGCATCTCCGGAGCCTTTTGTCATAACATCAAAGAGCTTACGATTTGGCTGGGTATGCAACTCATCAAATACAACGCCGTGAATATTGAAGCCGTGCTTGGAGTAGGCCTCTGCGGATAGTACCTGATAGAAGCTGTTGGTTGGTGTGTAGATGATACGCTTCTGAGAGGCAAGAATCTTCACACGCTTATTGAGCGCCGGACACATACGTACCATATCTGCAGCAACATCAAAAACAATGGTTGCCTGTTGACGGTCAGCGGCACAGCCGTAAACCTCAGCACGCTCCTCACCATCACCGCAGGTAAGAAGCAGGGCCACGGCAGCTGCAAGCTCAGATTTCCCCATCTTTTTAGGAATTTCCACATAGGCAGTATTGAACTGGCGGTATCCATTTGGTTTCAGTGTGCCGAAGAGATCACGGATGATCTGCTCTTGCCAGTCAATCAGCTCGAAGGGCTTACCGGCCCAGGTGCCCTTGGTGTGGCAAAGACATTCGATAAAGCTCACAGCATAATCCGCAGCATCCACATCATAATGAGAGTCCTTTGCTTTGAATTTGGTCGGTTTATATTTCTTTAATTTACGCACATGCTTCACCTCCGGGCATAAAAATAAGTCGTTACCGTATTGGCACGACCATCATCAATAAATATCGTATAACGAGGAACACACCCTTGAGGGTGGTCCTTCGGGAATGTTCTTAGTTGTATTCCTTCATCAGAATGGCAAGTGCCATTTTGGTTTCTTCGTCGACCGGCTCGATGTCCTGGCCTCTGTCGTAGTTGTAGGCGATCTCACCGTTTCTCTTCAGCATGAGCTTTGAAATCCTACCGCCGTCAATGCCGTAGTCCTCGCTCGGCTCTTCATAATGCTTCACCCAGTAATGAAAAATGCTGTTTTCAATCTTGATGCTTCCTTCTGCCCACATGGTTTTGCCCTCCTTAGTTCAGCTTGAAAAGGTATCCGTGTGCCTTTTCATACTCATCGCTCATGAAGGCTTTGTGCTGGCTGTTGATCTCAATCAGGCCCGCCAAGGTGCATCCGGCTTTTTGGAAAAGCCATGCGGTTTCAACTGCGCTGCTCCAGGTGGAAGAGAAGGTGAAGGCTTCAATGCCGTATTTCTTCATGCAGGCCACCAGGCCTTCGACTTCGTCATCGCGGATGGTGTCGTTCAGGTCGATGTACTCGTTGCCACAGTCCTTGGCGGTTTCATAAGCGCTCCAGATACGCTGCTCTGTGTTGCTTAAGCCATCAAGCTTTGCGGTTGCCTGCTTGTAAATGGCTCTTGCTGCATCCTGCTCAGCCGTGTTAGTTGCTGTGGCGTAAGCCTTTTTTGCTTCCTGGATTCCTCTGTAAGCTTCTTCAAAAATGTTCATCATGGTGTGTGCCTCCTTGTTTTCTTTTGGTAGTACATATATCACTCTGAAGGCACATAATAGCAAGCTGATTACGGACAATATATGTACCAAAGATCGGCTGCTATATGGAGGAGAAAACTGTGTATATTACAGCTTTTTCACTCGGTCAATACCATAGATTACATTCAGTCCGGAGCCATTATCCCAGTCCACCAGGAGGCTGCCGGTATCATCCACACCGGTTACCGTTCCCTGGGTGCCAATGGGCGGTGCCTGAGCATCGTCCATCTCTACAAGCTCCACTCTGGTTACGATGGGATAGCGGAGGCGCAGGCGTTCAACCTGCGCTCTGTTAGCGAATAACATGGCCTTCACCTCCTGCGTAGGAGCTGTTGCCGCAAAGGTATCGGCAGAGGATCCTGCGGCTTTGCTTGTATTCGTCTCCGATGAAGCCGAGGCGAAGAAGAAAGCAGCGGAAGGCGTATTTTTCATTATCTATCGGCTTTGCCTTAGCTGTGATACGCTTCTGCTCCTTACTCATCTTGCAGAGGGCAGAAAGGAAAGCAGTGTAGGCGGTGATGGCATCGAAGTCCGGCATGCTAGGCCACCAAGGGAAGCTGACCTGATCATCGTGTTCCTCAATCGGGAAGGCTTCAACCTCCAGGGCCTTCTTGATGAGGTCTGATTTGCTCTCCAGAAGCTTTCGCAGATTTTCTAGGTTGACCTTGTCAGCCGGGAAGGAAATCACCAGGCCGATGTCCTTTGCAGCCGCTGAAATGCTTGCTTCTGTTGTGGCGGGTGCTTCTGGTATCTCAGTGGCCGGTGCTTCATCTAACTCTGCGGTAAAACCTGCAGTAGCAGTCTGTTCAAGGATTGCCTTGATGGTGTTTTCCTCTGTTCGCTCGTCGTAGCTTACGGTGCCATCCTTGCTGATGGTAATGTCTGCAACTTCGTAGGCGGCACTTGGCATTCCTTTATAAAATTGCTTGCATCCGGTTACCTGTGAAATAATCCCTACCAGCTCTTTTCTGGCGCTTCCTGTTACGTTAAATCTGATCTCCATAGTGGAATCCTCCTTTGTTTTGGTAGTACATATATCACTCTGAAGGCACATATTATCAAGCGATTCAGAGCGAATATATGTACCAAAGATCCGCTGGAGTGTTGCAGCAAATCGTGTGTATTATGCCTGCAGGGATTCTTCGGAGATAGCGACTTCATCGTATTGGTAAGTCAGACCATCACGGATAACAGAAACGCCATCGGAAGAGCCTACCTGTTCGATGTAGCGCTTCACGATGACGTCTGCGTATTTCTCGTCTAATTCAACTGTGTGGCAGATGCGACCGGTCTGTTCGCAGGCAATCAGCGTGCTGCCGGAGCCTCCGAAGGGATCAAGCACGATGCAGTTTGTAAGACTTGAATTCATGATCGGGTAGGCAATCAATGCCACCGGCTTCATAGTCGGATGATCTGCATTTTTCTTAGGCTTTTCAAATTCCCAGATCGTGGTTTCCTTGCGACCGGAGTACCATTGATGCTTGCCATTTTTCTTCCAGCCAAAGAGGCAAGGCTCATGCTGCCATTGATATGGTGAACGGCCCAGCACCAGGGAGGGCTTCTTCCAGATACAACAGCCGGAAAGATAGAAGCCTGCATCAGAGAAAGCTTTTCTAAAATTCAGGCCTTCTGTATCTGCATGGAACACATAGATGGATGCGTCATCGGCCATGACTGCTTCCATATTGGTGAAGGCATCCAGCAAGAACTGATAGAAGGAGTCATTATCCATATTGTCATTCTGGATCTTACCAGCGGAGCCTTCATAGTTTACATTGTAAGGCGGATCCGTGACCACCAGATTTGCCTTCTTGCCAGCCATCAAAAGCTCATAGCTTTCAGCCTTTGTGCTGTCGCCACAGAGAAGTCTGTGCGGACCAAGGCACCAGAGGTCACCGGACTTAGTTATGGTAGGCTTTGCAAGCTCAGCATCGACGTCAAAATCATCTTCCTTGATGCCATCCTTCACATCCTCCTTAAACAGGTCGTCAAGCTCAGCAGGCTCAAAACCGGTGAGAGAGACATCGAAGTCAGCACCTTGCAGGTCGGCGATTAACAGTGCTAATTTGTCGTTGTCCCATTCGCCGCTGATTTTATTGAGCGCAACATTCAGTGCCTTTTCGTGTTCCTCATCAAGCTCTACAACGACGCAGTCAACTTCCGTCATACCCATGTCCTGGAGAACCTTTAAGCGCTGATGCCCGCCAATCACGCGACCGGTAGTGGAATTCCAGATGACGGGTTCCACATATCCGAACTGCTCGATGGAGCGTTTCAACTTTTCATATTCTGGATCGCCAGGCCTTAAATCCTTACGAGGATTGTAATCAGCAGGAAGTAGCTCAGTGACATTTTTCTTTTCAATTAGCATGGTGCGTTCCTCCTGAGTATTTTCTGTAGGCCCTTGTAGGCGGCATCAATATCACCGGCCTTAGCTTGACCACGAAGTGTGCTGAACTGCTGAAAGCTCAGCTGCTTGCGATAGCTTTTCAGTAGATTCATAAATTCACGATAGTCCATATCAGTTTCCTTTCCTTGCACGGAGCAGGCGCTCCATCGCATCATCCATAGGCGTTTCGCCCTTGTACTCCGTCGCGCAATTTTCTTTTACGATTTGATAGATTTCCATCCAGAGCCGGTTTGTCTGGCTCATAAAATTCTGGCTCATGGCTACGTAGGGAGATTGCATGGCATTTCCCGTTGTAGGGTGCTTGGCGAGAAAACCGTAGTCTGTGATTGCTTCCTCACACTGAATCCACCTGGCAACACTCATGGCATAGCGTTCCAGAAGCTGGGGAGAAACAAGCGATGCACACCTGCGCTCTGCCAGCCATTCCCAGGTTGCCTTATATACTTCTTCAGCCACCAGTGGCTTGCCGTCTTTCTGTGTGGCGGATAAGAGCTTGGATGGTTTGGGCATTTGCTGACCTTCTAAATCTGCAGCTTGATCTTCAAACTCGATGACAGTCAGCTTTCGCTTGCCCGGATTACCCTCAGTGATTTTGTCAGCTAAGGGCTTTTTCTTGGCTCCGGCACCGATACGAGCGCCGCCACGGTTGGTTCCGTCCTTAGCCAAAATGATTCACCTCCTTGTCCGGGGCCTATTACCCCGTTTGAAAACGCGTTTTTGTGCGTGAGACCCCACGCCCGTTCCACGGCAGCTGCGCCGTAGAGATTCAGACCGCCCCTGGGGGAGTGATGCACAAAGAAAATGCATCCGCTTTATGCGTTGTGCCAGCGGTCACCGCGTTCTGCATGAATGCGTGCATGGCAGGCCTTGCACAAGGCTTTCAGGTTCTCACGGTCATGGGTTCCGCCCTGAGAGAGCGGAAGCATGTGATGAATCTCCTCGGTTGGTGTATAAACACCCTTCGCAAGGCACTCTTCACAAAGCGGATGAGCAGCGGCATAGCTGTCACGGATGCGTTTCCATGCACGACCGTAGCGACGCTTGGTGGCTGGGTCTCTATCATAATGTTCGTAGCGTCTGGCTTCCTCCTTGGCATGCTCCTCACAGAAGCGACCGTCCGTGAGATTAGGACAGCCTGGATAAGAACAGGGACGCTTCGGTTTTCTCGGCATCAGTTTCACCTCCTTGCGGCATAAGAAAAGCCCTGCAGGAAGTAGATCCTACAAGGCTTCTGTGATTATCTTTTTTGCTAGTCTAATACTATCAGAAGTTGATGGTGTCATTCTATGTCTTTTCGTGCCCATCTTCGGTTGGCTCAGGAATTTTTATTTCCTGCAGCGCACGGCTGTGGAGCTTGTGAATATAGCGAAGCTCGTAGTTCATATCCACGGCGATCTTTTCCCAGGATTCACAGCAGATGTAGCGCTTTGCCAGAAGATCCTGATATTCAGGATTGGAAACGGACTGGATTGCATGAGTGATTTCTTTCTTCAAATTCACCAGCTTTTCCATATCTTCTGTAATCTGTTCCTCCAGGTCGATGATCTTCATGACACATTCCTCCAGACGGGAGTTACCACGGTTTGGGCTCTTAGGCATATCCGAATAAGTAGCGGTGCAGCGGGTAGCCAGATCGTTTAAGGAGTCAATCATCTGGTTTTTTGTGATAATGCGCTGATCCAGGTTACGGGCCTGGGATAAATATTCTTTTGCATTCATAGCGTACCTCCGAATAATGAAATTCCCTCGGATTGACCTATGTTGTCGTAGATTGTCATAGATTTGCTTTTACCGCATCAATTAATGCGTTTTGTGTGACTTCCTTCAGGGACAGCGCCTTTAAGATACGTTCATCAATAGTGCCTTTGGTAATGATATGTTCTATCACCACGGTTCCGGAGGTCTGTCCCTGTCTCCAGAGACGAGCGTTGGTCTGCTGATATAATTCCAGTGACCAGGTCAGCCCAAACCAGATAAGGGTAGAACCGCCAGCCTGCAGGTTGAGTCCATGACCGGCGGATGCAGGATGAATGACAGCAACAGGAATATCGCCATTGTTCCAATCAGTGATATCCTTGCTGGATTTTATCTCACGGACATTAAAGCGCTTCTTGATTCGCTGCAGGTCGTGCTTGAACCAGTAAGCTACCAGGAGCGGTTTGCCATTGGCGGCTTCGATAAGATCCTCTAAGGCATCCAGCTTCCGATCATGGAACTCGATGATATTACCGGCATCATCATAAATGGCACCGTTGGCCAGCTGGGAGAGTTTACCGGTAAGAGAAGCCGCGTTGGCAGCAGTGATCTCTCCTTCTGGGAGCTCCAATATAAAGTCTGCCTTGAGTTCCTCGTATCGCTGAGTTTCTTCCTCAGACAGCTGCACTTCGTATTGCGATGTGATTAACTCCGGCATCTGCAGGTGATCGGTAGATTTCATGGAAATCGTAATATCCGATATTCTCCGGTAGATGGCATCCTCCGCATAAGGCATTGGTTTGTAGGAGTAGATGATTTCGCCATTTCGCTTGTCCGGGATAAAGTAGTTGTTACGGTAGTGGGTGATGAAGCGTCCTAAACGTTCTCCAAAATCCAGAAGCTTGAATTCGGCCCACAGATCCATAAGACCATTGGAAGAAGGTGTGCCGGTAAGACCGATGATTCGTTTTACTTTAGGTCTGACCTTCATCAGAGCTTGAAATCGCTTGGACTTGTGATTCTTGAAGGAAGAGAGCTCATCAATGATGACCATATCGTAATCAAAGTCAAAGCCACTGGAATCAATCAGCCAGCCAAGGTTCTCACGGTTAATGATGGTGATGTCGGCTCCGGACAAAAGCGCCATGTGTCGTTCCTTCGGTGTCCCCACGCAGACGGCGTAGGTCAGATGCTGCAGGTGCTCCCATTTTGCAATTTCCGCAGGCCAGGTATCACGGGCTACTCGAAGAGGAGCGACCACCAGGATACGATGTGCCTCAAAGCTGTCAAACAGCAGGTCTGCGATGGCAGTCAGGGAAATGACCGTTTTGCCAAGACCCATATCGAGGAGAACTGCAGCGATAGGATGCGTTTCGATATAGTTGATGGCATAGGACTGATAATTATGGGGTGAGAAGTTCATGAAGCATTCCTCCAATCTGTTCCACGCCATCAATCATATAGACCTGAAAGCCAAGTGAACGTAGCAGCCTGTGTCTGGCTAACTGAAGCGGGCGAGGCTTTTTCCCAGGAGCCTTCAGCTCTACGAAGGCGATGATCCCATCAGGTAATAAGACGAGACGGTCCGGCATTCCCGCAAAGCTCGGAGACACGAATTTTACAGCGATGCCTCCATGCTGCTTTACCATCCGGGTTAACTTGTTTTCTATCTGTTTTTCTAACATTGTCATTCTCCAATCAGTGAATAATTTTCTGATGTGCAAGGTGTATCAATGGTATTTACATAACTTTTCTATATATGATTTTTTATAGCCTATAGAAAAGTTTATACAGAGACATTGATACACATTGTCGTTAGGTTCAATCAGTCTAAAAATTCCTCATCAAAATCGTCCTCAGTCCGCAGGCGTAGTCCCTTAAAATAGCGCTTTCGACTCAAGGTGACACGCTCGTATCCGGCATTTTCCATAGCAAAGTAGAAGTCCGCTGTGGAGCGTACATACTCATTGCAATCGATGCAGTGATTGCGGTAGGCCTGATATAGGTTAGAGGAGTTTTCTTTATACGCATCACCTATGATGCACTTATCTTCTAAGAAATGCCCGAACCAGTCATTCTGGCTGCGGTAATCATCGATGGCATTCTGCACGCAGACCGGAACCGGGATGTGGTAGTCAGCATCGATAACCTTCTTGCTGCCTTCGATGATCCAGGAGAGGATCGCGCCGCCAGCATTGTCATAGAGATACTCACTGTAATTCTTGACGTCGCTGCTTCCGGTGATCTTGGCATTAAAAGGAATAACGATCAGTCGCCTCCAGATACCATCATCAGAGGCACTGACGCGAGGCAGGTGGTTGGTATACAGCACCAGTGTGTGGCAGGGCTTGAAGGAAAAAGGATCCTTGTACTTTTTCTCAGCAAAGACATCATCGGTAGAGCAGAGCTGCTTGACGGTAGAATCATTGAGCCTTGCACCTTCCTGCATCTCGGCAGCAATGAGAAGTCGCTTACCCTTGACCTCTGCCATTTCCGGTTTGATGTTTCTGCGACAACCTACGGTCAGGGTATCCGCAGAAATGTTCCCGGAGTAAAGGCCCAGCACGCGGGAGATGGCATTCCAGAAGGTAGACTTACCGTTGCGGCCATCACCATAGGCGATGATCAGCGCCTCCACGTAAACCTTACCGATTGCAGCAAGCCCACAGATCATCTGGACGTAATCGATGAGCTCCTGATTGTGCTGGAAGATGAGATTTAAGCTGTCCAGCCAAATCTGCATGCCTTTCTGGTTTGGTGAAACGCTGGTAATCTTGGTGATAAAGTCCTCCGGCGAATGCTCCCTGGCTCCGGACATACCCTGACGAAGATCAAAGGTTGCCTCTGGGGTACAGAGCGCAAAGCAGTCTGCGTCCAGGTCACGGGGAGAAATCTCCAGCATCGGATGGGATTCCTTCAAAGTAGAAGTCACATTCTTTGAATCACGGCGCTTGATGGCAAATGTTTGATAAGCCTTGGCCGCCAAAAGTTCACGATAGACCTCCAGTTGCTGATCGTTCATAAGCTGTTCTGCCTTGGCCTTTGATGTGCTGTCGAGGATATTTTGGGCACCGCAATTCTTCATCTTATCCAGTGATTCCATGAGGTCTCGATTTGCTTCCTTCAGCTGTCTGCGGGTAAGCTCATGAGCCACGGCCTGAGCCCCCGGCTCTGATTCCTGCCAGTAGTGGTCAGAGTAGCGGATAAAGTGGGTAGCAGGAGAATAGCGGAGCTCGTTTGAGAAGTACTTCGCCAATACTTCGGCCTGCCCTACATCGGAGTAATCCTCTGGTTTATAACAGGAAGGATCGTTGTAGAGCTCCGGTGCAACATAGCCCTCCTGCTGCTGAACACGTGCATAGAAGCGCTGGGCACTGTGCCAGATGGTGGCAAGTTCAGCGGCATCCAGTGGCGGATCGCATTTATCTGCTTCTTCCAGAAATGCCTGATAAGCCGTGTCACCGTCACCATATTTCTTGATGACCTTTCCGGCAAAACGAGACATGGTTGCATTACGACTGCCTTCGGGAATCGTTGCGCCATCATATTGACCTTCCGGCATATCCTCATCGAAAATATCCTCATTGAGATATTCAGTTAGATTCATGCGTCCCGGATATAAAGCAACCTCCGCAGCAGTAGTGCCAAAGAAGAAGCGAGCTGCATCCAGGGCCTTCGTATCGAAATAGGGAAAGATGGAATTGACTAGCTTTTTCATGTTGCTGTAAAAGGCAGCGTCTGTCACATAATCAATCGGAAAGAGAATGTGAAACTTGGGCCTTGCGGGCTTACCGTTTTTTACTCTGTTATTGAAGCGGCTGTAATGGACTGCGAAGGTCACACCTGGAAAGGCCTGCAAGACATCTTCTGGAGTGATCCAGTCTTCCGGATTCTCAGAATGATCATTATCACAGTCAACTGGAAGACAGTCACTGCCGATGAAGTTGTCGCCATTACGATAGCTGTTCTTATATTCTGCGCACACATAGTCATGACTGACGGCGGTCTTCAGGCTATCTTCATCCAGGATGATGTGTTTATGAGGGTAGGAGCAGTTACCGGGATTGCCGGTAACGTCCGCGCTGTAAATGGTAAACATCAGTCGTACACCTCCTGAGCTTCTTCCTCTAGAACCTTTGTGATGAATTTGAGCGCGCGGATCATGGTTTCAAGCTCACAATCACCACCCAGCATGACCTCGAAGCCTTCTGCATCACCAAAGCGATCTCGCATAACATGGACATCCATATCGGTGCAGGCCGCATCCTTGATGCGAAAATAGGTGCGTCCGCCGTGACCAGTGTCGCCACCCCTATAGCCTGTGGTACCAGCTTCCACTTCAAGAATGTTGCAGCTCACAACATCACGGGTGTAGGTAGAGATTTCTGTTCCATCCTTCAATCTGCGTCTGTTTTCTTTGATTTCATACATAGCTTTAAGCCTCCTGACATTCTTCTGTATTCAGGCAGATGCTAAGAAAGCGTCCACCTCTAGTTTTCACTGGAGATGAACGCCTGAGTTGAGCGGATCTTTTTAATCTTTTTTGTAAAAAGGGGTAGCATAGCCATCTGCACGAAGGAGAAGTCCCTTCGCCCATGAAGGTGTGCGGCCCATCTGTTCACAGACGGCATCCAAGGACATGCGGGGATCCGCTTCGATGACTACTTCATCATGGATATGCATAACGATGGAGCAGTTGCGGAGGGTTCTCATGGCATAGAGGAGAATATCACGGGAGGTGGCCTGGACAATATTTTCCACAAACTTTGGTCCGTAGGAATCAAGACGTTCCCATTTCTTGGTTGGGCCGATGCCTTCATAGGTGATGCAGGTGCCGCCGAACTTGTTCGTACCGAGCTTCGGCTTCACATAGGCCAGGTTTCTGCCGGAAGGAAGCGTGATAAAAAGCATGCCACTGCGGCAGGAGAAGGTAAGACCGTATCCGGTTGTCGTGTGCTTATATTTCACGGCTTCTGTGACAGCATGATCTACAGCCCACCAGAATCGCACAATGTGTGGGTTTGACTGACGCCAGGCATCTACAAGGGTAGGAAGTTCATCTTCAGTTAGACCCATATCGATAGCACCCATCGCCTTCAGCGCACCGATGGAGCCGCCATAGCCAAGCGCCAGCTCTGCGATTTTACCCTTTTGACGCAAATGTCCATTGATGCCGTGTTTTTCCACAGGGACCTTGAACATCTGGCTGGCAGAAGCACAGTAGATATCCCCACCCTTAGCAAATACCTTCTGTCGCCATTCTTCCCCAGCAAACCAGGCGATGACGCGGGCTTCGATGGCGGAAAAGTCTGCAACCAGAAACTGTGTGCCCTCACGTGGAATGAATGCAGTTCGGATCAGCTGCGATAGGGCATCCGGCACATCTTCATACAAAAGAGAGACTGCATCAAAGTCTCCGGAGCGTACCAATGCGCGAGCATCAGCAAGGTCTGGTAGATGATTCTGAGGGAGATTTTGTAATTGAATGTTTCGACCGGAAAAGCGACCGGTACGATTGGCTCCATAAAACTGAAACATGCCACGGGCTCGGCCATCGGCACAAACCGTCTTTTCCATCGCCTGATATTTACGTACTGAGGATTTGGCAAGCTGCTGACGAAGAATGAGAACAGAGGCAAGCTTGTCAGGAGCGTTCTTTAGGAGCTTGGCCACCGCTTTTTTATCAAGGCTGTCGGTTTCTACACCATTGGCAGAGAGCCACTGCTTCATCTGCAGCACAGAGTTCGGGTTTTCCAGCTTCGTGATGTCCTTGATGGCAGCAGTCAGCTCTTCACGGGAGCGAGCATCCATTGCGATGGCCTGCTGTACAAGCTCCATATCCAAACGGACACCACGATCATTGATTTCCTGGTCAATGTGATACTCCTCCCAGACTGATTCAGGTACAGGGAATTTGCGAAGCTTATGCTGGATGCCCATTTCGGTTTCCACATCACGGATGTTATAGCGCTTGAAGGCTTCCCATTTCTCTGGCGCATGAAAAGGGCGATTTCTCGTCCTGCCACCATTGGATTTTGTAGCAGCACAGGGCTGGCAGAAATATTTGATGAGGTCCTTGCCTTCTGTGAGTTTCTGCTTCTCCAGTCCCAGCACGGTACCGACGCCTTCCAGGGAAAGCGGTAAGCCCATGGTTGCTGCCCAGATCATGGAGCAGCGCCAGCTTTCCGGATCAAGATATTCACCAGTTGGATAGCCTAGGAACCGGGAAAGACAGATACGTTCGAAGGATGCATTGAAGGCCCATTTGATGACAGATTCATCTTCAAGTGCAACAATAATCTCCGCTGGTATCTTCTCGCCACACGCAAGGTCCACCACCTGAACAGGGCCGGAGTCGACACTATAGCCAAAGAGCAATATTTCAAAATCAGGAGACTCGCAGTATCGATACACGCCGGTTTTCGGAAGCGGCACATCGCTGTAGGTCTCAATATCAATCGATAAGGTTTTCATAGATTGTCCTTTCTACCAAAAAGGTGGTGAGATTGCTCCCACCACCACCTCGGATTTATTTTGATGAGCTTAATCCAGGAAATCGTCCTCTTCATCAGATGCGAAATCAGACTCAGCAGATGCCTTGCCACCAAGAGGCTCACCGTCACGAATCTTCTGCAGATTGTTAAGTCCACAGGCGATACCCTTGTTACCGGAGCTGTTGAATGCATAGAAGCTGATGCTGGCGCGACCATACACACCGGAGTAAACCTCGGAGCGAGTAAGAATTGGATTGCGATCTGCATCCACGATGCCAGGAGCAGAGGTTGCATTGGCATTTACGAAATAAGCATTGGCGTAGGCCGGATCGTCCGGACGCTCCATGTCGCCATCACGAAGCGGCGTCTTGATGACAGAGAGGGCAGGTACAGACTTGCCGTTGCCTTTGAGCTTGGCCTCGCCCTCCTTGTAAGCGGCCTCGATAGCAGCTTCAATCTTGGCGATGGTCTTGGTATCAGACTTCGGGATGATCAGAGACACGCTGTACTTCGGAGTACCTCCATTGATGGATTTCGGCTCCCAGACGTTCGCATAAGACCAACGAGTGTCAGGACCAGTGATTACCTTCATAGGATTGTTGATTTTTACATTCTTGTTCATTTAATTTTCCTCCATAAAATCAGTTCTTGCATTGTTCATTGCCGGACGTTTATCGCTCTCCGGCACGAGCGTCGGTTTACCTTGGGGCTTTTCGATATAGGCGGTAAGCAGCTCATCGAATCTGGATTTGCCAAGACGCTTCTGCATGGCCGTGATGCCAAGGAGCTTCTTTTCATATGGATCAAATCCGGCATCCGTAACTGCCTGGATGACCGCTTCCTCATTGGAATACTTGCGGTTGGATCTTCCTTCGACTAACTTCCAGCCGTTCCATTCCTTACCGCTGATGGCTTGCTGCAGAGCATATTCCTTGATATCGGATGCCCAGGCAACCAGCTCATCTGCGCGGGAGAGGATATATTCAATCTCCGAATCTTCTAAAAGAGGTGGAAGCTTGAAATCGTACTGAGCCAGTGTGAGATTGGCCTCGGCTCTGGCACGGCATTCGTGCTTGGCCTTGCAGAAACCACACCATTCGCCGCAGAGGAAGTTCCCATCTCCTGCAAAGGCAAGATCAGCGGTCGGCTTCAACACCTCATCTGCCCACTTGTACAGCTCGTCCTTGGAAATCTCAAAGGTGGAGATGTTCTGACGCCTTGGCTGGTAGATGGTCATGCTGACATTATCAATGTCGTAGATGTCATCAAAGAGCTCCAGGGCCCCGAGCGCGTAGCACTTCATTTGCGGATTATCGGTCGCATCTACGAGGACTCCAAGACCGTGCTTGTAATCGCATATTCTCAAGGTGCCATCTGCAATGATGATGCAGTCGGCGGTTCCGAAGCCCTGTTCTACCCAGCGAGAGAAATCTACACGCTGTTCAATCAGTACCTTCGGGTCAGCGCAGCTTTCCTTGGCGGCCTCTACCATTTCAAGGATGTAGGCGGCATAGCCATTGGCACAGTCCTCCATTTCCTCGTTGTACCAGGTGAGGTTTTCTGTTGGATCACTGGCATCCATCCCCAGGGCCCTCTTTAGCTTGTACTCACAAAGTTCGTGGGCATCGGTGCCTTCCGCAGCATAATCGCTACCTTTATCTTCGTAGGTCTCGCAGAGCCTTGCAGAAGGCGGGCAATGGAGCCAGCGGTCCGAAGAGGAAGCGGATAAGATAGCATGTCCTTTAGGTGGCATCGTCAAGTACCTCCGCATCCTTTAACAAGGCTTCATAGTGCTTCGGATCAACAGCAGATAGCTTGGAAGCACCATACTTCTGAAGTAATGTACGGATAGCAGCGGTATGCCCGGCACGGGACTTTTCTGCTAAGACAGCTCGTACATCCTCAAGCTTCAGATCCGGTTTCTTTTCTTCCTTGGCAGCAGGCTCTTTGGCAGGTGCTTCATCAGCAGTGCCACCAAACTGTGCTGCTAACCAGTTGGCTGCTTCGTTAATAGCAGCGGCTGCACTGCGCAGCTCTTCGATGGTCATAGCCATATCGCTCATTTTGCTCATAGCGACGATCTCCTTTCTCTGATTGTCTTTGCTGTGCGAGGATTGTCATGTTTCTCGCCATTCTTGCGGATACGTGGGAGATTGCATTCAGTACTGCAATCAGCTCCGTGTCGTTACCGCCGGAATCGAAGTAGGACTTCTTCATGTGCTTCACCTCCGTTTCTGTGATGGTTAAGGCTTGTTGTTTCGTGCCTTACACCTTCCACTGGAGATGAGTGGCGGATTTGAGCGGAGAAAAGTTGAAAAAATATAAAAACCCTCTGGGCATCGGTTGATGGATGCCAGAGGGATGAATTGCTACATATGATATGTAGGATTAATAGCCACGGATTTTACGGAGCTCCGTGCGGATCTTCTTCATCTGATCAGCGAAGGTACGCTGAGGACGACCGAGCTTCTCGGCGATTGCACGATCTGAGATCTTGTAATCATCAAGCCAGCACTGAATGATGGTATCAGCATCCGGATCGAGCTCACGCAGTCTGGCAAAAAGCTGCTCCAACAGCATACGGTCGGAGATGATTTCTTCCATAGACTTGCTACGGTCGGGCATATAGTCACCGAGGGTGCCATTGCCATCTGAGAGAGGCTGATCCAGAGAGGTGAGGTCTCCAGCTGCGTGATATTCACAGTCAAGGCAGTCGCCATCGCATCTCCATATGAAGCGATATGGGCACATGCACCTGCCGTGGTTCTGCTCCTTGTGGCGAATGCGGTCGGCTTCCTTATAGAAGGAGTCGTGCTGTTCCTTTGTGACAGAGATCTTTTCTCCTGTAGAGCGAAGATAGATGAATGGTGTACTGAGATTTTCATGATTTGCCATAAATTTTCCTCCTATGATTGGCTTGTATTTGCGACAGTCACAGGACGGAAAAGAAAAGCCCTTGTGACTGATCACAAGAGCTATCCAAACGTTTGCAACGGTGTACAAAGGGAACATAATAAAAAACTTAATAATGGACTGCCAATCTTACACAAAGTACCGCCCAAACGAGACTACGGGCGGTATTTTTGTATCATGGCGGAGAAAGGAGGAACTTCCCACGGGGGCTTGACTGAAAAGTTGAGCCCCTTTTTTCATGCCAAAAAACAGGAGGTAAATGCTTATGGCAGATGATAAAACCACAAAAACGCCGGAACAGCCGGTAACGGATAGCGGGCCGGGCAAGGAAACACCGCCTAATCCCCCAAAAGAGTCGGAGAAGGTTTCCGTTTCCCCGGAGCCGGAAAAAAAGACGGAACCAGAGGTAAAGACCCCACAGGTTTCTGTCTATAACTTCGCTGAAATTATGAAGGAAAAGAAAGCCGAGGAACGAGCGGCAGCTCCCGGCGTGGAAAAGCCTGACCCGGCAAAAGCGGAGAAACCGGAAAAGCAGCCGGAGGCTCCGAAAAAAGCAGAGGAAAAACCCAAAGAGCCGGAACAGCCGAAGCGCCGGGGCCGTCCCCCGAAAGCAGATAAGGACAAGGACGCAGCCTCGAAATCCAAAGCTCCCGCACAGAAAACGGAAAAGGCGGTCAAAAAGGAACCGGAGAAAAAAACGGCTCCAACGGTACAGGCCGCTCCCGCTCCGAAGGAACCCGAAAAACCGAAGGATGCTCCACGCCGGGGCAAGGAGCAGATCGTCTATATCAAGCTGAACGAACTCCACGCCTTCAAGAACCATCCCTTTGAAGTCCGGGACGATGAAGAAATGCGGGCTATGGTGTCCAGCGTTAAGGACAAGGGCGTGACCCAGCCCGCTATCGTCCGTCCCCGTGAGGATGGCGGCTATGAGATCGTGTCCGGCCACCGCCGCCAGAAAGCCAGCGAGCTTGCCGGATATGCGGATATGCCCTGTATCGTCCGAAACCTGACAGACGATGAAGCCATCACGCAGATGGTCGAGGATAATCTCAACCAGCGTGAAGAAATCCTCCCCAGTGAGCGGGCCAAAGCCTTGAAAATGCAGCTTGAGGCTATCAAGCACCAGGGCTCCCGCACTTCGGGCCAGATTGACCCGAAGGACGCAGGAAAACGCTCCAACGAAATTGTGGCCGAGCGTAATAAGATGGCGGTCAAACAGGTGCAGCGGTATATCCGGCTCAATGAGCTGGTTCCCGACTTGATGAAGCTGATGGATGAAAAAAAACTGGGCTTTACTACGGCGGTGGAGCTTTCCTATATCGGCAAGAAGAACCAGAACTATATCGCCGTTGCCATTGACAGCCAGCAGTCCTCGCCTTCACAGGCGCAGGCAAAGCGTATGCGGGAACTGGACGAAAAGAAGCTGCTCAACGGGGATGTGATCGACGGCATTATGATGGAGGACAAAAAGGAGGTAGACAAAGTGATTTTGACAGGTGCGGAACTGAGCAAGTATTTCGGCAAGGAAACTACGCCGAGGGAAATGAAGGACCAGATCATCAAGCTGCTGGACGACTGGAAGGGTCAGCAGAAGGAACACGAAAAACCGGAGAAGAAAACCGAACAGGAAAAGTAAGCTAAAACTTCGGGTCAGCATGGCCCGAGGATTGCGGGGCTCTGCCCCGCGCCCCGAAGCTCTGGAGATATAAATGATTCCCCGTCGCCAGTTATTCCGTAGCATAGCCGGGAAAATCAGTCAAGGGCAGCGCCGCCGCAGGCGGTGCCAGAGGCACCCTTGACGGATTTCTCCCGGTTATGCTTTTTCCCGGTCAAGCGACGGGGATATAAATTCTCCAGAGCCGTTCCCCTTCCCGGGGGAAGGGGCGGAGGGATTGGGCGAACTCTTGCTTTTCCCTAAACCAAAACAGAAATGGAGGCTCAACCAATGAAACGACCTTTAGCGTACCTGACCGCCGCATGGAGCGGCGAGCCGGATGTTGATATGGAGCTGGCGGCTCACTACTGCCGCCTTGCTTATGAGGCGGGCTTTTCCCCGATCTGCCCGCTCTTGTACCTGCCGCTGTTTTTGAATGACAGCGTTCCCGAGGAACATAAGGCCGGGATTGATATGCGCCGGGATATGCTGCGGCGTTCTCATACCCTGATCGTCTGCGGCAGCGTTGTGGACGAGGATGTGAAAAACGATATTGCGGTTGCCGGACGGCTGGGCATTGCGGCGACAACGCTGGAAGGGGTGCTTGCCGTGAAGGGACACGGCACCCCGGGCCATGCCGGACATTAAGCTGGGGAGCCTTTTCGACGGGATCGGCGTGTTCCCTCTGGCTGCTTCCCGGTGCGGTATCCGTCCGGTCTGGGCCAGCGAGATTGAAAAAGCGCCCATCTCCATAACCAAAAGGCACTTTCCCGATATGGCGCATTTGGGAGATATTACGAAGGTGGACGGCGGGAAAATCCCGCCGGTCCATGTGATAACCTTCGGTTCCCCCTGTCAGAACCTTTCTCTGATCGGCAACCGCTCCGGCCTTGCCGGGGCAAAATCAAGCCTGTTCTATCAGGCGTTTCGTATCATACAGGAAATGAGGGATGCTACTGATAACCTATATCCAGCTATCGCTGTTTGGGAAAACGTCATGGGAGCGTTTTCTACAAATGACCGGATGGACTTTAGAGCCGTCCTATCCGCCTTCTCGGACACCGAAGTTCCAATGCCTCCTTCGGGAAGATGGGGAAATGCCGGAATGGTGCGAGGGGGAACGCCTGATGTGTGCTGGCGGCTCATGGACGCCCAGTATTGGGCAGGCACCCGAAGGCTGGCACGAAGGCAGCGGATTTTCGTCGTGGCGGATTTTGGAGGCAGACGTGCCGCAGACATACTATTTAAGCCCCGTCCAATGCTCCCACTTCCTCCGCCTTGCGGAGAGGGCGGGCGGGCCGCCGCCGAAGGAGATCGAACAGCTTCTTTTGAAACAGGGCGGCAGATACCAGTCATCCACCCCTTTCAGTGCTTCCGTATGCGGGGAGCGGCAAAAAGGCAGGAAGAAACGGCCTTCCGAAACAGCTTCGGATTACCAACTGACCCTTTTCCCACTCTTTTAGCCAGTGACGTGACGCCCTTCGCCTTCTGGTATGAGGGCGACCCGGAGGGCGGCTGTATCCGTTTTCTGACGGAAACGGAAAGCGAACGGCTGATGGGGCTGCCAGAGGGCTGGACAAAGTACGGGGCGGACGGCGTGGAGATCCGGCCTCTGCAACGCTACAAGGCGCTGGGGAACGCGATTGCCCTCCCTTGCGCCGATTACATTATGGCCGGGATCTATGAGGTGCTGGCTGACCGGGCCGGAAAGGAGGAATGAGCCCATGTTTGAAGCCTATATAACCAATACAGCCCTATACCCCTTAATGGGGATTGAGGTAGGGACAACGGTACATTTCCCCACGACGACACAGGAGTTGCAGGCCGCCCTTGCCAAAATCGGGATAGACGGGAAACGGTACAGCGAAGTGTTCTTTACCAGCTTTGACAGCGATGTGCTGGGGCTCTACGATCATCTCTACGAATGTGAGAACATCGACGAGCTGAACGAGCTGGGCCACGCCCTGCTGGAAGTACGGGATAAGGGCGGACTGGAAACCTTTGAAGCCGCTCTTGTCTTGGGAAACCACACACGGAGCGTGAAGGATTTGATAAACCTGACGCAGAACCTTGACCTTTACCGCTTTTACCCGGATATTTCCGATGATGAAGGGCTGGGCCGCCTTTACGCCGACGAGCTTGGGACCATCGACATACCGGAGCACATTCAGAACTACTTCGATTATGAAGCATACGGGCGGGATGTGCGTATCAACGAGGGCGGCGTATTCGCTCCCGGTGGATATGTGTCGGCAGTCCCGGAGGGCTTCAAGGAGTATTACCACGGGCCGCAGGACATTCCGCCGGAACACCGGATATTTGCCTATCCTGAAAAGGCCGAACCTGTCCACTCCATTCTCGTTGCACTCAAACGGTTTCAAGAAGCCCCGCCCGCTCCGAAAAAGGACAAGGCGGGGCCTTCCCATGAAGAACGGTAGGACTTCGGGCCAGCATGGCCCGAAGCATGAAGGAGGTGCATACCATCAACTATTACCCTATCAATGAAGGAGCCGCCCGCCGGGCAAAGGAAATGAACAGCTTTTCCGACTACAAGGAAGGGAGCGCAACGGCGGAATACCGGGCAATGGTGGACAAGGCCGCCGCCATAGCGGAAAAGCAGAAATCCCGGGTGGCCCCCATGTACCATGAGAAGATCGACCATTTGTTAGACACCTATGCCCGAAAGCTGGCTGAAAACATGAACCAGGGCTTTGCCATTGACGCAAGGGTTCCCTCTGTGATGATCGCCGGACCTGCCAATTTCCCGGTGGGGAAGAAGGAAAAACAGAACCGGGCCCGGGACAGCAACATGGAGGAATGGCAGTATATTCAAGGGCTGCTGGATAAGATACGCAGTACCGGCATGGGCGGGATCAGCGCCGATGACCCGGCAGCGATTGAAAAGCTCCAGAAGAAGCTGGACGGGCTGGAACGCTCCCAGCTCATTATGAAGGAGGTCAACGCCTATTACCGCAAGCATGGCAAACTGGATGGCTGTGCGCTGCTGTCGCCGGACCAGATCGAAAAGCTGAAAGCAAGCATGGCGTCAAGCTGGCGGAGCGACCCGAGGCCCTTTGAAAGCTACCAGCTTACCAACAACAACGCGGAGATCCGCCGGGTAAAGGCCCGTATCGAACAGCTTTCCAAACAGGCACAGCAGGAATTTTCCGGCTGGGAGTTCGATGGGGGTCGTGTGGAAATGAACCGGGAGGACAACCGCTTGCAGGTGTTCTTTGACGGAAAGCCTGACGCGGACACCCGGGCCGAGCTGAAAAGCAGCGGCTTTCGTTGGGCTCCCAGCGTGGGTGCATGGCAGAGGCAGCTCACGGACAACGCCATCCGGGCGGCTGACCGGCTGGAATGTATCAAGCCGCTGTCCGGCGAAAAGCCCTCCCAGCTTCAAAAGAAGCCCTCTATCTTGCAGACCATGCGGGAACAGGGCGAAAAAGTCCAGACGGAGCCGGAAAAGAAAGCTCCGTCCGGCAGGGATGCCGAGCGGTAAGCCTCGGGCCACATTGGCCCGAGGCTTTCTGTTCGCCGAGATTGTACGGGGGCCTCCCGGATAGCGGGAACCCCGACGGAAAGGAGGTTTTATGCAGGAAGAAGTAAACCAAAAAACGGTTGCCCTTTCGATCAGGACAACGAAGCTCACGGGAAAAGTGCTGGCTGCCGCTCTTGGGAAGGTGGTGCGGACGCTGCAAAAGCACCACCGGAAGGCGCTGACCCCACAGGGACGCCAGAGTGTGAAAAAGCTGATGAACCACTATGGCGGCAAAAGCGCCATGCCCTATGTGGGAGCCCCGAAGGATTTTGACCGGATCGCGAAGGAGTTCCATGTGGACTACGCTTTCCATAAAGTGAGCCCCGGCCATTACCTGCTGTTTTTCAAAGCCAATCAGGCGGACGCTATCACGGCGGCCTTCCAGAAGTACAGTGCAAAGGTGCTGGACAAAGAGCAGGACAAGCCTTCTATCCTCGGCCAGCTTCGGAAATTCACGGAGCAGATCAGGACGCAGGCAAAGGAGAAGCAGCGGACCAGAGAGGCGGTGAAGGACGGACGTTGAGTGACAAGATCAGAAAATATGTGCTCCCCAACCTGCCGTACCTCTTTGTGTTCTGGTTTTTTTCCAAAATCGGGACGGCCTACCGGACTGCACCCGGCACAGACTTCGGGACAAAGCTCATGGGGATGCTCGACACCTTCCCGAAAGCCTTTGAAACCTACTGGCCGGGGCTGGGCGGTATTGACCTGCTGGTGGGCCTTGCCGGTGCGGCTGGGATGTATCTGCTGATACAGTCAAAGATCAGGAAGGCAAAAAAATTCCGGCGGGATGCGGAGTACGGCACCGCCCGCTTTGGAACAAAGGAGGATATAAAGCCGTTTGTAGACCCTAAATTTCAGAACAATGTCATTTTAACCGGGACGGAGTTCCTTACCATGAACACCCGTCCGAAGGTACCTGCCAATGCCCGGAACCTAAACGCCTGTGTCATCGGCTCGTCCGGCTCGGGAAAGACAAGGTTCTGGCTGACCCCGCAGCTCCTTCAAGCCCATTCCTCGTATGTGGTGGTAGACCCGAAGGGCGGCACCCTCGACCAGTGCGGGCGGTTCCTGCAAAGGGAAAAATACAGGGTGCGGGTGTTCAACAGTATCGACTTCTCCAAATCCATGCACTACAATCCGCTGGCCTATATCAAGACGGAAAGCGATGTTTTGAAATTCGTTACCGCCCTGATTGCCAATACCAAAGGCGATGGCAAGGAGGGCGACGAGTTCTGGACAAAAGCCGAAACCCTTTTGTACTGCGCCCTTGTGGCCTATATCGTCTTTGAGGGGCCGGAGGAAGAACGCAACATGAATACGCTGGTGGAAATGATAAACAGCATGGAAGTCCGGGAAGATGACGAAACCTTCAAAAATGCGGTTGACTATATGTTCGATGGGCTGGAACGCCGCAGTCCCCAGCACTTCGCTGTGAGACAGTATAAGAAATACAAGCTGGCCAGCGGCAAGACAGCTAAAAGCATACTGATTAGCTGCGGAGCCAGACTTGCCCCCTTTGACATTCCCCAGCTTCGGGAGATCATGTCCTATGACGAACTGGAGCTTGATAAGCTGGGGGATGAAAAATCAGCGCTGTTCTTCCTTATCAGCGACACGGACACCACCTACAACTTTTTGGTTGCCCTCGCTTTTTCGCAGATGTTCAACCTTCTGTGTGAACGGGCTGACAATACCTATGGCGGGCGTCTGCCCTACCATGTGCGGGTGCTGTGGGACGAGGCTGCCAACACCGGGCAGGTGCCGGGGCTGGAGAAAATTGTGGCTGTCATCCGTTCCCGTGAGATCAGCCTGACACTCTTTTATCAGGCTATGAGCCAGTGCAAGGCATTGTACAAGGACCATTCTGAAACCATCATGGGCAACATGGACAGTATCGTGTTCCTCGGAGGCCGGGAGGCTTCCACCCTAAAGGATATTTCGGAAAACTGGCTGGGCAAGGCCACCATCTCCATGCAGACCGAAGGCCGGAGCCGGGGGCAGTCTGAAAGTTACAGCCAGAATATGCAGCGGCTTGGCCGGGAGCTGATGACTACCAGCGAGATCACCACCATGCCCGGGGATAAATGTATCTTGCAGCTTCGGGGGCTCCCGCCCTTCCTGTCCCCGAAGTATGACTTGAAAAAGCACCCGAATTACAAGTACACAGCCGAATTTGATAAAAAGAAAAACGCCTTCCGCTTGGAAAGCCTGTTCCGCCACCGGCCATTGAGACTAAAGCCGGAGGACGAATACACGGTGTACGAAGTGGACGGCTCCGACACGGACGAAGAAGCTGACCTGTTGAACTTCGATGATCTGGACAGCGACGAGTTCGTGTAACTTCGGGCCATGATGACCCGAAGCGCCGCCGATGTGGGCGGCTTTTTTTGTACCCAAAACCATCAAACAAACAAAATGGAGGAACGTATATGGAATTTTTCAATCAGGCAATCGACATTCTTAAAATTCTGGTCATGGCTCTTGGCGCCGGTCTGGCGGTGTGGGGTGTCATCAACCTTCTGGAAGGTTACGGGTCGGACAACCCTGCGGCAAAATCACAGGGCATTAAGCAGCTCATGGCTGGCGGCGGTGTCGTTCTGATCGGCCTTCAGCTTATCCCTCTGCTGTCCGGTCTGTTCAGCTAAGTGTCACCCGTTGTCCCTTTTTCCAGAAGGAGCTGATGTATGGACTTTATCATCGACGCAATCGTTGAATGGCTGAAAGGTCTGCTCGTCGATGGTATCATGGGAAATCTGGACGGCCTTTTCGATAACGTCAATCAGAGCGTTGGCGAGATCGCCACACAGGTCGGCACGACCCCGGCGGACTGGAACGCCGGGGTCTTTTCCATGATACGACAGATCTCTGAAACTGCCATCCTGCCAATCGCCGGGGTCATCCTCACTTTTGTAATGACCTATGAGCTGATACAGATGCTCATAGAA
Organism: Clostridium fessum; assembly: GCF_003024715.1. GTDB lineage: Bacteria > Bacillota > Clostridia > Lachnospirales > Lachnospiraceae > Otoolea > Otoolea fessa. The sequence continues at coordinate 283,110 of NZ_PYLO01000003.1, read as the reverse complement.
CGCAACAACCTCCATGAAGTTGACACATGGATGTTTTTTAAGTGGGTGTTCAAAACCTTTGTGGCTGTGATGATCCTGACGAATACCTTCAATATCGTGCTGGCGGTCTTTGATGTGAGCCAGCATGTGATACAGCAGTCAGCGGGCATTATCCAGAACGGGACAGAGATCACGCCGGATGTGCTGGACAGTCTACGGACAGAACTTGAAGCGATGGAGTTGGGTCCTCTGTTCGGACTCTGGCTACAATCCTTCCTGATCCAGCTTACCATGATTGCCTTAAATATCGTGATCTTCGTCATCGTATATGGCCGTATGACTGAAATCTATTTACTCACAAGTTTAGCGCCTATCCCGTTTGCCACAGTCCCCAACAGGGAAACCGGACACATGGGGCAGAACTATTTCCGCTCCCTCTTTGCGGTGGGCTTTCAAGGTCTGTTGATCTTAGTCTGTGTCGCAATCTATGCGGTGCTGATCCAGAGTATCGCCACCGACGGCGACCCCATCGGGGCGATCTGGGGCTGCGTGGGATATACGGTGCTGCTGTGTTTTACCTTATTCAAAACAGGCAGTCTTGCAAAATCCATCTTCGGCTGCCATTAAGAGACTTCGGGCCATGCTGACCCGAAGCGGAAAGGAGGATCATGCCGAAAGAAAAATTTTCGATAATCTATGCAGATCCACCGTGGCGGTATGAGCAGAAAAACAGGCAGGGATCAGCAGAGCTTCATTATCCCACTATGAGTATTGAAGAAATTTGTTCCCTTCCAGTGGCCGACTTGGCTGCAAAAGACAGCGTTTTGTTTCTGTGGGCAACATTCCCACAACTGCCGGAAGCCTTAAAGGTCATTAAAGCATGGGGCTTTTCTTATCGTTCTGTGGCTTTTGTATGGATAAAGAGGAACCGGCGCTCCTACTCATGGTTTTACGGTCTGGGGTATTGGACCAGAGGCAATGCAGAAATTTGTCTTTTAGCAGTAAAAGGACATCCGAAGCGTAAGTCTACCGGTGTTCACCAGCTTATTGTTTCCCCGATAGAGCGCCACAGTAAAAAGCCGGACGAGGCCAGGCGGAAAATTGTAGAACTGATGGGCGATATACCACGAGTGGAATTGTTCGCCAGAGAAAAAAAGCCCGGATGGGACGTGTGGGGAAACGAAGTTGAAAGCACTGTAAACTTGTAACAGCTTCGGGTCATGCTGACCCGAAGCGGAAAGGAGAAATCCATGCAGGAAAAAAATGCGGGCGGAACACCAGCTGCCCCTATAAAGCTGGATGTAAGCGTGCGGGTCATCGAACCTGTGAAAAACCTCATGGGCTTTGCCAGCGTGAAATTCAATGACTGCTTTGTGGTGGAAAATCTGAAAATCGTACAGGGCAGCAAGGGGCTCTTTCTTGGGATGCCCAGCCAGCCAGACGGCAAAGGCGGCTACCGGGATATGGCCTACCCTGTCACAAAGGAGTTCCGGGAACAGCTCAACACCGCTGTTCTGCAAGCCTATGAGGCAAAGCTGGAACAGATGGCGGAGCGTGGCTCTGTGGGGCGTGCATCCATCAGCGACCAGCTCAAAGCCGGAAAAGCGGCTGCCGAACAGGCAAAGGCAGAACGGCCTCCGAAGGAAAAGCCCAGCCGCAGCGCAGAGCGTTGACCTCGGGCCATGCTGGCCCGAAGCAGAAAGGAGGCGGGAACCATGCCACGCAAACGGACGGGCTATGACGCGGCCTGCTATTACGACGGAAAACTGCTGGGCCGCTGTACCAAAGCGGACAGCGATGCCTATACCCTGTTGATGAACGCCTGCGGCGGGGAGGCCGCCCGTGTCCTGCGGGAATACGCCTACTTTTCCCCGGAACTTCGCGCCATATTGGAAAAGGCGGCGCTCATGCAGGCGGACCGGAGCCGGACGGGCGGAATGTTCCATGCGCCGAAAAGTTCCCCGTGGGGTGATGTGCAGAGCTGTGAAACCCTCTGTCCAGGGGTGTTTCTGGTATCTACCGCCAGCCACGGCGGAACGATGGTGGCAAACGAGGTAGCCGCCGTCCTCTCCCCAGCAGCGAAAAAGTGCGGCTTCAAGGATAAGGGCTATATCTGCTATGAGGAGGACGCGCAGGAAAGTGTGGTGCTCCGGGAACTGTTGGACAAAAAGCTGTGGAACATACCTGACCGCATTAAGGACAAAGGGCAGTTTGAAGAAAACCTCAACCAGTCCATCCGGCAGTATAATCCCGAATACTGGCGGGCAAGGCAGAGCGGACGTAAGGCCGCCGAAGCCGCCCGCAGTACAGCCCCGGCCAAAGAGGCCGCAAGATGACCTCGGGCCATGCTGGCCCGAAGCAGTAAAGGAGGTGTACCCAAATGGCCTATGTGCCAGTACCAAAAGACCTTTCCAAAATTAAGACAAAGCTGGCCTTCAATCTGACGAAGCGCCAGCTTGTTTGTTTTTCCGGCGCAGCGGCGGTGGGGCTCCCGGCCTACCTGCTTTCCCGTGACAGTATCGGGAACAGCGCCGCCATGTTCCTAATGATCGGCCTCATGCTCCCGTTCTTCTTTCTGGCTATGTATGAGCGGGACGGCCTGCCATTGGAAAAAGTGCTGAAAAACATCATCCGCACCCGGTTCCTCTATCCCCGGGTGCGGCCTTACAAAACCGAAAACTTCTATGCGCTGCTTAGCGCCAGAAAGGAGGCGCAGCCGATTGCAAAACAGCAGAAGGGCCGGAAAGCCCGCAGGCAGAAAGCCTGAAAAGCAGGGCCTTACCGGCCTGTTCACAAAGGGAAAGAACATTCCCACCACCGCCCAGCAGACCCTCCCTTACCGGGAAATGTACCGGGATGGGGTGTGCCGGGTAACGGACCGCTATTACACCAAAACCATTGAATACGAGGACATCAACTACCAGCTCGCACAGTCCGAAGATCAGGCGGCCATCTTTGACGGGTGGAGCGCCTGCCTCAACTACTTTGACAGCAGCCTTCCGTTCCAGCTTTCCTTCCTCAACCACCGAAGCCGCCCGGGCAGCCGGTACAGCGTGAACATCCCCATGCAGGATGACGATTACAACAGCGTCCGGTGTGAGTATGTGGAAATGCTGGAAAACCAGATCGCCAAAAGCAACAACGGCATTGTCCGCACAAAGCTCCTGACCTTCGGCGTGAACGTGGACGACCTTTCCACCGCCAGGGCAAGGCTGGAACGTGTAGAGGCGGACATTTGCGGGAACTTCAAAAAGCTGGGCGTCAAGTGCCGCTCCCTTTCAGGGCTGGAACGGCTGGAGCTTCTTCACGGGCAGCTCCACCCCGGCAGCGGCTCCCCCTTCCGGTTTTCATGGGATATGATCCCCAAAACCGGGCTTTCCACCAAAGACTTTATCGCCCCGGACAGTTTCGATTTTCGTTTCAGCCGACTGTTCCGGGTGGGGACGACTTGGGGCGCTGCCTCCTACTTGCAGATTTTGGCCTCGGAGCTCTCGGACAAGCTGCTGGCGGAGCTTTTGGAAATGGATGCGGAAATGACCATCACCCTCCATATCCAGACCGTTGATCAGGCCGCCGCCGTAAAATCCATCAAGGCCAAAGTCTCCGACATTGACAAGATGAAGGTGGAGGAACAAAAGAAGGCAGCCCGGTCAGGGTACGACATGGACATACTTCCGCCCGACCTCGTAACATACAGCAACGACGCAAAGACCCTTCTGGAAGATTTACAGAGCCGGAATGAAAGAATGTTCCTGCTGACCTTCCTTGTGGTAAACATGGCTCCGACCCGCCGGGAGCTGGACAATGACCTGTTCACGGTGTCCGGTATCGTCCAGAAATACAACTGCACCTTGAAGCGGCTGGACTTCCAGCAGGAGGACGGTTTTCTTTCCAGCCTTCCGCTGGGCCATAACGGCATTGAGATCAAGCGCGGCATGACGACCAGCTCCACGGCCATTTTCGTTCCCTTTATGACGCAGGAGCTCCGCATGGATGGCGAAGCCGTCTATTACGGGCTCAACGCACTTTCCCATAACGTCATCATGGCGAACCGGAAAAAGCTCAAAAACCCCAACGGCCTGTTCCTCGGCGTGCCTGGCTCCGGCAAATCCTTTGCCGCAAAGCGGGAGCTTGTGAATGTGTTCCTTGCCACAAAAGACCGCATTATCGTGGTGGACCCGATGGGCGAATATTCGCCCCTTATCAGGCGGCTGGGCGGACAGGTCATCGAGATCGCCCCGGACAGCCCCCACCACATCAATCCGATGGACATTGATTTGAGCTTCGACGAGGAAAACCCGATGGCGCTGAAAGCCGACTTTATCCTGTCGCTGATGGAGCTGATCGTTGGCGGCAAGGACGGCTTGCAGCCGGTGGAGCGTACCGTCATTGACCGCTGTGTGCGCCAGATGTACCGGGAACACTTGCAGGACCCGGAAACAAGCAAAATGCCGACCCTCCAAACCCTGTATGACCTGCTCTGTTCCCAGCCGGAGGGCGAGGCGGTGCGGCTGGCGACGGCTCTTGAAATCTATGTGTCCGGTTCCCTTAACGTGTTCAACCATGAAACCAACGTGGACTTAAACCGCCGTCTGGTATGCCTTGACTTAAAAAAGCTGGGAGCCGGGCTTCGGACGATTGCCATGCTCATTATGCAGGACTTGGTAAACTCGCAGGTGTCCATGAATTTCCTCCGCGGTATCGCTACATGGTGCTACTTTGACGAATTTCATGTGCTGCTCCGTGACCGTCTGACGGCAAGCTATTGTGTAGCGATCTGGAAAATGCTGCGGAAAAAAGGGTGCGTTCCGAGTGCTTTAACGCAGAACGTAAAGGATTTTCTGGCAAGCCCGGAGATCGAGAACATCTTTGAAAACTCGGACTTCCTTGTGCTGCTCTCGCAGGCACAGGGGGACCGGCAGATTTTAGCCAAACAGCTTGGGATCAGCCCCCACCAGCTTTCCTATGTGACCCATACCAATTCCGGCGAAGGGCTGCTGTTCTTCGGGAACACCACCATCCCGTTTGTTGACCGCTTCCCGCAGAACACCGAGCTGTACGCCATTATGACCACCCGCCCGGAGGACAAAAAACAGGAAATGAACCGGGCATAACACACTTCGGGCCATGCTGGCCCGAGGTTTGGAAAGGAGGGATACATCATCGGAAAGAAACCGGACAAACGGAGTTTTCAAAGGCCGGGGCCGACGGAGGATACCGGGGGCAATCGCCCCGGACCGGCGGAACGGGAAGGGCCTTCCCCTGCACCATCCCGACGCCTGCGGTTTGAGGACGAGGATACCGGGCAGGACAGCCCTTCGGGCCACGATGGCCCGAAGTCCAAAAGCGGCAAGTTTCAAGAGGACAGCCGCAAAAGCCGTCCCTCTGACCGCATGAGGCAGGAGGATGAAGCGGGCGGGCCGCAGGATACCAGCAAGGCACAGGAGCCGGAGGGCTCCGCAGAGAATGCCGGGAGCAAAAAGGACAAGTACCAGAAAGCACAGGCAAAAGCGGAACACGCCGGGAAAAAGCTGGGAAAGGCTCGGGAGAAACTGGACAAGACCGAGGCAAAACGGGCAGCGAAGAAACCGCCGGGGCTTGCAAAAAAGGCAGTCCGGGGAGCCCGTACAGAAGCATGGTTCTATGTCCACAACAAGATCCACGAAGTCGAGCATGAAAATGTGGGTGTGGAAGGAGCCCATAAGTCGGAACTTGTGGCCGAGGCCGGAGCCCGGAAACTGACCCGGTATGCCAAACGCCGCTGGCAGGAACACCCGGCCCGGAAGGTGGCAAAGTGGGAACGGAAGGACATAAAAGCCCGGGCCAATATGGATTTTCAGAAGATGGCCTCCGAGCACCCGGAGCTTGCCAGCAATCCGCTTTCCCGTGTGCAGCAGAAATGGAAACTGAAACGCCGGTATTCCAAAGAAGCAAAGGCGGCTGCAAAACAGGGCGCAAAGGCCGCAAAGAAAACCGCTGCCGCTTCGGGAACTGCGACCCGGCGGGCGGCGCAGTTTGTGACCCGTCATCCCGTGGCGGTGCTGGTCCTGCTCCTGCTGTTGCTGCTCTGTTTTCTTGTGTCGGCGGTAAGCTCCATCTTCCCCACGCTTGGCAGCGGCCTTGCCAATGCGTTATCCGGCACCTCCTACGCCTCGGAGGATACGGACCTGCTGGGCGTAGACGAGGACTACACGGCGCTGGAAAACGAGCTGGCGCAGACGGTGGCAAACATCGAAAGCACCCATCCCGGCTATGACGAGTACCGCTATTCCGTGGACGAGATCGGCCATAACCCCTATGAGCTGGCGTCCTATCTCTCGGCAAAGTACCATGTGTATTTCCGGGAACAGGTGCAGGACGAGCTGCGGGAGATCTTTGAGGCACAGTATGAACTGACCTTGACGGAGGAAGTCGAGATACGCTACCGCACCGAAACCAGCACCGACCCGGAGACAGGGGAAACCACCACCGAGGAAGTCCCCTATGAGTATTACATCTTAAATGTGACCCTCACAAACAAGACGCTGCCTGCCGTGATCCTGCCGAGGCTTAACGAACAGCAGCGGGAAATCTACACCGTTATGCAGCAGCTCAAAGGCAACAAGCCCTATCTGTGGGAAGGGATTTACAACGGCGGCGAAGATACCGGCCCCAGCTATGAGATACCCGGCGAGGCGCTGGATGACCCGGCTTTTGCGGCGCTCATGGAAGAAGCCACAAAGTATATCGGCTGGCCCTATGTGTGGGGCGGCTCCAGCCCGTCCACCTCCTTTGACTGTTCGGGCTTTGTCTGCTGGGTGTACACGGCCAGCGGCGTCCACAACCTGCCCCGTACCACGGCGCAGGGCATTTACAACCAGTGCGCTATCATTTCTCCCTCCGAGGCAAAGCCCGGCGACATTATCTTTTTCACGGGAACCTATGACAGCCCCGGCCCTGTGTCCCATGTGGGGATTTATGTGGGCGACGGGATGATGCTTCATTGTGGTTCGCCCATCCAATACGCAAACATCAATTCAAGCTACTGGCAGACACATTTCTATGCCTTCGGGCGTTTGTGAGCCAGAGGAAAGGAGTCCTTGCATGAACAAGATCGACAAGCTCGATAAGGAACTGGAAAAAGCCCGGGAGAAGGCAGCCGAGTGGCAGGCCAAAATCCGGGAGCTGGAAAAGCAGAAACAGGAGGAAGAAAACAGCCAGATCGTGCAGGCGGTGCGCTCGCTCAAACTGACCCCCGCCCAGCTTATGGCTTTTTTGAATGACCCCAAAAACAGCCTTACCGCTTCGGGCCATACTGACCCGAAGCCGGAGGCACCCGAAAAGGAGGACACAGCCCATGAAGAAAACTAAATACCGCAGGCTGGCGGCGATGGCTGCCAGCCTTTTGTGTTGCCTGATCTTTACGGTCCCGGCCTACGCCCAGAGCAGCGAGCCGCAGCCGGAGACAGCTCCCGCCCCGGTGGAAACCGAAGCGGAGCCGGAAACCCAGAACCCCTTTACCCCGGACGGGACGGGAACCGTGGTGGACAACGCCACCGACGAGGACGGTAAAGAGTTCTACACCATCACCACCGCAGACGAGAGCGTGTTTTATCTGGTGATCGACAAACAGAAAACCAGCGAGAACGTCTATTTCCTCAATACCGTTACCACAGACGACCTTCTGCCTCTTGCCGAACAGGGTAAGGAACCGCCCCAAGAAGTGACCCCGGAGCCAGAGCCAAAGCCCACCGAACCTGTGGAGGAAGTACCGGAACCCGAGCCGGAGAAAAAGGACAGCCCCCTTCTCTCTCTGCTCCTGATCGGTGCGGTGGTGCTGGCCGGCGGTGGGATTGGTTACTATTTCAAGATTTACAAGCCGAAGCATGAGGCCCCGGATTTGGAGGATGATTACTGCGAATATGAGGACGGGGAGCTGGAGGAGATCGCAGAGGAACCCGAGGACGAAGATACCCCGCCGTGGGAGGAAGATACGGAGGAATGAGAATGAATTTTACAAGCAGCCCTTTTGAACGAATGATGAAGGAAGTACCGCACCCCGGCTGGGACAATGACGATCCTTGTAAGGGATGCCGTTACTACAAGGAGTGCAAAGGAAAGAAAAAACAGTGCCGGAAGAAGTTCCGGGCGCTGATCGTGGAGCCCCGCCCTTCGGGCCATCGTGGCCCGAAGTCATAAATGGACGCCCGGGAGCTGACCCGTGACGAGAAGAAGAAAATCCGCACTCTGGTCACGGGGATGTGCGCCAACTATGACCGGGAAAGCGGCCTGTGCCTTCCTCTTGACTGTGCCTGCTATATGCTGCACAAGTGCTGGACAGGGGCGTACTGCCGTTATTTCCGTGAGGCTGTCCTGCCTCTTAACCCGGAGCTTCAAGCGTCGCTGACAACGGAAGGCATCTCCCCGGAGCTGCGGGCCTGTGCGGTCTGCGGAAAGGCGTTTTTGCCCGAGGGGCGTCAAGCCTACTGTTCCGACGCCTGCAAGGCCGAAGGGAACCGCCGGAAAAGCCGGGAACGCATGAGGAAAATGCGGGAGAAAAGGCCGGGCGGCTGTTACGATTTGCCGCCTCCAAAGGCTTGACATTCCGGGCTTTTTTGAGGGTGTTTCCGGGGTGGGAATATCTTATTACATTCCTCCCCGGTCTGCCCTCTTATTTCGTAACATCCAGCACTTCGGGTCATGTTGGCCCGAGGCACAGAAAGGAGGGATCTCTTGGAGACAGTACAAGGATATGTGATTTTGAAAGCTGCCACCTTTGAAACTGGACACGGCTTTGCGCTTGGGCATAATCCGGGAGCGCCGAGCCCCTTTGTGACCTGGCAGTTTACCGAGGGGGAAAACGGCCATCGGGATTACTACTGGGGCCGCTATGGAAACAGCCAGGCATGGGCGCAGCGGGATTTTGACCGCCGGGTGGACGATTATCAGCAGCTTTACCATGCGGCGGTCAAGCATACCGAGCTGGGACCGGAAGGCGTTTACCGCTATTATTCCACCCAGCGGCCCGTGGACATAGGAACTTACCCGAAGCCGCCGGATAACCAGCCTCTTTCCATTGTCAACTACGACGATGACAGGCGGCGTCCTGTGGCAGACGGCAGGCTGATGGCATGGGGCGAACTGACCTACACAAAGCCGCTGACCGAAAAGCAAATGGAGGATTATGAACTGAAACCAGCACCGGGCAATCCTGACCGGGTGCGCTCATCCATTACCGCCCGGCTCAAAGAAGGAACCAGAGGGCAGGAACCCCCGAAGGAGCCCGGCCAGAAGCGGAGCCATAAAAACCATGAGGAACGATAAAGGAGGATCGCCATGCACGAAAAAGACAACTATCTGAAAACCGCCGAGCTCTCCACGGAGCAGAACTGCAACATGATTGACGGCGTACCCAACAACACGCCCATCCAACCCACGCCCCCGGAGCTGGACGCAAAACCGCTGGATAAGGTAAAGGAACCCAAAAAGCGCCGGAAAGGCCGGGAGCTGGAACGATGATGGAGAACCGCAAGCGGAATGTCCATCTGCACGTCATGGTAACGCCGGACGAGCTGGCAGCCATCCATGAACGGATGGCCGAGGCGGGCATTTCCAACGCCGGGGCCTATGTACGGAAAATGGCTCTGAACGGGTATATCCTGCACATCGACCTTGCGCCCGTAAAAGAATTGATCTCTCTGCAACGGCGCTGTTCCAACAATCTCAATCAGGTCGCCGTACACGCACACACCTATGGCGTGTACCCGGAGGAAATCGACGGATTGAAGCGGGACTATGAAAAGCTGTGGGGCGAGGTGTCAAAAGTGCTGCGGGAGCTTTCCGAGCTGGTGGCAAAGTAAGACGAGGGCGGCAGGCTTCCGTTGTGGGGCTTGCCGCCCTGCTCTTTTTTTACCACTTCGGGCCAGCATGACCCGAAGCCCGTCATAAAAAATTCAGATTTTCAAGATTGTAGAACCAGCTCTATAATGATATAATAATTCAAGAAGGGAGGCTGATACCATGCTGAAAATGGTTATTCGCATGAATGATGATAAAATCACAGCCGAAAATAAGTACCGGCTGGATGGCATTTACAACACAATCAATCATACATTCCAAACCGTGGGCCTTCCCCGTATGGAGGATGGTTCCGGCGCTTTGGTATTCCGTGACTGCGGCAGAGCGAGGGATTTTAGTCTGTTCGGCCGGATCGTCAATACCTTGAAGCGGCAGACATGGTTCATGGATAATGTTTCTGTGTGGCGTCTTTGTGACAGTGACGATTCTGACAGTCCAGATGATTTCAATGAAGAAGATCTGTTGACCCACTATCAGGAAAAAACAGCAATGAGGGCTTGAGTTTTGGAGAGAAAATATTTCAAAGCCTTAAATTTTGATCTGGACACCCATCAATTAAAAGAGCATTACCCCGGAGCCAATTACCGGCAGGCGTATGACGACTTGCGCCGGTTCTTCAAACGGCATCGTTTTTCTCACCGTCAAGGCTCCGGCTACATATCGGATGATAAGCTGGCAACTGCTGATATATACGACTTGATGGATGAATTAAGCAGACAGTTTCCGTGGATTGGAATATGCGTGAATAAAATTGATGTGACCAACGTGGGACGGCAGCACGATTTGACAGAGCTCTTGAAACCAGCAGAGGATATTGTTATCGACACTTCGCTGCTGACAGTTCCCGATTGCCCGCAGCAGGAAACAGAATAGCAGAAATTTGGCAGGACATGAATGTGTCCTGCTTTTTCTGTTTTCGGGCCATCATGGCCCGAAGGTTTGGGACAGGATTCACTAATCTTTCGCAACATTTATGTCCCCGGGAAGGCATGATAAAATAGAGGTAGGAAGGATAGATAAAGGAGGTTTTGGAGATGAAGATACTGCTGAAAATATTGGTTGCTCCCTTTGCTTTAGCGTTGTCCCTTCTGGCGGCTCTGCTGGTATTCCTGTTTGATATTTGTGCCGTCCTGCTGACGATTGCCTCTGTGATTCTGGTGGTGCTGGGTGTCGCTCTCTTTTTCACGCCGACGCCCATAGGCGGGATTGTATTTCTGTTTCTCGCTTTCCTTCTTTCGCCGTATGGACTGCAAGCGGCGGCGGGCTCCCTTCTTTGGGCGCTGGACGGAGGCAAATCCGCTCTGTACCGGTTTCTGGCAAGTTAAACAGCCTCGGGCCATGTTGGCCCGAAGTCGGGGCGGTCTGGATGGGCCGCCCTTTTCTCATGGAAAGGAGGGATGATTTCTGGCTACCACAACTTTGTTGCAGCGCCATGCGGGCGAAGGCGAAACGATTGCCGAGGCAATCCGGGATTGTCTGGACTATGGCAAGGACCCGGAGAAAACAGAAAGAGGAAAGTATATCTCCGCTTATGAATGTGATCCGGCCACCGTGGCGGACGAGTTCCTTTTGGCAAAAGCCAGCTATGCCGCTATGACGGGCCGGGAACAGAAAAAAGAAAATGATGTGCTGTGCTATCAGATACGACAATCCTTCTATCCGGGCGAGATCACCCCGAAGGAGGCGAACCGTATCGGCTATGAGCTGGCTATGCGCTGGACAAAGGGGCGGCACGCTTTTATCGTTACCACGCACACCGATAAGCAGCACATCCATTGTCACATTTATTACAACTCCACCACCCTTGACTGCACCCGGAAATTCCGAAACTTTTGGGGCTCCAGCTTCGCCCTCCGGCGGCTCTCTGACAGGCTGTGCCTTGAAAACGGGCTGTCCATTGTAGAGAACCCGAAGCCCCGGAGCAAGGGCAAGTATCGGAATTATGGAGAATGGCAGAAAGAACGAAAAGGGCCGCTTTCCTATCAGGACAGACTGCGCCTTGCCATTGATACTGCGCTGGCGGAACGCCCCGCTGATCTGGACGAATTTCTCAATCTGATGAAGCGGGCCGGATATGAGGTCAAGACGGTTCGGGGCGGCGGTATCAGTTTCCGGCTGACCGGGCAGGGACAGGAACGCTTTACCCGTCTGCGGGCTTCCACGCTGGGAGACGGCTACGACTTGCAAGATGTTCTGTCTGCCATTGAGGGCAAAGAAAAACGCCCCGGGCGCTCGGAACGGAAAATCAGTCTGGCGGTGGATATTCAAGCAAAGCTGGCTGCCGGTAAGGGGCCTGGATATGAACGCTGGGCGAAGGTATTTAACATTAAGCAGATGGCCGCCGCTCTTGCCTATATACAGGACAATAACCTGACCGATTATGAGCAGTTGGCGCAGAAAGCCACCGAGGCGGCAGACCGTTTCCATGCTATTTCCGAGCAGGTCAAGCAGACGGAACAGGCTATGAAAACCAATGCCGGGCTAAAGGCTGCAACGGTTCAGTATGCCAAAACCCGCCCAGTCTTTGAGCAGTATAAGGCGACGAAGTACAGCAGGAAATTCCTTGCGGAGCATGAGGCCGACCTTGAACTGTACCGGGTTGCACAAGCGGAAATGCGCTCTCTGCTGGGCGGGGCAAAGCTCCCCAAAATGGATGTGCTGAAGGAAGAAGGCCGTAAGCTCACAGCAAAGAAAAAACAGCTCTATGGAGAATACCAGAAGGCACGACGGGATATGCAGGAGATCGTCACAATCAAGGCGAACATTGACACTCTGATGGGCTACACCGAGCCGGGAAGAAAGCAGGAAAAGGAGCGTTAAGGTTATGAAAATAAGGAGCAAAGCGACGCTGACACTTCGGGCCATGTTGGCCCGAAGATATGGGTTTGGGGCGAGCCCCAACAAGCAGCCTTTGTGCCACTTGTGGCCACAGAGGCATTGCTTGCCATTTAGCTATTTAGCAATATACTGCAAAAAAGATTATTGAGTTTATACAACATCTATTGTTTTACGCAATACCTCCTTAAAATATCTATATTAAGAAAATTCGCCACAAATTTTCGGTGATTTATCAATCGCTTTTCGAGTTTTTATATGTTTATGCAAAAAGAATGATATTTTTTTTATATCAACAAGTTCTCTTTCTTTTTATCGTTTTAACTCAAACATCAAAACACAAAACTTGAATACCCGGTTTTTATATCAGAAAAATATACGATATATGTTGATAATTAACAATTTATTAAGTTTTATTTACCATTTTTAGATTATATTGCATATATAGGGATTCTGTGGTATACTACAGTTAGTTATAAAAAGCTCATAACCGATTAGTAAAGGGAGGGATACCATTGGGGCTATAGAGGAGGAGAATTTGAGAGAATAGTGCCTTACATAATGGTGGGCGCTAAAAAATCTGAGTTTGTTACTATGGTAAAGTCTCAAGGAGGTCATTTATGAAGAAAGGTTTGAAAAAGGCATTGGGTCTGTTGGTAGCGCTGAGTCTCATGGTAGTTGGTAGCGCATTTAGTGCTCTTGCTGCTGATTCTCCAGAACAGAGACAAACATTCAGTGTCGATCTGAATAATTTTGACGAAAGCCAGCCCTATTCGGAAACATTACATTTCGAGAAGGACGGTCAGCCGGTAACAGTGACACTTAGCTATACGCCTCCTTTAACTCGTGATCCTGCTACTGAAGGAACGTGGAAATCGGATGCATTTTGGGGTGTCGCAGGTATGGATTACAGATTTGACTTATCAAAGAGTGGTAGCCAGTGGAAAATTTCTAATGCACGTGATTTAAATACCTACTGTGTTGGCGGAACGGTTGAAGATGAAAGTTTAGCCATTGGCCGTGCAACATCTACCTCAAGCAAAGCGGCCGAAGTGACTGGCTCTATGAGAGCAAATGTAGTCGGCGGAGTAGGAACACTTTCTTTCGCTTTAAGAACGGAAGTTTTTAATGGAGAAGTTTCTACCGTATTAAATTAAGAATAATATAAGTAGAGTCCTATTCAAAAAGGTGTTGATGTAAATATGTCGGCAATGTCTATATTTTTTCTAGTTGTATGCTCCGTCCTTGGACTTGGTGTTTTATACTGTATAGCTCGAATTATAGGATGGCTATTCAATCAGATAAAAAATAATGCTGATTAAGTGAAAGCAATTATACAATTTAAAAGGGTTGTTGCAAAGAGAAAAGTAATGTTCTGTATATGGTAGATTTAATAATTGACATATACTATATATAGTAAATTGAGTCTGTTTTGTAACAACCTTTTTAAAAGAAAATTTTTAGTAACAATTAGATAGAGTAGAGGTACGTTAACCATTAACATATCCTCTACTCTATTTTTTTATTTTTGCCTCCTATCTACGACAAATTTTGCAAAAAATACATTATATGATAATAAAAGAACTACGAGATTTTTACGCGGAGGTTGCTAATAACATGAGTTAGATTATTGAGAAAAAATAGATGAAGCAACGCCCCTTTTGCTTTACCTCCTCCTAGATGGGAGGAGTTTTATTCCAATTTAAACTTTTTTAAGGCTCAAACAAGCTGTTATTTGTTTGAGCTTTTTTTATGTTCGACACCTTATTTCAGGATTTGCTATCGAAACAGAGCCAGTCTTGAGATAAGCTGTCGAGGCTTTTTTAGAACGAGTAGCCATCTTTACTATTTTATAGATTTTTCACTGTTATTTTTTGAAAATTTCAGAAATTTCAGCCTACATATACGCTCCCCGCCGCTTCTGTTTTGTTGTCCATCCATCACAAAACAAAGCGGAGGTTCAATATGGCTATTATAAATTTACGGGACTATTACCCTTTTTATACGTCAGACTACTTTATGGAAGTACCAGAAGATGTTGTTGAAATGTTCAAGGAGTTTGACCGGAAGGAAGCCGCTTACCGTCTGCGTACATACCGGCACAAAGCCTATTACTCCCTGGATCGGAATGATGGAATTGAGCATGAGGCGCTTTTCGTTGCGTTCTCTCCCTATGAACTGTATGAGCGTAAAGTGACGATACAAGAACTCTATACCGCCATCTCACGACTGCCCGACAAACAGGCAAAGCGCATTTACGCTCATTTCATTCTCGGCTTGACGAAACAAGACATTGCCCGGGCCGAGGGTGTGGATGAAAAGGTCGTGCGGCTCGCCATTGAGCGCGGCCTTCGGAACTTGGAAAAAATTTTAAAAAAATTTTTATAAGGTGTACCGATTTCGCCTCAAAAATGAAATGGCTTATGAGAGGCAGTCAAAGCCTCGGGCCACATTGGCCCGAAGCGGGACACGCCTCACGCAGATTGAAAACTGAATAAAAGATAGACGGATACGAAGGGTGCTTGTGTCCAGTGACAGGCCCGCCATGACCTCTATTTTTACACTAGAGAGAGCGACCAGGCCCATGCCGTAGGCAGACTGTGGCAGGTCTGCCGGACAAAACACAAAACCCGGATACTTGCGATTAGTCACAATCCGAGCGTGCAGCGGTGTTGCGAACCGTGAGCCGTCGCAGGTAATGAGATCGCCTTGCCATCAGAATGGGGAGAGCTGAAATGCTATGGGACAAAAAGCCAACTGTCCGTCCGGTCTATCTGAAAAAACTTTCTAACCTGTGGGGCCCTTCCTCTATTACTGTCTGATGATAGGGCAACCGTTCTGGCTGGGCCCCATATTTTTCTATGAACAGGAGAATTTTATGAAGGAAAATATATCTAGTCCAGAATTAACGCTGAATATATGGAGTAATGACGCCTGCCGGGGCTATGTGATTATGGCCATGCAGGACTGTGGATTCACCCATAAAGATATTAGCCGTGTAGTAAATCAGCTTTATGGAGTGTTTGACTTATACACACTCAACGAGGCTGAACAGAAATATTATAACGGCGATTATTAGCTTCGGGCCAACGTGGCCCGAGGCTGGGGAAAGCTCAAAGGGCAGTTCCTTCCAGGGAGCCGCTTTTTTAGGTTTCCCCAGCAGACAAGAGGGAAGCTGGCCGCTGTTCATCCGTACTGAAAAGTGGAGGTTTTCGATGGTTCAATCTGTTACATACCAAAGCGAAAAACAATCCGTATATTTTCAAGGGAAACTTATCGTATTGGAAAATCTAATTCCGGTACTATCCCCGGATGAAAAGAACAAGCGAAAAAGAGAAATCGAAAATCACTTATATGATGTGTTCAGTAAATACACGGACAGATTTTACTAATCAACCGCAACATTGTTGTCCGGGGCTGCCTATGGTATAATATAATTGTAAGGTTGGTAGCTCCATTCCATACGGAAGGAGCCCAATATGGACATTATCAGAGAAGATTGTATATACGCGAGACAGTCGGTAGACCGTAAGGACAGTATCAGCATTGAAAGCCAGATTGATTTTTGTAAGTATGAGCTGAAAGGCGGAAGCTGTAAAGTATTCAAGGATAAAGGCTATTCCGGGAAGAATACGGACAGGCCGGAGTTTCAAAAGCTGTTAGGAGAAATCCGAAAGGGCCGGGTGCGGCGGGTAATCGTTTATAAGCTGGACAGAATCAGCCGTTCCATTCTGGACTTTGCAAACATGATGGAGCTGTTCCAGGAATATGACGTGGAGTTTGTTTCGTCCACAGAAAAGTTCGACACCTCAACCCCAATGGGGCGGGCCATGCTGAATATTTGTATCGTATTCGCACAGCTTGAACGTGAGACAATCCAGAAACGCGTCACGGACGCTTACTACTCCCGGTGCCTGAAAGGTTTTCACATGAGCGGACAGGCCCCCTATGGTTATCAGTTGGAGCCGACAGTGGTTGAAGGTATCCGCACAAAAAAGATGGTGGCAGACCCCGAAACTTCCCAATATGTAAAGCTCATGTTTGAAATGTATTCCGAGCCGGAAACGTCTTTTGGTGACATTACACGGTACTTTGAGGAACAGAACATCAAAGTTTACGGTAAATCGCTATTCCGTACCTTTATTTCACAGCTTTTAAGAAATCCTGTTTACGCACAAGCAGATTTAGAACTCTACGAATTTTTTAAAAGCCAGGGGGCGGCTATTGTCAATGACGCTTCCGATTTTGCCGGAACCAATGGCTGTTATCTCTATCAGGGCCGGGACGTGAAGGAGGATAAAGACAGGAGCCTGAAAGACCAGATACTTGTAATCGCTCCACATGAAGCGCTCATACCGTCTGATGTATGGCTGAAATGCAGGAAGAAGCTAATGACAAATAAGAGTTTTCAACAAGGACGTAAGCCGAAAAATACATGGCTTGCCGGAAAAGTTAAATGCGGGTGTTGCGGATATGCCTTAAAGGCAACACACGTTCCGAACAGCGAAGGCTATTTTCGCTGTAGTAAACGGACTGAAAATAAAGGCTGCCCGGGCTGTGGTAAAATCCGTAAATCTGAATTTGAGGAATTTATTTTCAGTGCTATGCGGGCGAGATTTAAAAATTTTCAAGTCCGCCATAGCCGGGAGGAAAAAGTCAATCCCAAACTGACCGCCCATCAAATTGAACTGGCGCAAGTTGAAGCCGAGATTGAAAAACTACTTGATACGCTAACCGGAGCCAACGCAACACTTCTTGCCTATGCTAACAAAAAAATTGAAGAACTGGACACTCGCCGCCAGACCATTTCAAAGGAGATTGCGGAAATGTCCATTGAAACAATGTCACCCCAAAAGGAGCAGGAACTCTCTTATTACCTCGACCATTGGGACAGCATTGAATTTGACGACAAAAGGAAAGCCGTTGACGGCCTGATTATTTCAATCAGCGCAACTAGCGACCACGTTCAAGTAGAGTGGAAAATCTAAGCTCTAACTTCTGGATTATCCCACTCTACTTACTTTCAAATCTATCTTTTCTTTTTAATCTTGTTTGTACCCCTTGTACACCGTTGCTTGCTAGGTTGTTTGCACCTAGTTCGTAAGGTTCATATGGTTTTTTAGGTTCATCTTAAAAAAATTCAAAGATTACCAGATACAATTTGACGTACCCAATTGAAGAATCTGAAGATGTGTGATATTCTATAATTAACTATGAATAACTTGTAATAAGATAGAAACGGCTCATAGCCGTATCGATAAAGCAGGAGGATGATGAATGAAAGAGAGTACATGTCCTCGTCTTTGCGGTGGTACCTTTTTCACGCTGGTACTTCAAGGTTTAAAACAACGAACAAAGGCTAGAGAGCACTATAGGGGTGAACGCGATGGATTGTCTGATCCAGAAGTCCTTGTGGGACTAATTCGCGTAATAAACCCGGATTACAAAGCTCCAGAATTAAACATAATTAAATCAAAGACGAACGAATATAAATCGTGTAGTACCTCTACTGGGAAGTATTTTCCTTTTGGAAACACAGCTGAGATGAGTGAGTTTGCTCGAAGAATTCAAACTAATTATTCATCTGCTCTTGAAGCAATGACGGAATTTGTCTACGAATTTCTTGAAATTGACACTGCTAGTAAGCGCGACATGAGGCTTGCTGCAGCTCTAATCGAATTAGTCATAGATGATGACAGCATTGAACCGGATGAAGAATTCTTTGTGATTGAAGATGGAAGTAAAATAAAAAAGGCCACTTTTAGTGACCTTAATGAAGTGTGTCTGCCAGCTCTCCTTTTGGGAATTTGGCATTATGCAGTTACTAAGAGAAAAGATAACAAAGTTGGAAAACAAACCTATGATAACTGGTGCCCGCCAGCAGGAGGAGGACCAAGAGTATATCAGGGGGACATTGGAGAAAGAGTGAGGTCTAATATTTCCAGGGTATTCGTGCCTACTCGCAATCTCCATACAGGACATGCATCGAAGAATTCTGAAAAAACGATACAGAATACTCTGGATGAATCAAAAAAGACATTTACGGCCTACATTGAGAAAGCTACTGAACGATACAATGTGATGAGATTGATTGGTGGAAAAGAGGTCTCACTAAAAGATTTTTTTGTCTGTAACACTATTGGCGAAAAAGAACGCGTATTTGCTGATAAAAAGAAAATAAAATGCTTGTATTTAGATAATCCGCGGATGAATACCATTAGAAATATGTATTTAAAGCAGCGCGGGTATGACAACAAAAGAACACTTTTAATTGGTAGCGGAGGATGTGGAAAGTCTCTCATGCTGCAGCATCTTTTCCTTGAAGCTGCGGAGGATTACACAACAACAGGAATTCTCCCTATTTTTCTCGAACTCAGATACTTTACTCAAGAAACTGAAATGCTACAGTTTATAGTTGAGACGGTATCATCAAAGGATGAAAGTTTTACATCTGAGGAAGCAGAGAAAGCCTTATACGAAGGACGTTGCCAACTTTTGATGGATGGATTTGATGAGATTGATCCATCTGATATTGATTCATTTTTAAAGAAGATAAATAGTTTTCTAGATAGATATCAGAACGTGCAGGTGATAATTACTTCTAGAGAAAATGAGTATCTTACCGGGCTGAATCAATTTGTACATTTATATGTGTGGCCATTTGATACAGATCAATCTATGCAGTTAATTGATAGGATACTTACGTATCAAAACCAACCAGACGAACGGGATGCAATTGTAGATTACATTGGTAAGGGCTTTTTAAAGAAAGATGGAATTTTTGCGTCAAACCCACTGCTTTTAACTTACGTGTCTATGCTTTATCCAAACTATAGACGCTTTAATGAAAACCATCAACTTTTCTATAAACTGACGTATGAGGCACTTTTATCTGGCCATGATGATAATAAAAAGCCTTATGATCGGGTATTTAAAAGTGTAGATGACGCTTCCCAGTTTTCCAAGGTATTTGAACAATTTTGTGCTTTAAGCTATCAGGAGGGCGTTCTTGAGTTTGATGCGAATACTTTTGAAAAGTATTTCAACTTAATAACGGTACATAAAGAATTTGAAAATCCGCACAAAATGAATATCAAAAACTTCAAACATGATGTGTGCTCAACAGCTTGTATGATGTATGAACAGGAATGTGATGTTTTTTATATAGATCCAGGATTCCAGGAATATCTTTTTTCAGAGTATTATGTGAAAGCTGATATTCCTGATATGGATCAGTTGTTGAATTCGTTAAAAAACCTGCCTTATAAAAAATTGTTAAAGCTTGATGCACTGGAGATGCTGTATTCACAGTGTGAGGATAAATTCAAGGAATACTTACTCATCCCTTTTTTGAGTAGTGTATTTACAAAAAAAGATACGGATGCATTTGAAAGGTTTCTGGGACAATATTTTGATGAAGTGTACATATGTGTTCATGACAAAAAGCAGGAAGTTTCCACATCAGCTATTTGTGATGTAGAAAAGGTTATTTATTCAGACGTTGAGAATTATCCATCAAGTGTTCTTATGAATTTTGTATTGAAAATGGTTGGAGAACACATTGATTACTCATTTGCACTCCATTCATCGTTAGTAGAATCAATTCCAGAGAATACAGAAGAAACGGGAAAACTCATAGCAACAGTAAAAGAGATTGAGAGAAAGAAAATTATTCAAATTGAGAATAAGGCATCAGACTTATATGAAGCAATAAGAATATCCCATAAGCAAGGATATGATCATTCATGGATTACAGACACAGACCAGAATCTGATTTGCTTCGGGAAAACAGTTAAAGTTGATAGCTATGACCTTTGCGAGTCTCCGGAGAGTTTTATGGAGATAGCAAATGATATTGCAAGGCAAAGTAACAACACATATAACGTATTTTTAAATATTGAGAATTATTATAAGCAACTTAAACGTGAGCAGCATAGACGGAGACGCTAAGAGGAGGAACGATGGAAGATTTAGAAAGATGGCTTAACCTGGAAGAAATCGCCCAGTATATTGGGTGTAGTAAAGATACCATCCGAGGATGGATCAGAAAAAAGACAATTCCATTTTACAAGGTTGGAAGACAATATAAATTTAAAGTGTCTGAAATTGATCACTGGATTCAAAGCGGCAAAAGTGCTGATGCAGATAAATGAAAGGGGATGCAATTATGCCAATAGATAATAAGAAAGAACAAGAACGAGAAGAACTGCATCGTGCAATCTGGGCCATTGCAGATGAACTCCGTGGTGCCGTAGATGGATGGGACTTTAAAAATTATGTCCTTGGTACAATGTTTTATCGTTACATTTCTGAAAATCTCACTGCTTATGTAAATGAAGGTGAGTGGGAAGCAGGAGACGAGACATTTGATTATACGCGTATGAGCGATGAAGAAGCAGAAGAGGCTCGTGAAGGTCTTGTAGAGGAGAAAGGATTCTTTATTCTCCCCAGTGAGCTTTTTTGTAATGTTCATGCAAAATGCAACAATGAAAAAGCTACATTCAAGGATCGAGAAGGTAAGATCAAAAATATAAAAGATAACTTGAATGAGCTTCTGGAAATGGTATTCCAACATATAGAAGAATCCGCACAAGGCAGCGAGTCAGAAAATAGTTTTTCGGGGTTATTTGATGATTTTGATGTAAACAGCAACAAACTGGGAAGCACGGTCGCGAAAAGAAACGAGCGTCTTGCAAAGTTGCTTGATGGTATTGCTACCATGAACCTCGGCTCTGTCAAGGATCATGATATCGATGCGTTCGGTGATGCCTATGAATATCTGATGACGATGTATGCCAGCAATGCGGGTAAATCTGGTGGTGAGTTCTTTACGCCTGCAGACGTTTCAGAACTTCTTACTCGTTTGGGAACGGTTGGAAAGAAGAAGGTAAACAAGGTTTATGACCCGGCATGTGGATCAGGTTCTCTGCTTCTTAAGGCTGTAAAAATTCTTGGAAAAGACGCAGTTACAACTGGATTCTTTGGACAGGAAATAAATATTACAACCTATAACCTTTGTCGTATCAATATGTTCCTTCATGACATCGGATTCGACAAATTTGATATTGAGTGTGAGGACACATTAATTAATCCACAGCACTGGGATGATGAGCCATTTGAACTGATCGTTTCAAATCCTCCTTATTCTATTAAATGGGCTGGAGATGATAACCCTCTGCTTATCAATGATCCTCGCTTTGCTCCGGCTGGAGTTCTGGCACCTAAGAGTAAAGCGGATATGGCTTTTATCATGCATAGTCTTTCATGGCTTGCGTCAAACGGAACAGCAGCAATTGTATGCTTCCCCGGTATTATGTATCGCGGTGGCGCAGAACAAAAAATCCGTAAATATTTGATAGACAATAACTACGTTGATTGCATTATTCAATTACCAAGTAACCTTTTCTTTGGAACTTCCATTGCAACCTGCATCATGGTAATGAAGAAGAATAAAGTGGATAATAAAACCTTATTTATCGATGCAACAAATGAGTGCATTAAGGTTACGAATAACAATAAGTTGACACCAAAGAACATTGATCATATTGTCGATGTCTTTGCAAAGAGAGACGAAGTTGAGCATTTCTCACATTTAGCAAGTTATGAAGAAGTATCAGGCAATGATTATAATTTATCAGTATCCACCTATGTTGCAGCTGAAGATACCAGAGAGAAAATTGATATTGTGAAGCTGAATGCAGAAATTAAAGAAATTGTTGCTCGTGAACAAGTGCTTCGTGATGAGATTGACAAAATCATTGCAGAAATCGAGGTGAACGCATGAGCAGGTTAGATGAGCTGATTGCAGAACTTTGCCCAGATGGAGTGGAATACAGGAAAGTTGGAGATATAGCAAATATTAGTCGCGGTAAAGTCATGTCAAAAGATTTTCTAAAAGAAAATGCTGGAGAATATCCTGTGTATTCATCGCAAACGGAAAATGAGGGCAAGCTAGGATCTATAACCACATACATGTTTGATGGAGAGTATTTAACATGGACTACAGACGGTGCAAATGCGGGGACTGTATTTTACAGGAGTGGCAAGTTCAGTGTCACAAATGTCTGTGGGGTTATAGATAATGTATCCGAAGATGTGAATACAAAATATCTTTATTATGTTCTGAATAGAGTGGCACCAACCTATGTTAATTCCGGGATGGGTAATCCTAAATTGATGAGTAATGTGATGGCAAGAATAAGTTTGCCTGTACCTCCTCTGGAGGTACAACGTGAAATAGTCCACGTGCTGGACTCTTTCACGTTACTTACAGCCGAGCTTACAGCCGAGCTTACAGCTCGGAAGAAACAATATGATTTTTATAGAGATGAATTGTTAAAACCTAAGGCCGATATTCCTTTGGTCACATTAAAGGAGATTGCCACTGATATATATCGAGGTTCCGGGATTAAGCGTGACCAAGTAACTGAAGAAGGAATTCCATGTGTTCGTTACGGAGAAATCTATACCACCTACAATACATGGTTTGATAATTGCGTATCACATACACAGCTTGAATATGTTTCCAGTCCGAAATATTTTGAGCATGGTGATATTCTCTTTGCCATTACGGGTGAAAGCGTGGAAGATATTGCAAAATCTGTAGCATATGTAGGCCACGAAAGGTGTCTTGCAGGTGGAGATATTGTTGTATTGAAGCATAAGCAAAATCCGAGATATTTGGCTCATGTACTTTCAACACAACAAGCGAGAGAACAGAAAAGCAAAGGAAAAGTAAAAAGTAAGGTGGTTCACTCTAATGTTCCATCTATCGAGCAAATTACTATACCATTGCCGCCACTTGATATTCAGAAACGCTATGCAGATGTCTTGGATAACTTCGAGAAAATCTGTACCGACCTGAATATCGGTCTTCCAGCCGAAATTGAAGCACGCCAGAAGCAATACGAATATTATCGTGATTTACTCTTGACATTTGCTGAAACCGGCAGCACGCTCGTGACAGACAGACAGACAGACAGACAGACAGACAGACAGAACTGAACGCAATTAAGCTCATTCAGTATGTGTTTGGATATGCCATAGCTTCGGTTGGAACATTGTTTGAAATAAAAAACGGACTTAACAAAGGAAAAGAAGCATTTGGCAAGGGAACGCCAATTATAAACTTCACAGATGTGTATAATCATCGATATTTGAATCACAACTTTATAAAAGGATTAGTCGATGTAACAGATGATGAAATCAAAAGATATAGTGCTAAAAAAGGAGATGTATTTTTTACACGAACATCAGAAACAAAAGAAGATATTGGAATGTCCAGCACTTTGATTGAAGATATACCAGATTGTGTCTTTAGCGGCTTTGTATTGAGGGCAAGACCAATAACAGATTATTTGCTTCCTAAGTTTTGCTCATATTATTTTTCAACGACAGCTGTGAGAAATGTCATTATAAGGTACGCTTCAGTTACTACACGCGCAACAACTACTGGTCCGAAATTGTCTAAAATCATGGTTCCAATATTACCAATTGAGGAACAAGAAAGAATTGTATCTATTCTCGACCGCTTCGACAAACTTTGCAACGACCTGTCTACGGGACTTCCAGCAGAAATCGAAGCACGTCAGAAGCAATATGAATATTACAGGGATAAGCTTCTAACCTTCAAAGAGAAGCAATAGAAACAGAGAGGAGTGATGGTATGCCATACTTCAACATCGTTGCTGAAACCAACGAAAATACAGTAGTTACAGAGTATGAGCCTGTCAAAAAACGTTCTGATGCGTATCAGAGTGAAGCAGAACTGGAGCAGGAATTTATTCGTCTACTCTGTGAACAGGGGTATGAGTATCTTCCAATTCATACAGAGGAAGATTTAATTCAGAATCTACGTACTCGACTTGAAGACTTGAATGATTACAAGTTTTCCGATACTGAGTGGGAACGTTTCTTCACTGAGAAGATTGCAAATAAGAATGAAGGCATTGTAGATAAGACACGGAAAATTCAAGAAGATTCTGTACAGGTATTAAAACGTGATGATGCCATGTCCAAGAACATCATGCTGATTGATAAAAAACAGGTTCATAACAATCGCCTGCAAGTAATCAACCAGTATGTTATCGGGCAGGAACAAGGGGCAAAACATGATAACCGTTATGATGTGACTATTCTTGTAAATGGCTTGCCTCTTGTTCATATTGAATTGAAACGTCGCGGTGTTGCGATTCGAGAAGCGTTCAACCAGATCAACCGTTACCAGAGGGATTCCTTCTGGGCTGGTTCTGGCTTATTTGAGTATGTTCAGATTTTTGTGATCTCCAATGGAACGAATACAAAGTACTATTCAAACAGCACTAGGTGGAACGCAATTAAAGATGCAAACTCTGGAAAGACAAAGAAGGAAAAGACAAGCAATAGCTTTGAATTTACTTCCTTCTGGGCGGATGCCAGCAATAAAGTAATCCCGGATCTGATTGACTTTACGAAAACCTTTTTTGCAAAGCATTCTATTCTGAATATCTTGACAAAGTATTGTATTTTCACATCTGAAAATATGTTGATGGTTATGCGTCCGTATCAGATCACGGCAACAGAACGAATATTGAATCGAATAGAGATCGCTCATAATTATAAGAAGTATGGCACCATAGCAGCTGGCGGATATATTTGGCATACCACAGGATCTGGTAAAACTCTGACCTCATTTAAAACAGCAAGGCTCGCTTCACAGCTTCCGTACATTGATAAAGTCTTGTTCGTCGTAGATAGAAAAGATCTTGATTACCAGACAATGAAGGAATATGACAGGTTTGAGAAAGGTGCCGCCAATAGTAACACCTCTACTTCAATTCTTGCAAAGCAGCTCAGTGATCGGAAGTCTCATATCATTATTACGACGATCCAGAAACTGTCAACTTTTATCAAGAAAAATAAAGAGCATCCGGTTTATAACAAGCAAGTAGTCATTATTTTTGATGAGTGCCATCGTAGCCAGTTTGGTGACATGCATACAGCAATTGCTGGCGGCGTCGATAAGAACGGAAACAAGAAGAGTGGTGCATTTCAAAAGTATTATATGTTTGGTTTTACTGGCACTCCGATCTTTTCTGTTAATGCCAACACTTCATCAAAATCCATGCTTTTCACGACAGCACAGACGTTTGGTGATCAGCTGCATGAGTATACAATTGTAGATGCCATCAATGATAAGAATGTTCTTCCTTTCCGCGTTGATTATATTAAAACCATGGATTCCGATAAGGATATTGATGATGAACAGGTCTGGGATATTAATCGTGAAAAAGCATTTATGGCTCCGCAACGTATTTCACAGGTCACCAAGTACATACTGGATCATTTCGACCAGAAGACGTATCGAGGAGATAAGACTTATATTTACAATCAGCTCACCAATATTTCAGATGTTGCATCTGCAGAGCGCGGTGCGGTAGAAGAAATTAAAAAGAAGCAAAGAGTGAGTGGTTTTAATTCTATCTTTGCAGTAGCGTCTGTTCCAATGGCGAAACTGTATTACAATGAATTCCGAAAACAGATTGCCGAAGATCCTACAAAAGCACTGAAAATCGCGGTTATCTACAGCTATGCCCCAAATGAGGAGGAAGCTGACGGACTTCTGGAAGAGGAGAATCCAGAGGATACATCTGCACTCGATAAGAGCTCACGAGACTTCCTTGATGATGCCATCAAAGATTACAATGTGATGTTCCATACGAACTATTCGACGGATAGTGATCAGTTCCAGAATTATTATAAAGATGTTTCTCTCCGTATGAAGAATAAAGAACTGGACCTTCTGATTGTCGTAAATATGTTTTTAACCGGGTTTGATGCAACAACTCTGAATACACTATGGGTAGATAAGAATTTGAAAATGCATGGTCTGATTCAGGCATTTAGCAGAACGAATCGTATCTTGAACAGCATCAAGACCTTCGGTAATATTGTTTGCTTCCGCAATCTGCAAAAGCGTGTTGACGCAGCAATTTCCTTATTTGGAGATAAGAACGCCGGTGGAATCGTCTTATTGCAGAGCTTTAAAGACTATTACTACGGCTATGAGTCTGTTGATGGAAAACAGATGCCTGGTTATGTAGATATGATCGAGGATTTGCAGAATAAGTTCCCGTTATCAGAGACACAGATTGTGGGTGAGCAGAATCAGAAGGATTTCATTGCTTTGTTTGGCGCGCTCCTTCGTATGCGGAACTTGCTTGTTTCCTTTGATGAGTTTGTAGGTAAGGAAATGATCTCTGAGAGAGATCTTCAGGACTATCTTGGTAGATATCAGGATCTGAGAGATGAATGGAAATGCAAGCGAGAAAATGGTGAGAGCACTGACATCATTGACGACATTGTTTTTGAAGTTGAGCTTATTAAACAGATCGAAATCAATATTGACTACATTCTGATGCTGGTGAAAAAGTATCACGATACGCACTGCGAAGATAAGGAAGTGCTGATAACGATTCATAAAGCAATTGATGCCAGCCCAGAGCTTCGCAGTAAAAAACAACTGATTGAAAACTTTATTGCAGGGATCAACGATGTCGATGATGTAATGACCGAATGGAACGGCTATGTTGCTGAACAGCGTGAAGCAGATTTGGAAGCTATCATTAAAGATGAAAAGCTCAAGCCGGAAGAAACCCGTAAGTTCTTAGAGAATTCTTTCCGAGAGGGAGAAGTTAAAACTGTCGGCACAGATATTGATACAATTATGCCACCGGTCAGCCGCTTTGGGGGTGGTAATCGTGCAAAAAAGAAGCAGACGGTTATTGATAAGCTAAAAACTTTCTTTGAAAAATATTTTGGAATTGGCGGTCCGGTAAAGTTCATAAATACGGAGGATGGGAATCAGTCAGACATATAGAGTGTTGTATTCGACAGGAGGTGTGACGTAGATGCAATATGATTGGATAGATTTTTACACAGAGTTTGCAACGAAACTCCTGCCTTTCAAAGCTGACAGAAAGGCACTAATTCAGAAACTATATGCGGTGTATAACATGGCAGGAATGAGCGTTCCTAAGCTTGAGAGTGGCGATGAGATTATTGACATCGACCCATTTACTATCTTTGGAACCTTTAATAAGGGAATAACAAATGCTAATAGAATCGCGATTCTTAATGGGATTGCGTCAGAGTTCGAAATTTCTGCAACAGTTCCGAGCAATTTTGATGGAATTCCGGTTCTCAATAATCTGAAAGCTACATTCTATGGATTTAAGGATGATAGAAAAACAGATGATATTGATAATCTGTGGAGTTTGTTTGAGATTGCTCTTGTACTTGCCGATAATGACACAGTAGATAACCGCCGGAAATTTTCTGAAGTATATGATATGGTACATGATCAGCTTTGCATTCGATGGAATATTACGATGGGTCTGTATTGGATTCGCCCTTATGCATTTATCAATCTGGATTCCAGAAATCGCTGGTTTATAGCTGATACCAAGAACATGCCTGGCGAGGTTGTGGTCGCAGCTGAGAAGACCTTTAAGAAAGTGCCGTATGCCGCAGACTATCTTGGGATAAAAGATTTGTGTAAGAAAGTTCTGGATACGGGCGAATATGAGTACAAGAGCTTCCCGGATTTGTCCTATACAGCATGGATTATTTCTGAGAAGGTGAATCAGGAAAAATCAGTTGAAAAAGGAAAAAAGACATCGAAAGCAGAATTTCTCAAATGGTTCATGCCATTATTACAGGCACTACGTGATTTGGGAGGATCTGCAACACCGGTAGAAGCAAGAAAGAAAATTATAGAAAATGAGCACTTGTCGGATGAGGTAGTAAACGAAACTAGAGGTAAAACGAAGGTTAACAAATTTGAAAATGAAGTTGCTTTTGCAAGAAATTATCTCGTTGGATCTGGATACATTGATAAGAGTGTAAGAGGTGTGTGGACACTTACCGAAGCAGGTAAGACAGTGGAATTAACAGCGGAGATGGCATCGGATATTTTCAAAAAAGGTGTTTCTGATGCAAAGAGCAATAAAACGAATGATAGCGATGCTCTTGCAGACAATGATGTCGATACTGTTCGTTATTGGCTCTATGCTCCGGGACAGGGTGCTGATAAATGGGAAGAGTGCTATAGGAATGGCTATATGCTGCTGGGCTGGGGTGAAATTGGAGATCTTGGAGTATTCAGCTCTAAAGATGAAATGAAACAGCAGATGAAGCAGGAATATGGCGATAGCAGCTCTTATAGGAATTCAGCTCATGCCACATGGCAGTTCGTCCATGATATAAAGATTGGTGATGTTGTATTTGTGAAGAAAGGAAACAATGGAATTCTTGGTAAAGGAATCGTTGAGTCTGACTACGAATACGATGCTGATCGTGCAGACGAGTATTCAAATATCAGAAAAGTTAACTGGACTAATAAGGGTAATTGGACAATTAATCATCAGGCACCACAGAAAACATTGACTGATATTACTCCATATAGTGACTTTGTGCAGGAAATCAAAGACTTATTTGAAGACGATGATATGGTTGACGACGAGCAGGAAGTTACCTATCCAGAGTACACAGCGGAAAATTTCCTTGATGATGTCTATATGTCTGAAGAAGACTATTCCAGATTGGTTGGCCTGCTTAGAAACAAGAAAAACATTATTTTGCAGGGAGCTCCAGGCGTGGGAAAAACTTATGCTGCTAAGCGCCTAGCATATTCCATGATGGGTGTAAAAGATGTAGAGCGTGTGATGATGGTGCAGTTCCATCAGAGCTATTCCTATGAAGACTTTATTATGGGTTTCCGCCCATCTGCTACAGGATTTGAACTGAAGAAGGGAGCATTCTATAACTTCTGTAAGAAGGCCGAGATAGACAGTGATAACGAGTATTTCTTTATCATAGATGAAATCAATCGTGGCAATCTGAGTAAGATCTTCGGTGAGCTGTTTATGCTGATTGAAAACGATAAACGCGGAAATGCTCTGCAGCTTCTGTATTCCGATGAGAAATTTGCGGTTCCGAAAAATGTCTATATCGTCGGTATGATGAATACTGCAGACAGAAGCCTTGCTATGTTGGATTATGCACTTCGCAGAAGATTTGCTTTCTTTGATATCAAGCCAGGGTTTGAGACTCCGGGTTTCAGAGAGTATCGCATGGCATTAGACAATGAGAAGTTTAACAAGCTGATTAGTTGCGTAGAAAATTTGAATGGTGTGATTGCTTCTGATGAATCTTTGGGTGAGGGATTCTGCATTGGACACAGTTACTTCTGTAATTTACAGCCTGACACAATCGACGATGATTGGCTTTATGGTGTTGTGGAGTATGAGCTGATACCGATGTTGAAAGAATACTGGTTTGATGAACCTATGAAGGTAAAAGATTGGAGCGAAAATCTAAGGAGCGCGATTAAGTGATACCGATACAAAACGTCTACTATATGCTGTCCTATGCATTTCAGGTATTGAATGAGCAAGGCTATAAGAATATAGCCACAGAACAATTTCATAATACTGGCGAGCTGATGGCGGCTATCTTAGAAAAAGGTATTGCGATTCAGCTAAAGCGAGGACTTGGTAAAGAATATATTCCGCAGACGGAGGCGCTCTCTTCTCTGCGAGGAAAGATTGATATTGCAGAGTCCATCAAGACACAATCAATGTTACGGAAACAGCTAATCTGTACATACGATGAGTTTTCGGTTAACAGTACCATGAACAGAATCATCAAATCTACAGTTGCGCTTCTTCTTCGGTCAAATATATCGAAGCAACGCAAGAAGAATCTCAGAAAGCTGATGATGTATTTTGGAGAGGTGAATTTTATTGATTTGCACACAGTAAATTGGAATGTTCAGTACAATCGAAATAATCAGACATATCGCATGCTGATTTCAGTCTGTTATCTGGTAGTGAAGGGCCTGCTTCAGACTCAGTCAGATGGAAGTACTCAACTGATGGATTTTCTGGACGAGCAGCGTATGTGCCGATTGTATGAGAAGTTTATACTGGAATACTACAGGAAAGAGTATAAAGACCAGATTACTGCGAATGCATCACAGATTCCGTGGCAACTGGACAATGAAGAAAATACCATGCTACCGGTGATGCAGAGTGATATTATGCTTCAGCATGATAATAGAGTGCTAATCATTGATGCAAAATATTATGAGCATAGCACACAGGTGCAGTTTGACAAGCATACGCTTCATTCGAGCAATCTCTATCAGATTTTCACCTATGTAAAAAACAAGGAATACGAGCTGAGGGATAGGGAACACAAAGTCTCAGGAATGTTACTGTATGCAAAGACTAAAGAAGAGGTGTATCCGAATAATGTTTACCAGATGAGTGGTAACCAGATTACCGTCAGAACATTGGACTTGAATTTGCCATTTTCGGATATTGCTAAGCAACTGAATACCATTGCGGCAACGCACTTTGATTTACCGGAGAGGAGCAAGGGATGACAAACGAAGAAAAGATAATGAAGTTTAGGCAGTTGCTCTCAAATATAAATGTTACCAATAGCTATGAGGTGCTTGAAGAGACTGGTGACCTAAAAACAAACTACTGGGATTACATGACCACAGAGCCTATAAATTGCAATGAAGAGTTAAAGCGATTGGAACATGCTGATTATGATTTATGTTCAGCTTTGTTAACGATGCTATTACGAGAAGATCATTTTTGTAATGGTGCTTTTGATCAGAGAGTGGAATCCGGGCAGGTTGAACGTATTGTTCAGCGGATGATAAAATTGCTTGAAAAATAAGAAAAGGTTTATTTATAGCATTTATCTGCAACAGGATTCAGTTATTCGAAAAAATCGAATAACTCATAATTACAAGAGGGTTCAGTTATCTGATAATTTTGGATGACTGCTGGTAGTGGTTATTCACAGGACGAAATTGGAAAAACAGTATTTACCCAATTCGCAAATTAGTTTAAATGAACTATTCGGAATTTCCGGATAGTTCAAATCTAATGGAAACTAGGGCATATGTGATACAGATAAAATGATGACCGGATATCAGGTCGAGACGGTGAAATCCGGCAACTCAACTCCCTGCGAGTGTATGGCCAACTTGTGGTTAGAGCGGAAGGATTGTGTAGAAGTTTAGAGGCATTCACTGTCTCGACGGTCGAGACAGTGGCAGGCGGCAGCAGTGTAAACTTGCCTTGTATTATATAGGTAGAAAAGGCCTTATACTGACTTGTTCCCATAGACTGTGGTGGTCAAGACCGTGATATGGATGTCATTTTTGCCACAGATTGCATCTGTTTGTAGTTGTGAATGCGCGGTTTCAGAAGGCGTGGACCTGTTTCCGTTTTGACAGGATATGTTTCCGAGAACGGGCAGAATACCTGACATCAATCAGAAGGTATCGTGCCATGTGGAAACAGTCACTCTTCTGACGAGAAAAGCCAGGTAAATCAAAGGGTTGCGCCGATTTGTGGCAAAAATGGTTGTGTGTTTCAGTTTCCGCAGAAGACACATGCGGAAACTGATTTACCCCAGGGGTAAGATTTTCGGAATTGTTGATATACATTTTGGCAAAAGGCAAAGTGTAGGGAGGATACATATGAATTTAAGTATTTTATTAACTGACTTTATTGATACGAAAGGAATGCTTAAAACATATAGGTTTATACCCATTAATCAATATAATAGAATAGTGGTTGATAGATTATCTGATATTTGTACAGATGTAAAGGAAAATACAGATAAGGATGTGGGATTGCTAAGAGTATATAATTCTGACAAATGTCAGTTGCTTTCTACTACTTGTAAAATTAAAGATTTTACAGACAGTTATGGTAAGATTTTTTTCTGTTTTGAGCATATGTTTATACCTGTTGAGAGTTCTAGATATGGAAGCTGTGGTATTTATAATTTTATTTTACCTGTAGACTATAGATTGACAGAATTACATATTGTAGATCCTTTTGATAATAATAAAAATTTAAAAAAGAAAAAGCACTTTAAATATGATGTTTTTTATGATTGCGAAAGCCATATTCAAGTTGTACAAATGCAGTTACGTTCGGCAAGAGGTAATTTTTCTTTTATTCTTACAGGAGAAGCATGTATTGATGATGGTAAGAACAAATTTATAGACTGTAAAGAGCAAAACATATACTTAGATGAGGATATTCGAGAATTCTTTTTTGATGATGGTATAAAGAAGTCATTTTGGAAAAATTTGAAAGAATCAATATTATTAGAGCCTAATTTTAATGGGATCGGGATAGATTTAAAGAAATTATTTCAAAAATAGTATAAGATTGGAGGGTAAAGATTGAGAACAGCGAATGAATATGAGATTGCAATTTTTAAGAAAGAATATTGTAAAAATGGAGAGGATAGAATCAGTATAGGAAAAGATTTTGAAGTTGATGTAGAGTCTTTTGAAGAATTATTGCCTGGGAAAATTGTCAGCAGTTATGCAACGGGTAATCGTAATATTGAAAATTCTTTCATAATGTTTAGAGTTTGTGACGTAATCAAGGATATCCAATATTTCCCGGTTTTTTCAGAGACAATTGGAAGGAAAATGCTTAAGAGTTGGAATAAACCAGTACCAAAGAAGCGAAGTATCTTCATAGAAGATAACAATGGTGTAGGAAGAGGTAATGGTGGAACTGGAAATGGGAATAAAAACAATGTAGAAAATTCTAAATTAAGAAGTTTGATTTTGTTTGCACGTTCATTAATGATTTTACATATTAATGATCCGCAACCAATGAATGGAATGCTAAAAGAAATATATGAAAAATTAGAATTACATCCATATTGGAATGTGAGAAATTATGAGGTCAAAGCTGTAAATACTGCGATAGGAAGTTTTTTACGGAAAGATATTAATGTTCAAAATGAAAATTTTCAAAACTTGCAGGACTATATACTTTATTTGCAAACAAATGTAACTGGAAGGCGTTTAAGAAATACTAATTTCGATACGTTACGAAATATTATGGGAACAGAATACCCGGCAGAACAAGTATATTTTTGAGTTAAAAAATATGTGAAGAAATATCAAAAAAGTAAAACACTACCCCAATCCTGAATATACATTGCATACTTTCGCTATGCAGTATAAAATCAAAGTTCAGGGGAATATTGAAACCGTCTGTCTGCTTTCAAGGAAACCTTGATTTTCTGCGGTTTGTGGGATATTAAGGAGCAAAAATGGATGTGTGTTTTGTAGCCTTATGAATGAATCATTTGAATATCGTAGCAGAGGGGCGTTTTGAGACTCTGCTGAATAATAGGCTTTTGCTAAAAGGTATCATTTTTGCGAAAATGTATGATACCTCCTGGCAGGAGCCTTTTTGTATAAAGATAACTTGACTTATAAATCTTACTGATGTAATATTTACACAAGTGCAGCAGGATTGCGGACGAAATTTTTTTGTTGCGAAATCTTACGCATGTAATAAAAAGAGAGGAGGAATGCATAGTACGATATACCCAGCAAAGAGAAATTTTTTTATTTTAAAATCTTACGAATGTAATATTTTGAAGATATAACGTACATTGAAAATAGAATATGACCATATCAGCAAAGCAAAATGAATGGAGGTCAATATGAAGAAAGGAAAAAGCAGAAACAAGCGAAAGAAAACAAGAAGCAGGCTCCTATGGATTGCGATTGCTGTTATAGGAATAGCTGCGGTAATTTCTGCAGTATGCGTGGCAGGAATGTTGGCAACAAAGGAAAATGCCTGGAGGACACCGGAAGAACTTCTGGTGGAGTACATGGATCATATTCCAAAACAGGAGTATGAAGAAATGTATGCGATGCTACATATTGAGGCATCGGGGAATGTCAGTCAGGAGGATTTTGTAACTCGAAATTCAGCTATTTATGAAGGTATAGAAGTCCAGAATATGGCTGTTCAGATTATTGCATATGATGAGGAGCAAATGGCGGTAACCTACCAGACTTCTTTTGATACAGTTGCAGGAACTATCAGCTTTGAGAATGAAGCACTCTTCCTAAAGGGCGAAGATGGATATAAGTTGGTTTGGGATGATTCCATGATTTTTCCGAATCTGACTTCTACAGATAAAGTAAGAGTTTCCACTACACAGGCAGTAAGAGGAGAAATTCTGGATAGGAACGGACGTGTCCTTGCAGGAAAAGGTATAGCTTCTTCGGTTGGAATCGTTCCGGGCAAGGTGGAAAACAGAGAGGAAGCAATTGCACAGATTGCAGAACTGTTGGAAACAACTCCGGAAGCGATAGAAAAGATGCTGTCGGCACAGTGGGTAAAGGATGACTCCTTTGTGCCGATAAAAACCATTCCGAGGGTTGAAGAAATCGAGTTGATGAAGATTGAACCGGACGAAGAGGTGCTGAAAGAAAAGGAAAGACATGAAAAGCTACTGGAAATTCCCGGAGTGATGATATCTGATGTTGAAGTGCGTGAATACCCATTAGGAGAAGCGGCTGCACATTTGGTCGGGTATGTTCAAAGCGTTACTGCGGAAGATTTAGAGGAACATGCAGGAGAAGGCTATACAGCCAATAGTGTAATCAGCAGAAGCGGAATGGAGGGCTTGTTTGAGAGTGAACTGAAAGGCCAGAACGGTTGCAGGATTTACATTGTAAATTCGGAAGGCAAAGAGAAGGAGGAACTGGCTTGTATTCTGGTACAGCATGGGCAGGATATTCAGCTTACGATAGATGCCAATTTGCAGGTTTCCTTGTACGAACAGTTTAAGGAAGATAAAAGCTGCTCAGTGGCCATGAATCCTTATACCGGAGAGGTATTGGCCTTGGTCAGCACACCGTCCTATGACAATAACGATTTTATTATGGGATTGTCCAGTGAACAGTGGACTGCGCTTAATGAGGATGAGAATAAGCCAATGTATAATCGGTTCCGGCAAGTGTGGTGTCCGGGGTCTACATTCAAGCCAATTACCGCTGCAGTCGGCTTGGAATCAGGAGCAATCGATCCGATGGAAGATTACGGGAACGTAGGCTTAAGCTGGCAAAAGGATGCATCGTGGGGTTCTTATCATGTAACAACACTCCATGCATATGAACCAGTCATTTTAGAGAATGCCTTGATTTATTCCGATAATATTTATTTCGCAAAGGCAGCATTAAAGATTGGCTCAGAAGAGATGGAGAGTTCTTTGACCGGACTTGGTTTTAATGAGGAACTGCCATTTGAGATTAAGATGGCAGAGTCGCAGTATTCCAATACAGAGGGAATTGAAACTGAAATACAGTTAGCTGACAGCGGTTACGGACAAGGACAGGTTTTAGTGAATCCGTTACATATGGCTTGTATCTATTCTGCTTTCTGTAATGAGGGAAATGTCATAAAACCGTATTTGGTATATCAGAAAGACGCAGTAGCTGAGTATTGGATTCCAGGAGCCTTTTCTAATGAGACAGCAAGTCGTGTATTGGAAGGAACAAAGAAGGTTGTGAATGATTCTAATGGAACTGGATATGCAGCCCATCGGGATGACATTCTTTTAGCGGGAAAAACAGGTACGGCAG
Organism: Clostridium fessum; assembly: GCF_003024715.1. Taxonomy (GTDB): domain Bacteria; phylum Bacillota; class Clostridia; order Lachnospirales; family Lachnospiraceae; genus Otoolea; species Otoolea fessa. Next base: position 246,977 of record NZ_PYLO01000003.1, on the reverse strand, counting down.
AAATCAAGGCATCGAAGGATGATGCTTCGGGTACGGAATTAGGATGGTTCGCAATTTTTACAACAGAAGATACGGTAGAACATCCTATATTGATTATTAGCATGGTAGAAGATGTGAAAGGTAGAGGAGGAAGTGGATATGTTGTTAAGAAAGACGGCCTGGTTCTGGAAGAGTGGTTTAGTAGTAATTAGTTTTTTACTGATGCATAGTGTTTCGGGGTGTAGCGATGCACCCCCGGAAGAAGATACAGTTTCGGAAACAGTAATTGATATTTAGGCTATTCCAGAAGAACCTCAGGAGAATGCAGAAGAAATTATAAACATCTGTATAGATCTTTATAAGAAGGCAGCAGAAGAAAACAAGATAGCTGATTTGGAAACGATTCGCAGTATTGTAAATTGCCTTGGAGAAAATGGATATCCGGCTGTTGACAGCAGAAATCAAGTTAACATGACTGAGGCAGAGCAGGTACTGGAATTTTGCGAAAAGGTGGATGCACAGGAAGAAGCAGAAATAACGATTCTTGAAGTCAGTTATTTTGGCGGATTTGTAAAATACGATTTGCACTCAAAAGACGGAAGTGTGGATGTGGTCAGAAGCTATTACAAGTATGAAAAGAAAGGATGATATTATGGCATTAAAAAGAAAAAGCATTCTACTGATCATGGTATTTCTGATTGGGTGTTTCGTGTGTGCCTGTGGAAAAGAAGATAGTGTTGCGGGAGAATCTCTTGTGGAAGATACGGAAGAAGTATCTTCCACGGAGAAAATAAAAAATGCCGAGGAAGAGGCTGCAGTACAATGGGAAAAGGGCTACAATCTTCCGGTAGATGAACAGGAAAAGGAAGAAGCTGAGAGTGACTGTAAGAAGCTGATGGAACTTTATCTTGACATTTATGAAACAGCAGATAAAGGGATAGCATCTAATGTTGTTTTGGATAATCAAACGGTTCTTGAAATGCAGAAGAAGATAAAGGACGCAGGATATCCAATTGCTACGATGGTAACGTATTCTACCATCGAGAATTATGAAAGTGTTGACAGTTTTCTGAAAGAATGTATGGAAGGGAAAAGAGGCTCTGTGGTGATTTATGAAATCCATAATGATGGTGGACTGGGCAGAATGAAATTCATTTTTGATGGAACGGATATGTATGTTGTGAGTACAAGAGGAATCAGGAATGCTGACAACAAGCTGGGAATTTCGTACATTTCTTATACGAGACTCAAAGAATGGAAATACACGGAAAAAGGATGGTTCTGCTATGAGTTGTGTGTGCCGGAGCCACCGGAAGTCAGTGAAATTGTGGATGGAAGCTGCCTGATTAGAATAAAACCTATGACAGAGGAACAGCGTGAAATGTCTGAACGTTGTGTTCGAGGTCTTGGATATCAGGGAAATAACCTTTTGTGTTCAAACTGGAATATAGAAAATCTGAATGAGTTGGATTATAACGGGATGTTTGAATATCTGTATGGAATGAAATATGGAGAAAAATTTAATTCCGAAGATTATCCAAATGGTATCCCAAAAGAAAAATTTGAAAGTCTGATTATGGAATATCTTCCGATAACAGCAGAGCAGATACGGGATTACGCAGTATTTGATGAGGAAAACCAGACGTATTATTGGGTGCGACTTGGATGCTTTAATTATGCGCCTACCTTCTTTGGGACATCTCTGCCGGAGGTTGTCGACATCAAAGAAAATGAGGATGGGACGGTTACGTTAACGGTGGAGGCAGTTTGCGACATGGTCATTTGCGATGATGCAGTCATTACCCATAAACTTACGGTAAGATTTTCAGAGGATGGCAGTTTTCAGTATTTGGGGAATGAAATCCTAAATGACGGAATTATGCAGATACCCGATTACCAATACCGGATTAAAGAATGATTTGATGATAATGGTGTTCTATGATAATCTTACATGTGTAAGAAAAGAAAGGAGGACACATGAAAAAATTAAAATTAGTTGGAATATTGGTAGCAGTTGTATTGATAGGCGGAGTAATATCCATTTCATTCATAAATAATAACATTGCCTATAAAGTAGAAAAGGAATTATGTGAAACACCACTGCCAGAGAAAACGGAACTGATAGAGTCAATATCACGGGCAGGGAAGCTGACAGGTAACGGAAACGGGATGCAATATTTTGGTGCGATTCTAATTCAGAGCGAGTTGTCCTTGAAAGAACTGGATGATTACTATTCGGATCACAGAAGCAATGAATGGGAGTATCTTGTGGAAATTCAGGAAGGACAGTCTATTGATGTGATTGACAACGAAACTCTGAATTTTGGGAAAGAAATAAATGACGCCGGATATTACATTGTATATTCATGGGAAAGAGAAAATTCTCTATTGAAAGAACTGGATATATGAGGACATTAAAAAGGGGGCTATATCAATGAAAAAATTTATGCTATGTATTATGGGCTCGCTCATTGCACTGTTTGTAGTATTTTGGTGTTGCATTTCGTATACGGTAAATTACAAGAAGATAACTTGCGATACATCCGTTTCACCAGATAAAAAATATGAAGTGATACTTCAAGCTGTTGGAGAACCGGAATGGCCTTTTGGTTCAGCAAGTGGACGGTTAGTCCTTAAAGAAGGCGAAGATAAGATATCGCAAACAGATTTTGAATTGTACAATGACGGTGCAAGCATCAGTAGCAGCTGTTGGAAGGTTACCTGGCATGAGGACTATGTAGAAATAATTCTATCAGGTGAAGAACAATTTGATGAACAAGTCATTTTATATTTCGATGGTACGAAAGAAATACAGCAATTGACAGATATTGCAGATATTGAAGTGGACTATCCATCAGAAGAGAAATTAGATGAAAGCCGGGTTATAACCGAACAATCCTTTGAGGTGGATTTGAATGATTGGGGCGAGGTACGATTTGTGTCTTATCTACCGACTTATGATACGCTTTGGGAAGATGTCTCATTTGTGCTGGCTAAGGACAATCAAATTGTGTACCATTTCCCAGCTTATTTTGAAAACAATAGTACTGAGAATGATAACGTAGGTATGTTTGACAGCGTAGAGGCAGTTGGATTTCAGGATATAGATGGAGATGGTGCAAAGGATGTGATTGTCATCATAAACTATGTTACAGGAGCAGGACCGCAGGGAATGATGCCACGAAAGACCATTAGAATATTCAGTTCACAGGATAATGGTTTTGTCATTCAACACGATTTAATGGATGAATTAATGGAAAATATGAAAGAGGATGATATTTCTATTCCTGCGATCTGTGATTATGTGACATTAATGGAAACAAATGAAATATATGATGGATATCGTACTATATATCAACAATACTTCGCAGACGAAGGATGTGATTTTATGATATCATACGGTGCGAATGGAAATTCTAGAGTTATCTTAAATGAGAATGAGGAAATAATAGAATATCTTGTATATGACAGACTTTCGGAGAATGAAAAATGCGAATTATATGTTTTATACAGAAGTAAGAAAAACACAGATGGTTCATGGTATATCTCAGAGGCGGAGATCCTTGATATATTTGCATATAGTATGTCTACAAAAGATGTGGTCAGTAGTGGTAAAACATCATGGTCAGCGACTGGAAGTGAAGAGCATGAAATAAATTAAGATAAGCTTTTGATTTTAATTCGATTATCTACATGTGGTGTGAGGTGTTTTTATGAGAAAGTTTGTTAGAACGTATTCTCCATTTTTAGTATATTTTGTATGTGTGGCTTTGGCTTATTTTCTTTGTTTTTATTTATTTCCCAAATATAATGCGGCCTTAGCCTATTTGGGCTTTTTAATTATATATACATATATTGATATTGGGGTTTTTATTTTAGGTTTTTTTATGGGAAAAATCATTGTCAAACGCAGCATTGACATTAGCTTTTTGCTGTGCCTAATATATGCATTAATTTCTTTCGGGTTGATGCTCTTGATAGGTTCTCTGAAATACGTTTTTTATGATTATATGTATAGTAACTTTACGTTTACATTTTCAATCTTCATTGAATCATTAGGTGATAGAGATAGTTTGTTTGTTTCAATTGGGACATTTATATCTTTTTTTATTGGAGAAATTATAGAATACATCAATGATAAATCTAATTCTTGACGTATAGAACTGGATAATTGAAACGCTTTTATGCATAAAGTGAAAATAAAAAAATCGGGCAAAGGATTATACGACTATGACCTTTACCCGATTTCTTTATTTCCAGATATTCATGTCGGACAAGATAGACATGGTTATTTCAGTTGCGTTGCCTCCGGTAGCATCGCTGTCTGCACCAATGTTGGTAGCGAAAAAGTATGTATTATCTACAGTTTCGATATAGCCGATAAACCATCCGTTCACATCTTGGCCATCCACACGTCCGGTTCCGGTCTTTCCGTAGAATGTTCCGGCATCGGAAGAGGAAAGGCAGATGGCATCTTTTACTGCATTGATATTTTCAGGGGCGAAGCCAAGGCTGTTATTCTGCAGCCTGGTTAGAAGTTCGACCTGCTCTATTGGGGAAATCTTCAAGGAAGATTCCATCCAATAAGTGGAGAAATCACCACTTATATTTTCGTTTCCATACCCAATTTCCTCAATATAGTTGGAAATGTCAGCGGTTCCAAGCTGTTCGTCCACAGATTCAAAATACCAATTCACGGAGGAATTCATTGCAGACTGTAAAGTCTGATCCGCATTCCATGCTTCAAATGGATAGGTTTCGCCATTCCATGCAATGAACGAATTTTCCGGTGTAATGATCTCTTCTTCCAATCCGAACAGGGCATCATATATCTTGTAGGTGGAGTTTGGAGCAACTCGTAAGGTGGCATGCTCCATGTCGTGTATGCTCCATGCATCATTTTCTAAATCATATAAAACAAAGCTACCTTTGTATTCTCCGAAGTATGTGGAGAGGTCTACATAGGTAACATTCTCAGAAGAGGAATCCCATTGGTAGTAGCTTCCATCTGCTGCGTATGTAGAAATAAAAGGTGCGAATCCAAGTAGAAGGACAGCAGTCAACATGAATGCAGTTGTACCTTTTATTCTCTTCATAAATGTCGGCTTCTCATAAGAGGCAATGTTAATAATTCTCCGTTTCATCTGCTCCATGTTTCCACCAAGGCCGGCAGAAAACGGAAAAGGAGTAAGTGAAACCTTCTCTGCAAAGTTAATCAGTGTATTGCCATAATCTTCGTAAGCATCCTCTTCAAGCATCTTCAAAACGGAAGTGTCACAGGCAACCTCTCTGTCATTACGCATTTCTTTCAATGCATACCAGACAAGAGGATTGAACCAATATACCACTCCGGCAAGGTTCATCAGATAACTGGCAATAGCATCATGGTGCTTGTAATGCTGCAGTTCATGTAACAGCATATACCGCATATCGGATTCGTTATAATCAGAGATCAGATGAATCGGAAGATAAATACACGGTTTCAAAAGTCCAACAATAATCGGGGATTTCAAAAATGCGGTACTGTAGACAGGAATATCTCTGTGAATCCCTATCTCTTCTAAGCAGTGATGATACAGTCTGCGGACTTCCTTGTTCTGAAGGGGAAGTGCAGATTTCTCCAAGTTGCGTAAACGGAGAGAGGATTTGATTACCAATATAATCATTGCAAAAATGCCTACAATCCATATCCCTAACAATATGTATCCGGCAATGGATGGTGTCTCGCTATTTACAGAAAGTGCGAAGTCATTCATCCAGTCTGTATTTCCTGCTGGATTAATTCCCACAGCTTCTCCTATAGCGGTTGCGGTACCAGAAGCAGGAGAGCTTCTTAAGTTACCAAGCCACGAGAAGATTTGTGGAAATCCGATGAGACGGAACGGTATAAAGGGAAATGTCAGCAACCCAAGAAGCAGGAACCACAGATTATACTGCATACGGCTGGAAAGGTTGTCTTTGAATATCCGCTTGGCTATCAAAAGAATTCCGATGATACCGCTGATAAATACATTGCATATTAAAAAGCGTATCATAAAATCAGCCACGTTAATTGCCTCCTTTTTTTGACCTCTTTGAAAGAAGGGAGCGGAGGGTATCTATTTCTGTTTCAGACAGTCTGTCATTTTCTATATAGGCAGACAGCATGGCAGTGATATCTCCGTCATAGTATCGTTCCAGAAAAGAATTGCTTTCCTGGCCGATGTATTCGCTTTCCTTCACGACTGGGGTGTAAACAAACACTCGGCTCTGTTTTTCATAAGTCAGAGCGCCTTTGGTCACAAGGCGTTTGATTAAAGTCTGTATCGTTTTCGGACTCCAGCTTGTGGTCTGTAATAATTTATCTGTTATTTCATTTGTACTGATCGGCGCATGTTTCCATACGATTTTCATAACTTCAAATTCAGCTTCAGAAATCTGTGGTAAATCGCTCATTTCAAATCCCTCCTTAAATCTTACAGTTGTAATAAAAATATTATAGACGCTATTTATGTGGTTGTCAATTTCAGAAAAAACAGATTGACTTGAAATCTTACTCGCGTAATAATTGAAATATTACAAGAGTAAAATTTGGAGATGGCAACAAAAAGAAAAGAACCAGAATCACAACGGATTAGCTGGTTCCTTTACTCGTTTGAATTACCTCTTTTATGTATAAGTGCTAAGAGGTATTCAATTGCTGGAAGAATCTCGGCTGCCTCTTGCTCATCACATTCCTGTAGCATCAATAACATCAGATATCACGGCATTTGTACTTGTGTTTCCACCGAGAAATGATGAAGAGAAATACATCATTTTACCATACTGTTGGATACCGGAAGATAATATGAGACTCCGTGTCAGAAGGGACCATGTTCCTTATGATGTGTGGACAGCAGAAGGGTGTCTTGAAACTACGGAAGGAAATGTCATTCATTATGGTTTTATAGAGAAATTTATAGAGGAACTTGGAACGAAGTACCATATAAAAGAAATTGCTTTCGACCGTTGGGGAGCAACGCAAATGGTACAGGATTTGGAAGGAATGGGATTTACTGTTGTTCCTTTCGGGCAGGGGTACAAAGATATGAGTCCGCCAACGAAGGAACTTATGAAGCTGACACTTGAGGAGCGAATTGCCCACGGTGGGCATAAGGTTCTTCGTTGGATGATGGACAACGTGTATGTCAGACAAGACCCTGCCGGAAATATCAAAATGGATAAAGAAAAATCCACAGAGAAAATTGATGCTGCAGCCGCAACCGTCATGGCACTTGACCGTGCAATTCGTAATCAGGGCAGCGAGGGAAGTGTATATGATGGCAGGGGAATTCTTGTTTTTTAAGAAAGAAAACCTCTCCGGCAGATGGAGAGGTTTGAAGGATCATGGTTTTGTTTATGTATCGGAATAAGAACTGCATTTTTCTTCCAGCATTTTGAAATTACAGCATCTTGCAGCAAGGGAAGAATCCGGCTTGGCAATGCACTTCTGGTATAATTTCAGGGCTTTGTTTTGCAGAGTGTCCTGAACATTGTCAATCAGGGCTTTTTCTTTCTGGAGAAGGTAAACATAGTCGGTTTTTTCCTTTTCGTTGCTGAAAGAACGGAAACTTCCTACCTGATTATATTTTAACTGAGTAAGGCAGTTATCAGGAACCGGAATCATATTATTGATATTTAATACCGCATAAAGATATCCGGTGGATTCATCCTGGAGTTTGTGGAAATCCAGACTGTTGGACATCTTCTGATGTTTTGGTTTTGCAGAGGAAATAGGGACATAGTAGTGGAAATCTCCGATAGTAAGAAGAATTCCCACATGGAGTTTCAAACGTTCCCCATACTCCACATATCCGACACGGGAATCAAACTGTGTCAGGTAATTTATGTATATTTTATCGGCAACGAACCAATCCATAGAGCCTCCTGAAAAGTAAAAAAGCGGGTGGATTACTCCACCCACTGCTGTTAACCGATTGTTTTAATTGGACAATCTAACCGCTTTTAAACGAGCATTTTAACTGGACGCTCTAACTGCTGCACAGATATTTCTATCTGTGTTTTTATTATATGCAATTTACAGCAAAAAATCAATGCCTTTAATTGCTAAATTTTTATGAATTTTTTCGATGTTTATAGATTCGATTTTATCACAGGCAGATACAAAAAGAAAGAGAGGGATAGCAGATGGGAATAAAAAGTTTGTTTGGTTTCGGTCAGGCGAGGGATAAGCCTGTACGGAATTACAGCAATGGTGAGTATTCGTTCAATTTCGGACGAAGCACCAGCGGAAAGAGCGTCAATGAAATGACAGCCATGCAGACTACTGCAGTTTATGCATACACCACAGTTTGGTATCAGGGCACAGGTTCAGCATTTGAAAGCCTATGCTTCCACAGTGGATTTGAAGTATAAATGCGTTGATCCGCGATTTAAGTATGTCACAAGAGGCTGTGCTGAATATGTGTAGTGGCTTGGACAGAAAGAAAATCCAGATGGAAGGGGATGGGCAGCAGGAGCCGGATATGGTGCAAAGATTATTACAATCTTAAATGCCATGATTGGAATTAAGAACGAGACAGCAGAAGCGGAAGAAGTCTGGTATCGTGTGCGTAAGACATGGGCGGATGCTGCTACACAGAAGGGGGCATTCCATAGTTTGGAAAATGCCAAGAGGTGTGCAGATGAAAATGAGGGATATTCCGTATTTGATGAATCCGGTAAAGTGATTTATTCCAATGCTACATTCACACCGTATCTTGTGAGAGTATCTATCGAAGATTTGAACATCCGCAAGGGTCCGGGAACAGACTACGACAAAACAGGTAAGTACACCGGAAAAGGTGCTTTCACTATTGTGGAAGAAGCAGAAGGCAAGGGTGCGAGCCTTTGGGGGCTTCTGAAATCTTATCAGAAAAATCGTGATGGATGGATTTCAATGGATTATGCCGAGAAGGTTTAGAAGCAAGCCGGACAGAGACAACAGGTTTCTGTCCGGCTGCTTTTTTCGGTTCCTGACAAGTTTGGGCAGAGTGAAAAAAGAGTGGGTGGAAACCGTAGAATTGCTTGACTTTACAGGGGTTTAGAGTGATTTATACACTACCAAAAACGAAAGGAGTACTTATTTATATGGTGAATGCAGGAACGATAAATAGGGTGGCTTTTTACTGCAGAGTCAACCATCGTGACAGAGACTATGAAAAATATCTGGACGATGTAATGAGGCGGTTGGAAGAAGAATATGGAAAACAGAAATGGGATTTGCAGATATTCTTTGAGGAAGCTTCAGGAGCCGACCCGAACAGAAAAGAATTTAATCGTCTGAAAGCGGAAATCGCAGCAAAGAAGATAGATGTGGTGGTTACCATGAGGGCTGCCACGATTGCCCGTAACTGGGGACAGTTTATGGAGTTCATGCTGATTTGCAGTAAGAAAAATGCGGATGTGGTGTGCATTGACAAGGTAGAAGATGCACAGGCCATTTTCCGAAGAATTCATGAGTTTAAGAAAAGGTTTTTTGAAGGAAGTGATGTAACGTGCGAGTAAAAGTGATTAACAAACGACCAGCTTCGGTCTTACAAAAGAAAAGGGTTTGTGCTTATGCCAGAGTTTCCACAGACAGCAGAAGACAGGAAGACTCTCTTGAAAACCAGATGGAAACCTATGAGAGACTGATTACTGGAAATCCGGAATATAAATTTATCGGAGTATTTGCTGATTAGGGTATATCCGGCTATTGTGAAAACCGCCCACAGTTCCAGAGAATGATGGAGAAGGCAAGGGCAGGAGAAATTGATTTAATTATTACAAAATCCATATCGAGATTTGCAAGAAATACCGTCACCGTTCTAAAGTTCGCAAGGGAACTGAAAGAACTGGGTGTCGGTAATTTTTTTGAAGAACAGAACATTAACACTCTATCAGGGGACGGTGAAATGATGCTTGCCGTCCTCGCTTCTTTTGCACAGGAAGAAAGCAGAAGCATGAGTGAAAACACTAAATGGTCCATTCGGAAGAAGTTTGAGAGAGGGGAAGTGATGATTACCACCTCTCGTTTCCTCGGTTATGATAAAAACGAATATGGAGATTTGATTGTGAACCGAAAGGAAGCGGAAATTGTCAGTCTGACTTTTGACCTTTATCTGATGAATGTTGGCTCGTCAAGGATTGGGGAACTGCTTGATTACCTGGGCGTGAAAATGGTGACGGGAACTACATGGGAAAGTGGGACCATCAACGGGATGCTTTGCAATGAAAAGTACAAAGGGGATTTCCATCTGCAGAAGTATTATACCCCTGAAAACAAAAGAAACTATACAAGGAAAAACAACGGGGAAGTGTAGAGTTATTACATTTCGGAAAACTACGAGCCAATCGTAACGCCTGAGGTATGGGAAAAGGTGCAGGAAGTCAGGGAACAGCGGAAGCGTGACAGGAATATCGGACAGGACAGCACAATGAAGTTCCAGAACCGCTATCCCTTAAGCGGAATGCTGATTTGCCCTTACTGCGGAAAAACGCTCCGGCGCAGACAGGTTTACAAGAAGAAAATTCAATGGCTCTGCAGCACCTACATTGAAAAGGGAGTCAAGGCGTGTAAAGGGATACGAATTGATGATGCAGAATTGCAGGGATTGAATATTGCGGAACAGACAGTAGTTGAGGAGGTGATTAAAAATGGCAAGAAGCATTACTGTTATACCAGCAAAGCAGATTTCGACTGCGGAATCAGGAACAGCACAGTCAGTGCAGAAATTGAAAATGGCAGCGTACTGCCGAGTGTCAACCGACCAAGAAGAACAGTTATTAAGCTATGAGAATCAGGTCAATTATTACACAAATTATATTAGCAAAATCCTCTTTATGAATATGTAGGGACTTATGCGGATGAAGGAATTTCGGGAATCAATACCAAAAAGAGGGATGAATTCAACCGCATGATTGCTGATTGCAGGGCGGGGAAAATAGACATGATTATTACTAAGTCCATTTCCCGATTTGCAAGAAATACGCTGGACTGCTTGAACTATGTGCGAGAATTGAAAGATTTGGGGATAGGGATTATTTTTGAAAAGGAAAATATCAATACCCTCGATGCAAAGGGCGAAGTGCTGCTGATCATTCTTTCCTCACTGGCACAGGATGAGAGCCGGTCCATTTCAGAGAACTGCACATGGGGAATTCGTAGAAGGTTTGAAACAGGAAAACACAAAATGAGTACAAAGCGTTTTCTTGGCTACGATACGGATGAAACGGGGAAGCTGGTAATCAACAGGACACAGGAGCCGATTGTAATTCGGTTGTATCAGGAATTCATGGACGGAAAAACAACCGATTACATCAAGAGGATTTTTGAACGAGAAGGCGTGAAAAATTGGGATGGCGGTACGAAGTGGCAGTCCACAACCTTAATGAGTATGTTGGAAAATGAAAAATACAAGGGTGATGCCTTGCTGCAGAAAAGTTATACGGTGGATTTCCTCACCAAGAAACGGACGCAGAACAAAGGGAAAATTCAGATGTTTTATGTGGAGGATGACCATGATGCCATCATTTCAAAGCGGATATGGGAATGTGTACAGCTTGAAATAAAACGCAGGAAAAAGTATCTGGAGGAGCATGGGACAAACTCCTATTCCCACCGGCCGGAAAGCAATCCATTTGCATCCAAGATAATTTGCGGAGACTGTAATAAAGTATTTGCACGGAAAGGCTGGCGGAGCAGCACAGGTGTTGACCGGAAGGTATGGCAGTGCAGTGAGCGGTACAAGGTTAAGGGTGTGGTAGGCTGCACTAACCGACATGTAGAGGAGGAGACGTTGGTAAAAGCGTATTTATTGGCTTGGAACGCATTGGTTGAGAACCGAGAAAGCTTTCTAGAATGGTGGCAGAAGCAAATACAAGGAGAGGATTTGTTGGCCGGATATCGGGCGGAGAAGTTTATGGAGTACACGGATGGAGTAGAGCCGCTAGTGGAAATGGATACGAACTTTATGTTGAAGATATTGGATCATATAAAGGTGTTTGAGGATGGAGTGCTGGTGGTGGTGTTCTTGGATGGGACGGAGATTGAGTGCAAATAAATATGAAAAACAGAAGTGTATAAAGTCATTCCATATTTATTTACAAAAGGAACTGGTGCTTTCCGTTGCAGTATGTTATAATTGTTGTCAACAACATTGTTTACAACGATGAATAAGCGGAGGAAGAAAATGTCTGATGTCAATAAATTATTAGAGAGAGCAATATATGAAATAGATTTTGTTGAGGTGGATGAAATATTTTTGGTTAAAGATTTGTTCAAAGGCTATGAGTGGAAACGCATTCCACGAAGTGACAGATTGTTGCTAGGAACTTTATTCTTGAATTATGTAAATACCGTTTCTGGAGTAATAAAACCGATTGAAAAGACGTCTTCTAATCAGCAGCAATATAAAAAAATAGCAGATAGGATTGAGAAATAAAATGCCAAATATAGTGATATTTTCATTTTTTTCGGGTGTGGGAATTTTAGATTTAGCATTTGAAAAAAATGGTTATGAAATAGTGTTTGTAAATGAGTATGAAAGTTGTTTTATGGAGGCATATAGGTTTTCTAGAAGAAACTTACTAATAAAAGAGCCTCGTTTAGGATATTCAAATAAAAGTGCTTTGGTTTATACAAAGGGTAAAAATAAGCAGAAATTAATAAGAATGATTCAAGAAGAAAAAGCAGCAGGCAATGTTGTTGGATTTATTGGAGGACCTCCCTGTCCAGATTTTTCGATAGGAGGAAAGAATAGAGGTGCATCGGGGAAAAACGGAAGATTAACAAAAACGTATTTTGATTTGATTGTTAGATGCAAACCGGATTTTTTTCTATTTGAAAATGTGAAGGGACTTGTAAAAACGGAAAAGCATAGAAGGTTTTACAATGAAATGAAAATGAAAGTAACGCATAGTGGTTATGTAATATCTGATAAGGTTGTGAATGCTTTAAGTTATGGGGTTCCGCAGTTTAGAGAGAGAATTTTAATGGTGGGATTTTGGGGAAATGATTTTAGAAGAAAAGGAGTGCTTAATGTTGACGAGAGAAACTACTTTAGCTTTCCGTGGGAGAAATATAAACAATTTGACATAGAAAAAATTCTAAGCTTAAATTGGCCGGTTGCTGAAGAATTTAAGGAAAATAGTAAGCGAGATTTTGTGTATGACGTACCGGAATCGTTAACAGTAGAATATTGGTTTAGGAAAAACAAGGTCACGGAACATCCAAACCAGAATAAGGTGTTTTCTGTGAAGGATGGATTAGAAAAAATCAAAAGAATATTTGAAGGTGATACAAAAAGAAAATCGTTTAAGAGACTTCATCGCTGGAAATATTCTCCAACAGCAGCATACGGAAATAATGAGGTGCATTTACACCCTTATAAAGTACGTCGATTATCAGTTGCTGAAGCAATGGCAATACAATCTTTGCCAGAAAAATTTATTTTACCTAATGATATTCCTTTGACAGCTATGTTTAAGATGATAGGAAATGGTGTTCCTTATTTGATGGCTGAATGTATAGCAAAAACACTTAAAGAACTTGTTAGTCAAGTATATGATGTGTAGAAAGGACAAAAAAATGGAGCATAAACAAATAAAAATTAGTCCAAGAGTAATTAAGCATTTAGGAAAGGATTTAATTACCACTTCCGAAGTGGCTATTATTGAGTTGATAAAAAATTCCATTGATGCTAAAGCACCAAATATAAAGCTTCTGCTTTTTGAAGATGGTAACATGTTAGGTGGGGCAGAAAAATTTTCAATTCCTGTATGCATGGATGACATATCCGAACTAGTACCCCGGTCTCTTTTGGGTGAGCCTTTGTTGATTGTTGAAGATAACGGTAAAGGTATGAATGAATTTCAACTGGAAAAAGGGTTTCTGGAAATTGGGACAGACTTGAAAAATAATAATGGTGAGACAACGTTGGGAGAAAAGGGTATCGGTAGATTGGCGGTACAACGATTAGGAAAATATTTACTGGTTGAAACTGCATCTGAATCAGAACCGTTTGCTACATTGACGTTCATTAATTGGGATGAAATAAGTAGTGCTAGTAATAGTGATTATTTTGTTCCATATAAAAAAGTAAGGAAAATGGGAGAGAGTTATACAAGATTATGGATTCTAGGAATTAATATTAGCGATTTTTTAGAAACTCCGGCTCAGATGGTATTACATTTTGATAATTCAAGTTTAGTAGTTAATAGAGAGTTAAAATCGGCTATTAATTTTTTGATTTCACCTTTTAGTAAAGTAAATAAGAAAACTACAATTCAAATGTATTATAACAATATAGAATTAGATATTGATTTTCCGGATAAAATGTTGCAACTTTCGGAGAGCATTCATAAGTTTAGAATTGTTGAAAATGGGGGAGAAATACTATTAAAGTATGAACTTAGTTTGCAACCTTGGTATATAGAGCGTGTTCATAGAGTTTTGGCGAAGCCTGAAGCATTTAAACGGCTCAAAAAAGAGCATAGATTTTATAAAGAATTGTTAGATACAAATAGAGATAGAATCGAAAATGTTCTTGTACAAGAAGTGCGTTACGATGAGTTGTTTGACTTAGTTGCACAGACATTTTATGACATGTTCGAGCTGGGTATAACAGATAAAAATATAAGAAAAGAGTTTGCGGAACAAAAAGCAAATGAATGTATGAAAGCACTAATAAAAATAGTGCCTATTTCGGGTGAAATTTTTTCGTTTAAACAGAATGCAGCAATAGGAGAGAACATAATAATTGAGTCTTTAAAAGAAATCGAAAAAGATCAGGAATATAATTTAAAAGCATTAAAGGAGTTTTTAAAGGATTATAATGGTATAAAGCTATATCGTGATGTATATAGAATCGGCTTTTTGGGAGATAAGGAAAATGACTGGATTAAACTGCAACAATTCAGGACGAAAGGTCAACAATGGTATAGATTTGATTTGGGTAATACAGTAGGATATGTTTCAGTAAGAGATCCAGAGCAGAAAAATATTCAGGAGATTAGCTCTCGACTAGATATAAATCAGAATGAAGTTTCTTATGCATTTAAGATGCTGATAGGTATTGTTTTCAATAATTTATTTTATGAATTAAACAGAAAGTCAAATGATATTATTAAAGTCTTGCTTACTGAAAATGGATTATTGGAAGATAATATATCGAAGCGTGTAAAGAAAAATTCAACGGACATTGAAAAGTTCATTATGCGTAATAAGCGAGTAATGGCTGAGATGCAGAAAATCACTAAAGAATTTAGTGGCAATATTAAAATTGAAGGTGAAAAAGCATCTATGCCAATCAGTTTGTATGAAAAGATGGAAAAGGTTTTTCAAAATGTTACAGAGCATTTTGGAGAAAACGAAAAGGTACAAAAGCAAGCAGCTAATTTATTAGTAGAAGCGGATGAACAATTAAAAGCAATAGAAGTAGAGTCTTACAACAATTACAAATTAATGGCAAATGGATTAATAACGGAGACAATTACGCATGAGTTGCATTCTATTAGTAAAACGGGTATAGATGAAAATATCGAAGAACATTTTGGCTATTTGAAGGATTACTTTGTAGCACAAAAAAACGTAAAAGTTTATAACACACATGTTTACCCGATTCAAACAAGTTATTCAATTGTTGCAGGAAAAATGAATGATGTGGCGAATTTATATTCTTTTCTAGAGAATACGTTTATCAAAAAAGGTACTTACGATGAATTTATACTTCAACAAATACAAGTAGTTGTAAAAAACATAGAAGAAAATCTGGTAAAAACAATCAAGGATAATGACATTAATATAGTTTGCAAAACAGAAGGTTTATCGTGGTTTGTTCCTAAAGGCGTTTTAATACATGTTTTTTACAATTTGTTTAATAATTCAATTTACTGGATTGATAAAAGAAGAAAATTTGCGGAGGTAGATAATGTATATGAGTATTCGGAAAGGGATCAGATAACAGTAGAACCATATGGAAGTGATATCGTGGTATACGATACAGGAACAGGTGTAATTAAAACGATGGAGGATATTTTGTTCGAACCTCTAGAATCTGGTAAGCCAAATCATGAAGGCAGGGGAATGGGGTTATATATAGTGAAGAAAATATTAAATTCATTCAATGCAAATATCGAATTACTATCTGAACGAAATTCATATGGTAATCGTTATAAATTCCTTATATCTATGGTAGATGAGGAGGGTTAAAATGGCTATAACATATGATAAATTTTTTAGAATTACGAACTGCGATACTATCATATTTTTAGAAGATGATTTTGCGTTTAAAAATAGCAAAGAAAGCCTTTTTTATGGACTGGCAAGATTAAATGGTAATAGTCGAGAAAGATTGTATGTTGAATTAAAGGATGCAGGCGCAGATTTTGTAGATGAATTGCAGGAATATAGTGCCACTGTGAGTGGTTATATAGAGGCTATTGATTGGGAAAATGAGATACCTAGGGATGATATTGAAACGTTGTTCTCAATTATTGAAGGAGGCGGTCAAGATGGTGGCCTCATAGGAGTAAAACTGCGAAAAAATTATGCAAATATTGACGTAAAGGACATGGTAAAGTTTGCTTCAATATTGAATCAATACGGGTTGGGTGTTCAGATTCCAAGTTATTTTGAACAAATCTTCAATGATTATATTTATAATGATGGTGAATGGAAAAAATACAAGATATATACAAATTTTAACGCAAAAACGAAAGATTCCTTTGCGAAGGACTTGAATGAGTATGGCCAAGCGAATAAAACGATAATATGTATCATTGATAATCAGTTGGAAGAAGAACAAAGAGCTAATGAAATTCTACAAGAAATTGAACAAATTAATGAGAATGGTAGAAAAAATATTGTTGCTGCTATTTTGAGTTCTAAAGAAAAGGAAGAAAAAATTAGCAGTAAAGTTTTTGCAGAGCATGTGTCAAAGGATGCACCAGATGGTTTGCAGATTGCATTGGCTAAGAGTGCATATAGTTTGCTACTATTCAAGTTGAAGAATGTATATCAGAAGATATTAGAAGAAGCTTTTGATGACGCTATAGTAAACAAGGACATTGCATACTATTTTGCTAAGATGGCATCTAATGAAGGTGTTACAAATTATAAGGTAGTAACGGATTGGCTCAATTTACTATTTCAATATAAACTTAACGTAAATAATGAAATATTTGATATTATAAGGCTTACTCAAATGATGGATATATTGAATGATGAAGATATTCAATATTCAAGTGAAATGCAAAAATTGAATACATTTGAAGCGTTTGATTTAAGCATTAATCAATATTACCAACCTCCGGCTGCCGGCGATATTTTTAGAGATAGTAACGGGAATTATTATATTCTTGTAGGACAAGATTGCGATCTAATGATTAGCCAATCGCGTAGTGGAAATAACGCTGTGATAGAATTGGTTAAGGCTTCGGTTGTTAGTCAAAAGGATATTGAAAAATATGAGAAAAATTTGGAGTATATGTATGTTAATAATTTTAGGGAGTCCGATACAGAGCAGCCGAAAGGGTTAGAAATCAAATATTCATCAAGGGTATATCTTGATAATGTAGTTATACGATTATGTTGTTTTAATAAAGACGGAAAATGTAAAATAAGTTTAAACGAAAAACTTGATCCTGTAATACAGGATATAATATCGCCATACTTGTGTGATACATATGTAAAAATCCAACAGTTTTTGAGAAATATAGATGAACTTAAACAAACAGTTGGTGATAAAATGAATGCGGTTCTGGAGTCGGAATTTTCGCCGCGATTAACATCTATCGTGCATTATGAAAAAGATCAAGATGGTTGCATAGAATATCCGTATAGAAGAATTGGCCGATTGAACAGAAGCTATGTATTGTATTTGTATAAATTGTTCTTAGAATACAGAGGGAGACATCCGTTTGATTGTATTAATTTGACACGCCATGCAAGCTTAACAATACCTGTGGTTGGCAGTAATATAGAACTTCCGATAGAAGTGATTTTGTCCACGAATCGGGAGGATAATAGAAAACACTATTGCAAAAAATTAGATTGGTATATATATCCAAACAATTTAGAACAGGTAATAAAGGAATTATTTAATGAAGCTGTTCAAATAAAAGATTCGAAGTTACTTGTTTTGACAGATAGTGAAAATAACATAGAATGTACTGGTAATAAAAAGATAATCCTTACTAAAACTAAAAAAGGTGTACAACTTCAGTTGAAGTGACATGCAATAAGTGTCGAGATGCTCTCTATAGTGGGGAGGTTTACCTATCCCCACTATAGAGATAGAAATAATTTCGCAAAAGCTACCAGTTTCGCTATTTAGTATAAGAAGTAACTTTCACCGCATGTGGAGACGGTAGTCTTGATGTCAAGAAAATAAAATCAAGTGCCAGAAAGCGGTGTATTTCCGGGCTTTTTCGGAGGGTTGGATTTGAAGCCAGACTTCCGAAAAAGCTCGGTTTTCTTATATTGAAACATATCTACTGCAAAAAGTGTGTCAGGTTGTAACCTCGGATTAGATGTCACGATTTGAGACAGTGGATTAGATGTCAGGCATTTTGGGATGATTTTTGGAAAATGAAAACGGATGACAACCAATCCGGCAACTCGACCATTTTGGGTGTTTGTAGGCAATGGGATAGATGTGAAGGAAAAGCAGATTAAATCGGAGGTCAGAAAAATATAAAATGAACAAATATAGAATTATTTTTAGCCCAACAGGTGGAACTGAAAAGGTAGCAAATACGATGACAAAATTCTGGAATGAAGTGAAAGACATAGACCTTTCAAAAACAGATTTGGATTTTAGTTCCATTTCATTAACAAAAGAAGACATAGCTGTGATTGCAATGCCTTCTTTTGGTGGAGTAGCACCACAGCTTGCATTAGATCGGCTTGCGAAGATGAAAGGTAATCAGTGTAAGTGTGTGATTGTTGCTGTATACGGAAACAGAGCATATGAGAATACGCTTGTACAGATGGAAGATTATGCTGTTAAAGCAGGTTTTCATGTGATTGCAGCTGTATCAGCAGTTGCGGAGCATTCTATTTTGCATCAGTATGCGACCGGAAGACCGGATGAAAATGATGACAATCAATTAACTGAATTTGGTAATCAAATATTAGAAAAAACGGGAAGTGGTAATGAATCTACGCCAAGCATTCTGGGGAATAGACCATATAAAAAATCTAGTGCAGTTCTGATTCCAAAAGCAAATGCTTCATGCTCTGGTTGTGGATTATGTGCGGATAAATGCCCTGCAGGAGCAATTGACAGGAAAAAGCCAGGAATGACAGATAAAAGTAAATGTATTTCATGTATGCGGTGCGTAGCCGTATGTCCAAAGCATGCTCGGAAGGTAAGTGGCTTTATGACGGCAGTTGCGGGTATGGCAATTAAAAAGGCTTGCTCAGTCAGAAAAGAATGTGAATTGTTCATATAAATCGAAATTTATCGACAACTCCACTTATTTTATATCCTGCATATCTCCATATTTATCTTTCAGACTTTCTATTCCGCTAATTACAGAGAGGAAACATGATTGATCTGTATCCATTTCAAAAGAGAGAACATTATTAATGTCAGGCCTTTCCTGAGATTTACCCTTTACCGTTGCATGTCCAGAAGAACCCATTGTTAGGGTAAATATTAAATCGTTTTCTAAGAGCAGTGCATACCGATATGTTCCGGTGCGAGAGTGATTGCAGGGATTAACGATTTGGCGACATTAGAGCCGCTACTGGAAAAGCAGTGGTCGGAAAAGAATAAGATAAAACCGACAGAAGTTTCTATTGGTTCTCATAAGAAAGTGATTTGGAGATGAGAGAAAGGACACGAGTGGGAAGCTGCTGTTAAGAGCAGGACAATAAATAAAACAGGTTGCCCGTATTGCAGTGGGTACATACTCCTGAAAGGGTTTAACGATTTGCAGACAACACACCCTGAAATTGCTTCGGAGTGGTCGTAGAAGAACTTGCCATTGAAGCCTGATGAAGTAAATGCAAAGTCGAGGAAAAATGTCTGGTGGAGATGCAGTAAATGCGGTAACGAGTGGAAATCTGTTATCAATGCCCGTGTGAAAGGTACGGTATTGCGGTATGGAAAAATCCCATACCGCAGATAGTATGTTAGGTGAGATGGTACAAAGTTATACTGTCAGAAATAATATTTTCAAAAAAATTAGAAGATGTTAATCTGTCAGTTTGTTTTCTTCACCCCAAACACAAAGCTGATCTAACACTACCATTAGTGACTTGCCACGTTCCGAAAGACAGTATTCCACCTTGGGTGGAATTTGAGGATATTCAGTACGGATAATCAGTTTGTCAGACTCTAGTTCCTTGAGATTGGTACTTAATGTTTTATCGGAAATTGTTTTCAGATAACGCTTCAGCTCATTGAACCTTACAGTTTTAAATTCCATTAAACAATAAAGAATGACCATTTTATGTTTGCCGGAAATCAGGGACAAGGTGTAAGCAAAGCCTGTATCTTCAAAATTGGCATTTTCAATGTAGTTTTGTATCATTACACTTTCTCCTTGGATAGTACCTATCATTTTGACCAGTACTTGAAATTCTGAATTGATTGGATATAATTATAAGCAGGATAAATAATTCTGTCAATTTAATTTTAAGGAGAGATTATTATGAGAACAAAGTTGAAAATTACGGAAGGAATTTTTCCTATGCCAGTGTTGATGGTGGCAACTTATAATGAGGACAACAGTGTGAATGTAACTGCCGATGAGAGCGTTATGGTAGACGGTAAAATTGATATTTCCAAGGTAAATGCCATTGCATTTGACCCTTATGCTCATGGTTACTACAAGGTTACAGAGCGTGTGGGTGAAGCTTTCAAAGATGGGTTAAAACTGAAAAAGTAAAGCTACAGGAAAGAAAAATTGATTAAGAGAAGATTCTTTCATAAAACATAGACACAAAATTTAATATTATATGGAGAATGGCACAGGTGCTAAATTCGGTAATCATCAATAAAATAATAGCCAAGCTGGGATATATATCCATGCTTGACTACTATCTAACAGTTTGTGAAAACTAAAGAACCGCCTTGGTACGGAACCGTATGCCAGGTGGTGTGGGAGGTCGGTAGATAAAATAATTATCTACCTCCTACCCGATTTTAGAAATTAAGAAAGTTCTGCCACATTCTTGTAGCCCGGATGGAATTAATCATCAATGCCGTATTTGTTTTCCAGCGCTTCTTCTGCTAATTCCAGTTCATCTTCCAGTTTTTCAATCGCGCGTTCTCTCGCTTTGTATATCTCGAAGCTAATCTCTTTCATCTGGTAAGCATACTCAAATTCATCATCAAGTTTATCCAGTTCGTCATCAACTGCGTCTACCTGTTTTTTCAAAGCGTAGAATTGTTCGTGATTCTCAGATGCATTTGTAGATGTTTTTGCATTGTTTACACTTTTTGTTATATTACGGATATCGTTTTCATAAGAAGAGAAATCATAATCCATTTCGTTCGCATTCTCTACTGCGTTTTCTGTGTTGCTGATATTATCATCATTGTCATCTGTATTTGATGTTACAACTTCCTGTGTCTTAATTTCTATATCTTCTGCTGCTCTATTATTGGATGAAGTGCATCCTGTAAAAGCAAATATTAATGTGAGAGATAATAAAACTACTAATATTTTTTTCATAACGTGTTCTCCTTCCGTCTCTTGGATGTTTTGTTTTTGCTGTTATATGTATCATATAGGGGGAAGATTAAAAAAAGATTAAAACAAATAGTAATTTCAAAAAATGAAAAAAGGACTCTAGCACACGAAAATGATTGGTATTATAATAATTACATTATGAGATTACTGATTGTAGAAGACGAGAATGATTTAAGAAACATTGTCAAAAAAAGGCTTGTCAAGGAACATTACAGTGTAGATGCCTGTGGGGATGGTCTGGAAGCGATGGATTATATCGATATGACTTCCTACGATGGTATTATTCTTGATATCATGTTGCCGGGAAAGGACGGATATGAAATCTTAAGAGAATTAAGGCAACGAGAAGATGATACACCGGTTCTGTTACTGACAGCAAAAGACAGCATTGAAGACCGTGTCAAAGGACTGGATCTTGGTGCCGATGATTACCTGATCAAACCATTTGCATTTGAAGAACTGCTTGCAAGAATCCGTGTCATGATGCGTAGAAAGCCACAATTTACATCCAATCAACTAAAAATAGCAGATCTTATTCTGGATCGTGACACAAGAAAGGTTACAAGAGCCGGAAATGAAATTGATCTTTCTGCAAAAGAATTTATGGTTCTGGAATGTCTTATGCGCAACAAAAATATCGTAATGACAAGACAGCAGATTGAACAGAATGCGTGGGACTTTGATTTTGAAGGCGGTTCCAATGTGATCGACGTATACATTCGCTATTTGCGAAAAAAAATCGATGCACAATATGAACAAAAACTCATCCACACTGTTCGCGGTGTTGGATATGTAATGAGGGAAAACGAATGAAACAGATGACGATCAAGAAAAAAATTACGCTATGGTACACCGGAATCATCGCCGTAGTTCTTGGGACTATTCTAGTTCTCTTCCTTCTTTTTGTGGATAGGATTGGAATTTCTGCGACAGAAGAAGCAATCAGTGCCGCAGTGACCGGATTCTCTTCAAATATTAATTTTCAGGATGATTCCTTTTATCTTGACGGCGATACCGAATTTTACGATAACGGTATTATGTTTTGTATTTATGACAAAAACGGACGATTACTTTATGGAACGATTCCAGCCCAATTTCCAGAAGAAACTATCCTCATGTCGAATACACCGCGAACGATAAGCGAATCAAATCGAAAATGGATGATATATGACAGCGTTTACACTTACGGTGATGATGACGAAATGTGGGTACGAGGAATTACCTCTGTACATTCTATAGAACTTTTCATACAGACATCCGAGAAAATGCTGTTGATTGTATTCCCATTACTCATTATTCTGATCGGGGCCATCGGATATTTTATGATCAAGCAGGCATTGAGACAGGTGGATCGTATCTGCGATGAAGTTGAAAACATCAGCAATGGAAAAGATCTTTCCAAACGATTGTCTCTGCCAAAAGCAAAAGATGAATTATACGAATTGTCGAAGAAATTTAACGAAATGTTCGAGCGCTTGGAATTTTCGTTTGAGAAGGAACGTCAATTCACATCAGACGTATCCCATGAATTGCGGACTCCCGTTGCTGTTATCATTTCCCAGTGTGAGTACTTATTGGAAAATGAAAACTTATCTGCGGAAGATAAGGAAGAGATTGCAGTCATCTTAAGGCAGGCAAAACGAATGTCAAAGCTGACAAGAGAAATGTTAATGATCGCCAGAAACGAACAGGATGAGCAGCATCTGATGGAAAAACTGGATTTTGGATTATTAAGCGAACTTGTAATAGAAGAACTGCAGACAAAAGCACAGGAAAAAAATATTGAGATCACCCTGCAAAAGCAGGACGACTTATTTATGAATGGCGACCAGACATTGATTTTGCGTATGATGATGAATTTAATAACCAATGCCATCAATTACGGAAAAACAAATGGACATATTCATGTTATCCTGAAGGGCGAAAATGACCAGATTGTCGGTGAAGTGAAAGATGATGGTATTGGAATAAGTGAGGAACACCTGGACAAAATCTGGGAGCGTTTCTATCGCATAGACAAAAGCCGTTCCAGAGAAAATGGCGGTACCGGTCTCGGCCTTTCTATGGTGCGCTGGATTGTAAACCTCCACAATGGAACCATTCACGTCGAAAGTATCGAAGGTATCGGAACGAGTTTTATTTTCCGATTTCCGAAAATATAATGAGTACAGCTATCGTAATCTATTTTGGAAAATGGATAAAATCTGTCATTCCGATAAACCTCATTGTACTGTTACTACTTGGGCATGCCCTGCACCCTTGTATTTGCCCTTATCAGAGTCCATAAACGCTGGTGGGACGATATAACACAAGGGAAACAATAAGGGAAAGCTCACCTGCGATAAACCCAGTGTTTTCAATGGTTTGAGGAGAATTTAATAACAAAATATAATAGTTATTAAATCTCTTAAAACAGGTGAAATCTCAATCGAGATTGACAGAGGTAATGAAATGTTTGAAGAATTAGGAATTAGTTTTGGCACAGCACTAATCGTCTTACTTGCATTATATTTTATAATTAAATGGGCGGTCAAAAATGGAATAAAAGAAGCCTATAGGGATATTACAGGGAAAGTCACTACCGAGGATATTGAGGCAGAACAAATATGTAACGAAGAGGAAAAATAGTTAATAAAGAGAGGTGCATATGCTATGCCAGGTATACTCGTGGTTGAAGATGATGAAAATTTAAATCGTGGAATTACATTCTCACTGAAAAAATCCGGATATGAGGTTTTTTCAGCAGAATCAATGAAAAAAGCGAAAAGAATTGCAAGTGATAATAATGTGGATGTTACCATTTGTGATGTGAATCTTCCGGATGGGAATGGACTGGAATTTGTAAGGTGGATGAGATGCAATTATAAATCATACATTATTTGTCTTACAGCACTAGATCAGGAGATGGATCAGGTCATGGGATATGAAGCAGGGGCAGATGATTATATTACAAAGCCGTTTAGTCTTTCGGTACTTCTTTTGAAATTAGAAGCACATTTCCGCCGCAGACAGGAGAAAACGGAAGCCGGAAAGATGATTTCGGGAGATATCGTATTTATCGCAGGAGAAATGAAAGTCCTGATAAAGAGTCGTGAAATCAGTCTGACAAAAACGGAGTTGAAAATGCTGACTTTTTTTCTTCAGAATCCGAAACAGATTCTTTCAAAAACACAAATATTGGAAAATGTGTTTGATCTGGAAGGGGATTTTGTGGATGAAAATACAATCGCTGTCAATATCAGAAGACTCCGTGAGAAAATCGAAGACAATCCGGCTGCACCGGTCTATATAAAGAATATCAGAGGTCTTGGGTATATATGGAATCAGGAGGTAAGGCAGTGACAAAGAGATATCGCAAGAAGATCACAGTAGCGCTCTCCTTGGTTTTGCCTGTCATAGTATTGTTTGCAATATTAAATTGCTTTACCACGTATGTGTTTTATGAAGATTATAAATATAAAATGAATCTTATGACAGAGATTGCTGCAAAGGAAGAATTTTCCGGGCTGGATGCTGTTTCGGAATTGCTTAAGGATAAGGATATTGAAACTAACGAACAGGGAAGGCGATTATTGGAGCAATATGGATACTGGGGGAATAAAGGGAATGAATTTTATTCGCAATTCCGGCATCAGGTTATGGTGACCGGTGCTGTAAGCACTGTGATATGCGTGCTTCTTTTGACTTTTTTACTTTATTGGAAGAAAAAAGAAGATGCGTGTCATCAGAAAATTTTAGACCAGTTGGAAGAAATTCTGATCAGATTCCGTGAAAATAAATTTGATGATTTACTGAAAACGGAAAATCATGCAGAACTGGAAAAATTGAATGACCAGCTTGAAGCAATCGGACATCATATTCAGTTGATAAAGGAAGAAGCAAGGGCAGAAAAGGAGAACACGAAAGAAATGGTTTCTGATATTTCTCACCAGTTAAAGACACCGGTTGCAGCTTTGGATACATGTTTTAGTGTGCTGATGCAGAATGATTTAAGTGCCACAGAACAGGAGGAGTTTCGTATCCGTTGTCGGAGTGCTCTGGATGGACTGGAGACATTATTGCAGTCGCTTCTTGAAATATCCAAGATGGAAACTGGACTGATTCAGATTAATAAGAAAAAACTTCCGCTTATGGATACTGTCATATCTGCTGTGAACCGCACTTATCCTAAAGCGGATGAGAAAGAAATTGAATTCGTTTTTGACTATGAAAAAGAGCTGGAAACATGCACGATTATGCAGGATAAAAGGTGGCTTGGTGAAGCTGTGATCAACGTTCTGGATAATGCGGTCAAGTACAGTCCGTGTGGTTCAAAAATATTTATCCGGTTACAAAAAAGAAACGATCTTGTAAGAATGGAAATTGAGGATCAGGGAATTGGTATTCCGCAGAATGAGTATCACAAAATTTTTCAACGATTTTACAGAGGAAGTTCCAAGGAGGTCATGGAAAAGAGTGGTACAGGAATCGGACTTTTTCTATCGAGAGAAATTATCGAAAAACACGCAGGTACGATTACGGTAACCTCCGGCAAAAAGAAAAAAGGAAGCATGTTTGTGATTCAATTACCATATGTTGGTTAAATTTTAAGTGAGCAGAAATCTTACAATTCTGTAAGACTTCTGCTCGTTTTTTGAAAGTGAAATGAAAGATTGCCCTGATACAATTTGGATGTAAGATGAAAAGGAGGCAACACATGAGTGTGATATTAGAAACCAAGCAGCTTTGTAAGTTTTATGGCGCAGGTGAGAATCAGGTCAAAGCGGTCAATCAGGTGGACATTCAGATTGAGCGGGGAGAATTTGTCGCAATTGTTGGAAAGTCAGGTTCCGGTAAAAGTACATTACTTCATATGCTTGGAGGGCTTGATACCCCGACAAAAGGCAGTGTTACTTTAGCAGGGAAAGATTTATACAGGATGAAAGAAGATGCTCTTGCTGTTTTCCGCAGAAGAAAAATCGGATTTGTTTTTCAGGCATTTAATCTGGTTTCATCTGTTAATGTATGGGAAAATATTGTACTGCCACTGGGGCTGGATGGAAGAAAAGTGGATGAAGCGTATGTAAATGATATTATTGCAACTCTGGGGATTGAAAAGAGGATTTACAATCTGCCAAATCAGTTATCCGGAGGACAGCAGCAGAGAGTAGCGATTGCAAGAGCACTGGTGAATCGTCCGGAAATTATATTTGCAGATGAGCCGACAGGCAATCTTGATTCTAAGACCAGTGATGAGGTGATTGCACTGCTTAAAATGACAGCAAAAAAATATGGTCAGACGATTGTAATGATTACCCATGATGACGAAATCGCACAGGTCGCTGATCGCATTCTGGTGATTGAGGATGGACAGGTGGTGGATTTCAGATGAAGACAATAAGCAGGATTGCACATAGCAATGACAAAAAGAACAAGACAAGAAGTATACTGATCATGATGTCCATATGTCTGACCACGATGCTGCTTGTTATCATCAGTACTGTGGGAAATGGGGTAATTCATTTACAGAAAAGTCAGGCGGCAGGCTCATATGGAAGCAATTATGGTCTGTTTGTTTCCGCAGACGGATCGCAGTTAAAAGAAGTAAACCGCCGTGCGGAAATAGATGCTACAGGCACTATGTGCACCGAAGGTGTCATAAAAGGCAATGAAAAAGGCGGGTTTGTCTGCATGGATGAGACTGTAAAAAAAATGCTTCCCTATAATAAAGAATATGAGTTAAAGGAAGGAAAGTATCCGGAAAAAATGCAGGAAATTGCCGCAGGAAGAGCATTTTTCCGTGCAATGGGGTATGGTGATGTAAAAGTCGGGGATACGGTGACATTGGATTACCGCGCAGGGATGCAGTCAGAATATAAGCCGGAAGAATTTGTTGTCAGTGGAATCCTATATGATCGGGATGAGTATACCATCGAGGCATCTTATGTTGTTTTCGGGTCACAGGAGTTTTATGATGAGCACGTCGCAGAGAATGACAGACAGTATAATATTTATTTTACTTTAAATGATTCTGCAAATGTATCTATGAATAATATTGATTCGGTTATAAAGCAGTTTGCAGCAGCCTGTGGGATCGAAGAAAAAAACGTTATAGTCAATGATCTCTATTTGCAATGGGTCTTGCAGCCGAGTTATGAAATGATTGTGGTTTGTGGAACCCTGATCCTCGGAATCGTGCTGTTTTCCGTTGGGGTCATTTATAATATCTTCCAGGTCGGGATCGCCCAGAAGGTTCAGGAGTACGGAAAAATCAAGGCGCTGGGTGCAACCAGAAAGCAGATGAAGCAGTTGATCTTTCGTGAGGGCATTCTTCTGGCGGTTCCTTCGATACCGCTGGGGCTGCTGTTTGGCTTTCTGATTGCAAAATGCGGTTTTAACTGGCTGGTAGAACAGGGGAACCTTGTATCAACCGGAACTGGCTCTATGGGAGTTCAAAATCAGCAGGTGCCTCTGTTTTCCCTGCCTGTTATGTTTCTCTGTATTTTCGTATCATTTCTTACCGTTGCTTTGGCACTGCGTAAACCAATGAAAATTGTTTCATGGATTTCACCTATCGAAGCAACACGGTATTTAGAAAATGCAGAAACACAAAAAAAAGGAAAACGAAATGGCAGAAAAAATGTCACCGTGTTTTCTATGGCAATGGCAAATGTAACGGGTAATCCCAAAAGAACTATTGGTACTATCCTCACAATGGGTTTTTCTTGCGTATTGTTTGTGATTATCTCTAATTATGTGGGAAATATTGACACGGAGCATGAAGCACGTCTTTCCGTTAATCATGGACAATTTGAACTGCAGCTTGACTATTCTGCTGAGTATGATGAAAGATATCCGGAGAATAATCTGGATACGATTCTGACGGATGATCCATTGAATGATTCGCTGATTGAAGAAATCAAAAGCATTCCGGGAGTGACAGATGTCATGACGAGAGAGATAGTCTCTGTAAATCTGAACGGAACAAGATTTCCGGCTGATATTGTGAGTAAAAATGATTTTGATTTTATGCGCCAGGACGGGGATATTGGCTCTATGGACTATGATCAGGCGGTAAAGAATGGTGATATTTTCTTTGGCTGGTCAACGTGGATGGAACAAGATGGATATGCTCCGGGTGAATCCATTGTATTTGACTTTGAGAATGGAAGTGAAACCTATACCTATCAGGGAAAGATTGCAGGATCCTTTGTAAGCGCGGACACTTATCTTGTCATTCCAGAAGGTGTATACCGTTCCATGAATCCGAGAGGAACAGCCTATGGCTATCTGTGGGTGGACTGTGACAAAAAAGATGTGGCATCTGTGGAGCAAAATCTGAATACATTGATTTCTAATACTTCGCATATAAAAATGGGTACTTATCATGCGCAGTTACAATCTGCAGAATTCTCAGCTCGCACGATGAAGCTTGGCTGTTATCTGTTTATGGCGGTTGTAGGATTCATCGGTTTTATGAATATGGCAAACACCATGATCATGAATATTACGACAAAAAAGCAGGAATATGGTGTATTACAGGCTGTGGGTATGACAAATAAACAATTAAATTTATGTCTGCAGTTACAGGGACTGATTTTTACGGTTGGCACCATATGTGTAGCACTTGTCGTTGGTCTGCCACTTGGCTACGTGCTCTTTGCCTATGCAAAGCATAATGGGATATTTGGAATGAATGTCTATCATGTTCCAATTACACCAATTCTTGCTATGATTTTGCTGGTCAGCCTTTTGCAGATTGTGCTTTCCTGCGTTTTAAGCAGTAATCTGAAAAAGGAAACGTTGGTTGAAAGAATAAGGTATCAGGGATAGCAAGTAACCAGGCTGTCACTCGGACAATGAGTGACAGCTTGGTTTGCGAGTATACGTCAAAAGATTCTGTGCCCTTGTATTTTCCCTTATCAGAGTTCGTAAACTTATATGGGAATATATAACACAAGGGAAAAAATAAGGGAAAGCTCACCTGCGACAAATCCAGTGTTTTCAAGGGTTTGCGGAGAATTTAATAAGAAAATATAACAGTTATTAAATCTCTTAAAACAGGTGAAATCTCAATCGGAATTTGATGAGGTGATAATATGAGCAAAAGTAAGAAGTTGACAAATAGGATTATTGCTGTCCTATTGATTGTTTTGGGTCTTATATTGGGTGGCACATGGAATAGCACGAAGTATTGCATTGGAGATAAAATTTTTATCGCCTTAGGTATATCTCCTTGGTCAAATGGTTCAAGTGGAACACATTATCCTGCTATTATTGGTAGTTTTGTTATTTTGGCTGGAATAAGTATCTTGAACTTAACTTTGCAAAAGAAAACTCGTCTGTGGATTTGGACTGCTGTTATTCTATGCTTTATTTTGTTTAAGTTGTTTTTTACCTATATGTAGTAGATGATAACTTCCAGTTTGGCTTTATAAAGAGAGAGATTTAGTAGAAAACTACTTTCTCAAATTAAAAGTGTTTCGCCGAATAGCTTGACCACAACATAGCGACACGTTATGATAAACTTGCTTCCACTTTTCTGGGTTTTGTATGCATCGTCTCAATATTAATTTGGGTAAAATGAACAACTCAAAATGTTTTTCAAAGACGCTCTAGGACAATTATATCATGGGCTTTACTAAGCCTATTACAAACTGGAATTTCATAGACGCATTTGCTTTTTAAACGCAAACATTCCCTCGTTTCCATCACCGACAAAATCGTCCGGTGTATCCGGCATAGGATGTTTTTCATTAAAAAACTCCGTAATATGAAAGCCGCAGACATTCACATAAAAATGAATGTTGCGCTTATCAAAGTACGGCGTACAGGTTTCCCATACTTTCGTGTTCGGATATATTCGTTCCAATTCAAACCATATCTTCTTACCGATACCATTGCTCTGAACTCCGTTCTTTACAAAAAGCAGGTCAAGATGGTTATGCTGTGTACTCTCATTGATAACAACAACAGCACCACCCACCATTTCTCCATCGACAACGGCTTTATAGACAACAGAACCCTCCGCATTCAGCGACTGGTCAATGTCCTTTTCAGGTAGAATAACAGCAGCTGTTTTTCCGAAAGCATCTTCAAAACCTTTTTGAAATGCTTCCTGCATATCCGACTTGTATTGCGTTAATTCTTTTGGTTCTATACAAACTAATTGGAAGGTCATTTTATATCGATCTCCTCAAAAATACCGATTTTCTTAATTCTACATACTGGAAGTTATAAACATCTTTGCAAATATATCATATCTATCAACTGTACACCGCCCTCATAAATTGGGTGGTCATAATTGTCAGTAAAGAAATTGGGAATCTTGTGAGAACGAACAAACCCACATTTTTCATAAAATGGTATCGTCAATGGACTGTCACCTGTTCCAACTTGCAAAACAGAATATTCATCTGCATATTTACTGGCAAGAAAATCAATTAGTGCTTTGCCATAGCCCTTTCCCTGATTTTCCGGATCGACTGCGATATTCTTGATTTCAAGTATTCCATTACCTTCATCGGTAACAACACATTCTGCTTTTTCATCATTGTCTTCAAGCACATACATAGTACCTTTTTCAAGATAGCGCTCAACCATGCTCTCCTGTTCATCAGCTAATAACAATAATGATATAAATTGCTTTTTATTTTCGTTCACTTCTCGGATTTTCATATCCATTACTCCGTCAAATTGGAATTGATCGTGCTCTGTCTTTCGCTAATGCAACTCCATTTTACTGTGCAAACATAAGTTATGCCCGTCTCAAGATTCGCTTTATATCATCCAGATTTTCAACAAAAAAGATTCCCTCCTGTCGCTCGTTAGAAGATAATCCTTTTTCAATCATATGATTTAGAAGTGCTTTCAAATCATCGTAGTAACCGTTCAGGTTGTAGAGAATGCAGGGTGCCTCCAGATGTTTCAAAGACACCTTCGACATTACCTCTGCAATTTCCTCCAATGTTCCCGTGCCGCCCGGGAAGGCAATAAAGGCTTCTCCTAACTCAATCATTTTGTTTTTTCTCTCAGACATATCCTTAGTCACAATCAGTTTTGTCAGTCCATCATGTTGAAACTCATTTTCAATAAAAAAATTCGGCTCAACACCCGTAACATCACCGCCTGCCTTCAATACACTGTCTGCCAATGCTCCCATTAAACCACCTTTAGAACCACCGTAAACAAGTGCATTTCCACTGTTTCCAATCCATGCCCCCAATTCCTCAACTGCTTTTCGTAAGCATGGGTCATTTCCTTCGTTTGCCCCAAGATAAACTGTTATATTCATTAAAAATTTCCTCCTACAACTTCCGATTTTGGGATTATTTCTTAAACAGCTCAGAATGTGAACCAAGGCGATAATGCATCAAAAGAAGAACTTCTCCACGAATCTCATAAATAAGCAGCCAGTCTGGTTCGATGTGGCACTCACGCGTTTCTTTATAGTTGCCTGTAAGATCATGATCTCTGTATTTTGCTTCCAGCGTACCGCCATTCGCCAGAATATCGATTACCTC
Organism: Clostridium fessum; assembly: GCF_003024715.1. GTDB lineage: Bacteria > Bacillota > Clostridia > Lachnospirales > Lachnospiraceae > Otoolea > Otoolea fessa. Next base: position 214,791 of record NZ_PYLO01000003.1, on the reverse strand, counting down.
AAACAGCTTATCAAGATTTTTATTTTGCTTTTTGGCAAGCTTCAAATCCTTTTTAAATTGATTTGTAAACTGAATGTTGTATTTCATACATCGAGAGCTGCCTTAAGCGCATCCATACTGGAATAACGCGGAGCAGAAGGATCCGTCATCATTTTTCTGCCTTCCTCAATGGCAGCGGCTGTGGTATCATTCGGTACTTCCAGTTTTAATTCAAAAGGAATACCATGCTCACGGATAGCGGTTCTCAGGAATATATTTACAGCAGTTGTCATATTCAGACCAAGCTCATTGAAGATTTCCTCCGCCTGATCCTTGATTGCCTTGTCTGTACGAATATTTAAATTAGTTGTTGCCATACAGAACACCTCCATTCAAGTATAGTATATGCATAAATTCGGGTGATATCAATACAATGTCATTATACAAGTTGTGAATTTTCTGTTAAAATGCATCGAAGCCCTTCTGCGTAGCAATCTGCGAATAGACTTTGTATCAAGAAGATTTATGCTGATTCAGAGCTTGAAGAAGATTCAACTATTCGGAATTTCCGAATAGTTCAAAACGAAGGTTCTCGTCAGGTCACACGCGATACCAAACACTATAACCTTCAAATGATCATTGCCGTAGTATGATATCGGATAAGTTGCCGGAGGATATTCAAAAGATGTACGATCACGCACATAAAGAATAAAGAAATGCCGCATATTTGCCCTTTAGAGACAAATATACGGCATTATTAGTATTCAAATGTAATGAAGGTTTAGTTTGTGGGTATAGAAAAAGCACCGTCCAAATAAACCTTGAACGATGCTCTGATAGTTAGCGGATTGTTGCTCAATCTTCTATCTCTTTATATTTTGTTTTATTGCAGTGGTCACTGCATCTATATTGAATGGCTTTGAAATGTGTCCGTTCATTCCAGAATCCAAGGATGCCTGTACATCTTCCTTGAAAGCATTTGCAGATTGTGCGATGATTGGAATTTTCGCAGCGTCTGGGCGCTCCTTGCTCATTGCACGAATTGCCCTTGCCGCCTGATGCCCATTCATTTTAGGCATCAGGACATCCATTAGAATCACATCATATGTGTCTGCTGGATTGTTGGCAAAACAAGCAACTGCGTCCTGTCCGTCTACTGCACGAGTTACATGCATACCTGCTTCTTCGAGCAGCGTGATTGCCAATTCCGCATTCAGCTCATTATCTTCTGCGAGAAGAACCTTTACTCCATTAAGGCTGACATCCTGTATCAGATTCAGCTCAGGTATCTGTTTTGGGTCTGCAAGTTCCATAGGAATTTCTACTGTAAAAGACGAACCACACCCTTTCTTGCTGTGAACCGTAATTGTACCGTCCATCAGTTCTACATATTGCTTGGAAATTGCCATTCCAAGCCCCGTTCCGGCATAATGTGTTCGTGCGCCGTTATCCTCCTGTGAAAAGGGTTCAAACAGCCTTTTCTGAAATTCTTCACTCATACCAATGCCATTGTCTTTTACCGCATAACTGCCTACAATATGCCGTTCGTCTATGCCCGGTTTGATACTAATTTCAAAAGTAATCGTTCCGCCATCTTTTGTAAACTTGACCGAATTACTCAGAAGATTCGTCAATATCTCACGAATTTTTGTTGCATCCGTCAGAACATAAAGTTCTTTGGGGATGTTGCGATGTATCTCAAATGTTAAATCACGATTCAGTAGGAGTCCATCCACGATAGCAATCACATTATCTATTAGGACAGGCAAATTCTCCGGCTCAGGTGAGAAGCTTACCTTTCCGTTCTCGATACGGCTAAGATCCAGTACATTATTCAATAACAACAGCAGATGCTCTGAACTTATTTTTACCTTTTGCAGACTATCGTGAATTTCAGATACATTTGTCTGGTTCAGTGCAATGTCCGTAAATCCGATAATAGCATTCATAGGTGATCGAATATCATGTGACATGTTAAGTAAGAAGGATGATTTTGCTCTGTTTGCGGTCTCTGCTTTTTCCGCAGCCTCGCGCAACAAAAGCGTCTGTTCAATTTCATCTTCTCTTTTTCTTTTGTAGCCGATAAAGCAGACAGCACAAAGCAAAAACAGCACACATCCTGCCATAGCTCCAACATAAACGGATGCTCTTCTTGTTCGCTCTACCAGCCCATTCACAGACTGCATATCCATTTCAATGCATAAAGCACCAACTATTTCATCCGAATCGCCCGTTATAGGATAACAGGCTGTGAAAATAGGACCCCATGTCGTATCAACAATGTTCTGCGAATACACCGTTTCTCCTGAAAGAGCCTTGTTAATATACGGAATCATTTCATCCTCAATATAGTCTCCCGGATGTCTGACATCTCCTGCGTTGGGATCCAGACCGTCCACCACATAGATCAGCCTGTTTTCTTCATTTCGGGTGGCGGTGTATAAATATCTGGTTGAATTCAGCGTTCGAATTTCATTTAGAAACGAGGAAACCTCGTGATACATTTCTGTATTTTCATCAGATTGATGGCGGAGCGTGGCAAATTCTTCTCTTCCGATTTTTTTATTTACCAATTTATGAATTGCATCTGCATTTTCCATATCACGTTTGAGTTCCGTTTCAAGGGCGATATCTGTATACGATTTTTGCAGAATATATGTATATGCTGATGCCAACAATGTGATTGAAAGCGTCAAAATTGCAAATAAACCTATGGAAAACTTAGTAAATCGCTGCTTTAACTCCTGAATGTCTTTGACTGACTTCTTGTCTGCTTGTGTTTTCATTCAATTTGACTCCACTTTTTATTTCATAGAAATATGTGGAAGGGGCTGATGTAAATACCGCATCTGCAGAGCGTGCATTTTTCCATCAGCTGATTCGCTTTTCAGATTTATCCTTTAATTGTTTCCTTATCCGTTCGGATGTTCAGATTTGTTGCTGACATACGCACAACTTCCACATGGTTTACAGTATACTTACATACTCATGTTACATCAATATAGTGTCATTATATGAGCTGTGAACTTTCTGTTAAAAGGCATCCATGTCAGATTGTGTAGCCATCTGCGAATAGCCTTTATATTCATCAGAAGGGTGATCCCTCTGGGATGGGGATTTATCCGCGGATATGCGGCTTTGCGGTATGAGAAGGTTTATTTTTTTGTTTGGGGTTTCAAACTTTTATGTGACAAACATAACTGTCTGTGTTATTATAAAAATGATATAAGCGAAAATGACTTTTGCGGAAACGAAAGTATCTTTATATTTTTTTATCCGTATACTTCCCATGATGGGGATAAATACTTGCAAAGTTGATTACTAATATTTTTTCATTATTACAGGTACAATAAGAACATGTAATAGCGGAAATGAGGTATAGTTACTTGCAGATAGAGAAGTATATTGCGGATAAAATAACATCTTTATGTGAAAAGCGTGATATCAGTAAATACAGATTATCGCAGCTGTCGGGAATTTCCCAGTCGTCACTGGGAAGGATCATGGCGCAGGAAAACCTGCCGTCGCTGATCACACTTGAAAAAATATGTGCAGCTTTGGGCGTGACATTATCGCAGTTTTTTCAGGAAGGTAATTCAGAGAATCTGACAGAAAAACAGAAAGAAGTTCTAGGGATATGGAACGATCTGAATGCAAATGAGCAGGAAACAGTAATGTCAATGCTTCGTGGACTTCGGAAGTAGAAGAACAGTTCGAGTATATATATCGGCTGTTCTTTTTTTGTTTTCAGGCGTTAAAACGGTAATGTTTTTCTTGTGTACAGTAGAGCGCTATAGTATAATAAAACCAGTTTTTTGCATAAGTTTAAAAGCTATAATAAGGAAATCGGCAAACCAGATGAAAGTCTGGGACGCAAAGCTACAGGGCCTGTAAAATGGCAGCCAGTTGCATAAAATGAGGTGCACTGTCTGTCTGACAGTGCTTTTTTGTGGTGTTATTTCATAGGCGTAACTATAATGACTTTATCAGGAAAGAAAGAGGTAAAGTATGAAAAAGGCAAAACGTTGTCTGATAGCAGTGGTGTCAGGTGTACTTGTAGCAACTGCTGTCTTGTCTGGATGTGGACAGTTAAAGAAAGAAGTATCTAAAAACGATGATCATATTACCGTTTATCTGTGGGAAAATCGTTTGATGAAAAATATTGCACCCTATATCCATGAACAGTTTCCTGATCAGGATATTGAATTTATTATTGGGAACAATGATACCGATTTATACAGTTATTTTAAAGAACATGATGAATTACCGGATATCATAACAGTACGTCGATTTTCTGGAACAGATGCACAGGACTTACAGCCTTATCTTATGGATTTTGCTTCTTATGATGTTGTTTCTAAGTATTATTCCTATGCGGTGCAATATTATAAGAATGCGGAGGACGAAATCCAGTGGCTGCCAATCTGTGGTATTCCTCAGACGATCATTGCCAACAAAACACTGTTTGATCAGTATGGCATAAAGATTCCAGAAAATTATGAGGAATATGTACAGGCCTGTCAGCAGTTTTATGATAATGGCATAAAACCGTATTCCATGGATCTTGGTGAAGACTGGTCTAATAATGAAATCATCCAGGCAGCGGCAATCGGTGAGTTTACAAGCCTGGATGGTATTGAATGGCGAAACGGTGCAGAGACTGCAGCGGATGAAGTAAAGTTTAATGATACATTATGGAAACGTATTTTTTCAGAAACCAGTCAGTTTCTTAAGGACTCGCATTTTGGCAAAGAAGATATCAATATTGACATCAATACAGGAACCCAGATGTTTGTCGAGGGAAAATCAGCAATGTTTCATGGACATCCGACGGTTATGCAGCAGCTGCAGAAACAGATGGATGCGGAGCTGATCCGTATTCCTTACTTTTCACAGACATCGGATGAATCCTATGTGTATATGACTCCGTCATTAAACATTGCATTTAACAAAAACCTGGAAAAAGACCGGGAGAAACTGGATACTGCACTGGATGTGCTGGATTGTATGATTTCAGAAGAGGGGCAAAAGCTGATTGCGGATGGAAGCGGTGTTATTTCATTGAATACAGATGTTCCAACCATGATGCAGGATGTACCTGGACTGGAAGAGGAAATTAAAAATAATGCTGTTTATATCCGATATTCCGCTCAAAAATCATTTGATGCAAGTCTTGAGGCTGTTCACGGATTACTGTCAGGGGAAATGGATGAAACACAGGCTTATGATACTTTGCGCAGTGTAATGAATCGTAAAGTTCCGGAAGAAAAAGCAACGGTGAATTTTGAAAATGAATATTCCATTTCACTGAACGATAGAAATGGCCGTGATGCAGCATCTTCCATTTTAACTACGATCAGAGAAGAAAATGATGCACAGCTGGCTCTGGCACCATATTATTATTTCACTTCTTCTATATATAAAGGAGAATGCACCAATAGCCGGGTTGGCATGATGACAGCAAAGAGTTCAGATACAGCATTATATTTTACAAAAATTAGTGGTAAACAGGTTTGTGAACTCGTGGAAAATTATTTCGCCGATGCGGATGAGAATTTTTATGTAACCAATAAATACGAATTACCAATTGCATCCGGTATGAAAATTATCGTCAATCAAGCGGAAAGTGGATTTTCATTAAAGGACTTGACAGTTAATGATAAGAAAATAGACAAAGAAAAGGAATACTCTATTCTTCTTACAGACACCACAATGTCTGTTTTGAAAAAAATAAATCCGAAATGTGAGATTGAGCAGCTTAAAGATACAACATTATCAAGTGCATGGATCGAAGCAATGTCAAAAGGACAGCAGCCGTCAGCACCGGAAGATTATATAGAGGTTGAACAGTAAAAGTGGAGATAGAACAAACGGTAAATAAAAGAAAAAAAATAACAAGGCTGTTGCTTATACTACTTATTATTCTTTTAAGCGTAGTTTGTATAAAGTATCTTATAAGTAAGTCTAGCAAGTATATCAGTGAAAATGGAAAAAGCAGTATGGGAGCTGTTGTTGAGCAGATGCAGCAGACCTATGATCTTCAAGTGAGTGGGTACTACAGCCAGCTGCAGTTGGTTAAGGAATTTTTACTTCATGAGAGGGAGCTGTCTCTTGAAACGGATATGAACAAAAGTTTCTTTGAAGCATGGGAAAAAGAATCGGAAAGTACACTTATATTCCTTCGGGAAAATGGTCAGGCAATATCAGCAGGTGGAACAAAAATGCGGATTGATATGCCAAGTAAATTTCTGCTGGACTTAAAGAATGGATACAATATTGGAAAACTGGTGCGTGTTGATTATGATCAGAAGAAAAAAGACGGTTATCTGGTTGCGATTCCATGTCAGGAATATACTATCAATGGGGAAACTTATACGGCAATTGGAAGCGTGTATGATCATTCGAAACTGGATTCCATGTTAAAACTGAAAGGTTATGACGGGAAAGCATATTTGTTCATTCTGGATAATGACGGAAATATTACGTATACGAACCAGAGTGGTGATAAATACCTGCGTAATTATTCTCTGTTAAAACATTTAAAAGGAGAACAGGCTATTACAGAAGAAGAGGCTGATTTGTTCAAAAAGAAGTTTGATAACAGAGAATCCGGAGTTGCACTTTTGGGAAAACAGAACCCCTATTATCTGGGGTATTGCCCGATAGAAAGCAACAACACCATTTTGGTATGTATTGTGGAAAGGGGAGTTGTTGACAATGTGCTGAGGGATTACCAGAAAACGGTGTTGTTTACAACAATACTCATGGCAGGTTATATATTTTTACTTTTTGCCGGATTATTCTACAGTATTTCCAGACTTAGTCTTGCAGATCAAAAAGCAGAATATGAAAAAAGAAATAATGAACTTCATTTACAAACAATGAAGGAAATGGAAGTAGTCAATCAAAAACTGAAAAAGGCAAAGAACGTTGCAACAGAGGCTTTGCAGACAGCTGAAAATGCAAATAAGGCGAAAACGGATTTCCTGTCTAATATGTCACATGATATCCGTACACCTATGAATGCAATCATTGGTATCACATCTTTGATCAGACATGATGCAGGTAATAAAGCAAAAGTTATAGAGTATGCAGAAAAAATAGACATTTCATCACAGCACCTGTTAGGAATTATCAATGATGTTCTGGATATGAGCAAGATTGAGGCAGGAAAAACAGTCTTCAAGTATTCTGACTTTTCTATTCTGGATCTTGTACAGGAACTTGACACTATATTTCATACTCAAATATATGAAAAGCAGCAGACCCTTACAATCATAAAAGAAAATATTCAGCATGAGTGGGTGAATGCGGATCAGGTTCACCTGATGCAGATTTTCAGCAACCTGCTTTCCAATGCAGTGAAGTATACCCAGGAAGGTGGGGAAATTCAGTTCTTTGTAGAAGAATGTGAGACAAAGTCATCTGTCTATGCAAAGTACCGTTTCTTAGTTAGCGATAATGGTATGGGAATGTCGGCAGATTTCAAGGATACAATTTTTGATGCGTTTACCCGTGCGGAAAGTTCCCTTACAAATAAAATACAGGGAACCGGACTTGGAATGGCGATTACTAAGAATCTGGTTGAGGCAATGGGAGGTACCATTGATGTGGAGAGTGAACCAGGACAGGGAAGCTGTTTTGAGGTTCTCTTGGATCTGAAAATTGCAGAGGATAGAACGGTTGCTCTGGCGGCACAAGAAGAAACAGATGAGCAGGATGGAAATATTCTGCAGGGAATGAAATTCCTGTGTGCAGAGGATAATGAGTTGAACGCGGAGATCCTGATAGAACTGTTAAAGATTGAAGGTGCGGAATGTACCATTTGTGAAAATGGCGAAGAGATTTTGGAAGCATTTGAACAGTCTGCTCCAGGTGATTATGACATGATTCTGATGGATGTGCAGATGCCTGTTATGAATGGTTATGATGCAACGAAGGCAATCCGCAGAAGCTCCCATGAAGTAGCAAAGAAAATTCCAATCATTGCAATGTCTGCCAATGCATTCTCGGAGGACGTTCAGCATTCTCTGGCAGCCGGTATGAATGCACATATTTCAAAACCGGTTGAGATGAAGGTGCTGGAAAAGACGATCAGAAGCATAAAATCTGGTGGGGGGGGGTACCGAACCGCAGGTCACTGAACAGTAACAAATGGATTTGATGCGGCAGTGCAATTTTATTAAACTAGGAGGTTGACAAGGAGATTTAATATGATTTCGAGAGCAAAGAAATATGTGGCAGTGTTACTGGCTTTTGTATGCGTGTGTATGATATTTTCTCCCCAGACCGCATATGCAGCCGAGGACAGTTCGCAGCATGAAACTGTCAAAGTCGGTTTCTTTGCCATGGATGGTTATCATGTGATGGATGAAGAAGGCAACCGCAGCGGGTATGGCTATGATTTTCTTCGGCTGATGGCCCGTTATTGGGATGTAGATTACGAATATGTCGGATATGATAAGAGCTGGGATGATATGCAGCAGATGCTTGAAGATGGCGAGATTGATATGGTAACATCTCCCCGCAAAACACCGGAAAGAGAAGAAAAGTTTGATTTTTCACGTCCGATCGGAACCAATAATGGGATTCTGACCGTCCGCAGTGACAACAGCACGATTGTGGATAGCAATTACAGTACTTACAACGGTATGCGTGTGGCATTTTTGAACGGAAGCTCACGAGATAAAGAGTTTGCGGATTTTGCAGACAATAAAGGATTTACATATGATCCATTTTATTTTGATACGACAGCAGAGATGGAGGAAGCTCTTCTGAGCGGAAATGTCGATGCTATTGCTGCCACTTCTCTGAGAAAAACAAACAATGAGCGTATCGTGGATAAATTTGACAGCAGCGATTTCTATGTCATGGTTAAAAAAGGTAATACAGAATTGCTGAATGAGATCAATTATGCAATCGACCAGATGAATGCAGTTGAGGGTGACTGGAAAGCGACGCTTTATAATAAAAATTATGAAAGCATCGAAACTAAGAATCTGGAATATACGGAGAAAGAAAAAAGTATTATTTCACAGTATTCCAAGGACAACCCGCTTCATGTTCTGTGTGATCCGACCCGTTATCCATATTCTTATAATGAAAATGGTGAGATGAAGGGTAGTATCCCGGATTACTTCCGGAAAATTGCAGACTATGCCGGGATTTCCTATGAGTTTCTTACACCTGCCACCAGAGATGAGTATATTGCTTATAAGAAAAATAAGGAAACCACAGATATGAGCATCGATGCGCGCCTGGAAACAGATAACTATGCTGAGACGAAAAAATGGGGGATTACTGCACCTTTCATTACGATGCAGCTGGCAAGGGTGACACGGCGTGACTTTGATGGAAAAATTAATGTTGTTACTACTGTTGACCAGACAGCATCAAATTCAATTGAAGATGCAATGGCACCTGGTGCAGAAAAACTGATGTGCAGTACCCGACAGGAAATGATGGAAGCTGTCCGTGAGGGTAAAGCAGATGCTGCCTTCGTCTATTATTACATGGCACAGGCGTTTGTGAACAGTGACACTACGGGCACCATGACATATACTCTGCTGGAACAGCCTACATTCACCTACCGCATGGTAATTTCATCAACTGAGAACCATGCGCTGGCTGGTATTCTGACGAAAGCAATGTATGCCATGCCCCAAAATCTTGTTGAAGATCTTGCAGCACAGTATACCACATACAAAGCAACAGAGCTGACATTTGTTGACTGGATCCGTCTGCATCCTGTTGTTACTGTTTTGGCTCTTCTTATTTTTGGAGGGCTGCTGACTACTATGGCTGTGATAATGGTGCGTCTCAGTGCAAGAAAAAAAGCTCAGAAGACGGCTCAGGAGAAAGCTGAGGAAATGGCGGAATTGGCAGAGCATGCACAGGCTGCAACCAAGGCAAAAACAGCATTTCTGTCACATATGTCCCATGATATGAGGACACCGATGAATGCAATCATAGGATTTACCGGTATTGCAATGAAAAACAATCCGTCAGACGAGGTGAAAAATTGTCTGGAAAAGATTGACGAAAGCTCAGAGCATTTACTGTCGCTGCTCAATGATGTATTAGATCTGACCCGCATCGAAAGTGGAAAAGTGAAATACAATCCGGTACCGGCGGATGTGAAAAACATTACAGATTCTGCATTGGATATTACAAAAGGCTTTCTTACGAACAGGGATATCAACTTTAAGATTCAGCGTGAAGGAGCAAAGATTCCAAATGTACTTGCGGATCCTGCACGCCTGCGTGATGTGCTGGTCAATATTCTGAGCAATGCCGTAAAATACACTCCGGATGGAGGGACGATTACATTTGAAGCCCGGTGTCTGGAAAAGGGCGGGGATGGATATATAAATATGCGTTACCGTATTTCGGATACTGGTATTGGCATGAGTGAGGAATTTACAAAAGAAGTTTTTGAGGAATTTGCACAGGAAGATTCCGATGTGAGAACGCAGTACCATGGAGTTGGACTGGGGATGGCTATCGTAAAGAAGTATGTAGATATGATGGGTGGAACCATTTCCGTGCAGAGTAAAAAGCATGAGGGAACCACATTTACTGTGGATATTCCTTTGGAAATTACAGATAAGGAATGTAGTAAGTCAGACACAGGTATTTCTGAAAAGGTGAATCTTACAGGTGTGAATGTCCTTCTTGCAGAGGATAATGAACTGAATGCAGAGATTGCTGCCGTGCAGTTGGAAGAGTTCGGGATGAATGTAGAAAGAGTTGTGGATGGAAAGAATGCTGTTGAGATTTTCAGAAATCATCCGGAAGGCACATTTGATGTAATCCTGATGGATATCATGATGCCTGAAATGAATGGTTATGAAGCAGCAAAAGCAATCAGGGCAATGAATGACAGACCGGATGGAAAAAACATTCCTATTATAGCAATGACAGCTAATTCATTTGCAGAAGATGTTCAGGCATCACTGGATGCAGGAATGAACGCACATTTGTCAAAGCCGATTGTGATTGATGAAGTTATAAAAACGATTTTAAGGTATGTATATAATTGATTCGCAGAGGTTCATGAATTAGTGGAATACAATTGACAGGAGGACTAAAATATGACAATGCAAGAGTGTTACGAAGCTATTGGAGGAAACTATGAAGCTGTCTTGGGACGCCTTCACAGCGAAGCACTGATTCGGAGATTTGCATTAAAGTTCCTTGAAGATCAGAGTTATATACAGTTAAAACAGGCATTGGAAAATAAAAATTATGAAGATGCTTTTCGCGGTGCACACACACTGAAAGGGGTGTGTCAGAATCTTTCTTTTGACCGTCTGTATGAGGTTAGTCATGAGTTGACAGAACTTTTGAGAGATAGAACCGGAGAGCAGCCGGGGATACCGGAAGCAATGGAAAAAGTAACAGAAGTATATGAGATGACAATTGAAGAAATAAAGAAGGGGCTGTAGTATTAAGTAATGCGACATGACTTTCTGCCTTGAATCAAGTGCTTGGAACATCATAAAAATGAGTGGATAAAGGAAACAAAATGTCGATTCACCAATAATTGGCCAAAGCGAACGTGGGAAAACTCCACCGCTCCCAGCGCATGACCGATTCGCTTCGGTGCTTCCGGCTCTGCTTCCATCTCCGGCTCATCCAGCAGCTCATATACCCGCTCCATGGAGGCCAGCGCCGATTGCAGAGAGTTTGTCATATAGGAAAGCTCTGTGATCGGTTCGCTGGACATGTTCATGTACTGGAAAAAGGCCTGGAACGTGCCGGGGGTCAGGCTGCCTTTTATAAGCATCCCACCGCCGAGGATCGCAATCCATGTGTCTGCCCTCCACGGCAATGTTGATCTTGTCGGCGGTGATGGTAGGGATCAGCAAAGCGCCTGCCGCATTCGCCAGCGTGACAAGTAGGATGAATACACACTTGCCGCGATAGGGGTTGAGAAATAGCAACAGATTTTTGAAAGATGAATCACGCTTTCCACAGACTATGGAGGTTGCAATAAGCGTAGACCGCTTCGACTTCATCGCCCTCGCAGAGAGCGAAGCAGACCTCCGGCTTTTCGCCGGGATGCAGTTCCTTGCGCTGATTGCCTTGCTTGGTCTGGAGAGATACCCATTCGATGTAGTGCTCCGGCAGCATAGGATGCTCCAAGGAGCCGACCTTGACATGGACGATGCCGTTTTCTACCGTCCAGACGGGAACATGCTTCTCCACGGCGGCGTCGGTGGTGCCGGGAACGATCTCGCTCATCGGCTCGCCGCAGCAGATGACGGGAACGCCCGTGTCCTTGACCTTGGCAATGATGTTACCGCAATGCTTGCAAATGTAAAACTTCTGCTCCATGATGATTCTCCTTTTCTTTCTTTAATAATTTTCCGCGTGGATCTCAAAATAGCTCTGGGGATGATTGCAGGCAGGGCAGACTTCCGGCGCTTTCTCACCGATCACAATGTGGCCGCAGTTGCGGCACTCCCATACCTTGACCTCACTCTTTGCAAAGACCTCCGCCATCTCCACATTGTGCAGCAGGGCACGGTAGCGCTCCTCATGGTGCTTTTCAATAGCGGCAACCAGACGGAAGCGCTGCGCCAGTTCATGAAAGCCTTCTTCATCGGCGGTTTTGGCAAAGCCGTCGTACATATCCGTCCACTCGTAGTTCTCGCCCTCAGCGGCAGAGAGAAGATTTTCAGAGGTATCGCCAATGCCGTTCAGTTCTTTGAACCACAGCTTAGCATGTTCCTTTTCGTTGTCAGCGGTTTTAAGGAACAACGCCGCGATCTGCTCATAGCCTTCCTTCTTGGCCTTGGATGCAAAATAGGTGTACTTGTTGCGTGCCTCGGACTCACCGGCAAAGGCAGCCATCAGATTTTTTTCGGTTTGAGTACCTGCGTATTTCGTTTCTTTCATGATCGATTCTCCTTTCGGTTTTCTGCTTTCATTATATTAGAATTATGATTTCACTCTGTGACAAAGTCACATCTATTTCAAACGATTTAGTCTGTTCTTATCCCGCAACGTGATCGCGCCTCGTCTTAGTTCTACGAGCCCGTCCTCCGAGAAGCTTTTGAGCATCCGCGCCACCGCCTCCCGCGCCGAGCTGATGTGCTGGGCGATCTGCTCATGGGTCATGCGTATCGTGTCGGAGTCAGTACGTTCCGCTTCGGCAAGGAGAAACTCTGCCAGCCGCCGATCCAATCCCTTGAACATGATCTGCTGCATCGCCCACATCACATCAGAAAAGCGTTTCCATTTCGTGTTCGGTCAAGGATGACCAGAACGGAAGCTGTGTCAGTGTTCGTTCCATATCAATGGCAGCTATGCTTGCCGCAGCCGTGGTTACCGCAGGTGTGACCTTTCTCGCCGTGCTCATGGTCATGGTGATCACAATGAACATTGGGGTCATAGCCCAGATTTCCGCTGAGCAATGCGCTCACCGCTGCATCAGCGTCCCCGCTGACACCGCCGTAGAGCTTGATGCCCGCTTCGGCCAGAGCTGCCTGGGCACCGCCGCCGATGCCCCCGCAAATCAAAGTGTCCACGCCGTTCTGCATCAGGAAGCCTGCCAGTGCGCCGTGACCGCTGCCGTTGGTATCAACAACTTCCGCATGAGTGATTTTGCCGTCTGTAGCTTCATAAAGCTTGAACTGTTCGGTATGGCCGAAATGCTGAAAAATTTGACCGTTTTCATAGGTAACTGCAATTTTCATAATGGAATCTCCTTTGCATTTTTTGTTGGATTTTTCTGTGTTGGCTCTCTGCATCCGGCACCAACGGCCGCAGTGGGCTGCCTCCTGCCCTCCGCAGATGCGGTAGTTTCCTCCGGTGATGTGCAGCGGTTTTCCGTGGACAAGACACGCTGCGATCTTGCGCCGTGCGACTTCGTAAATCTCCTGCACGGTAGAGCGTGAAATGTCCATTTGCACGGCACACTGTTCGTGGGTTTGCTGCTCCAAGTCAACCAGACGAATGACCTCGTATTCGTCCAGCGTCAGCAGGATCGGCTCGGTATTCTCGCACCCATTGGGGCAGAAGGTATCAACTTGTGGTGCGCCACAAATCCGACGGCACCGTGACGGTCTTGGCATGGACACGTTCCTCCTTTTGTTTTCGGTATATACCGATTATAACACCTCGCACAGAAAAATCAATACAGATTTTTTAAAAGCCGCTGTAATGCTTATCAGAATCTCAAATATAAATATGGAAATCGACATTTTTGGTGCAGAGGATATTCAAATCTCCAAGCTGTGTGTCGGATGCATGAGTTTCGGCAAGGCATTGACCAGAATCCCGCGGATGGCAGCCGGAAATGCAGCGCCGTCCCAATCAGCGGCTTTTCTGTTTCCGGTATTCCGTTGGGGTTAATTGGTAGCGTTTTTTGAATAATCTGCAAAAATAGTCAACGTTATGAAAACCTGTCTCAGAAGAAATGAGACTGACTTTTTTCTCGGTTTTTGAAAGCAACTGACCGGCCTGTTTTAAACGGTAGTTAATGAGATAGTTAACCGGCGTTATATGTAAATATTTCCGAAACAGATTCAAAGCGGTACTTTTACTGACCATTGCCTGTTCTGCAATGTCATCCAATGAGATACTCCGTGAGTAATTTAGATGGATAAATTGCAGCATGAGCTGTAACCGGGCTTGAGAAGCGGTTGAATGATCCTTGTGTTCTTCCTGATATGAAATGTCTGTGTTTTCAAATATTTCCAGCCAGAGATTCTGAAGGAGAGAACTGGTAAGGAGTTCTTTGGATAAAACGGAATCCTGTGCAGAAATAATTTGCCGCATGATAGATAAAACCTTTGCTTGCCAGCATACTTTTTTATGAAATACGAGAAATGGCAATGAGGAAGAAATGATCGGCAGAATATATTTCTGATAAATCAGGCTGTCGCAAGGGGCAATAAAAGAAGGCATAAATACAAAATTGGGAATGAGGGCTTTTGAGGGAGAATAAAGGCGATGGAGTACCTTTGTATTAATGAATATGCCATTTCCTTCGGTTAAATGAAATTGGTCTTCTCCAATCCACAAAGTAACGGTTCCGGATTCAATATAAATAAACTCCAATTCAGTATGCCAGTGCCATTCGATACAGTTGAAATCAAAAACGGACAGATCTTCATAGTAAAACTGGAAAGGATAGAGAGTGCTTCCGTGCTGAGCTGTCTCCATCAAATCTTCACCTGTAATGATTTTGGTATAGGTTGTATTTATATTCATAGAAACCCCACTCTTTGAAACATACTTTACGATATTATACAATAAATTTCGGAAATAAATCAATGAAAATAAAGATGTTATGTTATATAATTCAATAAAAAACGAGGAGTGATGACCATGCCAAATTACCGGAAAACAAAAATAGCCTGTTATATGGGATTTATTACACAGGCAATTGCAGCTAATTTTGCCCCATTGTTATTTTTGAAATTTCATAATGATTATCAGATTGCACTTGGAAAAATCGCGTTGATTTCTACCTGCTTTTTCCTTACACAGTTGTTGGTAGACCTGTTTTGTGCAAAGTTTGTGGACAAAATAGGGTATCGCATCTGTATTGTTACTTCTGAGGTATGTTCCGCAGCAGGATTGGTTGGTCTGGCTTTTTTGCCGGAGCTTTTGCCGGAACCGCTTGTTGGAATTATCCTGAGTGTGATTGTATATGCAGTCGGAAGTGGTCTGATTGAAGTGCTTTGCAGCCCGATCGTGGAGGCGTGTCCATTTGATAACAAAGAGGCAACGATGAGTCTGCTTCACTCTTTTTATTGTTGGGGAGCAGTGGGAACGATTGTGATCTCTACACTGTTTTTTGCGGTGTTTGGCATGGACAGCTGGAAATGGCTGGCTGTCTTATGGGCGCTTGTTCCGGCCATAAATATCTATAATTTTGCAACCTGTCCGATCGAGCATTTGGTAGATGAGGGGGAAGGAATGGGAATAAAAGAACTGTTTCGAAAACCTCTTTTCTGGCTTTCCATATGCTTGATGATTTGCTCCGGTGCATCAGAACTGGCTATGGCACAATGGGCATCTGCTTATGCGGAAGCTGCTCTGGGGCTGTCAAAGACAGTTGGTGACCTGGCCGGTCCCTGCATGTTTGCTGTTACAATGGGGATCAGTCGTATAATTTTCGGAAAATATGGTGATAAAATGGATCTGATGAAATTTATGATCGGATCTGGAATTTTATGTGTGATATGCTACCTGCTTGTTTCTGTATCGTTGAATCCGATATCAGGTTTGATTGGATGTATTATCTGTGGCTTTTCTGTTGGGATTATGTGGCCCGGCACAATCAGTATTTCATCAGAAAGATTTCCGGCAGGTGGAACGGCTATGTTTGCTTTGCTTGCTATGGCGGGGGACCTGGGTGGAAGCATAGGTCCGGGGATTGTTGGACGTGTTACACAAAGTGCAGGAGACAATATTCGTGCAGGTATGGGAGTTGGGCTATTGTTCCCGGTTATTTTATTAATCGTGCTTTTTATTTTTGCAAGGCAAAAAAATAATAAATGAAAGCTTTTTATAATTCATTACATAGAAGTAATAAGTCAGAAAACTGCCCAAAGAGTGATGGACTCAATTACAAAATATATTGAATCTAAGCTACTTCTAAAAGTAAATCGCAAGAAAAGTAAAATAGGAAGACCAATAGAGATAAAATACTTGGGATTCACATTTTACAATCAATTCAAAGCCAAGAAGTATAAAGCCAAAGCTCATGAAAAGTCAGTACAAAAGGTAGTAAGAAAATGGAATGACCAAAGGCAAACAGGAAGTGCCAGAAGATGATGCCCTTGACTTTTCTCCAAAAAAGTTTTACTATCAAACTACTGTTAGATAGTATTAAAAACTAGATATCGGGGTAATGTAAAAAAGAAGTGGTTTGAAAGTTGAAGAAAGGCAGGGGCGATCAGGACATGAATAAGAAAGCATGGAAAGCGGGTGCGGTATCGGCACTGGCAGTTGGAGCGGGGCTGGCGGCAGCGGCGTCGAAGCGGAAAAAGGCAGGAAAAGTGGTTAAGTCGGCTTCGGATTACCGGAATACGGAACGCGGCAGCCAGGAGAAAAACAGCAAGGGAATTTATTATTCGAAGGGAAATTATGAGGCATTTGCGCGCCCGGAGAAACCGGCGGGAATCGAGGGCAAATCGGCTTATATCGTCGGAAGTGGATTGGCTTCTCTGGCGGCGGCGTGTTTTCTTGTGAGAGACGCACAGATGCCGGGAGAAAATATCCATATTCTGGAGGCGATGGAGGTAGCAGGCGGTGCATGTGACGGTATTCAGGATCCGACCCGTGGATATGTGATGCGCGGCGGCCGCGAGATGGAGGATCATTTTGAGTGCTTGTGGGATCTGTTCCGCAGCATCCCGTCCCTGGAGGTGCCGGGGGCATCAGTTCTCGATGAATATTACTGGCTGAATAAACATGATCCGAACTACTCGCTCTGCCGTGCGACGGTCAACCGAGGCGAGGATGCACACACGGACGGCAAATTCCGCTTGAGCCAGAAAGGCAGCATGGAGATCATGAAGCTGTTCTTCACGAAGGATGAGGATCTGTATGACAAATCCATTGAGGATGTGTTTGATAATGAGGTGTTTGATTCGGATTTCTGGCTGTACTGGAGAACAATGTTTGCGTTTGAAAATTGGCACAGTGCATTAGAGATGAAACGCTATTTTCAGCGTTTTATCCACCACATTGGCGGACTTCCGGATTTCTCGGCACTTAAATTTACGCGTTACAACCAGTATGAGTCGCTGATTCTGCCGATGCAGAAATATCTGGAGACGGCAGGCGTCCAGATCCAGTTTGGCACCGAGGTTACGAATGTGCGGTTTGACATCCAGGGTGAGAAAAAGGTTGCGAAGGCGATCGAGTACGTGAAGGGCGGCGAGAAGAAGGAAATCGCGTTGACTGAGGATGATTTTGTCTTTATTACGAACGGAAGCTGTACTGAGGGAACGATCTACGGCGACCAGAATCAGGCACCGGTAGAAGGTGCGGAAGTGCGTACCAGCGGCTGCTGGAGTCTGTGGCGTCAGATTGCTGCGCAGGATCCGGCATTTGGACATCCGGAGAAATTCTGCTCGGATATCCAGAAGACGAACTGGGAGTCTGCGACGGTCACGACTTCGGATGAGACAATCATTTCCCAGATCCGCAAGATTTGCCGCAGGGATCCGAGAAGTGGACGCGTCGTAACAGGCGGTATCGTGAGCTGCCGTGATTCAAGCTGGCTGCTCAGCTGGACGATCAACCGTCAGGGACAGTTCAAAGCGCAGGATAAGGACGAGATCTGCGTCTGGGTATACAGTTTATTTACGGATGTACCGGGCGATTATGTGAAGAAGCCGATGCGCGCCTGCACGGGCAAGGAGATCACCGAAGAATGGCTGTACCATCTCGGAATCCCGGAGGATCAGATCGAGGAACTGGCTGAGAACCATGCGAACTGTACGCCGACGATGATGCCGTATATTACAGCATTCTTTATGCCGCGGCGTGCCGGAGACCGCCCGGACGTTATCCCGGATGGATGTGTCAATGCGGCATTTCTGGGGCAGTTTGCGGAGACCCCGCGTGATACTATTTTCACGACCGAGTATTCCGTCCGCACCGCGATGGAAGCGGTGTATGGCTTGTGCGGCGTAGACCGCGGCGTACCGGAGGTATGGGGAAGTGTCTACGATATCCGCGAGCTTCTGGACAGCACGGTCAAGCTGATGGATGGCAGATCGCCGCTGGAAATGAAGCTGCCGATGCCGCTTGAAGCACTCAAAAAGCCGGTTCTCCGGAAGATTGACAAGACGGTGGTTGGAAAGCTGCTGCGCGATCACGGCGTGCTGAAAGACTGGATGGTGTAAGAGACTGAGGAACGCAGGTGTTACTGGACACGTATGCATGAACAGTAACACGCAGGTAAATATGGCTGCGTTAGATAAAGGAAGACAGGCTGTCACAAACAGAAGGCCCCGGACGGAAATCGTTCGTTTGGCATTCGTGTGGCAGCCTTTTTTTGTGTAACAGGAAATTGTCGTGAGGCACATTCTTTTTCACTTGCCCGTTTTTCTCTGACATGATACAATAAAGATTGGCGTAAATGTAGAAAATTTGAGAAGAAAACGATTTTGAAAAGGATCGTTTGATAGATGTGAGGGAAAATAGATGGATTATTTACTTTGTATCCCGGCGCGGGAGACAAATACGAGAGAGAATTGTGAGAAAATACATAATGTTCTGGCGCGCATGTCCGATACCTACAAACTGCGGATTGTACCGGAACCGGTTAAGAATAAGCAGTTTCCATGTCCACCGTATTACAAGAAATACCGGATCTACAAGCCGGTAAAGGAACGCGATACGAACGGAGAGGCATATCTGGAAAAAGAAGAGGAAGAGATGCTCTTGAGTTCCTGCAAGACGGAGGAAGAGCAGGAACTGATGAAAAGCTGTATCTATGCGTACCAGTATTCGGCGGCGATCGTACTTAAAAGCTTCCGGGAGAAGGAAAAGAAAAATAAGATGCAGGTTCGACCTCTTTCGGAGCGGACACAGGCGCCAAGAGGCGTAAGTGGTCCGAATAGGGGAACACGTCTGGAAACACCGGAAAAAGCCGAAAAGCCGGAACAGGAGCGCAGCGCACAAGAACGTCCGTCTGGCAGTGACAGACCGGAACGATCGGAGAGAAGCTATCGGAACCGTACAGCGGATCGTGCTGCTGAGGGGAATACTGAGCGCACGCAGGGCAGAGAAAGAGCTTGCTCAGAGAGAGAGAGGGCAGCGCGTGTTTCGGGAGCCGAGAGAGCAGCGGACAGACGTAGCGGAAACCGCGCGGTGCCGGAAAATGAGAAACGGGAAGACCGCCCGGCTTCTGGAAGACGGGAGCGGTTTGAGCGCCGTCCACCGCGCAGAGGAGAACGACCAGAAGTGGAGAAAAATGAGGTCGTGAGAGATCCGGCGCAGGGCGAAATTCCGTTCCGCGCTTACATGGAGACAGGCAGCCTCCCGGCGTTCCGGGATACGGCAGCAACGGTGCCTGTACAGCCGATACAGCGGAAGAAAGAAGGTTATATGCCGATGGAGCGCAAACCGGCCGCGCAGACGCAGGAGCCGGAACCACAGGTGTAAGGTATGTGACCGAAACAGAACGATAAAATTAAATCATAGAATTTATAGAATGGCATCGAAACAATAAGAGTTCCGATGCCATTTGAGCATCAAACAGGACTATGCTTTCCATTTCTTTATTCCAACCATTCAGTTCTAATCCCCCCTATTTTCCGCATATGAATAAATGCAGTCTGTGAAAAGTACAGAACAGGGACAGAAAAAGGGGGAAATGCGCATGTATGAGAACCGGACGGTGGAAGAGGTGTGCAGGGAGTTTTCGGTCGATTTGCGGACAGGCTTATCGGCAGCGGAAGTGGAGGTGCGGCAGCGCCATTATGGGGAAAATGAGCTGCGGGAAGCACCACCGCGGAGTCTGATTGTGCGCATCGGGGCACAGCTTTGCGACTCCCTGATTTTTGTGTTGTTTGCGGCAGCCGGGATCTCCCTGCTTTTGGGCGAGTACGGCGATGCGGGGGTAATTCTGGCGGTTGTCGTATTAAATGCCACGGTGGGCGTGATTCAGGAGGGGAAGGCGGAGAAAGCGCTCGAATCCTTAAAACGGATGACGCAGCTGGAGGCGGTTGTGATCCGGGAAGGAAAAGAGCGGGAGATTGCCGCGCGGGAGCTGGTGCCGGGGGATCTGGTCGTGCTCGATGCCGGGCGGCAGGTTCCAGCCGACCTGCGTCTTACCGAGACAGCTGAAATGCGGGCAGAAGAATCAGCGCTGACCGGCGAATCGCGGGCGGTTGAGAAAAACAGCCATTTTTTAGCCGCCGGTGCGCTTCCGGTGGCAGAGCGTAAAAATGAGACATTTATGACTTCTTACGTGACGGCAGGGCGGGGAAAGGGAATTGTCATCGCCACCGGCATGAATACGGAGGTAGGGCGGATTGCTTCTCTGATCCGCGAGGCGCCGGAGGAGGAGACACCGTTGCAAAAAAGGCTGTCGGATCTGGGGAAACTATTGAGTATTCTTACGATCGGGCTGTGCGTTTTATTATTTGCCCTCGCCGTCTGGCAGAAGCGCGACGTGATGGAAATGCTGCTCACTGCGATTTCCCTGGCGGTAGCTGCCGTGCCGGAGGGGCTTCCGACGACGGTGACGATTGTGCTGGCGCTGGGAGTGACGAAAATGGCGCGGGCTGGCACGATCGTGCGCCGTCTTCCGTCCGTGGAAACACTGGGGGCAGTCAGCGTGGTCTGCTCAGATAAAACGGGGACGCTGACGAAAAATGAGATGACGGTGACGACATGTTATGTAAATCGACAGGAGTATACGGAACAGGAATTGGCGCGCTCTAAGGAAAGAGAAGTGGGAAAACGGCTTCTGGAGGTATTTGCGCTGTGCAGCGATGCCGGGGAGACGGTGGGGGATGCCACCGAGCGGGCGCTGTACGGATTTTGTGAAAATTGTGGTGTTTCTCCGGAGCATCTGCGTCGGAGATATCCGCGGAAAGGGGAGATTCCCTTTGATTCGGATCGGAAGAGAATGACGACGGTGCATGAGCAGGGAGAAAACTGGATTTCTTGTGTAAAAGGGGCGCCGGATGTGATTCTTAAAAGGTGTCGTTATGAGATGGAAGAGGACAAAATTGTGCCGCTGACCAGGGAGAGGCGGACAGAGATTGAGACGGAGATCACGCGTATGTCCGCGCGTGCCCTGCGAGTACTCGCGGGGGCGTATAGGGAGCTTCAAACAGGAAAAATGCCGGATGGAAAGTGGGAGAAACAGGTGGGACAGCTGGAGCAGAACCTGGTATTTCTGGGTCTGGCAGGCATGATGGATCCGCCGAGGGAGGCAGCAGCCGGGGCAGTTGAGGCATTTCGCAGGGCATCTGTGCGGACGGTCATGATCACTGGAGATCATGCAGACACGGCGCTTGCGATCGCCAGGCAGCTGGGGATTGCCAAACGGCGGGAAGAATGCATGACGGGGGCGCAGCTGGAAACGCTGGATGAGGGAGCTCTGGAGGAACGAATCGGTTCTGTATCAGTCTTTGCACGGGTGTCGCCGGAACATAAAGTCCGGATTGTGCGGGCTTTAAAACGCGCCGGGTGCGTGACGGCGATGACCGGGGACGGCGTAAATGATGCGCCGGCGCTTAAATCAGCCGATATCGGGATCGCGATGGGAAAAGGCGGAACCGATGTGGCGCGGCAGGCGGCGGATATGATTTTGACGGATGATAATTTTGCGACGATCGAGAGGGCAATTGAGGAAGGGCGCGGCATCTATGAAAATATACGAAAATCTATACTGTTTCTGCTTTCCTCCAATCTGGGGGAGATTTTAACCATGTTTGCCGCCGTTGCTATCGGAATACCGGCGCCGCTGGGAGCCGGGCACATCCTTTGGATCAATCTGATTACGGACTCGCTTCCGGCGCTGGCACTCGGCATGGATGGAAACGACCGGGAGAACTTGATGCGTCAGCCGCCGCGCCGGACGGGCGAGTCGCTGTTTGCCGGAGGCGGGTGGTTCTGCATGGTATTTTACGGGTCTCTGATTGCAGCAGTCACGCTGGGGGCATTTTTCAGCAGACAGGAGCTTTTGCGGGCACAGACGTATGCATTTACCGTTCTGGGGCTGTCGGAGCTCTTTCATGCGGTCGGCATGCGCTCGCTTACGGGCTCGGCATTTTCACGCAGTCTTGGGAAAAATCCGCTGATGCTTGCGGCAGTCCTTGTGGGGATTCTGATGCAGGTTGCGGTGACGGAGATTCCTTTTTTGATGAAACTCCTTCACACGGTGCGGCTGCGCCCGGCAGAGTGGCTGGCGCTTCTCCTGTTATCCGCCACGCCGCTGTTAGTGCATGAACTTCTAGCATTTCTTTTTCGGAAACGGCATTGATATAGCGAAAATGCAGTTTACAGATAGGCATTTTTGAAGCCACGGAAAAATCCGTTACTGGGCATGTGTGCGTGAACAGTAACACGCGGTAGGAGATTGGGCAGATTTCGAAAACAGGCTTGTTCTTTTGGACAAAAAAACTTATAATAAAATGGAGTCCAAGCTGATTTTGTCAGAAAAGTATAAAAAGTTGCTGTCCGCAGACTGGCATTATTGAAGCCTGAGGTGCCGCATGAAATTAGAATGGCAGCAATCATAGATACATAGGAAGATGAGGGAAGAGATGAGGGAGAAACAGACGAGAGAGGACGCCTCCGGCGTTCGAAAGAAACCGGCAGCTTCATCCGCACGATCTTCGGGCAGGCGGGGCACCGCAAAGAAAAGCGGGAAAATCGATGTCGGCAAGCGAAAGAAAGCGGGCAAAAATAACAGCTGGAGCGGTGGGCGGATCGTGTTCCATGCGATGGCAAGGATCTTTGGAACCATGTTCAAGACGCTTCTGGTGTGTCTGGTACTGCTGGTGATTGGCGGTGCCGGATTTGGAGCATATAAGCTGATTCCGCTCTATGAGGACTATAAAAGCCAGATAGAGGGAGTGGTGGAAAACAGTACGCTGGATACATTCCGTTTGCAGGAGGCAAGTTATATTTATGATTCCAACGGTAATGTGCTGGCGAAGCTGACGGGAGACGAGGATTCCAGTTATTTGAAGTATGACCAGATACCGCAGAATGCAGTCAACGCATTTGTGGCGATCGAGGATCGGACGTTCTGGGAAAATCCAGGCATTGATATAAAAGGTATTTTCCGTGTCGCAGTCAATTACTTTTTGACTGAGGGAGCAGAAAAGCACGGCGCGAGTACGATCACCCAGCAGTTAGCGAGAAACCGTTTTCTGACCCGCGAGGTGTCGATGGAGCGGAAGATCAAGGAGATGCTGATTTCCTTAGATCTGACGAAGAAATACACCAAAGAGCAGATTATGGAGTTCTATATCAATGATATCAGCTTCGCGAACACGTACTACGGGCTTCAGGCGGCTGCAAGAGGTTATTTTGGCAAGGATGCGGATGAACTGTCCTTGAGCCAGACGGCATATTTGTGTGCGATTCCGAACTCGCCGACGTATTACAACCCGTACCGTCATCCGGAAAATGCGCTGACACGCCGCGATAAGATTCTGGAAGATATGCTGAGTATGGGATTTATTACGGAGAAAGCGTGCAAAGAGGCAAAGGCGGAGGAGATCACGGTCAACCGCCAGAGAGTGCCGCTGCACAACTATGAGACGACGTATGCGATCGACTGTGCGATTCGCTATCTGATGCGCCGTGACGGCTTTGAATTCCAGTATGGATTCCGCAGCGACGAGGCTTACAAAGAGTACAATGCCAATTACAACGAGGTGTACAACCAGGAGCGCGATGCGCTCTACACGGGCGGCTATAACCTTTATACCTCGTTGGATCCGGACAAGCAGACGATCCTGCAGGATGCATTAGATGGAGTTTTGTCCTTTGATGGCAATACATCCGAAAACGGCGTTTACAAGCTGCAAGGCGCGTCCACCGTTATTGACAACAAGACGAACCGCGTCGTGGCGATTGTGGGTGGACGTAGTCAGGAGACGGATACCTACACATTAAACCGTGCGTTCCAGAGCCCGAGACAGCCGGGAAGTTCTATCAAACCGTTGATCGTGTATACACCGGCACTGGAAAATGGTTACACATCGGAAACAAAGATTCCGAATATCGATATTGACGCGGCGAAGCAGAAGGGCGTGGATGTGAAGTCCCTTTCCGGCGAGAGGCTGGAGCTTCGAAATGCGGTCGAGCGAAGTAAAAATGGTGTGGCATGGTATATCTATGATGATATCACACCGGATGTCGGCATGGCATATTTAACCCAGATGCGCTTCGCGAGCGTGCAGGCGGCGGACTATTATCCGGCGACCTCCCTGGGCGGCTTTACCACCGGTATGACGACCGAGGAGATGGCGGGCGCTTATGCAGCGCTGTCAGACCGGGGACAGTACCGCGAACCGACCTGTATTATCAAGATGATCAATAACCAGGGCGAAGATATTTTTGAAGATTATGAATCGGTTCAGGTTTACCAGGAGAGCAGCGCCGTGATGATGACCGATATTTTAAAGGGAGTTGTCACAAAAGGTACGGCGGCATCGATGGGGTGGAGCGGCAATATAGAGGCGGCCGGAAAGACCGGTACGACCAACGGCAGCCGTGACGGCTGGTTCTGCGGCATGACGCCATATTATACGATGACGGTCTGGGTTGGCTACGACCAGCAGAAGACACTTTCCAGCCTGTACGGCGGCACGTATCCGGCGAAGATCTGGAAAAATGCGATGGAAAAGATGGTAGAGGGGCTTCCGGCGGCGTCCTTTGATACCCCGGAGACGGACAATGGACGCGGAGAAGGAACCTATCTGGCAGGTCATCCGGATGCATTTGAAATCACAACCAGCGGATATACCGCGGCGAATTTCAGAAGGGATCATTTGCTCTCGGATGAGGCGGCGAAGCTTCTGGAGTCTGCAAAGAGCGGCGATTCCGGCCGCAGCAGCAAGGAGTTAAAAGAAGACGCCAGCGCCAAGATCGAGCAGATCAAGAGCGAATCCATCAAAGAGCGGATGCAGCGGATCCACAAGACGGGTACGGCAGGAAAACGGTATTCAGCCCCGGCGGTGGTGCCGGAAACACCTGCCGAGACAGTTGAAGATCCGGCAGAATCTAGCACGACGATCGTGCCGGCAGGACCGGGCAGCGACATCGGACCAGGACACGGTCCGGCGCAGGAACCGGCAGTGGGTCCGGCGGCGGAGATTGGGCAGTAAAGAATTGAAAATGAGAAGAGTCATTTGATGCAGAGACATTAAATGGCTCTTCTTTGTTTTGTAGAAAAGAATTGTTCTATGAAATCTGTTCAAGATTTATGTGGAATCAATGGCGGAAGAATATTTGAATGAGAATAAAATTGACCGATTGTTTATGCAATAAGGGAAATATGGGGGAAAATGGATTGGAAATGTACAATACAATGAAATAAAACATGATAAAAGATCAATACGATTTAAAGTTCGTCAAATAAAATCAGAAAACGACTTGAAAATAAAAAAATAAAGTGCTAATATATCAGTAAGATATCTGAGATATATTAAAGAAAACAAAGTGCATGTACTAATAAAAGATTAAAAAAGAAAGGAAGGAAAAAGAGTATGGGCGACAAAATCAGATTTGGTATTATCGGCGGCGGTATGGCAGGTCCGTTAAATGCAGGAGCACTTCGGGATATCCCGGAAGCAGAGGTTGTTGCATTCTGTGACGTGAAAGAGGATGTGGCAAAGGAATTCAGCAAAGAGTACAATATTCCGTCTTATTACACGGATTATAAAGAGATGCTGAAACGAGATGATATCGATGCTGTCTGTGTAGTAACACCTCCATTCCTGCATGAGCAGATGGTTGTGGACTGTGCGAAGGCTGGCAAACACGTAATGTGTGAGAAACCAATTTCTGTCGATTGTAATGCAGCTGACAGGATGATTGCAGCATGTAAAGAAGCGGGCGTTAAATTTGGTGTTATCTTTATGTACCGTTTCATGGATCAGGCTCAGCTGATCAAGAAAGCGCTGGATGAAGGCAAGCTTGGTAAACTTCTTTCGGTTGATTGTTCTGGAAAATGCTTCCGAAGCGATGAATACTATGCTTCCGGTGCATGGAGAGGTACATGGAAAGGTGAGGGCGGCGGTTCCCTGATTAGCCAGACCGTTCATTTTATTGACTTAATGCTTTATTTAGTCGGCGATGTAGAGAGACTGACTGGTAATTATATGACAACCCTGCATCCGGATATTGAAGTAGATGACGTAGCCAACGCAATATTCAAATTTAAGAATGGGGCGTTGGGAAGCCTGGTAAGTAGTAGTGCAGTCCGTCCGGGTTATCCGCGTCACATCGAAATCCATGGTGAAAAAGGTACGATCAAGATTGTGGAAGAAGAGATCGTAGAATGGAAAGTAGAAGGCATGAACGAGGATGATTACCTGACCAAGGTAAAAGTTGACTCTGGTGATACAGCAACGGGTGCTGGCTATGTGGCAACCGAAAATCACAGAAGACAGCTTACTGATTTCATCCATGCGATCAAAGAAGATCGTGAGCCGATGGTAGACGGCGTAGAGGGAAGAAGAACACTTGAATTTATCCGTGCGATTTATCAGTCGAGCGACCTTGGTAAAGAAGTGCATTTCCCGATCCAGGAAGATGAAAAATACGGAAAGAAGACAGCTTGGTAATAAGGAGGTATAGATTATGGAAAAGAAGATGTATACAGAGACGTTGGAAAAGGTTCGCAATGATTATGCGGTTCGCAATATTGATAAATTAGAGGCAGCGATCAAAGCCGGTGATATGGAAAAAGCGCTGGAGCTGCACAAATTAAATGTAGAGAAAAAGACAGGATTTCACCATTTCGCAGTCCGCTGGGTAAATCAGACATTACGCAATTTCAAGAAATGGGCACCGGATGAGGCGATCTTTGAATGTATGGAAGACTATGCATTATGGTGCTATCCGCCATGTCTGCAGGACTGGATGGAGAAATATAAAGCGGGTCAGGCTACATATAAAGATTTCCCAATGGAAGATTTCCTGGAGAACCGTGCAGTATTATGGTCTGCTCTTCATGATAACGGCGATCAGATTTGGGAAGAGGATGAGGAGAAGATTACCTTTACACTTCCGCGTTGTAACAGCGGCGGCTGGCTGGTAACCGAATGTCAAGACAAGGTACAGACTTTAGATAAACCGGATCCAAGAGCTTATAATAAGGAAGGATTCCAGTGCTACTGCCTGAACTGTACAACCATGTGGGAGTTTGGTTGGTACAAATGGTTTGGATGGCCATTATTCATTATGGATGTGCCGACTATCGGCAGTGACGGTAAGTGCGTGATGGTTATGTACAAAGATCCGAAAGATATCCCGGATTCTTACTATGAGAAACGCGGCTTAGAGAGAAAGATCTAATAAAAAACCGGCGGCAGTTTCACCGGCTGCCGCCTTTGTAAAAACTATCCAGGAAAGGGGGATACATTATGAAAGAAAAGGGGAACCCACTTCTCCAGATAATTCGAAATGTAAATGATGCGGTAGTAGTTGTTCTTTTCCTTGCGATGACAATTACAGTTATTATTCAGGTTTTTTTTCGTTTTGTAATACAGAGTCCTCTTAGATGGACCGAAGAATTAGCGAGATATCTGATGATATGGCTGGTATTGATGGCATCGGCGATTGCGATGAGAAATCGTTCTCACCTTCAGGTAGATGTTCTGACATCTGCACTTCCGCAAAAGCCGAAACGCATTTTGACCGCGATTGTAGATCTTTTAACGATTGTTTTCTTATGTATTATGACATATTTCGGGTTCAAAGTAGTACAGTCTACGACGGCTCAGACGTCTCCGGCGATGCAGATTCCGATGGCTTTGATTTACGCGGCATTCCCAACCGGTGGAGTTTTGATGATTATGGAACAGCTCCTTACCTTTATCGAACGCTTAAAAAACAAGAATGCACCGGAAGAACCGAGAGAATTTATAGATTAGTAAAGGAGGCTGCGATATGTTAGGATTTTTATTTATCTGTATTTTGTGTCTGTTTCTAATCGGAGCCCCTATTTTTGTTGCACTCGGAATGGGAACGACACTTTCGATTATGCTTGAGGGAAATTTCCCATTGGTTCTGGTACCGCAGAGAATGTTTGCGGGTCTTGACAGCTGGCCGATCATGGCGATTCCGATGTTCATGCTGGCAGGAAATCTGATGGATCAGGGCGGTATGTCCAAACGGATTGTAGATTTTGCAAGTGCGTCGATCGGCTTTG
The DNA here is from genome assembly GCF_003024715.1 of Clostridium fessum. GTDB lineage: Bacteria > Bacillota > Clostridia > Lachnospirales > Lachnospiraceae > Otoolea > Otoolea fessa. Next base: position 185,930 of record NZ_PYLO01000003.1, on the reverse strand, counting down.
TAAAAGGAAGTCTGGCGATGGTAGCCGTACTGGCATCCATGATTTTCGCGGCAATTTCCGGTTCAGCAACGGCTGGAACAGCAGCAATCGGTTCGATCATGACGCCTGCATTTAAAGAAAAAGGCTATAACATGAGTTTCGTAACGGTTCTGCTCTCAGCAGCAGGAAGTATCGGACCGATTATTCCGCCAAGTATCTTAATGGTTCTGATTGGATATTCCACAGGTGCATCTGTTGGTCAGTTATTCCTCGGAGGCGCTATTCCTGGAGTTATGATTGGTGTGGCACTGATGGTCTACTCCTATATTCACGCTTCCAGGGGCGGAGATGCATATATCCAGACAACCAAGTTTGATCCGAAAGAAGTACGGAGAACGATGTTTTCTGCACTTCCTGGTTTAGGACTTCCGATTATCATTATCGGTGGTATCATCAGCGGTATCTTTTCTGCAACTGAAGCAGCGGCTGTGGCGGTTGTCTATGGCTTCCTGGTAGGTATGTTTATTTACAAAGAAATTACATTGAAAGATTTACCTGGTATTTTTGTTAAGTCCGCGCAGACAGCGGCTGGCATCATGATTATCACAGGCTGCGCTTATATCTTTGCATGGTTTATCACAGCAAAACAGCTGCCGCAGCTCTTAATCCAGGTTATGAATACATTCATCACAAGTAAGACTGCATTCCTTATTTTCTTAAATATTGCGCTGTTCTTAGTTGGAATGTTTATGGAAAGTTTCTCTGCAATTATCGTTTTAATGCCGATCTTATTCCCGGTAGCAACCGCTTATGGAATCGACCCGATTCACTTTGGTGTTATTGTCTGCATCAACCTGGCGATTGGATACGTAACACCGCCTTATGGAGCAACTTTATTCGTTGCCTGTGGATTGACCGGCAAGAGTGTAAGAGAGGTATTCCCGTTTGTAATTCCTACGATTCTTGCAATGTTAGTTGTACTGATTATTGTTACATATCTCCCGCAGACCTATTTATGGCTGCCGCAGTTAATGGGATAAGAAGATGAAATGAAAGGAGGATTTATTGATATGAAGAAAAATGTGAAACGGTTTGTAAGCATGACGATGGCGATGCTGGTGGCAGCTGGCTCTCTGGCAGGATGTGGAGGAGGCGGCAGCGCTTCCACAGGAGAGTCCGCAAAGGCAGCGGCTAATACAGGCGGTTCATCCGGTGGTGCGGTGACCGTAAAGGTTTCCTTATCACAGGCAGCAACCGAACCTCCGGTAAAAGCAGCGGAATATTTTAAAGAGATTGTGGAAGAGCGATCCAATGGCGAAATTAAAGTAGAAATATATCCGGATAACCAGCTTGGCAATGAGCGAGATGTCATTGAGGGTATGCAGCTTGGCACCGTAGAGATGGCGATGACGTCGGTAGCGCCGTTCTCCAGCTTTGTTCCATCTGTTAATATATTCTGCCTTCCGTTCCTCTGGAGAGATAAGGAACATATGTATTCCGTTCTGGACTCTGACGAGATTGGAATGTCCTATAGCGGTGACTGTGAGGAGAAAGGCTTCCATCTGATGGGCTTCCTGGATTTGGGAACCAGACATATCATGACAACGCAGAAGACGATCAACAGTATCGAGGATTTAAAGAATCTCAAGATCCGGACCATGGAAAATCAGGTACAGCTGGATTCCTTTACCGCATTCGGCGCAAGCCCGCTGCCGATGGCATACGGCGAATTATACACAGCGCTGCAGCAGAACATTATTGACGGTGCAGAAGCGGCCAATACAAACTATTATTCCAAGAAGTTTTATGAGGCAGCGCCGCACTGGGCAATGGTTGGATGGACCAACGACTTAGGTATCTGCGTAGTTGCTAAGAATTTCTATGATTCTCTTTCGGACGAGCACAAACAGATTATCGATGAGTGCACCAAAGAAATGATCGATAAAGAGAGAGAACTTTATACAGCATCTGAGGATGAGTGCTTGGAACTGTTAAAGGGAGAGGGCATCGAAATCACAGAGCCGGATCGCGAACCATTTATCGAGGCAGCCCAGAGCGTATATGATCAGTGGGGCGATAAAGTAGGCGGAAGAGATAAAATTGACGCAATCGTTAATTTTGGAAAATAAAATGTGTTCAGTGACAGAGAAAGGCAAAGGTGTATATGGGATTTGATTATCAAAGTTTTTTGAATGACAAGATTTTTGAAGAATTAAACAAGATAAAAGCCTTTTCTCCGGAGGTTATTGAGCAGGAAGCGGCGGCGCGAAAAAAACCGGGATTTCCGCATGATAAGCTGGTATTTGCGGCAGCGGATCACAATGCCAGAATGATCAATGAGTACAAAGGAAATCCGATTGGTTTAAGTAATAGGCGGGAGTATTTATCCCGCCTGGTGCGGATGCTGCAGAGTGATCAGATTGATGGAATCGAGGCGACACCGGATATTATTGAAGATTTATTTATCCTCAATAAGTTGCAGCGGGAACGTGGAGAAAAGGCGTTTCTGGATGGGAAGATGCTGGTTGGCACTGTGAACCGGGGCGGTCTGAAAAATACGGTATGGGAGATGGACGATATGCCGTCCTGTTATACAGTCGATCGCCTAGTGAAACTTCGGATGGACGGTGTAAAGTTTATGATCCGTCTGAATCCGATGGATGAGCGAAGCAAATATACGGTTCGGTACTGTGCAGAAGCTGTCAATGCAGCAGAGTCAGCTGGTCTTCCAATTTTTATCGAGGCGCTGTATGTAGAAACGACGGAAACGGGGTTTACGATGAAGACGGATTCAGAGAGTCTGTGTAAGGTAGTCGGCGTGGTAGGCGCTCTTGGCTGCCGTGCATCCGGCAAATGGATTGAAGTTCCGCTGAATCATGAATATGCAGTTCCGACGGCGGCGACCACCTGTCCGGTGCTGGTAGTTCCAGACGAGGTAAAGAGTGAGCCGATTGAGGTTGTAGAAGAGTACACGAAAGAGATCGGAATCAGCAGCAATATCCGCGGAATCTTGCTGGGACGAAATGTTATGTACAATGAATCGGATCCGCTTCCAATCGCGGAAGCGATCGCGGATATCTGGCATAAGGGCGGCAACGCGGAAGAAAATTACAAGCGATGCGTCGAAAAATTATAAAAAAAATAGGGCATATCAGGTTACTGGGCATGTATGCGTGAACAGTAACTATATCAGAAACGGGGTATATACAAAAGTCTAATTGAATTTGATCCTTATTTGCGCTATTATAAAAATAAGCATTCCTGTAGACTAAAAGAAGTTGGATGCAAATCACAGATTTGTTCTACAAGAAAGATGAGGGAAACAATGCGAGTTAGTGATGTGGCATACGAGAAGATTAAGATGATGATTATTACAGCCAGACTTCGCCCCGGACAGACATTAGTAGAGGCTGAATTGATGGAAGAGCTGGGGATGGGACGAACTCCCATCCGTGAGGCACTGAATCGACTGGCATGGGAAAACTTTGTGAAAATTGTCCCGAGACAATGTATTATGGTAAATGAGATTTCCTTATATGAAGTGGAATCGATTTATCAGATGAGATTTGCTCTGTCTCCACTTGAATCAGAGCTTGCTGCTATGAATCGGACGGAAGAAGATTTAAAGCGGCTGAAAGACAGCCTGGAAGTCCTGAGAGAGGAGACAGATGCGGAAGAAAGAGTTCTTTTGGATCGAGCATTTCATAGAATTATTTCTTCTATGACTAGGAATCCGTTTCTTGAGCGGGAGATGAATAATTACCAGGATTTGAGTATTCGTCTTCTGTTTTTAAACCGGATTAATTTATCTTCGATTGATGATATGGATATTGGACATCATGAGGAAATTTATCGTTGTCTTCAGGAGAGAGATGTAGATAAATTGATATCGGTTCAGAAAGCGCATGTTCAGGCATTTAAAGAAAAATTTATCCGCTGAGAGCGGGAACTTCCCTTCGCTGAAAGGCGAAGGGAAATATAAGCCACATAAGATATATTTGAAGTATATTACTAACTCGGACTTTAAGTTGAAAGGAGACCAGCTATGAAAAAAATTGCTTTTATTGGAAGTGGAACTATGGGTACAGCTCTTGCAACGGCAGCCTGCAAGGGAATTGATCCATCGGAAGTTGTGATTACAGATGTGGTTACAGAAAAAGGACAGAAATTAGCGGACGAGCTGGGATGCAACTTTGTTGAGACCAATGGAGAAGCGATCAAGGCAGCTCATTATGTTGTGTTCTGTGTAAAACCGCAGTTTTTAAAGAGTGTTCTGGAAGAGGTGAAACCGGTCTTTGCGGCATGTGCAGAAGAAGGGCAGGAAAAAATTATCGTTTCGATTGTAGCGGGTGTTGAGGTTTCAACCTATATGAAAGAATTAGAGTTAGAAGGAAAGAATGTTCCGGTTATCCGTATTCTCCCGAATACAGCCTGCTTGATTGGAAAAGGTTTTATCCTGATCGAACAGGGCGACAGCTACACGAAGGAACAGGAGGACGAATTCCGGTATATTCTACGTGAAGCCGGTGGATTTGACAGCCTTCCGGCCTCCCAGTTTGTGGCAGGCACGGTATTAACATCTACATCCCCGGCGTTTATCGCAATGTTTGCTAATTCTCTGGCAGACGGCGGCGTTTACAATGGTCTTTTACGTTATCAGGCGAGAAGATATGCACTGGAAGGAATCCTTGGAACCGTGCAGCTGTTTTTACAGAGCGAAAAGCATCTTGAGAATTTAAAAGATGATGTGTGTTCTCCGGCTGGTCCGGCGATGATCGGTGTGAAGACACTGGAAGACCGTGGGTTCCGCAGCAGCGTGATCAATGCGGTTGTCGATGCTTATAAACGATTTGATGAAATTGGAAAATTAAAATAATCGTTGCATCATCCTGAAAAAGCCCCCCTTTATATTTTTATACCACCTTAGCAGCCGGTCGGTTTCCCTGATGAAGAGAAGCCGGCCGGTTTTCCATTAACTGCTTGGGATATCTGGTTTTGATAAGTGTTGTTTCCGGTACTGTGCTGGTGTGCAGCCAATGATCCGTTTGAATGTGGCGATGTAATTGCTGACCTGGTTGTATCCGACCAGTCCGGCAATCTGTGAGATGGGCAGATCGCGGTGAAGGAGGGAAACACTGGTCTGGATGCGGTAATTAGTTAAATATCCATAGGGAGTTGTGTGAAGAATATTTTGAAAAATCCGGCAGCATTCTCCGACGCTGATATTGGCTGATGCAGCCAGGTCTGAGAGCTGTAAATCATCTGCGTAATGTGCATAGATGAACAGGAGAATGGATTGCAGGCGCTGCTGGCGCAGGAGGTTAATAGAGGTAGAATTCCCACTGCTGTGAAAATTGGAAATCAACAGATTCCACATCGAGGTAATCTTAATGCAGATAGAATATTCATTGCCTTTAACCTGATTGGAAAGAAATAAATCGGTTATTTTTTTGTGCAGTCCGATCAACTCTTTCTGCCATTCGGATTCCGGGTGAATAGAGAAAGCGGAGAATTTCCCGCCGGCGGTATAGGGCAGGACGTAGTCCTGATCCATGCGGCTTCCAGGAAAAAAGGCAAGAAGGCGGTAAGGAAAATTGAGGCTCGCATAGGAGCCGTCTTCCGACATCTGTGTGACGGCATGAATCAGGGAGGTGTTGACGAAAATCAGATCTCCAGCCTGTCCGGGCAGAGAAAGATTATCTACCTGCATTGTCAATGTTCCGCTTAGTACGAGGGTAAACTGCAGCTCATCATGCCAGTGGAAGTCGCGCAGCCAGCGTCCCGGCGGCTGCATGGAATGAATATCAGAATAGTAGACATTGACCGGAAAATCTTGATCTTGATAGTGGTTGATTTCCTGTAACTGGGAAGTAGATTTCAAAGGATCCCTTCTTTCTATAAAAATTCAATATGTTAAGATTTTGGTATTTTTAGTTATTGATATTGTACCATTTCCACATAAGAATTGCTATACTTTTAAACGAAAAGAGATTTATAGCAGGTGCTAAAAAAATAAATCCCACAGAATGGGAATGTGAGTAAAAAATAGGAGGAAATCAGATGGCAGCAATCGAAAGAAAACCATACATGGATCGGATTGACCGATTAAAACAGAGAGTATTAAAGACCAAGCCAGAGATGGATCTGGAAAATGCAATTATCCTGACAAAGGGCTTCCAGGAATCAGAGGGACAGCCGCTGTGCATCCGGAAAGCATATGCATTTAAGAAACAGTGCCTGGAGAAAACTGTAAAAATCTGGGGGGATGAGCTGATTGTCGGCAATGCCGGAAGCAAGCAGCGCGGCGGTATTTTAAGTGTCGATACCTGCTGGTCGGTTCTGGATGAGGAGCTGGATACCATCAGTACCCGTCCATATGACCCATTCTATCTGCGCCCAGAGGATCGGAAGGCATTTGAGGAGATCATCCGCCCGTACTGGAAGGGACGTTCCACGTATGAGCAGTGGCTGGTACAATGCCCAGATTTTGCGGCAACCTTACGTGACTGCGGCGCTCTTTACATCAACCGTAAATCGGTTCGTGGCTGGGGCGAGACGACTGCGGGTTATTCCAGAGTCATTAAAGAAGGCATGGAGGGAATCAAGGCGCATATCCATAAAGTGCTTGATACACTTGATATTACCCGTCCGGGTGACTATGAGAAGATTGAATACCTGAAAGCGATGGAGCTGGCAGCTGACGGTATCTCCGCATTGGGACACCGCTATGCGGCAGAGGCGAGAAAGCTGGCAGAGGCAGAGCCGGATGAGAAGCGCAGAAAAGAACTGTTACAGATTGCAGGGACCTGCGATCAGGTTCCGGAAAAACCGGCGCGTACCTTCCGCGAGGCGATTCAGTCGATGTATATTTACCAGACCTGTATTTTCATGGAGCAGAATGCAGCAAGCTACAACCCGGGACGTATGGATCAATATCTTTACCCATTTTATAAGGCAGATATCGAGGCTGGCCGTTTGACAGAGGAAGAGGCGCAGGAACTTTTGGACTGCTTATGGGTTAAATTCTCTGAGCAGTGCCTGTTCCAGGATCAGGTAACCGCACAGTTTTCCGCCGGTTACCCAATGTTCCAGAACGTATGCTGCGGCGGTGTGGATGAGCGCGGCATGGACGCAGTCAATGACGTGTCGTACCTGATTTTGCAGGCAACCGCAGAAGTACAGTTATATCAGCCATCCCTGTCTGTCCGCTACAATATGGCGAAGAATCCGAGCAGCTTCTTAAAGAAGATTGCAGAGGTTATCAAGCTTGGAACCGGTTTCCCGGCATTTCACAACGATGAAGTTGGTATCGAGATGCTCCTGAACAAGGGAATCCCGTTAAAAGAAGCATATAACTGGAATCCATGCGGCTGTGTAGAGACGAACCTGGAAGGAAAACAGAGATGCTACACCGCATATGCAGACTTCAACTTAGGTTCTGCGGTTGAATTTGCCCTGTTAAACGGCAAGAGCCGTAAATATGGCATTCAGGCATCTGAGGCGACCGGCGATCCGACTGCCTTTAATACCTACGAAGAGTTTGAAGAGGCAGTCAAAGAGCAGATCCGCTATGAACTTCGCGGAACCGTGGCTTCCAGCCATGTATGCGATGACATTGGCTTCCAGAGGGTCGTTCCGGCACTTTCCCTTTCCTTCTATGAGTGCGTAGAGAATGCGAAAGATTACGCATGGGGCGGTGCGAAATATAACCTTGGAAATGGTATTGATGCGATCGGCGTAGCAGACCTGATCAACAGCCTGATTGCAGTAAAGAAACTTGTATTTGATGAGAAAAAAGTAACGATGCAGCGTCTTCTGGATGCACTGGATGCAAACTTTGTGGGTTATGAGGATGTCAAGAAGATGTGTGATGAAGCTCCGAAGTACGGCAATGATGACGACGAAGTAAACGAGCTGACCGGTGATATGTTCTGTTTTATCGCGGACTATATTGAGTCGTTCCACAGCAAATTCGGCAAGATGACGCCAGGTATTCTTCCGGTATCTGGAAATACTCCGTTTGGTCTGGAGGTCGGTGCACTTCCGTCCGGACGTCTGGCTTGGAAACCGTTAGCAGACGGCGTATCTCCGAACCAGGGAACCGATACCGAGGGCATGGGCGCTGTATTGAAATCCATTTCCCACATTCCGCATGGCCGTTTCAATCAGGGAACCCTGCTGAATGTAAAGATGGATACGGTATTCCGCGACAGCCCGAACTCGACAAAAGAACTGATGAACTACCTGCGGAGTCTCTGCTCCCTGGGCGTATTCCACACACAGTTCAATGTCATCGATACGGAGACCTTAAAAGAAGCACAGAAGCATCCGGAGGATTACAACGGACTGCTGGTACGTGTAGCTGGTTATACAGCATATTTTACAGAGCTTGGAAAAGAAGTACAGGACGATATCATTTCCAGAACTTCACATTCCAATATCTGCTAGGAAAAAGAGTGAAATCTGCCGTGTTTCATAAAAAATACGGCAAATCAGCTACCGGGGATGTGCATCATGCGCGGTGGCGGGCAGCAGGCAAGGTGTACTTGACAGGAGGAACAGCGTATGGAATTAAAAGCAAATATTCTTCGGATTGAGCGGTTATCCCTCTCCGATGGGAAGGGAATGCGGACGGTTGTATTTTTTAAGGGCTGTCCCCTGCGCTGTGCCTGGTGTTCGACACCGGAGTCACAGTCGGGGCAGCGGGAAGTCTACTATATGAAAGAGCGCTGCACCGGATGCGGTGCCTGCATCCAGGTCTGTCCGGAACAGGCACTTCGCCGGAGCGAAAAAACGGGAGAGATCGTGAGGGATTACAGCCGCTGTAAACAGTGCTTTCAGTGTGTGGATGCCTGCAATTACCGGGCACAGCAGATCTATGGCAAGGAGATGACCGTAAAAGAGGTAATGCGCGAGATCCAGAAGGATGAGATGTTTTTCTTCTATTCTGGTGGTGGCGTGACACTTTCAGGAGGTGATCTGTTCTGTCAGACGGATTTTGCGGAAGCACTGCTGGAGGCCTGTGATGATGCCTGTATCAATGCGGCGGCAGAGTTAGATATGTTTACTTCGTTTGAAAATGTCAAACGGATCGTGCCGCATCTGCAGATGTTTTATGTGGATGTGAAAACCATGGATCCGGAAAAGCATAAGAAATGGACGGGGCAGGACAATGCCTGTATTCTGGAAAATATCCGCAAATCCGATGCGATCTGCGCGCCGCATTCGATTCATGTCCGTGTGCCGCTGGTAGAAGGAGTCAATGATGATGTGGAAAATATTCGGAAAACGGCGCAGTTATGCCAGGAACTTAAAAATTGTCAGGAATTGGAATTTCTGCCATATCATAGACTGGGGCTTCATGCATACCGGCAGCTGGGGAGAAAATATCAGTTAGAAGAACATACGTCGATGAGTCGTTGGGATGTGTATCAGAAAATGGAATTTCTGTGCGAAACGGATTGGACATTTGATATAGCGATATCGGGATTGGAGGTGTATAAAGCTGGAATAGGAAAAACGGGAGTAACAGAGGAGGTGTTAAAAGCGTAAAATACGATAAAAATTAGTATTGGATAAAAATGGATAATGGGAAAATGCGTACCGTGTAAGATAAGGTTGGTTGGTGAAAAATAGTCTTGCACGGTACGTTTATTTCTATGAATTTTCTATGAATTTCAATTTTCCTCTGGACAAATAAGATGAGTTAGTGTATACTAACTTCATCAGCAGTTAGACAGAGCTAACTTTCGGAGGATAAAATATGAGTGTTGTAATTGTAGGTGGTCATGACCGCATGGTCAGCCAGTACGTGAAAATCTGCAAATCATTTAACTGTAAGGCAAAGGTATTTACACAGATGACGGCGGATTTCGGCAAACAGATCGGAGCGCCGGATCTGCTTGTACTCTTTACAAGCACCGTTTCCCATAAAATGATTCGGACGGCGGTTGATGGTGCAAAGGGAAGCCGGACAGAAGTTGTCCGCTGCCACACCAGCAGCAAAACCGCGTTGGAAGAAATTTTGCAGGAACACTGTGCAGCTTGCTGACGTATTTAAAGGCGAAGCCACGGCAAATTCCGTTACTGGGCACGTATGCGTGAACAGTAACTCCGTCGGTTTCTGGAAACGATAGATTGATTTCGATATGGTTTGAAATATTCTTCCAAATATGGTATTCTAGTATATAGTATTATGGTAACTGGTCGGCAGTTTGGGAAGACTATTCTGCGGGAGACGGGAAGGCACGAAGCCAGGCCGGTTATGTGTTAGAAGTTTGGAGGGAATCACTTTGAAAATACAGCAGTCAGCAGAGGATTATCTGGAAACGATTCTTATGTTAAGCTATCGCAAGCCGATGATCCGTTCGATCGATGTAGTCAATGAGCTGGGGTATTCAAAACCAAGCGTCAGCGTTGCGATGAAGAATCTTCGTGAAAACGGTTATATTTCGATGGATCATGAGGGATATATCACTCTGGAGCCGTCGGGACGGAAGATCGCGGAGATGATTTATGAGCGTCATACATTACTGACAAAGCTTTTGGTAGCGTTGGATGTGCCAAGAGAGGTGGCAGTGGAAGATGCCTGCCGCATTGAACATGTGATCAGCCCGCAGAGTTTTGAGGCAATCAAAGAATTTGCAGCCGCGCATCTGGCAAAGCTCGAGAAAGCAAACCGGACAGATGAGCCGGAAAAATAGATGGCTGTTTAAGATTCGGACAGTTATATTCTCATCATAAATTTATAATTGCAGAGGACACGGAAGAGAGACCGCACGCGTGAACGTGGCGGTCTCTTTTTTCATAGGAAATTACGTCCTATGAAACAAAAAAACGCTTCGCGGGATTTGCACTCGCGTGAAGAAGCTTTTCTCAAATAAAAGCGATCAGGCGTTGAGCATCTGTACCGAAAAATCATTAAAAGTACCCAGAACCGCCAGTGTGTAGCTGTAACCGCTGCGAAGCCGGATATTTGTGTTGACGATGGCGAATCCCGGATTGGTCCGGCGGTAGACGGTCAGCTGGTAGATGCCGGGGATGATGTGCATGTAGCGCGTATAATTCATGTAATCCAGATCGGATACGACCAGACGTCCGTTCAGGTATATATCGATGGGTTCGCGGATGGAGGCGGCATTGTAGAAACGCAGGTGCGCGATCTCCGATGAGGTGGAAAAGAACGGCGAGAGAATGCCCCAGGTCCAGAGCGCGCCATTTGGAGATGGCTTCCAGTTGGAACCGCCGCAGTTTATGCAGCCACCGGTGTTCGGGCTGCCATGATTATTGGACGGCAGGGTGGGCATCACATCCCCGTATGGTCCGAAGCCCGGAGATACCTGAAGATCATTGGATGAGCTGTCCGGATATGTTAAGATAACAGGAGGCTGAGAACTAAATCCAGACTGTGCCGTATCACTGGTTCCAGCTGCTGCCGCATCCGTCTCCGGTGCCGCCGCCGGAGTCGTGTCAGCATCCCCCTCAGGCACTGCTGCTGCATCGTAGTTGTATGTTTCCATAAAAAGATACCTCTTTTCATATTGGCTATATTGCAGTATATGAAGAAGAAAAAAGGAGAGTTACTATTTGCAGGCAGGAATTTTCTGGACTGAAAATCCTGTTCGATACTGTAGAAAAGTGTATTTTGCCGATCTGGAATGCGGAGCATCGGCAAAATTCAGTTATAGTTTACATGATTTTGTGAAAGGTCAAGAATGAAGAAAATAAAAAAGAGACTCGAATCTCGAATCTCTTTCCAGTGACCTGTCCGGGAATCGAACCCGGGTTTACGCCGTGAGAGGGCGTCGTCTTGACCGCTTGACCAACAGGCCATATTTAATTTTATTCAATCGAGGCGACGTGATTCGAACACGCGACCTCTGCGTCCCGAACGCAGCGCTCTACCAAACTGAGCCACGCCTCGATATGATTTTCTCGCTTTTGAAGCGGTGCTCATCAGCGACTCCTATATACTATCACGCCTTCAAAAAAAATGCAAGCGTTTTTTTGAAAAAAATTGAAAAAGTTTTAAAAAATTGAAAAAACCCTTTAAAATCAATATTTTCACGCTTTTAACTTATATTTCGAAATTATTATGAATAACGTAAGAAAGCGAAAGGATGATTAAAGTCTTGCTAAGGATGCGCCGAAACTCTTTTCATTTTGGATAAAAAGAATAAAATGGGGAACAAAGCATAGTGAGCTTGCATTGAAAAATGAATGAGTCAGGAGGAATTAAGTATGAACATCATCGCAGCCATCTTATTTGGAATATATGGAGTGATCGGAGGCGTGAGTACCGTCGTATGTACCGTGAGCATTCCGGGTATCATTATTTGGAAAATTTACCGGAAAACGAAATATCATAAGGCGCTGACGGATTAAGTAAAATAAGGGTAACTGTTCAGTAGGTCTGTGCATTTACTGCGCTGACCGTACGAAAACATGGGCTAGCAGGCAAAAATCCCATTGCCGTAGGCAATTTTTAATGGATTTTTGCGCGTGACTGTGAAGGTACTGAACAGTTACAAATAAGAATTATAAAAAAGGGTCTTGCAGGTGAAAGATTTTCTATCTGCAAGACCCTTTTTTGCTTAAAATCAATGTAATTATCGGACAATATAGACATCGGCGCTTCTCTTTCCATACTGCAGTGCCTGACTGTGGGAATTGAAGAAGATGTCCAGTTTGTTTCCGCGGATGCCGCTGCCGCTGTCCTCAACGGTATAGACAACGCCGTTGATGCGGAGTTTAGTTCCGAGCGGGAATACGCGCAAGTCGGCGGAAATGGTATGTCCTGCCTGCGGAATGGTGCCGGATTTAGTGCGGTTCTTTCCACCACGGCAGCATCTGCGGCAGCTGCAGTAAGCAGTTGTCGTAAAACGTCCGGCGTAGATTTCAGCAGGTGCCTCTGCTTCCTGTGCCTCGGCAGCAGCATTTGTGTCAGTATTTTCAGTCATTGCAGCTTCGCCAGCGTTCTCTGCCTCCACTTGTGCAGACTCATTTGAAAATGCAGCGACTTCTGCCTCGGAAGCGTTCGTGTCAGCCGCTTCTTCCGCAGCAGCGTTTGTCTGCTTTCTAATCAGCTCCGGATCGGAAGCCGGACCAGATGGTGTCTGGGCTGCTTCGGTGGAAATGCCGTTTGTTTCTTCACCGGCTGCCGCATCTATTTGGGAGACAAGCTCAGTTCCGGCATCTGTGGCTGCCAGTGTATTCATGGTGCCTGCCATGAGACAGACCAGGCTCATTGCCGTTGTGGCAAGTCCGCGCCGCATGGTGTTCATCATATTCATCAAATAAAAACCTCTCATTTCAATTTAGATTCATTTGTCTCATCGCAACGATTGTGTATCTCACAAATATTGCAATGCGTTTACAAATGTTATAATTTGTTACTATTATATTACAAAAATGTTAAATGTCAAGCCGGAGAGCCTGAAATAGGGCTCTGGGAGCGGTCGGAGGTTCGACAAGTCGAAAGCTTGTTCGGACGCAAACAGGAAAGCGGGTGAGTGAGTTTCTACCTATAGAAAGTGTGAAAATCAGCGTGCCTAAAAACAGGGTATGCAGAATGAAAAATTTTATTCGAAAAAAGAAGAAAAAATTTTTTTTAAAAACCGAAAAAAATCATTGACAAATACTTGCGTAAGTAATATAGTATGAACTGTAGATATTAGCACTCTGATAGATTGAGTGCTAACAAAAAACTTCCAGAGCGGGTTTAAGAGACCGGCGGAAGCGGATGCACGGAAGGAGAGATTGGATGGAACTGGATGAGAGAAAAGAAAAGATTTTGAAAGCGATTATCCAGAACTATCTGGAGACCGGAGAGCCGGTTGGTTCCAGAACGATCTCCAAGTATTCCGATTTGAAACTCAGTTCGGCGACGATTCGAAATGAGATGTCGGATCTGGAAGAACTGGGATATATCATTCAGCCGCACACATCGGCAGGCCGGATTCCTTCAGATAAAGGATATCGTTTCTATGTGGATCAGTTGATTCATGAGAAAGAGACGGAGGTCACGCAGGTGCGTGATATGGTCATCCAGAGAGTGGATCGGGTGGAGCTTCTGTTAAAGCAGATGGCAAAGCTTTTGGCGAGCAATACGAATTATGCGACGCTGATCAGCGGACCGCAGTATCACCAGACGAAGATCAAGTTTATACAGCTTTCCAGAGTGGAAGCCGGGAAACTCCTGATTGTCACTGTTTTAGAAGGCAACATTATCAAGAACTCGATTGTGGCACTCGATGCGGAGCTGACTGATGAGGACATCCTGAATCTGAATATTCTTTTAAATAGCGGTCTCAACGGATTGACGATGGAGCAGATTAATCTGGATGTCATTACCCGGATGAAAGGGCAGGCAGGCGAGCGCAGCCACATCGTGGATGTGGTACTAAGCGAGGTGGCCGAGGCGATTCGTTCCGGCGAGGAAGATTTACAGATTTACACCGAAGGTACGACGAACATTTTCAAATATCCGGAACTGAGCGATGGTGCGAAAGCCAGCCAGCTCATCGGGACACTGGAGCAGAAAGACCTCTGGAGAGAGATTCTTACCGAGGACGATGCGGACAGCGATAAGAAAAATGAGATTCAGGTCTACATCGGAAGTGAGACACAGGTGCAGTCGATGAAGGACTGCAGTATCGTTACTGCCAATTATGAATTGGGGGACGGACTTCGGGGAACGATAGGAATCGTTGGACCGAAACGAATGGATTATGACAAAGTTGTATCGACCCTGCGCTCATTAAAGAGCCAGCTCGATCAGACATTCAATCATAAAGATACCGAGTAGCACGGATGTGCAAAATAAAGAGGTGAGAGACATGGCAAAGACAGAGATAGATTCCAAAGCAGCCGAGGCAGCAAATGAGGAGCAGGTAAAAGAAACAGAAACCCAGGCAGAAGCTGAGGTAGTGAAGGAAAAGGAAGCTTCTTCGGAAGACGCACAAGCGCCGGAGGGAGAAAAAGAGAAAAAAGGATTTTTCTCCAAAAAGAAGGATAAGAAAGATGAGCAGATCGAGGAGCTGACGGATCGCCTGAAGCGCACGATGGCTGAATTTGACAATTTCCGAAAACGAACGGAGAAAGAAAAATCAGCGATGTATGAGATTGGCGCAAAGGACATCATCGAGAAGATTCTCCCGGTGGTGGACAATTTCGAGCGTGGTTTGGCGACCATCCCGGAGGGCGAAGAAAAAAGTGCTTTCGCCGAGGGCATGGATAAGGTTTACAAGCAGCTCGTAAAAACACTGGGTGATGCAGGTGTAAAGCCAATCGAAGCGGTTGGTCAGCCATTTGATCCGAACTTCCACAATGCAGTGATGCATATTGAGGATGAAAACCTGGGTGAGAATGTGGTAGCCGAGGAGTTCCAGAAAGGCTATGTATACCGCGACAGCGTGGTTCGCCACAGCATGGTAAAAGTGGCAAATTAAAATAGGTAACACGTAAACAGCTGGCACCCAGAATTCGGTGCTGGTGGTTGATTTGATATAATATAGACAGACAGGCGGCAGAATTTAACTCCCATGGGGAGAAAGAGAACTGCCAGAAAAAGATAATTTCAGGAGGAAATAACTATGAGCAAGATTATCGGTATTGACTTAGGTACAACAAACAGTTGTGTAGCCGTTATGGAAGGTGGTAAACCGGTTGTTATCGCAAATACAGAAGGTATCCGTACCACACCGTCCGTTGTGGCATTTACAAAGACAGGCGAGAGACTGGTCGGCGAGCCGGCAAAGCGTCAGGCAGTTACCAACGCTGAGAAGACCATTTCTTCTATCAAGAGACACATGGGCAGCGACTACAAAGTAACCATTGATGACAAGAAATATACGCCGCAGGAGATTTCCGCGATGATTCTGCAGAAGCTGAAAGCAGATGCAGAGAGCTACTTGGGCGAGAAGGTAAACGAGGCAGTTATTACTGTTCCGGCTTACTTCAACGACGCACAGCGTCAGGCAACCAAGGATGCAGGTAAGATCGCTGGTCTGGATGTAAAGAGAATTATCAACGAGCCGACGGCAGCAGCGCTTGCGTATGGCCTTGATAATGAGAAAGAGCAGAAGATCATGGTATATGATTTAGGTGGCGGTACATTCGATGTTTCCATCATCGAGATCGGTGACGGCGTTATCGAGGTTCTGGCAACCAACGGCGATACACATCTGGGCGGCGATGATTTCGATAACCGTATTACCCAGTGGATGATCGACGAGTTCAAGAAAGCAGAGGGTGTAGACCTTTCCGCTGATAAGATGGCGCTTCAGAGACTGAAAGAAGCAGCTGAGAAAGCGAAAAAAGAGCTTTCTTCCGCAACTACAACCAATATCAACCTTCCGTTCATCACTGCAACCAGCGAGGGACCGAAGCATCTGGATATGAACCTGACCAGAGCTAAATTTGATGAACTGACCAGAGACTTAATCGAGAGAACCGCAATTCCGGTACAGAACGCACTGAAAGATGCTGGTATCACTGCTTCTGAGTTAAGCAAAGTACTTCTGGTAGGTGGTTCCACACGTATGCTGGCAGCACAGGAAGAAGTAAAACGTCTGACTGGTAAAGAGCCGAGCAAATCCTTAAACCCGGATGAGTGCGTAGCAATCGGTGCAGCTATCCAGGGTGGTAAGCTGGCTGGCGATGCCGGTGCCGGTGATATCCTTCTTCTGGATGTAACTCCGCTGTCACTGTCCATCGAGACTATGGGTGGCGTAGCAACCAGACTGATTGAGAGAAATACCACAATCCCGACCAAGAAGAGCCAGATCTTCTCTACCGCAGCTGATAACCAGACCGCTGTTGATATCCACGTTGTACAGGGCGAGAGACAGTTCGCAAAGGACAACAAGACACTGGGAACCTTCCGTCTGGATGGCATTCTTCCGGCAAGAAGAGGTGTTCCGCAGATTGAGGTTACTTTCGATATTGATGCAAACGGTATCGTAAATGTATCTGCAAAAGACCTTGGTACAGGCAAAGAGCAGCACATCACGATTACCTCTGGTTCCAATATGTCCGATTCCGATATCGATAAGGCAGTCAAAGAGGCAGCTGAGTACGAGGCACAGGATAAGAAGAGAAAAGAGGGCATCGATGCAAGAAATGAAGCTGACTCCATGGTATTCCAGACCGAGAAAGCTCTGCAGGATGTAGGCGATAAGATCGATGCAAACGATAAAGCAGCCGTAGAAGCTGACTTAAATGCACTGAAAGAAGCTATCAACAAAGCTCCGATCGACCAGATGACCGATGCACAGATTGATGAAATCAAGGCTGGTAAGGAAAAACTGATGAACAGCGCACAGGCACTCTTCAGCAAGGTTTACGAGCAGGCACAGGCAGCTGGCGCAGCAGGAGCACAGGGCGGTGCTCAGGGTGCAGCTGATGCAGGAAGTGCACCGCACGACGATAATGTAGTTGACGGCGACTTTAAAGAGGTATAATATAATAGGCAGCCATTTTTCAAAGAAAAATGAGCGGATTACGAATGCTTTTGAGGATTGCGGGAGCAGGTAGTGCGGAGCAATCCGGGGCATCGGGGTATCAATAGAAAAACGCAGTGAGGGGCTGTCGCAGGAATCTGCGGCAGACCCCCATTTGTAGGTTGTGGGGTAACTGTTCAGTAGGTCTGCGCATTTACTGCGCGTGACTGTGAAGGTACTGAACAGTTACGTTTTGGGAAGATAAATAGATACGATAGAAACTCTGCCGGATGCGGTCAAATGTACCGGCGGATTTTGGGAAGGAAGAGCTGAAATGGCAGAGAGTAAGAGAGATTACTATGAGGTCTTAGGCGTCCCGAAGGATGCGGACGATGCGACACTCAAAAAAGCATACAGAACCCTGGCCAAAAAGTATCATCCGGATGCAAATCCGGGCGATCAGGCGGCAGCCGATAAATTTAAGGAGGCATCGGAGGCCTACAGCGTACTGAGTGATCCGGAGAAGAGACGTCAGTATGATCAGTTCGGCCATGCGGCTTTTGACGGCGGTGCAGGCGGCGCTGGCGGATTCGGTGGTTTTGATTTCAACGGCGGCGATATGGGAGACATTTTCGGAGATATCTTCGGAGATATTTTTGGCGGCGGACGCAGCCGCGGCGGCAGAAGCAACGGACCGATGCGCGGCGCAGATGTGCGTACCAGTGTGCGGATTACTTTTGAAGAAGCGATCTTCGGCTGTGAAAAAGAGCTGGAGTTAAACTTAAAGGAAACCTGTGAGAAATGTCATGGAACGGGTGCAAAACCGGGAACCCAGCCGCAGACCTGTCCGAAATGTAACGGTAAAGGCAAGATCATGTACACGCAGCAGTCGTTCTTTGGTCAGATTCAGAATGTACAGACCTGTCCGGATTGTAACGGAACCGGAAAGATAATCAAGGATAAATGCCCGGATTGCTACGGAACCGGCTATGTAGCGAAGAGAAAGAAGATCAAAGTGACGATCCCGGCAGGTATCGACAACGGTCAGATGCTGCGTGACCGCGGCAATGGCGAACCGGGTACCAACGGCGGTCCGCGCGGAGATCTGCTGGTAGAAGTAGTGGTATCCCAGCACCCGATCTTCAAGCGTCAGGATACAACGATCTACTCAACCGTGCCGATCTCCTTCGTGAAAGCAGCACTCGGTGGTCCGATCCGCATCAAGACGGTGGACGGCGAGGTAGAGTATGAGGTCAAACCGGGAACCCAGACAGATACGAGAGTCCGTCTGAAAGGAAAAGGTGTTCCGTCTCTGCGTAATCGCAACGTGCGCGGCGACCATTTCGTGACGCTGGTGGTACAGGTTCCGGAGCGCATGACCGAGGCACAGAAGGAAGCGCTTCGCAAGTTTGACGATGCCATGAACGGAATTGCACCGGAGGGCGAGAAACATAAGAAGAAAGGACTGTTCGGAAAGCTGGAGAAATAGAATACGGACAGGACAAAAATAGAAAAGAGCTGTCGGGCTGACATAAAAATGCGGCTCGGCAGCTCTTTGTTTCTGTTTCATAGAAAATTACGTCCCATTACGCGTTCTGTAACAGAATATAGTTACTGTTCACGCATACGTGCCCAGTAACGGAATTTGCCGTGGCTTCGCATTTAAATACGGCAAATTCCTGCTGCCACCACGTTTTCTTACGGCACTTTCGGTTCCAAAAGTGTCTACCCGTGAACAGAAACGTAACAGAATATACCAGAAAATGACAGAGTTTTGTAAGTTGACTTCCGTTTAAAACTTATATACAATAGGACGATGGAGGACCAGCAACACAGATGGCATGGATTTTTGCCGGAAAAATATGCCAAATGATAAAATCATTCCTTGAATGGCAGGTCCTTCCGGGAATAGGAACCCGTATTGGATTTTTAAAGGGAGAATAGGAAGATGACAGATAGAAACGGGAATTTGAATAAAAATTCACGTTCCGGCAGCCGCGAAGATGGGCGGGAACCGGTGAGACGAAATACGGCGATGAATAGCCGGGAGATTGTACTGGAAGATGAAGATTATCTGGATGAGCCGGATGAGGACTATTTGGATGATGATTATTTCGACCGGGATATGGAAGAACGGATCCTGAGAGAAGCGGAGTTGGATATGGAAAACATACACCAGCCAGAGAGTCAGGATCAGAACCGGTGGGAAGAGCCGGAACGCCTGCCGGAGAAAGAGCCGGAGGAGACAGCCAGTCGAAAGCGCAGCCGCGCCCGTGGAAATCAGAGCGCGGGCACAGGGCGGGAGGCAGCCCATGCGGCGCCGCAGCGGGGACAGGATTCCGGAAGGACGGCATCCTGGACGGAAACTACCCCGGAAAAGGCAGCTCTGAAAGCTGAGCATAGAAAAACAACCGGTAAAAAGACGGCATGGATCGCTGCCTGCACGGCGGGCATTCTGCTCGTGGCAGCCGGAGGTGTCTATGCGGGAATGTCCCAGAAATATAAGACTCGTTTCTTTCCGAATACGCAGATCAACGGTGTTGACGCGTCTGGAAAGACAGCGGCAGAGGTGCAGGAACTGATTGCGGAAGGTGTGAATGGTTACACACTGACGATTACTGAGAGAAATAATCAGACAGAAACCATTGCCGGAACCGATATCAAGCTGCATGCGGAGTTTGACGGCAGTCTGGAAAAGATGGTAGCGGCGCAGAACCCGTTCGCATGGCTGTGGCATATGAAACAGGAAGAATATACGATCGGAACGATGGTGGCGTATGACGATGCGGCGCTGGAAAGCCAGATCCGGAATTTATCGTGTTTAGACCCGGAGAAAGCGGTAGAACCGGTCAATGCAAAGATTTCTGAGTATGTGTCCGGACAGGGATATTCGATTGAGCCCGAACAGGAAGGAACGGCAGTCGAGGCGGAGAAGCTGACACAGGCGGTAACGGGTGCGATCGAGAATCTGCAGGATCATTTATCGCTGGAGGAAGCAGATGTCTATAAGAAGCCGACGGTATTGAAAGACGATGCATCTCTGGCAGAACAGCTGGATAAGATGAATAAATACGCGAAAATGAGCGTGACATACCAGTTTGGCGATTCGACGGAGACCTTAAATGGAGATCAGATTCATGGGTGGCTGATTGCCAATGCAGACGGAAGTGTTTCGGTAGATTCCTCCAAGGTGTCGGAGTACGTGTCTGAGATGGCGAAAGCACACAATACTTCAAACAAAGCGAAAACATTGAAAACATCGTATGGTTCCACGATTCAGGTAAGCGGCGGAACGTATGGCTGGAAGATCAACCAGGCGGCAGAGACGGAAGCGCTGGCAGCGATCATTGCCTCCGGCGAGAGTACGACGCGTGAGCCGGAGTATTCCCAGAAGGCGGCGAGCCATGGGGCAAATGACTACGGCGATACTTACGTGGAGATCAACCTGACCGGACAGCACCTTTTCTTCTATAAAGAAGGAAAGCTGGTGGTAGAGTCGGATTTCGTATCTGGAAACCTGGCGAAAGGCTGGGGAACCCCGGCAGGCTCGTATCCGCTGGCATATAAGCAGAAAAATGCGGTCCTGAAGGGTGAGAATTACCGGACGCCGGTTAATTACTGGATGCCGTTCAATAATGGTATCGGTATGCATGATGCGAAGTGGAGAAGCAGTTTTGGCGGTGCGATTTACAAGACGGGCGGTTCCCACGGCTGTATCAACCTGCCGCCGAGTGTTGCAAAGACAATCTTTGACAATATTTCGGCAGGAACTCCGGTGATCTGCTACAATCTGCCTGGTACGGAGAAGAGTACGACGAGCGGTACGGCAAAACCGGCGGAGACGAAGCCGGCAGAGACCACGGCGCCAGCAGAAACACCAGCTCCGGCAGAGACGCAGGCGCCAGCACCGGCAGAAACACAGGCACCGGGTCCGGCATCGACCACAGCGCCGACGCAGGCGGAGACGAAAGCGCCGGAGACTGCGGCACCGACCCAGGCAGGACCGGGAGGTCCTTCGGGGGATAATGGTGGAAATATTGCAGTGGGACCAGGAGCATAGGAAGAAACGGGAATAAAATCGAGAAAAAACCTGCATAAAATGATTTACACCGAAAACATATTGTGTTATACTAAATACGTATGAGTCCGCCGGTGCTCAGTTTTTTGACGACTCCGACATAAACTTAGCATACGGTAAGAATAATTTTAAGGAGGAAATCACAATGATTTCAAAGGAAAAGAAAGCAGCTATTATCGAACAGTACGGAAGAAAAGCAGGCGATACAGGTTCACCGGAGGTTCAGATCGCAATTCTGACCGCTAGAATCGCTGAGCTTACAGAGCATTTAAAATCCAATCAGAAGGATCATCATTCCCGCCGCGGACTTCTGAAGATGGTAGGACAGAGACGTGGTCTTCTGGATTACTTAAAGAAATCCGATCTGGAAGGATACCGTGCACTGATCGAGAAGTTAGGCATCAGAAAGTAATTAAGATTAAAACGTATAGGGTGGAGCAATCCACCCTAGTTGTTTATGTAGAAGAAAAGTCCGAGACCGCTGCTGTACCCGTAAAGCGGAAAAACATATTTGCGGGCAGAGCAGTAGTTTCGGTATTACTTTTCACAGAAAGGCACTTTTGGAACCGAAAGCGGCGTATGAGAATGTGAAGGTTCTTCTGCAAAACAAGATGAAAGGAGATATGAGATGTACAAGAGTTTTTCGATGGAACTGGCTGGCAGAACTTTAACAGTGGATGTTGGCCGTGTGGCAGCTCAGGCAAATGGTGCTGCATTTATGCATTATGGAGATACAACCGTATTATCAACCGCGACAGCTTCTGACAAGCCGCGTGACGGTATTGATTTCTTCCCGTTAAGCGTTGAGTTTGAGGAGAAGATGTATTCGGTCGGAAAGATTCCGGGCGGATTTAACAAGAGAGAGGGAAAGGCATCTGAGAACGCAGTTCTGACAGCACGTGTTATCGACCGTCCGATGCGTCCGCTGTTCCCGAAGGATTACCGCAACGATGTTACCTTAAATAACCTCGTATTATCCGTTGACCAGGACTGCAGCCCGGAGTATACCGCGATGTTAGGCTCTGCAATCGCAACCTGCATTTCCGATATCCCGTTTGATGGTCCGTGTGCGACCACCCAGATCGGCATGATCGACGGCGAGTTTATCGTAAACCCGACCAATGCACAGAAGAAAGTATCTGATATGGCTCTGACCGTTGCTTCCACCCGCGAGAAGGTTATCATGATCGAGGCTGGCGCAAAGGAAGTTCCGGAGAACATCATGATCGACGCGATCTTCAAGGCACACGAAGTAAACCAGGAGATCATCAAATTCATCGACACTATCGTAGCTGAGTGCGGCAAGCCGAAACATTCCTACGAGAGCTGTGCAGTTCCGGAAGAGCTGTTTGCAGCGATTCGTGAGCTGGTTCCGCAGGAAGAGATGGAAGAGGCTGTATTTACAGACGAGAAACAGAAGAGAGAAGAGAATATCCGCGCAATCACCGAGCGCCTGGAAGAGGCATTCGCTGATAACGAGGAGTGGCTGGCTGTTCTGGGTGAGGCTGTATATCAGTACCAGAAGAAGACTGTCCGCAAGATGATCCTCAAAGATCACAAGCGTCCGGATGGCCGCGGTATCACCGAGATCCGTCCGCTGGCAGCAGAGATCGACATTCTGCCGCGTGTACACGGTTCCGGTATGTTCACCCGTGGACAGACACAGATTTTAAATATCTGTACACTGGCTCCGCTGTCCGAGGCACAGAAGATCGACGGACTGGATGAGAATGAGACATCCAAGAGATATATGCACCATTACAACTTCCCGTCCTACTCCGTAGGCGAAACCAAACCGTCCAGAGGACCGGGACGCCGTGAGATCGGTCATGGTGCGTTGGCGGAGCGTGCGCTTGTGCCGGTACTTCCGACTGCGGAAGAGTTCCCGTATGCAATCCGTACCGTATCTGAGACGATGGAATCCAATGGTTCTACCTCCCAGGCAAGTATCTGTGCATCCACTCTGTCCCTGATGGCAGCAGGTGTACCGATCAAAGCTCCGGTAGCTGGTATTTCCTGCGGTCTGGTAACAGGCGACACCGATGATGATTACATCGTTCTGACCGATATCCAGGGTCTGGAAGACTTCTTCGGCGATATGGACTTCAAGGTAGGCGGCACTCACAAGGGTATTACTTCCATCCAGATGGATATCAAGATCCACGGTCTGACCCGCCCGATCATCGAGGAGGCAATCGCTAAGACGAGAGAGGCAAGACTCTACATTCTGGATGAAGTTATGGCACCGGTTATCTCCGAGCCGAGAAAGACCGTCAGCCAGTACGCTCCGAAGATCGTTCAGATCTCCATCGATCCGCAGAAGATCGGCGATGTAGTCGGAAAACAGGGCAAGGTAATCAACAAGATCATCGAGCAGACCGGCGTTAAGATCGATATCGAGGACGATGGCAGCGTATCTGTATGCGGCACCGATCAGGCAATGATCGACAAGGCAGTTTCCATCATCAAGGGCATCGTGACCGACATCGAGCCGGGTCAGATTCTGACAGGTACCGTTGTCCGTATCATGAATTTTGGTGCATTCGTAGAGCTGGCTCCGAACAAAGATGGTATGGTTCATATTTCCAAGCTTTCGGACAAGCGCGTAGCGAAGGTAGAGGATGTTGTCAACATCGGCGATGAAGTTACTGTAAAGGTAATCGAGGTCGATAAGATGGGTCGTATCAACCTGAGCATGAAACCAGGCGATCTGGCTGAAAATAAATAATAAATAGATTGCAAATGCACACGATGTGCTGCAATCATCCATCATAAAATCAATGTGCCTGCATCACTGCGGCGCAGACCAGATAAAGTAAGGAATGCTGCAAGGCAGAGAAGCGGTTCGCTTCTGCTTTGCGGTGTTCCTTTTTACTTTACAAAGAGGAAAAATATGTTAGAGGTAACAGGGATAGAAAAACGGTACCGCGGAAGGACGATCCTAAAAAATGTCTCTTTTCGGGCAAATCCAGGGGAATGCATCGGGATTGTCGGCGGAAATGGATGCGGCAAGACGACGCTGCTCTCGATCCTCGCGGGGATCCGCAAGCCGGATCGGGGGAGTATTCGGATTGACGGGCAGGAGGCGCTTGGAAGACATCGTCTATTAGAAGAAAAAATTGCCTATGTGCCTCAGGAAAATCCATTGATCCCGGAGCTGACGGCATTTGATAATTACCGTCTCTGGTTCCGGGGGAAACGGCGGGAGATGGAGCGGGATCTGGAATGCGGCGTCGGTCGTGTGCTGGGCGTGGACCGATTCTTGAAAACGCAGGCGGGACGGCTTTCCGGCGGAGAGAAAAAGAGGCTGAGCATCGCGGCGGCACTCTCCGGGCGCGCGGATATCCTGATTCTCGATGAACCGGGGGCAGCGCTTGACCTGGAGGCAAAGGAGCAGATCCTGACTTATATCAGGAGCTATGTGAAAGCAGGGGGGACAGTTCTTTTGACGTCCCATGAGATGGGAGAGATAGGGGCGTGTACAACCCTTTATGTATTAAAGGACGGTGTGCTGGTTCCAACGGAGGCAGGGCTTTCGGCGCGGGAGCTGATACAGAGGTTTTAAGGTTACTGGGCACGTATGCGTGAACAGTAACGTTTTAGGAGTGAGAAAACAGGAGGAGGTACAAGATGGAAGAGGGAAACAACACAAACAATACAAACAATGCAAACATGTCAAGCAATTCAACCCCGCTAAACCCGGCAGAGGCAGCGGCACAGGCGCTTACGGCCGCATCTGACACAGCGGATGGAACCGGTGCAGGCGGCTCCGCTGGTGCTGGCGGCGGAATCGGTGGAAATGCTGCAGGCGGCAGTGACGGTGGCAGAACGGGCGGAAATGGTTCTGGCAGGAAGAAATGGCTCATTTCAGCCGGAGCAGCCGCAGCGGTGGCCGTGGTCGGCGGCGGTGTGATGCTCAGCCATCAGGCAGACCCAAAGGACACAGTGATCGATGCGTTCAAGAGCATCACGGCGGAAGGGCAGTTAAATCCGTCTGAGGAGATCTTTGGGACGAAAGAGCTGGAAAAACTTTTACAGAAGGGATCCGCGCAGACGGGGATGGAATTAAGCATGATGGGTATTTCCGATGAATCCCTGAACCAGATGAGCGGTGCGGGCATCGGTCTGGATGTGAAGCGTGATGTGGACAGCGGACGGCAGCTGCTAAATCTTTCCTTGCAGTATGGCGGCGGAGAATTGGCGGACGCACAGCTTTACATGGATGATACACAGATCATGGCGGCGATTCCGGCACTTTCCAGCCGCATGTTTACCCTTGACTATGTCAATGATCTGGAAGGACAGCTCATTAATTCTCCGTATGCGGCGCAGAAGCTCGAAGAGCAGGGGATTGATATTGAGGGGCTGGCAAATTATCTGGGACAGTACAAGGAAGCGCTTTCGGACGAGGAGCCGATGTTGGATCTGAAAGCACTCTGGAACCGCTACAAAGAGGGAAGCAAGGCGATTGATGACCTCAAAGCGGCTATGACCGTCACTAAGAATGACAAAAAAGAGTTTACGATCGATGGACAGAGCGAGAACTGCCGCGGTTACCATGTGACTTTGCCGAAGGATGCGCTGATTCGCTTTGCAAAGACGACGAGAGAATTTTTCCTGAATGATGAGACACTCAAACAGGATGTGGTGCGCTATCTGGAACTGGCAGGCGACGCAAGCAGCATCTATGCAGCGGACGGGGACGGAGAGAGCGTGGATCCGGAGGAACAGCAGAAGGAACTCTGGGCGCAGGCGGAAGCGGTGCTGGACAATCTGGTAGAGGGAATGGAAAATACCATCGGGGATGTGACGATGGATGTCTATGTGAGAAAAGATGGCAAAATGGCTGGATTTTCCTATGAGACGGATGCAACGGTTGAGGAAGAAAATGTCCGTTTTTACGGCGATGTTTCCTTTGGCGGCGGTTACAACATGCTGTCGAATGTGAATGGGGCGTTAAATATTGAGGATTCGGACGGTCAGATTATCACGGTTTCCCTGGATAAAACAGGCGCTTACGAGGCTGGAAAGAGCTGGAGTGGTCAGGTAATTGCGACCCTGGAAGATGACGAAGAGAAATACCAGTTTATCCTGGATGGCGATTATCAGATCGCGGACGGCAGCTATGAGGTAAAGCTGGATTTGCAGAGTAACGGTGCGTCTCAGGCGTCGCTCACGGCGAATGGCGCGGTCAGCGACCTTTCAAAGGGCGAGAGCGTCCATATCGATATGGATTCCCTGCGTCTGGAAACTACATTGTTAAATGGAAGCAGTTCTTATGTTGAATTTGCCGGTTCCTATTATGTCAACCCGCTGGAGGATGAGATCGCGCAGCCGGACGGCGTTCCATTTGATGTGCTGGCTTCCTCCGAGGAGGATTATAACCAGGTCACAACGGAGATAACAGGCAACCTGTTCGCAATTCTACTGAAAGTCATGTCATAGGCGGCGGAAAATGCGAACATATATGATATATCTGCTGCTGACCGGAAAGCGCCTGCTCCGCCAGCTGCCGTATTTTCTGGCAGGGCTGGCAGTGATGGTGCTGCTCATCGGCATGGCGGCGTTTTCGGCATCTAAGGTTTTATATGGGGAAACATCTTTAAAGAAAATCGAGGTGGGTGTGGTGCTTCCGGAGGACGATGCGCTTTCGGAAAAGATAACCAAAATGATTGCCTCGCTGGACAGCGTGGAAAGTCTCTGCGATTTTTCGTATCTGGAACACGATGAAGCGTTCCAAAAGATGAAAAGCGGGGAACTTCAAGCGGTTTTCGAGGTGCCGTCCGGCATGGCGCGCGGCATTTTGGACGGTACGAACCAGCCAGCCACGATCTGGTTTCCGGATGAGAGCGGGCTGGAAGGCACCGTTTTCAGGGAGCTGGCAGAGTCGGGCAGTTCGATGCTTGGCACTTCGCAGGCGGCGATCTACGCGGCAAATGAATGTTTAAATATCCAGGGAGTGCCGGAACAGATTCCGGTGTCTGAACAGGATTTGAACCGTATCTTTTTAAAATATGCGATGAACCGGGAGGCACTTTTCCGGAAGAAAACGGTCAGCGCGGCGGGGGATGTATCGACGGCGGTCTTTTATGGAATTTCGGGGATTGTATTTTTGATGATTCTTACCGGAATCCCGGCAGCGCCGTTTCTGGCGCCCCAGACGGAGGCGCTGGAACAGGGGCTTCGGCGTATCGGGATCCGGCGGTGGTATCCGCTTTTCTGCAAATGCTTGTGCATGATGCTTCTTCTGATGGCAGTCACGGCGGGCGGCTATGGCTGGGCGGTGCAGAAGGGATATGCGCTGGCGGGGCGGGAAGAACTGGCGGCGTGGGGGCTGACCTGCGCGGCAGTTTCGGCGTGGATTCTGCTGTTTTATGAGGTGTGCAGAAGTTCGGCAGCGGCGATTTTGACGTTGTTTGCGGTCAATGTGGTATTTCTCTTTCTGGCGGGCGGCATCATCCCGTCCGTCTTTCTGCCGGAGCTGGTTCAGAAAGTCGGAAATATGACGGTGACGGCGCTCTGGATGGATGGAATCCGCTTTATTGCTTCGGGCGAGGAGACAGGGACGGTTCCGGTGCTGTGGAAACTGGCTGCGGCGGCATTGGCATGCTTTGCACTGGCGCTTGCCGCCGGAAAAAGGAGGGATTGACGGATGCGGAAGCTGGCGTGGTGGTTCTGTATGTTTGGAATGACGCTGCGGCGGGCTCTTTACCGCCCGGTGTTCCTCCTGTTTCTTCTGATCTTTCCATTGGGAATGGGCGCGCTCCATCAGGTGGAAAAACGGGATTCCGGGCGGATCGCGGTGGCGCTCTGCCCGGGAACGGATGCGTGGAATCAGGCGCTTGCAGAAAGACTGGAATCGGAAGAGAGCCGTTCATTTTTCTTTTATCCGTGCGGGACGGAGGAAGAGGCAAAGGAGGCGGTTATGACCGGACGGGCGGAGTGCGCCTACCTGTTTCCAGAGAGATTAAAAGAACGGCTGGACGAGGGGCATTATACCCGTGCGGTCCGCGTGCTGGTGTCGCCGTCCACAGTGGCAGAGAAAATTATATCAGAAAAGATATTTTCTGAACTGTTCGAGGTGTACGGGCGGGAACTGCTGGCGGACTATGGGAAAAATGGAGCGGCATTTCAGACGGTGATGGCACGCTGCCAGACGACGGAGGCGCGGGAAAAGGCGTGCGGCATGCTGCTGGAACTCTATGAAAAATACCGCAGCAACGGAAGCACCTTTACCTTTGATTATCAGACCTTACAGGGAGGAACGGCACTGCAGACAGGGGCGATAAAGGTGGTCTTTCCGGTGCGCGGGCTGACGGCGGTATTCCTTTTTATCATGGGGCTGGCGGCAGCTGTCATGGCGGGCGAGGATGCAGAGCGCGGGCTTTATGCGGCGGTCCGGAGCCGGGAGCGGTGGTTGCTGCAGACGGCGGAGATCGCGGCGTTTGTATTTTTAGCATCCATTTCGGCCTATGCGGCGCTTCTGGCGTCGGGAAATGGGGCAGAGCCGCTTTTAGAGGCGGGAAAGCTGCTTTTTTATCTCTTCTTCGTGACCATGTATGCCTTTGGATGCCTGGCAGTCTGCCGGAAGCCGGGATTTCTGGCGGCGCTGATTCCGGTGTTTATCCTTGCGAGCCTCCTGCTCTGCCCGATCTTTTTTGACGCTTCAGTCTTTTTGCCGGGAGCCGCGGGTATGCGAAAGCTGCTGCCGCCGTGGTGGTATCTGAGCGGCATTTTCGGTTCCAAAAGTGCCTACCCGTGAATAATTACTTTTTAACAACGTTTTTTTGGATAACTTCGATAAAAAGATTGCTATTTTTTCATTCAATTATTATAATAAAAAGAGACATCCGGTATCGAGCATCAATCTGCCGGATGTTTTCATGCGAGAAAATCAGGAGAGGAGTGAACACAATGGAAAGCCGGAGTCATAAGGCGGAATCAGACGGCAGCTACCCAGAACCGAAGGCAGCGTACACATGCATTTGCAGGAATGACAGCTGCAAACAGCGGATTCCTTGTGTACACTGCCGCATCTGTGGATAAGTTTCCGGCATTCTGCCTGTGTGCAGGAGCAGGAAAGGAGCAGCCTGTCCGATTTCCAAAATGACAATATTTTGGAAGGAGACGGGAATGTTAGAAGAAGAGAAGAAAGAAGAGCTGCTGGCTCTGCTGACCGGGAAGAAGTACCGGGAGCTGAAAAGCCAGCTGGTCGAGATGAATGAGGTGGATATTGCCTCATTTATCGAAGAATTGGATTCAGAAAAGACGGTCGTTGTATTCCGTATGCTGCCGAAAGAGCTGGCATCGGAGGTATTTGCCTGTCTGGAAGTCGAACAGCAGCAGCACATCATTACCAGTATCACGGATAATGAGCTGCGTGCCATCATTGACGATTTGTATGTCGATGATGCGGTCGATATGCTGGAGGAGCTGCCGGCGACGATCGTGCGGCGTGTACTTCAGAACTCCAGCCCGGATACGAGAAAACTGATCAACCAGTTCCTCAATTACCCGGAAAACAGCGCTGGAAGTGTCATGACGGCGGAGTACGTGGGACTCAAGAAAAATATGACGGTGGAGCAGGCATTTGCTTATATCCGGAAATATGGTGTGGACAAGGAGACGATCTACACCTGCTACGTCATGGATGAAAAACGCCGCTTAGAGGGCGTTGTGACGGTCAAGGATCTTCTGATGAATGATTATGCGGCGCTCATGGGCGATATCATGGATCCGCATGTGATCAAGGCATATACGACGGAAGACCAGGAGAAGGTCGTGGAGACGTTCAATGAGTACAACCTCCTGAGTTTACCGGTTGTGGACGGCGAAGACCGTCTGGTCGGCATCATCACGGTCGATGATGTCATGGATGTCATGGAGCAGGAGGCGACGGAGGACTTCGAGAAGATGGCGGCGATGCTGCCGAGTGAGAAGCCGTACCTGAAGACGGGCGTGTTCCAGCTTGCGAGAAATCGTATTCCGTGGCTGATGATCCTGATGTTGAGCAGTATGGTGACCGGCGGTATTTTGTTAAAATATGAGAATGCCTTTTCGGTGATTCCGCTTTTGGTTACGTTTATTCCGATGTTGATGGATACGGGCGGAAACTCCGGCAGCCAGGCGAGCACGATGATCATCCGTGGTATGGCGGTCGGCGAGGTAGAACCGGCGGATATTCTGAAGGTTATGTGGAAAGAGATCCGCGTGGGAATGCTCTGTGGACTTTCTCTGGCGCTTGTCAATTTCGTGCGTCTGATGATCCAGTATCCGGGGCAGGTACTCATCTGCCTGACGGTAGTTATCAGCCTGTTCTGCACGGTTATCATCGCGAAGACGATCGGATGTGTGCTTCCGATTGCGGCGAAGACGATCCATCTCGACCCGGCGATCATGGCGTCGCCGATGATCACGACGATCGTGGATGCGTGCAGCCTGATGATTTATTTCCAGCTGGCGTGCCATCTGCTGAATATGAAGGCGTGATATAAATTACCTGCCTGCTGGCCCATGTTTTCGTATGGTCAGCGCAGTAAATGCGCAGACTTACGGAACAGTTACTTTATTTTATAATTCCAATATTTTAATTATTTCTAGGAAAGGAAAAACTGTTTGGAACATAAGCTTCCAGACAGCCGTGTGAAAAGTATGACAAAGATCAGAACCAGATACGCACCGAGCCCGACAGGCAAAATGCATGTAGGAAACTTAAGAACTGCATTATACGCATACCTGATTGCAAAACATGAGGGCGGCGATTTTATCCTGCGAATCGAGGATACCGATCAGGAGCGTTTCGTTGAAGGCGCGACCGAGATCATTTACAATACGATGCGCGATACCGGACTGAAGCATGACGAAGGTCCGGACATCGGAGGTCCGGTTGGCCCGTATGTACAGAGCGACCGTCAGAAACAGGGCATCTACATGGAATATGCGAAGAAGCTGATCGATAAAGGCGAAGCTTATTACTGTTTCTGCGATCAGGAACGCTTAAACAGCTTAAAGAGAGAAGTAAACGGCGAAGAGATCATGACCTATGATAAGCACTGCCTGCACCTTTCCAAGGAAGAGGTAGAGGCAAACTTAAAGGCAGGAAAGCCGTTTGTCATCCGTCAGAACAACCCGACCGAGGGAAAGACTACCTTCCACGATGAGATTTATGGGGATATTTCCGTAGATAACTCCGAGCTGGACGATATGGTTTTAATCAAATCGGATGGATTCCCGACCTACAACTTCGCAAATGTGGTGGACGATCATTTACAGCAGATCACTCATGTAGTCCGCGGTAACGAGTACCTGTCTTCTTCACCGAAGTACAACCGTCTGTACGACGCATTCGGATGGAAGGTTCCGGTTTATGTGCACTGCCCGACCATCACGAACGAGGAGCACAAGAAGCTGAGCAAGCGAAGCGGTCATTCTTCCTATCAGGATCTGATCGATCAGGGCTTCGTTTCCGAGGCAGTTGTCAACTTCGTTGCCCTGCTTGGCTGGTCACCGGAAAATAATCAGGAGATTTTCTCCTTAGACGAGCTGGTAAAAGAGTTCAACTACAAGAATATCAGCAAATCTCCGGCTGTTTTCGATATGGTAAAACTGAAATGGATGAACGGCGAGTACATCAAGGCGATGGATTTTGATAAGTTCTATGAGATGGCAGAGCCGTACATCAAGAAAGTAATCACCAAGGATCTGGATCTGAAGAAGATCGCGGCGATGGTTAAGACGAGAATCGAGATTTTCCCGGATATCGAGGGACACATCGATTTCTTTGAGACACTGCCGGAGTATGATCCGCAGATGTATGTTCACAAGAAGATGAAGACCAATCTGGAGACATCCTTAAAGGTATTAAAAGATGTTCTGCCGATTCTGGAAGCACAGGAAGACTACTCCAACGACGCCCTGTACGCGGCGCTGTCCGAGTATGTATCCAAAGAGGGCGTTAAGACCGGCTTTGTAATGTGGCCGATCCGTACCGCTGTATCCGGCAAGCAGATGACGCCGGCAGGCGCGACCGAGATCATGGAAGTGCTTGGCAAGGAAGAGTCGATCCGCCGTATCAAGAAGGGGATTGAACTTCTGGAGGCACAGCAGTAGGCTGTCGTAACCGTCGATGTTCGACTTGAAGCAAGTTTGGCTTCGCAGATTAAATCAGTAGGTAGTAAATAAATAACTGCTTTTTCATGTATCGTAGATGCATGAAAAGCAGTGAAAAGGTGCGCTTTGTGAGAAATACATTCCAAGGCGCACTTTTCTTACATTTGTACTTGACAGATTTGCTTCAGATGCGCGGCAGAAGGATGTCTTGCACGTCAAAATGCGAATTTCGAAGCAAATATGCCGAGATATTCTTGAATTGTGGAGTAAGGAAACAGGAAATGGCATTCAGTAAAGCACAGACACAGGCAATCATGCATAAAGATGGTCCCATGATGGTTCTGGCGGGACCGGGATCAGGGAAAACAACGGTGATCACCCATCGGGTCCAGTATCTGACGAAGGAGTACGGAATCGATCCGGGGGATATTCTTGTGATTACCTTTACCCGGGCAGCAGCCGAGGAGATGCGGGAGCGGTATGAAGCATTGATCGGCGGCGGATCCAGAGTCACCTTTGGCACGTTTCATTCGATCTTTTTTAGGATCTTAAAGCTGGCATACCGATATACCGCTGACAATATTGTCCGGGAAGAGCAGCAGATGCAGTTTGTCCGGGAGCTGGCTCAGGCCGGAGGTCTGGAGCCGGAGGATGAAAATGAGTTTGCAGCCTCCATTTTAAGTGAGATAAGCTCTGTCAAGGGAGAGAGGATTGCACTGGAACATTACTATTCCAAAAACTGTCCGGATGCAGTTTTCCGTCAGCTCTATGCGGGCTATGAAGAGAAAATGCGCCGGGCCGGACTCATCGATTTCGATGACATGATGGTGCTGTGTCTGGAACTTTTTACGGAAAGAAAAGATATCCTGTCTGCCTGGCAGAGGAGGTATCGGTACATCCTGATTGATGAGTTTCAGGACATCAACCGGCTTCAATATGAGATCGTGCGGATGTTAGCCAAGCCGGAAGATAATCTTTTTATCGTGGGCGATGATGATCAGTCGATTTACCGGTTTCGTGGGGCCAAACCGGAGATTATGCTGGGGTTTGAGCGGGATTATCCGGGTGCCGGACGGATTCTTCTGGATGTGAATTACCGCAGTACCGAGGAGATCGTGGCACCGGCATTGCGGCTGATCGGAGAAAACCAGAAACGTTTTTCAAAGACCATCCATACAACGGGACGGCATGGGAAGAACGTGATCACGAAGCTCTGGCAGGATCCGGGGGAAGAAAATCTGGCCATTGCCAGGGAGATACAGCTGTATCTGCAGTCGGGAGTGCGGCCGGGGGATATCGCAGTTTTATACCGGACCAATGCTGGTCCTCGTTTTCTGATGGAAAAGCTGATGGAATACAACCTTCCCTTCCGGACAAGGGATACGGTGCCGAATCTCTATGAACACTGGATTTCGCGAAATATCCTGACCTATATCCGAATCGCCATGGGAAGCCGGGCTCGGGAAGATATTTTGCAGGTCATCAACCGTCCGAAGCGTTATATCAGCCGGGATGCGATGCCGGATGAGACGGTTTCGTTCGAGAAGATGAAGGCATTCTATGCGGAGAAAGACTGGATTGCCGAGCGGATCGAGAGTCTGGAAGGCGATCTGCGGGCGATCGCCCGGATGTCACCTCTGGCAGCCGTCAATTATATCCGCCAGGGCATGGGATACGACGAATATCTGATCGAGTATGCGGCATTCCGGCGGATGCGACCGGAGGAACTTTTAGAGACTGCCGACGAATTAAAAGAAAGTGCGGCGGGTTTCAAGACCTTTGACGAGTGGTTTGCACACATCGAGGCGTACAAGGAGGAACTGCTCCGGCAGGCGGCGCAGCGGCGGACGGAGACGGATGCGATCACACTCGCGACGATGCACAGCGCCAAGGGGCTGGAATTTCCCATTGTCTATATTCTCGATGCCAATGAGGGCATCACGCCGCACAGCCGCGCGATGCTGGACGAGGATATGGAGGAAGAACGACGTCTGTTCTATGTGGCAATGACGCGTGCAAAGACCCGGCTGCATGTATATGCGGTGCGGGAGAGGTACCATAAAAAGGCGGAAGTATCGCGGTTTGTGTGGGAGTATCTGGGGCGGGATGGAGATAGCAGGTAACGAAATTCACAATGAAAATCGGGAAATCAGGCAAAAAAGTTTGAGGACAAAGGAGAAATGTCGTTCGGTTCCAAAAGTGCCTACCCGTGAACAGTAACAATAACGGTACCAAGCATATATTGTGTATAGTTTGTTGACATTTTTTGAAAATTGTTCAATAATAACAGTATGAGAATTAAACTTCATGAGCGTCAAAAGAGATGAAAGGTAAACAGAGAGGAGATGGGAGAATGAAAGGTATACGAAGGGCGGCAGCGGTGTGTCTGACAATGACATTGGCAGTATCGACATTATTTGGAAATACGGCATGGGCGGATATGCCGCAGAAGACGGAGAGGAAAAAATGTGTCCATGTGCATACAGAGGAGTGCTACGGCGAGCCGGATGAGGAGGCAACCTCGTCCCAGATAGGAGAAGAGCCGACGGAATGTACCCACGTCTGCACTGTAGAAAGCGGATGCATACGGAATACAGCCGTGTCTTCCGGTACGGGCGCGGACGATTCTGAAAACAGTCCGGATGATGAAGAAACCAAGGATCAGAAGAATTCTGCCGACAAAGCAGAGGATGACGAGAAACAGGAGAATGCACCTTCCGTCAGTACACCATCGGATATGGAAGATACGACAGTTCCAGGCGGAACTGTGATACCGGCTGTGAAGTCCCAGATCTTCTCATGGTCCTGGTATGATCCGGAGGAGAACCTGCTGGATGGCAAATTAGAGCTTAGCGGAGTTACCGAGGAAGCCCAGCCATCCTTCGAAGAGGTCACGGAGTACTTACCACAGGCTATTATTGCCCAGGTCGGAGAAGAAAGCGAAGCGGGGGGGGGGGAGAAGAGGAAAAAATTCCGATCACTGGCTGGATCTGTAGCGAGTACGTGCAGGATGAAGAAGACCGCTGGCCTCTGGAAGGCACCTATGAGTTTGCAGCAGAGCTGCCGGAGGCATATGAACTGGCGGAAGATGTAGAGGCGCTGGTGGTGGAAGTGTCTGTGACAGGAGACCAGGCGGCGATGCCTGTAGTAAGTGGAACTCCTGTGTTACATGTAAGTTTTAACTCAGGCGAAGACTCTAAAAGTCTATACTTTGATGACCACAATTTTTCTAGTGTTAATAACGATGTAATGGATTTATTGAACGATCACGGTATAAGGGTTACTAGTTCAGGAGAAAATAGCTTTCAATTAAAAATGACGAGTGCTTCCATACAGAACCTTGAGTTAAGCCGGGGAACATGGGAGATAGAGTTAAATGGAAGCAATGTATTAGAGGGAAAAGGAAAGGGTTTTAACGGATGTGGCCTCAGGATTAATGACTGGACAAGCGCGACGATTAAGGCAGAACCAGAATCGGCTTCTTTGAAAGTTCAGAATTATCCAACGAAAAAAACAAGGGATGATACATCCAGCGCAATAGTGGTCGCAGGCAGCTTGACGATAGAGAGTGGAACGATAGAAGCAGCTGCCGATGCGGAACAAAATAGCGAGCCAGTCTCAGGAGCTATTGTTGTGCAAAGCAAAGGAAATTTAAATATTAACGGAGGCTCTGTTACTGCTACGGGAACACATAAGAATGGTGTGTATGTCCTTAATAATTTTCAGATGACTGGTGGAAGTTTAACGGTAACCGGAAGTGGAAAACCCGGAATTGAGAATGTGGGGAGTTTTGAACTTTCAGGTGGAACAATTTCAACAAAATCTAATAGTGGTGGAATAGGATTTTTGCAGAGTGGTAGATCTGCAACGATCCAAGCCGGAGAACTGATTACGGATCGATTATGTATTACGAATAGTTCCTTCACTGTTGCAAGAGGCGGAAAGGTAACCTCCGAAAGTACGATAATTGATAATGGTACACTTACCAATGCAGGTGAATTTGTTTCAAATGGTCCATTTGAAAAAAGAAACGACGGAACATTCAATAATACCGGTACAATCAGCGGAACCGGAAGCCTGCCCGATGATGCAAAGCAGATTCCGGATAATATTACAGTTTATACAGCGGAAATAAGTGCAGATTATCGCGAT
Source organism: Clostridium fessum (assembly GCF_003024715.1). Taxonomy (GTDB): domain Bacteria; phylum Bacillota; class Clostridia; order Lachnospirales; family Lachnospiraceae; genus Otoolea; species Otoolea fessa. The sequence continues at coordinate 149,171 of NZ_PYLO01000003.1, read as the reverse complement.
AATATGTCGATCAATGTTCAAAACCTTGCGGCTATTCAGAAACCGGTTAACGCCGGAAACCTGCAATATGAACTTGTTGAAGATACAGGAAGTGATAAGGGAGTAGGAACGATTGACAAGGAAAGGGGCCAGTTGAGGGTGACCAAGGCTGGTGTATTTAAAATCAAGGTGAATACACAGGCAAGCGGATTCTATAAAGCCGGAGAACATCCGGTTTATATAATGTTGACGGTTAATAAAGCAGCTTTTCCTGCTTCCTGGAATTTGATCGTAACGGCTACCAGCGGTATATATAATGGATCTAAAGGGTATCCGGCAGCAGCCATTAGCGCAAGTAGTATTCCTAGTGATGCAAAATATGAATATCAGCTGAAGAGTACAAATCGTAAGGATGATTTACAAGAAGCTCAGTGGAAGTCGGAGTGTCCGAAGATTGTGAATGTAGCAGAGTCGGAGCAGTTTGTATTTGTAAGAGTGACAGTAGATAATTACGAGTCGAAGGTATTTTGCTCTGGCAATCAGACAAATATTACCCAACGGAGGTTTGCAGATACAAAAGTAACACTTGAACCAGAGAAAGTCATTTATAATGGTCAATCCCGGGATCCGGAGATCAAGGTGGTTGAGAACTGGCAGGAAGCTTCCGGGGATGTAGTGGATAGGGCGGATTATATAATCCAATATTGGACATATTGGACAGGAACTGATAATATGATAGTTACAGAGCGAAAAGATGCTGGAACATACACTGTCCATCTGTTGGGTCAGAGAAATTATACGAATGAATCGAAACAAGCTATACTTACAATCGACAAGTGTAAATTAAATGCGCGGATAACAGGACACTCTTTCGATAAAGTCTATGATGGAACGACAGATATTAGGGAGGAGCAGAATTTATCCGTTCAGCTTTACAGTGATTCTGGTACTCCTGATTCTCAGGATGTTCGTGCTGACCAGGTGAATTTGGCATATCAGAGTGCGGATGTTGGAGAGCACAATATTGAGGCGGCAAATATTACGTTAGCAGGTGATAACGCAAAGAATTATGAGCTGACAGAAAATAGCGCATCCATTAAAGGTAGCATCATAGCACGTGATTTTGCATCCATGACTGTGTCGGCAGATCCGCTTACCTACAATGGTACCGAGCAGAAACCGCAGATCCAGGCATCTGTGGAAACCGGTCTTTCAAATGTGAGTCCAGATGCAGTGGTATTTACTTATTCTAAGAATGGAGTGGATTACCAGAGTGAGATCCCGGGCTTTACAGATGCGGGAACTTATCAGGTATATGTGAAAGCTTCGATGGTCAATTTCAATGATGCTGTAAAAACAGTCAATGTGACGGTTCAGCAAGCGCCTTCAAGCTCAGGCAGTCATTCAGGCGGCCGAAAAGACAGCGGTGGAAAAGACAGCGGTGGAAAGGGCAGCAGTGGAACAAGCAGCAGCGTAAGTTCCGGCACAGTAACCAAAGATAGCCAGAAAGGCTACCGCAGCGAGGAGCAGGGGGTTATCACCGGTGCATCGAATCAGGCAGTGAATGACGGTTACAGCCATTGGATAAAGGATGCCAGAGGCTGGTGGCTCCGCTACAGTGACGGCACCTGGCCTATGGGCAATACCGGTGCATTTCATTGGGAAAAAGTCAACGGCAGATGGTGGGCATTTGGCGCTGAGGGATATCTGAGTACCGGCTGGATCTATGACACCCTGTACCAGGGATGGTTCTATATGGACGAAAACCAGGGTATGCTTACAGGATGGCAGTTCATCAATGGAAAATGGTATTATCTGAATTCGAATCAAGACGGCAGTGCCGGCATCATGTATTCAAAACGCCGGACACCGGACGGCTGGTACGTGAAAGAAGACGGCAGCTGGGATGAAGAAGCGGGAAGATAATAGGTAAAAGAGTTATTTAAAGCGGTTGATCGGGAGGTCAGCCGCTTTTCTTTGCTCATATTGAGGTCTTAAAGTTTCGCATTTCATATCCGATATATTTACAATTCCCATCCAACTGACTATAATAAAGAATGCCCGTTTGCCTGCAAAGGCGCGGAACTATATCCATCTGCATCAGGGCGATATGACAGAAAAATGAACTTAAAAGAATGGAAGAAAGAACAATGGATGTAATTGAAAAATTTGGAAATAGGGTGAGCAGCCAGGCGCTTAAGGATCCGGAAAAAGCGCGTCGGCTGCTTCTTGCGGGATACCGCCTGCAGGAAAAGAAGCTTCAGTTTTTGCCGGATCGGGGGCTGCCGTCGTCGGGACAGTATGTGGCGCGGGTGGTTATGAAAAATATCATTCAGTCGCTGTCGGAACCGGAGAATGCGGCGATGGTCAGCATATTTGTGCCGGGAGAGCTGGTGATGGCGGCAGGGCTGACGCCGTACTCAGTGGAGGCGATGTCCTGTTTTATGGCGGGAACGAAGTGTGAGCAGACGTTTCTTCGGAAAACGGAGGAAGAAGGATTTCCGGAGACGATGTGTTCGTACCACAGGGTGTTTCTGGGGGCGGCGCTGACGGGGATTCTGCCAAAACCGAACTGCATGATTTATACGAACCTTGCGTGTGATGGAAATATGATGACGTTTCCGTATTTAAAAGATAAATTTGAATGTCCAGGCTTTTATATTGATGTTCCGTATGAGAAAAACCGGGAATCGGTTCTGTATGTGGCGGATCAGCTGCGGAAATTGAAACGGTTTCTGGAGGAGACGACGGACAGACGGATTTCGGAGGAAACAGTGCGGAGTGCGGTAGATAACAGCCGGAAAGCGGCGGCGAATTATAAAAAACAGCTTGCCCTGCGGTGTGCGCATGACCCGGTGACCTCTCTGACGAATGAATTGTATGCGCTTTTTATGTGCCATCTGATGGCTGGCTCAGAGACGGCGGTTACCTATACGGAAAAACTTCTGCGCGATGTGCGGATGTCACCGAGGGGAGATGGTCTTTCGGTAATCTGGATGCACATCATGCCATTTTTACAGGAGCCGGTTAAGGATATTTTTAATTATAGTAAGAAAATGCACATCCGCGCTTGTGATTTCATCGCAGATGGTTTTCAGGAGATGCATGCGGAAGACCCGTATGAGTCGATGGCAGAGAAAATGGTCTATTGCATTTACAATGGCAGTGTGAAACAGAGAATTGAGGAAGCGGAACGGCTTGCCAGAATCACGGAAGCGGATGGTGCTGTTTTATTTGCCCACTGGGGCTGTAAGGGAACGATCGGTGCATCCAGCCTGATTAAGCAGTCCTTAGAAAAGACAGGACTTCCGACGATGATTCTCGACGGTGACGGCTGCAACCCTGCCAATACCAGCGACGGTCAGGTATCGACGCGGCTTCAGGCGTTTGTGGAAATGCTGGAAAAGGGCAAGGAGGAGAAACACGCATGATTTATTACGTCTGTAAGTACACCCCGATCGAGCTGTTCCGGGGGTTTGGAGAAGAATGTTCTGTTTTGGAGGAAATGCCGGAAAATTTCGAACAGTCGGATCAGATTGCACATGCAAATCTGTGCGGCTTTGGAAAATCGGTCATTCAGGCAGTGCTGGAAGGAAAGGTTGAACAGCTGGTGCTGGTAAACTGCTGCGATTCGATGCGACGCGTTTACGATATCGTGGAGAGCACGGGAAAATGTAAGTTTTTATATATGCTGGATCTGCCGCATGATGATAATGAATGTGAAAAAGTGAAATTTGCGGGCACGATCCGGAGGCTTAAAAAGGCGTATGAGGCATATTCCGGGAAAGTGTTTGATAAACGCGCTTTTATCAAGTCCTTTATTACGTCGGAAATGAACACGGAGCCATACATTGGTGTGCTGGGCGTGCGGGTCAGCGGCATTCTGGAGGATATGATCCGGGACAATATCCAGATGGATGTGGAAAATCTGACCTGTACGGGTGGTCGGAAACTGTCGGTCGTACAGGATGAAATGTGGAATATGGAGGAAGAGGAGCTGTTTCTTTCTTACGCGGACGTCCTGCTGGGACAGATGCCGTGTTTCCGCATGAACCGTTCGATCCGCAGAAACCGTCTGTATCTGGATCCGAATTTAAAGGGAATTATTTATCACACGATCAAGTTCTGTGATTATTATGGATTTGAGTATGCGAGTATCAAGCGGGATATCAAGGTTCCGCTCCTTAAGATTGAGACTGATTTTACGAGCCAGAGCGCGGGGCAGCTTTTGACGCGCATTCAGGCATTTGAGGAGACGATCGAGGGATCAGAGGATATGGATCCGGGAAAAGGTATCAGTGAGGAGGCAAGAAAGAAGATGGAGTCGGGCATTTTTTATGTAGCGGGAATCGACAGCGGTTCGACAAGTACGGATGTGGTCATACTGGATCAGGATGGAAAAATTAAATCGACGATGATTATTCCGACCGGCGGCGGTGCGATGATGAGCGCCGAGAAGAGTCTGGATCTGGCGATTGAGAAAGCGGGAATTAAGAAAGAGGAGATCGTGCGGATCGATACGACCGGATATGGACGATCCTACATTGACAGCGGGGATGACAGCATCACGGAGATTACCTGCCATGCCAAGGGCGCAAATTATCTGAATCCGAATGTCCGCACTATCATCGACATTGGCGGGCAGGATATCAAGGCGATCAGCATCGACGGACAGGGAGCCGTGAAAAATTTCCTGATGAATGACAAATGTGCCGCCGGAACGGGGCGTTTTCTGGAAATGATGGCGAAAACGCTGGGACTTTCCCTGGAGGAAATGAGTGTGAAAGGGCTGGAATGGAAGCATAATATCGTGATTTCCAGCATGTGTACGGTGTTTGCAGAGTCGGAGGTCGTGTCGCTGGTGGCACAGAATAAGGATGTGGCAGATATTATCCACGGTTTAAATGTGTCAGTTGCCTCAAAAGTCGGCGCGTTGGCAGCCCGCCTTGGAAAGGATCATCCAGGCGAATATATGATGACCGGCGGTGTGGCGAAGAACCAGGGTATCATCCAGGCATTGGAAGAGAAGCTTGGTGCTAAACTTTATATCTGTGATGAGGCGCAGCTCTGCGGTGCGCTGGGAGCGGCGCTATTTGCTTATGAGAAATGTAAAGGCAGTGCGGAGGAAACGCGATGAAGCGGCAGGGTTAAAACACTTGTATCGATATTTTCGTCAGATATTCACTGGGAGAGGCTGTGGCCAATTCGTCGATCACAGCCTCTTTATAAGAGTATTTGCCGGTTTTAAACTTGTGTTCATCGGTCCAATCAAAGAGTTTTTCGTAGGTGGCTTTCGAGTCATAGTAATTTCCCATTAAGTAAGCAACTGCGTAGGTTCCGGCCGGTTTTAAGTGATAGGGGTGATTTTTCGGTTTTGTTATAACTTTTGTGAAAAAATAAGCATAGGTATCCAGATGATTTTTTCGTAAATCTGCCACATCAAGCATGGCCCCATAAGGATGACCGGCATTTAGAGCGTGGGCATTGCAGTAACCGATGTGGCGGCAAAGAGCCTGGATGATTTTCTGATGGTCATCTGTATGAATCGGATCGCTGAGAATCAGATATTCTTCCGGTGTCGTCTCGAGAAAAATACGACCATTTTTATTTTCTGTATGGAAGAATAATTCATCTTCTGTACGTTCTGCCTGTTTCTGATTCAGTGATTCCTGGAGTGATACCAGGGATAATTTTATATGATTGGACTGTAAAGTGAATAAAAATCCAAGAATGCATCTACATTCTGAAATCAGAAATCAAATTAAAACATTATAATCTTCGATGCCTCGTTGGGAAGCCAACGGGGTATTTTTTTACCCAATCAGGCTGTATAGGACACCTCATTTTTGATGTCTTTGGACGGTGCGGGAAGCATTACTGATTGGAATCCTTATATCTATGATATAGCTTTTTGCAATACAAAAAGACTTTACATATGGCTATAAAAATCAACTGTATTCCAAGCGGAACCTTCCCCCATTTTCTGGAACACGAAAAAGAAGAAACGCTTTCGGTCTATCTGGAGGTCGTCAAATGGGCGCTTCTGGAAGAATGAATATGTCCGAAAAAATGTTGGAATTATAATAATATTAACCGAAAAAACGTGATTTATAATAAAATAATGTCCGCAAAAATGCTGTTTAGCAATGGAAATATGCCCTAAAAAGTGTTAAGATAGAATACAGATGCTTTTGGATGTATATGTTGCGCAGGAGGTTTCTTAATGGAAAGAGAGCTGTTTACGAAACTGGAACGATGGATGAATAAAAAGAACAGAAAGCCGCTGATCATACAAGGAGCGCGCCAGGTCGGAAAAACCTGGATTATGAAGGAATTTGGAGCCAGGTTCTATGAAAATACAGTCTATATCAATTTTGATAATAATAAAGCAATGAAGGATGTATTTGACCTAGACTTTGACTTAAAGCGGATCCTTTCTGCAATCAAAATTGAGTACGGAAAGAGTTTTCAGGCTGAAAATACATTGATTATTTTTGATGAGATCCAGGAAGCACCAAAGGCGCTGGCATCTTTAAAATATTTCTATGAGAATGCACCGCAGTATTCTATCATTGCAGCTGGTTCCCTGCTCGGTGTTGCATTACATCAGGGAACATCCTTTCCTGTTGGGAAAGTTGATTTTTTAAAATTATGCCCTATGAGCTTCAATGAATTCATTTTGGCAGTTGGTGAAAAGGGGTTGCATGAAGCGTTGAGGTCCCAAGATTATGAACTGATCAATGCATATGCCGGGAAATATACGGATTTGTTAAAAAAGTATTATTATGTGGGCGGAATGCCAGAAGTAGTCCAGACATATATTGATTCCGATGATCTATTTGAGGTACGTGAGATCCAAAACAATCTTCTGCAGTACTATGAAGAGGATTTTAGCAAACATGCGCCAAAGGAAGTTGTTCCGCGCATCATGATGGTCTGGAATTCGATTCCTTCCCAATTGGCTAAGGAAAATCGTAAGTTTATGTATGGAGCACTACGAGAGGGTGCACGGGCAAAAGATTTTGAACTTGCAATTCAGTGGTTGGAAGATGCAGGGTTAATCCTGAAAAGCTATAGAGTATCAAAGCCAGATATTCCACTGATTGCGTACATGGAAATGAACAGTTTTAAAATGTTCATGTTCGATGTGGGATTGTTAACAGCAAAGGCCGGACTATCAGCAAGACTTCTATTGGAGGGAAGCCGGATCTTTGAAGAATTCAAGGGGGCACTTACGGAACAGTATGTTGCACAGGAGTTACACGCTGCAGGATATCCGCTTTATTATTTTGCAACAGCACGATCAACTGGGGAGATAGATTTTATGTTGCAGGGAGATTTAGACTGCGTTCCGATTGAGGTGAAGGCAGAACAGAATCTCCGTGCCAGGAGTTTGAGGGCATTTTGCGATAAATATAAGCCGGGCATGGCGATTCGTAGCAGTATGTCAAATTATAAGCAGGAAGACTGGCTGACAAATGTTCCGTTATATATGCTTGCGGAATATTTGAAAAGAACAATATATGTGGTAAGCTGATAACAATTTACCTCAAAACCAACGGGGGATTTTTTGTTCTGAATCAGACAATACAGAAGTTCGCGCTAAGCGAACTAATAAAATGGAGGTTCTGGAGTCCCTTCACGGCAATGTAGTATGTGCATTAGCTGCCGGAATCGGTGACTATGTGCGATGTACTCTCTTGGAATATAGCTATCATGATGACCAGTTTTGGATTTTTACAGAAGGCGGCGAGAAGTTCATAGGACTTGAGAGGAATAAAAATGTCAGTCTTGCTGTCTTTGAAAAGCCCCCGGACTTTGGTGCGCTGAAAAGCGTACTGGTCATGGGAACGGCAAAGCTCATCGAGCCGATGTTATTTGAGGTTCCTGGATTTGATGAATATTCGGAAAACTTGATAAAAAGTTCGATGATAGGAGTTCGAAAAATTTCTTTCGGGAAAGAATCTGTTGCGGAAACGCGGGAAATACCGTATAATAATGCGGTCTGATCTGCACATATGCAACAGATTTGTCCGTAAAAAAATGAAAAATCAGAATTGTGCGTATTTCAGAAACAATTTCTTGCTGTAAGAGTGAAAAAAAGTTATGTAAACTGTCTGCAAAAAAATACTTGACAAGAATTTGTGTTTTTACGCTTACGGAGAAGAACAAAAAAGAACTAAAAAACAGCGATGAACACATCGCAAAAAATGAGAAATGTAGGTAAAAATAATTTTATGAGAAAATTAGCATTAAGTGATGAAATCCTTCTCAAGATCTCCCAGCCGGCGCGTTATATTGGCGGCGAGGTGAATATGGTGAAGAAGGATCCGTCGAAGGTAGCAGTCCGGTTTGCCATGTGCTTTCCGGACGTGTATGAGATCGGTATGTCCCATCTGGGCATCCAGATTCTTTATGATATGTTCAACCGCCGGGATGACGTTTACTGTGAGCGCGTTTATTCCCCGTGGATGGACTTAGATCCGATCATGCGGGAGCAGAAGATCCCGCTGTTTGCTGTTGAAAGCCAGGATCCGATCAAAAAATTTGACTTCCTTGGAATTACAATCCAGTACGAAATGTGCTACACCAATATTTTGCAGGTGCTGGAATTATCACAGATTCCGCTCCATGCAGAAGATCGTACCGAGGAGGATCCGATCGTTATCGGCGGCGGTCCGTGTACCTACAATCCGGAGCCGATTGCACCATTTTTCGATCTCTTCTACATGGGTGAGGGAGAGGTGGTTTATTTTGACCTGATCGACCGCTACAAGGAGATCAAGGCGCGCGGCGGCAGCCGGAAGGAATTTCTGGAGCAGGCGGCGCAGATTCCGGGTATCTATGTGCCGGGATTTTATGATGTGACGTACAAAGAGGATGGCACGATCGAGGCGATGACGCCGAACAACCCGCACGCGCCGCAGACCGTTTCCAAGCAGCTTGTCATGGATATGAGCGATACCTGGTATCCGGAGAAGCCGGTGGTTCCGTATCTGCGCGCGACGCAGGACCGTGTGGTTCTCGAGATCATGCGCGGCTGTATCCGTGGATGCCGTTTCTGCCAGGCGGGCATGGTATACCGCCCGGTGCGCGAGCGCAGCCTGGAGGAACTGAAACGTCTGGCGCGGACGATGCTAAAGAGCACCGGACATGAGGAAATTTCGCTGAGTTCGCTGAGCTCTAGTGATTACACGAAGCTGGAGGGAATCGTCAATTTTCTGATCGACGAGTTTGACGGAAAGGGTGTCAATGTGTCCCTGCCGTCCCTGCGTATTGACGCATTTTCCCTCGATGTCATGAGCAAGGTGCAGGACGTGAAGAAGAGCAGCCTGACCTTTGCACCGGAGGCGGGATCCCAGCGTCTGCGTAACGTTATCAACAAGGGTCTGACCGAGGAAAACATTTTAAATGGTTCTGCCGAGGCGTTCAAGGGCGGATGGAACCGCGTAAAGCTCTACTTCATGCTGGGACTTCCGACTGAGACCGTGGAAGATATGCAGGGCATTGCCGAGCTTTCGGAGAAGGTGGCGGAAGTGTACTATGACACGGTTCCGAAGGAACAGCGCCACGGCAAGGTGCAGGTAACCGCCAGCACCTCGTTCTTTGTGCCGAAGCCATTTACCCCGTTCCAGTGGGCGCCGATGTGCACGAAAGAGCAGTTCTTGGAGCGCGCGAGCATCGTCAATCACCGCATGAAAGAGATGTTAAATAAGAAGAGTCTCCGCTATAACTGGCATGAGGCGGATGTGACCGTGCTGGAAGGTGTTCTGGCGCGCGGCGACCGCAAGGTGGCAGCTGTGATTGAGGAGGCGTATCGCAAAGGTGCAATCTACGATTCCTGGTCAGAGTATTTCAACAATGATATCTGGATGAAGGCGTTTGAGACCTGCGGCGTGGACATTGATTTCTATACGACGCGTGAGCGAAGCCTTGATGAAGTGTTCCCGTGGGATTTCATCGACGCGGGTGTGACGAAGGATTTCCTGAAACGCGAGTGGGCGAACGCACAGGCGGAAACGGTAACGCCGAACTGCCGGATGCGCTGTTCGGGATGTGGTGTCCGTAAGTACGGCGGCGGAGTCTGTTTCGAAGAACGGGCATGAGGAAGGAGCGGTCATGAAAATACGAATTAAATTTCAAAAACAGGGAACGGTGCGTTTTATCGGTCATCTGGACGTGATGCGTTACTTCCAGAAGGTGATGCGCCGGGCGGAAGTGGATATCCGTTATAGCGAAGGATTCAGCCCGCACCAGATCATGTCGTTTGCGTCTCCGCTCAGCGTGGGGCTTATCAGCCATGCGGAGTATGTGGATATTGATGTCAATTCCAGCGGAAATTCGACCGGGATGGTGCGCCGCTTAAATGAGGTCAGCGCCGAGGGGCTGGAGGTGCTCAGCTACCGCGAGCTTCCGGAGACGGCAAAGAATGCGATGTCGCTGGTGGCAGCTGCTGATTACACATTCTGGTTTAAAGAGGGATTTGAACCGGAGGACGGCAGCAGTGTAGAAGAATTTTTCGGGAAATTCCTGACATTCTGCAAAAGCGAGACAATTCCGTTTGTGAAGCAGACGAAAAAGGGCGAGAGAACCGTGGATCTGCGTCCGCTGATCTGTGAGGCGCGAATCGCGGAGCGGAAAGAGTATGTTCCGGCGATGGTCGCAGACTGGTATCCGGATCTGGAAAATGAGACGGTTGAGGAGGAAAAACAGGCAGAAGGAATCTGTGTATTCCTGCGCCTCTTATCGGGCAGTGCGGCAAACGGAAAGCCGGAGCAGGTATTGCAGGCATTCTATGAGAGTCTGGGGCTGACCTACCGCCCGTTTGCCATTCAGGTCGAGCGCGAGGAGCTGTATGCGGACGAGGGCGCCGAGGGCGCACCGGAGTATGTGCCGCTTGAGGCGTATGGAAGCGAGATTGTGTAAATGCTTCAATGTTCATTAAGAGATGAAATGCGAAGCGCCAGCAAAATCCGGCTGCAGTTAGCGCGAAGTGTGAACGGCAGCAAAAAATGAGAGGAGACGAAGAGTTTGGATCAGTTAATAGTGACAAAATGGAAGGATCGAAGCCTGACGGCGCTCCTCTCGGACGGGCACTGCCGGTCGCTGACGCTGGAATCTGGCGATGAAAGCCTGTTGGGGAATATTTACATCGGCAAGGTGAAAAATGTGGTAAAAAACATCAACGCCGCGTTTATTGACCTCGGCGGTGGAAAAACCGGGTATTTCAACCTGGCGGAAAATCCGGTTCCGCTTTATACAGACGAGCTGAACCAGCTATGTTCATTCGGATATTCTGGAAATTCTGAGAAAAAAGTAAGTCCACGGAAACTAAAAGCTGGAGACGAGCTTCTTGTCCAGGTGTCCCGCGACGCCCTGAAAACCAAGGATCCGTCCGTGACCTGCTGTCTGAATTTTCCGGGTACCTATATGGTTCTGACGGTTGGAAAACCGCAGATCGGATTTTCGGCAAAAATCAAGGATAATGCCTGGAAAGAGAAGGTGCGGGAGGAACTTCTGACACATAAGGATGAGCGTTTTGGACTGATTGTCCGGACGAACGGGGCGTCGGCTTCCATCGAAACACTCTGTGCAGAAACAGAGAAGCTGAAACAGCAGATGGAAGAACTTTTTGCCCGGGCAGCCTGCCGCACCTGTTACAGCCTTTTAGAGCAGGGTACGCCGCCCTATATCCAGAGTCTTAGGGATGCGAAGAAAGGAACCCTTTCGGAGATCATCACAGATGTGCCGGAGTATGCGAAGAAGATTGAGGCATGGCTGGAGGAAGAGAAGGAAGAGGACAAGGAACAAAAAGAAAATCAGACCCAGGCAGATAAAAATGAAAGCATAAAACAGGCGGTTCCGAAATTGTCCCTATATACAGATGAGAACCTTCCATTAATGAAGCTGTACCGCCTGGAATCGGTGCTTAAAAGTGCGTCGGATCGCCGTGTCTGGATGAAATCCGGTGGATATCTTGTGATTGAACCTACGGAAGCGTTGACAGTTATCGATGTCAATACGGGGAAATACACCGGCAAGAAGACACCGGCGGAGACCATTCTTAAGATTAATCTGGAGGCGGCGCATGAGGTGGTGCGCCAGCTTTCCCTGCGGAATCTTTCCGGTATTATTATTGTGGATTTTATCGATATGGAATCGAAAGAAGATCAGGAGACGCTGATGCGGACGCTCGGGGAAGAGCTTTCCCGTGACCCGGTCAAAACGATCCTGGTGGATATGACGCGGCTTGGGCTGGTGGAGATCACCCGCAAGAAGGTGCGCCGTCCGCTTCATGAGATTTTGTAGCGGTTGAATCATAGAATGAAAAACACAAGGAGAAGAAAAGATGTTTGAAAAAGTATTTAAGCTATCCGAGCATCAGACGACCGTAAAGACGGAAGTCATGGCTGGAATTACGACCTTTATGACGATGGCGTACATTCTGGCAGTTAATCCGAGCATCCTCGGATCGACCGGCATGGATCCGACTGCGGTGCTTCTGGCTACGGCTCTGGCATCATTCATCGGTACTGCCTGCATGGCATTTATGGCGAACCTGCCGTTCGTTCTGTCCGCAGGCATGGGGCTCAACGCGTATATGGCGTATACGGTGTGCGCGGGCTATGGCTATAGCTGGCATGTTGCACTGCTGGCTGTATTTGCAGAGGGTCTGATCTTCATCGTGCTGTCTCTGACAAACGTGCGCGAGGCGATCTTCAATGCGATTCCGTTGACTTTAAAGCGCGGTGTGTCCGTCGGTATCGGTCTGTTCATCGCATTTATCGGTCTTCAGAATGCGGGACTTTCAGTAGACTCTTCCACACTGGTAACGATCATCAGCTTCCCGGAAAATTTCCATACCGCAGGTATCTGCGCGCTGCTGGCGCTGATCGGTCTGTTTATCATGGCGGTTTTATACACCTACCGTGTGAAGGGCGCGATTCTGTACGGCATTCTGGGAACCTGGATTCTCGGTATGCTGTGCCAGGTAACCGGCATTTACACACCGGACGTAGAGAATGGTTTCTACACCCTGTTCCCGACCCTGGGAATCACCGATTTCTCCAAACTGGGAGAGACATTTGGTAAATGCTTTACCGTTGACTTCGATGCAGTTGGAATTATCAATTTTATCGTAGTTATTTTCTCATTCCTGTTTGTAGATATTTTTGATACACTTGGTACATTAATTGGTGTAGCAACCAAGGCAGACATGCTGGATGAGGAAGGACGTCTTCCGGGTATCCGTCCGGCGCTGATGGCAGATGCGATCGCAACTTCCTTTGGTGCGGTATTAGGTACTTCCACAACGACTACCTTCGTTGAGTCTGCATCGGGTGTTGCAGTCGGAGGACGTACCGGTCTGACTGCCCTGGTATCGGCACTCCTGTTCCTGCTTTCCACCCTGTTTGCACCGATTTTTACGGCGATCCCGTCCTTTGCGACGGCTCCGGCATTAATCATGGTTGGCTTCCTGATGGTGGGAACTGTAACCGAAATTCGTTTCGATGAGGACAATATCACCGAGGCAATCCCGGCATATCTGGCAATCATCGCCATGCCGTTGTTCTACAGCATTTCCGAGGGTATTTCCATGGGAATTATCTCTTATGTGCTTTTGAATGTGGCAGCAGGAAAAGCAAAGAAGATCACTCCGCTTATGTATGTGCTGGCGGTACTCTTCGTTCTCAAATACATTTTCCTGTAACAACTTGTAATAATTTAACCCCTGAAAACTTGACGAAAACAGGTTTTCATAATAAAATAGTCTATATCAAAAAAAGTTTTTAAAATTTTTTTGATTAACGTGCAATAAAATGCGTATGCAGCGCATTAACTTATTGAACGGATGAAAATCATTCCCGCGCGGAAGAACGCGGACAGAGACGAACAAAAACAAATCAAGTTACTCGAAATTCCTTGATGCATTACACTCCGTTACGAACTGTCCAAGATTTTCTGCTGGGATCTTTTCGGTATCGGTTGACAACCAGCAACCGATATTGGGTAAAAAGCGCCGGACCTGCTTGCAGTGCCGGCGCTTTTTACTGTACAAAAAAGGGGTAATTTTTATCAGGAATATCTCATTGACATTTTGGCGGGCAGACGGTATAAAGGACAGAGGGTAACTGTTCACAGGTAGGAATTTTCTGAACGGAAAATTCCGTACGATACAGTTCTGGCAGAAGATTTTGCCGATTTGGAATGCGTAGCATCGGCAAAATCCCGTTGCTGGGCACACGTGTGTGAACAGTAACGACAGAAGAGAGAGTAGACTCTGGCGATAGAAACACGCATGGAACCAGTTCTGGGAGGAAAAGTTAAGAAAATAAAACAGCAGGGCGGGTTTCATACGGAGGTGGGATACATATGAAGATAGAAAATGATTTGGGGCGGGACGATATCCGGCGGCTGGTGCTCCGTCTGGCGATTCCTTCGATGCTGGCGCAGTTTATCAATGTGCTCTACAGCGTGGTCGATCGAATCTATATTGGAAATATCCCGGTGATCGGGGAGACGGCGCTTGCGGGCGTCGGCGTCAGCGGACCGATTGTGACGCTGATCTCCGCGTTTGCCTATCTGGTCGGTCTGGGCGGCTCGCCGCTCATGAGCATCCGTATGGGCGAGGGGCAGGATGAGAAAGCGAAAAAGATTCTGGCAAACAGCTTCTGGATGATTGTCGGGCTGTCGTCGGTTCTGACGTTGGTTCTGTTTGTATTTAAACGAGAAATTTTGACGCGGTTTGGTGCGAGTGAGGCGATTCTGCCGTATGCGGAATCGTACTTTACGATCTATCTGCTGGGAACGGTCTTTGCGCTGCTTTCCATCGGAATGAACCAGTTTATTATCTGCCAGGGATTTGCGCGGATCGGAATGATTTCGGTGGCGCTCGGTGCGGTAACGAATATTGTGCTGGATCCAGTGTTTATTTTTGTGTTTGACATGGGCGTGGCGGGGGCGGCGTTTGCCACGGTTCTGTCACAGTTTGCGTCGGCGGCCTTTGTCCTTCGTTTCCTGCGAGGAAATCGCGTGCTTCTGCGGCTTGAATTTGAATGTCCGCAGGTGAAGACAGTCTGTAAGATTGCGCTGATGGGACTGTCGCCATTTCTGATTATCGCATTTGACAATGTGCTGATCATTTCGCTCAATACGGTAATTCAGATGTATGGCGGCGCGGAGGCGGACATGCTTTTGACCTGTACGACAATCGTGCAGAGCTTTATGCTGATTGTGACGATGCCGCTCGGAGGCATTACATCGGGAACGGGGGCGATCCTGGGCTTCAATTTCGGCGCGGGACGCCCGGATCGGATCCGGAGCGCACAGAAGTATATCACATTGCTGGCGGTGGTGCAGTGCAGCATCATGTTCCTGTTTTCCCGGACGCTGGCGCAGTATTTTGTGTATCTCTTTACGCGCAATGAGTCCTATGTGGAACTGACTGTCTGGGCGATCCGGGTCTACACGATGGGGATTATTCCGCTGGCAGTCCAGTATGAGGTCGTAGATGGATTTACCGGAATGGGTGTGCCGTCGGTGGCGATCTCGCTGTCAATGTTCCGGAAGCTGCTGTACCTGGTCAGCGTGTTCCTGATTCCGGTGTTTGCGGGAGTTGAAAATGTTTTCTATGCAGAAGTGGTATCGGATTTCGGCGGAACGACGATGTCAGTGATCGTGTATCTTCTTTTGATTGGGCGCATTATGGGGCGCTGTGTAGAGCGCGCTAAATTGAACGGGAAAGCAGTGGAAGCAGACACTTGAAGCGGCGCTTAAAATGGCTGAAAATGTGTGTCAGATAACGTTGTCATCAATCAATAAATGAAAAAAATAATGGATTGACAAAC
This sequence comes from Clostridium fessum, assembly GCF_003024715.1. Taxonomy (GTDB): domain Bacteria; phylum Bacillota; class Clostridia; order Lachnospirales; family Lachnospiraceae; genus Otoolea; species Otoolea fessa. Next base: position 133,344 of record NZ_PYLO01000003.1, on the reverse strand, counting down.
GGATTCTCTGGATCTATAATGCAATACAGATAATGAATGACAACAAAATAACGATATCTTCAGGGCAGGGTGTAATTCCCGACCGGCGGTAAAGTCCGCGAGCGCATGGCGCATGATTTGGTGCAATTCCAAAACCGACTGTATAGTCTGGATGAAAGAAGAAAAAACGTAAATAAAAACGGCGGTGCCGAAGAGCTTCCAGATACGAGGTCCCCGGATGATGGATATGGCGGATATATACCGCTATGGCAAAAGAGGGAGAAAAGTCATCGAGAAAGGATGCATAAAAAATATTTACGATAATTAATATCATAAAAGATGTTATGGAATAAAAATTATAAGCCCTGAGATGTGAAAATAAAAGTGTTTCACATTTCAGGGCTTTTTGCATGGAAAGGTGGGGAAAAAGATGGAACGAATCCATGTAAAGGTTCCCGGTGAGCAGCCACAGGATCGGGAATATATGAAGCAGGCGTTAGTACTGGCAGAAAAAGGGCACGGATGGGTCAATCCGAATCCGATGGTCGGCGCGGTGCTGGTAAAGGATGGACACATCATCGGCGAGGGATATCATACACGATATGGACAGCTTCATGCAGAACGGGAGGCATTTAAGAATGCGGCAGAGCGGGGCGAAGAGACGGCGGGAGCAGATTTGTATGTGACGCTGGAACCCTGCTGTCACACCGGAAAACAGCCGCCGTGTACGGAAGCGGTGCTGGCATCCGGGGTGAAGCGCGTGATTGTCGGCTGCACGGATCCGAATCCGGTGGTGGCAGGGCGCGGCATCCGGCTTCTGAGGGAAAAAGGGCTGGAAGTGGTGGCCGGAGTTTTACGCGGGGAGTGTGAACGGCGGAATGAGGTGTTCTTCCATTTTATGCGGACGAAACTTCCGTTTACGGTGCTGAAATACGCGATGACACTCGACGGAAAGACAGCGACGGTGTCGGGTAAATCCCAGTGGATCACGGGCGAGGCGGCGCGGAAGCGGGTGCATGAGGACCGCGGGCGTTATATGGCGATTCTGACTGGCGTTTCGACGGTGCTGGCGGACAATCCGCAGCTGACCTGCCGGATTCCGGGAGGAAAAAATCCGATCCGGGTGATTGCAGATACGAAGCTTCGGACACCGCTTTCATCGACCGTGGTACAGACCGCGCGGGAGACACCGACCTGGATTGTGACGGCGGTATCGGATGCCGGAAGGAAGAAAGCATATGAGGACGCCGGCTGTCGTGTTTTAAGTGTCCCGGCAAAAGAGGGAGAACTGGATTTGCAGGCGATGATGCAGCGGCTGGGCGAGGAGAAAGTGGACAGCGTGATGGTCGAGAGCGGCGGGACGCTGGCATGGTCGTTTTTAAAGGCAGGGCTTGTGAACCGGGTGCAGGCGTACATTGCTCCGAAGATTTTCGGAGGTGCAGGCGCCCCGACCCCGGTGAGGGGAACCGGCGTGGATGCGCCGCCGGAGGCATTTCTTCTTAAAAAGCCGGAGGCAGTGTGGCTGGGAGAGGATCTGCTGCTGGAATATGAAGTGTCCGGTCGAGATGCATGAGGCGGTGTTAGAACGGGAAAAAATCGCTGATTTGAAAAGGAGAAAAGATGTTCACAGGAATCATAGAGGAAGTGGGAAGGATCCGCGCGATTGAGCGTCAGGCGGTATCGGCACGGCTGACGGTTGCGGCGTCCAAGGTGCTCTCGGATGTCCATCTGGGTGACAGCATTGCGGTCAACGGTGTGTGTCTGACGGTCACGTCATTTGGGAGAGATTATTTCTGTGCGGATGTGATGCATGAGACGCTGAACCGTTCGTCCCTGGGGGCGCTGGGCGTCAAAAGCCCGGTCAATCTGGAGCGGGCGATGCTGGCGGGCGGACGGTTTGGCGGACATATCGTCTCCGGTCACATCGACGGAACCGGAACCATCCGGGATGTGCGCCGGGATGGAAATGCCGTCTGGTATACGATTCAGGCCCCAGAACCGATTCTGCGGCTGATTGTGGAAAAAGGATCGATCGCGATCGACGGAATCAGCCTGACGGTCGCACGGGTGGATCACGTATCATTTTCCGTTTCCATCATCCCGCATACGCTGCAGGAGACAGCGCTAGCGTTTAAGCGGGCAGGCGATATCGTCAATCTGGAAAATGACTGCATTGGAAAGTATGTGGCGAAGCTGATAGGAGTGGAAGAAGAGGATAAGGCAGGAAAGGGCATGACAAGAGAATTTCTGCAGCGGTATGGATTTTAATAGAGGAGGAGAACAATGAAGCAGTTTGATACAGTTGAAAAGGCTCTGGACGAGCTGAAACAGGGACATTTAATCCTGGTTACGGATGACGAGGATCGCGAAAACGAAGGCGATCTTATCTGCGCGGCAAGTTTTGCCACGACAGAAAATGTCAATTTCATGGCGACGCATGCGAAGGGCTTAATCTGTATGCCGATGAGCGCAGAAATCTGCCGGAAGCTGCAATTCCCACAGATGGTGATGGATAACACGGATAACCATGAGACGGCGTTTACCGTATCGATCGACCATAAAACGACGACCACCGGCATTTCCGCTGAGGAGCGCGGTATTACGGCGCGTGCGTGTGTCGATCCGGACACAAAGCCGGAGGATTTCCGCCGCCCGGGACATATGTTTCCGCTGATGGCGAAGAAAAACGGCATTCTGGAGCGCAACGGCCACACAGAGGCGACGGTAGATCTGATGCGGCTTGCAGGGCTGCCGGAATGCGGTCTGTGCTGCGAGATTATGCGCGAGGATGGAACGATGATGCGGTCGGAAGAATTATTTGCGATGGCAGAACAATGGGGGCTGGCGATGATTTCCATTAAACAGCTGCAGGAGTACCGCAAGAGACATGAAAAACTGGTCGAGTGTGTGGCAGAGACGCGGATGCCGACGAAATATGGCGAATTCCGCGCGTATGGCTACCTGAATCTCTTAAATGGAGAACACCATGTGGCACTCGTCAAGGGCGATATCGGAGATGGGAAAGATGTACTCTGCCGCGTGCATTCGGAGTGCCTGACCGGCGATGCATTTGGTTCCCTGCGGTGCGACTGTGGACAGCAGCTTGCGTCGGCGATGACCCAGATTGAGAAAGAGGGACGAGGCGTTCTCCTTTATATGCGGCAGGAGGGACGCGGCATCGGGCTTTTAAATAAGTTGCGCGCCTACAAGCTGCAGGATGGCGGCATGGATACGCTGGATGCGAACCTGGCGCTGGGATTTAAAGGCGATCTGCGGGAATACTACATTGGGGCGCAGATTTTAAAGGATCTGGGAATCAAGACGCTTCGTCTTTTGACCAATAACCCTGATAAGGTATATCAGCTTTCGGATTTTGGCATGGAAATCAAAGAGCGCGTGCCGATTCAGATGGAGGCGACGCCGTATGATGGATTTTACCTGAAAACGAAGCAGGCGCGGATGGGACATATTTTGAATTTTAAATAGAAAAAGTGACAGGCGAAAATAGATCGTCGGAAAGGATGGTACTTATGCGTACATTTGAAGGAAACGTAGTAGCGGAAAATAATATGAGGATCGGAATTGTGGCGGCACGATTCAATGAGTTTATCACCTCGAAACTGGTTGCAGGCGCGCAGGATGCGCTGCGCCGTCACAATGTCTCGGAGGAGGATGTAGATGTTGCGTGGGTTCCAGGTGCTTTTGAGATTCCGCTGATTGCGTCGGAGATGGCGAAGTGCGGAAAGTATGATGCGGTGATCTGCGTGGGTGCAGTTATCCGTGGAAGCACAAGCCATTATGATTATGTGTGCAGCGAGGTTTCGAAAGGAATCGCACAGGTTTCTCTGGCAAGCAGCGTGCCGGTTATGTTCGGTGTGCTGACGACGGATACGATCGAGCAGGCGATCGAGAGAGCGGGAACAAAGAGCGGAAATAAGGGATTTGACTGCGCGACGGGAGCAATCGAGATGGTGAATTTGCTGCGGGAGATCCGGAAGTAAAAATAATCAGGTAATCGGGCATCGAAAAAGCCAGGACTGCGGAATGCTGCAGCCCTGGCTTTTTTGTCTTAGGAAAATTTGTCCATGCGCCAGGTTTTGGGTGTTATCTGTTTTTGTTTGCTATCATGTTACTCTGTTTTCAACAGCCCCTGTTCCGTATAATATTTCTCAGCTCCCGGATGCAGCGGAATAGGAAGCTGGCTGCATATATATTCCGGATCAGATAAGTTACTTAAGGAGGGGTGGGCGCTGATCAGTTCTTCACGGGATTCGTCGAGAATCTTGGTGATGGTGTAGACCAGCTTTTCGTCCATGGATGCGTCCACGCAGAGAAGGCATTTGATTCCGAAGGTTTTCAGTGTCTCGGTTTGTCCCGGATAGGTACCGGCTGGGACGGTGGCGCGGACGTAGAAGGGGCTGGCTGCAAGAATTTTTTGCAGTTCTTCGTCAGTGTACTCCAGCAGGCGGCAGGGCGTCTGGCTGGCCAGGTCGGTCAGGCTGTGGACTGGGATTCCGGCGAAGCTGTGGACGGCGTCGAGTTTACCGTTTAAGACAGAGTCCACGCTGGCGGAGAAGCTGTAGTTTTCAAGGGCAGTGTTGGCAATATTGAGCCCGGCTGCCTTGAGAGCGGTGCGGGCGGAAAGCTCCGTGGTGGATCCTTCTGGTCCGACGGCAATGTGGTGTCCGGCGAGTTCATGAACGTAGGAGATATGCTCGGATTCCGGCGCCATCCAGGTGGACAGGCTTGAATAGACGGCCCCGATCGCCCGCAGGGATTCGACCGGATGACCGGAAAATTCGTCCGTTCCCTGATAGGCGGAAAATGCCACATCGCCGCTGACCAGTCCCATATCAAATTGTCCGTTTTTGATATTTTCCACGTTCGTGTAGGAACCGTTGGAGGCGCTTAAATTGACCTTGAGCTGTTCATCATGTCCGCTTAAAACAGAGGCGATGGCACTGCCAACCGGGTACATGGTTCCGCCGCTGTCGGCAGTTCCGATGGTCAGAACGTGCAGCTCTTCGTCTGCTTCGTTGGGATGGTCGTTGACCCGCGCATCTGCGGAGGTGCTGCCGGAACAGCCGGAAAGTCCGAGCAGGAAGGTAAGAAGCATCATTGGTGCCAATTTTACTAGTTTTTTTATTTTCATAGATCTCACCTTTTCGTAGTTTATCAGTATATAAAAAAACGCAGCGGTTCTGTCGAATGCTGCCTTAGCGATTAAAAGAATATTAAAACTCTATAAAAGTATAACATAAAAAACAGTGATAAGACAAGACCAAGGAAGAGGAAAATATAAATGTAACTGTTCACAGGTAGGCACTTTTGGAACCGAAAGTGCCGTAAGAAAACGTGGTGGCAGCAGGAATTTGCCGTATTTAAATGCGAAGCCACGGCAAATTCCGTTACTGGGCACGTATGCGTGAACAGTAACAAAAAAGAGCGTCCGGTTTATGTGGGGGAACCGGACGCTCTTCTTTCAGGTTACATTTTCAATTGAGCTTTAGGTATGTTGTTATATAAAAGATGTCTTATATGAAGTGTTCCTATCTCGTCTCAGTGATTATTTTGTAATCAGGCTGGAGAAGATGGAAAGGAAAATCGGGTTGTAAATATCGTCGATGATAACTGCGAAGGACGGATACAGAACCCAAGCAACGGTGTGCCATCCATACTGATCCATAACGGCTTTCTCGTTTGCTACTGCGTTCGGACCTGAACCACAGCCCCATCCACAGTTACCAGCTGCCATAACAGCTGCACCGTAATCGCGGCCAAATACGTTGAAGGATACGAAGATTGCAAAGAGTGCCATCAGGATAGCCTGCGCAAGGAGGATGATACCCATCTGACCAGCTACCGGAGCTAGCTTTGTGATATCGATGGTCATCAGAACCAGTGCCAGGTAGAGTTCCAGGAACATATGCTCGATAGCGTCGATCTCCGGAACCGGGAATTCGATACCAGCTGCATCCATGATGTTTCTTGCGATAGCACCTGCGAACAGACAGCCGATGAATTTCGGCATCTCGATCATCGGGATGTTGTCTAACAGGCAGTAGATCGGCATACCAAGTGCTGCTACAAGCAGAGACAGGGCAAATGCTTTGATCATACGGGTGTTGTTAAGAACAGCTGCTGAACCTGCTTTTGCGGATTCCGGTCTGTCGTTCGGGTCAGATTTCAGACCGTGACGGGAAATCAGGAAAGCTGCAACCGGACCACCGATTAAGGAACCCATGATGTTGCCCATAGTACCGGCTGCTACACCGACTGTGGTTGCATCCGGAGCACCCATGTTCTCGAAGATAGGACCAAATGCAGAAGCAGTACCAACACCGCCGGACATAGCTGAGGAAGAACACTGCAGAGCCAGAAGCGGATGAAGACCGATGGCGCTGCCTACCAGGTAACCAACGACATCCTGTAAGGTAATCAGGACACAGGCTGCAACTGCGATTGCGATACAAAGCTTTCCGCCTGCGTGCTTTAACATCTTGTAGCTGAAGCCGAAACCTACGCACAGGAAGAATAAGTTCTGGCATAAGTCTTTTACGATTTTTGCATCAAAGGAAAAACCGATGATTCCGGAACCCTTGATGATAGATACAACAACAGAAAAGATGATACCGGAAATAACCGGAGCCGGTATAGCATATTTTCTGAGCAGGGCGCTGTGAGCGACAATCGCGCGTCCTAAGAAGATAACGATGGCTGCGAAACCAAGTGTGGTCAGATACTCAAACTGGAATGTTGCGATGGCACCGTCCGCTGCCGGTGTGTAAGTTCCAAAGTATCCCATAATGTGTTCTAACATAGAACTTCCCTCCATTCTTTTTTAAGAATTTGTTTATTTCTTTTATAAACAGTTTATAAGATTGAAAAAGGGAAGTCAATTTATGTAATTTTAAATACAGTTTTGTAAGTATTGTAAATAAAAATGACTATAAGAAAGCGACTGCAGTATAGATACGGTTCTATGATGAATCTGTACAGCTGCAGCCGCGAACAGGCAGGAAAAACCTGAAGATTGCTGGAAAACGAAGTGGCTCTTATTTTCCGGAATATCGTAACTGTTCAGTACCTTCACAGTCACGCGCAAAAATCCATTAAAAATTGCCTGCGGCAATGGGATTTTTGCCTGCTGGCCCATGTTTTCGTACGGTCAGCGCAGTAAATGCGCAGACCTACTGAACAGTTACGGAATATCTATACTTAATAGAAGGGCGTCCACCGGTCTGGTAATCGATCATGCTGACCAGTTCGTTGGTTTCAACCAGGTAATTTAAGTACCGCCGGACTGTAATACGGGACAAATGAACCTGTTCCGAAATCTGTTCGCTGGACCAGACCTCCTCCGGATGTTCGGAGAGAAAGAGACGGATCAGTCCAAGGGTGCGTTCATTTAGGCCCTTTGTCAGCGGAGCGCTCTGGGAGGAGACATCCGGGACGGAGAAGAGGCGGTCGATCTCCGCCTGTCCCAGGTCAGAAGCGGACGCCGATGTTTTCAATTCCTCCTGACGTTTCACAAATCGTTCCAGGGCAGCTTTGAAACGGTCATATTCAAATGGTTTGACGAGATAATCGGTGACGCCGCGGGATATAAGCCGGCGGACGGTCTCTGCGTCGTTGGCAGAGGTTACCATGATGATCGCAGGGGTCATGCCAGCCGCGTGGAGCTGGTCGATAAATTCGTCACCGTTCATCTGAGGCGTGTAGTAGTCGAGAATAATCAGGTCAACCGTGCAGTTCTGCAGATACTGCAGGGCAAGGATGCCGTTTTTGAAAGTTGCCTCCACGTGAAAAGAGGAGGTCAGCTCGACATACTGTTTATTGATGGATGCAACCATCGGATCATCTTCTATAATAATGACTTTATACATTAGATTCTGTCTCCTTTCGGGTAAATGTCAGGGTGAAGCAGGTGCCCTCGCCAGGCTCTGTGTCAATATCGATGGTTCCGCCGTACTCCTCCATCAGCTCATGAACCAGGAAAAGCCCGGTTCCGCGGTTCTCGCCCTTGGAGGAAACACCTTTTTCGAAAATATGATCGAGCAGCTCCGGCTGTATGCCGTGCCCGGTGTCCTCGCAGGTGATGATGTTGACGTCTGGGCGGCAGTAGATGCCGATGTGGATCTCGCGCGGGCTTTCAGATGCGTTAATGACATCCGGACTGGCGGTGTGATCGTGGCTTAGCTCTTCAATGGCATTTTCCATCAGATTGCCGAGAATGGTGACAAATCCTTCCACCGGGATCAGCAGATCATGGTCGCGGCAGGTGCTGTCGGCGCTGACCTGCAGGCGGATGCCAAGCTCGGCGGCGTGCATCATTTTCCCGATCACAAGCGCACAGATTTTCGGAACGCGGATGCAGTTGGCTGTCTCACGGACGGACTGGCTGGAGACAAGGCTGCTGTTGGTGATAAAATTCATCGCCTGCTGAATCTCCCCGGTCTGTAGGTAGCCGAGAATGATGTGCAGCTTATTTAAAAATTCATGGTTGAACGCGCGCAGCGTGTCCAACATATTGTGGGCGCCGGAAAGCTCGTCGGAGAGACGCAGGAGGTCGGTGCGGTCAAATAAAACGATCAGGACACCTCGGCGCGCCTGTTTACCGCGTCCATGGATCGGCACCTCCTTGACGATGAGCTGGCGTCCGGCGAAGCTGATGCTCTCGTGCGTTACACTTTCGCCGGTTTTTATGACCTGATCGAATGAGGTCTGTGGAAACAATTCCTGAATCGTTAAGTGGGTGAGCGGAGGTTCGTTTGCAGGACGACCGAGTATCGTGGAAACTTTCTGGTTGGCAAAGAGAATTCTGCCGTCCAGATCGGTTGCGGCAAGTCCCTCGTCGATCATATTCATGACCTCATCCTGGCGGGTATAAATATTGACGAGTTCTTCCGGGTCATATCCCAACAGGGAGTCGCGCAGCAGGGAGAACATTGTGTGCGTCAGGGAAATGCTGACGATCATCATGATCAGGAATATAATTATATAAAAGAACAGCAGACTGCGGTGCTGGGCTGACAGAGTAGCGGTGAACAGGGAAACCATCACAAAACCGACGATCTCTCCGTCGCTGTTTTTTACTGCGTGAAAGGCGCGCCGCTGCATGCCGTGCGTGCCGTAGCCGGTTGTGATATATGGATCGCTTCCTGCCAGAATAGCGTCCTCGTCACCTGCCACGTAGGAATCGCCGGTTTTCAGACGGTTCGTGTGGTAAAAGCGCAGTCCGTTTTTATCACTGATGAGGATGACATTGATATCTGGTATATTCAAAGAAAGAGAATCCAGGTCGCGGGTCACGGTGGAATCAGGATAGCCGTTTTCCAGCATGGCGGCGACATCCGGAATTGCAGCAATATAAGAAGCAGTACCGCTGATCAGCTTGTCCATATCCTTTCGCTGCCTGGAAATATCAAAAAACAGAGTAAAACCAAGTGAGATGAGCACCAGGGTAGCGGAAAGGAGCAGAAAGGATCGGTACAGATTCTGTTCCAGCGCTGATTTTCCTTCCTTTATCTTCATATATAAAACCTCCGGAATTTATTTGATGTAGGAAATGAGTTGATCCGGTCTGCAAAATGTGTAAACCAAAACGATGATTAAAGTTATTATAGTAAAAAAAGAAACGATCTGCAAGAAAGTGTGGAGGTTTACAAGGCGCCGGATGGCGAATTGCAAAGTGGACGGGTTATTGTTCACGGGTAGGCACTTTTGGAACCGAAAGTGCCGTAAGAAAGCGTGGTGTCAGCAGGAATTTGCCGTATTCAAATGCGAAGCCACGGAAAAAGGTTGAAAAACAAGAAGAGATCGATTAAAATGAAAATAGTTCGAATTAGAGCATTTGGTTAAAAAATTATGCAAAATTAAGGCTGCCAGCACAAAATTCCATTTAAGATATGACAATCCGTCGAAGTTGTGCGCAGCAAGAGAGAGAATACTGAATATTTGCTGCAAAATTTACAAAAAACCACTTGCTATTTTAGGAAAAGTTGGGTACAATACAAGCAGGGTTGATTAATATTTAACAATCATGAAGATGAATTTCTAGGAGGAATGAGATCATGGCAGTAAAAGTTGCAATTAATGGTTTTGGTCGTATTGGTCGTCTGGCTTTCAGACAGATGTTTGGCGCTGAGGGTTACGAAGTCGTAGCTATCAACGATCTGACAAATCCGAAAATGTTAGCTCACCTGTTAAAGTATGATTCTGCTCAGGGCAGATACGATGGACATACGGTAGAAGCTGGCGAAGATTATATTGTAGTAGATGGCAAGAAGATTACTATCTACGCAAAGGCAAACGCTGCTGAACTTCCGTGGGGCGAGATTGGTGTAGACGTAGTTCTGGAGTGTACCGGATTCTATACATCCAAGGCAAAAGCACAGGCACATATCGATGCAGGCGCTAAGAAAGTCGTTATCTCCGCACCGGCAGGCAATGACCTTCCGACTATCGTATACAATGTAAACCACAAGACACTGAAACCGGAAGATAAGATTATCTCCGCAGCATCCTGTACAACTAACTGCCTGGCTCCGATGGCTAAGGCATTAAACGATTATGCTCCGATTCAGTCCGGTATCATGTCCACCATCCACGCTTACACAGGCGATCAGATGATTCTGGACGGACCGCACAGAAAAGGCGATTTAAGAAGAGCAAGAGCAGGCGCTGTCAACATCGTTCCGAACTCCACCGGTGCTGCAAAAGCGATCGGTCTGGTTATTCCGGAATTAAACGGCAAGCTCATCGGTTCTGCACAGCGTGTTCCGGTTCCGACTGGTTCCACTACCATTCTGACAGCCGTTGTTAAGAAAGCTGACGTTACCAAGGAAGCTATCAACGAGGCTATGAAGGCAGCTCAGACTGAGTCCTTCGGCTACAACGAGGATGAGATCGTTTCTTCCGATATCGTAGGTATCCGCTATGGTTCCCTGTTTGATTCTACACAGACTATGGTATCTCCGATCGGTGATGACTTATATCAGGTACAGGTTGTTTCCTGGTATGACAACGAGAACTCCTACACAAGCCAGATGGTTCGTACAATCAAATACTTCGCAGAGCTGGCATAATTTTATCGATTCGATAGAAAATCATAAGGATTCAAGATGGGTCCGGTCCTCGGTCGGGACCGGACCTGTTTTTTATTCTTTTATAATGTAAAGGAGACAGGATATGCTGAATAAAAAATCCGTGGATGATATCAATGTAAAGGGCAAACGCGTTCTGGTACGCTGTGATTTCAACGTACCGTTAAAAGAAGGAAAGATCACCGATGAAAACCGTCTGGTGGCAGCGCTTCCGACGATCAAAAAACTGATTGCGGACGGCGGAAAGGTAATTCTCTGCTCCCACCTTGGCAAACCGAAGGGAGAGCCGAAGCCGGAGCTGTCTCTGGCACCGGTAGCCGTTCGTCTGTCTGAACTTCTGGGACAGGAAGTGAAATTTGCAGCCGATCCGGAAGTGGTTGGACCGAACGCAAAGGCAGCCGTTGAGGCGATGAAGGATGGCGAGGTTGTTCTGCTTGAGAACACCCGTTACCGTGCCGAGGAAACCAAGAACGGTGAGGCGTTCAGCAAGGATCTGGCATCCCTGTGTGATGTCTATGTGGACGATGCATTTGGTACTGCACACCGCGCACACTGCTCAAACGTAGGTGTGACCCAGTATGTGGACACCGCAGTAGTTGGTTACCTGATGCAGAAAGAGATCGATTTCCTTGGAAATGCAGTAGATAACCCGGTCCGCCCGTTCGTTGCCATTTTAGGCGGCGCGAAGGTAGCCGATAAATTAAACGTTATCTCCAACCTGCTGGAGAAGTGCGACACGCTGATCATCGGCGGCGGCATGGCATTTACATTCTTAAAAGCACAGGGCAAGGAGATTGGTAAATCCTTAGTCGATGATACAAAGTTAGATTATTGCCGTGAGATGGTAGAGAAGGCGGCGAAGCTTGGCAAGAAACTGCTTCTTCCGGTTGATGCAGCTGTAGCAGCATCCTTCCCGGATCCGATCGATGCACCGATCGAGGTACAGAATGTATCGGTTGACGCTATCCCGGCTGATACGATGGGACTTGACATAGGACCGGAAACTGCAAAGCTGTATGCAGACACCGTAAAATCTGCTAAGACAGTTGTATGGAACGGACCGATGGGTGTATTTGAGAACCCGACTCTGGCACAGGGTACAATCGCAGTTGCAAAAGCACTGGCAGACACCGAAGCGACCACGATCATCGGCGGCGGCGATTCTGCAGCAGCGGTCAACCAGCTTGGATTTGGCGACAAGATGACCCATATTTCTACCGGCGGCGGCGCTTCTCTGGAATTCTTAGAGGGAAAAGAGCTTCCGGGCGTAGCGGCAGCGAATAATAAATAAATAGAAAAGAGGAATAGAATAGTCATGGCTAGAAGAAAGATCGTAGCAGGCAACTGGAAAATGAACATGACGCCGTCGGAGGCAGTAGCTCTGGTAGAGCTTCTGAAGCCGCTCGTTGTTTCGGAAGATGTAGACGTTGTATTCTGCGTACCGGCGATTGATATTATCCCGGTTGTAAAAGCGTGCGAGGGAACCAACATCGCAGTCGGCGCTGAAAATATGTATTTCGAGGAGAAAGGTGCTTACACCGGCGAGATTTCCCCGAATATGCTGACCGATGCAGGCGTTAAATACGTGATTATCGGACATTCCGAGCGCAGAGAATATTTTGCAGAGACCGATGAGACGGTCAATAAGAAGGTACTGAAAGCATTTGAGCACGGTCTGACCCCGATCATTTGCTGCGGCGAGACTCTGACCCAGAGAGAGCAGGGCATCACGCTTGACTGGATCCGCCAGCAGATCAAGATCGCATTCCAGAATGTGACCGCAGAGCAGGCAAAGACAGCTGTGATTGCATACGAGCCAATCTGGGCGATCGGTACCGGCAAGGTAGCGACCACCGAGCAGGCTGAGGAAGTGTGCGGCGCGATCCGTGCGTGCATCAAGGAAGTGTACGATGAGGCGACCGCAGAGGCGATCCGCATTCAGTACGGCGGTTCCGTATCTGCAGCATCGGCTCCGGAGCTGTTTGCACAGCCGGATATCGATGGCGGTCTGGTAGGCGGCGCATCCTTAAAGGCAGATTTTGGAAAGATTGTAAATTATAAATAAGAGATGAGCAAAAGGGGGCTGTCGCACGTGTGAGGCGTGGCAGTCCCCTTTTTGCCAGTAAAAAAAGAAGGTGAAGGTTTTGAACTGAAACAATCAAAATTGTTGGTTCATCCGGTTGTTTCAGAAAAAACGGTTCATTTCATGGAAGGAAAGGAAGAAGAAAGAGATGAAAAAAAAGCCAACCGTATTAATGATTCTCGATGGATACGGCATGAGAGATACCTGTGAGCACAATGCCGTGTGTGAGGCGAAGACACCGATCATGGATCAGCTGATGAGCCAGTGCCCGTTTGTGCGTGGCAATGCCAGCGGTCTGGCGGTCGGTCTGCCGGACGGACAGATGGGTAACTCGGAGGTTGGACATTTAAATATGGGTGCCGGACGTATCGTATACCAGGAGCTGACCCGTATCACGAAATCAATCGAGGATGGCGATTTCTTTGAAAATCCGGAATTTCTGGCAGCCGCAGACACCTGCAAGAAAAATGATTCCGCTCTGCATCTGTTCGGACTGGTATCAGACGGCGGCGTTCACAGCCATCTGACTCATTTATTCGGACTTCTGGAGTTTGCAAAACGTCAGGGACTAAAAAAAGTGTATGTGCACTGCTTCCTGGACGGACGCGATACACCGCCGACCTCCGGCAAGGAGTTTGTAGCAGAATTAGAGAAGAAGATGCAGCAGCTTGGCGTCGGCGAGGTGGCTTCCGTGATGGGACGCTACTATGCGATGGACCGTGATAAAAACTGGGATCGTGTCCAGAAGGCTTACAATGTGCTGACAAAGGCAGAGGGCGAGAAGGCAGAAAGTGCGTGTGCAGGCATTCAGGCATCCTATGATAAAGAGGTAAACGATGAGTTCGTCGTACCGTTCTATGTAGAGAAGGACGGAAAGCCGGTTGCCACGATTCAGGATGGCGATTCCGTCATTTTCTTCAACTTCCGTCCGGACCGTGCAAGAGAGATCACCCGCGCATTCTGCGATGAGGGATTTACCGGATTTGCGAGAGAGAAGAAGCTTGACCTGACGTTTGTATGCTTTACCGATTACGATGAGACGATCGGGAACAAGATGATTGCGTTCAAGAAGGAAGAGATTAAGAACACGTTTGGAGAGTTCCTGGCGGCGCACCATATGACGCAGGCACGTATCGCCGAGACCGAGAAATATGCACACGTAACATTTTTCTTCAACGGCGGCGTGGAAGAGCCGAACGAGGGCGAGGACCGCATTCTGGTTCCGTCTCCGAAGGAGGTTCCGACCTACGACCTGAAACCGGAGATGAGCGCACCGATCGTGTGCGATAAGCTGGTGGAGGCGATTGAGTCCGGCAAATATGATGTCATCATCATCAATTTTGCAAACCCGGATATGGTAGGTCACACGGGCGTGGAGTCGGCTGCGATCAAGGCGATTGAGACCGTCGATGCCTGCGTAGGACGTGCAGTTGAAGCCATCAAGGCAGCCGGAGGTGTTCTCTTTATCTGCGCCGATCACGGTAATGCAGAGGTGATGGTTGATGAGGCAACCGGCGAGCCGTGGACCGCTCATACGACCAATCAGGTACCGTTTGTCCTGGTCGGCGCTGACCCGGCGTACAAGCTGCGCGAGGGCGGACGCCTCTGCGATATTGTGCCGACGCTGATTGAACTGATGGGACTTGAGAAGCCGAAGGAGATGACGGGAGAGTCGCTGTTGGTGAAATAGGGAGAATTTTCGAATATATTAGGAAAGTATAAATATAACCGTCAATAAGAATCGGGAAAACTGCCATAAAGCAAGAAAAGATCATGAACAGAGAAATGGTCGGGGCTTGTTTTGTGGCAGTTTTTGGTTACTTCTCTCTTCCATTTCATAAGAAAATAGGATAAAATAAAATCATCTATGTGAACCGCTCGGAGGCTGTTCCAGGGCAGACATTTTTAGAAAAGAAAGTGTTATGCGGAAAGGAAAATGGGATGGCAGCAGATTCACAGGGAAAACAGGAGGAAACAAGCATGAAGGTAGCGGTTGTTACAGACAGCAACAGCGGAATTACACAGGCACAGGCGAAAGAGATGGGCGTATATGTCCTGCCGATGCCGTTTATGATTGATGGAACCGAGTATCTGGAAGATATAAATTTGACACAGAAGGAATTTTACGAGCATCTGAGCGGGGATCACGATGTGAGCACATCCCAGCCGTCCCCGGAGACGATCTTAAATCTCTGGGAAAAACTTTTGGAGGAATACGATGCAGTTGTGCACATCCCGATGTCCAGCGGGCTTTCGAGCTCCTGCCAGACGGCAAAGATGCTGGCAGATGATTTCGACGGAAAAGTACAGGTGGCGGATAATCACAGGATTTCCGTGACCCAGCGCCGTTCGGTGCAGGATGCGCTTGACATGGCGGCAGCCGGCATGGACGCGGAGGCGATCTGCAAAAAGCTGGAAGAGACAGGTTTGGATTCAACTATTTATGTCACGGTTGACACATTAAAATACCTGAAAAAGGGCGGTAGAATCACACCAGCGGCAGCAGCGCTCGGAACACTTCTCCGTTTAAAACCGGTTCTGACGATACAGGGCGAGAAGCTGGACGCATTTGCGAAGGCGCGGACGATGAAACAGGCGCGTTCCATGATGATCACGGCGATCACCCGCGATCTGGAAAATCGGTTTGATGATATGACGGGAGAAAAAACGTATATTGATGTAGCGCATACCGACAATGATGAGATGGCGCAGGAGCTGGCAGCCGAGCTTCGGGAACTTTTCCCGGAGACGGAAGTCCGTGTAGAGCCGCTGTCCTTAAGTGTAGCCTGCCATATCGGACCGGGAGCGCTGGCGATTGCGGCAACGAAGAAGCTTGAAATCGGATCGTTGTTGTGAAAAACGCAGTTACAGAGCAGCATTTCGGGGTTACAGTTTACAGCCAATGTCAGGAAGTTAAGCAACCCAAGTAAGAGCGCGTGAATTGTAATCGTTCAGGACAGGAACATGAGAAGAATAGCAGAACATAAAAGAAAGATATGGAAAGCGATGGAGCACACGATCGGGATGAGAATCCCTCTGTTCCTCGCCTTTCTGATTCTGACGCTGGTTCCGCTTCTGGTACAGGTTCGTTTTACATCGGGGTATTTTTACCAGAGCCACGTGGAAGAACGGATGGCGGAAGCGCAGAACCGGTGTCTGATTTTAGCAAACAAGATACGCAGCAGTGATTATATCAATGTACTGCTGTCGGGAAATCCAAATCCGGCGCTGGATGCGGAACTTAGTACAACGGCGGATCTGATGAACGGAAGAATCGTGCTGGCGGACGACAGCTTTAAGATTTTGAAAGACACATTTGGTATTTCCAGAGGGAAAACGCTGGTTGTATCGGATGTGTTAAAGGCATTTGACGGGGAAACTTCCAGCTATCTGAACCAGAAGAAAAAGTATTTCTATGTAGCGCAGCCGATTCAGGCAAAAAGCACGGATGCAGCGCCGATCGATTCGGATGTGGCAGCCGGAAATGGGAAAAATACGGCAGGCGTGCAGGGAGTCCTTCTTCTGATGGCGTCCACGGAAAATTCGGCGCTTTTGCAGGAGAAAATTGTGCAGAAGACGGGATTTTTGCAGCTCGTTATGTTCTGTTTTATTCTGATCGCAGATTTATTGGCGGCGGCTTGCCTGCTGAAACCATTCCGCCGCCTGCAGCAGCAGCTCGATATGGTGGCAGAGGGAAATCTGGATCAGGATATTGATGTAAAAACATATCGGGAGACGCGGGACATTTCGGAGGCAGTCATGCAGACCATCCGGAAACTAAAAAACCTGGATCGGTCGCGTCAGGAGTTTGTTTCCAACGTGTCGCATGAGCTGAAAACACCGCTGACTTCGATAAGAGTGCTGGCGGATTCTCTGATGGGGATGGAGAGCGCTCCGGCGGAGCTATATCAGGAGTTTATGCAGGATATTTCGGCGGAGATTGACCGCGAGGGCAAGATTATCGATGATCTGCTGACGTTAGTCAAAATGGATAAATCATCGCCGGATCTGAATATTGCCCAGACTTCGATCAATGGTCTTCTGGAACAGATTTTAAAACGTCTGACCCCGATCGCGAAGCGGCGGAACATTGAGATCACGTATGAGAGCAAGCGGGAAGTATCGGCGGATGTGGACGAGGTAAAATTGAGCCTGGCACTTTCGAACCTGGTGGAAAATGCGATCAAGTATAACCGCGAAGAGGGAAAAGTCTGGGTGACGCTGGATGCTGACCACAAGTTCTTTTATGTGAAGGTAGAGGATAATGGCGTGGGAATCCCGAAAGAATTCCAGGAGCGCGTATTTGAGCGTTTTTACCGTGTAGATAAGGCGCGCTCACGCGAGACAGGCGGTACCGGGCTGGGGCTTGCGATCACGAAGAATATTATTCTTCTTCATCAGGGCGCGATCCGCCTAAAGAGTGAAGAAGGCAAGGGAGCAACCTTTACGGTGCGGATTCCGTTGAATTATATTCCGTAGACAGCGTGGTTCTGGGCGGTTTAGAGGTTCGAGAGGGTTGCTGGTGCTGCGGTGTTCGAATATTTCGGTGTTTGAATGCTGCAGTGTTCGGATGTTTCAGTGTTTGAATGTTGCAGTATTTGAGGGTTGCAGTGTTCGAATGTGCGGTCAGGGCAATGTCTATTGTGAGATAGATTGCAAAATAACAACAGGAAATAATAAATGGAGAAAATAAGAAAAAAAAGCTCTGGAAAATGGGCAGGAAGCGTAAGTTTGTGGCT
Organism: Clostridium fessum; assembly: GCF_003024715.1. GTDB lineage: Bacteria > Bacillota > Clostridia > Lachnospirales > Lachnospiraceae > Otoolea > Otoolea fessa. The sequence goes on along the minus strand of NZ_PYLO01000003.1, from coordinate 115,438 downwards.
GATCCTTTGCCTGGCATGTCTGCTTCTTCTGAGCGGATGCCGAAAAAAAGAAGAGGTGCATCCGACGGCGGGTGAGGACGGCGTCTATCAGATTTATTATCTCAATTCGACGCGCACGGGGCTGGCGAGTGTTTCCTATCAGACGGAGACGGCGGACGCTGAGATCCTGATCGGGGAGCTGGCGGGGCAGATCCTTGCGGCACCGGAAAACCCGGAGTATCAGGCAGTTTTAAGCGATAAGGTTGAATTCCTGGATATTAACCGGGACAATAACGTGCTGACGTTGAATTTTAATCAGGAATATATGAATACGAAAGCGTCGCGGGAGATTCTGTGCCGGGCGGCGCTGGCAAAGACCTTTACACAGGTTAAGGGAGTCGATTATATCAGCATTAATTGCGAGGGACAGCCGCTCCTGGACACACATGGAAACCCGGTGGGCGCGATCGCAGGAAGTGATTTTGTAGACAGTATTTCGGATGTCAATTCGTATGAAAAAGTAGAGCTGACCCTGTATTTTGCCAATGAAGAAAAAGATGGTCTGGTGGCAGAAAAACGGGAAGTATTTCACAGTATGAACACGTCGCTGGAACGCCTGGTAGTGGAACAGCTGCTGGCAGGTTCCCAGAATGGAGGGCTTTCAGTGATGCCGAAAAATACAAAGGTATTAAACGTATCACTGACAGATAATACCTGCTATGTCAACCTGGATAGCAGTTTTATTTCCGGGGATATCGATGTGGCGGAGTATATTCCGATTTACGCGATCGTCGATTCGCTGACAGAGCTTCAGACGGTAAATAAAGTACAGATCACGGTCAATGGCTCGGCAGATGTGACGTACCGGAATGTGATTTCGCTGGTGCAGCCTCTGGAGAGAGAGGAGAAGTATATTGTGAAGTAACTGTCAGACAGAATCTATATTCCGTGTTTGGAAGAGAGCAGCAATGGGATTTTGTTGATGTTTTGTAGAATACAGGAAAAGAGGAATTGAATATCAAACGACCGGTAATGTGGATGATGGTGGCTTTCGTACTTGGAGAGGTCGCAGCGTACCAGATGGGCATGACGGTGTGGTTTATAATTGCAGCAGCGCTTTTTTTGTTTCATAGGAAATTGTGTCCTATGAAACACAAGGCACATTCTTTTTCACCTGCAGTCATAAAAACAGCAGAAGGACGGGTAGATTCGGACTTTCAGACAGACGCAGAACGCGTCTGGAATTGGAAAGATCCGATGATGTGCCGTGTCTTTCTGCTGTTTTTCTGTTTCCTGGCAGGATGGGGACGGATGACGGTGGAAATGCGCCCGGATGCGCTGGAACGGATGGTAACGCAGAAGGGTGGTTCGGCAGAGGTGGCGATATCTGGAACACTGGATTCTATTTCGGAAAAAAATGGGTGGTGTACGATGATTTTGACGGGGGTGGAGGTAGAGGATGAAAGTGTAAGAAAGGTACTGATATCGTGTAAAAGCGATTTACTGGAGATGTGTGAAGAGAAAATTCTGCCACCCTGCGGAAGTCAGATTCATCTGACGGGAACTGCTGAGTTTCTGGAAGAAGCGCGCAATCCGGGGCAGTTTTCGTATCGGATGTATTATCGGGGACTAGGAATCAGAAACCGGGTGACGGCGGATCGGATTTTTATTTCAGAAGGAAAAAGTTCCCCTCTCCGAAGTCAGGCAGAATGCTTCCGGGCGTACACGACGGCTGTTTTTCAGGAAATCTGTGATCCAGAAGATGCAGGGATTTTCCAGGCAATTTTGCTGGGGGATAAATCCGGGTTATCGGAAGAACTGCGCGAACGGTTTCAGGATAATGGGATTGCACATATTCTGGCAGTCAGCGGGCTTCATGTCTCTTTGATTGGCATGAGCGTTTACAGCGCACTGCGTTTTTGGGGCATATCGTATGGATGGGCGGGACTGGGTGCTTCAGCGCTTCTTACCTTTTATGGTTTTGTAACCGGATTTGGAGCATCGGTATTCCGGGCGGTATTTATGCTAGAGGTGTCCTGTCTGGCGGCATATCTGGGGCGGAGTTACGATCTGCTGAGTGCGCTGTCGCTGTCTTTGATTTTGCAAGCGTGGCAGTCGCCGTATCTGCTCTTTTCGGCAGGATTGCAGCTTTCCTATGGCGCGGTTGCCGCGATTGGGCTGGAGACGGAGCGGCTGCGGAAAGTGGGAAAAAGGAGAAAAGAGCGGGAAGAGGAGGAACAAGAGAAAGAGAAAAAGAAAGGATATGAAACATTCATGCTCAGCTCGGCAATTCAGCTTTATACGATGCCGATTCAGCTGTATCACTATTTTACATTTCCAATGTTGGGAATTTTTCTGAATCTGATCGTGATACCGCTTCTCACGTATGCAGCCGGAAGCGGTCTGCTGGCGCTTGGAATTTACAGTATAGCGTTTGTGGGAGGAAAAATGGGGGGAATGGGCGGAGGCAGCAGCATTGCGGGAGTACTTTCGGATTTTGGAGGTGCGGCATCGGGAATATCAGAAATACCAGAAATATTCAGAATAGCGGCAAGTGCATGTACGGGTCCGGGGCATTATATTTTTCAGTTGTATGAATGGCTTTGCATCCAGGTGGAACGCGTGCCGTTTCATTCCATCGTGGCAGGACGCCCGGAAATGTGGAAAATAGGGGTGTTTTATGTGGCGCTGGGGATTCGATATGTGTGGAGTGTGGGAGAAGCAAGAGAGAATTTAGGGAGAAAAGGGATTTTTCGGTTTCCAAAAGACTGGAATGCACAGGGAAAAAATAGTGTATTTATTGCTGTGGCGGTAGTCTTTTTAGTGGTTAAGCCTGTTCATGGCTTTCAGAGCTGGTTCCTCGATGTAGGACAGGGCGACGGCGTCTTTCTGCGGACGCGGGATGAGGCAATTCTTTCGGACTGTGGCAGCAGCCAGGATAAAAAAATCGGGAAAAATGTGCTGGGACCATTTTTGAAAAGTCAGGGAATCCGCACGCTGGACTGGATTCTGGTCAGCCATGCGGATGCGGATCACACGAACGGGATCGAGTGGCTTTTGAAGGAGGAGGCAGATATCCGGGTGCGGAATCTGGCACTTCCGGCGGCGGGAAAAGGGCAGGAGGCATATAAAAAACTGGAAACTCTTGCCAGAAAACGGGGTGCGGAAGTCTATTATCTGTATCGGGGAGAAACGGTGCGGGGGAAAAGCCTGGCGCTTCGGTGCCTGTACCCGGAGGCGGGGGAAAAGCCAGTCGAGGAGCGAAATAGTCATTCACTGGTGTTTGATGTCACGTATGGAAAGTTTCGTATGCTTCTGACTGGAGATATTGGAGTGGAGGAAGAAAGAGAAATTCTGGGAATGGAAGAGGACAAAAAGGGGGAAAAAGTGACACTGTTAAAAGCTGCACACCATGGTTCGAACGGTTCCTCCTCAGAGGAGTTTTTGGAGTGCTTTTCCCCAGCTTTCACGGTGCTCTCTTATGGAGAGGGAAATACTTACGGGCATCCGGCACCGGAGGCGGTGGAACGTCTGGAACAGACGGGAACGGAGATCTGGAGAACGGCGGATTCAGGGGCAGTGAATGTGTGGACGGACGGGAAACGTATGTATATCAAGGGATATAAGAAACAAGATTATGGGAAGGAAAGAGATAAAAACAGATAAAAAACTAATTGTTAACTATATAAAAATAATAGGTTGACAATAGAAAAAGGCTATGTTATGCTTGCAATCAGTTCTGCATCTGTTTCGACTACCCGGGATCTGGAACGGCCGCTGCTGTTTTAGATGGTTGGAACAGGGGTTGCGGAGAGAAATTTATGTACATGTGCGAGAATAGAATGGCTTCGGATGCCTGAAATCATTCAGATAACCAAGGAGGAAAAAGGTTTGAAACACATGAAGACAAAGGATTTAGTTTTGTGCGCGATGTTTGTCGCACTGATTGCAGTGGGAGCATTTATCAAGATACCGGTTCCGGTGGTTCCATTTACATTGCAGTTTTTATTTACGATGCTGGCAGGTCTGCTTTTAGGTCCGGTCAACGGGGCGCTGGCGGTTGTGGTTTATATCGTATTAGGTTTAATTGGACTTCCGATTTTCACTCAGGGCGGCGGACCGGGATATATTTTCCAGCCGAGTTTTGGATATATCATCGGATTTGCGGTTGCGGCGTATGTGAATGGTAAGATTGCCAATGCCAAGACGCATCCGAGTTACCGGCGCCTGCTGGGAGCTAATTTTCTGGGACTTTTTATTGTCTATGCATTTGGAATGATTTATTACTACGTGATCAGTAATTTCTATCTGAATTCGCCGATCGGCGTAGGAGCGCTGTTTTTATATTGCTTTGTTCTGGCAGTTCCGGGCGATATCGTGCTCTGTATTGTGGCTGCCATCATAGGAAAACGGATGATTCCGCTGATTCAGGGAGGGAGACTTGGATAAAAGATGAGCAAGGGGATTTTTATAACAGGTACGGGAACGGATATTGGAAAAACGTATGTGACAGGCTTGATTGTTAAAAAACTGCGGGAGAGCGGCGCGGATGCGGCGTATTATAAAGCGGCAATGAGCGGCAATGAGCGGCGTGTGGATGGAAGCCTGATTCCAGGAGATGCCCTGCAGGTAAAAACAATGTCGGGAATCGGGCAGCCGCTTGAGGAAATGTGTCCGTATGTGTACGAGACGGCGGTATCGCCGCATCTGGCATCCCGTCTGGAGGGCAACCCGGTCCAGATGGAACGAGTGCTGGAAGATTTTCACAAAGTCTGTGAAAAATATGAGTATGTGACGATGGAAGGAAGCGGCGGAATTCTCTGTCCACTCTGCATAGACGAGGCGGATATCCGTCTTCCAGAAGTAGTAAAAGCGTGCGGGCTTGGCTGCCTGCTGATTGCAGATGCGGGGCTTGGGACGATCAATGGCGTGGGGCTTACTGCCTATTATCTGAAACAACAGGGAATTGCCCTGAAAGGAATTATTTTCAACCATTATGAGACGGGGAATCTGCTTCATGAGGATAACCGGAAAATGTGTGAATATTACACGGGCGTTCCGGTGGTTGCCTGTGTGGCGGATGGGGATACGGAGCTTTCCATGGATGCGGAGACGCTGAAAGGGCTGTATGCGTAAGACAGAAGATAAAGGAGAAGAAAAATGATCTGGTATCCATATGAACAGTTAAAAACAATGAAAGCACCTTATGAGATCGTGGATGCGAACGGGGTATATCTTTACACGAAGGATCAGAAGCTGATTGATTCGGTTTCATCCTGGTGGAGCGTGATTCATGGATATAAACATCCGGTGATCAATCAGGCAATTATTTCACAGGTAGAAAAATTTTCTCATGTGATGCTGGGCGGGCTGACGCATGAGCCGGCGCGCAGACTTTCAGAAAAACTGGCGTCCTGGCTGCCGGGCGATCTGGACTACTGCTTTTTTTCAGATTCCGGCAGCGTGGCGGTTGAGGTAGCGCTGAAAATGGCGCTGCAGTATTATATGAACCGCGGTGATGAGAAGCGAACGATGATTCTGGCGCTGGAACACGCGTACCACGGCGATACCTTTAAGACGATGGAGGCAGGCGATGATGAGGACTACCATTTTGTGCTGAAAGCGTATGGTGCAAGCCCGTATGTGGTTCACATTCCGACTGAGATCCCGGCGCTGGAGAAAGCATTTGAACAGTATCATGACAAGTTGAACTGCGTGCTGGTGGAACCGCTTTTACAGGGTGCTGGCGGAATGCGGATGTACGACATTTCATTTTTGGAGAAGGCAAGGGAACTCTGTGATAAGTACGGCGTGCTGCTGGTTTTTGATGAGGTGGCAACCGGATTTGGCAGAACCGGAAACCGCTTTGTGGCAGATCGGGTGCTTCCGGATATTCTGGTCCTCGGAAAGGCATTGACCGGCGGTTACATTGGTCATGCGGCGACTGTGGCAAATAAAAAGGTATTTGATGGATTTTTCGATGATAACCCGGAACATGCGCTGATGCACGGACCGACCTTTATGGGAAATGCCCTCGCGTGCAGCGCGGCGCTTGCCTCGATTGAGCTGTTTGAGACGCAGAACTATATGGAAAAGATTCAGAAGATCGAAGCTATCACCCGCCGGGAGATGGAAGGATTTACCGATCCGAGAATCAGGGAGGTCCGCATGATGGGCGGATGTGTCTGTGTCGAGGTATATGATCCGGCAGTCCTGAAAGGGTATCAGGAATATGCGTACAAACGCGGCGTGTTCAGCCGTCCGTTCTTAAATTATCTGTACGCGATGGTTCCGTATATTATCAAGGAAGAAGAGCTGGTGCAGGTGCTTCAGTGCATGAAAGACTGGTTTGCGCGGAGATAGGTAACGAAGAAACGTAACCGTTCACAGGCAGGAATTTTCTGAACTGAAAATCCCGTATGCGTGAACAGTCATAGACATCTATCTTAGAATAAAAAATAATTTAAGTATTTCTTTCTGAATGAATTTCATTTATGATAGAAGATATGGAGTATTGTTTTAAGAAACGATACATGGATTGTGCTGTCTGCGATTGTGAATGGATAGGACAGAAGCAATCAGAATTCTAGTATAAAACTTACATTCGGGGAGAAACCAATATGAAAGAACAAATGAAGAAAATAGCGCTGCTATCGCTGTCATTGATACTGACATCGGCGTATTCTGTTTCGATCGTGCTGCCATCGCTGCTGCAGCATTTCAGTGAATATACAACCGCACAGGTGGAGATGTTGATCTCAGCACCGTCGTTTGCGATCACTGTCATGATCGTGCTGAATGCATGGCTGTCGCGTTATATGAAAGACCGTCCAATGATTGTGGGCGGTCTGCTTCTTTTATCGGTCAGCGGCATGGTACCGGTGTTTGTACAGGAATATCCGGTGATGTTCGCGTCCAGGATTTTCCTGGGGATCGGGATTGGGCTCATTAATGCGAAAGCAATCAGCATTTTCAGTGAATATTATGAAGGCAGGGAAAAAGCGGCGTTGCTCGGATACCGCGGATCGGCGGAGGTGCTGGGAAGCGCGGTTATGACGCTGGTTGCTGGAAAATTGGTGTTGATCCGGTGGAATCTGGCATTTTGGGTGTACGCGCTCGGATTTGTGATTGTACTTCTGTATCTTGTATGGGTTCCGGGGAATATGGAGCCGGGACAGAGTGCGGGCTCACAGAGTGCAGGGGGAGAGAAAGAAAGTCTGGAAGCGGAGGAAGATGGAAAGAGAAAATGCTGGAAAAAAGAAGTCCTGCCCATTGCTTATGCACTGTTTGCAGGATTTGTCATCTGCATCTACTGTTCCAATTCCCTGCGTGTCCCGATGTTGATTTTAGAGAAGAAACTTGGAACGGAGTCGGAAGCCAGCATCATTCTCACGCTCATGATGCTGATGGGAATAGCTGCCGGTGTTTATTTTGGAAAACTGACGATGTGGTGGAAGGAAAAATTACCGGGGGTTGGATGCCTGATGCTTGGAGCGGGGATGCTTCTGACCGCATATGCGGGCAATCTGCCGCTGATTGGAATTGGCATCAGTATCGTTGGATTTTTCTATACCGTTCTGGTTACCTATTCCTTCCACCAGATTTCCGAGCAGATTCCGCAGTCTTCTATCAATACAGCCACATCAATCGTGCTGGTCGGCTGCAATCTGGGAGCGGCGTGTTCGCCGTTTGTGCTGAAATGGATGGGAAGATTCAGTGAGGGCGTGAGTGTGCCGTTTGTGGGGTATGCGGGGATGATGGGAGTATTAGGAATCGTTCTGATAGTAGTCACGGGAAGAAAGAAATAATACAGTAAACCAATAATAGGAATGACGGCAAAATCTGCAACCAGAACTGTATCGTACGGAATCTTCAGTTTAGAAAATTCAGAAAATTCCTACCTGTGAACAGTTATCTGAAATCGAACGTTTGTACTGATTTGTTTTGCTTTTATGTATACATTCATGGGTGGATTTGGTATAATAGAAATACTTAATGGGATTTTTTGTGTACTAGGAAATTCCTTGGAATCCCCTATTACACAAAAAGGCACATTCTTTATTTGTGAATTATATCAAATCAGGAGAAAGCAATGGATCATTTTGAGTTGGTATCAGAATACAGCCCGACCGGCGACCAGCCGCAGGCGATTGAAAAGCTGGTGGAGGGCTTCAAGGAAGGAAATCAGTTCCAGACATTACTGGGTGTAACGGGCTCTGGCAAGACGTTTACGATGGCAAATGTGATTCAGAAGCTGAATAAGCCGACGTTAATTATTGCACATAATAAGACGCTGGCAGCCCAGCTTTATTTAGAAATGAAGGAATTTTTTCCCAATAATGCGGTGGAATACTTTGTCAGCTACTATGACTACTACCAGCCGGAGGCTTACGTCCCGTCCACGGACACATATATCGAGAAGGATTCCTCCATCAACGACGAGATCGATAAGCTGCGGCATTCAGCGACGGCGGCGCTGTCGGAGCGGCAGGATGTGATTATTGTGGCATCGGTTTCCTGTATCTATGGTCTGGGAAGCCCGATCGATTATAAAAACATGGTTATTTCCCTGCGCCCGGGCATGGAGAAGGACCGCGACGAGGTCATTCACAAGCTGATCGACATTCAGTACAGCCGGAATGACATGGATTTCAAGCGAGGTTCGTTCCGGGTGCGCGGCGATGTGCTGGAGGTATACCCGGCGTATTCGGGCGGCGATGCGTACCGGATTGAGTTTTTCGGGGATGAGGTAGACCGGATCACAGAGATTGACACGCTGACGGGCGAGATCAAGGCGCAGCTGGGACATATCGCGATTTTCCCGGCATCGCATTATGTCATCCCGAAAGAGCGGATGGAGATTGCGGCAAACAATATTTTAGAGGAAATGAAGGAGCAGGTCGCTTACTTTAAGAGTGAGGATAAGCTTCTGGAGGCACAGAGAATCGCGGAGCGGACGAATTTTGATGTGGAAATGATGCGGGAAACAGGCTTCTGTTCTGGTATCGAGAATTATTCACGCCATCTGATTGGTTCGAAACCGGGAGAACCGCCGTGTACGCTGATGGATTATTTCCCGGATGAATTTCTGGTAATTGTGGACGAGTCGCACATCACGCTGCCGCAGGTGCGCGGGATGTACGCGGGCGACCAGTCGCGCAAGAAAACGCTGGTGGAATATGGCTTCCGCCTGCCGTCGGCGCTGGATAACCGACCGTTAAATTTTGAAGAATTTGAGAGCAAACTGGATCAGATTCTCTGCGTTTCAGCAACACCGGGCGAGTATGAGGCGGATCATGAGCTTCTGCGGGCAGAGCAGGTGATCCGTCCAACGGGACTTCTTGATCCGCCGATTGAGGTGAGACCGGTCGAGGGACAGATCGACGATCTGATTTCGGAGGTCAACCGGGAGGTGGATCGAGGGTTTAAGGTGCTTGTTACGACGCTGACAAAGCGGATGGCAGAAGACCTGACCGACTATATGCGCGATGCGGGAATCCGCGTCAAATATCTGCATTCGGATATTGACACGTTGGAACGCGCCCAGATTATCCGGGATATGCGTCTGAATGTCTTCGATGTGCTGGTCGGCATCAACCTGCTTCGTGAGGGTCTGGATATCCCGGAGATTGCGCTGGTGGCGATTCTGGATGCGGATAAAGAGGGATTCCTGCGTTCGGAAACGTCTCTGATTCAGACGATCGGCCGAGCAGCGCGAAATTCCGAGGGGCATGTTATCATGTATGCAGATTCGATCACGGATTCGATGCGTGCGGCGATCGAGGAGACGGAGCGAAGACGCGCGATTCAGCAGGCGTACAATGAGGAACATCACATTACGCCGACGACGATCAAGAAAGCTGTCCGGGATCTGATCACGATCTCGCAGGCAGCCGAATCGGTTACGAATAAGGTAACGAAGGATCTGGAATCGATGGATCGCCAGGAATTAGAAAAACTCGTAAAGGAACTGACGAAGAAGATGAATCAGGCGGCAGCCGAGCTGAATTTCGAGGAAGCGGTCGTGTTGCGTGACCGTATGGTAGAGGTCAAGAAAATGTTGCTGGATTTGGAAAATTCGTAAATCAGAGGGTGGTTGGTATGGAATATGGCGCGCTGATGGAGATGGCGGTCCGGGCGGGGGAGATCATGCTGGCGAGCGGAGCGGAGGTCTACCGTGTGGAGGACACGATTCACCGTATTTTAAAGCATTCAGGGATTGCACGGGCAGATGTGTTTGTCGTGACGACGGGGATCGTGGCGACGATTGCGGATGCATCACTTCCGCCGCTTACCTTGGTAAAAAGGGTGGAAAACCGGGCAACGAATTTGAACCGCATCTATCAGGTAAACAATGTTTCAAGGGAATTTTGCAGCGGAAAATTGTCCGTCGGGGAGGCGCAGGAACGACTGGATCGGATTGCTAATACGACATTATACGGATTCTGGAAGAAATGCATTGGCTATGCGGCAACGACGGGATTTTTTGCGGTGATGTTTGGAGGCGGTCCGGGCGAATGCCTGGTGGCGGCTGTCGTGGGAGTCGTTCTTGCGTTTGTCCTGCGGGCGGCGTCCAACCTTATGCTGAATGATTTCTGTCAAAATGCACTTGGCTCGTTTGCACTGGCGGTTGCGGCGTATCTGCTGCGCCGTGGGGCATTTCTGGGAATGAGCCTGGATGTAGTGATTATCAGCGCAATCATGCCGCTGGTGCCTGGGGTCACATTTACGGCAGCAATCCGCGATACGCTGAATGGAGATTACAGTTCGGGAGTCGCGCGGATGGCGGAGGCAGTCGTGGTGGCGCTGGCGGTTGCGTCGGGCGTCGGTTTGGCGATCGTGGCAGTCCGGCTGGCGGGAGGATCGGTATGACAGAGATGATAAGAGAATTGATGATCCAGAGCGTGGGGGCATTTCTGGCGGTTTTTGGTTTTTCCCTGCTGGTCGATATGCCGCGGAAATATCTGGTTTATGCGGGCATTACCGGAGGTGCCGGATGGCTGGCGTACCTGGTATCAATGCAGGTGGGAACCTCGCAGGTGGCGGCGGCATTTTTTTCCAGTCTGGCAGCGGCTCTGCTGAGCCAGGTATTTGCACGCGTGTTAAAAGCGCCCGTCACGATCTTTCTGGTGGCAGGAATCCTGCCGACGGTGCCGGGCGCATCGATCTACCGGAGCGTCTATTTTCTGATACAGGGACAGACAAAATGGTACAATTTTTATCTGATCCAGACGATCCAGATAGCGGGGGCGATGGCGGTTGCCATCTTTATTGTGGATTCACTGTTCCGTCTGCTCCGGAATAAAGCGTCGTAGTGGAACTGGGCGGCAGGTAGAGACAGCCCTGAATCCTGCTAAAATAATAAATATGATCTGACAGGCGGTCTTCAGCGGGCACATCCGACTGATTGATCGCCTGAACCATTTCATTGAGTTCTTCCGGCGGAAGGGAGACGCTGCTGGGAGTGAGAAGCACTTCATGGATGCTGGATGGAAGGATAATCAGATCTTCGCCCAGGCTTTCGGCAAACTCTTTTAAGACGCGGGGATAGAGCATGCAGGCAGCGCCGTTGATGCCGCGCGAATTTGTCAGAACGTAGAGAGCGACCGATGGAAGAGCTTCCGTTTCAACGATGTCCTCCATTTCGAGCTGATTGAGGGTGGATTCGATGGAGCTGATGTGGTACGGCAGTATGCGAGGTGTATTTTCTTCCGCCAGTATGCCGAGCTCTTCCAGAGAAATATCCCACAGGGCAAGATGGTCGCTGTGTACCAGGGTCGTCATCTGCCCCTCATCATTGTCAGTGAGGATCAGATAGAAAACGATCGCCAGATCGAGATACGGAATATGTGGGACGTGGGAGAGAAGCACCTTATTTTTAGCGGCGTGGATCAATTTGTAGGCAATCCGGCCGCGTACGGCATCAAAATCGCGCAGTTCCTCGCAGATATCCTCCGAAAATCCTGGATTTGTCTCATACACCATCAGGATCTGATCAGTAATAATGGAGAGCGGCATCCCTTCCTCCGCTTCATTATAGTAGGCGTTCAGATAGACAGTCGGTGATAACCGTGAGCCGGGTTTCGTAAAGCTCAGCCCGTCGAGCATCAGTCCATTATTTTTCAGAACCCGCCGCAGGGAGACGTTGGCTTTTTTATTGAGGCGCGTCTGCACCATCGACTGGATTGTTTTCAAAAAAGTTTCATAGACCATAAAGTACCTCCTGAAATAAAATTGCAGATAGGGGATGTCCGCTTGCTCATGTAGGTTATGAATTTCAGCAAGATGAGAAACAGTTTCCCCGTGTGAATAAGTTTTAAGGAATCAAATCAAGAAGCAGTCATGAAGTTTGAGATGTGAAGAAAGATTGCTTAGTGATTAAAAAATAAATAAAAAGTTCAGAGATTTAGCGTTTACCTTTTGAGTGCGTAAGTATGAAAATAGTCATGGAAATCATCGAAAAAACTGAACATGAGAATCGCAGGAACCAGTAAGATGTGAAAAAATTGCCTGCATATAAAGAAGCAGGTGCCAAATGCACCGATATCATGATTATACTGGAAAATGGGAAGATTGGCAAGAAAAATAACAGGGAAAAAAGTGAAGTTCTGGTTGCGGATTGTTACTGTACACGGGTAGGCACTTTTGGAACCGAAAGTGCCGTAAGAAAACGTGGTGGCAGCAGGAATTTGCCGTATTTAAATGCGAAGCCACGGCAAATTTCGTTACTGGACACGTATGCGTGTACAGTAACTGCGGATTTGTTGCTGTTCACGCATACGTTCCCAGTAACAGTTTGCATGATGCTCATAATGTGTGAACGATGGTAAATAAAGAGATAAGATGGCGCGACTGCGAGACGAAAACTAATAGCTGGCATTCGTGATGAAGATAAAACTGAAAAATAACAAGAAAATACAAAATTGGTATTGACAAAATGCGACATATGTATTAGAATAAAACCATCAAAAGAAACAAGAAATAAAACAAAAAAAGAAGGGAGCTGATTCCACCGAAAACATAAAACTGGTTCAATTTTTTAATAAAAAAATTGAACAAAGGAAAACCAAAATCAACAAGTAAAAATCAGTCAATCATCTATCATACATATTTAGAAACAGGATTCGGTTTAGTGATATGACGAGAAAGTATCATTAAAAAGAAGCGTTTTTTAAAAGAGAGATAGATAAGTGGAAAAAGAAAAAATAAGATTGAACGATTCAGAAATTGTTGAAAAAGGAATCAAAATTGAATAAAGGAAAAGTTCAAAGAAAGAGGTATCATCCAATGGACGAGATAGTTTAAAGGGTATCGATAAAATGTCAATTTATCGATACCCTTTTTTCTGGTTCATGGAAAAGTATCAAGAAGGATTTTTTCTTATATAAATATCAAATCCCCTGCAACTCAAACGGCGGCGTGTATTCTTCTTTCGCGCTGCTTTTTTCCTGCATAAAGCCCTGTGTGAGTCCCAGCTCAATCGCGGCATCGACGACTTTCTGGTATTCGTAGCTTGTGATGCGACGGTTGATTTCCGGATATTTGTTGCTCTGGTAGAAGGGGGTGTACTGGCTCATAAGGCTTACCAGAAAATGCCCCTCCGGGAGGTTGTCGTGAATCCAGTGGAGCAGGCGGATGGAATCGTCTTTGTGTTTTGGAAGAACCATATGCCGCAGGATCACGCCGCGCTTCATGAGCTGGCAGGCCTGGCCATTTTCGGAGAAATCTTCCAATACCAGCGGACCGGTGTGCTTGATCATCCGTTTGACTGCTGCGGAGGCGACCGGAAAATAGTCCGGGGCGGCGGAATAGCGGGCGGACAGTTCGGAAGAGTAATATTTTAAATCCGGCAGCCAGATATCGATATAGGGAGCCAGCGCATCAACCGCCTCCAGCGTCTCATAACCGCCGCAGTTGTAGACGATCGGGATGAAAAGCTGCGGTTTGACCCGTTTTAAGACGGGCAGTAGCGACGGAAGGTACTGCGTCGGCGTCACCAGATTGATATTGTGCGCGCCCTGTGCCTGCAGTTCCAGAAAAATTTCCTCCAGGCGCGTTCCGGAAATATCTTTTCCAAAGCCTTCGCTGCTGATCTGGTAGTTCTGGCAGAAACAGCAGCGCAGCGTGCAGCCGGAAAAAAAGATGGTACCGCTTCCGTGCAGACCGCTGATACACGGTTCCTCCCACGGATGAAGCGCCGCGCGTGCCGCCCGGATACCGGCAGGGCTGTGACACCAGCCCTGTTTTTTGGTGCGGTTGATCTGACAATTTCGCGGACAGCAATGGCAGCTTTCGTAGGAATAGGCGGCTGGTTCAGAGAACTGGACAGGCGAGCCGGCACTTGAATTGGGGAGGGGAATATATGTGTTCATAGGTTTTGCTTCCTTTTTTTATAAGATTTTTTGTAAAGGTAATTCCTTCAAAGCTTTTTACATAGTTCAAATCTGTGTTGAATCCGAAAAATCGATCGTTATAATGTATTTATTCTACTAAGAAAGATGAGCAGTGTCAAATGTGATTACATTTAATACGAAAGGGCTGGACTTTGCACTGACGGCACTGTTTGTAATGATTTTTACGGAACAGTGGATCGGACAGAAGCGTCATTGGCCGGCAGGAACTGTATTTTATATGATTCTGGTGCAGATGGTGTTTGTTTAGATGATGCGTGTTTTTGCTTCGCGTGCGTTGCCATCGGAAACAGTGTTTTTTGTTTCAGATCCGGGTTCCCCCAGGATCTGGTTGATACATTTCCAGGCATCTGTCAGCCGGTCGAGGTTCCAGGCGGCATTGGCAGGGCTGGTGGATGGCAGTTTGATTGCCTCAATGCCAGTCTGTTTACGGCAGAAGCGGTCGTACATTTTTCCGGACAGCCCGCCGTTTGTGTAAATCGCCTGGATGGAAGCGTGATCCAGGATAGAGGCGAGGTCGTTTGGAACAACATCGCGGATGGAACTGTCGCTGGATCCTTCGATGGAACAGCTATGGATGGTGTCCCAGACGGCGATGTGGTTCCGCAGCAGAAATTCCTTCTTTTCCTCGATGGAGGATGGAACGTCTTCCTTTCGCAGGCGTGCTAAGAGCTTCCAGAAACGATTCTGCGGGTGCCCGTAGAAAAAACAGCTTTCTCGGGATTTGACCGACGGAAAGGAACCGAGGATCAGGATGCGGGAGTCGGCGTCAAAAACAGGTGGGATTGGGTGGATGATGTGGGATGGCATGGTGGAATCTCCTTTTTGCGGATTATTGTTGTCAATTATAATAAATACGAAATCAATTTTCGACTTTGATCTGGCTTCATTTGGTACATGGACATGATACTCACGAACCCGCGCTATCGCGCTCTACCGCCCTGCTTCGCAGGGCGGTTCGTTCGTTAATGGCGCAAGAAAAGAATATGTCTGCTTTACAGCCGCATTCTTTTCTTCTGGGCTCATTATACCATGACCACTAAATTCGTGAAACACCTCATTAAGTGGTCAGGTATATGTTCTCACTAGACTCGAAAATATCTCGTCAAGTGTTCACATTATATCATAGATCAAAAATGATAGAATGTTTTTTTGAAACTCCCTTTTTACAAAAGTGTGTCTGATGCATACTAACTCATAATTATACGAAACACCACACTTTTATTCGTTTTCTATTCATTTCCGGCTAATGGGTATTCATTTTTACTCTAAGTTATCATGCAATTTATTAGAATGGAATTTTTGAAAGAGCCAGCACCTTGAATGGGCTGACTCTTTCAATGTCACCTGTAATTGACAAACTGGAATTGTTCTACTTCTTTATCTTTTTAATATCCTGATACAGCCCATATCCCAGAAACAGGATTCCAATAATAAACGCAATACCAGCCGCTATTGCTAAAAAAGGACCTACATATTCAAGACCTGCTGCAAATAAAGTGGCATTCCACGAAGCTACTCCACTCATAAATATCGCAGCAGAAATATATCGTGCAGAAATTAAAACTGCTGACATGAAACAGAAAATAGCACCTACAATTTTGTTTTCCATTTAAATCACCTCCAAATTCCGATTTTTCGTTCTCTGTGACTTCCCAATAAACGGGAATTTATCGTTTTATTCTGGTATAAAACTCTTTTTCATCTTGGTGATGAATATAGGCCCCATTTTTAATCTGCACACGCAAAGATGCCATATTATCCCTATGAACAGACATATATATTTCGTCTTCTTTAATAATGTGCCAGGCTTTTTCGATTGTCAATCTCAACCCTTCCGAGGCGTATCCCTTGCCTCTGAATTCTTTCTTTATTCCATATCCTATATGGCCTCCTCCGTTTGCAAGTGCAGGAGTAAGGTAATGACGCACGCGAAATAAGCCTACTATTTTCTCATCATCCCATAAGAAAAAATCCGTTTCTGGAACCCATCCATCAGCCAGATCAATTCCCTTTTCAGCATTAATATAACCAGGTAATATTTTTATTTCAAATTCCTTTCTTGAACATCCAGACGCAAAATTCGTAAATCCATTTTCATTGGAAGGGGTATTAGTAATAAATTCGTATTCCTTTTCAATATCTTCCAAATTGGCTGATTTTAAGTACAACATAAAAAGCTGCTTCCTCCTATTTTTCTCAAAGAGTTCGGTCAATCCCGATTTGTATAACAGTAGTCTAACACACGTTGTTTAAAAATACTACAGCCAAGCCAATGTCTGTAATTTGCCCTAAAATTTCATTTTATGGAATTTGGACTACTTGATTTTCTAATTGCATACGCAATTCGTGAAATGTATCATTATACTGTTGATACATCAGACACACAAATGTAAATAGGGACTTTTTAAAAAGCAATTTTTCGAATAACTGTGACAAGGTAACTGTATCGGGAAGAGATACACAGCGGATGATTTTGATGGCATTTCATATATGCAGAGAAAACACCTATATTTTATAAGGAGTTCACAAGTTTTTAATATTTTCACTTCTTGATTTATAGGCAATCTGCCACTATAATGGATAAGAGTACGCAGAAATTTGTGCGCTGACGGGGAAGAAAAGCGGGCATGAAGCCGGATGAGAAGCAGATGCGGCAGATTTAGAGGAGCTTTTGAGTAACCTGATGTGGCAGATTCCGGATGTACAGTGACACAGAATGGAGAAAGTGTATGGATAATAAGGGAAACCAGAATAAAAATGGAAAAAATCCCCGCGGTCAGAATTATGCAGTGCTGATCATGACGATGCTGTTTACGCTTCTCTGCGTGGCGATGATGCACAACCTCTGGCAGGGCAGCCGCACGCACAAGATGCCGTACAGCGAGTTTAATCAGATGCTTAAGGATCACGAGGTAGAATCGGTTGTGATTGGCAATGGAAAGATTCAGATCACGCCGAAGGAAGATTCGAAGAAATATGGCGGCAGCCAGGGCAAATACGGAAATCTGGTAGGAATGGAGTACTACACGATTCCGATCAACGATCCGGATTTGGAGAAGAAGCTGGATGAAGCTGGTGTTACGACCTATGAACAGGCAGAAGTGGACGCGACAGGCAGTATTATCATGCTTCTGCTTGAGTGGGTGCTTCCGATTGCAGCGATGTTCGTCATTTTCAATATGATGATGAAGCGCATGGGCGGCGGAGGCGGCATAATGGGTGTCGGCAAGAGCAATGCCAAAGTATATGTACAGAAAGAGACCGGTGTTACGTTCAAGGATGTGGCAGGCGAGGATGAGGCGAAGGAGTCTCTGACGGAGATTGTTGATTTCCTGCATAACCCGGGAAAATATACGAAGATTGGTGCGAAACTGCCAAAGGGTGCGCTGTTAGTCGGACCGCCAGGAACCGGTAAAACACTTCTTGCCAAGGCAGTAGCTGGAGAGGCGAAGGTTCCGTTTTTCTCTCTGTCCGGTTCGGATTTTGTGGAAATGTTTGTCGGCGTCGGCGCATCCCGTGTGCGTGACCTGTTCAAGCAGGCGCAGCAGTCGGCTCCGTGTATCATTTTCATCGATGAGGTGGATGCGATCGGTAAAAGTCGTGATTCCCGTCTGGGCGGCAACGATGAACGTGAGCAGACGTTAAACCAGCTCCTTTCGGAGATGGATGGATTTGATTCCTCCAAGGGTCTTTTAGTCATGGCGGCGACGAACCGCCCGGAGATTCTGGATCCGGCGCTGCTTCGCCCGGGACGTTTTGACCGCCGGATTATCGTGGATAAGCCGGATTTAAAGGGGCGTGTGCAGATTTTAAAGGTACATTCCAAGGATGTAAAACTGGATGAGACGGTTGATTTCGAGGAGATCGCGCTGGCGACATCTGGCGCTGTAGGTGCGGATCTAGCCAATATGATGAACGAGGCGGCGATCACAGCCGTTAAGAATGGCAGGAAAGCCGTTTCCCAGAAGGATTTATTTGAGGCAGTTGAGCTGGTTCTGGTCGGCAAAGAGAAGAAAGACCGCATCTTGAGCCAGGAAGAGCGCCAGATTGTTTCGTATCATGAGGTGGGTCATGCGCTGGTCAGCGCCCTGCAGAAGGATTCGGAGCCGGTACAGAAGATCACGATTGTGCCGCGTACCATGGGTGCGCTCGGTTATGTCATGCAGGTGCCGGAGGAAGAGAAGTACTTAAATACTGAGAAGGAAATCCGCGCGATGCTGGTCGGATTTTTAGGCGGACGTGCGGCTGAGGAGATCGTTTTTGATACGGTAACGACAGGTGCGTCAAATGATATTGAAAAAGCAACCCGGATCGCGCGTGCGATGGTAACCCAGTACGGTATGTCCAAGAAGTTTGGTCTGATGGGACTGGAAAGCCAGGAAAATCAGTACCTGAACGGGAGAACAGTCCTGAATTGCAGTGATATGACGGCGGCAGAGATTGACCAGGAAGTCATGCATATTCTGAAGGTTTCTTATGAGGAGGCAAAACGCCTGCTGAGTGAAAACCGCGAGGCGCTTGATAAGATTGCGGCGTTCCTGATTGAGAAAGAGACGATCACCGGTAAAGAGTTCATGAAGATTTTCCATGAGGTAAAGGGAATTCCGGAGCTGGAGGAAAAGAAACAGGAAGGCGAGGACCGGATTGAGATGCCGGAGGCTGAGAAGACAGGCGATGAGGTGCAGCCGGTAAAGACTGCGGAGGAAACGAACGCGGAAAACTCACAGAACCAGCAGAAGCTGGAAGGAAAACCGGCGGATGAAGCACCGGCAGACGAAACACCGGAATCGGCAGAAGCTGTAGCATCAGAGAGTCCAAATGAGGATGAGATGCGCGGTGGAAGCTCGTTCGACCGGAAATAAAAGTGATGTATAGCATAAAAGAAATATTTATACAGTAAATAGAACGGCTGTATTTCAGCAATGTGAATCCATATATTGAAAAATCTATGAGTTCTGTTTTGCTGAGATACAGCCGTTATTTATATAGGATTATATCAATTACTGGTACAGGCGGTTGTGCTCATATACCGGCTCGGAGGTCAGTTCGATGCCGAGACGTTTGAAGGTCTTGATATCAACCTCCGACAGCATGACGGAGGTGTGAACCTGGCAGCCACGCAGCTTTTCAAGCTGTTCCAGGGCGATCTGCGCGTGTTTGTTGGTAGCGGCGCACATGGACAGCGCGATCAGAACTTCATCGGTGTGGAGACGTGGGTTGCGGCTTCCGAGGTACTCGACTTTCAGCTTCTGGATCGGCTCGATCGCGATCGGGGAGATCAGGTGCTCATCGTGCGGAATATTGCCAAGTACCTTGACAGCATTTAGAAGCAGGGCAGCGGAAGCGCCGAGCAGGTTGGTTGTCTTTCCGGTAGCGATGGTTCCGTCCGGAAGTTCGATGGCAGCAGCCGGAGCACCGGTTTCTTCGGCGCGTTTCAGGGCAGCCGGAACAACCTTGCGCATATCGGTGGTCAGTTTTGCCTGCTTCATCAGAAGTTCGATCTTATAAACTTCCTCTTTGCCGACATCCTCTTTGACAACGCGGTTTAATGCCTGATAGTAGCGGCGCAGGATTTCCTGACGGGATGCTTCGCAGCAGGCTTCGTCGTCAATGATACAGTTTCCTGCCATGTTGACGCCCATATCAGTCGGGGATTTGTACGGGTTCTCGCCGTAGATTCCCTCGAAAATAGCGCTCAGAACCGGGAAAATCTCGATGTCACGGTTGTAGTTGACCGTTGTTACACCATAAGCCTCCAGATGGAACGGATCGATCATGTTGACATCGTTTAAGTCAGCGGTCGCTGCCTCGTATGCCAGGTTGACCGGGTGCTTTAACGGGATATTCCAGATCGGGAAGGTCTCAAATTTGGCATATCCAGCCTTGACGCCGCGTTTGTTCTCGTGGTAGAGCTGGGAAAGGCAGGTTGCCATTTTTCCGCTTCCCGGTCCCGGCGCGGTGACAACAACGAGTGGACGTTTGGTTTCAATGTAATCATTTTTACCATAACCTTCATCGCTGACGATCAGCGGAACATTGCCCGGATAACCGTCGATGGTGTAGTGGCGGTAAACCTTGATGCCCATGGATTCGAGCTTGTGTTTGAAGACATCCGCAGTGTTCTGCCCGGAATAGTGGGTGATTACAACGCTTCCAACATAGAGTCCCTTGTCGGTAAAGGACTGAATCAGACGGAGTACGTCTACGTCGTAAGTAATGCCAAGGTCGGAACGTACTTTGTTTTTCTCGATATCCGCAGCACTGATGACGATGACGATCTCCGCCTGATCCGCTAACTGCAGAAGCATCCGCAGCTTGCTGTCAGGTGCAAAGCCCGGAAGAACCCGGGATGCGTGGTAGTCATCGAACAGTTTTCCGCCAAATTCGAGGTAGAGCTTATCACCGAACTGGTTGATACGCTCACGGATATGTTCCGACTGCATTTTCAGGTATTTGTTGTTGTCAAAACCGATTTTCATCTAATCCTCCGTTCTTAGTTTCGTCCCGCACAGAATACCGGTATCGCGGTGGGGGCAGATGCCGGTGTCCATCTGGTGGGATGAAAATCATATGTTTGTATGGATGATTGCGCCGCCAGGTCACAGTCCATGTCCGGCACAGACTGCCATTCGCAGTTGTTTATGTCGATGCTCTTTGTGTGAAATGAACGCAGCACAGCAGACCGCAAAGAATCACAATTAGTTCTATTATCCTACAAAAAAGTCTATTTGAGTAGAGGGAAAATAAAAAAAATTTAAAATCGGAAAAATGACGGATTTGGTTTTCGGAAATGTAATATTTTCTGGCGAAAATTTTTGTGTACAGGCGATGGGGATGGAGGAAAGAAAATCTGGATGTAAATTGATAAAAAACAGAAAAGGGCATACAAAATGTGATATAATGAGCGCAGAAGAAAAGAATGCGGCTGCGAAGCAGACATATTCTTTTCTTGCGCCATTAACGAACGAACAGCCATGCGAAGCAGGGCGGTGGAGCGCGATAGCGCGGGTTCGTGAGTGGACGGGTGAGAATACGTTCTTATGATATAATGAGCGCAAGTGAGCCAGAAAGCTGCTTGCAGATTTAAGGCGAACGGCGAATCGTGATATAATGTGAACACGTAGCGAGATGTTTTAAGGAGGTATCAGCATTCATGCGGGAAATTCCAAAGCCGGGCGAGCGGTACCGGCATTTTAAAAATAAAGAATATCAGATTCTGGCGGTGGCAACCCACTCGGAAACGGGGGAAAAGATGGTTGTCTATCAGGCGCTCTATGGAGAATATGGCGTCTGGGTTAGACCGCTTTCTATGTTTATGGAAGAGGTAGATCGGGTAAAATATCCGGAGGCGGCGCAGAGATACCGGTTTGAGCGGATTGCGGCGGGTCCGTGGGAAAATTCGAAACAGCAGGAAATAAGGACAACCAGAACGACTCATGTCGTAAATGAAGGTGTACGCCGTTCGAAAATGTCTGACGCAGCCACTCATTCCTGGGACATACCGCAGGAGGAACCGGAGCTGCATCCGCTTGTGGCAGAATTTCTGGATCAGGAAACGACCGAGGGCAGGCTGGAAGTGCTCCAGAGAATGAGCGGCAAGGTGGACAAGCGTGATCTCGACAGTCTCTGCTTCTGTCTGGATATGAATCCGGTCGGTGGAAGCGTGGAGGAAGAGCTGGACGCGATCCGTCAGTGCATCCGGATGCAGCAGAGGTATGATGCACCGCGCCTGCGGTATGGAAAGTGAGCGGCTGTCTGGCAGAAGAGTCTGGGTAACTGTTCACGGGTAGGCACTTTTGAAACCGAAAGTGCCGTAAGAAAACGTGGTGGCAGCAGATTAGAAAACAGGATGGTTTGAGATGTTTCAAATAGAAGAAGAACTGAAAAAACTGCCGGGGCAGCCGGGTGTTTATATTATGCACGATGCGAAGGACGCGATCATCTATGTCGGCAAGGCGATCAGCCTAAAAAACCGAGTCCGCCAATATTTCCAGAGCAGCCGGGATAAGACGGCGAAGATCAAGCAGATGGTCTCGAAGATAGCACGTTTTGAGTATATCGTGACGGATTCGGAGCTGGAAGCGCTGGTGCTGGAGTGCAACCTGATCAAAGAGCACCGCCCACGCTACAATACGATGCTCAAGGATGACAAGACGTACCCGTACATCAAGGTGACGGCTTCGGAGGAGTACCCGCGGATCTTGTTTTCACGCCAGATGAAAAAGGATAAAAATAAGTATTTTGGTCCTTTTACGAGCGCGGGAGCAGTCAAAGACACAATCGAGCTGATTCGGAAGATATACCGGATCCGGGCGTGCAGCCGGAAGCTGCCGCAGGATATGGGAAAGGACCGTCCGTGCCTTTATTACCATATTCACCAGTGCGACGCGCCATGTCAGGGGTATATTTCACAGGCAGATTATCAGAAATCGGTGAAGCAGGCGGTCGGGTTTTTAAATGGACAGTATGAGCCGGTCATGAAATATCTGGAAGAAAAGATGAGGACGGCGTCCGAGACGATGGAGTTTGAGAAGGCGATTGAGTACCGGGATCTGCTTGACAGTGTCAGAAAGGTGGCGCAGAAGCAGAAGATTACGAGCCAGAGCATGGAAGATCGGGATATTATCGCGATGGCGAAGGATGAGCGCGATGCGGTTGTGCAGGTGTTCTTCGTGCGCGATGGCAAGCTTATTGGGCGGGAACATTTCCATATGAATCTGACCGGCTCGGAGAGCAAGGCAGAAATCTTAAACAGCTTCGTCAAACAGTTTTACGCGGGAACGCCGTTTGTGCCGCATGAGATCTGGGTGCAGGAGGAGTTAGAGGACGCGGAGGTTATCGCCAGCTTCCTGACGGCGCGCCGGGGACAGAAGGTGCGCTTTGTCGTGCCAAAGATGGGCGAGAAAGAGCGGCTGGTCGAGCTGGCGGAGAAGAATGCGAAGATGGTGCTCTCCCAGGATAAGGAGAAGATCAAGCGCGAGGAGCTCCGGACGATCGGGGCGATGAATCAGATTGGATCGTGGATCGGGCTTTCGGGGATCAAGCGGGTAGAAGCCTACGATATTTCCAATATCAGCGGTTTTGAGTCGGTCGGTTCGATGATTGTCTACGAAAATGGACGTCCGAAACGCAATGATTACCGCAAATTCCGTATCCGGACGGTTCAGGGACCGAACGACTACGCTTCGATGCGCGAGGTGCTGCTGCGGCGGTTTTCCCATGGTCTGGAGGAGACGAAGAAACTGCAAGCCGAGGGCGGCGATCTGGCGATGGGAAGTTTTACGCGTTTTCCAGATCTGCTGATGATGGATGGCGGACGCGGACAGGTTAATATCGCGCTGGAGGTATTAAGAGAGCTTCAGCTGGAAATCCCGGTCTGTGGCATGGTAAAGGATGATAACCACCGGACGAGGGGATTGTATTATCAGAATGTGGAAATTCCAATCGATCGCCATTCGGAAGGATTTCAGCTGATCACCCGGATTCAGGACGAGGCGCACCGGTTTGCGATCGAGTACCACCGGAGTCTCCGGGGCAAGGAGCAGGTGCGCTCCGTGCTGGATGATATCAAGGGCATCGGACCAGCGCGCCGTAAGTCTCTGATGCGGACGTTCAAGACGATCGAAGCAGTCCGGGAGGCGAGCGTGGAGGAGCTGGAAGCTGCGCCACAGATGAACCAGGCAGCCGCCGAGGCAGTCTATATATTTTTCCGTGATGACAAGCAGGGGAAGATGTGATAGGATGTAGACAATAGTAAAAATAAAAGGAGACAAAAGTATGGGTGGAGTGACGATAACAGAACTGATCGATAAGATGGGGCTTCGCAATATGACGCCGGAGCTGGAGACGGACAATGTTATGCTGGTGCATGCGGATGTGAACCGTCCGGCATTGCAGTTGACTGGATTTTTCGACCATTTTGACAAGGACCGTGTGCAGATCATCGGTTATGTGGAAAATGCGTATATCTCGACCCTGACTCCGCAACGCCGCCGGGAAATGTTTGACAAACTGCTGTCTTCGGGTATACCATGTCTGGTATATAGCCGCGGCATGGCACCGGAGGAGGAAGTGCTGGAGCTGTGTAACCATTATGGGGTTCCGTGCATGGTATCGGAGAAGACGACTTCGGATCTGATGGCGGAGATCATCCGCTGGCTGAACGTCAAGATGGCGCCGATGATCAGCATTCACGGCGTACTGGTCGATGTATTTGGCGAGGGTGTCCTGATTATGGGCGAGAGCGGTATCGGCAAGAGTGAGGCAGCGCTGGAACTGATTAAGCGCGGTCACCGTCTCGTCAGCGATGATGTGGTCGAGATCCGCCGCGTCAGCGATGAAACCCTGATCGGTTCGGCACCGGATATTACCCGTCATTTCATCGAGCTTCGCGGTATCGGCATTATCGATGTCAAGACGCTGTTCGGTGTAGAGAGCGTAAAGGATACACAGTCGATTGACATGGTAATCAAGCTGGAAGAGTGGGATAAGGACAAGGAGTATGACCGCCTTGGCATGGAAGATCAGTATACCGAGTTTCTTGGCAACAAGATTGTATGCCATTCAATCCCGATCCGTCCGGGACGTAACCTGGCAATCATCGTAGAGTCGGCGGCAGTCAACTATCGTACCAAGAAGATGGGATATAATGCGGCGAAAGAACTGTACAAGCGGGTACAGGCGAACCTGGCAAGAAGAGATTAATGGAACGATTCACGCAGTCTGATTCGTGTGATTTAGTGCGGAAATCCCGACTTGCAAGGGATGGAGCCGTTATGAAATGAATAAAGGAAAATAGATATGTCTAATTTTTATCAGAAACTTTGTGATGCCATCGGCGCTGCTTCCGTGCGGGAGCAGGAGCCGATGAGCGCACATACGACCTTTCGGGCTGGTGGACCAGCCCGCTATTTTGTGACCCCGGAGGGCGAAAAAGAGCTGGCGGCAGTGCTGGCGGCGTGCCGGGAGGCAGAGAAAGCGTATTACATATTAGGAAATGGAAGCAATCTGCTTGTCAGTGATGCGGGCTATCCGGGCGTGATGATCCTTCTGGGAAGCCAGTTTACAGAGGTGGTCCGTCCGGAGGGCGAACCGGGCGTCTATGAGCTGGGCGCCGGTGTGCTGCTTTCGCGTGCCGCCAGGGAGGTGCAGAAGGATGGAATGACCGGATTTGAGTTTGCAGCCGGGATTCCTGGAACTGTGGGCGGCGCGGCGGTCATGAATGCGGGCGCTTACGGCGGAGAATTAAAGGATGTGCTGGAATCTGTGCGCGTGATGACGCCGGACGGCGAGGTAAAAGAGCTTAAAACGGAAGAACTGGATCTGGGTTATCGTCACAGCTGCATCCCGGAGCGCGGATATATCGTTTTATCGGCGCGGATCCGTCTGGAGAAAGGTGATCCGGAAGCGATCCGGGTGCGGATGGATGAACTGGCAGCCAAACGGCGGGAAAAACAGCCGCTGGAATATCCCAGTGCCGGAAGCACCTTTAAGCGCCCTGAGGGCTATTTCGCCGGAAAATTGATCGAAGATGCCGGACTTCGCGGCTATCAGGAGGGCGGCGCACAGGTGTCGGAGAAACACTGTGGTTTCGTTATCAACCGCGACCATGCGACGGCTTCGGACATCGCGGGGCTGTGTGGGACGGTGCAGAAGCGCGTGTATGAGCAGTTTGGGGTGAAACTGGAGACGGAAGTAAAGATGCTGGGCTTTTAAGATATTAAGGTATATAGAGTATGGAAAAGGGAGGAACAATATGTGGCTTGTGATCGTAACCGGTATGTCGGGAGCCGGAAAGACGGCGGCACTGAAAATGCTGGAGGACATGGGATTTTATTGTGTTGACAATCTCCCGATCCCGCTGGTGGGAAAATTTGCGGAGCTGGTGCAGAGCAGCAGCGGGGAGGTAAGCTGTGCAGCGTTGGGAATCGATGTCCGCAGCGGCGACGAGCTGGCACAGCTGGAGGGAACACTGAATGACTGGAATAACATCCAGTTCCCGTATGAGATCCTGTTTCTGGATGCCAGCGATGAGGTGCTGATCAAGCGATATAAGGAAACGCGCCGTTCCCATCCGCTGGCAGGAAAAGAGCGGCTGGACCGCGGTATTGCGAAAGAGCGCCTGAAACTCGATTTCCTGAAAAAGCGGGCGGACTATATTCTGGACACCAGCACGCTTCTGACGCGGGAGCTCAAGGCGGAACTGGAACGGATTTTCATGGGGCGCGAGCGCTTTTCCAGCCTCTTTGTGACGATCTTAAGTTTTGGCTTTAAATATGGGATTCCGTCGGACGCGGATCTCGTGTTTGACGTCCGTTTTCTGCCGAATCCTTATTATGATGAGAATTTAAGAAGCCATACCGGCAATGAGAAGGCGGTGCAGGACTTTGTGCGCCGCGGCGGGACGGCAGACGTATTTTTGGATAAACTCTATGACATGATTGACTTTCTGTTTCCGTACTATGTAAAAGAAGGAAAGAATCAGCTTGTCATAGCAGTCGGATGTACCGGTGGAAAGCACCGTTCAGTTACGGTGGCGAACCGGCTCTATGAGCGCCTCAAGGAGCACTCGGAAATAGGGCTTAAACTGGAACATCGGGACATAGAGATGGATAACCGGACAAAAGGGTAAACGGAGGTAGAGGACTTTGTCATTTTCAGCCCGGGTAAAGGAAGAGCTGTCGCATCAGCTGAGTAAGGCGAGGCACTGCCAGATTGCAGAGCTGGCGGCGATTTTGAGCCTTTGCGGCAAGATTCATATCGATGAAGAGGATCATTTCAGCATACGGATCCACACGGAAAACGTAGCGGTTGCACGAAAATACTTTACATTATTGAAAAATACATTTAATATTAAGGCGGACATTTCGATCCGGCGCAATGCATTTTTAAAAAAGAGCCGTTCTTATACGCTTCTGGTGCGCGATCACGAAAATGCACTCCGGGTGCTGGAGGCGGTCAAGATGGTGGATGCGCAGGGAAATGTCGGGGAAAACCTTTCGGTGGTGCGGAATCTGGTGATTCAGAATGCGTGCTGCAAGAAGGCATTTATCCGGGGCGCTTTTCTGGCAGCCGGATCCTTAAGCGATCCGGAGAAATTTTATCATTTTGAGATCGTATGCGCGTCGCTTGAAAAGGCGGTGCAGCTTCAGAATGTGATTCTGACATTCGACATCGATGCAAAAATAGTTGTCAGAAAGAAGTATTATGTGGTATATATAAAAGAAGGCAGTCAGATTGTGGAACTTCTGGGACTGATGGAAGCGCATGTGGCATTGATGGAGCTGGAAAATATCCGGATCCTGAAAGAAATGCGAAACAGCGTCAACCGTCAGGTCAACTGCGAGACTGCCAATATCAATAAGACTGTTTCGGCGGCAGTCAAGCAGCTTGCGGACATCACATACATCCGTGATACGGTCGGGCTGGATTACTTGCCGGAGCTTCTTTCAGAGGTAGCACAGGTCCGTCTGGAGATGCCGGATGCGACCTTGAAGGAATTGGGGGAGAATCTGAGCCATCCAGTTGGAAAATCGGGAGTCAATCACAGGCTCAGAAAGATAAGTGCAGTAGCTGAAAGCCTCCGCGAAGAGCGGGGCGAGTAAAGTTAGGTTATTGTTCACAGGCAGGAATTTCCCGGATGGAAAATTCCGTGCGATACAGTAGTGGCAGCGGATTTTGCCGTTTTTTTCGAGCGGGGCTCGATGAGGAGGATATTATGACAAGTAAGGAAATCAGAATTGGTTTGAGTTCAGGTCTGGAGGCACGTCCTGCGGCGATGCTGGTGCAGGTGGCAAGCCAGTATGAGAGCAGCATCTATGTGGAAAGTGAAGAAAAACGCGTCAATGCAAAGAGCATCATGGGCATGATGACGCTGGGACTGGCAGAGGGCGCGCACGTAAAGGTAACGGCTGATGGCAGCGACGAGGAGAGTGCGATCGAGGGAATTGAGAAATATCTGAGCAATCAGTAGAAATCCAGATTTCTGACCGTTTTTCGGAAAGAGACAGGGGATGTAACAGTTACACAAAACAAGAGCTTTGATAGACGAGGGGGTGTCGTTTCGCGGGAAACGGCAGTCCCTTAAAAGATCTGAATGGGAGGAAAAAGGTGGCATTTACACATCTGCATGTGCATACAGAGTACAGTCTGCTTGACGCATCGAGTAAAATAAAAGAACTGACCGCCCGGGCGAAGGAACTGGGGATGGACAGTCTGGCGATTACCGACCACGGCGTCATGTACGGCGTGATCGATTTTTACCGGGCAGCCAGGGAAAATGGGATCAAGCCGATCATCGGCTGCGAGATCTATGTGGCGCCCGGATCGCGTTTTGACCGGGAGGCGGGAAGCGGCGAGGATCGCTATTATCATATGATTCTGCTGGCGGAAAATAATACCGGCTATCAGAATCTGATGAAGATCGTCTCCAAGGGCTTTGTCGAGGGATTTTATTATAAACCGCGTGTGGATGACGAGGTGCTGAGAACCTACCATGAAGGCATTATTGCACTCAGCGCGTGTCTGGCGGGCGAGATCCCAAGGTATTTGTCGAGAGGCATGTATGAGGAAGCGTGCAAGTCGGCGCAGAAATACCGCGATATCTTTGGACCGGACAATTTCTTTCTGGAATTGCAGGATCACGGCATCCCGGCGCAGCGGACGGTCAACCAGGGCTTGATGCGGATGAGCCAGGAACTGCAGATTCCGCTGGTGGCGACGAACGACTGCCACTATATTTATAAAGAAGATGTGGAATCGCACGATATTTTGCTCTGTATCCAGACGGGCAAAAAAGTCACGGACGAGAACCGGATGCGCTATGAGGGCGGGCAGTTCTATGTCAAATCCGAGGAGGAGATGCGTGCGCTGTTTCCGTATGCACAGGAAGCACTTGACAACACGCACAAGATCGCCGAGAGGTGCAATGTCGAGATCGAGTTTGGCGTGACGAAGCTGCCGCAGTATGATGTCCCGGACGGATATACGTCCTGGGAATATCTGCAGAAGCTCTGCGGGGAGGGCTTTCACAAGCGCTACCCGAACGACGATGGGACGCTGCAGGAGCGCCTGAGCTATGAGCTGGACGTTATCCATTCGATGGGATATGTCGATTATTTCCTGATTGTGTGGGATTTTATCCATTTTGCAAAATCAAACGGTATCATGGTCGGTCCGGGACGTGGTTCGGCGGCGGGCAGTATCGTCGCGTACAGTCTGGAGATCACGGACATCGATCCGATCCGCTATCAGCTGATTTTCGAGCGTTTCCTGAACCCGGAACGAGTTTCCATGCCTGATATCGACGTCGATTTCTGTTTCGAACGGCGTCAGGAGGTGATCGACTATGTCGTGCGGAAATACGGAAAAGACCGCGTCGTGCAGATTGTTACCTTCGGTACGCTGGCGGCAAAGGGTGTCGTCCGCGACGTGGGGCGCGCGCTCGATATGCCGTATGCACAGTGTGATGCGATCGCAAAAATGATTCCGGGTGATCTCGGCATGACGCTAGACAAGGCGCTCAAAGCCAGTCCGGATCTGCGTGAGGCGTATGAGTCGGATGATTCGGTCAAATATCTGATCGACATGAGTAAACGTCTGGAGGGGCTGCCGAGACATACCTCCATGCATGCGGCGGGGGTTGTCATCAGCCGTGCGGCGGTCGATGAGTATGTGCCGTTGTCCAGGGCATCTGACGGTTCGATCACGACCCAGTTTACGATGACGACGCTGGAAGAGCTGGGACTTCTGAAAATGGATTTCCTGGGTCTTAGAACCCTGACGGTTATCCAGAATGCGGTTCGCCTGGTGGAGAAAACGACCGGAAAACCGCTTGATATAGATAAGATCGATTACAACGATAAAAAGGTGCTGGATTCGATTGGAACCGGCAAAAATGACGGTGTGTTCCAGCTGGAGAGTTCCGGCATGAAAGGATTCATGAAAGAGTTAAAGCCGGAAAACCTGGAGGATCTGATCGCCGGTATTTCCCTGTATCGTCCGGGTCCGATGGATTTCATTCCACGTTATCTGAAAGGCAAAAATGACAAGGCTTCGATTGCCTATGAGTGCCCGCAGTTAGAACCGATTCTGGCGCCGACCTATGGCTGTATCGTCTATCAGGAGCAGGTTATGCAGATCGTGCGCGATCTGGCTGGCTATACCTGGGGACGAAGCGACCTGGTGCGCCGTGCGATGGCAAAGAAAAAAGCGGCAGTCATGGAGAAAGAACGCCAGAATTTCGTCTACGGCAATGCACAAGAGGGCGTAAAGGGCTGTATTGCGAATGGGATCGACGAGAAGACGGCGAACCATATTTACGATGAGATGATCGATTTTGCGAAATACGCCTTCAACAAGTCGCACGCGGCGGCGTATGCGGTTGTCTCCTACCAGACGGCATATCTGAAATATTACCATCCGGTCGAATTCATGGCGGCGCTGATGACCTCAGTCAAGGATAATGTTACGAAGGTATCGGAATATATCATGAGCTGCCGTCAGATGGGTATGAAGATCATGCCGCCGGATATCAATGAGGGCGAGGGCGGCTTCTCTGTTTCGGACGGCGCGATCCGCTATGGTTTATCGGCGATCAAGAGTATCGGTCAGTCGGTGGTGGATGAGATTGTGCGGGAACGGACCGAACATGGAAAATTCCGCTCGCTGGAAGATTTCATTGACCGGATGTCGGGCAGGGAGGTCAATAAGCGCACATTGGAAAGCTTTATCAAATCCGGTGCGATGGACGGGCTGCCGGGAACCCGCAAGCAGAAATGTATGGTCTGCGGCTCGATGGTCGATCAGAAGAATAAAGAGAAGAAAAATACGATGGAAGGGCAGATGTCGCTCTTTGATTTTGCAGCGGAAGAGGACAAGAAGAGTTTTCAGATCACATTTCCGAATGTCGGAGAGTATTCGAGGGAAGAATATCTGGCATACGAGAAAGAAATGCTGGGCGTCTACGTCAGCGGGCATCCGCTGGAGGAATATATCGGCACCTGGGAGAAAAATGTGACGGCGAAGAGCTCCGATTTTGTTGTGGATGAGGAGACCGGTTCGGCGGTGATTCACGACGGCGCGTATGTGACGATCGGCGGAATGATCACCGAGAAAACGGTTAAGACGACCCGGAATAACAAGATGATGGCGTTCCTGACGGTGGAAGATCTGGCGGGAAGTGTGGAAGTGCTGGTATTCCCGAAGGATTATGAAAAACGGCGCGATATGCTGATCAAGGATGAAAAAGTCTTTATCCGCGGGCGCGCATCGGTCGGCGATGAGCCGGTCGGAAAACTGATCTGCGAGCAGATTATCCCATTTTCGCAGGTGCCGCGCGAGCTGTGGATTCAGTATGCGGACAAGGACGCGTATCTGGCGGGAGAGAAAGAACTTCTCGACCTCCTGAAAACAAGTGATGGAAATGACACCGTGATCATTTACCTGGGACGTGAGCGCGCGAAAAAGGTTCTGCCGCGCAACTGGAATGTGCGGGCAGGCGAGGCGCTGGTGACGACGCTCAGCGAGATGCTGGGCGAGAAGAACGTCAAGGTGGTGGAGAAGCCGCTGGGGAAGATTTCTTCATAAGTGTTAAAATTTGCATTGGACATTGAAAGTTTTGGTAACTGGGCACGTATGTGTGAACAGTAACACGCTTTGGCGACATGTTAAAAAAATATCATAAAAAATCTTGAAATGACCTATAAAATGAATTACAATAAAATTGTTTGAAAATTGTGGTAGCACGCAGTGCAGAACAATTTGGTATCAGAAGGGTCAAAAGATTCGAAAATAAAACGGCTGGTTCACGGTTGGGGATGTGAAGCGGAAAGCCTTAGGACGGAGGAATAAGCGATGGCAAAAGAGGTTAAAACGATTGGTGTACTGACAAGCGGCGGCGATGCGCCGGGTATGAATGCAGCGATCCGTGCGGTGGTCCGGACGGCGATCAACAAGGGCATGAAGGTAAAAGGTATCATGCGTGGTTACGCTGGACTTTTGCAGGAAGAGATTGTGGACATGGACGGAACCAGCGTGGCAGATACGATTGGCCGTGGCGGTACGATCTTATACACAGCCCGCTGTCCGGAATTTATGACCGAGGAAGGTCAGAAGCGCGGCGCAGAAATCTGCCGCAAGCACAACATTGACGGTCTGGTCGTCATCGGCGGTGATGGTTCCTACCGCGGCGCCGGAAAGTTATCCGCGCTGGGAATCAATACGGTAGGTCTTCCGGGCACGATCGATCTGGATATTGCCTGCACCGATTATACGATCGGGTTTGATACCGCGATCAACACGGCGATGGAGGCGATCGATAAGGTAAGAGATACTTCCACCTCCCATGAGCGCTGCAGTATCATCGAGGTTATGGGACGCCACGCGGGATATATCGCCCTGTGGTGCGGTATCGCTAACGGCGCCGAGGATATTCTGCTTCCGGAGCGGTACGATGGCAATGAGCAGATGCTGATCAACCGCATCATCGATAACCGGAAACGTGGCAAGAGACATCATATTATCATTAATGCCGAGGGCATCGGACATTCCGCGTCGATGGCGAAGCGAATCGAGGCGGCAACCGGCATCGAGACACGTGCGACGATCCTTGGTTATATGCAGCGAGGCGGCGCGCCGACCTGTAAAGACCGCGTCTATGCGTCCATCATGGGCGCCAAGGCGGTGGAGCTGCTGGAAAAAGGAAAGACCAACCGCGTGGTAGCGTATAAGCACGGCGAGTTTCTGGATTTTGATATTCAGGAGGCGCTGAATATGAAGAAGGATATTCCGGAAGATCAGTATGAGATTAGTAAGCTGCTGATTCGTTAAGGAATTTGATGGCTGCTTGTGAGATGGGCTGGCATATGAACGGAGAACAGGCTTCTCAGGGATAAAGGGAGAGCCTGCTCTCCGTTCGTGCGTCAGCCCTGTTTGTGGGCAATGGAAAATGAAACAGATGGAGGTGCAAGAAAATGGCAGAAATGCAGAATCCCAATACAGATGGGGACTCCACCGTACTCTGCGGTGCGAATTCGTATGTGGAAAAATATTATCTGAATGAGCAGTTTTCGGGGCTGCCGGAGTCAATTAAGCAGGAATTGCAGATCATGTGTGTTATGTACACAGAGGACATCGGCGGTATTATTTTGCTGGAGTTTATGCCGGATGGCAGACTGCAGTTTAAGGTTGAGGCGGAGGAGAATGATTACCTCTTTGACGAGATCGGAAGCGCGCTTAAAATCAAGCAGTATCAGGCGGAGAAGCGTGAGCTGCTGGAATCGCTGGAGCTGTATTATAAGGTGAAGGTGCTGGGAATCCCGGCGGACGAACTGTTAGACGACGAGCAGATGGAACGGTATCAGGAAGATTAGAAATAAAATGAAGATTGGAAACGTAGAATTAAAAAATGCAATCGCCCTTGCGCCGATGGCAGGTGTGACGGATCTGCCGTTCCGTCTGCTCTGTAAGGAGCAGGGATGTGGTTTGATGTACACGGAGATGGTCAGCGCGAAGGCGCTTCTTTATAAGAACCGCAATACAAAGCCGTTATTAGAGACGCGGCCGGAAGAAGAGCCGGTTGCGGTGCAGCTGTTTGGCTCAGATCCGGAGATCATGAGCGAGATGGCGCTGCAGCTGGAGGAAGGACCGTATGCCATCATCGACGTCAACATGGGTTGTCCGGTGCCAAAGATTGTCAATAACGGCGAAGGTTCGGCACTGATGAAGGATCCGAAGCTGGCAGAGCAGATTTTGACGGCGATGGTAAAGAAACTTCATAAACCGGTTACGGTCAAATTCCGCAAGGGATTTAATGATTCGAATATCAATGCGGTTGAGTTTGCGAAGATGGCAGAGAGCTGCGGCGTGGCGGCGGTAGCCGTGCATGGACGGACGAGAGAGCAGTATTATTCCGGAAAGGCGGACTGGGACATTATCCGTCAGGTCAAAGAGGCGGTTTCAATCCCGGTCTGGGGAAACGGTGATGTATTTACACCGGAAGATGCCAAGAGAATGAAGGAAGAAACCGGCTGCGACGGCATCATGGTGGCGCGCGGCGCGAAAGGAAATCCATGGCTGTTTAAACGGATTCTCCACTATCTGAAAACCGGAGAACTTCTGCCGCCGCCGACTGCGGAGGAAGTAAAGAGGATGATTGTCCGCCATGGGACGCTTCAGACGGAATTTCGCGGCGAGGAGATCGCAATGCGGGAGATGCGTAAGCACGTGGCATGGTATACGGCAGGATTTCCACATTCGTCGGCGCTTCGCAATGATATAAACCAGGTGGAGACGCTGGAGGAGCTGGAACGGCTGGTGGATGAGAGAATTTAAGAGAAGGATGAATGTGTGGAATCAAAACGATGGTTGTGTTACATGGATGGACGAAATCGAAAGGCACAGAAAAAGCACGAAAATGCAGGATTTTCCCTTGTTTTTAAAGCCATTATGGCACTTTGTGATTCTTGACATTACACCAAGAATCATGTATAATAGTGCGATGCAATTATTAGGGGATTCAATGATGAATCGATAGAAGGAAGGATAGCTGTCATGGCAGAAAAGAAGAACATTTTAACTTACACAGGATTGAAAAAGTATGAAGATGAACTTCATGATCTGAAAGTAAATAAACGCCAGGAGATCGCACAGAAGATCAAAGAGGCGAGAGAGCAGGGCGACCTGTCTGAGAACGCTGAGTATGATGCAGCAAAAGATGAACAGAGAGACATCGAGGCAAGAATCGTAGACCTTGAGAAACTGTTGAAAAACGCAGAGGTTGTTGTTGAGGATGAGATCGATCTGGATAAGATCAGCATCGGATGTCAGGTAAAGGTACTGGATGTCGAAGAGGATGAAGAGATGGAATTTAAGATCGTAGGTTCCACCGAGGCAAACAGCTTAGATGGTAAGATCTCCAACGAGTCTCCGGTTGGTCGTGCCCTGCTTGGCAAGAAAGCTGGCGAGACCGTAGACGTAGAGACACAGGCGGGCGTTATCCAGTACAAGATCCTGGACATCCAGCGAGTATCATAAAGAGACGAAGGAGTGAAAGAGAAAGTGGCAGAGCAGAATCAGCAGAATAAGAACGAGGAGAAGGACTTAAATCAGTTATTAAAGGTGCGCCGCGAGAAACTGAAAGACCTTCAGGACAACGGAAAGGATCCGTTCCAGATTACAAAATTTGATGTAACTGCACACAGCAGCGAGATCAAGGATAACTTTGAGCAGATGGATGGCAAAGAGGTTACGATCGCAGGACGTATGATGTCCAAACGTGTGATGGGTAAGGCATCTTTCTGCAATGTGCAGGATTTAAAGGGCAATATCCAGTCTTATGTTGCCAGAGACAGCGTAGGCGAAGAGGCTTATAGAGATTTCAAGAAGATGGATATCGGTGATATTGTCGGAATCAAAGGTACCGTATTCCGCACCAAGATGGGAG
The DNA here is from genome assembly GCF_003024715.1 of Clostridium fessum. Lineage (GTDB taxonomy): Bacteria > Bacillota > Clostridia > Lachnospirales > Lachnospiraceae > Otoolea > Otoolea fessa. Next base: position 79,603 of record NZ_PYLO01000003.1, on the reverse strand, counting down.
AGATCTCCGTTCACGCAGAGTCCATCGTACTGCTGTCCAAGAGTCTGCAGATTCTGCCGGAGAAATTTCACGGACTGACCAACACGGATATCCGTTATCGTCAGAGATATGTGGATCTCATCATGAATCCGGAAGTAAAAGACACCTTTGTAAAACGTTCTCAGATCCTCAAGGAGATCCGCAATTTCCTGGATGGACGCGGATTTATGGAAGTGGAGACCCCGATGTTGGTAGCTAATGCCGGCGGTGCGGCTGCACGTCCGTTTGAGACCCATTATAATGCTCTGGATGAAGATGTAAAACTGCGTATTTCTCTGGAACTCTACTTAAAGAGACTGATCGTAGGCGGCTTAGAGCGTGTTTACGAGATTGGTCGTGTATTCCGTAACGAGGGTGTTGATACCCGTCACAACCCGGAATTTACCCTGATGGAGCTGTATCAGGCATACACCGACTATGAGGGCATGATGGAACTGACCGAGAGTATGTTCCGCTACCTGGCTGAGAAAGTCTGCGGAAGCTCTGTCATCAGCTATAACGGCACTGTGATTGATATGTCCAAGCCGTTCGAGCGCATCACCATGATCGATGCAGTTAAGAAATACTCCGGTGTTGATTTCAACACTGTTAAAACTGACGAGGAAGCAAAGGCAATCGCAAGAGAGCACAATGTTGTATTTGAGGAGCGCCATAAGAAGGGTGATATCATCAATCTGTTCTTCGAGGAGTTCTGCGAGGAGAAGATGATTCAGCCGACCTTCGTTATGGATCACCCGGTTGAGGTATCTCCGCTGACCAAAAGAAAACCGTCCAATCCGGAGCTGGTTGAGCGCTTCGAGATGTATATCTACGGCCGCGAGATGTGTAACGCATACTCTGAGTTAAATGATCCGATCGATCAGAGAGAACGTTTCAAAGCACAGGAAGAGGCTTTTGCTGCTGGCGATGAGGAAGCAAATCATACGGATGAAGACTTCCTGAACGCACTGGAGATCGGTATGCCGCCGACAGGTGGTATCGGATACGGTATCGACCGTCTGGTTATGCTGCTGACCGATTCCCAGGCAATCCGTGACGTACTGCTGTTCCCGACAATGAAGTCCTTAGACGCTAAGAAGGGCGAAGGGAAGGCTGAAAAGGCAGTAGAAAATGCTGCTGTGGCAGAGGAAAAGGTTGCAGAAAAGATTGATTTCTCCAACGTAAAAATCGAACCATTGTTTGAAGAAATGATTGATTTCGATACCTTTGCAAAGGCTGATTTCCGTGCAGTAAAGATTCTGGAATGTGAAGCAGTACCGAAGTCAAAGAAGCTTTTAAAGTTCACTCTGGATGACGGAACAGACCGGAAACGCACGATTTTAAGCGGTATTCACGAGTATTACGAGCCAGAAGATCTGATTGGCAAGACAGCGATTGCAATCGTAAATTTGCCTCCGAGAAAGATGATGGGCATTGATTCCGAGGGTATGCTGATTTCAGCAGTACACGAGGAAGATGGACATGAGGGATTAAATCTTCTCATGGTGAATGACCGGATTCCGGCAGGTGCGAAGTTGTACTAAGAATCAGAAAATCCATAGACTTTTATGAGTTTATCGAGTGTTTGACATCAAATTGACATCAAATTTGTGTCATTCGGTGGACTAATATGGACTGAAAAGGGATGTTTTAGAAATCAGAACCTTTCAAAACTTAATAGTTGAATGCTATTAAAAGGACATTTTCCAATAAAACGGAGAGTGTCCTTTTTCTGTTGTTATGGTCAAAACAAAATCAAAATAACACAAGGAGGGTTCTATTATGACAAGTACAGCGTTAGGAGCAGAAACCAAAAAGGAAGAAAAGATTATTTTTATCAGCGATGCACATGAGAAATTCTACTACGAGAAGTTAAAGGAAGTCCGGTATCAGGATGTTTACCACAAGGCACTCTGCTATTGTCTTGGGATCAGCGATGATACCAGAAGAAATGTTTACAGAATTTATGATTTCAAAACAGGATGCGTAATAACAGAGTGTTTACACGAAGGCTGGCAGACCAGTGGAAGTGTGAGAGTGATCAGAATGGCATTCAATCTGTATTGCAATGGAACACCAAGTGTTTCCGATTATGAAGATGCAGAAGAACAGGTGGACGAGTGCAGGCAGTACACGGTGGAGGAAATATTCTGCTGTGCTTATGCACCATATTTCTGGCAGGCAATTCAGATTCGGTATCCGGAATATGCCACATACAACCATAAGCTGTATGCCTTATTGGGAGGAACAGACTAATGTTAAAAGTCAGATTGATGGGAACAAAGAATGATATTAAGTGGTTCGGAAAGATTTTGCAGAGGAATCCGAAAGTGGAAGTAACGGAGTTTTCCGAGATGTATCCGAATAAGGGAACGAAGAAATTTTACAGGGCGTATGTAGAAGTAAAGAAAAGAAACGTAGCAGAAAAATAGCAGAAAACAAAGGAGAATCTATCATGTGTAAAATAATCGCAATCGCAAACCAAAAAGGTGGTGTGGGCAAGACCACCACAACCAGTAATTTAGGCATAGGATTGGCAAAACAGGGCAAGAAAGTCCTGCTGATTGATGCCGATGCACAGGGCAGTCTGACAGACAGTCTTGGCTTCACAGAGCCGGACAAGCTAGAGGAAACACTTGCAACAGCACTTGGCAATATCATCAATGATGAAGATATGGAAGCGGATTATGGTATCCTGAAACACAAAGAGGGAATTGACCTGATGCCGGGAAACATTGAGCTTTCCGGTCTGGAAGTATCACTTGTAAATGTGATGAGCAGAGAGCTTGTGATGCGTTCCTACATAGAGCTGGTAAAGGATAATTATGATTATATTCTGATTGACTGTATGCCCTCTCTCGGCATGATTACTATAAACGCTTTTGCCTGTGCGGACAGTATTCTGATTCCAGTGCAGGCGGCATATCTTCCGGCAAAAGGGTTGCAGCAGCTTATTAAGACCATAGGAAAGGTCAGGAGACAGATTAACCCGAAGCTGATGATTGAGGGGATTCTGCTGACAATGGTGGATGCTCGAACCAATTATGCAAAGGACATTACTGCATTACTGGTGGAGAATTACGGTAGCAAGGTGCGGATATTTGAAAACAGTATTCCCATTTCCGTCCGTGCGGCAGAGATTTCCGCAGAGGGTGTCAGTATCTACGAACATGATCCGAAAGGCAAAGTAGCCGCTGCTTATCAGTCTTTGACGGAGGAGGTGCTTGGGAATGAGTAAAGCAGGAAGTGCCGCAAAGGTAAAATTAAGCAGTTATGATGATTTATTTGGAAATGCAGAAGAAAAGACAGGGAGCGAAGAGCAGATTATCAGAGCCAAGCTCACGGATTTGCATGAGTTTAGAAATCATCCGTTCCGTGTACTGGACGATGAAAAAATGGAAGAAACAACGGAAAGCATCAGTAAGTATGGGGTGCTCGTACCGGGAATTGCAAGACCGAGGGCAGAGGGTGGCTATGAAATCATAGCCGGACACCGCAGAAAACGAGGTTCAGAACGGGCAGGAAAAGAGGATATGCCTGTGATAGTCCGCAATTATACAGACGATGAAGCTACGATTATCATGGTGGATTCCAACATTCAGCGTGAGGACATTCTGCCAAGTGAGAAGGCGAAAGCTTATGCCATGAAATACGAGGCTATGAAGCATCAGGGCAGAAAAGGAAACGGAAATACGCTTGACGAGGTAGGAGAAGCTGCCGGAGAAAGCGGAAAGACGGTGCAACGGTATATCTGGCTTGCAAGGCTGTCCGATGAGCTGCTAGAGTTGGTTGACAGAAAGAAAATCGGTCTGGTACAGGGTGTTGACATTTCCTTTCTGTCGGAAGATGCACAACAGTGGGTGCTGGTAATCCTTGAGGAAAGCGGAGCAAATATTTCCACAGTACAGTCTGCCAAGCTGAAGGAATATGGGAAAAGCGGCGAACTGACGCTGCCGATGGTGCGTCTGATACTGACCGAGGAAAAGCCGAAAGAGAGGAAAGTTACAATCAAGTCTGAAAAAATCAGCCAGTTTTTTTCAGAGGAATACTCCAGCGAAGAGATTGAGGGGATTATCCTGCAATTATTGGAGGAATGGCAGAAGAAACAGTAAAGGGGGTGCGGTAAAATGGGTAAACAGATACAGTTTGATTATTACTATGGGATTGAAGCAGAACAGTTTTCCTTTTATCGTGTTCCTCGGTTGCTGATTAAAGACGAGCGTTTCAAGGGGCTTAGCAGCGATGCCAAGCTCCTGTACGGTCTGATGCTTGACCGTATGTCACTGTCTATGAAAAATGGCTGGTTGGATGAAGAAAACAGAGCCTATATCATTTATACTCTTGATACTGTCATGGAGGATTTGGGATGTGCAAAAGCAACCTGTGTTAAGATTATGAAAGAGTTGGACAGTGATAATGGGATAGGATTGATCGAAAAGAAACGCAGGGGACTTGGAAAACCGGATATTATTTATGTAAAGAATTTTGCCACAATAGGAGAAGCAGAAGAAGAAACGCCTGCAAATGCTGATGTTTCCACAGAAGTTCAGGATTTGAACCTCAAGAGTTCTAAAAGTTATACTTCCAGAAGTTCAGAAACTGAACTTCAAGAGGTTCAAAAAGCAGACTTCCAGAAGTCTAAAAATTTTACTTCAAGAAGTACAATATCTGAACTTGCGGAAGTTCAAAAAGCAGACCCTAATTATACTAACTATAATCATACTAACCAGAGTAATATTGATAGGAATTATATCAATCCTATCAATCAATCCGGCAGTGAGTTGGAAGGGGAGATTGATGTGATGGAAGATGTCAATGCTTACATGGAAATCATCAAAGAGAATATTGAGTACGAACATCACATGAAATATGGCAGATGGCAGGACAAAGGGCTGTATGAGGAATTGTATGAGGTAATCTGCGAGATTGTATGTGTGAAGCATAAGACTGTTAAAATCGGTGGAAATGATTATCCATATGAGCTTGTAAAATCAAAGTTCCTCAAACTGAATAGCTCCCATTTGGAATATGTGATAGGATGTATGCAGGAAACAACTACGAAAATTGCAAATATCAAGGCATATATGGTAACAGCTCTTTATAATGCACCCTCAACGATGAATCATTATTATCAGCAGGAGGTACAGCATGATATGTACGGAGGTGGCTGGAATGAAAAGAATATTGGTTAAAATTGTGCTTCCGGTATCGTTGCTGGCAGTTTGGATGATAACCTGTTATCCGATTTGCAGAAAAGCAGAAGGATTTGATTTTTTCCTGTATTGGGTACTGGTCGGCTGTCCTTATGGGATCAGAAAAATGTGTATGATTCTCATACCAAAAAATTTCGGAATTGCAGGAAGTATAGGAATACTGGCACTGAACTGTATTGTAGGTGGTCTGATTGGCGGTGTGGTTGTAATTCTGAGAATGGTTATGGTGCTGATGGAGATAATAAAGATAATCAGTGATACTTCTGGACACGATGTCCAAAGGTGCAGATGAAAAGCGAAAATGAAAAAGGCATTGTTCATCAATCAGAACAACACCTTTAATTATCATCCGGGACGTATTCCATAATCTCTTCAATCCGGCAGTTAAGTATCTGGCAAAGCCTGTTTAAAATAAGCGTTTTTACAACAAGGTTCTGCCGAAGCCGCTGAAGCTGTGCTTTATCAATGCCATAATCTTTGATAAGCTGGTACTGGCTGATTCCTTTTTCCTTTAGCGTACGCCAAAGCGGATCGTATTTAATCATACTGAAAGCTCCTTTCCACACTTGTATTCTAAGTGCATGAAACATATAATAATATGGTGCGTGTACGCACCATAAAACATACAAGGAGAGTAAAAAAGTTATGGAACATAATGAGTTTAAGGATCAGCTATACGAAGTATTAGATGAAAATGATGTGGCTTTAGGGATTGAGGATATAGATACCTCTGATGCCGCAAATATTTTTACAATAAAAACAAGGGACGGAAGTGTTTTTGAAATAGAAACACGGAAGATTGAATAAGAGGCAGCACGATGCCTCGAAACAGGAGGTTTGCAACTGTGGAGAAAAGTTACATTACAGACATAGAACGGGAACGGTGCAAAAAGGTTGCCGCAGCCTATGCAGAACTGTATGAGCTGGAAAGCATTTTGGTATTGGATGTAGGACGGTACGGTTTTGTGAAGCTGCAATATTACACACCGGAGTATGGATTTAATGATGTTATAACCTATACAGACAGTGAGAGTATGTTTGAGGACTTATGGCAGGAATGGCTTGATACCCGGCTCTATCTCTTCGCAAAGGGAACGCCGATGCTGGAAATGGGATATGAGGAAATCTTCAAATGTCTGCCGGAGGAAAAACAGAAAGAGCTTTTAGAGCAAAAAGCAGTATTTGCAAAAATGGCAGAAATAGAACTGAAATAAAACAGCGTCAGGGCAGTTATGAATTGAAAGATTTGTAGCTGCCCTTTTTTTATTGCTTTTGGACACGATGTCCAGAAGCGGAAAGGAGCAAAATGGAATCATTACGAGATGTAAAAAGAGTTATGGAACGGGAGATAGAGAAAGGGAGCTGCCCATTACAGTTTGAATATCTGGAATTTGGAGAAAAACCGTTTCAGTTCATAGAATCAGAGGAAAAGCTGAATGAGGTGCTTTCGTATTTGTTGCGGTTGGGGGAATATAGAGGATATACGGAGCATCTTGTAGGAAATAACGTGTATATGGATTTGGATATGTTGTGCCGGAAAATTCAGTTTAAGCGTACCCATTCCCCTGTGGAGCGTAGTGAAATCCAGTGGAAAATACAACGCTATAAAAATAAACTGAAACCGGACTATGCAGGTAAGGTTTGTTTAGAAATAGTGCAGTGCGTTTTCAGTCTGCCGGAAGGAGCAGCGGAGAAGTACCAGATTGTATATGATGGACAGAAAACCTATGCTTTTGCCATGTCAAATAAGTATATTCTGGGACTTTTTACTCATTGTGAAGCCGCAAGAAAATCTGCTGTGGAGGACGGTGTGGAGTTTGTACATCTGCCGGAGAATGAACAGAAAATCGTCAGTCTTGAAAATGTGAGGAATGTGTTGTTTCAGGCATTGCTGCTTGATAATGTTACGGTGGAGAATGGTCTGTTCCATGCACAGATGTGTACGGTTATGCTGTTGAAATAAATGTACCGGAAATATTTGATACAGGCATAAATTTTGTTATAATGGCTTTGAACAGAATTTGTCCGAAAGAGGGATTGTATGAAACCAAATCATCATTCACTGGCATATAAACAGCAGAAACAGCCGAATAAGACCTATAAGGATTTAAAACAGAAGCAGAAGATGAAAATAGCAGACTGGATGTTTCGGGAAACCTGCATTTTCTATAAGGAAAATGGAGAGATACCAAATGAGGAGGTAGCAAAGCAGATTATTGACCGGATTTATGAAAAACTGAAATCTCTTGCAATCTGGGTTCCGTATGAAGAGGTTTACCGAGCATATCTTTTAAAATTGCCACGATATGAGCTTCGTATTGCGGAAAATGGGATACCGGAAGAAAAGCCGCCGAAGGAGAAAAAGGAGGATGTGCCGAAAAAGAAAAAGGGAAGCAGTAATAAGCGGTGTCCGGTATGCGGCAGGAGAATGAAACAGCAGTTTATTGGTTTGCAGCATTGCAAATGTGGAATGAGCTGGAAAAAGGACATCGGCTTTTTTGAGCGAACCGGAGATATGGTGTTTGCCTTGGAGCGGAGAAAAATAGGAAATAAACAAAAACAGTGCCCTGTCATTCGATATAAGGAATAGGGCATGGAAAAACAGAAAACAGCGTCAGGGCAGTTATGAGTCGAAAGATTTGTAGCTGCCCTTTTTTATTGCTTTTGGACACGATGTCCAGAAGCCGGATGGAGGTCAGATGAAATGAAAAAGAGAGAATTTCAGAAAAAAGCAGCCGCAGCGTTATTGGGAAAACTGGCAGATGTTGTGATGGAACTGGAAGAAAATCCAAACATCACAATAACGTCGGAGTATCATAGTAGCTATTTTAAATTGAGAAAGAATTACAATCTGATTCAGATTTCGGTCAAGCAGACAGGAGAGCTGACGTATCAGTTGACGGATATGCTGGGAAACACAGGCAGAAGTCAGATTTATGTACAATATCATGCTGGAGATGATCCGGAACATTTGATAAAGAAGTTTGTTGAGGATTTTGGGCGGCTTTATAAGGATTTTCTTTTAGCGGGAACGCTGCATGATTTTGTTCGTATCCAGTTATCTGTGGATGCAGATACAGAGGAAGCATTAAGGGAGTACGAGGACTGTATCAGAGCAGGCTGCCTGTAAATCAGAATTTTTGGACACGATGTCCAGAAGCGGAAAGGAGAGAACATGAAATATTTACTACATCGGCTGCTTGTTCCGCCCTGAAGGAACAGCAGTAAAAAGGAAAGAAGGAGGTACAGATGCAGGAAGAAGTAACGCAGAAAACAATCGCCCTTGTGATTAAGGCTGCAAAGCTGGATGCCAATATCCTGAAATCTGCCATGAGAATGTATCTGAATCATTGCAGAAAACAGGCACAGAAAACGCATGGGAAAGTGTCGGTTAAGGAACTGGTGGGCGAGGGTGCAGGTGCTTCATCCATTGAAATCACAGATGGCAATATCAAATCCTTTGAGCGGGTAGCTCGTAAATACAATGTTGATTTTGCTGTGAAAAAGGATAAGACCACCGAGCCACCGAAGTATCTGGTATTTTTCAAGGGCAGGGATGCCGATGCTGTGGCACAGGCATTTAAGGAATTTGTTTATGGAAATGAGAAAAAGAACAGTAGGACTTCTGTAAGGCAGAAATTAAAGCATTTCCGGGATGTGGTATCAAAGGATCAGAACAAAGAACGGAGCCGGGAAAAGAATAAGGACAGGGGGCAGAGCCTATGACTAATATCATAGCAGGCATTACCAAAGATTTAAAAGCTGTCCCCAAAAAGCTGAAGGAAAAAGCAAAAAGTGCAGATGTTAAAAAGCTGATACTGCTGAATCTTCCCTATGTGCTTGCCGGGTACTTCTGTAATAAGGCAGCATTTTTATGGAGAGTGGCAGAGGGCAGTAATGCGTCTGACAAGATGATGGTAGTAATGAGCCAAATGGACAGGATGTTTTCCAATCCGTTCCCCAGTTTTTTTCTGAGTGATTTGCTGATTGGAATCGCCGGAGGCGTTGCCTTAAAATTCATTGTTTATTATAAGGCGAAGAATGCCAAGAAATTCCGGCAGGGTGTGGAATACGGTTCTGCACGGTGGGGGAATGCCAAAGATATAGAGCCATATATGGATTCTGTATTTGAAAATAATATTCTTCTGACCGCTACGGAGCGTCTGATGATGTCCGGCAGACCGAAAGAACCGAAGTATGCAAGAAATAAAAATATTCTTGTGATTGGCGGTTCCGGCTCCGGTAAAACAAGATTTTTCGTGAAGCCGAACCTGATGCAGATGCACTCGTCCTATTGCGTCACTGACCCGAAAGGCACAATCTTAGTGGAATGTGGGAAGATGCTGAAGCGGGGCAAGTATAAGATTAAAGTCCTCAACACCATAAACTTTGCAAAATCCATGCATTATAATCCATTTGCTTATCTGCGGAGCGAAAAGGACATTTTGAAACTCGTCAACACAATCATAGTCAACACAAAAGGAGAGGGGCAGCAATCCGGTGAGGACTTTTGGGTCAAAGCAGAAAAACTCTATTATACAGCATTGATTGCATACATCTGGTACGAAGCACCGGAGGAAGAACAGAATTTCGCCATGCTGATTGATATGATTGATGCAAGTGAAGCAAGAGAGGACGATGAAAACTTCAAAAATGCTGTTGATCTGCTCTTTGAGGAGCTGGAGGAAAAAGACCCGAACCATTTTGCTGTAAGGCAGTATAAGAAATATAAGCTTGCGGCAGGAAAAACAGCGAAGTCGATTCTGATTAGCTGCGGTGCGAGGTTAGCACCATTTGATATAAAAGAGCTGCGTGACCTGATGGAATATGATGAACTGGAGCTTGACACGCTGGGAGAGGAAAAAACAGCGTTGTTCGTTATTATTTCTGATACAGATGCTACGTTTAACTTTGTGGTGTCTATCATGTATTCCCAGCTCTTTAATTTGCTTTGCGACAAGGCAGACGATGTTTATAACGGAAGGCTCCCGGTTCATGTGCGTATGCTCCTTGATGAGTTTGCGAACATCGGGCAGATTCCACAGTTTGAGAAGCTGATTGCTACGATCCGAAGCAGGGAAATATCAGCTTCTATTATTTTGCAGTCAAAATCACAGCTCAAAGCGATTTACAGGGACAATGCCGATACCATAGAGGGCAACTGCGACACTACGCTGTTTCTCGGAGGAAAGGAAAAGACCACCCTAAAGGAATTAGCAGAGGTATTGGGGAAAGAAACCATTGACCTGTACAACACCTCGGATACGAGGGGGACGAGCCAGTCCTACGGTCTGAATTACCAAAAGACCGGAAAGGAACTGATGAGCCAAGATGAGATTGCTGTCATGGATGGCGGGAAATGTATTATGCAGCTTAGAGGTGTCAGACCATTTTTCTCGGATAAATTCGATATAACGAAGCACAAGCGGTACAAAGAGCTGTCCGATTATGACAAGAAAAATGCCTTTGATATGGAACAGTATGTGAAACATCTGCACCACTTGAAGGTCACAGAAAAGACAAAGGTAGATGAAGCCTTTGAATGCGGGGAGATTTCCCCGGATACAACTGAATAGGAACATTTGGACACGATGTCCAGAGGTACAGGAGTTTTGCGGATAGAAAGCAATGCTCCTTATTTTTTGCAAAAAATAAATTTTCGGAAAGAACGAGGTAACTGAATATGGCATTTTTTACATCAGCAGTAACAGGATTAAAGACCGTTGTAACCGCAATCGGAGCAGGCGTGGCAGTATGGGGCGTTATCAATCTTCTTGAGGGATACGGAAATGATAACCCAGGGGCAAAATCACAAGGGGTCAAGCAGCTCATGGCGGGTGGCGGTATTGTAATTGTGGCACAGACGGTAATTCCGCAGCTTACAAGCCTGTTTTCCTAAGTCATGGGAGCGATTCTCGACAAGATAACTGAATTTATAAAGGAAATACTGCAAGGGTGGGTCATGGACAACCTTACTACGATGTTTACAGATGTGAATGATAAGGTCGGAACAATCGCAGGGGAAGTCGGCAGGACACCCAGTTCATGGAACAGCGGAGTGTTTTCTATGATAGAGAACCTTTCGGAAAATGTGATGATACCCATAGCGGGCATGATCATCAGTGCGATACTCTGCTATGAGCTGATTACAATGGTCATGGATAAGAACAATATGCATGAAGTAGGAAGCGAGTTCTTTTTCCGTTACCTTATCAAAGCCTGTATCGCTGTGCTGCTTCTCAGCTACACCTTTGACATCACAATGGCGATTTTTGATGTGGGAAACCATATCGTGACCAGAGCAGGCGGTATTGTTTCGGGTTCCACTACCATTGATGTGACGGATACCCTAAAAACCATGTTTGACAGTCAGATTGATACAATGGGCATCGGCGAGCTGATCGGGCTTGGTATCGAAACTATGATTGTCAGCTTATGTATGAAAATCATCTCCCTGCTTATTACCGTCATGCTTTTCGGGAGAATGATTGAAATCTACCTTTATATTTCAGTAGCTCCGGTTCCCTTTGCCACATTCAGTAACCGGGAATGGGGCGGTATCGGCAACAATTATATCAAGGGACTGTGTTCACTGGCGTTTCAGGGATTTTTCATTATGGTATGCGTGGCAATCTATGCGGTGCTGGTATCCGGCATTGCGGTTGCGGACAATCTGCACACAGCACTGTGGTCGGTGGCAGCTTATACCGTTGTTCTGTGTTTCAGCCTGTTCAAGACAGGTTCCCTTGCGAAATCAATCTGGAATGCTCATTAGAACACATTTCAAAGAAAGGAGGGAACAGCCGGGGCTTGCAGTATCAGCTCCGGCTGTGATGTTATGGCAATATCCGTAGCAGTGCCAAAGAATTTAAGCGGCATAAAGACAAAAGTAGCGTTAAATCTGACGAAACGCCAGCTTATTTGCTTCAGCGGTGCAGGTGCGGTAGGGATTCCCTTTTACATTTTTACAAAAGGGTTTATCGGCACACAGGCATCGGCACTTTTGATGGTAGCGGTCATGCTGCCTTTTTTCTTTCTGGCAATGTATGAGAAGGACGGATTTCCGGCAGAGAAGATTCTGTATTTTATGATAAGGCAGAAATTCCTCACACCGGGGATTCGTCCCTACAAATCAGAAAATATTTACAGAAGATTAGAAGAAACAGAGCGTATAAAAGAGGAGGTGCGTAAACTTGAAGAAAAAGCAGGCGGCAGAAAAGCCGGACAGACATAAGAAAAAAGGAAAAACGAAGCCGGGGCTGACCTTTGTGGAGCGGAGAAGGCTTGCGGAGTTAAAACACATGCTTGCCGGAACGAATAAAAACGCAGAAAAGCCCACCACAGCACAGAAGACCATTACCTTTCAGAAGATGTACCGGGACGGTATCTGTCAGGTCACTTCTGGCTTTTATACGAAAATGGTGGAGTTTTACGATATAAATTATGACCTGCTGGAAATCGAGGATAAGGGGGAAATACTGGAGGAATACAGCAGGCTTATCAATTATTTTGACCCGTCTATTAAATTTGAGCTGTTCCTGTTCAACCGACAGGTTAACGAGCAGACCTTAATTGACCAGTTTGACATTCCATTGCAGGCAGATGATTTTGATGATATTCGTGAGGAATACACGCAGATGTTAAAGAAACAGGCTGCAAAGGGAAATAACGGTATTATCAAATCAAAGTATCTGATTTTTGGAATTGAGAGTAAAGGCTTTAAGGAGGCAAGGGCAAAACTTGTCAGCATTGAAGCAGATGTGATTAAAAATTTGACTAATCTGGGCACACACGCTAAGAGCCTTGACGGAAAGGAACGTCTGCGTATCCTGCATGAGTATTTTAACCAGGATACTATGGAGCCTTTCCGTTTTTCTTTTAAGGAACTGGCGGAGTCGGGAAAAAGTGTGAAAGATTACATCGCTCCGCCGGGATTTGATTTTCGCTATCCGAGTCGTTTTAAGGCGGGAAAAATGTATGGCAGTGTGCATTATCTGGATATTATTGCCCCGAAGTTTGATGATGAGTTGTTGAAAAAGCTTCTTGATCTGGATGCGAACCTGACTATTACCATGCATATGCAGACAATGGATCCGGTCAAGGCGATTAAGATGCTAAAAGGTGCTTTGACGAATATTCAGAAGATGAAGATTGAAGAGCAGAAAAAGGCGGTAAGGTCAGGTTATGACATGGACATTCTTCCAACGGACATTATCACTTATGAAAAAGATACCCTTGACCTTTTGGACGATTTAAACAGCAGCAATCAGAAAATGGTAAAGATGACATTTCTTCTGACCTGCTATGGCAGAAACAAGCGGGAACTGGAAAATATCACGCAGAGGGTATCCGGCATTATCCAACAGGCGAACTGCAACCTCAGATGTATGCAGTATTTACAGGAGCAGGGACTGATGGCATCGGCACCAATCGGGTGCAACGATACGGGAATTGAACGGGATTTGACAACAAAGAGTACCGCTATCTTAGTACCGTTCTGTACGCAGGAATTATTTATGCCAGCTCCGGCTATTTATTATGGTTTAAATGCCCTTTCCAACAACATGATTATGGCAGACCGGAAACGGCTTCGTACACCAAACGGTGTGATTCTTGGTACACCGGGAAGTGGTAAGTCTTTTAGTGCAAAGCGTGAGATTCTTTCCTGTTTCCTGATGACAAAGGACGATATTGTGGTCTGCGATCCGGAGGGCGAGTATTTTGCCCTTGTGGGAGCATTGCACGGACAGGTGGTAAGGCTGGCAACCAATTCCAAAGATTATTTAAATCCGATGGACATTCAGCTTTCCCATAAAGGGGATAAGGAAGCCTTAAAGCTGAAATCCGATTTTATCATTACTCTGTGTGACTTGATTGCCGGAGGAAAGAACGGTCTGGAAAATGATGAGAAAGGTATCATTGACGAATGTATCCGTCATATTTACGATGCTTATTTTGAAAATCCCGTACCGGAGAATATGCCTATCCTTGAGGATTTGTATAATGCCCTGTTAGAGCATAAGAACAAAAAGGCAGAACGGATTGCAAACTCCCTTGTGCTATATGTGCATGGTTCGCAGAATTATTTTAACCACAGGACGAATGTAGACAGTCAGAACCGTATCATGTGCTTTGACATCAGGGACTTGGGAAACCAGTTGAAAGAGCTTGGAATGTTAATCGTACAGGATGCGGTCTGGAACAGGGTATCGCAGAACCGGGAGCGTAAGATTGCCACCCGCTATTATTGTGATGAGTTCCACCTTTTGCTGAAGGAGAAGCAGACCGCTATCTATTCGGTGGAAATCTGGAAGCGTTTCCGTAAGTGGGGCGGTATTCCTACGGGGCTGACGCAGAACGTAGGCGATTTTTTGAAGTCGGAGGAAATCGAGGGAATCCTCGGCAATTCCGATTTTGTATATCTCCTGAATCAAAATGCAAAGGATCAGGCAATCCTTGCAGATAAGCTGGGATTGTCAGAAAAACAGCTTGCCCATGTAACCAATTCCGAGCCGGGGTGCGGACTGATTCTGTTTGACAACGTGGTTATTCCGTTCGTAGATAAATATCCGGTAGATACCAAGACCTTTGCGGTTATGAATACCAAACCAGAGGAAAGTGTAAGGCAGGAGGTAAATGAGTAGTGGCGGAGAAAAAGAAACAGAAACCGGCTGCATTTGCACAGGAGAAAAAAACCTTTACCGGAGAAATTCCAAAGAAAGCAAACGAGGGTAAAGGTAAAAAATCCGCAGCATATCAGCCGAGAGATGCAGATACCACTTCTGGACACGATGTCCAGAGGTCGAAAAATACAAAGAAGTATCAGAAAGCAGATGCTTCTGGACAGAATGTCCAAAAGTCCGAGGGAGCAGAAGCCGGAGAGAAGTCTAAAAGCGATTTTATGCAGCCGGACAGCACTTTTACGGAGGAAGCCGGAGAGGAGCAGGGTAGAAAAATTGCCAGCGATGACTACCGCCACAGGGACACCTATCATTCGTCACAGAAAAAGGGCAGGTATCAAAGGCGGGAGATAAAGAGCCGGGAGCGAGTAAAGCAATTTGATTTTGAACAGGATTTCCAGACAAAGGACACTACCTTTACCGAAGAGGCAGAACCGGAATTTCATGGAAGCAAAAAGTTAGACCGACTGCAAAAGAAAGCGGAGAAAGCCAGAAAAAAGACGGAAGCTGCAAGAAAGAAGATTCCAAAGAAAACGGAGTATTCTCTGGAGCGTGTTTTTGATGAAAAGACGGGCAGAACAAAGTATGTATTGACTTCTGTAAAAAAAGAGAAACCATTCAAACCGGACAGTCCGGTAAAAAGAGCGGCTGGCAGGGTGGGAATGGAATCTTCTAATTTTGCCCATAGTAAGGTTGCCGAAGTGGAGAAAGAAAATTCCGGTGTGGAGGCTGCCCACAAGACAGAGCAGAGCGGGGAAGATGTTTACCGCTTTTTCAAAGGGCATTACAAAGGGAAAACGGAAAGACGGAGAGCGAAAGCTGCAAAGCTGGAGAAAAAGCAGATGCAGAAAGAGGTCAATTTCCGTTATCAGAAGTTCTTGGAAGAAAATCCGGAAATGCAGGAAAAGACCATTCAGAAGCAGTTGCAGAAAAGACTGCAAAAGCAGCGTATCAAACGGGAATATGCAAAAGCAAGACGGGCGGGACAGACAGCGAAAGCCGCAAAGGAAACAGCGGCGAAGTCCGGGAATCTTTTTACAGCGGCAGCCAGAAAGATACAGGAGATTGCATCAAAAAATGTTTCGCTTCTGCTTGCCATAGGAGCCTTTTCGGTGCTTCTTGTGATGATTATGACAGCAGTATCTTCCTGTGGGGCGATGTTTGCCGGAGGAATCAGTACCACGCTGGCAGGAAGTTATATGAGCGTTCCGGCAGAAATAGATGCGGCAGATTTAGCTTTTTCTGAACTGGAAAAAGAATTGCAGGCAGAGATTGATGCCATAGAAACCACTTATCCGGATTATGATGAGTACCGTTATAATCTGGCATCTATCGGGCATGACCCATTTGCACTGATCAGCTATCTGTCGGCAGTCCATACGGAATTTACTGCAAGTGAGGTACAGGCAGAAATAGAATATCTGTTTGATGAAATGTATGAGTTGACACTAAATCCTACAGAGGAAACGAGGACAAGGACGGTAACAAAAACAGGCACTCATACGGTAACAGACCCGGTTACGGGGGAAACAACAGAAGAGGAATACGAGTATGAAGTGGAAGAGGAATATACCGTAACCATTCTGGAAGTGACCCTGACAGCAAAAGATTTAAACGTAGTAGTTGCCGGACGCATGAATGAGGAGCAGAGAGAAATCTATGCTTTTTATAACCAGACCCACGGGCTGACACAGCAGTTTTATAAGCCCCTTGATTTATATTGGTACAACTATGTGAGCAGTTATTATGGCTGGCGTATCAATCCGGTCACAGGGCAGGAACAGTTACATCGGGGCGTAGATATTGCAGTACCTACCGGAACAACCGTATATGCGGCGATGGACGGGACAGTAACTACCGCAACTTATGACAGCTATTACGGAAATTATGTAGTGATTGAAGATGAAAAAGGCTACTGCACAAAATATGCCCACATGGATACCTTAAATGTCCGGGCAGGACAGAGCGTGACGCATGGAAATGTGATCGGAACAACAGGGAATACGGGAAGCAGTACCGGAAGTCATTTACATATCGAATGTCTGTATCAGGGGGAATATTATAACCCTCTTTTTTATTTTGAAGCAGGCACGGATACGCTGTATGGCGAAACGCCGGGCAGCGGAAGCGGCGGAGGAAATGTGATACCGCCGGATTCCTATGACGATGCAACCGTGCAGGCACTTATGGAAGAAGCGGCGAGATATTTAGACTATCCCTATGTATGGGGAGGCTCCAGTCCGTCCACCAGCTTTGACTGTTCCGGTTTTGTCTGCTGGGTATTTACAAACAGCGGTGTCCATAACCTGCCACGAACCACAGCACAGGGCATTTATAACCAGTGTACGCCTGTGTCGGCGGCAGATGCAAAGGCGGGGGATATTATCTTTTTTACAGGTACATACAATTCGGGCGTACCAGTCAGCCATGTGGGGATTTACTGCGGAAACGGGGTCATGATTCATTGCGGAGATCCAATCAGTTACGCTTCAATCAATTCGTCCTATTGGCAGAGCCATTTTTATGCGTTTGGAAGATTATCAGGAAATTAAAATAACAGGAAGTGAGGAACGATGACGAAAGAGAGAATTGTAAAGGAGCTTTCCAAAGTCCGGGAACAGCTTGCGGGATTGCAGGCGAGGGAGAGGGATTTGGCGGAACAGCTTCAGATGGCAGAGGATGCGGAGAAGATGAAATTCATTGAAAAGAATAAAATCTCTCTGGATCGGCTGATTCTGTTAAACAAGGTCAGCGAAGAAGAAATTATGCGTCTGCTGAAAGAAAAAGAGCAGAAAGAAGCAGCACAATCAGAAGAAAGGGAGGCTTACAGCCATGAAGAACAGGAAGTTATCATCTAAGGCAGTTATATCACTGATATTGTCCGCTGTGCTATTTACCATGCCTGCGGTAGCGTTTTCTGTAAATGGGAACTACGCAATCAGTGCTTTTGCCGAAGAAACAAAAGAAACCGAAGAATCCAAACCGGAGGAAAGTACGGAGCAGACACCCGGCGAAAGTGAAACTGATGTCAGTACGGAGGAAAATACAGAAAACAGTACCGAGGGAAGCACGGAAGAAACTACGGAGGGCAGCACGGAGGGAAGCACCGAAGGCGGCACCGAAGAGAATACAGAAGGCAGTACCGATGAAAGCACCGGGGATGGCACTGTATCGGGAAATGATAAACCGGAGCCGGTATGTAATTGCGAAGATCAATGCGGTGCGTATGAGTATGACAAAAACTGTCCCGTCTGCGTCACAGATTATAAGCTCTGTACCTATAAAAAACCGAATGTGAGTATCAAAATCAGACAGCCGGAGGAGTGGCATAATGACATTGTTTCCGTTTCTTTCAGTGTAAAAGATACCGCAGATACGGGGAATTTTGAAATCGCAAAGATAGAGGCAAAGGTAGGGCAGAATGGAAGCTGGACAGATGTGACGGAGGAAAAGAAATTAAGGATTTCCGAGAACTGTACCGTGTATGTGCTTGTCACAGACCAGAAAGGCAATACCTATGAGAAGAACCGTGCCATAAAGTGCTTTGATACCGTAAAGCCGACCTTAAATGCGGCAGTCAGTGACGGGCTTTTAAGCATACAGGTACATGATACGGATTCCGGTGCAAAGGCGGTATATGTCAATGGATATGAGTTTACAGATCTGACGGGCGGTACGTTAAATATCCGCCTCCAGCAGTTTGACGCAGGGTATGAGTATTTTACCATTTCTGCAATGGACAATGCCGGAAATATGTCTGAGGTTTATAAAACGAAAAATCCGTACTATAAAGACCCTGCCGATACCAGTGATGGGAATCCGGCGGAGCAGCTCCCGGAGAGTGCGACCCCGACGAAACCGGGGAGTGCTACGGGAACCGTGACGGAGCATACCAAAACAGACAGTAACGGAAATACCACATCACAGACAAGTCCTGCCGAACAGAAAAAGCAGGCAATGAAAGAAGCTGCGGAGGCAGAAAGCGGGAAAACAGAAAGTACGGAAAAATCCGGTCAGGGCAAGGAGTTTTATACTATTCAGACCGCCACGGAGAAAGTTTTCTATCTGATTATTGACCGGGACGGAGAGGAAGAAATGGTATATTTTTTGACTGAGGTTACGGAAAATGACCTGTTAAATGCAACTTCCGATAACAGTGAAACCTTGCCGAAAAATTCCGCTGCGTTGGAATCTGCAATTCCGAATGGGGAGAGTGCATTGCCAAACAACAACGGAGAGCAGGCAGATACAGAGGGAAAGGAAACGGAAACAGAAAAAGGTACGGAAGGTGCAGAGAGTACGGGAAATACAGAGGAAACCGAACCGGAGCCGGAAGTGAAAGAAGCACCGAATCCGATGATTTCGTATGTGCTGATTGGTAGTCTTGCCTTAATCGTTATCGGAGCTGCTTATTATTTTAAGGTTGTCCGCAAGAAAAAAGAGGACTTTATCGAGGACGAAGATGAAGATGAGGAAGATAACGAGGAGTATGAAAACGAAGATGAGGAATCGGAGGAAGATACGGAAGAAGATTTCTTTGACGAACAGGAGGAATAAGGTATGCAGTTGGTGGTTACAGAGAAGCCCAGCGTAGCACAGGCAATTTCCCATGTGATCGGGGCGAAAGAGAGAAAAGACGGTTACATGGAGGGAAACGGATTTCTCGTTTCATGGTGTGTAGGACATCTGGTAGAGCTGGCACAGCCGGAGATGTATTCAGAAGCATGGAAAAAATGGAGCTATGAGAGCCTGCCCATGATACCGGAGCAGTGGCAGCATGAAGTGAAAAAGGAAACAGCAACGCAGTATAAAATCTTGAAAAATCTGATGCACGATACAAGAGTTGAAAGTGTGGTGTGTGCCACCGATGCCGGACGGGAGGGAGAACTTATCTTCCGTCTGGTATATGAACAGGCAGGCTGCCGGAAACCAATGAAACGCCTGTGGATTTCATCAATGGAGGAGAGTGCAATCCGTGACGGGTTTGAAAACTTAAAGCCGGGAAGCGATTATGACAGCCTGTACCAGTCTGCACTTTGCAGACAGCAGGCAGACTGGCTGGTGGGATTAAATGGTACGAGATTATTTACTGTACTGTATGGCGGAAAGGTATTAAAGGTGGGCAGAGTACAGACGCCCACCCTTGCCATGCTGGTAGACCGTGAAGTGAAGATTATGAATTTTGAAAAAGAGCAGTATTACATGGCTCATATTCTGATGGATGGGATAGATGCCATGACAGAACGGATTGACGATAAGGCAAGGGCAGAAAGTATTGCTGCAGCGTGTGAAAGTCAGAGTGGAGTGGTTCGTTCCGTTATAAAGGAAAATAAAAGCGTTGCACCACCAAAACTTTATGACCTTACCACGCTTCAGCGGGATGCCAACCGTATCTTTGGTTTTACTGCAAAGCAGACATTGGAGTACACCCAGAGCCTTTATGAGAAAAAGCTGGTCACTTATCCGAGAACGGACAGCCAGTATTTATCCGATGATATGGAAGAAACTGCAAAAGCGGTAATCGGGGCAGTTTATCAGGCGATTCTCTTTGAGGAACAGACCGGAGCAGAGCCGGATATAAAAAGAGTGTTGAACAGTAAAAAAGTGACCGACCACCATGCAATTATTCCCACCATAGAAATTACAAAGACAGACCTTTCCGCTGTGCCGGAGGGAGAAATGAAAATCTTATCCCTTGTCGCTAATCGTCTGTTATGTGCAACCGGGAAAAAGCAGTTGTATGAAACGGTAAAAGCAGAGTTTTCCTGCGGTGGTTACAGCTTTCATGTATCCGGAAAAACGGTTCTGCAGAACGGGTGGAAAGAATTTGAAGCAGCATTGAAACGTACCTACCGGGTAGAAAAAACAGATGAGGATAAGGAAGAGAAGAAACTGCCGGAGCTTTCTGAAGGCATGACGTTTCCAGTTATCCAGACAAAGGTAACAGAGCAATTCACGCAGCCTCCCAAACATTTTACCGAGGACAGCCTGCTTTCTGCGATGGAACGTGCCGGAGCAGAGGATATGGGCGATGAGGTGGAACGCAAAGGACTTGGCACACCTGCCACCAGAGCTGACATTATTGAAAAGCTGGTCAAAGACGGTTTTGTGAAACGGGAGAAAAAGCAGATGCTTCCCACCGAGGACGGGATGAAGCTCATTACTGTTCTGCCGGATATGGTAAAATCCCCGAAGCTTACAGCAGATTGGGAGAATACGCTGACTTTGGTTGAAAAAGGCGAATACACCATGCAGGAGTTCATGGATGGCATTGAAGATATGGTGCGGGAGCTGGTGCAAACCTACCACAGTATCAGTGACGATCAGAAGTCTTTGTTTGGAACGATGCAGGAAGTGCTTGGAAAATGCCCGAAATGCGGCAGCGATGTAGTAAAAGGAAAATTCGGTGCTTACTGCAAACAAAAATGCGGCATGAATGTGGGTAGGGCAATGGGAGCAACGTTTTCCGATACACAGATGAAAAGTCTGCTTGAAGGGAAAAAGACCCTTGTGAGAGGATTAAAAGGGAAAAAGGGAAGCTACGATGCGTACCTGATTCCGGAGGGAATTGAGGATTATTCTTATATCAAAGACGGAAAGGAAATCAAAGGTTCGCAGTACAAATTCAAGATGGAATTTCCACCGAGAAAAAGCAAGTGAAAAGGAGACAGAAAAATGAATACAGAAATGAAAAAGACCGTTGTTTACAGCACCGGAGATAAAATTTTAAACATTATGAAAGAGCAGGATATGGATATTCCAGAACTTTCTTTGCGGTGCGGTGTCAGGGAAGATGTATTGATGGATATTCTGGCAGGTATCCGGGAAGCAGATATAAGTACGCTCTGCAAAATTGCAGACGGACTGGAGATTTGTGTACGGGAGCTTTGCCCTGATGAAGAAAGCTATGTCGTTCCGGTGGAAAAAGATATCCTTGCAAAGCTCATTGTGATCAGCGAGCTGAAGGAGATGGAATTGGAGGAGCTGATTGGCACAATTCTGGAAAACGGTATCGAAGAACACGGTTTTTATGAATAAGGCGGCGGGGGTTATCCCCTCCGTCATTTTGGAGGAATGCTTATGGTAACAAAATATCAGATGATTTCCTATCTGGCGGAGGATACCGCAAAAGAGATAGCGAAAAACGGGCAGGAGTGGACAAGGTATCTGACTACCGCTGCAAGGCTTTATAAATATCCGTTCAATGAACAGATACTTATTTTTGCACAACGACCGGATGCAACAGCCTGTGCGTCCCTTGAACTATGGAATGAGAAGATGAATTGCTGGGTAAACCGTGGAGCAAAGGGAATTGCCCTGCTGGATACGGAAAATTCCTATACAAGATTGAAATATGTTTTCGATGTGTCCGACGTACATAAGGCAAGGCGGATAGGACGTGATCCGAATTTGTGGGAGTTGCGTGAGGAGCATAAAGAAACAGTCCTGGCACAGCTTGAAAAGACATACGGAGAAACGGATAAAAACAGCTCCTTTGAACAGCGGATAATGGAAATATCCAATCGGATTGCTTTGGATTATTATGAAGAACTTCTGCCGGAAATCGAATATGTGAAAGAGGGCAGCTTTTTAGAGGAACTGGACGAGTTAAATGTAGGTGTCAGGCTTCGTGATACGCTTTCTTCCAGTATTGCTTACACCATACTGTCACGATGCGGTGCAGATATGGAACTGTGGAAAGACGAGCAGGGATTTGAATATATCAGCGACTTTAATACGATGAAAACCCTGTCTGTTGTTGGTACAGCCACCACAGATATGTGCAAGCCGCTTTTAATGGAGATAGGCAGAACCATAGGAGCGTATGACCGCCAGATTGCCCGCAGGAAGGCACAGGAAAAAGCTAATGCAGGACGCACACAAACTTCTTTGGAAAATACGGAGAAAGTGCTTGCAAATGAAGCAGATACAGACTATAATGCTTTAAAGCGTGAAAGTGAAAAGGAGCTACAAAACAATCAGGAGATAGAAATACAGAGCAAAAAGGAGGATGCGGCACATGAAACTGACATACGAAAAGAACGGGGATTATCTGATTCCGAACCTGACAGCGAACGAGGAACCGGAGGGAACGCTGACGAAGTACGGTATGATGCGGAAGAACTTCTTACAGGAACACCGGAAAGGGATTTATCAGGGCATGATACTGGCGGGCGAGCTGAAAGCACACTGTCTGGAGATACAGGAGCAGGCAGAGCAGAGAATGGAAGCCCTGAGCGAACAGATGGCGAAAGCAGAGGGAGTGAACGAGGAACTGAAAGCAGCCGATCAGATGAAGTGGGTAGCGAAGATGAACAACATCAGACATTCAGCGGAGGAGATCGTGCTGACGGAACTGATTTACAGTTAGAAAATGACATACAGGAAGAAGAAATACCAGAACCGGATAGTGGAGAACATTCATTATCCGGTTCTTTTTTTCCGAAGCTGTCTGAAACAGAGCAGGGGGAGGACTTACAGCGTGGTATTTTATGCAGTGATGAGTTCCTGAAGCATAAAAGACCGGAAATAGCTGGGTATTTTCAGATAGAGCAGGATGCAAAGATTCAGGCGGATTATCTGAGAAATTCGTTCCGCATGGAAGAATACACCGAGTTCAATATCGGGGAAATGCGGGGCGGCTACCGTGCCGATGAGGACGGTATTACCTTATGGAAAGGCAATTATCTGACCCGTGAAGCGGAAAGCAGGCTGTCATGGGAGGAAGCACGTTTTCTTGTCAATTCCTATATGGAGGACGGAGTATATCTTCTTCCAGGAGAAACCGCAGAGCGGATTGAAACAGCGGGAATGTACCAGCAGCTTGACTTATTTTCCATGTTTACGGAGCAGGCTGGCAATCTTGCCATGAAACAGGCGGAAACAGTGACACCGATACGGTCAGAAACAAAGATACCGCCGGAGCAGATAGCGGATATTCTGCGGAGCGGCGGAGGCAGGGATAACAGCAGAAAGCGTATCTACACCAAATATCAGCAGGGAAAGACACCGGAGGAGATGGCTGCTTTCTTACAGAAAGAGTATGGAACAACCGGAAAGGGCTTTGAATTTGACGGAAAGCAGTTAGCGGTATGGTTCAATGAGGATGGGATGCGTGTCGGATATGGCACATCGACAGAGCGTCCGGTGCTTCAGATGAACTGGCAGGAGGTGGAAGCAAAAATCCGCTCACAGGTAGTAAACGGTACCTATATGGGAGCAAATGAAGCTTATCTGACTGACGAAGCAGAACGTGACCGGATTGCAGGGCATCTCTTTTTCTTTTTCCGGGATGGCATGGGAGAACTGCCGGAGGAGCTTGGGCTAAAAGCAGGAAATTATCCGGAGGCTCATGCAAGAATGATAGAATACCTTTCTACAAAAGAAGGAGTTGAGCTTGTGGCTTCCCACATGGATCAGGCACTTCATCAGCTTGAAACCGGAGAGAAAAAGCTACGTTTCCGTTCAGTTATGCCAAAAGAGGAGCTGCGGGAGGAACTTGACAATCTGCTGATAGAAAAACAAATCTTTCCAACCGCAGACCATGTGGAAATAAAAAGGGAGGATTTTATTACTCAGGACGAGATAGACCATAATCTTGGCAGGGGAAGTGGATATTCACATGGTTCTTTCCGCATCTATGATTATTTTCAGGAAAAGCATGACAGCAAAGAAGCAGCGGAATTTCTGAAAAAAGAATATGGCATTGGAGGCGGCTCTCATGCACTTGCCGGAGCAGACCATAGCTGGCAAGACCACAACTTTAAAGGGATTGAATTAAAAAAGGGAAATATCTGCGAACCTTATGCGAAAGTGCTGCTGTCTTGGAAAGTAGTCGAAAAGCGTATCCGAAAGCTGGTGGCGGAAGATAAGTATTTATCTCCGGCAGGGAAAGAAGCCTATGCCCGGTACAAAGAGGAAGAAGCACAGAAAGCGCTGGAAAAAGCACAGGCGGTAATAGAACGGAAAACGAAGGTTGCCTGTAAAGAAGCCATTGAACGGACGATTTCGGAAAAATTTGACGGGTATCGTCTGCCGAAAGATACACCGGATGAAGTAATCCGAAAATATGGTAGCGAGCGTGTCAGCTATGTACTTGCCAATACTGTCATGCACCTGACGCACGATGGCAGATTTTCTCCCGACAATAAGGCATGGGCAAAAGAAATAGAACCGTATGCCAAGTATGAGAACCGTGATTTGATTGTTTCTTCCCATCCGGCGGTCTTAAATGGATTTATCAATCAGACAAGACGGTATATGGAGCAGGAAAAGGAGATTGCGGCACAGCAGATTACCATTGACGGGCAGTTGTGTTTAAAGATTGATGAATGGAAGTCGGAAGAAAATAACTATGTGCTTGGAAATTCCATGCAGGACAATGCGTTCTTTTACGTACTCATAAACGAAAATGTCCATTTTGAATATGATTACAAACCGAGCAGGGAAGAAATTGAAAACGATTATTTGAATCTCATTGCAATGGAAGATATAGACCGACACGAAGCGGAGGTATTTTCACGCATTGAAGGAACGGAAGATGTAGCGGAAACAGAATCACGATTCTCAGTTGAGGAAACCAGCGATGCCTTTGAGCCGGGACAGGATTTTGCAGTATGGGATCATGGCAGGGAAGATTATTATATAAAAGAGGACGGTACAATTCCCACCTTTGAAACAAAAGAGGAAGCGGAACACTATCTGCAAAGCATGGAACCGGACACTTCTGGACACGATGTCCAAAAGTCAGTGGAAGAACCTGCCATAGAAAAGCCTGTGAAGCAGCCTGCACCAAAGATTGATAAATCCAATGCGGTCAATTTCCACATTACAGACGATGCGTTAGGAGCAGGCAGTGCGAAAGAGAAATTCCGACGAAATATAGAAGCAATCCGTACTTTGGAAAAGGTGGAGAGCGAGAACCGTATCGCCACACGGTCGGAACAGCAGATTTTATCACAGTATGTTGGCTGGGGCGGGCTTGCCGATGCCTTTGATGAAAGCAAATCTGCATGGGCGGGAGAATATCAGCAGTTAAAGGAATTGTTATCGTCGCAGGAGTACGCTTCTGCAAGGGAAAGCACCTTAAATGCCCACTATACCAGTCCTGCCATTATCCGCAGTATTTATGATACCTTAGACCGTATGGGATTTGAAAAGGGGAATGTATTAGAGCCTGCAATGGGTATCGGAAATTTCTTCGGAATGCTGCCGGAGAAGATGCAGGAAAGCCGACTTTATGGTGTGGAGCTGGATGGTATTACGGGCAGGATTGCAAGACAGCTCTATCCGAAAGCGGATATTAAAATATCCGGTTTTGAAAAAACAGACTATCCGAATGATTTTTTTGATGTAGCAGTCGGCAACGTGCCATTCGGACAGTATAAGGTAGCGGATAAACAATATGATAAAAATAATTTCCTGATTCATGATTATTTCTTTGCAAAGACATTAGATAAAGTCCGTCCCGGCGGTGTGGTTGCTTTTGTTACCAGTAAGGGAACAATGGATAAAAAAAGTCCGGAGGTCAGAAAGTATCTGGCTCAGCGAGCGGAGCTTATGGGGGCGGTCAGACTTCCGAATACAGCATTTAAGGAAAATGCAGGGACAGAAGTCACTTCGGATATTTTGTTTTTTAAGAAGCGTGACCGTGTGATGGACATAGAACCGGATTGGGTACATTTATCAGAAGATGCAAACGGTATCGCCATGAATACCTACTTTGCGGAACACCCGGAAATGATTGTTGGGAAGATGGAAATGGTCAGCGGTCCCTATGGCATGGAAAGCACCTGCCAACCGGATGCTACAAGACTGTTTGCAGAGCAGTTAATGGATGCGGTCAGCCGGATTGACGGGGAAATCGAAGCAGTGGAGACGGACGAGCTTGCGAATGAGCTGGCAGATGCCACCATTCCGGCAGACCCGGACGTAAAGAATTACAGCTACACACTGGTGGAAGATAAGGTATATTACCGTGAAAATTCCATTATGAAGCCTGTGGATATGTCAGAATCCATGCAGGAACGCATAAAAGGCATGGTAGGAATCCGAAACTGTACGCAAGAGCTTATCAATTTGCAGTTGGAAGAATATCCGGATACTGTGATTAAGGAAAAGCAGAAAGAATTGAATACCCTTTATGATACGTTCAGCAGAAAATACGGTTTAATCAATTCCCAGACCAACAAAAGAGCCTTTAATCAGGACAGCAGCTATTGTCTGTTATGTTCTCTGGAAAAGCTGGATGACGAGGGAAATTTCAAAGGCAAAGCGGATATGTTCACGAAACGTACCATTAAGAAAGCGGAAGTGGTTACAAGCGTGGATACAGCAACGGAAGCTCTGGCAGTATCTTTATCAGAAAAAGCAAAAGTTGACCTTTCTTATATGGCGGAGCTGACCGGAAAAGAGATTGATACAATCAAAGAAGAACTGACGGGCATTATCTTTCAGAATCCGGTCACAGACAGGTGGGAAGCAGCGGACGAGTATTTAAGCGGCAATGTCCGGGATAAGTTGCAAACAGCGAAGATTTACGCCGAAAACCACCCGGAATACAACATAAATGTGCAGGCACTTACACAGGTGCAGCCCACAGAACTGGATGCCAGCGAGATTGAGGTGCGTATCGGTGCCACATGGGTTGAACCGAAATATATTGAAGATTTCATGCGTGATGTTTTTGAAACACCGCAGCATCTCTTCAACCGGAATACAATGGGGATTCAGTATTCCGATGTGACAGGACAGTGGAATGTAAAAGGAAAAAGTGCGGATTACGGAAACAGTCTTGTAAATATGACTTATGGTACAAACCGGAGAAATGCTTATCAGATTTTAGAGGATTCTCTGAATTTAAAGGACAGCCGGGTGTACGATACCGTGATAGAGGACGGAAAGGAAACGAGAGTCCTGAATAAAAAGGAAACCATGATTGCCAGTCAGAAACAGGAGGCAGTCCGGGAAGCCTTTAAGAACTGGGTATTTGAAGATCAGGAACGTAGACAGGACTTGGTGGCGAAATATAACAAGCTCTTTAATTCTACCAGACCAAGAGAATATGACGGTTCCCATTTGAAATTCCCTGGCATGACACCGGACATCGACCTTAGACCGCACCAGTTAAATGCGGTGGCACACCAGCTTTACGGGGACAATACCCTGCTTGCTCATTGTGTGGGAGCAGGAAAGACTTTTGAAATGATTGCTGCAGCAATGGAAAGCAAGCGGTTAGGGTTATGCCAAAAGAGCCTGTTCGTTGTTCCCAATCATTTGACGGAACAGTGGGCGAGTGACTTTTTGCGGTTATATCCCGGAGCAAATATTTTAGCGGCAACGAAGAAAGATTTTGAGCCAGCCAACCGGAAGAAATTCTGTTCCAGAATCGCCACCGGAGATTATGATGCTGTCATTATCGGGCATAGCCAGTTTGAAAAAATCCCGTTGTCGCAGGAAAGACAGATAGGCATTATCGAAAGACAGATTGATGAGATTGAGCTTGCCATAGAGCAGGCGAAAGCAGATAACGGGGAGCGTTACACCATTAAGCAGATGGAAAAGTCCAGAAAATCCCTTATGACAAGACTGGAAAAACTCAACGATACTTCCCGGAAAGATAATGTTGTAACCTTTGAGCAGTTAGGTGTGGACAGGCTGTTTGTAGATGAAAGTCACAATTATAAGAACCTTTTTCTATACACGAAAATGCGGAATGTGGCGGGCATTGCACAGACGGAAGCACAGAAGTCCTCCGATATGTTTGCTAAGTGCCAGTACCTTGATGAGCTGACTGGCGGAAAGGGCATTACGTTTGCTACGGGTACGCCGCTCAGCAACAGTATGACGGAGCTTTACACCAATATGCGGTATCTTCAGTATGGTACGCTTCAGAAGATGGGATTAGGGCATTTTGACAGTTGGGCAGCTTCTTTTGGAGAAACACAGACCGCCATTGAGCTGGCACCGGAGGGAACAGGATACCGGGCAAAGACAAGATTTGCAAAATTCTTCAATCTGCCGGAGCTGATTGCACTTTTCAAGGAGAGTGCGGATATCCAGACACCGGATATGTTAAAGCTGCCTGTGCCGGAAGCAGAATATGAGAACGTGGTGCTGAAACCCAGCGAATATCAGAAAGAGATGGTAACATCGCTGGCAGATCGGGCGGAGACAGTGCGTAACAGACTGGTAGAGCCGCATCAGGATAATATGCTCAAGATTACCAACGATGGAAGAAAACTGGCACTCGACCAGCGTCTGATCAACGATATGCTCCCCGATGAGGAACATTCCAAAGCAAAAACCTGTGTGGATAAGGCATTTGAGATTTGGGAAGATACCAAAGGGGAGAAATCAGCACAGCTTATTTTCTGTGATTTATCGACACCGAAAGGAGATGGTACATTTAATGTCTATGAGGATATAAGAAATAAACTGATGGAAAAAGGTGTTCCCGCAGAAGAAATCGCCTTTATACATCAGGCAAATACGGAGCTTAGGAAAGCGGAGCTGTTCAGTAAGGTAAGAAGCGGACAGGTTCGTTTTTTATTGGGTTCTACTGCAAAAATGGGAGCCGGGACAAACGTGCAGGACAGACTGATTGCTCTGCACCACCTCGATGTACCGTGGCGTCCGTCTGATATTGAACAGCAGGAGGGGCGTATTTTGCGGCAGGGCAACAGGAATCCAAAGGTTAAGATTTTCCGGTATGTGACAGAGGGAACATTTGACAGCTACTCATGGCAGCTTATCGAGAATAAGCAGAAATTTATCGGTCAGATTATGACAAGCAAATCTCCGGTGCGAAGTTGTGAGGATGTGGACGAAGCAGCACTTTCTTATGCAGAGGTTAAGGCTCTGGCAACGGGGAATCCCTATATAAAAGAAAAGATGGATTTGGATATTCAGGTCAGCAAGCTGAAACTGATGAAAGCCAACCACACCAGTCAGAAATACCGTCTGGAGGACAACATTGCAAAGCATTATCCACAGCAGATAACCATTCTGAAGGAGCGTATCAGTGGCTTGCAGGCAGATATTCAGACTGCAAAAACCAATCTCCCAGCAGATAAGGAGTTTTTCTCTATGAGGGTCGGGAATAAGGTCTATACGGATAAAAAAGAAGCCGGAACTGCACTTGTGGAGATGTGCAAAGAAATCAAGAGCGTTAATGCTCCGGCAGTCATTGGAGAGTATGCAGGCTTTAAAATGGCGGTGTCCTTTGATTCCTTTAACCATAAATTCGTTATGAACATCAAAGGACAGCTCAGTCATAATCTGGAGATTGGTGTTGACCCGCTGGGTAACATTTCCCGTATCAACCATGCGTTGGAAGCCATGACAAAGGAACTGGCAGAAGCATCCACAAAGCTGGAGAATGTGGAGCGTCAGCTTGAAACAGCGAAGGTAGAGGTTACAAAGCCATTTGCACAGGAAGCAGAGCTTTCAGAGAAGTTAGACCGCCTTTCTGCCTTAAATGCCCTGCTCAATATGGACGAAAAGGGAGATGACGGAATAGGTATGGAAGATGATAAATCGGAACTGGGTACTGAGCAGGTGGCAGATACCAGAAAACCGTATCCCATAGAAAATACCCGACATAATTATGCTGTGGAGAATGGAAATCCGCAGGGAATGAGGCTCACAGCAGCGATGGCGGATAAGCCGGCACAGAGGGTATCCTTGAAAGAAAAGCTTGAGACTATGAAAGTAAAGGCTGCGGGGAATAATATAGAAAATTCCGTGCAAAGAGATAAGGGGAAGGAGGAGTATTTGTAATTATTATATTTCTTTTTATGCAAATATGAAATATAATATTAGTTCAAGGGAAATATAGTGATAGAGCGATTTGGAAAAAGCTAAAGAGAAATGGAGACAACGTAATACATAAAAATGGAAATTGAATTTGTCAGACACTGTCTGACAAATTCGGAAAGGATATATTATGAATGATTTAGAGCAGACAAATATGCTTCAGCCATTGGTGGATGAGATTGAAACAGCAGTTTCAAATGCCAAAAAAGAGATAGCTGAAAAAGTAAACAGTGTAATTACAGAGACGTATTGGAAAATCGGAAAATATATTGTTGAGTTTGAGCAGGATGGAAATGTTAAAGCAGCATACGGTTCAAAATTATTAACAACACTCTCGCATCAATTAACTTTGCGATTGGGACGAGGATACAGCCGCCCAAACCTCAACAATATGCGGAAGTTTTATCTTTGTTATGAGAATTGTCAGACGGTGTCTGACAAATTGACATGGTCGCATATTTGTGAGCTGATAAAGATTGATGATGAATTAGAAAGAAGTTTTTACGAAAAAGAATGTTATAAGGAAAAGTGGGATGTAAGAACACTCAGGCGACAGATGGATTCCGCTTTGTTTCTTAGATTAGCTACAAGCAGAGATAAAGAAGGAATTCTGGCACTTGCCAGAGAGGGAATTACTTATGACAAGCCAGAGGATGTTATCAAGGATACTTACACATTAGAATTTTTGGGACTTCCGGAGAAAGAGCGTTATAGTGAGGAAGACTTGGAGCAGAAAATAATAGATAATCTCCAAAAATTCTTGTTGGAATTAGGAAAAGGATTTACCTTTGTGGGCAGGCAGTATCCCTTAACTGTAAACAATATTCATTACCATGTGGACTTGGTATTTTACCACAGAATTTTGAAATGCTTTGTGCTGATTGATTTAAAGAAAAATTCCGTCCAGCATATAGACATCGGTCAGATGAATATGTATATGGGGTATTTCGCAAAAGAAGAAAATATGGCAGATGATAACCCACCGATTGGCATTATCCTGAGTCATAACAAAGATGAACTGCTTGTAGAATATGCAACTTACGGTATGGACAGCAATTTATTTGTTTCAAAATATGAATTGTATCTGCCAAATCGCAATGAACTCCAAAAATTAGTGAACAATATTTTAGAGAAGGATACAGAAAAGAAAGAAGAGTAATAAAAAAGCAATCTAAAAAAGATGCAAATTGAATAGGCATATCGAAAAAGACAATCAGAGATGGTTGTCTTTTTTGCGTGGAAAAAAGAAAGGATAATCGAATTATGGCAGATAAAAATACAGTTTACATGAGTGAAAAACAAAAAGTCAAAGAGATCACGGATAAGCTGGAAGCTGGCTTGAAAGAGCTTTTTGAAAGTGAAAAATATAAAAGCTATCTCAGCACCATGTCAAAATTTCATAATTACAGTTTTAACAATACGCTGCTGATTGCCATGCAGAAGCCGGAAGCTACGCTGGTGGCAGGCTATCAGGCGTGGCAGAAGAACTTTGAGCGGCACGTCAATAAAGGAGAAAAGGCAATCCGTATTCTTGCACCAGCTCCTTATAAAATCAAAGAGGAACGTGATAAGTTAGACCCTGTAACGGGAGAAATGATGTTTGATGAAAACGGTATGCCGCAGAAAGAGGAAACAGAGGTTACCATTCCTGCCTTTCGTGCGGTATCTGTTTTTGATGTATCGCAGACGGATGGCAAGCCTATTCCGGAACTGGAAGTGAATGAGCTGTTATCTACGGTGGAGGGATATGAGGATTTTGTCCAGGCGCTTATGAATATTTCTCCTGTTCCGATTGCATTTGAAGATATTCCCGGCGATTCCAAAGGGTATTTCAGTACAGCAGAAAAACGGATTGCTGTTCAGGAAAATATGAGCGAAAGCCAGACTTTGAAAACAATGGTGCATGAGGTGGCTCATTCCATGCTGCATGATAAAGAAGTTAATCAGAGCATGGATATTCCGGTAAAGGACAGGAATACAAAGGAAGTGGAAGCGGAGAGTGTGGCTTTTACAGTGTGCCAGCATTTCGGTATAGATACATCCGATTATTCCTTTGGATATATCGCAGGCTGGAGCAGCGGTAGGAATATGAAAGAGCTGAAATCTTCCCTTGATACAATCCGAAAGACAGCTTCAGAACTGATTACAGGCATTGAGGGGGCAATGCAGGAGCTTCAGCTTAACCGGGAGATGGAGCAGGAACATGGAAAGGAAAGCATTCTGCTGGTACATAACGAGGATTTTTCAGAATACAATCTTGTCAGTGTCCGTGGAATGGACAGTGCAGAACTTATATCCGCTCTTTCTACCATGAATGAAGAGGATAAATCGAATATATCATCTTATCTTGAAAGCAAAGGAGCATGGACTACCGAACTTGCTGACGAGCAGACGGAAGAAGCGGAGGAATATCATATTGATGTCCGCTATAACATGGATACAGACGAGCTTATTGATGTAAAGGAAAGAGTGGAACAACCCATTGATACCAATTTATCTGTCATGGGGCAGGCAGAACAACTTATCAATCAGTTGGAGGCAGAAAAAAATATTTTCACGTCTGAGGAGCGAAATCTGATTGTAAATTATGCCTATAAACTTGATGATATGAATAAAACAAGGGAACTTGCAGAGAAACTGGCATATAGGGAGCAGTATGTCCAACAGGATGTGGCATTGACCATAATTGATGCAAAGGCGGAGATTGATGCCCTGCCTGATCCGATGATTGGTTTGTCGGAAATGAGGGAATATGGCTATCAATGGAATGAAATGCTGCCATTAACACAAGAGAAAGCATTGGAATTATTTGAACATGATTTGCATGTATATTTGCTTCATACTGACGGTACGGAATCATTGGCAGAAAGCAGGGAGCGTATAGAAGAGCATGAAGGTATCTTTGGGGTTGAAAAGGAAACATGGAATAAAGCATTGAAACAGCAGACTAAGATTACACTTATCTTAATGGACGAACAGGAGCGAGAATATACATACCCGTATCCAGTTGTGGCTGTCGATATAGAAGAAATGGGTGGGGATAGAACTGCGGTATTCAAGACCTCAGAGCCTATTTCAGATACTGATGTGGCAGAAATTCATAATGCTTTTTATGGAACTGATTTGGAATTTGAAATAGAAAAAGAATTAGGTATCACATGGGTGGAATCTATTAACTATGAGGACGGATCTGTTATTACACCTGAAATGGCAAGAAAAGAGCAGCTCCTATATGCTAGTACTGATAAATATGGAATTTATCAATTAAAGCCTAATCTGGAATTAGATTCCTTACGTTTTGAGGGGACGGAATCCTTAAAGCGTATGGGCATTACAAAAGATAATTTTGATGCAATTAAACCAGAGAATTATACACTTTTATATGTGGGCGAATTATCTGAACTGCAAAAAGAGACGCAGGGGGCAACTTTAGAGGCAATCTTTGAAAAATTCAACCTTGACCACCCAGAAGATTTCAGAGGACATTCGCTATCTGTCAGCGATATAGTGGTGCTTCATCAGAACGGACAGAATACGGCTCATTTTGTGGATTTTTTTGGATATACGGAAATACCGGATTTTTTACGGGAGCAGACACCGGAAAAGGAAGAAATGCAGGACACTTCTGGACACAATGTCCAAAAGACAGAACCGGAAATAGATGGAGATGAAATCATTGATCTTGGCGATGAAACGGAACAGGTGCTTGCGGAAATGAAAAAAACTTTGGAAAGTGAACAGGAAACAGAACTGGCATTTTCTATTGCAGACCGTTTTATCAGCATTCAGGAAGTAGAGGGCGGTTATGACTATTCCATTATGGGAGCTGATTATAAGGAGATTGACGGAGGAATTTATGATAATCCTGATGTGACGATAAGGGAAGCCTTACATGATATTTTAGAGGATTTGAAGTCACAGCCGGATTACAATGGTGCAAAAGGAAATATCCAAAGAGAAGATGAACTGATACCGATGGATTATGATGGACTGATGGAAAAAGCAGAGGAAGCAAATCGTATTATTCCGGAGAGTACACCAAGCAGTGTGGTGGCTGATTTTAGGGCAAAGACCGGGGAATTATTCCATGATATTAGTGAAATGAATCCGGAAGAAATCGAGGAAACTGTGAAATGCCATGTGCAGGCAAAGATTGATGAGTATAACATTGATGCAACGATTGTGGATGTTGCTGTGACCGGAAGCAGGTGCAGGGGATTGGAGCATGAAAGTTCTGACCTTGATGTGGTTGTGGAACTTTCCACGGCGGAACGGGAGGACGATTTGTTTAATGCCTTTAATGAGGGCGGACTTCATATCGGAGAAGTAAAAGTTGACATCAACCCTATTACAGCACAGCGAACAGGTACACTGGAAACCTATCTGCCACAGGTGGAGGAATATTTGGAGGGTGTCAGACAGGCAAGAGAGCAGGAAAAGGAGAAGGCAGAAGTAACTTTAACTGTTTCGGAATGTGGCGAATTTCATAATCTTGGTGAATGCTATGAGAATATTCCTACGGTGGATGAAGCCATAGCAATCTGGAAGCAGATACCATCGGAGAGGATGAATGGTATTCCGGCAATTGGAATCAATATCATAGAGAGAGGGGCGGAACCCTTCGAGGATTACGAGATTGATGTTTTATCTGGAAAGAGGATTGACCTTGGGGTTTTGGACTATGTTCCTGATATTAAAAACAATCCGCAGGCAATGGAAGTCATTACGGAACTGGTGGCTAAATTGCCCGATATGGAGATAGATGGCGTGATGAGTGAAGAAATGGAAGCAAGAGTGTGGGAACTGCGTATGCCGGACTTGCCACAGGAGGAACAGCTTGCAGTAGAACTTGACCGACTTTGCTACGATTATGATACTGTACTGTATCACGATAGTACAAGAAATATGACCGAGAATGTATCAGAGCTTGCAGAATCCATAAAACAGGGCGATACCGGACATTTAACAACGTGGCTTGCAGACATTATTTCGGAGGGAGCTGTACCAGAGGAAATAAAACGAGCAACGGAGCTTCTGGAAAAACTGACAGAGTATAAGCCGCTTGCCAAGATTGAGGAGGCAGAAGAACAGAATTATAATATGATTGATAATGTGCTGAATAATGGTGTTGGGGAGAAAGCCCAAAGGGAAGAAAATAAGAGAATGGAGGAGAAGCCTACAGTAAGGATTTCCTTAAAATCCCGTCTTGCGGAGAAAAAGTCACAGGTAGAAGGGCAATCGAAAGAACATGATGTTCAAGAAAATGAAAAGAAAAGTCAGAGGGAGATGTAAGTGATGAATAAGAGATTTACCGTAGAAGAGAGTAATTTAATCAGTATTTTTATGGAAGAAGGTATAGATTTAGATGTGGGAGGCAGAAAAAATGTCATAAATGGTATCAATAAGACTCTGAAACATCTGGAGGATGATGAGATGGTTGAATTGTCATTATGTGTCCTTGCAAAATTAAAGGAATTGACGGATCATGAATTTATGAAGATGGAGTTTGTAGCGGCAGAGTAACATCAAACGTAAGGCAGAACATGGCTTTTGGTGGCTGTGTTCTGTCTTTTTGAATAAGAACTTGACTGATAAATATTACGGGTGTAATATTTATAGCGAAAGGGAGTAAATTTTTTTACCTTAAAATCTTACACTTGTAATATATAAGCGTAGTACATTGATATGAATAAGAAATGGAGGTAACGATGAAGGCAAAACATAGAACCAAAAGAATACAAAGATATAGAAAAATGTTGGGC
This sequence comes from Clostridium fessum, assembly GCF_003024715.1. Taxonomy (GTDB): domain Bacteria; phylum Bacillota; class Clostridia; order Lachnospirales; family Lachnospiraceae; genus Otoolea; species Otoolea fessa. The sequence continues at coordinate 43,114 of NZ_PYLO01000003.1, read as the reverse complement.
ATTATAGTGTTGATGTTAACAATTACTTTGATTGGAGTAGTTGTGAGTGCAACAGTATTATATAAAAGAAAAAATGCGTGTAAAACACCAGATACTACCTTAGTAGAGTATATGATGCATATTCCAAAACAAGAATACGAAGAAATGTATGCAATGATTGATTTGGAGTCATCTGGATATATCAGTAAGGAAGATTTTCTGAAGAGAAATTCCACTATTTATGAGGGAATTGAAATGCAAAACATGTCGATAAAAAATGTCGAGTATGTGGAGGAAGATAAAAAAGTAACATATTTGACTTCGTTTGATACAGTGGCAGGAACTATCAGCTTTGAGAATGAGGCATTTTTTATAAATGGAGAAGAAGGATATAAATTGGTTTGGGATGATTCCATGATTTTTCCTAATCTGACTTCTGCAGATAAAGTAAGAGTTTCCACTACACAGGCAGAGCGAGGAGAAATTCTGGATAGGAACGGACGTGTCCTTGCAGGAAAAGGTACAGCATCTTCAGTTGGAATTGTTCCGGGCAAGTTGGAAAACAGAGAGGAAGCAATCGCACAGATTGCAGGACTATTGGAAATCACAACGGAAGTGATAGAAAAGAACCTGTCTGCAAAGTGGGTAAAGGATGATTCTTTTGTACCTATTAAAACGATTCCAAGAGTGGAAGAAATTGAGTTAATGTCTATCAGTCCAGAGGAAGAAGTTTTAAAGGAGAAAGAAAGGCATGATAAGTTGCTGGAGATTCCCGGAGTGATGATATCTGATGTTGAAGTGCGTGAATACCCATTAGGGGAAGCCGCTGCGCATTTGGTCGGGTATGTTCAAAGCGTTACTGCGGAAGATTTAGAGGAACATGCAGGAGAAGGTTATACAGCCAATAGTGTAATCGGCAGAAGCGGAATGGAGGGCTTGTTCGAGAAAGAACTGAAAGGCCAGAACGGTTGCAGGATTTACATTGTAAATTCGGAAGATAAAGAGAAGGAGGAACTGGCTTGTATCCTGGTACAGCATGGGCAGGACATCCGGCTTACGATAGATACTGATTTGCAGGTTTCCTTGTACGAACAGTTTAAGGAAGATAAAAGCTGCTCAGTAGCCATAAATCATTATACCGGAGAGGTATTGGCTTTGGTCAGCACACCGGCCTATGACAATAACGATTTTATTATGGGATTATCGAGTGAGCAGTGGACTGTACTTAACGAGGATGAGAATAAGCCAATGTATAATCGGTTCCGGCAAGTGTGGTGTCCGGGATCTACCTTCAAACCAATTATAGCTGCGATTGGTTTACAATCAGGAGCAATCGATCCAATGGAAGATTACGGGAACGTAGGATTAAGTTGGCAAAAAGATGCATCGTGGGGTTCATATCATGTAACAACGCTTCATGCGTATGAACCAGTCATTTTAGAGAAAGCCTTGATTTATTCTGATAATATTTATTTCGCAAAAGCAGCATTAAAGATTGGATCGGATGAGTTGGAGAATTCTTTGATACGGCTTGGTTTCAATGAGGAACTACCATTTGAGATTAAGATGGCAGAATCTCAGTATTCCAATACAGAAGGCATTGAAACTGAAATACAGTTAGCTGACAGCGGTTACGGACAAGGACAGATTTTAGTGAACCCGTTGCATATGGCATGTATTTATTCTGCTTTCTGTAATGAGGGAAATGTAATAAAGCCTTATTTGGTATATCAGAATGAAGCGGAAGCTGAGTATTGGATTCCGGGTGCCTTTTCTAACGAGACAGCAAGTCGTGTATTGGAAGGAACAAAGAAGGTTGTGAATGATTCTAATGGAACTGGATATGCAGCCCATCGAGATGACATTCTTTTAGCAGGAAAAACAGGTACGGCAGAAATAAAGGCATCGAAGGATGATACTTCGGGTACAGAATTAGGATGGTTTGCAATTTTTACAGCAGAAGATACGGAATGTCCTATATTGATTATCAGTATGGTAGAAGATGTGAAAGGAAGAGGAGGAAGCGGATATGTTGTTAAGAAAGACAGCCTGGTTCTGGAAGAGTGGTTTAGCAGTCATTAGTTTTGTACTGATGTTTAGTATTTCGGGGTGTAGCGATACACCACCGGAAGAAGATACAGTTTCGGAAACAGTAATTGATGTTCAGGACGTTTCAGAAGAAGAACAGGAGAATGAAGAAGAAATTATAAACATCTGCATAGATCTTTATGACAAGGCAGCAGAGGAAAATAAGTTAGATGATTTGGAAATAATTCGGAGTATTGTAAATCGTCTTGGAGAAAACGAGTATCCTGCTGTTGACAGCAGAAATCAAGTGAATATGACGGAAGCGGAGCAGGTACTGGAATTTTGTGAAAAGGTGGATACACAGGAAGAAGCAGATATAACGATTCTTGAAGTCGGCTATTTGGGCGGATTTGTAAAATACGATTTGCACACAAAAGACGGAAATGTAGATGTGGTCAGAAGCTATTATGGATACGAAAATGGAGAAATACAGAAAGAAGTTACTGGGAGGTATCAAGCAGAGTATTGGAATTATACAGAAGAAGGTTACCTGATGTTTTCTGGTGTCTGGTTTTCAGAAGAATTATACGTTCTTACATTGAGTGGAGCAGAGGAGCATACCGCATTACGAGTACAGCCATTGGATGAAACATATAGGGAACTGAGTCGGAAATATCTTCTTCCAATCAGCTTTGAACAGAATAATATGTTTATTGTGGATTGGAGTGAAGAAGATTTTGGGGATTTGAATTTCTATGATATGTATGACATTCTTTATCCAAAAGTGAATGGTCAGTATGTTCCTTATGTTGCAGATGACAATTTGTCAGTCAGTGCAGTTTATCGGATTCCAAAAGAGGAATTTGAAAGCGTTATTATGAAATATTTCAATATTGATAGTGAAACGCTGCAATCCAAAACTGTCTATGATTCGGAGGATTCGACCTATGAATACAAACCGAGAGGCTTCGAAGAAGTAGAGTATCCGGAATACCCATATTCAGAAGTAATCGGGTATACGGAGAACAGTGATGGAACAATTACACTTACTGCTAATGTGGTATTTCCATATTCGGGAAATTCCAAAGTATATGCCCACGAGGTTGTGGTTCGTCCTTTGGAGGATGGCGGGGTACAATATGTATCCAATCGAATTATACCCTCCGAGGATAATTCTGAGGAAACATGGCATACGCCACGGTTGACGTTAGAAGAATGGGAAGAATTATACGGAGGCGAATAATGGAAGATGTGAAATGGCTGCTTAGAAAATGTGGTCTTCCGATTTTGCTGCTGTTGATTTTCGTAATAGCCGGAGTGGTCTGTTGGGGAGAACTGCATACAGAAAAGCAAAAGGTGGCAGAAGAAGTATGGGAGCCACCTGTAGAAATCGAAAATAGCGAAGCAGAAACAGAAGAAGCCGAGAATGCGGAAACTTCCACAGAGTCAGCATATTGGTTTATTCCGCAAGCCAGTGATGATCTCCTTACAGAAGAGGAGAAGGAGCAACTGCAGAGTACGGTTTTGTCAGCAGCAGAATCGGTCAGAGAAATCTATAAGGATATTGTAATTGCAGATGCACTAAGCTACTCTTCCGGTATTAGTGAATTTACCAAAGAGCAGAGGAAAGCTGTGGTGGAGCAATTGGGCAGAAACGGTCTGGTAAGTGTTGAAGAAGATACTGCTATGCAAAATCATGAAGCAATCGAAGCATTTTATGCAGATTACCTGGATGGACAAGACTCGATGGTTACGGTATTTGAAGTACAGAGAGATGGGCTGATTGGAGCAGTTACCTTTATCTATCGGAAAGGTGAGTTGCAGACCTATTACATAGGAATTCGGTGGAGAGAAGGTGGTATGCCAGAAATACAGGGAACTTCGGTAAGTAATGTGGCTGAGATTAAACTGACCGAAAAAGGATATTTTATCTACGCATATGAATATGTGATTGCACATGCAAGTTTGAGACAGTATTGGAGAATAGAACCGCTACCAGAAGACTGCCAGGAATTAACGGAGAAATACATATCAGGACTAAGTTATGTGAATTACAATCTGCTCGTTACAGATTGGGATAGCAGCAATGTGGAGGACATTCTGATGCCTTGTATGTATGAAGATGTTTATAGGATTTCTACGGGGGAAAATCTGAAAACTGAGGGTTGGAAGATTCCGGCAGAGGAATATGAAAGGATAATGACTACTTATTTTCCGGTATCGGTAGAACAGTTGAGAGAGCATTGTGGATATGATGAGGGCAGCAATAGCTATGAATATGAGATGATTTATGCCAGCCCATACCCACCTTTCGGAGAAGTAGTTGACTATACAAAAAATGCGGATGGAACGATTACACTTATCGTGGATGGAGTATGGCCGGATTATAATTCTGATCTCGCTTTTCGGAATACGGTTGTGGTCCAGCCATTTGAAGACGGAACTTTCAGGTATCTTTCCAATTCTATAGAACAAATAGAGTTGGAACTGCCGCCAATAGCAAAAGCACATTAAATTTGCTTTGAAAGAAAGGATGATATTATGGCATTAAAGAAAAAAAGCATTTTGCTGAGTATGGCATTTCTGATTGGATGCTTCGTATGTGCCTGTGGAAAAGAAGATAGTATTGTGGATGAATCTCTTGTGAAAGATACGGAAGATGTATCTTCCACGGAGGAGATGCTTCATATGGTGAACCATTACATGGATGAATATTTGCAGACAGATTCCCTTGTGGCAAAGGCAAAAGCAGAGAAGTACGCAAAGATAATATCTAAAACCGTTATGAATTCCGGTGGATTTGATTCTGCCAACGCAGGACAAAATGCTTTCTTCTATGATTCGGCAGAAGGCTTGATCACTGCTGTGATATTGGTGATTGCGGAGTTCTGCTCACCTTACGCTCTTGCGTTGGAACAGGCAAAACGAAAACAGAAAGCTTTGGAGCAGCGAAAAAAGGAAATAGCACAGATGAGAAAAGCCTGCATTGACAAAGATATAGATTTTTTGCCAAAAGCACAGACAGCCATTCTTCAAAAAGATGTTGAAGCAGAGATTTTGTTTCAGCCAGAGGAACAGAAAGAAGAAAAAGGCGAAGAAAGGCATATCATCAGTGTGTTCAAATTGATTCAAGATTTATTGGGACCATCGGAAGTGAAAGGCAAAAGTCAGTTCAAGCTGTTGATGGAACGTCTTCCAGAAGAACATAAAGCAAGATGGCTGTCTGGTGCCGCCCTGAATACTTCAGACCAGGCAATGGCGTCTGTGCTGTCAACGGCATTGTCCAGACTGAATGCTTTTCTTGATTCTGAAATTGAACAGCTGCTCTGCTTTGAAACGAAAATCAATACGGAAAAGTTTTGTAGGAACAAGTCAGCAGTGTTTTTGATTATGCCGGAGGAAGATGACAGCAAATATTTCCTCATTTCTTTGATCGTACAGCAGTTATACAGAGAAATGCTTTCCATTGCTGATGAAATGGGTGGCAAGCTGCCAAACAGAGTTATGTTCTTCCTGGATGAGTTCGGTACATTGCCAGCTATACAATCTGCGGAAATGATGTTTTCTGCCAGCCGTTCCAGACGAATCAGCTTTGTGCCTATCATACAATCATTGGCACAGCTAGAAAAGAACTATGGCAAAGAAGGTGCGGACATCATCATTGATAACTGTCAGGTCTGCATATATGGCGGCTTTGCACCAAACTCCGAAGCAGCCAATGTACTGTCCAAAACGCTGGGGGATAGGACAGTTATGACAGGAAGTATCTCACAAGGCAGAGATAAATCCAAGTCACTTCAAATGACAGGCAGACCACTGATGACGCCAGATGAGCTTAAAATCATGCCAAAAGATACGTTCATCGTCACAAGAACAGGCGTAAAGCCTATGAAAACGAAGCTGAAGCTGTTTTTTGAGTGGGGAATCGAACTGAATGAAACATATCCAATGCGTCAAGCAGTGGTGAGAAAGGTGCATTACGCAAATAAAAAGACCATTGAGGAAGCCATTGCAAAAAAATACGGTCTGCCCCAAAATCCTCTCCAACAGCCCGTCAAACGCCCAATGCAGGAACAAGATAAGCCGTTATGCAACATATCGAAAACCATGAAAGGGGTGGAAAAAAGTTATGATTGACAAAATGAAGGTCTATCAGGATACAGAGCTTTCCAGTAAAGCCATATCTGTTTATTTATATCTTTGTGAACGTGCCAGTAAAGAAACAAAAAGCTGCTATCCCTCCATGAAAACCATAGCGAAAGATCTGCATCTTTCTTTGGCATCAGTGAAGCGTTCCATTCAAGAATTGGAAAGAAGTGCATACATCAAAAAAGAAAATCGGTTTCGTGACAATGGCGGAAAAAGCAGCAATCTCTATTTTATTGAATGAATTTGAAAAAGAACAAAAAAATCCCCCCCTCAAAAAACGATGAAAAACGCCAAAGGGGGAGGTCTGTCTTCGGCGTGAGCTATGGTATGGCTCAATGTGAGCCGAGAATGTGAACTGTTCACTTTAACAGTTACATAGTATACAGAAAAAAATCTTATTGAAAAGGAGAATGAAACATTTGATAGATATATATAGGGTTTTGAACTATAGTCAATGAAAAAGACGCGATTTTTAAATATATTTTCTGGGAATGCCTAGATTCCTTGTCGTTCCCAGAATGTTGTTTCCATTTCGTCTGGTATCAGATAGCCTAAAGAACCATGTGGTCTGCGAGAGTTATAGAAGTCTTTGATATACTGGAAGACAGAGTGGTATAGGTCACGATAGGTGCGAAAATTACGCCTATTGGTTTCTTCTTTTTTGAGATATTTGAAGAAACTTTCGCAGCAGGCGTTATCAAAAGGATATGCCTTTTTCGAGAAGGACTGGACAACATTCAGTTCATCAAGCAGTTTTCGAAATGCAAAGGTTATGTACTGTGATCCTCTATCAGAGTGAAACATCAGTCCAGCAGGACAATTTCTGGTATGATATGCTTTCTGAAAGGTCTGGATTACCAGATCTGCATTGGGTCTGGATGATATATTCCAAGAGATAATTTTTCTAGAAAAAGATCCATAATGATACAAAGGTAATACCACTTACCTCCGGCTTTGAGATATGTAAAATCACTTGTCCAGACCAAGTTGGGAGCTTTTTGATGAAAGGCTTGATGCAGGTGATTAGCATAACAGCCGGACAACTCTTTTGGGCGAGAAATGGATTTTGGTTTTATTGTGGATATAGGCGGAAGCTGCATGGAATGCATCAGGCGGTACACTCGACCGACGCTGATGAAAATGCCATAGTCACGACCTAAGATATATGTAATTTTATAAGCACCGATGCGTTTATCGTAGTCAGCGTAAATGTGTAGAATCATTTGTTTGATGTTCTGATTCTCAATGGTTCTGGAAGAAGGCAGAGAATAAAAATGTTTGTAATAAGTACTGCGGTTTACGTTGAGAACACGGCAGAGGGTTTTGATATTGTGCTGTAATCGAAGCTTATAAACTGTGCTTAATCTTTGTTTGAGTGTAGCGTGAAGATGGCAATCGCTTTTTTTAGGATGAGGTTTTCTTCTTCAAGCTGAGCATTTCTTTTCTGAAGTTCCTGAATCTGTTTAGCGGTCAGAATTTCACCATTAGATGTTTCAACAGTGGAGTATTGCTTGATCCATCTGGAAAGAGCAGTTTGAGAAACACCATACTCTTTGATTAGAGAAGCTTGCGTTTTGCCATTATGATAGAGATCAACAAGAGTTCGTTTGAAATCCTCATCATAATAATTTTTTTAGCCATAAAGATACCTCCTTTTGGTGTCTAGTATTATGGTACATCTGTTTATAAATCGTGTCCACTTATTTAATATAGATCCAAATATCGACTACATATTGATGTTGGTCGAGCAATATCATGAGGGCAACTGTGAGGATAAGGAAATTCTCACTTCGATCCGTAAGGCAGTAGATGCCAGTATGCAGCTTCGCAGCAAGAAAGAATTGATTGAAGCCTTTATCAATCGTGTCAATGTAGACACACAAGTTACAACTGACTGGCGCAGATTTGTGCTTACTCAGGAAGAAAATGACCTTGCTAAAATTATTATGGCAGAAAAGCTCAAACCAGAAGAAACCAGAAAATTTGTGTCCAATGCGTTCCGCGATGGAGTATTGAAAACGACTGGAACCGAAATTAACAAGCTCATGCCTCCGGTATCCCGTTTTGGCGGTAGTGGCAGAGCCAAGAAAAAGCAAGGTGTTATTGAGAAACTGAAAGCATTTTTTGAAAAATACTTTGGTTTAGGTATTACGGAGATGCAGTCAGAAAAAGAAGAAAATTAGAATTATGATAAAACCATATTGGCAAAATTGATTTTTGTTCCTGCCGAAAGGGCTTGTATTGTATGAATGAAATTTTAAGTTTTGTCGATCCCCTGACCACCATAATGGTGGTATCAGACTGTCAAAAAACCCCTGAATTTTGGATAAAATTCAGGGGTTTTTGACAAGTTAAACAGGTGAGAAAGCCACTTGTTATTGACATGCCATCAGCTAGATGGTATATATAGCATATGGGTGAAATCTTCTAAGTATTGCATCCATGATTATCTGAAAATAATCTTATCTATGGTTCTTTTTGAGAGTTTCTAAGATAAAACTTTTGTAATCGTATTTTGGTATATTAATTTATTTTTGAGTGAATCAATTTTTATGATATTAAATCAAAGATGATTTTTGTGGCATCTGCTATCAGTTTATTGTCATATTCTGCATCTTGTTCTGCTTTTTTTGAAAGTACAGCTACAAATATAGGTTTTTTATTTGGGGGTGTTACAATAGCGATATCATTTCGTGTTCCATAAGAACCAGCACCACTTTTATCTGCCACAATCCAATCACTTGGTACACCAGCACGAATTAATTCATCACCAGTTGCATTATTTGACATCCAATCTATAAAAATCTCTTTTTTATCATCTGACAATATATCTCCAGTTACATATTCTTTCAAATTGAAAGCCAATTGTTTAGGAGTACTAGTATCTCTTATATCGCCAGGTACAGCATCATTCAATTCAGTTTCTATTCTAGAAGGCTCACTTACAGTATCACCAATTTTACTTAATGATTGTTTAAAACCATTAGGTCCATCAAGAAGAGTAAATTGTAGATTTCCAGCAGTATTATCGCTTTGTCTAACTGCAGCATCACATATTTCTCTAATAGTCATTCCAGTATCTACTTTATCTTTTGCAACTGGTGCATAAGATAAAACATCTTCTTCTTCAAAATATATTACATTATCAAGTTCTTCAATAGAGTATTTTTCTAAAATGGCACCGGCAGCTAAAGCTTTATATGTTGAACAGTATGCAAATCTCTCATCTGCATTATAAGAAATTTCTTTATTAGTTTCTGTATCAAGTGCATAAATTCCTAATGTAGCATCATATTTTTCTTCCAGTTCTTGAAATAGAGAATCATAATCTGCATTAACATTTTCATTGCTATCAGGAATGTTTTCTTGTTTATTACTACATCCAACAGATAATAATATGATAAAGATCGTTAAAATACTTATGATAATTTTGTTGTGTTTCATAACTTTATCCTCCTAAAATATAGATTATACATAGAATTTTGAATTTTTGAAGCATTTATATCATTTCATATAGCTAACTTATGCATTTGTAATATATTATCTCCACCTTTCAAGTTTTTCATTGCAAATCCATAATAAAATAGTAGTATTTCCATTTTAAAGGATATGAGAGTTGTATTTGTCACAATATATAATTCTTTATTTAGGTTAAATTTAGTAAACCATTCATTTTAGTTGTGCTTACGAACTATAATCCAACATAGTTTATCTTTTCTCAACATATTTGTATTAAGATTTTAAAAATGTTTTGTCACCTCTCTTTATAAATAAAATGAATTCTATATGTATTTGTCAATATAAAATTTTAGTTGAGAAAATATAGCAATAAGTCTATTGTGTGAAGCACGTTTTAAATATTACAATAGTAATATTTAAAAGTCAAGCAAAATTTAAAATAATTTTTCCTATTGTATCTGAGCATAAAAAGTGAACTGAACCAATAAAAACGGACAATGACAAAAAGCCCCCTTATTTAAAATAATAGAATCACATAAGGAGCCTGTGGTTTCAACAAAAAACACTTGATTATATGAGCAGGTTTTATTATAGCAAAAAGTAAATACACGCATATCAAATAATTGAACCAAAGCTGATTGCTATGTGTAAAGTAGGAAAAACCAATCCGTAAGCTTGTAAAATACTTTTAATTAGAGATTCGACAAATTGAAAACTGAATCAATTACTATAATCGGGAATAGACTCGTCTTATTGCTGGGCTTCTGCTAAAATACAGAGGACGTCCTAAAAACAGACAGAACCAGCTAGTATCAGAGAATATCAGTAAGAAATTGAGTGCCTGAAGATGAAAAATGAACTTTTACGGAATTTTCTGCGATTAGAAGAATGGATGTGAGAGTACAAGTGCAATATGAGTTTATATATAGACACAAAGTGTGCTATACATTATCAATGATGTATCGTTTCTTCGAGATATCTTGCTGTAGATATTATGATTTCCGAAAACATTCCAGCAAATTATGAAGAAATATGGGTTGTTGCCAGAAATTTGCCGACACAGAAAATGGGTAACGGATATTTCTTATATGCATACATAACAGGATATTTTATATCTGTCAGACATCTTTTATAACCATAAGTATATCCAATCAAAACCACTAGTAAACTAGTGGTTTGAGCAACCCCTAGAAGGGATATTACGTGCCAACCCCTAAAAGGGGCATCGAAAAAATATCATCGTATTTGTTTGCACTGCAACCTGTAAACAGGTACTATAATTGAGAATACAGTATGTTAATTAAATATTGTATATCCTTTAGTTGATAATTCGTAAATCCATAGTAATTATCATTCAAAAAAATATACTAAAGTATTTTATTTATCCCTAGTAGAACTAGGGGTTTTATTAAGCTAAAGCATCCAATGAAAAACAGGAGTGGCATCGCCACTCCGTTGGAAACTCAAATATTATCTTAACAAGAATGTTTTTTATATGATGTCCACACAATATGGGCAGTTTATCTTTTTGTGTACCATCCTTTTATCAATTTAAAGAATCGTATTAAACTAAACTGATTGAGTTATGTTGTTTTTTCTTATCTATATGATTGTTACTTTTATAATTTATAAATATTCATATCAGATAATATAGAAAGTGTAATTTCAGATATGCTTTCGTTAGAATATGCTATGCCATATCAATTACTTAAGACAAAATATAATAGAAGGAAAATTATTTATATAATGACACCAGTATTATTTTTGTTATCAATCGGCTGCTATTTTGTAAAGAGTTATCCGATGTTTTATGTGGGAATGGGGATTTCTATTATTGCATTGATTTGGATTATTTGGTTTCAATCTAAGGGAAAAAAATTTGAAAATAATGTCCATGAATTTGTATGGAATAAATCAAGATATAACAAAGTGGAAATTGCTATTCAGGGAATAAAATTAGAAGATAAAAAGATCTGTGAACTTAAAGAAATAGATAGAGTCTTTTTGTACAAAGGTTTTTTCTTTCTCATAACGAATGAAAAGAAGTTACTTGTACTAAAAACAGTAGGTGTAGAGACAGAAGAACTTATTAAGATTATTAAAGAAGCTGATATCTTATTTGAAAAAAGAGAAGAACCATTTAATATTTATGAATATTGCAAAAAGTAGTAATTAAAAAAAGAAAAAACATGTCCCTTTTCGGAATTGTGTTCCCGCTCTCCATCAATGTATAAATATAAATTTGTAATTGTGTCTGCATGACAAGGAGGCTTTCAGATGAAAGATATTTTAAAGCATTATTCTAAGTATATACTCTTAGATACACTTGTAGCCGCTACGTTATTTGCAGGTGCTCACGGCATATTATCGCTTTTCCATCTGAAGTTTATAGAATGGTTTTATTATGCGGTAATCGGAATCATAACAATAGGAATATTGTTGGGCATATTTCAATTATTGCTAAAAATACGAAAGAACTATGTGAAATATGTAGCAATATGTGTTGAAGCCATTTGTCTCATACCTTTGACTTATATTTGCATTTTAATATTTGCTTTTACTTATAAACCGATGCATATAGTTGAAAAAGACGGAATAAAATGTGTTGCCTATGTGAGAGCCTTTCTGCGGGTATATGTTGATTATTATGAATACAGAAATCCACTTATTACAGGTGATGAAGTACTTTTTACTGATTACTTTGGAAAAGGCGGATTTGATCCATTTGTTGATGGTTACGAATATGATAGTATGATAGAAGAAAATGCTGCAATGGATGATACTACTGAAATAACTGATGATTCAGAAGACGAGAGAATAGATAATGAAAATATATTTTCTCAACAGAAGAAGGAGGATGACACAGCAATAGATACAGACAGTGACGGCTATCCTATGACAGAAGAATTTCAGTCCTATAAGAAGGAACTAACAGCTGTTGCAACTTATATCAGAAATACCGAGTCATACCAAGGAGTAAAGGCTGGGGATGAACTCAGCGAGTTTCTGGCATATAATATTTCGGCTAAGGGATATCCTTACGTTAATATTGCGGAGCAAGTATACGAGCAAGATGGTATTTCAACTATAGCAACGCATTACATTATTATTAATGAATCTTATGTTGAAAATGGTTCAAGAGAATATGTTTATCAAATTAAATTCAAAGACAAATCCGGTAATGAAGTAGCTTCCACCAAGGTTGTGGATTTCTATCTAATAGATACTGAGACATTGGAGATTACGGATGAGAAAACAAATGATTGGCATTAATTCGGGAAAGCACCCGATGATGTACAGAAAGCTGTAATTTAACAACTCACTTTTCCGAAAAGGGAGAAAAACATTTAATATTTATAAGCCTCGAAAAAACGAGTAAAAGTTAATTCTACAGTTAACCTTTACTCGTTTTTGTTATTTCTGTGATACCCAGATATTCATGTCTGATAAGATAGACATGGTTATTTCAGTTGCGTTGCCGCCAGTAGCATCGCTGTCTGCACTAATGTTGGTGGCAAAAAAGTATGTATTATCTGCAGTTTCGATATAACCGATGAACCATCCGTTTACATCCTGTCCATTCACACGGCCAGTTCCGGTCTTTCCGTAGAATGTTCCGGCATCGGAAGCTGAAAGGCAGATGGCATCTTTTACTGCATTGATATTTTCAGGGGCGAAGCCGAAACTGTTATTCTGCAGCTTGGTTAAAAGTTCGACCTGTTCTATTGGAGAGATTTCCAAGGAGGATTCCATCCAATAAGAGGAGAAATCGCCACTCATGTTTTCGTTACCATATCCGATTTCTTGAACATAGCTGTAAACGTCAGAGGTTCCAAGCTGTTCGTCTACTGCTTGAAAATACCAATTCACAGAGGAGTTCATTGCAGACTGTAAGGTCTGATCTGCGTTCCATGCTTCAAATGGATAGGTTTCTCCATTCCATGCAATGAACGAATTTTCCGGTGTAATGACGCCTTCTTCCAATCCGAACAAAGCATCGTATATCTTGTAGGTGGAGTTTGGAGCAACCCGTAAGGTGGCATGCTCCATGTCATGTATACTCCATGCATCGTTTTCCAAATCGTATAAAACAAAGCTGCCTTCGTATTCTCCGAAGTATGTGGAGAGGTCTACATAGGAAATATTCTCAGAAGAGGAATCCCATTGGTAGTGGCTTCCATCTGCTGCGTATGTAGAAATAAAAGGTGCGAATCCAAGGAGAAGGACAGCAGTCAACATGAATGCAGTCATACCTTTTACTCTTTTTATAAATGTCGGCTTCTCATAAGATGCAATGTTGATAATTCTCCGTTTCATCTGCTTCATGTTTCCACCAAGACCGGCGGCAAACGGAAATGGAGTAAGTGAAATCTTTTCCGCAAAATTGATCAGTGTATTACCATAATCTGCATAATCATCCTCCTCAAGCATCTTTAAAACAGAGGTGTCACAGGCAACCTCTCTGTCATTACGCATTTCTTTCAGAGCATACCAGACAAGAGGATTGAACCAATATATTACTCCGGCAAAGTTCATTAGATAGTTGGCAATAGCATCTTTGTGCTTATAGTGCTGTAGCTCGTGTAACAGCATGTATCGCATGTCCGATTCGTTATAATCTGAGATGAGATGAATCGGCAGATAAATACAAGGTTTCAAAAGCCCCACAATAATCGGAGATTTCAAAAATGCAGTACTGTAAACATGGAGATTTCTGTTAATTCCCATTTCTTTCATACATCGATGATATAGTTTTCGGACTTCCGGGTTCTGAAGGGGAAGTGCAGATTTTTTCAAGTTCTGTAAGCGGATAGAGGACTTGATTACCAATATAATCATTGCAAGGATGCCTACAAGCCATATTCCAAATAGTATGTATCCGATGCTGGATGGAGTCTCACTATTTACCGAAAGGGCAAAGTCATTCATCCAGTCTGCATTTCCGGCTGGATTGATCCCAACAGCTTCTCCTATGGCGGTTCTGGTGCCAGAAGTAGGAGAACTTTTCAGGCTACTGAGCCACGAGAGAATTTGCGGAAACCCAATTAAACGGAACGGTATAAAAGGAACTACCAACAATCCAAGTAGCAGGAACCACAGATTATACTGCATCCGGCTGGATAGGTTGCCTTTGAATATCCGCTTGGCTATCAAAAGAATTCCGATGATACCGCTGATAAATACATTGCATATTAAAAAGCGTATCATAAAATCAGCCATGTTAATTACCTCCTTTTTTTGACCTCTTGGAAAGAAGAGAGCGGAGAGTGTCTATTTCCGTTTCGGACAGTCTGTCATTTTCTATATATGCAGACAGCATGGCAGTGATGTCTCCATCGTAGTATCGTTCTAGAAAAGAGTTACTTTCCTGACCGATGTATTCACTTTCTTTCACAACTGGAGTGTAAACAAACACCCGACTTTGTTTTTCATAAGTCAGAACGCCCTTGTTCACTAGACGTTTAATTAGAGTTTGTATTGTTTTTGGACTCCAGCTCGTAGTCTGTAATAATTTATCAGTTATTTCATTGGTGCTGATCGGCGCATGTTTCCATACGATTTTCATAACTTCAAATTCAGCTTCAGAAATCTGTGGTAAATCGCTCATTTCAAATCCCTCCTTAAATCTTACGGCTGTAATAAAAATATTATAGATGTTATTTGTGTAGTTGTCAATTTAAGAGAAAATAGATTGACTTGAAATCTTACTTATGTAATAATTCAAATATTACATAAGTAAGAATTAAAAAAAGGAGTGGAATCAGGATGATTGAAATTGTAAATAAAGTGCTTTGAAAATAAGAAAACCAATAGAGTCACAAGGAGTCTATTGGCATTCTTACAGAGTTGGATGGTCTTGCTTGTGCAGCAGATCAAGCAGATAACGAACCATAGGCAATAAATCCGCAGCCTCCTGTTCCGTGCAGTCATTCAGCAGGGTCAGGAGTTTTTGGAGATTTGGATGTTGGTTTGCGTTGGCTGGGTAGAAAATCTTATCGGCGGGTATCTTCAGATATGTAATCAAAGGATACAGCTTATCATATTTGGGGTTACCACGTCCGGCTTCAATATTTAGTATGGTGCGGGTATCCATATTAAGAGTTTCAGCCAGCTTTTCTTGTGAAAGTCCGAGTTCGGTACGGGCTTCACGCACTGCAATGGCAAGAATTTGTTTTATGTCATGCATTATAATTCACCTCGATAGTAGTTTACAATACCTATTAAAACGAGTGAATTGCAATAGAATACAGTGTAGATATGGAGCGTAATACATGGATGTAAAGTATGGGAAAATACATAGAAAAAGAATAGTGAAAAGTTTTGAGATAGCAGCATATTACACACTAAGGTGTATCGCAAAGAAGTATAAAACTTCAACGCGATACACCTTTTTTGTGGGGAAATCAGAGCGTTGTAAAGTCTTTTTCCGGTTTGTGGTTTGTGGTCTGTTCCTGTCCCGGAGTCCGGTCAAGATACTGGTTCAGATTATCCAGTTTTCGGTTGAGAGCCTGTATGTCTTTTTCAGCAGATTTATAGGTTTTCTGCAAGGCTTCTTTCTTGGCATACAGAGCATTGTAATCATTACGAAACTTATCAATATCAAAATGTTTTAAGCTGATTCCAAAGCGTTTCAGCATATTTTCTGCACCGTCATGGAGCAGGAGTTCTGTTTCATGGTGGCGGAGATAAGCGTCAGGGTCTTTCGATTTCCGGTAACGGATGTGATAGATATGATTGCTCTGATATTGTTCAGCGTATTTCAATATCTGTCCTAAATCCTTTAGCTGACGTTCTGTTTCCACAAGACTGTTCCGTGCGGTTTTTGCAAGAACAGACTTACTTTCAATCTGTTTTTCAAGCTCGATGATAGAACCTGCTTTACTGTAACTGCTGGCAGCGATTTTGAGATTTTCAATCGCTGCCCAATGCTGCAGACCGGGGCTTTGCGTGAACTTTTCTTCCGAGGTGTCAATGAGCGTTCGGGAAGAATAATCCTTGATAAGAGGTTTCTTTCGGGCAGGGAATGGGACACGTTTTTGTGTCTGTGCTAAAGCCTTTGTTTCTACCCGTTCCTTAATCCGTTCTTTGGTGTATTCTGCACCCAAAGACTTTAAGCTGCCACGGACAAAATGCTCCCGGTCAAGGGGGCGGAAGGAAATGTACTTTAAGGCGTTTCCTCCAATGGTTTCGCCTTTGATTTCATAACCTTTTGCCCGTATCAGCTCCATGCACTGTTCATATGTATCAGCGTTTTGAATTGCTTCATCAATGTCCTGCTTGAGCTTGATTTTCCACGAGGTGCCATTTCTGCCGGATGTCCATTCTTTATAACTTTTACCACGCTGGTTTGTGGGAGAAATGACGGATAACTGATGCTTGGAACACAGCTCATCATTCAGGCGGCGAATGTGGTAGTAGGTCTGTTTACAGTCATGATATTTTTCGTGATTCACATTATCTGCGGCACAGAAAATGATGTGGTTGTGAACGTGACCTTTATCAATATGAGTGGAAACGATATAAGAAAATTTCCCCTCTAACAGCTTGTTGGCAAGCTCCACACCGATCTGATGTGCTTCCTTATAAGATACCTCTCCCGGAGCGAAAGCCTGTATCAGATGAAAGGCTTTGTTGGGGTCTGCCTGATTTGTTTTTGACAGAGCAAATTTGAAGTCAAAGGCAGCGGTTTCAGGACTGCATCCGAAGGAAGAAATGAGAATACTTTCATCTGTTTTTTGGGGATTACAGATATAGTTTACTGCCTTATGGACGGTTGCCTGGATAGCATGGATTTTTGTGATTGCCATACCTGTTTCATCAGCTCCTTTACTTCGTTTACATCGGCTTTATAAACATTGCCAGTAGCATTCATCCGCTTGGCAATCTGGTTCAGATTATTGCCGATACGGGCGAGCGTGGTGTTGTATTCCCGCAGGTGTTCGTAGTTTACATCGTAGACATAGCCATACAAAATCAGATGCCGAATAAATGCGGATTTGCTCTTCATGCCGGAGGCTTTCCATTTCTGATCTAAGATGTATTGCTCGTCATCGCTGAGATAGATTTTAAGTTCATTTTGTCTTTCTCGGTTTGCCATTGCAGTATCAGTCCTTTCCTTATTTGTATAAAAGATTTTCAAATATGCCGTAGCCGGCGGTTGTTTTTGCTTTTAGGGGGACAGGGGGATATGCCCCATGCAAGCCAATTTCTGCAAGTTTTCACTTGGTAGAAACTTGCGGAAATGGTGCCTGTGAGGGAACACAGGCAGTGCTTGCTATTCTTCTGCAAATTACCCGTAGGGAATTTGCGTGTTGCGTGAGTATAGGCGAGCGGTTTGCAACACAGTAGGGCGTTACCGCCCTTGTTATGGATAGCGTTGATAATTCGACTTTGCAGTTGGGCAGAAGCAATAAAAAACTGCCACGGTTCATAAGGGCATGGATTGCCCGTAAAAACTCCATAGCAGTTTGTGTGACTTTTTATGATTTTTGATTCTATCCATAATGATTTTATCAATGGGAAAGGGGAAAGTCAATGGCTGGAGAGAGATAAAAGATTTACAGAGAAATTTAGGGGAATAAGCAAAGATACTGCATATTCTGCATTTAAAATTAGAATTGGAAAACCAGAAGAGAGGGGGTGAAGCATGAATACCGTACATCGTAGAACGGAAATAATCAATATTCTTATTATCAGACGACATACAACAGCGAATGAATTGGCACAGGAATTTGGCGTTTCCATTCGCACGATACAGTATGATATTCAGGCTTTAACTCCGGTTTATCCGATTTATACAAAACAGGGAGAGAACGGAGGAATTTTTATAAGAGAGGATTACAAGCCTTATGCCAATTCGCTGACACCTATGGAAGTAGCTGCCTTGCATGAATTATATGATTGGACGGAGGGCATACATAAAAAAGTTTTATTTCAAGTTCTAAGAAAATATGGACCGGATAAATTACAACTTTGATCTTGTCATTCTGATAAAGCACATAATTTTTACAGAACCGTTCATAGCAGACGGAAGTGTGCTTATGTGCTTTTTAGGCTGACAATTTCAGCTTTGATTTTATCCAAAATGCAGACGATGTCTGCGATTGTACCTTGACAATTTCATAAACCAATGCGTACAGGACGTGTGGAATATGTGGAGCCGCTTTGAGGATACGCCATAAGACACCTGCTTTTGCCTTTGGCAGAGGTGGATACGAAGGAATATTGAAAGCAGATATTGAAGTTAAGGTGTGGAGCGAGAAATATCCGGCATAAATGTGTAGCAGTTACACGGAGGCGTTGATACATATTTTTGATAATGATACTTCCGGCTTAGTCCGGTCAGATAAGATGACGGTGCGATACCGATGTGGGTAGTGTAATGAGCTGCCACCTGTACGGATTTTTTAATATCTTCCAATAAAAGCATATTTGTTTGTTAAGTATGTTTTTATTGGCAGATATGCCATAACCATAGCAAGAGAAAAAGAACACACTTTGAAAAGGTAGGTGGAAGAATGCAGGCAAAAGTGAACACAAAAAATTTTATAAGGTATGACGAGGGTGCGGAGAGGTATTCTATGAGTAAACACAGCTTTATGAAATTGGCACAGGATGCTCGTGCTGTTTATAAAATTAACCGTATCACATTGGTAAACGTGAAGATTTTTGAGGAGTATTTGGAATCTTTTCGGGCGTAGACATGATAAGAAAGAGGAAAACGAATTATTGTATATCAAAAAGCATTTGACTTTTTGATATACAAGTAGTAAAATGAAGTCAGGTTATGAAAGGCAGGTGTTGACGGATGGCAAGAATGGGTAGACCTAAGTTAGAAAATCCGAGAAGTGAAGGTGTATTCATCCGTCTTACAAAAGATGAGCATACAGATATAACAGAGTATGCCAGCTCTCATGATCTGACCATAACACAGACGCTTGTTCAAGGATTTAGAAAGCTGCAAGAGCAGGATAATACCGAGAATGAGTAATGGCATTTGTGACCTCTTTCTTATATTGAGAGGAAGGTGGTACATAATGTCAATGTCGAGAAAAGATTCAAAAGGCAGAGTATTAAGGAAAGGCGAAAGTCAGAGGAAAAACGACGGAAGGTATATCTACCAGTACACCGATTCGACAGGTAAAAGGCGGGTCGTTTATTCAAATGACCTGTTGGAGTTAAGGGAAAAGGAAAAAGAACTTGTTCGCAATCAGTTGGACGGTCTTGAAAGCTATTGCAGTGGAAAGACAACTTTGAACTATGCATTTGACAGGTATATTTCAACGAAGTATGATTTGAAAGAACACACACGGGTAAATTATAAGTATATGTATAACCGTTTTGTCAGAGATACTTTTGGAAAAAGAATCATCAATGATATAAAGTATTCTGATGTGAAATTCTTTTATTGTTCGTTGATGAACATATTGGGGTTACAGGCGAATACATTGGATAATATTCATACGATTCTGCACCCAACCTTTCAGATGGCAGTTAGGGACAATGTGATACGCAATAATCCGGCAAGCGGTGTAATGGCAGAAATCAAAAAGGCGAATGGAAAGAATAAGGGCATAAGACACGCACTTACATTGGAACAGCAGAGAGCATTTTTGAATTATGTATCGAACAGTCCTGTGTATTGCCATTGGTTGCCACTGTTTACAGCACTTTTTGGAACGGGATGTCGCATAGGAGAAATGATAGGGCTGCGTTGGGAAGATTTGGATTATGAGAATAAAACCATTAGTATAAACCATGCGGCTATCTATCGAGTAATGGAGAATGGAAAGAGTGAATTTCATATTTCTTCGCCAAAGACAGAAGCCGGGATTCGTACTATTCCGATGATGCAGGCTGTAGAACAGGCATTTAAGGATGAATACGAAGCACAGAAAGAAACCGGTTTTAATGTGCAAGTGGTTGATGGTATGAGTGGGTTTATCTTTTGCAATAAAGACGGAATTATCCATAAACCCAGCGTAATCAACAGTGCAATCAAAAGAATTTACGAAGCCTACAATGCCGAAGAAATTATTAAGGCAAAACGGGAGAGCAGACGCCCGGTATTGATTCCTCATTTTTCGTGTCATCATATCCGACACACATTTTGCACCAGATTTTGTGAAAATGAAAGAAATCTGAAAGTGATTCAAAGTATTATGGGTCATGCAAATATTGAAACAACGATGGATATTTATGCGGAAGCAACAGATGTGAAGAAAAAGGAAGCAATTAAAGCTCTGGAAAATAATAGTGATATATTTTAGGAAGAAGTCCTTGCAAGGGGACGATTTCCAAGACAAACCTGACATCAAAAAAGTCAGAATACATCAAAATGACATTAGTTTGTTGGATTTTGGTGGACAAATATGGACTGGCGATATATAATGAAAATCGTGTAAAAAAGCGTTTATCAACTTATTTGGACTGTGGTGGATTAGCTTCGGTTATATTCCCCACGATGAAGTCCCTGGACGCTGATAAGAAAGCTTCCAAGACTTCCGAAGCAGCTCCGGCAGAGGCTGAAAAACCGGTTGAAAAGATTGATTTTTCTAAGGTAAAAGTCGAGCCATTGTTTGAAGAAATGGTTGATTTTGATACATTCAGCAAGTCAGATTTCCGTGCAGTAAAGGTTAAAGAGTGCGTTGCAGTACCGAAGTCAAAGAAGCTGTTACAGTTTACTCTTGATGACGGAACAGGCACAGACAGAACCATTTTAAGCGGTATTCATAGCTTTTATGAGCCGGAAGAACTGGTTGGAAAGACTCTTATTGCTATCACAAATCTTCCACCGAGAGCTATGATGGGCATTGACTCTTGTGGAATGTTACTTAGTGCAATCCATGAGGAAGAGGGCGAAGAAAAACTTCATCTTCTGATGGTTGATAACCATATTCCGGCAGGTGCAAAGCTCTATTAAGATGAGAAACTGAGCCTTGCGGCGGTGTGCGCTTGCGAACACCGACATAAGGCGAAAAACGCACGGAGACGCCAGTCGACGTGATGTAAAGATGTACCGTTTTACCGAATAGACGGGATGTACTTCATTTGATAAAAAACTAAAAAAACAGCGATTTACATCAAACTTACATCAATTGATGCAGAAATCGGTGCAAGCAAGAAAAAATCGCATAATTAGTGCAATGAGTGGGCAATTCCAATCGGAGTTGCCCATTTTTAAAACAAACAGAAATACAAATCGGAAGTTGGAGGATACACGCATGAAAATTGTAATCATTAATGGAAGTGCCAGAAAAGGAAATACGCTGGCAGCAATCAATGCATTTATAAAAGGAGCGTCAGAAAAGAATAAAATTGAAATCATTGAACCCGACAAACTCAACATTGCACCATGCAAGGGATGTGGTGTCTGTCAATGCTCTAAGGGATGCGTCGACAAGGATGATACAAATTCTACAATTGATAAAATTGCTGCCGCAGATATGATTCTTTTTGCTACACCAGTTTATTGGTGGGGAATGTCAGCACAATTGAAACTTATCATTGATAAGTGCTACTGCCGTGGATTGCAGTTAAAAAACAAAAAAGTTGGCACAATTGTTGTAGGTGGTTCTCCCGTAGGCAGTATCCAGTATGAGCTGATTGATAAGCAGTTTGACTGTATGGCAAAATATCTTTCATGGGATATGCTTTTCAAAAAATCATATTATGCAACAGCCAGAGATGAACTTGAAAAAAATAAGGATTCCATGAACGAACTTGAGTGGATCGGAAAAAATTTATAAAGCACACACCAAATTCCAGTTTGCCAACTTGCCCTTTGAGAGAGGAGAAATCCTTTTCTCAAAGGTTTTTTTCTATTTATACGGATATTCGCAAACTACAAGATAAAGCCAAAACTTCATATACTCTAAGCACAAGGAGGTTGAGGTTTGGCTATGAACAACAGTTTAGCAGAAGTACACCCGGAGCTTGTTTCGGAGTGGTCGGAGAAGAACTTACCGCTTACACCTGATGACATTACTTTCGGTTCAAATAAAAAAGTATGGTGGAGAGGTGCTTGCGGTCACGAATGGCAGACAAGCGTTAAGGCTCGTTCTAATGGAGAAAAATGCCCAATATGTTCCGGTGCGAGAGTGATTGCAGGTATTAACGATTTGGCGACATTAGAGCCATTACTGGTAAAACAGTGGTCGAAAAAGAATAAGATAAAACCGACAGAGGTTTCTATTGGTTCTCATAAGAAAGTGATTTGGAGATGTGAGAAAGGACATGAGTGGGAAGCTGCCGTTAAGAGCAGAACGATAAATAGGACAGGCTGCCCGTATTGTTCCCATAATAAAGTGTTGGCAGGATTTAATGACCTTGCAACGCTTCTGCCGGATATAGCTGCCGAGTGGTCGGACAGAAATTATCCTTTACTTCCGACTCAGGTTACGGTCTTTGCCAATCGTAAGGCTTGGTGGAAGTGTAAGGATTGCGGCAGAGAGTGGAACACTCTTATTTCTACTCGTTCCGGTGGCAGTAAATGCCCGTATTGCAGTGGGTACATATTCTCGAAAGGGTTTAACGATTTGCAGACAACACACCCTGAAATTGCTTCGGAGTGGTCGGAGAAGAACTTGCCATTGAAGCCTGATGAAGTAAATGCAAAGTCGAGGAAAAATGTCTGGTGGAAGTGCAGAAAATGTGGTAATGAGTGGAAATCAGTTATCAATGCCCGTGTGAAAGGAACGGTGTGCCCCGTTTGTGCGGAGAGAGAAGTTCTTGCCGGATATAATGATTTGGCGACAACAGACAGTCAGCTTCTCAGTGAATGGGATTATGAACAGAATAAATTGAAGCCGACAGAAGTATCACGAACTTCAGCAAAGAGCGCGTGGTGGAAATGCAGGCACGGTCATTCATGGAGTATGAAGATAAATGAAAGGACGATATTGAATAAAGGCTGCCGAATTTGTGAGCAAGAATATTTATCTCTATTTCCTGCTTTGGCTGTCAGCTATTATTCTAATAAGAAAGGCTTGAAAGCAGAACTTGGTTCTGACCGATTGCTTGGAGTTCCGCTTGAAACATACATACCTTCAGAAAAGTTGGCTATTGAGTCAGGAAGTGCTGACGAGAATATAGAAATAATGAAAGCATATATGTGTGAGCAACGAGGAATAAGACTGATTAAACTGCCGATGAAAGGCAGTATACTCTCCAATGGTTGCTGAGCCGCAGGAGTATCAGTATAATGCAGAGTATCCGATTGTTACAGGAGATATGGATGAAACTGTTATCATCACATACTCCCCCAAATATAAAGCCTACCAGCAAAAAATCCGTGAAGGACAGATTCAAAGAGCTATGAAAATGATGCAGTCTCCCGGAAAATCCAGAAAAGGTAAAAATCCCAATGATCCTGCCCGTTTCATCCAGAAAACTTCCGCATCATGAAATCAGAATTCGAAGCAAGACCTGTATTTGTGAGGCGGGAAGACAGAATCAGGGCTCACTTTTTAACCTGCCACATCAGCCTGCTGGTTTACCGCCTGTTAGAGAAAAAACTGGGTAAAGAGTTTACCTGCAGTAAGATTTTGGAAACCCTTAGGGGTCTGAATATGACACTGCTGTCTAAAGACAGTGGATATATACCTTCCTACAAACGTACAAAACTTACGGATGCCCTGCATAATGCGTTTGGCTTCCGAACAGACTACGAATTCATATCCAAATCTTCCATGAGGTCGATTATAAAAGAAACAAAACAGAAAAAATAGCACAAATCCAAAAATAGTACATATCGATGCAAGACAAAGAACAGCCACAACGCTGATAAAATACTGGCGTTATGGCTGTTTTACTATTTTCAAGTGTCAAAGATGGGATTATATCATACTTGGCTCTGTTTGTGTATGCAAAAAATAGGCCTAAACCGGGCTTGAACCGGGATTGGGTTGCGGAAAACGGAAAAAGGAAACTCTCTTGCGTCTGACGCAGAGGGGCTGTATTATTTTGATTGTATTTTGAACTTTGAACGTGAAAAATGCATAGAAGAATGGAGGGAAATGCAAAGAAATGCCAGTAATTGAAAAAAATGAACAAAAATATTTTCTTCAACAAACAAAAATGAAGCATATTGACATATATTGCAAATAATGATAATATAAATTTGCAAAAAATATTAAAAAGATTCATTTTGAATCGATATTAGAAAATACGTGCAAAAGAATGAATCAGCATGCAGAAAAACAAGGAGGAAAAAATGAAAACGAAAAGATTACTGGGATTATTTCCTTGATTGTCAGCAGGAGCTGGGAGTGAAATGTGTAGATCTGCTTGCTGCGCATCAGGGGTTGTGGCTTGATGATCATGGTTATCAGGATCCAGTGCCGATCAAGGAGAAACTGGATGATCACGGTCTGACATGTCCTGTATTTACACCGGAAAACTGTTCTTAGGGCTATCAGTTTGCAGCAAAAGAACCGGAACTGAAGGAGCGCTGTTTCCGCTACTTCTCAAATGGAATTAAATTTGGGCACGAGCTGGGGGCAACGATCCTTGAAGCAAACTCGGGCTGGGGCTACTGGAATGAACCGGAAGAGGAAGGATTCAAGCGTTCAGTAGAAATGTTTCAGAGGCTGAGTGAAGTGGCGGCTGAAAATGATATGATGATTGCATGTGAGTCGCTGCGCCCACAGGAATCTTTGATAGGGTGGCGTATAGATCAAGCATTTGTTTGATGAGGTGAATCATCCGAACTTTAAGGTCATGATTGACCTGACAGCTATGTCTGTGGCAGGAGAAACCATTCAGCAGTGGTTTGATACTTTCGGGACTGAAAATATTATTCACAGTCATTTTCAGGATTGTAATCCTTATGGACATTTTGTGTGGGGAGATGGAAACCGTAATCTCAAACAAGATATTCTGGATATGCTGAATAATGGCTATACGGGAAAATTTACCCAGGAACTGACAGATGGAAAATATTTTGCAGATCCATTTTATCATGACAAGAGAAATATGCGCAATCTGAGAATGTATTTTGGATAAGAAAAAGGAGATATACAATGTCTGAGCTTTTAATGTCGCAATTGGCCGCGACAAATATGGTATATAAGAAATTTTCTTTTGATTATTTTCTGGATTCTATGGATCGGCTGGGGGTTCACAGACTGGAATTATATGGGTGCAGCCATCATTTCCATATGTATGACGGTGATCCCAATATGGCTGCCAATATGCGAAAAAAATTGTCAGCGCGGGGATTTAGTGTTGTTTCTCTGATGCCAGAGGAAAATACTTATGCAATTAATATTGCGGCACCGGAAGACAATATCCGAAATAAAACTGTAGAGCAGTATAAGAAATTTATTGAGGCAGCAGTGGAACTGGAGTGCCCACAGATGTTGCTTTGCCCTGGAAGACCTTACTGGGACAGGCCGTTGTCGGAAGGTTATAAGCATGGAAGAGATTCTGTGGAAAAGCTGACACGGCACGCGGAAAAGTATGGCATTACTTTGATGTATGAAAACCTGAATGAAAGAGAGTCTCCGTTAGCAACAACCAGATTTGACCAGTTTCGTGTGGTAAAAGATATTGATTCTCCTAATCTGAAGTGCTGCGTGGACACGGTTCCGGTAGCATACACAGGAGAAACGCTGGAACAGTATTTTGAAGTTTTGGGGGATAAACTGGCTCATATTCACCTGAACGATGGACGTCCATTTGGACATATGAAATGGGGAGATGGGTTCCAGAACCTCGATGAACATTTAAATGCGATGCGAAAATATAATTACAAAGGTACGATAACCATGGAAATGGCTAATGGTGCATATAGGCTGGATCCGGAGCCACATTACCGTGCAAATATTGAAACTCTCAGAAAGCATTTTGATGGAGGGGAACTTGTATGAGTATTATGAATAAAGAACAGATCAGCATTTTGACAGCGCCTTTTCTTCACCACACGTTTGCGTATGGCCTGGACTCAATTGAGGCAAATGGTTTCCGGTCTATAGAATTGTGGGGAGCATCTCCTCATTTCTGCCTGGATGATGATACACCTGAGGGCCATACTGCCCGGATCAGGGAGATCAACCAGATGCTTAAGGATCGAGGACTTAAAATGACTGTTTTCCATCCGGAACAGTGCAGACAATATCCGATTAATATTGCATCTCCTATTCCGTATGTGAGAAATTACAGTATTAATATGATGAAACAGTATTTGGAGGATACAGCTGCGTTTGAAACCGATAAAATGATGCTGCATCCCGGATGGGAATATGTGGACTCGCCATCGGAAGATAATTTTCTTCGACTTGTAGAATCGGTTCAGATATTGTCCGAAAAGGCAGAAGAATTGGGAATAGTGATGGTGATGGAAGAAATGTCTGCAGCTGTTTCCTTATTTGCCAGAGATCTGAGCCATCTGGAAAAGTTAATTAAGTCTGTGAATTCTCCATGGGTTAAAGCCGGTCTTGATTTGATTCAGGCAGAGAATAATGCGGAGACGATCTCAGATTTTTGCAGCCGTCTGGGGCTTCCTGCCCATGTGCATTTTGCAGACCGAAAAGAAGGGTATGCAGCTTTGGGTAAAGGTGATTTTGCATTTGCAGGCCGTCTGGAGGAATTAGAGCAGCTTGGCTACAAGGATACCATTTCTTTGAGCCTGTGGGGAGCCGATTTCTATAAAGACCCGGATGAGGCTCTCAGAGCTTGTGCGGATTGGTTCCGCTTTCGGTCTTGAATGCCGATCTGCTGATTGCCAATGAAAGCGACATGGATCTGCTTATACGTCAAATGCTCAATATTGGTGAAGCAATGTATTATGCAGGTGCAGAGATCAGCCGTATAGAGGAGACTTTATACAGGCTGGGCAAAGCGTATGGTGCAGAGCACATGAATGTTTATGCGATTACATCCAGTATTCTTATAACAATGGAATTTCGGGGAATGGAAGCGGTTACTCAAAGTCGAAGAATCAGGCGGGATGCAATGGACTTGTCCAAATTGAACCATCTCTATCGCCTTTGCTGTGACTGCATCGATTCCCCGATACCTGTGAAGCTCTGAAAGAAAAAATCCTTGTGATTTTGGATGAAAGACTGGATGATCTTACAAATGCTTTGGGAAAGATTATTGCGGCATCGGCGCTTACGATTTTTTTTGGCGGTGGATTGGCTGATGCGCTGTGTTCCGGATTTGAGGCATGCTTCATTGTGTTAAGGTTAAGGAATGTGTAGCAGTACCAAAGAGCAAAAAGCTTTTACAATTTACTCTTGATGATGGTACAGGTGTAGATAGAACAATTCTTTCTGGTATTCATGCATATTATGAACCAGAAGAATTAGTTGGATAGACACTTATTGCTATTACAAACCTTCCACCTAGAGCAATGATGGGAATTGAATCTTGCGGTATGTTACTTTCAGCAGTAAATAATCTTAAAGATTCAGAGGATGAAGAACTCCATCTTCTTATGGTGGATAACCATATTCCGGCAGGAGCAAAGTTGTATTAATAGAATAAGAGAACACGTTTAATAGGACTCCTAGAAATAGGAGTCTATTTTTTGCCTTATTTAAAAATGAGTATATGTGCAGATGTTCTTGATATATATCAAGAAATAATTGAAAAAGAATGAGAATTATGATATACTTGCATTAGTTGCAAAAGCAAATTTAAGAGAGGTGAATTATGAGCACTGAATCCCTAATATGTTATAACCGCCTTTGGAAATTGATGGTGGATAAGAATATAAATAAGACTCAGCTAAAAGACATAGCACATATTAGCACAAATGCAGTTGCTAAAATGAGTAAGAACGAATATGTTTCATTAGATACGATTGTTAAAATATGCTATGCATTAGACTGTGGAATAGAAGATGTTATTGAAGTGGTCATAGAAAGGCAGGAAAACCAATAGATGCAGGGAATTGACTTTGACGAAATACCAATTAATCGAGAAGAAATATCACAAAGTAAGTTGAATATAGAAAATAAAACGCGGTCAAATTTGTTTAACTGGAATGGACAGTTTTAGCCTCAGTTTATTGAGGCGTTCTAAAGTTCACATTAAATGATGGAACTGACAAGAAACGCACGATTTTAAGCGGTATTCATGAGTACTATGAGCCGGAACAGCTTGTTGGAAAGACATGCGTAGCGATCACAAATCTTCCTACCAGAATGATGATGGGAATCCCATCAGAAGGAATGTTGATTTCAGCAGTGTATGAGTATGACGGACACGAAGGATTGAATCTGCTTATGTTAGATGACGCAATTCCTGCTGGGGCTAAGCTGTATTAAGAAAGTAAATGCATGTATTTTACGACAGAGTTACGACAAATGATGAGCTATGATATAGTAAAAAATATTTCTAAACTTAAAAAACAGGTTGCTAAATTCAGAGAAACTGTATATACTAAAGATAGAAGTAAATGTTTGCCGCTTGCTGATGGTGCGGGGTATAAATAATTCAGTTCGTAAATGAAGCCACTTGCTATACAGGTGGGATAAAAATAGTATAGTTTGTAAATGTTCCCCATCAGTGAATGCTGATGGGGAATTTTATCACATAGGAAAGGTTATTTATGGAGATACAACAGGGATATTCGTATCATATCAAGGATGAATTTTTTGACTTGGTTCAGGATAAATATTTGATGAGTAATAAGGAACAGGGGAACTATCGTCCTCATTACTATGCAATTCAGGATAGAAAAAATCCAAAATTGTATTGGATGATACCAATTAGCTCACAAGCTGAGAAATACAAGGAAATCGTTGAAAAGAAAAAGAAACGATATGGTAAATGCAATACGATAGTGATTGGATTATTTGCAGGGAAAGAAAATGCTTTTTTGATACAGAATACATTTCCTGTTATTGAAAAATATTTTGACCATGTTCATACGATTCAGGAACAGCCTGTAACGATACATAAAAAGTTGGATAAGGTACTTGTTGAAAATCTGAATGAAGTACTGGCTATGTATAATCGTGGAATAAAATTGACTTTTACGGGTATTAAAGCGATTAGGAATATTATGGAAGAAGAACTTGGAAAATAGAGAGGACACCATTGCTTATGCAAATGTAAGTAATGGTGTCCTTTTGTATGAGCAATGTTTATAAACCCACTGTAATTCCAACAAGAAAGGATTCCTCACCAGGAACAAGATCGAGATCACCGCCATGGCTTTCAATGATTTTTCGGACAGAGGAAAGCCCGATTCCATGATCAGCAGATGTACCCTTTCGGGAGAGGAATGTTTTTCCCTCTTGCAAGGCCAGACCGTCGTAAGTGTTTTCAATCTTCAAAAAGTACATATTACCTCTGGTTTCGCCTGCAATGAAAACGCGGCGCACCCCTTGCTTTTGGCGGCTGCACGCCTCAACGGCATTGTCCAAAAGATTGCCCAGCACCGTACACAGCTCCACATCGGTAAGCGGCATCTGATCGGGAAGATCGAGCCGCACCTGAAATTCTGTCCCTTGTGTCTGCGCCATGCCGTAGTAGTATTCAATCAGTGCATTTACGACGGGATTTTTGCAGAACTGGGCAGGGGAGTGACCCGATGATGCCGCAA
This sequence comes from Clostridium fessum, assembly GCF_003024715.1. Classification (GTDB taxonomy): domain Bacteria; phylum Bacillota; class Clostridia; order Lachnospirales; family Lachnospiraceae; genus Otoolea; species Otoolea fessa. Next base: position 12,942 of record NZ_PYLO01000003.1, on the reverse strand, counting down.
CCTGTTCCTCTACCTGTAACAGGAAGGAGCAGATCTCCGTCTGCCCACGTTCAGAGGCCATGCGGTCTATGGTGCGCAGATGGTGTTTGATGTCGTGGATCAGCCTTCTGTTTTCTGCCGCTGCCTCAGAAACCTGACGGCTGTATTCGGTCTGCATAGAAAGCTGACGGATGACCTGCTTGCGTTCTTCCTGGAAAATCAGGCTGTTTCCATATCCTTCTATCACATCGCGCCAGAGGGAATAACCGATGGCTGCTGCTATGAAAAAGCTGCCCCATTCCAAAAACCAACCGCCGATAACCGGCTCATAAACCGGCAGAAGGCGATCCCATATAAAGGCGCAGGTTGCGGCTGCCGCAGCATAGAAGATCGGCCTGCTCCGTTTTTCTCCTCTGTGAATGGCAAGCACAGCGATGATAAGCAGATAGAGCGCAGATGCCGCCTTATAACAAAAGACCGATGCAGAGAAGAAACGAATCGCTCCAAGGGAGAGATGGGAAGCCATCATGCCATACACAAACGCATATACCAGGAAGGCAGCGCCCACCCCATTACTGATGGCCGCAGGCAGGAAGCCCGGCCTGCATATCCGGTTTTGCAGAACTACGATCAGCCAGGTAACCAGATAGATACAGAACAGTTCAATCGTGTACCAGGGGAATACGGGAACCGCAGCCAGCATATGAAGCACCGGATAGGATGACAGGCCGCACATGGCAAGGCAGATCAGTCCGAACAGGAATGTATTTTTCTGTTTCATCCGGCGGCTGAAATAAAAGGACAGCAGCGCACAGACAAAGGTAACTGTACAGCTGAACAGGCAGAATGCAAACCGGATTCCTCTGGTTGTATTGACCGCCAGCATCGTTCCGAAAGCAGGCGGATAGACAATTCCTCCGTAAAAGTGGTCATAGTTGCTGACCGCTATGGTGAGTGTGACCGGTTTTCCGCCATGAAAAGTGACCATGCGGTTTTGAACCAATGGTGTCCCCTGTGCCGGTTCCCCCATTTGCAGGATCAGGTCATGATCCAGATAAAGGTTGTAAGCAGAAAACACTTCTGGGATTTCCAGCGCATATGTTTCCTTCCGTTCCGGCAGAAAGAATGTCATCTGATAAGTCCCGCAGCCATAGGGAGAAGGGTTTGCAGGGCTGGAGAAATTGGTCTGCTCTCCGATGGAAAGGTAGCGCATATAATGGCTTTCATCCCGTATTTCTTCCGGGGTCAAAAGCGCGTCAGGATAAAATGCCCAGCCGGATACCAGAAAGCGCACCGGTGACTTTTGAAGTTCTTCCTCAGAAAGCGCCAGAATCCCATTTGCCGCCTGGATTGTGTTCTGGCTATATTTATTATTGAACTGATACAGGCCAAGAAAAAACAGGGATGAGCACAGGCAGACCATACATAAGGCAGCATATTTTTTTACTGCAGAAGATACCATCTTATTTTCGCCTCCTCCTTAGGAAAAACACACCGGCAGACAGAAGAAGCAGACAGGCCGGAATCAAAAGGAGTATGGGCGACCGGCTATGCTCTGTGTCGGCGGCCTGTGCCAGGGAAATGGCATCTTCCTTTACTGCAATGGTGTATGTCCCTGTATGGCTGATCTGAAAGGAGGCGGCTTTTGCCGCATCGTCGTAACCGGTCATGGGGATTTCCACGCCGCTTTCATCACAGAGGAACCATGTGCCGGCTGCCGGGTCATTTGGACAGGGCAGCATGACAGAAACATCCGGCAGGGAGCTGAGCGCAGTTCCATTGATGGAAAACGAAAAAGAAAAACCGCCGTCCGTATCCTTTTGGATGATGACTTCAATCTGATCTTCGTTTTGGATGCCCTCCGGCAAGGCGTTTTTTGGTATGCTGATGGTGATTCCCTGTTTGGAAAAGATGGCTCTTTGCGCCCCTGTTTGCAGCATCATCAAAAAGCGTGTGCCGGAAATCCGGTCGGTGGTTTCATCGAAGAACTCTGAAAACGCGGAGTTTTGGGAATCTGCGCCTTCCTGGGGAACGGTCATAGCGCTTTGCACTGAATCTTTCCTGTTTTTCGATTCCGGTATAGTCGGTTCATCGGAACCAGCGTCTGGTTCTAATGCTTCCTCTGCATCACCGTTTGTCTGTTTCGATGGGAATTCTTCTTTATCTATGGAATCATCCTTTCCAACCCAGGATGGCTCGGAAGGCTTGTGATCCGTAGGCTTATTTTCTCCGCTGACCGGTGGTGCTTTTTCAGAATCATCGGAATTCGTTCCACCGCCATTTGTTGCAGGCGGTTTTGGAGGCTTTGTGGAGTGCCTGTCTGCGAAACCGTCATCCTGATCGTCGGTATCTTCAGGAGGCGGTTGAATGATGGTATCGGGAGGATTTCCGCCTGCATCCCCTCCATCCCGGTCGCCTTCATGGTACCCTTCAAGGACAATTTCGTCTGCGTAGGTAAAGGAGAGGATGCCGGTCTGTCCGCCGTCATAATCCACCTGAAGGCGGTAACTGCTGCCCGGCATCAGCAGACGGGTAGCAATCGAGAGCATTTCCTGACCCACATAAACGCCACTTTCCAGACGGTTCCATGAACCGTTGTTTTTGGACAGCCATATACTGACCTTGTCCAGATTCCCCGGCGGTGTGACCCAGGGAAAATAAAGGCTTCCTCTGCGAACCAGGAAGCAGTTGATGTCTGGGCTGCCCGGAGCCTGTACAGAAACAGGAATTGAAATTTCAGGTAAATCGACACGATCTGCAAATATGGTATTTTCCGGTGCAGTCAGCCTTCCTGCTGCATGGTACAGTCCCACAGTATTCAAATCAATACCAGAAAAATCCCATTCCACCACAGCGGTGTAGCTGGTTCCATTTTCCGCATAGCATTCCAGATAGTAAGGGGAAAAGGCAAACAAATTTTCCAGCGTTTCGGTTTCGCTGCCCTGTTGAACCGCAAACGCGTCCGTATAAGGATACCATTGCTCTATGGAGGTAATGACAGCAGGCGGCATTTCTTCCACCCGGACGGAAATCTGAAGCTCCTGCAAGACAGCTTCACCAAAGGCATACCCCTCCGGCAGTTCAATCCGGCCTGCTGCGGTATATTTGCCTGGAGTGGTCTGGTCAATGGCCGAAAAATCCCATGCGACAGAAAATGTTTCCTGCCGGATTTCTTTACCTGCTGTTACAGTGGCGCAGACGGTTTGATACCGAAGGGCCAGCTGATAAATGTCCTCCAGGTCATCATCAGACGGTGTGGTTCTAAGGGGCAGGGTGAAATCTGGCAGGGAGAGCAGTTCGTCTTCCTTTTGTATTTCTGTGACAAGGACGAGGGATACTTCTTCCGATGCTTCCGGTGTTTCCGGGGTTCCGCTCTTCAGTGTCTCCGAAGCCTCGCTTTCTAAACCCGGCGGATTCTCCCTTCTTTCATCGGCATTGGATGGGGTTGCAGTTTCGGCGGCAAATGCTGGGATACTGCAGGTGAAGCAGAGGAGACAGGCCAGACAGCCCTCCAGAATACGCCTGTGCATTTGCTTCATTCTCATACGATACCCCCCATTCCAGAGAAAACATATTGACGGTAGGTTTCCCGCAGCTGTTTTCCATTGCGGAGGGCAATCGGAAGTTCCTCCCCGTTTATCAAACGGAAGGTCTGACTGTCAACCTGGCTGATGTAATCCATGTTGATTAAAATGCCCCGGTAGCAGGGCAAAAAACGCTTGTCCTTCTGCAATGCGGCAGTAACCTCCTGAAAGCCTCCGCTTACCGGTATCACGCGTTCCGCCGTATGAATCCGTGTCATACGGTTTTGATAATCTATGTATAGAATCTTCTCTGTGGGAAGTTCCAGCTTTTGACGGTCAGCCATAACCGAAAGTGTCATCACTTCATAGGGCGGTTTTAGCTGGCACAGTTCCATCGCTTCTTCAAAATCTGCCTGATGGATCGAAAGCGGCTTCAGCAGATAATAGCTGGCGGACAGGCTGTACCCCATCCGGGCATAATCTTCTGTAATGGTCAGAAAAACAATCTTACAAAGCCTGTTTTTCTGGCGCAGCCTTCTGGCGGCCTCTATTCCATCCATGTTCTCCATATAGATGTCCATAAAGACAAGCTGAAAATTGACCTGGGCGGCAGCTTTCAGAAAATTCTCTCCGTCCTCAAATTCTGTCAGCGTATAGTCCAGCTGATGCTTTTTCATATAATTTTCCAGGCAGGCAGACAGTTCTGCTCTGTCATCTGCTCTGTCATCCACAATCGCAATCTGCATCGTGCCATCTCCTTTGCACAAAAATCCAATAATAGTATAACATAAAACCGCAGGAAAAAACTTGCGTCTTAAACAGGAAACCTGCGTCTTAAACAAAGTCGGTTGCATTTCCCTTGACAAGATGCTACTCTAATTATACTACCAGACTTTCCGATGAGAAGGTCTGGTTTTTTTATGTCATAGGAACATCCTATGACATAAAAACGCTCCGCGGGATGCGCACTCGCGCGAAGAAGAAACATGTCGCAAGCGACCGCGCTCGGCGCGAGAATGTGCCAAGGCACATTCTTTCTTGTTTTTCTTTTCAGGAAAGGAGGCTCAGCATGAAAATCGCACTTTGTACGGAATTAAGGAATGCAGAATGGTTTGAGAGCAGGCTGCGCTCCCTTTTTGCTGGGGACGGACAGCTTGTCATCGACGAGCTATGGAATGAGAAGCAGCTATCTCAGGCACTGCGGCGGAGCCGCTACCATGCGGTTGTCATCGCAATGACCGGGGCAAGGGGATTGGAGGCTGCCATTCAGGCAAAGCAGCTGGCACCGGAAACACCGCTTGTCTGGTGGAGCGATGATAAAAACTTCGCCCTGATCGCATATCACCTGCGTATCCCTGCGTTCCTTTCGGCAGACTGCTCCGATCAGGAGCTATATGAGGCGATAAAACCCATCACAAAATGGAGGTGCGAAAATGCGAATTGCGCTGTGCAGTTATAGTCAGAAGGAGAAAGAAACGGCGTTACTGATGAAGCTTGGCAAAGTAGACCGCTTTGACAATGGCGTATTCTGCGTCTATGCCATGCAGCGGGATGGGCCTTATGATGCTGTGGTGGTCATGGAGGACGGAGCCAGGGGAATGAATTTCTGCATGAGCATACGAGGGTACAGCAGGGATGTCCCGCTCCTTTGGATCAGCGATCAGGCAGAATTTGAACCCCAAAGCCGCAGGATGCAGGCGGACACCTTTTTGGTAAAGCCTGTGACAGAATATCAGCTGCGGGAGGCGGTATCCCAGCTGCTTCAGAAAACAACGAGAAGGAACGAACCGCGTGAGGAGGATGAATAAATGATATGGAAATGGAAACGGCCGGCCGCATTTTTACTGGCGGCGGCAATGATTTTTACGATGCCGGGAGTTCCGGCATCTGCGGTGGAAGCGGGTGTATCCGCCGTCCATACGGGGTTGTGCAAGCATCACCCGGAACATACAGAGGACTGCGGATATACGGAAGGAACCGAAGGGGCAGCCTGTGAACATGAACATACTGAGGATTGCTACACCCTTGTGGAGAAGTGTATCCATAAACATGACGAAAGCTGTTACCCTGTTTTGGAAGGCAGCGTATCAGAAAATACGGCGACCTCATCTGAAGCAGAGGAGGTCCAGCCGACCGAGTGTACCCATGAATGCAGTGAGGAAAGCGGCTGTATCACAAAAAAATTAAGCTGTCCTCATGAACGCGGCGAGCATGACGATAGCTGCGGCTACATCCCGGCCACAGAGGGGACGCCCTGCGGGTATACCTGTGAACTGTGCAATTCTCAGGACAACGGGCTTGTTCCCGGCGTGTCCGGGAATGCTCCGGCGGAGTGTATCTGCGAAACCCGCTGTGAGCAGGGGGCGGTCAATCCCGACTGTCCGGTCTGCTCTGCGGAAGATGCGGATCTCTCTGCCTGCAAGGGAACAGAGCAGGCAACGCCCCTGATGGCAGCTGCAGCAGACGATGAAACCATCTCCGGCAATGTTATCTGGGAGAACAGAAACATAACTACCCCGGTGACGGTGAAGGGCGACACAACAATCACGCTGAAAGGCGAGAATACCATTACGATTACCGATACCGCATATACCGCCGCTCTGGATATGTATTCCGCCAATCTGACCATTCAGGGAAGCGGCAGTCTGACGGTCAATGTTCCTAGCGGGAAAGATGGTATTGCGGACGGCAGTTGGAGCGACACCGCCGGCGGGACGCTTACCATAAAAGACGGGGTAAAGATAACCACCAACGGCGGTTTGTGCGGCTTGAGCGCTAAAACCATCGTGATTGAGAATGGAAAGCTGAATCTAAATTCCGGTTGGGGTATTAACACTGCATCCCTGACCATGAAGGGAGGAACCCTTTACGCCACCGGAAAATATGGTGCGATTTCGAATAGTAGGTATGGAAACGCCCGAAACATCAACAAAAACCTGACCATTCTGTATTCGGAAAGTCAGAATGCAAAAACAGACGATATGTCGGTCGGCACAGCGGCCGATACGACAAGAGAAGGGGACGTCAAGACCATCTATATCGCCAAGATGGGGCCCCGCGCAAGCCTGATTGTCGGCGCGCAGCAGGGAACCATACAGGAAAGCTCAGGCAGTCAGACGGCGACCTTCTCCGTGACCGGCAGCAAGGTCCAGATGAATACCCTGAACGTGGAATGGGTGGGCGAGCACACCGGTCTGGCGTTCCAAAAGTCCGATAACGGCGCGACCATCACCGTTACCGCGGACAACAATGTCAAGGAGGGCCGCTATAAGCTGAAGCTGACCGCAGACGGCGTAGAAGGAACCAATCCTAACAAGGCGACCGCCACCGCAACGGTCACCGTCGCCGCCGCGCCCAAAAACCCCATTACCATAAGAACGCAGCCGCAGGTCGTATATGAGAAATTAGATGGGGAAAGTGTAGCGGTTGTCGATGTCAGCGCCTCTCTGGCAAGCGGTCAGTCCGGTAATATTACCTATCAGTGGTATGTGAACGGAAAAGAATTTCAGGGCACAGGCAGCGGCAGTTATAATAAAATCGTCCTGACCAAGTCCAACCTGACCCCAGTGGAGGGCAGGGACTGGGAGTACAGCGGCCAGGTCTACTGCAAGCTGTCCTATAATAACTATACCGTAGATACAAAAACTGTCACCGTTACCATTAACACCTGCACCCATGCAAAATACACCCACGATGGCAAATGCCAACAGTGCGGCGAACCGTGTCGCAAGGAAGTGCTCTTTATTGACGAAGATGGTATCCCCTATTCGTCTGAACTCGGGAACAATCAGGCCATGGTTGGGAGCAGGCTGATTTCCGGCGGAACCTTTTATTTTGTGCGGGATATTGACGCAATCTTGCGTGCGGGAGGAGGTGATGGGACCAACAAAAAGGACCTTACGCTGGACCTGCAGGGCCACAAGGTCAAGGCGCTGGATTTGCAAGATTGCCCGTACAACAGCGTCACCATCAAAAACGGCACGATAGAGGGCATTGGAGAGGTCATTGCCACCAAAGGCCCCACGGTATTGATATTAGACAGCGTTACAATAGGCCGGGGTCTCGTTAATAACCTGTTTACCCTGACGGTAAAGGGCGACTGCGTGTTTGAGCGTCAGGTGAATTTCCTCGGGAAAACCCAGCTCCAGGGCGGCACGTTCCAACGTGGAATCAATGTAGAACTTGGTGAGCCGGCCCTGGCTCTGCTGGCGGACGGATATGCCTTTGCAGACGCTGATAGCGACGAAATTTTGAACGTTTCCAATGTAGATATTGCTAATAGAGCGGTCAAGGTGGTCGCGCATACCGACCAATATCAGAACGGCAAATGTGCCTGCGGCAGAATCTGCGACCATGTGGGCAAGGTGGACAAGGATGGTTACTGCACCTTCTGCCATGCGCTGGTGGAGGCATTTGAAATCGGCGGCACACGATACACCAGTCTGGAAAACGCGCTGACTGCCGCGAAGGACGGTGACACGATCACTCTGCGGGGGCCTTTGGCGATCGAGAACGCAGAGCCTATCGAGATCAGCAAAAATATTATACTGGACCTGAATGGATTCACCCTGAGTAAATCCCGTGAGGAGGCGCCTCTACGTATCCTCGGCTCCAATGTAGCCATAACAAACGGCAAGGTGCAAAGCACCTGCACCAGCAAGCCCGCTACCGCGGTGGAAGTTGGAAAATTTGACCACACAGGCGCAAAGCTGACGCTGGACAATGTCACCCTGGAGGGCAGCGTAGGCGGCGGAATTGGTTCCGGTGGAACTGGGCTTTCCATTTGTACCGGGAACGAAGCTGTGGTAACGAGCGGCACCTTCCCCGGCGGCATCTACACGGAGGGAGCGCTGACCATGTCCGGCGGCAGCGCGGCTCGGCTGGAATTGGGACTTCTTAACAATATTCAAGTGACCCTGTCCGGCGGCTCCTTTGACAGCATCCAAATCGGGAATGGCGCAAAGTATCAATCCCTGCTGGAAAAGGGATATGCCTATCAGAAGCAAGGCGGCGCATTGGTCAGGCTGTCGGAGATGAATGAGAATACTGCCGTAACTGTTGTGAAGTGCAGCCACCCGGATGACCATTCCGGCGGGAAGGTTTGCCCCTACTGCGGCTATGCCGCTGAGGTAACAAAGACGGACGGCAGCATTTCCTACCATCGGACGACAGACGAGGCCATCGCCGCAGCTGGCGGCGGTACGGTGAAGCTGCTGGCAAATGCAGACGAGATTACCATCAACAGCCCGCTCAAGCTGAATCTGAACGGTAAGACGGCGGCAAAGCTGACCGTCACCGGAGATGTCACGCTGGCATCCCTGCTGCCGGAGGGTTACGTGTTTAAGAGCGGCAGTACCTGGATCAGCGACCCTAGCGGTACGGAGCTGACCAACGTTTCTATGGCCAAGATCCCCATCAAGAGCATGAACTATCCCACCGAGATGAGCATGACTTATGGCGGTGCGGGGACACTTCTTGTCAATGTAAAGAAGGAAACCGGCACAGGCGCTGTAAGCTTCCAGTGGTACAAGGTGGAGGACGGCAAGGCCACAGCGGTCGGCAGTGCGACAACAAAGAATCAATTTGATCTTTCTGCGCTAAAGCTGTCCGCAGGCAATCATACCTTCCGCTTTTTGGCCACCTGCGACGGCTACGAGAAGATGAGCGAGGATATTGCTGTGACGGTACAAAAGGCCGACATCAGGTCAGACCTCATCACGCCTCCCACAGCGCTGGAAAACCTGACCTATACCGGCCAGGAGCAGGCGCTCATTACCGCGGGCAGCGTGACCAGCGGTGGCACCATGCAGTACAGCCTGACCGAGAACGGTACATACAGCCAGGACATCCCTGCCGGCACCGATGCCGGAACGTATACCGTGTGGTATCGGGTGATTGGCGATGCAAACCACAATGATACCGCACCCGCCAGCGTGGAGGTCAGCATTGGAAAGAAACCGCTGACGATCAGCGGGGTAACGGCTGTGTCCAAGCCCTATGATGGCACGACAGACGCAGGCATTACCAGCGTAACCTTCGACAACGTGACCTTGACCCGAGGCACAGACTACACCGTGACCGCCAGCTTTGACGATGCCAGTGTGGGCAACGGCAAGAACATCACTGCCACAGTGACCCTAATGGGGCAGGCCGCGAAGAATTACGCCCTGGAGCAGAGCAGCTCCGCTACTACTGGCAGCATCACCAAGGCCGCTGCGCCTGACTTCGCCAAGGAAACCGCACTTACCATTGTAAATGACTGCGAAAAGACCTACACTGTGACGCTCCCCGCCCTGCCCACGCTGGAAACTCCCAAAGAGTACGGTACGCTCACCTATGAGAACGGCGGAATCACACTGGATGGCAGCTACTACACCGACGGTGCGAAGGTGGAAAACGGCAAGCTGACCCTGCCGATTCAGAAAAATGACGTGGAAACCACCGGCTCTGTGGGCACAGTGACCGTGGTAATCAAGAGCACAAACTATGAGGACATCACGCTGACCGTCAATGTCAATGCGACCAACAAGCTTGTCCCCACTGTTACGGCACCTACGGTCAATACACTGGCCTACAATGGTGCAGAACAGGCTCTGGTTACAGCAGGCAAGACCACTGGCGGCACGATGCTCTACCGGCTTGACGATTCTGAGTGGAGTGAGCAGATCCCCACAGCGAAAAATGCCGGGGAATACACCGTTTGGTACAAGGTTCAGGGAAATGCAGAGTACGCAGATGTGGCAGAACAGAACGTGACCGTGACCGTAGCGAAGAAAGCGGTCACCGTTACGGCGCTTGATCAGAGCGCCTACACCGGCAGCACCGCGCCCGATCTGAGCAGCCCGGAAGCAGATAAGGATTACAAGGTGGAAGGTCTGGTTGGTGCAGATACCCTGAGCGGCACGGTAACACTGGACTACGCACAGACACCGGATATGAGCAAAACCGGAAAAACCGCAATCAACATCACTGGTACGCTGTCAAATGACAACTATGAGATCACCTATGTTTCTGGAACGTTGACTGTTTCCAAGCAATCTTCCAGCGACGGCGGTTCCTCCTCTGGTGGTTCGGGCAGCGGTGGAGGCTCATCCTCCGGCGGTTCTAACGGTTCCGGAAGCAATGATAACACCAACCAGCCGGAAGCCCCTGTCACCGGTGAAACCAAACCCATACAGCCGGATAAAAACGGCAATGCGGCAGTGGACAACAGCTCTGTCCAGTCCGCCATCGACAAGGCCAAACAGGATGCGAAAAAGAATGGTACAGCCGAAAACAGGATTGCCGTTACCGTTCCCATCACCTCGGCGGCACGCCAGACCTCTTTTAACGTGACCATCAAGGCGCAGACACTGGATCTGCTGGTTAAAGAAAACGTCCGGCAGTTTACCGTAGCAACAGACCATCTGGTTTCGGTTACTATCGGCCTGGATACTCTGAAGCAGTTGGATACCGCCTCCGCTGGCGGAGACATCATTCTCCGGGCAGATAAGGTGGATGCACTGCGTTCCACCGAGGCCAAAGCCACTATCGGCACAAGACCGGCCTATGACCTGTCACTGGTCTACCTCTCCGGCGGCAAAGAAACACCGATTGCCAACTTAAATGGTCACACTATATCGGTGCGTTTGCCCTACACACCGGCAAAAAGTGAGCAGACAGGTAATCTCTATGCAGTCTATGTAGATGACGCTGGCAAGGTGGAATGGATCACCAAATCCAGCTACAATGCCAGCCTGAAAGCGGTGGTTTTTGAAACCGGTCATTTCAGCGTTTACGGCGTGGGCTACAAAACTTTTGTCCCGGCCTTTACCGACATTACTGGCCACTGGGCAGCAGATAACATCCTCTTTGCAGCCAGCCGGGGACTGCTCTCCGGCACCAGCGACACCACCTTTAGCCCGGACACCGGCATGACCAGAGGAATGTTTGTGACAGCTCTGGGGCGGTTGGCGGGCATCAACCCGGACAGTTACCAGACCGGGAAATTCACCGATGTGAAAGCCGACGCTTACTATGCCCCCTATGTGAACTGGGCGGCGCAGACCGGTATTGTGGAAGGCGTTACCGCCACCACCTTTGCACCGGACACCAACATCAACCGGGAACAGATGGCGGTGATTATGAAAAATTATGCTGCAAAGCTGGGCTATGACCTGCCCCAGACCTTGAAGGCTGTGACCTTTGCGGACAACACACAGATCAGCAGCTGGGCGAAGGATGCGGTCAAGTCCATGCAGCAGGCGGGCATCCTGGCCGGGAAGAATGAAAATAAGTTTGACCCCAAGGGAACCGCCACCCGCGCCGAGGTCGCCACGGTTTTGCGGCGGTTTGTGGAGATCGTCATTGACCCGCAGGCCGCAAACGGCTGGCAGCAGAATGACAGCGGCCAGTGGAACTATTACAGAAACGGGGAGTCAGTGAAGGGCTGGCTCTCCGAGGATCAGAAGTGGTACTGGCTGGACAAGGTCACCGGAATGATGTTTGCCGGAGGCTGGAAGCAGATCGATGGTAAGTGGTACTACTTCTATGCAGATGGGACGATGGCGGTGAATACCGCATCCGACAGATGAAAAATGAACCCGTAATGTAATGCAAAAATAATATCAATAAAGAGGGATGTGAACAATATGGGCAAGTTTCTGGTAATGTCGCTTACCGACCATGAAGAATATATACTCAGTAGAATTATGGAGATTATTGCGGTCGAGCCAGGATTTGACCATATTGTGACATCCCACCCTTGTAACACTCTTGTTTTTCCGGGCTTGGAGCTTCGGCTGAAGGAGAGAACAGTATACCGAAACGGTGAGTTGATTTCTATGACTCGTCGGGAATTTGCAACATTGGTATACTTGGCAAAACATCCATTCTGGGTATTTTCTGCCGGACAGATCTATGAAGAAGTATGGGGAGGATGGTGAAAATTGCGGAACGGCTGTTGCCTTCGTACCGAAAATCAATGCGAATCCGGTGTATAACGGAGGGTGAAGCCTGCTATATGTAGGTAGCAATCATTATGATAACATAAAAGGCACGGCATAAAGCAATCTGATGTAAAATCTATCAGAATAATTTATGCCGTGTCTCTTTTTAATTTGATTGAAAAACGGCACACCGCATTCTCATTACTTTAGCCCGCAAATAAAAAGTCAAGACTTAATGGGGAAAAAAATATAAAATTTTACATGGTTAAAATTAGGCACTAAAATAAGACCACCACAAGCAGTGCTGGTCTGCAAATAAAAGTTTTGAATTAGCTTGACTCAGAAAGAATACAGAGATATTCCTTCACTCGTCCATAATAAATTCTGAGAAATTTATTAGCGCCTGCAGTCATGTAAACATAGTACGGTTTACCCTGGGCACGTTTTCTGTCCATGAATTGATATACAGGATCATCTTGCGGCATTGTTTTAATAAGAACATCCATTACTTG
>NZ_PYLO01000019.1 GCF_003024715.1 Clostridium fessum | reverse complement strand
GTGCTGGAAGGTTACGAGGAGAGGTTAGAGCAATCGAAGCTTTGAATCTAAGCCCCAGTAAACGGCGGCCGTAACTATAACGGTCCTAAGGTAGCGAAATTCCTTGTCGGGTAAGTTCCGACCCGCACGAAAGGCGTAATGATTTGAGCGCTGTCTCGACAATGCACCCGGTGAAATTGAAATACCAGTGAAGATGCTGGTTACCTGCGCCAGGACGGAAAGACCCCATGGAGCTTTACTCTAGCTTGATACTGGGATTCGGTACTGCATGTACAGGATAGGTGGGAGACTTTGAGGACAGGACGCCAGTCTTGTCGGAGTCGCTGTTGGGATACCACCCTTGTGGTACTGGATTTCTAACCAACCTCCGTGACCCGGAGGTGGGACAATGTCAGGTGGGGAGTTTGACTGGGGCGGTCGCCTCCGAAAGGGTATCGGAGGCGCTCAAAGGTTCCCTCAGAATGGTTGGAAACCATTCAAAGAGTGCAAAGGCAGAAGGGAGCTTGACTGCGAGACCGACGGGTCGAGCAGGTACGAAAGTAGGACTTAGTGATCCGGTGGTAGAAAGTGGGATTGCCATCGCTCAACGGATAAAAGCTACCCTGGGGATAACAGGCTTATCACTCCCAAGAGTTCACATCGACGGAGTGGTTTGGCACCTCGATGTCGGCTCATCGCATCCTGGGGCTGAAGTAGGTCCCAAGGGTTGGGCTGTTCGCCCATTAAAGCGGTACGCGAGCTGGGTTCAGAACGTCGTGAGACAGTTCGGTCCCTATCCGGCGCGGGCGTAGGATATTTGAGAGGAGCTGCCCTTAGTACGAGAGGACCGGGGTGGACTGGCCTCTGGTGTATCTGTTGA
>NZ_PYLO01000018.1 GCF_003024715.1 Clostridium fessum | reverse complement strand
CTCCCCGAAGCTTTTCGCAGCTTATCACGTCTTTCATCGGCTCTTAGTGCCAAGGCATCCACCCTGCGCTCTTATTAGCTTAACCAATTGATTCACACCGTGGGTACGGTGTTCCTCTCAGATGCATAGCGTTGCATCTTTGGCTTATGGTGTTTACAATTAATAATTGCTTGTTTTTGGTTTGTTTGGTTACACTTTCGTGTAACACCTCGGATGTCTTGATATTTGTTTCAAACCTCTCGGTTTGAACTTTGTATCAGATTTTCAATATGCAGTTTTCAAGGTACATACTTGACTGATTTTATCAGTCATTCCTAAGCTTGATAAACTCAAACTCACGAATGACTCATAAAAAAGTCATACCCTTTCGGGTTAAATGGGCTTAAGTGGACTCGAACCACCGACCTCACGCTTATCAGGCGTGCGCTCTAACCGGCTGAGCTATAAGCCCATTTGGAATCCGGCATCCACCTGCTTTCCCATGCCGTCTCCAGCATAGTATCATCGGCCGCTTAGGTCTTAACCATCGTGTTCGGGATGGGAACGGGTGTGTCCCCTAAGCGCATCGACACCGGAAATCTTTCATTTCCTGGATTTCAATCTTTAATTGTCATCCTCGAAAACTCAACAGTATATAAAACCCTTACTTCTTCTTCCGTTTTAGTTGGATTGATTCAGCTGCTCTCGCAACCTACTTATAATCCTTCTTCCTTAGAAAGGAGGTGATCCAGCCGCACCTTCCGATACGGCTACCTTGTTACGACTTCACCCCAGTTATCGGTCCTGCCTTCGGCAGCTCCCTCCTTACGGTTGGGTCACTGACTTCGGGCATTACTGACTCCCATGGTGTGACGGGCGGTGTGTACAAGACCCGGGAACGTATTCACCGCGACATTCTGATTCGCGATTACTAGCGATTCCAGCTTCGTGCAGGCGAGTTGCAGCCTGCAGTCCGAACT
>NZ_PYLO01000017.1 GCF_003024715.1 Clostridium fessum | reverse complement strand
TCTGAGAAATTTATTAGCGCCTGCAGTCATGTAAACATAGTACGGTTTACCCTGGGCACGTTTTCTGTCCATGAATTGATATACAGGATCATCTTGCGGCATTGTTTTAATAAGAACATCCATTACTTGAAAAAGAGTCTTTCTTAAATTTGAAGACCCACGTTTGGATGTTGGAACACTTTTTTGTGCATAGGAGCCAGACTCGTTTACGCCAGGATCTACCCCGGCGAAAGCAGTAAGGGCTCCTTTATGTGTAAATCTGGTTATATCACCGATCTCAGCCATAAGCTGTGGACCAAGAGATGGACCAATCCCTTTAAACTGCATAACAATCGGGTACTCTGGAAGTTTTGAGGCGGTTTCATTCATGAGAATGCGTATTGTTTCGACGGTAGCGGAAGTGCTGTTAAGCTGAGCGATAGCTTGTCTAATGATGCGTTTGGTTATTTCGTTTTTAGGAAATACCGGGACAAGTTCCGTTGCCTTGGTATAAATTTCTTCGGCTTTYGATTTATTGAAGATATATTTTTTTTGCTTGCACCAGTTTTGATAGTGTTTAACAAAAGAATTTAGAGACATTTTACGAACGCAATCTACATGCCAATACGTATAGACAAAATCAACCCATTTTTGGGAGCCATCACTGCGGGGTGGACTATTAAAATAAGTATTTGCATTTGAGTATGTCTGGTCAATGAGATTAATAAGATTATTTTTCATAGCCGTTTTTTGTTTCACATAGAAATGAAACTGACGATTCATGGCCTTTAGTTGTGTGCGCAATTCATCCACAATACTATATGGTTTAAGATTTTGCCATTTGTCAAGAGCATAGCGGGCGATCTTGATGGAATCAGCTTTGTCAGATTTAACTTTGCGAAGAGAGTCATTATTAAAGTTTTTGACTAGCTTAGGATTAACAGCACTGACAAACAGACCAGCTGCTGAAAATTGCTGAGCAAGTACTTCGTAATA
>NZ_PYLO01000016.1 GCF_003024715.1 Clostridium fessum | reverse complement strand
AGTTCGGACTGCAGGCTGCAACTCGCCTGCACGAAGCTGGAATCGCTAGTAATCGCGAATCAGAATGTCGCGGTGAATACGTTCCCGGGTCTTGTACACACCGCCCGTCACACCATGGGAGTCAGTAATGCCCGAAGTCAGTGACCCAACCGTAAGGAGGGAGCTGCCGAAGGCAGGACCGATAACTGGGGTGAAGTCGTAACAAGGTAGCCGTATCGGAAGGTGCGGCTGGATCACCTCCTTTCTAAGGAAGAAGGATTATAAGTAGGTTGCGAGAGCAGCTGAATCAATCCAACTAAGACGGAAGAAGAAGTAAGGGTTTTACGTACTGTTGAGTCTTTAAGGATTCAAAATCTTTCCGGTGTCGATGCGCTTAGGGGACACACCCGTTCCCATCCCGAACACGATGGTTAAGACCTAAGCGGCCGATGATACTATGCTGGAGACGGCATGGGAAAGCAGGTGGATGCCGGATTCCATTAAAAACAATTCGCTGAATGCGATTTGAAATAGAACGGACACATCGGAATGGATGAACTATCTGTGATGAGGATGTGTTAACCTACACCAGCAGGGAAGTGCTGTTCCATATAACTGGTTTTTACCAGTGATTCATAAGTTCGAGCTTATCGAGGTTGTGAATGACTGATAAATGGTCAGTCAAGTGGCTGTACATTGCAGTTCGGAAACAAAGTTTCCTCACTCACGTGCAGGCACGTTATGAAAACAAAACATTACGAAGGCTTATGAAAGCAAGCTTTCAACGCATTCGAAACATTTTGTTTTCGCAATGTACCTTGAAAACTGCATATTGAAAATCTGATACAAAGTTCAAACCGAGAGGTTTGAAACAAATATCAAGACATCCGAGGTGTTACACGAAAGTGTAACCAAACAAACCAAAACAAGCAATTATTAATTGTAAACACCATAAGCCAAAGATGCAACGCTATGCATCTGAGAGGAACACCGTACCCGCGGTGTGAATCAATTGGTTAAGCTAATAAGAGCGCAGGGTGGATGCCTTGGCACTAAGAGCCGATGAAAGACGTGATAAGCTGCGAAAAGCTTCGGGGAGGAGCAAATATC
>NZ_PYLO01000015.1 GCF_003024715.1 Clostridium fessum | reverse complement strand
GCTTCCCTATACATGACATCCCGATAGAATACCGGCATCGCATGATTCTCACAGACCAGCTTCGGTTTCCCCCTCAGTTCTCCCTTTTCCCACAAACTAAGGCGTGATTGATAGGAGGACACTGCTCCAAGTGCGTGTTGAATCGCCGCTCTTCTCAGATAAGATGGCATCTTAGGAAAATGACGGTCAAACGGAAATCTGGCATGATTCTTTTTTGTCTCATGTACCAGATGTTCCGCCTCATTAAAGCGTTTTTGTAGATTTTTGATTTCTGAAAGTTCTTCCCATGTCTCTGCATACACCGGAATCAGATAGGAAACTGCTTTCCGGAAAATATCCAGTGTAACGCGGAGCGGTATATTCTTTTTTTTAATTTCTACTCCATAGCTGGATACAATCTGCATAAAGTTTCCTACTTTCTTTTTTCCTTCTCTTTTTGTCCCTCAATGTATGCCACTACCTGATCCCTGCTTCGGTCACTTACGGTGACTGCACAATAGGATGGATTCCACAAATGTCCTCCCCATAGCTCCTGTTTTAATTCCGGATGTGAAAGAAACAACTGACGTGCCAGATTCCCCTTCATAATCTTTATCATGTCTGATATAAAAAATTGTGGTTTGCAATCCAGAAGTAAATGAATATAATCTGGCATAACCTCCATCGCCAGAATCTTAAATTTGTATTCCTCCGCAAGTCCATACAACATTTTTTTACATTCTGCGTCTATCCCATTTTTCAGAACCTGTTTTCGATATTTCGTGCACCAGACAAGATGATATTGCAAAGAATACACATATCCTCTACCATATGAAAGTGTATTTCTCTTAATAGTAAATGTATCTTTTTCCATGTTTATATTATACCATATGCCTCCGCATTTAGCAAACACTAGTTCTGTATCTTGATAAAAAATTTGGCACACCTAACTCATCACTACTACAATATACTTATGGGTAATCCCCTTACATCCAGTAAGGATTTATCCATCTCATTACTTAAACTGTTAGAATGTAGGATGCAATGGTATATCGACTTCATCACTAGGACTTAGCGTCCGTACTTTAGACTGATAACCAGCTCCTCATTCACAGTGTTCGTTTTATGCAGGTTGAATCACATTAAGTGCATTCGTGTCACACACAGTAGTTTGAGCAGGTAATGAGTAAATCTGGTATTTATCCATTGTAATATTTTTAAGGA
>NZ_PYLO01000014.1 GCF_003024715.1 Clostridium fessum | reverse complement strand
CTCCCCGAAGCTTTTCGCAGCTTATCACGTCTTTCATCGGCTCTTAGTGCCAAGGCATCCACCCTGCGCTCTTATTAGCTTAACCAATTGATTCACACCGTGGGTACGGTGTTCCTCTCAGATGCATAGCGTTGCATCTTTGGCTTATGGTGTTTACAATTAATAATTGCTTGTTTTTGGTTTGTTTGGTTACACTTTCGTGTAACACCTCGGATGTCTTGATATTTGTTTCAAACCTCTCGGTTTGAACTTTGTATCAGATTTTCAATATGCAGTTTTCAAGGTACATACTTGACTGAAGTTTATCAGTCATTCACAACCTCGATAAGCTCGAACTTATGAATCACTGGTAAAAACCAGTTATATGGAACAGCACTTCCCTGCTGGTGTAGGTTAACACATCCTCATCACAGATAGTTCATCCATTCCGATGTGTCCGTTCTATTTCAAATCGCATTCAGCGAATTGTTTTTAATGGAATCCGGCATCCACCTGCTTTCCCATGCCGTCTCCAGCATAGTATCATCGGCCGCTTAGGTCTTAACCATCGTGTTCGGGATGGGAACGGGTGTGTCCCCTAAGCGCATCGACACCGGAAATCTTTTATTTCCTGGATTTCAATCTTTAATTGTCATCCTCGAAAACTCAACAGTATATAAAACCCTTACTTCTTCTTCCTTAGAAAGGAGGTGATCCAGCCGCACCTTCCGATACGGCTACCTTGTTACGACTTCACCCCAGTTATCGGTCCTGCCTTCGGCAGCTCCCTCCTTGCGGTTGGGTCACTGACTTCGGGCATTACTGACTCCCATGGTGTGACGGGCGGTGTGTACAAGACCCGGGAACGTATTCACCGCGACATTCTGATTCGCGATTACTAGCGATTCCAGCTTCGTGCAGGCGAGTTGCAGCCTGCAGTCCGAACTGAGACGTTATTTTTGAGATTTGCTCCACCTCGCGGTCTCGCCTCTCTTTGTTTACGCCATTGTAGCACGTGTGTAGCCCAAATCATAAGGGGCATGATGATTTGACGTCATCCCCACCTTCCTCCAGGTTATCCCTGGCAGTCTCCCAAGAGTGCCCGGCCAAACTGCTGGCTACTTAGGATAAGGGTTGCGCTCGTTGCGGGACTTAACCCAACATCTCACGACACGAGCTGACGACAACCATGCACCACCTGTCTCCTCTGTCCCGAAGGAAAGGCGACATTACTCGCCGGTCAGAGGGATGTCAAGATTTGGTAAGGTTCTTCGCGTTG
>NZ_PYLO01000013.1 GCF_003024715.1 Clostridium fessum | reverse complement strand
TTACTTCCTCTGTGTATGAAAACCGAAGGAAATATTTATGATGTTTCCTTTCCAAAGTAGGGGCAGATGCCTTTTTACCACTCCATTTTTTTCGCAGATATTCCATATCGGTATGAAGTAATTTTACTTGAAACCACTTCCACTCCCGCCCATCAAACAGCTTTAAATGTGCCGCATCTTCTCCCGGTTCTGCTTCCTTATACATGACATCCCGATAAAATACCGGCATCGCATGATTCTCACAGACCAGCTTCGGTTTTCCTCTCAGTTCTCCCTTTTCCCACAAACTAAGGCGTGTCTGATAGGAGGACACGGCTCCAAGTGCGTGTTGAATCGCCGCTCTTCTCAGATAAGATGGCATCTTAGGGAAATGACGGTCAAACAGAAATCTGGCATGATTCTTTTTTGTCTCATGTACCAGATGTTCCGCTTCATTAAAGCGTTTTTGTGGATTTCTGATTTCTGAAAGTTCTTCCCAGGTCTCTGCATACACCGGAATCAGATAGGAAACTGCCTTCCGAAAAATATCCAGCGTAGAGCGGAGCGGTATATTCTTTTTTTTAATTTCTACTCCATAGCTGGATACAATCTGCATAAAATTTCCTACTTTCTTTTTTCCTTCTCTTTTTGTCCCTCAATGTATGCCACTACCTGATCCCTGCTTCGGTCACTTACGGTGACTGCACAATACGATGGATTCCACAAATGTCCTCCCCACAGCTCCTGTTTTAATTCCGGATGCGAAAGAAACAACTGACGTGCCAGATTCCCTTTCATAATCTTTATCATGTCTGATATAAAAAATTGCGGTTTGCAATCCAGAAGTAAATGAATATGATCTGGCATAACCTCCATCGCCAGAATCTTAAATTTGTATTCCTCCGCAAGCCCATACAACATTTTTTTACATTCTGCGTCTATCCCATTTTTCAGGACCTGTTTTCGATATTTCGTGCACCAGACAAGATGATATTGCAAAGAATACACATATCCTCTACCATATGAAAGTGTATTTCTCTTAATAGTAAATATATCTTTTTCCATGTTTATATTATACCATATGCCCCCACACTTGGCAAACGCTAGTTCTGTATCTTGATAAAAAATTTGGCGCACCTAACTCATCACTACTACAATATACTTATGGGTAATCCCCTTACATCCAGTAAGGATTTATCCATCTCATTACTTAAACTGTTAGAATGTAGGATGCAATGGTATATCGACTTCATCACTAGGACTTAGCGTCCGTACTTTAGACTGATAACCAGCTCCTCATTCACAGTGTTCGTTTTATGCAGGTTGAATCACATTAAGTGCATTCGTGTCACACACAGTAGTTTGAGCAGGTAATGAGTAAATCTGGTATTTATCCATTGTAATATTTTTAAGGAGTGACAAATTTAT
>NZ_PYLO01000011.1 GCF_003024715.1 Clostridium fessum | reverse complement strand
CTATCAAGTTCATGGCAGAGTAGCCAAGCCGGGACGGGATAAACGCTGAAGGCATCTAAGCGTGAAGCCCCCCTCAAGATGAGATATCCCATACGCAAGTAGTAAGACCCCTTGAAGACGACGAGGTAGATAGGGCAGAGGTGGAAGCGTAGTAATACGTGAAGCTGACTGTTACTAATCGGTCGAGGGCTTAACCAAAAGGATATGGTTAAGAATTGGATAGGTAAGAGGAAGTTATTTCCTGAAGGATGAAAGATAGAGAGTAGAAGAAATTCAGTGTGCAGTTTTGAAGGTATATAAAGAAGACCGTTGTACGGAAATGTATGGCGGTTTTTTTGTGTAATAGGGAATTCCAATTTGACAGATATTCCTTAAGTTTTTCATAATGGCGCTGCTGGACTGACTTTCGATGTCCTTTACCGGCGACAAACGTTGTTTCATCCAACTGCCAGATTTCTGCGTATTTCGATGCGGCTTCCTTTAAGTATTCTGGCGAGTATTCTATATTAATACTGAACTTTATCCCCGTGTATTGAAGCTCAAGATTAATTTCCTGAAACAGGGAAGTGAGCTTCTCAAACAGGCGGTATCTGGATTTTTCAGTCGCTTTCTTCCATACCCATTATTAAAATTATATATTATGTACAGTTTTGAAAAATGGCACACCGCAATCTCGTTACTGTAGTGTTTGGAATGAGAAGAGAGCAAATAAATCAGCGGCATTTCCGCAAGAAGGATCAAAATAAGCTGGTGGGAATGCTGCTGATTTTTTAATCTAGTATGTGTGAAACAAATAGAAATGACAAAATATTCTAAAAAATCACAACAAAATAAAAAGAATAACAAATATAGAAAAATCGTTGACAATCCTTGGAAACTCTGGTATCATAACATACGTCCTTGAGACAAGGGCAAATCAATCGAGGAAATAAGAGCGGAAACGCAAACGGGTTTCTGAGAAAGATTAAAAATAAAATAAAAAATTTGTTGACAAAGTCAATCGCTTATGATAATATAAATAAGCTGTCGATGAGACAACAACAAAGAACCTTGAAAACTGAACAGTATGTAAAACCCTGAAAATTCTAAGAACAAAGGCTTTTGGTTAAGCCTTGAAGTTCAAGAGAACATTCAGAACATTCGCGATAAAAACGAGTCCATGACTGCTTGCAGGCATGAGCGAGTTGAACGCGATGAGCAAAATGCAAATTTTGCGAAGAACCAAAACAACAGTAATAACGGTTAAAATTAGCCAAGCGAATTTTGACTGGAATCAAAACTTTAACATGAGAGTTTGATCCTGGCTCAGGATGAACGCTGGCGGCGTGCTTAACACATGCAAGTCGAACGAAGCAATCTAACGGAAGTTTTCGGATGGAAGTTAGATTGACTGAGTGGCGGACGGGTGAGTAACGCGTGGGTAACCTGCCTCACACTGGGGGACAACAGTTAGAAATGACTGCTAATACCGCATAAGCGCACAGGACCGCATGGTCTAGTGTGAAAAACTCCGGTGGTGTGAGATGGACCCGCGTTTGATTAGCTAGTTGGTGGGGTAACGGCCTACCAAGGCGACGATCAATAGCCGACCTGAGAGGGTGACCGGCCACATTGGGACTGAGACACGGCCCAAACTCCTACGGGAGGCAGCAGTGGGGAATATTGCACAATGGGGGAAACCCTG
>NZ_PYLO01000010.1 GCF_003024715.1 Clostridium fessum | reverse complement strand
TATGAAAACCGAAGGAAATATTTATGATGTTTCCTTTCCAAAGTTGGGGCAGATGCCTCTTTCCCGCTCCACTTTTTTCGAAGATATTCCATATCGGTATGAAGTAATTTCACCTGAAACCACTTCCACTCACGCCCATCAAATAGCTTTAAATAAGCCGTATCTTCTCCCGGTTCTGCTTCCCTATACATGACATCCCGATAGAATACCGGCATCGCATGATTCTCACAGACCAGCTTCGGTTTCCCCCTCAGTTCTCCCTTTTCCCACAAACTAAGGCGTGATTGATAGGAGGACACGGCTCCAAGTGCGTGTTGAATCGCCGCTCTTCTCAGATAAGATGGCATCTTAGGAAAATGACGGTCAAACGGAAATCTGGCATGATTCTTTTTTGTCTCATGTACCAGATGTTCCGCCTCATTAAAGCGTTTTTGTAGATTTTTGATTTCTGAAAGTTCTTCCCAGATCTCTGCATACACCGGAATCAGATAGGAAACTGCTTTCCGAAAAATATCCAGCGTAGAGCGGAGCGGTATATTCTTTTTTTTAATTTCTACTCCATAGCTGGATACAATCTGCATAAAGGTCCCTGCTTTCTGTTTTCGATATTTCGCACACTGTGCAAAATGATACTGTAAAAAATACGCATTTCTTCTTCCTGCGAAAGTAATTTTTCTTTCGTAGGTAATACACTATATTTACATTTATATTATACCATGCATCTCTTTGTAAGGCAAACACTTGTTCTGTATCTATTAAAATAATTGGCACACCTAACTCATCACTACTACAATATACTTATGGGTAATCCCCTTACATCCAGTAAGGATTTATCCATCTCATTACTTAAACTGTTAGAATGTAGGATGCAATGGTATATCGACTTCATCACTAGGACTTAGCGTCCGTACTTTAGACTGATAACCAGCTCCTCATTCACAGTGTTCGTTTTATGCAGGTTGAATCACATTAAGTGCATTCGTGTCACACACAGTAGTTTGAGCAGGTAATGAGTAAATCTGGTATTTATCCATTGTAATATTTTTAAGGAGTGACAAATTTATGAACGCAGTAGGTATTGATGTTTCAAAAGGTAAAAGCATGGTTACAATTCTAAGACCATTTGGTGAGATTGTATCCTCTCCTTTTGAGATCAAGCACACATCCAGTGATATCCTTTCACTAATTAAACTTATTCACTCTATCGAAGGTGAATCACGAATTGTAATGGAGCACACCGGACACTATTACGAAGTACTTGCTCARCAATTTTCAGCAGCTGGTCTGTTTGTCAGTGCTGTTAATCCTAAGCTAGTCAAAAACTTTAATAATGACTCTCTTCGCAAAGTTAAATCTGACAAAGCTGATTCCATCAAGATCGCCCGCTATGCTCTTGACAAATGGCAAAATCTTAAACCATATAGTATTGTGGATGAATTGCGCACACAACTAAAGGCCATGAATCGTCAGTTTCATTTCTATGTGAAACAAAAAACGGCTATGAAAAATAATCTTATTAATCTCATTGACCAGACATACCCAAATGCAAATACTTATTTTAATAGTCCACCCCGCAGTGATGGCTCCCAAAAATGGGTTGATTTTGTCTATACGTATTGGCATGTAGATTGCGTTCGTAAAATGTCTCTAAATTCTTTTGTTAAACACTATCAAAACTGGTGCAAGCAAAAAAAA
>NZ_PYLO01000002.1 GCF_003024715.1 Clostridium fessum | reverse complement strand
CTTCTTAGTCAGGTACCGTCATTTTCTTCCCTGCTGATAGAGCTTTACATACCGAAATACTTCTTCACTCACGCGGCGTCGCTGCATCAGGGTTTCCCCCATTGTGCAATATTCCCCACTGCTGCCTCCCGTAGGAGTTTGGGCCGTGTCTCAGTCCCAATGTGGCCGGTCACCCTCTCAGGTCGGCTATTGATCGTCGCCTTGGTAGGCCGTTACCCCACCAACTAGCTAATCAAACGCGGGTCCATCTCACACCACCGGAGTTTTTCACACTGGACCATGCGATCCCGTGCGCTTATGCGGTATTAGCAGTCATTTCTAACTGTTGTCCCCCAGTGTGAGGCAGGTTACCCACGCGTTACTCACCCGTCCGCCACTCAGTCAATCTAGCTTCCATCCGAAAACTTCCGTTAGATTGCTTCGTTCGACTTGCATGTGTTAAGCACGCCGCCAGCGTTCATCCTGAGCCAGGATCAAACTCTCATGTTAAAGTTTTGATTCTAGTCAAAATTCGCTTGGCTAATTTTAACCGTTATTACTGTTGTTTTGGTTTTGTTCTGAATGTTCTCTTGAACTTCAAGGCTTAACCAAAAGCCTTTGTTCTTAGAATTTTCAGGGTTCTACATACTGTTCAGTTTTCAAGGTTCTTTGTTGTCTCAGCGACAGCTCATATATTCTATCATAAGCATTCTTGCTTGTCAACAACTTTTTTAATTTATTTTTTGTTTTTCTTTTTCAAAAGCGCCGTTTCTTCAACAGCTCAGCTAGTTTATCACGAAAATTCATCAGTGTCAAGCACTTTTTTGTTTTTATTTTTTCTAGCTTTTTTTAAAAAAAGAAACGGAGAAAGAGGGATTTGAACCCTCGCGCCGGTTGCCCGACCTACACCCTTAGCAGGGGCGCCTCTTCGGCCTCTTGAGTATTTCTCCGCAGTAATAAAAAAAATATTCAATTGCATCTTAACGCATTTCTTTGTCAGACGCGTATCTCATTGTATCAAAGAAAATTTAAAATGTCAAGCAAATTTATCCAAGTTTTTTCTTTTTTTTTATTTCCTTTAAACCACCATTTTTCAATATATTTTATGATATGATACTATAGATGTTTTGGCGGATTGCAGGAGTGCATCGCATCGCACGCAGCAATCCAGATTAGGATTCAGAAAGGAGTTTTTTTATGAATTTAAAATATATGATCCTGGGAGCCGGCGGTACTGGTGGAATTCTTGGCTCTGCTCTTACAAAAGCTGGAAAGGATGTTACATTCATTGCCCGTGGTTCCAACCTTGATGCTATGCGTAATAACGGTCTCATCATTCGTCATCTCTGGGATCAGACGGAAGAACATCTTGAGGTTCGTGCATTATCCATGGAAGAATCCTGTGCTCTCTCCCTGGCTCCGGAGGTTATCTTTATATGCGTAAAAGAATATTCCCTTGATTCCGTCCTTCCTTTTATCCGACAGACCGCTGGTCCCCGCACAATTATTATTCCCATCTTAAATATATATGGAACCGGTGCCAGGATGCAGAAAAAATTACCGGATTGTACCGTTCTGGATGGATGCATCTATGTTTCTGCATCCTTAGAACATCCCGGTGTTCTGGTTCAGCACGGTCCTATCTTAAGGGTTGTCTTCGGTCCCAGGGATCCTTCCTATATTTCTCCGATTTTATCAGCCATTCAATCGGATCTTTGCGAAAGCGGTATCGATGGAGTTTTATCCACCCATATCCAAAGGGATGCTTTGGAGAAATTTTCCTATGTCTCCCCTATCGGAGCTTCCGGAGTCTACCTTCATGCCGTGGCCGGAGATTTTCAAAAGGAAGGACCTGCCCGTGAATTATTTAAATCCATGATTCGTGAAATCAGCGCTCTGGCTGCTGCCATGGGATATCCCTTTGAAAAAGACTATGTAAAAATAAATCTGGAGATTCTTTCCAACTTATCTGCCGATGCCACCACTTCCATGCAGCGTGACATAATGGAAGGAAAACCATCGGAACTGGACGGACTTGTCATGGAGCCACTCCGACTTGCAAAAAAATATTCTGTCTCTATGCCCTGTTATGAGGAGGTAGCAAACGCATTATGTCCATTGGAATTTTAGTTGGTAAAATTGCGGCATTATTTATCATCATGTTTTTAGGCTTTGTTTTGGTAAAGACTGGCATTTGCCGCTCAGATGACAGCCGCATTCTTTCACGCCTGTCTGTCTATATCGTAGTCCCCTGTTCGATTTTATCTGCTTTTCAGGTCAGCTGCAGCCCTTCCATCCTAAATGGGCTTCTTTTGGCGGTGGCTGCTGCTGTATTGATCCATCTCATCCTGATTGTCCTTTTTTACTTTATAGGACCTCTTCTTCATCTTAACGGAGTTGAAAAAGCCTCTATCATCTACTCTAATGCAGGAAATCTTGTTATACCACTTGTTTCCTCTATTCTAGGACCAGACTGGGTTATTTATTCCAGCGCCTACGTCTCTGTACAGCTTTTTCTTCTCTGGAGTCATGGAAAAATGATGATCTGTGAAGAAAAGAAGCCTGATTTTAAAAAAATCATAACAAATACAAATATGATTGCCATTTTATTCGGTATTTTTCTATTCTTGGCACAGATTTCACTTCCCGGTCCAGTGGACAGCGCTGTCCGCTCCCTGGGAAGCATGATTGGTCCTTTGGCCATGCTGATCTCAGGAATGCTGATTGCCGGAACCACGCCCCAGGAAATTCTGACTTTTCCCCATATTGGACTTGTCACGATTCTGCGGCTCATCGGTGTACCGCTTTTGACAATTTTACTTCTTAAATTCAGCGACCTTGCTTCTTTTGCTGAGAATGGTTCACAAATTCTGCTTGTCACCCTGTTAGCCACAATCACCCCATCCGCCTCCACAATCACGCAGATGGCCCAGGTATATGGAAAAGATGCCCGCTATGCTGGTGCCATTAACGTAATTACCACTCTGCTTTGTATGATAACCATGCCAATCATGGTTTATCTCTATCAATTATAACTTTATTCTTCAAGACAAAAGAGAGGTTATTTGCAAAACAGCAAATAACCTCTCTTCATAAAACTCAAAAATGCATCTGCATTCTTGCTGCGGGATGGGAGTCATCCCACATCTGATATCTTATTATCCTATCTCTGATATTCCTTTACCGCGGTCTCGTAAAGATTGTTTCCTTCGGAATCAATTACCACGATCATAGGCATATTTTCTACCGTCAATTTTCGGATCGCCTCTGTTCCCAGATCATCGTATGCAATCACTTCCGATTCCTTAATGCACTTTGAAAGAATTGCTCCAGCTCCGCCAACTGCCGCAAAATAAACGGCACCATTGCGAACGATGGCATCGATGACTGCCTGGCTTCTCTTTCCTTTTCCGATCATGGCTCCCATGCCGAGATCCAGAAGTCTTGGAGTATATTTATCCATACGGCTGGCTGTGGTCGGACCTGCAGAACCAATCGGACGGCCCTCTCTGGCCGGTGACGGTCCCATATAATAAATTACATTATCTTTCAGATCAAGGGGAAGTTCTCTTCCTTCATCCAGTGTCTCTATCATGCGCTTATGAGCTGCATCACGTGCCGTATAGATGGTTCCGCTTATATATACATAATCACCTGCATGCAGGCTTTTTAATGTCTCCCTGTCAATTGGAGCTGTGATTGTTCTATCCATATTTTCCTCCAAATCTATCTTATGTGCTCTCGGTATCTTTTTGTGCAGGAAAGACTCCGAGAGTACATTCTTTATACTATCAAATGATGTTTGGGTCACAAGAGATTTTTCCCCTTTTGATACCGGATTGCTACGTGCTTCGCACTTTCGCAATCCTAAAAATATTCATCAAATCACTCTGTGCGCATGACGGTTTACATGACAGCAGATATTGATGCCTACCGGCAGCCCTGCAATATGGGTCGGGTAGGTTTCAATATTGACAGCCAGGGCGGTTGTCCGTCCGCCTAAACCGCCAGGACCGATTCCAAGGTTATTGATCGTTTCAAGCATTTCTTTTTCCAGATCACGCACATACTCAACCGGTGATTCCTCTTCCAGATTTCTGGTCAGCGCGTGCTTCGCCATCTCTGCACACTTTTCAAAGGTTCCACCGATTCCAACGCCTACTACCATCGGAGGACAGGCATTCGGTCCCGCATCCCGCACCGCTGTCAGAATAGCATCCTTGACTCCTTCGATTCCATCTGCCGGTTTCAGCATGAACACACGGCTCATGTTTTCACTTCCAAATCCCTTCGGAGCCACCGTGATCTCTACCTGCTCACCCTCTACGATCTCATAATGAATGATAGCCGGTGTATTATCCTTCGTATTCTCACGGTAAATCGGATCCTTAACCACGGATTTACGGAGATATCCGTCTACATATCCCTGACACACGCCCTCATTGATAGCATCAGTCAGAGAACCGCCGATCAAATGTACATCTTGTCCCACCTTGATAAACACAACTGCCATTCCGGTATCCTGGCAAATCGGAATCATCTCCTCACCAGCGATACATAAGTTTTCTTCCAGCTGGCCTAAAATCTGACGTCCCAATGGAGATTCTTCACTCGCTGCCGCCTCATCAAACACCTTTTTCATATCCGGTGACAGAAAATGGTTGGCCTCAATGCACATTTCTTTGATATTCTGTGTAATGGTTTCAACATTGATTCTTCTCATTTGAAAACTACCCTTCTTCCATGAAATTTTTATCTGCCCCTGCTGACAGAACCGCATCTCTTAATCATTAATGACTCTTATATCATCATAATAGAAATTAAATAATCTTGCAATCATTTCTGAATAGATGTAATAAAAATACCCCCTGAATAGATTTTGATCTCATGCGCAGTGATTCTGATAGGAATATGCCAGCTTTGCTGACCAGAATCACGCGCCAAGTCTCACGGACGTTCGACTTGAATTTATCTCTATCTATTCAGGAGGTATTATATTGTTACAGTTCAGCCATGACATCTTCTTGTTTCCATATTCATTCAAACCAGCGCATGGCTGAACTGTAACATCATATTATCTTGAAATTTCTCTTGTCACGTGTTTTAACCACTCTTTTTCTTCGTCATTCATGTACGGAGAAATGGTTTCGTATACGTCTTTATGGTATGTATTTAAGCGCTCGATATCCGCGTCATCCATGAAACGTGTATCCAGTGCCTCTAAGTCAATCGGCGCCTTGGTCAGGAATTCGAACTTCAGGAACTGTCCGTACTCATTTTTCTCATCCTCGACACATAAGATCAGGTTCTCTGTTCTGGTTCCGAAATCGCCAGCAAAGTACAGACCCGGCTCATCGGAGCAGATCATGCCCGGCTCGATCACAGCGCTGTCCTGACGCTCCGGAACAACCTTCCAGCGCAGTCCGTTCGGTCTCTCATGTACGTTAGAAAGATATCCAACACCATGTCCGGTACCATGTGCAAAATCAAGACCACGTTTCCAGAATGCTTCACGGATGGTGTAGTCTAAGTTGATTCCCCGGCAGCCGTGAAGGAACTTCATGGTTGATACCTTCAGCATAGCGGCTGCTACGATTGTGTAGTACTCTTTTTCCTTCTCGGTCAGAGGTCCTAACGCATAGGTTCTTGTGATATCAGTAGTTCCCTCTAAATACTGTCCGCCGGAATCTACCAGCAGAAGACCTTCCGGTTTTAATTTCTTGCATACCTCATCGCTTGGATGATAATGGCACATTGCTGCATTTTCCTTGTAAGCTGCAATGGTTACGAAACTTGGCTCGATATAATTGCCCTGCTCTGCTCGCAGTTCTTCAATTTTATGAGCCGCTGTCATCTCTGTCATATCGCAGGTTCCGATGGTATGCTTCAGCCAGTACATAAACTTGGTAACAGCAATGCCATCTTTTAAATGGGCCCTACGCATATTTTCGATCTCGGTCGCATTCTTAACAGCCTTCATGGTCGCACAAGGATTCATCTCGTCTATGATACGGCAGGAAGCATCAATGCTCTCGCATACAGCAAAGCTTGCTTTCTTGCGTTCCAGAAGAATCTTCTCATTCTTCAGGGCTGCCACATCCTGTAAGAATTCCGCATACTCTTTTACCTGAACCTTTGCCTCAGCTAAAGCCGCACAAACCTCTTTTCCCATCTTAGTATCTTCTTTGATAGCTTCTTTCTGTACGTATAAATAGGCTTCATCCTGTGTAATAAGTGCATAGGACAGAAATACCGGGTTATTTACAATATCGTTTCCACGAAGGTTGAATAACCATGCAATTTCATCCAGAGCCGTCATCAGATGAATCTGTGCTTTATTTTTCTTCATGGCATCACGAAGATCTGAAAGTTTCTCTACGGTACTCTTTCCGGCATATTTTACATCCAGGCTCCAGATAGGCTCGCAGGACATAGCCGGACGGGAAGTCCAGATCTCACCTACCAGATCCTTGCTGCAGTTGATTGTTACATTTTTTTCCTGCAGTAAGTTCTGAAGACCATACCCCAGCTCAGAGTTTACAACACGGCCATCAAATCCAAGGCATCCATCAACCGGAAGCTCCTCCTCTAAAAACTCGTCCAGAGTCGGGAATTCAGGTTCACCCATGCGGTATAATTTGATCTCACTGCCTGAAAGCTGCTCTTCTGCCTGTACAAAGTATCTTCCGTCTGTCCAGAGTCCGGCTTTGTCCATAGTGATAACAGCCGTTCCAGCGGTTCCGTTGAAACCGGTCAGGAAGTGACGGCATTTAAAGAATTCGCCTACATACTCAGATTCATGAAAATCCGCAGTCGGAACCAGGTATGCATCGATTCCCAGTTCTTTCATGCGATCTCTTAATTGTCCAATTTTTACATTTGTCTGGTTCATTATTTCCTCCTTCATACGATTTTTTTGAAAAAATATGTACTCCTGGAATGTCTATGCATTCCGCATAAAACATTCCCAGAGTACATCTTAATTCTAGTTATTTAAATTATCGTAACGATTCAACCCCATTAGCCAAGAAACATTCCAACGCCCGGTCCTAACGGAAGGTTAAGTACGATCCATAATACTAACAGGATACTCCATCCAATCAGGAAGCATATACTGTACGGAAGCATGGTGGAAACCAGAGTTCCGATACCAGCCTCTTTATCGTATTTCTTCATGAATACGATAATCATTGCGAAATAGGACATCATCGGAGTGATAACGTTTGTACAGGAGTCACCGATACGGTAAGCAACCTGAGCGAACTCCGGTGTGTAACCTAACAGCATGAACATCGGTACGAATACCGGAGCGATCAGAGCCCATTTTGCAGATGCAGAACCCATGAACAGGTTGATGAATGCTGCAAAAAGAACGAATAAGATCATGGTCGGGATAGTTCCAATACCAGAGTTTCTAAAGAACTCAGCTCCCTTTAATGCAAGGATCGTTCCTAATTTGGTATAACCAAAGAAGTTAATAAACTGTGCTGCCACAAAGGTCAGAGCGATGTAGGAGCTCATGGTTCCCATGGCACGTCCCATAGCGTTGCAGACATCCTTCTCTCCGTGGTATACACCAGTCATATGACCATATACAACAGACGGTACGAAGAAAAGTACAGTGATAATCGGGATGATGCCCTCCATAAACGGAGAGTTTCCTAACAGTGTTCCATCCTCAGCTCTCATAACAGAGTTAGCCGGGAGACAGAAAGCTACCAGAACCAGAATCATAACCAGTAAGGTTAAACCAGCTACTTTCAGAGCTTTTCTTTCCTGGTCGTTTAATTTATATTCAGAGCTTGTTTCATTCTCTTCCCCATTGCCGTGATACTCACCAAAACGCGGTGCAACGACTTTCTCAGTGATGATAGTACCTAAAATTGTGATCAGGAAGGTAGACACCATCATGAAGTACCAGTTTCCGGTCGGCTCAACTACATAAGTCGGGTCTACCATCTTTACAGCCTCGTTGGTAATACCGCAAAGAAGCGGATCCAGAGTACCGATTAATAAGTTTGCAGAGAAACCACCGGATACACCTGCAAATGCTGCAGCCATACCAACTACCGGATGACGATTGTATGCCATGAACATCAGTGCTGCAATCGGAATCAGAACGATGTATCCAACTGCATCGGCCAGGTTGGACATAACGCCTAAGAATACGATCATCGGAGTGATTAACTTAGCCGGAGTAACCTCTACAGCAGACTTTAATGCGCCTCCGATTAAACCACTGTCCTCCAGAAGTCCGATACCAAACATAGCTACCAGGACAACTCCCAAAGGAGCGAATCCTGTAAAGTTAGTGATTGCATGTGTCAGCATGTATACAAGCCCCTCACCATTCAAAAGGCTGACAGCCTGAACCGTCTGAGTCTCTACGACTCCCTTAGAACGGTTAACCAGTTCACCTGTTGCCGAAACTCCAGCCATCTCACAGACAGCAGAAAGAACGATAACAAAGAGAACTAAAATTGCAAAAATAGAAATCGGATGCGGAAGTTTATTTCCGACTTTCTCAATTCCGTTCAGCCAGCGGTTTAATAACGAAGGCTTATCTTTTGCTTGTTCGTTTGCTTTTCCCATTTTTTCCTCCATTCCTAACTTATACGTATAAGTAAATTTTGTATTGTTAGAATATCACAAAAGGATCGGCATTTCAATTGTTTTTTTAGTAATATTAAATTATTGTGTATTTTAGTGAATTTCTATAGACATTTTTAGAGAAATTTAATAAACTGTAAAAGTGTTATAAGGAGTCTACAAAATTATGAAAAAAAATGTTACTGCAAAAGACATCGCAAAACTCTGCGGAGTCTCCCAGGCGACTGTATCTTATGTGATCAATAATCGCCAGAATCAGAAGATCAGTGAGGAAACCAGACGCAAGGTTTTAGATGCCGTTGAAGCACTTCACTACTATCCCAATGCTTCCGCCAAAAGCATGCGGACCAAAAACTGCACGTCCATCGGAATTGTATGTGCAAAGGATTACAGCCGCCAGGCTTTCTTAAATGCTTTTACTGGAATCAGCCAGTACCTGTCCCAGATCGACTATACCATCACGATTTTCAATGAAATGGATGATATAGATTCTTCTCCGGATTATGTCAAAAGCTATTATTCCAACGTGATCGATGGACTCATTTTTATTTCCAACGATGATCACGCTGCTTTTACAAAACCGGCCGATGAAAATCATATTCCCTATGTGGTTATCTGTATGGACGGGGTTTTCTCAAAAAAAACACCGTTCCCCCATGCATTTGAATATGCCCTGCAGGAATGTGCCTCCTTCTGTCTGGAAAAGGGAATCCGCGAAGTGCGGTATTTTTCCATCAGCAATGACGGTCTTTTAGTTAATAATAAATATCCGCTTTTTGAATCCCTGCTTCGCCGGACGGCACCGAACTGCCATCTGGAGCACGTGATCTGCCCTATCAAGGATCGTGATCTGATTCATTTGCAGCAATTTTTAGCTAAATACATGGAAAACCGCAGTTTTGATCTTGCCATTTCTCAAAACTACGACATTGGACTGCTGCTGCAGCGTGAAATATTAAAAACAGGCTTTTCCATCCCTCAGAGAATTCGCCATATCTTCCTGAACGAGGTAAATTTCTATGAAATGGACTATCCTTCTATCAGCGGCATTGATATTCCCTACGATCAAATGGGCGAGTATGCTGCCAAACTTCTTCTTGCTATGATCGAAAACCGTGAATCTGAATTTACCTACCAGGAATTCAGGTGCCGACTCATTCAGAGAGAAACGACGCTGTGACGCTGTTAAAATACTGCGCCTTATAAAGATCAAAAAGAGAACACCCGCTAATTCCAGTTTATGAATTGCCGGATGTTCTCTTTTTTATGATTTTCTTTTCAAAGATCAAGGATATCTGATCTTTTTTACTTTTTATTCGTTACAGTTCAGCCATGACATCTTCTGTATTCTCAGATTCGGTTTCTTCTCCGTCCTGCTCCTCCAGAAGTTCATCTTCTTCATCCTCATCCTTGTCGCTCTCCCGCACCTTGGCGATGCTTGCAACTGCTATGCCGGATTCAGCATCAATACTCATCAGCTTCACACCGGAGGTATTGCGTCCGATAATCGAGATGTCGCTGACTGCCATCTTGATGATAATGCCTTCATTGGTAATCAGCATGATCTTGCGCTCATTATCTACCAGCTTTGCACCCACCAAATCACCGGTTTTGTCGATGATCTTATAGCAGCGCACGCCCTTGCCGCCACGGTTCTGGGCTGTAAATTCATCAATCGGAGTGCGTTTTCCATAACCATTTTCCGATACTACCAGCAGGCATTCTCCCTGGCTGGCCATCTGCATACCGATGACTTCATCGCCTTCATCAAACTTCATGCCGATAACCCCCATGGAAACACGGCCTGTCACGCGGACATCGGTCTCATGGAATCGGATACACATACCTTTCTTTGTGATCAGGAAAATATCTTCGGTATTATCGGTAGCCTTAACTTCGATCAATTCATCGTCATCACGAAGTACAATCGCCTGAAGACCGTTCTTGCGGACATTGCTGTATTCCTTCATCGGAGTCTTCTTAACCATACCATTGCGGGTTGCCATGAAGAGATATTTCTCATCATCGATCTCCTTCATAGGAACGATGGATGTGATCTTCTCGCCTGGCATCAGCGGAAGCAGATTCACGATGGCAGTACCTCTGGCAGTGCGTCCTGCCTCCGGAATCTCGTATCCCTTCAGACGGTATACGCGTCCCTTGTTGGTAAAGAACATCACATAATGATGGGTTGTGGTCATCAGCAGATCTTCGATATAATCTTCCTCAATAGTCTGCATGCCCTTGATTCCCTTGCCTCCGCGGTTCTGGCTCTTGAAATTATCGCTGGACATTCTCTTAATATAGCCAAAATTGGTCATGGTCACAACGATATCGTCATCCGGGATCAAATCCTCCGCAGACATATCGTATTCATCATATCCGATGGCGGTACGGCGGTCATCTCCGTATTTATCAGCGATGAGGGAGATCTCCTCCTTGATAACACACAGAAGTTTCTTCTCATCTGCCAGAATCGCTTTCAACTCTGCAATCTTTGCCTCCAGCTCTTTGTATTCATTTTCCAGTTTCTCACGTTCCAGACCGGTCAGAGCACGCAGACGCATATCTACGATGGCCTGTGCCTGTGCATCCGAAAGATCAAAACGCTCCATTAACTGAGCTTTCGCCGCCTGAACATTGGCAGAACCGCGGATGATCTTAATAACCTCATCGATATGATCCAGTGCCTTTAAAAGACCTTCCAAAATATGGGCTCTCTCTTCTGCCTTGTTCAGATCATATTTGGTTCTTCTGGTTACCACATCCTCCTGGTGCTTTAAGTAATATTCCAGGATCTGCTGCAGATTTAAGATACGCGGCTCATTATTAACCAGCGCCAGCATAATCACACCAAAGGTGTCCTGCAGCTGTGTATGCTTCAGCAGACGGTTCATGATGACATTGGCATTCACATCACGGCGCAGTTCAATGCAGATCCGAAGTCCCTCACGGTTGGATTCATCACGCAGATCCGTGATTCCATCAAGCTTTTTATCCTTTACAAGCTCTGCGATCTTTTCGATCAAACGAGCCTTATTCACTGCATAAGGAAGCTCTGTCACGATGATACGGCTCTTGCCATTTGCCATGGCCTCGATATTGTATACAGCCCGTACACGGATCTTGCCGCGTCCGGTTCTGTACGCTTCTTCGATGCCTGCTTTTCCAAGGATGGTTGCTCCTGTCGGGAAATCAGGTCCCTTTACGATCTCCATCAGTTCTTCGATGGTAGTCGGGCGGTCTTCCTCCACCCGGTTGTCTATGATCTTGACAACGGCAGCAATCACCTCACGCAGGTTGTGAGGCGGAATATTCGTTGCCATACCAACGGCGATACCGGTGCCGCCATTTACCAGAATATTGGGAAAACGAGCCGGAAGAACCGTCGGTTCTTTCTCAGTCTCATCAAAGTTTGGCATAAAATCAACGGTATTCTTGCCGATATCTGCCAGCATCTCCATGGAAATACGGCTCAGTCTCGCCTCGGTATATCGCATCGCTGCGGCACCATCACCGTCCATGGAACCGAAGTTTCCATGTCCATCTACAAGCGGGTAACGGGTCGCCCATTTCTGAGCCATATTTACCAACGCACCATAGATTGAACTGTCACCATGCGGGTGGTATTTACCCATTGTATCACCGACGATACGGGCTGACTTACGGTGGGGCTTATCCGGCCCGTTATTCAGCTCGACCATGGAATACAGAACACGTCTCTGTACCGGCTTTAAGCCATCCCGAACATCCGGAAGTGCACGGGCAGCAATAACGCTCATCGCATAATCGATGTAAGACGTTTCCATTGTCTTTTTCAGATCAATGTCATGAATTTTGTCAAATATATTTGGTTCCATCTATACTCCTTTCGTCCTCAAAAGGATTTAAGTGACTTAAATTTAATTAAATATCCAGGTTCTTTACGTACTTCGCATTTGCCTCGATAAACTCACGGCGCGGCTCAACCTGATCCCCCATCAGGGTAGCAAATGTCAGATCAACCTCCGAAGCAGTCTCACTGTCGATCTGGACACGGAGAAGAATTCGGCGCTCCGGATCCATAGTCGTCTCCCAAAGCTGTTCCGCGTCCATCTCACCCAGACCTTTATAACGCTGGATCTTATTGTTGTTGTCACGGCCAATCTCAGTCAGAATCGAATTCAGCTCATCATCGCTGTATGCATACCAGACACGCTTATTCTTCTCGATCTTATAAAGCGGCGGCTGTGCCAGATATACATGTCCTTCCCGGATCAAATCCGGCATAAAACGATACAGGAACGTCAGAAGCAGGGTACTGATATGTGCACCATCCACATCGGCATCGGTCATGATAATGATCTTGTTGTAACGAAGTTTTGAAATATCAAAATCTTCATGAATACCGGTACCAAATGCCGTGATCATCGCACGGATCTCCGCATTGCCGTAAATTCGATCCAGTCTTGCTTTTTCTACGTTTAAGATCTTGCCTCGAAGAGGCAGAATAGCCTGATTGGATTTATTTCTAGCCTCTTTCGCAGAACCACCC
Source organism: Clostridium fessum (assembly GCF_003024715.1). Classification (GTDB taxonomy): domain Bacteria; phylum Bacillota; class Clostridia; order Lachnospirales; family Lachnospiraceae; genus Otoolea; species Otoolea fessa. The sequence continues at coordinate 871,674 of NZ_PYLO01000002.1, read as the reverse complement.
GCGGAATCTCCCTCTACGATGTAGATCTCGCAGTTTTCCGGATTCTTGTCGGAACAATCGGCTAATTTTCCTGGAAGCGCCATGCCGTCAAGCGCTGATTTACGTCTCGTCATCTCGCGGGCCTTGCGGGCTGCGTCGCGGGCTCTCTTGGCAAGAATTGATTTCTCACAGATGATCTTGGCAACCGTTGGATTCTGCTCCAGGAAATATGTCAGCTGCTCGCTCACGATCGCATCGACCGCCGCGCGGGCCTCGCTGTTGCCGAGTTTCTGCTTCGTCTGTCCCTCAAACTGCGGCTCCTCGATCTTAACGCTGATGATCGCTGTAAGGCCCTCGCGGATATCCTCACCGCTGAGTGCCGGCTCATTTTCCTTCAGAAGCTTATTTTTCTTCGCATAGTCATTAAAAGTCTTCGTCAGAGCACTCTTAAAGCCGGCCAGATGGGTACCGCCCTCCGGTGTGTTAATATTATTGACGAAGGTGTAGATATTTTCCGTGTAGGAATCGTTATGCTGCATCGCCACCTCGACAAATACCTTGTCCTTGATGCCCTCGCAGTAGATAACCGGTTCATAGAGCTTCTCATTGCTCCGGTTCAAGTAGGTGACAAATTCCTTGATACCGCCCTCATAGTGAAAGGTCTTCTCATGCTTCACTTCTCTGTCATCCCGCAGGGTGATCTTTAAGTTTTTCGTCAGGAATGCCGTCTCACGCAGGCGTACTTTTAACGTATCATAGTCGTAGACCGTTTCCTCGAAAATCTCCTTATCCGGCAGGAATACGACCCGTGTGCCGTGCTTATCCGGAGCACACTCACCGACTACTTTCAGCGGATACATCGTTTTGCCGCGCTCATAGCGCTGTTTATATACCTTTCCATCGCGGCAGATCTCAACCTCCAGCCACTCGGAAAGAGCATTTACAACCGATGCGCCTACGCCGTGCAGACCGCCGGATACCTTGTATCCGCCGCCGCCGAACTTGCCGCCCGCATGCAGGATCGTAAATACGACCTCAACCGCCGGAAGTCCGGCTTTTTTCTGAGTATCAACCGGGATACCACGACCGTCATCCTGTACCGTGATGGAATTGTCCGCATTGATCTGCACCTCGATGTGACTGCAGAATCCGGCTAACGCCTCATCCACGGAGTTGTCAACTATCTCATACACCAGGTGATGGAGGCCTCTTACAGATGTGCTGCCTATATACATACCAGGACGCTTTCTGACCGCCTCCAATCCCTCCAATATCTGTATTTGATCTGCACTGTATTCTGAACCCATAGTTCCTCCTTCACTTGCTGTTTTATGTCTGACTAGTTGTCTTGTTTGGACGTTCACAGGTGACCGTCCCGCTCACGACCCGAAAGGTCTTATCTATCTGGAAGCTGTGGCTGATAAAATCATCCAAGCCCGTACAGGTAATGATCGTCTGTATGTGGCGGATGCTGGCGAGCAGATGATCCTGCCGTTTTCCATCTAACTCCGACAAAACATCGTCGAGAAGCAGGATCGGATACTCCTTTTTGATCTTTTTAACCAGCTCAATCTCCGCCAGTTTGAGCGATAATGCCGCCGTTCTCTGCTGTCCCTGTGAACCGAAGCGCTGGATGTCAATTCCGTTGACATAGAAACTTAAGTCATCCCGGTGTGGTCCGACCAGCGTTGTCTTCTGCTTCCGGTCCGCCTCGCGGCTCTTTTTGACTGCCGCTTCCAACTGATCTGCCTCCGTGTTCGGCTCATACTGGATGACGAGTTCTTCCTTTCCACCCGACAATTTCTGATGGATCGGACGGATCAATTCGTTTAATTCACCGATAAATTCCCGCCGGTACTGGCTCACCTCCCGCCCGTAGGAAGCAAGCTGCATATCCCATATATCCAGCATCTCCTCGTACTCGGGATGGAAAAACAGCTCCTTTAAGAGCTTATTTCTCTGTATCACCACCCGGTTGTACTGCACCAGCGAATGGACGTAGAGCCGGTTTAACTGGCATAATTCCAGATCAATAAAACGGCGCCGATCCGCCGGCCCGTTCTTAATGAGATTCAGATCTTCCGGCGAAAAAAACACCACGTTAACAATGCCGAAAAGCTCGCTCGCCCGCCGGATCGGGATCCCGTTGACCGCCACGCCCTTCGTCTTATTTTTCTTTAGATGCATGTCAATCCGGTACGGCACATCGTCCTTGCGAAGCTGCATCTTGATGTGGGACTCGTCCTCTCCGAATTCGATGATCTCCCTGTCCTTGCTGCCGCGGTGGGACTTGGTCGTCGCACACACGTAGACCGCTTCAAGAATATTGGTTTTACCCTGCGCGTTGTCCCCGTAGAGAACATTCGTCCCCGGATCAAAATCCATATGTAATTCCCCGTAATTGCGGTAATTTTTGAGTTCGATCGATTCGATAAACATGAAACCATCCTTTATTTGGTGATTGTTACGGTCTCTCCGTCATACTCGACTTTGTCCCCGTCGTAAAGCTTCTTGCCGCGCTGCATCTCCACCGCGCCATTGACCTTCACAAGCCCGTCCTGAATCGCAAATTTAGCATCCACGCCAGACTCTACCAGACCAGCTGCCTTAAGCGCCTGACCCAGTTTTATAAATTCATCTCTCAGTTTTATCTCCATCTTATTTCAGATCCTTTCTGTCACTGTCTGCCTGCACCTGCCATGTCTAAAAATGGCAGGTTAGATCGCTGCCGCATTGAAATTGACCGGCAGGATCAGATAGATGTAAGTCTCCTCCTCGTCCCGGATAAAGCACGGGGATTTCGGATTCATCATGTACAGAGTCACTTCCTCATCATCGATGATTCGCAGCGCATCACCCAAAAACTTCGGGTTGAAGCCGATCATCAGGTCTTTTCCAAACTTGGTAATCGCCAGACGGGCATCCATCGTACCGAAGGCGGAATGCATCTTTAACTCCATTTCTTCATCGGTAAAGTTTAAGATCAAAGGTTTCTTATCATTTTCACGGACGAGAATGCTCGCACGGTCGATCGCATCCATGAAATCACGGCGGTTCAAGGTAACTTTCGTCTCATAATCGGAGGAAAGCATCTGATTGATCCGGAAATACTCGCCCTCAATCAGGCGGGATAACACGATCGTGTCGTCAAATTCAAACATGATGTGGTTGGTGCTGAAGAAAATCTGTACCTCAGAGTCGTTGTCACCGTTTAAGATCTTGCTGATCTCACCTAAAGTCTTGCCAGGAACGATGACTTTTATATCACTGTACTGTTCTTTTAATGCAACTTTGCGGATCGACATGCGGTGTCCGTCGAGGGAAACGAGCTTAAGTTCATTGCCGGTGACCTCCATCAGCTCACCGGTCATCATCTTGTTGCTGTCGTTCGGCGAGATCGAGAAGATCGTCTGGCGGATGATCTCTTTTAAGGTAAACTGGGAAAGTGTGATGAATTTATCCCGCTCAATGTGGGGAATATAGGAAAATTCATCGCCGTCCTTGCCCTGAATCTGGAAAATAGCCTTGTCACAGGTGATCGTCGTGTTGTATTTTTCATCCGATTCGATCGTGATCGTAGAATTTTCGCCGGAGAGCTTGCGGATAATATCGGAAAAAAGCTTGGCATCAAGAGCGATTTTTCCACGTTCCAGGATCGTTCCTTCGACCTTCGTCTCAATTCCCAGCTCCATATCGTTGCCGGTCAGTTTGATCTCATCCGAAACAGCATCGATCAGGATGCATTCGAGAATCGGCATGGTGGTTTTGGAAGGAACGGCCTTCAGAACAATGTTGATGCCGTTCATTAAATGATCTTTTTCAAATGAAAGCTTCATGTTTGTTGATAACTCCTTTGCTAAAAATAACGTGGAACGGAAAGAAAAGATATATATATATTCCGTCGCAATCGTAGTAGGGGCTGTGAATATGTGGAATTCTCCGGACAGCCCCGAAAATACAGGGGTTCAGACTCCTTTTGAATGGTTAAAAAGGCTGTGTAAAACTGTCCGGAACCGGCTGGATAACTTTTGAATTATCCACAGCCCTGAAATGGAGCAAAATGTGGGAAAAGTTATCCACAGGTTTTCAACCACTTTTCCACGCGAAATTGTGGAAGAAACCTACTGTGGGCTGATCTTTTTCATTAAGATTTCCACTGTATTGCGAAGCGATTCGTTTTTCTCCATATCGGCAGCGATCTTGTCGTGACCGTGGATGATCGTCGTGTGATCCCGACCGCCTAAATATTTGCCGATATTCTGCAGGGAAGTTCCGAGCATCGAACGGCAGATATACATCACGATCTGGCGCGGGAATACGATCTCCTTGTTGCGCTTCTGGGAGGAAATGTCAAGCGGAGTGATACCGAAATGATCGGCAACGACCTGGATGATCAGCTCCGGGGTCACTTCTTTCTCCGCGTTCGGGGAAATGAGATCCTTGAGCGCTTCCTCCGCCAGCTCCGTCGTGATCTCCTTGTTATTTAACTTGGAAAGGGCGACGATCTTGGTAAGGGCGCCCTCGAGTTCACGGATGTTGGACTTGACGTTGGTGGCGATGTACTTGATCACTTCATTATCTATATTGTAGCCCTCGAGTTCCTCTTTTTTGCGGAGGATCGCCATACGGGTTTCATAATCCGGCGACTGGATATCGACGGTCAAGCCCCATTCGAAACGGGAACGAAGCCGTTCTTCCAGCGTCTCGATCTCTTTCGGCGGTTTATCTGAGGAGATAATGATCTGTTTTTTCGCTTCATAGAGTGCGTTGAAGGTATGGAAAAATTCTTCCTGTGTCGATTCCTTACCGATAATAAACTGGATATCATCGATGAGGAGGACGTCGTTGTTTCTGTATTTTTCACGGAACTCCGTGGTGGAAATATTGTTTTTGTTCCGGATCGCATCGATCAGTTCGTTCGTAAACTTCTCACTTGTAACGTAGAGAACCTTCGCTTTTGGATTGTTTTTTAAGATAAAATGTCCGATCGAGTGCATAAGATGCGTTTTTCCCAGACCTACACCCCCGTAAATGAAGAGAGGGTTGTAGATCTCACCCGGAGATTCTGCCACGGCGAGGGAAGCGGCGTGCGCTAAGTTATTGTTCGCGCCGACGACGAAGGTGTCGAATGTGTAGCGCGGATTTAAGTTCGCATCCTGGATGAGCTGGCGGCTGACCTCGGACGGGCGGTTGATCAGATGGCTTTTGTCCGTCTCTTTTTGCGGCTCATCGACCTGTTCGATGGTGACAAAATCGACCTCACACTCGATTCCGGTTAGTTCTTCGATGGTAATCTGGATCAAAAGTCCGTATTTTTTTTTGATATAGCCGAGAAACTGCACATCCGGAACCAGGATCTGAAGGGTGCCGTCTTTCATGGAATAAGGCTGCGTCGGAAGCAGCCATGTTTTGAAAGAAACGTCCGTCAGTTCGTGTTCTTCTTTAATATGGAGGAGAATTTCATCCCATTTTTCCTTAATTTTCTCTATCATACTGTGTCTCCTAAACGTAAAAAGCAGCCAAAACTGCAAAATAACCCAATCTAAGTTCTATTCTACATGATTTGTCCACATTTTTCAATAAAAACCCGCAATGTGAATAAGTGAAATTCAGTTATCCACGTGGAAAAAACGCCGAAAAATAAGGCTTTTTGGTGAATGGGTGTGAACAATCAGAAGCTTATCCAGATCGTATTCCACGGCTTTTCCACAAGTTATCCCCAAAATGTGGATAAGTGGAGGATAAGCTGTGAATAGGTGGCGGGAATGCTGATAAAATAAGGATTTTTTTATCCACAAAATGGAAACGTCCCGGTGTGTATACTGTATACAATAAGGTGCCTCGACAGCAATCGACGATCGATCTGTGGGGACGCAGGATCGAAATGGTGGAAAAACCACAGAAATTCCTTGTTCTATGGGGATTAAAAAGATCAAAATAGTGGTTGACGAATGCGGAATTCTTCTATATAATGGAGAAGATGTTTAATTACAATAGTCTAACTATGTTGAGAAGAATGCGGATTTCGGCGTGAGCCGGAGGAAGCGTGGATTTCTCTTACTATATTATGGATGAGGAGGTGTATGCAGACATGAAGATGACATTTCAGCCGAAGAAAAGACAGAGAGCAAAAGTTCATGGATTCCGTGCGAGAATGAGCAGCGCAGGTGGAAGAAAAGTTCTGGCTGCCAGAAGAGCAAAAGGTAGAGCAAAATTATCTGCTTAATGAACGAGGCCGCAATCGAGTTATAGATTGTGGCCTTTCTTAATATTCATAGAAAAAGTTCTAAGAATATTAAGAAAAGCTCTGCGATGCACACTCGGTGCAGGGGAATTGGTGATTTTAATGAAGCGTTTTAATTCAATTAAGAAGAACAGCGAATTTCAAAAGGTTTACAAGACAGGGAAATCCTATGCCAATAAGCTTCTGGTTATGTACGTGAAGCGGGTGGATGACGGGAAGGAGCCTCGGATCGGTATCTCCGTCAGCAAAAAGGTTGGAAACAGCGTGGTCCGCCATCACGTGACAAGGTTGGTACGGGAGAGCTATCGGTTAAATAAGGACAGAGTCAGACTCGGATTAGACATCGTAGTCGTTGCCAGACCGGCAGCGAAAGAAGCAGACTTCAAAAAAATTGAGAGTGCATACCTGCACTTATGCGGACTGCATAACATTCTGGAGAATCGAAGTGAGAATATTGATTAAGAAGATCTTGATAAAGATGATTCGGGGATATCAGCTCTATATTTCCCCTATGACAGGACCTCACTGCAAGTACACGCCGACGTGCTCGGAGTACGCCATCCAGGCACTTAAAAAGTACGGCGCTGTAAAAGGTATGATTTTGGCATGTAAGCGGATTCTTCGCTGTAATCCATTTGCAGAAGGCGGTTATGATCCAGTTCCGTAAAGGATGAGGAGGTAGTTCATTGGACGTTAGCGTTTTAGTTGCGACAAAGGCAGGTTCGATCATGGGACCGATCGCCAGCGTGTTTGGTTATATCATGGACTTTTTATTCCGGATTACCAGCAGCATGGGGATCATGAATATCGGTCTGTGTATCATCCTGTTTACCATTATCACAAAGTTACTGTTATTTCCTCTGACGATCAAACAGCAGGAATCGTCAAAACTTATGTCGCTTATGAACCCTGAAATCAAGGCGGTTCAGAATAGGTATAAGGGAAAAACCGATCAGGCATCGATGGCTAAACAACAGGTCGAGATGCAGGCAGTTTATGAGAAATATGGCTCGAATCCGATGGCAGGATGTCTGCCGATGGCGATTCAGCTTCCGATTATCTTCGCTTTGTACCGGGTTATCTACAACATTCCGGCATACGTACCGTCAGTACGTGTCTTTTTTGACAACGTAGCGAACCCGCTGATGGAGCAGCCGGATTACGTCAACAAGATTTCCGAGCTGGCAAGCGGTGTCGGCATGGCGGTGGACAAGGTAGACTACACCGTGGCAAACAAAGTCGTAGATATGTTATATAAGTTGACACCGGCTGGATGGGATACGCTGGAAAGTTTATTCCCGCAGATCTCTTCGACGATCGCAGAAAATGCGGGCAAGATTGAGCAGATGAACTATTTCTTCGGCATCAATCTGGCAACTCCGCCGTTTACCGGTTTTAACCACATCACGATCGCATGGATCATCCCGATCCTCGCAGGTCTGACCCAGTGGCTCTCCACCAAGCTGATTTCCAATTTACAGCAGGTGGATCAGGACGCGCCGGGCGCGAGCATGATGAACAGCATGATGATCACGATGCCGCTGATGTCCGTATTCTTCTGTTTCTCCCTGCCGTCCGCGATCGGTATCTACTGGGTCGTTCAGGGTGCATTCCAGCTCGTTCAGCAGCTGATCGTAAATGCACATATGAACAAGATCGATGTCGATGATCTGATCCGCCGCAACGTGGAGAAGATGAACAAGAAGAGAGCGAGAAAAGGTCTGCCGCCGGCCAATGTCAGCGAGAAGGCAAGCGTGAATTTAAAGGCGCTTCAGGCACGCGAGGATGCGGAAAGCAAGGCGAAAGAGGACAAGATCTCCCGCAATAAAAAGCAGATGGAGGCGTCTGAAGCATTTTACAATTCCGATCCGAAGCCGGGCAGTCTGGCTTCCAAGGCCAAGATGGTGCAGAAGTACAACGATAAGCACGCGAAAAAATAGAAGGAGGGCGCAGGATGGATATGATTACGGTTACCGCTAAGACAGTCGATGAGGCAGTAACAAAGGCACTGATTGAACTGGAAACCACCAGTGATAAATTAGAGTACGAAGTGGTCGAAAAAGGAAGCGCCGGATTTCTGGGGATCGGCGCGAAACCGGCGATCATCCGTGCTAAGAAAAAAGAGACGCTCGAGGATCGTGCGATCGACTTTTTAAGCCAGGTATTTGATGCGATGAACTTAGATGTGAAGATCGCAGCGGCTTTCAATGAGGAAGAGTGCGAGATGAACATTGACCTCTCCGGCGAGGACATGGGTATTTTGATCGGTAAGAGAGGTCAGACCCTGGATTCTCTCCAGTATCTGGTCAGCCTGGTTGTCAACAAGAAGAGCGAGAATTACGTCCGCGTGAAGCTCGATACCGAGAATTACCGCGAGAGACGGAAAGAGACGCTTGAGACACTGGCAAAGAACATTGCTTACAAGGTAAAGAGAACGAAACGTTCCGTATCTTTGGAGCCGATGAACCCGTATGAGAGACGGATCATTCATGCAGCGCTGCAGAATGACAAGTATGTCACCACCCGCAGCGAGGGCGAGGATCCGTTCCGGCATGTGATTATTTCGCTGAAGCGTGAGGGCAGACGCGAGAGAAGTGACGGGTATGGGAGATATGAGAAGTAAATAAGTATGACGAAGAAGGTCTGGAGGTATCTAGACCTTCTTTTTTGTGGGGGATCGAGCGCGAGAGGTTTATCGTGAAAACATGAAAAAAGAAATAAATATTAGACTAGATTTGTAAATAAAGATGGGAAAATGCTTCCATATGGTATAGAATAAGAAGATAAAAAGCAAGGAAGGATTTATATATATATGGTATATACAGATACAATCGCCGCGATCGCGACGGCGCTTTCGAGTTCGGGGATTGGGATTATCCGGATTAGCGGTTCGGACGCAGTTGCGGTGGCGGAGCGGATGTTTGAACCGGCGGTGGCGGGGAAGAGGCTTTCGGAGCAGAAAACGTATACGATTCATTATGGATATATTCGGGATGGAGAGGAACGGATCGATGAAGTGCTGCTTCTTTTGATGCGCGGTCCGCACAGTTATACGGCGGAGGACACGGTAGAGATTGACTGTCACGGAGGCGTGCTGGTGATGAAGCGGATTCTGGAGCTGGCGGTAAAATGTGGGGCGCGGCTGGCGGAACCAGGCGAATTTACGAAGCGGGCGTTTTTAAATGGCAGAATTGATCTTTCGCAGGCGGAAGCCGTGATCGATGTGATCCAGTCGAAAAATGAGTATGCGCTGCAGTCTTCGGTCAGCCAGTTGAGCGGTTCAATGTCGCGGAAAGTGCGGGAACTCCGCGAAAAACTAATCTATGAGATCGCCTTTATTGAGTCCGCACTTGATGATCCGGAGCATATTTCCCTGGACGGATACCCGGAGCGCCTTCGGGAGACGCTGCAGCCGATTGAGATGGAACTGGAGGCGTCGATCGGGACGTTTGACAACGGGCGTATCATGACGGAGGGGATCAAAACCGTGATCTTAGGTAAGCCGAATGCAGGAAAATCGTCCCTGATGAATGTACTGCTGGGAGAGGAGCGCGCGATTGTGACAGAGATCGCCGGTACGACACGCGATACGCTGGAGGAAAATATCCGTCTGCGCGGGCTTAGCTTAAATTTGATCGATACGGCGGGCATCCGGGAAACGGAGGATATCGTTGAAAAGATTGGCGTGGAACGGGCGAGAAAGATTGCGGATGAGGCAGATTTGATCTTGTATGTGGTCGATGGATCAAGGGAGCTGGATGAAAATGACCGTCAGATCCTCGATTTGATCCGGGGACGGAAGGTGATCGTCCTCTTAAATAAGACAGATCTGGAACCGGTTCTCACAGAAGAAGCGCTTCGCGAAGCGTGCGGGCAGGAAGTGATCCCGGTATCGGCGAAGGAACAGCAGGGAATTGATCGATTGGAGGAAAAAATTCAGACGATGTTCTTGCAGGGAAACCTGAATTTCAACGATCAGGTCATGCTGACAAACGTCCGTCACAAGACGGCGATGGAGCAGGCGCTGAAAAGCCTGCGTCTGGTCGAGACAAGCATCGACAATGCGATGCCGGAGGATTTTTTCTCGATTGATCTGATGGATGCCTATGAACATCTTGGAACGATCCTTGGGGAATCACTGGAAGAGGATCTGGTAAATGAAATTTTCAGCCATTTTTGTATGGGGAAATAGATCAATTTTTTTGCAAGGTTTCTTTCCTTGTGGTATGATAGGGTGGATCTGAAAACAAGAAAGAATATAAGGCGTTTGATCGAATTGAAATGTGCAGCTGCAGTAAAATCGGCTGCGAAACATACGGCGCATGAGCCGCAGCGTTTATCTCAGTCGAGAAGACTCCCACCTCTTCAGGTGGTGAGTAATAGCAAATTTGTCTCAGTGGAAGCCTTGTCTCCGACTGAGATAAACGCTCCGCGAGGATGCGCAGTGATTCTGTAAAGAATATGTCAGCTTACGCTGACCAGAATCACGCGCCAAGTCTCACGGACGTTCGACTTGAATAGAACACAGAGATAGAGAGGAAAGAGGAAACATGCCCTGTTTAACAGAAAATTATGATGTAGCGGTCGTCGGGGCGGGACACGCCGGCTGTGAGGCGGCGCTGGCAAGCGCGAGACTGGGACTCGAGACGATCGTGTTTACCGTCAGCGTGGACAGCATCGCCCTGATGCCGTGCAACCCGAATGTCGGCGGAAGCTCGAAGGGCCACTTGGTGCGCGAGCTGGATGCGCTCGGCGGCGAGATGGGAAAAAATATAGATAAAACCTTTATACAGTCCAAGATGCTCAACCAGTCTAAGGGACCGGCGGTGCATTCGCTCCGCGCGCAGGCGGACAAGCAGGAATACACCCGCCAGATGCGCCGTACCATGGAAAATACCGATCACCTGACGATCCGTCAGGGAGAGGTGGCAGAGCTGATCGTGGAAGAAGGTCAGATCAAAGGACTGAAAACGTACTCCGGCGCGACGTATTACTGCAAGGCGGTGGTGCTGGCAACGGGAACGTACCTGAAAGCGAGATGTATCTATGGTGATGTGAGCAATCCGACCGGACCGAATGGTCTGCAGGCGGCAAACCATCTGACAGATTCCCTGAAAAAGCTGGGAATCGAGATGTTCCGTTTCAAGACGGGCACACCGGCGCGTGTTGATAAGCGCAGCATCGATTTTTCTAAGATGGAAGAGCAGTTCGGCGATGAGAGGGTTGTGCCATTTTCTTTTTCCACAGATCCGGAGTCGGTGCAGAAGGAGCAGGTGTCCTGCTGGCTGACCTATACCAATGAGAAAACACATGAGATCATTCGCAACAACCTGGATCGATCGCCCCTCTTTTCGGGCGCGATCGAGGGAACAGGTCCGCGTTACTGTCCATCGATCGAGGATAAGGTGGTAAAATTTCCAGATAAGAACCGTCATCAGGTTTTTGTCGAGCCGGAGGGAATTTATACGAATGAAATGTATCTGGGCGGTATGTCCAGTTCCCTGCCGGAGGATGTGCAGTACGCGATGTACCGTACCGTGCCGGGACTCGAAAATGTAAAAATTGTTCGAAATGCATATGCAATTGAGTACGATTGTATCAATGCACGCCAGTTAAAGGCATCGCTGGAATTTAAGGAGATCCGGGGATTGTTCAGCGGCGGTCAGTTTAACGGAAGCTCCGGTTATGAGGAAGCGGCGGTACAGGGCTTTATGGCGGGTGTCAATGCGGCGCGCGAAGTGCTGGGAAAAGAACCGATCATCCTCGACCGTTCCCAGGCATATATCGGTGTCTTGATCGACGATCTGGTTACCAAAGAAAACCATGAACCGTACCGGATGATGACGTCGCGTGCGGAATACCGCCTGCTTTTGCGTCAGGACAACGCGGATCTGCGTCTTTCCCCGATCGGGCATGAGATTGGACTGGTCAGTGATGCGATGTATGAGCGTGTCCTCTGGAAAGAAAAAATGATCGAGGAAGAGGCAAAGCGTCTGGAGAAGATCAACATTGGCGCTGGAAAAGAAGTGCAGGAATTTTTAGAGCGCCACGGAAGCACCCCGCTCAAGACCGCGGCAACGCTGGCAGAGCTGGTACGCCGTCCGGAGTTAAGCTATGAAGCACTGGCAGAGCTGGATCCGAACCGTCCGGAACTTCCGGAAGATGTGATCGAGCAGATCAACATCAACATCAAGTATGACGGCTATATCCGCCGCCAGCTGCAGCAGGTTGCACAGTTCAAGAAGATGGAGAGCCGGAAGCTGGATGAAAACTTCGACTATTCCACGGTCGGAAGCCTGCGCCGTGAGGCAGTACAGAAATTAAATCTCTATAAACCGGCAAATATCGGTCAGGCATCCCGAATCGCGGGCGTGTCACCGGCGGATATTTCGGTGCTGCTGGTACACTTAGAGCAGAGCCGCCATGCGGGGCATGGGGAAGAGAAGAAAGAACTGTAAATATAGAAACGAGCGGATTCAGAGTTACTGTACACGGGCAGGCACTTTTGGAACCGAAAGTGCCGTAAGAAAACCTGGTGGCAGGAGGAATTTGCCGTATTTAAATGCGAAGCCACGGCAAATTCCGTTACTGGGCACGTATGCGTGAACAGTAACGAGTCAGAGACTGCATGGAAACAGGTAAACGCATTGCAGCAACTCAAAGTGTAAGATAGATAAGAACCTGAGAAAAAATAAAACATATCATGAAGGATATATTTATGGCAGAAGAAAATAAAGTAGAAAGCGGTGTGGTTCTGCCTCCGGCAGACTTTACCGAGCAGCTTCAGAAAGAAGCGCAGGAGATGGGCGTCACGTTAAATGAACACCAGATCAAGCAGTTCTACGATTACTATGAACTGTTGATTCATTGGAATACGATGGTGAATCTGACAGCGATCACGGAACAGAAGGAAGTTGTGACCAAACATTTTTCGGATAGTCTGGCACTTGTGAAAGCGGTACCGGATCTGGCAGAGAAAGAGTATACGTTGATCGATGTTGGAACGGGAGCTGGATTTCCGGGTATCCCGTTAAAGATTGCATTTCCAAATTTAAAGGTCACGCTTCTCGATTCTTTAAATAAGCGGATCAACTTTCTGAACGAGGTAATTCAGGCATTGGAACTGGAAAAAATTCAGGCGGTTCACGGACGGGCGGAGGATGCGGCACATGATAATGTTTCACGTGAAACATTTGATTTCTGCGTTTCACGCGCGGTGGCAAATCTGTCCACGCTGTCGGAATACTGCCTGCCATTTGTCAAGGTGGGAGGCTGGTTTGTACCGTACAAATCAGGCAAACTGGAGGAAGAGATGAAGACGGGAAAAGGTGCAATCCGCAAGCTGGGCGGCGAGCTGGAGGATGTGATTTCCTTCCACCTTGCCAATGAGGATGAGCGTAACCTGGTCCGGATTCGTAAGACAGAGAAGACGGGAAAGAAGTATCCGAGAAAAGCGGGAACGCCGTCGCGGGAGCCGTTGAAATAAAGCAATCAAAAGGTGGATAGAGAAAGACTGTATATGGAACACGTAGGGTATGCAGTCTTTCTTTTTCATATAGGCGGGGTTTAAACAAAAATGTATGACTGAACATTTGTCCTGGAAGATTGTGTTCCAGAAGCCGTATCAGGCATATGGCAGAGGAAATCTGGAGAAACAGGTAGAGGCGATGGCAGAGCTGGAAATAATAGGGAAAATTTATAAAATTTGAGTTTTCGTTACAGAATATAGTTTTTTGTGCGAAAGCCGAGGAGATCGAGTGGGAATAATGCAGAATAAAGAGGAGCATTCCGGGGGTTTTGTTTGTATATAGATAGTACGGCGGGACCTGGATGAAACATTAGGACCGTTCCTATCAAGAAGAAACAAACAAGGCGCACGGAAGGATGACGCTGTGAATATGAAAGATACTGGAAAAATGGTATCTGCATCATGGTAAGAGTATGAAAAAGCAATTTTTATGGAGATGTGGGAAAGAGAGAGTAACTGTTGACGGGGAGGCACTTTTGAAACCGAAAGTGCCGTAAGAAAACGCGGTGGCAGCAGGAATTTGCCGTATTTAAATGCGGCAAATTCCGTCACTGGGCACGTATGCGTGAACAGTAATAAGCTTCGTCCTATGACGAAAAAAACGCTCCGCGGTATGCATACTCATTATCCTTTTTTAAGAAAAAAACATATGGATCGCATCCATCACGGCATCCGGCTGTTCTAACTGCGGCAGATGTTTGGTCTTTGGGATGATAGAGGACTCGATTGCGGAATTATAAATCTTGTAATCCTGAATCGTCGCCTCGATCATCGGTTCCTCGGAACCGCCGATGATGAAGATGCTGTTGTCGATCTTCCTGAGAGCATTGGAAATATTGCACTTGGTATAGCGGCATTCAATACTGGAGAAGATCGCTTTCGGACATTCACCGAGATGTGCGGCTTCGTGGCTGCGGTCGATCTGAACCGGTTTTACGGTATACGGATTGTAAAAATATTTGGTGCGGAATGCCTCTTCGATCATAGAGCGGCTGCACGCAATGTGGTAAATGAGCGTTCCAGCCAGCGGGAGATCCAGAAGAAGCTTATAAAGCTTGGCATTTTTACCCGGAAGCTGACAACAGTCGGTAAGGCTGCTCGGGTTGATGAGCATGATCTGATCAAACAGTTCTGGAGAGTTGCTGCACGCCATGATAGACAGTGCAGCTGAATCACCGGTGGAGAGAATGTTGGTCCGATGTCCGATCTCAGATTTGATAAAATCACAGATCAGCTGGACAAACAGGTAATTTGTGTAGGTCAGGTTCGGCTTCTCGGAACGTCCGCAGCCGAGAAGGTCGAGCGTGTAGACGGTGTAGGAGCGGCTGAGCTGTTCGCGGATGGATTCCCACTCATAGCCGCTCGATGCAAAGTGCAGATCGTGAATCAACAGAAGCGGTTTGCCGGAACCGCATTTTGTATAGTAGATATTTCCCAGCCGCCATTTGTAGCAGAGAGAATTCTCTTCCCGGGTCAGACCGCGGGAGGTGGCAGAAAATTGAATATATTTATTTAAAAGTGCCAGTGAAACTGCGCCGCCGGCGGACAGCATCAGGCAGGTCATGATCTTGTTTTTTGTGTTCATATAGAAAGCTCCTTTTGAATCGAAAAATTAAACTCGAAAATATCTCATCAAGTAATTCTATTATACCATAAATACTAAATTCAGCTATCGCCTTTGGCTTGGCTTCATTAAGTATTTAGGTATGACTCGCACTAGGATCGAAAATGCATCGCTAAGTGTTCATATATATCATATGAACGTATTCTCACCCGTCCACTCACGAACCCGCGCTATCGCGCTCTACCGCCCTGCTTCGCATGGCTGTTCGTTCCTTAATGGCGCAAGAAAAGAATATGTCTGCTTCGCAGCCGCATTCTTTTCTTCTGCGCTCATTATATCACGATTCGCATCTTCGATGCTTACCGCTGCTGACGCAGCTATCGTGATCGCCATTTGCCGTTCGCCATAAATCTGCAAGCAGCTTTCTGGTTCACTTGCGCTCATTATATCATATTTTCCTGTATTACAGTTCAGCTATTTCCAGCGTGGTTTTCACAGAATATCTGTTCACAGATGTGTGCCCAAGTAACGGAATTTTGCCGATGCTTCGCATTTCAAATCGGAAAAATCTGCAACCAGAACGGTAGCGTTCGGAATTTTCAGTTCAGAAAATTTCTACCTGTGAACAGTTATGAATATGCCATTTTATGTAAACAAAATTTTATTGAAAATCGATATTAAATTCATTATAATGTTCACGTATCAAAAAATCAATCGATGGGGAAAGAAATGCGCGATATGATAAAGAAGGAAAATAAGTTATGCTTTCAGCATCGTATGGAACGGAAGACAGAGAAATCTTTTCAGTTGTCGGCGGGCAGGCAGCGGCTGCTGGCGGAAACGATACGCGAACTGAAGCAGGAAGGGCGCTTAGACGAGGAGAAGCTGGCGATGCAGCATGGTACGACATCCATTTACCGCCACAGCCTCAATGTTGCCTACACAAGCCTTTGGATGATGGAACGGTGGCAGATTCGCTTGGAACCAAAATCACTTGTGAGAGGGGCACTGCTGCATGATTATTTTTTGTATGACTGGCATCAGAAGGATTCCGCGCACCGCCTGCACGGCTTCCGTCACCCGAAAACAGCGCTTGGAAATGCACAGAGAGATTACCATTTAAATTGGAAGGAAAAAAATATCATCGCACGTCATATGTTTCCGCTGATACCGGTGCCGCCTCAGTGCCGCGAGGCATGGATTGTGTGTCTGGCAGATAAATGGTGTGCTCTGGGGGAGACGGTGGAGCCGATGTTTCACGTGAAACATTTTAAATGAAATTTTTCTAAAAAAGTAGGAAATGAGTTTTAAGTGTGTTATACTATTAGGCAAGACAAGAACGGGAAAAAGCTGGAAATCGCTGTGCGGATGCTTGCGGGAAGGCTTTTTCCTGTCTTTCATGTGAGATAAAACCGAGGAAATGGAAGGAATACGGTATGGGACGAACGATTGCGATTGCAAATCAGAAGGGCGGCGTAGGTAAAACGACAACGGCGATCAACCTGTCGGCATGCCTGGCAGAGGCGGGACAGAGGGTTCTGACGATCGATTTTGATCCGCAGGGAAATGCAACCACTGGTTTGGGATTGGAAAAAGAACAGATTGAAGATACAGTCTATGAGCTGCTTTTGGGCGATTGCACACTGGAGGACTGTCTGATGCGCGATGTTCAGGAAAATCTGGATGTTCTTCCTTCGGATTCGAATCTGGCAGGAGCTGAGATTGAACTTCTGGATGTGGAAAATAAAGAGTCGGTGTTAAACGGTTATCTGGAGACAATCCGCGATCAGTATGATTTTATTATCATCGACTGCCCGCCGTCGCTGAGTCTTTTGACGATCAATGCGCTGGTAGCGGCAGATACGGTGCTGGTGCCAATCCAGTGCGAATATTATGCGCTGGAAGGACTGAGCCAGGTACTCCGGACGATCGGTCTGGTCCGGAAAAAGATGAATCCGTCGCTGGAGCTGGAGGGCGTGGTATTTACCATGTATGATGCGAGAACGAATCTCTCCCTGCAGGTCGTAGAGAATGTAAAACAGAACTTAAATGAGCGGATTTACAAGACGATCATACCGAGAAATGTGCGACTGGCGGAGGCGCCGAGCCACGGAATGCCGATCAACCTGTACGACAGCCGTTCGACCGGTGCAGAGAGCTACCGTCTGCTGGCAGCAGAGGTGATCAGCCGGGGAGAAGAGCTGTAGGCAGGAAAATAACGGTGAAGTGAAATTCAGAAAGGATGCCTGCCGGGGGCGTCGGGAGGTTCGTGAGGAGGAAGGAAATGTCAAAGAGAACGGGGCTTGGCAGAGGACTGGGAGCTTTTTTTGGAAATGATTACGAGAATGCAGAAGCGGGAAAAAGCAGCGCAAAGCCATCGGATGAAGCCGGAAAAAAGACTTCCGTTCGTGAGACGGAACAGGAGATAGAGAAAAAGAGCCTGGAAGAGCTGGATATGGTGCTTCCGGGATCTAAAAAACAGAAAAAATCGGCGTCTGCCGGAAAGACAGCTGCGAAAACAGTGGGAAAAGGCAGCCGCGTGGGAGTTGCAAAGGCATCCGGAAAGACGACGGCAGAAGGAAAAACCCGCACAGCCGGGGAGACGGCGGCAAAATCGAAGACACAGACGGCAAAAGCGGAGCCGGTCGTAAAGATCGTTGAGGTGGAAAAAGAGAAATTTCTAAATATTTCGGAGATTGAGCCAAATGTCAGCCAGCCGCGTAAGATGTTTGATGAAGAACAGCTCGGAGAGCTGGCAGAATCCATCCGCCGTTACGGCGTGCTGCAGCCGCTTCTGGTTCAGAAAAAGGGCGATCGTTATGAGCTGATTGCCGGAGAGCGCCGGTGGAGAGCTGCCAAATTGGCAGGATTTCGGGAAGTTCCGGTGATCGTGCGCGAGTATACGAGACAGCAGACGATGGAGATCGCCCTGATCGAGAATGTACAGCGTGCAGATTTAAATCCGATTGAGGAGGCGAAAGCCTACCAGATGCTGATTCAGGAGTTTGGGCTGCGTCAGGAGGATGTGGCAGAGCGCGTAGCGAAGAACCGTGCGACGATCACGAACAGCATGCGTCTTTTGAAACTGGATGAGAGAGTGCAGGAGATGCTGATTCAGGACCGGCTTACCGGAGGTCATGCGAGAGCGCTTCTTTCGCTGGAAGATGGTGAAAAACAGTACCAGTTGGCGCTTAAAACAGTAGAAAATCATTTGAGCGTCCGCGAGGTCGAGCGTCTGGTGAAAGAGCTTTTGAAGCCGAAAAAGGCGAAAAAGAAAGCAGAGCCGGAACGCGATATGGAGGTCTTTTTCAAGGATCTGGAAGAGAAGCTGAAAGGAGTTATGGGAACGAAGGTTTCGATCAACCGCAAGGATAAGAATAAAGGTAGAATCGAGATCGAATACTATTCATCAGCGGAACTGGAACGTCTGATTGAGCTTTTGGAGTCATTAAGACAGTAATCACACAAAATTCGTCCCAGGGGACGGATGATGGGAAATGAGGAATGAAAGATGGAGAGCAGTATTTTTAGCGGGATTGGCATCGATCCGGGGGTTATCGTGATCGTTCTGGCGATCCTGACACTCATATCATTTATTGCATCCGTCATCTGTTTTTCGCAGTATAGGAAGTTGTATCGCAGATATGATATGTTTATGCGGGGAAAAGATGCGGAGACGCTCGAAGACACGATCATGGAACTGGTGGATGAGACCGAGTATCTGCGGGCAAAGGACGGAGATACAAAACGCCTGGTGGATTCGGTTGTCTCCAAGGCGCAGGCTGGATACCAGAAAACCGGTATTGTCAAGTACAATGCGTTTAAGGGCATGGGCGGCAATCTGAGTTTTGTCATTGCCATGCTGGATGATAACAACACGGGATTTGTGCTGAATTCTGTTCACAGCCGTGAAGGCTGTTACCTGTATCTGAAGGATGTCGTAGAGGGCAAGACCGAGGTGCTTTTAGGAAGTGAAGAGAAGGAAGCACTGGAGCGTGCGCTTGGGTATAAGTAAGGAAAATAAAGGATAGAAATGAGGCGGCTGTATGTATTGGCAGCAGCTGCGGATTGTAGTTAGAAGGAGTCAATATGCATCGTTTTTTGCGAGCTGCCGGATTTAGTATGTATCAGAAGAAGAAGGACATCCGTGCCCTGCTTCGCTGTCTGGCGAGAGAGGCAGGAACCTCCAGCTGTCTTCAGCTTGACAGGGAGACCGAATTATATGAGATCAAGACAGAAGTTGCGCCGGGGATCGGCGTGGCGATGTATGGGGAGCTGAATGAGCAGGATGAGATGGAGATAGAGTATTATTATCCCTATATCCTGAACGATGAGGTAACCTCGCGGGCAGAATGTTCCATTCAGCGTCATACGGAGAAGGAAACCTATGCAGGGCTTCTGGATGAGTATAAGGTAGGGCTTTCGCTGATCTTTTATCTCTTGAATCCGATCGAATACAGGGAGTGTTACCGGAAAGAGCGCGAGCGCTTACAGGTGACTTCGGTCAGCCTGGCAGGATTTGCCAATCGGGGCAAGGTGCTTCTTCCGATCAAAAAGACGGCGCTGCAGATTGAAAAAGCCAAAGTGGCGGCGAAAAACCGGGATGAACTTTTGGAAGCGGCAAAAAATGGCGACGAGGATGCGATGGAGTCCTTAACAATCGAGGATCTGGATCTCTATTCGATGGCATCGCGCCGGGCGACTAGAGAGGATATTTATTCGATCGTCGATACAACTTTTATGCCAAGCGGGATCGAGTGCGATCAGTATTCGATTTTAGGCGAGATCAAAGAGGTTATATGTAAGAAAAACCGGTTTACCGGCGAGGAAATCTATGATCTCAAGGTGGAATGCAACGATCTGTATTTCCGTGTGGGTATCAATAAGATGGACCTGCTTGGAGAACCGCTTCCGGGACGTCGGTTTAAAGGAAAAATATGGATGATGGGAACGGCTCATTTTGCGTAAAGGTCTATAAAAAATCGTCGGTTCCAAAAGTGCCTACCCGTGAACAGTTACACAGAAATTACATACGGAGCAGGCAGGAAGAGAAAATAGTTGCGGAACACATGAAAATGAATTATAATAAAATGCAGTATGAAAATACGATATATGTTTCACGTGAAACATATAAATCTCTGTAGCTCAGTAGGATAGAGTATTCGCCTCCTAAGGTAGAACCATGGCGGAACCTTTTTGAAGAAAAAGGGTAGCGTTTGAGGGTCACTTAAGGAAGCGAAATCTGAAAAATTAGAAGAGATAAGAAAGAGATAATTCATCACGAAAGTGATTGAGTTCATAAAGTTGGTCGCCGTGACCGAAAAGGCTGAAAAAGCCCGAAAATACGGCATTTGTTCCCATAGTTAAATGGATATAACAAGCGCCTCCTAAGGTTGCGTTACAACGGCCACCTCAAAAAAAACTAAATAAGGGATTGCAGTTCGACTTTGATCGGGCTATAATCATATATCAGACACGTCCATATAGCTCAGCTGGATAGAGCACACGCCTCCTAAGCGTGGGGTCGGAGGTTCAAATCCTCTTATGGACGCCAGTGAACAACGCCGAAAGCCTTTGTTTTCAAGGGTTTTCGGCTTTTCTTATATAAAAAGCTACGAAAAAGCTCTTTCACTGTATGAGATAAAATTCTACTCCAAAATTTGATTTTTGACAACCCCTCCAGAATCGAACGGTTGTTATAAGACAAAATCGCCAGCTAATTTTTAGCAGAAAACGGGCTGTTCTTGCTAATGAAAATGCCCTTCCTGCTAATCAGCCCCAAAATCGTGCCAAAAATCCAGCTAATCAAAAAAGGCGGATGTTTTGAATACCATGCAGTTATAGCAGATAAAATTAAATATCGTTATGTACATAGAGCGTCTATTTGCCCCGCATTGGGGATGGATAGGCGCTCTTTTTTTATGCCCAAACCCATGGGCAAATACAAGAGATTGGAGGTGTTTTATTTGAGCAAGCCTGTTTATACCGCAGACAAGCCGAGCGACTGTCATTACTGCTACTTCTGGACGAATGGCAGAAAGGGCTGCCGTCTGGGTAGAAATAATTGCTACTACTTAATCTCTTTGCCGCCGAAACCCAAGTCGGAATGTGATGGCTGTCCCTATGGGCGAGATCACCCGTGCATTGGTTGGTGTACGAAGAAGGTTATGCGTGAAGTGGGGCTTCGTTGATATGGATGTGTATGAACAGGAATACCGCTTCTACTATTTTGCCCGATGTCCTTACGAAAAGACGGATACGACTTTCCGCAGCATTCCGCTGACAACAGAAAGTTTTCCGCAGAAAGAAGGTGGTGAAGCCGTGTGAGTTTTGATTATTTTTACGGTCAGCAATCCGATCTATTCACATTCTATCGAGTTCCGAAGGTGTTGTTCACGAACGAGAGGTTCTGGAATATTTCTGCCGATGCCAAGATGCTGTATGGCATTTTGCTTGACCGCATGAGCCTGTCTGCCAAGAATGGTTGGATAGATAAAAACGGTAGAGTGTATATCATTTTTACAATCGACGAAGCGAAGATGGCTCTGAACTGTGCTGAACAAAAGGCTATCAAGCTGCTCAGTGAACTTGAGAAGAAAGCAGGATTGATTGAACGTAAGCGCCAGGGTTTGGGAAAGCCCAACCTGATCTATGTGAAGAACTTTATCTCTGCTGTGGATTCACAACTCTTGAATTGTGAAAATCACAATTCTGGAACAATGGAAATCACAACTCAAGAACTTCCGAAATCACAATGTAATAATACTGATATTAAAAATACTGAATTTAGTGATACTGATTCTATCTTTCCTTCCGGAAATGGTGGAATGATGGACGAGAATGACCGGTATCAAGAATACTTTGATTATTTCTCGGATCAGCTTAGTATGGATTTGTTGAAGAAGGATTACCCTTACGATTCCGAAATGCTGGATAACATTCTGGAGTTGATCGTTGAAACAGTTTGCACGAAGCGACCGTTGATTCGCATTGGTGCAGAGGAGCGTCCGGCAGAAATTGTCCGCAGTCGGTTTATGAAACTGAATGCCGAACACATTCGATATGTTATGGACTGCTTCAAGGAGAACACCACAAAGATTAGAAATATCCGTCAGTATATGCTGACTACGATATACAATGCGCCGACGACAATAGACACCTACTACGATGCTCTTGTTCGGCACGATATGTCACACGGATATTTGGAAGGAGGATTTAAGAAATTGAAAATGAAGCGAGAGGAAGGAGAGTGACGATAAATGTCGAAAAAAGCAACCATCATTGCGGTGGTCAATCAGAAAGGAGGCACTGGAAAGACCACCACCACCGAGAATCTGGGCGTTGGCTTGGCTCTTGAAGGAAAAAAGGTGCTTCTGGTAGACACCGATCCCCAGGCTTCCCTGACGGTCAGTTTGGGCAATCCCTGCCCGGATGATCTGTCTCCGACACTTTCCGATCTGATGGGAAAGATTATGATGGAAAACCCTATTACTCCCGATGAAGGGATTCTTCATCATCCGGAGGGCGTTGATTTGGTGCCGTCCAACATCGAACTCTCAGGTATGGAGGTAGCACTGGTCAATGCCATGAGCCGGGAAACCATTCTCCGGCAATACCTGGATACAGTCAAACAGAATTATGATTACATTCTTCTTGACTGTATGCCGTCTTTGGGTATGCTGACCGTCAATGCGTTGGCAGCTGCCGACAATGTGCTGATACCGGTTCAGGCAGCATACCTTCCTGCAAAGGGTCTGGAACAGCTGCTTGGAACCATCAACAAGGTCAAGAGGCAAATCAACCCGAAACTGAGGATTGAAGGGATTCTTCTGACGATGGTGGACAGCCGCACCAACTACTCCAAAGACATCAGCAATCTGATTCGGGAGAGCTACGGCGGAAAGCTGAAGGTTTACAAGACCGACATTCCCCGCTCTGTCCGTGCAGAGGAAATCAGCGCAGAGGGAACCAGTATCTTCAAGCATGATCCCAAAGGCAAAGTTGCCGAAGCCTATAAAATTCTGACGAAGGAGGTGTTAAACAATGCAGAAAAAAGGCGCAAACATCAGCTTGAAGGGGTACGATGATATTTTCTCCACCGATCAATCCAGAGCTGAAGCCCAGCAGGAGCGTGTGCAGGAAATTCCGCTTTCTGAGCTACACCCCTTTGAGGGACACCCCTTCCGTGTGGTTGATGATGAAGAAATGATGAAAACGGCAGAGAGCGTCCGAGATTTCGGAGTTCTCACTCCTGCGATTGTCCGTCCTGACCCCGACGGTGGTTATGAAATCGTTTCTGGTCACAGGCGGCACCGGGCATCGGAGCTTGCGGGTAAGGAAACCATGCCTGCGATTGTTCGTGACCTGGACGATGATGCAGCCATTATTTTGATGGTTGATGCGAATTTGCAGAGGGAGAGTATCCTGCCGAGTGAAAGAGCATTTGCTTATAAGATGAAGCTGGATGCGATTAAACATCAAGGTCAACGCACCGATTTAACTTCATCCCAAGTTGGGATGAAGTTGCAGGCAATGGATATAGTCGGTCAGGAGGCAGGAGAAAGCAGAAATCAGGTACACCGTTATATCCGTCTGACCGAACTGATTCCGGAACTGCTGGATATGGTAGATACGGGTCAGATCAAATTCAATCCTGCGGTGGAGCTTTCCTATCTGGCAAGTGAAGAACAGAAGGATTTTCTTTCTGCAATGGATTATGCTCAAGCAGCTCCTTCCCTTTCGCAAGCACAGCGAATTAAAAAGCTCGCACAGGAGGGCGAGTGTACGCTGGATGCGATGTGCGAGATTATGAATGAAATCAAGAAGGGAGAGCTGGACAGAGTAACCTTCAAAACGGATTCGTTGCGAAAATACTTCCCGAAGTCCTATACCAACAAGCAGATGGAGGATAAAATCATTCAGCTTTTGGAGCAATGGCAGAAAAAAAGAGAAAAATCAATGGAAAGGTAAGGTAAAAAATGTTTACACCCAAAAACATTCAGGGCGCTTTGGAAGAACTCTACGACCTTTGCGATCCTGATTATATGGTAGATATGCTCGTAAACTACAGTGAGGAGTTCGATGATATTTCTCCTGCGCTTCTGGCAAAGTCGTTTCAGAAAAATGCCGAGATGATTAGCGAGTATCGAGTATTGTCCTCTGCTGGTGAGGGTATCGACTATCAGGGAAAGGTACTTCTGAACAGCAGAGCCGTGCGGCTTCTGTCCTATGTAGAAGATATGAGCGGCGATGAAAAAGTTCGCACGATTCAGAGCAAGGAGCTGTGGTTAGCAGAAGATATGACATTCTATGTGGTGTCCTGTATGTCTACGATCACGATGGACAAGGAAGAAGCCATTTGTCTTAACGAACACCGCAGCGTGGTTACTACGGTGGAATGCGAGGACGATATTTTCTTCGACATGGGTTCCCTGATTTGCGAACTGGACGATATTTGCTTGTTCGAGCTTTTAGCCGATGTGGATGCGACTATTTATGAACTGTAACAGGTTCATGGATGGTCGCTTTTCTTATTTCCAAAGAAACGGAGGTATCGAAACTTGAAAGAATACGATGTGAAGATCACCGAAACCTTGGAGAAAACGGTTACGGTGCAAGCAGAATCTCACGATGCGGCAGAGGAACAGGTTAGAGCCGCTTATTACAATTCGGAGTACATTCTGGACTCCGAAAACTTTACCGGTGTTGCGTTCGGCACGACCGAGGAACGGGAGGTTCAGAAAGAACAGGCAGATACCATGAATGTGTTGCTGGTAAAGCCGTTCATGTATCCGCAGGCTGTGCAGATCGGCTGTGAGCTGGAGGATTTGCAGAAAGCCGTAGGTGGCGATATTGAGGCAACTTATCCGTTCAATGAGCCGGTTGCACTGGTGATGCACGACGAAGGTAAACTCGTAGGCAAAGAACTGAACCGTGCGCTGCGTGATGATGACGGCGATATTTATGACATTATCGCCGGTGATTTTCTGGTTGTGGGATTGGGCGAGGATGATTTTTGTTCTCTGTCCCCGGAACTGATGAAGCAGTTTGAGGAACACTTTCATCAGCCTGAGACTTTTGTACGCATGGGGCGCAGCATTATGGCGCTTCCCCTGCCGGATGACATGGTGAAGAAAGAAGATGCACCTGTCAAAGCTGATTCGGTTCCCCACAAAAGTAACCCTGACCGAGATGTTCTGTAAGGAGGTTCTTATGCAAAGAAATTCGACGATTGGAGAGCTGATGGAGCGAAAGCGGATTCAGGATGGTGCCAAGGAGTACCAGGGACATACCTATATGGACTTGGCACGATTTGATGACGCCACCAAGCACATGATTATTTTCGATGTGCTGACCGATGAATCGCCTGTCGGTTGGAAAGGCGAAAGAAATCGCCTGTATTTGAGCGATGTGGGTTATCAGAAGGCTCTGGATAACCAGAAAGCTGGCAATATCAAGATTATCAGCCATGCCGCAGTTGCCAAGGGCAATCTGTATTACGACCACAGAGATATGGCACGATAATCTGTTCACTCTACTGCTTGCAGGAGGTGATGAATCATGCAGGAAGAAGTTGAAAACAGAACAGTAAACCTGGCGATCAGCACAACCAAGCTGACGGGGCGCACTATCATTGCCGGTATCCGCAAGTATTTGCAGCACCGGGAAAAAGTGAAGATGAAAAAGGCACGAGACCCTGCCGTTCATGGAAAGCAATCCGTGAAACAGCTTTTGGGACAGAATCAGGGTGCTACGAATGTTGAGATCGACAAAGAGAGTATCCGTGATTTTGAAAAGCTCGCCAAGAAGTATGGCGTGGACTTTGCCGTAAGAAAAGATAAGTCCGTTGATCCTCCCCGGTTTCTTGTTTTTGTCCGTTCTAAAGATGCAGATGCTTTGGATGCAATCTGCAAGGAACATCAGGCAAGGGCATTAACCAAGAATGAAAAGCCGAGCGTTCTGGCGCAGCTGAAGAAGTTCAAGGAAATTGTCGCAGCGATTCCGAAGAAGGTTCGAGAGAAGAAACAGGAGCGTGATCTGTGATGGATAAGAGAAAAATGAAAAAGCTCCTGATTCTGAATTTACCGTATTTTCTGGTAGGGTTGTTCGCTACGAATTTAGGAGAAGCATGGAGATTGGCTGAGGGGGCAGATTCATCTGCGAAAATCCTCAGCTTTTTTCATGCCCTTCCGATAGCCCTGAACAATCCGTTTCCCAGCTTTCACCCGTTGGATTTGCTGATTGGTATTCTCTGCGGCGCAGGACTTCGGCTGGCTGTCTATCTAAAAGGCAAAAACGCAAAGAAGTACCGACACAATGTTGAGTACGGTTCTGCTCGTTGGGGAACGGCAAAAGATATTGAGCCGTTTATTGCACCAAAGTTCGAGGACAATGTGATCCTGACGAAAACGGAGCGGCTGATGATGAGCAATCGCCCGAAGAATCCTGCCAATGCCCGAAATAAGAATGTTCTGATTATCGGCGGTTCGGGTTCCGGTAAAACTCGCTTTTGGTTGAAGCCAAACCTTCTCCAGATGCACAGTTCCTATGTGGTCACTGACCCGAAAGGCAGCATCGTGATTGAGTGCGGCAACGCCCTTTTGAAGCATGGCTACACCATCAAGATTTTCAACACCATCAACTTTCAGAAGTCGATGCACTATAACCCATTTGCCTATATCCATTCAGAAAAAGACATTCTGAAACTGGTGACAACGCTGATTGCCAACACAAAGGGTGATGGAAAAGCCGGTGATGAGTTCTGGACGAAGGCGGAAACGCTGCTCTACTGTGCCTTGATCGGATATATCCACTATGAAGCTCCGGTTGAGGAACAGAATTTCTCCACCCTGATTGAGTTCCTGAACGCAATGGAGGTGCGGGAAGATGATGAGGAGTTCCAGAACCCGGTGGATCTGATGTTTGAAGCCCTGGAAAAGAAAAAGCCGAATCACTTTGCAGTCCGTCAGTATAAAAAATACAAGCTGGCTGCCGGTGATATATGCTCTAAGTGACTTCTTAATCATGATTGTGTCATGGTTAGTGAAGCAATCACTTAGAGCATTTTTGTTTCAGGAGGTACAGCTATGAGAAACGAAAAAATTACCCCACTGTACGAGCGCCTGAGCCGGGACGATGAGTTACAGGGCGAGAGCAATTCCATTTCCAATCAAAAGCAGATGTTAGAGGATTTTGCCCGCCGGAATGGGCTGCCAAACCCTACGCACTTTACCGATGATGGTATCTCAGGTACCCGTTTTGACCGTCCCGGATTTTTGGCGATGATGGAGGAAGTGGAGGCAGGGCGTGTAGAGGCAATCGTCATCAAGGACATGAGCCGGTTGGGGCGCGACTATCTAAAGGTCGGTCAAGTTATGGAGGTTTTGCGGCAGCGCGGAGTTCGGCTGATTGCGATCAATGATGGTGTGGACAGTCTGAAAGGTGATGACGATTTTACCCCGTTCCGCAACATCATGAATGAATTTTACGCCCGTGATACCAGCCGGAAAATCCGCTCTGTGTTTAAGTCAAAAGGCATGAGCGGTAAGCACCTGACAGGCACCGTGATTTACGGCTACTTGTGGGATGAAAACCGGGAACATTGGCTGGTAGATGAGGAAGCCGCCGAAGTGGTACGCCGTATCTTTTCCCTTACGCTGGAGGGATATGGGCCTTATCAGATTGCCTACAAATTATCCGCAGACCGGATTGAAATTCCTGTCGTACACCTTGCTCGCTTCAACGAGGGTGTGAACCGTTCAAAGCCGGTCAAAGACCCCTATGGATGGGGATCATCTACCATCGTGAACATTTTGAAAAAACGAGAGTATTTGGGGCACACCATCAATTTCAAGACCCGCAAGCACTTTAAGGACAAGAAAAGCCACTATGTTTCTGAGGACGAGTGGACGATCTTTGAGAATACCCATGAAGCCATTATCGACCAGCAGACCTTTGATCTGGTGCAGAAAATCCGCAGCAATGTACGGCGTTATCCAAACGGCTGGGGCGAAGCAGCTCCCCTCACAGGCTTACTCTATTGTGCCGATTGCGGCGGTAAGATGTATGTACACCGCACCAACAATGGCAAGCGGATTTCTCAATATACCTGTTCCAATTATACCAAAGTTCCGTGTGGGACACTATGCCCTACACAACATCGTATCAATGAGAGTGCTGTTCTGACATTGGTTTCCGACACACTCCGGGCTATCGCTGAATATTCGAGAAATGACCGGACGGAATTTATTCACACTGTTCAGGAGACGCAGGTTGCTCAACAGAGTGCCGATATATCGAAAAAGCGCAGGCATCTGGCTACTGCCCAAAAGAGAGCCGGAGAACTGGAAAAACTGATTTGCAAAATCTATGAGGATAACGCCCTCGGCAAGCTGCCGGATACACGATATAAGGCGCTTGATGCACAGTATGCCAAAGAGCAGGACGCACTTGAGATTGAAATTGCGGAGTTGGAAAAGGCTGTTACCGGCTATGAGCAGAGCCAGAAATCAGCAGAGAAATTTATAGCCCTGATTGATAAGTACGAGAATTTTGACACGCTGACAAATACCATGCTCAACGAGTTTGTAGAGAAAATCCTTGTCCATGAACGCTCCCGAAAAGGCAGTCAGGATACCACGCAGGAAATTGAAATCTACTTTAATTTTTTAGGACGCTATATTCCACCATCCTTACAGCCGGTTCCTTTAACCCCAGAGGAACAGGAAGAATTGCGGAAAAGAGAAGAACGCAAGGACAGGCTCCATCAGAACTATTTGAAGCGGAAAGCCAGCGGCGCACAGAAACGGTATGAGGACAAAATCAAGGCGAAGAAAAAAGCGGAAATGGACGCTAAGAAAGCCCTGATCCGGGCTGAGGATATGAAAAAAGGTGTTTTTTCTACTATCGGGCAGCTACCAAAAGAAGAACCGCGCAAAGGCAGCATAGCAGCCAGCGCAGCAGTCTAATCATCACGGAGCAAAGGAGCATGAATATGAGTAAGTTGACTTACATTCGTTGTGGAGATTATGATATACCCAACCTAAAACTTTCTGAACAGCCGGAAACTTCTATCGGCAAGTACGGCAGGATGCGAAAGTCCTACCTGAAGGAACACCGTCCTATTCTCTACAACCAACTGCTGATGAGCGAGAAACTGTATCCGCACCTGTTAGAGATTGATTGGACAGCGCAGGAGCGCGTGGACACCATGTTGCCTCACATGATGGAGGCTGCGGGTGTCACTGAGGAACTGAAAGCCTGTGATCCTATGCGCTGGGTAGGACTGATGAACACATTAACGGCACAGATTGAGGAAATTTTAATCAGGGAACTGATTTGCAGTTGAATGGGAGGTGTGGGAAATGCTGACCTTTGAAAAGGTTCTGGAAGTGTTTCAGGCATATCTGGATGATGATCCTCTGTATGAGGTGGTGCAGACCAGCCACGGTTATACATTGATGGCATGGGAACCTCACCGGAATGACTGGTACAGCGCCGAAATACAGAAAACTCCGGAGGATTTGCGAAACGCCTTGCTGGATACATACGCCAACTTTCTGGAAGATAAGATTACCGGAAATGACCGCGATCTGACTGTGACAGAAACCGGAGAAATCCAGCAGAGGTGCCGGGAACTTTGGGAAAAGTGCCGGGAAACTTGATATAGAAACGCCAGAAGGAGGCCGCGATTATGCGTCCTCCTTCTGCTTCGCAGTCTGTTCCATTTTGAGCGCCCCGTCTATGGCACCTTCGATAATCGGCAGGTATTCTTCAGGGCAAAGCTTCAGCTTGTGGCTGACTCGTTGCCGCTGTTCGCTTTCTTCCCGCATGATCTCCGGGTTAAAATACCGTTCCACGGGAAGTCCGCAGACCTTAATCAACTGGATCATCACAGGCAGGCTCGGAATCGCACCTTGATTCTCAATGTTGGCAAGATACCGCCATTCAATCCCAACCATTTCTGCCAATGTTTTTCGTGCCAGACGCTTTGCCTCTCGTGCGGCTTTGACATCTGCGCCGAAGGTTTCAAAACCGGGACAATCTTCAACTTTCGCCATATAACATCACCCAGTTACATTGTATAATTCATACTTTGCCTGTGGAATGTTGCTATATGCAGGTTGGTTGAAGTTTATAATTCACATTCCGTTTCTTGCATTGTTCGAGAAAGAGAACTATAATGTACTCTGTGGAGGTGCGAAATGGACTATATGACATTGAAAGAGGCCGCCGAGAAATGGGGCGTGACACCTCGTAGGGTAAATTATTATTGTGCCGGTGGGCGTATCCCCGGCGCTGTGAAAATGGCCGGTGTTTGGCTGCTCCCTAAAACTGCGGAGAAGCCGCTTGATGGCCGGACAAAACAAGGAAAGGAACTACGCCATGAATAAAATTTTGATTATAGATGATGACAGAGAACTGTGCGCTTTGATTAAACGCAGCGTACAATCGGAACATATAGAAGCCGATTTTTGTAATACCGGAAAAGAGGGCTTGCAGAAATTAAAAGAGCAGGAGTATCAGCTTGTGGTGCTGGATGTGATGATGCCCGGTATGGATGGCTTTGAAACGCTGGAAGAAATCCGCAAAGAGAACAGCCTGCCGATTTTGATGTTTACATCCAAAAATGACAGCATTTCTAAAGTGCGGGGCTTACGGGCCGGGGCGGACGATTATCTGACAAAACCGTTTGATATGGACGAACTGATTGCCCGTATTGCGTCCCTCATTCGCCGCTACACCCGCTTTAATCATCAAGCCGGAGCTGTGCAAAAACTGGATTTTGATGGATTGCAAATTGACCTTGAAAATCGTTCTGTTACGACGGAAAATGGCACTTTTGAACTTCCACCAAAGGAATTTGATCTGCTCCTGTACTGCGCAAAGCATCAAGGAAAAATTTTGACAAAACAGCAGATTTATGAGGAAGTTTGGGGCGAAGAATATTTCTATGATGACAGTAACATTATGGCGATTATCAGCCGGCTTCGTAAAAAATTAGAAGTCAATCCTTCAAGCCCAAAGTATATCCAAACGGTCAAAGGGATTGGCTACCGCTTTAATAAGGAGGTATAGCCAATATGGAAATCATCGTTTTCTTGTCCATTGTGATTGCTGTTGTGGCTGTGCTGACTTCCATCGTTCTCGTTCGGCGCGTAAAAAAACAAATCGCAGAAATGACCGATGTGCTGGTTGATGTGAAAAACGGAAATGGCAACCGGCGTATTCTGTCTGCAACAAATGAATTGACAGCACCTCTTGCCTATGAAATCAATGAGATTGTTGTGTCCTATGAAAGCAGACTTTCAACTGTACGGCAGACAGAAGAAACCAACCGCCAGCTTATGACGAGCCTTTCCCATGATGTTCGGACACCCCTTACCACTCTGATTGGGTATCTTGACGCTGCACACAAAGGACTGGTCACAGGAAAAGACCGGGATGATTATATTGAAACCGCCCGACGGAAAGCCCATGATCTGAAAGAATATATTGATGTGCTCTTTGACTGGTTCAAGTTAAATTCCAATGAGTTTGCTTTGGAAATCCAGAGCGTTGAGGCCGCAGAGCTGACAAGAAATATCCTGATTGACTGGATACCGATTTTTGAGGATAAACAGGTTGATTATGACATTGATATTCCCGAACAGCCTGTCCGGGTAAGATTGGATATGGACAGCTATATGAGGATCGTCAACAATCTCATTCAAAATGTAATCGCTCACAGCCATGCAGACAAAATCAAAATTGTCCTGTCAAAGAAGGAAAATAACATGGAGCTGCTGCTGGCGGATAATGGAGTAGGAATTGAGAAAGACGATTTGAAACACATATTTGAACGGCTTTATAAGTGTGATAAAGGACGCTCCGAAAAAGGAAGCGGACTTGGTCTTTCTATTGTCCATCAGCTTGTAGAAAAGATGGGTGGAAGCATAACAGTTGAAAGCTTTCCGGGAGAAGGAACTGAATTTATGTTGCTTTTTCCTTTGGAGATTTAAGCGGGTTCCCGTCTTTATGGCGGGAACCTTTGTCATTTTTGCCGGATTTCAAATTGCAAGGTTAATGCAAGGTTGCGGCAAGGTTAATGCAAGGTTGGCGTGATAGAATACCTTACAGAACAGGAGGTTTTGAATATGGATACAAATTACATCATTGAAACAAAAAATCTGACGAAGCAATATGGCTCACAAAAGAGTGTGGCTGACTTAAATATCCATGTGAAGCGTGGGAGAATTTATGGTCTGCTGGGCAGAAACGGAGCCGGAAAAACCACTACCATGAAAATGCTGTTGGGCTTAACGAAGCCGACTTCCGGGGAGGTCAAAATCTGGGGGAAACCCTTGCAGGGGAATGAAAAGAAATTGCTGCCCCGTATTGGTAGCTTGATTGAGTCTCCCGGCTTTTATCCCAATCTGACCGGCACAGAGAACCTGCGTATCTTTGCTACCCTGCGGGGCGTACCAAACAATCATGCCATCAAAGATGCTCTGGATCTGGTAGGACTGCCTTACAAAGATAAAAAGCTCTTTTCACAGTATTCTCTTGGTATGAAGCAGCGGCTTGCCATCGCCCTTGCCGTTATGCACGATCCAGAACTTTTAATTTTGGATGAGCCGATCAACGGTCTCGATCCTATCGGTATTGCAGAAGTACGCTCCTTTATTCGGGAGCTTTGCGACGCAAGAGGAAAAACCATTTTGATTTCCAGTCACATTCTTTCGGAGATTTCCTTGCTGGCTGACGATATTGGAATTATCGACCACGGCGCATTGCTGGAAGAAGAAAGCCTTGCTGAACTGGAGCAAAAAAGCAGTAAGCATATCCGGTTTACACTCTCTGATACTGCACAGGCGGCAAGAATTTTGGAACGCAATTTCCATGAAAACCATTTTTCCATACAGGACGACCACAATCTGCGCCTGCACAACCTTGATCTGCCTGTGGGGAAAATTGTAACTGCCTTTGTAGAAAACGGATTGGAGGTATCGGAGGCGCATACTTGTGAAGAAAGTCTTGAAGATTACTTCAAGCGTGTGACAGGGGGCGAAGGAATTGCTTAAACTAATCAAATGCGAATTTTTGAAATTAAAACGGAAGCCCTTGGTATTTATTTCTCTGCTGCTTTCTGTTTTCATGCCATTGGCTTATGCTTTCTTTCTGGCAGATGTAAACACTGATGTGGATGCTGTAAATGGAGTGATGTCCAGCCTGTTCCAGCTCAGTGCTTATTTGCTTTTGATGCCGCTCCTTGTGATACTGGCTTCCAATCTGCTGTTTGAGGAGCTGGACAATGACACACTAAAAAACCTTGTTACCATACCGATAAACAGAACCAAGTTGGTGCTGTCCAAGATGCTGGTTTTGCTATTGTTTGCCGTTGGCTTTATGGCAGTTGGAGGATTGGTAAATCTTGCGGTTTTGCTGTTTCAGGGCTGGGAGCCGGTTGGGTTTTGGACCTTGTTTGGCGTTGGGATAGAAGAAGGGCTGATTATGTGGGTAGGCGCACTTCCATGTATCCTGCTCGTTGTTCTTCTTAATAAAAACTATATCGTGTCGGTCGTGATTACCTTTTTCTATACGACTGCAAATTATATCCTTTTGAT
Source organism: Clostridium fessum (assembly GCF_003024715.1). Classification (GTDB taxonomy): domain Bacteria; phylum Bacillota; class Clostridia; order Lachnospirales; family Lachnospiraceae; genus Otoolea; species Otoolea fessa. The sequence goes on along the minus strand of NZ_PYLO01000002.1, from coordinate 837,754 downwards.
GAGCGATGCGTTCCTCACACAGCCTTTTGGTTTGAATATCGGAACCCTGTTTCCGGGACCGCTGGCTTTCCGCTGGACCTTCCAATTTTATGACCAAAGCCAGACCAGTGCGGAATTGGCAGACTTGTTGGAACGGATCAGTCCGTATTTTCTGAATGGTGTTCAGGTGTTCGGTGTGATTGTTGGGGAAGCCGTTGTATTTCTTGCGCTGATTGCGTTGGTTTACCGGCGCCAGGAAATCTAAGGGGGTGTAATTATGTGGAATTTATTAAAAGCAGAATTGCTCAAGCTACGCCGGTGCCAAATACTTTGGGTGGGGCTGGTGGCGCTTGCACTCTGTCCGTTGGTGCAATATGGGAGCCAGCTGATTGTGGAGGCGGAGTACCGAAATCCAAACTATGATTTTTCCACTCTGTTTGAGAATGTTGTCTGGGGCAATACGCAGATGTTTTTTCCGATTTCACTGGTGATGATTGGCAGCTGGCTGATTGACAGAGAATCCACCCATGATACGCTGAAAAACATCATGACAATTCCTGTTTCCATGCCGAAAATGCTGGGAGCTAAGCTCTTTTGGGTCGGGATTTTTGCAGTCCTGCTGGGAATATACAGCGTTGGCGTTACCTTGATTACTGGATTGACGGTTGGATTATCGGGACTGACAGTGGAAGTGTTTTTTCATGGAGGTACACAGATCGTGTTGGCAGCTCTGACGACCTATTTGGTCTGTATGCCGCTGATCTTGATTTTTGGGCAGATCCGAGGGGCATATCTGGGAGGTTCCATTCTGGCGTTTTTCCTTGGATATAGCATGCTGTTCTTCAAAGGCGGTATCCTTGCCAGCATCTATCCGTTTTCTGCTGCGCTGATTTTAGTGGGCTTTGACATGAGTGGATATGCCGGAACAACCACAGCCCCGAATCCTTTGCTGGCAGTCATTGGGGTTGGCATCATGGTTCTCTGGGCGGTGCTGTTGTTACTGATGTCCAGTAACAAAAAAGAAATAAAATCCCGTAAACAGGCAAATTCCAAGGGAAAAGGAAAGCGTGCTGTACGCAGGAAAGGAAGGTGATACCTGTGAAGAAAATAGTTCTATCATTATGCTTGATACTGTTGGGCGCTTCTGTGCTTTCCGGTTGTACAAAAGATGAAGTTCTCGATCAGTATAACAATATTGTTCAGTCTGCTGGTTCCATAGCACTTACCGGAAATTCATCCTTACAAGGTACGAAAGAAAAAGGAATTGATGATTATACAGGAAGCTATACAGCCAACTATGAGGATTTTTCAGATACAGAGTATTTGTTCGGCGGAACTTCCATAAAGCGTGAAGCGGGTAAGGATCTGTCTATTGACTGCGCGCTGGAGGTTACGGATGGAACTGCAAAAGTATTTTGGATTTCTGGAGCTGATGAAGAAGTCACTTTGCTTGAAACAACCGGAACATATAGTGATACAATTACACTCCCTGAAGGTGGAAACTATATCGGCATTGAATGTGAAAATTTCACTGGAAGCATTGAATTGAATATGGAGTAACATTCTGCCGGACGACGGCAAAAGAAAAAAAGCCGTCGTAAAGCAGACACATTTCCACGCGCCTATGAAGCGGTGGCTTTGATTTCAGAGCCGCCGTTTCTTTTCGTTTATCCTAAACCAACGACGACCTAACACCGTGTAAATCCACGGCGGCACATAGGAGGATGCCGCCGTGTCTATGTTTGCCTTTTTTCACAGTACCCATGACCTGCACCAGCTAAAAAAAGCCTGTTCCCAGCAGCGGAGCAATGCGGTCAGAAGTATGCACTATACCATGTAATTAAACAGCAAAATATATTCCATGACGCTCGTATGGCTTTATGCCGTCCGGGCGCTTTTTTGTCCCTATGGAGCCGGAACATCGGGTCAGCATGGCCCGAACTTTATCCCCGGTGCCGCGCCCCACCACCCCATTCAGATTTTCCCAAAAAAGTCTGAATGGAGGAAGGACAGATGGAAGTTACCATCAATTATAACGGACAAGCTGTGGCCGTGGAGGTCACGCTGGAAGTCTATGAATTTCTTGATCGGGCAGATCACAAAACGGAGAACCTGTTCCATGAACAGCGGCGGCATTGGGATGGCCGGGAGTTTGACGAGTACATCATTACCACCGAGGGTGTAGGAGCCTACGGCGAAACGCCGGAAGAATACCTTTGCCGCATGGAAACGCTACATGAGCTGATGGCAGTTCTGGACACCTGTACCGAGGCCCAGCGCCGCCGGTTCCTGCTCTATGCGCTTGACGGGCTGAGCCTTGCAGAGATCGGTGTGCTGTGCGGCTGCTCCAAAGTGGCTGTGTATCAAAGTGTGGAGGCGGTCAGAAAAAAATTTATAAATTTCTTTGAGAGCAGGCTTAACGAATGACCTGTTTTCTGGCTACCAAGTGAAAGGGATCATTTCCCTTATCTCAGCGAGGGGCGGACAGCGGACGAGCTGCCCGCCTCTCCGATTTTCAGGAGGTAAGCCTATGAAAACAATCAATCTGCGGTGGATGTATCCCCACTACCGGCATGACGAGTTTGTGGATGTTACGGACGAGGTATGGGCAGCGATGTATCAGGCCCAGCGGGAGATGGAGAACTATGAGCGTCGGAAAGTCTACCACCGCGCCTACTACTCTCTAGAGGCATACAGCTGGCTGGAAAATTACGCACTGGAACACAGCAGATCGCCGGAAGATATTTTGCTGGAACGAGAAGAAATGACCACCCGCCTGCACCTGATAGCAGCTCTGCCGGTGGCTCTGGCTCATGCCACTCCGACACAGGCCCGCCGTGTTCACGCCTACTACATTGCCGGTATCAAGCAGCCGGAAATCTCCCGGAGAGAGGGCGTCCACAGCAGCAAGGTCAGCGTTTCCATCCGTCGGGGTCTGCGGAATATGCGCCGCTGCTATGATGACCTTTTTCAAACAGAGTGAGGGCGTGCCTATGCAGACCATCAATCTCAAACAATATTATCCATTTTGCAAAGAGGACATTTTTGTGGAGGTGTCCGATGAGATCGTCGAAGCGTTTCTTCTGGATAAGAGAGCCGAGGCCGCCAGAGAACGCAAGATGTTCCGGTATAAGGCGTTTTACTCCCTCGATTGTAACGATGGAATCGAAAATGCTGCAATCGGCTGGGCGCAGCCATCGCCGGAGGATCATCTGATAGAAAAAGAAGAATTAGCCGAATACGAAGAACTGATACGGCGATTGTATGAAGCCATTTCTTCCCTGCCGCCTATGCAGGCTCGCCGTGTCCACGCCCGCTATATGCTGGGTATGAAAGTGAAAGATATTGCCGCAATGGAGGGTATCACACCATCACAGGCGGGAAAATCCATCCACGCTGCACTGCGGAGGCTGCGCCGGTACTTTGCGCGTCAGAAATGGACGGTCAATCTATAAGCGTTTCCAAAGAAAAGAGGTGCATGACATGAACGAAAAAATTACAGCCCAACCCCCAAAAGAAGAACGGCAGGAAGTCCTGAAGGAGATCCGGCAGCTTGAAAACCGCAAGAAGATTTTGGAGAACAAGCAACGAAACGAAGAACGCAGGGTTCGCACCCGCCGCCTGATTGAGCGCGGAGCCATTTTGGAGGGGATTTTCCCGCTGGCTTCCAGCCTTTCCGGCGCAGAGGTCAAAGCATTTCTGATTGCCCTGTCCTATCTTCCGGGGGCTGTGGAATTGACTGCAAACCTGCCAAAATCCGGGGATATGCCATAAGTCCCTTGTTTACAAGGGCGCACTTATACACCGTTGCCGGTGCTGTGCGCCCTGCCGGGGGCGTTGCGTACTTCGTCCGCGATGGGAAGCTACGCTCCCCAAACCCCTTGTGTGCTCTGCGCAGCCAAACACCCGCTTTGCGTTTGTCCGGCTCCACAGAGCCTGTTATCCCCTCACTGAAAGGAGGTGTTCCCCATAGATTTCTGTCATATCCCCGTCAGTATCATCAAGCGCAGCGCAGGCCGTTCAGCCGTTGCCGCAGCTGCTTACCGCAGTGGAACCAAGCTGACAAATGAATGGGACGGAATGATCCACGACTACACCCGGAAAGGCGGCATTGTCCATGCGGAGATCATGCTGCCTGCCCACGCCCCGCCGGAATTTGCAGACCGTTCTATCCTCTGGAACAGCGTGGAGCAAATCGAGAAAGCAAGAGACAGCCAGCTTGCCCGCGAGATTGAGGCAGCTTTACCCCGTGAACTGTCCGGCGAACAACAGCTTGCCCTTGTGCGTGCCTATGTGAAGGACAACTTTGTAGACAAAGGAATGTGCGCCGACTTTGCTATCCATGACAAGGGAACCGGCAACCCTCATGTCCATATCATGCTGACGCTCCGGCCGTTGAAAGAAAATGGACAGTGGGGCGCAAAGTGCCGCAAGGCATACGATCTGGACGAGAATGGACAGCGTATCCCGGATGGGAAAGGCGGCTGGAAAAATCATCGGGAGGATACGACCGACTGGAACGATAAAGGAAATGTGGAGATTTGGCGGGCAGCGTGGGCAGCCTACACCAACCGGGCACTGGAATCTGCCGGTAGACCGGAGCGTATTGACCACCGCAGCTACAAGCGGCAGGGCATTGATAAAATTCCCTCTGTCCATCTGGGGCCAGCTGCCAGCCAAATGGAAAAGCGCGGTATCCGCACCGACAAGGGGGAAGTAAACCGACAGATCGTCGCCGACAACAAGCTGCTGAAAGAAATCAAAGCTCGCATTACCCGTCTTTATCGCTGGTCGAAAGCGGAAGCGGAAAAACCACAAACGCAGCAAAGCAGCTTGACCGCCTTGTGGGAAGCCCAACAGCAGTTGAACGCTCCCCGCACCCGCACCGGCAAAATCCGGGCTTTGCAGGAAAGCGCTGCACTATTCAGCTTTTTGCAGGTAAACGGCATCCAGTCTATGCAGCAGCTTCATGAAAAAATCGCTGATATGAACAGCTGTTACTATGACCTGCGGGGAAAGATCGTCAAGGCTGAGCGCCGGATCGCCATTCTTACCGAACGCGGGGAGATGTGGGAACAGTACAACCAGTACAAGTCCATCCACAAGCAGCTTGCCAAAGTAAAACCGGAAAAACGGGAACAGTTTGAGCAGCGCCACAGCCGGGAACTGATCCTGTATGATGCAGCAGCCCGGTATCTGAAAGAACTGAAAGACAGCGGCGAGGGGATCACCCCGAAGGCATGGCAGCGGGAAATCGACCAGCTGGCCGCCGGAAAGCAGACGGACACGCTTGCCATGAAATCCATGCGGGAGGAGTTGAAAGCAGTGGAACGGCTCCGCAAAACCGCCGAGCAGCTGTCCCGACAGGAAAGGGACAAGTCTCACGACCGTGGGCCGGAGCGGTAAAGGCTACCGCGTTTTGGCGTACCCCTGTCAAGTGCGTCGCGTTTCACGACATACTTTTGCATACAGAAAAACCGTCGTACAGGTTTCCCCATACGGCGGCAGACTGTTTATTTGCCGAACAAGTCGCTGTGTGTGCCGGTGCGGGCCAGCGTCAGCACCAGAACATCATCCTCTATGCGATAGACAAGCAGCCAGTCCGGGAGAATATGACATTCCCGATGACCTGCCCAATCGCCGGACAGGTCATGGTCACGGTTCTTATCCGGCAGCGGTTCGCCCATTGCCAGCAATGCTACGACCTGCTCCAGCAGCTCAATCTTCAAGCCACGCTTGATGGCTCGTTTGTAGTCCTTTTTGAAACTGGTCGTGTACTTGACGGTATATTTGGTTTCTTTCATCTTTTCAGGTCAGCAAATAACTCGTCAAGGTCATTGTAGCCCTTTACAGACGGGTCTTTTGCAATCCTTTCCGCTTCCAGCATGGCAGCAACCGTTTCTTTGTTCGGCTGTTCCAGCCTTACTTCAAAGGGAATGCCGCCTTCACGAAGCGACTGGCGCACAAAGATGTTAAACGCCGTAGTCAGGTTCATGCCAAGTTCCGTAAACAGTGCGTCCGCCTGCGCTTTCAAATCTGCGTCCATGCGGATACTGATGTTTGTGGTATTTCCAGCCATACGATCAACCCCTTTCTGCTGGCAATTATAGTATATGCCATTTGCACGAAGAAAACAATACTTTGCACGAATATTTAACAATAAATTCATTCAAGGAGGTTACCTGCTTTATGAAAGAAATCATTTATGAAGAACAACAAGACTGAACCTATCCCTGTCATGGATTACCGCCAGTACCGCAGAGCGCGGAAACTGGTGCATGAGTGCTGCAACTACATTGCCGGAAACTGTATCGCCCTGGACGATGGGGAGGAATGTATCTGTGTCCAGTCCATTTCCTACTCCCTGTTGTGCAGGTGGTTTCGGGCGGCGGTATTGCCGCAGGATAAGGAACTGGAAACGGCGCTGTTCCACCGGCTGAATGCTAAGAAATGCGCCGTATGCGGGGCGCTGTTTACCCCCGGTTCTAACCGGGCTAAATACTGCCCGGAATGTGCCGCACGCATGAAGCGGATTAACGCCGCAAAGCGCAAGCGGAAACAACGGGAGAAATGTCACGCTTTAGGGGCTGAAAAACCCTTGTAAATCAAGGCTTTTTTTGAGGGTGTCAAAGGCAGTCTGATAGATTTATCCTCTGACCCCTAAAATAGCCTTAAAATGCGTACAGAATCCCAAAAGAACCCCTAAGGAGGAACCCTATGTCAGACAATCGAAAATATTATTACCTGAAACTCAAAGAAAACTATTTTGATGATGATTCCATCGTGCTGCTGGAAAGTATGCAGGACGGTGTGCTGTATTCCAACATTCTGCTCAAGCTGTACCTGAAATCGCTGAAACATGGCGGGCGGCTCCAGCTTGACGAGGACATCCCTTACACAGCGCAGATGATCGCTACCATTACCCGCCAGCAGATCGGCACTGTGGAGAGAGCCTTGCAGATCTTTTTGAAGCTGGGTCTTGTGGAAGTGCTGGACAGCGGCACATTCTACATGAGCAACATCGAACTTTTAATAGGCCAGTCCTCTACCGAGGCCGAGCGAAAGCGGGCTGCAAGGCTTCAAAATAAGGCTCTTTCTGCGCTCCGGACAAGTGGCGGACATTTGTCCGACATTCGTCCACCAGAGATAGAGATAGAGTTAGAGAAAGAGATAGAGATAAAGAGAGAGATAGAGAAGGTACGCCCTGAAACGGGGCACCCTTCCCACACCTATGGCCGTTACCAGAATGTTTTCCTGACGGATGAAGAACTGGCAGACTTGCAGGTCAGCTTTCCTGCTGTATGGGAACAGTACATCGAAAAGCTGTCCGAGTACATGGCTTCTACTGGCAAGCGTTATCAGAGCCATGCAGCGACCATCCGGCGTTGGGCCGGTGAGGACGCTAAAAAAACGGTCACACCCTCACGCAACCGGGATTACAGCGTAAAGGAGGATGAAACTGTATGATTGAGATTACCGCAGAAATCCGGGCATTCATCGACAAGGCAGCTGCCGGTGTGGAATTGGCTGAGGACGAGTATATAGACCCGTCAGACGGGCTCATTCACTGTAAGAAATGCGGCGGCCAGAGGCAGACCGTTGTGCCATGCTTCGGGAAATCCGGCTACTTTATGCCGCACTGCATCTGCCAGTGCCAGCGGGAGGCTGAGGAGCAGCGCAAGGCTGCTGAAGAACGGCAGCGCCGCATGGAGCGTATCAAACGCCGAAAGGCACAGGGCCTGCAAGACCGTTATCTGTACGACTACACATTTTCCAATGATAACAGGCAAAACCCATTGATGGACAAGGCTCATGCCTATGTGGAGAACTGGAAAGAGGCATATAAGAGCAATATCGGGCTTTTACTGTTTGGAGATGTGGGAACCGGCAAGTCTTTTTTCGCCGGATGTATTGCCAACGCTCTACTTGACCAGGATGTGCCGGTGCTGATGACGAACTTCCCCACCATTCTGAACCGCCTGACAGGGATGTTCTCTGAGGACAGGTCAGAGTTTATTGCCAGCTTTGACGAATATGACCTGCTTATCATTGACGATCTGGGTGTAGAGCGCAGTACCGAATATGCTATGGAGCAGATGTTTTTCGTCATCGACAGCCGCTATCGCAGCCGAAGACCCATGATTATCACAACAAACTTGAAACTGTCCGAGCTGAAAAATCCGCCTGATCTGGCCCACGCCCGTATCTATGACCGTATTTTGGAACGGTGTGCGCCGATCCTCTTTGACGGGAAGAATTTCCGGGAAGAAAATGCCGGTGTCACCCGACAGGCAGCAAAAGACATTGTAAACAGTAAGCACGATTGATTTTTTACCGGGCGGCACAGACCCGTTCGGAGAAAGGAGCGCTATGAACAAAGAACCCCGTACTATGCAGATGGCAGACGCCGCTGCTGCGGCCAGAGCGCCGGAAAACACGCCAGCGATGGTAAAGAAAATCGGCAAGACGACCTACAAGGTTCATGTCCATTTCAGCAATACCAGCACAGAAACCATGAGCGATAAAATCAAGCGTATGCTCAAAAATGAAATTCAGCAGATGTGACAGACTGATAAACTAAGCCGCCTTGTGCTAAACTGATGATGGTACGCACCAAAATTTTTGTCAAGGAGGACATGAAAATGCTTTACACAGAAAAAGAGAAACATGAAATTGAGCGAGTAAAGGAAGTCTTTGCGGAACATCTGCGGCAAAGCCCTGATTTTGAATTGCTCTGGTCGGACAAGGTGGGCTATGTCTGGCTGACGATTGGCGTAAATCCAGTCTATGTGGATACCGGTATCAGGATAGAATCTGCCGCCGATCTCTGCGGCAAGTGTTTGGATGATGTTGCTACGGATGTTTTATATATGACTGGCAACGATCATGCACTGGAAGCAGCCGACCCGCTGGAGTTAGCCGAAATCAAGCGGCGCTGGGAGCCATATATCAACCAGCTGCCAGACTATGCGTATCTCTGCAAAGACCTGCTGAACGGAAAAATGTAATCTATCAAACAAGGTGTCAGGAGCCATACAGTGCTTCTGGCACCTTTTTTGTGGATTTTTTGTGAATTTGATTAAAAAGTCCTTGACAATTTGTCTCTGGCAAGACCGCTAAGTCGATTTTGATTTCCTGCGGCGCTCGTCTGGCTCCTTTTGATATTCAGGAGGTCAGAGATGTGACTGCCTATGACGAGTTGCAGTTGGATACTCTCGGAGATAAGAAAACGGCGCTCTTTCTGATTATGTCAGATACGGATGCGACGTTTAATTTTTTGATCTCCATGATTTACACACAGCTGTTCAACTTGTTGTGCGAGAAAGCAGATGATGTGTACGGCGGCAGACTGCCGGTTCATGTGCGCTGCTTGATTGATGAGATGGCAAACATCGGTCAGATTCCCAATCTGGAAAAACTGGTAGCGACAATCCGAAGCCGTGAAATATCGGCTTGCCTTGTTCTCCAGGCACAATCACAGCTGAAAGCCATTTATAAAGACAATGCCGATACCATCATCGGCAACATGGATTCCCGAATTTTCCTGGGTGGTTCTGAGCCAACCACGCTCAAAGAACTGAATCAGGCATTGGGAAAAGAAACTATCGACACCTACAACACCTCCAACACCAGAGGTAACAGCCCGTCTTACGGCTTGAATTATCAGAAGTTAGGCAAAGACCTTGCGAGCGTAGATGAGCTTGCGGTTCTGGATGGCAGCAAGTGTATTTTGCAGTTGCGTGGTGTCAGACCGTTTCTTTCTGACAAGTACGATCTGACGCAGCACCCCAATTATAAGTACACATCAGACTTTGATAAGAGAAATGAGTTCAACATTGAGCAGTTTCTGAGTCGAAGGTTGAAGCTCAAGGCAGGTGATGAGTTTGTGGTAGTCGATGCGGATTAAGGAGGTTTCTGTTTGGAAAATCTGAAAACGGTATCTGCCCTGGTTAAGAACATCTTGGAACACGACCACAAGGCAAGAAATACCGACAATCATTTGTACCTGATGGTACTGGAACACTATTCCGGTCTGCGTGGCATCGACATTCATGCCATGACGGTTCCTGTGTTTTTGAAGGAACTGGATAGACGCAGCTTTCCGGGGTTTGAAACTGTCCGCAGAAGCAGACAGAAAGTGCAGGCAACCTACCCTGACCTTGCTCCCAGTGAAGCCGTAGGCAAGCGCAGAGCAAAAAATGAGGTTGTATATCGAGAATTTGCAGAAAGCGAGGTGTAAAAAAAATGACTTGGTGGATCACGGATACCTCTATTGGGCAGCGATTGAAGTTCGTTAGACGATTTCGCCGCCTTACCCAGAAAGAGCTTGGACTCCTGATGGGGTATTCCGAGAAAACAGCGGATGTCCGTATTGCTCAGTATGAGAAAAACGCTCGAACCCCTAATGCAGAAACCACAGCGAAACTCGCAGAGGTTCTGAAGGTTTCACCTGTCGTTTTTTCACCGACAATCTGTGCTTCTCGTGAAGATTTGTTGCAGTCAATGTATTGGCTGTTTCTTATGAAAGGTGGTGGTGATATATATGATTGTGAAACTGAATATGCAAGAAGCAGAATGGAACAGAAACTTGGCGTGATAACCGTCGAGGAGTTCCTTGAAAAGATTCTCGTAAACTAAGCCTTCCGTCCGGTTTTGATGCCGGTAGTACGGAGGGCTTTTTCTATTCTCAAAACAATTTCAAATTTTAGGAGGAAAATATTATGGCATTTTTCAATAGCGCAGTAACCGTTCTTCAGACTCTCGTTATCGCTCTGGGCGCAGGTCTTGGCATCTGGGGTGCAATCAATCTGCTTGAGGGCTACGGCAACGATAACCCCGGCGCAAATGCTCATGTGCGGTAAAGTAATAAAAAGATTTAGGTAGCCGCCTTAACTATTCCTAAATAAGATAATATGCACAGTATTTTCTCGTAAATAGAAAATAAATTATTGCATTTTACCAATTATTATGTTAAAATGACAATGTAACAAAGAGCTATGTATTTTTAAGGAAAGGGAGGAACTTATGAATTTAAGAAAATCTATTTTAGCACTTTCAGTAGTAGCTGGAATTGTAGCTGCTCCAATGACTGTATTTGCCGCTCATACTCATAGTTGGGGTTCTCCCCAGTACTATGGATATGAAGATGAAATGCCTGGTATATATGATGACTGGGATAAATGTGCGACACGTCATGTATATAATTACAAATAATGTTTAATTTGTGGAGAAGTAAGCATTTATGAAGTTGAGACGATTGAAATGTCTCACAAATGGGTGAATGGTGCATGTGTATATTGCAACAAAGGTTACGCGAAAGAGATAAATTAACATAGTATCATTACCGGCAAGTTTATAATCAAAAAATAGAAAGCATTGAGAATATTTCATAATTTCTTGAAAGTACTCTCAGTGCTTTCTTTGATAATATGAAAGGAGAAATAAATGCAAAAAAAACAACTTTCTGTATTAGTACTAATTATTTTATGCTTTTTATTAGGATGTAACAGAGAAACACCAAAAGATGAATCTCAACAAAATTATGAAGATGAATCTAATATTTCTAAAACAAATGGAGAAGAACTTGTAAATATAAACAGTGAATTGTTAGGTTCGACTCCTTTTGATATCCAAATCGATAAAACAGCATTGCAGACTAGAAAAGAAACAGAAACAGAAGTTACAATAAAGACAAATTTAACAGACTGGGGTTATACTGTTTCTTCTGAAAAAGGGAAAATATCTGATATAAATAAAAATTCATTCATATATATAGCACCTAAAGATGAGAGGGATGATACTATAAAAATACAATTATCGGACTATGAAAATGGCATATCATATGAATATACAATTCCACTTATTTTTGCGGGAAACAATGAACATTCTTTAGATAAATTCAAGGAAAATCTTTCAAGATTACCTAATAGTTAGTAAAGAGTCGATAGACTAAAGTACCACCATCCTCTTTTATTTCAACTGAATATCCATCCCGCCGCACCGCAGCGGCACATGAAGCAGTAAATCCGAAAAAGATTTGCTGCTTTTTTTGCGTCCATTTTTGGCAAATTTCCAAAAGTTCCGTATTAGACAGTGAAACCAAAAAAGGCTGCCATTTTTTTCAGACAGCGGGCAAAACGCAGCTTCCGAAACGCCTTATTGTCGGGAAAGACCGAGCCGCCGGAAAAGTTCTTGCCGGAAAGTCCGTCCATTCTGCTCTTTTGTGGTTTGTAGGGAGTAAGGGAAAAACGCCAGCCCGCAGCCTTTTATAAAAAAAGCTGGTTATAGATTTTCTGAAAAAGTGGCAGTAGCAAGTGAACGGCAGGCCGGCAGTTTCTTAGAGCAAGATTCTACCGAGGTGCCAAAATTCGCTTATCGCTCATTTTGCCCCTGCGGGAATCTTGTTGGGGAGTGCCTTCCCCAAACCCTGCTTATGCGGCTTGCGCCGCTGAAAAACCCCTCAAAATATTTTTCGGATTTTTCAAAAACAGTTCCGCTTCACACCCTGTTTTTCTCCTATTAGTGAGAGGACACCACGCACAGAAAGGAGGTCAACCACCTATGAAACGATACAACACGCCGCACCGCAGCCGGGTAGTCAAAACACGCATGACCGAGGAAGAATACGCCGAGTTTGCCCAGCGGCTTTCTGCTTACCACATGAGCCAAGCCGAGTTTATCCGGCAAGCCATAACCGGGGCAGCCATACGCCCCATCATAACCGTTTCCCCCATCAATGACGAGCTGCTTGCCGCTGTCGGGAAGCTGACCGCCGAATACGGGAGGATCGGCGGCAACTTAAACCAGATAGCCCGGACGCTGAACGAGTGGCACAGTCCCTATCCGCAGCTTGCCGGGGAGGTACGGGCGGCGGTTTCCGACCTTGCTGCCCTAAAGTTTGAAGTCTTGCAGAAAGTGGGTGACGCTGTTGGCAACATTCAAACATATCAGCTCTAAAAACGCCGACTATGGCGCAGCGGAAGCCTATCTCACATTTGAGCATGACGAGTTTACCATGAAAGCCACCCTTGATGAAAACGGGCGGCTGATACCGAGGGAGGATTACCGCATTTCTTCCCTCAACTGCGGGGGCGAGGATTTCGCTGTTGCCTGTATGCGAGCCAATCTCCGCTATGAGAAAAACCAAAAACGGGAAGATGTGAAAAGCCACCACTATATCATCAGCTTTGACCCACGGGACGGGACAGACAACGGCTTGACCGTAGACCGGGCGCAGGAGCTGGGCGAGCAGTTCTGCAAGGAGCATTTCCCCGGACACCAAGCCCTAATCTGCACCCACCCGGACGGGCATAACCACAGCGGGAATATCCATGTGCATATCGTCATCAACTCCCTGCGGATTTACGAAGTCCCGCTTCTGCCCTACATGGACAGACCAGCCGACACGCTGGAGGGCTGCAAGCACCGCTGCACCAACGCCGCTATGGAATATTTCAAGAGCGAAGTCATGGAAATGTGCCACCGGGAGGGGCTTTACCAAATCGACCTCTTGAACGGCAGCAAGGAACGGATAACCGAACGGGAATACTGGGCGGCAAAGAAAGGGCAGCTTGCCCTTGACAAAGAGAACGCCGCCAGAGAAGCCGCCGGACAGCCGACCAAGCCCACCAAGTTTGAAACGGACAAGGCGAAGCTGCGCCGGACGATACGGCAGGCACTTTCCCAAGCTGGCAGCTTTGACGAGTTTTCTTCCCTTTTGCTGCGGGAGGGTGTGACCGTCAAGGAGAGCCGGGGGCGGCTTTCCTACCTCACGCCGGACAGGACAAAGCCTATCACAGCCCGAAAGCTGGGGGACGATTTTGACAAGGCTGCTGTCCTTGCCCTGCTCACGCAGAACGCCCACAGAGCTGCCGAACAGACCAAAGCCATACCCGAATACCCTGCCGCAGTTAAAAAGCCGTTACAAGGGGAAAAAGCTGCAAAAACCACCCCGGCAGACAACACCTTGCAGCGCATGGTTGACCGGGAAGCCAAGCGAGCCGAGGGCAAGGGCGTGGGCTATGACCGCTGGGCGGCAAAGCACAACCTAAAGCAAATGGCAGCTACCGTTACCGCCTATCAGCAGTACGGCTTTTCCTCCCCGGAGGAACTGGACGAAGCCTGTTCTGCCGCCTATGCCGCCATGCAGGAAAGCCTTGCGTGGTTGAAGCAGGTGGAAAAGACGCTGAACGGGAAAAAGGAGCTGCAACGGCAGGTGCTTGCCTATTCCAAGACCCGCCCTGTCCGGGACGGGCTGAAACAGCAGAAAAACGCCAAAGCAAAAGCAGCCTACCGTCAGAAGCATGAAAGTGACTTTATCATAGCAGACGCAGCCGCCCGCTATTTCAGGGAGAACGGCATTTCCAAGCTGCCGAGCTATAAATCCCTGCAAGCAGAGATTGAAAGCCTTATCAAAGAGAAAAACAGCGGCTACAACGATTACCGGGCAAAACGGGAGGAGTACCGCCGCTTGCAGACTGTCAAGGGCAATATCGACCAGATTTTACGCCGGAGCGAGCCGCAGCGCAGAAAGGAGCAGAGCCATGAACGGTAATATCCCCCGCATGGACTACCGCCAGTACCGGGCAGCCCGCCGCCTTGTGCATGAGTGCTGCAACTATGACAGCGGGAACTGCCTGCTGTTGGAGGACGGCGAGCCTTGCGTGTGTGTACAGAGTATCAGCTATTCGCTGCTCTGCCGCTGGTTTACCGCCGCTGTCCTGCCCCTTGATGAAGCACTGGAAGCCGCCCTCTTGCGCCGGGGAAGCCGGAAACGCTGCGCTGTCTGCGGGGCGTTCTTCTTCCCAAAATCCAACCGGGGGAAATACTGCCCGGACTGCGCCGGACGCATGAAGCGGATAAACGCCGCCAAACGGAAGCGGAAACAAAGGGAGAAATGTCACGCTTTAGGGCATTTCAAACCCGCATAAATCAAGGCTTTTTTGGAGGGTGTCAAAGGGTGCGTGATACATTTATCCTTTTCCCTTAAAAACGCCCCCTAAAAGCGTAACAGAACCCACAGACAGACACCACAAGGAGGTGAACCCTATCGCTGATTATATGACCGCAGGAACGGAGCTGCCCGCTTACCTGCCTTACCCCCGTTTCCTGCTGGAAACAGACCTATCCCACACCGCAAGAGAGTTATATGCGCTGCTGTTAGACCGTTCCACCCTTTCGCAGAAGAACGGCTGGCAGGACAGCGAGGGACGGACATACATTGTCTACCCCATAGCAGAGATAGCGGAAATGCTGGATAAAGGCTGCACCACCATAAAGGGCGCACTGAACGAACTGGACGCTGCCGGGCTGCTGGAACGCAGACGGACGGGCTTTTCTGCCGCCAACCGTCTGTATGTGAAAGTGCCGCCTATCCCAGTGGTACAGTTTTCCGACCAACTGACGGACGGAAAACCGCCCCTCATAAGGGCGGGAAACCGACCAACTGACAGCCGGAAAACTGACCTTATGACGGTCGGAAAACCGTCCCCTAACCAAACTAATATAAACAACCTAATAGAGAGCCAAACAAAAGGAGCGAGTGAGGGGCAGCCCCCCGCCGCTTATGGCAGATATAAAAATGTATTTCTTTCTGACACAGAACTTTTGGAGCTGGAACAGGACTTCCCCGGCAAGTGGGAGTATTACCTTGACCGCCTTTCCTGCCACATCGCTTCCACCGGGAAGCAGTACCAGAGCCATGCAGCCACCATTTACAAGTGGGCGCAGGAGGACGCTGCCAAAGAGAAGCCAAAGAAAGGCATACCGGACTATTCATTCAAGGAGGGAGAAAGCCTATGACCGATACAATCCACAACACCATACTGCCTATGACCGACACCACAGCCGAGCCGGAGGATTACACCGGGGAGGACGGGCTTTTATACTGCGGCAAATGCCGGAAACCCAAAGAAGCCTATTTCCCGGAGGGCAAGACCTTTTTCGGGCGTGACCGCCACCCGTCAGAGTGCGACTGCCAGCGGGCAGCCCGTAAGGAACGGGAAGCCGCCGAGAAGCGGCGCAGCCACCTTGAAACGGTGGAACGGCTGAAACGGCAGGGCTTTACAGACAAGACCATGCAGGACTGGACATTTGCCAACGATAACGGCAGCTGCCCGCAGATGAAGAACGCCGCCGGATATGTGGCACGCTGGGAACAGATAAAGGACGGGAACTACGGGCTGCTCTTGTGGGGCAGGGTAGGCACTGGGAAAAGCTATTTTGCCGGGTGTATTGCAAACGCCCTCATGGAGCAGGAAGTCCCGGTGTGCATGACAAACTTTGCAGCAATATTAAACGACCTTGCCGCCAGCTTTGCGGGCAGGAACGAATATATTTCCCGCCTTTGCAGCTTCCCCCTGCTCATCATTGACGATTTTGGAATGGAGCGTGGCACAGAATACGGTCTGGAACAGGTCTACAATGTGATTGACAGCCGCTACCGGAGCAGGAAGCCGCTGATTGTGACGACCAACCTCACGCTGGAGGAATTGCAGCACCCGGAGGACACCGCCCACGCCCGGATTTATGACCGCCTGCTTGAAATGTGTTCCCCTCTCTGCTTTACCGGGGAGAATTTGAGGAAAGCCGCCGCACAGGGAAAAATGGAACAGCTGAAACGGCTGCTTGCCGGAAAGGAGATTTGCCTATGACCGACACCCAGAGAAACAAACGCCCTGCCCGCCGCCCGGACTGCGTGACCGAAACGAGGATAGGCAACACAATCCTTGTGGTGTCTGGCTTTTTCAAGGAGGGGGCGACCGACACCGCCGCTGACAAGATGATGAAAGTGCTGGAAGCAGAAGCCGCCGCCGGATATTTGACCTGTGATAAGCCTGATTGAAAAACCGTCATTTTTACCGACCGTAAAGAAGCAGATTTGACGCTTTTGCCGCTATACAGACAGCCGCCCCATGTGGTACAATCAAGGTACGGAATAGTGGGGCTGGCTGTCGGAAACGGAGGAATTTATGTTAAGACAGACCACCCAGCAACTCATTACCGCCCTTTACCCAAGACTGTCCCATGAGGACGAGCTGCAAGGCGAGAGCAATTCCATTTCCAACCAAAAGAGGATTTTGGAAACCTATGCCAAACAGAATGGATTTTCTAATCTGCGCTGGTACACCGACGACGGTTATTCCGGTGCGAACTTTCAAAGACCCGGATTTCAAGCCATGCTTGCAGACATTGAAGCAGGGAAAGTCGGGACAGTTATCGTCAAGGATATGTCGAGGTTAGGGCGAAACTACTTACAGGTGGGAATGTACACAGAAATGATTTTCCCACAGAAAGGTGTCCGCTTCATCGCTATCAATGACGGAGTGGACAGCGCACAGGGGGAAAATGATTTTGCCCCGCTGCGGAACATTTTTAACGAATGGCTGGTGAGAGATACGAGCAAGAAAATCAAGGCAGTAAAACGCTCTAAGGGCATGAGCGGAAAGCCCATCACAAGCAAGCCCGTCTATGGCTACCTCATGGACGAGGACGAAAACTTTATCATTGACGAGGAAGCCGCCCCGGTGGTACGGCAGATTTACAGCCTTTGCCTTGCCGGGAACGGTCCGACCAAGATAGCCCGTATGCTGACCGAGCAGCAAATCCCCACGCCGGGGACGCTGGAATACCGCAGGACGGGCAGCACCCGCCGCTACCACCCCGGCTATGAGTGCAAGTGGGCGACCAATACCGTGGTTCATCTGCTGGAAAACCGGGAATATACGGGCTGTCTGGTAAACTTTAAGACCGAGAAGCCGTCCTACAAGCTGAAACACAGCATAGAAAATCCCCCGGAAAAGCAGGCGGTTTTTGAGAACCACCATGAGCCTATCATTGACCGGGAAACGTGGGAACGGGTGCAGGAGTTACGCAAGCAGCGCAAACGCCCCAACCGTTATGACGAAGTGGGCTTGTTCTCCGGCATACTCTTTTGTGCCGACTGCGGCAGCGTCATGTACCAGCAGCGATACCAGACGGACAAGCGCAAGCAGGACTGTTATATCTGCGGAAGCTACAAGAAACGCACCGCCGACTGCACAGCGCACTTTATCCGCACTGACCTCTTGACCGCTGGCGTACTCTCCAATCTGCGGAAAGTTACCAGCTATGCGGCAAAGCATGAAGCCCGGTTTATGAAGCTTTTAATCGAGCAGAATGAGGACGGGGACAGACGCAGGAACGCCGCCAAGAAAAAGGAGCTGGAAGCCGCCGAGAAACGCATAGCCGAGTTATCTGCTATCTTCAAGCGGCTGTATGAGGACAGCGTAACCGGGCGCATATCGGACGAGCGTTTCACAGAGCTGTCGGCAGACTATGAAGCCGAGCAGAAAGAACTGAAAGAACGTGCCGCCAGACTGCGGGAAGAACTTTCCAAAGCGCAGGAAGCCACCGCAAACGCTGAAAAGTTTATGAATGTGGTACGCAGGCACACTACCATTGAAGAACTTACCCCTACTCTGCTGCGGGAGTTTGTGGAGAAAATCGTTGTCCATGAAAGCGTTGCCCTTGACGGGAAACGCCGGGGCAAGTTACGCAGACAGGAAATCGAAATCTATTATTCTTTTGTCGGCAAGGTAGAACTGCCCGACACCTAACCGCCCGACCTATCCGACATACCTCATGTGCCGGATAGGAACGGCAAAATTTTTTACACTTCTATTACTTCTTTATCACACATAAGCAAAGTCCCAGGGCATGAAGCAGCTCATGGCTGGCGGCGGTGTTGCCCTCATCGGCACCACCCTTGTACCTCTGCTCTCCGGACTGTTCGGTTAATCACAAAACAAGGAGGTAATCGCCTTTGGACAGCATACTCCAACAGATCACAGACTGGCTGAAAGAAATGCTCGTTTCAGCTATTATGGGAAATCTGTCGGGGATGTTTGAGTCCGTCAACAACCAGGTTGGCGAGATAGCAACCTCCGTTGGCATGACCCCGGCGAATTTTTCGCCGGGTGTCTTTGCCATGGTACGAAACATCTCCGAGTCAGTGATTATCCCAATCGCAGGCTTGATTCTGACCTTCATTGCCTGTTATGAGCTAATTCAGATGATTATTGACCACAACAATCTGGCAAATTTTGAAACCTGGATCTTCTTCAAATGGGTGTTCAAGACTTTTGTTGCGGTCATGTTAATCACAAACACATTCAATATCACGATGGCTGTGTTTGATGTGACACAGCACGTTATAAACGCAAGCGCCGGTATCATATCCGGAAATACTGCCATAGATGCTTCGGCATTGGAAACAATGGAAGAAACGCTGATGGCAATGGATTTGGGTCCTTTGCTCGGCTTGTTCCTGCAATCCTTTATCGTGCAGGTCACGATGTCCGCTTTGGCAATCATCATCTTTGTGATCGTCTACGGTCGAATGATTGAAATTTATCTGATGGTCAGCCTTGCCCCGATTCCGCTTTCCACTTTTGGAAACAGAGAACAGAGCAATATCGGACAGAATTATCTGCGTTCGCTGTTTGCAATCGGATTCCAGGGATTCCTGATTATGATCTGCGTGGGCATTTATGCGGTGCTGATTCAGTCTATCGCATTCAGTGATGACATCATCGGTTCTATCTGGGGTGTTATGGGCTACACCGTCCTTTTGTGCTTCACCCTGTTTAAGACTGGTTCGCTTGCGAAGGGTGTATTCAGCGCTCACTAAGGGAAGGAGGAAATTGTTTGGCAGCGTATATTCCCGTACCTCGTGACCTGACGAGGGTAAAAACAAAAGTGTTCTTCAATCTGACGAAACGGCAGTTACTTTGCTTTGGTGCGGCGGCGCTCATCGGAGTGCCGATTTTCTTTCTGGTCAAAGCAACCGGAAATGTGAGCCTTGCAGCACTGTCCATGATGATCGTCATGTTACCGTTGTTCTTTCTGGCAATGTATGAAAAGGATAGTCAGCCGTTGGAAGTGGTTGTAGAACACTTCATTCAGACCAAATTCGTTCGTCCCAAGGTTCGCCCTTATCAGACGGACAACTATTATGACGCTTTGATGCGTCAGTACAAACTGGAAAAGGAGGTTGAACGAATTGTTTTTCAAAAAGAAGCCACAGGCAAGAAACATCAAAATGCCTGCAAATCTGAATCGGAAGCAGCAGCGAGAAATTAAAGCTGTTGTGGAACGGGCAAAGAAGGACAACGGTATTCCGCAGACTGCACAGCAGTCCATTCCCTTTCAGAGAATGTTCCCGGATGGCATCTGCCGTGTCACTGACAGTTATTACACCAAGACCATTCAGTTTCAGGACATCAACTATCAGCTGGCACAGCAGGAAGATAAGACTGCCATCTTCGATGAGTGGTGCAGTTTCCTGAATTTCTTTGACAGCTCCATTCACTTTGAGCTTTCCTTTATGAACCTGAGTACCGATGCTGAAAGCTTTGAAAAGAGTATCCGTATCCCGTTCAAGAAGGACAGCTTCAATCCCGTCCGTGCCGAGTATAGCCAGATGCTGAAAAAGCAGTTGGCGCAGGGCAACAACGGCTTGACCAAAACCAAGTACCTGACATTCGGCATTGAAGCCGAATCCATGCGGCAGGCAAAGCCGAGACTCAACCATATCGAAAACGATCTGCTCAATAACTTTCGGCGTTTGGGTGTCATTGCCACTACCATGAACGGCAAAGAGCGGCTGCATCTGATGCACTCTATGTTCCACATGGGTGATAATGATAAGTTCTTCTTCGATTGGAAGTATCTTGTGGAATCCGGGCTGTCCGTAAAGGACTTCATTGCTCCGACGGCGTTTGCCTTTAAGACCAACCGCACCTTCCAGATGGGCAGTATCTTCGGTTCGATGTCTTATCTGGCAATTACGGCATCAGACCTGTCTGATCGTATGCTGGCGGATTTTCTGGATATGGAATCCACGCAGATCGTGACCATGCACATCCAGTCGGTTGACCAGACTGCGGCGATTAAGACCATCAAGAGAATCATCACCGAGCTTGACCGTTCCAAAATCGAGGAACAGAAAAAGGCTGTGCGTTCTGGCTATGACATGGACATTATCCCATCTGACCTTGCTACCTATGGTAAAGATGCGAAGTCACTTCTGAAAGAATTGCAGAGCCAGAATGAGCGAATGTTCATGGTGACATTTCTGGTGCTGAACACCGGGCGCACCGAGCAGGAACTGGAGAACAATGTGTTCCAGGCACAGAGCATCGCCCAGAAGCATAACTGCAATCTGCGTCGTTTGGATTTTCAGCAGGAATCCGGACTGATGAGCAGCCTGCCTTTGGCACAAAACCTGATTGAGATTCGTCGTGGCCTGACTACCAGTTCCACGGCTATTTTTGTGCCTTTCACCACGCAGGAGCTGTTCCAGAATGGTGGAGAAACGCTCTATTACGGGCTGAATGCTCTGTCGAACAACCTTATCATGGTGGACAGAAAGAAGCTCAAGAACCCCAACGGACTGATTCTGGGTACTCCCGGTTCCGGTAAATCCTTTTCCGCAAAGCGTGAAATCACCAATGCGTTCCTGGTTACGGATGACGATATTATCATCTGCGACCCCGAAGCGGAATATGCGGCTCTGGTTCACAAGTTCAATGGTCAGGTGGTAAAAATCAGCTCCTCCAGTACCAACTATATCAACCCTATGGACATCAACCTGAACTACTCTGAGGATGACAACCCGGTAGCACTGAAAGCTGATTTTATCCTGTCCCTCTGTGAGTTGATTATGGGCAGTAAGGATGGCTTGCAGCCTATCGAAAAGACGGTTATCGACCGTTGTGTGCATCAGATTTACCAGAGATATTTCGACAATCCTGCCCCTGAGAATATGCCGATCCTTGAGGATTTGTATGATGCCCTTCTGAAACAGGACGAAAAGGAAGCCCACCATGTAGCGACCGCCTTGGAAATCTATGTTAAGGGTTCTCTGAAACTGTTTAACAACAGAACCAATGTGGATATTCAGAATCGTCTGGTGTGCTTCGACATTAAGGAGCTGGGCAATCAGCTGAAAAAAATCGGTATGCTGATCGTTCAGGATCAGGTCTGGGGGCGTGTAACTGCCAACCGTTCTGCCGGTAAATCGACCAGATATTATATTGACGAGTTCCATCTGCTTCTGAAGGAAGAACAGACGGCAACCTATTCCGTAGAAATCTGGAAGCGATTCCGTAAATGGGGCGGCTTGCCGACCGGTATTACTCAGAATGTCAAAGACCTGCTTCGTTCCCCGGAGATTGTCAACATCCTCGAAAACTCTGATTTCATCTATATGCTGAATCAGGCAAGCGATGACCGAAGTATTCTGGCACAGCGGTTGAACATTTCGCCGCATCAGCTGTCCTATGTAACCAACTCCGGTGAGGGCGAAGGACTTCTGTTCTATGGCAATGTGATTCTGCCGTTCATTGACCGATTCCCGACAGATCTGGAACTGTATCGCATTATGACCACGAAGTTAAACGAGGTGGCACAGGAAAAGGAGGCGTAATGTATGGCGAAAAGACCTACACGACTCCGTTTTACCGAAGATGACCTTGCAGATTCTCATGTGAAGAAAGCTGCCGACCGTGCAGATAAGGCGGTTGATAGGGCTGAAAAAGCGGCAGACAAATTGGCTTCTAAAAAGGCAAAGCCGAAGCTAAAGCTGGAAACAGATGCAGCCGGTTCCCGTAAAGCAAAGCTCCGTTTTGAAAAAGCGGAGTTTACGGAAATCGAGCGCCCATCTGTGGCAAAGCACATGGCAAGCCGTGGTGCCGCAGTCACGCTCACATCCAAAGCACATCGGGCGGTGTCAGAATATGAGGATGATAATATCGGCGTTCAGGCTGTGCAGGAAACGACCAAGGCTGTTGAATCCACTGTCTATACCGTCGATCATGCCGTTTACAGTCACAAGCTGAAAGCCTACGACAAGGCGGAAAAGCTGGTTGAGAAGTCAGATAAAGCAAATGTAAATGCCCTGTATGAGAAGTTCAAAAAGGACAACCCCGATGCCGGTTCCAATCCCTTTTCCCGTTGGCAACAGAAAAGGGCAATCAAGAAAGAATATGCTGCCGCCAAAGCCGGTAAGAATACCGCTTCGACAACGGCTTCTGCATCTAAGGGTGCAGGCAAGGCAACGGGCAAAGCAGCTCAGGGAGCCAAGAACATCACAGAAAGAGTAACGGAGTTCTGCACCACACACTCTAAAACGATTCTGTTTGTTTTGATTGCCGGACTGCTTTTTATGATACTCTCAGGGATGTTCTCGTCTTGTTCGGCTATGTTCCAAGGCGGCACACAGATCATTCTGGGAACTTCTTTTACTGCAAAAGAGGAAGATATTATTGGTGCGGACAATGATTACAAGGCTTTGGAAGCTGCGCTCCGCAATAAAATCAATAATATCGAGCGTACTCATAGCGGATATGACGAGTACCGGTATGACCTTGATGAAATCAACCACAATCCTTATGAGCTGGCGGCGTATTTGACGGTGAAGTTTGAGGATTACACCAGAGATGAGGTGCAGGCTACCCTGCAATGGCTATTTGAGCAACAATATGAGCTGACCCTGACGGAAGTAGTAGAGATTCGTACACGAACAACATCTTCTACTGATCCCGAAACGGGAGAGACAACAACAGAGGAAGAAGATTACGAATATTATATTCTGAATGTGAAGCTCAGAAATAAGGGCTTGAACAGTGTGATTTCAAATTCCGGCTTGTCGGAAGATGATATGGAGCGATATAGAATTTTGCTTCAGACAAGGGGCAACAGACCGGATATTTTCGGAAATGACATTTACGCCACCCCTGGCGGCGAGTACACCGATTATGATATTCCGGGCGAAGCGCTGACAGACACAAGATTTGCCAATATGATTCGGGAAGCTGAAAAATATCTGGGATACCCGTATGTGTGGGGCGGCAGCAGCCCGTCTACCTCCTTTGACTGCTCCGGATTTGTTTCCTATGTAATCAATCACTGCGGAAACGGTTGGAGTGTTGGTCGTTTGACCGCAAACGGTTTGATGGGCGTATGCGACATTATCCCGAAAAGCTCTGCCAAACCGGGAGATTTGATTTTCTTCCAAGGCACTTATGATACCTCCGGTGCATCACACGTTGGTATCTATGTTGGCAATGGTATGATGATCCACTGCGGAAACCCCATTTCCTACGCTTCTATCGAATCGAATTACTGGCAACAGCATTTTTACTGCTTCGGCAGAATCAGAAACTAAAGGAGGGATGGCGATTGAGTGCCAAGTTAGACAGAATAGGTGCAGACCTTGAAAAAGCCCGTAAGAAACGGGCAGAATGGGATGCTAAGGTGAAAGACCTGGAACGCAGATACCGTGAGGAGGAAAATTCCGAAATCCATGAGATGGTTCATGCTGCGAACCTGAATCCCGAACAGCTTTCCGAGCTGCTCCGTATGTTTGCTGCGGATATGGCTCCGAAGCCTGATACGATCAATACTATGAATGAGGAGGAAACGCAGAATGAGATTTAAGAAAATTGGAGCCGCATTGCTGGCGTGTGCAATGTGTTTTGGCGTGTTTTCTACAACGGCATTTGCCTATGTAGATGAAAGCGTAGCGACTGAAGAACCTGCGGTCGAAGAAAAAGTTCCCGAAACAGAGCCGGAGGAGCCGATGCTACCGCTTACTCCCGACGGCAATCTGACTTTGGTTGATGACGCTGGCTCGCCTACGAAAAGCGGAAAGCAGTTCATTACCGCTGTAACCAAAAACGGAAACTACTTCTATATCATCATTGACCGTGATGATAAGGGCGAGGAAACCGTGCATTTTCTGAATCAGGTGGATGAAGCCGACCTGCTCAAGCTGATGGACGAGGAAGAAGTTGCAGAGTTCACCAAGCCGGTTGAGGAAACAAAGCCGGAAGTAGTTGAAACAGTTCCTGAAATTACAGAACCGACACCGGAGGAAAAGCCGAAATCCACAAATATGCTCCCGGCGATTCTTACTCTGATTGTGCTTGCCTGTGGTGGTGGATTCTTCGTATTTAAGAAAGTCCAGGAAAAGAAGAAGGCACAGGAAGCGGCAAAGCCTGACCCAGATGCTGATTATGTGGACGATGACGAGGACTATGGGTACGATCCGGAGTTTGAGGACGACGATGAAGATAGCTCCGTCGATGAAGATGATAATGAACCTGTGTAAACAGGATAGGCTTGATGCCTGGGGCAGCCTTCGGGTTGCCTTTACATAGTTTCCGCTTTCAAAAAATAAAAAAATTTGCGTTTTTGAAAGTGACATCTTGCATATACTATTAGCAGACAGTATAATAAGTACAGCGAAGCGGTTTCGAGAAATGAAAAAACTTCAATTTTTGAAAGCGGGTGACTATATGAAAACAATCACGAGAGCAAAATATCTCGATAGAATCATTGAACTGAATGGTACTCCTGACATCAAGATCATCACGGGCATTCGTCGATCTGGTAAGTCCAAATTGATGCAGGCGTATATTGCGTATCTGAAAAGCAATTTTGAAAACATCAATATTATCTTCATCGACTTCATGGATTTGGCGTATGAAGAAATCAAGGAATACCATGCCTTACACGCCTATGTGGAAGAACATTATCAGGAAGGAAAAACGAACTACCTGTTTGTAGACGAGGTTCAGATGTGTCCCAAGTTTGAGTTGGCAATCAATAGCCTGTACTCTAAGGGAAAATACGACATCTATGTAACAGGCTCTAATGCTTTCCTGTTGAGTGCAGATCTGGCAACTCTGTTTACCGGACGCTATATTGAAATTCATGTGTTTCCTTTCAGCTTCCAGGAATATTGCCAGTATTATGATGATATTAGTGACAAAGATAAGCTCTTTGATGAGTACGCTATCAAGGGCGGTTTAGCAGGTTCCTATGCTTATAGAACCGAAAAAGACAGAACAAACTATATCAAAGAGGTCTACGAAACGATTGTTACAAGGGATTTGGTACAGAAATATACTCTCCCGGACACTTTGGTTTTACAACGTCTGAGCGAGTTCCTTATGGATAATATCAGCAACCTGACTTCTCCGAATAAGGTCAGTCAGCTACTGACAGCAAATGAGACTCCAACCAATCATGTAACCGTCGGCAAGTACATTAAGTATTTGTGCAATGCTTTTGTATTTTATGATATTAAGAGATATGACATCCGAGGTAAGAAATACCTTGAAAGCTCTGAAAAGTTCTATTTGTGTGACAGCGGTATTCGATATGCAATACTGGGAAGCAGAAATATAGACTATGGCAGAGTATATGAAAACGTTGTTTGTATCGAGCTTCTTCGCCGTGGATATGATGTCTATGTCGGCAAGCTCTATCAAAAGGAAATCGACTTTGTTGCTCAGAGAGGTAGCGAAAAGATTTATATTCAGGTCAGCGACAACATTTCCGGGCAGGAAACATTTGAGAGAGAATGCTCTCCTCTGCTTCAGATTCGAGACGCTTATCCGAAAATGATTATTGCCAGAACCAAACATCCCCAATATAGCTATGAAGGAATCGAAATTCACGATATAGCCGATTGGTTGCTACAAGAATAAGCAAGGTGAAATATCTCCGTCATTCTCTTTTGAAATGATGGAGATATTTTTATTATGACGGAGATTGTAGAACAGAAAATTGTATCAGGTTGCAAAAATCCTTTCCGAACTTTTTACATAGCAGTCATGCACTACGGTGTGTGGCTGCTTATTTTTTTGTGAAAGGAGCAGATGCAAATGAAATTAGTTTTGGCTGAAAAGCCTTCGGTTGCACAGAGTATTGCCAAAGTGTTAGGTGCTGCCAAGCGTGAGGATGGCTACTTAGAGGGAAACGGATATGTGGTCAGCTGGTGTGTAGGGCATTTGGTGGAGCTGGCACAGCCGGAAGTCTATGATGCGAAGTACAGCAAATGGGCTTATGCAGACCTTCCTATCTTCCCGATGGACTGGCAGTATGAGGTTTCTGCCGGTACGAAAAAACAGTTTGGGATTCTGAAAAAGCTCATGGCCAGAGAAGATGTTGCGAGTCTTGTGTGTGCAACAGATGCCGGTCGTGAGGGCGAGCTGATCTTTCGGTTGGTGTACCACAAAGCCGGGTGCAGAAAGCCGTTTGAGCGGCTTTGGATTTCCTCGATGGAAGATGTAGCAATCAAGGAGGGCTTTGAAAATCTCAGGTCTGGAACGGAATATGATGCTTTGTATGAAGCAGCACTGTGTCGAGAACGAGCCGACTGGATTGTTGGTATTAACGCTACTCGACTTTTTTCGACCCTTTACGGGCAGACCCTGAATGTTGGTCGTGTTATGACCCCTACCCTTGCTATGGCTGTTATGCGAGAAGCTGCCATTTCCGCATTCAAGCCTGAACTGTTCTACACAGTTCAGATTGGATTGGATGGTTTTACGGCTGCAAGCGAACGCTTCAAAACCAAGGCAGCAGCCGAAGCTGTCAAACAAAGCTGTTCGGTGGCAATCGTTCAGAAAGCTGAATGTAAGGAGAAAACAGAAAAGCCGCCTGCGCTCTATGACCTGACCAGTTTACAGAGAGAAGCCAACCGTGTGCTTGGCTACACGGCACAGCAGACCTTGGACTACACGCAGAACCTCTATGAAAAGAAACTGGTCACTTATCCCCGTACCGACAGCAGGTTTCTGACGGAAGATATGGCACATAGCCTGACCGACCTCGTAAAGCTGGCTTTCCACACATTCCCCGTGGAGGATGTGGATAACATACCAGTTCATGCAGAGCAGGTTGTGAATAACAAAAAGGTCACAGATCACCATGCCATCATTCCGACCAGAGAATTGCAGAAATGCAATCTGAGCGAACTTCCCAAGGGTGAACTTGCAATTTTGCAACTGATCTCGAATCGGTTGTGCGTAGCTGTTGGCGATCCGCACCGATACGCAGAGACAGTTATTGAGCTGGACTGTGGCGGTACCGTGTTTTCCACCAAAGGCAAAACTGTTGTGCAGGATGGATGGAAAGCTCTGGTTCAGAAAAATGATTCGACAAAATCCGACGAAAACGTGCAGACACTCCCTTCTGTTTCCGTTGGTGACGAAATGACCGTCAGCGGCACGGAAATCAAGGAAGGGAAAACATCTCCCCCTAAACACTTTACCGATGTGATATTTTGTGAGCGTAAGGAGTGGATAGGAATTGAAGAAAGGAGTTCAGCATGAGAAGAAAAAAAGATAAAAGCAATGGCATTACTGCTTTGTATGAAAGACTGTCTCGTGATGATGATAATGCTGGAGAGAGTAACAGTATAGTTCATCAAAAGCAAATGCTTGAAGATTATGCTATGAAACATGGTTTTACGAATCTTGTTCATTTTACCGATGATGGTTGGAGTGGAGCGACCTTTGACAGACCTTCATGGAACAGACTTGTTGAAGGTGTTAAAAACGGAGAAATCACTGCCTGTATCTGCAAAGATATGTCCAGAATCGGCAGAGACCATTTGCAAGTAGGTTTTTTCACTGACATTCTGTTTAGAGAAAAGGAAGTTCGATTTATAGCAATCAATAATGGTATTGACAGTGACCGTCAAGAAACCAGTGAGTTTGCCCCTTTTCTGAATATCATGAATGAGTGGTTTGTCAGGGACACAAGTAAGAAAATTAAAGCTGTACTGAAATCCAGAGGTTCTTCCGGCAACGCTCATACAAGTAATATCCCACCATACGGCTATTTGAAAGACCCCGAAAACCCCGACCATTGGATTATTGATGAAGAAGCTGCTGAAGTAGTCCGCAGAATTTATCGCATGACTATTGAGGGAAAAGGACCTTATCAGATAGCAAGAGAACTTTCAGAAGAAAAAATTGAAAGACCATCTTATTATCTTGGCAAAAAGGGACTTGGAAATCATGCAAGCAACTATGACAAAGAAAATCCGTATATGTGGCGAGGAAATCAGGTTACTACTCTGATTGCCCGACCAGAGTATATCGGAAAGACTGTCAACTTCAGGACATTCAAAAATTCCTATAAGGACAAAAAGACGAAAAGGGCAGATAAGGAAGATTGGGTGGTTTTTGATGATACACAAGAGCCTATTGTCGATGAAGAAACATGGCTGCTTGCTCAAAAGTTAAGACAGAATGTAAGAAAAGCAGATCCTATGGGCGAGCCTAATGTTCTGACCGGAAAGATTTACTGTGCTGATTGTGGTGCGCCGATGTATAATCACAGGCAGCGGAAAGGGCGAGAAAGAATATACTATACTGCCAAAGGCGAAAAAAGGACAAGTTATTCCAATCCGGCAGATTGTTATGAATGTTCCACATATAATCTTGCTTATCAGAAGTATGACCGACATTGTACTTGCCACCATATTTCAACAAAAGCACTTAAAAGCATCATTCTGAAAACCATACAGGAGACTTGCCATTATGTTTCTTTGAATGAGCGGGAGTTTGTTTATTCTCTGCAAGAAGAATCGGCGATGAAAGATATTGCTGTTTCTGAAACTGTAAAAAACCGCATTGAAAGAAATCAGAAGCGAGTTCACGAACTGGATATGCTTATCAGGAAAATCTATGAAGATAATGTGATTGGAAGATTGCCGGACAGACTTTTTCAGAGTATGCTTACTGATTATGAAAATGAGCAGAACGAGCTGAACAAGATTATTGAGACTGACACCGCTGATATGCAACGGATTATAGGCGGTCAAAATAATGTGGAGCGTTTTCTAAAGCTGGTTAAAAAGTATGAGAATATTACAGAACTTACTCCTGCCATGATAAATGAATTTATCGACAAAATTCTGGTTCACGAGCCACAAGGAAAAGGTGCAGACCGCACCACAGAGGTGGAGATATATCTTAACTATGTCGGGCAATTTCAAGTACCTGTGGAGCAGCATGAACCAACAGAGGAAGAAAGGATTGCTGCTGAAAAAGAGGCGGAACGACTTCGCAGAAAACGAGAATCCAATCGTAAGTATATGAAAAAGATTCGTGAGAAATCAAAAGAATTTGCGGAGCATGAGCGTATAGCAGAAGAAAAAAGTTCTGATAGCAATGTGTGTGTTGAACAGAACGTCACAAGCAAATCAAAGCGGCAAAAAGTGAAAGGAGAAAAAATAGCATGACAGAATTGAAATCACGAATCCATGACAAAAGCAACGGTCTGGACTATGTTCTTGTGGGCGATTACTATGTGCCGGACTTGAAGCTACCGGAGGAACACCGCCCTATCGGTATGTGGGGCAGACTGCACAGGACATATTTGGAGCAGTACCGCCCTACAAGGTTCTCTGCCCTCTGTTTATCCGGCGAACTGCATACTTACCTTGCTGACCTGGACGAACAGGCAACGGAAAGGTGCAGCCTTATCATTGAGCAGATGAAACAAGCCGAGGGCGTGACCGAAACCATGAAAGCAGACAATCAGATGTTGTGGGTACAGTCCATGAACTCTATCCGTAACCGAGCCGAAGAAATCATCAGACAGGAAATGATTTACTGCTGATTTTATCAAGTCCAAAACCAACAAATTTGTATCGTAAACGAAGCGACAGGTATTTCCTTATGAAGTGTCTGTCGCTTTTCATTTATCAAACTTTAAGGAGGAAAACACAATGAAGATGAACCGGAATGAAATGGAAGCCCTTTATGCCTTTGGCTGTCCGAACCTGAAAGCAACTGTCGAGCGTTTGCGTATGGTAGCTGCCCTTGCACCCGATCCAGTGGCGAAGAAGCTGTTTTATATGCTTTCCGTCAAGCTGAGTGCTGAGGGTGTTGAAAGGTGGTATCGCTGCTTTTACTGCAAGCTGCGTGTGTTGAAAAACCATAGGGAGGGCTGCTATGACGAGACTGACGAAGATTGAGAAAGAAACAATCGTTCTCTTTAATGAGGGCGAGGACAAGGCAAATATCTACACCCACAACGCCGGATTGAAAAAGAGGTTGGCTGCTTTTGCTAAGAAGTACCCTGACCTTTGCCGACTGGAAAAATCCAATGTTCAAGGCGGTGTTTCTTATGAGCTGGCAAAGTCCCGTCTGTCTATCCGTTTCCTGCCGCCTTACAGTGAGGAACGCAGACAGAAAGCCAGCGAATATGCGAAAAAGCATGGGCTGAACAGCCAGCAGGGATAATGTGATAATCAGGGCTGATATGCGGTTAAAATGTCAGGTGCAGACCTGATGTTTTGACCGTTGCCTATCGCCTGTGAGGAAAGTATCGGGGACTATGGATTTTGCGGAAATGTGCGTTACAAGGCTTGAACAGGAACTCTGTACACAAAATTTTTTCTTCCATTCTTTAAGTTGATGAAGTATAATGAGATATGAAAAATTGAGGTTTTTAATACTCGATTTCAAACAATCATTTTTATATAGCTGGAACTATGGAGGGCAAAAATGAATAATTTTTTACGAATGTGTTTGAATATAATTACACAAATAGGTCCCTATTTAGTTGTACTTCTTCTTTTGAAATATCTTGTAAATCTTCAACAAAAGAGAGCTAAAGAACGAGAGGAAGAACAGAAAAAGGGAATAATTAGGACGCATTATATAATAAAAACCGAAAAAGTACTTACTATGTTTTTTGTATTGGCGGTGTTTCTTTTTGGGGGAGCTACGGTAGCCAGTGCTATTCAACAAGATGATTTATTGCCACCAATTGGTTTTAGTATTTTCTTTATTGTTTCTTTAATCGGCTCATTGAACATGATTATGTGGAAACTGGAAGTGAACGGAGATGAAATCACATGGCGTTCAACTTTTGGAAGAAAGAGAACTTTTCACTTTGAAGATATTACCTATTGCGAGAGAAAGAAAGGTTCTATGCGTGTATATGTAAATGGAGAAAAATTATTTACCATTGATAGTAATATTGACAAAGAAGAATTTATGGAGGACATAAAAAGAAGAAGAATCCCTGTAAAATCTTACTGGGCAAATCAGCATAAGAAAAATCGTAAATGACATAGATTTTATAACAGTACGATGTTAGACAACTGAATATGACCGTCAAGGTCAGATGAAGAAACCGATGTATTGAGCGTAAAGCGATCATGCGTCGGTTTTTCTTATTTCATGAGCTGACAGAATTCCGACTGTATATCACCCGTGAGGAAAGTATCGGGGACTATGGATTTTGCAGAAATGTGCGTTACAGGTAAGTAAAAAAACTACTTGATAGAGTGTAAATTGAATTGTTCATATCGGTATGATATAATTTACTGAAATGAAGCAAGAAGGTGGACTTTTGTATGAAAAAATTTTTGAAAATATTGCTAATCGTTATAGGAATAGTTTTTTTGATTTTTGCAGCGCTGATATGTATTGGACTGTTTGTTGATTATGATGACCATATTGAAAATGGTCGTTATACTTATGTTCCGGAAGAAGAAAACAAAGGAAATGAGTATATCGAGTTTAAGTTGACAGATAATGGAAAAGACGATTCTAAACTTACATATTATAATTCTATCGAAGAAGCTATTTTGAATTCCCCCTTAAAAGCAGAACATGAAGATTTATCAGCTCCAGAAGATTTTCTTAATCATGTTGATGAAATATTGCATATATGGAATGGCAAACAGTATGATACGATTTTCTATCGAGCAGGAAGTGATAACGATCCCGTTCAAGGTTTTGTGATTGCACGCTGCAAAAAACAGATAGAAAATGAAAGTACACAATATGCGTTTGTAAATGCCACACCATCTGCCACTACACCAGATACCACTTATGGGGGAGACTTCAAAAAATTTATCCATTTATCTTTAACAATAAGTGATATTCAACAAGACTTAAATCCAAATTATCCAGATACCAGATTCGTTTTTGGCTATGCACATGATAAAGAAATTTACTCATTAGAAGTAGAGGGTCAAAAGCCAGATGGAATTATAGAATATGAAGAATATGGTAGAACGATGTATATGTGGTATTATAACGATTTGGAAAGCAATAAAAGAGGCGATTGTCTGAGCTACTCAGTAGATGTGCCAGAATAATTTTTCAAATTGGCTAATCCGCCACAACTGAATATGACCGTTAAGGTCAGATGAAGAAACCGATGTATTGAGCGTAAAGCGATCATGCGTCGGTTTTTCTTTTTGCAAAATAGTCCGGTGGACTGTTTTGCAAAACCGAAGGAACTGACAGAGCTTGAGACGGGGCGAAGTCAGTTTGTTCGGGCGGGAGTACAGAGGGTGCAACCCTTTGTGCATGGGTACAGGGAATGCAATACCCCTGTGCAGGTCAAGGGCGGCAGCCTTGCCCAGTTAAGTGGCGTTTCGCCACTTAGTACTGGGTATTACTTGACGCAGAAAGCCGCAAGGAATCAGCTTCGCTGCCCTTCTCCCCTGTCGGGGAAATCAAAAAGAAAAGGAGGAACTCATGTGAAATTAACAAGGCACAATGGACGAGCTGGAAAGAATGGCGTTTATAATCCGAAGCACAATGACCGCAGTTTTGACATTGCCAACAGCGAACACATTGACGAAGAACGAGCCAAACAAAATCTCTATTGGGACTGTTACAATGGCTTCCGCAATTTCAAAAATCCCGATAAGGAAAATGAGCTGTCTGCCACTTTTGAAGATGTGGAACAGCTTTTTTATCGTCAGCGGTATCGTGATTTTGTAACCGGACAGAACGAAAGAAATGTGAAGAACCGACACCCTGAAAGGAATAAGGAAACCGGTGATTTGCTCAAAAGCAAAAAGACCTGTCCAGAGGAAACGGTCTATCAGATTGGAACACTTGATAATCATGTTCCACCGGAACTGCTCATTGAGATTGTCACAGAATTTATGGAAATCGTAAATGAGCGTTTCGGCTCTCATGTCCATATCCTGAATTGGGCGCTGCACTTGGATGAAAGCACCCCTCATATTCACGAGCGTCATGTGTTCGACTGTGAAAATCAATATGGGGAGATTGCCCCACAACAGGAAAAGGCTTTGGAAGCACTGGGATTTGAACTGCCGGAACCGGAGAAGCCTGTCGGAAGAAAAAATAACCGCAAGATGACTTTCGATTCAGCCTGCCGAGTGTTGCTGTTCGATGTGGCGAAAAAGCATGGCTTACAACTGGAAGAAGAACCCGAATATGGTGGTCGTGCTTATCTGGAAAAACAGGACTATATTCTTTTCAAGCAAAAGGAGCAACTGGCAGCACAGGAGCAAAAGTTGGAAGAACTCACGATGAAGATTGAAGATGTGGAAGCTCTGGTGGACGAGGTTGCCGATATTGCCTATGACAAGGCGGTTGAGGTCGTTGCTGATACTGTAAAACTGGAAACGCACAAGGAGGATATTAAGCTGGTGGAGCAGTCTAAAGCGTGGGTTCTCTCCCCTGAGCGTAAGGCTTCAAAGAAAGAAGTTGAGTATGCAGTGAAACGATTGGATGGCGTGATTGCCAGAATCACAAACGCTATGAAATCAACCATTCAGAAAATCCAAACCACGCTGATGAAACCGGAGGTCAAAAAAGCCGGAACGGAGCAAATCAAGAAGAAAGCTAAAAGTTCCATTATAGAGCAGTTGAGCCGCAAAAAGAAAGAAATAGCAGAGCGTGAAGTCAGCCGGACGGATCAGGCAAAAAGCAAAAAACAGGATATGGAACTCTAAAGCACTTGCTGTTTTCACTTTGAAAATGACAGGTGCTTTTGCTTTAGGGAGTAAGAAAATATCTTCCATTCTTTAGGTTGATGAAGTATAATGATAGTAAGAAATTTTTTGTAATGACCTTAATCCAATAAGTGATTTTGCAATTATTCAGTAAAGGATGTAATTATATGAAAAAAGTATTGTTGCTTTCCAGTGTGATTATTATACTCGGTTTAACAGGCTGCTCTAACAAATATTTCAATGACTGGTTTAGCTCTGAACAAAATGAAACGGATAAGATGTGTCAACAAATTATCGAGGCATGTAAGCAACAGGATTCAGAGAAACTAAAATCTCTATTTTCCGAAGAAAGCAAAAAGAACATTGAGAATTTAGACACTGAAATCTCTGCTTTTTTCGATTATATTGAGGGCAGTATCCAAAGGTTTGAGGGCGATTGTGCATCATCAAGTGAAAGCAACTATGGTAAAAGGAAAACGGAATTGGATGGTATGTATCTCATATTGACAGAGAAGGAAAGGTATTGTATGAATTTTTATATGTATAGTCAGGATGATGAAAATGCCCAAAATGTGGGGATATATAAAATTGAAATTGCATTGGAGAGCGAAGTGGCTGAGGATAATTTTATATGGGATAATCCCCCAAACGGTATTTTTGTTGGAGGACAAAATTGATTTTTGTTATGAGAGAACATTAAAGTATAAATTTCGGATGGTATAAGAAAAACTGACTACAATTAAATCTTCACAGCTTTACTAAGCAGGAAATCTGAAAAGTTCTCCTGCTTTTTTGCACTCAAAATAGAATGTGGAACTCTAAGACACTTGCTGTCTTCGTTTTGAAAATGACAGGTGCTTTTGCTTTGGGAGGCAAGAAAAAATCTTCCATTCTTTAGGTTGATGAAGTATAATGTAAGCAACAAACTTGAAGTTTAAGGGGATGATATTATGGATTTTGCTATATTTAGATTGTTTATAAGAGTTTCATTATTTGTTATAGCGTTAATTGCTTGCATTATCTATCTAATTAAAAAAAGAAAACTTATCTATTCGATATTTTTTGATAAAGAAGCGATAAAAAAAGAATATACTGGAAAAAATGATATAATATTTCTTCGATTGGCTAATACCATTCTTGTTATAGTAGCTATTCTTTTAATCTTATATTTGAAAGATTTTGTTTTAGATATGCCTTACATCATAAACAAACAGTATAGTTATGCAGAAGGATATGTAACTGAACAATCTCATGGTGGTGCAGATATATCTTCTGAAAGAAGAAGTGTTTTTCTATATGATAAAGTTAAAGATGATGAAATCGAAATCACAGTATTTTCAAGGTATATTGATAAAAATACTTATTTAAAGGTACAATATCTTCCGCATACGAAATATGGTGCTATTGTAGAAATTAAATAATTCATTCTAAAAAGAAAATTTCCAGTTTGTATAACTGGCAACCCAACCACAATTAAATCTTCACAGCTTTGCTAAGCAGGAAATCTGAAAAGGTCTCCTGCTTTTTTGCACCTAAAATTAAATATGGAACTCTAAGGCACTTGCTGTTTTCGTTTTGAAAATGACAGGTGCTTTTTTCGTTTCAGGAAAGGAGTCACATGAATGTATTTGAAGTTGTAAAAGAAA
The DNA here is from genome assembly GCF_003024715.1 of Clostridium fessum. Classification (GTDB taxonomy): domain Bacteria; phylum Bacillota; class Clostridia; order Lachnospirales; family Lachnospiraceae; genus Otoolea; species Otoolea fessa. The sequence continues at coordinate 801,547 of NZ_PYLO01000002.1, read as the reverse complement.
ATGTTACTGCCCGACAAGCCGCAGAAGCCTATGGCTTGAAAGTGGGTCGCACAGGTATGGCGTGCTGTCCGTTTCACTCAGATAAGTCCCCCAGTATGAAGCTGGATGAACGCTATTACTGTTTTGGCTGCGGAGCAACCGGAGACGCTGTTGATCTCACAGCGAAGCTATTCGGTATCGGGCTGAGGGAAGCTGCTGTCAAACTTGCTGAAGATTTTGGTCTTAACTATGACAGGCGACAAAAGCCCAGTGTCCGCCCTCGTATTCGTGAGCCGACACCGGAACAGAAGTATCAAAAAGGAGAAAATCATTGCTACAAGGTGCTGACGGATTATTTTCATCTTCTTAGAGAATGGGAAAAGAAATACGCTCCTAAACAGCCGGATGAGGAATGGAATCCCCTGTTTGCAGAAGCACTGCATAAGAAGAACTATATCGAATATCTGCTTGATATTCTTCTGTATGGTTCATTGGAGGAACGAAAAGCACTTGTGGCAGAACAGAGAAAGGAGGTGTTAAAACTTGAACAGCGAATTGCAGAACTGTCAGCAGACAGAACCATGCACAGTAGAAGAAATCCGAAACAGCTTAGAGCAGAGCGAGAAAGGTAAGGTTTATAATACTGCCGCAAATTATAAGCGTGTTCTGCAATATGACCCGCTTTTGAAAGGGGCTATCCGAAAAAATCTTCTGACCGAAAGAATCGACATTGTGAAGCCCCTCGGTTGGTATCGTGACAGCCCGACATTGACGGATGTGGATGTGAAATATCTGCTCCTATATTTTGAAGAAAACTATGGATTGACCGTAGAGAAGAAAATCATAGACGCAGTTGCGGTTATTGCCAATGAAAACCGTTACCACCCTGTCTGTGATTTTCTCAATGCCTTGCAATGGGACGGAACGGAACGCATACGCTTCTGTCTGCACCGCTTTCTCGGTTCTGATACAGATGATTACACCTATGAAGCATTGAAGTTGTTTCTGTTGGGTGCTATCTCACGAGCCTTTAAGCCGGGGTGTAAATTTGAGGTAATGCTCTGTCTTGTAGGCGGTCAGGGAGCCGGAAAGTCCTCTTTCTTCCGTTTGCTTGCGGTCAATGATGACTGGTTCTCTGATGATTTGAAAAAGCTGGATGATGAAAATGTGTACCGCAAAATGCAGGGGCATTGGATTATTGAAATGTCGGAAATGATTGCAACTGCCAACGCTAAGAGCATTGAAGAAATCAAGTCCTTTCTGAGCCGACAAAAGGAAACCTATAAGATACCCTATGAAACACATCCGGCAGACAGAAAACGACAATGTGTGTTTGGAGGTTCTTCTAATACCCTTGACTTTCTTCCCCTTGACCGAACAGGCAACCGCCGCTTCGTTCCGGTTATGGTCTATCCTGAAAGGGCTGAGGTTCATATTTTGGCGGATGAACAGGCTTCCAGAGAGTATATCAATCAGATGTGGGCAGAAGCTATGGAGATTTACAGAAGCGGCAATTTCCGTCTGAGATTCAGTCCGGCTATGAACGCTTATCTGAAAGCCCACCAAAAGGACTTTATGCCGGAGGACACAAAGGCAGGACAGATTTTAGATTATCTGGAACGCTATTCCGGCAGCATAGTCTGCTCCAAACAGCTTTACAAAGAAGCACTGGGGCATGATTATGACGAACCGAAACAATGGGAACTGCGAGAGATCAATGACATTATGAATAACGCTGTCACAGGCTGGAGGGCGTTCAGCAATCCGAGGTATTTTCCAGAGCCTTACCGCAGACAAAAAGGCTGGGAGCGTATCAGGAACGACAACGAGCCTGACAACAGCATGGATGGTTTTCAAGAAATCCCGACAGAGGAAATGGAACAGTTAGGGCTTCCGGAAGAATGGTTGAAGCAAAAATAAAAGCCAGTTGTCGCTTCGGTTGTCGAGCCGGTTGTCGGTCTGGTTGTCGGGTAAAAATCCCGAAAGCCTTGATATTGCGGCACTTTTCCCTCTCTGACAACCATGACAACCAATATTATAAAGAAAAAGGAAATAGTAAAAAGATAGTATCGCCCGATAAAGAAAAAAGGTTTTCTGATGTCCGTTGTCGGAACTTCGTTGTCAGACCTTTCCTTGTCGGGCTTTTTTCATTTAAGGAGGAATATCGTATGACAAATATTGTGAACAGTACACTACCCACCCAAAATAACCATTCGGAGAAAAACAAACCGGATGGAGTTTTTGTGATTAAGCAAGGCAAAACAAATTATAAAGTCAAAGTGTTTTTTGACTATAGTAGCGGTTTGACTGCGGAGGACAGGTTGAAACGCATTATTCAGGCAGAAGCAGAGAGAGAATCTGCGTAAGTAATATGAAAAATATCCACGCACCCCCTTGACAAAAGCTTTCAGAGGATACTCTGCTTTCTGCTATGGAAACTGCCGGTGCGGACGAAATGCCTGATGAGGTGGAGCGCAAAGGTTTGGGAACGCCTGCGACCCGTGCCGGTATCATTGAGAAGCTGGTTCGCATCGGTTTTCTGGAGCGTAAGGGTGATAAGAAAACCAAACACCTGATTCCGACCCACAAGGGTACGGCTCTGGTAACAGTCATGCCGGAACAGATTCAGTCCCCATCCATGACGGCGGATTGGGAAGAAAAATTGTTGCTCATTGAGAAAGGCGAATATGCCAGCGAGGACTTTATGGACGAGATCAAAGATGTGATTGCCGGTCTGATTCAGAACTATGAAGTAATCCGTGATTCCGAGGTTATGATGTCGAAAGAAGCCAATTCTATCGGCAAATGCCCGCTCTGCGGCAGTGCTGTAGAGGACAAAGCCAAGGCATTTTTCTGTTCCAACAGAGCTTGCAAATTTGCCCTCTGGAAAAACAATCGCTACTTTGCGAGCATCGGCAAGAGCATGACTTCTGCCACGGCGCAGAAATTGCTTGGTTCCGGCAAGGTAAAGCTCAAGAATTGCAAGTCCGAAAGAACGGGCAACACCTTTGATGCCACCGTCTTTATGGAGGTATCAGATGATGGCAAAACGAAGTTCAGTATGGAATTTGAAAATGGAGGAAAGCGCAAATGACAAATGAGTACAACCCGGATGGTAAGGAAATCCGATTTATCGACAGCCATTATAAGGATTTGTTTCATATCCCCGATGGCAGCTGTGTGCAGATTCACTACCCGGATGAAATGGTTGTGAAGCCCTGCACCTTCATTGACGAGTATCATACGCAGATCGGATACAATGTGTTTCATATCTGCCAGTTTGCAGAAATTATGGAGCGCAACGGCGCAAGCTATATGCCGGAGCCTGAGATTATGGGCGATGAAGCCGCATGGAAGGTCGGAAAGGATAGAATCCTTGCGGTGCAGACCTGCGAAGATGGTTACGACTACACCCTGTTGGATGAAAACTACAACGAGATTGATGGCGGTCAGGTTGATAACCCTGAACTGTCCATGCTCGAAGTCCGCCGGGATATTCTGGAATCCTTCGGGCTGGAGCGCCGGGAACTGCGGGCAATGTTCTATGAGGATGTCATGGAGCAGGCTTTTGAAGTCGGCAGACAGGCGGTGGTGGTCAATGACCCTATCGCTGAGCTTGCTTTTAAGCTCGACCGTTTTGCAGAGAACTTCGACCCCTATGAATATATGGATCAGGTCGATGATGTGCAGGCGCATATCCAAGAAATCAAGGCAGATCTTGCCGCTGGTAATACGGCTCCGTATCGTGAGTTCCTGAATACAGCCATTGAAGAAGCCCGTGAGGAAACTGCGGTTGAGGTTGCCAAAGTGCTGAAAAGTCAGCTGGATAAGCTCGACTCTCCGAAGCGTGAGTCGGTCATGGAAAAACTGGCACAGGCCGCAGAAAAAGCTGCGCCTGCCAGTCCCTCTCCCAAACGCAAAGAGCCTGAACGATAAGGAGGACACGGATATGAAAAACGAAAAATGGGATGATGTTCACGGAAATACCACCCCGGATGACAGAATGGTTGCTTTTCTGGAAAGCCCCACGGATTCCTATGCGATTCTTCAGCTGCGGGAAGATGTAGACGATAATATCCCGCTCATGTTTGCAAATTACAGCTACCTTCAGAAGAAAGAAATGGAGCCTGAGATTGACCGTTACGAGGTGGTCTATCATGGCTCCATTTCTATGTCCGAGGATGTGAATCGGCAGCTGGAAGATTTGTATGTAAAGTTCAATATTGACCACCCGGATGATTTCCGTGGTCACAGTATGTCGGTCAGCGACATCGTAGCCTTAAAGGTAGTCGGTGAGGTATCCTTTCACTATGTAGATTCTGTTGGGTTTCAGAAGCTGGAAAACTTTATGAAGTCCGAAAACTACCTGAAAAACGCAGAGATGGCAATGGAAGATGATTATGGGATGATTGACGGTATCATCAATAACGGAAAAGCGTCCGGATTAGAGGAACGTCCTTCGGTGTTGGAGCAGTTAAAGGAAAAGCCCGTGCCGGATGTTTCCCATAAGCCGCCCAAGAGCCACCCGGAAAGGGAGATTGAATGATGGATTTCACACAGGATGAGCGGAACATGATGATGCTTTACAGCCCTGGCACAAGGTCAGGGCTGTGTGAAGCACTGACACTGATGAAGGAACAGCTTTCGGAGGACGAGTCAGAGCTTTTTGCTTTGGCAGACTCGGTTCTCCGTAAAGTTTCAGCCATGGACGATGCCGCCTTTGAGAAGCTGAACCTTTATCCGGATTGATAGGATTGGAGGGATACAATGAACGCAAAAGAGCGATTTTATTCCGGATTAGCAAAAGAAACGATTGGGAAAATCACCTCGAACACAGATAACTGGACTTCGTTTTTGAGAACGATGTCCCGCAACTATGAGTTCACCTATCCGGAACAGGTGATGATTTATGCTCAGCGCCCCAATGCGACCTTTTGCAAGCCCTATGAGGACTGGAACGCTGAAAATTACCGCAGATATGTAAAGCGTGGCTCTACCGGCATTGCTCTGTTTGTGATGAACAGGGATAAACCGTATCTGCGCTATGTGTTTGATGTGGCGGATACCGGCGTTCGCCGTTCTTCCCCGGAACTGAAACCGTGGGAGGTGACGCCTGAAAACCGCTCCTATGTCATGGAAGCGATGGAGCGTACCTTCGGTGTTGCCGCTGACGGGGTACTGGAAGCACAGCTTGAAGATATTGCATCCGCACTGGCGGCTGAGTATTGGGACGATTACAAAAAGCAGTTCCTCGACATCGTTGCCAACAGCTTCCTTGAGGAGTATGATGAACTCAACATCGAAGTAGCTTTCAAAAATGCGGTGGCAAACAGCGTATCCTATACGATGTATTGCCGGTTCGTGGAAAGTCCCGACAACTACTTCGAGCATGAGGATTTCCAGAAGGTGTTTGATTTTAACACCAGACAGACGGTAAATGCCCTTGGTACTGCGGTGAATGCCATCAGCACAAGGATGTTTCAGGAAATCGAAAAAGCGATTGGAGAACATGAGCAGATTAAAGCTACCGAAAGGAGTACAGATTATGAGCGAGATGACTTACAGACAGGCCGGAGATTATCAGATTCCGAACCTTCAGTTGGAGAACGAGGGAGAGAAACCTCTGGGCAAGTACGGCAGGATGCGTCGAGCATTTTTGGAACAGAACAATCCGATGCTCCTGAACGACATGATTCTGACGGAGAGCCTGTTCCCGCACCTGTGGGAGATCGAGGAAACAGCGAAAGCCAGAGTGGAGTTTCTGATGGAGCAGTACCTGAAGGACAGCCCCGCACCGGACAAGGAAACGCAGCAGATGGCGTGGGTGCAGCACATGAACAGCCTGAAAGCACAGGCGGAGGAAGTCGTGATGACGGAGCTTATCAACAGCTGAGTCTGAACCTTTTCCTCTCCGAAAATGAACAAATCAGTTTTATCGACCGAGCAGAGAGCTTTACGCCCTCTGCTTTTTCTTTTGCCCAGGAAGAAATCGACCACTTCCTTCTGCTTGGTAGCAATACCGATGAAGCCCGAAAAGTCGTAGCGCTGGAATATATGAAGCAGAAGCCGTTGGAAGAAATCGTTCAGACCTTAAAGCAGGTCTATCACGGCGGCTATGGTCTGAAAGAAGATAGCGGGAATATCTGTGCGTGGTATGCCGAGGACGGTATCCACCTTGCCAAAGGTTCCTCTGCCATTGACAGCCCCAGAGCGCAGATCGTTTCTTGGGAAACGGTTGCCGAGCGCATTGGAGAACTGCTTGAAAATGGTCGGTTCGCAACTAATGTGGAACTGGTAGAAGCATCCGGATATGAGCGTCAGAAGTTGGCAGAATCCCTGTGGCATCTTTATCACGATTTGAGTGAAGAAGCCCGTTCCAGCAACTATCTGGCAATTCTTCATCAGGAACCGTTTCGTGGTTTCCCTGACGAAACCGCAGACTTGGCTGAAAAGTTGGATGACCCTCGTTTCCACGCAACCTTGGTACAGCAGTATTCGGAATTTAGAAAAACCCTTGCGGAAAATCCCGATCTGCTTCGTTTTCACTATCACAAGCTGAATCTCATTCAGAAACAGCTGTATGAGTTGAATATGCCTTTGCGTGAGTATCAGACCGATATGATGCAGATGCCCCTTGTCCGCCAGTTCATTACGGATGATGAAGTCAATGCAGACTTGACCCGTGGAAGCGGCTTTTCCGGTGGTAAAGCCCGTATTTATAACTACTGGCAGGAGAATCATTCTGCCAAGGAAAAGATGGACTTCCTGAAGCATGAATACGGAACCGGTGGTCATTCCCATGCCTGCTCTGGTGCAACGCACAGCGGTCAGGATCACGATGCCAAGGGTGTTGCTTACACCAAGAGCGGTTGCGATAAATTGCAGATGTCCTGGGCGCAGGTGGTGCAGAGAATCGACGGTCTGATACGAAAGGGACGCTACCTCAGCCCGGAGGAAGAAGCGGAACGACAGGCTATCGAAGAAGCTAAAACTGATCCGTTGGAAGATGTTTATGACCGTTTCGCAGTGATTGATACCGAGGATGGCGAGTATGCGATCTGGGATAATCAGACCGATGACTACTATGTAGACCCGGAAGGCGTTACGGAATACTTCACGGACGAATGGCTTGCCAATGACTATTTGGAGGAAGTTCGTCAGTCCGTAGCTGCGATGGAGTCGGTTCAGCCAGAAGCGCCTGTGGCAGAGCCTGCCGAAGTTGTGGAAGCATCTGCTTCCGAGGAACCGAAATGGAATTATCAGGTCGGTGACACGGTATATCTGGACGATACAGCTTTCCGTGTGGAGCAGATCACGGACAGAGAAGTTCAGCTGCGTGACCCTACGCTTGCTTATCCCATCTTCCGTGCCGAGAATCGTGAGAATTTCGAGCGTATGCTCTCTCAGGACGAAAGAAACCATGCGGTAAGGGTTGATGCCCAAACCGAAGAAAAGCCCGTTACAGAGGATTTTCTGGGCAAAACCGAACCGAGGGACTACACCCCTGAGTATCAGCTGTTAGACCGTCTGCGTATGGACTGCGAATACTTCCTTGGTGCAGGACAGCACAGCGAAAAGCATCTGTGGGCAGGCAACCGCCATGCACAGATTGCCAAGATGCGTGAGCTGTATGAAATGATTCCCGACAAACCAGAATGGCTGACACCTGAGATGATTAACAGCTACGAGGAGCGCATGGCTCCCCGCTATCTGGTTGCCGCCTACCATCACTTTGAAAACGGCTTCGATGATAAACTGGACTACTACACTCTGGAAGAAGCGGAAAAAGCTGCCCAGGGCTATGTGGACGGAACCATGGAGGATGACGGATTCAAGTACGATGGTGCTGCCGTTTACGATCAGCAGGAGCATAAGTGCATCCGTATCTATGGGGACTACCCTGACGAAAAGGCACACGCACAGGTCAGAGCCAGTGCGGAACCCGAACAGCAGGAACCGGAACACTTCATCGATCATTTTTATGTTGCCGAGGACATTCAGAAGCGGGGTGCGCTGGACATCAAGGAATACAGTTCCTTTGATGATGCCCTGCGAGCCTACTATGCACTTCCTGACACGCAGAGAAAAGCCCTGGGTGCAATGAATACCAGAGATCTGCCGGGTAGTCTGGACTTCGTACAGTGCGTAGATGGAAAGGACACCATCATTCAGGATTATGCCCAGGTGGACGGATGGCAGAATGCCGAAGTCATGGACATTATCGCTCAGCTTGAGCAGTCCATCACCACCAGAGAAATCCCACCTGTTCCTGCGGTGAACTTCCACATCACGGATGACAACATCGGTGAAGGTGGACCGAAGCAGAAATTCGCAAGAAACATCGCAGCCATTGAAACTCTGTTCAAACTGGAAAGCGAGAACAGGAACGCCACTACCGAAGAACAGGAGATTTTGTCGAATTATGTCGGTTGGGGCGGTCTGGCAGATGCCTTTGACCCGGACAAGGGAAATTGGGCGAAGGAGTATCAGACACTGAAAAACCTGCTTTCCGAAGATGAATATGCTGCGGCAAGAGCTTCCACCCTGAACGCACATTACACCAGCCCTACGGTCATTCGCTCCATCTACGATGCGGTCGGACAGATGGGCTTTGAAACAGGAAATATTCTGGAGCCTGCTATGGGTATCGGCAACTTCTTTGGTATGCTCCCTCCTGAAATGCAGAGCAGCCGTTTGTATGGTGTGGAACTGGATTCCATCACCGGCAGAATTGCTCAGAAGCTCTATCCCAACGCAGAAATCAAAGTAGCCGGTTTTGAAACGACAGACCGCCGAGACTTTTACGATCTGGCTGTGGGTAATGTCCCTTTCGGCAACTACAAAGTGTCCGACAAGCCGTATGACAAGCTGGGATTCTCCATTCACAACTATTTCTTTGCCAAGGCTTTGGATCAGGTTCGTCCCGGTGGTGTGGTCGCTTTTGTGACAAGCCGTTACACCATGGATTCCAAGAACTCTGACGCAAGGCGATATATGGCGCAGAGGGCGGAACTGCTTGGTGCAATCCGTCTGCCAAACGATGCCTTTAAGAAAAACGCAGGCACGGAAGTCGTGTCCGACATCCTGTTCCTGCAAAAGCGTGACCATCCGATTGACATTGTACCGGAATGGGTAAACCTTGACCGCACCGAAGAAGGACACACCATGAACAGCTACTTTGTCGCTCATCCTGAAATGGTTCTGGGCGATACGGTGGAAGAAAGTACCGCCTACGGCATGGACATTACAGTGCGTCCCATTGAGGGCATGGAACTGTCCGAACTTCTGAAAGAAGCAGTTTCCCACATCCAAGGAACCTATCAGGCTGTGGAGCTTCCCGAAGCTGACAAGGGTAAGGAAATCGAAACCATTCCTGCAACCCCGGATGTAAAGAATTTCTCTTATACCGTGGTGGATGGCAATGTGTACTTCCGTGAAAACTCCCTGATGCGCCGTGTAGACCTGAATGAGAAAGCAAAAGACCGTGTGATGGGCATGGTGGAACTTCGTGGTATCGTCAACGAGCTGATCGAATATCAGCTTGAGGATTACCCGGATGAAATGATTACTCAGAAACAGGCAGAACTGAATGATGCCTACGATGCGTTTGCCGCAAAGAACGGGCTTATCAATAATCGAGCCAATGGTCAGGCATTTGCTGACGATTCCTCCTACTATCTCCTGTGTTCTCTGGAAAATGTGGATGAGGACGGCAATCTGAAAAGCAAGGCGGATATGTTCACCAAGCGAACCATCAAGCCGGAACGCAGAGTGACGAGCGTGGATACGCCGTCCGAAGCTCTGGCAATCTCTATCGGTGAGCGTGGCAAGGTGGATTTGCCGTTTATGGCACAGCTGCTTGGAACACCTGGAGAATACGATGCGATTCAGGCAGAGCTTCGAGGGGTGATCTTCAAAGACCCGATGGCTCCCGATGCTGTGGAAGTTGGATGGCAGACTGCCGATGATTACCTTTCCGGTGATGTAAGAAGCAAGCTGCGTGTCGCACAGATGGCGGCAGACAGGGATTCTTCCTTCCACATCAATGTGGAAGCCTTGCAGAAAGCACAGCCGAAGGACTTGGATGCGTCCGAGATTGATGTGCGTTTGGGTGCAACATGGATTGATGCCGATTATATTCAGCAGTTCATGGAGGAAACCTTTGAAACGCCGTATTACTTGCGCCGTTCCATTGAGGTCAAGTTCTCCGAGCTGACCGCAGAGTGGCGCATCAACGGTAAGAGTTCTCCCAACTACAACGATGTGGCGGCGTATGTCACCTACGGTACAGAGCGAGCCAACGCATATCGGATTCTGGAGGAAACGCTGAATCTGAAGGATATTCGTATCTATGATACGATTGAAGATGCAGATGGTAAGCAGAAGCGTGTCCTCAATAAAAAAGAAACTACCCTGGCACAGCAGAAACAGCAGGCAATCAAGGATGCGTTCCGAGATTGGATTTGGAGAGATCCGCACAGACGAGAAACCCTTTCCACCAAGTACAACGAACTTTTTAACTCCACCAGACCTCGTGAGTATGATGGCTCTCATATCCGTTTCGGCGGCATGAACCCGGATATTACCCTCCGTGAACACCAGAGAAATGCTATCGCTCATGTGCTATATGGTGGAAATACGCTGCTTGCACACGAAGTTGGTGCGGGCAAGACCTTCGAGATGGCTGCATCGGCTATGGAGAGTAAACGGCTTGGATTGAGCCAGAAATCCCTGTTCGTTGTGCCGAATCACTTGACCTTACAGTGGGCAAACGAGTTCCTGCACCTCTATCCGAGTGCCAAGCTCCTTGTTGCCACCAAGAAGGATTTTGAAACAGCAAACCGTAAGAAGTTCTGCGCTCGTATCGCAACGGGTGACTATGATGCAGTCATCATCGGTCACAGCCAGTTTGAAAAAATCCCGCTTTCTGCCGAACGACAGGAACGGCAGCTGCGGGAGCAGATTGATGAGATCGAGGGTGCGATTGCGGAGCTGAAATGGCAGCGTGGCGAAAACTTCACGATCAAGCAGATGGAGAAAACACGAAAATCATTGGAAGCCAGACTGGACAAGCTCCTTGCCGCTGACAAGAAAGATGATGTCATTACCTTTGAGCAGTTGGGTGTAGACCGGCTGTTTGTGGACGAAAGCCATGCGTTCAAGAATTTGTTCCTCTACACAAAAATGCGAAATGTGGCAGGTCTGTCCACCTCCGAAGCCCAGAAATCTTCGGATATGTTTATGAAGTGCCGCTATATGGATGAGCTGACCGGCGGGCGTGGTGTGATCTTTGCAACCGGTACTCCAGTAAGTAACTCGATGACCGAGCTTTATACGGTCATGCGCTATCTCCAGTACAGTACGCTCCAGCAAAAGAACCTGACCCATTTTGATTCCTGGGCATCGACCTTCGGAGAAACAACAACTGCGATTGAGCTTGCACCGGAGGGAACCGGCTATCGTGCCAGAACCCGATTTGCGAAGTTCTTCAACCTGCCTGAACTGATGAATATGTTCAAGGAGGTTGCCGACATCAAGACCTCTGACCAGTTGCATCTCCCTGTTCCCGAAGCAAAGTTTGAAACGGTTGTGGTTCAGCCCTCTGAGTACCAGAAGGATATGGTGGCTTCCCTTTCAGAGAGAGCAGCAGATGTTCATGCCGGTATTGTAGACCCGTCCGTCGATAATATGCTCAAGATTACCAGCGACGGACGAAAATTGGGACTGGATCAGCGGCTAATGAACACCCTGTTACCCGATGACCCTGACAGCAAGCTCAATGCCTGCGTGGGAAATATCCTGCGTATCTGGCAGGACGGTCAGGCTGACAAATTGACCCAGTTGGTGTTCTGCGACCTTAGCACACCGAAAAATGATGGAACCTTCAATGTCTATGATGATGTCAAAACCAAGCTGATTGCAAACGGTGTGCCTGCGGAAGAAGTTGCCTTTATCCATGATGCAGATACCGAGGCAAAGAAAAAAGACCTCTTTGCCAAGGTTCGTACCGGGCAGGTGCGAGTGCTTCTTGGCAGTACGCAAAAGATGGGTGCAGGAACCAACGTCCAGGACAAATTGGTGGCAGTTCACCACTTGGATGTGGGTTGGCGTCCGTCTGATATGACCCAGAGAAACGGTCGTATCATCCGTCAGGGCAACCGGAACAAAGAGGTTCAGGTGTATCAGTATGTGACCGAGGGAACCTTCGATGCCTACCTGTATCAGACCTTGGAAAACAAGCAGAAGTTTATTTCTCAGATTATGACCTCCAAATCACCGGTTCGCTCCTGTGACGATGTGGATGAGCAGGCGCTGTCCTATGCGGAGATCAAGGCGCTGTGTGCCGGCAATCCGCTTATCAAGGAAAAGATGGACTTGGACATTGATGTGGCAAGGCTGAAGGTGCTGAAAGCTGACCACCAGAGCCAGCAGTACCGTATGGAAGATAAGCTTCTGAAATACTTCCCGGCTGAGATTGAAAAGCAGACAGGCTATATTCATGGCTTTGAAGCTGATATTAAAACCGTGGAAGCACACCCGCAGATTGCCGATGGCTTTTGCGGCATGGAAATCATGGGCAAAGCCTACACCGAAAAGGCAGATGCCGGTGAAATCCTCCTTGCGGCTTGTAAGGACACGAAAAGTGCCGATCCGGTTCCTCTTGGCAGTTACCGTGGCTTTCAGATGGAGCTTTCGTTTGACAGTTTCCGGAACGAGTTCGATGTGACCCTGAAGGGCGCTGTGAGCCACAGAGTAGCCCTTGGAACGGACGCACGAGGAAATATCACCCGACTGGACAATGCCCTTGCAGGCATCCTTGAGCGCTTAGAACGAGCCAATGAGCAGTTGAATAATCTCTACAATCAGCAGGAAGCAGCCAAGGCGGAGGTTGGAAAACCGTTCCCGCAGGAAGCAGAGCTGACAGCCAAAAGTCAGCGACTGGCAGAACTGGATGCAGCCCTGAATATGGAGGACTCTGTGGAAAATCGTGACGAAAGAAGCGAGTCAGAGCGTCCTTCTGTGTTGGCTGATCTGAAATCCAAAGCGGAGCATATCCCGCCTGCAAAATACTCTGAAACCCGTGAGGAGGTGTTGTAATGGCAAAGCGAGATCAGGATGTTCATTTCCTTGCATCCAAGGAGGAGGTCGAGCGAATCCATGAGAAGATGGACGAGCTTGGCATCCGCAGCATGGGAGCCTATCTGCGGAAAATGGCTCTGGATGGTTACTGTATCAGACTGGATTTGCAGGATGTGAAAGCCCTGGTTTCGCTCCTGCGAATCTGCTCCAACAACCTGAACCAGTACGCAAAGCGAGCGAACGAAACAGGCAGCATCTATCGTGCTGACATTGAGGATTTGCAAAAACGGCTGGAGGAGATCTGGACGGACATGAGAGAAGTTCTTGTTCGCCTGTCCTCAATCCAGTAATCCGACAACTTGTTGGGAAGTCGCAGTTTCGGCTGCGGCTTTTACATAAGGGTTGACATCATTGCGTTATGGCAGATACCCTTGTACAATATAATTAAAAGAAAGGGGTTGAGCCTATGAAGCTGGTATTGAAGATATTGGCACTGCCGGTGCTGTTCGTTGTAAAAGTGATTTGCATTCTTGGAAATCTGCTTACAAATGTTGTGTCCTATGTAATTGGTTTATTGCTCTTGGTCATTGGCGGATCTGCGATTTACTGCATTGTAAAGGCTTTGTGGCAGTCCCTGCTTATTCTTGTGGTTCTTGGAATTGCGACAATAGCAGCGGTGTTCTTGCTCGTCTGGGCTGTTATGAAAGTCGAGAATATTGGAGAAAGTCTGGGAGCATTTATCAGGTCATAAGATAATATCAGAGAAAAGTCACCGACCGGTGGCTTTTTCTTTTTGGGAAGGAAGTGATGGGAATGGCAGCGACAAGATTGATTGCACTCCATGTGAATAAGGGAAAGACGGTCGCTCAATGTTTGGCAGACAGAACCGACTACTCACAAAATGCCGCAAAAACCAATGATGGCGAATTTATCAGTTCCTATGAGTGTGATCCAAAGACAGCAGATGAGGAATTTCTGCTTTCCAAACGGCAGTATCAGCATATTACCGGCAGACAGCAGAAGAACAATATCATCGCATACCAGATACGCCAGTCCTTTAAGCCGGGAGAAATCACCCCGGAAGAAGCGAACCAAGTCGGCTATGAAACAGCGATGCGATGGACAAAGGGAAAACACGCTTTCATCGTTGCGACCCACATCGACAAATCCCACATTCACAATCATATCATTTATAATTCGACCTCGCTGGATGCCACACGGAAATTCAAAAACTTCTTTCTTTCCGGTCTGGCGGTGCAAAGACTCAGTGATATGGTTTGCCTGGAACACGGGCTGTCCATTATTACACCGAAGCCGTATCGGGAGCGCCAGAAAAGAACTGTTTATCCCAAGAAGCGTACCCAGCGTGACGAATTATGTGATGCGATTGATGCGGTGCTGAAGCAGAAACCAAAGAGCTTTGATGGCTTTGTTCAGGCTCTGGCTGACATGGGATTTGAGTTCAAGGATGGAAAGCAGCCTGCGTTCAAGGGCGAGAATCAGAAGCGTTTCATTCGGCTGCGTTCCCTGGGCGAAGGATATAGCAAAGAGGAAATTCAAGCGGTTATCTCCGGCAAGAACCTGCACAAATCAAAAGGCGGCTCTGCCAAGGCTCCTGCCCCGAAGCAGTTCCAGATGCTGATTGATATTCAGGCAAAGATGGCCGAGGGCAAGACGGTCGGTTATGAAAAGTGGGCGAAGAAGTTCAACCGAAAAGAAGCTGCCCGAACGGTAATCCTACTGAAAGAAAAAGGCTTGGGCAACTACGACGATCTGACTGCTCATATTGAAAATCTGTCTGCCCGGTTCGATGCGCTTTCTGATTCTATCAAGGTCGCAGAGAAACGTATGGTTGAGGTTCAGGCGTTGCAGCAGCACATCAAAAATTATCGCAACACAAGGCAAATTTATATCGAGTACCGCAAGTCTGGATATAGCAAAAAATTCTTTGAAGAACACCGTCAGGAAATCACAATTCATAAAGCGGCGAAGCAAGCCTTTGATGAATTGCAGATTACAAAGCTCCCGTCCATGCAATCATTGTATGAGGAGTTTCATCAGCTGGCAGTCCAGAAAAAGCAGGACTACGCTGAGTACCGTCAGATCAGAAAAGAGAAAGAAGAACTGCTGATTGCCAAACGGACGGTTGAAACGATTTTGAATATCGACAGGCAGAAAGAGCAGGAAAAAGAGAAAGAGAAAGAGGAAAAGAAGAACTTCCGTTAAAGCAAAAAGCCACGGTCTGCACTCCCCAAAGGGTGCGGATCGTGGCTGCTTTTTTGCTTTTCGATTTCGGTGCTTTCAACCATGGGCAAATTTTTATTCTACTGTTCTTTGAGAAACGATTGAAAATCGTGTAGCCATCATCGGCAGATGATGTTCAAAGGGGATTGGGGATGCTTCCCCAACAAGCAAATTTGCGAAGATTGCACCGAAGGGAAAATCGAGAAAATGAGTGAACCTGTACAGGTTTACACTGCTTGCCAATTTGTGAGATTATGAATTTAGTATCGAGAATAGGGTACACCTAAATTTTGCAATGCTGCAACCCTATCATCGTTGCATGGATGAGTTGAGTATGCTTATTTTGAAAAAGAGATAAAATCAATATATCCCTTTTCTCCGATTTTTACAACGGCATTGTAGGACTTTCTATCTTTCGTTTTGATTCCTTTTACCAGGGTTTCTTTTCCCTCTAGTAATTCTTTTACATTTGTTTTGGTGAGTTTTTTCTTTCTAAAATGTTCAGCTAAAGTGAAGGTACATTCAGGATAATTTGAACAACCATAAAACGATTTTTTTAATACAATATTGTTGCCACACTTAGGACATTTTCCTACAAGGGGTCCCGAGCGCTTAGTGGGAATTTGTACCCCTTATCGATACAAATTCCCCGTAGGCGCTAGGGACCTCTTTAGCTCCTTGGAAGCTGTCAGTAGTATACCTAATAATTTATCTACATTCCCTTTAGTAACGTGTAACTTTCCAAATTTACAAAAGCGACTCATAGAATTATTTCCTCCCGTTAAATAATAGATAACTATTAAAAATAGACAATACTTGCTCATAAGTAACGGTACTTAAATTGTTTACTTTGGCGTGTTTCATTGCTTGATGAAACTGATTTTTAGTAAACAGTTGACGATATTCTCGATTGACCCATTTTGAAACAAAGTACGTATATAGCTTCCAATATTTATCTGGAACATCTGTGGTATGGCGGGTAAGTTTTATTAAGACACTGTTTACTTTTGGTTTAGGATGAAAGCATTCCGCTGGCAGCTTAAGCAATTGCTGAATCGAGACTTGAGTGTGCAAGAGCAACCCTAGTGTTCGGTGAATATCCAAGGTACGCTTGTAGAATCCTTCTTCAACAATCAGATAGATGTCAGACGCATGGCTTTCAAAAACCACTTTTTTAATAATTTGTGTGCTTAAATGGTAAGGAATACTCCCAACAATTTTATACCTCTGTTTGTTAGGGAATTGAAACTGTAGAATATCTTGGTGAATTAAAGTGACACGAGTATTCAGTTTTAATTTTTCTGACGATAAGTTGAATAGATGACTGTCTAATTCAATAGACGTTACCTGTTTACTTATTTTAGCCAGTTTCGTCGTTAAATGCCCTTTACCTGTTCCAATTTCGTAAACGGTATCGGTTTCTTTTAAATTCAATTGTTTTATTATTTGGTTGAGTACTTTTTCACTCGTTAAAAAGTTTTGAGAATATTTTATATTTTTGTTCATGTAATCACTCCTTCTTAATTACAAATTTTTAGCATCTAATTTAACTTCAATTCCTATTATACAAAATTTTAAGATACTGCACTATCAACACACTCTTAAGTTTGCTTCTAAGTCTTATTTCCATAACTTCTTTCATTTGGGAATAATTCAAGCTGGCGAATCATATAATGTGTACTTGGAATGTAATCAAAATAAAACAATAGTGCTAGATATAAACTCCATGGAATTGGGCGTGTCCGATTTTCGTAGGCACTATAAGTTTGTCGTGAAATACCAACAGCCGAAGCAATTTCTTCTTGTGATGCACCAACTTTTCCTCTGAGTGCGGGTAACTCAATCGCCAATTGAGTGGCCAAGTTCTCTTTCTCATCTTTACTAAAATTCCAAAACTGCTTATAAGCATCTCGCCCTACAAATTGAATCAATAAATCTCCTCCTGGGTATACTCTTTCGTAGAGTACATTACTCCACGAAAAAACACCGCCAAACACTGAAAACTCAGCATTATTTGACGGTGTTGACAATTTATTTGACGGCTAATAAATCAGAAAGCCGTTGCATATTTTCTCTTTTTAAATCCATGGATGGGTGTACATAGCGATTCATTGTAATATTCACGCTGGCATGACCCAATATTTCGCTGAGACTTTTTACATCGAATCCAAGCTCTATGCACCTTGTAGCAAATGTATGACGTAACGAGTGATAATTTGCGGAGGTGATTCCGCTGTTTTTCAATACCTTCTTAAAATGATTTTGCATGGTTCTTGGTTCTAATGGATTCTGATCGCTATTGGTTAGGATGTAGCCAGTAGAAGAAGCTTTGTGTGCTGTAAGAATAGTCATTAAGCCATGGGGTACTGGAATAGTACGGATGGAGCAAGCACTTTTTGGTGTGGTAACAACAATCCTTGTCTTGTATTCACTGTTGGTTCTATCTTGGATTCTCTGGAGCGTTTGATGCACGTGGATTGTGTAATCTGAGAATGAAACATCTTCCCATCGTAACGCACAAATTTCACCTACTCTGAGACCAGTGAATAAACATACTAATATACCAATATTGCAGGAATCAAGATTAGAATACAAGTATTGGCATAATTTTTCCTGTTCAGCACGACTCAAAACTCTCATTTCCTTCGTTTGACGTTTTATCTGTATAGATCGTGCGTCACAAGAAATGGCTTTCCCGTTTCGGGTGGCAAATTGTAAGACATTTCGAATTAGAGATAAAATATCTGAAACAGTTTTAGAGGAAAGTCCATTCTCCTTTAATCCACCAGAAACAAGGAAAAAATTACACTGCGTTTCAATAAACTCGTGTGTTATATCACGCAATTGTTTGCTTCCGAACACAGGAAGTATATACGAGCTGAGAAGATTCCTATATTTGTTGCTTGTAGATTCCTTCACTTTAGGACATATAGCTTGAAACCATTCCATAGCAACCTGTTCAAATTGATCTGAGCTAATTTCTGGATCGACAGTGACAGAATTACTCGTGCACGAACTTTGACTGATAAGTTTTGCCTTGACTTCTCGATATGACTTTGCATAAACATAACCGTAATTGGCTTTGCCTGTAGAAGATCGGGACTTAATGTATCTTCCTTCCCATCTGCCGTCTTTCCTTTTGTAAATATTTTCTCCTTTTCGTGCCATAAGGTACACCTCCTTCAATATGACTATAATTCTGACGGCAAATTGTGACTTTGGAACTTTCTAAGATGGATTTTTGTGCAAAACCTCGTGTTTTATGTCCCTAACATATTGACAAACAGTGCGACAATTTGTAAAATAAAGATATAAACTAAAAAAAACAGAGAAGAATGCGATTCGTGGAGTAATGTACTCTACGAATTTTTTATTTTAAAGAACCTCAAGATAGCTCATATTGTCGTCTTGGGGTTCTTTTCATTCTATCATTTAATGCAATCTGCCTATAAAATTTTATCATATTGCATTTATAAATGCAACTTGCACCCGATGTTGGTTGTTGAGATTTTTGGTACATTTTATAATGTATAGCAGAATCATACACAGCATGGAGGTGATTGAAACGCAACCGGAAATTGATTACGTTAAGATTGGTCAGCGCATTAGAGCTGCCCGACTGGAAAAGGGTTATAGTCAGGCTGATTTGGGTGCGTTGGTTGGTTGCTCGAACAATCATATGAGCCATGTTGAAGTTGGACAGACGAAAGTTTCTTTGGCAATGCTTCTAAAACTGGCATTCGTCTTGGAAAAGAACTTTGACTATTTTTTACTGGATACCCCATATGCAAAATGCGACAGCATCATTGATAATGAGATTGCTGCAAAACTGAAAAAGTGTAATGTAACAACATTGATAACCGTAGGAAAGTTGATTGATGTCTTGATTGACCAGCAAGAGATGATAAAAAAAGCGGAGCTTGATTGATATAATGAAAAAGAAGCCCATTGACGGTACAGAGTGAACTGCTATGGGGTTCTTTTTTGCAGCACAATATACTGATTCTTTAAGAAGCAAAAAGTCCACCAGTCATGATGCACTACGCATCGTACTGGTGGACTTTTTCTGTAAAGATATAAAAATAGATATTCATATATCGCCATAACCAATGTCGTTATCGTAGGCATGAAGATCTTCTTTCAGGAAATCTGCTTTACGAATATACATCGAATTTACCAGCTCTCCTTTTTCGTGGAGCAGGCTGAATTTGTAGTCTAATAATGCTGCCGGTACATAGAGCATTTTAGCCGTTTCAAAAAATGTGTGTTCCGAAAGGCATTCCAGGACTTTCCCATCTTCTAACAGAAGCTCCGCCGCAAAGAAGTTTGCTTCATTTTCTTCGATTGATCTATCATCAAAAACTTCCATTTCTTGAAAGCCGTGCATCATAGCGATTTTTGTATGCAGGACAGCGTGTCCTAATTCATGTGCGACTAATATACGCTCCAGGATACCGTTCACATTGTGATCTATCACGATATTCTTTTGTCTGGACTGGTAATAGAAGAAGCCCTTCAATTTCTTCTGTAAATCGTAATAGTGGATTTTGATACCTAACAGCTGACATAGCTCGTAAGGGTCTCTGGTGTGATATTTTCGCACAAGCTTATCGACAGTTTCAATGATATGCTCTGCCGTTTTCATTTGCTTCACCTCCGAATCGCACACAGAAAACATATTCTGTGCTTGAGGATTTTACTCTTTATCTTTATGCTTTCTGTATTTCTTCGGAGTGTACTTTTCCCGTGCTGTTTTCTTAGAGTCCATATAAACTGACATAATCGCCTGGAAGAATACATCTTTTGCGTCCTCGTCCAATTCTCCACCGGCAAACAGAGAATTTACACGACCCAACACTTCCTGAGCTTCTTTTGCTCCTTTTGAACCGAAGTTTTCCTTTGCCTCTAAAATAAACATATCCTGATCTATATGGCTCTGGCTATCCGTTTCAGATTCGTCCAAAAGATAGGACACAGAGATATGCAGTGCTTCAGCAAGTTTTCTGATGTTGCTTTTTCTGGGGAGTGTTCCGAGCTGCTCATAGGTGTAAAGGGATCTTTCGGAAATGCCGGTCATCTGGGCAAGCTCCGTTTGAGATAGGTTCATAGCCAAACGAGCTTCTTTAATTTTTTCTCCAAATGTCATGGTAGTATCCTTCCTTTCAAAAAATATTTATTCGTAACTTCCGATTATTTGTTGACAAACTTCTGGAAAATGCTATAATAAGAATCATAACAGAAGTTTTAATTCCACTTAATTATATATCGGAACTTTTATAAAGTCAAGAACTTCCGATTTCACTTCTGTTATTTTAATCAAATATCGGAAGTTATAGTCATTCTTGTCCCATGGTATTTGTTTCCCTTTAGCCAAGTGACAGGAGTTAGAAAGGAATTCTTATTTTATGGATTAGGCTGAAAGGAGATTCTGAATGAGCAGATATAATACACAGGTATTAAGCAGTATTCGAATGCTTTGCCGGATGCAGAACATTGACGAGAAGGTTCTGTATGAAAGAGCAAAGCTGATTTTATCCATATATCGAGAGGTGTGCTGGTCTACCATTGATCGTGCGAATGATGTATGTGATACCCTTATTTGTACTTACGGTGACAGCTTAGATGGTGCATTGATTTATCTGGAGAACTTTGCTCCGGATGAAGCGAGAGAACGATTTGAAGAACGCATTCGCAGCTTATTTGAGACAAAGTGGATCATTGAACTGGTAGATATGGCTATGTTGAAAATCAGAGAATATCCAGATAAAGGCGCTCTGTACTGTGAGATTATCTCAAAGGCATATCTCAACCGCTTCAAGTACAGGGAATCAGAAATGCTGGAGGTTTTGAATATGGAACGCAGCACCTACTATGACCGAAAGAAAGAAGCGATACTGTTATTTGGTCTGTCACTTTGGGGAACAGCCATTCCTAAATTGAAAGATTTCCTGGAAAGTGCCCGGGAGGAAGAAGCATTGTGTTATTGTGAATGCTAAGACAGGATTTTAGTCCGACTAAAATCCGATGAAAATACGACGGTTCCCCTACTGAAAGTCCGACTTGTCCAGTGTTAAAATGGCTATGCTGGGAGATAGCGGCATAAAATTGAATAGAGAGAGTTACGCCTCGTGCCTGTAATGGGTACGGGGCTTTTTTTATACCTGCCTATTTTCCCCCATAATTAACACAAAGGCATGAACGAGAGCTTGGAGTAATTTACTCCGGCTCTTTTTTTATGCCTGCAAGGAGGACAGGCAGATGGCAAAGGGTATTGAGAATCGGGCACGATCTCCTCCCGCTGTTTTTGATTTTGCAACTTCACAAATTCAAAAACACGGAGGAACGAAAATGTATTACGACTTGGTTGAAAGCGGAAAAAGAATTAAAGCCTTGAGAAAGGAACATGGGCTTACACAGGAACAGCTTGCGGAGCAGTTAGGTGTTGCCGCAAACACCATTGCACGAATTGAAACCGGCAACAGAGGTATCTCTATTGATTTGGCAATCGAACTGGTTGTGCGCTTTGAGACAACCCTTGATTACATATTTTTAGGTCGTGAATAACCTCAAAACTATACCTACGAGGCAATAAAAACTTGCATGAGGAACAGGTACAATTTAGATACAGCCAAAGAAAATCGGCTGCTTGATCCTTGAAAACTGAATACACAGTCATCGAATACGTTCCTGTTGCCGGTGCGAGAGCATCAGCCACATCAGCGGTACGCCGAGACGTATCGGATAGAGAAACAGAACGACTTTCTTCTATAAATTAAGCGCTTGTCTCTCTCCCGATGCCAGCGATCAATACTGGCTTGTAAATATTGGGTTGCTCCCAATACGGCCATGAAAGCAACAGGATTAAAGATACTTCTCTACGGAGCTGGCGGAGAACCCGGCAGAGGTTAGATTCCTATGGAACTGATTCGCAATCAGTCGTTCGGTGATTCCCTGAGGGCGTAAGCCCTCTTTCCCAGGGGTGCGTGGCAAATATGGGACACATAGACTTTTGGACTGACTGCCTGATTCCTTTCTGGCAGTCAGTTATTACATAGCCAACGAAAGGAGGTCATGGCACATGATGAAAGAAAATTGGGTATATTGCCGTGGTGATATTTATTGCGCCAAGCTGGACCCGGTAGTTGGGTCGGAACAAGGCGGCATCCGTCCGGTTATCGTCATTCAGAACGATACCGGTAATAAACACGCTCCCACATTGATTGTGGCAACGGTCACCACCAGAATCCATAAGAAAGCGAATATGCCGACGCACTTTGTTATTTACGACAATCCTGCATTCAAAGAAGCGTCCGTTGTTCAGCTGGAACAGATTCGTACCATTGATAAAAGCAGGATTGATAATTACTTAGGTAAGGTAACGCCCCGTGAAATGGTAGCGATTGAGAAAGCCTTATCTGTCAGCCTGGCAATGGAACAGCTGAAAAAGCGTTCCCCAAAACATAAAGCAAAGAGAGCGAAGGAGTGAACATAAATGTTTGAAGAAAGAATCGCTGCCATGAATCAGCGCACCGAAGAAGCGATGGCTGCTAACGCAGTTCAGTTTGATAAGAGAACCTATACGGTTGATGAGATTCAGGATATTCTGGGCATCAGCAGAACCAGCGCATACAACCTTGTGAAAAAGAAAGTTTTCCATAGCGTCCGCATCGGTGGCAGTATCAGAATCTCCAAAAAGAGTTTTGATGAGTGGTTGGATCATCAAATGTAAGATTTGTCAAGGGCGTCGTACAACCCGGCGACAAACTTCAAAACATATTGAGAGTTCGATAAAATGTAGCCATGACAAGAAACACATGGCTACATTTTTTACATAGGAGGTTGTACGATGGCGGAAATGAGAAAACGCACGAGTATGTCTGTTCTGGAAATGGGCAGGATGCTCGGTCTTGGTAAAACGGAGTCATACTGGCTCATTAAGAAGAATTACTTCAAAACCATTCTTGTCGGCAACACCATGAGGGTGATGATCGACAGCTTTGAAGAATGGTATGCCAATCAGTTCAAATACCAGAAGGTCGATGGAACCCCTCCCGGCGAGGAATTGAAGAAAACTACATATTCAATGGAGGAGCTTGGACAGCGCCTTGGGCTGAAAGAAGCGACTGCTTACGAACTGGTTGCCAAAGGGCATTTTGATGTGGTCGATGTCCTGGGCAAGCGCAGAGTGACAAAGGAGAGCTTTGAAAGATGGTATGCTTCTCAAACCGATTACCGCACGGTAGAGGATCAGGAACTGGATGCAGATATTATGGCATCCACCTACGGTCTGCCGGAAATGGCAAGAATGCTTGGGGTACATCGTCAGACCATTTACTATATCGTTGCCAATGAAGATTTTGAGCTTATCAAGGTTGGCAGGTATAAGCGAGCTACCAAAGAGAGCTTTGAAAAATGGTATCACAATCAGACCCGCTACCAGTTAGCGGAAGATAGACAGGAAAGGAGCTGATTACATGGCATCTATCGTTAAGAGAAAAAAGAAGTATTCTGTGGTTTATACATACACCGATGAGAACGGCAACAAGCGTCAGAAGTGGGAAACCTTTGAAACGAATGCCGAAGCAAAGAAAAGGAAGTTGCAGGTTGAATATGAGCAGGAGTCCGGAACCTTTATTCCCCCTTCTGCTAAAACCGTCAATGATCTTTTGGATGAGTATATGTCAATCTATGGTGTGAACACCTGGGCGATGTCTACCTATGAAAGCAGAAAGAGCCTGATTGCAAACTATATTCGTCCCCTCATCGGTGATATGAAGCTGGAGGATGTCACGCCGAGAATCATGGACAAGTATTACCGAGATTTGCTTTCTGTCAAAGCGGTTTCTTCTAAGTATGTAAAAGCCCGTACAGAATATCTGACTCCGCATACTGTCCGAGAGGTTCACAAGACATTGCGAAATGCTTTCAATCAAGCGGTCAAGTGGGAATTGATGACCAGAAACCCTGTGGAGCACGCTACGCTGCCGAAAGAAGAACACAAGACCAGGGATATCTGGACAGCAGAAGTGCTCCAGAAGGCTCTGGAAGCCTGTGACGATGATATTCTTCGTCTGGCTATTAACCTTGCCTTCTCCTGTTCCCTGCGAATGGGCGAGCTTCTGGGGCTTACCTGGGACTGTATTGACATTTCCCCCACCAGTATTGAACTTGGTCAGGCAAGCATCTTCGTTGAAAAGGAGTTGCAGAGAGTAAATCGTGAAGCGATGGCAGATCTGGACGGTAAGGACATCATGTTCAAGTTCCCACCGACCTTCGCCAGTACGCATACCGCATTGGTTCTCAAAACTCCTAAGACCAAAACAAGTGTCCGCAAGGTGTTCTTACCGAAAACCGTAGCGGAAATGTTGGTACAGCGAAAGGCTGACATCGAAGAACTGAAAGACCTTTTCGGTGACGAGTTCGTAGACTTCAATCTGGTTTTCTGTTCTTCCAATGGCAAGCCGATTGAGGGGCAGGTTATCAACCGTGCTTTCAATAAGCTGATTGAGGAGAAGGGACTGCCGAAAGTGGTTTTCCATAGTCTCCGACATTCCAGTATCACTTACAAGCTGAAGCTGAACGGCGGCGATATGAAATCCGTTCAAGGCGATTCCGGTCATGCACAGGTCAAGATGGTAGCGGATGTTTACTCCCATATCATCGACGATGACCGCAGACTGAACGCTGAAAGAATGGAAGCTGCGTTCTACTCAGGCAGACAGGCAACGCCTGAGCCGGTTCAACCAGCCGCAACGGAAAGCTCCGCTGATGATAAAGAACTTCTTCTGAAGCTTCTGCAAAATCCGGAAATGGCAGCACTCCTGAAGTCGCTGGCAAAAACATTATAGTAACTGCAAGGGCAGATCCTTTTACATAGCTACAATAGCTGTAAAAGGGTCTGCCCTTATTTTTTTGTTATGGAGGTCAACGAGTATGGATAGAATCTTTATGGACGAGTATTACGAGCATCTGAGAGCTGACAATATCGAGGCATTTTCCAAGGAAAGGAACGACGAATATGTTGGCAGAGCTGAGGAATACAAAGCAGCAAAGTCGGCATTGCTTGAAGGATTGGGACTTGAGCATTTGTTTGACCATAGCCATGAACTGACTCCGAAAGAGAAAGAAATATGGATGCTGTTCGATAGGGTTGATGTAGCAGAGCTTCTTGCAAGGGATGCTTTTGCCAAGGGTGCTTATATGCTCGGCGCTGAGGATAGAGAGATTATGCTGAAATAAAAAAAGACCTGCTTCGGCGGGTCTAAATTACATAGAATCATTGAGTCTGAAAAACCTTTGAAATTCTTAATAATTCTGGTTGAAAAATTCATTTTGAAATGATATATAAAACAGACTGAAATCTGTGTCTAAGGACACCCGCACCCTCACACGAGAATGAATAGGATTTCCTATCATTTCGCATCACGAGAAGTTACATAGTGACATTTACTTGCACTTGCAACGTCCACCAAAAATCGAAAGACTTGCTAATTTCGAGCCAATCGGACGGTGTAAAATCCCTCTGAATTAGCTATCACAGCGTAGTATCAGATGGGATTTGAAATGCTGAAAAACCTTGTATTTCCAAGCATTTTTAAGCATTAGATGCCACTTCCCGATGTCGTATCGGGTCTACTCCTAAGCACTAGTTGAGGGTTCGATTCCCCCTGGGAACGTGCATTTTTTGCAGCAATGATCGTAAAAGTTCATTGCTGCTTTTTCTTTTTTCCGATGCTCGTGAGCACCGAGAGAACACTTAAACGCAGATATTGAGCACCGAAATTTCTTAACGGGCACCAATGCAATAATTCAATCCTGGTACCGAATGGAGATAACTACAGCGTAGGATAAGGATTGGGGTGTCAATGAATGTAAATATGGTTTTCTTGCCTGAACAAAACAGGCCTGACGGATCTATCCGCCCAGATTAGATTAAGAATCTATTCTGGGCGGATTTTTTCGTTACAGATATTTTAGAGGAGGATAGCTTATGGATAAAAAAACGGATGTAAGAGATCCGGATGAAAAAGTTGTTGAGATTGAAATGGAACGGTTAAGAGCATTTCCAAATCATCCATTTAAAGTGATCGGAGACAGTCAGATGATTGAGCTGCAGGACAGCATAAAAAAGTATGGTGTACTGAATCCATTGATTGTTCGTCCAAAGATTGAAGGCTACTACGAAATTATTTCTGGCCACAGAAGAAAATATGCGGCTGAGAAGCTGGGATATAAGAAAATTCCGGTAATCATTCGTATGTTGCAGGATGATGAAGCAGTAGTGATCATGGTCGATTCCAATTTGCAGAGAGAGCAAATTACACCAAGTGAAAAGGCCTATGCCTATAAGATGAAATATGATGCCATCAAAAAAAGGCAGGCAGAAAGAATTGTAGTCAAGTTGACCACAATACAGGAAAGAGGAGTATTGACGTAATCGGAGAACTTTGTGGTGACAGTGCGAAGCAGGTGCATAGCAGTATCAAATCAAAAAGGTGGAGTTGGAAAGACGGTATCGTGCGTGAATTTAGGAATCGGACTGGCACAGGAAGGGAAAAAGGTTCTTCTGATAGATGCAGATCCGCAGGGCAGTCTCACAATTAGTTTAGGGTATGAGGAACCGGATGAAATGGAGTATTCTCTTGCAACGCTGATGCTAAATATTGTGAATGATGAAAAACTGAACATGGAAAAAACAATCCTTCATCATAAGGAAGGTGTGGATCTGATACCGGCCAATATAGAATTATCAGCGATTGAGGTATCTTTGGTAAACGCAATGAGCAAGGAACTGATTATGAGGTCACTTATTGAGAGATTAAGGGAATTTTATGATTTTATCATTATAGATTGTATTCAGAAGTAGTAGATACGAATGGAAGCGGACATGGTGCATTGGCAGGAGTTCTTAATGCATTAAATGCCGATGTTTTGATCTGCGGCGGAATAGGAGGAGGTGCCCAGACTGCGTTAGCGGTAGCAGGCATTAAGCTTTTTGGCGGAGTTTCAGGAGATGCAGATAAAGCAGTAGAAGCTTTTATCAATGATACACTTGATTATAATCCAGATGTTAAGTGTTCTCACCATGAGCACAGCCACGGAGAGGGACATACATGTGGTAAACATGGATGTGGAAACCATAGCTGTCATTAAGAAGAATAGCAAAAAATACAATACGAAAGGATGCGTCAAGGTAATGGGAGAATTATCGTGATACATCCTTTTGTATTATTTGATAAGATGGCAGATTACATTTTCAATAAGGCGGTTAAAAACTGTGAATGCTACATCGATCTCTACATGGATTGAGTATTTTTCTTTTCTTACTTGTAGAAAGTGATGAATGGAAGGTATAATATTGTTAATGATCCAGAGATATTTATTTTGGAAACAGCTTAATCAATTTGGAGGTATAAAATGAAAGCACATAAATATTGGTCAATCGGAGCAATAGTTACAATGGTTGGAACTTTTTATACAGGATATAAAGGGTTAAAAGCAGCACACAAATACTTTGCATTTGGCTCTCTGATATGCATGATTATGGCAGTCTATTCTGGTCATAAAATGATTTCAGGTAATAAAAGAACAAGAAAACAGGTGGAAAATACAAAAGCGGAGGAATAGTAAATGTTAGAGATAGGAACAAAAGCACCGGATTTTGAATTGCCGGCTCAGAACGGAGAAGTGCATAAATTAAGTGATTATTTAGGTAAAAAAATAATTTTATATTTTTATCCAAAGGATAATACACCAGGATGTACGAAGCAGGCATGTGGCTTTTCTGAGCGTTATCCACAATTCACCGAGAAAGGTGCGGTGATCCTTGGAGTCAGTAAGGATTCTGTAGCCTCTCACAAGAAATTTGAGGAAAAATATGGATTGGCATTTACACTTTTGGCAGATCCGGAGCGTAAGGTGATCGAAGCATATGATGTCTGGAAAGAAAAGAAAAACTATGGCAAGGTTTCTATGGGTGTGGTAAGAACCACATATCTTATTGACGAGCAGGGAATCATTAGAAAGGCAAATGATAAAGTCAAGGCGGCAGATGATCCTGAAAATATGCTTAAGGAATTAAATTGATGAAGATTATATTGTCACCTGCAAAAAAGATGATTGTAGATACAGATAACATAGCACCGGTTGAACTGCCTGCCTTTATTGATAAGACAGCAGAGATATTAAGCTGGATGAAAAGCAAATCAAAAGAGGAACTGAAAGCTATCTGGAAATGTAATGACAAGATTGCAGAGCAGAACGTTAACAGATTGGAAAATATGGATCTTTATAACAGACTTACTCCGGCTGTTTTAGCATATGAAGGAATTGCATTTCAATATATGGCACCAGCTGTGTTTGAAATCCAGCAGTTTGAGTATCTGCAAAATCATTTAAGAATCCTGTCTGCGTTTTATGGCATTTTAAAACCACTGGATGGTGTGACTCCTTATCGCCTTGAAATGCAGGCAAAAGCTGAGATTGAAGAAACAACAAATCTATATGATTACTGGGGGGACCGGTTATATCATTCAGTAATTGATGACAGCAGGATTATCATTAATCTTGCATCAAAAGAATACTCGAAATGTATAGAAAAGTATCTGACACCACAGGACAGATATATTACGATTGTATTTTGTGAGTTATCCGGAGATAAATTGGTAACAAAAGGTACCTATGCCAAGATGGCTCGTGGTGAAATGGTCAGATTCATAGCGGAAAATAATATTGAAAATCCGGTGGAGATTCAGAAATTTGACAGACTCGGATATTCGTTTAGGTCTGATTTATCTTCAGATTCAGAATATGTATTTGAACGCAAAATAAAATAGTTATTCAGGTAAAAGATGCTCAGTTTAGCACCTTTTATAATAATGAGAATCATTACTATTTTTATTGACAACAGGATGATAGTGGTATATAATCCTTATTAAGAACTAATCCTAATAAGGAGGACGGATGACAAGTAGGAGAAATACCATTCAAAAAGATCTCGTAAGAAATACCGTATACGAAATGAGAAGACACGTTACGGCAATTGAAGTGTATGAATTTATAAAAGAAGCATATCCATCAATTGGAAAAGGAACTGTATATAGAAATCTTGATATATTGGTAGAGGAAGGTGCATTAAGAAAGGTTGAAGTTCCGAATGGACCGAACCGATTTGATTTTACATTGAAAAATCATTACCATGTAAGATGTATAAAGTGCGGTGAAATTTTTGATGTGGATATGGATCAAATACCGGATTTGCTGGAAAGAATTCATAACACTCATGGAATTGAATTTGTGGATTACGATATTTCATTTAAAGGCATTTGCCCGAAATGCAGGGAGAAGGTAAAGGAGGAACAGCATGGATAGGAAAGCAATGTATAAGTTGAGTTATGGACTGTTTATATTGACCGCTAAAGAAGCAGAAAAAGATAACGGATGCATCATTAATACAGCCATTCAGGCAGCTTCGGAACCAAACCAGTTAAGTATCTGTGTAAATAAGGCAAATTATACGCATGATATGATTCAAAGAACCGGAAAATTTACTGTATCAGTCTTAAGTCAGAAGGCACAATTTGAATTGTTCAAACATTTTGGCTTCCAATCAGGAAGAGATACCAATAAGTTTGAAGCATTTGAGCAGTGTGCCAGGGGCACGAATGGTATTTATTATATTACAGAAGGTACAAATGCATACATTTCTGTGACAGTTACTAAAACAGAGGACTTAGGTTCACATACGATGTTTATCGGTGAGATAACCGATATGGAAGTTTTAAGCAATGTTCCTTCAGTAACATATGATTATTATCAGAATAACATTAAGCCTAAGCCACAGGAGGTTGGAAAAACAGAGGACAGTCAGACAATATGGCGTTGCAGAATTTGCGGATATGAATATGTAGGCGAGGAATTACCGGATGACTTTATATGTCCTTTGTGCAAGCACCCGGCATCAGATTTTGAAAAAGTAGTAAAGAAAACGGAGGTAAAAGAGATGGCAGAAAACAAATATGTAGGAACACAGACAGAGAAGAATTTACAGGAGGCATTTGCGGGGGAATCACAGGCAAGAAATAAGTATACCTATTTTGCTTCTGTAGCGAAAAAGGAAGGTTACGAGCAGATGTCAGCATTGTTTTTAAAGACTGCAGATAATGAGAAAGAACATGCAAAGATGTGGTTCAAGGAATTAGCAGGAATTGGTGATACAAAGGAAAACCTGGCGGCAGCGGCAGAAGGCGAAAATTATGAGTGGACAGATATGTATGACGGCTTTGCTAAAACAGCTGAGGAAGAAGGATTCCCTGAGCTTGCAGCAAAATTCAGGGCAGTAGGTGAGATTGAGAAGCACCATGAGGAAAGATATCGTGCACTTCTTAAGAATATTGAAACTGCACAGGTATTTGAAAAGAGCGAAGTTAAGGTATGGGAATGCCGTAACTGCGGACATATTGTGGTAGGAACAAAGGCTCCTGAGGTATGTCCGGTATGTAACCATCCACAAAGCTATTTTGAAGTACATGAAGAGAATTATTAAGGAGATAAGATTATTAGCAGTCAAGAACAGTGCTTATGAAATAATAAATAAAAAGCACGCTACATATTATGGAATGGCAATGTCTGTAAAAAGAATCTGTGAAGTAATTATGAGAAATGAAAAATCAATACTTCCGGTATCGCACATAATTCATGGCGTATATGATATTGACGGAGTATCGTTAAGTATGCCAGTTATTGTAGGTGTTGATGGTATTGAGTCTAATATACCTATTAATTTAAGTGGTGAGGAAGCATTAAAGCTTAAGAAATCTGCAGATTCTTTGAAAAAGATTATAGAGACAATTGAACTATAAATTATACACATGGAAGGAGATAAAAGCATGGAAGTAAAGTATTATATATGTAAGCATTGTGGAAACATTGTTGAAAAGGTAAAGGATAAAGGTGTTCCTGTAATTTGTTGCGGAGAACCTATGCAGGAATTAAAAGCCGGTGTGACAGATGCGGCTGTTGAGAAGCACGTGCCTGTATATACAGTGGAAGGCAATTATGTTCATGTCGTGGTCGGAGAGACAAAACATCCAATGCTTGAAGAACATTTCATTGAGTGGATTACATTAAATACCAATCAGGGAATATACAGAAAACAGTTAAATCCAGGGCAGGAGCCGATAGCAGATTTTTGTCTTTGCGATGGTGAACAGGTAGAAGAAGTATATGCATATTGTAACCTGCATGGATTATGGAAATGCTAAAAGCATTTATACATATTAAGATTTAAGAACAACACAAATATAACCGTAATATAGGCTGTGTATTAATGTATTTACAAGGAGGAACAACAAATGAAATATGTATGTGATGTTTGCGGATGGGAATACGATGAGGAGAAGGGATATCCAGAAGGTGGTATTGCACCTGGTACAAAGTGGGAGGATATTCCGGAAGATTTTGAATGTCCGTTATGTTTTGTAGGCAAAGACCAGTTTTCAAAGGCTGAATAAAAATGAAAGCAGGACTAATGGATGTATGAAATGAAACCAGAATATTATATTGGAATAAATATGATAGAATTGACATAATATTGGAAAATCTTCGTGATTATACAGTAAAACACTTTACTGATGAAGAGCAGTATATGGAATCTATTAATTATAAGAAGTTATTTACACAGAAAGTTCAACATCTGAAATTTATACACAAACTTGATGAATTTATAGAACATCATAATGATGAGATAGAAGATCAAGATGAACAGATTATGGTTATATGTGTAGAGTCTGCGGATAGAGGATAGGGGAATGTGCAGCATGTTTCCGTATTACTCCCATGTTGTTACCAATTGCTATCCTTTTGCTACCATTCTACCTCTTTTTTTCAGAATTGACCTGTGCTAATATTATCATAGACAAATGAGACATGAGCTATAAACTTACATTTCATTTGTTTCTCTTTTGCAAAAGAATACGGACAAAATATAAAGCGTCTGCTCATTGCCGGAATGGTGATGAGTATGGCGCTTTTTTTGATGCCGAAAACCGGGTGATGACCTGAAAAATGAAACAGGAGGAAATAGCATGGCATATGAATATGGCCACGATTGCCCATTTGAAGCTTACATCACGAATCTCGGAAAATATAACGAAGGGGAGTTGGTAGGCGAATGGGTAAAGTTTCCTACCACATCAGAAGATCTGAAAAAAGTATTTGAACGAATTGGAATCGGTTCAAAAGATGACTTTGGTAATCCTTATGAAGAATGGTTCATAAGTGATTATGACTGTTATGTCGATGGGCTGTATGAAATGCTGGGAGAATACGAAAGTCTGGATGAACTCAATTATCTGGCTTTCTTTAAAAAGAAGCCGGTCATATTTTTTTATGAAAAATAAATTTTGTTGAGGTTAAATTGAGATTGACTTTGTATTGTATAAGTATGAAATAAAAAGGAATCAGGTGCTGTACAATGAAAAAGCATAAAATATGTAAAATCCTTCTTGTTATACTGTCAATTTTTTTATGTGTGTTTTTTTATGAATTATTTGGAATCTGTATTGCATATAAAAAGCAGCCGGAAGTGTCTAATACCATCAAAAAAGAAACACAAAATGATTCGTGGAACGAACGCAGCGAGAATATGGAACGGGCAGTAATCATAGAAAAGAATCCAGAAGCACTTTTACAAAGAGTGCGTTTGATCCGAAATGCAAAAGAAGACATTATTCTTTCTACTTTTGCATTTCAATCCGATGAAAGTGGAAAATTGATCTTAGGAGCACTGCATGATGCGGCAGACAGAGGTGTGCATGTTCGTCTGTTAGTAGATGGAATGGAGAGCTGGGTTGATATGGAAGGCAATCCGTATTTCTATGGATTATCTTCCCATGAGAATGTTGAAATTAAACTGTATAATAAGGCCAATCCGTTGAAACCATGGAAGATGATGGGGAGAATGCATGATAAATATTTGATTGCAGATGGTAAGACATATATTCTTGGGGGAAGAAATACATACAATTATTTCCTGGGTGATTTTCCGGGAAATAAGAACTATGACAGAGACGTGTTAGTGGTTTGCGATGAACCTGAGAAAGAAAATTCAGTTAACCAGTTGTCAGAGTATTTTGAAACCATATGGAATCAGGAAGACAGTGGTTATTTTCATGACAATAAAAAACTGGCAAATAGAAAATCTGTAAAGAACGCAGTTTTAGAGCTGCAGAACGGCTATCAGAAATATTTTGAAGAGAATAAGGAAAGAATCTGCGATACCGATTACACGGACGAAACTTTTGAGACAGAAAAGATTGCATTAGTGTCAAATCCTATCCACACAGGTCCCAAGGAACCAGTAGTCTGGTATCAACTGGGAGAACTAATGAAAAATGCAAAAGAGCGCGTGAAAATTCATACACCATATATTATCTGCAATGATATGATGTATAATACATGGAAAGAGATTGCGGAGAGAGTTCCGGACTTTTCTATCATGACCAATTCGGTTGCCAACAATGGAAATCCGTTTGGTTCTGCTGATTATGCGAGAAACAGAAACAGAATTTTAAATACAGGAATTGATATCTGGGAGTATGAAGGCGGCTATTCTTACCACGGAAAAAACATCCTGATCGATGATGATCTATCCGTAATCGGTTCCTTTAACATGGATATGAGAAGCACGTATCTGGATACGGAACTGATGCTTGTAATACGTAGCAAAGAGATTAATAAACAGTTGGAAGAAGGCATGATGGAATATGAAAGAGTGTCCCGACAGGTATTGGAAGATGGAACCTATCGTGATCCGTATCATGTAGAGCCAATTGAATTGACAAAGAAGCGTCAGAGAAACGTACTTTTGGTACAGCATCTGCTTGGATGGGCAAGATATCTGTTCTGATAAAGGAGGAAGAAGATCGTGTTTCAAATATTAATTGTAGAAGATGATAAAGAATTAAGCCAGCTATTCCAAAAAGTGCTTGAGAAGAATGGATATCAGGTCAAAAGTGCATCGGATGGAGCACTGGCATTAGAAATATTGGATAAAGAGTATATTGATCTGATCATTTCCGATATTATGATGCCGGTTATGGATGGTTATGAACTGGTGTCGAAACTCCGTTCAGCAGGATATCAGATACCGGTACTTATGATCACTGCGAAAGGTTCCTTTGATGATATGCGCCAGGGATTTCTTTCGGGAAGTGACGATTATATGGTAAAACCGGTAAATGTGAATGAAATGGTTTTAAGAGTCGGAGCACTGCTTCGCCGTGCACAGATACTGAATGAACACAAAATTGTGATCGGTTCAACAGAGTTTGATTATGATGCAATGACGGTTACAACTGATAAGGAAAGTCTTGTTTTGCCTAAAAAAGAATTCCTGCTTTTATATAAGCTTGCAGCTTCACCAGGCAGAACATTTACAAAACAACAGTTGATGGATGAAGTATGGGGATACGAGACGGAGGCAGACCCACATACGATAGAGGTACATATAGGAAGAATCAGGGAGCGTTTGAAAGATAACCCGGATTTTGAAATCGTAACAATGCGTGGAATTGGATACAAGGTGGTGAAAAAATAATGGAACAAAAGAAAGAAAAAGGATTGCGGATCCGATCCTGTCTGACTGGTGCAATCTGGCTGGCACTTGTATTTTCAACAGTCATATCTGCGTTATTATTTGCTTTTTTGAATCATTTTTTTAATCTGCCTGGTAGCATACCTGTGCTTGGCTGGCTTTTGATTTTTAATACATTGATTGCAGGGCTGATTACTTCCTTTATCAATGCAAGGTTGCTGGAACCAATTACCAGACTCAGTAAAGCAATGAAGGAAGTTTCGCAGGGAGATTTTGAACAGCACTTGGAAACGAACAGCCGTATCGCAGAAGTTGGAGAATCTTACCAGAGTTTTAATGTGATGACAAAAGAGCTTCGTGCAACAGAAGTACTACAGATGGATTTTGTCTCCAATGTTTCTCATGAGTTTAAGACCCCGATCAATGCCATTGAAGGATATACAATGCTGCTTCAGGGAGAAGAACTGTCTCCGGATCAAGAGGAATATGTAGAAAAAATCTTATTTAACACCCAAAGACTTTCTGAATTGGTTGGTAATATTTTGCTGTTATCCAAGTTAGAGAATCAGAATATACCAATGAAAAAAACAGAATATCGTCTGGATGAACAGATCCGCCAGGCATTTCTTTCATTGGAAACAAAATGGACAGAAAAAGAAATTGGTTTTCAGGTAGAATTGGAGGAAGTTAAATATACTGGGAATGAAGGACTTTTTATGCATATCTGGATAAATCTTTTGGATAATGCGATTAAGTTCAGCCCTTCAAAGGGGACAATTACGATGTTTCTGAAACAAGAACAGGATTCTGTTAAGTTCATTCTGGAAGATGAAGGACCGGGAATAGAAGATGATGTAAAATCCAGAATATTTGACAAGTTCTATCAGGCAGACGGTTCTCACAAAGCAGAAGGAAATGGTCTCGGCCTTGCACTTGTGAAACGGATCGTAGATAGTGCTGGCGGGACGATCAAGGCAGAAAACCGGGAATATGGTGGATGCAGATTTGTTGTAGAGCTTCCAATACAGAAAGATGAGGCCATATAAAGTTTAAGAAAAACAGATAGAGGAGGAATTACATGACATTTTATCAGGAATTGCAGTTAAATCAGGCAGGTTCTAAAAACTTGTTGAAAAAGAGTGAAACAGTGAAAGAAAAATCATATCATATGCTGGTATATTTGGTAAAGATAGCTGTTACAATGGCATTTTGTTTTTTATTTGTTACTATTTTCAGTATCTTATTTGGAAATGAGAATAGTATTGTGGGTGTAGTAGTTTTATTATGCCTTATGGTATTTCGGAATGCGGATCTGGGGATCCACACCGGACAATCTACGATGCTTTTGGCTTTGTTCTTTGTAATTATGACTGTATGTCCGCATTTAGCAAACCAGCTTTCACCGGTACTTGGAATGCTGTTAAACATTGCTGCACTGGCAGTACTGATTCTGTTCGGATGTCATAACCCATTCATGTTTAATCAATCTACATTGGTTCTTGGGTATCTGCTGCTATATGGTTATGATGTTACGGGAAAAAGCTATCAGATGCGATTAGTCGGAATGGCTTTAGGTGCAGCACTTACCTGCTTCGTATTTTATCGAAATCATAAAAACAGAACTTATAAAAGAAATCTGAAAGATCTGATACAAGAATTTGATATCACTTCTTCCAGAACAAAATGGCAGATATGTCAGATTTTATGCGTACCGATTGTCCTTTGCATTGCAGAACTTTGTAATATGCCACGGGCAATGTGGGCTGGAATTGCGGCCATGTCCGCGATTTTGCCGTTTATGGAAGATATGCACTACAGAGTCCGCAAAAGGATTGTCGGAAATATTGCAGGTGTAATATGCTTTACAGTACTATATTTTCTGCTTCCGTCATCCATCTATACATACATAGGAATCCTTGGCGGAATTGGTGTAGGACTTTCTGCAAAATATGGCTGGCAGGCAGTATTTAACACATTTGGTGCTTTGGCCATTGCTACAGAGAGTTATGGACTAAAAGGAGCAGTTGGTCTTAGAGTGATTCAGAATGTTTTTGGCGTTGTATTTGCATTAATATTTTGTGCTGTGTTTTATTGGCTTATGTCAAAAAAAGGAAACGTGGTAACCGTAGATGCAGAATAACGTGGGATGGAAAGAAAAAGGGTTAATCCGGAAATGGCAGCTTTGCTGACGAGTCTGGCGAAGAGTATGAAGATGTAAGGGAAAATTTAAGATCTGTTGGCTTTGGGAAGAATCCTAAGGGTGACAGATCTTTTTTTATACCTGCCTATCTTCCTTCATTTTAACACAAAGGTATTCTTCGTATTTAAAAAAGTCCAGGAAAAGAAGAAGGAACAGGAAGCGGCAAAGCCTGATCCGGATGCTGATTATGTGGACGATGACGAGGACTATGGGTACGATCCGGAGTTTGAGAACGATGATGCAGATAGCTCTGTCGATGAAGATGATAATGAACCTGTGTAAACAGGATAGGCTTGATGCCTAGGGCAGCCTTCGGGTTGCCTTTACATAATTTCCACTTTCAAAAAATAAAAAATTTTATGTTTTTGAAAGCGACATCTTGCATATACTATTAGCAGACAGTATAATAAGTACAGTGAAGCGGTTTCGAGAAATGAAAAAATTTCAATTTTTGAAAGCGGGTGACGATATGAAAACAATTACGAGAGCAAAATATCTCAATAGAATCATTGAACTGAATGACACTCCTGACATCAAGATCATCACGGGCATTCGTCGATCCGGTAAGTCCAAGCTGATGCAGGCGTATATTGAGTATCTGAAAAGCCATTTTGAAAACATCAATATTATCTTCATTGACTTCATGGATTTGGCGTATGAAGAAATCAAGGAATACCATGCCTTACACGCCTATGTGGAAGAACATTATCAGGAAGGTAAAACGAACTACCTGTTTGTAGACGAGGTTCAGATGTGTCCCAAGTTTGAGTTGGCAATCAACAGCCTGTACTCTAAGGGAAAATACGACATCTATGTAACCGGCTCCAATGCTTTCCTGTTGAGTGCGGATCTGGCAACTCTGTTTACCGGACGCTATATTGAAATTCATGTGTTTCCTTTCAGCTTCCAAGAATATTGTCAGTATTATGATGATGTTAGTGATAAAGATAAGCTCTTTGATGATTACGCTATCAAGGGCGGTTTAGCAGGTTCTTACGCTTACAGAACCGAAAAAGACAGAACAAACTATATCAAAGAGGTCTACGAAACGATTGTTACAAGGGATTTGGTGCAGAAATATGCGCTCCCGGACACTTTGGTTTTACAGCGTCTGAGCGAGTTCCTTATGGATAATATCAGCAACCTGACTTCTCCTAATAAGGTCAGTCAGCTACTGACAGCAAATGAGACTCCGACCAATCATGTAACCGTCGGCAAGTACATTAAGTATTTGTGCAATGCTTTTGTATTTTATGATATTAAGAGATACGACATCCGAGGCAAGAAATACCTTGAAAGCTCTGAAAAGTTCTATTTGTGTGACAGCGGTATTCGATATGCAATACTGGGAAGCAGAAATATGGATTATGGCAGAGTATATGAAAACATCGTTTGCATCGAACTTCTTCGCCGTGGATACGATGTCTATGTCGGCAAGCTCTATCAAAAGGAGATCGACTTTGTTGCTCAGAGAGGCAGCGAGAAGATTTATATTCAGGTCAGTGACATTTCCGGGCAGGAAACATTTGAGAGAGAATGCTCTTCTCTGCTTCAGATCCGAGATGCTTATCCGAAAATGATTATTGCCAGAACCAAACATCCAAAATATAGTTATGAAGGAATCGAAATCCATGATATAGCCGATTGGTTGCTACAAGAATAAGCAGGGCGAAATATCTCCGTCATTCTCTTTTGAAATGATGGAGATATTTTTATTATGGCGGAGATTACAGAAAATTGTATCAGGCTGCAAAAATCCTTCCGGAACTTTTAAATCAGATGACAAATAGCACCACGGATGACGCTATTCTTGACGCTGATGGCGCTAATCATGGCGCTGATAATATGGAAGGCAGCTTCGTTATCTATCCCTATCAAGAATATAAATCATGCGAAATGCAGATTATATCTAAGACACGATAGATGCGATAGGAGGAGCGAACAATGGATCAGAAAATGTTTTGTTATCAATGTCAGGAAACGGCCGGATGCAAGGGCTGTACGGTGGTCGGTGTCTGCGGTAAGCAGCCGGATGTGGCGGCAATGCAGGATTTGCTTGTGTGGGTGACGAAGGGTATCAGCGCGGTGACGACACGGCTTCGCGAGGAGGGACGTGCGGTGGCAGATGAGGTCAATCATCTGGTTACCGAAAATCTGTTTACGACGATCACGAATGCCAATTTTGATAAGGCGGCGATTGAAAAAAGAATTGAAAAGACGCTGGAAATGAAGACGGCACTGTGGGAGCAGTTGGAACGTCGGGACAATCTGCCGGAGGCGGCTGGCTGGACAGGTGAGCCGTCTGAATTTATAAAAAAAGCGTCGGAAGCGGGCGTTCTGATCGGGCAGAACGAGGATATTATTTCCCTTCGCAGCTTGATTACGTATGGCTTGAAAGGTTTGTCTGCCTATACCCGGCATGCGAACGTCCTGCTGCAGGAGGACCGGGAGGCGGATGCATTTTTACAGCGGGCGCTTGCGGCGACGCTGGATGACGGTCTGAGTGTGGATGATTTGATTCACCTGACGCTGGAAACCGGCGAATATGGTGTCCGGGGAATGGCGCTTTTGGATCGAGCAAACACCGAGACTTATGGAAATCCGGAGATTACTACGGTTGATATCGGTGTCGGAAGTAATCCGGGCATTCTTGTTTCAGGACATGATCTGCGCGATATGGAAATGCTTCTGGAGCAAACGCAGGGAACCGGCGTCGATGTATATACACACTCAGAGATGCTTCCGGCGCAGTATTATCCGGCATTTAAGAAATATCCGAATTTTAAGGGTAATTACGGCAATGCATGGTGGCGTCAGAAGGAGGAATTTGAGACGTTCAACGGACCGATCCTGATGACGACGAACTGCATCGTGCCGCCGAAGGATAGCTACAAGGATCGTCTCTACACAACCGGTGCGGCGGGATATCCGGGCTGCACGTATATCAACGGTGGAATCGGAGGAAAGAAGGATTTTTCAGTGATCATCCAGCATGCGAAGCGCTGTGAGCCGCCGACCGGGATTGAGCAGGGGCAGATTGTCGGAGGCTTCGCCCATGCACAGGTGCTGGCGCTGGCAGATAAGGTAGTGGATGCGGTCAAATCGGGAAAAATCCGAAAGTTTGTCGTCATGGCGGGGTGTGATGGGCGTGCTAAGAGCCGCATTTACTACACCGATTTTGCAAAGGCGCTGCCGGAGGACACGGTAATTCTGACGGCTGGCTGTGCGAAATACCGCTACAATAAGCTGAATCTGGGCGATATTGAAGGAATTCCGCGTGTCCTGGATGCGGGGCAGTGCAATGATTCATATTCTCTGGCGGTCATTGCGATGAAGCTGCAGGAGATTTTTGGGCTGGATGACATCAACGACCTGCCGATTATTTACAACATTGCATGGTATGAGCAGAAGGCGGTCATTGTTCTTCTGGCGCTTCTCTCACTCGGTATCAAGAATATCCATCTTGGACCGACGCTTCCAGCATTTTTAAGTCCGAACGTGGTAAATGTATTGGTGGAAAAGTTTGGAATCGCGGGGATTGACAGCGTGGAGAGCGATGTGGAATTATTTTTCGGGGAGAAGTGATAAATACAGGACGGAACTGGATAAGAGGGAATCGAACAAAGCCGGGATTTGGATCTGAAATCTGGAGATAGATTTGCAAAAAATCTGTGTTGGTTTTACAAAAAGCGGTCGGAACGATCTTGAAAATAGGAATTAATGAAATAGGGGGCGGTTCTCTGGCAAATGCAGGGAACCGTCTTTTTTCGTCTATAGAAATATTGATATGGAAAATGAAAGTGTGATATGATGGGAAAGATGAATGAGTTCTAAAATATAAAAGAAATTGATACGGCAGATCAATTGATAGAAGATACGGGAGGAAAACAACCATGTCACTGGAAAAAGCAGAAAATTACTTAAAGGAAGCCGGATTTTTGGATCATGTTATTGAGTTAAAAGAGTCCACAGCGACGGTTGCGCTGGCAGCGGAGGCATTAGGCGTGGAGCCGGGGATGATTGCGAAAACGATGTCTTTTTTGCAGGGAGAACAGCCGGTATTGATTTTGACAGAAGGTACTGCGAAAGTGGATAACCGGAAATATAAAGATACGTTTCACGTGAAAGCAAAGATGATCCCGTTTGAGCAGGTGGAGGAGGTTACCGGTCATGCGCCGGGTGGGGTCTGCCCGTTTGGTATCAAGGATGGAATTGAAGTGTATCTGGATGAGAGTCTGAAGCGTTTTGAGACGGTTTATCCGGCAGCAGGAGACGACCACAGTGCGGTACGTCTCACGATCCCAGAGTTGGAAAAAGTGTCCGGAGCGAAAGGCTGGGTGGATGTCTGCAGGGAGCCGGAGGATCAGCAGCACGAGTAGGTGTGGGAGATTTTAGGAGAATTCATATGAGAGATGTGAAAGCAACGGGGAGAAGCAGGGGAGAAAATGAAAACGGCGGAATCAGGGTGGGTTCCAGATTGGGAAAGAAAGGTCGCCTGTGCCGGAAAACGTTCGTCCGCCTGCTTTGCCTGACAGCAGCCATGATGGTTCTTGGATCTTTTACCGCCTTTGCCAGAGCGGGAGGTGCTTCCGGCGGCGGAGGCGGCGGAGGTGGCGGAGGTAGTTCTTCCCATCATCATACAAGCAGCAGCCGGGGACAAGGCGGACGGGCGGGTGCGTTTCAGGCGCTTTTGCTTACGGGAACCTTTGTGATTCTGGGAAGTGCCGGAACCATTACATACCTGCACCGGGCAAAAAAGAAACAGGCGGCAGCCCGTGAAAAATTGAAAGAATTTTCCATCGGAGAAGATCATTGGGATCGGAGTGAGATACAGGAGCGGGTGCGGGAATCATATTACCGGATTCAGGAATGCTGGCGGGATCGTGATCTGGAAAAAGGGCATCCTTACCTGAGCCAGAAGATGCAGCAGGAGTTTCAGACGAAATTTGAGTGGAGCAGGATGCGCCATGAGGTGTTTGTCATGGAAGGGATCCAGCTTCTGGATGCGATTTTGGTGGAAGCGGAGAATGAGGACGGCGACGACCGCGACTATATCTGGTATTTGATCCATGGAAAGATGATCGACTATGTGTATCACGAAGAAACCGGAGAACTTTTGAAGGGTTCCCGGAAAATGGAAGATTTCTTCGAATATTGGAAGTTTGTTCTGGAAGATGGAAACTGGGTGCTGGATGAGATCTGCCAGAAGGAAGAAGTGGATAATGGGCGGAAGTTGTGCTGAGAGGTGCTTTGAGTGCTCGAACACGGCAGCTGCAGATGCTGTCCGGTAGATATGCTTGAAGAGGAAAAGTATAGAACCTAAAAGTGAATGGAGCAAGGAAAGCGGAGCAGCAGGAAGAGTGAGGAGACTTTAGCTGCGGCGCAGAAATGCCAGAATTGCGCGCAGATAAGGCGCCGGTGTCCGGAATATGGAAGTATGCCGCCCCCCGGTCATTAAAAGAAGCCGACTGGTTGGAATCTGCCTTGCTAACCAGCGGGAGTGTGAGGGCTTAATGAGATCCCGGGTTCCGGCGATCAGCAGCACAGGAACGGAGATGGTTTGCAATTTCCGGGCACTTAAACGGGGCGAGTGAAGTAAAAGAGAAGTCAGATTTCGACGGCGGAGGACGCGGTGCGTCAGCCGGGTAAGAAAGTCAGGCTTCTTTTTTTGTTCTGCCGGAATCCGGGGGAAAATTGACCCGAAATGGCATTGCCTTTCTTTGTCGGCACAAACTGCGGATGTGGCGGAAACAGAGAGATTCTTCTGAAATGGCAGGGAAACTTTCGGGGTGGA
Organism: Clostridium fessum; assembly: GCF_003024715.1. Taxonomy (GTDB): domain Bacteria; phylum Bacillota; class Clostridia; order Lachnospirales; family Lachnospiraceae; genus Otoolea; species Otoolea fessa. The sequence goes on along the minus strand of NZ_PYLO01000002.1, from coordinate 758,656 downwards.
CAGTGCAGAGACCGCAGAGGACCCGGAGGATGCAGAGGCAGAAGAAAAGCTGCTTTTTAAAACAGGCAGCAGGAGATTCCCCAGGAGATTTAAAATGCTGTGCAGCATTTGGGCGGCAAGGTGCAGCGGCGTGAGCAGCCCGTCCGGTGAGGCGTTGGCGCTGATACAGATGAGCGTTTTCAGCCGCTCCGGGTATTTGCATGCGATCTCCAGCCCGATATTGGCACCATCGCTGAATCCCAGCAGGTGGACGGAGGAAAGATGTAAGTGGTTAAGCAGGGCGATAACGTCGTCTGCCATATCCTCTGTAGAGAACCCGTGGAGCGCTGTGTGGACAGACAGCCGGGAACGCCCATGTCCCCGGCTGTCCATCAGAATCACCTGAAAATCGGGCAGAAACGTGCGCAGAAATGGGTAAAAGACGGCAAGGGACTGGCTGTTTCCATGCAGGATAAGGAGCGGTGTGCCGCTGCCGTACTGTTCATAGTAGATTTCTGCGCCGGAGGTGGTGAGATAGCCAGAATGTTTCATCGTAAGAGCGCCTCTTTTCTGGTAAAAAAATGAAATTTATCAGGCTGCATCCAGCATGATAAAAGCTGAGTTTAGTCTGCCTTTTTATCTGCATCTGTCTGCTTTCTTGTGTCGGGCTGCTTCGTGCTGGAAGAAGCAGCCCAACTTACCTGGCGAGATGGTTTACTCTGATGTGTCAGGGAAGTCCTCTTGTTTCTCAGTCGCTGAGCCCATCCTTTTACCAGATCCTCCGCTGCCTCGCGGATCTGATGCGGATTCTGAATCGTCACAAGGGCATAAAACATGTCTGGTGTTGGAATCTTCGGCAGGTAAATATAATAAGAAGGAACCCATTCGGTCGGGCTGTATTTTTCCTTGGCACGGTAGAGGTCGCGGAATCCATAACAGTCGTTCAGGTGGTTGTAAGCGAAGCAGAGCAGCTTTTCGACCGGATTAGAGCTGTCATTTTCCAAGCCAGCGAGCGGGGCAACACCGAGGCTGCCATACTCAATGCCCTCGTCTTTGAAAACCTGAAATGCGTCGTAAAGAATCGTCTCCATCACGCCGCTCGGTGCGCCGGTTCCGTGGCGGGTGACGTCCGCCATGTAGCCTCTTTTGCCGAGAAATGGGACAAACACGATGAATGCCACGATTTTTCCGTCGGCGTCGGTGGCGTAGAAATATCGCTTGTCCATCGGATTTTCCAGCTCGACAGTTCCCATAACGAAAGTCAGCATCGAACTCTTTTTCTGTTGCAGCCATTCGTTCGTGATGCGGTTCAGATCTGCCTCAATCTGTGCATCCCGCTGCTTCAGCGGGCAGTATTCATGGACGACGACCCCGGCTTTCCGGGCGTGGTTGATGTTCATCCGCATCTTGGCGCCTTTTTTGCCAGAGATTTCATAGTCCGCAAGGTGGAAACGGGCTTCCTCCCCGTTTTTGACCCATCCAAAGCCCTGCTTCTTATATTCTTCCAGAAAATGGTCAGTGACGCTGATAAAAAACAGGTTGTGAGCGCTGCGCTGGCAAAATTCTTTAAATTCTGCCAGGAGAACCGGAAAATCGCTGTCCGCGCAGATGGGATCGCCGTTGATAACGATGGTGCTGCCAACGACTCCGTAGGGGATGACGCCGTCCACCTTCTGACCGAAATATAGGAGCTTGTCATCCTCCAGCGTCAGGTAGGCGCTGGGATTCTGGCTGTACAGGTTGACGAGGGTGCGGGCATGCATCAAATCCGAAGCATGGCTGACTGGACGAAGCAGCCATGGGCGGACCGCATACAGAATGGAGGCGAGGATGCAGCCCCAGCTGAACCAGAATGTAACCAGTTCGACTACATGTGTTTCACGTGAAACATTGCCCGGATTTCCCATGCCGAAAATCATGGCAGTTCCCTGAATGAGACTATCCATCAGCGAATCAAGAGAGGTTTCTCCCAGCGGTTTTACCGAAAAATGATAGCTGATACCGGCATTGACGATGATGCCTGCCAGTGCCAGCAGTAGAAACAGGAGAGAGCGTCCGAGGCTGCGCCGGTCAGACGGGCAGCAGAAGTCCTTCCGAAAACACAGGAGAAGCAGAAATAATACGGCTTCTGCCAGGTGAAACGGAAGATACGAAGGCGAAGAAAGTGCTGTCAGCCCGCGTAAAAAGCTTAAAAACAGCAGGAGAACAGCAATGTTCCAGGCGGCGCGCTTCCGTTTCCAAAGCTGGAAGGTCAGGATGAAGAGCACGACAGAAAAGGCACGCTGTACCATGTGCCCCATTTCCAGAAGGATACCGACGCGGTTTGCCAGTCCCAGCCCTGGCAGGAAGCTGAGAATAAAAAGTACAAGGGAAAGAACGCCAAGTGCGCCGATCAAGGTGTTTTCCAGTTGGATTCGTGAGTTCTGTTTCATATTATAATGTCCTCCGTGTCAGTCTTGTACAGATATAATCTGTAAGGTGCTATGAAACGGGCATAAGCGCACAGGCGGCTTATGCTTGCCCTTGTTATAGTACGGAAAAACAGGGATGTCAAGATAAGATTTTGCATGGAAATAGGAGTGGAGAAATTCCGTTACTGTTTACGGGTAGGCACTTTTGGAACCGAAGGTGCCGTAAGAAAACATGGTGGCAGCAGGAATTCTTTGTGATAGAGGCAAAGGCACAGGGGGATTATGCAGACAGAAAAGGAACGGTTCAAAATGGAGAAAAGAAGCAGTTTGTTGGATGATTGACAAGCGAGGAACGCAGTTTCTATGGAAATCAAAGTAATAAAATGTAAAATTTTTGAAAAATACACAAATATATCAAAAGTGAATAGTTAAAACAGTTGAAATCCACCAGAATGCGTGCTATAATCTGGGTATAGGGTGGTTAAAAAATTAACAGGAGGTAGTATCAATATGGCTAGATTTACATTACCGAGGGATCTCTATCATGGAGAAGGATCTTTAGCGGAACTGAAAAATCTGAAAGGCAAAAAGGCAGTCGTTGTCGTTGGCGGTGGTTCCATGAAACGCTTCGGTTTCCTTCAGAAAGTAGAAGATTATCTGAAAGAAGCTGGCATGGAAGTGGCTCTGTTTGAGGGAGTAGAGCCAGATCCGAGCGTTGAGACCGTTATGAAGGGCGCAAAGCTTATGCAGGAATTTGGTCCGGACTGGATCGTAGCGATCGGCGGTGGTTCTCCAATTGATGCAGCGAAAGCGATGTGGGCATTCTACGAGTATCCAGATACCAAGTTTGAGGATCTGATCACTCCGTTCAATTTCCCGACACTGCGTACAAAAGCAAAATTCTGCGCGATTCCGTCTACTTCTGGTACAGCAACTGAGGTTACGGCATTCAGCGTTATTACCGATTATCATAAGGGTATCAAATATCCGTTAGCAGATTTCAATATCACACCAGATGTAGCGATCGTGGATCCGGAGCTGGCTGAGACCATGCCGCAGAAGCTGACCGCAAACACCGGTATGGATGCGATGACCCATGCGATCGAGGCGTATGTATCCACACTTCATTGTGATTACACCGACCCGCTGGCACTTCACGCAATCAAGATGATTCATACCTATCTGGTTAAATCTTACAATGGCGACAAAGAAGCGAGAGCACGTATGCACAACGCACAATGCCTGGCAGGTATGGCATTCTCCAATGCACTGCTTGGTATCGTCCATTCCATGGCACACAAGACAGGTGCAGCTTACTCCGGCGGACATATCGTTCACGGTGCAGCGAATGCGATGTATCTTCCGAAGGTTATTAAATTTAACTCCAAGGAACCGGAGGCAGCTTCCCGTTATGCAGATATCGCGAAGTTCATCGGTTTACAGGGAGACAGCGACGAGGCTCTGGTTGACGCTCTGATCGCTGAGATCAAAGAGATGAACAAGCAGTTAAATATCGCTCCGAGCATTAAGCTCTATGAGGGCGGAATCATTGACGAGAAAGAATTCAATGATAAACTGGCAACCGTAGCAGAGCTGGCAGTTGGCGATGCATGTACCGGTTCCAACCCGCGTTCGATCAATCCGGAGCAGATGGCGAAACTTCTGACCTGCTGCTTCTATGATACAGAGGTTGATTTCTAATTTAAGAAGCTTCTGAATTTAGAATGCAAAATTAGAATGTAAAACATCGTGTTTCGATGTTGGAAGCGGTTCTGAAAAGAATCAAATATGTAAAATAAAAAGCCATCCGGCTAAAAACTGGATGGCTTTTATCGTTGTTTTTTTTGTTATCTGATGTTTTGCATTTTTGGTGATTGGCGCGTTTGTGTCCTATGCGTTTTCTGCGTGGCTGTTTTTCTCACCGTTTTCTCCGTCTGCCATTGCGTCATGCTGTCCGGTCAGCTGCGCCAGAAGTGCTTTCGCTTCCTCCGTACAGCGGAGAATCTGTGCCTGGTCCGGCAGCTCGATGTCGTGGATCAGGACATTCCGCAGCTTGCGGAGCTGGACAATCTGGTTGATCATTTCTTTGTCAAAGAGATCCATCCGCTTGAGTGTATTGATATTGAAGGCACCGCGGGAACGCGTCGAGGTGCGCCGTGCAGTCTTGTTGAGCAGGCGCTCTAATGGCACCCACTCCTCGAGAAACTGGTTGACTGCCTGCAGGGTTTCCGGTGAGGCGGTCTCCGGTTCCGTCCGCAGCTCCTGATAGCACTGGTAGCGCTTTTCATTGCCGGAGATAATCTGATCGATGATCTGCTGGGAAATGGTGCGCCGATCCTTTTCAAATTTGACAGACCGCAGAATCGGGGTAATATCTTTGAGACCGGTGAGCTGTAAACGCTGCAAAAGCCGGTAGAGCAGGGCAATATTTCCCATTCGAAGCTCGATGTCCTCGGTTTTGAGATGGCTGCTCAGGAAATTATAGAGATAGGACGCCAGCTCGTACTGGCTTCCAAACGCGGCATTGCGGCTGCGGAGCCGCTCATTTCCGGCTGCCTGTAGGCGTTCCAGCGCGATCTCGCCGGCAAGGACCAGACCATTTAACTCATCTAAGATCGACAGCTCTTCCTCGGATAAAGTTCCCTGCATTGGCTTGTAAATCAGATCATGCTCAACCTCGGACCAGGCGTGCATGATCAGGGATGCCACCTGGATCTCGATGCGCGCCGATCCGTATTTTTTCTGTGATTCATTCAAAATTTCATCGCGCATCCGCGCGCGGTAATGGTTCGCCCAATAGCCGGAAAACCGTTTGTGGTAAGTCGGGGGTTTCGACTGTTCCGGGAACTGTTTAAATTCCAGGATGTTGAAAAGCTCCGAGATGATCGCATCTACCTTGCCGCGATCACCGGGGAAATACAGGGAGACGCGTACACCGGACAGATCGGCAATGTCGTCGTAGATTTCCTCGAGTGTCTGGTATGGTTCTTCACGTCTGGAATTGCGCCGCTGCACTTTTGTGCGGAGTCTGGCGGGATTCTTGGCGCGAGAGGTCACGATCGCCCGGATACCGGCATTTTGCAGGGCGAGCTGGAGTTTCTCTGCCGCGAGCCGCCCGGCTGCGTCGTAGAACGTCCATTTCATCTTGTATGTATCGATAAATTGTTGTATTAAATCCATAAGCAGCTCCTCCCAAGGTGCATAATAAAGCTTAGAAGAAAGCATTCTGATAAAAGAAATGCTTCTTCGTTCTATCATGAAGTATAGCAAAGATGGAGGCACTCTGCCAGTGGTTCTATGTAAAAAATATGTTACTGTACACGCATACGTGTCCAGTAACGGAATTTGCCGTGGCTTCGCATTTAAATACGGCAAATTCCTGCTGCCACCACGTTTTCTTACGGCACTTTCGGTTCCAAAAGTGCCTACCCGTGTATAGTAACAAAAATATTACTGTCCCCGCATGTGTGCCCGGTAACCTGATATGGACTTATACACAGATTTGTGGTAAAGTTATGGACAGTGACAACGTGAAGAAAGAAAAGTAAGAGGTAACGCGGAGAAAACGGAACCGTTACAAAGAGACGAGAATTATGGGACAGTTTATAGTATTGGATCTGGAATGGAACCAGAGTCCGGCGGGCAAGGAAGGCTCGATGAACCGGCTTCCATTTGAGATTATTGAGATAGGCGCGGTAAAATTAAATAAAAATCTTCAAATCATTTCGGAATTTCGCCGTCTGATCCGCCCGCGGGTGTACCGGCAGATGCATTATAAGATATCAGAAGTGACGCATATGTCGATCGAGCAGCTTGACACAGAAGGCGAGGATTTTGTGCGTGCGATGACCGAATTTTTAGAATGGTGCGGGGATGATTACCGGTTCTGTACGTGGGGCTCGATGGATCTGACCGAATTGCAGCGGAATATGGTATATCACGGGATGGAGCTGCAGTTTCCATCGCCGCTTCTCTATTATGATTTGCAGAAAATCTATGCTCTGATCCACGGCACCAAGCAAAAGGAGTCGTTAGATACCGTGGTAGAGGAATTGCACCTCACGGAAGACCGCCCGTTCCACCGGGCGCTGGATGATGCGTACTACACGGGGCGTGTCATGAGTGAGATGGACTTTTACAGCATGATGGAGTATGTTTCAGTGGATTATTACCAGCCGCCGCTGACGGAGGAGGAAGAGATCTACCTGGAATTTCCAGAATATGCGAAATTTGTGTCGCGTGAGCATGAGACGAAGGAAGAGATTTTGGAGGAACGGCGTGTGGCGGAGATGGTTTGTTACAAATGCCGCCGGACCTTGCGGAAAAAGATCCGCTGGTTTTCCTCAAACCAGAAATTTTACTTCTGTCTGGCGGTCTGCCCGGAGCACGGTTATATGAAGGGAAAGATCCGGATGAAGAAGTCGGAGGACGGCTCGTTCTTTGCTGTTAAGACGACGAAGCTGGTCGGTGAAGAGGGAGCGGCCTACGTGGAGCAGAAGAAGGAGGAAACGAAGAAGAAGCGCGCGGAACGCAACAAGGCGAAGAAGTCTGGAAAGGCGGCAGAAGCAGCCGAGTAGGGTGAAGGCAGCCGGGCGGATGGAGCGTATGAAATAGAAATTAGAGAAAAGAAAAAATTCATAGAAAAGAGTTACTGGATATGGAAATGTTTCTCCTGCCTGTTTAGAGTAAGGTAAAAGAAGAGAATTTCCACATCTGGTAACTCTTTTTGTGTCAGTTATGGGATTTTATGCGATCGTTTCTTCCTTTTTTTCGCCAGCGCCGTTCGGCGGTCCTGCATCATCAGGTCGAAATCTGCTTCGGACATTCCGCTGTCGCGCAGACGTTCCGCGCGCCGTCTGCGGCGTTCTGCGAGGGCGTCCTCCTCCTGGCGGCGCTGCATCTGGAGAAAACGGATGCCGGCGGTGACCGCGCCGATCACGACAAGAATGGCGGTCAGTGCGGCGATGAATGCCGGTGGAACGCGGACGGAAATATGAAACAGCTGTCCAAAGGATTTACCGGTGGAACTATTTTCCTGATTAGCAGCCGATTCGGGCGGATTGGAGAGCGGCAAGGCCTCCGAGGAGCCGTTTGAAAGGGCAGTGTCGGAGCTGTCCTGCGCGGCAGCTGTTGCCGCCTGGGATACAAGCTTTTCGGGAATATCTGCCGCTGTCTGGCTGCTGTCGGTGAGGGTCAGATATGCCTGGCCAACCTTGTGATCCCCGAGCGAATAAGTGACACAGGCGATCGTGCCGTCCGGTGCGCCAGCCGTGATCTCATAGTCGAAGGAGGTCGTTGTCTCCGAGAAATCCGCTGTTTTTGGAAGTACCACGCGGCTATCTGGGTCGATGGACAGGGATTCGCCCCCGGCGGTAGACACATCTGCAATTTTTAAATCTTTTCCGATATTTGAAAAAGTTTGATCATAATCTGCAATTTTGACCGACTGGAAATTGTTAAATCCAAAGTCGAGCAGCCGGCTGGTATCCTCATACTGCGTGTTGTTGCTGTGCAGGATGACGGTAATCAGTGTCGTATCGCCCTGTCTGGCACCATTGACCAGTGTGTTGAGGGCGATGGAGGTATAACCGGTTTTGCCACCGAGGACGTCCGGACGGTAGTACTGCGGCCAGTTCTTTTTGACCAGCTTATTGCCCGGGGAGATGCCCTGTCCCTCGGGATTTTTCTGGTTCGGCGGCAGTTTATAGTAGGTTGTCTCGACGATCTTGGCAAACGTAGGATTTTCAAATGCCGCCCGCGTGATGAGCGCCATGTCGTAGGCGCTGACATAGTGTTCCTCGTTATTCAGACCGCTCGGATTTGCAAAATGCGAATCCTGGCACCCAAGCTCGGCGGCTTTTTCATTCATCAAAACAGCAAATGCATCAGCGGAGCCAGCAACGTGCTCGGCGAGTGCGTTGGCAGCCTCATTGGCTGATTTTAAAAGCAGGGCGTAGAGGCAGTCCTTGACGCTGGCAGTATCGCCTGTATCGTATCCGGCGCTGCTGCTGTTGGACTCCACGTTGTAGACCGCGCTCTCGGAAAAGGTGACTGTCTCATCGAGGGAACAGTGCTCCAGAACGATGAGGGAGGTCAGAACCTTCGTGATACTGGCGGGAGAGTAGGTTTCATGGATGTTTTTTCCATATAAAACGACTCCGGTGTTGGCGTCCATGACGATCCCGGCGTCGGAGTCAATGGAAATGTCCGCTGGCCAGTCGGTGGAGGCAAGCGCCTGCATCGGGGCGGCGAGCAGGGACAGCAAAAGTGTACCAATTAAAAACAAGGACAACTTGCTGCCTGTGCTGCCAGCTATTTTCGTCTTCAAATCCGGAGCAGCCGGGTGGATGGAACTACCTGGAGAGCTGCCGCCTCCGGAATTTCCGGAATTTTCTGCTCCTGATTTGCCCCTGCGGTGTTCCCGCAGGATACATGCAAGACAGAGAAGAAACAGGGCGCTGGTCATCAGGCAGAAGGTGATGCCGATCCGGGCGGCGGTGTCCATGAAAAATGGTTCCGGCACGATGTTGATCAGAAGATCGGTCCGCGGATCGAGCTGCCAGAGATCGTTGGTAAAGAAGATTTTGTGAAAAATAATAAAATATTTCGTAAAATCAGTGGAAATGATCCCGGCAAGCAGGGCGGTCACGCCCAGAAATAAAACCGTCCCGGCGCAGAGCATCCGTGGCAGCAGGTGTTTTAACGGAACCTTGAAAAGTGCCAGCAGTGCAACCGATGCCGCTGCCAGAAACAGGCAGAGGCGGCGCAGCGCCAGTCCTCCGAGAAAGAGGTTGCGGACATCCGCCATGTGCGCCTTCTCCCTGGCGTTGAAAAATTCGCGCGGCGTCCCGTCTACGACGGTGTCAATGTTCAGATCGTCGCGGCTGCCGCGCAGATACGCCATCATCTCGTCCGTCACGTAAAGCAGGTCGTCCATCTCCATATGGACATCATCGGCAACCTGGTAGCGGGTGTATTCATTTTCATAATAATGCGGCGTCCAGTAGGCGACGGCTTCCACCGAGGTGATCAGAAACACGATCATCAGACTGAAAGCACAGATAAGCCCCAGAAGCCAGCTTAAATATGTTTTTTTCTGTGTCATATAAAACCTTTCGCGGCTGTCGGGTTGTGGTACAGCTGCAGCCTTTCATTTTATGTGATAAATTTGTAAAGAGGTCGTTTGTTCTATTTTCCTTGAAACGGCTCTGTATGTTAAAGTTTCCGTTTCGTTATCCAGTATAACAGTTTCGGGGAAGCATGAAAAGGCGCGAAATGGAAAAATATGTGAAATTTTTGTTACTGTTTACGGGTAGGCACTTTTGGAATCGAAAGTGCCGTAAGAAAACATGGTGGCAGCAGGAGTTTGCCGTATTTGAATGCGAAGCCACGGCAAATTCCGTTACTGGGCACGATGCGTGAACAGTAATAAATTTTTCGAAAGAATGGCGGGAGGGTGGAATAGGGGCTTGCCAGCTGGCGGGGGATTCCTGTATACTGGAGGAAGATGTTATAATCTGGAGCAGAAAGAGAGAGGATACGAATATGATAAAGGCAGTCATCTTTGATATGGATGGGGTCATCATTGACAGTGAAGGAATTTATCTGAATTATCTGTATGAATATGCAAAAACGAAAAATCCGGAGGTGACTCTGGAGAGTCTGCACGGGACGGTGGGGACGACGAAGCAGGACTGCTGGATGGTTGTGGAGAAGGCGATCCACAATGGTCAGACCTGGCAGGAGCTGCATGACGAGTATCTGGGGCGCTGGACGGACATTTTTAATTCGATTGATTATCTCTCGATCTTCCGCCCGGAGATTCTGGATGTGATGGATCGCCTGAAAGCAGAGGGCTTCCGGCTGGCGGTCGCATCCGCGACGAATATTGAGCAGGTGGAGCGCATTTTAAAGGAAAATGGCGTGGCGTCCCGTCTGGAGCGGATGATCAGTGCGAGTACGTTCAAGCGCAGCAAGCCGGATCCGGCGGTTTACCTCTATACGGCGGAGCAGATGGGCCTGCAGCCGGAGGAGTGCCTTGTGATTGAGGATTCGACGGTCGGCATCACGGCGGGGCACTGCGCGGGAATGACAGTGGCGGCGCTCATCGATAACCGTTTTTCCTTTGACCGGAGTCTGGCGGACTATGAGTTAAATTCGCTGGAGGAGATTGTGCCGCTGGCGGAGAAAATTCGGGATTTGAAGTAAAATTTGAGTTGAGTAAATTCAGGGATTCATTGCGGAAAGTATAATTGCGAAAGTGATGAACCATTGTACAAAGAAAATGAAAAGGAACCATGTATGTCAGGGAGAAGAATCACTGCATGTATGGTTCCTTTTTTTGGCTGATTACTGCGAAACCTGCCGGATAAAGTCTCTGGAAACGTAGGCTTCCTGTCCGTTGTAGCTGATTACCGCCCATTTTTCGTCGTAATCACGGAGATATTCCACATCGGTATCTGGTGCTAGAACACCAATCCTGTCGGTGTCGGTGGATGGTTCCGGACGGACATTGACTGTGTCGGTGGTCCGGTAAACGGTCGATTCTGCGGCAACGGTCTCTGCCTCGGTTTCTGGAGCCAGCGATTCGGTGCTGACGGCTGCAGTAGAATCCGGTTTGGCATCCGTCGCAGGGCGTATCATCTTGATGATCAAAAGCAGCAGGATGATAATAATAATCAGAAGCACTGGTTTAATAATGCTTCGAAATTCAAAAGACGGACCGCCTGCATAGGCGCGCGGACGGCGTCCCTCGGAGCTGCCGGAACGTGTGCCGGCAGGTTTTCCGTTTCCAGAGCTGGCAGAGGAATGTCGGCTGTTCCCGCGAAGGCGGGAAGAAGCGGGGGTTGGAGCTGCACTTCGGGAAGCCCGGGTGGATTTTTTTGTGTCATTGTAGTCATTTGCGAAGGTGTAGACCTCCTGCGACAGAAGGTGATGCGCCTGATTGGCGTTGTAGGCGCTGTTGTCTCCCTCATGGATCGCCTTGTTGCCGATCGTGCGGATCTTGTGGTAATGTTCGCAGGTGGTCTTGCTGATTTTTCCGGCGCTGTAGAGGGCGTCGATCATCTCCAGAAGACCGGTTTCCAGAATGCCATACCGCTCGCAGAGGCATTTGACCATGTATTCAAGGGTCTGGCGGGCTTTCACCATCGCCAGGTTATAATTCTTCTGTCCGATCAGGCGTTCGGTCTCGCGAACCCCGCCGTGGATCTGTTCCCAGGTGCTCTGACCTGTGTTAGCTGTTGTTCCCATAGGCATATCCTCCTGTGTATATGATGCGGGTCCGAAACCGGCGTGCCGGCGGCTGTTCCCGGACGGATCCTGACTTTTGAATGTCCGGCGAAGGGGTGAAAAGACGGCAGTCATTTCGTGACCGTATGTTTGGTTTTGTCCTAAAATTATTATAATATAATCGCTTGAATTATTCATCTATAAAATGATAAAAATTGGAAAAGTTATGAAATTTGTAAGAAAAGGACACAAAGTCGGACGGATTAGAAAGGACGGCATGAAGGAGAGGGGAGGCTGTTTATGGGCAGGCATTTTTGGAACCGAAAGTGCCGCAAGAAAACGTGGGGGCAGCAGGAATTTGCCGTATTTAAATGCGAAGCCACGGCGAATTCCGTTACTGGGCACGTATGCGTGAACAGTACACGGGGATCGTAAAATGGTGTGAAAATAGAGCACCTTAGCTTGCGAAATGGGGGCTTCAATGGTAAGATAAGGATAGATCCGGCGGGTAAGCCGGGGCGTCTCAACGGAATGATACGGTACGGAAGAAAGTCCATCCGGGACGGCGCAGATTGTAGACAGCAGGAGGAACGAAGATGAGATTACGCCATATACCGGGCGCAGAGCAGATGATAGAAGAAAACCCGCATGTGGTTCATGGGGCGAAGGAGAAGAAGGGAACCTGGCAGCAGATTTTTGGAAATGACCATCCGATCCGCATCGAGGTGGGTATGGGTAAAGGTCAGTTTATTTTGGAGCAGGCGTCCCGCAACCCGGATGTGAATTTTGTGGGTATTGAGAAATATTCGACGGTTCTTTTAAAGGCGATCCGCAAGAGAGAACAGATGGAACTGTCCAATATCTATTTCTTATGTGAGGATGCCAGAGAACTGGCAGAGATTTTTGGACCGGGGGAAGTAGAGCGGATTTATTTGAATTTTTCGGATCCGTGGCCGAAGGACCGCCATGCGAGACGGAGACTGACCTCGCCGCCATTTATGGCAGTGTACGATCAGGTTCTCCAGAAGGATGGAAGAGTCGAGTTCAAGACGGACAACCAGGATTTATTTTCCTATTCCCTGGAAGCCATCCCGGAGGCGGGCTGGCGCATCACAGAATATACCCGTGACCTGCACCACAGCGAGATGGCAGAGGGCAACGTCATGACCGAGTACGAGGCAAAGTTCTCGGCGCAGGGCAAGCCGATCTGCAAGCTGGTGGCAGTGCGGTAGGAAAATCGTTACTGGGCACGGGTAGGCACTTTTGGAACCGAAAGTGCCGTAAGAAAACGTGGTGGTAGCAGGAATTTGCCGTATTTAACGGTTATCTGAGCTGGCAGAGCCGGAATAAAGAAAATAAAAGCTGCATATATTTACTATAATATAAAGAAGGATGGCTGGATGCGCGGCGGTGCTTTTTGTGAGAAACCTGGACTCACATGAATGGTAACGAGGTGCGCAGAGCGTTTGCCAGAAATCAGGAATGGATATTAAAAAGCAGCTTACACGGAAACTCATTCAGGCGACCAGCGATAAGGTAGAACTGAATAAACAGGCGTTAAAATGGAAAAAATCGATGGAAGAGGCAGCAAAGGCACTGGGAGGCGGTAAAAAGAAGCCGTCGTAAAGAGAAACAGGGCACTTCTGTTGACTGCCTGTATGGATAGAACGAAAGGAGGAAATGAGTGATGGAAATGAAGTTTACGACCGCGAATTTTGAGGAGGAGGTACTGAAATCGGAGATTCCGGTACTGGTTGATTTTTATGCAGACTGGTGCGGTCCGTGCCAGATGATGGCGCCGGTGATCGGGCAGCTGGCGGGCGAGTATGAGGGAAAAGTGAAGATCGGAAAGCTGAATGTCGATGAGAACCCGGATATTGCAGTCCAGTATAAGGTTATGTCGATCCCGACGATGATTATTTTCCGGAATGGGGAAGTGTTCAGCAAGGAAGTCGGCGCTAGTTCAAAGAAGGAAGTGGAGAAGGCGATTGGGCGGGCGCTGTAAAAGCTGCGTCTTTGGAGTCCGGCGTGGGGCGGGGTAAAAAAGGTTGCGTCTTTGAGTCCCGGCGTGCGCAGCTCGAAAAAGCTGGCGCTTTTCCTCGCTGTCGGGCATTCGCCCTATAAAGAAAAAAAGAGATAACGGATGCTGCTTATGTGCAAGCACAACGCGTCATCCGCCATCTCTTTTTTTCTTTGCACGCCTCATTGCTAACGCACAAAGTGCCTGCCCCACAGCTCTCGGTCTGCGAAACAAGCACTTGATAGTGCGCCTTCAGGGACTCGAACCCTGGACAAATAGATTAAGAGTCTACTGCTCTACCAACTGAGCTAAAGGCGCTTATTTTGTTTTCTTGCGGATGCCTCATCCGTAAGACATGTGTTATTCTACTCCATCCAGAATAAAATGTCAACAGTTTTTTAAATATTTTTAAAAATATTTTAAAAAGCATTATTTTCGGTATTTTTAAAACAGATAAGGGTATGGGCGAAGGAGACTCAGAGGGTATATGGGATGCAGCCATGGGAGAAATGACGAGGTGGGTTTTGCACATGGGACGGTGGATAAGTCTGGAAAGAACGTCGTGGAAAGGGGATCACAGATTTGGGTGTTTGTAAAGGGAGAAAATGATTTTTGTGCAAAATTCTGATTCGAAAAAATATAGGGGAATCCTCTTCCATTTTTAATCTAATTGGTGTATGCTTAAATACGTCACGACGAACACACTATATATTGTGTTATGAAAGAAAATGAGTTCAATATTTTGTGTGTAATTCTAAAAATTACCTAAATACAAATCAAAAATAAAGCCAATCGTAAGACAAGTCGGAACGGAAAAGAATCCTGTCAGTGAAGGCATCCGGACATGAAAAATAGCCTGTCAGAAGAAGGCGCTGCTCTCATGAATGAGGAAATGAGAGTAAGCTGGGGGACGGGAAATGGATACAGATGGATGTTCGATGTATGCCATAAAAGTAGAAAGAGAAATCACAGAAACAGGAACCGGCGAGTCAATTTATAGATTATAGAAGACAAGTCATAAAACGGGCTTAAGGGTAAGGAGAGGGAACAGGGATGGAAGACACAGTAACAACCAATGTAATCAAACGAAATGGAGAAGAAGTACATTTTGACCGGGCGAAGATCGTAAATGCGATCACGAAAGCGAACGGCAATGTGGAGCGTATTCACCAGATGAACCCGTACCAGATTGAAGCGATTGCAGATACGATCGCCGAGCAGGTGCAGGAGATGCCGCACGCGGTGAATGTGGAAGACATCCAGGATATGGTAGAGACCAGCATTATGGAGATGCGTGGTTATGAGGTTGCACAGAAATATGTGCGCTACCGCTACCGCAGGGAGTTAAAACGCAAGTCCAACACGACCGATAACGGCATCCTGGCACTTTTGGATCATATTAATGAAGAAGTGAATCAGGAAAACTCCAACAAGAACCCGGTCATCAACTCGACCCAGCGTGACTACATGGCGGGCGAGGTCAGCAAGGACTTATCCAAGCGTGTGCTGCTGCCGGAGGAGATCGTCCGCGCGCATGAGGAAGGCATCATCCATTTCCATGATACCGACTATTTTGCACAGAAGGAGCACAACTGCGACCTGATCAATCTGGAGGATATGCTGCAGAATGGCACTGTGATCAGTGAGACGATGATCGAGAAGCCGCACAGTTTCTTTACGGCCTGCAACGTGACCACCCAGATCGTGGCGCAGGTAGCCAGCAACCAGTATGGCGGACAGTCCTTTACTCTGGCGCATCTGGCACCGTTTGTGGACATCAGCCGTCAGAAGCTGCGCAAGAACGTGATTGCAGAGCGCACCGAGTGCGGCGAGGCACTGGATGAGGATATCATCAACCGCGTGACCGAACGCCGTCTGCGCGAGGAGGTTAAGAGCGGCATCCAGACGATCCAGTACCAGCTTATCACCCTGATGACCTGTAACGGACAGGCTCCGTTTGTCACGGTATTTATGTATCTGGACGAGGTTCCGGAGGGACGGACCAGAGATGACCTTGCGATGATCATCGAGGAAGTGATGCTGCAGAGAATGCAGGGCGTCAAGAATGAAAAGGGCGTCTGGATCACACCGGCGTTCCCGAAACTTATCTATGTGCTGGATGAGGACAATATTACAGAAGGTTCGAAATATTGGCACCTGACTGAGCTGGCAGCGAAATGTACCGCGAAACGGATGGTTCCGGACTACATTTCCGCTAAGATTATGAAGGAATTAAAGAAGGGCGAGGTTTACCCGTGCATGGGCTGCCGTTCTTTCCTGACGGTAGAAGATTCCCAGATGCTGTCGAACGGCAAGCATAAATTCTATGGACGTTTCAACCAGGGTGTTGTCACGATTAACCTGGTCGATGTGGCTTGTTCTTCGGAGGGAGATATGGACCGCTTCTGGCAGATTCTCGATGAGAGACTGGAGCTGTGCCACCGTGCGCTCCGCTGCCGTCATGAGAGGCTGCTCGGCACGATCTCCGATGTGGCGCCGATTCTGTGGCAGAATGGTGCGCTTGCCCGCCTGAAAAAGGGTGAGACGATCGACAAACTCCTGTACAACGGCTATTCTACGATTTCTCTGGGATATGCAGGTCTGTATGAGATGTGTATGCGGATGTTAGGAAAATCCCACACCGATCCGGAGGCGAAGCCATTTGCACTGAAAGTTATGCAGCGTCTGAATGATAAATGCAAAGAGTGGAGAGAGGCGGAGAACATCAGCTATTCTGTATACGGCACGCCGATGGAGTCTACGACTTATAAATTTGCAAAATGCCTGCAGAAGCGCTTCGGTATCATTCCGGGCGTTACGGATAAGAACTATATCACGAATAGCTACCATGTACACGTATCCGAGAAGATTGACGCGTTCAGTAAGCTGAAATTTGAGGCAGAGTTCCAGAAGCTCTCCCCGGGCGGTGCGATCAGCTACATCGAGGTGCCGAATATGCAGACTAATATTCCGGCAGTTCTCTCTGTGATGCAGTTTATCTACAATAACATTATGTATGCGGAGCTGAACACCAAGAGTGATTTCTGTGAGAAGTGTGGCTATGACGGCGAGATCAAGATTGTTGAGGATGAGGCTGGCAAGCTGGTGTGGGAGTGCCCGAACTGCGGCAACCGCGACCAGAACAAGCTCTTTGTCGCACGTCGTACCTGCGGCTACATCGGAACCCAGTTCTGGAACCAGGGACGTACCCAGGAGATCCGGGATCGGGTGCTGCATCTGTAGGATGTGGTGAAGGCTTTGGCTTGCCAGGCGTCGGACGATTATAATAAATGGAAAATGAGACGGAAAATCGGAATCACTGCCCGGCAGCGGTTCCGGTTTTCTGGTAATGTACTCTCGGAATCTTTCTGTGCTTGATTTTGTGAGATGATTTTTTGTCAGTTGTGTCCAAATTTCTGAGACGTACGCGGTGCGTACGTTGATGAAATTCGGGCACGGCTGGCGGAAAATCAGCCGCAAAAGCGAGTGTAGAAAGACTCCGAGAGTACATTGGTCTAGGGGAGGAAGAGATGTATTACGGAACCATTAAAAAGCATGATATTGCCAACGGTCCGGGCGTGCGCGTCAGCTTGTTTGTGTCGGGCTGCCGCCATCACTGCAAGGGCTGTTTCAATGCGGAGACGTGGGATTTTCGATATGGACAGTTATATACAGAAGAGACGGAGAAAGAGATTTTAGCGGCATTGGAGCCGGGATATATACAGGGCTTTACGCTGCTCGGCGGAGAACCGTTTGAGCCGGAAAACCAGATGGAACTGGTACATTTACTCCGGAAGGTGCGCGAGACGTATCCGGAGAAGGATATCTGGTGCTACAGCGGCTATCTCTGGGATCGGGATCTGGCAGCCGGCGGCGTTGTCCATACAGAGGTGACAGACGAGATGCTGTCCTATGTAGATGTGTTGGTGGACGGAGAGTTCGTGGAAGCGGAGAAGGATCTGACCCTGCAGTTTCGCGGAAGCCGGAACCAGAGAATTCTGGAGCTTAAAAAGCTGCGGAAGCAGGGAAAATAGAAAGTTCAGGTTTACAGAGAGGGAGTTACAGAAATTGCTGCAGTAACCGCGTAAGAATGCTTTTTACTTGAAAATAGGATCGCTAAAAAGAGCTGTCACAAAAGCCGGTGCAAACCGTCGGTTGACAGCTCTTTTTTGGCGTGCGATCCGCACATGAAATCACTTGTTTCCGAATGTTTAATACATTCCATCGTAAGGATCTTCTTCCTCATGAACTTCAAATAGATCGCCGGGCGTACAGTCCAGTGCGGAGCAGATGCGGGCGATGGTGCTGAAGCGGATGGATTCAGTTTCATTGTCCAGAATTCGGCTGGCATTTTTATAGCCAAGCCCGGTCATGGCGATAAAACGGTATTTCGTCAGACGCTTTTCAGCCAAAAGTTTATGAATGCGAAGTTTAATCGTGACAGTTTTCAATTCGGAATTTCCTCCTTTGTATACACACAGTGTTACCTTAAATATAAAGGATTTTCAATGTGCGGATAACTGGCTTAAACAATAGCTGATGTAGAGGAACTTATAGATACATTAGAAACGATTCACTGGTTTGGGTATAAAAAAAGAACTGCCACGCTCATGGCAGTTCTTACGAAAACAAATAGATAGTAAAAAACATCAGCTGTGAATCGCCTTTAAGGCGCCTCACTCCCCCCGTTCTCTTCTGCGTAAAACATCCGGTACTGCGCCGGGGTGATGCCGATCTCCTGCTTAAATACGCGGATAAAATAGGAGGGGATCCGCAGTCCTACCATCTCACCGACCGACTGGATCGTGGCGTCGGAGTGGAGGAGAAGCTGGGAGGCGTGTTCGATGCGTAGTTTTTTCAGGTACTGCATCGGGCTGGCGCCGTATGCCTGGTGGAAACTGCGGATTAAGTGGGACGGGCTGTAGGAATACTGGCGCGCCAGATCGTTTAAGGAGATCTCCTCCGTGTAGTGGGCATCCAGGTAGTCGCGCAGCGTCCGGGCGATGCTTTCCTTCTCGCGACTGTAGCAGTACGGCGCATAGAGAACCTGGAGAAATTCAATGAAATCATGCTGGAGCTCAAACGGCGTCCGCACGGAGGATGGAAAGCTCTTTTTCTGTGTGTATTTGCTGAAAGAAACCAGGTTCATCCGCTGCAGATACTTTTCCAGCTTCTCCCGGTTGGCTTCCGGCACGGTGCCGGTGCGCGGCAGGGAGAGAATGAAATTCTGCGGCGAATAGTAAAATTTCGGCGCGGCGCGCCGGGTTACGTTGTCCGGGTAAAATTCATCGGACAGGCTGTATTTACCGTTGGTATAGAAATGCACCCAGCTCGTCGTGGTCTTTTCCTGGCAGACGCGGCTGCCGCGGTGCGGGGTATCGGGGGTAATGATAAAAAACTGCCCGGCATTCAGTTCAACGCGGAACGGATCCTGTTCGAGATATAAAGTTCCGCTGTGAACATAGATAAGATCAAAGACATTTCGGATCGTCCGGCGCTCATGGATATCGCCGGGGCGGTAAACACATCCGCCTCCGACGATAAAATAAGGAAGGGGCGGACAGTTTAAATTAATAAAATTCATGATGTATGTACTCCCGTTTAAATAAAAACAGCCACGTAACAGGAATCCTGTCTGAACCGCAGAGAAGCAAACGAAAAACAGGACAACTTTGTCAGGTTGTTAAACAAATTTAAAATATCAATTTTATTATATCAAATAGAAAGAAAAACAGCAAGAATCTGTTTGGCAAATCCCTTATATTTGCAGAAATAAAACACTCTACTTGGGAAAATAAGAGGGGATGAATGAAGAATAAAGAAAAATCAGAGAAAAAGAAGGAATGAAATCAGGCTGATTTTGTTCTATAAAAATACGCGTATTCTTTTCTATAATATGCAAAATGTGTTAGATCGCTTTTCCACTATTTGAATGGTATACTTATAAGAAAACATACAAAAAAAGAAGCCTTTTTCAGATTATTGATAGGCGCTTACGGATAAGTGAATAATAAATCAGGAGGTTTTCTGTGAATGATAAAAAAGGAGACAAGTTTCATTGATTTGAAACAGGTAAAGATAGACGACCCGTTCTTTTCGCGGGTACAGAATGTGGTAATTCACACGATGCTTCCGTATCAGGAACGGGTGCTTCACGATGAGGTGTCCGGAATCCGAAAGAGCCATGTGATTAAAAACTTCCGCATTGCAGCGGGAGATGAGAAAGGAACGTATTACGGGCGTGTATTTCAGGACAGCGACCTGGCGAAATGGCTGGAGGCGGTGGCGTACTCACTGACCGTCGAGGCAAATCCAGAGCTGGAGGCGCGTGCCGATGCGATCATCGACCTGATCGGGCGGGCGCAGCAGCCGGACGGCTACCTGGATACCTATTTCATTGCGGCGGAGTCGGAACATAAGTGGCAGAACCTGACGGACTGCCATGAGATGTACTGTGCCGGACATATGACGGAGGCAGGCGTCGCGTACTATCAGGCGACGGGAAAGACGAAGCTTTTAGATATCTGCTGCAAGCTGTGCGATCATATCGATCGGCGGTTCGGACGGGAAGCAGGCAAAGTAACCGGCATTCCGGGACATGAGGAGATCGAGCTGGCGCTGATGCGGCTTTATCAGGCAACCGGGGAAGAGAGATACCGGAAGCTGGCGGCATATTTTATCGATGAGCGCGGACGGGATCCGGAGTTCTTCCATAAAGAAGCGGCGGCTAGAAGCTGGAGCCGCACCGATTACATGGACAAGCAGCCGCCGTCCTACATGCAGAACCACAAGCCGGTGCGTGAGCAGGATACGGTGGAAGGACACGCGGTCCGTTGTATGTATCTTCTGACGGCGGCGGCAAACCTGGCAGCGCAGAATCACGATGAGGCGCTGATGGCAGCCTGCCGGAAGATGTGGGACAACATGGTAGACCGGCGGATGTACATAACGGGTGGAATCGGTTCCACCTATTACGGCGAGGCATTTACCGTGGATTATGATTTGCCGAATGATACCGCTTACGCGGAAACGTGTGCGGCGGTGGGGGTCTGCTTTTTTGCGAAACAGATGCTGGAGGCGGATCCGGACGCGCGGTATGCGGATATTCTAGAGCGGGAGATTTACAACGGAACCATCAGCGGCATGCAGTTAGACGGAACGAAATT
Source organism: Clostridium fessum (assembly GCF_003024715.1). Classification (GTDB taxonomy): domain Bacteria; phylum Bacillota; class Clostridia; order Lachnospirales; family Lachnospiraceae; genus Otoolea; species Otoolea fessa. The sequence continues at coordinate 737,849 of NZ_PYLO01000002.1, read as the reverse complement.
CTTTTATATCAATCAGCTTGAAGCCAATCCGGGCATGCCGACCAACGCATATGGCGAAGAAGAATACACACCGGAGCGGATCGGCTGGTATGACTGTGCATGCTGTCCTCCGAACCTGGCGCGTCTGATGACTTCACTTGGTTCTTATGTATGGTCTTCAAGTGAAGATACGATCTATTCCCACCTGTTTGTCGGGGGAACGGCTTCCTTTGAAACAGCGGGCGGCGTGAAGATAGCGCTTACATCGAAATATCCGTGGAACGGCTCCGTTACCTACACGGTAGAACCGGAGCAGGCGGGAGCAGAATTTACTTTGGCAGTCCGTTATCCGGGCTGGTGCCATCAGATGCAGGTGAAGGTCAATGGCATACCGGTTTCCGGGGCAGTCAAGACAGACAAGGGCTACTGGATGATCCAGAGAAGCTGGCAGCCTGGTGATACTGTTTCCTGCGAGATGGAGATGGAGCCGGAGCGGGTCTATGCACACCCGATGGTGCGGGCGGATGCCGGATGCGTGGCACTCAGACGCGGACCAATCATCTACACCTTTGAGGGCGTGGACAACGGAGAGGATCTTCAGACACTGCGGATTCCGCGGGAGGCGAAGATTGAAGTGCTTCCGTATCAGGCGGATCTGCTGGAAGGTATCGTGGCGCTGCGCGTGACGGGCTGCCGGAAGAAAACGGCGGTTAATCCGGCGCTTTATGCAGAAGATGCGGCACCGGAAGAGGTGGTAACCCTGCAGGCAATTCCGTACTATGCATGGTGCAACCGCGGCATGACGCATATGCGCGTGTGGATGCAGGAATAGAGAGATAAAACCGTTTGTCTTATTTTATACTTCGGAGTTGAAAGAATATCCGGGCTATAAGAGAAGGAGAGAGACGTATTATATTAAGAAAGAAGGGAGTACGGACATGAAGAAATATATCGGAAAACGTATCATGATTTCTCTTGTCACGCTTCTGATCATCATCCTGGTACTTTTTATGCTGCTGCAGCTGATGCCGGGATCTCCGTTCAACGATGAAAAGCTGACCGCGGATCAGATTGCGATGATGTCGAAGAAATATGGACTGGACAAACCGTTGATCGTACAGTTTTTCACGTATGTGAAGAACCTGCTGCAGGGCGATTTTGGTGTATCGTATGTTATCTCCAAGGATACCTCCATCTCGGTTCTGTTAAAGAACCGTGTGCCGGTCAGCTTTGGAATCGGACTGGAGGCAGTTTCCTTCGGTGCGGTAGTCGGACTGATTTTAGGTATTCTGGCAGCGCTCAAGAAAAATAGCTGGCTTGATACCATCTGTACTGTGATTTCAGTTCTGGGCGTCAGCCTTCCGTCCTATGTTTTTGCATTGGTTATGGCATATTTCATCGGCTACAAGGCACAGTGGCTGCCGCTTCTGTTTGACGGCAAGAAGTTCTTCGCATCGTCGATCATGCCGATGCTGGCGCTGTCGATGTTTACGGTAGCGACGGTGGCTCGATTTACGAGAACCTCCCTTCTGGAGGTGCTGGACAGCGACTACATGCTGCTTGCGGAGAGCAAGGGAATCACGGGACGCCCGCTTCTGGTGCGCCATGCACTTCGAAACGCGCTGATCCCGATCATTACGGTACTGGCGCCGCTGGTTGTCGATCTGATGATTGGTTCCCTGGTTATCGAGAAGATCTTCTCGATTCCGGGCATCGGAAGTTTAATGATTGCAGCGATTCAGTCCAACGATTACAACGTGACGATTTCGCTGGCATTTATCTACAGTGTCATGTACATTGTCCTGATGCTGGTGGTTGACGTCCTGTACGGAATTATCGACCCGAGAATCCGTCTGGCGAAGAAATCGGATTGAGAGGTGATGGCATGAAAAAACGGAGTGACGAAAAGACAGATGAGAAAATGACAGGCGGGGATGCGGCTTCCGTTCGGGAGCATGTGTTATCACCCGAAGAATATTTAAGCCAGATCGAATTTCTGGACGATGATTTTGAATTCCAGCACAAAGACGGCTTTGAACATGTCGATACAAACTTTGCAAGCCAGAGCTACTGGAAAGAGGCAATTGCACGGTTTAAGAAAAATAAGGGCGCAATGTTCAGCTTTGTCTGTATTCTGTTTCTGATTGTGATGGCGCTTGTCGGACCTCACATGAACCAGTTTACCTACGATCAGCAGATTATTACCAACCAGAACATGGCGCCGAGAGTGCCGGGGCTGGAAAATATGGGTATCTTAGATGGTTCTGAGACGATCCGTACATCCACCGGAAGCAAAGAAATCAACTATTATGAGAGCAACAGTCTGACCGATACCTACTACTGGTTTGGTTCCGATTCGCTGGGACGCGACCTCTGGACCAGGACCTGGAGCGGAACGCGGATCAGCCTCTATGTAGCGGTTCTGGCGGTATTCATCGACCTTGCGTTTGGTCTGACGTATGGACTTGTATCCGGATATTTCGGCGGAAAAGTCGATATGATCATGCAGCGTATCGTCGAGATACTAAACAGTATTCCGTACCTGATCACGGTTACCCTGCTTTTGTTAGTTATGAAACCGGGGCTTATGTCTATCACGTTCGCCCTGATGTTTTCCGGGTGGCTGGGCATGAGCCGAATCGCCCGCGCGGAGGTCTTAAAGCTGAAAGAGCAGGAATATGTGCTTGCTTCCCGGACGCTGGGAGCAAAGAGTTTCCGCATTATTTTCAAAGAGATTTTACCAAATATTTTTGGTCCTTTGATCACACAGACGATGTTCTCGATCCCGCATGCGATCTTTACCGAGGCATTCTTAGCCTTTATTGGCCTGGGGGTGCCGGAGCCGATGGCTTCGCTGGGTTCCCTGATTTCGAGTGGATATCAGAACTTTACAAGCCATCCGTACATGATCGTGTTCCCGTTAATTGTCATGGGACTTCTGATGCTGTGCTTTAACATGCTGGCGGATGGTCTGCGTGATGCATTGGATCCGAAGATGAAGGATATGTAGGAGGAAATGGCATGGAGAAAAAAGAAGAAATTTTACGAGTGCGGAATCTGGACATTTCCTTCGAGACGACAGCCGGAGTGGTCAATGCCGTCCGGGGCGTCAACCTGACGGTAAACCGGGGCGAGACGGTTGCAATCGTTGGGGAATCCGGTTCCGGTAAATCGGTTTCTGCGAAGGCGATCATGGGAATCCTGGCAAAGAACGGAACGATCGACCGCGGACAGATCACATTTTCATATTATCGTAACCCGGAGGAACGGGTCACCAGAGAAATTCTGCAGATGAAAAAAGAGGAAATCCGCCGCCATATCAACGGAAAACGGATCGCGATGGTCTTCCAGGATCCGATGACCTCCTTAAACCCGCTGATGCCGGTTGGGAAACAGATCATGGAAGGCATGATCTGGCATTATCATACACCGAAGGAAGAGGCATATAAGAAGGCGCTGGAGCTGATGAAGCTGGTCGGCATCACCGACGCGGAGAAGCGAATCAAAAACTATCCGCACCAGCTCTCCGGTGGTATGCGCCAGAGAATCGTCATTGCGATCGCACTGGCGTGCGATCCGGAGCTTTTAATCTGCGACGAGCCGACGACGGCGCTGGACGTTACGATTCAGTCGAAGATTCTGGAACTGATTCAGGAGATTCAGAAAAAACGGCAGCTGTCGGTTATCTATATCACGCACGATCTGGGTGTCGTTGCGAAGGTTGCCGATTATGTCAACGTCATGTATGCAGGCAAGATCGTCGAGAGCGGCACGGTCGAGGATGTATTCTACGATCCGTGCCACCCGTACACATGGGGACTTCTCTCCGCGATGCCAGATCTGGGAACGGACGACGAACGTCTTTACACAATCCCGGGCAGCCCGCCAAACCTGCTTCACAAGGTAACGGGTGATGCGTTTGCACCGCGGAATAAATATGCGTTAAACATTGACAGTCGTCTGGAGCCGCCGATGTTCAAGATATCGGAGACACACAGCGCCGCGACATGGCTGCTGCATCCGAAGGCGCCGAAGGTCGATATGCCGCCGGAGCTTCGGGATCGAATTGAGAGAATGAAGAAAGAGGGGGGAATCGCATGAGTGCAGTGACAGAGACAAACAAAAAGCCCCTTCTGGAAGTAAAAGGACTCAAGCAGTACTTTCCGGTCAGCCGGAAATTTACCGTAAAAGCGGTTGAGGATGTCAGTTTTTATATCAATCCGGGCGAGACCTATGGTCTTGTGGGGGAATCCGGATCGGGAAAGACGACGATCGGGCGGGCGCTGATCCGCCTCTACGATCCGACCGCAGGACAAATTACCTTTGACGGGATGGATATTTCCGGAAAAATGAGCCGCCAGACAGAGGCGAGACTCAGAAGTGATATGCAGATGATTTTCCAGGATCCGATGGCATGTTTAAATCCGCGCCAGAAAGTAGCGGATATCATTGCACAGGGGCTGGATATCCATCACCGGTACCATTCCCAGAAAGAGCGGACCGAGATGGTGGCAGACATCCTCCACAAGGTAGGTCTGGCGCCGGAACATGCAAACCGGTACCCGCATCAGTTTTCCGGTGGTCAGCGGCAGCGTGTCGGCATCGCCCGGGCGCTTGTCATGAACCCGAAGCTGATCATTGCCGATGAGTGTATCTCGGCGCTCGATATGTCCATTCAGGCGCAGGTTGTCAACCTGATGAAGGACATCCAGGACGAGACGGGGCTTGCATACCTCTTCATCGCCCACGACCTCTCGATGGTTAAATATATTTCCGACCGCATCGGCGTTCTTCATCTGGGCTACCTTTTGGAGACGGGCACGACGGAGGAGATTTTCTCCCATCCGGTACATCCGTACACCCGAAGCCTGATTTCGGCGATCCCGAACCCGAACCCGGTGGTAGAGCGCAGCCGGATTGCACTGCACTATGATTATAAGACGAGCGGCCTGGATTACGGCGCAGGTACGATGCATCAGATTGAGGGCACACATTTTGTGCGCGGAACCGATGCAGATTTGGAAAAATGGGTGTAGATTTAAAAGAAAGCCGATGCATTCCGGCACAAAATCAACCATAATAAATGTGATAAAATGACCTGTTTAGCGGGTGATTTTATAGATGAGCCGAACCAGCAGACAACTGAGGATAGACAGCCGGGACCAGGAAATGCAGCATGAAACGGGAATGGTTTGGTTTTATTAAAAAAACAAAAAAGGAGGAAGTATTATGAAGCTAAAAAAAGTAATGGCGTGGACGCTGGCTTCTGCTATGTTTGCTGGACTTTTAGCAGGCTGCGGCGGATCGACCCAGACAACAGAGACAGCAGCGGCTGAATCTGGAAGCGCAGAGGGCGGCAGCTCGGCTGAGGGCGGCAAGGTGCTTCGCTATCAGGCAAGCACTCTGGTAGACTCCCTGGATCCGGCACTTTCCAACGACTACACATCCAGTGGTGTTATCTCCCAGTTTATGATGGGTCTGATGACCAAGGATGAGTCAGGTGCTCCGGTTTACGGCGTGGCGGAGAGTGAGGAGAAGTCCGAGGATGGTCTGACCCTGACCTTCAAGATCCGTGACGACGCAAAATGGTCCAACGGCGATCCGGTAACGGCAAACGATTTCGTTTACGCATGGAGACGAGTAGCCGATCCGGCAACTGCAAGTGATTACCAGTTCTTTATCACAACCGCCTGCATCGCAAATGCAGAAGAGGTAACAACAGGTGAAAAACCGGTTGAGGAACTGGGTGTAGAGGCAGCGGACGATAAGACATTAGTCGTAACTTTAAGCTCCCCGTGTGCTATCTTTGATTACCTGATGGCATCCGGCGCATGCTTCCTGCCTTTAAATCAGAAATTTGTAGAGAGCTGCGGCGGCAACTTTGCAACTTCCGCAGATACCCTGTTAGCAGATGGTCCGTTCAAGGTATCTTCCTATGAGCCGTCTGCCATGAAGGTAGAATTAGTAAAGAATGATCAGTTCTTCGGTGCATCCGATGTCAAACTGGACGGTGTTGAGTTCTCGATCATTACCGACAGCCAGACAGCAGCCCTTTCTTTTGAAAATGGCGATCTGGACGTTGTAACCTTAAGCGGTAACCTGGTAGAGCAGTATGAGGATGATCCGAGATTCTCCACCAGAAGTGACGGTTACAACTGGTATCTGACCCCGAACATGAAGAAAGAGGGGCTTGACAATGTAAATATCCGTAAGGCACTGGCAAAATCGTATGACAAAGAAGCGATCACAACCCGTGTTCTGAAAGATGGTTCCACACCGATGGATTACTTCGTACCGCAGGGTCTTGCTACCAATGAAAAAGGCGAAGATTTCCGCGAGGCAGCAGGCAGCGCATACGACAGCTGGACCTACGATGTAGAGGCAGCAAAAGAGCTGTGGAAGACAGGTCTTGGCGAGCTTGGAAAAGATTCCTTATCTTTTACCTTAATGTGTGAAGATACCGATTCTGCACAGGCTGTTGCACAGTTCCTGCAGAGCGAGTGGCAGAACAATCTGCCGGGTCTGACCATCGAACTTCAGGTACTTCCGAAGAAAGCCCGTCTGGAATACATGCAGAAAGGTGAATATGATATCGGTCTTACCCGCTGGGGTCCGGACTACGCAGATCCGATGACTGATCTGGATATGTGGATAACCGGCAGCTCCACCAACTACTCCCAGTTCTCCGATGCAGACTACGATGCAACCATCCAGTCCGCAAAGAAGGGCGATCTGGCACTCGACCAGGATGCTCGTTGGGAAGCTTTAGTTGGCTGTGAGAAGACGCTGGCAGATCAGTGTGTTCTGTTCCCGATTTACGGACAGTCTGTAGCCGTTATGACCAATCCGGATGTAAGCGGTATCCAGTACTACTCCGTAGGGCTTCCTTATCTGTTCATCAATGTAGATAAAAAGTAATAAATAAAAACAGATGGATCAAAATCTGAAATGATTTTAGATTCAAAGCGGACCGCAGAGTGAGAAAATGTACCCTGCGGTTCGTTTTTTTTGTTATTTTATGGCATTTTCGCTGTCAAACTGCAGCCTGCTTGTAACGGTTCACAGGTGGGAATTTTCTGAACTGAAAATTCCGTACGATACAGTAAGGGATGATTTACACGAATCGGAAATGATGATACAATCATAGAAATAGTACAGAGTATTGAGGTGGAAAGATGGCAGGGAAAAAACGAAACAGCAGCTTTGAAATACTGACAGCCATGCAGGACTTAAACACCCCGGCGGGAGCACTCCAGCTGGCGCAGATCCTGCATCTTCCGTCCGCCAGCATTGGGCGGGAGCTTCTGGATCTGGAGAAAGCAGGGCTGCTTGTCAAGGTGCAGAACAAGGGGCGGATCCTGACGCCGCAGGGCGAACGCTTTTTGGAAGAAGAACGGTCACGCCGGGAGAAGATGAAGGCGGCGAATGAGCTTATCGAGGCGGCGTCGATGGAGACAGAAAGCGGGCTGGAGGATATTCTTTTGGTGCGGAAACTCCTGGAGGGATATGCGGCGGAGGCATGTGCAGAGCGGATTGAGCCGAAGGAACTTCAGAAATTAAAAGATCTGCAGGCAGACTATCTCTATGCAATCCGCCATGGAAGGGCGGGAAGCGAGGAAGATCTGGCGTTCCATCTGAAAATCGCGCATCTCTCAGGCAGCCCGTCTATCTTGCGGATGTTAAAGCTCATCCTGACCGACCAGGACGCTTATGCGCGCTTCAACCAGGCAGCAGTCCGCTCTGACGAAGTCCGGGAAAATGAACACGAAAGCCTTCTGGCAGCGATTGAAGCCGGAGACGGGGCACTGGCGCGCCGGGAGATGGAGCGGCATCTGGAGCATGTAGGGGAGAACCTGCAGGCGTATTTTGCGGGGAGAAAGTAGGATTTGTACGGATTATAAATAAGAAAAAATTTATGCAAATCACATCTTCGATGCGGAATTTGTATGTGCAAGAATTCTGTTCTTAAATATGCTTGCGTTATCTGAAATAAAAAATAATGGTTTGCAGAATAAAATTTAAAACAGAAAAAGAAAATGAAAAAAGGATACTTAAAAATGTGAGGATTTATAGCGGATAAATAACAGATATTCATGTTTGATTATGAATCAAAAAGATATAAATTTCATATAAGTGAAAACCAAGTGAACAAAATTCACGTTTAAACAAATGAAAATGAAAAATTATGAAAGCGTGTGAACCGTTATTTTTTTAAAAAATACTCGATCAAATAGTAGAAAGGAAGAATACAAATCTTCAAATAATACAACATTTGAACGGAAGTTATGCTGAAATTCTGTAAGTAAACAGATATTACAAGGGTAAAATAGCATGTTGAAAATCCCGTATTGAGGTAAAATAAGGGGCGAACAAGTGTCCTGTCGATGTAAAAAATTTCAAAATTATGAAAAATGAGATTGACTTTCGATGAAAAGCAGAGTACCATAGAGGTATCAAAACCAAAATAGAAACAATCTGTTTTTCGAGCCGAAATTGCTAAGCGGGAAACCGTATGCAGTCAGGCCAATGGGTACATCTGGAAATGGAAGTGCCTTCCGCATTTGAAAAGAAAGAGAGATTCGCTTTACATCGATGGATACGGGAAGCTGTCAGGCTTCTTGTATAGATAGGGTATATATGTGCTGACAGATAGGTATAGATATAGGTGTATCCATATCTATAGGTGCAGATGTATATACAAACTCGGATACGTTAAGCGGTACTGTCTTTTCAGAGGCGGTGCCGCTTTTCTTTTTGTGTTTCTAAGAACAGGAGGTGCGGATGGAGCCGGATATTAAAAAACTGAACCAGCTGCTTTTATCGGGAAGCTGCTGCAGTCAGGCACTTGTTTCGCTGGGACTTACCCTTAAGGGCGAGGAGAACCCGAGCCTTCTGAAGGCATCTGCAGCACTCTGTCTGGGAGTCAGAAGCGGGCTGACCTGCGGAGCTTTGACCGGTGCGGCGATGATGATGGCGCTCTTTGAGCCGGAAGCGGCATACAGCGAGATGATACCGGAACTGGCAGACTGGTTTCAGGAAAACTATGGTGAAATCTATGGAGGAAGTGATTGTCATTCGATTTTAGGAGATAACATGGCCAACAAGGCACTTCGGTGTCCCCAGGTGGTAGAGAATACCTACCGCAAGGCCAGAGAACTTCTGGAGGACTATGGCGTGGATCTGGCGGATCTGGCAGAGATGCTGGAAAACGCGGATGACTAAGGAATCGTAAGTATTGGGTATGATGCGGAAGGATAGTCGGAAGCATCAGGGCTCTATTTATTTTAAAGAAGGAGGACGAAACAGCATGAAATTAAGAAAAATGATGTTGAACATCAACGGTGTGGATCGTATGTTTATGTGCGATCCGGAAAACGATAAACTGTCAGATGTTCTGCGCCGGATCGGTCTGACCGGTGTTAAGGTTGGATGTGGAACCGGTGTCTGCGGTTCATGTTCCATCATTCTGAACGGACAGGTAATCCGTTCCTGTACCAAGAAAATCAGCCAGGTAGAAGAGTATTCCAAGATTACCACCATCGAGGGTATCGGTACTCCGCAGCATCTGCATCCGTTACAGGTTGCATGGATGAACTGCGGTGCTGTACAGTGTGGTTTCTGTGTACCAGGCTTCATCGTTTCCGCATATGCTCTGTTAGAGCAGAACCCGGATCCGACCCGTGAAGAGGTTCGTGACTGGTTCCAGAAGACAAGAAACGTATGCCGTTGTACCGGATACAAACAGATTGTAGATGCAGTTATGGCTGCAGCTAAGGTTATGCGTGGCGAGTGCAGCATCGAGGATATCAAGTTCCACAATCCGGAAGATGGCAACTACTACGGAAAACCGGTTGTTCGTCAGGATGCACTTGGTAAGGTTTGTGGTCTGACCGACTACGGCGATGATCAGGCTCTTAAGATGCCGCAGGGCGTTTTATATGCAGCTATCGTTCAGCCGAAGGTTACCCATCATGCAAAGATTCTGGCTATCCATACTGAGGAAGCTGAGAAGATGCCGGGCGTTGTTAAGGTTATCACAGCAAAAGACCTCATCGCAGCAGGCGGAACTAACATCATGGCTGAGGGTCAGTTCCATGAGAGAAGTACTGTTATGACACCATCCCGTAAAGTTCTTCAGGATGAGAAGATCTATCGTTACGGTGATGTTATCGCTATGGTAGTAGCTCATACACATCGTCAGGCTCGTGCAGCAGCCGCTAAGGTTACGATGGAATACGAACAGCTGCCAGAGTATCTGACATATCTGGATGCAGTTATGCCGGATGCTATCCGTATCCATGAGGATACCCCGAACATCTTCTGCGAGCAGCCGGTATTAAAGGGAGCAGGTCTGGAAGATGCAGAAGAAGTAAGAGACTTAATCGACAAAGCACCGCACGTAGTAGAAGGAAGCTTCTCCTCCTCCCGTGAGCCGCATCTTTCCATCGAAGGTTGTGTACTTCAGTCTTACTGGGGCGATGATGGTCTGCTGACCATTCAGTGTAAATCCCAGTGTGTATACTCCTCTATCGGACGTCTGGGTAACTGCCTTGGTGTACCGAAGGATAAATACCGTATCATCATGAACCCGACCGGCGCAAGCTTTGGATGGTCTACCAACGCAGGCGATATCGCACTGTGTGCAGCTTGTACCGTAGTTACCGGCGAGCCGGTATCCCTGTCCATGTCCTATGAAGAGCATCAGCACTTCAGCGGCAAACGCTGCCCGGCATACTCCAATGGCCGTCTGGCATGTGATAACGAAGGCAAGATCCTGGCTGCTGAGTTTGATATCGGTATGGATCACGGCGCTTACTCCTGGGGCGGTGACGACGTTATGACCAAACCGGCACGTTTCACCTTCTTCCCGTACAATGTACCGAACGTAGCAGGTCTGGTTCGTGTAGCCAACGTAAACCATGCATTTGGTACTGCTTACAGAAGCTACGGTTCTCCGCAGGCATATACACTCAGTGAGCCGCTGATGGATATGATGGCAGAAGAGCTGGGCATGGATCCGTTCGAGTTCCGTTATAAGAATATCTGCCGTGAAGGCGATAAGAATATCAACAGCTATGTATATCCGCAGTATCCGATGGAGAAGATCATGGATACTATGCGTCCAATCTATGAGAAAGCAGTGGCTGATGCGAAAGCAGCTGACACACCGGAGAAGAGAAGAGGCGTTGGTATCGCATGGGGCGGCTTCAACGTTACTGAGGGCGGCGGCGATAGTGCTGAGGTTGCTCTTGAGCTTATGCCGGGCAACAAGATCCGCAAATACGACACATGGCATGCAATGGGTCAGGGTGCTACAACCGGTTCTCTGGTAGTAACACTGGAAGCTCTGAAAGAGATGCATCTGACACCGGAAGATATCCAGCTGATTCAGAATGATACCAAGACCTGTCCGGATACCGGTATGGCTGGTGCCAGCCGTTCCCTGTACATGGATGGTAATGCAACCATCATCGCAGCGAACAAGCTTCTGGCAGCTATGAGAAAAGAAGATGGTACCCTTCGTACCTATGATGAGATGAAGGCAGAAGGCATCGAGACCAAGTATCTTGGCCGTTATGAGACCAACACAACTCCGGGTCTGTGCCGTCTGGATCCGAATACCGGTATCGGCGACCCGACTCCGGCATTCACATACTGCCTGAACCTGGCAGAGGTTGAGGTTGATACTAAGACCGGTAAGACTACCGTTCTGAAATTTACCTGTGTTGACTTCGTTGGACGTATCGGTAATATCGATGCTGTTAACGGTCAGGCATACAGCGGTATCATGCATGGTATCGGCTTTGCCCTGAAAGAGGACTACGCAGACGTTAAGAAACATGCGAACATGTTTGGCGCTGGTACTTCCTACATCAAGGATGTTCCGGATGATATCAACCTGATTCATATCGATGGCGCTATCTCTGATGGTCCGTTCGGTTCTTCAGGCGCTTCTGAGGCATTCCAGGCATCTGGCCACTGTGCAGTTCTGAATGGTATCTACAATGCCTGCGGCGTACGTATCCATGAGATCCCGGCACTTCCGGAGAAGGTAAAAGCTGGTCTGGATGCAATCGCAAAGGGCGAGAAACCGTACGAGCCGAAGAAATACTTCCTTGGTTCCGATATGTATGAGGAACTGGAGAACATCAAAGAGAATCCGGTACAGGTAGGAACCCAGAGTTTCTACGTATCCCTGGATGATCCGACAGCTGAGCGTCCGTTCTAATCCGATTCGGAAGAGGAATGCGTGGCTGCACATGAAGCGGGCAGCTGCGGCAAGGCGTATCGCGTGATTGTAAATAAGAATTAAATAAAAGCTGCTGCGAACCTGCAGAATCTATGTTTAGAGAGGTAGGTTTTGCAGCGGCTTTTTTGTAATAGGAAATTCCTTGGAACAATGATGCGTACTCGTGTGAAGATGCAGGTTGTCGCAAGCGACCGCGCGAGACGCCCGAATGTGCCAAGACATATTCTTTGGTTATGGTGTATAATAAAAAGTATTAAAATTGGCTCCTGGAATTTTTACTTATCGATGGAGGACGGGATAAATGATTCTGGGAGAGGATAAATGGTTACTGTTCACGGGTAGGCACTTTTGGAACCGAAAGTGCCGTAAGAAAACGTGGTGGCAGCAGGAATTTGCCGTATTTAAATGCGAAGCCACGGCAAATTCCGTTACTGGACACGTATGCGTGAACAGTAACGATAAATGCAGGAGAAAAGAAGGGAGGTCCGCCCTGTGAGCTATTTGGAAGATTTTGAAAAGACGCTGGCGGAGAAATGCCATCAGAACGAGCCGCCGTTCTGCCAGGCAGCCTGTCCGTTCCGGCTGGATATCAAGGGGCTGGAAGAAAAGTGGAAAAAGGGACGTTTCAACGCGGCGTACCGGACCTATCAGAATACGGTGGGATTTCCGGATATTGTGTCGAAGCTGTGCAGCCATCCGTGCGAGAAGGCGTGTCTGCGCGCGAAGCTGGACGGGGGAATCGCGATGGGGCTTTTAGAGCGGGCGACGGTCAAGTACGCGAAGCGGAAGGCACCGAATGCGTATAACCTGCCGTCGAAAGGGAAAAGGATCGCGATCGTCGGAGGCGGTCTTTCGGGGCTTGGCTGTGCGCTGCGTCTCTGCAATAAAAAGTACGATGTAACGGTTTATGAGCGGGAAATGGTTCTGGGCGGTCAGGCGAGAAACCAGATGGATCCGGCGGAATTTGATGCGGAGATCGAAGCGCAGTTCCAGTTTGAGGAATTTTCACGCCATCTCGGTGAAACGGTAACGGATCTGGAGGCACTCCGGGCGGACTATGATGCCGTGTATGTGGCAACTGGGGCAGACGGCGCGGACTTTGGTCTGGAAATGGACCCGGACGGCGCATTTGCGACCCGGACCCAGGGCGTTTTCATTGGCGGTTCTCTGACGGGCGGCGACAGCATGAAGGCGCTGGCGGATGGGCTGGCGGTTTCGCTTGCGATCGAACGGTATCTGAAAACGGGCGGCATGAATGAGCCATTTCGAAAGGAAGGGACACTTTTAAAGCTTCAAACGGATGGGATTGAGCGTGCCGAGCGGGTGGTTCCGGCAAACGGGGAATCGTATACGGAGGAAGAGGCGATGCAGGAGATCGCGCGCTGCCAGAAGTGTTCGTGTGATGCCTGTATGCGTGCTTGTGATCTGATGCGCCTGCATGAGAAAACACCGCGCCGTTTGTATGAAGAGGTTTACATAACAATTCATCCCGGTACGTTATCGCGCGATGGTACGTGGGCGACGAGACTGATCAGCACCTGCGATCACTGCGGGCTGTGCAAGGAGGTCTGCCCGCAGCATATTGATTTTAGCCAGTTTTTGCTCGAAAGTATGCGGGCAATGCGGAAAAAGGGCGCGATGCCGTGGCCATTTCATGATTTCTGGCTGCGCGACATGGCGTATGCCTCCGGAAAAGCGGGGCTTACGCGGAAACCGGAGAATGTTAAGCAGAGTTCCTACGCCTTCTTTCCGGGATGCCAGCTCGCCGGTTCGGATCCGCGCTATGTGACGCGGACATATGAGTGGCTGCATTCCAAAAAGCCGGATGCGGCGATCTGGATGACCTGCTGCAGTGCACCTGCCGAGTGGGCAGGCGAAGTGGACATCCACGCGGCACATCTGGAAAAAATGCGGCAGCAGTGGAGAGAACTGGGCGAACCAACCGTGATTTTAGCCTGCCCGAACTGCCGGAAGATGTTTGAAGAATACCTGCCGGAGCTGCCGGTCGTTTTCCTGGAGGAAGTGATGGAAGAGTGGGGCATGGAGAAAGATGCTGCTTTGGAACCGGACAATGCTGAAAAGGGTGAAATGGAAGCAGGAAGTACCCAGCAAGCGCAGTCGTATGCCTTGTTTGATCCCTGCGCCAGCCGCTATTACCCGGAATTGCAGGAGAGTGTACGCCATCTGGCGGATGCGGCGGGGATTACGTGGGAAAATCTGCCGTATGACGGGAAAAAGGCGCGCTGCTGCGGATACGGCGGACATATCGGGATTGCTTCTCCGAGCCACACAAGCTATATGACAACTTCCCGTGCAAAAGAGGAGGAACTGCCGTATGTGACCTACTGTGTCAACTGCCGGGAGTCCTTTGCCGGACAGGGCAAGGAGGCGGTTCATATCCTCGATCTGTTGTTTGGGTTAAATGGCGCGGGGCGCCCGGCGGCGACGGTGACGGAGCGCTGGCACAACCGCCTGGCGGCGAAACGGGAACTGCTTAAGACGTACTGGAATGAGACGATCGAAGAGGAAACACATATGAAATTAGAAGTTGAGAAGGAGCTGGAACGCAAATTGTCAGCGGGTCAGATTTTGATCGAAGATATGGAGCAGGTCATTGAACACTGTGAGCGGGAAGACCGCGGTATTATCGACCCGGAGACGGGACATCGGATCGGGCATCTGAAGATCCAGCATATGACCTACTGGGCAGAGTACGAGGTGCTGCCGGACGGCGGTTATAAGCTCTGGAATGGCTACAGCCACCGCATGAATCTGGAAGGAGAGTGATGAGTATGCCGACGATTGATGGAGGCGGAAGAGATCAGCGGATCAAAGAGGCGTTGGAGAAAAAAGTCATCTGCCGCCGGTGTCAGGTGGAGATGGTGCCGAAATCCACATTTTTTGACTATCTGGGGCACAATTTCCACACCGAGATCCTGTGCTGCCCGAAGTGCGGCGAGGTATATCTGCCGGAAGCGCTGGTAAAAGGGCGTATGGCGGATGTGGAGAGAGAGCTGGAAGATAAGTAGATAGTAGATATAAGTATGATTCATGAGAGATGCTTTTGGATCTGAAAAGGATAGGTGAGACAGGCTGGCTGCGGGGATTTGCCATGTGTGAACATGAGAACACAGCCCATCTGCGGCTGGCTTCATCATGGGAGAATTGTAATGAATTGAGATAAGGGGATGAAGGACGATGGTAATGAACTTACAGGACAGAGCCCTCCTGCCAGAAGAAATGCGCCATACATACAGTGTCTGTCCGGTCTGTTTAAAACGCATTCCGGCAAAGCGGGAAGAGCGGGACAGGCAGATATATCTGGTAAAAACCTGCCCGGATCACGGGACATTTTCCAGTGTAATCTGGAGAAATAAGCGTAAGTTTGCCGACTGGCGCGGGGAACGTCCGGCGGTGGGAGAAAATGAAAATCTAAATTGCCCGGCGGGCTGCGGTCTGTGTGCGGAGCACAGACGCGCCACCTGCTGTACCTTGCTGGAGATCACAGCGCGGTGCAATATGAACTGTACCTTCTGTTTTGCGGAGCCGGACGGGGCCAAGGATCCGTCCTTAGACACGGTAAAACGCTGGATCGACGATCTGACGGAGCCGGGAAAGACACTTTTGCAGCTTTCCGGCGGGGAACCGACAGTGCGGGACGATCTGCCGGAGATCGTGGCGTATGCGAAGCAGGTTGGCTGTAAATATGTGCAGTTAAACAGCAACGGTCTTCGCCTGGCGGAGGACGAGGCGTTTGTAAAGCGTCTGGCGGATGCGGGACTTTCGTTTGTATTTATGCAGTTTGACGGCGTGGACGATGCCGTATATGAAAAACTGCGCCGCCGCCCGATGCTGGAAGTGAAAAAACGGGCGATCGAGCAGTGCGGCCGGTATGGAATCGGCGTGACGCTTGTTCCGGTCCTTGTTCCGGGCGTCAATACGGAGCAGATCGGGGACATCATCCGGTTTGCCATTCAGCGGTCGCCGTATGTGCGCGGCGTGCATTTCCAGCCGGTCAGCTATTTTGGACGTATCCCGGAGCTTCCGGCGGATGATGACCGCTATACGCTGGATGAGCTTCTGGAGGCGGTTGTCAGCCAGAGCGGCGGGCTTATCAAAGAGGAACAGATCGCGCCATCCTGCTGCGATCACCCGATGTGTGGGTTCCACGGGGATTTCATCGTGATGCCTGGGGATAAATTGATGCCGCTGACAAATTATAGTGGAAAAACCGAGACAGAACCGGAGGGCGAAGGCTGCTGCTGCGGTCCGGATCCGGCGGAGAAGAACCGTGAATTTGTCGGACGGCGCTGGGAACGGCGCGATCTGGAAGAGACGTGCTGTTGTGGAGAAAGTCAGCCGGAAAAAGAAAGCTGCTGCTGTGGCGGAACCCAGCCAGAACCAGAAAGCTGCTGCTGTGGCGGAACCCAGCCAGAACCAGAAAGCTGCTGCTGTGGCGGAACCCAGCCAGAACCAGAAAGCTGCTGCTGTGGCGGAACCCAGCCAGAACCAGAAAGCTGCTGTTGTGGCGGAACTCAGCCCGAATCAGAATTCTGCTGCTGTGAAGAAGAGTCGGTTGACATAACAAATATGGAGGACTTCTTAAAGCGTGCCAAAAGCCACGGCTTCACGATCACATCCATGGCGTTTCAGGATGCCGGCAATCTCGATATCGAGCGTCTGCGCCAGTGCAGCCTGCATGTGTATAAAGACGGGAAGAAGATTCCGTTCTGTGCGTACTACTTGTCTCCGATGGAAAGAGGCAGATAATAGAGGCGCAGAAAGGAGAGGTGCAAAAAATGGATACAAATGAGTGCAGTCTCTGCCGCCCCGGTGGATTTGCGCTGACGAGGCAGATGTTCCAGTTTGCGGGAATTGAGATACCAGAGGCGGGAGCGGCAGATACGGAGTCTATAGATCCTGCAGTGCCGTTTCGCGTCATCGACATCGGCTGCGGAGCTGGCGGCACGATGCGCTGGCTTTCTGAGCATTGCCCGGGCTGGCAGATTTCCGGCCTGGATAAGAATCCGGATGTGCATGAACCTGGCTGGATAGAGACTGGATGTGCGGAGAAACTGCCATATCCAGATCAGACGGCAGATATCATTCTGATGGAATGCAGTTGTTCCAAAGCTGCGGAACCGGCGGCGGCGCTCCGGGAGGCGTACCGGGTGTTAAAGCCGGAGGGATGGCTTTTGATGAGCGATATGTATGCCCGGAAAAAAGAGCTTTTCTTAGACGGGATGCTGGGACGGCTGGAGTCCGCTAAAACAATCTGTGACCGGATGGCGGATGCGGGTTTTGCGCTTGTAAATATGCAGGATGTGTCTGGAACGCTGGCGGAGTGGATCGGGCAGCAGATCTTTGATGGAAATCTGGAATCCGTCTGCGCGGCGCTGGGGGCGGAACGGAAGATTTTAAAAGAAGCGGGCTGCGGTTATTTTATTGCAGCGGCGCAGCCGTCCGGGTTATGGCGGACACTTTCGTATGTAAAGGAGAAAAGTCCATTTTATCAGAAGAAATTTACATCCGTCTGGGGACAGCTTGGGGAAATGGCAGGTTCCGATGTACGGCTCGCGCCGGATTCGTTTTCATGGGCGGATTTCCGGACACTTCCCCTCACAACCCCGGAGGAACTGAAAGCGGAGCCGGAAACATTTTTATGTGTTCCAGCCAAGGAGATCGCGCGTATCATCACGCTGAAAACCTCCGGCAGTACAGGGGCACCGAAGCGCCTGTTTTTTACCGAAGACGATCTGATGCAGACGGCGGATTTCTTTGAAACAGGGATGCAGTACATGGTAAAGCCAGGCGATCGGGTCACGGTTTATATGGAAGGACCGGGATTTTTTTCGATTGGAGGACTTTTAAAAGAAGGATTGGGGCGCATCCGGGTGGAGACGAAGGTTCACGGGCTGATTCACGATATGGAAGCGGCAGCGCGGGACGGCGAGGGGGCAGACTGCCTGATCGGTGTCCCAAGCCAGATGTATGCGCTGGCAGCCCATGCGCCGGGACTTGGCCCGAAAACAGTGCTCTTAAGTGCTGATTATGTGCCGGTCAGCGTGCAGCGTTTTTTGGAAAGAACCTGGAACTGCCGGGTCTTTACGCACTGGGGTATGACGGAAACTGGTTACGGCGGCGGCGTACAGTGTGGGGCGCGCGGGGGTTACCATATGCGGGACCGGGACCTTTTGATTGAGATTCTGGATCCGGAGACGGGACAGCCGGTTCCGGAAGGGCAATACGGCGAGCTGGTTCTGACAACGCTTCGGCGGCGGGGAATGCCGCTTGTGCGCTATCGGACCGGCGATCTGGGGCGGATGATTGCAGAACCGTGTGCCTGCGGATGTTTAAAGCCTAGACTTGATAAGGTTGAGGGACGGCTGGATGACAGCGTCCGGCTGTCCGGCGGCAAGGTGCTTTCCATGCACCTATTAGATGAGCTTTTATTTGCCCTGGATGAGGTGGAAGATTTTCAGGCATCTTACAATGCGGCGCAGAAGCATCTGACGGTGGCTGTTATGAAGAAAGCGGGTTATGCAGATACGGTAGGAAGCAGAGTGAAAAATGTCAAAGCAGCATTAACGGAATACTTTGGGAACTGCCTGACCGTTTCTGTGATAGAAAAAGAAATTTCCCCCTATATCGGTTCGGGAAAAAGGCGGCTAATCATCGAGGAAAAATGAAAAATGAGTGGCAAAATTCAATATCATGAAAAACTTGACGATGAGTTTTGATTGCAGTATCATAAAATTAAAAATAATTGAGAAATTTTGAAAAAAATCAGCAAAATTTGACAAGAACAAGGAGAAAAAATGAACATAGCAATTGCATCAGAGACAGAGGAGATCGACGGACTGGTGCCGGCGACTTTTAAGGAGAGTCCGTTTTTGATGATTATTGACGCGGACAAGAACCAGATTTTCCATGTCTATGGAAAACAGGATCCGGACAATCTGGTATTTGCGAAGAAGGTGGTAGAACATGACTGTGAGGCAGTCATCTGCGGACCGATCGAGAAAGAACCGTTTGAGATACTGGTAAAGGCGGGCGTGACCCGTTATCTGGGAAGCGGGCATACGGTTCAGAAGGCATATAGCTATATGAACCGTTATAAACTGGAGCTGATCCGCGACTACATCGGCGGACCGGGACAATTTGGACACAGCCATGATTTCAGCTGCGAGTGTGGGGAAGAAGAGGAACACGAGCACTAGGAAAGGACAGAATGCGGACGATTTATTTGATCCGGCATGGGAAGCCGGAATTTCCAGATGAACGGAAATATTGCATCGGGCGGACGGATCTGCCGCTTTCAGAGGAAGGGCGGACACAGATTCGGGCGCTGGGGGAGACATTTGCGGGACGCAGAATTGAAAAGATTTATACCAGCCCGTTAAAGCGCTGCCGGGAGTCAGCCGCGATCCTGCAGGAAGTGATTGACAGAAGTATTCCGATTGAGGTCGTAGATGGTCTGGCGGAGATTGACATGGGGGAATGGGATGGTCATTCCTTCGATGAAATCCGGGAACAGTTTCCAGCGGAGTATGTGGCACGAGGGGCAGATATGTACGATTTCCGACCGCCGCAGGGAGAGAGTTTTGCAGATTGTGCAGGGCGCGCCAGGACAACCTGGAATGAACTCCGGATGAAGAGCCGGGGCGATATTCTGGTAATCGGACACGCGGGTTGGTTTCGGACACTGATCAGTGGCTGGGAGAAGCGGAAAAAGACAGAACTTCTGCAGATTCCCTTTGGCTACGGACAGGTGTATGAAAGAAAGGATTATGTATTTGACGCCTTGATCTCGGCGGCGGGGCGATCCTCGCGGATGGGGGATTTCAAACCACTCATGAAGCTCGGCGCCCAGACGGTCCTGGAACGTGAGATACAGACGCTGCGGGCGTGCGGCGTACATGAAATCACGATCATTACCGGACGCCGGGCGGAAGATATACGCGCGGCGGCTGCGGGACCGGGAATCCATTTCATCCACAATCCGGCGTATGCGGAGACGAAAATGTTTGATTCCGTCTGCCTGGGGCTTTCCTATTATAAGGAAAAGCGGAAAACGGCAGGAAAAGAGACGCTGGATGGCATTTTCTTTTTCCCGGTGGATGTGCCACTGTTTACGCCATTTACGCTGGAATATGAAAAATACCGGTTTGCGGAAGGCGATGGGGATGTCTATCTCCCGGAGTATGAGAAAACACCGGGGCATCCGCTTCTGATCCGTGCAGATGTGATCGAAAAACTGCTGCAGCATGACGGGACGATGGGACTTAAAGGCGCCTGTGAACAGCCGGGAATCCGCCGGATTTTCCTGGATGTGCCGGATCCAGGCTGCGCGTTTGATGCGGATACGCAGGAAGAGTTTCAGAAATTGCGTGACTGGGAGAGAAAACGTCCTGTCCCGGACAAAGAGGAGTGCGAGCGTCTGCTTGCATGGTTCCACACGCCGGAGGCGGCGGTGCGCCATAGCCGGGTGGTTGCGGAGCTGGCCGTGGAATTGGCAGATAGAGTTCTAAAGTATAGGGCGGAAAGGTGTGTGGAGATGACATACAAAAGCCCGCCAATCGATAAATATAAAATCTACGCGGCGGCGCTTCTTCACGACATCGCTAAAGCATACCCCGAACATCCGGAGACAGGGGCGGGATGGCTGCGGCTTCTGGGACATACCGGGATCGCGGATATCGTTGCGGATCATATGGATCTGCCGGAAGAAAAGCTGGGATATCTGAATGAAAGCCTGATCGTGTATCTGGCGGACAAGCAGGTACAGGGAGAACGGCGTGTAACGATCGAAGAACGGTTTGCGGCAAAACGGGAGAAATTTAAGGATAACCCGGAGGCGCTGGAGGGCGTGGAACGGCGGTATCAGCTGGCAAAGCGTGCGGAGGCATTACTGTAAAAAGGAAAAGAGGAAAATCATATGAAATTAATGAAAACAACCGAGGCAGTCGGACAGGTACTCTGCCATGACATGACGCAGATTATTCCGGACGTGACGAAGGACGCCGTATTCCGTAAGGGACATATCGTGCGCGAGGAGGACATCCCGGTGCTGCTTTCCATCGGAAAAGATCATATTTATGTCTGGGAAAAGGACGATACAAAATATCATGAGGACGAGGCGGCGGACATTCTGCGCGGCATCTGCCAGAATGAGTATATGCGTGCAACCGATCCGAAGGAAGGCAAGATTGAGCTGATTGCGGAGACGGACGGTCTGTTTCAGGTTGATGAAGAACGCCTCTTAAAGGTCAACAGCCTGCCGGAGATGATGATCGCGACCCGCCGGACGAATTTTCCGGTAAAAAAGGGTGATAAGTTAGCCGGAACCCGTGTGATCCCGCTGGTAATTGAAAAAGAAAAAATGGAGGAGGCGAAAAAGGCAGCGGGTTCAGAGCCGCTGTTAAAGCTGATTCCGTATAAAAATAAGAAAGCGGGCATTGTGACGACCGGAAATGAAGTATTTTATGGACGGATTGAGGATAAATTTGGCCCGGTCATCCGGGACAAGCTTCAGGAATTTGGTGTGGAAGTTCTGGGACAGAAGATTATAGGGGACAATCCGGATAAAATCACGGAGGCAATCCGGGAATGGCTGGATCAGGGTGCCGATTTTGTTGTCTGTACCGGTGGCATGAGCGTCGATCCGGATGATACGACACCGAGCGCGATCAAGCAGACCGGGGCGGAGGTTGTCTCCTACGGCGCGCCGGTACTCCCGGGAGCGATGTTCTTGCTGGCATATACGAAGGACGGAAAGCCGATCATGGGACTTCCGGGCTGCGTGATGTATGCGAAGAGGACCATCTTTGATCTGGTGCTGCCGCGTGTGATGGCAGATGTGCCAGTGACAAAAGCGGATCTGGCGAAAATGGGCGCAGGTGGTCTGTGCTTAAATTGTCCAACCTGTATTTTCCCGAACTGCGGTTTTGGTAAATAATCGAGCCAGAGAGAGGCGATGAGGCAGCAACCGCGATGGCACAACTGCGAAATGAGAAATGGATGGCTCATGCAGTATAAAAGAGAGGAAGTGCGTGATATGAATCTGTATGGGGAGATTCTGAAAAAACTGGAAGGGACGCCGTGTCTGGCGCTCGAGAGAAGCTTTGTGGGAGAAGAGGGAAATCTAGCAGATATGCGCTGTGAACTGAAAGAAGGCGCAGAGGCGTCGGAGATTGGAAAAGAAGCCCTGACACAGGGGCAGCCGGTCTGTGGGCGCGCCGGAAGCAGTTGGAATGTGGCGGAACCATTTTTCCCGAAAGAGCGCCTGATTATTCTCGGAGGCGGCCATGTGGCTCTTCCGGTGGCAGAATTTGGCGCGCGCGTCGGATTCCTGGTAACTGTGGTGGACGACCGCCTTTCCTTCGCGAATCCGGGACGATTCCCGATGGCAGAGAAGGTGATCTGTGATGACTTTGGGCATGCGATCAAAGAACTCAAGATTCAGGAGAGCGACTATATCTGTATCGTTACGCGCGGACACCGCCACGATGCGGACTGCCTGCGGATGATTGGAAAAGGAAAAGAACCGGCGTATCTCGGCATGATTGGTTCGAGACGCCGCGTCGGTATCGTGAAACAGGAGCTTCTGGAAGAAGGTTACGATCCAGAGCGGATGAGCCGTTTAAAGAGCCCGATCGGTTTAAAGATCGGCGGTGTGACACCGGAGGAGATCGCGATCTCGATTCTGGCGGAGATCATACAGGTAAAGCGCATGGATCGGGAAGACAAACGTGTGAAAAACCGTTCCGATCTGGATTTTGATGTGCTGAAACGCCTGGCAGAGGAGCCGGATGAGTCGAAAGCAGTGGTCACGGTGATTGAATCAAAGGGATCCTCCCCGCGCGGGGCAGGCGCGAAGATGATTGTCTACCGGGACGGACGGATTCTCGGCAGCATCGGCGGCGGCTGCAGCGAGGCGGCCGTGCTGGGCGAGGCACGTTCTCTGATCGGAAGCAGCAGGTACAAAGTAGTTCATGTAGATCTGACCGGCGAGGCAGCGGAAGATGAAGGAATGGTCTGCGGCGGCATTATGGATGTGCTGGTGGAAGACTTTGCCACGGATCGGGAACCGTGTGACCGGTAAGGAAACCGAAGCACCGGCGTATTTGGATAAAAAATTTCAAATAAATGAAAAATAAAAAGATAAAAATAAAATACATGAAAAATCATCATAACAATTTCACGAAAATAGACGGAAGGGCTTGGAAAGAAAAACTGGAAAATTCATAAGAATAAAGGGAAAATGCAGAAAAAAGCCGCGTTATTTTTTGATGCACATAACGACGACGAGCATTAAATAAGAATTATTGTAAAGATTGACAAAAAAAGTGCCACGTGCTACTATTTGATTAGCAAATATCATTATAATTTTTCAAAAATAACGGAAGGGTAAAAACCACATTGCTATGGCGTAAGGAATCGAAACGAGGAGGATGCCGGAAACATGTGCGTGAAATGAGGGAGGAACCAAGATATGAGAAAAACGTGGGCACTTGTAATAGCAGCAGCGATGGCGGCAGCATCCCTGACCGCATGTTCATCCAGCAAACCGGCTGAGACAGCAGCACCGGAAACGGAGGCAGTTGAGACAGAAGAGACCGAAGCAGAAGCAGAGGCAGCCGGCGACCAGCAGGAGATTCTGGTAGCGGCAGCAGCCAGCCTTCAGTACGTTATGGAAGACAAGATTCAGCCGGCATTTGAGAAAGAGAATCCGGACATCAAGCTGAGCTTTACCTTTGACAGTTCAGGAAAGCTGCAGACCCAGATTGAAGAGGGCGCAGATGCAGACGTATTCTTCTCCGCAGCGATGAAGCAGATGAACGCGCTGGAGGACGAGGGACTGGTTGATGCAGATTCTGTCGTAGAGCTTCTGGAAAATAAGATCGCCCTGATCGTTCCGAAGGATTCCACACTGGGAATTACCGGTTTTGAGGATATTACAAAGGCAGAGAAGATTGCACTCGGCGATCCAGAGAGTGTTCCGGTTGGACAGTACTCCAAGGAAGCCTTTGAGAACCTGGGTATGTGGGATGATGTAGAGGCTAAGACAAGCTTTGGTACCAACGTAACCGAGGTTTTAAGCTGGGTAGCAGCCGGAAGCGCTGATGCAGGTATCGTGTACCTGACCGATGCAACCACCAGCGACCAGTTTGACCAGGTAAAGGTTATCGGATATGCACCGGAAGGAAGCGTATCGAAGGTTATCTATCCGGTTGGCGTTGTAAGCGCAAGCACAAAGAAAGATGCAGCACAGAAGTTTGTAGATTATCTGGGAACTGATGATGCGCTCTCCTTCTTTGCGGAGTATGGCTTCACAGCAAATAAATAAGCCGGGAGCGATGGCTGTCTGGGATATGCAGCCGACTGTGTGAACAGAAAACAGGACGGCGAAGGACAGACAGTGAACAACGTAGGGAATAAAATCCGCCGCAGAATGCAGGGTCCGCTGAAAACCAGGTGTTCTGCGGCAGTTTTTATCTCAGTCGAGAAGACTCCGAGAGTACATTTCATAGGAAAGGGGGAAGAAAGATGGACTGGTCTCCGATATGGATATCGATGAAAACAGCAACGCTGTCGATCATTATTACGTTTTTTCTGGGAGTCTGGATGGCGCGGCTGGTGGTATCGGCACGCTCTGAGAAAGTGAAAATGGTGCTGGACGGCATCCTGACGCTTCCGATGGTCCTGCCGCCGACGGTAGCAGGCTTCTTCCTGCTGATGATTTTCGGTGTAAAACGACCGCTCGGACAGCTGTTTCTGGAATTGTTTGGCGTCAAGATTGTATTTTCATGGGCGGCAACGGTGATCGCGGCGGTGGCGATCTCATTTCCGCTTATGTACCGGGCAGCGCGCGGCGCGTTTGAACAGGTCGATGTGACGCTTATCTATGCGGCTCGGACGCTGGGATTTTCCGAGAGCCGCATTTTCTGGAGGGTGATTCTGCCGTCGGCGATGCCGGGCGTCCTCAGCGGCGCGATCCTTGCCTTTGCGAGAGGACTGGGCGAGTTCGGTGCGACCGCGATGCTGGCGGGCAATATCGCCGGAAAGACGCAGACACTGCCGCTTGCCATCTATTCACAGGTGGCGGCTGGAAAAATGTCGATGGCATACCAGTATGTGTGGATCATCGTGGTGATTTCCTTCCTGGTCGTCGTGCTGATGAATGTGCTGTCGCGGCGGGATATGCGCGGAAGCAGCAATCATAAAAAGAAGGATAACAGTGTGGAAGCGGGCGGTCAGGATGCAAAGGTTTCGGTGGAACTGTTTGCGGACAGGGAAGCGGATGCACAGAAGGGAGGCGCGGGATGAGCCTGCAGGCGGCAATCAAAAAGAGATTTTCCGGCTTTTCGCTGGACGTATCGCTTAACACCGATGGCGGCGTCATGGGCATTCTCGGCGCCTCCGGAAGCGGCAAGAGCATGACGCTCAAGTGTATCGCCGGAATTGAGACGCCGGACGAAGGGCGGATCGTGTTAAATGGCAGGGTGCTCTTTGATTCGGAAAAGCGCATCAACCTGCCGCCGCAGAAGCGGAAAATCGGTTATTTATTCCAAAATTATGCATTGTTTCCGAATATGACCGTAGAAACCAACATTGCGGCGGGGCTTTCGGGCAGCAAGGAGGAAAAACAGGAGGCGGCTGCCCGCATGATCCGTCTCTTTAAATTAGAAGGGCTTGAAAAAAGGTATCCGTCCCAGCTTTCCGGCGGACAGCAGCAGCGTGTGGCGCTGGCGCGCATTCTCGTCTATGAGCCGGATGTGATCATGCTGGATGAACCATTTTCGGCACTTGATTATTATCTGAAGGAACAACTGCAGTTCCAGGTGCGCGAGGTACTCCGCGGGTACACGGGCGATGTGCTGATGGTCAGCCACAGCCGGGACGAGGTCTATCGGTTCTGCGAGAAGAGCATCATCTTAAACCGCGGACAGGTGGCGATGAAGGGAGAGACGCGGGCGATTTTTCAGAAACCGGAAAATGTCACTGCGGCACGCCTGACAGGCTGTAAAAACTTCAGCCGGATCCGGCGGATCGGCGAATATGAGGTGGAGGCGCTAGACTGGGGACTCACGTTTCAGACCGAAGAAGCAGTTGCCGCGGAGCATGCCTATATCGGCATCCGGGCGCATCAGTTTTATCCGGCGCGCGGCAGTGCGAATGAATTTACGTGCGAGTGGGGGGACACACTCTGCCAGCCATTTGAGTGGGATATTTTGCTGCGTCCGGTGGAAAACGCAGAGGCAGCGGGTGACAAAGAAAATGCACCGGAACGCGAGGTGATCTGGTGGAAGGTAGACTATAAGCAGAGTGATTCACTAAACCGGTATCAGCGCGGCGACCGCGTCCGGCTGGGAATCGCACCGGGAGATATCATGCTTTTAAAAGAAGGTTAGAATGATAGAAAAGGGGATATGTATGGCAGACGGGAAAACAGGCGCGATCATCCTGGCGGCAGGGCGGTCGGCGCACATGGAAGAATTAAAGCCGATGCTCCGGATGGGGCAGACCACGATGATACAGCGGGAGATCGACACGATCCGGCAGGCGGGGATCTCGCCGATCGTCGTCGTGACCGGGTATCAGGCGGATGTGCTGGAACGTCATATTTCACACCGTGGTGCGGTCTGTATCCGAAACAAGCGGTATGAGACATCGCAGATGTACGGCTCAATCTGCATGGGACTGCGCCATATCCAGAAAAAAGCCGATCGGGTGCTGTTGTTCCCTGCCGACGTGCCGATGATCACGGCGGACACAATCGAGAAGATGGCGCAGGCGCCCGGAAGCATGGCAGTACCGGTCTGTCAGGGAAAAAAAGGACACCCGGTCATGCTGTCGAAGGAAGTGTTTGGACATATCTTAACGTACCGGGGTGGAAAAGGACTCCGCGGCGCAATGGATGCGTGGGGCGAAGGCGTCCGGGAGATCGAGGTTGAAGATCCGGGTGTTTTACTGGACACCAATACGAAAATGGACTACGAATCGCTGCTTGCCTACGAAAAAGACAGGCAGAAGCGCGGGGAGCTGGCATTTCAGGCGTCGATTTCGCTGAGCCGCGAGGAAGAATGCTTCAGCGCGCTGACGGCGGATTTTCTGGAGGCAGTTGCTGAGAGTGGTTCAATGCTCGGTGCCTGTCAGATCCGGGATATTTCCTACAGCAAGGGCTGGAAAATGCTCAAGATCGCGGAGGCGCAGCTGGGAATCCAGTTTTTAGAGCGCCAGACGGGCGGAAGCAAGGGCGGATTTTCTGTGCTGACGCCGGAGGGAAAGGTGTTTTTAGAAAAATTCCGCCGGATGGAAGCAGCAGTGCAGGCGGCAGCAGAAGCAGCGTTTGAGAAAATCTTTCTGGAGCCGGAAGAAGAGGAAAAGGAGGATACAGATGGAAGAGAAATTAACGCATTTTGATGAAAAGGGAAATGCGATCATGGTAGATGTAACGGAAAAGAAGATTACCAGCCGGACGGCGACGGCATCCGGCAAGATTCACGTCAATGAAGCTGTCATGAAGGCGGTTCTGGAGGGAACGGTTGCCAAGGGCGATGTGCTGGGGGTGGCGCGTGTGGCGGGAATCATGGCGGTGAAGCAGACCGCACACCTGATCCCGATGTGCCACACACTTCTCATCACGAAATGCAGCGTGGATTTTGAGGTGAATGAAAAAGAGCTGACGATCAAGGCACTTTGTACTGCGAAGCTGGAAGGAAAGACCGGCGTCGAGATGGAGGCGCTGACCGGTGTCAGCGTGGCGCTTCTGACCATTTATGATATGTGCAAGGCGATCGACAAGCGGATGGAGATCGGAGAGATACATCTCGATGCAAAATCGGGAGGAAAGAGCGGGGAATTTGTGCGATGATAGACGGATACGGCAGAACGATCGACTACGTCCGGATCTCCGTGACCGACCGATGCAACCTGCGCTGTGTGTACTGTATGCCGGAGGAAGGCGTCTGCAGCATTTCACATGAAGAGATCCTGCGGTTTGGTGAGATCGAGAGGGTCTGCCAGATTCTGGCAGAGAACGGCATTCAGAAAATCAAGCTGACCGGAGGCGAACCGCTGGTGCGCCGGAGACTGCCGGAGTTAGCAGCAGCGTTAAAACAGATTCCGGGAATCAAGAGCCTGACGATCACGACGAACGGTGTTTTATTAGAAGAAATGTACGATGCGCTGGCGGAGGCGGGGGTTGATTCAGTCACGATCAGCCTGGATACGCTGGATGCGTCGGTGTACCGGCAGCTCACACGCCGGGATGAGATCGAAGCGGTCAGACGCGGCCTTCGGACGGCGATCCAGAAAGGCAGGATGCAGATCAAGATAAATTGTGTGCCGGTGCTTGGGATCGAGGAGCAAAAGCTTTTAGAGGTGGCGGAACTGGCGAAAAACCATAACGTGCACGTGCGTTTCATCGAAATGATGCCGATCGGCATGGGAACGCAGTTTGCCTTTGTGAAAGAAGATGCGTTGAAGCATGCGCTGGAAGAGGCATTTGGAATCTTTACCCCGTGCGGGGACGTGGCAGGAAATGGCCCGTGCCATTATTTCGCAGTCCCTGGCTTTCAGGGGCGGATCGGTTTTATCAGCGCGGTCAGCCATAAATTCTGTTCCGAATGCAATCGGATACGGCTGACCTCAGAAGGATTCTTAAAAACCTGTCTCCAGTATGACAATGGGGTGGAATTAAAGACCATTCTGCGCGGCGGCGGTACCGATGAAGACCTGCGCCGGGCGATCGGACAGGCGCTTGCGGAAAAGCCGAAGGGACATAGTTTTGAGAAAAAGACGGAATTTACGGATCGGGAACACCGGGGAATGTCCCAGATAGGCGGATAAGCAGGGTGTTTGTGAGGATTATGATTATGGTTTCTGCGGTGAAAGTGTGAGCCGGCGGAATGTTACAAGTGAAATATCGTATATGAAATATGAAATCGGAAAATTTATGGATAGAAAAGGGGAAACAATCATGGGAAAAGTAATCGCAACGTGTACCAGTGAAATCAAAGGTGTTCAGAAGAAAAATGTCCATCAGGTCTGTCTTATCGAGGACTATGGAATCGAGGGTGACGCCCATGCGGGCAAATGGCACCGTCAGGTCAGCCTTCTTTCATATGACAGGATTCAGGAATTCCGCGCGCGGGGGGCGAAGGTCGAGGACGGCGCGTTTGGTGAAAATCTGGTCGTGGAAGGAATCGATTTCAAGACGCTCCCGATCGGGACAAAATTTAAATGCAACGACGTCGTGCTGGAATTGACACAGATCGGAAAAGAATGCCACCATGGATGCGCGATCTTCCAGGCAATGGGCGATTGCATCATGCCGCGCGAGGGCGTATTTACGAAGGTGCTGCACGGCGGCGTGATCAAAGAGGGAGATAATCTGGAGATTCTGGAAGAAGCGTAGGAAAGAGATCAAAGAGAGGTGGGAAACCAATGAGAGCAGCAATTATTACATCCAGTGACTCTGGGTACGCGGGAAAACGGGAGGACGTGAGTGGTCCGGTAATCGCAGAAATGGTGAGAGAGGCTGGTTATGAGGTGGTCTGGCAGAAGGTGCTGCCGGATGACCAGGCGATGTTGGAAGAGGTGATGAAGGAGATCTGCGATGAGGGAAAGGCCGATCTGCTCTTAACAACGGGCGGAACGGGATTTTCTCCGCGCGACGTGATGCCGGAGGCGACGCTGGCGGTCGCGGAACGGATGGTTCCGGGTATCCCGGAGGCGATGCGGGCATACAGCTTACAATTTACAAAGCGGACGATGTTAAGCCGAGCGGCAAGCGGGATCCGCAAACGCACGCTGATCGTCAACCTGCCGGGCAGTCCGAAGGCGGTGCAGGAGTGTCTGGAATACATTCTGCCACAGCTGGATCATGGATTAAAAATCCTTTTGGGGCTTGATGGGGAATGTGCTAGAAAGTAGGGAAAGCAGCAAAAACGAAGATGGAAAAACAGATATAATATATGAGACGATGTATGCTAATAGCGAGGACTTTCAAGTCCTCGCTATTTCAACGATGGTCAGCGCATTTGTGGCTGAATGGAATGACCACAAGAAATCTACTCCATTCAGTCATGAATGTTCCGTTCAGGAATTACTTACTCGATGCGGAGCATCCGATAGCCGATTCCGATGTGTGTTTGTATGTATTGCTGCCCGTCTTTTCCGCGTTCCAGCTTTTTGCGCAAGGTTGCCATGAACACCCGCAGAGAAGCGATATCGTTTTCCCAACTGCTGCCCCAAATCTGCTGCGTGATATAGGTGTGTGTCAGAACCTTACCAACATTTTTGGAGAGCAGGCACAGCAGCTTGTATTCGATGGGTGTCAGGTGTAGCTCTGTGCCGTCAAGATATGCGCAGCCTGCCGCATAGTCGATTTTCAGCGCACCATTCGTAAAAATCGGAGAATCCTGCACGGAGTCTGTTTTCATCATCGACAGTCTCCGCTGCGTCACCCGCAGTCGTGCCAACAGTTCGTCCACGGAAAAAGGCTTCGTTAGATAATCATCCGCCCCAGCATCCAGCGCCCCGATTTTATCGGAATCCTCTGTTCTGGCGCTGATCACAATGATCGGCATATTCGACCACGACCGGATTTTTTGGATGACTTCCACGCCGTCCATATCCGGCAGCCCCAGATCAAGCAGTACAATGTCCGGGTTGTGAGACAGCGCTTCCATCACGGCACTTGCGCCGTTTTGCGCCGAAAGATACCTATATTCGTGAGTTTTTAGTGTCATCGTTATTAAATTTCGCACCGGGGTATCATCTTCTACAACGAGGATGAGCGGCTTATTCATTTAAGTTCACCTCACTAAGTGGTATTGTAAAGGAAAAGATGCAGCCATGCGGCGAATTGTCTTTCAACGTCATTTCACCATGATGTGCATGGACAATAGTTTGACAGAGCGTAAGTCCAAGTCCAAGACTTCGGCGGCTGTCGCCAATTGGATTCCCCCCAGTAAAGAACATTTCAAAAACACGTTCCTTCAGTTCATTCGGAATACCGGGACCGTTATCGCTGACACATATTTCAGCCATATTTTCTCGCGGGATTGCCGTGATCCGGATGTTCGAGCCAACTGGAGTATATTTGACTGCGTTATTCACCAGATTGATGAGCACCTGCATGATGAGTCCTGCGTCCATCCGTGCCAGCAACAGTACGTCTCCGCAATCTACTGCGATGTGATGTTCTGCCGCTCTTCGGTCAATATGCCTGAGTGCTTCCGATATGATGTCATCCACGACCTGATCAGAAAGGTGCAGCTTTACGCTGCCGTCTACAATTTTCGTAATGGAAAGCAAGTTCTCAACCAGTCCCGTCAGCCATTGTGCATCGTCATAAATGTCCGTAAAAATCTGTTTCCGTGTCTGCTCATCCAACACGTCATAGCTGTGCAGCAGCGTATCTGCGTTGCCGGAAATCGAGGTCAGTGGTGTCCTGAGATCATGAGAAATCGAACGCAAAAGATTGGCGCGAAGCTGTTCGTTCTTTGCAAGAACGGCAGCTTCTTCCTTTTCTCTGGCATTTCGCAGGTTATCCAGCGCCAGAGAGCACTCGCCGAGGATGGAGAACAGAACGCTGGATGTAAATGCGTCAGGCTGCGTTTGCTTTTCCATCGGAATCCCGACAACACCGTAAATCTGCTGCCCGGTACGGATGGCAAGATACAGCCGTTTTGCTTTTGGAAAGTTTTGCGTCGTTGCTCCGGCGCGCTTGCGGTTTTGCCAGACCCATTGAACCACGTTCTGTTCCCGGTCGGTATCTGGGATGCTGTATGGACTACTTCCGTCAGCCGGATAAATGTTCCCATCCAGCAGAGCGTTGCCCTGTGCCGGGTAAATCAGAACGTCTCGCTGCATGAGCTTTTGTATCTGCGTCGCGGTCATCCGATAGACCTCCTCCGGCGTTTCCGCTTTTTGGAGCTGTCTGTTCATATCAAAAAGGAGCTTCGTGCGATAAGCGTCCCGTGCGGATAGCTGTGCGTGGGCTTTGAGCTTGGCCGCAAGTGTACTTGTCAAAAGTGCAGCCGCGAACATGACGGCAAAGGTTATTGGGTATTTGCTGCCATAGGCTGCCAAAGACAGCCGGGGCTCCGTCATAAAATAATTGAACAGGAGGACACTCAAAAAAGCGGACAGCACACCGCAGGTATATCCGCTGGTAAAAGTGGAAGTCAGAAGCACACCCAGCAGGTAAACCATGATGATATTGGCATTTGCAAAGCTGAGCCGCAGAAAAATCCATCCGATGACCGTCGTAACTGCCAGAATTCCGATGGTCAGAAGTAGTTCCCGGGCGGTCGGAAACGCCGGGCGGATAGTAAGCGGCTGATTTCTGCGGCAGTTCTTATAGGCTTCCACATCCGGAATAATATAAATATCTACCTCCGGTGCAAGCGTAATGAGCTGTTCTGTCAGCGTCGATTCGCTCCAGAAATGCCGCCGCTGTATGCCGCTTCGTCCAATCACAATTTTGGTCACATCAGAGAGCCGCACATATTCCGCGATCTGTGTCGCCACATCTTCACCATGCGTTGTGACAATTTCTGCGCCAAGCTGCTGCCCCAGACGCATATTCGCCTGCAAACGGACGGTATCTTCCGCGTTCATATCAGCGTCTCCGGGGGTCTGCACGTAAAGTGCGGTAAGACTGGCGCAAAATGCCTGTGCCATTTTCCCTGCCATTCGTACAATGCGTTCATTGGATGGAGACGAGGACAGGCACACAAGAATATGCTCTTTTGGCATTTCGCTTCCTTTATTCTGCACATTTTCACCACCCCTCTTAAACAATATTATAGCAATTATAGCACCAAAATGTGAAGGTTTCTACTGCGCCCAATTGGATTTGTTGTCCGGAAAAGAAATTTGCTCTGAATCATAGATCACGATTTCTACATGGGCATGACTATTGCGAAACTGAGAAAATGTTTCCTCAAGTTCGTCAGGAGAAATATTTCCGACCAGATGCACGCACGGTTCAGCCTGCTGTTGTTCAGACGATTCTTTGATGCGCTTCTGATTTTCGTCCAGAAAGCGATCCAGCCGTTTCATCAAAACCCAGCCGAACAGGAACATTAGCGCCGTCCCAGCGATCAAAACGCTATCTTCCATATACCCTCACCGTCCATTCAGATTCGGAAGCACTTTTGCAGCGCTTTGTATTCGCCCAACGCTAAAATCGTTATTTCCCCGGACAGCACCGTATCCGGCGTAATGGAAGCGTCGATTTTTCCTGAATGTTTGATGCCGAGAATGTTAATGCCATACTTTCTGCGAATATCCAGTTCACCAACACTTTTGCCGATCCACCCGGCCGGAACTTCTACTTCAAAAATGGCGTGCTGCTCGTCGATCTCTATGTAGTCGAAAATATGGTCGGCAGTGTATCGGATCGCTGCCCATTTTGCCACCTGTTTTTCCGGGTAGACTACCTGGTCGGCACCGTTGCGAAGCAGAAACTTTGCCTGCACATCACGCTCGGCACGCGACACCACGCACTTCGCCCCCAGCTCTTTCAGCAGCGAGGTGGTTTCCAGCGAGTTCTGAAAGTTACCGCTGATGGTTACGATGCAGACATCAAAATTTCCGATGCCAAGAGAGCGAAGAAACTCCGCGTTTGTACTGTCGCCAATTTGTGCATTGGTGACATATGGCAGCACATCATTGATTCGTTCCTCGTTTGTATCGACCGCCATGACCTGATGCCCCAGCTGAGAAAGCTGTACTGCAATATGCCGTCCGAAGCGGCCTGTGCCAATCAATAGAATGTTTTTCATGTGAAAAGACTCCTTATCCAATCGTGATTTTTTCCTGCGGCAGCTTTGCATTCCCCACTTTTTTGCTGGAAAATGTCGCATAAATAAGGGTAAGACCGCCGACTCTGCCCAGATACATGAGCGTGATCAACACCATTTGCGATGGAATGTGCAGCTGCGGTGTAATACCAAGTGTCAATCCCACCGTCCCGACCGCCGATGCCGTTTCATACAGGCAGGCAGACAGCGGAAGATTCTCATATGCGCTGATAAAGACAGCACCGCCAAAGAACAGCATCAAGTACATTGTCAGAATGGTCGCGGCGGTCTTGACGGCGCTGCAATCGACTCTGCGTCCGAAAAATCGGGCACTATCGCGCTGGCGGAAGGTTGCAGTGGCATTGGCAAGCAGAACCGCCAGTGTCGTTGTTTTCATACCGCCTGCTGTAGAACCTGGAGAACCGCCGATCAGCATCAAAAGGATCATTACGCCCTGTGATGCACCGGACATCGTGGAAAGATTTACCGTGTTGAAGCCCGCTGTCCTCGGCGTGACAGACTGAAAAAAGGATGCCAGCAGCCGGTTTCCGGCGGGAAGCGCGGAAAAGTCTGAAAAGAAGAAAAACATAGCAGGCAGAAAAATTAAAAAACCTGTCGTGACCAGAATCACCTTGCTCTGCATTCGGTAGCGATGAAACCGCCACTTGTTTTCAAAGATGTCATCCCACGTCAGAAATCCAATACCTCCGATCACGATCAGCAGCATAATCGTGATATTGATTATCGGGCTGTCCGCGTAGCCGGTAAGAGATGGATAGCGGTTGCTTTCTGTCCCAAGAATGTCAAACCCGGCATTGCAAAAAGCGGATATGGAATGAAATACCGCCATCCAGATGCCACGCCATCCGTAGTCCCGGCAGAATACCGGCAGCACGGCAAGCGCTCCCAGCAGCTCAATCAGAAACGTCCCTCGCAGGATGAAGCGTGTCAGACGGACGATTCCGCCGACCTTTGGTGCTGAAATTGCATCCTGCATGGTGCTGCGCTGCATCAGAGAAATCTTTCGCCCGGACAACAGCGCAAACGATGCTGCTACGGTTACGACACCAAGACCACCAATTTGGATCAGTGCCAGAATAACCGCCTGCCCAAAGGTTGACCAGTAGCAGCCTGTATCCTGTACTACAAGCCCTGTCACGCAGACGGCAGAGGTCGCAGTAAACAGCGTTTCATTGAATGGAGTTACATTCTCTCCAGTCGTGGAGATCGGCAGCATCAGCAGTAGCGCTCCGAGTAGAATGACCCCGGCAAAACCCAATGTGATAATTTGAAAAGACGAAAGACGGCGCTTTCGTCGAATAATCTCGTCCGGCATAAAGGCAGCTCCTTATTTCTGTGATGGTCATATTATATAGCTGGAGATTTTAAGAGCGGATAAGGGAGATTTACGACGTATTAAGATTGAATAAAGATGAGGAGATTGCTTGTGCAGATTGGGCAAGATGGCTTATTTCAATCGCTTTATTTGCGGAAGTGGACAATTTCAAAGAAAATGGCAAGGAGGATATGAACGATAAAATAAGGCGCCGGATCAAAGTGGGGTGCGAAGGTTGAGGGAGGAATTACGATGAAAAACCGGAAAAGTGCGCCGAGATATGAGTAGGATGCTGGAAAATATGTGTTTTTGGTTGTATACTGTGTATGTGAATAAAATCGGGGGAGTAACTATCAGAAAAGTTCGCTCGGAATCGTCTGGAAAAATTTCGGGTAAACGGAGAGGAGAAAGAGAGGGTAGAAGTTTATGAAACTGGGATTTATTGGAACGGGAATCATTACGACGTCCGTCGTGACTGGATTCTGCGAGAGCGGAATGGAGAATCTGCAGATCGTTGTATCGCCGAGAAATAAAGAACGGGCGCAGATGCTGCATGAGAAATACCCGGAGATCGTGTCGGTCGCGGCGGATAACCAGGAAGTTGTGGACCGGTCGGACTGGGTCTTTGCGGCGCTCCTTCCGAAGGCGGCGGAAGATATCTTAAAACCGCTTCATATCGGACCGGAGAAGAAGTTTATCAATCTGGTTGCAACGCTGAGCTTAAAGCGCATTGAGGAAATGTTTGGACCGAGAGAGATTCTGGCGGATGTTGTGCCTCTGACCTTCGCGGCGAACCGCTTCGGACCGGTGGTGATTTACCCGGATATCCCGGAGGTAGTCGATCTGATGAGTCACGTCGGCAAGCCGGTTCCGGTCGATACGCCGAAGCAGATCGCGATCCTTAGGAGCACGACGGGCCTGATGAGCGCTTACTATATGCTTCTGACCGTCATTATCCAGTGGTGTGAGAGAAACGGGCTGGATGAGCCATCCGCACGGGCATACATCACCGAATTTACTGGGGCGCTGTCCCGCAAGGCAGCGACGTGGGACGGGGATCTGGAAGACCTTGCCAGAGAAATGACACCGGGAGGACTGAACTGGATGGCGCTGACGCATCTGGAGGAAAAGGATGCGTATACGCCTTGGACGGAGATTCTGGGGCCGATTTTGGAGAAGGTTATAAAAGAATAGAGTCGAGGTGGAAAAACTCGGGGCGCACATTTTTCACGCCCCGAGTTTTTCTTTTAATTAAAGTGTGAGTATTCTAAAAAAGTAGTTGCTTTTTTTAAGAAGGAATGATAGTATATAGAAAACACTTTAGTACGCTACCATGATAGCAAGATAAACAAAAGTGATGGGAGCTATAACGGCAGGATATAGACGAGCGGGTGATTGTCCGGCGGATTTTGTTGAGCCGGGGCGGTTGCGGCGGCAGTTGAGAGGAGATAGAGCATGAATTTAGAGATTCAGAGCCTTCGGAGGGCGGAGGCGGCGACGCTTCGCCTGAGAGGTCTTTATGAGAGCTATGGATACCGCAAGTACCGGATGGGGCGGTTTGAGGAATATAGTTTGTATGCAGCGAATAAAAGTTTCCTGCTGGGGGAAAATGTGCCGACATTTACGGATCTGGACGGACGCTTGATGGCTCTCAAGCCGGACGTGACGCTGAGCATCGCGAAGAACACCAAGGCAGATAAAAATACGTGCGAGAAGGTCTATTATCTGGAGAGTGTGTATCGTGAGAGCAAGGAAAGCCACACTTACAAAGAGATCAGCCAGATGGGACTGGAGTGCATGGGCGGCGTGGATGACTGCGTGATCGCGGAGGTGCTGGCGCTGGCGCTCAAGAGTCTGGCGGATTTTGAGACGGACTATGTGCTCAAGATTTCCAACATGGATTTCGTGGTGGGACTGATGGAAGAGCTTCCGGTCAATGCCGATCAGAAAGATATCATTTTAGGGCTGATTCGGACGAAAAACCGCAGCGGATTGGAAAAATTGTGCGCGGATCTGGCACTGCCGGAGGGCGATACAGAGAAATTGATGAAGGTTTCCGGGCTGTACGGAGAGTTTGGGCGGGTGCTGGCAGAGGCAGGTGCGATCGCGGATACGCCGAAAATGAAGGAGGCGGTTGCACTTTTATCCCGCCTGTATGAGGTTCTGGAGGCGATGGGACTGGGCGGACAGCTTGACAAGGTGCGGCTGGATTTCTCGATGATCAATGACATTGAATATTATAACGGTATTATTTTCCAGGGATTCTTAGATGGTCTGGCACGCCAGGTTCTTTCCGGCGGCCAGTACGACGGTATGATGGCAAAATTAGGAAAGAAAGCCGATGCGATCGGATTTGCCATCTATTTGAAAGAGCTGGAGCGCCTGCCGGAAAAGAGCATCCGCTACGATGTCGATGCGCTGGTACTCTATGAGCCGGATGTCGATGTAGTGCGCCTGTGCCAGGCGGTTGAAAGTCTGCGCCGTCAGGGACTGCGCGTGCGGGTGGAGAAAGCTGTGCCGGAGGATCTGCGTTACTGCTATCTGTACCGGTATGACGGACGTCTTTCCCTGGAAGAGGACCGGGAAAATGCCTTTCAGGAGAATGGAAAGGAGGGCGCGAGATGTTAAACATAGCACTGCCAAAGGGAAGACTGGGCGATCAGGTGTATGAGCTTCTGGCGTCGGTCGGATATGACTGCAAGAGTATTTACGACGAAAATAGAAAACTGGTGTTTGAGAACCCACAGACGGGTGTCCGCTACCTGCTCGTAAAGCCGAGTGATGTGGCAATCTACGTCGAGCACCATGCGGCAGACGTCGGAATCGTCGGAAAAGACATTCTGATGGAGAGCAACCCGGATGTATACGAGCTTCTCGATCTGGGACTTGGAAAATGCCGGATGTGCGTGGCTGGAAAAGAGGATTACGTCGAGGACAAAGACCGACCGGTGCGCGTGGCAACGAAATTTACGAATATTGCGAAAGAGCATTACGCGAAGCTGGGACGCGATATTGACATTATTAAATTAAACGGAAGCATTGAGCTGGCGCCGATTCTGGGACTTTCGGACGTCATCGTGGATATTGTAGAGTCGGGCAGCACGATCCGTGAAAATCACCTGAAAGTGCTGGAAGAGTTCCTGCCGATCAGCGCCCGTTTCATCGCCAACAAGAGCAGCTTTGAGTTTAAAAACAAGCAGATCACCGAGATGGCGGAAAAGCTGAAGGGCGCGGTGGAAGAACACCAGAAGAAGAAAGAACAGGAAAAGAAGGAAAAAGCAGAGAAAGAGAAACAGGCAGCAAACGAAGCAGCCGCAGAGGACAAAAAGGAGGCGTAGGCAGATATGAGCCGTTTTTTGAGCAAAGCAAGCGAATCACTTCTTCCGTACACACCGGGCGAGCAGCCACAGGGACGGAAATTTATCAAGCTGAACACCAATGAATGCCCGTATCCACCGAGCCCGAAGGTTGCGGAGGCGATTCTGGCGGGGTATGAGGAAATTGCGGCTGGTTGTGGCACTGCGGGGGCAGCAGGCAGGGCAGAAAAGGCTGACTGTGGATGTGATGCAGGTGCGACAGAAGCTGGAAAAATGGCGGAAAAAGTGGCTCAGATTATGCCGCCGGAACTGGCGAACCTTCGTCTCTACTCGGATCCGGAGGAGCGCGTGCTGATCGAGGCGATCGCCGCTCACTACAGAGTCGGAACCAATCAGGTCATCGCAGGCAATGGCTCCGATGAGATCCTGGGATTTGCATTCCGGGCCTTCTGCGATTCGGAAGCACCGCTGCAGTTTGCGGATCTGACCTATGGCTTCTATCCGGCGCTGTGCGGTCTCTATGGCATTCCGTTCAGGGTAGTTCCGCTGGAGGAAGATTTTACCTTAAATATTGAGCCATATAAAAATTGCGGAAATAACGTGATCATTGCCAATCCGAACGCCCCGACGGGGATGAACCTGCCGCTCTCTGCGATTGAGGAAGTGGCGGCATCCAATCCGGACCGCGTCGTGATGGTGGATGAGGCATATGTGGATTTCGGCGGAGAATCCTGTGTATCACTGCTTCCGAAATACGAAAATCTGGTGATTATCCAGACCTTTTCCAAATCCCGCAGCTTAGCCGGCGCGCGCGTCGGATTTGCGATCGCAAACCCGGAACTTATCGCGGATATGAACCGGATCAAATACAGTTTTAACCCGTATAACGTCAACCGCCTGTCGATTCTGGCTGGCGCGGCGGCGATGCGCGACTGGGACTACACGAAAGAATGTACCGGGCGCATCTGCAAAACGCGTGAAAAAACGACCGAGGCGCTCCGGGCACTTGGATTTACTGTGCTGGATTCGAAGACCAACTTCATTTTTGCCAAGAGCGGCGATATGCCGGGAAAAGTCTATTTTGACGGACTGCGCGAGGCAGGAATCCTGGTAAGACGCTGGGACAGCGAGCGGATCAAGGATTACGTCCGCATTTCCATTGGATCGGAAGAGGAAATGGAGACATTTGTGAAGGAGACGGAAAAACTGGTGGAAGCAGCGAGGAAAGGAAGGTAGCATGGCAGCAGAACGGAAAGTATCTCTGGAACGGAATACCGCAGAGACGAAAATCAGCCTGTCGATTGATTTAGATGGAACGGGAAAATATCAGGTCGATACGGGCTGCGGATTTTTAAACCATATGCTGGAACTCTTTGCCAGACATGGACGGTTTGACCTCACATTGAAATGTGACGGAGATACGCAGGTCGATTACCATCATACGACAGAGGACATCGGAATTGCCCTGGGACAGGCAATTTTAGAGGCGCTGGGCGACAAAAAGGGAATCCGTCGCTATGGAAGCTTCCTGCTTCCGATGGATGAAACACTGGTGATGACGGCCCTCGATTTAAGCGGACGCTCCTATCTGGTCATGGATGTGGACATCCCGACCGAAAAAGTGGGCGATTTTGATACCGAGCTTGTAAAGGAATTTATGACTGCACTGTCCTCCAACAGCCGGATGACGCTGCATTTCAAGATGTTTCACGGAGAAAACAGCCACCATATCATCGAGGCGATGTTTAAGGGACTGGGCCGGGCACTTGGTGAGGCGGTGTCGATCGATGAAAAATATAAAAATGAGATTCCTTCGACAAAGGGAGTTCTGTGATTTTCGCGCGTGACTGTGAAGGTACTGAACAGTTACCACATTAGATAATAGGGAGGTCGCGAATGATAACGATTATTGATTACGGCGTCGGAAATTTATTTTCCCTCAGTTCTTCTCTGAACTATCTGGGATTGGAAAATAAAGTCAGCCGGGATCCGGAAGATCTGAAAAAAGCGGATCACATTATTTTACCGGGCGTCGGCGCGTATGGAGATGCGATTGCGAAGCTGCGGGGATCCGGCATGGCGGAACCGCTCTTAGAAGAAGCCAGGGCGGGCAAGCCGATCATGGGAATCTGCCTTGGAATGCAGCTTCTCTTTGATAAAAGCTATGAATACGGCAAGCATCGGGGTCTGGGACTGATTCCGGGTGTGATGGCAGATTTGAGGGAAGACATTCCGGCAAACTTAAAAGTGCCGCATATGGGCTGGAACAGCCTGCATCTGACCGAAAAAGGGAAGAAGCACCCGCTGTTCAAGTACAGCAAAGAGGGCGATTACGTCTACTTTGTCCACAGCTTTTACGGAAAGGACTGTGAAGAAAGCCTGCTGGCAACGTCAGAATACGGTATTCCGGTGACCGCGTCTGCGGCCAATGGAAATGTCATGGGCTGCCAGTTCCATCCGGAGAAGAGCGGAGAAGTGGGACTGCGGATTCTGAAGGCATTTGCGGAGATATAAGATTATAGGTTTGAGAAAGAAAACGGTCTGTTGGGGCTTGGCAAAAAGCGCGAGAATAAGCGCGTGAATGGAAAACAGAAAATCGTGGATTGCGAGGAAAACAGACGGTGATGGAGAGGACAAGAACATGGAGTTATTTCCGGCGATTGATTTGCGGGGCGGCAAGGCCGTGCGACTGGTGCAGGGCGATTATAACCAGATGACAGTATTCAGCGACCGACCGGAAGAGGTGGCGCTGGGATTTAAAGCGCAGGGCGCAAAAAATCTGCATGTAGTCGATCTGGACGGCGCGAAAGATGCGGCGCTGGCAAATTTTGATACAATAGAGAAATTAATCAAGACAACGGGACTTTTTGTGG
Organism: Clostridium fessum; assembly: GCF_003024715.1. GTDB lineage: Bacteria > Bacillota > Clostridia > Lachnospirales > Lachnospiraceae > Otoolea > Otoolea fessa. Next base: position 696,273 of record NZ_PYLO01000002.1, on the reverse strand, counting down.
AAGTCGGCGGCGGCCTCCGCAACGAGGCATCCATCGATAAATACCTGTCACTCGGAGCCGGACGCGTGATTCTCGGCACGGTGGCAGTCACAAATTACCCATTTGTCGAGGAAATGGTCCGCAAATACGGAGATAAGATTGCGGTCGGTGTCGATGCCAAGGACGGCTTTGTGGCAACCCACGGCTGGCTGGAGACGAGCGAAGTGCGCGGCGTAGATTTCTGCCGCCGCCTGCGCGATACCGGAGTGAAAACGGTGATTTACACCGATATTTCCCGCGATGGGAAGATGCAGGGAACGAACCTGGAGCTTTATAAAGAATTATCGCAGATTGAAGGGCTGGATATCGTGGCGTCCGGTGGAATCAGCAGCCTCAAGGAGATTGATATTTTGAAAAATGAGGTGTATGGTGCAATTTTAGGAAAAGCGCTGTATCTGGGTGCGATTGATTTGAAGGAAGCACTGAAATATTCCGTTTAGGAGAAGCATCGTATAAAAAGCGGCGAAAAAATCATTCGAATCGTTCGAATAAATAATCAGAAAAAGAAATCAGGAGGGAACGGCATGATTTCAAAACGTATTATTCCGTGTCTGGATGTAAAGAACGGGCGTGTCGTGAAAGGCGTCAATTTCGAGGGAATCCAGGATGTGGCGGATCCGGTCGAGATGGCGGAATTTTACAACCAGAGCGGCGCGGATGAGCTGGTATTTTATGATATTACGGCAAGTGTAGAAGGAAGAAAAATCTTTACGGACATCCTGACGGAAGCGGCAAAACGGGCTTTCATCCCGCTGACGGTCGGCGGCGGCATCAGCACGCTGGATGATTTTGACCGGGTATTAAAATGCGGCGCGGACAAAGTCAGTGTCAACAGCGGCGCGATCAAAAATCCGGAACTCATCACCGAGGCGGCCCACCGCTACGGCGATCAGTGCGTGGTGCTTTCGATGGATGTGAAACGCGTGGGAAATGAATTTCACGTATTTAAGCAGGGCGGCCGGGTCGATACCGGTATCGATGCGCTGGAATGGGCAGAATCCGGTGTCAAACGCGGCGCAGGCGAGCTGGTAGTCAACAGTATCGATACCGACGGCGTGAAGCAGGGATTTGATATTCCGATGCTTTTAGAGATTGCAAAGCGCGTCGATGTGCCGATCATTGCATCCGGCGGCGCGGGAAAGAAAGAAGACTTCTTAGAGCTCTTCCAGTATCCGCAGATCGACGCGGGACTGGCAGCAAGCATTTTCCATCGGAAAGAAGTGAATATTAAGGAATTGAAACAGTATCTGGCGGAGAATGGGGTGGAGATGCGGTTGATCTAAATCATCCTAAATTGCGAAGGGAGTGAGAAGTTTGAGGGCGGTGCTAAGTTCGAAAAGACCTCACTAAGCACCGGCGTATGCGATGTTTTCTACAGTTTTTGGATGCCTGTTCTCCTGTGGATCATAAAGGAGAGCGTCGGCGTTGCGCTGACCGTACGAAAACATGGGCTATCAGGCAAAAATCCCATTGCTGTAGGCAATTTTTAATGGATTTTGCGCGTGACTGTGAAGATACTGAACAGTTACGATGTAATTAAAATTTTATGTGGTAAGGCAGGATAAAAATATGAGTGAGAATATCAACGAGATTGCAGGCGTAGAGGCGTCGTTTAAAGTGGATGAATTGAAGTTTAATAAGAAAGGTCTGATTCCGGCGATCGTGCAGGATCATTATAGCAAGAAGGTTCTGATGATGGCGTGGATGAATAAGGAGAGTCTGGAGATCAGTCTTCGGGAGCGGAAGACCTGTTTTTACAGCCGCAGCCGTCAGGAGCTTTGGAGAAAGGGCGAGACGAGCGGGAATGTGCAGCATATTTCCAGTATTTATGCGGACTGTGATAAGGATACGCTGATTGTCGAGGTAGTCAAGGAAGGTCCGGCGTGCCATACGGGCGCGGAGAGCTGCTTTTTTGAGCCGGTTTACCAGAATGAGGAGATCACGCCGTTTTCCTATGAGGGACTTTACGACCTGATTCTGGGACGTAAGACGAATCCGAAGGAAGGAAGCTACACGACGTATCTGTTTGATAAAGGTCTGGACAAGATCCTCAAAAAAGTCGGCGAGGAGTGTACGGAGGTTATCATCGCAGCAGCGAAGAAGGACAAGGCAGAGACAATTTACGAGCTGGCAGATCTTTGCTATCATGCGATGGTTCTGATGGCAGACGCAGGCATCAGTGTAGAGGATGTGACGAAAGAGCTGGCGAAGCGGCATGTGGTGGATCATAAGGTGAAGCAGGAGTATATGAAGTAAAAATGCTTTAAAGAAGATGAAGGCGGTGTCTGGCAGGGGTGCTGGATGCCGCTTTTTTGTTATAGAGGCTCCTAAAAAAGTGACAAAAGAGGACATGAAAATATATGGAATAGATATAGATGCCTTTGTGTTCTTTTGTTTATTATGTATAATATTTACTTTATTAATTGTTGAGAAAAAAAGAAAAATAGACCTGTCAATCACCTTGAAAAAGGATCCGGATGTGCTATAATATTAGAATCAAAGAAAAGGCAGGTGAGTTATATGATATTAGTTGATAAAAATATAAAGGAATTATCTGCTGAAGGAAAGCTGATTAAAGAAGCGTATACGGAAGAAAATGTCAATAGTATATCATATGATTTGACACTTGGAAGTTTTGCAGACAAGGCAGAGACTGAGAAAAAATTGATACCTGGTGCCACGGTGATAATAAAAACGAAGGAAAAATTAAGTATTCCAGATAATATTACCGGGCGAGTGGGAGAAAAGAATTCACTGTTAAGAATGGGATTAAAAGTGGATGGTCCACAGTACCAGCCGGGTCATACAACCTATGCCTTTCTTCGCGTCCAGAATATCTCTGCGGATGAGATAACTTTGAAAGTTGGCATGCATATAGCACAGATATACTTTGAAGAATTAAAAGAACGACCAGAAAAAACATATGCAGAGCAGGAAAATGCATCCTTTCAGAACGAAGATGAGTATAGACATTTTGGAAAATACGAAGAAGCCTATAGAAAAAATATTAAAGCTTTCGAGAAAATGCAGGATATCAAAGAGAATATTGAGAGTGCGTCACATCGTATTTATGGAAATGTCCTGACATTGATGGGAATTATAGTTGCTATTTTTTCGCTGATATCTATTAATTCACGTATATTTGATGGACAGACAATCAGCCCATCGTATATCATTGCGATGAATTTATCACTGACATTCTGCATTGCCGTGATGCTGGGAATGATTCTCTTTTTAATTAATAAGGGAAGAGGAAAAGGTTTTGCGATTATATATGGAATTGTATTGTTGATTCTGGGAATTGCATCGGTTATATTTTGTTCAAAATTCTAAAAATAGGCCTTATAGAAGAAAAGCGGTATCCAGCGTTTTAAACTGGATGCCGCTTTTACTTTTCTAGGGGATAAATGGTATAGGTGGAACAAAGCTTGAAAGGTGGGAATGAAATATTGCATATAAAGGATCGGATAAAAGAAAAACTTCAAGAATGGAATGGTTTCTGGTTAGATAAAGATTCTGCCAGTACGAGCATTATATGGGCGCTTGTGTTTTCATGTTGCATTCTAGTGCTGGATTCATATGGAGCATTTACATATTGTAAAAATCAGTATGGTGTGTTTAGAGTTTATATAGTGTTGATTTTCAGCTTTTTGATATTGGCGGTCTTGGTGTGGAAATGGAACTGGTGGAAGTTGCTGCAAATACCCCATAAAAATTCGGCAGATGCAAGTATGTTTTTTATCATGCTTTCGTCTTTGATGATTGGTGTGGGAGAGTGCATATATAAAACTTTGTACTGTTACAAATTGTTACTTTTAGGGGCGTTATTGCTGCTTTCGAGTTTAGTTTTACGTTGGCGGTGGAGAACTTTTTTTCGAAATGCAGAACAAGATAAAAAGAAATTGGTTGATTTGCTCCAATTATTAAATGGAGAACTTCATGCAGAAGGTCAGCCGATCCTTTTTTCGGAGTCTACTCCGGATAAAGATTTACTGGGGCGTCAGGGGCTTGTTAATATGATTTGCAATTCTGTTAATGCCTGCAATGCTGAACATGCATATGTGATTGGAATTAAGGGTGCATGGGGAAGTGGTAAAACAACTATTTTAAATATTGCAAAGAAGGAATTGCGTGAAAAAAAAGAAAAAATAATCATTATAGATGATTTCGATCCATGGATATTTGGTACACAGGAAGCACTTCTGACTGCAATGTATGATGAGATATTGTCTAAAACAGGGCTTCAATATAGTTCCTATAGAAATCGAATAATAGCTAGAAAGCTGCAGAAAACAGTTGCTGATTCTAAAAAGTTATTAGGCGTATTTGATGTTTTTCTAAATGATGAAAAAACTGCTTATGAAACTGTAAAACAATTGAAACAGAATCTTGCTCGATATTTATGTTTTATTGACAAAAAGATTGTCTTAGTTATTGATAATATAGATCGGGCTGAGGCAGATAATATTTTATTTTTATTTAAGCTTATCGGGGCAGTGTTTGATCTCCCCAATATCCTATATATTTTGTCATATGATGATAAACGGATTAAGGCGGTGTTTGAGGATGAGAAAAAAATCAATCCAAAGTATATTGAGAAAATTGTCCAGCAAGAAATCGCAATTCCTGATATTCAGAAGGAAAGGCTGGAGACCATCTGCGATGAATGTATAAAAAATCTCTTGCAATGCTATGGTGTAACTGAGGATTGGTTAAATCAGTATACTAGAATCATTCAGGTGATCAGTACCTCCATTACTAGCTTGAGGCAGTTGAAGCGCCTTTTCAACACTGCGTTTGTAACAACATTTTATTATGATAATATTCTATTTAAACCGCATTTACTGGCGATTGAAACAATACGTTTTTTAGAGCCAGAGTTATATGAAACGATAAAAAGTAATCCTCAATTCTTTATTTCCAGAGATTTTGGGATTATTCTGAGCAGAGTTGGTTGGAATGGAAGCAGGCAGGAATTTAATACAGAAGGAAAAAGGTTTTTCGAAGAATTGTTTCAAAAGTTTGAACAATATGAAGATCTGCTGGCAGAGTTATTTCCCTATGTTCAACGGTATAAGGAAAATCAGGAATTAAAATCAGAACGTTTTGTTGAAGCTGGTGAAGAAAAACATATTACAATTGCGACGATTTCCAGCATAAAGTATTTTGACCTATATTTTTCATATGGTACTAACGATCATCTTGAAATAATGTCCCTGGTTAATAACTTTATAATTTCAATTAATGGGTCAAAAGAACAAGAGGGTGTTGCGTATACTCAGGAAAAGATTATAAAACTTCCGAAAGAAAGGCAAAGAGAATGGCTTGAATGTCTCCAAAATAAAACGAAAGAACTGGATAAAGACAAACGTATTCTTGTTGCAAAGGGAATTTGCAATGTACTTACATACATTGACCGTTCTCCTTCGTTTAGGTTTGGTTCTGTCTATCAAAGAGCCTTAATTGTAGCAACAAAATTGGCAGGAGGTGCTGATACGGCTGCGCTTAATGATTTTGTTGAAGCTTGTTCGAGGAGATATAATATTTTAGCATTGGAAGAGATGATTTCGGATTGCAAATCTTTTAGGAGAACAGAAGACCATGAATATCAGGAGCTGCAATTGATTCTTGAAAGAAAATATGATGAATTATGTAATCAAATTATAGAACAGAAGATCGATTTATATGAAGCCCCTGTTTATCAAAGATTTCAAATCTGGTCTTTATATGATGCATTTGAAGAGAAAGAGAAAATTCATATTTATATGAAAGCAATTGTCAACCAAAAAAATCTTTTCCGCGTGCTGGCGGATGTGATCGAAGAGTCGGATGGAATCAGAGGGCATGGATATACATTTAACGAAGGAAAAGAGAAACTTTTGTTTGGAGAAATAGGTTTTCTTCAATCGTTTATTGAAAATGTCACCCCGCAAACTGAAACCGAAAAATTCATTTTAAAATTGAGGAAAAACAAGCAGGATATCCGAGATGAAAATTCAAGAGGTACGGAATATTTAGTTACCCCATTTAATTGGAATTTATAATGTGATAATATAATAGAGAACTAAATAAATCGATGGGACTGGCGCATCAGCGAGAGTGCGGCAAGGACTTTTTAATTACTTCAAAGGGACAGCGGAAATTTCAGAGTAAAAAAATGCTGAACAAGGCGAGGAAATACGATGGAACTGTTAAATATATATGAAAAGATATACAAGGACGTTTTCTGCAAAACATTCAGCCGCTTCTTTTTTGTGTTTTTGTGCGGAGGTGCAGATAAAAATAACATTAGAAACCGGGTCAGAACGTATTTAGAAAAGGAACGGTTTCAAGTTCTCTATCCGGAAGATCTGTTTATGGATATGCTCAATCGGGATAAGAACAGTGATCTGCTCGAATACGAAAATCTTCTGGCGGACAGTGCGGATGTTGTGTGCATCATTTGTGAAAGTATGGGGTCGGCAGTCGAGCTGGGAGCCTTTGTTCAGAGTGAAAAATTCGAACAAAAACTGATCGTCTGCATGAATCAGAAATATGCCAGAGATAAAAGTTTTATTATGATGGGGCCGGTCAAGCATCTGGAAAAGAAGAACAAAGAGGCAGTCATACGATATAAAGATACAGAACCGGAAAAACTGGGAGCTGCATTGAGCAAAAAAATGACCATTTTGCGCCGCTTTGCACAAAAAGGAAATAAGATGCAGAGTTTTGAAAATATAGCTGCCTATATTTCGTTTATACCGGTTATTGTGTACTTTTTCAAAGATGTAAAACGGAAAGAGCTGCATAAAACATTAAAAGAATTGCTTTTAAAGAATAAGGAGCTGCCAGCAACCTATAATAAGCTGTTTAATGCATCCCTGAAATATATGGTCCGTTCTGGGAGCCTGACAACAAGGTTTGATGAAAATGAGAATGATGAGATATTGTCATTATCGAAGGCGGGATATATGGAAGTGAATGATTTGCTGAAGCTGTCGTATGCGGCTAATCGGACTGTCTTGCATGATAAGATACGGTGTGATATACTGAGAGAGCAATTAAATAATTAGTCGCCCTTTTTAGTTTATACATAACGTATTATTACATTGTGTTCGGAAGAAGATTCTTGCTTCCTTGGTGTATGGTCCACATGATTCGTTATGCTTAGCAGTATAGTTCATAGTCATGAATTATCCAGCTAACCCTAACGAAAAACTTATGGTGAAAGGGGCGACTTTTTATGTCTCAAAAAATATCTCCATTATTAATCAATTCTTTAAAATTACCGGTGTTTGAGACGTTGGAAGAATTATCAGAGATAACCAGGCTGAGTACGCGTCTGCTGTATTGTCTTTCCAAGAAAACGGATCGGTATTATAACGTCATAGAAATCCCCAAGCGCAACGGAAAAATGCGTGAAATATCAATTCCATCCTATACATTACATATCGTTCAAAGATGGATTCTGATGGAAATATTGAATAAATTAGTTCCTTCAAGCAGTGCGATGGCTTTTAGGAAGGGTGACAATTTTGGGCATAAACAAAATGCTATTTACCATGCAGATACCTTATATGGGCTGGCGATTGATTTGAAGGACTTTTTTCCAAGCATAACAGCGAATAAAGTGTATACGCTTTTTTCTAATCTGGGCTATAATCACTTTGCAGCAGCGATACTGACGAATCTTTGTACGCTGGATGGAAGATTGCCGCAGGGAAGTGCATGTTCCCCGGCGATATCCAACATCATATGTATGAATATGGATAAACGTCTGATTGGATTGTGTGAAAAAAGAGGAATCCGTTTCTCACGCTATGCAGATGATATGTACTTTTCCTGTGATGATAAATTGCTGTTATTGAAAAATTATCCCATTATAAAAAAGATAATCGAAGATGAGGGCTTTCTATTGAATGAAAGAAAAACACATTTTCATACGCCATCGAATAAAAAGCAGATCACAGGAATAACGATTTCACCAGGAAAAGCGGAGAACGCGGTAGAATTAAAGGCTCCAAGAAAGCTGAAACAAAAAATTAGAGCGGAGATTTTCACTTGTTTAATGACAGGGGATTATAAAAATCGGGAGCATATTTTGGGAGAGATTGCGTATGTTGAATTTATTGAGCGGGAAAATAAGTATCCTTATAAAGATCGAATAAGGCATTATATTGAAGAAAAATCAACTAAGATACAGTATTTTCCGGAGCTGGTGCAGGCTTATAATGAGAATCGATTTTTTAAGGATATGCCGTTGCTGGAGGGAAAATAATAAGAAGCTGCCTTTTTGTGAAAATTGGCAGCTTCATTCTATCATGCAGTCGATTGCATTTGTTTTGTGATGAGAAAAACAATTTTTCTCACTTCTTAAGACTTTTCTAACCTTTTCTTCCCATACAGAGATTTCGCTTTTATGAAAAACGATGCTCATCTTACCAATAGCTTATGAGGTAAAATAAGGAATATCAGTACGGAACAAAAAGTTACTGTTTTTTTATGTATAAACAACCAAAAAGGACACCTTTTCCTGTCACTCTCGCCCGCTCTTGGCATATCTCACTTATTCATATCCGTATCAATCACCCTAAAAATTCGTTTCACAACCACCAATAAATTAAAAATGACTAAAAACGAGCAGGCATAAATTAAAAAGCTGAAAACCCAGCTAAGCTGTCCTGTGAATAAATTTACTAAACACAGGATTAATACAGATACACACATGGTTATTTCAAACATGACAATATAATAGGTTTCTATCAATGCCTGTTTTGAGGTGTTTGCTTCTATACTGTAATAATCCAAATCTTCTTTAATTTTAGCTTTCATCTGGATGATGGTTGTCAAAAGTGCAAATAACATGGATGTTAAAATGGAAATTAATACAGTTAAAATATTTTGGATCGTTTCGCTGATTGGATTTTCTCTGGCAATAATTCCAGCCAGAAGAATCGGCAGGATCATATAATTTAAAAGTGGTGCTATCAACAAATGTCCTTCTTTATCCTTAAAACAACTAAAGTAATTTTTAAAAATATCCACCAAGGAAGCGTATTTAAGTTTAAGAACACAGCTATTAAACAACCATATTACCAGTATGATACTCAGAGAACCTTCTCTGCTTAATATCCAATGTTTCATCAATTCACCTTCTTATGCTAACCCCATGCTCCGCATATATTCTTTTGCTGTTTCGCGCATTTCGGACTTTAATATGTCTACATCGGGATGCCCTGTTTTGACTCCGGCCTGATCGGTGATGTCTTCTGTCACAACCAGGGCATCTAAATTGCCGATATCAATGGTTTTTCTGTCTTGCCTAGGCGAAATTTGAATTTCAGGCAGTCATAATCGAAATCGGATACAGAAACAACTTCACATAAGCTCCGCTGTCCTCTTAAGACCTCCCGGATCTTATCGGCGCCCTTTTCAAGAAAACCCAAAGGATTATGGATGATCCGTTCTTCATACACGGCCTCATCATTTCCGCGTATCCCATTTCGCTCAGAAATATCCTGGGAAATTCCGTATTTAATCATCCGGAGTTCTTTTAAAACACCATCTACCAGGTAGTGTTCTACATATTCTTTAGGCATAAGAGTTTCTAATGAAAAGTTCCAGCCTTCATATGTGTGTCTGACAAATTTTTTCATGCGGTGTTCAAATGCTGATTTCATGCTGCTGCGGCCTTCGGTCTGAAAAATAAGTATGCCACGTTCCGGTCTTATAGGAGACAGTGCCAGATAGAAAGCGAATGGTATAACTTCAGCCTCTTCAACGGTCTTCTTGTGGGTCAGTTTTCTGGTTTTTGTGTGAATGAGTTCGGCTTCAGTTCCATATTCTCCGGTTTTTACAACTCCTGTAAAAGCATTAAAAATAATATGTCCATCCTCATCTTTTACACATTCCACCTCAAATGAGTTGACTTTAAAAATGTTCTCAGCATGGTTATCAATATCAAATTGTTTCGCATTCTGTTTAGAGAAAGCTGAAATCATATCTATAAAAGTTAAATGTCCATGTTTCTTTTCAAAGTGATACTTTCCAGTATGAAAAACATTTAAAGCATATATGGTTAAACCTATTTTTTTCATGGCATTGGCCTCCGAGGTATTATTTATAAATCTGTAATTTGTAAATGCTAACAAGCCAATTATAGAACTTATGTTCTGCGATGTCAACTGAGTTCGCTATCAGTCCGATATGTATTTCTAAGTAAATATAGAATTTTGCCTTTTTACCCTTTATTTTAAGAATTTCCTAAACATTCCTTCCCACAAACTTCTATTGAATCCCCCCACAAACCGTAGTATAATAAACTAGACTTCGCATAGGCACAAATCCTCTAAAATCAGGGCGTGCCGGATGCGGATGTATGAAAGCGCGTTAAGAGACGCAGAATAAGAATCAAAAGCACGTGGAGTAAGCTGCCTGTGATCAATGTCATGGTCAGATGAAAGATGGAACATAGGATGGATCGAGATCGTATCCGGGCAGCCAGAAGGCGGCTCCGGGATGGCGAAGCATACCCATTGTGCACCTGAAAGCAGGGAAAATGCAAAGGAGAGTGCGGTATGTGGTATGTGATCCAAACACAGACAGGCAGGGAACAGGAGCTGACAGAATGCATCGAACGCGTTTTGAAAGGAAATGGATACCAAGCCTGTTTTGTGATCGAGCAGGAATGCGTCTGGCGCAATGCCGGGGAACTTTTGGAATACCAGAAACCGCTCTTTCCATCCTATGTTATCGCGGACACCGACACGCCGGAGGAATTCTTTCTGGCATTAAAGCGGGTCCCGAAGCTCTCCAAACTCCTGCGGACGGACTGTGAATTCTGGGAGATCCAGGAGGAAGAAAAGAAATTACTTTGCCAGATGATGGAGTTGGATGAATGTCTTGTCCGCCGCTCCTTTGTCACCCTTGACGAAGACGGCAACATCCTAACCGCCCAGGGACCATTATCCTTCTTCCAGGACAAGATTGTACGCAAGCGCATCCGTAAGCGGATCGTGACGGTCGAGGTCGAGCTTCTGGGAGAAAAGCGCAGGATAGAATTGGGAATCCGTCTGCCGGAAGATAAGTAAGACAAAGGTAAGGGACAGACTGTAAAAACAGAACCTTAAATTATAAAATTAAATAAAAAGGAAGGAACCAAAACACAAAAGCATGAATCAATTCGAACCATATAAGCGGCTGATCAAGCTGGGCTTTGCCCTGATTCTGATCGCGCTGCTGACAGGACTTTACGGTGCCATCTGGATCAACTGGTACAACAAGATCATCTGGGCGCCGTTTTTCCGCAGGGGTAACTGGATGATGATATTCATCTATGGACTCCTGCTTATTTTCTTTATGCAGCTGTACGGCGGATTTAAGATAGCGCTCCTGAAACGGGGCAATCTGATCTACTCGCAGATACTGGCGGTGGTAGTCACCAATATCATTACGTATTTCCAGATCAGTGTGCAGGATAAGAAATTCACGGCACCTCTGCCGCTGGCAGTCAATCTGGTCGGCGCAGTCATCATCATTCTGGCATGGACGATGACATTTCTGTGGCTGTACCGGGGGATGTTTCCACCGAGAGAACTGCTGCTGATATCGGGCGATCACTCCGACTATCATCTGATCGAAAAGATGAACGCCCGCGAAGATAAATACATCATCAGCCAGATCATCAGCTATCACGAAGGCCCGGAACGGGTAAAGGCGGAGATTGCCAGATATGACAGCGTGATTGTCGGAGATATTCCGGCGCACGAGCGCAACTATATCATCAAATACTGCTTCGGACGGAATATCCGGACTTACAGTGTACCAAAAATTTCAGACATTCTGCTTCGGAGTTCGGTGGAACTGAATCTGTTTGATTCGCCGCTGCTGCTTTCGAGGAATAACCAGGGACTGCAGATTGAACAGGCCATCATGAAGCGGATCATCGATATCATCGGATCGCTCGTCGGAATCGTTATCACGATTCCGGTTTTTTTGATTGTAGGAATCAGCATCAAGGTGACAGACGGCGGACCGGTGATTTATCATCAGACGCGCCTCACAAAAAATGGCAAGAAATTTCAAATCTATAAATTCCGGACCATGGTGCAGAATGCGGAGGCGGATGGAAAGGCAAGACTGGCCAGTGAGGACGATCCGAGAATCCTGCCGATTGGCCGCCTCCTTCGTGCAACCCGCCTGGACGAGCTGCCACAGATTTACAATATTCTGAAAGGCGATATGTCCATCGTGGGTCCGCGGCCGGAGCGCCCGGAATTAGCAGCCGAACTGGAAAAAGAGATACCGGAATTTTCCTTCCGCCTGCAGGTCAAAGCCGGACTGACCGGTTATGCCCAGGTATATGGAAAATACAACACAACCCCTTATGACAAGCTGAAGCTGGATTTGACGTACATACGGAACTATTCTGTTCTGGAAGATCTGAAGCTGATTATCATGACGCCGAAGATCATGCTGATGAAAGAGAGTACGGAAGGGGTCAAAGAAGAACAGGAGCCGACAAACGGAAAATAAAACATGGAAAAACAAGCAGATATACGCATTTTGATTGCCTGTCATAAGCCAACGTATGTGCCGGAAAATCCCCTTTTTTATCCGATACAGGTGGGAACGGCTCTGACAGATCGGCGGCTGGAAGGAATGGCATACCATGACAATGAGGGCGATAATATATCCGAAAAAAATCCAGATTATTGCGAACTGACAGCCCAGTACTGGGCGTGGAAACATTTGGATTGCGATTATTACGGATTTTTCCATTATCGCCGTTATCTGACCTTTCGCAATCTAAGCCCGGTGACTGCGAAAGGGAAAATAATAGGAAAACGTCATATCCCATATATAGAATTAGATTCCGTATGGGAAGATCTGACACCATACTGGATCGAGGAAGACTGGATGTGCCGCCAGATCGAACAATACGATCTTCTGACCGTGTATCGCGAACGAATCAATACAACGGTTTACCGACAATACTGTCAGTATCATGATGGAAACAATCTGAATCAGATGCTGGCACTTTTAAACCGGATTTATCCGGAATATGCAGATGCGGCGGACGCATATATGCATTCCAAAGAAATCTATTATATGAATATGTATATCATGAAAAAAGAGCTGTTCCAGAAATACATGGAATGGCTTTTTACGCTTTTAAGCGCCTTTGAAGCAGAGAGAAAAGAAGCAGACAGGCAGAAACAGGAGCCGAGACTGATTGGGTATCTGGCGGAGCGCCTGTTCGGCATCTTTTACTTATATCAGAGAAACAGGGGGACGCAGTGTGCGGAACTTCCCTATCTGAAATTCTATCATACCGAACCGGGAAAGGAGGAAAGCACATCCAATATACGGGAATTCAGGCTAAAACCGACAAAGATCAAAATAAAAATAGACATGCGCAGATTAAACCGCTTATTTCCGGCAGGAAGTTTAAGACGGGTTCTGCTGCGCGGACTTTTTCTGAGATAAAAGAAAAAAAAGAGAAAGGAAAAAGATATGAATTTGTTCTTAAAACGACTGGGCGGATTTTACAAATACCGCTTCCTGATGCAGCAGCTTGTCACAAAAGACATCAAGCTGAAATACCGCCGGAGCTTTCTGGGGTATCTTTGGAGTATTCTGAATCCGCTGATGGTTATGGTTATCATGGTAATTGTATTCTCCAATATGTTCCGGTCGGATATTACCAATTTCCCGGTATACCTGATTATCGGACAGACTCTTTATAACTTTATGAGTGAATCAACCACACAGGCGATCTTTTCCATCATTGGAAATGCGTCCCTGCTAAAAAAAACGTATGTACCGAAATATGTATTTACCGTCTCTAAAATCACAAGTTCCTTTGTAAATATGATATTTGCTCTGGGGGCACTTATTATCGTATTTATTGTGTGCCGGGTAGTCCCGAATGTATTCTTTCTGTTCATTCCGGTGATTCTTTTGCAGGAATATCTATTCTGCCTGGGACTGGGAATGCTGTTAGCACAGGGATGTGTATTCTTCCGTGATATCCAGCATATTTACAATGCAGTACTGACCGCATGGATGTACCTGACCCCATTATTTTATCCGATCACCCTGCTTCCGGAGGCACTGCGGAAACTGGTTATGACCCTGAATCCGATGTACTTCTATATCACGCAGTTCAGACAGATCGTTCTGGAATGCCGGATGCCAGATCCGTATCTGATCATCGCCGGATTCGTGGCAGCAGGTATCGCACTTCTGGTCGGAGTGGGCGCGTTCTTAAAGACGCAGGATAAATTTATCTTATATATCTAGGAGGCAGAAATGGCATCGGACAAAGATACAATCATAAAAGTAACCAATGCGGCGGTCCGTTTCAATATGGCTTCCGAGCGCATCGATAACTTAAAAGAATATTTTGTAAAACTGATCAAACGGGAGCTCATGTTTCAGGAATTCATGGCTCTGAAAGATATCAATTTTGAAGTAAAACGCGGGGAAGCGTGGGGCCTCATCGGAACCAATGGTTCCGGAAAATCAACCCTGTTAAAACTGATCTGCGGCATCCTGAAGCCGTACCGCGGCACGGTAGAAGTGAGAGGAAGCATTGCACCACTGATCGAGCTGGGTGCCGGATTCGACGGGGAACTGACGGCGACGGAAAACATTTATTTAAATGGCGCCGTTCTCGGTTACAGCAAGGAATTTATGGATGCGCATTATGATGAGATCGTCGAGTTTGCAGAACTCAAAGATTTCATGAATATGCCGATCAAAAACTATTCCTCCGGTATGGCAGCCCGTCTGGGATTTGCTATCGCCACGATCGTGCAGCCGGAGATCCTGATCGTCGATGAGGTACTGGCGGTCGGAGACGCAGCGTTCCAGGAAAAATGCCAGGAGCGCATGCATCATATGCTGGAAAATGGTACGACGCTTTTGTTCGTCTCCCATACGATGGCAACGGTGCGTCAGCTCTGCGACCATGCAATCTGGCTGAACAAGGGAAATGTGGTTATGCAGGGCGAGGCAGAGAGCGTCTGCGATGCTTATATGGAAAGCCTGAATCTGCCGGAAAACGCATAAAAATCCCGCAAAATGCTGTAGATGAAAGGAATGTAATATACATGGAAAAACAAGCAGGACAGAACCCGGATATCCGGATCTACGTGGTCTGCCACAAACCGGCCTATGTGCCGGAAAACCCATATTTATACCCGATTCAGGTAGGAACGGCACTCTCCGGAAAAAAACTTCCGGGGATGCTGCATGACGATGAGGGAGACAATATTTCCGAACGGAATAAGACATACTGTGAGCTGACGGCACAGTATTGGGCATGGAAAAACGAAGAGGCGGATTACTATGGATTTTTCCATTACCGCCGCTATCTGGCATTTGATCCGTCTCTGAACAAAGACGATGGATGGGGGAATATTGCCTATGACCGCATCTCAGAAGAAGCGATCGAGGAAATGAAACTTCAGCCGGAGATTATGCGCGATCTGATCACAAAATATGACGTGATCAGCGTCCGCGGACGCCGGTATCCGCGCATTAAGACAGAAGGAAAAACGATGGATGTATACCATGAATATGGCATGGTTCCTTTCCAGCACCGGAAAGATCTCGACATTACCCTGCAGATTTTGAAAGAAAAATATCCGGCGTTTGCACAGACAGCAGATTCGTATATGCAGTCCGAAAACGCCCATGAGTGCAATATGTTCATCATGAAAAAAGAGATCTATAAAGACTACTGTGCATGGCTCTTTGACATCCTTTTTGAGACAGAAAAGCGGATCGACAGTACCTGGTACAGCGTGGAAGAATACCGGGTGATGGGATATCTGGCAGAACGCCTTTGCGGCATCTACTATGAGTGGCTGAAAACCCAGCCGGGAATCCGGGCGGGAGAATTGCCGAAAACCCTGTTCAAAGAGACAGCGCCGAAAGCGGTTCTGGAGCCGGTTTATCCGGCAGGCGTGCCGATCGTGCTGTCTGCCAACGATAAATTTTCACCGTATCTTGACATCATGATCCGCTCGGTGATTGTGAATGCCTCACCGGAGAGAGAGTATGACATCATTATTCTGTACAACGACATTTCTGAGAAAAATCAGCATCTGATTTCCATGGCAGCCAGGGACAAACAGAATATATCGATTCGTTTCATCCGAGTATGTGAATACTTCGATGCGGGCAAATTATTTGTCGATCAGCACTTGTCCGTAGAGACATATTACCGCCTGATCATCCCGGAAATCATGCCGAATTATCACAAGATTCTCTACCTGGACTGTGATATGGTAGCCGATCATGACGTAGCAGAACTGTATGATTTCGACCTGAACGGAGCTGTGATCGGGGCAGCAAAAGACATCGATGTGGCAGGACAGCTGAATCTGAACCAGAACAACTGGCAGACCTATGCGACCGAGATATTGGGTCTGGATAGCCCGTATGACTATTTCCAGGCAGGTGTCCTGATTCTTGATCTGGACGGACTCCGCAGGACGATGAGTTCAGAAGATATGATTCAGATGGCACTGACCCATTCCTATCGCTGTCACGATCAGGATATCCTGAACATCGTGTGCAAAAACAAAGTAACTTACCTGCCACAGCAGTGGAACACGCTGATGGACTGGCAAGAGATTGGACGCAGCCGTATGGACATTCTCAAGATGGCGCCGAGACAGCTCTATGAAGCATACACACAGGCGAGAAAACGCCCGTATCTGATCCATTTCGCTGGATACCAGAAACCTTGGGATGTGGTGGACTGTGATTTTGCGGAATATTTCTGGGAGTATGCGAAGCTGTCGCCGTATTATCCGATGATCCTGAGAAAAACGAAACGATGCCTGATGGATGAGAGAGAAGCGGAACTGTCAAGAATCGCAAGGATGGAGCAGAACGCGGGCATCCGGAAGATCGCCAATAAGGTGCTGCCGATTGGGAGTCGGAGGAGAGAGTGGGTTAAGGGAATCATTAAGAGAAAACGTTAGTGTATATTGGAGGGGTTATGCCAAAAATATCCATATTGATACCAGTTTATAATGTTGAAAAATATCTGCGGGAGTGCCTGGAGAGCGCAATTAACCAGACAGAAAAAGATATCGAAATCATTTGTGTGGACGATGCATCAGAAGATAGTTCACTAAAAATACTGCAAGAATATGCGAATCGAGACAGACGTATTAAATTAATAAAACATGCTGAAAATATGGGTTTATGCAAAACTCGAAAAGATGCAGTAGAAATAGCGACAGGTAAATATATATTATTTTTAGATAGTGATGATTATATATCTTTGAATACTTGCGAATATCTTTTTTGCATTATGGAGAAAGAAGAATATGATTTTGCACAATTTGGAGCAGAAATTTTGGCGGGAGAAAAACTGGCAGACGATTTGATTTTATGGGTTGATCATTTTATGAATCCAGAGGACACAAGTGGGATACAGAAAGATATTTTAAGTGCCTGTTTTGTTGAACATAAATTTAATTGCAACTTGGTCAATAAAATTTGGAAAACAGAGTTGTGCAAAGAGGGATTTGCTAAGCTTTTAGATGGAAAATATGTATCTGCAGAAGACAGATATGCACTGTTTATTCTTTCTTATTATGCCAAACATGTAGGAATAATAAAAGAAAAGTTTTATCATTATCGCTTGGGTGTTGGAGTTACGGGGGGAAACGTATTAGATATTAAACGTTTTGAAAGTAGATGTAAGGGCTCTGTAATTGTCGAAAACGTAAAACAATTTTTGATTCATCAATGTAAATTCGAAGACTATAAAAATGAGTTTTTTAATTTAAAAGATGAAATTTTGTTGGATTGTATTGATTGTTGGTTATATAAAATCGAAGAGAAAAATGCAAGAAAATGTTTTGAATTATTATTACAGTATTGGGATGCTCAAGATGTAATAAAATTAATAGGATCTAATTATTTTGAAAAACAGGATTTAATATTAAAGAGAATAAATGATAAATCAAAAGTGGCAATTTATTATCGATATGTTGGATATCTGGAAATGGATAGGGTTTTATTAAACTATAAAAAATATTTCGAAGAAAAAGGAAAACAAGTTTTACTGATTACCGACGAGAATTCTCCAGAAGAAGGAGATCGATATTTAGAATGTCAGTTGGAGCATATTTTTTCGGCAGAAAAAGCAAATTGGGGTGATTATCAATATAGAAGTAGAGATATACAAAAAGTATTATTGGATAATAGGGTAGAGAGGTTAGTATATTTGTCTCCTACATCACATATTGCTAAAATGGATGAATTGACAATTAGACTGTCGGGATGTTTATTTGAAATGGGAATGGATGAGTATAGAGTTGATGAATTAAATAAAATTAAAATGCAAGAATCTATTTCGGATATCAGATTCTTGAAAAAAGTACTAAGGAAGATAAAAAGAGGAGAATAAATTATGGAAAGAACAGATTTTACAGAAGAGTCTACTTCTATTAAAAGAGTTCAAGATTTGAAAGAGGAGAAAAGAATTATAGAGGTTGAAAAAGAGCGAACACAGAGATTGTTGGAAATGAAAACAAAAGAATGTGATATTTTATGGGAGCGAACAAATAGATTAGAAACGGATTTGCGAGTTATAAAAAAAACAAAAGGATATCGAATAGTTAATAAATGTTGGAAGTTGATTGACATAGTAAAAGGAAGAAAAGAGATACAACGAGAGTGTGTTTATGATGTTGTAGATGAAAATAAAAAACAAAAAAATAAAAAAGAAAAAATAGCTTTAATTGTAGATAGACCTGATTGGGCGTTTGATCATATTGCGGATCAAATAAAGAAAAATTTGAATCAATATTATGATTTTAAAGTGATTTATGCTTGTGATATAGAGAATGTGGCAGATATATTTATTTTAAGTCAGGACTGCAAAATAGTTCACTTTTTTTGGAGGGGATTATTATCATCTTATGATAGTGAATGGGTGCAAAATCGAATTTTTCGATTGGGTTATACAAAAGAAGAGTTTTTTAGTAAGTACATAAAAAACAAAAAAATATCAACAGAAATATATGACCATCTATGCTTAGATGATGAAGAAAAGATGGTTACAGAAAAGTTGTTTGCTCGTAAAGAGTCGATACTAACGGCATATGCTGTATCTTCAAAAAAACTTGAAAGAATATACCAGGAAAAAGTGGAATTAAAAAAAAGACCGGATGCTTACTTGCCAGATGGAGTGGATTTGAATTTGTTCCAACCGAATAATTTAAGTAGATTTGACAATATAAATGATAGATTAATTCGTGTTGGGTGGGTAGGAAATAGTAAGTGGAGTATTAACGATTTAAAAGGAATTAATACTATTATAAAGCCAGCGATACAAGAATTAAGACAGGAAGGCTATAATATCGAATTATATACTTCTGACAGGGAAGAAAAAATGATTCCGCATTACCGTATGCCTCAATTTTATAGCAAAATTGATTGTTATATTTGCGCGTCATTACATGAAGGAACACCTAATCCGGTTTTAGAAGCAATGGCTTGTGGGGTTCCGGTTATTACAACAAATGTGGGTGTTGTGGAAGAATGTTTGGGGACTCTACAAAAGAATTTTATTATGAAAGAACGGACGGTTAAGGAACTGAAAGAAAAAATAATTAAATTATTAAAAAATAGAGAAGTATTTAAAGAGTTATCTAATGAAAATCTTGAGAATATAAAACAATGGGATTGGAAAATTCAAACAGAAAATTTTAGGAAGTATTTTGAATTTTGCTTGAATAAGAGAAATGGATAATATTAAGTAGGTATTAAAAAATGAATTTAATTAATATTATAGATTACGATGAGGGAATAAAAAAGTTAGCTAGATATGCGCTTGAAAGGAAACTTGTTCCTGTTTTCGGCGCTGGTTTTACAGCTGGATGTCAAGCTGTTAATGGTGGTGTTCCGGATGGAAAACTTGCAAAAAATGAAATGAGTAAACTGATATGTGCAGAAAAAAATTGTTTATATAGTTACGAAGAGGTTAATAAAAAAAGTTTTTTTGATGTTTCAGACTTGTTCTTTGAATGCGTTTCTAGTGAAAAACGTGCAAAATATTTTGAGGATAATTTTACGGAAGTAAAATTATTACAGCAACAAATTGATTTTTTGACAAAGGTAAATTGGCCATATGCATATACATTAAATGTGGATGATGGAATTGAACAAAATTCGGATTTTCAATTAATATTGCCATATCTTAAATTTAGGCGACCGAAAACATCTAAAAAATTATTATATAAATTACATGGGGATGCGAATTATGAAAGTAGATATAGAGATGATAATAAAAATAATATAGTGTTTAGCCAAGAACAATATTTACAGGCAATTACAAGTGAAGAAAATAAAGATATTTATAAAGCACTGCTTTCAGATTATGCACAACAACATATGCTTTTTATTGGATGTAGTTTGCAAAATGAAATGGATTTGCAATATGTTTATAATAAAAGTAAAAATATACAGCAAGATGCATATAGGATTGTTTTAAGAAATGAAAAACCAACACTTGATGAAGAAAGAAGTTTAAAGAAACATGGAATTAATGGAGTGATAATAGTTGAAAATTTTGAAAAATTTTATCCGGATTTCGTTTCAATGTATCAGTACTTGGAAAGGGAAAATAGAGAAAAAATATATAAATATATAAATCCGAGTATAATAATCGAAAAAGGAAAAAAAGAATCCTTGAAATTGATTTCAAATACAAAAATATTTGATACTCAAAAAAATGCTTTTTTAAAAAGTACATTACATATTTATCGAGACTGTAATAAGGAAATACAGGATGAATTGGATAAAACATCGTTTGTTTTGTTGAAAGGAAGACGCTTTAGTGGAAAAACATATGTTTTGTGCAATTTGGCGGAATATTATAAGAAAAGAGATGTTTTTTACTTCCCATCAGAAATATTTGTGGATGAGGAGTTGATTCTTAAAATTTTAGAATCACAAAAGGATAGTATTTTTTTGTTTGATAGTAATTCGATGTCGTCGAATGTATATGGATTATTAATAGATTTAAGGACGCGATTAAATAATAATAATAATAAAGTTGTAATTGCGATAAATTCTAGTGATAATTATTTGGTCTCTAATTTGAATTGTAATGTAATTGATATAAGTAATAGATTTGATGAAAATGAAATCGTAATGAGTAATAAAGTACAGGATTCTTTTGGATTGGTTAGGCGCAAGGCGGATCAAACGAATATAGATTATTTGTATGTTTTGAAAAAGGATCAAAATATAAATATACCGTTTACTATAAAGAAAGAGATTAAGATTTCTCTTAAAGAAAGAAGTGTGTTAATTGCGTTATGTGCGTTGGATAAATTATACTATTCAGATTTGATTTCTCTTGATTTAAATCGCGATGAAATAAATGATATATGTAAAAAGTTTTCTCCATTTGTTGAGTTGATTTTAACAACAGAAGAAGAGGCAACAAAACATTCAAGTTCAAAAATGGTTCATAATAGTAAAATTGCACTAATAGAATTATTAAAGCAATTTCAAATACAGGAAATATCGGATAGCATATACTATATTGTCAAAGAATTTAAACTTGATTATTCGAGAAAACGTTTATATATAGATATTATTTTATTCGATACGCTGAACCAAATATTTTCAACAAACAAAGACTCAAAAAGTCTTATTTATACTATCTATAAAGATTTGCAGCCATTATTAGAGAATGATTTACATTATTGGTTGCAAAGAGCAAAAAGTATATATAGAACCCAAGACAATGTTGAGAGCTTTGAAGAAGCGTATACGTATGCTAAAAAAGCTTATATAGATGGTAAAGGAGCTTTGGTAGTAAAAGCAGCTCTTACTACAGCACTTATTTCGTGCGCAATAGCAGAAAAAAAGCCTGAAAAGGACAAAATGGGTTATTATATAGAATGTGTTTTCTTAGCTCATACGGCGGTTTTTTCGGATTATTTTCATTTATATCCAACATACTTAAATTCGGAATTACCGATAGGAAAGAACACGACAAGTGAACGAAGAATAACTGAAGCGTGTGAATATATATGTAAAAATTGCGAACAATCGGGGTGTGAAAGAGAAAGTAGGGAACTGCTGGAGTATTTTGAACGAAAAGAATATATAGGAGAAAAATATAATGTGCGGAATAGTAGGATACACAGGAGATAAACAGGCAGCGCCCATTCTTCTTGCCGGATTAGAAAAATTAGAGTATAGAGGATATGATTCAGCTGGTTTGGCGGTTAGAAAAGGGAAATCATTGCCGGAAATCGTAAAGGCGAAAGGTAGGCTGATTGCTTTAAAAGAAAAAACAAATGCTGGAAAAGCAATACATGGAAACTGCGGAATTGGACATACCAGATGGGCGACCCACGGTGAACCGTCAGAATTGAATGCACATCCTCATGCAACGGAAGATAGAGAGGTTGTAGGTGTTCATAATGGAATTATTGAAAATTATCAGGAGTTAAGAGAAAAACTGATAAAGAAGGGATACTCCTTTTATTCTGATACGGATACGGAAGTGGCTGTAAAGTTGGTTCATTATTATTATGAAAATTATGGTCAGAATCCGATTGATTCATTAGCAAGAGCTATGACTAGAATTCGTGGTACCTATGCACTGGCTTTTATGTTTAAAGAATATCCAGAAGAAATATATGTAGCCCGTCAGGATAATCCAATGATATTGGGGCAGGGAGTGGGAGAAACATTTGTAGCGTCGGATGTACCGGCGCTTCTTCCATATACGCGCCAGGTTTATTATATTGGGAATCAGGAAATGGCTCGTTTGCATAAAGGAGAGATTACTTTTTACAATATCGACCAGGAAGTGATTGAAAAAGAACTGATTGAAATTAAGTGGGATGCAGAGGCTGCAGAAAAAGGCGGATATGAGCATTTCATGATGAAAGAAATTTATGAGCAGCCAAGAGCAGTTCGTGATACAGTCAATGCAGTTTTAAAAAATGGGAGAATTGATTTATCAGATGCAGGTTTAGATGAAAAAACAATCCGTTCAATTGGACGAATTTATATTGTGGCGTGTGGTTCTGCGTATCATGCAGGAGTGGCGATGCAATATGTAATGGAAGAATTGGCAAGAATTCCGGTACGTGTGGAACTGGCTTCTGAATTTAGATATCGGAATCCAATTTTGGAAGAGAATAGTTTTGTTATTATTATTAGTCAGTCGGGGGAAACAGCAGATAGTTTGGCAGCTTTGCGTTTGTCAAAAGAGCAGAAAATCCCAACACTTGCGATTGTGAACGTAGTCGGTTCAACGATTGCGCGTGAGGCAGATCATGTATTTTATACATTAGCTGGACCGGAGATTGCGGTAGCAACGACGAAAGCGTATAGTGCACAGCTGATTGCCGGGAATTTGTTGTCGATTCAGTTTGCTTATGCAAAAGGAAAACTGGATGAAAAGAGATATAAGGAACTAATAGAAGCGCTTCAGAAGCTTCCAGAACAAATTCAAAAAGTGCTGGATGATGAAAAAGAGCGAATTCAGTGGTTTGCTTCAAAATATGCAAATGCGAAAGATGTATTTTTTATCGGCCGCGGCATTGATTATGCTGTCGGCATGGAGGGAAGTTTAAAATTAAAAGAGATCAGTTACATTCATTCTGAGGCATATGCAGCAGGAGAGCTAAAGCATGGAACAATTAGTTTGATTGAAGATGGGATTTTAGTAGTCAGTGTATTAACGCAGAAAGAACTATATGAAAAAATGATCAGCAACATGGTTGAAGTGAAGTGCCGTGGAGCTTATCTTGTAGCAGTGACAATGGCAGGAAATTATAAAGTAGAAGATACAGTAAATTTCGCTTTGTATATTCCAGAAACAGAAGAGTGCTTTACACCGAGTTTAGCAGTGATTCCGTTGCAACTTTTGGGATATTATGTAAGCGTTTCGAAAGGTCTGGATGTGGATAAGCCGAGAAATTTGGCGAAGAGCGTAACGGTGGAATAGGGGGAGAGTAATGGATTATTTGCGGAGGAACATATGAATACAACCCTCATCATCATGGCTGCTGGCATCGGTTCCCGTTTCGGAACCGGTATCAAGCAGCTTGTAAAGATGGCTCCCAATGGGGAGATTATTATGGACTTTTCGATTTACGATGCAAAAGCAGCTGGATTTACCAAAGTTGTTTTTGTGATTCGAAAAGCAATCGAAGCGGAATTTAAAGAAGTGATTGGAAATCGCTTATCGAAAGTTATGCCAGTAGAATATGTCTATCAGGAATTGGAAGATTTACCGGATGGATATGAGGTTCCAGCAGGGCGCGTGAAACCATGGGGAACTGGACAGGCAATTTTAGCTTGCAAGAATGTAGTAAAAGAGCCATTTGTGATTATTAATGCAGATGATTATTATGGAAAAGAAGCATTTATAAAGCTTCATGATTTCTTGATTTCCGAGAATGAGAATAAAGAGAAGATGAACCTTGCCATGGCTGGATTTTCTTTGAAGAACACGCTGAGTGAGAACGGAGCTGTAACTAGAGGTGTCTGTGTGGCAGATGCAAATGGATATCTGGAGAAAGTGATTGAGACAACGGGAATTCAGATAGTGGATGGAAAAATACAGTGCGATAATGCGGAAGTCAGCAAATGGATTACATCAGATGCAATGGTATCTATGAATATGTGGGCGGGATATCCGGATTTTTTGCGGTATATAGATGAAGGATTTGCCAGATTCCTTGATACATTAGGGGAAAATTCAGAGAAGAAAGAATATCTTCTCCCGAATATTGTGGCGGAATTGCTGGAAAAGAATTTGGCGGCTGTAAAAGTCCTGAATACATCGGATAGATGGATTGGTATTACATATAAGGAAGATATAGAACCGGCACAGGAGAAGTTTCGATTTATGATGAAATCTGGCATATATCCGATGCAGTTATGGGAGTAGTAATGTATAAAAAATTAAGAAGGTTTAGATTATGAATTTTTTTGAGAAGTTGAAATTATTAAAAAAGAATAATGCTACTGAAATGAATTACAAGATGTTATTTCAAAACATTATAAAGGGTATATATCTGTCCGTATTTTTGATAATAATTTTAATTTGTGTTTTTTTCCCTAAGATTGAATATGCAAATAAATCTCTTTGTGCGAATTTTTTGTCGCCATGGGTGCTAATGTTTTTGGGAACGATTTTTTTTGCTGTAGTATATACTGTGGCAAATTGTTTTAACTTTAAAAACAGTAAAAAAACTATGATAGTCGTTTCGATACTGTTTTTCTTTTTGAACCTTTTTTGTGTGTATAATTATTATTTTTATACAGGGTGGGATTCTTCCGAATTAATAAATTTTTCTAATTCATATATACACCATCAAAATGCAAATGATTATCAATGGTATTTTTCAAGATACCCTAATAACCTGTTTTTGGCAGAAATTTTCTCTATAATCCGATTTGTGGCACATAATATAGGATTCCATGATTATGAATATTTTGCTATTTTGACAGTTCAATGTTTTTTAAATGCCGTAACAGGCTATTTATTATTTCATATAATTAAGTATTTATTTGATGATACAAAAATTTCGCTGTTTGGGTATGTTGTTTATGTTCTTTTGGCTGGAATATCTCCATGGATTTCTATACCGTATTCGGATTCTATGGCATTGATATTTCCTACGTTGATTTTATATCTTTATATTCATAATAAAAAGAAGAATTCTATGTTAGTGTGGTTCTTCATAGGTCTTTGTTCAACGGTGGGATATAAAATAAAACCTCAAACATTTATCGTTTTTATTGCAGTTATTTTAGTTGAAACATTTTGCGTTGCAGGAAAGAGAGAATTGAAAAAAAGTTTCTTGAATGATTTGATTGCTATTTTTGGCGCTTTCATGGGGCTGTGTATAATTAAAGTTGGAATTTCAGCGATGAATTTTCCGGTTGATAAAAACATGTCTTTTGGAATTGCACATTATTTTATGATGGGTATGAATCCTGCTGATATGGGAAATTTTTCTGATAAGGATGTTGAATTTTCTGCATCATTTTCAACTTGTGCAGAAAGAAACGCAGCAGATTTGTATGTGGCAATTAATCGTATTAAAAATATGCATGTACTAGGCTTGGTGCAGCAATTTGCGCGAAAAATATTATCCAATTATTATAATGGTACATTTAGCTGGGCTGCAGAAGGTGGATTCTTTTTGGAAGTATTTCCTCCGAAAGCGACACCAATATGTGAGTTTTTGCGTGGTTTGTATTATACGGGACAATATGGAGACATCGGAAAATACTATATTTTATGGTCAAATTTTGAACAGATGATATGGTTGACAATTATATTTTTAAATGTGTTTGCATGGCATGCAACTAAAAACAATCGTGTATGTGTGATTATGTTAAGCATCTTAGGGCTGACACTGTTTGAATTAATTTTCGAAGCACGTGCAAGATATTTATTCACATATATTCCACTATATATTATATTGTCTCTCTATGGATTCCAATATATAAGATCAAGATTAAATACTTTTAGAGAACGATATAAAAGATCGGAAAGGTAAAATTTAAAATGAATACCATATTATACATTATTATTCCTTGTTACAATGAGGAAACAGTTCTTCCAATTACATCAAAGATGTTTTTGGATAAGCTGACTTCTTTGATTCAGTCTAATACGATTTCTAACAGCAGCCGTATCCTTTTTGTGAATGATGGAAGTAAGGATAAGACATGGGAAATCATTTGCAATCTGGCAAAACAAGATGAACATTTTATAGGAATCTCTCAGAGCCGTAACCGAGGCCATCAAAATGCGGTTCTTGCGGGTTTGATGGAAGCGAAAGATAAATGTGATATTACAATTTCCATTGATTGTGATGGTCAGGATGATATTAATGCTATGGACGAGATGGTGGAGCAGTATAAGCAGGGATGTGAAATTGTCTATGGCGTCAGAAGTAAACGTGATACAGATACATTTTTTAAACGTTTTACAGCAGAAGGATTTTATAAACTTTTAAACTGGATGGGTGCGGAGGTTGTCTATAATCATGCGGATTATCGCCTTGTCTCAAGTCGGGTGTTAAAGGAGTTTGCTAATTTCAAGGAGGTAAATCTTTTTTTGCGTGGGATGTTTCCGCTGGTTGGCTTTAAGAGCACAAGTGTTTATTATGAGCGTCATGAAAGAATTGCAGGAGAAAGCCATTATCCATTAACGAAAATGTTGAGCCTTGCGTTTGATGGTATTACGAGCTTGAGCATAAAACCTATTCGAATTATTACAGCGCTTGGTACGGTGATTGCAGGACTCAGTTTTCTTGGAGTTATTTGGTCGATCGTGATGCGTTTCATGGGAAATGTAGTTGCCGGATGGTCGAGCATGACATGTATTATTTGCTTGATTGGCGGAGTGCAGCTGGTTTGTCTAGGGATTTTAGGTGAATATATCGGAAAGATTTATATGGAAGTCAAGCATCGGCCGAGATATATTATTAGTGAACGGACAGAAGTAAAAGATACTTCTAATTCACATAAGAAGGTTCACTATTAAGTCTGGGGGGTGCCTGAATGGAGAGACAGGAAATGGAAGGAAAGCAGCGCAGGAAGGCTCTTCTGGTTACCCATGTCAGCGGCTTTGTCCCGCAGTTTGAGATGAACAATGTCCATATTTTACAGAAAATGGGATACGAGGTTCATTATGCCTCAAATTTTCATACGCCGTCCTATGGAACGGATAATCACCGTCTGGATGGAACCGGGATTATCTGTCACCAGATTGATTTTGTACGGAGTCCGTTTGATAAGCGGAATTTTCAGGTGTACCGTCAGATGGTTGAGCTGATGCGCCGGGAAAATTTTTCGCTGGTGCACTGCCACACACCGATGGGAGGTGTGATGGCGCGCCTGGCGGCCCATGCGACGGGGACTGGCCCGGTGATTTATACGGCGCATGGATTCCATTTTTTTAAAGGGGCGTCGTGGAAGAACTGGCTGTTTTATTATCCGATGGAAAAGTTTTTATCGAGGTATACGGATCAGCAGATCTGTATTAACCGAGAGGATTATGAACTTGCGAAACGGAAATTCCATGCGAGGTATGTGGATTATGTGCCGGGTGTGGGGATAGAGGAAGATAATTTTTTTAAAATGGGGGAAAAGGAACGTCAAAAGAAGAGAGAGAGTCTGGGCGTGCCGCCGGGACGGGTAGTGCTTTTGACGTCCGGGGAGATGATTCCGAGGAAAAATCAGGAAGTGCTGTTTCGGATGCTGGCGAAGCTGAAGGATTCGGAAAAGGAGTCAGTTTTATCGTTGGAACGAAATGAAACGGCAGATGAGCAGGAGGATGCTGGAATAGGCAGGCGAGTTGAGAGATGCAGCTATGAACGGCTGCATCTTTTATTATGCGGACATGGCGAATTGAAGGAGTATTTGCAGGATCTGGCAGCGCAGCTTGGGATAGCGGATCATATATCATTTTTGGGTTATAGGGAAGATATGGCGGAGATTTTTGGTGCTTCGGATATCTTCCTTTTTCCGTCTTTCCAGGAAGGACTGCCGCGTGCGATGCTGGAGGCGATGGCGAGCGGACTGCCGGTGGTTTGTTCGGAGATCCGGGGCAATACGGACCTGATGGGAGAGGAGTGGACTTTATCTGAGGATGGAAGCCAGAAAATCTGTCCGGGCGGAATGATGATTGAGAAGATGCAGGATGAAGAAGTCTGGGCGCGGGCACTTTTGTATATGCTGGAACATATGGATGAATGGGACCGGATGGGCGAGGTGTGCAGAAAGCGAAGCCGTCTGTTTGGCCTGGATGCAGTGGGGGAAAAGATGGAGAAGATTTACAAGAGACTGCTGGGAAGAGAGTCGGAGAGAGGATAAAGGAGTCATGAAGGAGAAGATGGTATTTGCGCCAGCCAGCGTATTGTTTTTATTGTTTGTTTTTTTGAAACAGTTTTATCTATTTCCTTCGGGAGGAATGGGAGCGGCGGATGTTTGTCTGCTGCTCTCTTTTTTTATTTTACTGGCTGGATGCTTGAAAAAGAAGGAACGAATCGGACGGGTTCGGGAAGATGGTTTTTTCTATGTGTTTTTGCTGTTTGTGATAGGGATTAATGCATATTATGGTATACGGCTGGGGCGGAATGAGTTTTTCCGGTATACGTTTTTCTGGATTTATAATGCCTGTGCGATATGGACGTTTCGGAAGCTGGTGGATCAGGAGAATGAAACGTTTTTATTGTGGATGAACCGGGTGGTGAAGGTAAATATCGTTTTGCAGCTTCTGGTATATGCATCGGGCCATGGACGGATTTTTCATGAATACTGGGGCGCGGTGCGGTACCAGGGAACGTTTAATGATCCGAATCAGCTGGCGTTTTTCTTATTTATGATGGTGCTGCTTTTGTACCTGTACCGGTGTCGGTTCGGCGATCGGAGCTTTCTTATTTTTTACTTGCTGGCTTTACCGGTGCTGGCGGCATCGAAATCGACGGGAATTCTGCTGGGCTTTCTGGTTTTTACCTTGCTGGCAGGAGCGCATGCACTCTATCTGGAGGGATGCAGGAGAAAGGTTCCGTCGAAGGTGTGGATCGTGGGAATCTGTGGTGGATTTCTTTTGTTGGGCGTGTTTTTGTGGTGGATATGGCCAGCGGCGGATTTCGATGTGAAGACCGTGGATTACAATATGCTGACCCGGATTCAGGAGAAGATCTGGAAAGTTGCACATGGCGGACTTTTGGGACTGTTTCTGGATCGCGGCATGGAGAAGCTGGTGCTTTACCCACAATACCTGTTATACGGCGCAGGCGAGGGCGGATTTGACCGTTTCACGCTGACCAGCCAGATCAATGAGATTCATTGCTGCCTGTTCAGTGTATTATTCTGCTATGGAATAATCCCGACGGTTTTCCTACTTATCTGGCTGGTCCGGAATCTGCGGTATATGAATGCGGCGATGATGTGTGCGGTGGCAGGGATTTTGGCGGAGAGTTTCTTTTTGGTGAATTACCGGCAGCCGATGTTTTGGATGATTTTGGTGTATGGGAGTGTGATAAGGGAGAAGGAGAGTGAAGGTAGGCTTTTTTCTTAACAAATGTGGTTAGGAAAAAAATTTACATTTGGAAATATTTAAAATTTGCTGCTCCTAGTTGATTTTTTTTGAGGATTGAAATTAGCAATAAACTTAAAATAACTCGAAAACTTGACTTTTAACATTGGCTAAGTTAAAATGAAAAAAATTGAGTTAAAAAGGGGAATGGGAAATATGCTTACAAGCGTATTCGGGATTTCTACAAAATATGAAGCATGGAATCATCAGGATTCTTTGCCTGTTTATATTGCAGGGAGTTATAATTTTCACACAGCATATATTGGAAACAGACGCTGTATAATGCTTACTCCGACAGAAGAACTTGCCACACTTCCGGCATTGAAAAAACAGATTACAAAAATACAGCAGATTGATAATGTACCAGTCGTATTTGAACTTGCGTCGGTATCTAATTATCGAAGAAAAAGCCTTATAGAAAATAATATACCGTTTATTACTGATAAGCAGGTCTTTCTTCCTTTCATTGGGACAATGCTTTCTGATGAGAAAGAACCCCAAAAGCTGACAGATAAGTTTGTTTGCTCAACACAGCAGTTGTTTTTGTTTTATCTGTATAGTAAGAAAAAACGATTGTATATTTCAGAAGCCGGAAAAGTACTTCCATTTACAGCAATGACCTTGACCAGAGCAGTAAAGCAGTTGGAAGCGACGGATTTGTTTCTTGTAGCAAAAGACGGTGTCAACAAGTTTATTGAGTCAAAATATAACAGAGATGAATTATTTGAAAAAGCAAAAGTATATTTGACAACACCTGTCCGCAAAGCAGGATATATAGATAAGACGCAAGTTACAGAAAATATGGTTTTTGCAGGGGGAACGGCACTTTCTGAAAAAACAATGCTAAATCCAAGCCGAGTTGCTACCTATGCAATCAGTGAGAAGGATTATGATAAAACTTTACTGACCGATGAATTGATAGACCCAGATAAGCAGGTAAGACTTGAATTATGGGCATACAACCCGAAACAATTTTCAGAGGATAACAGTGCTGACGATATTTCCATTGTTTTATCTTTTGGAGATACAAACGATGAGAGAATTGAAGAAGCAGTAGATGAATTGCAGGAAAGAAGGTTGAAGGAGTAATGGTCAGCGGATTTACAAAATTTAAGGAAAGATTTCAGGGTTTTGAAAATCAATATGTTATCATCGGCGGGACAGCTTGTGATTTGATTATGGAAAATGAAGAATTACCGTTTCGTGCTACAAAAGATGTAGATATTGTATTGATTGTCGAATCCATAACAGCAGAGTTCGGCAGGCAGTTCTGGGAGTATGTCAAGGAAGCAGGATATGAGCATTTGAATAAAAGTACCGGAAATGCACAGTTTTATCGTTTCACATCTCCGAAAAGCAAAGAATATCCATATATGATAGAAATATTTTCCAGAAATCCGGATTTTCTTATATTGGAAGATGATGCAGTTCTCACACCGCTTCCGATAGACGATGAAATCTCCAGCTTGTCGGCAATCCTTTTAAATGAAGCGTATTATGAATTGCTAAAAACCGGACAATTGATGGTTGATGGCATTCCGGTATTAAGTCCGACTTGTCTGATACCATTTAAGGCGAAAGCGTGGCTGGATTTAAAGGAACGCAAGCTGAATGGAGAGCAGGTTGACAGCAAAAATATAAAGAAACATAAAAACGATGTGTTCCGATTAGCACAGTTAATCACAGCCAATACAAGGCAAGTTCTCAGTCCGGAAATAGCAGAGGATATGAAAAAGTTCTTATCTGAAATAGCTGATGAAACAGTGGATTTAAAGTCCTTGGGTATAAGAGGAACAGATAAGAAGAAAATGACAGATATGTTGTACCAGTGTTATGGGTTGAAGGATAATACATAGTAAAAGTGTTCTTGAAGATTTTGGACTCGCCCTGAGAGGGGAGGGTGCGGACATTTTCTTGGACAGGTTAAACAGCCAATCCAAGTCTACGTCTGTACTCCATAGGACTCATGTATCCTAATGGAGTATTAATAAGGTATTGTGTCCAAATTGAGAGTTTGTTTTGGGGAATGCTTGAAGCTGACGGGATATTCTTGTTTAAATTGTCGTTGTATGTTATAAATAAATCACAAGTATAACAACACGTAACAAGGAGAAAACCAACATGTACGATTATTTAATAGTAGGCGCCGGTCTCTACGGTGCCGTATTCGCCCATGAGGCGAAGAAAGCGGGCAAGAAGGTTCTGGTGATTGACCGCCGCCCGAATATTGCAGGAAATGTGTATACAGAGCCGATGGAGGGCATCCAGGTTCACAAGTATGGCGCGCATATTTTCCACACGAATAATAAGGAAGTCTGGAATTATGTAAATCAGTTCGCGGAGTTTAACCGTTTTACGAACTCTCCGGTGGCGAATTACCACGGCGAGCTGTATTCCCTGCCGTTTAATATGTACACCTTCAACAAGATGTGGGGTGTCGTGACTCCGCAGGAGGCAGCGGCGAAGATCGAGGAACAGCGCAAGGCAGCAGGCATCACCGAGCCGAAGAACCTGGAAGAGCAGGCGATCAGCCTGGTTGGTACGGATATTTATGAGAAGCTGATCAAGGGATATACACAGAAGCAGTGGGGAAGAGAGTGCAAGGATCTTCCGTCCTTTATCATCAAGCGTCTTCCGGTTCGTCTGACCTTTGACAACAACTATTTTAACGCCCTGTATCAGGGAATCCCGGTTGGCGGCTATACGAAGATGGTTGCCAATATGCTGGACGGCATCGAGGTTCGCCTGGAAGAGGATTATTTTGAGAATAAGGCTGATTGGGATGCGATGGCAAAGAAAGTAGTTTACACCGGCGCGATCGATGCGTATTTTGAGTATTCGCTGGGCGTTCTGGAGTATCGTTCTGTGCGCTTTGATACCGAAGTGCTGGATATCCCGAATTTCCAGGGCAATGCGGCAGTGAACTATACAGATGCGGAGACTCCGTGGACGCGTATTATCGAGCATAAATGGTTTGAGTTTGGCAAGGATGCGGATGGCAATGATCTGCCAAAGACGGTTATCAGCCGTGAGTACAGTTCTGAGTGGAAGTTAGGCGATGAGCCGTATTATCCGGTCAATGATGCGAAGAATGGTGCGCTGTATGAGAAGTACAAAGAGCTGGCCAAGAAGGAAGAGAAGGTAATCTTTGGCGGACGTCTGGGCGAGTATAAGTATTATGATATGGATGCGGTGATTGCTTCGGCGTTGGAGCTGGTGAAGAAAGAGCTGTAGGAGAATTTTTGATTTTTATTCGGATCGGCGGATGGTTTCGGAATCATGGATTAGATGGGAAGCTACCTGCTGATTCAGATAAAATGGTGAAATGAAAATTGCAAAATTTAGTATTTCAAAAATAAGGCATAATAAAACATCTTGAATACAGAAAAAAGATATGCTATAGTAAAAATAGGAAAGCCAGAGACATACGGCCTGCCGAAATGAAACAGTTAATCTCTTATGAGACCAGCCGCCCCTATTGCAGTAGTGGCGGCTATTTTCTTCTCGTGAAGATTGTATAACACAATCCTACGAGAGCGACAATGAATATTCCAGACTGAATTAAATCCGAATATGTAATATACATTGTTATCGCCCTCCTTTCTGTCATTGGTATGACGAGATGCTGGAGGGGAAGCCCTCCAAAAGTAGGGGCAGGCCGCCTTTCATATGCTCTGACTTTCCATAATTTTAATTTATCATAATTATAATGTGAGATCAATAAAAAAACACATCTAAACTGTGCAAATGATACTTTTGAAAATGCACAAACTATGCACGTCATTGATTCGGCATCAATTTCTCCAAATCCTCCATCATTCTCCCCAAATCCCGTTCCACCACCTCATACACCAGCACATCCGGCTTATTTTCGTTCAAAAATTCCGGCTCGAATGCCTGCCAGTGGTAAAAATCGGTATACGCAAAGTATTTTGGCAGTCCGACCAGCAGGGCGGTGCCGAAGGAGTCGCGGTAGATCGTGATGCGTCGCGGGTCGGGCGCCTGGTCTGCTGAGATGTGGGCGATGTTGCCATCGTCGGAGGCACTGTCGTAGTGGATGGTTACATTGTTTCGGTAACCGGATACATCTGCTTTGGTATCGTCGCACATGGATTCTGGCATGTGGAACAGGTTTGCCAGATCGCCCGGATCGCGTGGCTCATAGGTGACAGTGACGTCCTCGATCGGCGTGGAGGTGCCGCCAGCGGCATCGATGATCTGCCCGGAGACGAGAAATCCGGCAGCATCGTTCCAGTGGGTGTCGGTTTTGAAATACCACTGATAGTCCCGGCGGTTTTTGAGCTCCGGGTATGGATTGACAACTGGGACATTTGTGTGTATTTCCAGATAATCGAGCAGTTCACTGCGGCGGGTAGGTCCGTCCGGTGCGGTGAAGCCATCCGGGAGGAATTCGCTGCATACGCCTTCTTTATTGGGAGCACACAGGAAGATAAATTCGGTGCCTTTTTCTTTCCAGGCGTCGTGGACGGTCTGGAGTTTGTGTGCCAGCATCTGGAGTTCCCCGGCGGAAAAACGGTTGGTGCCGAGGAAGTCCTCGACAGAGCTTCCGAGCGTGTAAAAGTACCAGCCATCTTTTCCGGTGATGACGTCCTGCGAGTCTCCGAACTGGAATAAGGAGAGGTTTAAGCGGGCGTTCAGGCTTAAGAAGCGGTTGCGGAACGCCGCGTGGTCGTTGATCCAGTCCTCAACACCGGATGGAAAGGTATCGATGGTTTCCAGCGACAGAGTTGGAAATGCCGCCAGACTGCGGTTTTCGCCGGTGCCCTCATCGGCTGTGGTTTTCAGGATAGGAAACAGCAGGTTGGGGGAGAGGATGCAGGCGAAGAAGACTGCGATCATGATATGAGTGCGTTTCATAGGATAAAGTCCTCAATTCATAAATTTTTATTCATTTCTTGAATTTTCCGTAGTGTTTATGGTTTCATTGATAGCATTTTCGGAAGATTCGCCGTTTACCTCTTTTTGAATAGTAGCTTCTTCCGGTATATTTGTTTTTTTCAGTTCATCGCCCTTTTTCGGCTTTTCAGTCGCTTTGGAAGCATCGGTTTCTTCTATTATTTTTGCGTCCTCCACCGCCTTCTCCGTCGTTTTCTCCACCAAATCAAACGCCACCTGCGCCTTAAACAGATCCCCATCAATATACAAACTAAACTGCCCTTTCTGCAGTTCCGTCAGATCTTTGGCGATCGATAGTCCCAGTCCGCTTCCCTCGGTGGTGCGGGCAACGTCGCCGCGCACGAAACGCTCGGTCAGCTCGTCCGCACGGATGTTGAGCGGATTGGCAGATATATTTTTGATGGTGAAGACTGCCTGGCCAGCAGTACCGGTTTCTGGATTTCCGGGAACGTGGGCGAGGTCTACGTAGACGCGGCTGCCCTCCATCGCATATTTGCAGACGTTGTTGTACAGGTTTTCAAGCACGCGCCACAGGCGGCGTCCATCGGCGCGGATCATCAGCGGTTCCCGCGGGGCATTGATGATGAGCTGCAGATGTCTGGCATCCAGTTTTTCTTCAAATTCGCCGTTGGTCTGAAATGCCATCTGGACGAGGTCAATGTCGGTAAATTCAAGCTTCACATTGCCGGAGCTTGCCTTGGATGCCTCGACGAGGTCTTCAATCAGTGTTTTGAGACGCTGTGATTTCTGGTCGAGCACATCGAGATAGGCGTTGATCCGCGCATCTTCAATATGTTCCCGCTTCATTAGGTTTACATAATTTATAATCGAGGTCAGCGGCGTTTTGATGTCGTGTGAGACGTTGGTAATCAGGTTGGTTTTGAGGCGTTCGCTCTTCATTTTCTCCTGAAGGGCGGTTTCAAGACCGGAACTGATGTTGTTGAGTCCCTCTGCCAGCGTGAGCTCCGGTCCGTCAAATTCATCGAGGTTGAGCTGGTAGCTGGTTTCTCCGGTGGATAGCTGCTGGACGGCGTCGCGGATGGATTCCTGTTCGATTGCCTGCCGGAACAGTATGTAAAAGATCCACAGGTTAAACAGCAGAAATACCAGCACAGTCAGACCTGTCAGCAGGTAAACAACGTATAAACTTGCATACACGCGGTCCCAGAAATACCAGGCAAGGCTGATAAGCGCTGTGTTGATTGCAAGATAGAGAACAAATCCGATGCCTAGGCGGCTGCGGAAGTTCTGCCGTGTTTTGAGGATCAACATTTTCTTCTGAATCCGGCAGATCAGGCTGGAGGTCCACAGGGTACCGGCGCGGTAGCGGCGCAGGAGGCTGAAAAAGAGCAGCAGTCCGCCCAGATACAGGACCAGCGCCTGCAGGCTGTGATCGGAGAAGTACCAATACTGCGATGGAATGACCAGATGCAGGATGCGGATGAGAATCAGGTCGCTTACAACCAGGGCGATCGCGGTCATGGCGGCAAAAAAGACGATGCCGGTTTCAGTGCCGCTCTTGTCGAAGCCGTGCAGCGTCACGTCGAAGCTGCGGTAACTCTGGTAGCCGGACACCCGGAACAGAAACAGGAAGCTTAAAAGCAGTCCGATCGTTGCAAAGATTGTCAGTGCAAATCCGGTCAGATACAGGTGCTGCCGGTGCAGGTATGCGGTATGCGTGCGCGCGTAAAGGTCAGTGACTGGATAATTTGTATCGATTCCGATCAGCAGATAATAGTCGCTGCCGGTGTACGGGTTATTGGATGCCAGTGCGGAAATGCTGCTGAGCGGGATCGCTTTCATGTTGGTGTCGTAGAAAACGGAATTGCCCGGCAGGTACGCGTAGCGCCCGTATTCCTTGACATTTTCCGGTGTCAGGGAATCGGTGTTTGTAAACTGGGTTGTTTCGCTCTGATCCGAATCTGGCTCCGTGTACTGGATTTTAAAATGCAGGTTGGATGGATTGGCGACGAAACGGTTATACACTGTGTAATAACGATGCAGTGTGTCCATGATCTCGACCGCTGCATCCTCCAATGTGCTGCGCTTCCGGCTGGCAGAACGGTAGCTGTAGATCCGCTGCGGCTCTTGAACCGACCATTCGACGTAGCCTTCGCGGCTCTTGACGCCGTCTGCCGGTTCAGAAACCTTCTGGCAGTTAAAGTCGTCGTCGAGCTGGTACCCCATGGATTCCAGATAGGAAATCAGGGAGGACAGGGAGAAATTTTCGGTCTCGCTTGGTCCAAAGGTCATTTTGAGCATCCGGCGCGAGAGGTCGATCGAGCTGTCGGCACCGAAGACGTCCTGATATTCCATATATAGGAAGATATCGTTCAGATCGTTATTAAATTGTGTGTTAAATTCCGCGGTGTCCTCATAAGGAACCGAGCCAATGCCGGTCAGCCCCAGCCCGAAATTTCCATTGATATACATGAGGCTGATACCGATGAGTCCCAGAATCAGGAAAAACAGATGCGCGAGGCTGGCGATCCATTTCTGGATCTGCATCGGAATATGTGAGAGTTTTGTCATAAATTTTGCAACTCCTAACTTCTGTTAGATGGATGATTCACATTTTTACTGCTTCTCAATTTTATATCCAACACCCCAGACAACCTTCAGATAGCGCGGCTCCCTCGGGTTAATTTCGATCTTTTCGCGGATATGGCGGATATGAACCGCAACTGTATTGTCCGCGCCGATCGCCTCCTCATTCCAGATCGCCTCGTAGATCTGGTCGATGGAGAAGACTTTTCCGGCGTTTTTAACGAGCAGAAGCAGGATGTTGTACTCGATCGGTGTCAGCTTGATGAGTTCGCCGTCCACGGTTACTTCCTTATTTTCATCGTTGATCTGCAAGCCGCCGCATTTGAATACGTGGTTGCCCATCTGATTGTTCATATTTCCCAGCTGCGTGTAGCGGCGGAGCTGCGATTTCACGCGGGCGACCAGTTCCAGTGGGTTAAACGGCTTCGTGATATAATCATCTGCCCCGATATTTAAGCCCAGAATCTTGTCCGCATCCTCAGACTTCGCGGAAAGAATAATGATCGGGATGCTGCTGGTTTCACGCACCTTCAGCGTCGTCCGGATGCCATCTAACCCTGGCATCATAACGTCCAGAATCATCAAATTCACGGTGTGCGTTTTTAAAAGTTCCAGTGCCTCCGCGCCGTCATATGCCTTGATAACCTCAAATCCCTCACCGGTTAAGTATATGTCAATCGCTTCCACGATCTGTTTGTCATCGTCACATACAAGAATACTCTGCATAGCAACTCCTCCTTTTAATAGGGTAATATATAGATAATATAGTATACAAATTTCTGTATAGATACAATAAAGATACCTATGTCTTATAATTATACAACGAAAAAGGAAACCGCGGTATCCTAATTTTTATGTATTTCAAGTGATGCGTATTTCAGGAGAAGAGCCGCCCCCAATCTGTAGGAAACATCACTCGCGCCGGCACTTAGCGAGGTTTTTTCGAGCTTAGTGTCCGCTGCAGCGAGTGCAAGAGCGAGAGCGTTTTCCGGAAGATTGGGGGCGGCTCTTCTCTGTCCGGGTTGCGTCTTCTCACCAGAATCCTGCCGTTCATTTACAAGTTATCCTTGACAAACCCCAGATTCTCCGCTACACTCTAAATTAATTTGAATATCAAACCATTTGAAATTAAAACTATCTTTTATAGAAGAAGCGGAGTTAAACGAGAAAATGACAGCTAGAATCATTGGAATCGGCGCGTATGCGCCGGAGCAGGTTGTGACGAATCAGGATTTGACGAAATTTCTTGATACAAATGATGCCTGGATCCGGGAACGGACGGGTATTGGAGCCAGACATGTCTCGACGAGCGAGGGAACCTCGGCGTTGGCGACAGAGGCGGCGAAGCGCGCGATTGCGGACGCGGGCATTTCTCCGGAGGAGATTGAGATCGTGATCGTGGCGACTTCTTCCCCGGATCGGGCGTTCCCGAGTGCGGCGGCGGATGTACAGGGAGCCATCGGGGCGAAACATGCGGTGGCGTTTGACATCACGGCGGCATGTTCCGGATTTATTTACGCCTTACATATTGTGCAGGGATTTATTCAGGCGGGCATCTATAAGACGGCGCTGATCATCGGTGCGGAGACACTGAGCAAGGTGTTAGACTGGACGGACCGCAGTTCCTGCATCCTGTTTGGCGATGGCGCGGGCGCGGCGGTTGTCCGGGCGGACGAGACGGGTGTGGTGAAGACGCTGGTCGGCAGCGACGGGACGAAGAACGACGTTCTGTACTGCCAGGCGAGAAGTCTTGAAAACTGCCTGACGGGCGGCAAGCCGGAGCTTGGTTTTATGCAGATGGACGGTCAGGAAGTCTTCAAGTTTGCGGTTAAGAAAGTACCGGAGATTGTGAATGCGATTCTGGAGGAGACCGGAACGGACCGCGAGGCGGTACAGCATTATCTGCTGCATCAGGCGAATATCCGGATTCTGGAAGCGGCGTCGCGCCGTCTGAAGGTTCCGATGGACAAGATTCCGGTCAATATCGAGCGCTACGGCAATACGTCGGCGGCTTCGATTCCGATTCTCCTGGATGAAATGCACCGGGACGGACGCTTAAAACGCGGCGATACGCTGGTGATGGCAGGTTTTGGCGCGGGTCTTACCTGGGGCGCGGCATTGATGACCTGGTAGGTGCCTGGAGAAGCAAAAAATATATAGCAAAACTAATGTACATTATTCCATTTTTTGATAAAATATAAGAACAGTGATTGCATTTTTGCGGTCACAAAAAGAAAATTCATTTAAAAAGGAGATTGAAACGATGTTAGAGAAAATGAAAGAAATTATTGCAGAGCAGCTGAGCGTAGACGCAGATTCCATTACCGAGGCTTCCTCTTTCAAGGATGATCTGGGTGCTGATTCCCTGGATCTGTTTGAGCTGGTTATGGCTCTGGAGGACGAGTACTCCGTAGAGATCCCGGCTGAGGATCTGCAGAACCTGGCAACGGTAGGCGATGTTATGAACTACTTAAAAGAAAAAGGTGTAGAGGCATAATGAAAACAAAGATCACAGAAATGTTGGGGATTGAATACCCGATTATTCAGGGCGGCATGGCATGGGTGGCAGAACATCATCTGGCAGCAGCCG
The DNA here is from genome assembly GCF_003024715.1 of Clostridium fessum. Lineage (GTDB taxonomy): Bacteria > Bacillota > Clostridia > Lachnospirales > Lachnospiraceae > Otoolea > Otoolea fessa. Next base: position 656,068 of record NZ_PYLO01000002.1, on the reverse strand, counting down.
TTTCTGAAGCTGGCGGTCTGGGCTTAATTGGCGGCGCCAATGCACCAGGTGAGGTTGTACGCGAGGAGATCCGCAAGGCGAGAGAGCTGACAAAGAAGCCGTTTGGTGTCAATGTCATGCTGATGAGCCCGTATGCGGATGACGTGGCAAAGGTAGTTGTAGAAGAAGGCATCAAGGTCGTAACGACCGGCGCCGGTATTCCAGGCAAATACATGGGCATGTGGAAGGAAGCCGGCATTAAGGTAATTCCGGTTGTCGCTTCGGTTGCACAGGCACGTCTGATGGAGAAGAGCGGCGCAGATGCAGTCGTTGCAGAAGGCATGGAGTCCGGCGGACACATTGGCGAGGCGACGACGATGACGCTCGTTCCGCAGGTGGTTGATGCGGTTTCGATTCCGGTGATTGCGGCTGGAGGTATCGCAGATGGACGCGGCATTGCGGCGGCATTTATGCTGGGCGCAGAGGCGGTCCAGATGGGAACCCGCTTCGTCGTATCGAAGGAATCTATCGTAAGCCAGGCTTACAAGGACAGAGTCATCAAGGCGAAAGACATTGATTCGACCGTAACCGGTATGAGTCACGGACATCCGATCCGCTGTCTTAGAAATAAGATGACGAGAGAGTATCTGAAGCTGGAAAAAGAGGGACGCCCGTTCGAGGAACTGGAGTATTTAACACTTGGAACGCTTCGGAAGGCAGTCATGGAAGGTGACGTGGACAACGGAACTGTCATGGCTGGACAGATTGCAGGTATGGTGAAGAAAGAGCAGACCTGTAAGGAAATGATTGAAGAAATGATGGCCCAGGCGGAGGCGCTTTTGGGCAGAAAGTAGAGAGTGAGTGTAACGCTATGAGCAAAATTGCATTTATTTTTCCGGGTCAGGGCGCACAGACCACTGGCATGGGACAGGATTTTTATCAGGAAACGGAAACGGGACGCGGGATGTTTGAGAAAGCAAGTGAGATCCTTGGATTTTCAATGACCGATCTTTGCTTTGATCCAGAGCAGACGGACCGTCTGAATATCACGGAGTATACGCAGCCGGCGATGGTAACCGCCAGCCTTGCGATGATGCGTGTATTCATGGAACGTACCGGAATCCGCCCGGATGTGGCTGCGGGTCTGAGCCTGGGAGAATATCCTGCAATGGCAGCTGCAGGCGTTATGTCTGACGAAGATGCCATCCGTACCGTACGGCAGAGAGGTATCCTGATGCAGGGCGAAGTCCCGGTTGGTCAGGGTGCCATGTCTGCTGTACTGGCGATGGATGCAGAGAAGATTGAAGAGGTGATTGCGCCGATCGACGGCGTGCAGATTGCCAACTACAACTGTCCGGGACAGATCGTTATCTCCGGTAAGACAGAGGCGGTTGCCGAGGCAGGAGAGAAATTGAAGGAAGCGGGCGCAAAACGCGTTCTTCCGTTAAAGGTAAGCGGACCGTTTCATTCCAAGATGTTAGTGGGAGCTGGCGAGAAGCTTGGAAAGGTACTCGATACCGTTGAGATCCATACACCGGAGATTCCGTATATTGCGAATGTGACGGCAGATTATGTGACCGATGCAGCCGATGTAAAGCCGCTTCTGATGAAGCAGGTTTCTTCCTCCGTCCGCTGGGAGCAGACGATTCGGAAGATGTTGGCAGACGGTGTGGATACATTTATTGAGATCGGACCGGGCAAGACCCTGACTGGTTTCATGCGTAAAATCGACAAAAACGCGAAGGCGTTCAATATAGAGAAACTGGAAGATATCGACAAAGTAAAGGAGGCGCTTGGATGTTAAATGGAAAAGTAGCAGTTGTGACAGGTGCCAGCCGCGGCATTGGCCGTCAGATCGCTATTTCGATGGCGAAAGAGGGCGCTGTGGTGATCGTCAATTATAATGGCTCTGCGGCAAAGGCAGAGGACGTTGTGAAGGAAATTACCGAGGCAGGCGGACAGGCGGAAGCCGTTCAGTGCAATGTATCGGATTACAGCGCGGCAGAGGCGTTCTTAAAGGACATTATCAGCCGCTATAAGAGAATTGATATTCTGGTAAACAATGCGGGTATCACCCGTGACAATCTTCTGATGAAGATGAGCGAGGAAGAGTTTGATGCTGTTATCGATACGAACTTAAAGGGCGCATTTAACTGCATTAAGCACGTATCCCGCCAGATGTTAAAGCAGAAGGGCGGACGCATCATCAATATTTCCTCCGTTTCCGGCGTGATGGGAAATGCAGGACAGGCAAATTACTGTGCGTCCAAGGCGGGCGTGATCGGACTGACTAAATCCGTGGCAAGGGAGATTGGAAGCCGTGGTATCACGGTCAACGCGATTGCACCGGGATTTATTGATACGGAAATGACCGCCGTTCTTCCGGACGATGTGAAGAAGGCGATGGGCGAGCAGATTCCGTTAAAACGTTTCGGTACGACCGAGGATGTAGCGCAGGCAGCCGTATTTCTGGCTTCTGACCGCGCAGCTTACATCACAGGACAGGTTCTGTGCGTGGACGGCGGAATGGCGATGTAGGGAAAGGGTGCTTTACAGATAGGCACTTTTGGAACCGAAAGTGGCGTACGATAACGTAGTGGCAGCAGATTTTGCCGATTTGGAATGCGAAGCATCGGCAAAATCGTGTCGCAGTTTGCACAACGTGTGAACTGTGACGATAGAAAGGCAGGTTTTTAGATGGGAAATAAGACACGTGTAGTAGTAACCGGTCTGGGAGCGATCACTCCGATTGGAAATGACGTAGCAAGCTTCTGGCAGGGATTAAAGGATAAAAAAGTCGGTATCGCGCCGATCACATATTTTGATACAACCGATTATAAGGCAAAGCTGGCAGGCGAGGTGAAGGATTTTGATCCGAAGAAATACATGGATCCGAAGGCAGCGAGACGTATGGAGCCGTTTTCCCAGTATGCGGTAGCGGCAGCCGGTGAGGCGATCGCACAGGCGGGTCTGGATATGGAAAAAGAGGATCCGTTCCGCGTGGGAACCAGCATCGGTTCCGGTATCGGAAGCTTACAGGCGATGGAACGTGAGCACAAAAAAATGCTGGAAAAAGGACCGAACCGCGTGAACCCGCTGCTCGTTCCGATGATGATCAGCAACATGGCAGTCGGCAATGTGGCAATGCATTATGGTTTAAAGGGCAAATCCATCAACGTGGTAACTGCCTGTGCGACCGGTACGAACTCTATCGGTGAGGCGTTCCGCTCGATCCAGTACGGCGAGGCAGACGTGATGGTAGCCGGTGGTACCGAGTCTGCGATCACACCGCTCGGTATGGCAGGTTTCGCGGCTCTGACGGCTCTTTCTACCAATGATGACCCGGAGACGGCATCCCGTCCGTTTGATAAGGACCGCGATGGTTTCGTCATGGGCGAGGGCGCTGGTATCGTAGTTCTGGAGTCCTTAGAGCACGCGCAGAAGCGTGGCGCAAAGATTCTGGCAGAGGTAGTCGGCTACGGCGGAAGCAACGATGCATTCCACATCACTTCCCCGGCAGAGGATGGAAGCGGCGCAGCGTATGCGATGGAGATGGCGCTCAAGGATGCAGGTATCGCACCGGAGAAGATTGATTACATCAATGCACATGGAACCAGTACACACCATAACGATCTCTTCGAGACGATGGCAGTGAAAAAAGCGCTGGGCGACCACGCTTACAAGGTAAAAATTAACTCCACTAAGTCGATGATTGGACATCTTTTAGGTGCAGCGGGCGGTGTTGAGTTTATCGCCTGCGTGAAATCCATTGAGGATGGATTTGTACACGCAACCGCAGGTTTAAAAGAGGCAGGCGAGGGCTGCGATCTGGATTACACGATGGGCGAGGGTGTTCCGATGGATATCCACTATGCCCTGACCAACTCCCTGGGATTTGGTGGTGTCAATGCCAGCCTGGTAATCAAGAAATTTGAGGACTAAATATAATTTGAGGACGTTTTTGTGTGGATGATTGAATGATTGGAAGCAGCGCACTGGAGCTGGCGGAAGAGACTTGCAGCATACAAAAATGATGTCTGGGAAAGCGAAAGAGGTAACTGAAATTATGATGGGAATTAAAGAGATCCAGGAGATCATCCCGCACCGTCATCCGTTTCTTTTGATCGACTGTATCGAGGAAGTGACACCGGGCGAGGGTGCGGTTGGATATAAAAATGTAACATACAACGAGCCGTGGTTTGCAGGTCATTTTCCGCAGGAGCCGGTCATGCCGGGCGTCCTGATCGTGGAGGCGCTGGCGCAGGTCGGCGCGGTTGCGATTTTAAGTGAAGAAGGAAATAAGGGCAGGACGGCATATTTCGGGGCAATCAACAACGCAAAATTCAAGAAAAAGGTAGTTCCGGGCGACAAGTTAAAGCTGGAGTGCCATATCATCAAGAGAAAAGGACCGGTCGGCATCGGAAGTGCGACGGCAACCGTCGATGGCAAGCTGGCTGTTTCCGCAGAGCTGACGTTTATGATTGGCTAATAAGTGAGGTTGAATAAGAGATGTTTAAAAATCTGTTTAAGAAATCGTATACTTCGATCAATACAAACGACCACGGTTCTGCCGGCGTAAGCCGTGCGGAGAGCGCGAAAGCAGATAAAAGGGCGGCAGAGGCAGCACAGGAAAAACCGGAGAAGATTCCGAGCCGTCCGACGGCGATGACGCCGGAAAGTCTGCGTTCTTTATGGCGTAAGTGTAATAAATGTGAGAAACCAATTCTGGTGCAGGATGTCAAGGACAACCTGTATGTGTGCCCGCGCTGCGGCGGATATTTCCGGATGCATGCGTACCGCCGGATTGAGATGCTGATCGATGAAGGTACCTTTGAAGAGTGGGATAAGGAGATGTCTGTGGTCAATCCGCTTGCATTTCCGGGCTATGAGGGCAAGGTTGAGGCAGCCAGAGAGAAAACTGAGTTAAATGAGGCGGTTGTCACTGGTAAGGGAAAGATTCACGGTTATGAGACTGTGATTGCGGTCTGCGACTCCCGTTTCCTGATGAGCAGCATGGGTCACAACATGGGAGAGAAGATTGCCCGTGCGGTAGAGCGTGCGACCGAGGAACGGCTTCCGGTTATCATCTACGCGGCTTCCGGCGGCGCGAGAATGCAGGAGGGCATGATCTCCCTGATGCAGATGGCGAAAACTTCCGCAGCCTTAAAACGTCATTCCGAGGCGGGACTTCTCTACATAAGCTTTATGACGGATCCGACCACCGGCGGCGTAACGGCAAGCTTTGCGTCCCTGGGCGATATCATCCTGGTAGAGCCGGGAGCGCTGATTGGATTTGCGGGTCCGCGTGTCATCGAGCAGACGATCGGCCAGAAGCTCCCGGAGGGCTTCCAGAGAGCCGAGTTCCAGCTGACACACGGTTTTGTGGATCAGATCGTGGAAAGAAAAGATCAGAAGCGTGTTCTGGGACAGATTTTGAAGCTTCACAGCCAGGAGCATGGCTGGGAGAAATGGAACGACGAGGCGGAGAACCACACAGAAGCGGCATCTGCATCCAAGGCAGAAAAAGCAGCTTCTGTGGCGGAAGGCAAGTTAAAGAGCCGGAAAGCACCGTTCTCCGGTATCATGCGCCAGAAGACATTAAATAAGATCGCAGGTCGAGAGAGAGACGCCTGGGAGGCAGTACGCCAGTCCCGTAGCGCCGGACGTCTGAACGCCAGCGATTATATCCGGATCCTGTTTGACGATTTTACCGAGTTCCACGGCGACCGGTATTATGGCGATGATATGGCGGTCATCGGCGGTGTGGCATCCTTCTATGGAATGCCGGTCACGGTCATTGGACAGGAGAGAGGTAAATCCCCGAAAGACAGCATGAAGCACAACTTCGGCATGCCGTCTCCGGAAGGATACAGAAAGGCGCTCCGTCTGATGAAACAGGCGGCGAAATTTAACCGTCCGATCATCTGTTTTGTCGATACGCCAGGTGCATTCCCGGGTATGGAGGCAGAGGAGAGAGGCCAGGGCGAGGCGATTGCCCGCAACCTCTTTGAAATGTCAGATATGAAGGTGCCGATTCTGGCGATTATCACCGGTCAGGGCGGCAGCGGCGGCGCACTGGCGCTGGCGGTTTCCAACGAGGTATGGATGATGGAGAATGCGACCTACTCGATCCTTTCTCCGGAGGGCTTTGCTTCGATTCTGTGGAAAGATGCCAAGAGAGCCAGCGAGGCGGCGAAGGTCATGAAGATGACGGCAGAGGATCTGTATGAGCTTGGCATGATCGAGCGCATTATCTGCGAGGATGAGCCGGCAACCGATGACAACATCGAGGAGATCGGACGCATCATCGACCGCCATATGCGCGAGTTCTTCCAGTCCTGCGCGGAAAAGACGCCGGATGAGATCGCGGAGCAGCGGTATGAACGCTTTAGAAAAATCTAAAAATAGATATTGAAAGGGGGTTGCCGCGCGGCGGTCCCCTTTGTGAATATAGGAGATCGTATGAGTACAATTTTATCACAGTTAAAACCGCTGAAAATTGGTGATCTGACGGCGAAGCTTCCGATCATCCAGGGCGGTATGGGGGTTGGCATCAGCCTGTCCTCGCTGGCAGGAGCCGTGGCGGGGGCTGGCGGCATCGGCATTATTTCCACTGCCCAGATCGGTTTCCGGGAGCCGGATTTTGCCGAACATCCGCAGGAGGCGAACCTGCGCGCGATCGGTTCAGAGTTACAGAAGGCGCGCGCGATCGCGAAGGGCGGCATCGTGGGCTTTAATATCATGGTGGCAACGAAAAACTATGCGGAGTACGTTAAAACGGCGGTCAAGGCGGGCGCTGACCTGATCATATCGGGCGCAGGACTTCCTGTTTCCCTGCCGGAGTATGTGAAAGGGACGGCGACGAAGATTGCGCCGATCGTTTCCTCCGTTAAGGCGGCGACGGTCATCTGTCGGATGTGGGACCGCAAGTACCAGACCGCACCGGATCTGGTGGTCGTTGAGGGACCTCTGGCGGGCGGACATCTGGGATTTGACCGTGAGAAGCTGACCGAGCTGGAGGTAGACACGCCGCACGCAGCCGAGACATTCCATCAGGCGGAATATGACGAGGAAGTGCGGGGAATTATCGCGCTGGTTAAAAAATACGCGCAGAAATATGGCAAATCGATTCCGGTTGTGACGGCTGGCGGCATCTACGACCATGCGGATGTGATGCACCAGATGGAGCTTGGCGCGGACGGCGTGCAGGTGGCAACCCGTTTTGTGACAACCGAGGAATGCGATGCACCGATGGCATATAAGCAGGCATATCTGGATGCGAAGGAAGAGGACATCGTGATTGTCAAAAGTCCGGTCGGCATGCCGGGACGTGCGATCAAGAATGCGTTCTTAAAAGAACTGGAAAAAGGAAGACAGGCAGTGACACACTGTTACCAGTGTCTGGAACACTGTGATCCGGCGAAGATCCCATACTGCATCACGCAGGCACTCGTCAATGCCGCCCGCGGTGATGAAGATCATGCTCTGATTTTCTGCGGCGGAAACGCGTGGAGAGCAGAGAAGATAGAGACGGTTGAGGGCGTGATGCGGGCGCTGTGCGAAGGGTAGGATAGATTTTGGCAGGGTTCAGGGATGAGCCAAGATGAAATTTGCAAATAGTTCAGTGTAAAATGCAAAAATATAAAGAGAGGGCTTGCAAAATGCAGCCCTCTTTTGTGTATCCAATCATCCCCTAAAACGATTTAAACAAGCATAAATCTCCTGCACGCGCGGCATTGCCAGTCCCATGGCGGCATATGAAGCATCGCTGAACACAGAGAGCCCGTCTGCTTCATAGGCTTTTAAGAGTGTGGCAACCGTTTCCTGTACGGTGCAGCGCTCCAGAAGCCCTTTTTCCAGGCAGTAGCGCACCATCTGGGCGAGTGCGGCGGTCTGCTCGCTGTCGGCAAGCTGTTCGACGAAGCGCAGATCGACCGGCTCTTTGGCAACCTGGAAAGAGTGTTTGTCGTGGACACGGACTTTGATACGCGTGTTCCGGTCCGAATTTCGGTCAGCTTCGCGGCGTCCTCCGCGACCGCGTTCAAAGCGTCCTGCATCGGAGGCGCTGCCGCCGCGATTGCCAAACCGTCCGGAACGACCGCTGTTTTCGCCCTCTTCCTGAGATTCACCTCCAGCTTCTGCGCGGCTGTCGCCAAAATTCAGCGCCATCGCGCCCACAGCCCGTCCTGTTCCGCCAGCCGCCAGCTTCCGCCCAGCCGTCGGGAGCTTGAACCCAGGAGCCTGGATGGCGGGTTTGGAAACTTCCTGTTCGCAGGCATTTTTTACCATCTCCGTGATATCAAACGGGCGGTATGCATCCATCTGGATGATAGTGTCTGCGATGAAGAAGTAGGCACCGGAGCTTCCGGCTACGAGGACGGTGGAGATGCCTGCCTGCTTGTAGAGATCGCGGGCGCGTTCGATGAACGGGGTGATCGGCTCTTTATCGCGGCTGACGATGCGCTGCATCAGGTCGTCCCGCAGCATGAAGTTGGTAGCGGAGGTGTCCTCGTCGATCAGGAAAGCGCGGGTTCCCGCTTCAATGCTTTCGATCACGGCTGCCGCCTGGGAGGTACTGCCGCTGGCATCGGCGGTGGAAAAGCAGGTGGTGTCTTTTTTGTTCGGCAGATCCCGGATAAAGAGGGAAATATCTACGTGGTTGATGCTGCGTCCATCCTCGGCGCGCAGCTTGACTGCGGTTTCATCGGTGATGACATATTCACGTCCATCCCCCGGAATATGGTTGTAGACGCCGGATTCCAGCGCTTTTAGCAGTGTGGATTTGCCGTGGTAGCCGCCGCCCACGATCAGGGTGATGCCGCGGTGGATTGCCATGCCGGAGATCGGACCGTGTCCCGGAAGATTCAGAGTGATTCTTAAGGAATCCGGGGAATGGAACGCAACACTGCCCTTCATCGGACGGTCGGAGACGCCGGTTTCACGCGGCAGGATTGAGCCGTCTGCGACGAAGGAGACGAGGTCTAAGCGTTTCAGCTCATTGCGGATAAATTGCTGATCGTCTGCCAGCGTGATGCGTTTTTTGATTTCAGCGGTGTTCTGGCGGCGGTAGAAAAAGACGTTTTCGACACAGCCTGGAAGAAAATCAAAGAAAATCCGGATCAGTTCACCGGAGTTGATGGTGCGCCCGAATGCCGGGAAACCAACCTCGAAACGGGCTGTAATCTCATTTCTTCCGATCTCGCAGGCGGTCCGGGAGAGGACCTCCTGACCGGGGCGGCTGGTGGCGATCAGACCACTTTTTCCAGAACCTTTTGCCTTGAAAGAAAGACGACCGATTTCACGGGAAAAACAGCGGAGCAGGTAATCTTCAAGTGCTGTTTTTTTCCACGGCGTATCAAAGAGCTCTGCCGGAAATCCGGCTTTCGCGTGGCGGACCTGGACACTGACCTTGGAAGGGGACGCAAACGGGTCACCCTGTACATGGTCGATGGATAAAATATACGTATTAAAATCATAAGCGCCGCGCACGTCCTTGTAAGCCGGATAGCTTTTGTGATCGATGGAGGTGAGGAGACGCTTTAAATCTGCGGATTGTTTCATTCTGAATACCTCGTTTTCATAATATTAAATCATATTTCAATGTCTTCACGGTTTTTGGCAGGAGAATCCATATAAAATGGCCTTTTTCAAAGAATGTCTGTCATGTGAAGCAGATGATAGTTCTTATTTTAAAGATCCAAATTCTGAAATGCAAGCGGAATGGACGAAAAGAAACGATATAATTGTATCTATTTATGATGGTGTATATTTGGCGTCTTTTTATACTTGTCTGAGTATAAAATGTTCTGAGCGTACCATATGACAGCAGGGAGGTAGATGCATGTTAAATGCACTCTGGGAGTTTATGATGCTTACGGGGCTTGGCTGGGCGGCGGTGCATGGGACGCTGGGGGCGGTGACGGAGGGAATGCTTGCAGCGGCGGGGGATGCAGTCTCGCTGGGAATCACGATGCTGGGGGTGATGGCGTTCTGGACGGGAATTTTGGAGATCGGACGGCGGGCGGGGCTGATTGAGCAGTTGTCGGCGGGGATGCGGCCGGTGCTTCATTTCCTCTTTCCACGCATTCCAGCGGGTCATCCGGCGCTTTCTTCGATGGCCGCCAATATGATTGCCAATATGCTGGGGCTTGGCTGGGCGGCGACCCCGGCGGGGCTTACGGCGATGAAGGAGCTGGAAGAACTGGAGGAGGAACGGAGAGCGGCAGGGGATCCGGCGGCGGTCACACAGGGAACGGCGAGCGATGAAATGTGTACGTTTCTGGTCGTAAATATTTCATCGCTGCAGCTCATTCCTATCAATATGATCGCCTACCGGAGCCAGTACGGATCGGCGCATCCGCTGGCAGTGGCCGGTCCGGCGTTCCTGGCGACCTGTGTCAGCACGCTGGCAGGAGTGGCGGTGTGCCGCGTGATGTGCAGGAGAAAGCAATATAAATCAATAAAAAAGGATGGCTGGAAATAGAAAACGCAATTTGGCGTCATGTAGGGGGAAAATTTCACACAAAAAACAAATTTATCCCCTATAATGCCCTTGTTAAAATAAGGGGCTCTGGAAACAGATCCGTTATCATAGAACGCGGATTCAAACCATACATATAAAACAAGTATAGACACGGGAGCCGTCGAATGCGCTGCATCAATTACCTCTCTGAATACCTGGTTCCGGTTGTTTTGTTTTATATCGTTGGGTTTGCGGTGCTTCAGAAACGCCCGGTTTTTGATGATTTTATCGAAGGGGCGCTTGCGGGGCTTAAAACGGTGGCTGGAATCCTGCCGACGCTGGTGGGACTGATGGCGGCGGTCGGCGTGCTTCGGACCTCCGGTTTTCTCGATTTCCTCTCCGGGGTGCTGGCGGGACCGGCGGCATTTCTGCATATACCGGCACAGGTGGTTCCACTGCTTCTGGTGCGTCTGGTGTCCAGTTCGGCGGCGACGGGGCTGCTCTTAGATATTTTTAAAACGTATGGACCCGATTCGCGGCTCGGCATGATGGTGTCGGTTCTTGAGAGCTGCACGGAGACGGTTTTTTATACGATGAGTGTCTACTATCTGACCGTGCGGATCTCAAAGACGCGATGGACGCTTGCGGGGGCGCTGATTGCAACGTTCGCGGGGCTTGTGGCGAGTATCTTATGTAGTGCCATGGTAACTGTTCACGGGTAGGAATTTTCTGAACTGAAAATTCCATACGATACAGTTCTGGCTGCAGATTTTGCCGGTTTGGAATGCGAAGCATCGGCAAATTCCGTTACTGGGCACGTGTGCGTGAACAGTAACAAGTGCCATGTTATAAGAGAAGATGTAAGAAATTTGCTAGTTGTCTTGCCGCACAGAATATTGTATAATCGGTAGGGTAAATTGCCGTTTTGCGCGCTGAAACCAAGGATGAGAGGGAAAACTGTGGGAAATTATGAGACGCTGAATGAGCTTCTGGTGACGCTGTTCCGCGATGTGATGGACATAGAACAGAAGGTAATCATTACGCCGGAGTTTAAAGACATCACGAATAACGATATGCATGTGATCGAAGCGATCGGGATTGGTGAACCGAAAAATATGTCATCGATTGCCAGAGAACTGTCCGTTACGGTGGGAACGCTCACGATTGCCATGAACAGCCTGGTCAAAAAAGGCTATGTGGAACGAAGCCGGGGACTCGAGGATCGGCGGGTCGTATATATTTCTCTTTCAGAGCGGGGCAGAAAAGCGTATGGGCATCACGCCCGGTTCCACCGGGAGATGATCGAGAGCCTGACAAGCGATCTGTCGGAAGATGAGATGCAGACGTTGGTAAAGGCGCTGATGAAGCTGAATCAGTGGTTTAGGAGTAAGGATGGGCAGCGGTAAAAAGAATGGATGTAGTCTGCACTGGATGGAAACAGGTGTGAAAGACAAAAACGGTTGCGAAAACCGTGAAGCAACTGCTGCGAGGAGAATACAAGGAGGTACATTATGAAGAAATTTATGGTAATGGCAGCTGGTCTTATGATGGCAGCTGTTCTGGGCGCATGTGCGCCGACGGCAAGAAATACAGGAGAGACCAGCGAACATGGAACTGCCCCGGCAGGTGCGGCGCAGCAGGAGACTGTAGACGGCGTGGCTGAGAAAGAAAGCATGGTGGTAACGGATGCAGATCCGACGGTAACCGTTTGCGTATATTCTGTAAAATCTGATAAGAGCGGCTTAAAACAGAATATGGATGGCATTGACGGCGATGAGCTGGATGCACAGGAACTGCTTGATAAGATGGCAGAGGTGGGCGTCATTGAAGAGGGAATCACCGTGGATAAATTTGAGCAGAAGGACGGCGCTCTGACGCTGGATCTCTCCTCCTTAAAGGAGTCCTCTGACAAGCTGGTTGTCATGGCCATTGCCAATACATTTATCCAGAACTACGAGGCAAAGACGCTGGAGTTGAGCGTAGCAGGCGAGAAGATCGGCGACGGTCCGATGAGCTTTGAGAAGAATTACAAGAAAGTAAACTAAAGCATGAAAATGCGAAAAGAGCGGGATCCCTGAAGTCTGCGGATGCATACAGGGAGATACCGCTCTTTTTCTCTTATACGTGTAATTTCTCCGTCATCAGCCATGTTTGAAAATACGGTTTGATGACCCGGAAGGAAGCGCCGTCCATGTTCAGGATGAACTGGTGGAAGCTCTTGGCGTTGAATTTGTTTCCAAGTACCTCCTCGGCTTCCTGGCGCATGGTCAGGATTTCCAGATAGCCGGTATAGTATTTCAGGTAATTGCCTGGATTATCAATGATTGCCAGGTATATCTCGCGGGCGGATTCCGGATCCGTAAATCCGTAGGAATTTTCCAGATAACTGGTGGTTGTGGCGAGATCCCAGCCATCATAGTGGATGCAGATGTCGAGAAGCGCGTACAGCCCGTAGCTGCTGGCTTCGCTGCAGCGCATCAGCGGTTTGACCGCTTCCGGCAGCCCGTTGTCGAAGGAGTAGGCGTACAGTTCGCTGTAGAGTCCCCAGCCTTCGTTGTAGCCGCCGCAGGCAAGAAGCCGCCGTACCGGCACCGGCTCCCGGTCATTGAAATAAGCCGACTGGTAGAGATGCCCCGGATAGCCCTCGTGCGCCAGCATGGTGTAGAGGTTCTGCTCAGTGCTTGCTTTTTCGTTGATGTAAATGGTGTTGGAACCGTCGGAATCGATCGGCGGTACGAGGAAAAACGCCGGGGACAGGGAAGATTCCAGCGCTTCCGGGACGTATTTGAGCGTGTAGGAGGTATCTGTAAGCGCCGGGAAATCATCTTGAATCTGCGTCTGTAAATTCTGAAGGATCTCATCCGGATCGGAGAGTGTGATGGCAGAGTCGGTCATCTGCCGGACGAGTTCCGGATGTTCCTTTAAGCGGACGCGGATTTCGGATAAATCTGCCTGCATCTGCTTCTCAATCCGCGTTTTGAGTGCATCGACCGAAGAATCTGTGCCGGTCAGCGCCGCCGCAAGATAGGCATAATACTCCCTGCCGTGTTCGTAGGTGCTAAGTCCTCCTACCTCCGGATGGGAGCCCTTGAGCGATTCCAGTGCTTTAGAGAGGTTTGTATATGCCGGGATAAAGTGTTCCTTTAAAATGGTCAGATGTTTTGCTTTGTAGGACGCCTTTTCTGCATTGCTTAAGCCCTCAACCGCATTTAAGCGGGAGGCAAATGTTTCCGTCAGCAGGCTGTTTTCCGGGCGGATGAGGTAGCTTTTACAGGATTTTAAAATCCGGTCGATGGTGTCGTCGGACGGTGCGAGACCGGCGTCTGCCTGCGCCTGTTCATACGCTGCGAGCTGCTTGTAATATGTGTCGATCTGCGAAAGCAGTGCCAGGTAATGGTCGATGTCGGCACGGTTGTAAAATGTATATTCGGCTAATAAGGTCGGAAGTTCCGCCTGCGTGCCGATCAGGGCGCTTAACGGCTGATTGTAGAGTTCCAGTCCCTTCGAGCCGGCTTCCGTCTCCAGTGTGTCCTTCATCATCCGGTAGGTGAAGAGCTGGTCGGAGGTCAAGAGAGAGGTATCGAAGGAAGAAAGTTCCTCAAGAACGGCCGCGTTTTCCTCGGAATCTTTTTGAAGCTGTTCCAGGGAATATTCTGGAAATTTCATCTCCGGTTCGGTGATACCGTAATTTTCCGGATTCCGGACAAGAAAATGAAGGGAGAGCGGATCGTCCTGCACGCTTTCTTGAAACTGGTGTGCCAGAAACGCATCAAAACGCGCCTGTTCGCTGGCAGCATCGGACGATGCATTGGAAGGAGAACCAGTCTGCCCGGAAGCGGCGTAGGATTCGGCAGGGGTCCCTGAGCCGGAAGAACCAGCGCATCCGGAGAGCGCCAGGGCAGCAGCTGCAGCGATCGCGAGCGCTGTGCGCGGCAGGGGCGGGAAGGAAAAGCGTTTCTGCATAATATAATACCTCCAAAACAAATATATATGTCTGCAAGTATACCATACTTGACAAAGGGATGCAAAACAGATAGACTTAATCTATATATTTATATATGAAGAAAAGGCAGAGAAAAGAAGGTGGCTTGCCTTTAATCGCAGATGGAAAACCATGGGCGGTTAGAGGCTTTTTTTGTGAAGAACACAATTTAAAGCGCAATTTTAATAAGGAGGGCATGATAAATGTGTCAGAACTGTAAGAAACCTTACTATATAACAACTGCGATTGCCTATACATCGGGCAAACCGCATATCGGAAATACCTATGAGATCGTGCTGGCGGACAGCATTGCGCGCTACAAGAGAGCGCAGGGCTACGATGTGCGTTTCCAGACGGGCACCGATGAGCATGGTCAGAAGATCGAGTTAAAGGCAGCTGAGGCTGGCATCACGCCGAAGCAGTTTGTCGATAACGTGGCGGGTGAGATCAAGACGATCTGGGATCTGATGAATACATCCTACGACAAATTTATCCGCACCACCGACGAGGATCATGAGGCGCAGGTAAAGAAGATTTTCAAGAAGCTCTATGATCAGGGCGATATTTACAAGAGCTGCTACGAGGGACTTTACTGTACCCCGTGCGAGTCCTTCTGGACCCAGTCCCAGGTCGTAGACGGCAAATGCCCGGACTGCGGACGCCCGGTGCAGCCGGCGAAGGAAGAGGCGTATTTCTTCCGTATGAGCAAATATGCGCAGAGACTCATCGATTATATCAATGAGCACCCGGAGTTCATCCAGCCGGTTTCCCGTAAAAATGAGATGATGAACAACTTCCTGCTTCCGGGCCTGCAGGATCTGTGTGTTTCCCGTACTTCCTTTAAATGGGGGATTCCGGTTGATTTCGACCCGAAGCACGTTGTATATGTATGGCTGGATGCACTGACCAACTATATCACCGGTCTTGGATATGACTGCGACGGCGAGAGCGGCGAGCTGTTCAAGAAATACTGGCCGGCAGACCTGCATCTGATTGGTAAGGATATTATCCGTTTCCATACCATTTACTGGCCGATCTTTTTGATGGCACTCGACCTGCCGCTTCCAAAGCAGGTATTTGGTCATCCGTGGCTGTTACAGGGCGACGGCAAGATGAGTAAATCCAAGGGAAATGTGATTTACGCCGATACACTGGTTGATTTCTTTGGCGTGGATGCAGTCCGCTACTTCGTTCTGCATGAGATGCCGTTTGAGAACGACGGCGTTATTACCTGGGAGCTGATGGTAGAGAGACTGAACTCGGATCTGGCAAATATCCTCGGCAACCTCGTAAAGAGAACGGTATCGATGACGAACCAGTACTTTGGCGGCGTAGTAGCCGACAAGGGCGTGACGGAGCCGGTGGACGAGGATCTGAAGAAGGTAGTGCTGGAAGCAGTCCGCAAGGTCGATGAGAAGATGGATAAGCTGCGTGTTGCCGATGCGATCACCGAGATCTTCAATATTTTCCGCCGCAGCAACAAATACATTGACGAGACAACCCCGTGGATTCTGGCAAAGGAAGAGGACAAGCAGGATCGTCTTGCGACTGTTCTCTACAACCTGGTTGAGTCTATCACGATCGGTGCGTCCCTGCTTGAATCCTTCATGCCGGAGACCTCGGAGAAGATCTTAAAAGAATTAAATACCGTAAAACGTGAACTGCCACAGATGGATGAATTTGGCCGTTATCCGTCCGGAAATAAGGTGACTGAGGAGCCGGAGGTTCTCTTTGCCCGCCTGAAACTCGACGATGTGATGAAGAAAGTCAAAGTTATCCAGGAAGAGCAGAAGAAGGCAGTTGCTGCAAAGGCGGAGCCGGAGAAGGAAGAGGACGAGAAAGCCGAGGGCATCGATATCGAGCCGAAAGCAGAGATTACCTACGATGATTTTGCAAAACTGCAGTTCCAGGTTGGCGTGATCCTCTCCTGCGAGGCTGTTCCGAAGTCCAAGAAGCTTCTCTGCTCCCAGGTTCAGGTCGGAAGCAAAGTGCGCCAGATCATCAGCGGCATCAAGCATTCCTACTCCCCGGAGGAGATGGTCGGCAAGAGAGTCATGGTTGTGACCAACTTAAAACCGGCGAAATTGGCAGGTCTGCTCTCCGAGGGTATGATTTTGTGTGCCGAGGATGCAGACGGAAAGCTGTCACTGATGACAACGGAGAAAGAGATGCCGGCGGGTGCGGAGATCT
This sequence comes from Clostridium fessum, assembly GCF_003024715.1. Lineage (GTDB taxonomy): Bacteria > Bacillota > Clostridia > Lachnospirales > Lachnospiraceae > Otoolea > Otoolea fessa. The sequence continues at coordinate 639,455 of NZ_PYLO01000002.1, read as the reverse complement.
GCTAAGAAAAAAAGGAATATAACTTATATGATATTTGATACACACGCTCATTACGATGATGAGGCGTTTGACGGGGACCGGGAAGAACTTCTTTCCGGTCTGGCAGCAGGCGGGATCGGCACGGTCGTCAATGTCGGCGCGGATATGGAAAGCACGAAGACGACGATTGCCCTGACGGAAAAATATCCGTTTATCTATGGGGCAGCAGGTGTCCATCCGAGCAGCACGGCGGAGCTTGACGAGGAAAAATTTGCCGAACTCCGTGTGCTGGCACAGTCCGGGAAGATCGTGGCGATCGGCGAGATCGGTCTCGACTATTACTGGGAAGAGCCGGATCATGAGACCCAGAAGAAATGGTTCCACCGCCAGTTAAATCTGGCGCGGGAATTAAAACTTCCAGTCATCATCCACAGCCGCGACGCGGCGAAGGATACGCTCGATATCATGAAGGAAGAGCACTCCGGGGAGATAGGCGGTGTGATTCATTGCTTCTCCTATGGAAAAGAGATGGCGGCAGAGTATTTAAAGATGGGCTTTTACTTAGGCATCGGCGGCGTACTGACTTTCAAGAACGCGAAAAAGCTTCTGGAAGTAGCCGAGATGGCGCCGCTCGACCGTCTGGTACTCGAAACCGACTGCCCCTACCTCGCTCCGGTTCCCAACCGCGGCAAACGCAACTCCTCACTGAACCTGCCATATGTGGCGGAAAAGCTGGCAGAAATCAAGAAATGTACACCGGAAGAGATCGTCCGTGCGACTGAAGAGAATGCGCGGAGGCTGTACCGGTTACCGTAAAAAGGGGTGTCCCGGACACCCGGGAAAGGATTTTCGGAATGGATCTTGGAAACCCGAAGAATACAATCGAAGTAATACAGAAATACAATTTTGCCTTCCAGAAAAAATTCGGTCAGAATTTTCTGATTGATACGCACGTGCTGGACAAGATTATCTCAGCGGCGGGCATGACCAAGGAGGACACCGTCCTGGAAGTCGGTCCTGGCATCGGTACGATGACACAGCGCCTTTCACAGGCGGCAGGACAGGTCATCGCCGTGGAGATCGACACAAATCTGATTCCGATCTTAAAAGATACGCTTCAGGACTGCGAAAATGTAACTGTTATCAATGAAGATATTTTAAAGATTGACATAAAAAAAATGGCGGAAGAAAAAGGCGGCGGACGTCCGGTTAAGGTCGTGGCGAACCTGCCGTACTACATCACGACCCCGATCATCATGGGGCTGTTTGAGAGCGGTGCGCCGATCGACAACATTACGGTTATGGTGCAGAAAGAGGTCGCAGACCGGATGCAGGTTGGTCCGGGCTCGAAGGATTACGGCGCGCTGTCGCTGGCGGTTCAGTATTATGCCGAGCCATACATCGTGGCAAATGTGCCGCCGAACTGTTTCATTCCGCGTCCGAATGTCGGCTCAGCGGTCATCCGTCTGACCCGCCATGCGAAGCCGCCGGTGGAGGTAAAGGATAAAGATTTAATGTTCCGTCTCATCCGCGCGTCCTTCAACCAGCGCCGGAAAACCCTGCAGAACGGGCTTTCCAACGCGCAGGATCTCTCCTTTAGCAAGGAAGAGATCGCAGCCGCAATCGAGTCGCTGGGATTTTCCCCGTCCGTGCGCGGCGAGACGCTGACGCTGGCGCAGTTTGCAGCGCTTTCGGATGTGCTTGGGAAATAGAAATTGGATAAGAGAAATATAAAAAAGTCCCATCCTTATGCAGATTCAAATCTGAAAGGATGGGACTTTTTGAACTTTTTGCTTTTTTAAAATTATTCCGACAATAAAATCCGGTCATTATCCAGCGCGTGGCCTGCGCCGGTCTTGAAGCGGGCGATCAGATCCTCGACAGTCATGGAAGCGCGCTCTGCGCCGCCGACGTCGAGCACGATATTTCCGTTTGCCATCATGAGCGTGCGGTTTCCGAGCTCCAGAGCCTGGTTCATATTGTGGGTGATCATCAGGCAGGTGATTTTCTCCTCAGCAACGATATTTTTCGTCAGCTCCAGTACTTTTTCAGCTGTTCCCGGATCGAGGGCGGCAGTGTGCTCATCGAGCAGCAGAAGCTTCGGCGTGATGAGGGTTGCCATGAGCAGGGTGAGCGCCTGGCGCTGACCGCCGGAGAGAAGTCCGACCGGCTGGGTCATCCGGTCTTCAAGCCCCATATTTAAGAGGGAGAGGCGTTCGCGGAACGCATCTTTATCTTTCTTGGAAATGCGGGAAAATGGAGATTTCCCCTTTGCAGTCCGCAGATAGGCGAGGGCAAGATTTTCTTCGATCGTCATGCCCGGCGCCGTTCCCTTTAACGGGTCCTGGAAGAGGCGGCCGACCATCAGGCTGCGCTTGTGCTCCGGCATATAGGTGATGTCCTCGCCGTCCAGCTCGATAAAGCCGTCATCGACGTAGAAGCTGCCGGCAATCGCATTGAACAGGGTCGATTTTCCGGCGCCGTTGGAGCCGATGATTGTCACAAAATCGCCGTGGTTCAGATGCAGGGACAGCCCGGAGAGCGCCTGTTTGGCGTTGACAGTTCCCGGATTAAAGGTTTTTGATATCGACTGAATATTTAACATGCTCCGTGTCCTCCCTTCCGGCGTGCCGCTGCATTTTTACGTGTCTGGAATGCCGCCCATTTCCGGATCGTCGGAAATGCGATTGCCAGCGCTACGATCACAGCGGTGACCAGTTTCAGCCCCTGTACAGGCATGATTTTTGTATACAGGACGATAGCGTAGATAAAACGGTAAATAATCGAACCGATGACGGTGGCGATGACACCTCTTGCCACACCGCGGCGTCCGAGGACGGTTTCACCGATGATCAGGCAGGCAAGACCGATCACGACGATACCCGTGCCGCCGTTGATGTCGGCGGTATTCTGGTACTGACCGACCATTGCGCCGGAGAGTGCGGTCAGCGCATTGGCGATGCATAAGCCGACCGTAATGGTAAATGTCGGGTTGATCGAGGAGGCGCGCACCATGTCAATGTTGTTGCCGGTTGCCCGGATGGAGAGTCCCAGACGGGTACCGAGGAAATAAACGAGCAGTGCGCCCGCAAGCACGGTCACGCAGATTGCCAGAAGTGCTTCATACCAGTCGCCACCGATACCGGTTTTTTGAAGCAGGGAAAAGATGGTCTCTGCCTTTAAAAGACTCACGTTGGCGCTCCAGCCCATCACCATCAGATTGATGGTGTAGAGTCCCATATTGGTGATGATACCGGCGAGAATGGACGGCACACCGAGACGGGTCTGCTGAAATGCGGTGACAAATCCGGCGCAGATGCCTGCAAGCATGGCAGCCGGAACCGCGAGAAATGGATGCCCTGCCGCAGCCATTGTGACGGATACCGCTGTGCCGAGGACGAAACAGCCGTCCGTCGTCATATCCGCGATATCCAGTATACGGAAACTCAAGAACAGCGCCATTGGCACAAGCGCATACAGAAATCCCAGTTCCAGAGCGGTTTGTAAAATATGAAGCATGGGAAATTACCTCCGTAGAATGATCGGTACTCCCAGAACGTTCATAAGGCAGATGCGCCAGCCGCGTGGTAAGCGGGGGGGGATGCGGCTGGCGTCTGGTCTGTCTTACGGTTCTGAGAGTACATGAAAGTCAGTCAAATGAAAATCAAAGTGCCGCCGGATGAGGATGCATTAGTCCTCGGTGGTTTTAACCTCTACAACATCGCCAAAGTCCTTAAATACAGCTGTGTCGATATTCAGGGCTTTGGCAGTCTCGGTATTTACGGTTACGATGCCGCCTTCTGCGGTGTAGTAGTCTTCCATACCGTCCATGCCTTCGGTGATTGCCTGATAAGCAAGGTCAGCGGTCTGTGCACCAAGGTCCGTGTAGTTGACGCCGCAGGTAGCAAATGCGCCGTTGCGGACGAAGGAATCAGCGCCGGTATAGTGCGGGATGCCTGCAGCAGCCAGATCCTTGAAGATAGCCAGCTCAGCTGCCATGATGACATTGTCGGTAGGAGTGAAGATAGCGTCTACTTTGTCAGCAACCAGGGAGGAAGCAGCGGTGATAACTTCGTCGTTGGTGTTTGCAGTCTGCTCGGTGTAGGAGATGCCTTTTTCGTCTAAGTATGCCTTTGCATCCGCGATCGGTTTGGTTGAGTTTGCCTCGGATAAGGAATATAAAAGCCCCACATTTTTAACATCTGGGTTTGCGGCAAAAATCATATCCATGATTTTCTCGGTGTTCAGCGCATCGCTGGTACCGGTTACATAGTCGATGCCGGTCAGCTCAGCGGCTTCCGGATCGGAAACAGCGGCGTAGACAACCGGTGTCTGGGTCTGCTGTGCGGATACGGTCGCTACCTGTGCAGCCAGGGTCGCAATCGGGATGATGGCGTCAACACCGTCAGCAACCGCCTGATCACCAATCTGCTTTAAGGTTGTCTGGTCATTCTGGCCGGAGTACAGCTCGTAGTGAATGGTTACATTGTTATCCTCGGCGATTTTATCTAACTCTGCCTCGACTGCATTTGCAATCTCATCAAGGGAAGCGTGGTCGAGCTGTTTGACAATCGCTACATTATAAATTTCTTTGTCCGCGGAAGCTTCCTGAGAGGTTTCAGCGGTGGTGTCTGCTTCGGAAGCGTTGCTGGATGTGCTGGAAGAGCATCCTGCGGTTGTCAGTGTCAGGGCTGCGGTGCATCCAAGTGCAAATAATTTTTTCAGATTCTTTTTCATAGTCATTTTCTCCATTCTTTATTCTTATTTTGATATTTGTTTTGGATGGCAGATGTATCAGTCTGCCTTGCCGGAGCAGAGTAAAGAATGTGTCTGGAAAGAAGATTCTCTTTGGTTTGGCGCCGCGCGCCGTGATGAAAGATTTTACTGAGAATGTTTCCAGAAACTAAAAAACGCCTCTGTCCCCATACATGGGACAAAAGCGTAAACTTCTGCGATACCACCCAAATTGACATTTGTGAAAATGTCCACTCGCTTACACGTACCATCATACGTGCCCCGATGGATAACGGGTGGGGTCCCGTCAGCCCCTACTGAAACAATCGTTCAAGGCTGCCCTCGGAAGTCCATTCACTGACGGTAAGGCGTTCCGTTTCCACCATCCGGAACTCTCTGTGGCGATACATAGGTCAGATACTCCTCTTCCTCATCGGTTTATCTGTGTTCTTCGTTACATGCATTATAAACACACCCAAAAGGATTTGTCAACCATCAAAATCAAAAAGATGCAGGAAAATGAAAAAGAGTCGGTTTTTTCATTGTTTACGGAAAATTTGGAGATGAAGATGTGGACGCTGGCTGTGCGGCAGGAACAGCAAGTTGAAAAAGTTTTTGAAAAAATTTAGAAAAGTAGAAAAAAATAGTTGACATTTAAAAGACTCTCTAGTATAATAACTCATGTCGCTGAACAAGAGCGAACATGAGAATCACAGGATTCCTCAGGATGCCCAGATAGCTCAGTTGGTAGAGCAGAGGACTGAAAATCCTCGTGTCACTGGTTCGATTCCGGTTCTGGGCATTACAATTTCATAATTTATCATGCGGGTGTAGTTCAATGGTAGAACACCAGCCTTCCAAGCTGGATACGTGGGTTCGATTCCCATCACCCGCTTTTTTGTTGTTTAAAATTAAGAAAGCCCCCAGAGTTGTCGCTCTGGGGGCTTTCTTGTTTCATAGGAAATTACGTCCTATGAAACAAAAAACGCTCCGCGAGGATGTGCACTCGCGCGAAGCAGGAACATGTCGCAAGCGACCGCGCGAGACGCCCGGATGTGCCAAGGCACATTCTTTTTTATCAGATGCTATAAAAAACCAGAAAATATACCGCCATCAGGACTGCTAGAAATCCCGCATTTGCAATCGTGAACCAGCGGAAGTAGATTCCTTTTTTCTCTGGGCAGGAGCGGACGATATATTTGTAAGAAATAAGACTCGCCATGGATGCGATCAGGGTGCCGAGACCGCCGAGGTTAGTTCCGATCAGAAGGGAAACTCCTTTTTCGGTAAATCCGGACAACAGGATGGCGGCCGGAACGTTGCTGATTACCTGGCTGGCCAGAACGGAGACTATCACTTCGTGTCCCGTGATCATACTGGAAAGCAGGGAGCTTACCGCAGGAATGTGTTTCAGATTCCCGATGAAGATGAAGAATCCGATAAAAGTCAGGATGAGAGAGTAATCCACCTGACAGAAGATCTTCGGGTCTGCCAGACAGCCAATCGCCAGAATGCAGATAAACAGGATTGGAAGCGGCAGAAGACCGGCTACGGTGCAAAGGCACAGGAAAAACATTCCCAGACAGCAGAAAAGGCAGCGTTTAGGAAAGGTCTCATCGGAGGTTGTATCTCTACCGGCTGTATCTAGTGAGATAGTCTCCCTTGGTGTAAACATTGTGACGAGCAGCAGCAAAACCAATGAAAGCAGCGAAAATGGACCGATGCTCCGGATAAATGTATCAAGTGAAAGCTCAAAGTGGGAATACAGATACAGGTTCTGGGGATTCCCCACCGGAGTTGTCATGCTGCCGAGATTGGCTGCCAGTGTCTGGCAGACGACAACCGGAACGATCCGGTCTTTGCGGTTTACCATCCGCAGTAGTTCCAGAGCAAATGGAACGAAGGTAATTAAGGCCACATCGTTGGTGATCAGCATGCTGGAAAAGAAACACAGAAGAATCAGAAGCTGTTCCAGCTGCCTGAGTGAATGGATTCGAAGCAGCAGTAATTCCCCGAGCTGTCGAAAGAAACCGATGTTTTGGAGGCCTGTGGTTGCTGTCATCAGGCCAAAGAGCAGGATCAGTGTGTGCAGATCCAGATATTTCAGGTATCCGGCGGACGGTGGTATGATAAACATGGAAAGGACAGCCAGAGCCAGGGCGATGGTTAAAACGGTATCCTTTTTGAGAAAAGAACTTACTTTTTGTATCATGGTAAAATACTCCCTTGAAAAGAAAAAGTGTAACTGTGACCAGTAACGAAAATAGCGGAAACCCTCATGAAAATGAAAAGGTTTCCGCTATAAAATAAAAAGAGCGCGAGACGGGACTCGAACCCGCGGCCTCGACCTTGGCAAGGTCGCGCTCCACCAACTGAGCCACTCGCGCATTTCTGAAGCATCGCTTCAACGAGTTATATAATATCATAGGTCGGTTGATTTGGCAAGCGTTTTTTTAAAAAAAATCAAAAAATATAGAAAATTCATTACTGTTCACGGGTAGGCACGTTTGAAACCGGGAGAACCGTATGAAAACGATCAAGTTTCCATATTTTCCACTGGATGTGTTCCCGCGGTCTGCACAAACCCGATGATCTGTCCGGACAGGAGTACCGTGAGGATGGAATATACCATGCGGTTTAACGGAATGTAGCTCAGTGAAAGCACCAGTACAGCAAAATCGGACAGGAGGTAGATCCACTGGATTTTGATGTGCGTCACGTGGGAAAGGCTCATCGCAAGCGCATCGTCCCCGCCCGGGGCACCGCCGATCCGCACGCAGAGCCCGGCACCGACGCCGACGAAGACCGCGCCGAGCAGGGATGCGGCAAGCGGCATATCGGCAAGCTGCGGCCACAGGGGCGGAAACTGCTCACAGATCCGGTAAGACAGGGAGAAGCTGGCGCTGGAAAGAATGGAGTAGGCGATGAACTGCCGCCCCAGAAGTTTCCATCCCATCGCGTAGCAGGCGAGGTTCATGATGAAGCCGGACACGGATGGGGAGATATGGAACCAGTGATCAAGCAGAAGCGTCATTCCTAAGACACCGCCCTCGGTGACACCGGAAAAGGAATGGACATGGTACAGGCCAAATGCCAGAAATGCACTTCCAAACAGTGCAATCAGGCAGGATTTTAGTTTTAAATCGAGGGAATGGAATAATTTCAGCAAAATAACAGGCTCCTTACAAATGATAGTGTTGTTAATGGTTTCTCTATTTTAGTATGGAAACAAATTTGTGTCAAGAATAGACAAAAATGTGGGATGTGCGTATACTGGAAGATAGGAAGACGGAAAGGGGAATGAAAACATGGTAGAAAATCATCCGGACACCCGGAAGCAGGAATACCGCGGAATTGCCTGCCTGGTGCTGTCTGCGTTCTGTTTTGCGCTGATGAGTATGTTTGTACATTTGGCGGGCGATCTGCCGTCGATGCAGAAGAGTTTTTTTCGCAATCTTGTGGCGGCGCTGGCAGCGGTTGTTTTGCTTTTGCGGGCGGGAGAGCCGTTTCGTATCCGCAGGGAAAATCTGCCGTATTTTCTGATGCGGTCAATTTTCGGCACGATGGGAGTGCTGTGTAACTTTTATGCGGTGGATCATCTGGTGCTGGCGGACGCATCGATTCTAAATAAAATGTCGCCGTTTTTTACAGTGCTGTTCAGCTGGCTGATCTTAAAGGAAAAAGTTATGCCAATTCAGCTTTCGCTGATCTTCGGTGCGTTTCTCGGCAGTATATTCGTGGTAAAGCCGACATTCTCCAATCTGGCACTTGTGCCGTCGCTGCTGGGCTTTTTCGGCGGCATCTGCGCGGGCGCGGCGTACACGATGGTGCGGAAACTGGGAGAGGCAGGAGAAAAGGGACCGGTGATCGTGCTGTTTTTCTCGGTATTTTCCTGTGTGGTTGTGCTGCCGTGGCTGATTTTTGACTATCATCCGATGACCTGGCAGCAGATGGGGATCCTGCTTTTGGCGGGCTGCGCGGCGGCGGGCGGACAGTTTGCGATCACGGCGGCATACCGCTATGCCCCGGCGAGCCGTATTTCCATCTACGATTATTCGCAGCTGATCTTCTCGACGATGCTCGGTTTCTTCATCTTCGGGCAGGTGCCGGACGGCTGGAGTTTCCTAGGATATGGAATTATCTGCCTGATGGCAATTTTCATGTTTGTATATAATAACCGGAAAAGAAAGAATACTCAAAAGCAGGCACTTTTGGAATCGAAAGAGCCGTCAGATGTAATAAAAATGTAAGGGAAAGTATCCGCCGATATGGTTTACAAGCGATGCCAAATTATATATACTGAAGATAAAGTCGGAGTGGTTTTCGTGTCCAGAAACGTGAATTTCAGGAACAAAAGCTGGGTTGCCGACACAGTTCGAAAATGGGTTATAGATAGGGCAGAAAGTTATATAGGGAAATACGACATAAGCCCGACAGCAGACAGGAGGAAACAGGGATGAAAAAATTAGCAACCGCACTTGTGAGTGCAGCAGCCATTATGACGATGTCAACAACCGCATTTGCAGCCGAAAATCCGGCGGAGGTATTTGACCGGGTGATGGAGAAGAACAATACGATTCAGTCCGCGGAGATTCAGAGCGGCGTCCATTCGGTCATACTTGCAAAGGATGTCATTCCGGACGGTCAGATGAAAGTTGATATGGCGATGCATGCAGAGATGGATATGCAGGATACCACCGATCTCAAGTACCTGGCACAGGTCGCTTCCTCGATTCTGGGACAGGACAGCTATTCACAGGTTTTTTATACGGACGGCTACTATTACGTAGATGCCAACGGTGTCAAACTGAAATACCCGATGCCATTAGAGCAGATCATATCCTCCGTCCAGACCGGAGTCAACACCAGCAATATGGAATCCAGCTATATGAAGGGCATTTCCTTAAACGAGGTCAATGGAAAACGTGTGCTGGCATATGAGGCAAATCCAAAGAAGCTAAACAAGAACGTCAAAGAAGCCCTCGGAACCGTGATGAACACACTCGGCACCGATGTCAATCTGGACATGAACATTCAGGAAATGAAAGGCGCTTACGTGCTGGATGACAACGATTACATTATCTATATGACAAACTATATCGTATACAACATGGAAGTCCTCGACCAGCCGATGACCTGCATTACTCTGATGGAGACCGAAGTCCAGAACCCGGGCGAGCCGGTCGTAGTGACCCTTCCATCCACGGATGGCTATGAAGACTTAATCGGTTTATACGATGGAGTCATTGAAAGCGAAGTAGAATAAAAAAACAGACAAAAACAAAAATAGACAATCAAAAGCCAGCGTTCCAATTATCGATTGTACACATCCCACGCCAGCTGTCCGGCTGGGGCGGACATTTTTGTCCGATCCAGACGAACAGATGTAGCGAAAGCAAGCGAACAATGATAATTGGAGACGCAGGCGGTGCAGATTCCCGGACGCCTCTTTCCGCATCACGACAATCAATCAATCTATCTATTACTGCATCTCATCCTCAATCATCCGATACCCAATCCCGATCTCCGTAAACACATACTGCGGTTCCGCTGGATTCTGCTCCAGTTTCCTTCGAATATGTGCCATATTCACGCGCAGAATACTGTTATCATCGTCCGCATAGGGACCCCAGATATTCGAAATAATCGTATCATACGTCATGACTCTGCCGGAATTCTGTGCCAGCAGGGAGATAATCTTAAACTCGATCTGCGTCAGATGGACATCCCTTCCATCAACCGATACCAGATGTTTTTCAAAATCGATCGTCAGTCCCTTTGCATGGAATGGGCGCTTATAAAGCGGAGAAGCTGTGTTTAAGCGGTTGCTGTGGCGCAGGGCAGTCCGGATGCGCGCGAGAAGCTCGGAGGTGCCGATCGGCTTGGTCAGATAATCATCCGCGCCAAGGTCGAGCGCACGTACCTTTTCCTGTTCCTGCGTGCGGGCGGAGAGGACGATGATCGGGATGCTGGACCAGGTGCGGACCTGGCGGATGATCTCCATGCCGTCCATGTCCGGAAGCCCCAGGTCGAGGAGAATCAGATCCGGGCACTGGGACGTGATGATCGGAAGTGCTTCTTTTCCCGTGTGTGCGGTGGAAATGCGGTAATCCTGTGCGGACAGGGAGGCGGAGATGAAGTCGCAGATGTTTTTTTCATCTTCTACTAATAAAATAGAAAGTTTATGTGTCATGTTATTTGTCCTCCTTTGGAAGAGTAAAGTAAAATTCGGCACCGCGCGTGTGGTTGATTGCCTTGATTTCGCCGCCGTGGGCGAGAATGATCGTTTTACAGATGGAAAGCCCGATTCCCATGCCCTTTCGTCCATCCGGCGAAGTGCTGGTCGTGGAAGAAGAGCCGTCAAAGATGGTTGCCAGCTTCTCCGGCGGGATGCCGACGCCGTAATCACGCACATGAAAAATCGCATAGTCGGAAAGCGATTCCACATAGCACTCGATCGGTTCGGTGCTTTCCGCGTGGACAACGGAATTTTCCAGCAGGTTGATGAGAACCTGTTCGATGAGAACTGCGTCCATCGGGACCATCAGGAATTCCTCCGGCACGCGCACATGGATATTGGCGTCTGGAAGTCTCTTTTTTAAGCGGATCATCGCCTCGGAGAGAACTTCCTCGACCGGTTCCGAGGTCTTAGTTACCTTTGCCGTCTCATTGTTGATACGCGTGACGGAGAGCAGGTTTTCAACCATGTTTAAGAGCCAGTTGGAATCCTCAAGAATATGGCGCACCAGCGCATTTTTCTCAACCTCCGGGAGGCTGCTGCCATTTTCCAGATATACGGTACTGGAACCGATGATGCTGGTAAGCGGGGTGCGGAGGTCATGGGAGATTGCCCGCAGCAGGTTCGCCCGCATCTTTTCCTTTTCCGCTTCCATCAGCATCTTTTCACGTTCTGCCAGCACGCGCGCCTGTGTTTTCATGTTGCTTGTGATGGCGCTTGTAATGCTGGAAATTGAAAACATTGCCACGAAGGTAATCGGATAGCCGGCCATCGTGAAATCCAGCGCGAAATACGGATACGTGAACAGAAAATTGACGCAGACAACGCCGACAAAGGAGGAGAACAGACCGAAGCTGTATCCGTCCGTAAAACGCGCTACCAAAAAGACTGCCAGAATGTATGTTAGCGCGATGTTGGCAGTCGGATTTTTGAGCGCATGAAAAAAGCAGAACGCGATGATCGTGGCGGTACCCATGAAAAACAGGGTAAGTCCCCAGCTCTGTATGTATGTCGGAAGCGCACAGAATTTTTCAACGATCGGGCGGGTCCGGAACCAATTTTTTAAGGCGTCAATTTTGGATGGATGTGTTTTGCCGCCATTGGAAATGCTGGTATCCGGAGAGTTTGGTTCGGCTGAACCTTGAAGGCTGCTGGCTGATTCTGTTTTCAGGAAAGTTTCATTGGAAGTTCCAGAAACAGAAGGTTTACTTGAATGTTTCATTTAAATAAAGAAAGTCTCCTTTCAAAAAATTCATATGGATGCTTCTATTATACAATGTTTCTTCTGAAAAATAGAGAGGAAGACTGTTAAAAAGTTGAAAAAATCGTGAAAATTTGGGATAAAAACAGTAACACAATTATTGAGAATCTGGCTGGATAAGGGCGATTTCATTGCATTTTTAGCGTCGGTGTGTTAAACTCCAAACAGTCTCCCGAATGAGGGAAGCAGGCTGACCCGCCTGTTAGAAAGTGACAAACGGGCTGCCGGAGTGCAGGGCGAAAGGAATGAAAGTAAGATGAAAAAATTAGGAAGAAATGATCTGTGCTGGTGTGGAAGCGGAAAGAAGTACAAACATTGCCATGAGGCGTTTGACGAGAAGCTGATGGAGGCGGCGGACGCCGGATATCAGATCCCGGATCACGACATGATCAAGACCCCGGAGCAGATCGAGGGGATCCGCGAGAGCTGCAAGATCAATGTGGCAGTTCTGGACTATGTGGCTGAGCATATCAAGGCTGGCGTCACAACCGAGGAGATCGATCAGTGGGTATACAATGAGACAACCCGCATGGGCGGAATTCCGGCGCCGCTTGGCTATGAAGGATTCCCGAAGAGCGTGTGCACATCCATCAATGACCAGGTCTGCCATGGCATTCCGTCAGAGGATGTCGTATTAAAGGATGGCGATATCATCAACGTGGATGTTTCGACCATTTATCACGGCTATTATGCGGATTCTTCCCGTATGTTCTGCATCGGAAATGTCAGCCCGGAACATAAAAAACTGGTGAACGTTGTCAAAGAGTGTGTGGAATTAGGTCTGGAGCAGGTAAAACCGTGGGGCTTCATGGGCGATATGGCGGAAGCGGTCCAGAAGCATGCGGAAGAAAATGGCTATTCTGTGGTTCGTGAGATCGGCGGTCACGGCGTTGGCATCGAGTTCCATGAGGATCCGTGGGTTGGATATATTGGTCAGAGAGGCACCGGCATGATGTTTGCACCGGGCATGATGTTCACGATCGAGCCGATGATCAACGAGGGAACCGAGGAAGTATTCGTGGACGGCGATGACGACTGGAGTGTATACACGAAGGATGGAAAAGCATCCGCCCAGTGGGAGATTCAGGTGCTGGTAACCGAGGATGGCCATGAGGTGCTTTCCTGGTAGTTTGCAGAGTACATAAAAAGAGACGGCGTCAAACCGTCTCTTTTTTGTACCCAAGGTGGGTGTTCTTCACAGCCGAAGGGGGATAAAAGACTGCGAAGAAATATCTATATAAAGGAAATTGTTGTTAGTCGAGCCAGATAACGATTGCGCGCATCTTGTAGTGTCATCTGCCTCATTGATGTTATGCCATTATAATACTGGATAATTGTGTCCATATTTTGACCAATATCTAAAATAAATCTAAACGAGTATTACATAATTCGAAACTTTTTCGGAACTGTTTATGAGGACGGCGCGCTTGAATTTTTCTTGTCGATTTCTTGGATGGGGTATATAATAAATCTGGTGATTAAAGGGGTGCGGTCTGATTGGATAGAAACCGCGTCCAGAACAAAGCAATTAAGAAGAAAGTGGCAGGAATTATATGGAAAATTTTTTATTTGCACTTAATACAGTCCTTCCGTTTCTGCTTTATATCGCATTTGGATATGGAGTCAGGATGGCGGGGCTGGCGGATGAGGATTTTATGAAGCGCCTGAATAAAGTGATCTTTCAGGCATTCTTTCCGATTCTGATGTTTAACAACCTGTATTCCATTCCGGAGGGAATGACATTAAATCTGCGCCTGGTGGCAGTCGCCATTATCAGCGTGCTGCTTTTGCAGGCGGTTCTGCTTGCTGTGGTTCCGCGTCTGGTAAAGGAAAATGAGAGGCGCGGCGTTATCATCCAGGCGATTTACCGCAGCAATTTCGTCCTGTTCGGCATTCCGCTGGCAACCAGCGTGTTCGGTGAGGAGGGAACACTGCTGGCGACGATGATGGTGGCGATCGTGATTCCGGTCTACAACATAACGGCGGTCGTGATTCTGGAATTGTTCCGGGGCGGCAAGGTCCCGGTTTCTGTTTTGATTAAGAATATCCTGAAAAATCCGATGATCCGCGGCGCGCTCCTGGGCTTTATCTTCCATATATTAGGGATTAAACTTCCGGTTTCCGTGGAAGGACCGATCAAGCAGTTTGCCAATCTGACAACACCGCTGGCGCTGTTCGTACTGGGCGGAACGCTGCATTTCAATGCGATCGGCGGCAATCTGAAATATGTGGTTCCGTCGATAACCTTCAAGATGGTGATCCTGCCGGCAGTGGTTCTGGCGGTTGCGACGCTGCTCGGCTTTTCCGGTGTGGAACGTTTTGTTTACTTTGAAATGTACGCGACTCCGGTTGCGACGGCGTCCTATGCGATGGCGCAGAATATGGGCGGCGATGGCGAGCTGGCGGGACAGTTTGTCGTGCTGAGCACGGTCGCCTCGGTTGTGACGATCTTTTTGTGGGTCTATTTTCTTAATTCGATCGGATGGCTCGCATAAAAATAAATATATAATAGGAGACTGCCAGACAGTGGTTTGTGGAAGAGCAACAATTGTCTGGCAGCTTTTTTTGTGGAAACAAACACTGTTTTTCATGAGAACCGAAATTTTTTTTCATAAATTAAGATGTATGTATAATCTTTTCAAAATTAAAACATTTAATAGACAAAACTGATTGAAAAAGTTATAATAGTATACAAATGCGAGAAAACTTATTTATTTTCCATGTGCTTTTGATGCTTCGAATCAGCGAATTGTATGGAATGGGAGGATGTGAAACATAATAAGGATATTGCATTATTGTTGAAAAAAATTAGGGGAAAAGGTGGTGGTTCAATGATCAAGGAGACGATCCAGGCGGTCGAGGACGCAGAGGCGAAGGCATCGGAACTGGTCGCGCAGGCTTCGGAGGATGCACGCCGCGTTAAGGCGGAGGCGGAGGCAGAAGCGGATCGAATGCTCGCAGATGCACAGAAAAGGGGGAAAGAAGCAGCTGTGAAGCAGGAAGAAGAACTGACTCTCAGAGGGGAGGAGTACGTAAAACAGGCACTGGCAGAAGCCGAGGCGGAGTGTCAGACGCTCAGAGAGACGGCGGACAGACGGAAACCGGAGGTGGTTGACCGGCTCATAGCGGAACTGGTCTAGTGAATGGAGGGATGTAGATATGGCAGTATTGCAGATGCAAAAGCTATGTATCTGTGCCCTGAAGAAGGACCGTAAGTCCCTGATGGAGTTTCTGCAGGCTGCCGGAGTGCTGGAGCTCTCTGCGGAGGCGGAGCCGGACGAGGTATTTAAGCGGACGGACACGCTGGAGGATCGGCAGAAGTTTGAGCGAAATGCGGCGACGGCGGATCGCGCATTGGAAGTGCTTGCCGCGGTGGTTCCGGAGGAAACATCGATGCTTGCTGGACTTGCCGGAAAGCCGCTTGCAAAGGCAGGCGCGTACCGGGAGACGGAGGCGAACGCAGAGGCGCTTTTAGGTCAGGCGGAACGCATTTTGAACCTGCAAAAGCAGATCACGGAGGAAAAGACTGCGGCGCTTAGACTGCTGGCGGAGGCGGAAAGCCTGAAACCGTGGCAGAAGCTGGAGATTCCACTTGCGTATCAGGAGACGAAACGGTGTGCTATCTTAGTCGGCGCGGTCGGCGGAGGCGCTTATACGCAGGAAGAAATTTACGCTTCGGTGGCAAAACAGGAGCCGCAGCTTGAAAAATGGGAGCTGGAGGTTGTCGGAAGCGACGCCGACCAGACCTGCATTGCGGTAATTTGCCTGAAAGAGGACGAGGAGAAGCTGGAGACAGCACTCCGGTCGATTGGATTTGCCCGTCCGGCGCGTCCGGTGGAGGAAGTTCCGGCAGCTTACGCTAAGAAACTCAAAGCGCAGGCGGCAGAGCATGAGGGACGCGCGGCAGCGACGGAAGAAGAACTGAAACAGTGCGCTCCGGCGAGGGAAGATTTGAAATTGTTATCCGACTATTACCGCCTGAGGGCACAGAAGTATGAGGCGCTCGGCGAGATCTTACAGTCGGAAAAAACGTGTATGATCACGGGATTTATCCCGAAGCGCGATGCGAAAGGACTGGAGGAGAAGCTGAATAGCCGGTTTGAACTTGCAGTGGAAAGTTCGGATGTGCCGGAGGATGAGGAAGCACCGGTGCTTCTCTCCAACGGAACCTTCGCGGCGTCGGCGGAGGGCGTGACCGCGTCCTTTGGCTTACCGGCGAAGGGGGAGATGGACCCGACCGGCATCATGGCAGCGTGCTATGTATTTTTGTTTGGTCTGATGCTTTCAGATGCGGCATACGGATTTATTGTATTTTTGATGTGCTTCCTGGCACTTAAGAAATTCCCAAGGATGGAAGAAAACCTGCGGAAATCACTGCGGCTCTTTATGTACTGCGGACTTTCGACCCTGTTCTGGGGCGTCATGTTCGGCGGTTATTTCGGAGATGCGGTGGACATCGTGAGCCGGACGTATTTTGGACATACGGTGACGATACCGGCGCTCTGGTTTGTCCCGCTAAATGACCCGATGAAGCTTTTGGTTTATTCGATGTTATTTGGCGTGATTCACTTATTCCTGGGGCTGGGACTGAAAGGATATATGCTCTTAAAGGATGGCAAGGTTGTGGATTTTATCTGCGACGTGGTACTCTGGTACCTCCTGCTTCTGGGGCTGATCCTGATGCTGCTTCCGACGGAACTGTTTGGTTCCATCGCGCAGATGAATATCGTATTCCCGCCGGTGCTTAATTCGCTGGCAAAGGGAATGGCGATCGTGGGCGCGCTGGGAATTCTGGTGATGTCGGCGCGCGACAAGAAGAATCCGATCCTGCGGCTGGCGCTTGGCGCATATGATTTGTATAATATTACCGGATGGGTGTCGGATGTGCTTTCCTACTCGCGCCTTCTGGCGCTCGGACTGGCAACCGGCGTTATCGCATCGGTTATCAACCAGATGGGAAGTATGGTTGGAAATAATGTATTTGGCGTGATTGTATTTATACTGGTATTCTGCTTCGGACACCTGTTTAACCTGGCGATCAACCTGCTCGGCGCGTATGTGCATACCTGCCGTCTGCAGTACGTCGAGTTTTTCGGAAAGTTCTATGAGGGTGGCGGAAAGGCGTTCCGTCCGTTTAAGCAGATAACAAAATACGTGGAAATCAAGGAGGATTAAATATGAGCGGAATTGTATTTGCATTGTTGGGAGTTGCAGTGGCGGTTATTCTTGCAGGTATGGGTTCAGCCTACGGCGTAGGCGTGGCAGGTCAGGCAGCAGCCGGAGTCGTAACCGAGGATCCGGATAAATTCGCGAAGGTGCTTCTGCTCCAGCTGCTTCCGGGTACCCAGGGTATCTACGGTCTGCTGGTTGGTTTCATCGCTCTTTCTAAGATTGGTCTTCTTGGCGGCGGCGCTGACATGAGCATGTCGATCTCCCAGGGACTCTTATATCTGGCAGCATGCCTTCCGATCGGCGTGGTTGGTCTGGTATCGGCGAGACATCAGGGAAGAACGTCGGTTGCTTCCATCGGTATCGTAGCGAAGAAACCGGAACAGTTTGGTAAAGCGATGCTGTTCCCGGCGATGGTTGAGACCTATGCGATTCTGGCACTTCTGGTTTCGATTCTGGCAATCAATGCACTGTAATCTGGCACGGCGGAAAGAATCAAAATCAGTTAAGGAGTGAAGCGTATGAATGGATTAGATAAGATTATTGCTCAGATCCTTGACGATGCAAAGCAGGAATCGCTTGCGATTCAGGAAAAAGCAGCCGGTGAAGCGGAGACGACCCTTGCGGCAGCCGGTGAAAAGGTAAAAAAGCTGGAGGAAGAGCAGGCGAAATCGGCGGCGCAGCGTGAAAAAAGCTATGAGGAACGGCTTCGTTCTTCGGCGGCGCTAAAGAAGCGCCAGGCGATCCTTGCGGCAAAGCAGGCGATCATCGAGGAAATGCTTGCGGCGGCACACAGGGAGCTGCTGGCAAAGCCGGATGAGGCGTATTTTGCATGGATGGAGCAGCTTCTTTCCCGGTTCGTGACGGATCGGGCAGGAGAAATCTATGTTTCAAAACGTGATTTAGAGCGGATGCCGGATGATTTTCCGGCAAAGATAGAGAAGGCGGCGCAGGAAAAAGGCGGAAGCCTGGTACTGAAAAAAGAACCGAGGGAGATCGACGGGGGCTTTGTTCTGGTGTACGGCGGCGTCGAGGAAAATTGTTCTGCCGGGGCGTTGTTTGCGTCGCAGCGGGATGAGCTGGCGGACAAGGTACATGCGATGCTGTTTGGATAACGGCGGGAGAAGGTAAGGAGGGCTTATATGTCTGATACAAAATATGCCTACGCGGTCGCCCGGATCCGGGCACTGGAAAATGGGCTTTTTTCCTCCGCACAGATTGAACAGCTGCTGTCCGTAAAAAGCTACGAGGGGGCGCTGCGTTTCCTGACCGAACACGGCTGGGGGGATGCAGATACACCGCTCAGCGCGGAGGCGATCCTGACCCGGGAGAAGGCGAAATCCTGGGAGACGGTCCGCGACCTTTTGAAGGGCGACGACGCGATCCTGGCAGTGCTTTCCTACGGGGATCTCTACCACAATTTAAAGGCGGCGATCAAGGATGCAGCGGCGCCGGGCAGCCACGGCAATGTCTATTTTGACGACTGCGAGGTGGACGGCGCGCGGATGTCGAAGATCGTGGCGGAGAAGGACTGGCAGGCGCTTCCGGCACATATGCGGGAGGCGGCGAAGGAAGCCAGCGAGACATTTCTGCACACGGGCGACGGGCAGCTCTGCGATATCATTGTTGACCGGTCGGCGCTCGCAGCTATCTATGAGTGCGGAAAGAATGCGTCCGACGCGATCATCCGCGATTATGCCGAGACAACGGTCGCGGTGGCGGATATCAAGATAGCGGTGCGCTCCCAGAAGACGGGAAAACATCTGGATTTTATGCGGCGCGCGATGGCACCGTGCGATAGCTTGAATATCGAGCGCCTGTCACAGGCGGCTCTTGGCGGTGTCGGCGCGATCTGCGAGTATCTGGAAGGAACCCGCTATGGGGGCGGCGCGCAGGCATTAAAGGAATCGCCGTCGGCGTTTGAGCGGTGGTGTGACAATCAGCTGATCGAGACGATCAAGCCGCAGAAATACAACCCGTTTACGGCGGGACCGCTGGTTGCCTATATACTGGCGAAGGAAAATGAGATCAAAACGGTCCGTATCATCCTGACCGCCCGTCTGAACGGTCTTGAGGAGGAACAGATTCGGGAAAGGATAAGGGAGATGTATGTATAAGGTTGCAGTAGTCGGAGATTACGACAGCATCTACGGATTTGCGGCGCTGGGACTGGAGACATTTCCGGTGTCCGATGTAAATGAGACGGAGAAAGTATTTCTGGAACTGGCTTCTGGTTCCTACGCGGTGATCTATATCACCGAGGCGGCGGCTGCCGGGATTGAGACAGCCATCGACCGCTACCGGGAACAGCCGCTTCCGTCCGTGATCCTGATTCCGGGTATTTCCGGGAATACGGGAAAGGGCGTGGAGTCGGTCAAGCATTCGGTGGAACAGGCAGTTGGATCGGATATTCTGTTTGGAGATGCATGATAGAAAGGTGGGTGAAACCTTCCAATGAGCAAAGGAACGATAAAGAAGGTAGCAGGACCGCTGGTTATCGCCAGCGGGATGCGGGATGCCAATATGTTTGACGTCGTCCGCGTCAGCGACGAACGTCTGATTGGCGAGATCATAGAGATTCACGGAGATGAAGCGTCGATTCAGGTATATGAGGAGACTTCCGGTTTAGGACCTGGCGAGCCGGTAGAGTCGATGGATGTGCCGCTTTCGGTTGAACTGGGACCGGGACTCCTGACGAGTATCTACGATGGAATCCAGCGGCCGCTGGACGATATCATGAAGGAGACGGGCAGCAACAACTTAAAGCGCGGCGTTGAGGTTCCGTCTTTAAAGCGTGATAAGAAATGGCAGTTTGTGCCGACCGTGAAAGCGGGCGACAGTGTGGAAGCAGGCGACATCATCGGTACCGTGCAGGAGACGCTGATCATTGAGCATAAGATTATGGTGCCGTATGGTGTAAAAGGTACCGTCAAAGAGATCAAGAGCGGTGAATTTACGGTGGAGGAAACTGTAGCGGTCATTGAGACGGAAAACGGCGAAAAAGAGCTTACAATGATGCAGAAATGGCCGGTTCGGCGCGGACGTCCGTATCAGACGAAGCTGCCGCCGGTAAAACCGCTGATCACCGGACAGCGTGTCGTTGACGCATTCTTCCCGATCGCCAAGGGCGGCGTGGCAGCCGTACCGGGACCGTTCGGAAGCGGCAAGACCGTCATCCAGCACCAGCTGGCGAAATGGGCGGAAGCGGACATTGTTGTTTACATCGGCTGCGGTGAGCGCGGCAACGAGATGACGGATGTTTTAAATGAGTTCCCGGAGTTAAAGGATCCAAAGACCGGGCACTCCCTGATGCAGCGGACCGTGCTGATTGCCAATACTTCGGATATGCCGGTAGCAGCCCGCGAGGCATCGATTTACACGGGTATCACGATCGCAGAGTATTTCCGCGACATGGGTTATTCGGTGGCACTGATGGCGGATTCCACCTCCCGATGGGCGGAGGCGCTGCGAGAGATGTCGGGACGTCTGGAAGAGATGCCGGGCGAGGAAGGTTATCCGGCCTACTTAGGAAGCCGTCTGGCACAGTTCTATGAGCGTGCCGGTCATGTCATCTGCCTTGGCAGGGACGGACGCGAGGGCGCGCTGTCCGCAATCGGAGCCGTATCCCCGCCAGGCGGCGATATTTCCGAGCCGGTTTCCCAGGCGACGTTGCGTATCGTCAAGGTATTCTGGGGACTCGATTCAGCGCTGGCATACAAGCGCCATTTCCCGGCGATCAACTGGCTGACCAGTTATTCCCTGTATGTGGACAATCTGGGAAAATGGTTTGATGAGAATGTATCGGATGAGTGGATGAGCTGCCGCCAGGGTCTTATGAGCCTTCTGCAGGAAGAGGCAGAGCTGGAGGAGATCGTAAAGATGGTCGGCATGGATGCACTGTCCCCGATCGACCGCCTGAAAATGGAAGCGGCGCGCTCGATCCGTGAGGATTTCCTGCATCAGAACTCCTTCCATGAGATTGACACGTATACACCATTGCAGAAACAGTTCCGCATGATGAAGCTGGTGCTGGCGTTCTATGAGCAGTCGAAGAAAGCGCTGGAAGGCGGCGCTTCCATCCAGAATCTCATCAAGATGCCGGTGCGCGAGCAGATAGGACGTTTTAAATATACGAAGGCAGAAGACGTGGAGAAAGAGTATCAGGCGGTCCTCGATGAACTTGCGAAAGAGGTTGCCGATGCGGCTGGAAAGGGGGCATTCTAAATGCCGAAAGAATATAGAACCATACAGGAGGTTGCAGGTCCTCTGATGCTGGTGCAGGGCGTGGAAAATGTTACCTATGACGAGTTGGGTGAGATCGAGCTGGCGAGCGGCGAAAAGAGACGCTGCAAGGTGCTGGAGATCGACGGCGGCAATGCGCTGGTACAGCTTTTTGAGAGTTCCACGGGTATCAACCTTTCAAATAGTAAGGTGCGTTTTTTAGGCAGAACGATGGAACTTGGCGTATCGGAGGATATGCTGGGACGCGTCTTTGACGGTCTGGGCAATCCAATCGACGGCGGTCCGGAGATCCTGCCGGAGGAACGCCGCGATATCAATGGTCTGCCGATGAACCCGGCGGCGAGAAGCTATCCGCAGGAGTTTATCCAGACGGGTGTTTCCGCGATCGATGGTCTGAATACACTGGTTCGCGGTCAGAAATTGCCGATTTTCTCGGCGTCCGGTCTGCCGCATGCGAATCTGGCAGCCCAGATTGCGAGACAGGCGAAGGTGCGCGGCACGGACGAACCGTTTGCCGTTGTCTTTGCGGCGATGGGTATCACCTTTGAGGAAGCGCATTTCTTTACCGAGAGCTTTAAGGAGACGGGCGCGATCGACCGTACCGTCCTGTTTATCAACCTGGCAAACGATCCGGCGGTTGAGCGTATCGCGACCCCGCGTATGGCGCTGACGGCTGCCGAGTATCTGGCATTTGAGAAAAATATGCACGTTCTCGTTATCCTGACGGATATCACGAACTACGCGGATGCGCTGCGAGAGATTTCGGCTGCCCGCAAGGAAGTTCCGGGACGCCGCGGTTATCCGGGTTATATGTACACGGATCTTGCATCCCTGTATGAGAGAGCCGGACGCCAGAGAGGCAAGAATGGTTCGATCACGATGATTCCGATCTTAACCATGCCGGAGGATGACAAGACGCACCCGATTCCGGACTTAACCGGATATATTACCGAGGGACAGATTATCTTAAGCCGTGATCTGTACCGCAAGGGCATCACACCGCCGATTGACGTACTTCCGTCGCTGTCCCGTCTGAAAGATAAGGGAATCGGCGAGGGCAAGACGCGTGCTGACCATTCGAACACCTTAAACCAGCTCTTTGCGGCGTATGCGCGCGGCAAGGAAGCGAAGGAACTCATGGTGATCCTGGGCGAGGCGGCATTGTCCGATGTTGACTTAATCTATGCAAAATTTGCGGACGCCTTTGAAAAAGAATATGTTTCCCAGGGCTACAATACGGACCGCGATATCGAGGAGACGCTGCGGATTGGCTGGAAACTGCTTTCCATCCTGCCGAGAAGCGAGCTGAAACGTATCGATGAGAAGTATCTGGATCTGTATTATGGGAAAGAGTAAAAATGCCTGTGCATGGCGGATGCGCTTGAAAACGAAAGTGGCGTGTCATAACGCGGCTGCGGGAGCTGGCGGATCTGTCGTGACAAAGTGATTGCAGGAGAGAGGTGGTACGCATGGCATCGACACAGGTCAACCCGACCCGAATGGAGCTTACGAGGCTGAAAAAGAAGCTGGCGACAGCCACGCGGGGACATAAACTGCTGAAGGATAAGCGGGATGAGCTGATGCGCCAGTTCCTGGATCTGGTCCGGGAAAATATGGCGCTGCGCCAGAAAGTGGAGGCGGGCATCAGGAGTGCGAATGTGAATTTCGTCATCGCTAAAGCCGGGATGTCCGAGCAGGCGTTAAATACCGCGCTTGCCGCGCCGAAACAGGCGGTTTATCTGGAGGCAGACAAGAAAAATGTAATGAGCGTCGATATTCCGGTGTTCCATTATAAGACCCGGACGGCGGATGAGAACGATATTTACTCGTATGGATTTGCGTTTACTTCGAGCGATCTGGACGGGGCAGTCAAGTCGCTGGCGGACATTCTGCCGGATATGCTGCGGCTGTCCGAGACAGAGAAAGCCTGCCAGCTCATGGCAGCCGAGATCGAGAAAACGCGCCGGAGAGTCAATGCGCTGGAACACGTAATTATTCCGGAGGCGCGCAAAAATATCAAATATATCACGATGAAGCTGGATGAAAATGAGAGAAGCACGCAGATCCGCCTGATGAAGGTGAAGGATATGATGCTGGAGGAGAAGCATCATTATAAGGAGAAGCGGGAGCTTTGTTCGTGATGATGAAAATGCCTCTTCTGGCGGCTTTAGGGCTGTCAGGGGAGGTTTTTTTGCACATAGTTGTGAAAATGACGGGACGAGCCCACGAGGTCCGAACCGCCCTTTCGATATACCTTTGTTCGCTTGCTTTCACTACAGATGTTCGCCCATGACGGACTGCGTCCGCCCTGTTCGGACACCTGTGTTCAAGATGCGTACAAAGATATATGAAAGGCGGTTCGGACCTCGCGGGCTCGTCCCTGTGTATTGGAAAAAAAAAGAGACAGAAAAAAGTAAAGTATTTATTGGAAATATTTGGTAGAATAGGAGGAAATGAGGGGAGGAATTTTGCATGGCAAAGCAGGTACAGAGGGCGATCGGCTGGGTGGCAGCATTTCTTTTGGCGGTGGGGATGTTGTTCCTGCCGGTTTCGAAGGCGTATGCGGGTCCGGTATCGGGCGGCAGTCCTGGAAGTGGAGAGATGAGAGGTGTCTGGGTTTCGTATCTGGACTGGAATGGATGGGCGAAGGATGAGGCTGGATATAAGAAAGCGATGGATCAGACACTGGACCTCTGTGTACAGAAGGGGTTAAATGCGGTTTTCCTACAGGTTCGCCCGGATGGAGATGCGATGTATCCGTCACAGTATTTCCCGTGGTCGAAATTTGCCTCTGGAAAACAGGGAAAGAATCCGGGGTATGATCCGCTGGCATATGCGGTGCAGGCGGCGCATCAGCGGGGCTTGCAGCTTCATGCGTGGATCAATCCGTACCGGATCACGGGGTATCTGAACCGTTATTCGGATCTGTGTGCGTCAAATCCGGCGATCGCGTGGGCGAAGGACGGGGACAGTTCGAATGACCGGTGGGTATTGTGCCAGAATGGTGAGTATTATTACAATCCGGCGATTCCGCAGGTGCGCCAGCTGATTATTGACGGTGTGAAAGAGATCGTGACGAATTATGAGGTGGATGGCATCCATTTTGATGATTATTTCTATCCGAATCTCGATGACAGCAAGGCGGAAACATGGTTTGATTATCCGGAGTACCAGGCGGGCGGCACATCGCTGAGTGTGGCGGCGTGGAGACGGAATAATGTCAATGAGCTGGTAAGGGGCGTTTACAGTGCGGTCAAGTCGATCCGTCCGCAGGCATTGTTCGGTATCAGCCCGGAGGGATATTTACAGAACCTCCGAAAAGATACCCGCCAGTTTACAGATGTGGATGCGTGGATGACCCAGAGCGGCTATGTGGATTACCTGATGCCGCAGATTTACTGGGGATTTGAGGCGAAGCAGAACGGCCAGGCAGCGGGCTATGCGTTTGCAAACTGCCTGAATGAGTGGGTGACGCTGAAAAAGAAGGGCAATGTGAAGCTGTATGTCGGTCTGGCGCTCTATAAGACCGGAACAGATGCAGTGGACGGCAACGAGGTGCCGGAGTGGCAGCGGTATCATGATATCATGAAGCGCGAGGTGCAGGCTGGACGGGCAACCGGACAGGTGAGCGGTTACTGCTTCTATGATTTACCGTCTCTGACGCGTGCGTCGGCAGCGGAGGAAGTGGCGAATGTGACGGCGCTGTTCCATTAAGTGCTCCCTGATAGTTACTGTTCACGCATACGTGCCCAGTAACGGAATTTGCCGTGGCTTCGCATTTAAATACGGCAAATTCCTGCTGCCACCACGTTTTCTTACGGCACTTTCGGTTCCAAAAGTGCCTACCCGTGAACGGTAACCATGATACCTTGTTGTGTAAATGGGAACCCCTGTGGATGATTGCAACCACAGGGGTTCTGTGCTATACTGGATATACGATTGCAGTAAAAATGTTGTTGTTCACATAATGTTCAGATGGCAGCAAATATACGGACGAGGAGAGGGAAGATGAAAAAAACAGCACTTGTCATTATGGCAGCCGGAATCGGAAGCCGTTTTGGCGGAGGGATCAAACAGCTGGAGCCGGTGGGTCCGAATGGGGAGATCATTATGGATTACTCCATCCATGACGCGCTGGAAGCGGGATTTGACCGGATTATCTTTGTGATCCGCCATGATTTGGAGGAGGACTTCAAAGAAGTGATCGGGAACCGGATTGAGAAGATTGCGCCGGTGACATACGCATTTCAGGAGCTTTCGGATGTACCGGAGGGATTCAGTGTCCCGGCAGACCGGAAAAAACCGTGGGGAACCGGACAGGCGATTTTGAGCATTCGCGGACTGGTCGAAGAGCCATTTCTGGTGATCAATGCGGATGATTATTATGGAAAAGAAGTGTTCCGAAAGATTCATACATACATGGTGGAACAGATGGACGTGAACGCACCGGTGTATGATATCTGTATGGGTGGCTTTATTCTGGCAAATACGCTCAGCGAGAACGGCGGCGTGACACGCGGCGTCTGTGAGGTGGGTGAGGGAGAGATTTTAAAACGCGTAACCGAAACCTACAATATCCAGAAGACAGCGGACGGCATGACGGCGACGGATAAAGAGGGGAGTCCGGTTTCGGTTCAGGAGAACCAGCATGTATCGATGAATATGTGGGGACTCACACCGGGCTTTGTGGAGGAGCTGGAAAAAGGATTTCCAGAGTTTCTTGCGGGGCTGAAAGAGGGCGACGTGAAGTCGGAGTACCTGCTTCCGACGATCATCGATCAGATGATCCACGACGGACGCGCACGGGTGAAGCTTCTGGAGACGCATGACCGCTGGTTTGGCGTGACCTACCGTGAGGATAAGGAGAGTGTGACGGAGTCGATCCGGGCGCTGATCCGTGAGGGCGTGTACCCGGAAAAACTGTTTTGATAATTTGAGGAACAGTTGATTCGGCTGTGCAGAGGATAACGTGAAAAACGGTACGTGA
The DNA here is from genome assembly GCF_003024715.1 of Clostridium fessum. Classification (GTDB taxonomy): domain Bacteria; phylum Bacillota; class Clostridia; order Lachnospirales; family Lachnospiraceae; genus Otoolea; species Otoolea fessa. The sequence continues at coordinate 612,845 of NZ_PYLO01000002.1, read as the reverse complement.
GAATAACATGATACGCATAAATCCTGCATAGGATACCATGTAAGCCTTGAATTAAGGGGGAATGGCAGTCCGATGCAGGATTTTGCATATTTTAAGAGTCTTTATCCGGCTGCATGTAAGCAGATGCAGCTTTGCGTGGAAGCGGTCTGTGATGAGCTGGAGTATGAGGGGAGTCCCATCTATGATGAATATCCGGATCGGATCTTTCTGGAAAAACTGACAAAACGGGCACTGGAAAAATGGCAGAAGGTTTATCCGGCTGGAACGGAAAGGACGGATACACTGACGACCTATATAAAGGCGGCGGACGTGGGTACCGTATCCACAGAAGAAGGAACGGCGATGGTGGAAAATTCCCTGAAAATAGATTCTCCTGGTGGAGAAAGAGAAGAGAATCTGGCGGGAACCAGCATACAGCCGCATCTTCCTGGAAATGATGTATGGTATGGACCACTTCGGGGCGAACAGAAGGGCGGAAACGCTGGATATATGGTGTGGGAGGCGGATGAGCCGAATCTGACCGCGCAGGAGCGCCGTCCATGGAGTCCGCCGCCGGGACCGCGCCCGGGAGGACCAGGAAATCCGTGGGGACCGCCGCCCCCGCCGCCGGGACCGCGCCCGGGAGGACCGGGAAATCCGTGGGGACCGCCGCCTCCGCCGCCGGGACCGCGCCCGGGAGGACCGGGAAATCCGTGGGGACCGCCGCCCCCGCCGCCGGGACCGCGCCCGGGAGGACCGGGAAATCCGTGGGGACCGCCGCCCCCGCCGCCGGGACCGCGCCCGGGAGGACCAGGAAATCCGTGGGGACCGCCGCCCCCGCCGCCGGAACCGCGTCCGGGGAGACCGGGGAATCCGTGGGGAGCGCCGCTTCAGGATTTTCTTCAGGTTTTATTAATGAATGAGCTGCAGGAGCGAAGACGGTGTCGGAAGTGCTGAAATTGCGGTTTTTGGGTGCAAATTTTCTGAATCAAAATGCGGTAACATCCAGTTGTGACACGGATTTTGCCGATTTGGAAAAAGAACAATCGGAGTGAAAAATCGGAGTTCTTACAAATCATAGAAATTCTGGAATTTGAAGCCTGCTTGTGTTATACTGAGACAAAGGCTGCCGCCGGGACAGATAGGTGCCTGCGGCAGTTTTTGGCGTACATGACAAAACAAAAACAGTTCGACGGGTAGATTTTCCTGTACCTGTGAAGATACGGAACTGGTATGGTGGAGAGATAAAAGGAATTGATTTGATATATGAAGAAAAACCTGAAAAAGATACTGATTTTACTGATCTTATTTGTGCTGGCAGTAGCCGGTTATTTTACCTGGTCCTGGATGCAGCTGCGGGAGGATGGGGCAGTCTATACTTCGATTGAGGACGCGAACCTTCCAGTCGCTTATGTGAATATTCTGGGGCGGCGGATGAACGAGCTGGACGGTTTCGTGGAGGACAGCCAGAAAGCGGCTGGACGCGGGGATCTGACGCTGCTTCCGGCAGACCGGAAACTGTCGGTGACGATCGACAAGCTGGACTCCCAGATTACGGGGATGCAGTATGAGATCCGCAGTCTGGACGGCGAACGTCTGGTAGAACGGACAACGCTTGACCACTGGGAACAGTCAGGGGAAGAGGTTTCTGCGGAGCTTCCGATCCAGAACCTTCTGACGGAGGAAAGCGAATACCGCTTAACGATTGCGATCACGACGGAAAAGCACCCGGCGATCTATTTTTACACGCGCGTGATGTGGCAGCAGGAGAGCCGTGTGCAGGAGATGGTCGATCTGGCGGTGTCCTTTTCTGAAAAGACGTTTGATTATGATTCAGCGAGGGAGCTGACGACCTATCTGGAGACGGATCCGAATGCGGACAACAGTTCGTTGGGACATGTGACGTTAAAAAGCGATTTCAGCCAGCTGACCTGGAAAGGGCTTTCGATGGAGCGGGTCAGCGAACCGGAAATTCATCTGCGGGAGCTGCAAGGCATCATTGGGACGATCGATTTAAAGTATGTTGTAAGTGAGATGAAGGATGGCAAGGCGGCTGCTTATTACGATGTGATCGAGAGCTTCACGATGAAGCTGGGCGCACAGCGCATCTACATGATGAATTATGACCGCCGCGCGGACCAGATTTTTACGGGGGAGAGCAGCGCCTATTCTGGCGACCGGATTCAGCTGGGGGTTTCGGATGCGGAGGATCTGCAGTCGATGCAGGATGAAGCGGGAAAATACCGTGCCTTTGTGGCAAACCGGGCGCTCTGGATTTATGATACAGGAAAAAAAGAGAGCACAAAGGTATTTGCGTTCCGCAAGAGCGAGAATGATACGAGGGTCAATTATGATACCTACGGAATCAAGATTCTGGATGTGAGCGAGGCAGGCCAGATTGATTTTGCCGTGTACGGCTATATGAGCCGCGGTAACCACGAGGGAACGACGGGAATCGCGCTGTACCGCTATGAGACTGCGGGAAATGCCCTGACAGAGCGGCTGTATCTGCCGGCATCGACCGATTACGGCAACCTGCGCCAGGATATCAACCAGCTGTGCTACTTAAGCGGCGGGCAGACGCTGTATGTGCTGATGAACCATGCGGTTTACAGTGTCGATCTGACGGGAAAAGAGTACATGGTGGTGGCAGATGGCCTGACGGAGGAAAATTTTGCAGTCAGCACGGATGCCTCCCGGATTGCGTGGCAGGATGGGGCGGATATTTACCGTTCGACCAAGCTGCATGTCATGAATCTGGAGACAGGCAAGAAGGATGAGATTTCCTTCCAGGAGCAGACCGTGATCCGGCTGATCGGATTTGTCGGAACCGACTTAGTCTACGGGCTTGCCCATCCGAACGAGCAGCTTACGATGGACGGACGCGTGACGGGGCTTCCGCTGTATGCGGTCGAGATCGTCGGCAGCAATATGGAGATGGAGACCCGCTATGAGAAGCCGGGTGTCAGCCTGGTGGATGTGCGGATTCAGGACAGCCGGGTTCATCTGTCACGGATGCACCAGATAGGAAGCGGCTATCAGCCGATGGACGAGGACACGCTGGTCTGTAATGAGGAAGTGTCGAAAGATCCACTGGATGGAATCGCTACATTAAATGACAGCGCAAAGGGGCGTCTCTACTGCGTCAAGCTGGATGCAGGCAAGACGGCACGGAGCACGAAGGTGCATGTTCCGAAGCAGGTGGCAGCAGAAGAAAATGATGTGATTGTGCTTCAGAACAATGGCGCGGCTGCACAGCGGATTTACAGTGCCTACAGCGAGGGACGCCTGAAAGGCTCGTATGCGGAATTTTCCAGCGCGGTGCAGGCAGCTTACGATGGCATGGGACTCGTAACGGATGAAAATGACCGGGTTGTCTGGGTGAGAGCAAACCGGAGCGACGCGAAGACAATCCGCGACGTACAGAATATGGCGGGAACCGTCAGCCGCTATCTGTCGGATATGGCGGACGGAAAGACGACCTCCTCGGATGGCACAGAGTTAATCGACGCACGCGGGCTGACGCTGAACCAGATTCTCTACTTTGTCTACGCGGGCATGCCAGTGGTGGCATATCTGGGAGACGGAAGCTATGGTTTGATCTGTGGATACGACGCGTACAACATCTCCTGTCTCTGGTATCCGGGCACGGAATTTGCCTACACGGATAAGATGGGACTCAACGATGCAGCAGCATTTTTCGAGGGAAATGGAGGCAATGATTTCATCTGTTTCCTTGCTAATTAAGGAGAAAACGGAAGTTACTGTTCACGGGGAGGCACTTTTGGAACCGAAAGTGCCGTAAGAAAACGTGGTGGCAGCAGGAATTTGCCGTATTAGAATGCGAAGCCACGGCAAATTCCATTACTGGGCACATATGCGTGAACAGTAATAAACGGAAAGCCAGTGCTTTACAAATTGAGATGTTATGATATAATCATGTAGATAACATGATATAAATTTAAGAAAATATTAAAGATTTGAGGCGCCGTCTGGCGCGTGTAAGTATCGTAAGATAATAGATTTTGAGGTGCAGAATGGAACAATTTATTATGAAGGGCGGAAATCCGCTGGTAGGCGAAGTGACTATCAGCGGAGCGAAGAATGCGGCGCTGGGAATCTTGGCGGCATCGATTCTGACGGACGAGGATGTTTTAATAGAAAATCTGCCGGACGTGCGTGATATCAACGTGTTTCTGGAGGCTGTTTCGGAGATTGGCGCGATGGTAGACCGGATTGACCGGCACACTGTCCGCATCAATGCGAAGGGGATTCATGCGATCCATGTGGATGACGAGTACATCCGCCGGATCCGGGCTTCCTACTATTTTATTGGCGCCCTGCTTGGCAAGTATAAAAGCGCACAGGTTCCGCTTCCGGGCGGATGCAACATCGGCAGCCGTCCGATCGACCAGCATTTAAAGGGCTTCCGTGCCCTCGGTGCGAAGGTACAGGTGGAAAATGGCGCGGTGCTCGCACATGCGATTGATTTAGTTGGTACCCATATTTATCTGGATATGGTGTCGGTCGGCGCGACGATCAATATCATGATGGCAGCGACGCTGGCAGAGGGCGAGACGATCATCGAGAATCCGGCGAAAGAACCACATGTCGTCGATGTGGCGAACTTCTTAAACAGCATGGGAGCCAATGTCAAGGGTGCCGGAACCGACGTGATCCGCATCCGCGGCGTCCACAAGCTGCATGGAACCGAATATTCGATCATCCCGGACCAGATCGAGGCAGGTACATTTATGTGTGCGGCAGCGATCACCCGCGGCGACGTGATGGTACAGAATGTCATTCCGAAGCATCTGGAAGCAATTTCTGCGAAGCTTATCGAGATGGGCTGTGAGGTGACGGAGTTTGATGAGGCGGTTCGTGTTGTGGGACGCCCGAGCCATGTGCATACCGATATCAAGACACTTCCGTATCCGGGATTTCCGACTGATATGCAGCCGCAGATCACCGTGACACTGGCACTGGCAGAGGGAACCAGTGTAGTGACCGAGAGTATTTTTGAAAACCGTTTTAAATATGTGGACGAACTTGCCCGCATGGGTGGACGCATCAAGGTTGAGGGCAATACCGCGATCATTACCGGCGTGAAGAAGCTGACTGGAGCACAGGTGGAGGCACCAGATCTGCGCGCAGGCGCTGCCCTGGTCATTGCGGGGCTGGCAGCGGAAGGATATACGACCGTTGATGAGATCGGTTATATCCAGAGAGGCTATGAGCATTTTGAGAAGAAGCTGCAGGGACTTGGCGCGGTGATCGAGAAAGTCGATTCCGAGAAAGAGGCGCAGAAGTTCAGACTCAAAGTGGGCTGATAAAAAAGAATGCGGTGTCACATATTGCTTGACAGACACCGCGGAGTATGTTATCGTACTGTTGAAACTTTTAACAATTAAAAAGTTCGTATATATCCCTTATTCAGAGTGATGGAGATACAAAGGATCTATGAAGTCACGGCAACCCCGTTACATGGGACTGAAAATTGGTCTCAGCAGGGAACGGAAGGTGCCAGCCTGAGCGAGGAACCGGGAGATCGGTTTATCGAGCAATAAGAGGATTTGATCGAGATAATCAAGTCCGTGTTGCTGCGGACTTTTTTTATGTCTTACGACAAACTTATCAAAGGAGGAAATATGGAGAGATTACTTTTTACATCTGAATCAGTAACCGAAGGACATCCGGATAAAATGTGTGATCAGATTTCCGATGCGATTCTGGACGCGCTCTTAGAGCAGGATCCGATGAGCCGTGTGGCTTGTGAGACGGCGACGACAACCGGTCTGGTTATGGTTATGGGCGAGATCACAACGAAAGGCTATGTGGATATCCAGAAGGTAGTCCGCAATACCGTCCGTGAGATCGGTTATGACCGTGCGAAATACGGTTTTGACTGTGATACCTGCGGCGTGATCGTGGCACTGGACGAGCAGTCCCCGGATATCGCGATGGGAGTTGATAAAGCGCTGGAAGCAAAAGAGAACAAGATGACCGACGAGGAGCTGGAGGCAATCGGTGCCGGCGATCAGGGTATGATGTTTGGTTATGCGACCAACGAAACGGATGAATATATGCCATATCCGATTTATCTGGCACACAAACTGGCACGCCAGCTGACCAAGGTCCGCAAAGACGGAACCCTGCGCTACCTGCGCCCGGACGGCAAGACACAGGTAACCGTAGAGTACGATGAGAACGGCAAACCATCCCGTCTGGATGCAGTGGTTCTTTCCACCCAGCATGACGAGGAAGTAACCCAGGAGCAGATCCATAAGGATATTAAAAAATATGTATTTGACGAGATTCTGCCGGCAGAGATGGTTGATGAGAATACAAAATTCTTTATCAATCCGACCGGACGTTTCGTTATCGGCGGTCCGCACGGAGACAGCGGCCTGACCGGACGTAAGATCATTGTGGACACCTACGGCGGCATGGCGCGTCACGGCGGCGGCGCATTCTCCGGAAAAGACTGCACAAAAGTGGATCGTTCTGCTGCATACGCAGCCCGCTATGTTGCGAAAAACATCGTAGCAGCCGGACTGGCAGACAGATGTGAGATTCAGCTTTCCTATGCGATCGGTGTTGCACAGCCGACCTCCATCATGGTAGATACATTCGGAACCAGCAAGTTGCGTGAGGATCAGCTGGTTGAGATGATCCGCAAGCACTTTGACCTGCGTCCGGCTGGCATCATCAAGATGCTTGACCTGCGCCGCCCGATCTACAAACAGACGGCTGCATACGGACATTTCGGTCGCGACGATCTGGATCTTCCGTGGGAGAAGCTGGATAAGGTGGATGAATTAAAGGCGTATCTGTAAAAGTAGGAAACGCTGCAGGGATATCTGCCCGTAAAAAATCATAAGATCAGAACGAGGGGGCTGCCGCTTTTGCGGCAGTCTCTTTTATTACACAAAAAGGCACATGCTTTTTTATTTATAATACTTTTAGAGACGTAATCTGCAAAATATGATACACTATTTGTGGAAGATATCAGGAGCAAAAGCGCAGAAGTCCGACGCAGTTTTGCGGGAGGATTTTTGTAGGAGCAATCTGGTATCAGACCGGGCAATGACTGGAGGAAATAGGATGAAGATACGCACACGTCTGGCGATTGCTTTTGTGACGATTACGGTCGTTCCGATTGTGCTCATATTTGTGGCGGCGTTCGGACTCGTAAATTATCAGGAGCATCTGTTTCAGAAAACATACGGGCTGTCGGAGCAGATCGATCTGCTCTCCGGCAATCAGACACAGGTGTTTAACCGGCTGACGCAGGGAATCCAGGAGGAGATCCGCGAGGCGGTCGGGGAAAATACAGATTTATTTGAAGAACCGGCTTATTTGAACAAGGTCAATGAAGAACTGCGCGATAAATATTCGTATCTGGTCATCCGCAAGGGCAAGGACATCACATTCTGCGGAAGCGAGGATGGACGCGAGCTCTGCGAACGGCTGGCGCCGTACGGTGATCAGGGAAGTATGGCAGGCAGTATTTACATGGATGGCGAGGAACAGCATCTGGTCAAACAGATCGATTTCCGGTTTTCAGATGATTCACAGGGCAGTGTGTTCATCGTGACGAACGTCGGGGATTATGTGCCGGAGATCAAGGCGCTGCTCGGAGAGATGCTGCTTCTCGGCGTGCTGATTATCAGTTTTATGGGCGGTCTGCTGATCATGTGGATCTACCGTTCTCTGCTGCGTCCGCTGCACAAGCTGCAGGAGGCGACCAAGCAGATCCGGGATGGAAATCTGGACTTTACGCTCGATGTGGATGATGAAGATGAGATCGGAATGCTCTGCCAGGATTTCGAGGAGATGCGTCTGCGTCTCAAGGAATCGCAGGAAGAAAAACTCCAGTACGACAAGGAGAGCAAAGAGCTGATCAGCAATATTTCCCATGATCTGAAGACTCCGATCACGGCGATCAAGGGGTATGTGGAAGGCATTCAGGATGGCGTGGCTTCTTCACCTGAGAAATTGAATAAATATATTCGGACGATTTATAATAAAGCAAACGATATGGATCGACTGATTGACGAGCTGACGTTCTATTCGAAGATTGATACGAACAAGATTCCGTACAACTTTTCAAAGATCAATGTGGCGGAATATTTTGGTGATTGTGTTGAGGAAGTTGGTCTGGATATGGAGACGCGCGGCATCGAGCTGGGATATTTCAACTATGTGGACGAGGATGTGGTCGTGATCGCGGACGCGGAGCAGATGAAGCGAGTGATCAACAACATTATCGGAAATTCGCTCAAATATCTGGACAAGAAAAAGGGTATTTTAAATATCCGCATCAAGGATGACGGCGATTTTATCCAGGTCATCATCGAGGACAACGGAAAGGGAATCGCGGCGAAAGATCTGCCGTATATTTTCGACCGTTTCTACCGGACGGACTCGTCGAGAAATTCGTCCAAGGGCGGCAGCGGCATCGGGCTTTCGATCGTAAAGAAGATTATCGAAGATCACGGCGGACGCATCTGGGCGACCAGCAAGGAAGGCATCGGAACGGAGATCCATTTCGTTTTGCGCAAGTATGTCGGGGCATAGTGATTTGAAGTTTGGTCGTTTAAATAAAAACAGCAGGAGGAATTCACAGATGAGCAGAATATTAATCGTAGAAGACGAGGAGAGTATTGCAGAGCTGGAAAAAGACTATCTGGAGCTTTCTGGTTTTGAGGTTGAGATAGAAAATAATGGAGAAACGGGACTGAAACGCGGCATGGAGGAAGATTTTGACCTTCTGATTCTTGATCTGATGCTGCCAGGGGTCGATGGCTTCGAGATCTGCAAGAAGATCCGGGAAGTAAAAAACACACCGATCATCATGGTATCTGCGAAAAAGGACGATATTGACAAGATCCGCGGTCTGGGACTGGGCGCGGACGATTATATCACGAAACCATTCAGTCCGAGCGAGATGGTGGCGCGTGTCAAGGCGCATCTGGCGCGTTATGAGCGCCTGATCGGCAGCGGTATGCCGGAAAACGAGATCATCGAGATCCGGGGACTCAAGATTGATAAGACTGCCCGCCGCGTTTACATCAACGGCGAGGAGAAGAACTTCACGACGAAGGAATTTGACCTGCTGACCTTTTTAGCACAGAACCCGAACCATGTATTTACCAAGGAAGAACTCTTCCGCGAGATCTGGGATATGGAGTCGTTGGGAGATATCGCGACGGTTACCGTGCATATTAAGAAGATCCGTGAGAAGATCGAGTTCAACACGGCGAAACCGCAGTATATTGAGACGATATGGGGCGTTGGATACCGGTTTAAAGTCTGATGACTGGATAAGCCACATAAAAACGACCCTTGGGAAACGCAAACAGGAGCGCTTTCCAAGGGCCGTTTTATATTTCATAGGAAATTGCGTCCTATGAAATATAAAATGCTCCGCGAGGATGCGCACTCGCGCGAAGCAGAAACATGTCGCAAGCGACCGCGCGAGACGCCCGAATGTGCCAAGGCACATTCTTTTTCATCCCAACAGGATTTGGTCTGCCTGTTTCAGATCGTTCTCGTCCGGGATACGGATGCCGGACAGGGAATAGGGAATGCCAAGCGTTTCCCATTTATAGATGCCGAGCGTGTGGTAGGGGAGAATTTCTACCTTTTCCACATTTGAAAGTGTGTCCAGAAATGCACGGATTCCATGCAGGTTGGCTGGATCATCGGTAATGCCGGGGACTAAAACATGCCGGACCCACATGGGCTTATGAATCTGGTCTAAAAACCGGGCAAAGGAAAGAATGGATTCGTTGGAGTGCCCAGTCAGAAGACGATGTTTTTCTGGATCGATGTGTTTCAGATCCAGAATAACAAGATCGGTGTGCTCTAAAAGCGTGGTCAGGCGGGAAAAGAAAGGTTCGGCGGTGGTAAATGGCTGTCCCGCGGTGTCCAGTGTGGTGTGAATGTGCTGTTCTTTGGCAAGCTGGAAAAATTCACACAAAAAGTCAGCTTGAAGGAGCGGTTCTCCGCCGCTGACGGTGATGCCGCCGCCCCCGCGCCAGTAACTCCGGTAGCGGAGTGCCTGGCGAAGAAGTGCTTCCGGGATGATTTCCTGCGAACTGGTGTGTTTAGATGGACAAGAAACACCTTCGGAAAGAGCGGATGCGCCGGAAGTGCGGGTGGAGGCGTCCGGGAGGGAAAGTCCCTTTGGCAGTACCCATGTATCCGGATTGTGGCAGTAGCGGCAGCGCATGAGACAGCCCTGCATGAATACCACGAAGCGGACACCGGGACCGTCTACGGAGCCGAAGGTATCGATGGAATGAATATAACCGGTATGCATCGTTACAGCACCTCATGGCAGGTACGGGCGATCACGTCGAGCTGCTGTTCTCTGGTCAGATTGATAAATTTAACGGCATATCCGGAAACACGGATGGTGAAGTTGGCATATTCCGGTTTTTCCGGGTGTTCCATCGCGTCTTTCAGTTTTTCGATTCCAAAGACATTTACATTTAAATGATGCGCGCCCTGATCAAAATATCCGTCCAGGACGTGAACCAGGTTGTTTTTCCGTTCTGTCTCGGAGTGACCGAGCGCCCCCGGTGCAATCGTTTCTGTGTTGGAGATGCCGTCGAGCGCATATTCATATGGAAGCTTTGCGACCGAGTTTAAAGAAGCGAGCAGACCGTTCTGCTCTGCGCCGTAGGAAGGAGTTGCGCCTGGGGCAAACGGGGTGAATGCCGGCCGTCCGTCCGGAAGTGCGCCGGTTGCCTTACCATATACAACATTGGAGGTAATCGTGAGGATGGAGGTGGTTGCCTCGGAATTCCGGTAGGTGTGGTATTTTTTTACTTTATGTAAAAAGGTTTTTAACAGCCATACGGCAATCTCATCGGCGCGGTCGTCATCATTTCCGTAGCGTGGGAAATCGCCCTCTGTCTCAAACTTGCGGGCGATGCCGTATTCATCACGGATGACCTTCACTTTTGCATACCGGATCGCGGAGAGAGAATCGACCACGTGGGAGAAACCGGCGATTCCGGTGGCAAAGGTACGCCGGACATCCGTGTCGATCAACGCCATCTCAGCGGATTCATAGTAATATTTATCGTGCATATAGTGAATCAAATTGAGGATATTCACATAAATGCCCGCCAGCCAGTCCAGCATCTGATCGTATTTATGCATGACTTCCTGATAATCGAGGTATTCGGATGTGATCGGCGCATACGCCGGACCAACCTGCATCGGGCGTCCGTCTTTGGTAGTGTATTTCTCGTCTCTGCCTCCGTTGATGGCATAGAGAAGGCATTTGGCAAGATTGGCACGGGCACCGAACAACTGCATTTCCTTGCCTGTCTGGGTGGCGGAGACGCAGCAGCAGATACTGTAGTCGTCCCCCCAGATGGGACGCATGACATCGTCGTTTTCATACTGGATCGAGGATGTGTTGATGGAGATTTTGGCAGCATATTTCTTAAATGCCTCTGGCAGGCGGGAAGAGTAAAGGACGGTCAGGTTTGGTTCCGGGGACGGTCCCATATTTTCCAGCGTATGTAAAAAGCGGAAATCGTTTTTCGTTACCATCGGACGCCCGTCTTGTCCCAGACCGGCAACCTCCAGCGTTGCCCAGACCGGATCGCCGGAGAAAAGTTGGTTGTAGGATGGAATCCGGGCAAATTTTACCATGCGGAATTTCATTGTCATATGGTCGATTAATTCCTGTGCCTCGGCTTCGGTCAGTGTTTTTTCTGTTAAATCCCGGTTGATGTAGATATCAAGGAAGGTGGAAACGCGTCCGACACTCATGGCGGCACCGTTCTGGGTCTTAACGGCAGCGAGGTAACCGAAGTAGAGCCACTGGACGGCTTCTTTGGCATTGGAAGCCGGACGGGAGATATCAAAACCATAGATGGCAGCCATCTCCTGAATGCCCTTTAGAGCGCGGATCTGCTCGGCGAGCTCTTCCCGCTGGCGGATGATGTCATCAAACATGGCACCATTTCCGCAGCGTTCCAGATCCTTTTTCTTTTCCTGAATTAGGAAATCGATTCCGTACAGGGCGATCCGGCGGTAGTCGCCTACGATTCGGCCGCGTCCGTAGGTATCCGGAAGCCCGGTGACAATATGGCAGTGGCGGGCGGCTTTCATTTCCGGGGTATATGCATCGAAGACGGCCTGGTTGTGGGTTTTGTGGTATTCGGTAAAGATTTTATGAAATTTTGGATTGACATGGTAGCCGTAGGTTTCAGCGGCTTCCTCCGCCATCTTGATTCCGCCGAATGGCATAAATGCCCGCTTGAGTGGTTTGTCGGTCTGAAGTCCGACGATGCGTTCCAGATCTTTAAGCTCCGGATCGATATATCCCGGACCGTAGGCGGTCAGGCTGGATACGATTTCAGTTTCGCATTCGAGCACACCGCCCTTTTCGTGCTCTTCCTTCTGAAGCTTTTGAAGGCGTTCCCAGAGCAGATGAGTGGCACTGGTCGGGGCAGCGAGAAAGCTTTCATCGCCATCATATTGCGTATAGTTGTTCTGGATGAAATCGCGGACGTTCACTTCGTCGGTCCATTTGGAGCCCAGAAAATCTCTCCAGGCCGTTTGGAAGATAGGTGTGTTTTGGAATGTTTGATACATAGCAGACATGTGTTTCCCTCCTGGTTGAAAAATTTCGATCCCAGCAGAGACAGTGAGAGTGAAAAAAAGTAAAAAAAAATACCCACGGTCTGTGCTGTGACGCCCAGACGGTCGGCAATTTCCAGTCATACTTCATGTGGTTAATCCACTTATCCGTCAGTTGTATGACTGCTATGTTTAAGATATATCAGAACCGAAGAGGAATGTCAAGCTATATTTTGGGGAAGAGGTAACGGTTCAAATCCGTAGCTGTTCATAGTAACAAAAAGAGTGCCGGAAAGAGTGGACATTTGGCAAATGACTTGATAAAATGAGTAAAGTTTTAGGGCAGATGGGAATGAAAAAGGGATAAAAAGTTGCTGGGCACGATGCTTGAACAGTAATGATGAAACCTGAATTTGACAGAAATGACAGAAGTGAGGAAGAAAATGCTGGAAAAATTTTGTGTCGGGCTGGTGCGGATTTTGTTGGGAGGAATTCTTTTTTTCATGACACTGCTCAGCGCGGTTGTGACCTGCCGGGTCTATGGAGGTTCTGAGATTGTACAGTATGGAAGGGACAGTCTGTTTCTGCACCTGTTTTTTGGTGCGGGTGTGATTGGATTGACGGTGTTTTACAGGCGGAGAAAGGAACGAAAGTGCCGGAAGAACCAGTGGCTTCTTTTAGCGGCTGCTGCCTATCTTTTTTGGATTCTCCTTGTCCCGTCCTGGGGCGGTTCTGACTCCCATCAGTGTATGGCGTCCGCGCAAGGACTTCTGCAGGGCGATTTCAGCGCCTGGGAGCCGGTGGCGTATTCATATGGGACAGCGGAAGGACCGCTTGGGTATGCGTACACTTACCCGTCTCAGAACGGGCTGATTCTCTATATGGCAGTGCTGGCATTTTTCTTTGGAGATGCGGCGTATGTAGTTTTCCAGATTTTAAATATCGGATTTTTTATTCTGGGAATCGTGAGCCTGCAGCGGATGACGGTCTGGGGAAACGAAAGGTGCAGCTTGCTTTTGTGGATGGCGTGCTGTCTGCCATTTTCTTTCTATATCCTCTTCGTGTACGGCACGATGCCAGGATTTGGACTTTCGTGTCTGGCGATGGAACGTCTGGTGCGGTATGTGGAAGAGGGGCGGGGAAGAGACTTCTGGATTGGCGCGGCAGCAGTAGCGGCGGCGGTGATCCTCAAGTCGAATTATGAGATTGTGCTGGTGGCGCTGTTTTTGTATCTGGCATCCTCGGGAGTCTTTCGAAGGAAAGCACGCCTGCTGGTGGCAGCGGTGCTTCTGATTACAGTGTATGTGATTGGAAACCGGGGGATTCAAACAGGAATTTCTTCTGTGACCGGACGCACGGTATCGGACGGTGCGCCGATGATTGCCTGGGTGCAGATGGGACTGGAGGAGAGCAAACGTGGACCGGGCTGGTACAATGGCTATCAGGTAAAACTCTTTCAGAAGGCAGATGGGGATGCGGATCTGGCGGCCGCATGGGCGCAGGCAGATTTGCGGAAAACGATTTCAGATATGGCAGAGGAACCGGCGAAAGCCGCTGATTTCTTTGTTCGGAAGATCGAGTCAATCTGGGCGGAACCGACCTTTCAGAGTCTCTGGATCCAGGAGGTGGGAAATACCTCCTGGGCGGAGGGAAGCCCGCCATGGGAGCTTTTCAAGGAAGAAGGGGGTCTGAACCGGCTCTATGTTTTTGCGGCGAATCTGGTGCAGACGTTTGTGTATGCGATGGCATGTGTATGGGTGATTGCCGGGATGAGTGCCAAAGGAAGCCGAAGTAAGCATGTCCTGATGAACCGAACATGGGAAAAGAGGATAGAAGCAGAAAAGGCAGAAAAAACTGTGAAAGCTGTGAAAAAACAGGGAATGGAAACGGTCTGGGAGAGGCAGGAACGTGGAGAAACGGACAGATGGGGGATGCTGCTTCCGGGAATCGTGTTTATTGGGGGATTCCTGTTCCATCTGGTCTGGGAGGCAAAGGGGCAGTATTCGGTGGTGTATTTTATGCTGCTGCTGCCGTATGCGTATCTGGGGATGGAAAGAGTGGCGGATGTATTTTTAGATGTGACAGGTGCCGGGAAAGAATGATGTTTTGAGATAAAAAAGATACTGGGAACAGCCTGAAATAAGCCGTTTTCAGTATCTTTTTTATGGTTTAAAAGAGCTATGATTTCTAAAAATCCATTAAAAATTGCAATGATAAATCCGCTCCGCCGCCTGATAGAACACAGTTTCCCAGTATTTTTCCGGAATCAGCCGTTTCGTAATTTCGATGTAATCTTCATAGTTGGCGAGCGGCCAGTCGGTGCCGAACATGAGCTTATCATAGTCGCGGATGTAGGCAAGCCAGGTTTTCAGGGTGCTGATATACCCGCTCTGCTCTTCCAGAAACTCCGGAATGTCAAATTTGCCCTCTAAAAGCCCAGAGAGGTCGGCGGCGACATTTTCATTTTTCTCGACAACGGCGGCGGCATCCATCAGCCACGGGTTGCCGAAGTGGCACATGACGAACTGGACATCCGGATGGCGGACGGCGGCTTCATCGAGGGTCAGCGGATGGCTGTATTTGATGAATGCTTTGGAACCGGCGGTCTGTCCGGTGTGGATGGCAACCGGCTTTTTATACGCCTTGGCGAGGTCGTAGATCGGTTCGAAGCGCTCGTCGGTAACGTAGATGGAATCATATCCCGGATAGAGTTTGATGCCGACGCAGGTATTCCGTTTTAAGTTTTCTTCGACAAGATCGCATGTCTTCTGAATCTTTTCCGGCGTCAGTTTTCGTGCTTCGACGCCGACGCAATAGCGCAGAAAATCCGGGTATGTGTGATTATCCGGGTGAACGCCGCGGTTTCCCATGACGATGCCGCCGACGATATTATATTTCTGAAAGCATTCCCGCAGATGCTCTTCATTATTGATATGACCGGCTTCGATGGCAATCTCATCGAAATGCGGGTAACCGGGACAAAAGTGCAAATGTGAATCAATGATTTTCATAATGATAACAGGCGCCTGTATCAAAAACCTTTTGGAAAAAGAACGGCGCTGTCCTCCTTTCTGCTGTGATGTATGTCTGGAAGTTTTGAGAAAATCCGGTGCAACAAAACTTCGGGTGTATATAAATAAGAAATGCAGTGACAGTCCGGCAGGTTCATAGAGCATGCAGCAACTGTATGAAATCAACTGTTAGTGTAGTCCCAAATGGGGTGGATGTCAAATTTTTCTCCATCTGTTTGACATCCACACTATGATCTGGTATAGTGATAGCTATGCGTATTGCAAAGGGGCAAACTGCCTCTTTCTTTTTTTGTAAATATTCCGGAAGAATGCAAAAAAGATAACTAATATGATATATGAAATGTATCTCCGGAATGTGCAGACCGTTAATCAGACAATGAAAGGAATAGAATGGAAACAATCAGATTTGAAGATTTAGAGTTAGATGCAAAGATCATGCGTGCGATCACCGATATGGGGTTCGAGGCGGCTTCTCCGATTCAGGGACAGGCGATTCCGCTGGAACTGCAGGGACTGGATATCATCGGACAGGCACAGACCGGTACCGGTAAGACGGCTGCGTTTGGTATTCCGCTGTTACAGAAGATCGATCCGAAGAATAAGAAGCCGCAGGCGATCATTCTCTGCCCGACCCGTGAACTTGCCATCCAGGTATCTGAGGAGATCCGCCGCCTGGCAAAATACATGCACGGTGTCAAGGTTCTGCCGATCTACGGCGGACAGGAGATCGGACGTCAGATCCGTTCCCTCAAGGATGGTGTGCAGGTTATCATCGGTACGCCGGGGCGTGTGATGGATCACATGCGCCGCAAAACCGTCAAGATGGATCAGATCCACACGGTTGTCCTCGACGAGGCGGACGAGATGCTGAACATGGGCTTTTTAGAGGATATGGAAACCATCTTAAGCGCACTGCCGGAGGAGAGACAGACGCTGATGTTCTCAGCGACGATGCCGCAGGCGATTCAGCGGATCGCGACGAACTTCCAGAAAGATCCGCAGATTGTGCGCGTGGTCAAGAAAGAGCTGACCGTTCCGAAGGTAACCCAGTATTATTATGAAGTAAAACCGAAGAATAAGCTGGAGGTTATGTGCCGTCTGCTGGATCTCTATGATCCGAAGCTCTCAGTGGTATTTTGCAACACGAAAAAGCAGGTCGATGAGCTGGTACAGGGCTTACAGGGACGCGGTTATTTTGCAGAAGGACTTCACGGCGATCTGAAACAGGAGCAGCGTGACCGTGTCATGCGTGCATTCCGTACCGGACGGACGGACATTCTGGTGGCAACGGATGTGGCAGCCCGCGGTATCGACGTCGATGATGTTGAGGCGGTATTCAACTATGATGTACCGCAGGATGACGAGTATTATGTACATCGCATCGGACGTACCGGCCGTGCCGGACGCGAGGGCAAGGCGTTTAACCTCGTAGTCGGCAAAGAGGTTTACAAGCTGCGCGAGATCCAGCGCTACTGCAAGACCCGCATCATTCCGCAGGCGATTCCGTCTCTGGACGATGTGACCTCCATCAAGGCAGATAAGATTCTCGACCAGGTGGGCGAGGTGCTGCAGGACAGCGATCTGAGCAAGGTGATCGATATTGTAGAAAAACGTGTGCTGGAAGAGGACTACACGACGCTCGATCTGGCAGCAGCGCTGCTCAAAATGATGATGGGCGAAGAGGGCGAGGAGCTCTTAGAGGAGAACCGCCCGCTGCGTGAGCTGGAGGATCTCGAGGATGAGAGCCGCCGCAGCCGTGGTGGAAGAAACGGCAGAGGAAGCCGTGGCAGAAATGAGGACGTAGCGCGTCTCTTCATCAACATCGGAAAGAACCAGGGCATCCGTCCGGGCGATATCCTCGGTGCGATCGCCGGAGAATCCGGCATGCCGGGACGTATGGTCGGAAGTATTGATATGTTCGATAATTACACATTCGTCGAGGTGCCGAGAGAGCATGCGGACGTTGTACTGCAGGCGATGCGCGGTGCGAAGATCAAGGGCAAGAACGTGCATATGGAGAAGGCGAACCGGAAGTAAAGAGCATATTGAAATTATATTTGGCATATGCTATAATGCCATTAGGCGAAAAGACAAAAGTGTTCAAAGTGGCACAAAAACAAATCCCTCAGGTGCGGGCACACCTGAGGGATTTTATTCCATTTGGGCGAGGTGGCTTAAGCCTCTGGCTGACTACCTAACGATGTCCGTCCAACCACTTGCATATGTAATAGGCGATTACACTTGCCACGACGGACACAAGAAAAGACAGAAATATATTCAAAATGGCACACCCCCTTTCTGCACCTGTCTAGGGGTGGTAGCTGTATTAGTATATCATAAAGATAAAATTATAAAAAGTCATCTTTGAGATGTTTTGTTTGTCTCAAAGATGACTTTTTATCTTAATAACTTTAAAATTTGCTCTTACAGCTCCGCCGTAATAAAAATATCATAAATCGCTTTCACAGCCGCCTCGAAATCTGCGTTCTTCACGCCGATGATGATGTTGAGTTCACTGGAACCCTGGTCGATCATCTTGACGTTGATGCGGGCGTGTGCCAGAGCGGAGAAGATGCGTCCGGCAGTGCCGCGGGTGGACTTCATGCCGCGTCCTACGACGGCGATGAGTGCTAAATCGGACTCAAGCTCGATGGAATCCGGCTGTACCGCGCGGTGGATGTTGGAGATAACGAACTGCTCATGCTGTTCGAATTCGGACTGGTGTACGAAGATGGTCATCGTGTCGATTCCGGACGGCATATGCTCGAAGGAAATACCGCAGTCCTCGAAGACACCCAGAACTTTTCTCCCAAACCCAATTTCGGAGTTCATCATCGCTTTCTCGATGGTAACAGAGCAGAAACCAGTCTTTCCGGCGATACCGGTGATGGTGTATTTCGGCTTCCGGCAGGTATTCTCGACGATGAGTGTACCCGGATCCTCCGGCTTGTTGGTGTTGCGGATGTTGATCGGGATGCCCTCGCGGCGTACCGGGAAGATGGCATCCTCATGAAGGACGCTGGCACCCATGTAAGCCAGTTCACGCAGTTCTTTGTAGGTGATGGTCTCGATCGGAACCGGATTTTCCACGATGCGCGGGTCGGTTACCAGGAAACCGGATACATCGGTCCAGTTCTCGTAGAGGTCTGCGTGAATCGCGCGGGCTACGATGGAGCCAGTGATATCCGAACCACCGCGGGAGAAGGTGTGTATCGTGCCGTCCGGATTGGACCCGTAGAAGCCTGGGATGACGGCGCGCTCAGTGTGCGCGAGGCGTTCGGACAGCTCTTCATTGGTTTTCTCGGACAGGAATGTACCATTCTCGTCAAAGAAGATTACCTCGGCTGCATCGATGAACTCATAGCCCAGGTAATGGGACATGATGATACCGTTTAAATACTCACCGCGGGAAGCTGCGTAATCGCTGCCTTTTTTTGCGATAAAGTTTTCCTCGATGGTCTTGAACTCATAATCGAGGTTTAAATTCAACTCCAGACCGTCGATGATCTGCTCATAGCGCTCTTTGATGGCGGAGAGAAGCTTGCCGTAGCTTGCGCCGGTGGAAGCTGCCTCGTAGCAGGCATAGAGCATATCGGTTACTTTGGTGTCATTTTTGTTGCGTTTGCCCGGAGCAGACGGTACAACGTAGCGTCTGGATTTATCAGCACGGATAATATCTCCGACTTTTTTGAACTGTTTTGCGCTGGCGAGGGAACTTCCGCCAAACTTTACTACTTTCTTCATGATGTTCTTTGTTCCTTCCTAAAGTAAATATTGGGTTAATTCAGTTTCTGGATCTTCGGAAAATACTGGAACAGTACCTTGGCAACCAGTTTGTCGCGCTTGACGTATTTGTGCGTCCAGCGGCGGGCGTCGTTGGAATAGTTCCGGTTGTCGCCCAGCATGAAATAGCAGCCATCCGGCACTTCGTAGTGCTGCGGTTCCTCCGGTTCCATCGGTTCATGCAGATACGGTTCGTCGAGCGGTGTATCGGAACCATTTAAGTATACCTTGCCGTCTACGATGTCGATCGTGTCGCCCGGCATACCAATGATACGTTTGACATAGTACGTTTTGATGCCTTTCGCTTCATCATCCGGATAAATGAAAATGGCGATGTCACCCCGCTGCGGATCTCCGAATTTGTAGCTTAACCGTGAGCCGATGACGCGGTCGCCAGCCATGATGGTCGTTTCCATCGAGCTGGTCGGGACTTCGCTGTTGGCGATGATGAAATGGTTGACGCAGAATGCGATAATAGCGGCGGCAACCAGAACCTGAATCCAGCTTATGACCTCGTCCTTGAGATTGAAGCCTTCCTTGCGGCTCTTGCCCTTCTTGGATTTTGCGGCATTTCCGGTACCTGAAGCGTTGTTGTTCTCTTCGGGCGTATCTTCCAAATCGTGTTCCGAAGAGTTCTGGCCTGGCTGGTTGATGCCGATTTTTCCGGCGCGGAGTTCATCGAGCATCTCATCCAGTTCCTGATCGGAACGCCCGGAGAAATTGCTTCGGGACGAAATATGGTCTCTATCTTGATCTTCCATATATATCTCCTCTCTCTGCTGTTGCTGTCTGTGTGACGTTATCTTATGGCACTTTCAGTTCCAAAGGTGTCTGCTACGGCAGTAACGTTTGTGCAACGCATGAGCAGTAATAGGCTACTGTAAATGGTAACCTTCTGACATAATAGTGTATATGAGATGCCTTGATTTATCAAGTTTTTTCACGAAATTTCGGGAAAATTCATAAATGTTTTGAAGTGTATGATTGTATTATTGGGCGCGGGATGCTAAAATGAAGCTAAAACCAAAAACCACAAAGGAACGCAAGGGGGCGTATGTATGGATAAAACATTATACGATCTGATGGACTGGGCTGGAATTGAAGAAATTGTCTATTCGGAAGCGGCAAACCCGCACCGGATGCTGGGAGCCCATATGACGCCGGAGGGAATGCTGGTACAGGCGTTTATTCCGACGGCGCGCGATATTACGGTCAAACTTTCGGCAACCGGCAAGCAATACCAGATGGAGATGGCGGACGAGACTGGCTTTTTTGCGGCGCTGATTCCGCGCAAGACTCTGGCGGATTATACCCTCCTTGTGTTTTATGATAATGGTACGTTAAGCGAGATACACGATCCGTATTCCTTTGCACCGCAGTTTACGGAATCGGATTTGAAGAAATTCGAGGCGGGCGTCCACTACAGCATTTATAATAAGATGGGCGCGCATCCGATGACGGTCAAAGGTGTGAGCGGCGTCTATTTTGCAGTCTGGGCGCCGGAAGCGATGCGCGTGAGTGTCGTCGGTGATTTCAACCTGTGGGATGGCAGACGCAGCCAGATGCGGCGGTTGGGAGATTCGGGCGTGTTTGAGATTTTTATCCCGGAGCTAAAAAAGGGCGCTGTTTATAAATATGAAATTAAGTTCAAGAACGGCGACCCGGCGCTGAAGGCGGATCCGTATGCGAACTATGCGGAACTTAGACCGAACACGGCATCCATCGTCTGGGATCTGGACGAATATAAATGGAACGATCAGGACTGGATGAAGAAACGGGCGGCGCTCGACACGAAGACGGCGCCGATGTCGATCTATGAGGTACATCTCGGTTCCTGGATGCGAAAACCGACCGAGGTGGATAAGAGAGGACGCGAGATTGTCGGATCGGAGTTTTACAATTACCGTGAGATCGCGGTCAAGCTGGCGGAATATGTGAAGGAAATGGGGTATACCCATGTGGAACTTCTGCCGGTCATGGAACATCCGCTGGATGCTTCGTGGGGTTATCAGGTGACGGGATATTACGCACCGACCAGCCGCTTCGGCACACCGGATGATTTCATGTATTTTATGGATTACCTGCACGGACAGGGGATTGGCGTTATCCTTGACTGGGTTCCGGCACATTTCCCGCGTGATGCATGGGGCATGGCGCAGTTTGACGGAAGCTGCCTCTATGAGCACAAGGATCCGAGACAGGGGGCGCATCCGCACTGGGGTACGCTGATCTACAACTACGGCAGACCGGGGGTTTCAAACTTCCTGATTGCGAATGCGATGTTCTGGGCGGACCGCTATCACGCGGACGGCATCCGGTTTGATGCGGTGGCGTCGATGCTGTATCTGGATTATGGCAAGAATCCGGGTGAATGGATTGCCAATATGTACGGCGGTCATGAGAATCTGGAGGCGGTCGAGTTCTTAAAGCATCTGAACTCTGTCTTCAGGGGACGCAAGGACGGCGCGATTCTGATTGCCGAGGAATCGACGGCATGGCCGAAGGTTACCGGTGACGTGAAGAACGGCGGTCTTGGCTTTGATTATAAATGGAACATGGGCTGGATGAACGATTTTCTGGGCTATATGGAGCAGGATCCATATTTCCGGTGCCACCACTACAATGAGCTGACCTTCAGCATGATTTACGCCTACAGTGAAAATTTCGTCCTCGTCTTCTCACACGACGAGGTGGTTCACGGAAAAGGTTCCCTGGTCAATAAGATGCCGGGACAGACGTTTGAGGACAAGTTTGCGAACCTGCGGGCGGCATACGGTTTTATGATGGGACATCCGGGCAAGAAACTCCTCTTCATGGGACAGGATTTCGCCCAGATGGATGAGTGGAATGAGAATGCATCGATCGAGTGGGAGCTGCTGCAGTATCCGATCCACAGCCAGATGAAGGAGTATGTGAAGGAGTTAAATCACTTTTATACCAGCCATCCGGCACTCTATCAGAAAGATTATCAGACGGAAGGCTTCGAGTGGATCAACTGCATGGATGCAGCGGACAATATCATTGCATTTCTCCGGCGCGGCGCGGATGAGACACTGCTCTTTGTCTGCAACTTTGCCCCGCAGCTGCATGAGAAGCTGACGGTCGGCGTACCGTTTAAGGGAAAATACAAAGAGATTTTCAACAGCGATGCGGAGAAGTTCGGCGGAAGCGGAAAGGTCAATCCGCGTATGAAGTCCTCGAAGGCAGAGGAATGTGATGGAAAGGAAAATTCCATCACGATCCAGCTGGCGCCGCTTGGCATCAGTGTCTTCAGCTGCACGCCGACGGAGCCGGAGAAGAAAGAAAAACCGGCGAAGACGAAAAAGACGACCCACAGCACTAAGAGTGTAAAAGAAAAGGCTGAAACCGATCTCCAGAGCATGATGGCGGATGCAGCGGCGGCATTCAATGGAAAAGCCGGGGGGACAGCTGCTGCGGCAGCAGAACGCCTGGCGGGTATTTCAGATAAGCTGGCAGAGGCGAAGGCGGGGCTTTCCTCCAAGATTATCAGTCTGTCCTCGATTGCGAGACGACAGGCGGGATTGGAAGAAGGTCTGGATAAAAAGGTGGGAAAAGAGTAAGTACAGGAAGGAATGAAATAGATGGCAACAGCGGCAGAGCTGACAGGCGAGGAGATCGCGGCGGTAGCAGAGTCACTATCGGATCCGGCAAATTTGAACGTGGATACGATGGCTGCGATCATGCACCGGATTGGCCCGGGGCTTATGGCATTGGGACAGAAGGTACTGGTGGCGCTCATCATTTTCCTGATTGGACGTAAGGTCATTTCGATGATCGAGAAGATGCTGTCCCGCTCGATGGAGCATGCCGGTATGGATGTGGGTGTGACTCGTTTCCTGCGGGCGCTGACCCAGTTTGTGATGAATGTATTCCTGCTTTTTATGATTGCAGGGCAGCTTGGCATGGACAGCGCCTCGATTGTGGCGGTTCTTGGCGCGGCAGGTCTTGCGCTGAGTTTGGCGCTCCAGCAGAGTCTTGGAAACTTTGCGGGCGGACTCTTGATTTTAATTATGAAACCGTTCCGGGTGGGGGATTATATCATTTCCCCGTCCGGGGAGGGAAGGGTTTCGATGGTCGGGCTGGTTTACACGACTATCCTGACAACCGATAATAAAGCAATTACCATCCCGAATGGCACCCTTTCAAACTCAACCGTGACCAACGTGACGGCGATGGACAAGCGGATGCTGGAGCTCAAGGTCGGTATTGCCTATGAGGCGGATATCCGGACGGCAAAGGCGGTGTTAGAGCGCGTTTACCGGGAGCATCCGATGGTGAAGAAGGACGAGGACATCAAGGTATTTGTGGACAGCTTGGGCGACAGCAGCGTGGTGCTTGGTATCCGGGGCTGGGTAGAGACGGCCGATTACTGGCAGACGAGATGGGACATTCTGGAACAGATCAAGCTGTCATTTGACGAGGCGGGCATCGAAATTCCATACAACAAGATGGATATACATTTGAAACAGTAGCAATCGTTTAAACAGTATAAGCAATATAGACAGAGGAACAACCATGATTGACAGAGCGGCAAAATTCGCAGAACAGGCGCATAAGGGCGCACATCGGAAGGGAACCAGAATTCCGTATATCGTTCATCCGCTGGAGACGGCGCTGATTGCGTCGATGCTGACGAACGATGAGGAGATACTGGTAGCGGCACTTCTGCATGATACGATCGAGGACACGGATGTGACCTACGAGGATTTGAAACAGGAGTTTGGCACCCGGGTTGCGGATCTGGTCGCGGCGGAGAGCGAGGATAAGTCCAAAACCTGGATTGAGCGCAAGGGGCACACGCTGGAACATCTGAAAACAGCGAGTCCGGCGGAGAAGATCCTGACGATGGCGGATAAGCTGAGCAATATCCGCAGCATGGCGCGTGACTATCTGTTGGTCGGGGAGGAGCTCTGGCAGCGGTTTAATATGAAGGACAGAGAGAAACAGGCGTGGTATTACACGTCGATGATAGACCTTTTGAAGGATTTGAATGAGACACCGGAATATCAGGAATATGTGCGTCTCTGCGGCAAGGTATTTGGCGGGATCGCAGGGTGTTGTAGTTTACAAAATATATGAACGGCAGCATAAAAACAACATAGGATGACAATGAGAAACTGCAGCAGCCAGTCAGAAAGAATGGCTGTCGGAGGAGAGAAGGATGATAGGTTCTGAGATTTTGCGGAAACGGAAAGGTCATTCAGTTCAGTAAAAGGGGAAGAAACATGATTTTAAAAGATATTTGGATGGATGTAAAAGCGGTTCAGGAGCGCGATCCGGCTGCGAGAAATGCATTGGAGGTACTACTTTTATATCAGGGCGTACATGCACTGATCTGGCACCGGGTGGCGCACTGGTTTTATGAGCACCATATGTTTTTCATTGCGCGCCTGATTTCACAGGTGGCACGTTTCTTTACATTGATTGAGATTCATCCGGGTGCACAGCTCGGACACGGTATTCTGATTGACCACGGCTGCGGCGTTGTCATCGGTGAGACGGCGGTGGTCGGCGACAACTGTACGATTTACCAGGGTGTGACGCTGGGCGGTGTCGGAACACAGAAGGGTAAACGTCATCCGACGCTGGGAAATAATGTGACGGTCGGTTCCGGCGCAAAGATTCTCGGTTCTTTCGAGGTCGGTGATAACTGTTCCGTAGCGGCAAATGCGGTTCTGCTCCGCCCGCTCGAGGAAAATACCACGGCTGTCGGCATTCCGGCGCGTCCGGTCAAGAAGGACGGCGTGGCGCTGCCGAAGAAGCAGAAGATGATCATCGGCGAGGACGATCAGCGTATTTTAGAGCAGATCGACGCGCTCCGGAAAGAGCTTCAGGAACTTAGAGAAGAGTCGGCAAACCTGCGGAAGGAACTGGAGGCAGTGCGGGCAGGACAGGAGAAAGCCTGACACAAAATTATTCATAACGCCCCTTTCGGCTGCATAAATTTCTTTGAGAGAAATGCGTGCGGTTTGGAAAGGGGCGTTTTTTATGATAGAGCTGATCAAAAAAGAGATACATATGAATCGGCAGAGGGGGACGGCGGTGTCGCAGCTGACGCTGGATGATGATTTTATTGTGCCGGATGCGCTGGATGATGCGGTGCAGATACTGCTGTCAGACGGGGAAGTTCAGATAGAAAATTCACGGATTCAGGGAGAAAAGGTGTTGATCCGGGGAAAGCTTGTGTTCCGGGTGCTGTACCGCCGGGAGTCGGGCGGGCTGCAGGCGATGGGCGGGGAGATTCCATTTGAGGAAACGGTCAATGTGCCGGAGCTTTCGGAGCGCGACTATACGCAGATCGTATGGAATATCGAAGATTTGAATATTACCATGATTCATTCGCGCAAGCTGAGCGCCAAAGCGGTGCTGACGCTTACGGTGCGGGCGGAAAGCCGCGTCGATGCGCAGGCTGCCGCGGACGTCGAGACGGACGATGCGGGGCTGCAAGTCCTGAAGAGAAGCGTTCCGGCAGCGACGCTTGCAGTGCGGCGCAAAGATATCTACCGGGTCCGGGAGGAAGTAAGCGTATCGGCAAATAAGCCGAATATTGAGACGATTCTCTGGCAGGAGATGCGTCTTCGGGATGTTTCGGTGCGCCCGTTGGATGGAAAACTGCATCTGGACGGTGAATTGTCGGTGTTCCTGATTTACAGCGGCGAGGGCGAGCACACGCCGGTTCAGTGGTTGGAGGAGAGTATTCCGTTTTCCGGTGAAGTGGAACTCTCGGAGGCGGTGGAGGAGATGATCCCGGCGGTCGGGGTCCGGATTCTTCATGCAGAGGCGGACAAAAAGCCGGACAGCGATGGGGAGATGCGCGAAGTGGAAGTGGAGGCGGTGCTGGAGCTGGACATCCGACTTTATAAAGAAGAATCAGTGGAACTTTTAAGCGATCTCTATTCGACCGGCTGCGAGGTCGTGAGCGAGCAGGGGGAGGTGTGCTTTGACCGGCTTTTGACGCGCAACAGCTGCAAAATGCGAGTGGGCGGAAGCGTTTCTTTTCAGAAACCGGATCGAATTCTGCAGATTTGCCACAGCAGTGGGATTGTCCGGCTGGATGAGAGCCGCCCGTCAGAAAACGGTCTGGCGATCGAGGGAGTGCTGGAAGTCAGTCTCCTGTATCTGACGGATGATGACGCGGCGCCGGTCGGGGCAATTTCTGAGGTTCTGCCATTTTCCGGCACGGTCGAGGCGGAGGGGATCCGGGAAGACTGCGTCTGGCAGTTGAATCTGGGGCTGGAACAGCTCGGCGCGGTGATGCTGGGCGGCGGTGAGGCGGAGGTCAAGGCGCAGCTCACGGTGGAACTGCTTGTATTCCAGCCGATGCAGGAAGAGGTGGTTACATCCGTGCAGACACAGCCGTTCGATTTAAAGCGCTGGGAGCAGCAGCCAGGGATTGTGGGTTATATTGTGCAGCCGGGGGATTCTCTGTGGAAAATTGCAAAAAAATTCCACACGACGGTGGATCAGGTGCGGGAAATGAATGAAATCGACGGGGAGGAAGCCGGAGCAGGGGCGCGGCTGCTTCTGATCAAAGAGGTAACGGCGGGTAACTGTTCATAGGTAGTAATTTTAGAGAGAAAAAATCGTTTCTGTTCACGGGTGGGCACTTTTGGGACCGAAAGTGCCGTAAGAAAACGTGGTGGCAGCAGGAATTTGCCGTATTGAAATTCGAAGCCACGGCAAATTCCGTTACTGGACACGTATGCGTGTACAGTAACAAAAAATCCAGCCGGAATGGTTGCATTTGGGGGAAAACTTTATATACTATTATTGTAACGGTTCAATATCTTCACAGTTACAAGCAAAAATCCATGCAGATTTGACTTTGACAAAGGATTTTCGCCTTGTAAGCTAGGAAAACGCATCCGGCCGGTGCTTGATGATAGATCCGGGGAAGGAGTTTCCCGAACCGGGCGGTGCCCGTGCATTGCAAGGCGCGGCGCCGTTTACATAGGGCATCCGGATGCGTTTTCCTGTGTACTGAGAAATTTTTGTCGGGAGTGCGAACCATAAAGGCAGGATGAGGCATGAATTATACATATCTTTTGCGCTGCGCGGACGGAACCTTGTACTGCGGGTGGACGAACCATCTGGCAGCGCGGGTGGCGGCACACAATGCCGGGAAAGGTGCAAAATACACGAAAGCCCGCCGTCCGGTAGTGCTGGCATACTATGAAGAATATGCGACGCGCAGCGAGGCGATGCGCCGGGAGGCAGCGATCAAGAAACTGACCAAAAAGGAAAAAGAGGAGATGGCAGCGCTGGGACGGACGGAGCTTCCGGTGGATGACGAGACGTAGATATATCGCGCCGGGGCAGATTATGTACGAAGAATTGGTACAAACAATAGCGGTAAAGGCAAGAAACAGCAGTAGAAATTGGTAACTGTTCAGTAGGTCTGCACATTTACTGTGCTGACCGTACGAAAACATGGGCCAGCAGGCAAAAATCCCATTGCCGTAGGCAATTTTTAATGGATTTTTGCGCGTGACTGTGAAGGTACTGAACAGTTACAGAAATTGAAAGATAGAGAGAAAACAGGAGCGGATAGGTACAGTGAGAAAAAGTAGAAGAAACAAAGGATGTATAGTGATGGCAACAGTCCTTCTGGCAGCGCTGCTTGGCGGCTGTTCGTTTCTATCGAAGGAGGCAGACGCGACGGAGGTTTCCAGCAAGGCGGAAACGGAAAGTCCGGGTGCCACACAGGAGTCGGAGACTGAGACAGCTGAGACAGAGGAGACACAGGAGAGCCATGAGGCTGCCGAAGACGAAGAAAGCGGGGAAGAGGAAACCGAGGACCATTTCGTGGAAAAGAAGATCGTGGTGGCAACGGATATGCACTATTTTGCCGAGAAACTGGCAGGAAACCGCTGTGATTCCTTTGTCGGAATGGCGAGGGGCGGAGACGGGCGCGTGCTGGAGTACGGCTGGGAGGTCATGGACGCCTTTCTCGATGATATGAAGAAGGAAGATCCAGACCTCCTGATTCTGAGCGGAGATCTGACGCTGGACGGAGAGAAAGCGAGCCATGAGGAACTGGCAGAACTTCTGGAAGGACTCAGCGAGGCGGGAATTGAGGTCGCGGTTATACCGGGAAACCACGATATCAATAACCCGGATGCCCGCCGCTATACGGCGGATGGAGCGGAAAAGGTGGAGTCCATCACAGCGGACGAGTTCCGGGATATCTATGCTGATTTTGGCTATGTAGCGGCGGACAGCCGGGATCCGGCATCGCTGAGTTATCTTTATAAGATAGACAGTGCAAACTGGGTGCTGATGCTGGATTCCTGTCAGTATGAACCGAAAAATGAGGTCGGCGGCATGATCCGCCGGGAAACGTATGAGTGGATGGAGCCGATTCTGGAAGAGGCGGAGCGGGAAGGCGCCCGCGTGATATCCGTCAGCCATCATAACCTGCTGGATGAGAGCGGAGTGAGCCGGACCTTTTATGACAACTGTACGATCGAGCACAACGAGGAACTGGTGCGGATGCTGTCGGATCATGGCGTGCGCCTGCACTTGAGCGGACATCTGCATATCCAGCATTATAAGGAAGACGAGGACACGGGCATCTATGAGGTTGTGACGGGTTCCATGGTGATGGCTCCGTGCCATTACGGGATTGTCCGCATCTGGAACGACGGGACCTACCAGTATAATGCGAAACCTGTCGATGTGGACGGCTGGGCGATACGCCACTCGTACCACAACCGAGATCTGGCAGATTTTACGGCTTATTCGGAGTCGATCCTGCGTCGGGCGGCAATCCGCGATGCAATTCGGGATCTGAATCGCCATATCGAGGATCGCCATGCATTTTTTACGGACGAGAAGAAACAGGAAATGGCTTCGTACTACGCGGATCTGTGCGTGAATTATTATGAAGGACGGATGTATCAGATCGAGGAAGCCGCAAAGGAAAATCCAGTGCTGGAAGATTGGAACAAGATCGGCTATGTCAGCGAACTGAGCGATTTTTTGCAGAATATCCTGGAGGACGAGGCGAAGGACTACGGGCATCTGAAGATTCCGAGCGTACATTAAATAAAAATGGAGGTACCAGGAGGCATGGGAGAGACAAAAAAACAGCGTTCGCCGCTGACAACGCTCTGCTACATTGAAAAAGACGATTCATATCTGATGCTGCACCGCATTAAGAAGAAACAGGATGTGAATGAAGGAAAATGGATTGGCGTCGGCGGACATTTTGAGGAGAATGAAAGCCCGGAGAACTGCCTGCTGCGCGAAGTGAAGGAGGAGACAGGGCTGACTCTGACTTCCTGGCGCTTCCGCGGAATCGTGACGTTTATCGCGAAAGGCTGGCCGACGGAATATATGTGCCTGTACACGGCGGATGGATTTGAGGGAACGCTTCGCGAATGTGACGAGGGCGAGCTTGCCTGGGTGGCGAAAAAGGATGTATCGGCTCTGCGGCTCTGGGACGGCGATCGGATCTTTTTGAAGCTTCTGATTGAAAGGGATACGTTTTTTTCATTGAAATTGTCATATGATGGGGACGAGCTGATAGAAACTGAGCTGGACGGGGTAAAAATTACATACAAATAAGCACGCAACTGCGGGTTGGTTGGGGAACGAGGGTTCTGCAGTGCGTGCTCATGAGGAATAATCAATATATGGGAACCGATTTTGGGGAAAATCGGGGTGGTTGGCTATGCCAGAAAGATAAGAAGATGAATTATTTTCTCTTGTTCCTTATCTTTAACTTGATTATATATCATTCATCGTATATAATCAAATATAAATAAGAAGATAATTATTATAAATTTTTTGTTATAGAATCACAAGTGGACAAAAGTGCCGGAAACCCTGTAGATAAAGGGGAAAGAATGGAACAGAATGAGAATGTTCACGGGCGGGAAGTTTCGGGATGAAATATCCCGCAGGATGCAGCGATGAGAAAAAGCAGGGTACATAGGAGGAAACATGTTCGACGGAAAAGAGTATGTATACGCGGTCTACGAGGAAAAGAGTTTTTCGAAGGCGGCGCAGAAACTGTATATTACGCAGCCGGCGTTAAGCACGGCGATCAAGAAGGTGGAGAAAAAGATAGGAACTCCGATTTTTGACCGGAGCACCTCTCCGATCGGACTGACGCCGGGCGGTGAAGTTTATATCGACGCGATCGAAAAGCTGTTTGCGCTGGAACAGAACACGCTCAATCAACTGAATAACTTAAATGGGCTTCTGGCGGGCAAGCTGTCGGTTGGCGGAACGATCTTTTTTACCTCGTTTGTACTTCCGGGCGTGTTGAGCGAGTTTTCCCATCGGTATCCGCAGATCAAGATTGATCTGCAGGAGGGCACGACCACACAGCTGACCGATAAGCTGGTTGCCGAGGAACTGGATCTTCTGATCGATAACTCGGAACTGGATGACAAAAATTATGAAAAGTATTATTATAGCACGGAGAGAATTATTCTGGCTGTTCCGAAGAGTTTTCCGATCAATGAGGAGCTGACCCAGTATCAGCTTACCGCGGAAGATATCCGGGCAGGACGCCACAGTCAGGCGGAGTTCCCGGTACTGCCGCTGCCGCTCTTAAAGAGTACTCCGTTTATCTTCGTCAAAGAGGAAAACAGTATTTACAAGCGCAGCATGAAGATGTGCAGCCGCCAGAATTATTCGCCGAATATTATCATGAAACCGGACCAGGTTGTCTCTGCGTTCAACATGGCAGGACGGGGCGTGGGCGCGACCTTCATCCCGGATGGCCTGATCGTCAATCTTCCATATGAAGTGCCGCTGTGCTTTTACAAGATGAATGAAGAGCTGGCGGTCCGTTACGTTTATTTGTACAAGAAGAGAAATAAATACCTCACGAAGGCGATGGAGGAGTTTATCCGCGTGGCAGTCGGCGACGAGGCGTTCCAGAAGGTACGGGAGCAACGGGAGAAAGAGAATCAGGAGAGGAAAGGTTCGGATAAGAAGGGGGATAAATAATGCGAAGAGGAGAACGTGCGATTGAGTCGAAAGACGGGCAGAAAGCCATTTTGGAACACTGCCGGGTGTGTAGTCTCGCCTTTTCCGGGGATGAATACCCGTATGTGATCCCGTTAAATTATGGTTTTGTGTGGAACGAAGACCAGGAGATGCCGGTGCTGTATTTCCACGGCGCTCCGGTGGGAACGAAGATTGAGCATATGGAGCGCGACAACCGGGTGGCATTCTGTGTGCAGAATGAAAAAGAGATAAAGATTCTGGAACCGGCATGCAGAAGCACGATGATTTATGAGAGTGTCTGCGGGACTGGACGGTTATCCCGTGTGGCTGCTCCTGGGGAGAAAGGAGAGGCACTGACAAGGATCATGCAGCAGTATGACCCGGAGGGCGGACCGTATGAGTTTGCTCCGGAGGTAGCGGCGAGAACCACCGTCCTCTGCCTGCGTGTGGAAACTCTGACAGGTAAGAGCAATGCGCCGAAACCGGAGCAGCCATGAAACAGTTAAGACAGATGTCGATTCTGGTGCGGGGGGCACAGCTTCTGCTGCTGGTCCTCGCACTTTTTCTGGTTGTATGGCTGGTGCCGGATGCAGGGAAAAAGCATGCATCCGGGACGGAAGCTTCGGAAGCTGAGACAGATGGCGGCGATGTGGCGGAGAATGAAAAAAATAGAGCCGCCGGGAATCTGGAGGAGGATGAATCATCCGCCGGGGAAGTGATACAGGATGATGCAGATGAGAACGCTTCGGATGGAGAAACGGCTTTAAAGCGCCGGACTTCCCGGAAACAGCTGTATAAAAGAAAAAAAGAGCCCCAGAAGGCACAGGAAGAGACAGTTTATATGCCGCCGACCATCTGGCTGGCGACGGATCTTCACTATCAGTCCCCGCAGATGACAGATTTCCAGTCGGCGTTTGATACCTATACGATGGGAAATGATGGGACGATCGTGCCGTATCTGGATGAGATTACGGAGGCATTTCTGGAGGAGGTGCGGACGGCGCATCCATCGGCACTGGTTTTGAGCGGAGATCTCTCCCAGAATGGTGAGAAAGCAAACCATGAAGCGCTTGCAGAGAAGCTAGAGCGGGTGCAGGCAGCGGGAATTCCGGTGCTGGTGATTCCGGGCAACCATGATATTAACCACCCGTGGGCGGCAACGTATTTTGATGATCAGGTATCCCCGGCAGAGGGAACAAGTTCGGAAGAGTTTTACCAGATTTACCATAAGTTTGGCTATGATCAGGCGGTGTCCCGGGCTTCGGATTCGCTGAGTTATGTTTACCGCCTGGATGAAAAATATTGGCTGATGATGCTGGACAGCTGTATGTGTGAACCGGTCCATGAGACGGGCGGAAAGCTAAGCGAAGAGACGGTTGCGTGGATGAAAACACAGCTGGAGGAGGCGAAAAAACAGGGTGTGACGGTCATTCCGGTTTCACACCACAATCTGCTGGATGAGAGTACACTCTATCCGGAGGAATGCACGATTGAAAATACGAAAGAAGTGACCGCGCTTCTGGAAGCATATGGAGTTCCGGTGTATTTGAGCGGGCATCTGCATTTGCAGAGAATCAAGAAGCATACGTCAAATCTGAATACACCGGGCGGATATGGAATCCGGGAGATAGTGACTTCTCCGCTTCCGATGGCGCCGTGCCAGTACAGTATCCTAAACTGGCAGACGGATGGCAGTCTGTCCTACCATACAAAAAAGGTAGACATAGCAGGCTGGGCGCAGCGCTACGGGGAAGAAGACGAGAATCTTCTCAATTTTGATGCTTATGCGGATCAGTTTCTGGTAGATGTGATTTCGAAACAGGCGTTTAAGGCTCTGCAGTCGGCATCAAAGGATATCAAAGAAGAGATGGCAAGGCTCTATGCCGATATGAACCGTGATTATTGTTCGGGCACGAAGATTGATGTGGCAAAGATCAGAAAAAGCGAGGCATATCAGTACTGGATCCGTTATAGCGGCAATGATTTTTGGCTGGCAAGGCTGCAGGCGATCCTGCACGATGCCCGGACGGACAACACGGTGCTGGAGCTGAAAGCGGGTGTGGATTTCCCGCTGCCGGGGGAGACGATAGAAAACCCGGAGAATGCAGAAAAAGAGGAAACTGTCGGAGCAGATGCGGGCAGTCCGGCAGAGGAGATACAGAAAAAGGAGGAATCATATGGACTACGAGGGAATTGTATACAGACCGCCGAGTGAGGCGCGCAGCCTGATCATTCAGGTGACGATCGGATGTGCACACAACACCTGCGGCTTTTGCAATATGTATAAAGAAAAGAAGTTCCGGATCCGGAGCCTGGCGGAGATTCTGGCAGATTTGACGGAGGTTTCGCACAATCCGTATGCGCCGTATATCGAGAAGGTATTTTTGGCGGACGGCGATGCGCTGGTTATGAAAACAGAGGATCTTCTGGTAATTCTGGATGCGATCCACCGCCTGTATCCGGGCGTGAAGCGGGTGGCTTCCTACGGAACGGCACAGGATATTTTGCGGAAATCGGAAGAAGAGCTGATCCGCCTGCGCGAGGCGGGACTCGGAATCGTCTATGTGGGCGCGGAATCCGGCGACAATGAGATTTTAAAATATATCAATAAAGGCGTGACGGCGGAACAGACCATTGAGGCAGGGCAGAAGCTGAAACGCTGCGGCATCGCGACCTCAGTGACGCTGATTTCGGGGCTTGGCGGACGCAGCAAGGTGGAAGAACATGCCCTGTCCTGTGCGAAGCTCATCACGGCGATGAACCCGGAGTACGCATCCTTCCTGACGCTGCGCCTGTACGAGGGCACGCCGATGTATGCAGATGTCGTGGAAGGGCGGTTCCAGCGGATAACCCCGGATGAAATTGTGGATGAAATAGAAATTTTCCTGAAAAATGTGGATTCTCCGGGCACTGTATTCCGGACGAACCATGCGTCGAACTACGTGATTCTGGCGGGAACCTTAAACGGGGATATCCCGGCCATGCTTAAAAAACTGGAGGAGGCAAAGAGAACGCATCATTACCGGAAATTCCGGGAGACTGGCGATCTCTTATAAGTAGGTATGATTTATCTGATTTTTGCGATTCTTTTCAGCGCGTCCCTGGCGCTGGCGCTGCGGATCAGTGAGACGTTCAGCGATAACCGATATGGGATTTTGGTTGGAAATTATGTGACCTGCCTGGTGGTGGCATTTATTCTGCTTCCAGATAAAAATATCTTTGCGGCAGGCAGCCGGACGGCGGTTCTCACGGGAATCGTGAATGGATTTTTGTTTACAGGAAATCTGGTTCTGATGCAGAAATGCATCCGTGAAAATGGGGCAGTTCTGTCGTCGGCATTTGCGAAGCTTGGTATCGTGATTCCGGTCACGGCGAGTATCCTGTTTTTAGGTGAGATCCCGACGCTGTTCCAGCTGGTGGGAATTGTGCTGGTTATTGTGGCGATCTGGGTCATCAACAGCGAGGGGGACCGCGGCTGCGGACGCAGACGGAGGATGGGTTCGGCGGGACTTCTGCTCGTTTTATTTGTCGTCAGCGGTATGGCAGACGGGATGTCCAAGGTAACGGAGAGGATCGGCGAGAGACGGTTTGATGCGCTGTTTCTGTTCTATACGTTCCTGACCGCACTGGTTCTGACTGTGGTTCTGGCATTTCTCGAGCAGCAGAGAACCCGCCGCAAGATTGGAAAGATGGACTTTTTGAGTGGTGTGGCAGTCGGATTTCCAAACTATTTTTCAACCTCGCTGCTGCTGGCGAGTGTGTCGAGACTGCCGGCGTTTATCGTGTATCCGAGCTTTAGTGTCGGCACGATCCTGGTGGTCAGCTTTGTGAGCGTGCTGGTGCTCGGGGATCCAATCAGCCGGAGACAGATTGGGGGATGCGGGATTATTTTGGTGGCATTGGCGCTGCTGAATCTTTAGAATTTTCCGTTTCGGATGCTGCGCTCATAATAAAAGATATACTGTTGCATTACCCCTGCGTATCCTTTATAGCTTCCAAAAAAATCCTGGATAATAGTAGTGTACAGGCGGCTTTTTGGAAGGCGGCGGTAGCGGATGGGATGTTTGGGAAGGTATTCTTTGGTCAGGATCTGTTCGATCCAGGTATCGACGGGGAAGGCGTCGATGTGGTGGAGTCCGAAGAGGCAGACGCAGTTGGCGACCTTGGGACCGATGCCATAGAGGCTGGTAAGTGCGGTCATGGCTTCGTCCGGCGGCAGGGCTGCGAGGGATTCTAAGGATACGGTTCCGGCGAGGACATCCTGGATGAGGCGGTGGATGTATTTGGCGCGGTAGCCGAGTTTTAAGGCTAATAGGTCGTCCAGGCTGGCAGATGCCAGTTCTTCGGGCGAGGGAAAAGAATAGTAGGTGCGGATGGAACCGTCGGACAGGGCGGCGGTTCTCTTCGCACCGTATTTTTTTGCCAGGGTCTCGACGGCTTCGCGGATCTTTGGGATGGTTTTCTGCTGGGAGATCAGGAAGGTGATCATCATTTCCCAGAGATCCTGACGGAGAATCCGGATGCCGGAACCGGCGTCTGCCGCCGCCGCGAGGTAGGCATCGTCTGCGCGGATGGAGGCGATGAAAGAGCCGTAATCGGTGCCGAGATCGAAGTATTGTTTCCAAAAAGGAAGCGCTTCGTCCGGGCAGTCGAAGAAGAAACCGTCCGGCGTCTCGGAAATTTCCAGATAGTGCGTCCCGCTGATGAGTGACCAGATCCCCGGTTTTTCCGGAACCGGAAGCATACGGAAACATTGACCGGAGGCGGCGATCTGTGCGAGGTTCAGGTTCAGGCAGGAGATGATGTGGGAGTTGGGAAAATTGTGCTTTTCGATTGCAGGCAGGTTTGTTGTATGTGTGTTCATGGCAGGGCATCCTCTTTTTTTTAAATATTTTTTGCTTATATCAATGGAATATCAAGTTATAAAACCTTGAATCATAAAGTATCAAATCATGTAATTCTTATGAGACGTATCATAGCATAGAAGACCTTTGACTGCAAACGGTTACCTTTTATCAGAAAGGAATGTTACTGTTCACGCATACGTGCCCAGTAACGGAATTTGCCGTGGCTTCGCATTTAAATACGGCAAATTCCTGCTGCCACCACGTTTTCTTACGGCACTTTCGGTTCCAAAAGTGCCTACCTGTGAACAGTAACAAAGGAATTGCATCAGAGCGTAAAAAAATCTTGCGAAAGACGCGCTACTTAGGTATGATGTATATATGTGCGCACTCGCGCGAAGAGGAATCATGTCGCAAGCGACCGCGCTCGGCGCGAGAATGTGCCAGAGCACATGCTTTGTTCTATGGCAGGAGGGGAGACGGATGTTTTTTATCGGTGGCATCAGTTCCGGCGTGAAGCCGCTGGAGTACCTGAAAACAGTGATCTGCGGGCGCTGCGGCGCTTATGGGCGGTATCAGGTGTACATGACCTATATGTATTTTAGTTTCTTTTTTATCCCGATTTTTAAATGGAACCGGCGCTTTTTCGTAGAAATGTCGTGCTGCGGTGCGGTCTATGAGCTGGATCCGGAGGTAGGAAAGAGGCTGCTTCGGGGCGAGGAGGTCGAGATCACGGAAAGCGATCTGACACTTCGGCAGGATGGAAATGGAAATCCGTGGACGGGAAGTGATGCATCACACCGTCATAAGGTCTGTCCGTCCTGTGGATTTGAGACGGATGAGGATTTTTCGTACTGTCCAAAGTGCGGCAAACCGCTGTAAGGCGGGGAAATACAGACGGATACCGCTAAAAGAGTGATGGCGGCTGTGGAAGCACGGGACGGTTACAAAAATTTGATACAGCGCAGATTTTGGCGCAAAAAAGAAAGAGAGGCAGACAATATGTTAGAAGCTGGTATCAAGGGAAGACAGGAAGTTATGGTTACGGATGAAAATTCCGCAGCAGCAGTGGGAAGCGGTCTGTTACCGGTGTTTGCAACTCCGGCGATGGTTGCACTGATGGAGAAAACCGCGTGGATGAGCGTGGCTCCGTACTTAAACGACGGTGAGGGAACCGTTGGTACAAAGCTGGAAATTGCCCATAATGCAGCGACCCCGGTCGGCATGCAGGTTTGGTGTGAGAGTGAGCTGGTAGAAGTAGACGGCAGACGTCTCGTATTTAAGGTAGAGGCATTTGACGCGAAAGGTTCCATCGGCGGCGGCACACATGAGCGTTTCATCATCAAAAATGAGAAATTCTTAGCAAAAGCACAGAGCAAGAAAGAAAACTAAAGGTTGCGAAGAGAGCACAGCCGGCTGAAAGCGCTGCGAGTATCGTATGCGGGATACTTTTGGCTGGCTGTTGTTTCGTGTAATAGGAAATTCCTTGAAATTTCTTATTACACAAAAAGGCACTAACGTGCCAATGATGCGCACTCGCGCGAAGCAGAAACATGTCGCAAGCGACCGCGCTCGGCGCGAGAATGTGCCAAGGCACATTCTTTTTCATTATAGAAGGGAATTAATTCGTTTGAAAATCACATATATTCATCACAGCTCGTTTTCAGTTGAGCTTGAAAATGCCGTGATTCTGTTTGATTATTTTAAGGGAACTCTCCCGGAGTTCCCGGCAGGGAAGCCCCTCTTTATCTTTGCGAGCCATTTCCATGCCGATCATTATGCTCCGGTAATCTTTCAGCTGGGAGAGAAACGGGAAAATGTTTTTTATATTCTCTCAAAAGAGATTGGGAAAAAGATACCAGAGGAATATCGTAAACGATATAAAGACAGGATACGGCTGGTAAAGGCAGGAGAAAGATTTTGCCTGAATATTTCTGAAGAAAGCCTTATCGTCGAGACGTTCCATTCCACCGACGAAGGCGTCGCCTTCTGGCTCTCCTGCGAAGGAAAGGAGATTTATCACGCCGGTGACTTAAATAACTGGTGGTGGGAAGGCGAAGATATGGCATGGAACCGGAATATGGCGGCTTCTTATAAACAGGAGATGAAAAAGCTTTCCGGGCGCACGGCGGATCTGGCATTTATCCCGGTCGATCCGAGGCAGGAGCAGTGGTTTTATCTGGGCGCTGCCGGTTTTATGGAGCAGGCGGACGCAAAATGGATTTTCCCGATGCATTTCTGGGAAGATTATACGATTATACCAAAATTAATCGAACATC
The DNA here is from genome assembly GCF_003024715.1 of Clostridium fessum. Lineage (GTDB taxonomy): Bacteria > Bacillota > Clostridia > Lachnospirales > Lachnospiraceae > Otoolea > Otoolea fessa. Next base: position 574,334 of record NZ_PYLO01000002.1, on the reverse strand, counting down.
CATCCAGTGAAGGCTGGCGGGATCGGATTGTAGAGATTCACAAGGAAGGAGAGGAGTTTATTCGATGAAATTTACATTTGCACACAACAATTTCAATGTCATCGATCTGGACAAGTCACTGAAATTTTATGAGGAAGCACTGGGACTTAAGGAGGTACGCCGCAAGGAGGCGGCAGACGGAAGCTTTATCCTTGTTTATCTGGGCGACGCCACGACCAGCTACCAGCTGGAGCTGACCTGGCTGCGCGACTGGGAGAAGGACTCCTACAACCTGGGCGACAATGAGTTCCATCTGGCATTTGAGACGGAAGACATGGAGGCGGCACATGCCAAACATAAGGAAATGGGATGCATCTGTTTTGAAAATCCGGCGATGGGTATTTATTTCATTAACGATCCGGATGGATACTGGCTGGAGATCGTGCCGGCGAAGAGGAGTTAAGGGCTGAGTTTGTCTGAAAAAATGTTTTGACGTGATTGTGAAGGTACTGAACAGTTACGTTTTAACATATGAGTTAAAAAGGGGTTAGAATGGTAAAAATAATTAAAAACGGAAGAGTCATCGATCCGGAGAGCAGATTCGACGGAAGGGCAGATTTGTGGATTGAAAATGGAAAAATCCAGAAAATCGTGAAAAAAGATACAAAATCAGAATCAGATGAGGCATCTGACGCACCGTTCATCCCGGCGGATGCCGAGGTGCTGGATGCAGAAGGGCTGATCGTCGCGCCGGGACTGGTGGACGTCCACGTGCATTTCCGCGATCCGGGTCTGACCTACAAGGAGGACATCGAGACGGGCGCGGCGGCTGCGAAGGCGGGCGGCTTTACGACGGTGGTCTGTATGGCAAACACGAAACCGGTTGCCGATACGCCGGAGATTGTCCGGTATATTCTGGAAAAGGGTGCGAAAACGGGAATCCACGTGGAAACCTGCGCGGCAGTCTCGAAGGGATTTCAAGGAAAAGAACTGACCGATATGGAGTCCCTCAAAGAGGCGGGTGCGATCGGATTTACGGATGACGGAATCCCGCTGATGAGCGAAAAATTGGTCAAAGAGGCGATGGAGACGGCGAAACGTCTCAATGTGCCGCTCAGCTTCCATGAGGAGGATCCGGCATTTATTTTCAACAACGGCATCAACCGCGGTCCGGTGTCCGAGCAGCTGGGAATCGGTGGTTCCCCGGCGCTGGCGGAGGATTCGATGGTGGCGCGCGACTGCATGATCGCGCTTCACACGGGCGCAGATGTGGATATCCAGCACATCAGTTCCCGTAATGCGGTGCAGATGGTCGGGCTGGCGAAAAAGCTGGGCGCGCATGTCTGGGCGGAGGTGACACCGCATCATTTTACACTGGACGAGACGGCGGTTCTGGAGTACGGAACACTGGCGAAAATGAATCCGCCGCTGCGGAGTGCTGCGGATCGCGAGGCGTTGATTGAAGCAATCAAGGACGGCACGATTGATATGATTGCGACGGATCATGCACCGCACAGCGCCGAGGAGAAGGAAAAACCGCTGACCGAGGCACCGAGCGGCATCATCGGGCTGGAAACCTCCCTGCCATTGGCGGTTACCAGGCTGGTAAAAGCTGGTCACATTGATTATCTGACTCTGTTTGAGAAAATGTGCCTGAATCCGGCGAAGCTGTACCGGATGAAGGAGGCGGGACGCATCCGCGAGGGCGGCGCGGCGGATCTGGTTCTTTTTGACGACCAGACACCATATACCGTAGAAAAATTCCATTCCAAGGCGTCTAACTCCCCGTTTGTGGGAGTGAAGCTCTATGGAAAGGTTCACTATACCATCTGCAGCGGTGAGACAGTATATCGGGCAGAATAGGAGGAAACGAAGCGATGAAGACAATGTTAAAACGCGGCGCAGGCGTACTGATGCCGATTTTCAGCCTGCCGTCGCCGTATGGAATCGGTACGTTCGGACGGGCGGCGTATGAGTTTATTGATCAGTTAAAACGCGGACGCCAGACGTACTGGCAGGTGCTTCCGATGGGACCGACCTGCTACGGGGACAGCCCGTACCAGTCCTACTCTGCATTTGCGGGAAATCCGTATTTTATTGATCTGGATACGCTGAAAGACGAGAAACTTCTGACCCAGGATGAGATAGACGCCTGCTGGTGGTGCGACAAGCAGGATCAGGTCAAATATGACGCGCTGTATTATTACCGTTTTCCGCTTCTGCGCAAGGCGTATGAGCGGAGCAGCCATAAGGAAAGTGAGGAATATCAGGCATTTCTGGAAGAAAATGAAGAATGGCTGGACGACTATGCGCTCTATATGGCAGTCAAGGGTAAATATGAAGGAAAAGGCTGGATGGACTGGGACGAGGACATCCGGTTCCGCCGTCCGGAGGCGCTTTCGGCATGCCGCGAAGAGCTGGCAGAAGAAATAAATTACTGGAAGTTCTTACAGTTTAAGTTTTTTGAACAGTGGAAAAAATTAAAACAGTATGCAAAAGAAAAAGAACTTCAGATCGTCGGCGATATTCCGATTTACGTGGCGCTCGACAGCGCGGATGTCTGGAGCCACCCGGAGCTGTTCCAGCTCGACGAGGAAAATCTGACGCCGCTCAAGGTATCGGGTGTGCCGCCGGATGCATTTTCAGAGGATGGACAGCTCTGGGGCAACCCGCTTTACGACTGGGAGAAAATGGAACAAACCGATTTCGCCTGGTGGCGAAGCCGGATGAAAGCGTCCGCGAAGCTCTACGATGCGGTGCGGATCGACCATTTCATCGGCGTGGTGCAGTATTATGCAATCCCGTATGGCGCTGTGACTGCGAAAGACGGCGAGTGGGAGAAAGGTCCGGGCAAAAAGCTGACCGACGCACTTGACGAGGCGGCAGGCGAGACGAAGATCATCGCGGAGGATCTTGGTGTCTTCTGTCAGGAGGTCAAGGATCTGCTGGCAGAGACGGGCTATCCGGGCATGAAGATCATTGAGTTTGCGTTCAGTGGCGACCGTTTCAACGAGCATCTGCCGCACTGCTATGACCCGAACTCCGTAGTCTACGGTGGAACGCACGACAATGAGACGCTGGCGGGGTATTTCAAACCGGAAAAACGTCAGTGGTGGGAGCTTCAGTACATTGCCGATTACCTCGGTGCAGCACACCAGAGTGAGGTGGTAGACCGCGTGTTCCGCGCGGCATACGGTTCAGTCGCGAGCGTTGCCATTTTCCAGATGCAGGATGTGTTGAAGCTCGATAACTGGGCGCGCATGAATACGCCGGGAACTCTCGGGGAAAACTGGCGCTGGCGTCTGCTTCCGGGGCAGTTTACGGATGAGCGGGCAGATTATTTGTCCTGGCTGGTGGATACGTTCGGAAGATTTTAGTTTTTGGCGGATGGGAATAAAAACCCGTAAAATGCTTGCAAATTCGGGAAAAACCTGTAAAATATACATGGATTGCACCCGCCCGGGGCAAAGATGCACCTGGGGAGTATGAACGATTTGAACAGTATGAAAGGAAATTGCCATGATTAGTACAAGCAATGTAACACTGCGAGTAGGAAAGAAGGCGTTATTTGAGGACGTAAGCATTAAATTTATCGAGGGAAACTGCTACGGACTCATCGGTGCCAACGGTGCCGGGAAGTCTACCTTTTTACGAATCCTGTCCGGACAGCTGGAACCGACCAATGGTGAGGTTATCATCACACCGGGACAGAGACTTTCATTCTTACAGCAGGATCACTTTAAATATGACGCATATCCGGTACTTGATACCGTTATTATGGGAAATGCGAGACTCTACGAGATCATGAAAGAGAAGGAAGCTATCTACATGAAGGAAGACTTCTCCGAGGAGGACGGCGTCAAGGCTGCCGAGCTGGAGGGCGAGTTCGCCACGATGAACGGCTGGGAGGCAGAGTCCGACGCGGCGAACCTTTTAAATGGTCTGGGAATCGAGACGGATCTCCACTACAAACAGATGGCAGATCTGACCGGTGCCCAGAAGGTCAAAGTTCTTCTGGCACAGGCACTGTTCGGAAACCCGGACATCCTGCTTCTCGACGAGCCGACAAACCACTTGGATCTCGATGCGATCGCATGGCTCGAGGAGTTCTTGATCAACTTTGAGAATACGGTTATCGTGGTATCCCATGACCGTTACTTCTTAAATAAAGTCTGCACCCAGATCGCAGATATCGACTATGGCAAGATTCAGCTCTATGCCGGAAACTACGATTTCTGGTACGAGTCCAGCCAGCTGATGATCAAGCAGATGAAGGAAGCCAACAAGAAGAAGGAAGAGAAGATCAAGGAGCTGCAGGAGTTCATCCAGCGATTTTCTGCCAATGCTTCCAAGTCTAAGCAGGCAACCTCCAGAAAACGTGCTCTGGAGAAGATTGAGTTAGATGAGATCAAACCGTCCAGCCGTAAGTACCCGTATATCGACTTCCGTCCGGAACGTGAGATTGGTAATGAGGTATTAAGCGTAGAGAACCTGTCTAAGACTATCGATGGTGTGAAGGTTCTTGATAATATTTCCTTCATTCTCGGACGCGAGGACAAGGTAGCATTTGTAGGACCGAACGAGCAGGCAAAGACCGTTCTCTTCAAGATTATTTCCGGCGAGATGGAGCCGGATGAGGGATCCTATAAATGGGGTCTGACCACCAGTCAGGCATATTTCCCGAAGGACAATTCGAAAGAGTTCGATAACGACGACACGATCGTAGACTGGCTGACCCAGTACTCTCCGGTTAAGGATGTGACCTATGTCCGCGGATTCTTAGGACGTATGCTGTTTGCCGGTGAGGACGGCGTGAAGAAGGTCCGCGTTCTTTCTGGTGGTGAGAAGGTGCGCTGCATGCTTTCTAAGATGATGATCTCCGGTTCCAATGTCCTGATTCTGGACGAGCCGACCGACCATCTGGATATGGAGTCCATTACCGCTCTGAACAACGGTATGATCAAGTTCCCGGGCGTGCTGTTATTCTCCTCCCGTGACCACCAGATCGTTGAGACGACCGCAAACCGTATCATGGAAATCGTAAACGGCAAGCTGATCGATAAGATTACTACTTACGATGAGTATCTGGCAAACGATGAGATGGCGAGAAAACGTCAGGTATTTACTGTTACGGATAGTGAGGAAGAGGACGACTAAGAGCTGGAATCAAAGTGATTTAGACAAAAGTCTGAAAGATAAAAGACAGCCCCAGACGCTGCATGTGAGCGATGCCTGGAGCTGTCTTTTGCACATCTATGGTGTCAATGTCCCGTTTTTAGCGCGATCAATCCTTCTTATGGCGTGATTCCAGATAAACCAGGTAATTGATGTATTCGATCAACTGCTTTTTCGTGGAAGTCTGGAAGGATGAGATACGCCCATTGACCTCTCCATAGGTGACATTTTTAAGAAATGGTTTCGCCATTTCGGGCGGATTCTTCGGGTAGGAGGTTCGACCGAGAATATAATCGGCGCTGACCTGGTAATAATCCGCCAGCTTTATCAGATGCCGAAGAGGCAGATCCGTCCGGTTTGTTTCATAGCGGGAATAGATTTGCTGAGTTGTACCCAGCAGACTGGAAATTTCCGCCTGCGTTTTTCCTTTGTCCTCCCGTAAATCACGGAGCCGGTCACCAGCAGCAATCATTTAAAGCACCTCCCGCATACATCAAATATTTGTGAAAACAATCTATCATACAAGTATGCGCAGAACTAAAAGATACAATTAACTGATGTAGAAACAGTAAAAAATACATTTATAAAAATGTAAACAAAAAAAGAATATCCGCTCTATGGAATAAAACGGCAGCCGGGTTTTTGTTTTACTGTTTACAGTCTGCCCGAATTAGTTTAAAATAAAAGGAAATAGGCAATTCTGCTTTGAATGAAAACGGGCAGGATTGCGGATAAGAAACAGAAAGCGAGGACAATTTTCATGAGTCAGAAGCCAGTTCTGGTGATCATGGCGGCTGGTATGGGCAGCCGGTACGGCGGCTTGAAGCAGATTGATCCGGTCGATCGGGAAGGAGATCTGATCATCGATTTTTCGATCTTCGACGCAGTCGAGGCTGGATTCGAAAAGGTCGTATTTATTATCAAGAAATCGATTGAGAAAGAGTTTAAGGAACATATCGGAAACCGCATGGAAAAGCACGTGCAGGTGGAGTATGTGTATCAGGAAAATGACCGTCTTCCGGATGGGTTTGAGGTTCCGGAGGGACGCGTCAAACCGTGGGGAACCGGTCATGCGATTCTCTGCTGCAGCGAGGTGATCGACGGACCGTTTGCGGTGATCAACGCGGATGATTACTATGGAAAATCGGCGTTCAAGGCGATCTATGATCGTCTGGCATCCTGCGGTGATGATGACAAATATCAGTATGCGATGGTTGCCTATCATCTCTACAACACATTGACGGAAAACGGGCATGTGGCGCGCGGCGTCTGTACGGTGGATGCGGATGGACATCTGGCGGATATCCACGAGAGAACGCGCATCGAGAAGCACGGCGATCAGGCGGAATATACCGAGGATGACGGCGCAACCTGGGAGCAGCTGGGGGAGGATACGCTTGTATCGATGAACCTCTGGGGCTTTACTTCCAGCATCTTAAAGGAGTTAAAGGCGCGCTTTGTTCCATTTTTGGAGAAAAACCTGTCGGTAAATCCACTCAAATGTGAGTATTTCCTCCCGTTTGTGGTGGATGAACTTCTGAAAGAGGGGAAAGCCGAGGTGACCGTGTTAAAGAGCGTGGACCGCTGGTACGGCGTGACCTACAAGGAAGATAAGAAGATGGTGACAGACGCGATTCAGGGGATGAAGGACGGCGGTCTGTATCCGAAAAAACTTTGGGAAGAGTAAGAATGAAGAGATAGGTATTAGGAAGGAAAAATGGGTATGAGCAAGTTGATGAAAAGCCTGCCGTTTCGGCTGGCGCTGGGTGTAGCGATCGGTATTATTGCCGGTCTTATAGCAAATGAAAGTTTTATGAATCTCGTTGTTACGCTGAATTATATTTTTGGGCAGATTATTTCGTTCTGTGTACCGCTGATCGTCATCGGCTTTATTGCCCCGTCGATCACGAAGCTTGGAAAGAATGCCTCCAGATTGCTTGGAGTAGCGCTGATTCTGGCGTATACATCGTCTCTTGGCGCGGCGCTGTTTTCGATGGCAGCCGGATATACGCTGATTCCGCATATGTCGATTCAGTCGGCAGTCGATGGACTGCGCAGTCTGCCGGAGGTTGTCTTTAAATTGGACATTCCGCCGATCATGGGCGTTATGAGTGCGCTGGTATTTTCCGTTATGATTGGTCTGGCAGCGACCTGGACCAAGGCGGTGACGGTAACGAAACTCTTAGACGAGTTCCAGAAGATCGTTCTGGAGATTGTACAGAAGATTGTCATTCCGATTCTTCCGGTTTACATCGCATTTACGTTCTGTTCCCTGGCATATGAGGGAACCATCACAAAACAGGCGCCGATCTTCATTTCGGTTATCCTGATTGTTATGGCAGGCCACTATATCTGGATGGCGCTGCTGTATACACTGGCTGGTATTTACTCTGGCCGTGACCCGAGAGGCGTTATCAAGCATTATGGTCCGGCATATCTGACGGCAGTCGGTACGATGTCTTCTGCGGCGACCCTGGCAGTGGCGCTCAGCTGTGCCAAAAAGGCAGAGCCGCTTCGTGACGATATGGTTGATTTCGGTATTCCGCTGTTTGCGAATATCCATCTGTGCGGTTCGGTTCTGACCGAGGTATTCTTTGTCATGACGGTATCCAAGATTTTGTACGGCGCCCTCCCGGATATGATGACGATGGTTCTGTTCTGTGTTCTTTTAGGTGTATTTGCCGTAGGTGCACCGGGTGTTCCGGGCGGTACGGTTATGGCATCCCTGGGACTGATCACCGGTGTCCTCGGTTTCGATGCGACTGGAACGGCGCTGATGTTGACGATCTTTGCGCTTCAGGACAGTTTTGGTACTGCCTGCAACGTAACGGGTGATGGTGCGCTGACCCTGATGCTGACGGGATATGTGGAGAAACATGGGATTAAACATCAGGATTTACACGTAGATTTATAAAAATGAGAGAGGTGGGGCAGGCAGCAGCCGCCCCGAAACAGGTCTGTGAATGCGCCGCTGGCTCTTCGCACTATCGTTGTTCGCTTGCTTTCACTACACTTGTTCGTCTGTGTCGGACTTGCGTCCGCCCCATTCGGACAAGCGTGTTCAAGATGCGTACAACTGATAGGCGAAAGCCTGCTCTGCATCCACAGACCAGTTTCGGAGCGTCTGCCACCTGCCTGCTGTCTTTTTATGTATCGGAAAAACCTTATTTGATAAAAAGGAGAGATAGAATGAAAAAAATGATTTCCTGGAACGTAAACGGCTTGCGGGCGTGTGTGGGAAAGGGATTTCTGGATGTATTCCATGAGCTGGATGCGGATATTTTCTGTATTCAGGAGAGTAAGCTGCAGGAAGGGCAGATTGATCTGGAGCTTCCGGGGTATTATCAGTATTGGAGCTATGCGGAGAAGAAGGGATATTCAGGAACGGCGTTATTTTCGAAGGAGGAGCCGATTAGCGTGAGCTACGGTCTTGGCATTGAGAAGCACGATCATGAAGGGCGCGTCATTACGGCGGAGTACCCGGATTATTATGTGGTGACCTGCTATACGCCGAACTCCCAGAATGAGTTGGCGAGACTTCCGTACCGGATGCAGTGGGAGGATGATTTCCGCCAGTTTTTGAAGAAGCTGGAGGAGAAAAAGCCGGTTATTTTCTGTGGGGATCTGAATGTGGCACACACGGAGATTGACCTGAAAAATCCAAAGACGAACCGGAAAAATGCCGGATTTACGGATGAGGAGAGAAGCAAGTTTACGGAGCTTCTGGACTCTGGATATATCGACACGTACCGCTATTTTTACCCGGATAAAGAGGGCGTTTATTCCTGGTGGTCGTACCGGTTTAAGGCGCGCGAGAAGAATGCTGGGTGGCGGATTGATTATTTCTGTGTTTCCAAGAGCCTGAAGGACCGGCTGGCGGGCACACAGATTCATACGGAGATACTGGGTTCGGATCACTGCCCGGTAGAATTACAGATAAAGGATCGGGATGAGACATGAATTTACTGACAGCAGAACATCTGAAAAAATCATATACGGAACGGCTGCTTTTTGATGACGTGGCATTTTCCATCGGTGAAGGTGATAAGATTGGTCTCATCGGCATTAACGGAACCGGAAAATCTACTCTTCTAAAGATTGTAGCCGGTCTGGAAGAGCCGGATGAGGGTACGGTAGTAAAGGGACGAAATCTCTATATCCGTTATCTGCCTCAGAATCCGGAGTTTGAAGCGGGACGGACCGTCTTAGACTGCGTGATCCGGGAAAATATGGCGCATGAGCACGCCTGGGATCTCGAGGGCGATGCGAAATCCATGCTGAATAAGCTTGGAATCACCGATTATAGTGCCAAGGTGGAGACACTTTCGGGCGGACAGAGAAAGCGCGTTGCCCTCGCAGCGGTGCTGTTATCGACGGCGGATCTGTTGATTTTAGACGAGCCGACGAACCATCTGGACAGTGCGATGGCGGACTGGCTGGAAGAGTACCTGAAAAAATTCCGCGGCGCGCTTCTGATGATCACGCACGACCGGTATTTCCTTGATAACGTGACGAACCGCATCGTCGAACTGGACAAGGGAAAGCTGTACAGTTATCAGTCCGGCTATGAGGGCTATCTGGAATTAAAGGCAGAGCGCGAGGCGATGGCGGTGAGCTCGGAGCAGAAACGCCAGAATATCCTGCGGACGGAGCTGGCGTGGATCCGGCGCGGCGCACAGGCACGCAGCACGAAGCAGAAAGGGCGTATTCAGCGCTTCGAGGCGTTGAGTGCGGTGGAAGCGCCGAAAGTAGATGGAAATGTGGAGATGAGCTCGATTTCCAGCCGTCTCGGACGAACCACGGTCGAGGCACACCATCTTCATAAGGCGTATGGTGACCGCCTCCTGATCGATGATTTTTCCTATATCTTCTTGAAGGATGACCGCATCGGCATCATCGGACCGAACGGCAGCGGCAAATCAACGCTGATGAAGATGATTACCGGCTGGGTGAAACCGGATTCGGGCGAGACGATCATCGGCCAGACCGTAAAAATGGGTTATTTTTCACAGGAAAACGAAGATATGGATCAGTCGATGCGCGTGATCGACTACATTAAAAATGTGGCAGAGTACGTGCGGACGGCGGACGGGCTGGTATCGGCATCCCAGATGTTGGAACGGTTCCTGTTCCCGTCCCATATGCAGTACACGCTGATCGGCAAGCTATCGGGCGGCGAGCGGCGCAGACTCTATCTGCTCCATATCCTGATGGGCGCGCCAAACGTCCTTCTGCTCGACGAGCCGACCAACGACCTGGATATCGGCACGCTGACGATTCTGGAGGATTATCTTGATCATTTCCAGGGGATCGTGATTACGGTATCGCATGACCGGTATTTCCTTGACCGCGTAGTGCGCCGGATCTTCGCCTTTGAGGGCGGCGGCGCGATCCGTCAGTATGAGGGCGGCTATACCGACTATCAGGCAGCCTGTGGGGAACGCATAGCGGCAGAGATGGAGGAATCCGGTCAGGAACACGGCAGAGGCCAGAAGACCGGAGACGCTTCTGGTGCGGGAACGTCAGATGCAGCGGAGACGGCAAAGGATAAAAACCGCGGTCGCCAGCGCGAGAAAAAGCTCAAATTCAGCTATATGGAGCAGAAAGAGTGGGAGACGATCGAGGATGATATCGCGGCGCTGGAAGAGGCAATCGCGGATCTGGAGCAGCAGATGCAGGACTCTGCCCGCGATTATACGGCTCTGAACGGCATCATAAAGGAAAAAGAGGAAAAAGAAGCTCTTTTGGAAGAAAAGATGGACCGCTGGATGTATCTGAACGATCTGGCGGAAAAAATAGAAGCGCAGGCGGCTGCTCACAAATAGGCACTTTTGGAACCGAAAGTGCCGTATGAAAACGTGGAGGGGATACAGGTGAAAGCAGAAAAAATCGTGAGACAGAAGATAAGAACCCCTGATTTTACACCGGGAATCAAGCGGACAGAGACGGGAATGCACTTGTGCGTCGAGGCACCGGGGACATTCTGCCATCTGGCAATTTATGAGACAGGTAAAAAACAGGGTGTTCGGATCCCATTTTCCCCGGAAGAACGGGTGGGGGATCTCTGGATGATGGAGCTTGCGGGCGATGATTTTTCGGGACTGGAATACACGATCGAGACCGAGCAGGGGGAGCTGCCGGATCCGTGCGGGCGTATCTATACAGGACATGAGCGCTGGGGCGATCTAAAAGCTGCGCTCCGTCCGATGCGCTGCCGTTTTCCGGAAGAAACGTATGACTGGGAAATGGATCAGCCGCTGAAACATCCATATGATGAGACGATCCTGTACCGCCTGCATGTGCGCGGATTTACCCGTCATACTTCTTCTGGCGTCGGGGAGCGGGGAACGTTCCGTGCGCTGACGGAGAAAATTCCCTATTTAAAGGAATTGGGTATCACAGCAGTTGAATTAATGATGCCGAATGAATTTCAGGAAGTGATGATGGAGGATGGGGCAGACGGGAATCCATATGCGACCGGGGCACCGACCGGACGGCTCAATTACTGGGGCTATGGGGAGGGATACCTGTTCGCGCCGAAAGCTTCATATACATCTGGGAAAGAGAAAGAACCGGAGCGGGAATTTAAGGATCTGGTGAAGGAATTTCATAAAAATGATATTGAGGTGCTGGTTGAGCTTTATTTTACCGGGAAGGAGAGCGCGGCGCTGGCGCAGGAGACAGTCCGTTTCTGGGTTTACGAGTACCATGTGGATGGCGTGCACCTGTCCGGGTTTGCGCCGGCCGAACTGCTGGCGTCGGATCCGCTGTTAGCTGATACGAAGCTATTAGCTGGTTCCTGGGATGGCGTGCGCGTGCCAAAAACGGCAGCGGCATCGAAGCTGCGGGAGCGCCGTTGGCATCTGGGCGAGTACAATGAGGGATTTTTGACCGATATGCGCCGGGTATTAAAGGGCGATGAGGATCAGGTCGGCCGTCTCATTTACCAGACACGCCGGAATCCGGACGCATATGGCGTGATCAACTATATGGCGGCGACAAATGGCTTTACGATGATGGATATGGTTTCCTGTGAGCAGAAGCACAACGAGGCGAACGGGGAGAATAACCGGGACGGAAACGATTATAATTATACGTGGAACTGCGGCATCGAGGGCACGACGCGGAAAAGGAAGATTGTGCAGATGCGGAAAAAACAGCTCCGCAACGCATTTCTGCTGCTCTTTTTGAGTCAGGGAACACCGATGTTTTTAGCGGGCGATGAGTTCGGCAATTCCCAGAACGGCAACAATAATGCTTACTGTCAGGACAATGAGATTTCCTGGCTCAACTGGCATCAGCTGGAGACAAACCGGGATATTTATGAATTTGTAAAATATATGATAGCGTTCCGCAAAGCGCATCCAGTGTTCCACCTGCCGATGGAGCCGAAAAATATTGATTACCTCGTCTGCGGACACCCGGACGTTTCCTACCACGGCGTCAAAACATGGTGCCCGGAGTTTGAAAACTTCCGCCGCCAGCTCGGTATTCTCTACTGCGGCGAGTACGGGCGGAGAGCGGACGGCACCAGCGATGACTATTTCTTTGTCGCCTACAATATGCACTGGGAGCCGCATGAATTTGATCTTCCGAAACTTCCGAAGGGAATGCAGTGGACTCTGTGCATCAACACAGACGACGCAGACAATAACGGAATCTGTCCGCCAGAAAGCCTGGAGGCAGGGCAGGAGCCGCAGGAAGAGCTTCGCCAGTATATGGTTCCGCCGCGGAGTATTCTGGTATTTCGCGGCTTTAAGCCAATTTCCGGTCCGGCATCCGAAAAGGATGGCAAAAAAGCCGGGAAAGTGGTAAAATCGGTAAAACGGCAGAATGTCAGAAAAGAACCGGCAAAGGAAGCGGAGACTGTGGTTGCGGCAGCGCGCGAACTGTAAGAACGGAATTGAAAGAGGATAAAGCAAGTTGAAAAAGAAACTTTTTAGAGGGCTGGCAGCCGCCCTGTGTGCTGCCATGATGGCAGGGAGCGCGGCGCTTCCGGCATATGCGGCGGGTCCGTCACGGGAATCGGTTCCCTATGCGGATTCCTATGCCTCCTATCAGTGGGCTTTTTTAAATACAGGTGAACTGCGTCTGGTGCCGAGCCATACGGCGGCGGTGGATGCAGCGATTGGGGCGATTACCGGCAGCCCGGCGCTCTCAGCAGATGGAACGGTTCGTTCTCTGGAAGGGATCGATATAAATATTGTCCCGGCATGGAAGAAATATGACGCGAAAAGTGAAAAACGTCAGGTGATTGTGGCGCTGATTGATACAGGGGTTGACATAACTCACCCGGAGCTTAGCGGTTCGATCTGGACGAATACGGGGGAAATCCCGGGCGATGGCATTGACAATGACGGAAATGGTTATATCGATGACGTTTACGGCTGGAATTTCTATGATAATAATGCCCAGGTATTTACCGGGGTGGATGACAATCATGGTACCCACTCGGCGGGCACGATCGCGGCGGCGAGAAATGGAGTCGGAACGGTTGGAATCTGCGATCCGGCGTATGTGAAGATCATGGTGATCAAGACGCTTGGAACATCGTCCGGTGTCGGAACCGTCAGCAACGTGGTTAAGGCGATCCGGTATGCGCAGGTGAACGGCGCGTCGATCTGCAATCTGAGCTTTGGCACGATGAAATATAGCGAGGAGCTGTATCAGGCGATCAAGGATTCGGGGATGCTGTTTATTGTGGCGGCTGGAAACGGTGACGCCTCCGGCAATGGCTACAGCATCGATGAGCAGCCGATGTACCCGGCAAGCTTTGAAGTGGACAATATCATTTCCGTGGCAAACCTGCGCTTTGACGGTCAGCTCGACCGTGCGTCCAATTACGGGGTGAGAAGCGTGGATCTGGCAGCGCCGGGCAATTATATCCTGAGCACGATCACGGGCAATGACTATGCCTACATGAGCGGCACATCAATGGCGGCGCCGATGGTGACCGGAACGGCGGCGATGCTGTACTCCTGCGATGCGTCCCTGTCGCTTATGGATGTGAGAAACCGTATTCTGCAGTCGGCGCGGCCGCTTGAGAGTCTGTCCGGCAAGGTGGCAACCGGAGGTATGCTGGATGCCGGGGCGGCGATGCCGTAGATGGGAAAAACGAAAAGAAAGATTGTTAAAAAAATATTGAAATTCTTGTTTGTATATGATACCATGAACGGGTGAGATAATTGCCCCGCAGATTCATATGTTTATATGTATGAAGACGGAGTAATTACCATGATTTCTTCGGGGCAGGGCGAAATTCCCTACCGGCGGTATAGTCCGCGAACCGCGATGGCGGCCGATTCGGTGAGATTCCGAAACCGACAGTATAGTCTGGATGAGAGAAGAGGCAGGAGTCAGAGAGTGTACCGCTTGAGCGTAAGCAGGCTGGTGTACATCGGCTAAGTTGCGATTTATTATCCCAGGTCCCGAACAACCTGGGATTTTTTTAGTTTTACAAATGCAGTTAGTCCGGCACTTGATTCATACTCCTCCTTCGGAGAAATGAGTTTTAAAACCGAAAGGAGATTTAAGATGAAGACAGGAAAATGGAGTATTCAAAAATTGATTTATACGGCGATGCTGGCAGCGGTTGCTGGCGTGCTGATGTCATTGGAATTTTCGGTTCCGATGATGCCGCCGTTTTATAAGGTGGATTTCAGTGATGTACCGTCTGTGATTGCCGTGTTTCTGATGGGACCGGTATCCGGTATCTGTGTAGAAGTCATCAAGCTGTTAATCAAGCTGATTACTGTCGGAACTAACACGATGTACGTCGGTGAGCTGGCCAACCTGATTGCGGCGTTCCTGTTCGTATGGCCGCTGTGGTTCCTCTATCAGAAGCTGGGCGCTAACCGTAAGGCAGCTGTAGAAGCACTTCTGCTCAGTATCGTGATCCGCACCGCGTGTGCATGCTTTATCAATGCGAACATTACGCTTCCGTTATATGCGAAAGCGATGAGCCTGCCGCTGGATGAAGTGATCCGCATGGTAGCGTCGGTCAACCCGGCGATCAAAGACCTGAATGGATTTATCATCCTGGCGACGATCCCATTCAACGTATTGAAAGTGGGACTCAACTATATCGTTGGACAGCTTTTGTTTGTACGCCTGCGTGCGGCGAAGATTGTGCCGAAAGCAGTATAAAATGAAATAAGAGGAATGGTTTGACGGATTTGGCTGTTTGCTGTGAAACGGCAGAACCATTTCATAGAAAGGATTGTCGGGAAACCGCTGGGAAAGCTGCCTGGGGGAAGAATCCCGGACAATCCTTTTTTGTTTGATGGAACGTGCAAAGACATATCTGTTTTTATAAGAGGAGGAGATACTATGATACGTAACTATAGAGATTTGACAAGATGGGAAATGGAGCAGGTGGACCGTGAGAACACGATTGTCCTGATTCCGCTCGGGGCTCTGGAACAGCACGGCAATCAGGCACCACTGGGAACGGATGATATTATCGCGGAGGCGATGAGTCAGGAGATCAAAAAGGCACTGGAGGCAGAGGGGGAAGAAGACTTCCCGATGCTGCTGTTTCCGGTGATTCCGGTGGGCTTAAGTACAGAGCATAAGAATTTCTGTGGTTCGGTCACAGTCCGGCCGGACACTTACTATCATCTCTTATATGATATATGCGTCAGCCTGGCGCATCACGGTTTTAAGAAGCTGGCTTTTTTGGTATGCCATGGTGGGAATGCGCCGATTGCGCAGGTTTTAAGCCGGGAACTTCGGAGTGAGCTGGGGATTGCACCGTTTATCCTTTCATCGGGGGCATTTGGTCATCCGGATGTAAAAGCAACGATTTCAAAGGGGAATATCTGGGATTTCCACGGTGGAGAGATGGAGACATCGATGGTAATGGCGGTCGATGAGAGTCTTGTGAAGCTGGAACTTTCGGAAGCGGGAGAGCCGACGGCGTTTGAGAAGACCCGCGCCCTGAAGCCATACGGTCCGGTTTCGATCGGCTGGGTGTCGGAGGATTGGAAAACAAAAGACGGATCGCCGATTGGAATTGGAGGAGATCCGTCTGGTGCAAGCGCCGAGAAGGGGCGAATTATATTAGAGACGAGTGCGCGGGAACTGGTCCCGGGGCTGTTAGATATCCGGGATTGGAATGAATAGGAATCAAACTTAAAAATGGGGTGTCTATGTCATCCGAATACCAGTGTTATTTACCAGATTCCCAGCGTCCGGATGAACCGCATGGTAATACCAGTCCGGTGCGGGTAACCGGAAGTCCCAGCTCGTCCGATTTCACTGTGCCGCCGTGGGTGGAGGCAACTTCGGTTGAGAGCATATAGGTCAGGACGGACGGCGCCAGCCCGGTGGTGTAGGAGTTGATGAGGAAGAAGAGCGGGTTGTCCGATAACAGTTTCGTACAGAGCTGCACGAACGGGTAAATCGAAGTTTCGATCTTCCAGATCTCGCCTTTCGGTCCGCGGCCGTAGGACGGCGGGTCCATGATGATTCCGTCGTAATGGTTGCCGCGGCGGATCTCACGCTCAACAAATTTCACACAGTCATCGACGATCCAGCGGATGGGTGCATTTTCCAGCCCGGAGGAACGGGAGTTTTCCTTCGCCCAGGCTACCATGCCCTTGGAGGCGTCCACATGGGTCACGCTGGCGCCGGCTGCGGCTGCCGCCAGGGTAGCGCCGCCTGTGTAGGCAAAGAGGTTTAAAACCTTGATTGGGCGTCCGGCATTGCGGATACGGTCACCGAACCAGTCCCAGTTTGCCGCCTGCTCCGGGAAGAGACCTGTGTGCTTGAAGCTGAACGGTTTTAAGTTAAAGGTCAGTTCTTTGTAATGGATCGACCACTGCTCCGGCAGGTCGAAAAATTCCCATTCGCCGCCGCCCTTGGAGCTTCTGTGGTAGTGTCCGTTCATCTTTTTCCAGCCGCGGTGTGTCTTGGGGGTGTTCCAGATAACCTGCGGGTCCGGGCGAACCAGAAGATAGTCGCCCCACCGCTCCAGTTTCTCTCCTTCGGAGCAGTCAATCACTTCATAATCGTTCCATCCATCTGCAATCCACATAAAATTTTATCCTTTCAAAAAAATGAGGCGCAAACCCCGGAAAAGGGTATCTGCCGCCTTTATAATCGGTGTTATCCATAAGCCATTTCCATCCAAATGGCATAAATGGTTACTGTTCCCGGGTAGGCACTTTTGGAACCGAAAGTGCCGTAAGAAAACGTGGTGACAGCAGGAATTTGCCGTATTTAAATGCGAAGCCACGGCAAATTCCGTTACTGGGCACGATGCGTGCACAGTAACCATAAACGCAGTCTGTCTGACCGGAAAAACGGTTCAGTTGAAATGCATACCTAATTATATCGGTCATTGATTGGCGTGTCAAACCTTTTGAACGGCTTCCTGCCAAAAAAAAGTAAATAAATTGAAAGATAAATCTCCTTGAAGATTCCTACATCTCCTGTTAAAATGTATATTAGGTAAAAGATAGATTGCACGTATCTGGAACAAAACAAGGCGTTATAAGCATCTGATGCAGTCTCCACACGACGGGAAGTGTGCGAATGCGCAGCAGGTGGGAGAATAGACGTTATCAATCGTGAACTGGGAGGGCTTGTATATGAAGAAACAGAAACTGGCAGTCTGCGTCCTTTCCGCAGCGCTGATGATAGGGGCGGCGACCCTGACATCTTACGCGGCAGAAGGCTGGCAGCAGTCTGGAAACAGCTGGATATATGTGGACAACAATGGCAACAAGGTGACGAATACCTGGAAGAAGGGAGCAGACAATCTCTGGCGCTATCTCGATTCCCAGGGCAACATCGCGTCGAACTGCTGGGTGGACGACGAATACTTTGTCGAGAGTACCGGCATCATGGCGACTGACAAGTGGCTGAAACTGCCGAAGCGCAATCCGGCATGGAACGAGACTTCCGCTACGACGGTCTGGTACTATTTCTCCACCAGCGGAAAGATGGTATCCGACGGCTGGTCCAAGATCGGAGGCAAGTACTATTACTTCGACGGTGATGGAGCGATGCAGACGGGCTGGGTGGATGATGACACCTACTACACGAATGCAGATGGTGTCATGCAGATCGGCTGGGCATATCTGGAAGATCCGGATGATACCAAAAAGGACGATGATGAAGTGAAACCCGGCGACGACGATGAGGATCATCATTGGTACTACTTTCAGAGTTCGGGAAAGAAATATGTGCCTTCTTTAGGCAGTGCCAAATATAAACAATATAAGATTGACGGAACCTACTACTGCTTCGACGAAAACGGAGCGATGCAGACCGGCTGGGTCGATATGGGAAATTCCTCTGGATTTGAAAATTACCGTTATTATCAGAGCAACGGTCAGGTACAGACTGGCTGGCTCTCCACGACTCCGCCGGAGGATGATGATTACAATCTGGATCTCGGCAGCGATGTACAGTGGTATTATTTTTCAAGCAACGGCGAGCCGAAGGTGGGTCCGAAGATTTCTGACGCTTCGACGAGCAACCTGGTCCGCATCAACAATATTACCTACTTATTTAATGAGAAGGGCAACCCGGTCTATGGTCTGAGACGTCTGGAGGTAGGAACGAGCGGTCAGTATGCCTGCTATTTCTTCGGCGCGGACAAGGCGACCAGCTCAGTCGTAAAAGGCAAGGGAAATGTAGTAGAGGGCGACGGAACGACCGGACAGTTCTATTTCACTGACAGCGGCAACAAGGCTGGACGCGGCTACTCAGGTGTGGAGGATGGATTCCTGTACTACATGGGTAAGCTTCAGAAGGCAGACAGCGGTACTAAGTATGAAGTCATTGAAGTCAATGACAAAAACTATCTGGTAACGACGAGCGGCAAGGTAGTGAAATCCAGCACCGTGAAGGATGCGAACGGCACAAAGTTTAAGACAAGCTCTGCGGGTGTTGTCACAGAGGTGGACGGCACAAGCGACGATGGCAGCGACGAGGCTAGAACCCCGGTGGAACCGACGTATTGGGAGGATTAATTAAAAAAGCTGGGAGTCTTCTCGACTGAGATAAAATTTCTGCATGGAAATATATTCTTGTGGATAAACAGGAGTTTCTTCTATATAAAAGGTGTAATTACCCACCGGAAGAAGAAACTCCTGTTTTTTCTTGAAAAATATAGATTTTTTCTTAAAAAAACACTTGCATTTCCCGGAAAGCTGTGTTATTATAACGAAGCTGTGGCATGATAGCGATGAAACGAGAGGTTGCTGCTTATGATAAGCAGGTTATTCCGCGGAGCGAATGTCAAGTTAGGAAACTGGCGACAAGTCACTGTACAAGAATAGAGTATCCTGAAGACAAATGACGGATTTGGTGTGTGGACTGCGAGGACACACACGGGTATGTGTACAGTCACCGCTTGTCGTGCTTAATAGTACGAAAAGGAGGCGACTTTTTTTATGGCAAGTCAAGTAATGAGAATCACACTGAAAGCTTATGATCATCAGCTGGTAGATACATCCGCTGCAAAAATCATTGAGACTGTAAAGAAAAACGGATCAAAGGTGAGTGGACCGGTGCCGCTGCCAACTAAGAAAGAGGTAGTAACCATTCTGCGAGCAGTTCATAAGTACAAAGATTCCAGAGAGCAGTTCGAGCAGAGAACTCATAAGAGACTCATCGATATCATTGCTCCGAGCCAGAAGACAGTTGATGCACTGCAGAGACTGGAAATGCCGGCTGGCGTGTCCATCAACGTAAAGATGAAAAACAAATAATTAAGAATCCTATACTAGTTTAGATAGAGACATCTGGACAGTTCTAGGATGAACGCGGGAGTTTGACGAACGCGTTCCGCTGTAGAAAAACAGGAGGTCAGATTAATGAAGAAAGCGATTTTAGCTACCAAAGTCGGAATGACTCAAATCTTCAACGAAGACGGAGTTTTAACTCCAGTAACCGTTCTTCAGGCTGGACCGTGTGTTGTTACACAGGTTAAGACAGAAGAGAACGATGGCTACAAAGCAGTACAGGTTGGTTTTGTAGACAAGAGAGAAAAACTTGTGACAAAGCCGGTTAAGGGTCATTTTGACAAGGCAGGCGTTGCTTACAAGAGATATGTAAGAGAGTTCCGCTTAGAGAATGCTGAAGAGTATTCTGTAAAAGACGAAATCAAGGCAGACATCTTCGCAGCAGGCGATAAAATTGATGCAACTGCTATTTCCAAAGGTAAAGGTTTCCAGGGTGCCATCAAGAGACACGGCCAGCACAGAGGACCGATGGCTCACGGTTCCAAGTTCCATCGTCATCAGGGTTCCAACGGTTCTGCAACCACACCGGGACGCGTATTTAAGGGCAAAGGAATGCCGGGTCACATGGGCAGCGTAAAAGTAACTGTTCAGAACCTGGAGGTTGTTAAGGTTGATACTGAGAACAACTTACTCCTTGTTAAAGGCTCTGTACCGGGACCGAAGAAATCCTTAGTAACAATCAAAGAGACAGTAAAGGTCGCTAGATAAGGCTTTTACGGGAAAGGAGGAACATACAGATGGCAAACGTATCTGTTTTCAATTTAGAAGGCAACGAAGTTGGCACATTAGAACTGAATGATGCTGTATTCGGTGTAGAAGTAAATGAACATCTGGTTCACATGGCAGTTGTAGCACAGCTTGCTAACAAACGTCAGGGAACTCAGAAAGCAAAAACCCGTTCCGAAGTTTCCGGCGGTGGTAAGAAACCGTGGAGACAGAAAGGTACCGGACATGCAAGACAGGGTTCAACAAGAGCTCCGCAGTGGACGGGCGGCGGCGTAGTATTCGCTCCGACACCACGTGATTATACAATCCGTTTAAATAAGAAAGAGAAGAGAGCTGCTCTTAAATCTGCTCTGACAAGCCGTGTAAACGAGAACAAGTTCATCGTAGTTGAGGCTATGAACTTCGACGAGATCAAGACAAAGAAATTTGTTGAGGTTATGAACAACCTGAAAGTAAACAAAGCTTTAGTTGTTCTGGATGAGGCTTGTGACAAGGCTGTATTATCCGCTAGAAACGTGGCAGACGTTAAGACTGCTTCCGTAAGCACCATCAACGTTTACGATATCCTGAAATACAACACAGTAGTAGCAACCAAAGCTGCTGTAGCTTCTATCGAGGAGGTATATGCATAATGGCAAACGTACAGTACTATGACGTAATCCTCAAACCGGTTGTAACTGAGAAGAGTATGAATGCTATGACAGACAAGAAATACACCTTCCTGGTACACACCGAGGCAAACAAAACTATGATCAAAGAAGCCGTTGAGAAGATGTTCCCGGGCACCAAAGTTAAGAGTGTCAACACCATGAACATGGACGGCAAGACAAAGAGAAGAGGCATGACCTTCGGTAAGACAGCTGCAACAAAGAAAGCTATCGTTCAGCTGACCGAGGACAGCAAAGAGATCGAGATCTTCGCTGGTTTATAATTCATCCTCAATAGACAATTATACGACGAACACTATGTCGTGAAAAACATGAAGAAACGCCAGGAGGCGTTGAACGAAAGGAGTCAAAGTCATGGGAATTAAATCTTACAGCCCATATACACCTTCCAGAAGACATATGACCGGCTCTGATTTCTCTGAGATTACAAAATCCACACCGGAGAAATCCTTAGTAGTTTCTTTAAAGAAGAACGCAGGTCGTAACAACCAGGGTAAAATCACCGTTCGTCACAGAGGCGGCGGTTCCAGAAGAAAATATAGAATCATCGACTTCAAGAGAAATGCAAAAGACGGTATCGCAGCAACCGTACTTGGTATCGAGTACGATCCGAACCGTACAGCAAACATCGCTCTGATCTGCTACGCAGACGGCGAGAAAGCTTATATCCTTGCTCCGGCTGGTTTACAGGTTGGACAGAAGGTTATGAGCGGTGCAGAGGCTGAGGCAAAAGTTGGTAACTGCTTACCGCTTTCTGAAATCCCGGTTGGTGCACAGATTCACAACATCGAGCTTCTTCCGGGCAAGGGTGGTCAGCTGGTTCGTTCCGCTGGTAACTCTGCTCAGTTAATGGCTAAAGAAGGCAAATATGCAACCCTTAGATTACCGTCCGGAGAGATGAGAATGGTTCCGATCAGCTGCCGCGCTACTATCGGTGTAGTTGGCAACGGCGACCACAACCTGATCAATATCGGTAAGGCTGGTAGAAAACGTCACATGGGTATTCGTCCGACTGTCCGCGGTTCTGTTATGAACCCGAATGACCATCCGCATGGTGGTGGTGAGGGCAAGACCAGTATCGGTCGTCCAGGTCCTTGCACACCTTGGGGCAAACCGGCACTCGGCCTGAAGACCAGAAAGAAAAACAAACAGTCTAATAAGTTAATCGTAAGAAGAAGAAACGGTAAACAGTAATAGGAGGTATACTAATGGGTCGTTCATTAAAAAAAGGACCATTTGCAGATGCTCATCTTTTAAAGAAAGTAGATGAGATGAACGCAGCAGGACAGAAACAGGTTATCAAAACCTGGTCCCGCCGTTCCACAATCTTCCCGCAGATGGTTGGACATACAATCGCAGTTCACGATGGTAGAAAACATGTTCCGGTATACGTGACAGAGGACATGGTTGGACATAAACTCGGTGAGTTCGTAGCCACTAGAACTTACAGAGGCCACGGAAAAGACGAGAAGAAAGCAGGACGTAAGTAAGTTACGCTTGAAAGGAGGTTTCACCAATGGCTAAAGGACATAGATCCCAGATTAAAAGAGAAAGAAATGCTAATAAGGATACGAGACCGTCGGCTAAGCTGTCTTACGCCAGAGTATCCGTTCAGAAAGCATGCTTCGTATTAGATGCCATCAGAGGCAAAGATGTGAAGACAGCGCTTGGTATTGTAACATACAATCCTAGATATGCTTCTACTTTAATTAAAAAATTACTCGAGTCTGCTGTTGCTAACGCAGAGAACAACAACCAGATGAATCCGGAGAACCTGTACGTTGCAGAATGCTTCGCTAACAAGGGACCGACAATGAAGAGAGTAAAACCGAGAGCACAGGGCCGCGCTTACAGAATCGAAAAGAGAATGAGCCACATCACAATCGTGCTTGATGAGAAATAAGAGGAGGCAATTATGGGACAGAAAGTTAATCCGCACGGCTTAAGAGTCGGTGTTATTAAAGACTGGGATTCCAGATGGTATGCGGAAGCTGATTTTGCAGATAACCTGGTAGAGGATCACAAAATCAGAACCTTCCTTAAGAAGAAATTATACAGCGCCGGTGTTTCCAAAATCGAAATCGAGCGCGCTTCTGATAAAGTAAAAATCATTCTTTACACTGCTAAACCGGGCGTTGTTATCGGTAAGGGCGGCGCAGAGATCGAGAAGACAAAAGCTCAGGTTCAGAAATTAACTGACAAGAAAGTTTTTGTAGACATCAAAGAAGTTAAGAGACCAGACAGAGACGCTCAGCTCGTTGCAGAGAACATCGCTCAGCAGCTTGAGAACCGTATTTCCTTCCGTCGTGCGATGAAGTCCGCTATGGGCAGAACCATGAAGGCTGGAGCTAAGGGTATCAAGGCTTCCGTATCCGGACGTCTTGGCGGTGCTGATATGGCTCGTACAGAGTTCTACAGCGAGGGCACTATCCCGCTTCAGACATTAAGAGCAGATATTGACTACGGTTTCGCTGAGGCAAACACAACATACGGCAAGACCGGTGTTAAGGTTTGGATCTACAAAGGCGAGGTACTTCCTGCGAAAGGAAATAAGGAAGGGAGCGATAAATAATGTTAATGCCGAAAAGAGTAAAGCGTCGTAAACAGTTCCGTGGTACCATGGCCGGCAAGGCGCTTAGAGGAAATGTAATCAACTACGGTGAGTACGGTTTAGTCGCTACAGAACCGTGCTGGATCAAATCCAACCAGATCGAGGCAGCCCGTGTTGCCATGACCCGTTACATCAAACGTGGTGGTAAAGTTTGGATTAAGATTTTCCCGGATAAACCAGTAACTGCTAAACCGGCTGAGACTCGTATGGGTTCCGGTAAAGGCGCACTTGAGTACTGGGTAGCAGTAGTAAAACCAGGCCGCGTAATGTTCGAGATCGCGGGTGTACCAGAGGAGACAGCGAGAGAAGCGCTTCGTCTTGCTATGCACAAACTTCCGTGCAAGTGCAAGATTGCTTCTAAAGCAGATTTAGAAGGCGGTGATAACAGTGAAAATTAATAAGTATGTAGAAGATTTAAAAGCTAAGACATCTGCAGAATTAAACGAAGAATTAGTAGCTGCTAAGAAGGAACTCTTCAACTTAAGATTCCAGAACGCTACCAACCAGCTGGATAATACAAGCAGAATTAAAGAAGTTCGCAGAAACATCGCTCGTATTCAGACTGTTATTACAGAGAAAGCGAACTAATTATCATAGATTCCTAAAATAGGAAAGGAGATATCTACCGTGGAAAGAAATCTTAGAAAAACACGTACCGGTAAGGTAGTAAGCAACAAGATGGACAAAACAATCGTAGTTGCTATCGAAAACCACGTAAAACATCCTTTAATCGGTAAGATTGTTAAGAGAACTTATAAATTAAAAGCACACGACGAGAACAACGAGTGCGGTATCGGTGATACTGTAAAGGTAATGGAAACAAGACCGTTATCCAAGGATAAGAGATGGAGACTCGTCGAAATTATCGAGAAAGCGAGATAATTTCTAAATCAGAAAGGAGTATTGGGCATGATTCAGCAGGAGACCAGATTAAAGGTTGCCGACAATACCGGTGCGAAAGAATTACTCTGTATCCGCGTTATGGGCGGCTCTACTAGAAGATATGCAAATATTGGCGATGTAATCGTTGCCAGCGTTAAAGATGCAACACCAGGCGGTGTTGTAAAGAAAGGCGATGTAGTGAAGGCCGTTGTTGTACGTACCGTTAAGGGCGCACGCCGTAAAGATGGTTCCTACATCAAATTTGATGAGAACGCAGCCGTTATCATCAAAGACGACAAGAACCCGAGAGGAACCCGTATTTTTGGGCCGGTTGCCAGAGAGCTTCGTGAGAAACAGTTTATGAAGATTGTTTCCCTGGCTCCGGAAGTACTGTAGGAGGTGTCAGCTGTGCATAAAATTAAAAAAGGCGACCTGGTAAAGGTTATCACAGGTAAAGACAAAGATAAAACCGGAAAAGTTCTTTCCGTTAATGTAAAGAAGAATACAGTCCTGGTTGAGGGATGCAACATGGTAACAAAGCATACCAAACCGTCTGCAGCTAATCAGCAGGGCGGCATCATCCATCAGGAAGGCGCGCTTGACATTTCCAACGTTATGCTGGTAGTGGATGGCAAGGCTACGAGAGTTGGCTTCAAAGTAGAAGACGGCAAGAAAGTCCGCGTTGCTAAGGCAACCGGTAAAGTAATTGACTAATACAGAGAGGAGGAACGTTAAAATTGGCTAGATTAAAAGAAATGTATCAGAGCGAAATCGTAGACGCTATGATCAAAAAATTCGGATATAAAAATATCATGGAAGTGCCGAAGCTGGACAAGATTGTTATCAACATGGGCGTTGGCGAGGCAAAAGAAAATGCTAAAGTTCTGGACTCTGCTGTAAGAGATATGGAAATCATCACTGGCCAGAAGGCAGTTCTTACAAAAGCGAAAAAATCAGTCGCTAACTTCAAACTTAGAGAGGGTATGGCTATCGGCTGTAAAGTTACCCTGCGTGGCGAGAAGATGTATGAGTTCGCTGATCGTCTGATCAACCTGGCTCTTCCGCGAGTAAGAGACTTCCGCGGTGTAAATCCGAACGCATTTGACGGCAGAGGCAACTACGCTCTGGGTATCAAAGAGCAGCTTATCTTCCCGGAGATCGAGTACGATAAAGTAGATAAGGTAAGAGGTATGGATATCATCTTCGTTACCACTGCTAAGACCGACGAAGAAGCACGTGAGCTGTTAACTCAGTTCAACATGCCATTTGCTAAATAATAGGAGGATTTATCATGGCTAAAACTTCAATGAAGATTAAACAGCAGCGTCCGGCAAAATTCTCCACCAGAGAATATAACCGCTGCAGAATCTGCGGTCGTCCGCATGCATATTTAAGAAAATACGGCATCTGCAGAGTTTGCTTCCGTGAATTAGCTTACAAGGGCGAAATTCCGGGCGTAAAGAAAGCAAGCTGGTAAGCCGAAAGCAACTTAGTGCGGGGCGTTCCCGCACAACCCACCGAAACCCACTTACAGTAAGTGGTAGTCAAATTATAAGGAGGCACACTCAAAATGACAATGAGCGATCCGATTGCAGATATGCTTACAAGAATCCGTAATGCTAACACTGCAAAACATGATACAGTAGATGTTCCGTCTTCCAAGATGAAATTAGCAATCGCTGACATCCTGGTAAAGGAAGGTTTCATCAAGAAATATGACGTTGTTGAGGACGGCAATTTCAAGACTATCCGTATTACCTTAAAGTACGGTAAAGACAAAAACGAGAAAATCATCTCCGGCATCAAGAGAATTTCCAAACCGGGTCTGCGTATCTACGCAAACAAGGAAGATATGCCGAAGGTACTGGGCGGTTTAGGTGTAGCTATCATCTCCACCAACCAGGGCGTTATCACTGACAAGCAGGCAAGAGAACTCGGCGTAGGCGGAGAAGTTCTTGCATTTGTTTGGTAAGCCGAAAGCATCATCATCGGTTTAGACAAGGTATAGATACAACTGAAAACAGAGAAGCCGCTCAGGCTTCTCCGAAAATCTAAGTAGGAGGTAAAAGGCATGTCACGTATCGGAAGAATGCCAGTTGCGATTCCGGCGGGCGTAACCGTAACAATCGCAGAGAACAATTTAGTGACTGTAAAAGGTCCGAAGGGAACTCTTGAGAGAGAACTCCCGGTTGAGATGAACATCAAAGAAGAGGATGGTCATATCGTAGTTACCAGACCGAACGACTTAAAGAAAATGAAATCTTTACACGGTCTGACAAGAACCTTAATTAACAACATGATTCATGGTGTAACAGAAGGCTATGAGAAAGTCCTGGAAGTTAACGGTGTTGGTTACAGAGCAGCGAAGCAGGGCAAGAAACTGGTTCTCAGCCTTGGTTACTCCCATCCGGTAGAGATGGAAGATCCGGAAGGCATTGAGACTGTTCTGGAAGGACAGAACAAGATCACTGTTAAAGGTATCAGCAAAGAAAAAGTTGGCCAGTATGCAGCTGAGATTCGGGATAAGAGAAGACCTGAGCCGTACAAGGGCAAAGGTATTAAGTATGCCGATGAGGTTATCAGACGTAAAGTTGGTAAGACTGGTAAGAAATAATTAAGGAGAGTGTGAAGATGGTTAGCAAACAGTCAAGAAGCGAAATTCGCGTTAAAAAACACGTTAGATTACGCAACCGTTTTTCTGGCACAGCCGAGAGACCGCGTTTAGCAGTGTTTAGAAGTAATAATCATATGTATGCTCAGATCATTGATGATACAGTTGGAAAAACTTTAGTAGCAGCTTCCACTGCCGAGAAGGAAGTTAAAGCTGAACTGGAGAAGACGAACGATGTTGCAGCAGCAGCTCACGTTGGAACTGTAATCGCTAAGAGAGCGCTTGAAAAAGGTATTAAAGAAGTTGTCTTCGATAGAGGCGGATTTATTTACCACGGAAAAGTTCAGGCATTAGCAGATGCAGCCCGCGAGGCTGGTCTGGAATTCTAGTAGGAAGGAGAACATACACATGAAACGTACAAAAATTGATGCCAACCAGTTCGAGTTAGAGGATACTGTAGTGGCAATCAAACGTGTATCCAAGACCGTTAAGGGCGGACGTACAATGCGTTTTTCCGCTTTAGTAGTAGTTGGAGATAAAAACGGCCACGTTGGTGCTGGTATGGGAAAAGCTGCTGAGGTTCCGGAAGCAATCCGCAAGGGCAAAGAGGCAGCTGCCAGAAACCTGATGGAGGTTCCGTTCGATGAGAACAATAGCATCCCGCACGATTTCCTCGGCAAATTCGGAAGCGCTAACGTACTTCTGAAGAAGGCTCCGGAAGGTACCGGTATTATCGCTGGTGGTCCGGCTCGTGCCGTACTGGATCTGGCTGGTTACAAGAACATCCGTACAAAATCCCTTGGTTCCAACAACAAGGCAAACGTAGTTCTTGCTACCCTGGCAGGCTTAGGTTCTTTAAAGACTCCGGAAGAGGTTGCAAAACTTCGCGGTAAGTCTGTAGAAGAAATTCTGAACTAATAGGAGGAGATAAAAATGGCAGAGAAATTAAAAATCACATTGGTTAAGTCTCCTATTGGCGCTATCCCGAAGCAGAAAGCAACGGTTGCAGCTCTTGGTTTAAACAAGACTGGCAAGACAGTTGAGCAGCCGGACAACGCCGCTATCAGAGGCATGATCCAGAATGTTAGACATTTAGTTAAAGTAGAGGAAATCTAAGATATTTGCAAGGAGGTGCAGTCATGGATTTATCCAATTTAAAGCCGGCGGTAGGCTCTAAGCACAGCGACAGCTTCAGAAGAGGTCGTGGTCACGCATCAGGCAATGGTAAGACTGCTGGTAAGGGACATAAGGGACAGAAAGCTCGTTCCGGCGCTCCGAGACCAGGATTTGAAGGCGGTCAGATGCCGTTATATAGACGTCTCCCGAAGAGAGGCTTCACAAACAGAAATTCTAAGACCATCGTTGGTATCAACGTAAGCGCTCTTGAGAGATTCGAGAACGACACAGTTGTTACGGTTGAAACATTAATCGAAGCAGGCATCGTAAAGAACCCGCGTGACGGCGTTAAGATCCTCGGCAATGGCGAGCTGACCAAAAAGCTGAACGTAAAGGTTGATGCGGTAAGTGAAGGCGCGAAAGCTAAGATCGAGGCCGTTGGCGGAACCTGCGAGGTGATCTAATATGTTAAAAACGCTCCAGAATGCATTTAAGATAAAAGAGGTCAGAGAAAAACTCCTCTATACGTTCTTTATGCTGGTTGTGACCCGTATCGGATCGCAGCTGCCGATTCCCGGAGTTAATACAACATTTTTCCAGGAACTGTTTACAAGACAGTCCAATGATGCGTTTGGTTTCTTCAATACGATTACCGGCGGTTCGTTCACGAACATGTCGGTATTCGCATTGAGTATTACCCCGTACATCACTTCTTCCATTATCATGCAGCTTCTGACAATTGCAATTCCGAAATTAGAGGAAATGCAGCAGGAGGGCGAGGACGGAAGAAAGAAGATTGCGGAATATACGCGTTACCTTACGGTTGCACTGGCGCTGATGCAGTCCGTCGCTATGGCGATCGGTTTCGGCGGCAAGGGACTTTTAGTTGAGTTTACTGCCCTGAATGTGATTGTCGCTATTGTGACAATGACAGCCGGAAGTGCCATGCTGATGTGGATCGGTGAGCGAATCACCGAGAACGGCGTCGGAAACGGTATTTCTATCGTGCTTCTGTTCAATATCATTTCAACCATGCCAAGCGATATGATTACGCTCTATGAGCGTTTCCTGCAGGGCAAGATCGTGGCGGTTGCAGTTGTAACAGCCGTGATTATCGTAGCGGTTATCGTAGCGATGGTTGTATTTGTTATCATTTTACAGGATGCAGAGCGGAGAATTCCGGTTCAGTATTCTAAAAAGATGCAGGGACGTAAGATGGTTGGCGGTCAGTCCACAAGCATCCCGTTAAAAGTAAATACAGCAGGTGTTATTCCTGTTATCTTTGCTTCATCCCTGATGTCTTTCCCGGTGGTAATTGCTGGATTTTTCCAGGTTAATTATGACACCATCGGAGGAAAGATTCTTCTGGCTCTGAATTCCAGCTCCTGGTTTAATCCGGAGCGTCCGGCTTATTCAGTTGGCTTAATTGTCTACATCGCGTTGATTATTGTGTTTGCGTATTTCTACACATCCATAACATTCAACCCGCTTGAGGTGGCAAACAACATGAAGAAATCCGGCGGTTTCATCCCGGGCATTCGTCCAGGAAAGCCAACATCCGATTATTTGGATGGAATTCTGGAGTATATTATACTGATTGGTGCTTGCGGACTTATTATTGTCTGCCTGGTTCCGATCATTGTCTCTGGACTGTTCTCAGTGAGCCGTCTCTCCTTTGGAGGTACTTCTCTTATCATTATCGTAGGTGTAGTACTTGAGACAATCAAAGCAGTCGAATCACAGATGCTGGTTCGCAACTATAAAGGATTCTTAAACGACTAAGATAACTCGCTTTCTGGGCGGGAGCTCTCTTTCTTAACGGCTGGAGGTGGCCGGAGACAGCTCCTGCCTGGAGGCGATTCTGTTGTATATAGGGAGATTGTACCATTATGAAGATTGTTATGTTAGGAGCACCGGGAGCCGGTAAAGGAACACAGGCTGATAAAATTGCAGAGAAATATAACATTCCGCACATTTCAACCGGAGATATTTTCCGCTCTAATATCAAAGCGGGTACAGAGCTGGGCAAAAAAGCAAAATCGTTCATCGATCAGGGATTGCTGGTGCCGGATGAAGTAACGATCGGCATGCTTCTTGATCGTATTCACGAAGCAGATTGCGAGAATGGCTATATCCTGGACGGATTTCCAAGAACGATTCCGCAGGCAGAGAGCCTGACAGCAGCACTGAAAGAAAACGGAGAGGCAATTGATTTCGCTCTCGATGTAGAAGTGCCGGATGCGAATATTGTAAATCGTATGGCAGGCCGTCGTGCATGCTTAAAGTGCGGCGCTACGTATCATACAGAGTTTGCAGCACCGAAAAAAGAAGGAATCTGCGATAAATGTGGTTCTGAACTGGTTCTTCGCGACGATGATAAGCCGGAGACCGTACAGAAACGTCTGGAAGTATATCATGAGCAGACACATCCTCTGATTGATTACTATAAGAAAAAAGGTGTTCTGCATGCGATAGACGGTACACTGTCTATGGAAACCGTGTTTAAAAACATTGTTGACATTTTGGGAGCATAAAAGATGGCAGTGACGATAAAATCTCCCAGGGAGATAGAACTCATGCGTGAGGCTGGCAGAATCCTTGCCAAAACTCACGAGGAACTGGCGAAGAACCTTCGTCCGGGAATGTCCACCTGGGACATTGATCATATGGGAGAGGAAATCATCCGAAGCTACGGCTGCATTCCCTCATTCAAAAATTACAATGGCTATCCTGCCTCCATCTGTGTCTCTGTCAATGATGAGGTTGTCCATGGAATTCCTCATAAGGAACATTTCCTTGATGAGGGTGATATTGTCAGTCTGGATGCAGGTGTTATCTATAAAGGATATCACTCGGATGCAGCCCGGACTTATGGCATCGGTCAGATCGACGATGATGCGAAAAAACTGATTGAAGTTACCAGACAGAGCTTTTTTGAGGGGATTAAATTTGCCAAAGCTGGCAATCATCTCAATGACATCTCTGTAGCCATTCAGAAATATGCTGAAAGCTTCGGCTTTGGTGTTGTCAGAGATCTGGTAGGCCATGGAATCGGTTCTCATCTGCATGAGGATCCGGAGATTCCGAATTTTGCAAGAAAAAGAAAAGGAATTCTCTTACAGCCCGGCATGACGCTCGCGATCGAGCCGATGATCACCGAGGGCAGCTACGAAGTAGTCTGGCTCGATGATGACTGGACCGTCATGACGGAAGACGGCGGCTGGGCTGCCCATTATGAAAATACGATTCTAATTACAGAAAATGAGCCTGAGATTCTGTCTTTATAGATAGAAAATAGGAAAGAACCTTTTGTGAAAATTGAAGCGTTGATTTGGCTGGTTCCAGCTGGCTGCCACTGGTTGTTTCTCCAAACTGGTTGCACTTTGTGAAATGGACAAAAATCGTTTGTTTCAGACAAACCTGCATGTTTTTTGGATGTTTCAGGCAGAGTGGGAGAAATGGCAGCGTATCTGCTGGAGCTGCGTCAATCAGCAGCGATGTTTTTTAGAAAGTGTCTGTCTAAGTAGAAACGGAGATCAGAATGACGGAATATGGAATGGCCTGTCTGGTCCGCTCGCTGGCGGGGCATGACAAAGGCAATTATTATATCATAGTCAGAGAAGATGCACACTATGTGTATCTGGCAGACGGACGCACCAAAACTGCCGCCAAGCCGAAACGCAAGAAGAGAAAGCACGTGCAGTTCTCCCACAAGTGGGATGAGGCGCTGGCAGCCCAGTTTGCGGACGGCGCGGCAGTCCAGGATGAAGCGATCCGCTATTTCATTCAGAAATCATTGCAGGGAGGTATATAGAATGTCGAAAGCAGATGTAATTGAGATTGAGGGCGTAGTAGCAGAGAAGCTGCCGAACGCTATGTTTAAGGTAGAACTGGAAAACGGACACATCGTACTTGCTACGATCAGCGGAAAACTCCGTATGAACTACATCCGTATTCTGCCGGGCGATAAGGTTACAATGGAAATGTCGCCATACGATCTCTCTAAGGGAAGAATCATTTGGAGAGATAAATAAAGACCAATCCATTTTTCTCAATAAAAATATTGAGAGAAGTGTAAATTTCGCTTGCATTATAGGATTTTAAATGTTATAATGCTTTAGCGAACTTTGTTGAAGCATCAGGTAAGATCCGCCCTTTTGTCCTCTCACGGCAGAGGGATGGAACGAGTCTGTTGTACCTGTAAGTCCGACACAGGACTGCAATAGGTTATAAAAAATTGTATGTCCGAGATTGGACGGACTATTACGGAAAGGAGAATTGCTGTGAAGGTTAGATCATCGGTTAAACCAATTTGCGAAAAGTGCAAGATCATCAAGAGAAAAGGCAGTATCAGAGTAATCTGTGAGAATCCGAAGCACAAACAAAGACAGGGCTAATTTGATTTAGCATCTATTTTTTCGCGCGGCTTTCTATTATGAACCACTCGGATGAGTTGTTCAGTAGTTTAAGCAAATTTATACATTATCAACGAAGAAGTAAGAAAAACTAATGGAGGTGTACTACACACATGGCTCGTATTTCAGGTGTCGATTTACCAAGAGAGAAACGCGTAGAGATCGGCTTGACTTACATCTACGGTATCGGTAGAGCAAGTGCAGCCCGTATCCTGGCCGAAGCTGAAGTTAATCCTGACACTCGTGTTAAGGACTTAACTGACGATGAAGTTAAGAAGCTTGCGGCAATCATCGCTGACAGTCAGGTGGTTGAGGGTGATCTGAGAAGAGAGATCGCTATGAACATCAAGAGACTGCAGGAGATTGGATGCTACAGAGGCATCCGTCATAGAAAGAGCCTTCCGGTTCGTGGTCAGAAGACAAAGACCAACGCTAGAACTCGTAAGGGTCCGAGAAAGACAGTAGCAAACAAGAAGAAATAATTAAGTAACAAGGAAACTGAATCAGGTTAGGTTTAGCAACAGGATTCAATATTTGAGAAAGTAGGTTAGTTTAAAATGGCTAA
Source organism: Clostridium fessum (assembly GCF_003024715.1). Classification (GTDB taxonomy): domain Bacteria; phylum Bacillota; class Clostridia; order Lachnospirales; family Lachnospiraceae; genus Otoolea; species Otoolea fessa. Next base: position 540,830 of record NZ_PYLO01000002.1, on the reverse strand, counting down.
AAAAGTGTCCACTGGCAAGAAAGTGACAAAAAAGCGTGTAAAGAAAAACGTTGAACGCGGACAGGCGCACATCCAGTCATCTTTTAATAACACAATCGTTACTTTAACAGATGCACAGGGTAATGCCTTATCATGGGCAAGTGCAGGCGGTCTGGGATTTAGAGGTTCAAGGAAATCTACTCCATATGCAGCTCAGATGGCTGCAGAAACTGCAACGAAGGCAGCTCTTATCCATGGCTTAAAGTCTGTAGACGTTATGGTAAAAGGTCCGGGATCCGGTCGTGAAGCAGCAATCCGTGCTCTTCAGGCATGTGGTCTGGAAGTAACAAGCATTAAGGACGTAACTCCGGTTCCGCATAACGGATGCCGTCCGCCGAAACGTAGAAGAGTCTAATTAGGAGGTGCAAGTAAAGTGGCAGTAGATAGAGTTCCTGTACTTAAAAGATGTAGATCTCTTGACCTTGATCCGGTTTATTTAGGAATCGACAAGAAATCAACGAGAAAATTAACGAGAGCCAACAGAAAGATGAGCGAGTATGCACTCCAGCTGAGAGAGAAGCAGAAAGCAAAATTCATCTACGGTGTGTTAGAGAAACCGTTTAGAAATTACTATGCAAAAGCATCCAGAATGAACGGTCAGGTCGGTGCTAACCTGATGATCCTTCTGGAGTGCAGACTGGATAATGTATTATTCAGAATGGGCTTTGGCCGTACAAGAAAAGAGACACGTCAGATCGTAGATCACAAGCACGTTCTCGTAAACGGCAAGAGCGTAAACATCCCGTCCTACTTAGTTAAGGCTGGCGATGTAATCGAGATCAAAGAGAAGTATAAATCTTCACAGAGATATAAAGATATCGCTGAGGTAACCGGCGGAAGAATGGTACCGGCATGGCTGGAAGTTGACGCTGAGAACCTGAAAGGTACTGTTAAAGAGTTACCGAGCAGAGACGAAATTGACGTTCCTGTAAACGAAGTGCTTATCGTCGAGCTGTACTCCAAATAATAAGAAGTATTACTATTATGTTAGTCCAGAATCTCCCATGTATCTGCTTTGGCAGCTGCTTGGGAGATTCCGAGACTACAAGAGTATGGCAGACCCTCAAAAATGTTCCCAAAAGGAGGGGCTATCGTGTTCGATTTTGAAAAACCAAAAATTGAAATTGCTGAGATTTCCGAAGACAAAAGATATGGCAAATTTGTGGTTGAACCGCTGGAAAGAGGCTATGGTACCACATTAGGCAATTCTTTAAGAAGAATTATGCTTTCCTCTTTGCCTGGTGCAGCAGTAAGTCAAGTGAAAATCGACGGCGTTTTGCATGAGTTCAGTTCTATCCCTGGTGTAAAAGAGGATGTAACTGAAATTATCATGAACATCAAGAGTCTGGCGATCAAAAACAGCAGCGAGACGAATGAGCCGAAGACGGCTTATATCGAGTTCGAGGGCGAAGGCGTCATCACAGCAGCTGACATTCACGCTGATTCTGACATTGAGATTTTGAATCCGGACCAGGTCATCGCTACATTAAGCGGCGGCGCGGACAGCAAATTCTACATGGAGCTGACGATCACGAAGGGCCGCGGCTACATCAGCGCAGATAAGAACAAGAGTGAAGATCTTCCGATCGGAGTTCTGGCTGTTGATTCTATCTACACACCGGTGGAGCGTGTCAATATGACCGTTGAGAACACCCGTGTGGGTCAGGTGACAGATTATGATAAGCTGACATTAGATGTATACACAAATGGAACGCTGGCACCAGACGAAGCTGTCAGCCTGGCAGCAAAGGTTCTGAGCGAGCATCTGAACCTCTTCATTGACCTTTCCGAGAATGCCAAGACCGCAGAGGTTATGGTAGAGAAGGAAGACAACGAGAAAGAGAAAGTGCTTGAGATGAACATCGACGAGCTGGAGTTATCCGTTCGTTCTTACAACTGTTTAAAGAGAGCCGGAATCAATACAGTGGAGGAGCTGTGCAACCGCACACCGGAAGATATGATGAAAGTCAGAAATCTGGGCCGCAAATCCCTGGAAGAGGTTCTTGCAAAACTGAAAGAATTAGGCTTGCAGCTCAACCCGAGCGAAGAGGCTTAAGATACCGCGTGGGTGGACGTGCTTTGCAGTGCGTCCCTTTCATGCAGATACGGGGACGGGTAAGTCCGAATGGCACAGGTCCCTGCATAACCATCAAACAATTATATTTTATATAGCAGACATTCAGTAAGTCCAAAGGGCATGAGTGTCGGCTTCCGCAAATGGAGGAGAAAGAATCATGGCAGGATATAGAAAACTTGGAAGAACTTCCAGTCAGAGAAAAGCAATGCTGCGCAGCCTGGTAACCGCACTGTTATTCAACGGCAAGATCGTTACCACTGAGGCAAGAGCAAAAGAAGTGAAGAAGATCGCTGAGGGTCTGATCGCTCTGGCAGTAAAAGAGAAAGATAACTTCGAGACCGTTAAAGTTACCGCTAAGGTAGCTCGCAAAGACGAGAACGGCAAGAGAGTAAAAGAAGTTGTTGACGGCAAGAAAGTTACCGTTTACGACGAAGTAGAGAAAGAGATCAAGAAAGATAAAGCTTCCAGACTTCACGCTAGAAGACAGATGCTGAAGGTTCTCTACGATGTAACAGACGTTCCGACTGCAAGAGCAGGCAAGAAGAAAAACACTAAGAAGGTAGATATGCCGGCTAAGCTGTTTGATGAGCTTGCACCGAAGTACGCTAACCGCAATGGTGGTTACAGCCGTATCGTTAAGATCGGTCAGCGTAAGGGCGACGGCGCTATGGAAGTTCTGTTAGAGCTGGTATAATTTAGATAGATTCGTTTGTTTAAGTTGTATCAAATCTTCGTTCTTTTACGCAAGTTTTGAATCATAAGATGATTTTATACCCCCGGTTTGGGAGACAGAGAAATCTGTCTTCTGAACCGGGTTTTTTGACGTTAGAATGGAATTTTTCAGGTTTTCCATTTACCTTGAGAAAAAGTCAGGGTTTTAATAACACTTGAATGAAAAAAATAGAAAGAATGGCGCAAAAATAGCAGACTGAATTTTACGGTTTTCCGCATACTAGGATTAAACGATTTTATCGAACAAGTTCTTGGATTCAAACAGAGTGTACATCTGCATTTCGTTGAGATTCGCCGCAGTGCGGAATCTACGGAACGGGGGAGGTACATAAGAGTAGAAGGAGGAAAAACCGTGCGAAAAAACTCTGGTATGTGGAAAACAATAAGTCGGAAGGAAAAACTTCGCCGTGTTCTGCTGATAATCTTTGGTGCGGGGGTCATTGCGCTTGCCGGTGTGTCTTATCAATATGTGAAGAACGCGGTTCCCGACCGCATCAATGTGGTGGTGGATCGGCAGGAGCAAGTTCGCTTTGGGCTGCCGTTTCGGGCATTGCTGGAAAGTGAGAGCGAGGAGGTGGTTCTAAACGGCAGCTCTAAAATTCCGTCCGACCAGATCCATCTGCAGCTCAACCAGCCCTTTTCCATCTATTCTGAACAGGAGGGAACGTACCGTTTAAGTCTCAAACTCTTTGGAATATGGAAATTAAAGGATATCGAGGTAGATGTGTCGGACGTCCAGTATGCGGTTCCCTGTGGGCTGCCGGTGGGTATTTACATGAAATCCGATGGACTGATGGTGATTGGAACCGGAAGGGTGACGGCACAGACGGGGGAAGTGATGGATCCGGCGGACGGAATCCTGCGTTCTGGAGACTATATCGAGGCAATCAACGGGACGCCGGCGACGGACAAGAAAGATATGATACGGGCAGTCAAGGAAGCGGGAAATATGGCTCTGACACTTTCAGTGCGCCGCGAGGGAGAGACGATGGATGTACAGATGACGCCGGTACAGACGCAGGAGGGAGACTATAAGCTGGGGCTGTGGATCCGCGACGATACGCAGGGCATCGGTACGATGACCTATGTATGTGCTAACGGCGCGTTTGGAGCGCTGGGACACGGTATCAGCGATGGCGACACGGGACTTCTGGTGCAGACCTCCGGCGGCGAACTATACGATACGGAGATTCTGGGCGTGGAGAAGGGTAGTTTCGGAAAGCCGGGCGTGATGTCGGGCGTTATTTACTATGGAAATCAGTCGCGGCTGGGAAGTGTGGAGGCTAATACGGATCAGGGCATTTTCGGGACGGCAAATCCGCGCTTTTTAAGCCGGGTAAAGAACCCTGCAATTCCGATCGGTTACCGTCAGGACGTCAAAAAAGGCCGTGCCTGCATCCGCAGCAGCGTGTCCGGGGAATTGAAAGACTACGAGATTGAGATTCAGAAAATAGACCACTCCTCCAACCGCCACAACAAGGACATGGTCATTCGCGTAACCGATCCGGAACTTCTGTCCCTGACCGGCGGGATCGTCCAGGGCATGAGCGGCAGCCCCATCATCCAGAACGGAAAACTCATCGGAGCAGTCACGCACGTTTTTATTCAGGATTCGACGCGAGGGTATGGGATTCTGGTGGAGAATATGCTGGGACATTGAATCTGGATGCAAAGTAACTGTTTACAAGTGGGAATTTTCTGGACTGAAAATTCCATATGATACAGTTCTGGCAGCAGATTTTGCCGATTTTGAATACGCAGCATCGGCAAAATCCTGTTGCTGGGCACACGTGTGTGAACAGTAACATGCAAAGTACAAAGTTTTTGCTCTCTTTATTGACAGGATATAAAAAAAGCGTATATAATAGAGCAAATTACATATTTGGCAAAACAGTTGAAAAGCTGCGACGCAAAGCTATAGGGCCTGTAAAATGGCAGCCAGTTGCATTAACACGATAACAGAGTATGTTATAGTTGTATGGCTATGGCGTAACTCTGTTTTTTTATAGGAATTTATCGAAACTTGATCTGCAAAGATGGAATTTTCATGTTCAGAAACCGGTCGTGGAGGCTTTTTAATTGCGTGTATTTTGTGTGTCTTTCGACCGGAATCGGTAAAACGTGGTGATAAGGGATCGTTAGATAGGCGTATGGCGGCTGGGCGGTAGAAGGTTTATAGCGGAATCTTAACAGATACGGTTAGCTACAATACATGCTTATATATAGTTTGCATCTTGTGTAATTTATTTTGCATCAAAAGAATTGATAGACAAAATGAGCGTTGAGTGTCGAACTGCGCGATCAAAACGAGTTGAAACTTGTTAAAAAAAGAATTTATAATTATTTTAATCATCACAGGTGCCGAGGAGGAGAATATTATGGCAGAAATGAAGATTGCGATCGCAGAGGATAATCGTCAGGCATTGGATATGCTTGGAAATATACTGGAAAGTGATAAGGAGATTCAGGTGGTCGGAAAAGCGGAAAACGGAACCGATGCCTATAATATGATCGTAAAGACAAAGCCGGATATTGTATTTCTGGACGTAGTGATGCCGGGAATGGATGGAATTTCGGTTATGGAGCGCATCAAGACAAATCAAGACTGTTCAGCTGACACTTCCTTTGTTATGATTACAGCTGCGAGCAGCGAGAATCTGACAGCGGATGCTTTTCGGATGGGCGCCTGTTATTACATAGTAAAGCCATTTTCGAAGGAGGCGGTTTTAGACAAGGTACATCGCCTGAAGAATTACAGGAACCGCGCTTCGACCCTGGCGGGCAGCCGGAAGGTGGAGCCGTATATGGTGTCGGCGGAATATGAAAGACAGAATCTGGAGAGCGATGTGACGCAGATTCTGCATGAGATTGGGATTCCGGCTCATATTAAGGGATATCAGTACCTGCGGGATGCGATTATTTTGTCAGTCAGTGATAAAGAAATGCTCGGTTCTGTGACGAAAATCCTGTACCCGACCATCGCCAAGAAGCGCCAGACCACTTCAAGCCGTGTCGAGCGGGCAATCCGCCACGCGATTGAGGTCGCATGGAGCCGCGGCAAGATGGACACGATCAACGATCTATTTGGATATACCGTCAGCACAGGGAAAGGAAAGCCGACCAATTCGGAATTTATCGCATTGATTGTTGATAAGATTTGCCTGGATTATAAGCGGGATGTATAAAATCGTGCGGTGCTTTTTGGAGCCGAAAGTGCTGTAAGCCTTTTTAACACGATTGTAACACATTTATGAAAGTGACTGATTGCATGGGTAAATGTGTGTATGATAAGATAAAGGGGAAATAAAAGATGCAGGACTGAAAAACTGCCCCTGTATAAAACAGCTGGACAGAGAGGTCAGGAAAGCAGCTAAAAGAACGGAGAATTGCCTATGAAAAAAAAAGTACCGGCGTACAATGGAACCCTGCGGGATCACACGATTATGTGTCCGTATTGTATCAGTGAATGTTCAGGAATCCGCATCTTTGGAAAGCGTATCAAATCGATCGCCTTCTCAACGGATGTGGCAATCATCAAAAATATCAACGCGGATGCGATCATCGCAGTTTATCCGTTTACTCCGCAGGCAGCTATCTCACAGTCGATCATCAGCATCTCGGATGTGCCGGTGTTTGTCGGGGTCGGCGGCGGTCTGACCGGAGGAAAGCGTTCCGTCCGTCTGGCGCTTCAGGCAGAACATCAGGGAGCTTACGGTGTAGTGGTCAACGCGCCGATCGCGGATGAGGTCATCACGGAGATCAAGCAGGTGGTCGATATTCCGGTCATTGCTACGATTGCTTCGGTTCACACGGATGTCCGCCGCAAACTGAAGGCGGGAGCCGATATTTTAAATGTATCAGGCGCTGCCGCCACCGCATCGATGGTAGCCGAGATCCGGAAGGAGTATCCGGACGTTGCCATTATCGCGACCGGAGGACCGACTAACGAATCGATTTTGGAGACGATCGAGGCAGGAGCCAATGCGATCACGTACACGCCGCCGTCCAACGGCGAGCTGTTTGCGCGGACGATGAAGAAATACAGGGAGATCAATCCCTGATTATACAAAAGGCGGGATCGAAGAGAAAACATAATTTTCTTTTCGGCTCCGCCTTTTATTTTTGTTTCATAGGAAATTGCGTCCTATGAAACAAAAAAACGCTCCGCGAGGATGCGCACTCGCGCGAAGCAGAAACATGTCGCAAGCGACCGCGCTCGGCGCGAGAATGTGCCAAGGCACATTCTTTTTCATGCGGTAAAATTTATAATTCATCCGGTACTATGCAAAATATCCAATTCAGAAAATACAGTCTGCAAATCGGAACTATTTGTCATATATTTCCCGATTTTTTTCTCTGTCGCCTACTTTCTAATTCCCTGATTCTATTGTATAATAATTTTAATAGGGTGCCAGATCGCGAGCGGGCACGGTTGGGAGGTAGTAGCTATGAAGAATATTCTGTTTATTGCATCGGAGGCGGTTCCATTTATCAAAACAGGAGGTTTGGCAGACGTTGTCGGATCCCTTCCAAAATGTTTTGATAAGCAGTATTTTGATGTGCGTGTCATGATCCCGAAGTATCTGTGCATCAAAGAGTCATTCCGCAATGAAATGAAGTATGTGAACCATTTTTATATGGATTATCTGGGACAGAACCGGTATGTGGGCATCCTGGAATATGAATATGAGGGCGTGACCTTCTATTTTATTGATAATGAGAGTTATTTCTGGGGGGATCGCCCGTATGGGGACTGGTATTACGATCTGGAGAAGTTTTCTTTCTTCTGCAAGGCGGCTCTCTCATCCCTGCCGGTGATCGGCTTCAAGCCGGATGTCATCCACTGCCACGACTGGCAGACGGGACTTATCCCGGTGCATCTCAAGGACAAATTCCACGGCGGCGAGTTCTTCCGGGATATCAAGTCCGTCATGACGATCCACAACCTGAAGTTCCAGGGGGTGTGGGATGTGAAGACAATCCAGCATTTCTCTGAGCTGCCGGACTACTATTTTACACCGGATAAGCTGGAAGCTTACAAAGACGGCAATATGTTAAAAGGCGGCATCGTATACGCGGATGCGATCACGACGGTCAGCAACACCTACGCGGAGGAGATTAAGACTCCGTTCTACGGCGAGGGACTGGACGGTCTGATGCGTGCGAGAAGCAACAGTCTGCGCGGTATCTTAAATGGTATTGATTACGATGAATTTAATCCGGAGACAGATAAACGGATCGTACAAAATTATAACGCAAAGACATTCCGCAAGGAGAAATCCAAGAATAAAAAGGCGCTGCAGGCGGAGCTGGGACTGGCGCAGGACGAGAAAAAGTTCATGATCGGTATCGTCTCCCGTCTGACCGACCAGAAGGGACTTGACCTGGTACAGTGTGTGATGGATGAGATCTGTACGGAAGATGTACAGCTGGTTGTGCTGGGAACCGGAGATGAACGGTATGAAAATATGTTCCGCCACTATGACTGGAAGTACAATGATCGTGTTTCCGCTAATATTTATTATTCGGAAGATATGTCGCATAAGGTATATGCAGCCTGTGACGCATTCCTGATGCCGTCGCTGTTTGAACCATGTGGGCTGAGCCAGCTCATGGCGCTTCGCTACGGAACCGTGCCGATCGTTCGTGAGACGGGTGGTCTCAAGGATACTGTATGGCCATACAATGAATACGATGGAACCGGAACAGGATTTTCCTTTGCTAACTACAATGCACATGAGATGCTCGACTGCATCCGCTATGCAAAATACATCTATTATAATAAGAAGCGCGAGTGGAATAAGATTGTAGACCGCGGCATGGCGGCGGATTTTTCCTGGCAGACATCGGCTGGAAAATATCAGGAATTGTATGACTGGCTGATAGGATATTAATGACGGACCGAGTGATTTAGAGACAGCGGCATATGTGTGGAAGAAAACAGAGGAATTAAGATAGTACAGGAGAGAAACATGACTTTTTTTCAGGAATTGACATCAAACCAGACGCTGATGACCGGCGTGACCGGGTGGGTGGTCGCCCAGGTGCTCAAGACGATTCTGGACATCGGGCTGAACCATTCGTTCAACCCGGAGCGTCTGGTTGGCTCCGGCGGTATGCCGAGTTCCCACTCATCCACTGTATGTTCGCTGGCAACGGCGGCGGCGCTGCGGTACGGAGTGGGAAGCTTTGAATTTTCCATCAGCTTTATTCTGGCGATGGTTGTTATGTATGACGCGATCGGTGTCCGGCAGGAGACAGGAAAGCAGGCAAGAGTTCTGAACCGCCTTCTTTTCGATGATTTCCTCAAGCTGGACGGCGTGGTATTACAGGAAAAATTAAAGGAATACGTGGGGCATACGCCGATACAGGTAGCAGCAGGCGCGATTTTAGGCATTTTGATTGCATTTATTCTCGATCCGATGTTCATATAACGAACATCGGATCTTTTCATTTTGGCTGATAGATGGTATAAATATAGGGATAACGTGTATCTAAGCGTTAAATGAAACTGAGGAAATGAGAACAGAACAATGGAACAGAGAAGAGACATAGAAAATATCAAACCAGCCTGCCGGTTAATTCTGGCGAGTGCGTCTCCGCGCCGCAGGGAGCTTTTGGAGCGGATTGGGCTGAAACCGGAGATTCATCCGAGCACTTTGGAGGAAAATCCGCTCTGTACGGAACCGGCGCAGGTTGTGATGGAACTGGCGGGACAGAAGGCGCGCGATGTGATGGCGCAGGTGCGTGAGGAGGCGCGGACGACGGGAATCCTATTTTCCGGGATTATCATTGGTTCCGATACCGTTGTCAGTGTGGATGACGAGATTTTAGGAAAACCGGCGGATCGGGATGAGGCGCTTGAGATGATCGGACGGATCCAGGGGCGCAGCCACCGTGTATACACGGGCGTGGCGATCCTGACTGAGGATCGGGAGAGCTGCTTTGCGGTTGAGACGCGGGTGGATGTATATCCGATGAGCGATGCGGAGATCGAGGCGTATGTAGACTGCGGCGAGTCGATGGACAAGGCGGGTGCATACGGCATTCAGGGAAGTTTTGCCGCGCATATCCGCGGAATCGATGGTTCTTACACGAATGTGATGGGGCTGCCGGTCGGAAGGCTCTATCAGGAATTGAAGCGGATCTGCCCGGAGAAGATAGAAGATCTGCTCAAGCATACGGCCTGAGGTGGATGGCTGATGGAAAGAAAGTTACTGTTCACGGGTAGGCACTTTTGGAACCGAAAGTGCCGTAAGAAAACGTGGTGGCAGACCGTGAACCAGAGTGGAAGGATTGACAGAACGCAGCGCTGCTGGTCATATGTGTGAACAGTATTCAAGTCGAACGTCCGTGAGACTTGGCGCGTGATTCTGGTCAGCGTAAGCTGACATATTCTTTACAGAATCACTGCGCATCCTCGTGGAGCGTTTATCTCAGTCGGAGACCCAACTCCCACTGAGACAAATTTGCTATTACTCACCACCTGAAGAGGTGGGAGTCTTCTCGACTGAGATAAATCAGCCGCTCAGAGAGAATATGTGACAGGAATTGCTAAAATATGCAGGAGAAAGGGAGTATCCATGCAGAAACAGAAAAGGAAGACAAACCATATCCACCGGGCGGCGTGTGCCCTGCTTGCGGGGCTGGCGCTCAGCCTGGGGCTTTTGACTGGATGCGGCTCGGACGGCAGCACGATCGTGGTGGGAAAGAAGAATGAAAAGGGTTATTCCCGCGCGGAAGTGATGGTGATTGCCATGACGGAGAAAAAACGCTATGAGGAGGTCTGTACGGATCAGATCTGGGGCGTTTCAGTTGGAGAAAAGGGCGATGATTTTGAAACGTATCTAAAAAAACAGATCCGTTCGTTTATGGATGAGCTGAAAATCATGAACCTGCTGGCAGCCGATCGGGGGATTTCCCTGACTTCAGAGGAGCGGGCGGCGATGGACCGGGCAGCAGCCGAGTATTTTGGGCGTCTGCCGCAGTCGGCGATTGACTCGATGGGCGTGACAGAGGCGGATGTCCAGCATATCTATGAGGATTATGGTCTGGCGGAGAAGCTGGCGGGACAGCTCACGGACAATGTGGCGCTGGAGGTCAGCGACAGTGAGGCAAAGGTGATCCATGTCAGTCAGATAAAGACATCGGATGAGAGCGAGGCAGACGCCTTCCAGCGGGCGGCATCGCAGGAAGATGCCGATTTCCAGTCCTGTGCCGAGGAGGCGGGGCTGACGGTGAGTGACCGGGTGCTGGGGCGCGGTGATGAGTCGGATGCCTATGAGAAAGAGGCATTTTCCCTTGCCGAGGGCGCAGTCAGCCAGGTGATCCATGCGGACGACGCGTACTATGTGCTCAAATGTACGGACGATTATGACGAGGACGAGACGGCGGCGCGCAAGGAGCGCATCTACGAGGAGCGGAAAAAACGCGCCTTTCAGGAGATCTACGACCGGTTCAGCAATACGATCTCCGTTTCTTACAGCAGCGGGCTCTGGGACAGTCTGGATCTGACCTCGGAGTTCGAGAAAAATGACGCGGATTTCTTTGAGATTTACGCGGAATATGCGATCAAATAGGTAGTCTGTACCTGGGGCGGGTGGATAAAAAGTAAACTTATTTTTAAAAAAGGATAACAATTCGGAACAACCGCTTGACTACCGGGGAAAATTCTTCTACAATGAACGGTAATGTCCGGTCAGGCGGACATACTGTGGAGGAAAAATACATGAATATCATAAAAGCGGTCAATCTTGTATTTGATTATATAAGACGCGATGAAGAGGGGCAGGTAGAGGAAGTAAAGCGCGCCCTGGATCATGTGAATCTGGAGATTGAGAAAGGCAGCTTTGTGGCAATCCTGGGACACAATGGTTCCGGCAAGTCCACATTTGCCAAGCAGATCAATGGCATTTTGAGCCCGACTGACGGTACGCTTTTTGTATCGGAGATGGATACGAGGGACGAGGCGCATCTGTGGGATATCCGCAAAAATGCGGGCATGGTCTTTCAGAACCCGGATAACCAGATCATAGGAAATATAGTGGAAGAGGACGTCGGATTCGGTCCGGAAAATATCGGAGTTCCGACCGAGGAGATCTGGAAGCGAGTGGATGAGAGCTTAAAGGCAGTCGGGATGACGATGTACCGCAAGCAGTCCCCGAACCATCTGTCCGGCGGACAGAAGCAGCGTGTGGCGATCGCGGGCGTCATGGCGATGAAACCAGAATGTATCGTGCTCGATGAGCCGACGGCGATGCTCGATCCGAACGGACGCAAGGAGGTTATCCGCACCGTCCATGAGTTAAACCGGGTGGAAGGAATCACGATGGTGCTGATCACCCATTATATGGAAGAGGTGGTCGATGCAGACCGCGTGATCGTCATGGATGACGGTCATATCGTGATGGACGGCACGCCGAAGGAGATTTTCTCCCGCGTGGAGGAACTAAAACAATACCGGATGGATGTGCCGCAGGTGACGGAGCTTGCGTGGGAGCTTAAGAAAAAGGGAATTCCGCTTCCAGATGGAATCCTTCGCAAATCGGAGCTTCTGGACGCACTGGTACCGCTTTTGAAAGAGGAATAGAGATGGCAATACAGGTAGAAGATTTGTGCTACACCTACGGCGAGGGCACGGCGTTAGAGCGCCAGGCATTAAAGCACGTGAGTTTTGAGATTCAGGACGGCGAATTTGTCGGTCTGATTGGTCACACTGGATCGGGAAAATCAACCCTGATCCAGCATTTAAACGGTCTGATCAAGCCGACCAGCGGCGACATTAAGTATCAGGGTGTCAGCATTTACAGCCAGGGTTATAAATTAAAGGATCTGCGGAGTAAAGTGGGGCTGGTGTTCCAGTATCCGGAGTACCAGCTCTTTGAGGCAGATATTTTTACAGACGTCTGTTTCGGACCGAAAAATCTGGGGCTTCCGCAGGAAGAGGTGGAAAAACGTGCCCGCCATGCCTTAAAGCTGGTCGGCATGGATGAAAAATTTTATAAGCAGTCCCCGTTTGAACTTTCCGGCGGACAGAAACGCCGCGTCGCGATCGCGGGTGTACTGGCGATGCGTCCGGAGATGATGATCCTCGACGAGCCGACGGCGGGACTCGATCCGCAGGGGCGCGATGAGATTTTAGGTCAGATCGAGCGCCTGAACCGGGAGCACGGGCTGACGATTTTGGTGGTTTCCCACAGCATGGAGGACATGGCGCGCTACGTGGACCGCATCATGGTCATGAACGACGGCGTGAAGATGTTTGACGATACGCCGAAGGAGGTATTCCGCCATTACAAGGAGTTAGAGGCGATCGGTCTTGCCGCGCCGCAGATCACTTATGTGGTGCAGGGACTTCGGGAGCGCGGGATTCCGATCGACGACACGATCACGACGGTAGAAGAGGCGCGGGAGGCGATTCTGGCGCTGTATAACAAGCGGAGGGAGAAACAATGATACGGGATATCACAATCGGACAGTATTATCCGGTCGAATCAGTGGTTCACCGGCTGGATCCGCGTACCAAGCTGTTTGGAACGCTGATCTACATTATTTCATTATTTTTCGCGGACAACCTGCTCTGCTATGCAGTGGCAACCGTATTTCTGGCGATGGCGGTCCGCACCTCACGCGTACCATTTAAATTTATCGTGCGAGGACTCAAGGCGATCGTGTTCCTGTTACTTATCAGTATCAGCTTTAACCTGTTTCTGACGAGCGGACGGGTTATTTTCCAGATTGGATTTTTAAAAGTGACGCATGAGGGCTTGCGGCTGGCAGTTTTCATGGGTCTGCGCCTGATGTATCTGGTGATTGGTTCCTCTGTCATGACGCTGACGACGACCCCGAACCAGCTTACGGACGGCTTGGAGCGGAGTCTGGGATGCTTGAACCGTCTCCATGTGCCGGTGCATGAGATCTCGATGATGATGTCCATCGCGCTGCGCTTTATCCCGATTCTGATTGAGGAGACGGATAAGATCATGAAGGCACAGATGGCGAGAGGCGCTGATTTTGAATCTGGCAATCTCGTACAGCGGGCAAAGAGCATGATCCCGATTCTGGTACCACTTTTCGTATCGGCGTTCCGCCGCGCGACGGATCTGGCGATGGCGATGGAGGCGCGCTGCTACCGGGGCGGAAGTGGGCGCACGAAGATGAAGCCGCTGCATTATGAGAGGAGAGACCGGATTACCTACTTGATTCTTCTGGCTTATCTGGGAATTGTGATTGTACTGCGGATCGTTTTTTAGCGAAAAAGGGGTTACTGTCCGCGGGTGGGCACTTTTGGAACCGAAAGAGAGGTGCATAGGCTGTGCAAGCTGTGTGCCTCTTGATTTTTGTATTTTGGTTAGTTACAGCTAACATAAGGTGGAATGGAGAACAACAGAAGGAGGACTTCAATGGAATTAAAACAGCTTGAATATTTTATGGTTGCCTGTGAAAAAGGTAGTTTTAATCAGGCAGCAGAATGCCTATACACATCCCAACCGAATGTCAGCAAGGTGATCGGGATGCTGGAACAGGAGCTGGGGCGTGCGTTATTTGAGCGGACAAGCAGAGGGCTCAGGGTTACCCCATATGGAGAAACGGTCCGGGAGTATGCACACAATATTTTAAATCATGTGAGTCTTATTAACTCGCTGGCAGAAGATACGCAGGAACGGAAATTTACCGTTTCTACCTACCCGAGCAACATGATTGCGAGGCTTCTGACAGATTTTTATAAGAAATATGGCTGCGAGTGCCAGATTTCCCACCGGGAAGGCAGTGTGGAGGAGATTAGTGATCAGGTATCCCAGGGAATTTCGGAGTTGGGGATTGTGTATGTAGCACAGAAACAGGTTCCGGCATTCCGGCATATTTTGTCCCACAAAAAATTGTCTTTTCAGGAACTGGATGTCAAACCTGCCTGTGTTTATGTGGGACCAAATCATCCGCGTTATGAGGATGAGAGTATCGATTTTACCGAGCTTCCGCAGTTAAAATTCGTCAGCGGAATCCGGGATTTTTTCTCAATGGAGCATCATTTAAACCATGTGAGCCTGGGAGCGATCAGCACGGATATGCTGAATACGGTTGTACATACCAATAGCGATCATATGACAATGAATCTCCTGATGCAGAGCGATATCTGCAGCCTGGGAATTGATTTTTTATATGAGGATTATAAACAATATCCAATCCGTAATCTGAAGATCCGGAATAGTGAACCATTTCTGGTAATCGGATATATTTACCAGAATGAAGAAAAGCTGAGTGCGGAGGCAGCGTGGTTTTTAGAACATTTCAAAAAAATGCTTTAATTGTTTAGATATAACAAATCGTTATAGCAATCCCCCTGTAAAACGATAGTGGTTAGTTGTGCGTAACTATGTTATCCTTTTATCTGCCGGTAAAAACGAATTGTTTTAACAAAGTAGATAAAAGAGATGCAGGCTTTCAAACCTGCGTCAGGCATAACAGGAGGACATATATGAAAAAAAGTAAAAGACTCATAGCGGCAGCTGGTGTTCTTTCCGTGGCTGTCTTGGCTGGATGTGGCGGAAACGCTTCAAACAGTACAGAAGGGACAAAATCAGAGCAGAGTGCATCGGCAGAGAGCACGAAGGATGAACTGGTATTTGTTAATTATCGGGATATCCGTGATCTGAATCCACATCTGTATGCAGGTGAAATGTATGCACAGGAAATGCTCTACGAGACCTTAGTCAATATTACAGAAAATGGGTATGAGGGCTGCCTGGCAGAGAGCTGGGATATCAGTGAAGATGGAAAGACCTACACGTTCCACATCCGTGATGGAGTGAAATTTTCGGACGGAGAGGTGTGTGACGCCAACGCGATCAAGGCAAACTTTGATGCAATCATTGAAAACAAAGATCGTCACACCTGGCTGGAAATGATGAATCTTCTGGTTGGGGTTTCGGCTCCGGATGATAAAACCTTTGTGATCGAACTGTCGGAGCCGTACTATCCTCTGCTGACAGAGTTGGGAGTTACCCGTCCGTTTGCAATGATTTCTCCGAAGGCGATGAAGGACGGAAGCACAAAGGATGGCGTAAACGAATACATTGGAACAGGTCCATATGTCCTGACCGATTTTGTGACAGATGAGTATGCAGTATTTGAAGCAAACGAAAACTATTGGGGGGAGCAGCCGTCCATCAAAAAGATTACGGTAAAAGTAATACCGGATAATCAGACGCGTATCATGGCACTGGAAAAAGGGGAAATTGATCTGATTTTCGGTAAAAATATGATTGATGCGGATGCAATTAACCAGTATACGGGAAATGACAATTTTACGGTTGCGTTATCGGATCCGACCTCGACCCGGCAGATTGTACTGAATACAACCCGTGATATTCTGGATGAGAAGGAAGTGCGTAAGGCACTTCAGCATGCGACAAACAAAGCAGCGATTTCAGAAGGTATTTTTTATGGTCTGGAACAGCCGGCGGATACACTGTTTGCATCTACCGTTCCTTACTGCGATATCAATCTGACCCCATATGAGTATGATGTGGAAGAAGCAACGAAGATGCTGGAGGAAGCAGGCTGGACGTTGGCTGGAGACGGCGTACGTGAAAAAGACGGCCAGAAAATGGAACTGGAGCTGCTTTATAACAGCGATAGTGTGACGGAAAAAGCGATTGCGGAGTACCTCCAGAGCGAATACCAGAAGCTGGGTGTCTCCCTGAACATTCATGGAGAGGAAGAACAGTCTTACCGTGATAGTATGAAGGCTGGAAACTTTGACATGGTATTTAATATCTGCTGGGGAACTCCGTATGACCCGCAGTCCTCCCTGGCGGCGATGCGCGCTCCGGTTTATGGAGATTTTGCGGCACAGCAGGGACTGGAAGATAAGGCAGATATCGATGATGCGATTACAGAGATCCTGATTTCCACGGATGAAGAGCAGCGTCAGGAGCTGTATACATTTGTGCTGACCCGTCTGCATGAGGATGCGGTCTATATTCCGCTTACTTATGAGTGCAATAAGGCAATCTACCGTTCGGATCTGCAGGGCTTTCATTTTACACAGACTCAGTATGAGGTTCCGTTCGCTGATTTCTATTTTGGAGAGAAGAAATAAAGGAAAAATAAATGAAACAATATATCATAAAACGAATCCTGTCGGCAATTCCGCTTCTTATTATCATTTCGTTTGTGTGTTTTGTGTTTATTAACCTGATACCATCCGATCCGGCGGAGGTGGCACTGCGCGTCCGCCAGGTACCGGTTATTACAGAAGAAGCGGTGGCACAGGTAAGGGCGGAACTTGGATTGGACAAACCATATCTGATACGATATATTTCCTGGCTGGCTGGCTGACTGTCTGAGGGGAGATTTTGGAATCAGTTATGTCAATCCGAGCCGTACAGTTGCGGGCGAACTGATGCGCTGTCTTCCGGCGACTCTGCAGCTTGCGGGTGTATCGTTTGTGATGGTTCTGGTACTGAGCATTCCGATTGGAGTGCTCTGTGCCGTTTATAAGGATGGTGTGTTTGACCGCATCATGCGGGCGATTGTTTTTATGACAACGGCGATGCCTGCATACTGGGTAGGGCTTCTTCTGATCTGGCTGGTTTCGATCAAGCTGGATCTGCTTCCAACGAGCGGAAGCGGGAGCTTTAAACACCTGATTCTGCCATCGTTTACGGTATCATTGAGTTATATATCGACTTATATCCGCCTAATCCGCAATAATATGTTGGAAAACATGAAACAGGATTATGTTCTCTATGCCAATGTGAGAGGCATTCCAAACCGGCAGATTCTTCTTAAACACATTTTGAAAAATTCGATGCATACTTGTATTGTAGCGATCGGAATGAGCATACCGCAGCTGATTTCAGGAACGATCGTCGTTGAGAATGTATTTGCCTGGCCGGGGCTTGGGACACTCTGTATCAGCTCGATTTTTAACCGGGATTATCCGGTGATTCAGACGTATGTGCTATTGATCGGAGTACTATTTGTCGGATTTAATTTATTATTTGATATTCTTCAGACAATTTCAGATCCGCGTCTTAGAAAGGAGAGTCATTGATGGTAGGACGATTGATTCGAAACCGGGCGGCCGTTGGAACGATTGGTCTGGTGCTTATCGTGGCGCTCATAGGGATCTTTGCACCGTTTATCGCACCGAATGATCCGTATGCAACGGATATTTTAAATAAATTTGCCGGATTCAGCCAGCAGTATCCACTTGGTACCGATAATCTGGGACGGTGTATTTTGTCGAGAATGATTTATGGAATCCGTCCGACGCTGGGGCTGGCAGTCCTGACCATGCTTGGAACGATTGGCCTGGGAGCGTTGATGGGACTTTTGGCAGGTTATTTCCGCGGGATCGTGGAAGAGGTGATCATGCGAACCGTCGATGTAATGCTTTCATTTCCGAGCCAGATCATGGTGTTTGCAGTGGTAGCCCTGTTGGGAATCAGCGTGCAGAATGTAATTCTGGCCAATGTGTTTATTAAATGGGCCTGGTATGCGCGGATGATCCGGACAGGTGTTATGCAGTATCGTGACCGGAACTTTGTGCGCTTTTCACGATGTATAGGAACACCAGAATCTTTTATATTATTTCGCCATCTTGTACCGTCAATTGCGGCAGATCTGGCAGTTTTATCCTCTCTGGATGTCGGATGGGCGATTATCAATATTTCAACCCTCTCATTTCTGGGACTGGGTGTACAGGCACCGACACCGGAATGGGGAGCGATGCTGAGCGAGGCGAAGAATGTCCTCACCAGCAATCCGGTACAGATGCTGGTTCCGGGAATTGCGGTGGTAATTCTGGTAGCAGCGTTTAACCTGATGGGAGATGCCCTGCGGGATGTGCTGGATCCGAAGGAGGTGCAGAAATGAGCCTGAATCATGAGCGGGTGCAGCCGATTCTGCGGGTGGATGGACTGAATGTAGAACTGAAAATCAGAAATAAACAGAAAAAATTGGTCGAGAATGTAAGCTTTGAGGTAGAGCCGGGGCAGTGCCTGGGTATTCTGGGAGAATCCGGAAGCGGAAAAAGCATGACGGTAAAAGCAATTCTGGGACTTCTGGACCGCCAGTTCCGGATAGAAGGACAGGCATGGTTTGAGGGAAAGGATCTATGCCGGGCAGGACGGGATGAACTGCGGCGGCTGCGTGGGCAGAAGATAGGCATGGTTCTCCAGAATCCGATGACCTGCTTTGATCCACTTTACCGGATTGGAAGCCAGATGGCCGAGACCTTTGCAGCCCATACAGATTGGGATCGGGCAAAGATCCGGGAGATTTCCCTGGAAGTATTGGAAAAAATGAGAATTCATAATCCGGAGGAAGTGCTGGGGCAGTATCCACACCAGCTTTCCGGAGGAATGCTTCAGAGAATCATGATTGGGCTGGCACTGGCGATGAAGCCGGCACTTCTGGTGGCAGATGAACCGACAACGGCAATCGATGCCATCACCCAGGCTGAAATTTTGAAGGAATTTCAGCGGATCAAGGAAGAAAGTCATACGGCGATGATATTTATCTCCCATGATTTGGGGGCGGTTTCGAAGATTGCGGACGAGATCGTCGTGATGAATGGAGGAAAACTGGTCGAACAGGGCGATTTTGAACATATCTTAAGGCATGCAAAGGATCCGTATACACGGATGCTTGCAGAGACACGGCGCTCGGTCATGGAGCGCTACCGGCTTTGCCTGGATAATCAGGAGGAATTATGCTTGAATTAAAAGATATATGTGTCAGCTTCCGGAGTGAGCGTCAGGATAAATTGTTTGGAACCTCCAGGGACCAGGTGCTGTTTGACGTATCTTTGCAGGTGGAAAAGGGAAGCTGCCTGGGGATCTTAGGAGAAACCGGAAGCGGAAAATCGACGGTTGGACGTGTCCTTTGCGGACTTTTAAAACCGGATTCCGGGCAGGTGCTTCTGGATGGGGAGGAGATTTATCGAAACCGTCAGGGGAGAAAGAATCTGCAGAAGAAAATCAGTATTGTTTTTCAGGATTATACAACCTCGGCGAACCCGCGTTTCCGTATACGGGATATTCTGGCGGAGGGACAGCGGGCAGCAGCACGTAAAAAGGGAATCCGGAAGCTTTCAAGAGAGAAAATAAAAAAAGGTGCCGGAGAGCTGATGGAGATGGTGGGACTAAGTGCAGATTTTCTGGATCGATATCCCCATGAATTGTCCGGCGGTCAGCTCCAGCGAGTCTGCATTGCCCGGGCGGTAGCCTGCGAACCGGAGATAATTCTGTTCGATGAGGCGATTTCATCTTTGGATGCACATACGCAGGTGCAGGTTATGGAGCTGCTTATAGATTTAAAGGAGAAACTGAATCTGACGTATGTATTTATTACGCATGATTTGACGTCGGTTACCTATCTGTGCGATGAGGTGCTGTTTTTATACCGCGGACATATCACAGAATGCCGTCCGGTCCGGGAGCTGGGAAAGACAACGGATGAATATGCGCGCAGGCTGCTGCAGGCGATCGTTTAGATGGAATTGAGTAAAAGGAGCAGAAAAGTTCTCAGAACAGGAAATAGAACATGAAAATATATGAAACGAAGGTGGAGGCAGGCACGAAGCAGTGGCTGAAAATTCCGGTGGATGAGGAATGCAGCCTGAAAGCGGCGGCTTTCTGTGGTTCAAGACCGGGAAAACGGTTGATTGTTACAGCGGGGGTACATGGCTGTGAGTACATAGGAATTCTGGCAGTTTCCCGTCTGATTCAGGAACTGGATCCGAGGCAGATGAAGGGAGAGGTTGTATTTCTTCCGATTGCTAATGAAGGTGGATTTTATAAGGAAATCAAGCAGCTGGTACCGGAGGATGGTGTCAATTTAAATCGGGCATTTCCGGGAACGGAAATGGGAAGCCGGTCAGCGAAGATAGCAGCAGCTGTGGAAACGTATCTGTATCCAGATGCGGACTTCCTCGTGGATCTCCATAGTGGAGATATTCACGAGATGGTAGTTCCGTTTGCCTTTTTTCCGGTGGCAGCAGGCGAGACGGTAGAAAAAAAGGCGGCTGCAGCGGCAAGAGCGATGTCTTTGTCGTGGAGAGTGGCATCAACGGCGAAAAATGGTCTGTACAGCTGGGCAGCACAGAAAGGAATCCCGGCTCTTCTACTAGAACGGGGCGGACTGGGGCGTTGGACAGAAAGGGAAGTGGATGCATATCGGATAAATCTGTATGAACTGTTGGTTCACCTGGATATTTTGCCAGAAAGTATTCTGGAATCAGTCAAAGGAATGAATTTAAAAGATTCAGAAAGATCCCCGGAATCAGAGGTGCTTCCGTCCGGGAAAATAGAGCAAAAGGAGATTCGGACCATGCGCTATCTGGAGGCACCGGGAAATGGATTCTGGTATCCGGCTATCCGGGAAGGAAGCTGCCTGAAAAAAGGAGATTTACTGGGAGAAATCCGGCGGCTTGACGGCAGCCTGATGTATCGTTATGAATCAGAGCTTGACGGTATGGTCTTTTACTATACCTTGTCACTGGGGGTAAGTGAGGGAGAACCGCTGGTAGCATATGGCGAATGCTAAGAAAAAAGCATCTTTGGATGAAAGGATCCAAAGGTGCTTTTTGCATAGGAAAAGACGGTCAATGAAAAAATATCTGTCAAAGAAAGGGGATTATATGGTATGATAAATAGCAGAAAATAGATTTTTGAGGATAAATAACAGAAATAGAGGAATATATATGAGACGAATTAAGCTAGTGGTTTCCTATGACGGAACTGCCTACTGCGGGTGGCAGCTCCAACCCAACGGAGTGACCATTGAGGAGGTGCTGAATCAGGCACTTTCTTCTCTTTTAAAAGAGGATATCCAGGTCATCGGGGCCAGCCGGACGGATTCCGGAGTCCACGCCATGGGAAATGTGGCAGTTTTTGATACAGAAAGCCGGATTCCAGGGGATAAGATCTGTTTTGCATTGAACCAGCGTCTGCCGGACGATGTGCGGATCCAGGCATCGGAGGAGGTGCCCCTTACCTTCCATCCACGCAAGGCAAACTGCGTGAAAACCTATGAATACAAGATTTTAAACCGCAAGATCGATATGCCGCTGCAGCGCTTATACAGCTATTTCTGCTATTTCAATCTGGATTTAGAGAAAATGCAGAAAGCGGCATCCTATCTCATCGGCGAGCACGATTTTAAGAGCTTTTGTACGGTGCGGACCCAGGCGGAGGAGACGGTGCGGACCATCTACAGCTTAGATATCACCAAGGTAAATGACCTTATTACCATCCGGATCAGCGGCAGCGGCTTTCTCTACAACATGGTCCGCATCATCGCCGGGACGCTGGTTAAGATCGGCATGGGCGTTTACCCGCCGGAGAAGATGGAGGAGATTCTGGAGGAGAAAAACCGAGCGGCAGCAGGTCCTACGATCCCAGCACGCGGGCTGACGCTCGTAAGCCTGGAGTATGAAAAAGAGCTGGCACCGTACCTGGAGGGCGAAAATAAGCACTGGCACTATGTGCTCGATCAGAGAAATGTCCCGGAGAAAGGGCTTGCATACCTCACGATCGAGCGCTGTGAGCCGGAAGAGCTTGACGGCGTGCTGCGCCGCGTGATCCATCAGGCATACCGAAACGGCGCGAAACGGGTGTTTGTGCGGGATACGTTTGGAGAAGAGGGGAGCATCTGCGGATATTACCGGCTGAGACGGCAGCCGGAGACGGAAGAAGGCTGGCTGGAAGCCGTCTACGAGGGTGAACATCGGTGAGCATGAGTAGAACATTTGATTATCTGGTCTGTTTCAGCGTCTATTCGCTGATTATCCTGATTATAGGAAAATCATCGTTCGGTGAGAGCGATTCGATAGGGAAATTTTTTATCGGAGAACGGAAATGCGGGTTCTGGCGGCTGTTTTCCACCTTCGTCGGGACCTGGGTGTCCGCTGCGACCATTCTGGGATACACGGGCAATGTTTTTGAAAATGGAACCTCCGTGATCGCTGTGACGGTTATCCCGTGGTTCATCGGCGCGGGGCTGCTGTATCTCATCAGCGGCCGTATCTATGACTGCGACATGCTCACGATCCCGCAGTTTATCGGGGAGCGCTACCATTCCCGCTTTCTGCGTACCTGCTGTGCGCTGCTGCTCTCGGGCGGTTACGTTTTTTATCTGGTGATCCAGATCAAGGGATTTGGAATTGCGGCGGCGACGCTTTTAAATATCGATTATAAAGTTGCAATTTTTTTGGTTTATCTGTTTATTCTGTATTCTACCTTTGGAGGATTCAATTCGGTTACCAAGACGGATGGCGGAAACCTTATCATGCTCACGATCAGTATAGTGGTTGTCTATTTTGTCGTGGTCGGAGGAATAGAGGGAAGCGGATTTCTGACAAACGCGGAGGTGTTCAGCCGAAATGCGGCGGGCAGCGGGACGGACAGTTTTGGAAATCTGATGAAAGATTACAGCCTTACCATGTACCTCACGATGTTTTTTGGCTGGGGTATGGGGCTGGCAGCGAACCCACAGTATCTGATCCGGATTGTGGCGGCAAAGAGCCGTGAGACGGCGCGGAAAGTCCTGATCTGTTCGCTGGTGTTCTTGACATTTTTTTATTTCTGCCTGACCCAGATCGGTCTGGGGCTTCGGATCCTGTTTCCTTATCTGTCCTATTACTTCGGATCAGACGATATTTTTGTCTACGCAATTAATTATTTGCTCCGATCACGGTTCAGCGGATTTTTCTTAATCAGCGTGATCGGCGCGTGCATGTCGACGGCGAACTCGCAGCTGCTTCTGATTGGCTCGATGATGTCCTACGATGTGGCGGCGCAGTATGGAAAATGGAAGAAAACAGAGGACCGTATCCTGGGGCTGACGCAGCTCTTTATCTTTCTCGGCGGAACGCTGGCGCTTCTGCTCTCCTTAAATCCACCGTCCAACAGCCTGTTTTTCGGCGCGGATATCTGGGGATTGTTTTCAGCAATTCTGACGCCACTTCTCTACGGTACGCTTTATTATAAGCGGGCAACGAGGACGGGCGCATGGGCGGCATTTGTGACAGGGGTAACCGGGACGGTGCTGCTTCAGCCACGCGAGCTGCCGGTTTACTGGGGGTTTCCGGTGACGCTGTGTTCGACCCTGGTTTTTGTCCTTGTCCCGGTGCTGGAGAGTATATGGAAAAAACGTGCTTGCTAAAGGCGGGCATTTGGAAACATGAAGCTGTCAGACAACAGCGAGAAGGAGGCGAAAACGAGCGATGAATAAATGGCTGAAACGTCTTTCAAATTGGTTTTTCCAGATTGAAAATGAGGTCATGATTCCCTTTGTTCTGGTGGGAATCCTTGTCATCGGAAGTTTCAGCGTGATTTCCTATTATAATGGCTACACGATGCAGAAAAACAGTGAGATGGAGCTGGCGGATACGCTGTTTGAGGATGTAAACCGCGATCTGCACTTTCTGGAAAAGCGTCTGCCGGAGGAGGAGATCGCGGAAAAATACCGGAATTTTGAGCGCGGGCGGATCCGGATTCTGGATCGTGACGGTGAGGAGATCACGGCTGGAACCCGTTGGGAAAACACATCGGTACTGGCAGTCAGCAAGGGGGACAATCCATTTGGCTGGCGGCTGGAGTACCGGATGAATGAGAGAATATTCGGGGAACGCATCTTAGAGCAGCAGAGCTATCTGGTAGTCGGCGCCATCGCGTCGCTGATTCTCATCTGCCAGGCAAGCATTTTCATTTCCCATAGTATCACGCGCCCCATCCGCAGGATGAGCCATACCTGTAAGGAAATTGAGGAAAACAAGGGCAGTTATCAGAAATACCGGTTTGAGGCGGTCAGCCGCCACGACGAGATCGGACAGCTGGCGGTTACCTTTGAGGGGCTGCTCAAAAACATGGATAATTACACGAAAATGGAATATACCAGCCGGATGGCAGCGACGCTGGCGCATGAGATCAAGAACCCGATCGCGGGCATCCGCTCCGGCATTCAGCTTTTAAAGGGCAGGACGGTCAAGGACGGCGATAAAATGCTCTGTGACAGCATGATCCATGAGATCGACCGTGTCACGGCGCTGATCATGAACCTTCTGACTTTGTCAATCCGGCGTGAATCACCGAAAACGGAGATTTCTGTGACCGGTGTTTTAAAGGAGATCGGAATGATCTATGCGAAAGGACCGGACAGCCGCCGCGCATCGCTTTTTGTGGAGGCAGAAGAGGGACTGAGGGCGTGTCTCAATGAAAATGAGTTTCGCCAGATCATTCACAACCTGATCAGCAACAGCCTGAGGGCGCTGGTACCGGACCGCGAGGGACAGATTAAGCTTATGGCAGCCGCGCAGGAGAAAGAAGTGATTGTGACGGTGCAGGACAACGGAAAAGGCATGACGGAGGAAGAAGTCTCCAAGGCGCTGGAACCATTTTATACAAAGAGCATCAACGGAACCGGGCTTGGGCTCTCAATCGTGAGCCGCCTGGTGGAGTCAAATGGAGGAACGATGGAGATCGTGAGCAAGCCGGGGGTAGGGACAGACGTGGTTTTAAAATTTCCGGGGAAAATGGTATAGTGTGACCATTTAATGAGGTATTTCACGAATTTAGTATTTAGAGTATAATGTTATGAAACAGGGAGGAGGATGCACATGGATCGAATTTTGATTGTGGACGATGAATTTCTGATTCGCTATACACTGGAGGAAGGACTGAAAGACAGGGGATATGACGCCTATTCAGCCGCAACCGTCGAGGAAGGGCTGGAGTTTGTCAGGAAATATCATCCGGGTGTGCTCCTTCTCGACAATCTCCTCGAAAACAGTGTCGGGATGGATGAGATTGTCAATTTCAAAAATGCAGATGAGGAACTGCAGGTCATCATGATGACGGCGTACGGTTCCGTCTCCCAGGCGGTTGAGGCGACGAAGCGCGGTGCATATGATTATATTTTAAAGCCGTTTGATGTGGATGAGATCGATATGCTGATCAAGCGGTGTCTGGAGCAGAAGCGCAACCGGGATTCACTCGTCTTCCTGAAAGGCGATGTGCCGCAGTTTTTAGGTGTCAGTGAGGCAGCTGCCCGGATCCGGCACCTTATTCAGGTGCTTGGGGAAAATTTGTCGGTCAATGTACTCCTGCGCGGGGAGACGGGAACGGGCAAGGAAGTTGTGGCGCGGCAGATTCATGCGAACAGCGCCCGCAAGGATAACCTGATGGTACGCATTAACTGCGGTGCGATTCCGGAAAATCTGATGGAGAGCGAGCTCTTTGGCTACGAGCGCGGCGCGTTTGCGGGGGCGCTCAAGACGAAAAAGGGCTTGATTGAGCTGGCGGACGGCGGTACGGTCTTTTTGGACGAGATCGGCGAATTGCCGATGGCGATGCAGACGAAACTTCTGACCTTCCTGGATGACCGGAAATTTAAGCGGATCGGCGCGCTGGAGGACACGGCGGTCGATGTTCGGATCATTGCGGCGACGAATAGAAATCTCGAGGAGGCGATCAAGGCGGGGCAATTCCGGGAGGATCTGTTCTACCGGCTGAATGTCATGCAGATCGAGATTCCGCCGCTTCGTGACCGGCGCGAGGATATCCCGGTGCTCTGTGACTATTACCTTGACTATTATAATAAAGCCTTTGCCCGCAATATCGAAAAAGTGGATCCGGATTTCATGCGGGAGCTGCTCTTGTACGACTGGAAAGGCAATGTCAGGGAGCTTAAAAATATTTTTGAGCGTTGTTTTCTCTTCAGCCAGGGAAATATCCTGGAAAAACACGTGGAGCTGGCGCCGGTCGAGCGGGAGGCAAGGCCGGAGAGCGGGGACTGCATCTATCTGAAAGATCTGAAAAAAGGACCGATCGACCTCGAGCAGGAGGTCGCGGCGCTGGAGAAACGATATATGTCGGAGGCGTTGAAACTTTCCGGCAATAACCTGACGCGGGCGGCGGCACTGCTCGGCGTCACCCGGTTCTCGATGAAACGGAAGATGGAGCGGGAAGACGGGGAGAAGTAGAAAAAGCAGAAAAACTGTATCAGGAGGAAGGACGAAAACGGTTGTCTGGTAAACCGGGTGCAGGAATGAATGGTAAAAGAGTGCAAAAAATCACATCGTGCAAAAACGCACGCCTAAAACGTGCGTTTTTGCACGATTTTTGTATATAAATTAAATTATTTTGAAAAATATTAAAATTATGATTGAAAAATACATAAAAGTCAGATAAAATATCAGCAGAAGCAAAAAAACAAGGGGAACATACAAAAAACGTCTCATCTTAAACATAGTTTCCGACAGCTGTTGAAAACAGACAGAAGAAACGCTAAGCCGCAAAAATGAGATGTGTGAGTAAGAAAGGGAGGAATGAACCATGTTTTATGTCGATTTAAACAGTGATTTAGGTGAGAGCTTCGGTAACTATACGATTGGTATGGATGAAGAAATTCTTCAGTACGTGTCTTCCGCCAACGTAGCCTGTGGATGGCATGCAGGTGATCCGATGGTTATGGATAAGACCATCGCACTGGCAAAGAAATACGGAACCGCAGTAGGAGCACATCCGGGATTTCCGGATCTGATGGGCTTCGGTCGAAGAAACATGGTGGTAACTCCGGAAGAAGCGAAAGCATATCTGAAATACCAGCTCGGCGCATTGAGCGCATTTACTAAGAGCCAGGGCGTAAAAATCCAGCACGTAAAACCGCACGGTGCATTCTACAACATGGCAGCTGTTGATGAGAAGCTGGCGAGAGCGATGTGTGAAGCAGTCTATGAAGTAGATAAAGATATCATCTTCATGGGTCTGGCAGGATCCCAGATGATCAAGGCAGCCGAGGAGGTTGGTTTACAGGCAGCGAGCGAGGTGTTCGCAGACCGTGCATACAACGATGACGGAACCCTGGTTTCCAGAAAACTTCCGGGAGCAGTCATCAAAGATAAAGACCTGGCAATCAAACGTGTCGTAAGAATGGTAAAAGAAGGGAAAGTTGAGAGCATCAACGGAAACGACATTTCCATCAAGGCAGATTCCATCTGTGTACACGGAGACAACCCAAAAGCGCTGGAGTTCGTAAAGAACATTCGTGAGACCCTGGTAGCCGAGGGAGTGGAGATTAAAAATCTGTTCCGCTAATACGTATATAAGGAGAAGAAAAATATGGGAGAAAAGAAAAAAAGTAATGCGAACACGACAGCCCTGATTGGCGCCGCGTTCCTGATGGCAACGTCTGCGATCGGACCTGGTTTCCTGACACAGACTGCAACCTTTACCGGTCAGTATGGCTCTATTTTCGCACTGGCAATCATCTGCACCATTCTTCTGGATGTTACAACCCAGTTAAATATCTGGTCCATCATCGGTGTGTCCGGTATGCGTGGACAGGATATCGCAAATAAAGTTGTTCCGGGACTCGGATATTTCATTGCGTTCCTTGTGTCTCTCGGCGGTCTGGTATTCAATATCGGTAACGTCGGCGGCGCCGCAACCGGTTTTAATATCGTATTCGGTTTCCCACTGAAAGTCGGAACCGTTGTAGCCGGTGTCATCGGTATCCTGATCTTCTTATCCAAGGATGCGAAAAACTTCATGGATAAGCTGACCAAATACTTAGGAAGCATCATGATTGTTACCGTACTTTATGTAGCATTCCGTTCAAAACCTCCGGTTGTTGAGGCAATCGGCAGTGTTGGACATCTGAACGAATTCCCGAATCTGGTATTCCCGATTATTACCCTGCTTGGCGGAAGCTGCGGCGGTTACATCACATTCTCCGGTGCACATCGTCTTCTGGATGCAGGTTTCTCCGGAACCAAGGATCTTCCGCACGTTCGCCGCTCCGTATTAATGGGCGTCAGCGTATCGGGTGTTATGAGAATTTTACTGTTCCTCGCAGTTTTAGGCGTTGTTACAGCAACTCCGGAAGTTGTTGGAAGCGAAGCATGGGTAGCAAGCCCGCCAGCAGCAGCTTTTAAGGCAGGCGCAGGCATCATCGGTTACAAGATCTTCGGTCTGGTTATCCTGTTTGCAGCTATCACCTCCATCATCGGTGCAGCGTATACATCCGTATCCTTCTTAAAGACCCTGCATCCGTTCATCATGGAGAATGAGAAATGGTTCGTTATCGGCTTCATCGCTGTATCGACCGTTATCATGACATTACTTGGACAGCCGGCAACTCTTCTGGTTCTGGCAGGTTCCGTAAACGGACTGATTCTTCCGATTACACTGCTTGTCATTCTTCTGGCAAGCCGCAGGAAAGATATCGTCGGTGAAAATTACAAACATCCGACCGTACTCATCGTACTTGGTGTATGCGTTGTTCTTCTGACCGGTTACTCAGGAATCAAGGCTCTGCCGAAGATTCTTACCATCTTTGGTTAATGAATGAAAAAATGCAAAAAATGTGGTAAAATAATAAAAAACGATTAAACGGACAGGCGCCCGGCGGACTGGCTGGATGAGCACGCAGATGGCTGGCTTATGGCAGCAGGTCTGCCGGGCGTTTCCCTGTAACTGGCTTGTTGGGTCGGAAGCAGTTTTTAGGTTTTTCGAAGAAAAGCAGAACAGGCAGGCGGGGGCTTCGTTTATCTGACAGGAGGTATATATGAGCGAGGTAAGATACCTTGTAGCGGGCGACAGCGCTGTGTGCGTTGAGTTTGGCAATGAAATCAGCCCGGAGATCAACAAGAAAATCCGCGCATTCAAGATTGCGGTTGAAAAAAGCGATATACCGGGAATTGTGGAGACGGTTCCGACATACCGCTCCTTATTAGTACATTATCATCCGGAAGTGATCGGATTCAAGGCACTCACAGAAAAATTTGATAAATTGATGGGTTCCTTATCCAGCATTCCGATCCCGCCGCCAACCGTTATCGAAATTCCGGTTCTCTACGGCGGAGAGATGGGTCCGGATATTGAAAATGTTGCGGAGCACAATCACAAGACCGTGGAAGAGGTCATCAAGATTCATACATCTGAAGAATATCTAATCTACATGATTGGATTCATCGCTGGATTCCCATATCTGGGCGGCATGAGCAAAGAGATCGCAACCCCGCGTCTGAAGAGCCCGAGAGTGAAGATTGAGGGCGGCTCCGTTGGTATTGCCGGTGAGCAGACCGGTATCTACCCGGTAGCATCTCCGGGAGGCTGGCAGTTAATTGGACGGACTCCGTTAAAACTCTATGATGCAGACCGCGAGAAACCAGTGCTTCTGGAAGCGGGACAGTATATCAAGTTTGCTGCAGTAACCGAGGAAGAGTATAAAAAGATCGAAAAAGAAGTCGAAGATGGAACCTACAAATACGTTGTGTACGATAAGGAGGTATAAAGATGGGCATTAAGTTTGCAAGCGGCGGATTCCTCACAACCGTACAGGACATGGGACGCACCGGCTATCAGGAGTCCGGTATGTCTGTATCAGGCGTTATGGATCAGCGTTCCGCAGCGATCGCGAATATTTTGGTGGGAAATGATGAAAACGAGGCGGTTCTGGAAGTAACCCTGATGGGACCGATGATGGAATTTACAGAAGACAATATTATCGCAGTAACCGGCGGCAATCTGGTTCCGAAGGTAAATGGAAAAGATCTTCCGATGTATCAGGCAGTTTTAGTACATAAGGGCGATTCCATGAACTTTGCCGGTATGACAAGTGGAAGCCGCGCGTACATTGCAGTGGCAGGCGGGCTGGATATCCCGGTACAGATGGGCAGCAAATCCACTAACTTAAAGCTGAAAGTAGGCGGTTATCAGGGAAGAAAGATCGGCGGCGGAGACGAGATTGGTTTTGCTGCTCCGAAGACGACCCTTCCAAATATGAGAAAGAGAAAAGTGACGCCGGAGGACTTCTCCCAGACTGAGAAAACCATCCGCGTTGTCATGGGACCGCAGGATGACTGCTTTACCGAGAAAGGTGTAGAGACGTTCTTAAGCAGCACATATGCATTTACGAATGAGTCCGACCGTATGGGCTGCCGTCTTGAGGGCGAGGTCATCGAGCATAAAAATGGCGGCGATATTATCACAGACGGTATCGCCTTTGGTGCGATTCAGGTGCCGTCCCACGGACAACCGATTATCATGATGGCGGATCATCAGACCACCGGCGGTTATACGAAGATTGCTGGCGTTATCTCTGTGGATCTTCCGCTGGTTGCACAGTCCAGACCGGGTTATAAAGTACATTTCCAGAAAGTAACGGTTGAGGAAGCACAGAAGCTCTACATTGAGCAGGTGGAAAAACTCAAGGCACTTAAAGAAGAATTGGCAAAAGTACCGGAACCGTGCGGAGAACTCGATGCGGTGATTCAGGTAGCGGTTGGATGTGAATCGAAGAGATACTGGAATCCGATTGGAACCTACCGGGTTGTGATCGATGGAACTGAATATATGGTTGAATTAGAGGAAGAGACTGAAAGATTCAGATAAACCTCAGATGTATTGAAAGATATGGAGGGAACGTATATGGCAGATTATAGCAAAATGACACCACCGGAAGTATGGAAACTGATTCGGACTGGCGAGATTACCCGCCCGACGGCTGGCATGTGTGCCGGATATGCACAGGCAAATCTGGTTATCCTGCCGAAGAAGTACGCGGATGATTTTAAAGAATTTGCAAGAAAGAACCCGAAACCGTGCCCAATCCTGGAAGTCGTAGAGGGCACACCGGATATCCACGATATGGGCGAGGGCGCGAGCATCGTGACGGACATCCCGAAATATTTCATTTACCGTGACGGCGTGAAAGTCGATGAGGTGACAGATGTTTCTTCTTATTGGAAAGAAGATTCGGTTGCATTCCTGATTGGCTGCAGCTTCTCCTTTGAGGAGGCGCTTATGAAAGCCGGCATTGAAGTGCGCCATATCGCGCAGGGCTGCAATGTTTCCATGTACAAGACCAACATCCAGTGCGAGAGCGCCGGCGTGTTCAAGGGACCGATGGTTGTCAGCATGCGTCCGATGACACCGGAAAACGCACAGAAAGCCAAAGAGATCACAGACCGTTATCCAAACGTACACGGCGGTCCGGTCCAGATCGGCGATCCGGCAGCGATCGGTATTAAGGATATTTCCAAACCAGACTATGGCGATCCGGTCGAGATCCGCGATGGTGAGATCCCGGTATTCTGGGCTTGCGGCGTTACCCCGCAGGCAGCGATTGAAAATGCAAAACTTCCGTTAGTCATTACCCACGCACCGGGACATATGTTCATCACCAATGTCCTGAATACAGAGCTGAATGATTATCTGGAAGCGAAGAAGCAGAAATAGGCAGAATCGGTTCTGCCATTGCAGGAACGCTTTTATCGAAAAATAAGGTTTGACGGAGATTTCCCAGTCTCCTTCAAATAAATTCTCTTGAGGAAAGAGAAAAAGTTCATTACCAACCTAAAAAGCGGCGAAAAGGGAAGATGGAATCTGAGAGGAGGAAATCTTCCTTTTTCATGTGTATCCCATGCGTATATCAGACGCATGGAATGAAACGAACTTATCTTGTAAATCCGGGGAAAAAACCTTGTATTTTCAAGGAAAAACCGCTTGACACGTCCGGAAGCGTGTAATATAATAAGTCAGTATGACATGAGTCAGGAAGATGTCGGCACCAAAGCCCCGGAGCAGGCATTTCATGATATAGTTAATCTCAATTATATGAAGTAAAACAGGAGGTCAACCAATGAAGAGTTTTATGGCTAGTCCAGCAACAATCGAAAGAAAATGGTATGTAGTTGACGCTACAGGATATACATTAGGTCGTCTTGCATCTGAGGTAGCAAAGGTATTAAGAGGCAAGAACAAACCGATCTTCACACCGCACATGGATTGCGGCGATTATGTAATCGTAGTAAACGCAGAGAAGATCAAAGTAACCGGTAAGAAGATGGATCAGAAAATCTACTACAATCACTCTGATTATGTAGGTGGCATGAGAGAGACAACCCTTCGTGAAATGATGGCTAAGAAGCCGGAGAAGGTTATCGAGTTAGCAGTTAAAGGTATGCTTCCAAAGGGACCTTTAGGAAGAAGCATGATTACAAAACTTCATGTATACGCAGGTCCGGAGCACGAGCAGGCAGCTCAGAAGCCGGAAGTTTTAGAAATCAAGTTTTAATTAAAGGCACTGGAAGGAGGAAACTATAATGGCTAACAAATTTTACGGAACAGGCAGAAGAAAAAAATCTATCGCTAGAGTATACCTTGTACCGGGAACCGGCAAGATTACTATCAATAAAAGAGACATCGACGAGTACTTTGGTCTTGAGACCCTGAAAGTGGTTGTTCGTCAGCCGCTCGTAGCAACCGAGACAGTTGATAAGTTCGATGTACTTGTAAATGTACGTGGCGGCGGCTTCACAGGTCAGGCTGGCGCTGTAAGACACGGCATCTCCCGTGCACTTCTTCAGGCAGACGCTGATTACCGTCCGGTACTGAAGAAAGCAGGCTTCTTAACTCGTGACCCGAGAATGAAAGAGCGTAAGAAATACGGTCTCAAAGCAGCTCGTCGCGCTCCGCAGTTCAGCAAGCGATAATCTACAGCTTAATAATGCTAAAAAAGCCCGGAAATACGCCATTTTCCGGGCTTTTTCTATGCCTGAAATCACCTGATTCCGATGGTGAAATTTGAGGAAATTTGACTTCAAATTAGCCCATTTTGATGGGTTTACCATGGGTTTACGGTCTATTTTTGAGCCTAATGGGTGGGAAAATGGGTTTACAGAAGGCCATTTTGGAGGGGAAATTCGCCCCATATCCTTGACAGATTTTCGGGAAAAATCCGGCTGAAACGGAATGAAAAATGGTGTCGGATTCGTTTGGCGAGTTCTGACGAAATCTGCAAAAAAATGATATCAGGTATCCTGTTACATAGAGCCTTGGCTCATTCTTTGAAAACGAGAATGGGTCGAGGCTTTATTTTTTTCGCCCGAAATCCGGCGAGACAAATTTGAGTAGGAGGTAACAGGTATGACGGATTTCAATCAGAAGACCCATGACACCGATGTGGGCAGTCATGGCGGACAGTCGAGGCAGATGATGGAGGTGTTTGAGAACCAGGAGTTTGGTTCGATCCGGTTGTTACAGGAGGCAGGCAAGACCTTCTTCTGTGCAAGCGACGTGGCGAAAGCGTTGGGATATGTGAATCCCTACGCCGCAGTGAAACGCCATTGTAGAGGCCCCCTAACGAAACGCGAGGGGGTCGTTCAGAAGGTGAATCAGTATGGAGATGCTGGAGAGCAGGTCGTTGAAATCTCCTTTATCACGGAAGGTGATGTTTATCGGCTGATCGTTCACAGCAAGCTGCCATCGGCAGAACGGTTTGAACACTGGGTGTTTGATGAAGTTCTCCCGTCCATCCGAAAGCATGGTGTGTATATGAGCGATTCTATTTTGGATCAGGTGATTCAGCATCCGGAGGTCATCTACACCCTGGCGAAGGAGCTTGTGGCCGAGAGAGAGCAGCTTGAGGGTATCCGCAAACAGCTGGATGCGGCACAGCCCAAGGCAGACTACTTCGACACCTTTGTGAATTCGGAGGATTGCACCTGCATCCGGAATTTCTGTAAGGAAATCGGAATCCCGGAGAAGACGGCAGTAGCTCTCTTACTGGATCATCGCTATCTGTACCGCAGTCCAAGCGGCTGGCTGATGCCTTTTGCAGACAAATCTGCAAGGGGCTATTTTATTGTCCGGGATTGCTACGGCAGAAGCGGAAAACTGGTGCAGCAGACGAGAGTGACCTGCAAGGGAAAGAATCATCTCTTCAAGTTGTTTAAGAAATGGGGTGTGATCGAATGACGCTTTTTACAGAGGGACGCCTTCAGGCGTTTGAACGCATGATGCAGGATACCGGCAAATACCATCGACGGGAGGACAGCGAAGATCGTCCGCGCAAATGTCCGAAGAAAAAAACGGAGCCTGCGAAAAAGGATGGTGAGCACCATGCCGGTATTCAGGGTTGAGAAAAACAGCAATTACACAACGATGTGCAATTACCACCTGCGGGATCAGGGTCTCAGCCTGAAAGGAAAAGGACTTCTCTCTATGCTGCTTAGTTTACCGGACACATGGAACTATTCGGTACGGGGATTATCTTCGATTACACCGGATGGCGTAGATGGGGTGCTTACAGCTCTGAAAGAACTGGAACGTCTTGGATATCTGGAAAGGAACCAGCAGCGTGAGAGTAACGGTCGGATGGGCAGAGCGGAGTATGTGATCTATGAGATGCCAAGGAAAAAGCCGTGTACGGAAAAGCCGTATACGGTAAATCCGGATACGGACACACCGGTTACGGAAAATCCCGCGCAATTAAGTACTAATAGAACAAGTACTGAAACAATCAATAAAAGAGAGAAGAAGGAAATCCAGCACCGGTATGGCTCATACGAAAATGTCCTTCTCTCTGACACGGAATACGGCAAGCTCCGGCAGGAGTTCCCAGGAGATTATCAGATGCGGGTGGAACGGCTCTCTGAGTATCCGCTTTGAGCTTTCTTTTATGAATATGGCTACGGATGCCTCGAATTTTGAGAAGATGGTGCGCATCCCGTACCAGAAGGATCATTTCAATCCGGTGCGCACGGAGTACAGCACCATGCTGCGCCGCCAGCTTGCCCAGGGCAACAACGGCCTGACCAAGACGAAGTACCTGACGTTTGGCATTGAAGCAGAATCCATGAAACAGGCAAAGCCGAGGCTCAATCACATTGAGATCGACCTGATGAACAACTTCAAACGCTTGGGTGTCCGGGCAAAATTGCTGAACGGTAAGGAACGGCTTCATCTGATGCACGATATGTTCCACATGGGTGACCATGACCGATTCAATTTCGATTGGAAGTGGCTGCCGGAGAGCGGGCTGTCGGTAAAGGACTTTATTGCCCCGACCGGGTTTGCCTTTCCGAAGAACCGTGTTTTTCAGATGGGTGGGATGTATGGTTCCATGTCCTATCTCCAGATTACGGCTTCCGACCTGTCGGATCAGCTGCTGAAGGACTTTCTGGATATGGAATCCAGCCAGATTGTGACCATGCACATTCAGTCGGTAGACCAGAACAAAGCAATCAAATCCATCAAGCACACCATTACGGAGCTGGATCGTTCCAAGATTGAGGAACAGAAGAAAGCTGTCCGTTCCGGATACGATATGGACATCATTCCGTCAGATTTGGCAACTTACGGCAGGGACGCAAAGGCACTGCTGAAGGAATTGCAGAGCCAGAATGAGCGTATGTTCCTGCTGACCTTTCTGGTGATGAATACCGGCGAGACGGAGCAGGAGCTGGAAACCAATGTGTTTCAAGCTTCCAGTATCGCGCAGAAGTACAACTGCAACCTGCGCCGTCTGGACTTTTCTGGGTACTCCCGGTTCCGGTAAATCCTTCTCTGCCAAGCGAGAAATCGCCAATGCGTTTCTGGTGACGGATGACGATGTAATTGTGTGCGATCCGGAAGCCGAGTACACGGCACTGGTGAAGAAATTTGAGGGGCAGGTCATTAAAATCAGCCCTTCCAGCGCGCAGTATATCAACCCGATGGACATCAATGCGAACTATTCGGAAGAGGATACCCTGCGAAGTTCTGTCAAATGTAGATAATCTGACAATACGAACATGGCTCACACGTAGTCTTCGACACCGAATATCAGCCAGCACACATATGAGGACGGAAAATGTAGCAGCTTTTGAAAAATTGCTTTTTCTGCTCAAAGTGCTATAATCGGAATATACCGAATACAAAGGGAGGAAAGCTCCCATGCCAAGACCGCCACGGTGCCGTCGAATTTGTGGCGTACCACAGGTCGATACATTCTGTCCTAACGGGTGCGAGAATACCGAGCCGATCCTGCTGACGCTGGACGAATACGAGGTCATTCGGCTGGTTGACTTGGAGCAGCAAACCCACGAGCAGTGTGCCGCTCAAATGGAGATTTCCCGCTCTACCGTGCAGGAGATTTACGAAAGCGCACGGAGCAAGATCGTAGCGTGTCTTGTCCACGGGAAACCGCTGCACATCACCGGGGGAAACTACCGCATCTGCGGAGGACAGGAGGCAGCTCACTGCGGCCGTTGCTGCCGGATGCAGAGAGCCAACATGGAAAAATCAGGCAAAACTTGCAAAGGAGATTCCATTATGAAAATTGCAGTTACCTATGACAACGGTCAGATCTTTCAGCATTTCGGTCACACCGAGCAGTTCAAGCTTTATGAATCTGTGGACGGCAAAATCGTCCATGCGGAAGTCGTTGATACCAACGGCAGCGGTCACGGCGCACTGGCAGGATTCCTGATGCAGAACGGCGTGGACACTTTGATTTGCGGAGGCATCGGCGGCGGTGCGCAGGCAGCACTCGCCGAAGCGGGCATCAAGCTCTACGGCGGTGTCAGCGGGGACGCTGACGCGGCGGTGAGCGCATTGCTTAACGGAAGTTTGGGCTACGATCCCAATGTTCACTGTGACCACTATGACCATGAACACGGCGAGGCTGGTCACTCCTGCGGTGACCACGGCTGCGGCAAGCATAGCTGCCATTGATATGGAACGCACACTGACACAACTTCCGTTCTGGTCATCCTTGACCGAACGCGAAATGGACACACTACGCCGAAGTGCCTTTGTCCGTCATTATAAAAAGGGTGCGTTCGTTCACAGCAGCGACAATGAATGTCTCGGAATGCTGTTTATTCTTTCCGGCGAGATCCGCACCTATCTTCTCTCTGATGAGGGGCGGGAGGTAACGCTGTTCCGCCTGTATCCGGGCGAACTATGCGTGCTTTCCGCCTCCTGCGTGATCAGTCAGATCACCTTTGATACACAAATGACTGCCGGAATGGATACGGACATTCTGATTATCTCTGCAAATGTCATTGCTGCACTCAAGGAGAAAAATCTCCATGTCCGCTGTTTTCTTTATGAACTGGCAACGAAACGGTTTTCTGATGTGATGTGGGCGATGCAGCAGATTATGTTCAAGGGATTGGATCAGCGGCTGGCAGAATTTCTCTTTGCCGAAGCGGAACGTACCGGCTCCGACACGATACGCATGACCCATGAGCAGATCGCCCAGCACATCAGC
The DNA here is from genome assembly GCF_003024715.1 of Clostridium fessum. Lineage (GTDB taxonomy): Bacteria > Bacillota > Clostridia > Lachnospirales > Lachnospiraceae > Otoolea > Otoolea fessa. The sequence continues at coordinate 502,930 of NZ_PYLO01000002.1, read as the reverse complement.
TCGGCACGGGAGGCAGTGGCACGGATGCTCAAAAGCTTCTCGGAGGACGGGCTGGTGGAGCTGAAGCGTGGTGCAATCACGCTGCGGGATAAGAACAGACTAAATCGTCTAAAATAAAAAGAAATGTGACTTCGTTACAGAAGAAAATCATAGATTTGCTACAATAAAAGCAGAAAAACAGGAAGGAGTATCCGCCATGAAAGAAACGAAATACGCAGGAACTCAAACCGAAAAAAACCTGATGGCTGCCTTTGCCGGTGAGTCCGAGGCGCGCAACAAATACACCTATTTTGCATCCAAGGCCAAGAAGGAAGGCTACGAGCAGATCGCGGCGCTGTTCCTCAAAACCGCTGATAATGAGAAGGAACACGCCAAGCTGTGGTTCAAAGAGCTGAACGGCATTGGCGACACCGCCGAAAACCTTCTCTCCGCCGCTGAGGGCGAGAACTACGAGTGGACGGATATGTACGACGGCTTTGCCAAAACCGCCGACGAGGAGGGTTTCCATGAGCTGGCCCAGCGTTTCCGCCTGGTAGCCGCCATTGAAAAGCATCATGAGGAGCGCTACCGTGCCCTGCTGCACAATGTGGAGATGGCGGAGGTCTTCGCCAAGAGTGAGGTCAAGGTATGGGAGTGCCGCAACTGCGGGCATATCGTGATCGGTGAGAAAGCACCGGAGGTCTGCCCGACCTGCAACCATCCCCAGAGCTACTTTGAAATTCACGCAGAAAACTATTAAAGAGAAAAGGAGAACGAATCATGGAGCAGAAGTTTTACATTTGCAAGCATTGCGGCAACATCATTGCCAAGGTCAAGGACACGGGCGTTCCCGTCATCTGTTGCGGTGAGCCGATGAGCGAGATCATCCCCGGTACCACCGACGCCGCCGTGGAGAAGCACGTCCCTGTCTGGACTGTGGAAAACGGCATCGTTCATGTCAAGGTCGGCTCCGTAGAGCATCCCATGCTGCCGGAGCACTACATCGAGTGGGTGTCCCTCCACACCAATCAGGGCAACCAGCGCAAGGAACTGCACCCGGGCGAGAAGCCGGAGGTCTGCTTTGCGCTCTGCGAGGGCGACGAAGTCGAGGCGGTCTACGCCTACTGCAACCTCCACAGTCTGTGGAAAGCGTGATCGTTCCGCGCATGGTATCTTAGAACCAACATAGAGAACTGAATGTCATGTATTGCAGGCAGGAGGCAAACAAGTCATGAAAGCACATAAATATTGGTCAATCGGAGCGGTAATTACCATGTTTGGAACTTTTTGCACTGGATATAAAGGCTCAAAAACAACGCATAAGTACCTTGCGCTTAGTTCCTTGATCTGCATGGTTATGGCAGTATATACGGGTCATAAAATGATTTCAGGGAATAAGAAAACAAAGAGAGTAAAACAAGCGGAAGCTGTGGATATTCTTTGAGTAAGATAGGAATCGTTATTGTTTCTGATGACGATAAAGTCGGGCTAATGTTGTGTGCGAAATAAAAAACAAGAAAGAAGAATTTCATTATGAAATATGTATGCGATGTGTGTGGTTGGGAATACGACGAAGAAAATGGCTATCCGGAAGGCGGCATTGCACCGGGTACAAAATGGGAAGATATTCCGGATGATTTTGAATGCCCCTTATGTTTTGTTGGCAAAGACCAGTTTTCTGTGGCTGAGTAAGGAAGCACAACAAAACCTATAAACAAAGAGCCGTGAAGCAGTATGTAAGATACCGCTTCACGGCTCTTTCTCACTTATATAAAAATTTGCCGTAACGTAACCTCGTCACAGAAAAATGCTTTGTACTGCGGTATGATAAAGCCACAATCAATCAACAAGAAAGAGGTGGCGAACATGAAAATCAAGCTCAATTCCGATCAGGAGATTGTCAGCACCATCAGAGAAGGACTCAAGCGCACCGGCGGGTACTGCCCCTGCCGCAGGGAGAGCACAGAGGCGACCAAATGTATGTGCCAGGAGTTTAAGGATCAAATTGCAGATCCGGGCTTCGAGGGATTCTGCCACTGTATGCTCTATTACAAATCCTTGCAGGATTAAGGGAGGAACGCTATGCTGTCAAAGAAACTGGCCGCCATAGATAAGACGCGGTGCGTCGCCTGCGGCGTGTGTGAAAATACCTGTCCACTGGGGGCCGTCAAGGTGCGCCGCGGCTGCTACGCCGCTGTGGAGGCGGAACGATGCGTAGGCTGCGGCAAGTGCGCAAAGATCTGTCCCGTCGGCTGCATTGAGGTGAAAGTGAGGGCTGACGCATGAAAGTAAAGCATTGGTACGATTATCTGTGGGTATATGCAATCATCTATTTTGCACTGGGCTTTTTCAATATCCTGTTCGCGTGGCTGGGCATGATCGATTTTCTTCTGCCGCTGTTCTTAGCCATCTTTGGTGGGAACAAATACTTTTGCAACCACCTCTGCGGACGGGGTCAACTGTTCAGCAAGCTGGGGACAGACCTTAAATGCTCCCGCTGCAAGCCCACGCCCCGCTGGATGTCCTCCAAGTGGTTCCGTTATGGCTTTTTGATCTTTTTCCTGACGATGTTCGGCAACATGGTGTTTCAGACATATCTGGTCGCTGCGGGTACTTCGTCCCTGCGGGAGGCCATTAAGCTGTTCTGGACCTTCCGTGTGCCGTGGGGCTGGGCCTACACCGCCGGAACGGTGACAGACTGGGTAGCCCAATTCAGCTTCGGCTTTTACAGCCTCATGCTGACCTCGCTGCTCATCGGCCTCATCGTCATGGTGCTCTACAAGCCCCGTACATGGTGTGTCTTCTGCCCCATGGGAACCATGACGCAGGGGATTTGCAAGCTGAAAAACAAAGAATAAACAAAGATAACAGAAAGGAGCCTTACTCATGGCTGAACTGAAAATTACTGCTGCGAATTTTGAAAATGAGGTACTGCGTTCCGACAAGCCCATTTTGCTGGACTTCTACGCCGACTGGTGCGGACCGTGCAAAATGCTCTCTCCCATACTGCATGAGCTTGCCGAAGAAAAAAGCGGCGCGCTCAAGGTGGGAAAGGTCAATGTGGACGAGCAGATGGAGCTGGCAATGCGTTTTCAGGTGTCCAGTATCCCGATGCTGGTCGTATTCAAGGATGGAAAGGCCGTTGCCAAATCGGTGGGCTATCGGCCTAAGTCGGAGATTGCCGCAATGGTGGAGGGCGCAAGATGAAAGTTGTAATCGTAGGCGGTGTGGCGGGCGGTGCTTCTGCCGCCGCCCGCATCCGCCGTTTGGATGAACACGCGCAGATCATCATGATCGAGCGCAGCGGCTATGTGTCCTATGCCAACTGCGGTCTGCCGTATTATGTGGGCGGTGTGATCAAGGAGCAGGAAGAATTGACGCTGCAAACTCCGGAGAGCTTTTGGGATCGCTTTCGCATTGATGTGCGAGTACGGCAGGAAGTAACTGCGATCAATCCCGCAGAGAAAACCGTCACCGTCCACGCACTGGACAGCGGGAAGGTCTACACGGAAACCTATGACAAACTGCTTCTTGCCCCCGGCGCAAAGCCGACGATTCCTGCGCTTTCCGGTGTGGACAGCGAGCGGGTCTTTACCCTGCGCACCGTGGAAGACACCCTCCGCATTCGACGCTTTGTAGAGGATCAGAAGCCGAAAACCGCTGTTTTGGCTGGCGGCGGTTTTATCGGTCTGGAAATGGCGGAAAACCTTGTGGAGATGGGCGTTTCGGTTACCATCGTCCAGCGTCTGAAGCAGCTATTAGCGCCGTTGGATGCGGATATGGCCAGCTTTGTCCATGCGGAAATGCGCAGACACGGTGTGGCTCTGCGGTTGGATGAAACCGTCACCGGATTCCGACAGGACGGAGATTCCGTGCTGACGCTGCTGGAGGAAAGTGAGCCGCTGCGCTCCGACATGGTGCTGCTGGCCATCGGCGTCACGCCGGACACCCATCTGGCAAAAGAGGCCGGACTTGAGCTGGGCATCCGGGGCAGCATCGCTGTCAACGAGCGGATGGAAACCTCCGTGCCGGATATCTACGCTGTGGGCGATGCCGTAGAGGTCACCCATTTCGTGACCGGCCAAAAAGCATTGATCTCGCTGGCGGGGCCTGCCAACAAGCAGGGACGCATTGCCGCTGACAATATCTGCGGCGGAAACAGCCGCTTTCACGGCTCTCAGGGCTCGTCTGTTCTGAAACTGTTTGGCTTGACAGCGGCCTCCACGGGGATCAATGAGAAGGCAGCGCAGGCAGCAGGGATCGCTTACGACAAAGTCGTATTATTCCCGGCATCCCACGCTATCTATTATCCCGGCGCACAGTCTATGGCAATGAAGGTGATGTATGAAAAAGAAAGCCTGCGGCTGCTGGGTGCGCAGATCGTTGGCGGCGAGGGCGTGGACAAGCGCATTGATGTACTGGCAACGGCCATTCGCGCAAAAATGACAGCCTTGGAACTGACGGAGCTTGACCTTTCCTATGCGCCGCCCTATTCCTCTGCCAAAGACCCGGTCAATATGGCCGGTTTTATGATCGAGGATTTGGAGAGCGGGAAGGTACGGCAGTTCCATTGGAATGAGGTTGAGGACTTGCCTTGCGATGGCAATGCGACACTGCTGGATGTCCGTACAGAAGGCGAATATCGGCGTGGGCACTTGAATGGATTCCGCAATATTCCACTGGACGATCTGCGGGAGCATTTGGACGAGTTAGACCGGGGTAAGCCTGTTTATGTGAATTGCCAGACAGGGCTTCGCAGTTATCTGGCCTGCCGACTTTTGACGCAGTACGGTTTCACCTGTTCCCATCTCTCCGGCGGATACAGTTTTTATCAGGTCGTAATACAAGAGCGGCAGACAGCGCGGAGCGCCTATCCCTGCGGAATGGAGAAGCTATGAGTGAGAATTTATTTGGCTTGACGGTTGCGGCAGATAAAGGCTTAGATGATTTGCAGTGCCAGCGCCTTTTAAGCGAAAATCGCAGGTATCAGGAAGTCATGCTGCAATACCGATGTGCGCTGAAAGCACTGGAAAGCAGGTTGGAAATTCTAAACGAAGAGTTTTCATTGCAGCATGATCGCAATCCGATAGAAAGTATAAAAAGCCGCTTGAAGTCGCCGTCCAGCATTATGAATAAGATGCAGAAACGCGGACTTCCTCTGGATTTTCCGACCATGCAGACAAATATCATGGATATTGCCGGTGTGCGGGTGATCTGCTCTTTCGAGGAGGATGTGTTCTTTTTGGCAAAGTGCTTAAAAAAACAGTCTGACATTGAAATCATCACAGAGAAAGATTATATTTCACACCCTAAGCCAAATGGCTATCGCAGTCTGCACCTGACGCTCCGGCTGCCGGTATTCTTTGCGGAAAAAGTGATCCATGTGCCGGTGGAGATACAACTCCGTACAATCGCTATGGACTTCTGGGCAAGCCTTGAGCATACCATCCGCTATAAGAAAAACTTGCCGATAAATGCTGAAGTCGAAACTGAACTGAAAGAGTGCGCCGATTCCAGCAGAGAATGGGACGGTAAGATGGAACATTTACTGCATATCATAACATAATGTGTCGAATATAAAATGAAAAGCACGCACTTTGGTGCTTGCCTTGGACTTGCCAGGGACCGCCTTATCCGCCTTGGGTGGGCGACCCCTGCGAGCCCCAACCAATTTCTCCGCTTTCTGGTTTTCAGGCATAGTCTTTTCTGCTTTCGGCGGACTGCCACGGCACAGCTTTTTCGGCTTCTATATTGTAAGGAACATGGCTTTTCGCTGAATGGAAAGCGAAGCTGACCCGGGCTGGAGCGGTCTGTGTTAAAACGATATATTTTTTTGAAAATTATCTTGATAAAATTTATCAAGATTGATATAATGGCATTAACAAGCAAGCGAAAAGAGGATGTGGAGCATGATCATCACCAAAGAGACGGACTACGCACTGCGCATTTTGCGGGTGCTGCTGGACGGGGAGAAGCATTCGGTGGCCGAGATGTCGGAAACGGAATTGATCCCCAATCAGTTTGCCTACCAGATTCTGCGCAAGCTCTCCGCCGGCAATTTGGTGCGGGTGAGCCGCGGCGCCCTCGGCGGCTGCGCGCTGTCCTGCGATCTGGACGCGACCTCCCTCTACGATCTCATGGGGGTCGTGGGGGAGCGGGGCATCCTGTGCGCCTGCATGGAGCCGGGATATGAATGCCGCTGGCAGGACAAGCATGGGCGGTGCGCCATCCACTGTCAGCTGGCGGCCTTGCAGCAAAAGCAGGACGAGGCGTTCCGTGCCGTGAGCCTGCGCAGGCTGCTGACCGGCGGATCCGATCCCCAAGATACAAGCAAGCTGTAAAATTTTAAGAGGAGGTACCCATATGCTGTTTCAAACCACGGCGGCGCACGAAGAGCTGCGCGCGAAGATCCGGAGTTTTGCGGAGGAGGAGATCAAGCCCCTCGCATTTTTAATGGATCAGAACAATGAGTTTCCCGAGGAGGCTGTCAAGAAGCTGGGTAAGCTGGGCTGGATGGGCATTCCCTACCCCAAGGAGTACGGCGGTGCCGGTCTTGATGCCCTGAGCTACGCCATCGCGGTGGAGGAGCTGGCCCGTGTGGACGGCGGCGCGGGCGTAATCCTCTCCGCCCACGTCTCCCTCGGCTCATGGCCCATTTTCGCCTATGGCACCGAGGAGCAGAAGAAGAAATATCTGGTTCCGCTGGCCAAGGGCGAGAAGATCGGCGCCTTCGGCCTCACGGAGTCCAACGCCGGATCCGACGCCGGCGGCACGGAGACCACGGCGCTGGATAAGGGGGACTACTACCTCCTCAACGGCGGCAAGATCTTCATTACCAACGCCCCTAAGGCGGACACCTATGTGGTTTTCGCCGTCACCACGCCGGACATCGGCACCCGGGGCATCTCCGCTTTCATCGTGGAGAAGGGCTGGAAGGGCTTTGAGTTCGGCGACCACTATGACAAGATGGGCATTCGCTCCTCCTCCACGGCGGAGCTGATCTTCAACGACGTGAAGGTTCCCAAGGAAAACCTATTGGGCAAGGAGGGCGAGGGCTTCAAGATTGCCATGTCCACGCTGGACGGCGGACGCATCGGCATCGCCGCGCAGGCGCTGGGCATCGCCCAAGGCGCGTTTGAGCACGCGTTGAGCTATTCCAAGGAGCGCGTCCAGTTCGGCAAGCCCATCGCGGCCCAGCAGAGCATCGCCTTCAAGCTGGCGGATATGGCCACCAAGCTGCGCTGCGCCCGGTTCCTCATCTACTCCGCGGCGGAGCTGAAGGAGCAGCACGCGCCTTACGGCATGGAGTCCGCCATGGCGAAGATGTACGCCTCGGACATCGCGCTGGAGGTCACCAACGATGCCTTGCAGATCCACGGCGGCAGCGGCTTCCTCAAGGGCATGGAGGTGGAACGGGCCTACCGCGACGCCAAGATCACCACCATCTACGAGGGCACTAACGAGATCCAGCGGGTGGTCATCGCCTCTCATCTGGTGGGCAGGCTGGGCAAGAGCTCCGGCGGCGAGAGCCGTTCGGCGGCCAAGAAACCCGCGCCCATCACCGGCATTCGCAAAAAGACCATCTTCCGGGAAGGGGATGCTGCCCAGCAGGTGGCCGACCTTGTAGCGGCGCTGAAGAAGGATGGTCACGACTTCTCCGTGGGCATCCCTATGGATACGCCCATCCCGCAGGCGGAGCGGGTGGTCTCCGCGGGCAAGGGCATCGGGGAGAAAAAGAACATGAAACTGGTAGAGTCGCTGGCCAAGGCTGCCGGCGCGGCCATCGGTTCTTCCCGCCCTGTGGCGGAGACTCTCAAATATCTGCCGCTGAACCGCTATGTGGGTATGTCCGGTCAGAAGTTCACCGGCAATCTGTACATCGCCTGTGGCATCTCCGGCGCATCCCAGCACCTTAAGGGCATCAAGGACGCCTCCACCATCGTGGCCATCAATAAGAACGGTAACGCGCCTATCTTCAAGAACTGCGACTACGGCATCGTGGGCGATGTGGAGGAGATCCTGCCCCTGCTCACTGCTGCGCTGGATAGCGGCGAAAAGCTGCCCGCGCCGCCTATGGTAAAGATGAAGCGGCCCACACCGCCGAAGCCCGCCCCCATCGGCGACCGCTACGTCTGCAGCGGCTGCGGCTACGAGTATGTGCCGGAGTTGGGCGACGAGGACGGCGAGATCGCGCCGGGTACGCTCTTTGAGCAGCTTCCCGCCGAGTGGGTGTGCCCGGAGTGCGCGGAGACGAAGGATCAATTTGTAAAGGCTTGAGCCGTGAAGGAGGTAAGATAAGATGTATTGCGTGCGTAAAGTAACAAACGACCTCTACTGGGTGGGCGCCAACGACCATCGCCTGGCCCTGTTTGAAAACTGCTTTCCCATTCCCCGGGGCGTAAGCTACAACGCTTACTGCCTGCTGGATGAAAAGACGGTGCTCTTTGACACGGTGGACTGGTCTGCCTGCCGCCAGCTTTTGGAAAATCTGGCGTATGTGCTGGATGGCCGCGAGCTGGACTACCTGCTGGTCAACCATCTGGAGCCGGATCACGCCGCCTGCATCGAGGAGATCCTGCTGCGCCATCCTAAGGTGAAGCTGATCTCCAACGAGAAGGCATTCATGCTCATGCGGCAGTTCGGCTTCCATGTGGACGGACATGAGTGCATCGAGGTGAAGGAGGGCGACACCTTCTCCTTTGGCAAGCACACCGTCACCTTTGTGGGCGCGCCTATGGTTCACTGGCCGGAGGCCATGGTGACCCTCGACGTCACCGACGGCGTCCTCTTTTCCGCCGACGCCTTCGGCACCTTCGGCGCGCTGGACGGTAAGCTGTTCGCCGACGAGGTGGACTTCGAGCGGGACTGGCTGGACGACGCCCGCCGCTATCTCACCAACATCGTGGGCAAGTACGGCCCCCACATCCAGCTCCTGCTGAAAAAGGCCGGCGGCGTTTTGGATCAGATCCAGTACATCTGCCCGCTCCACGGCCCCGTGTGGCGCAAGGATCTGGGCTGGTTCATCGAAAAGTACGACACATGGAGCCGCTATGCCCCTGAGACCCAGGGCGTGCTCATCGTCTACGCCTCCATGTACGGCAACACGGAGAACGCGGCGCAGGCGCTGGCGGCGTCGCTCTGCGATAAGGGCATGAGCAAGGTGGCGATGTACGATGTGTCCTCCACTCATGTCTCCCAGCTGATCTCCGAGGCGTTTAAGTACAGTCACATTGTCCTGGCCTCTGTGACCTACAATCTCGGCATCTACCCCGCCATGCATGACTTCCTCATGGATATGAAGGCACTGAATCTGCAAAACCGCACCTTTGCCATCATTGAAAACGGCTCATGGGCGGTGAAGTCCGGTGACCTCATGCAGAAATTTGTCAACGATGAGCTTAAGAACATGACGGTGCTCAACGAGCGGCTCAGCCTCGCCTCGTCCATGGGCACGGACAAGCGCACTGAGCTGGAAGCACTGGCGGACGCCATTCTGGAATCTATGAAGTAACTGGCAGGAAAGCCAAAACCAAGACAACAGACAACAAACAGCCCCGCCGTGTCGGCTGCAGAAAAACCGGCTTTCAAAAATAGAGCGGGCAAGCGTGATACTGCGCTTGCCCGCTCTTTGCCCAAAAGGACATGAAAAGTGACCGGAGAAGATGAGAGGATCGAAATGGAGATCAGAAAACGAAACGGGAAGTCTGTTCCTTTTCAACAGGAGAAAATTTTCAACGCCATGAAAAAAGCGTTTGATGGACAGGGAAGGGAGATTGGGGGCGGAGAACTGGAGGAGATCCTCGCCGCCGTTCTCAACAATCTCTCCGTCACAGTACCGCTCACCGTGGAACGTGTGCAGGACGAGGTGGAGCGGACGCTCATGGAGCGCGGACACTATGAGGTGGCCAAGGCGTACATCCTCTATCGCGAAAAGCGGTCTGCGCTGCGCCGCGTCCGGCATACCATCGCGCAGACGGTGGGGGATAACTCGCTTGACGAGGTGCTGCGCCGTATCCAGATGGATTTTACCGAGGAAATCTACTCCCTCGCGGCGCTTCAAATGAAGTTTGAGAGCTTCTGTCGCCCGGGCATGACGGAGGATGAGAGGGCTGAGGCACTGACCAAGGCAGCGGTAGAGCTGACTACGGCAGAGGCACCCAAGTGGGAGTTCATCGCGGCGCGGCTTCTGAACCACTCCTTTCGCTGTCGCAACGCACAGGAATGGGAGGGGCGCGGCGTCGGCGACCTCTATGGCAGGCTTCGCTATCTGACGGATAAGGGACTCTACGGTGACTATATTCTTGCCCACTATACCCACGAGGAGATCGCTATGGCGGAGGACTTTCTCTGCCCGGAACGGGACGAGCTGTTCACCTACTCCGGCCTTGACCTGCTGCTCAAACGCTATGTGATCCAGTCACGCAGCCGCGTGCCGCTGGAAACACCGCAGGAGATGTTTTTGGGTATCGCGCTGCATCTTGCTATGAACGAAGGCTCTGACCGCATGGGGTGGGTAAAACGCTTTTACGATATGCTCAGCCGTATGGAGGTCACGATGGCGACACCTACCATGTCCAACGCACGAAAGCCCTACCATCAGCTTTCAAGCTGCTTTGTGGACACTGTGCCGGACAGTCTGGACGGCATCTACCGCTCGCTGGACAACTTCGCAAAGGTCTCTAAATTTGGCGGTGGAATGGGGATGTACTTCGGTAAGGTGCGCGCTGCAGGCAGCACCATCCGCGGCTTTCAAGGGGCGGCGGGCGGTGTTATCCGCTGGATCCGGTTGGTCAACGACACCGCCGTGGCGGTGGATCAGTTGGGGATGCGGCAGGGCGCTGCGGCGGTTTACTTAGACGCATGGCACCGGGATCTGCCTGAATTCCTTCAACTGCGCACCAACAACGGCGACGACCGCATGAAGGCGCATGATGTGTTTCCCGCCGTGTGCTATCCGGATCTCTTCTGGCGACTGGCGGAGGAGAACATAGACGCGCCGTGGCATCTCATGTGTCCGCATGAGATCCTCACGGTCAAGGGCTACGCACTGGAGGATTACTGGGGTACGGAATGGGAGAAGCGGTATCTGGACTGCGTCAATGACCCGCGCATCGAAAAGCGCAGCGTCACCGTCAAGGACATCGTGCGGCTGGTGCTTCGCTCGGCAGTGGAGACCGGCACGCCCTTCGCCTTCAACCGCGACAGCGTAAATCGTATGAACCCAAACGGCCACACGGGAATGATCTATTGCTCCAATCTCTGCACGGAGATCGCACAGAACATGGCGCCCATCGAGCATATCAGCACTGAGGTGCACACGGAGAACGGCGACACAGTGGTGGTGACGGCCACACTCCCCGGTGAGTTTGTGGTCTGCAACCTGGCGAGTCTGTCTCTCGGTAATCTGGCGGTGGAGGACGAGGCCTATATGGAACGCACGGTGGAAACGGCCATCCGCGCACTGGATAATGTGATCGACCTCAACTTCTACCCGTTGGAATACGCGCGGCTTACCAATCAGAAGTACCGCAGCATCGGCCTGGGCGTCAGCGGCTACCACCACATGCTGGCAAAGCGCGGCATCCGATGGGAGAGCGATGAGCACCTTGCCTTCACCGATGCGGTATTCGAGCATATCAACTACGCCGCCGTCAAGGCGGACACAGCACTGGCACGGGAAAAGGGCCGCTATGCGCTCTTTGAGGGCAGCGACTGGCAGACAGGCGCGTATTTTGAAAAGCGAGGTTATACCTCAGAAAAGTGGCGGGCGCTTGCGGAAACGGTGGCGGTGCAGGGAATGCGCAACGCCTATCTGCTGGCTGTCGCACCCACTTCCAGCACATCCATCCTCTCCGGCACGTCGGCGGGCATCGATCCAATTATGAAGAAATTCTTTTTAGAGGAAAAAAAGGGCAGCATGCTGCCCCGCGTTGCTCCGGAGCTTTCTATGGATACATGGTGGTACTATAAGGCGGCGCATCTGATCGACCAAAGCTGGTCGGTACGCGCCGCGGGCTTTCGCCAGAGACATATTGACCAGGCGCAGAGCATGAATCTCTATATCACCAACGACTATTCCATGCGTCAGGTGCTCAGACTGTATTTGGAGGCGTGGAGGGCCGGCGTCAAGACCATTTATTATGTCCGCAGCAAGGCCCTTGAGGTCGAGGCCTGTGAAAGCTGCTCGTCATAAGGAGGATAGCATGATGGAACTGAAGAAAAAGCCCCTCTTTAACCCGGAGGGCGACCCTGATGTGCGCCTGCGGCGCATGATCGGCGGCAATACCACCAACCTCAACGACTTCAACAATATGAAGTACGCTTGGGTCAGCGACTGGTACCGGCAGGCCATGAACAACTTTTGGATCCCTGAGGAGATCAATCTCTCGCAGGATGTGAAGGACTATCCCCGCCTGCTGTCAGCCGAGCGCAGCGCCTACGATAAAATTCTGAGTTTTCTTGTCTTTTTGGATTCCATTCAGACAGCGAACCTGCCTAATATCGGCGCCTACATTACAGCCAACGAGGTCAATCTCTGCCTGTCCATTCAGGCGTTTCAGGAGTGTGTCCACTCACAGAGCTACAGCTATATGCTCGACACCATCTGTTCCCCCGTGGAGCGCAATGACATCCTCTACCAATGGAAAACGGACGAGCATCTGCTGCGCCGCAACACCTTCATTGGGGACTGCTACAACGAGTTTCAGGAGCGGAAGGACGCTCCCACGCTGCTGCGCGTGATGATGGCGAACTATATTTTGGAGGGCATCTATTTTTACAGCGGCTTTATGTTCTTCTACAATCTCTCCCGAAACGGGAAGATGCCCGGCTCGGCGCAGGAGATCCGCTATATAAACCGCGACGAGAACACGCACTTGTGGCTGTTCCGCAATATCATCACGGAGCTGCAAAAGGAGCAGCCGGAGTTGTTCACCGCCGAGAGCGTACAAGCGCTGCGCGAGATGATGCGTGAGGGCGTGGAGCAGGAGATCGCATGGGGGCATTATGTGATCGGCGACGACATCCCGGGGTTGAACCGGCAGATGATTAGCGATTACATCCGCTATCTCGGGAATCTTCGCTGGACGAGCCTTGGCTATCCGGCATTGTATCCGGGCTTTGAGAGCGAACCGGAGAGCATGGAATGGGTCAGCCAGTACGCTGACGCCAATATGGTCAAGACCGATTTCTTTGAGGCACGCAGTACCGCCTACGCCAAGAGCACCGCACTGATAGACGATTTATAAGAAAACCAAAGACATCAGAATAGGAGGTATTTTTTATATGGATATCCGAACGGTAACAGATGCCATCCGCTATGTAGGGGTGGATGATAACACATTGGCACTCTTTGAAAACCAGTACCCCGTCCAGCCTATGGGAGTGAGCTACAACTCCTATGTCATTCTGGACGAGAAAATCGCCGTGATGGACAGCGTGGACGCACGGGCGGCGGTGGAATGGCTTTCCAATGTAGCGCAGGTGTTGGGGGGGCGCAACCCCGATTATCTTGTGGTCACACACATGGAGCCGGATCATTCCGGCAGCCTCATGCGGATAGCGCAAGAGTACCCGGAGATGAAGATCGTGGGAAACGCGAAAACATTTACCCTGATCAAGCAGTTCTTTGGCACGGGTGCATTGTCGGAAGACCGTATGCTGGAGGTTGGCGAGGGCAGCACGATCTCTCTGGGCTCACACCGGCTGCGCTTCCTGCTGGCACCGATGGTACACTGGCCGGAGGTGATGACGGCGTATGAGGAAACGGAAAAAATCTTGTTCTCGGCGGATGCCTTCGGACGCTTTGGCTCACTGGAACGGACTGCCCGTGCCCCCTGGGTGCCGCAGGCCCGACGGTATTATTACAATATTATCGGGAAATATGGCGCACAGGTGCAGGCTCTGCTGAAAAAGACCTCCGCGCTGGAGATCCAAACGATCTGCCCGCTCCATGGTCCCGTGCTTACAGAAGGGCTGGAGGAGTGTCTGCGGCTCTATGATCTCTGGTCACAATGGGAACCAGAAGAATCGGAGAGCATACTGATTGCCCACGCATCCATCCATGGAAATACTGCCCATGCGGCGAAGACCCTCAAGGGTAAATTAGAGAAAAAAGGCGTGCAGGTCAGCATATGTGATCTCACTGTGACAGATCTTTCCTACGCTGTTGCCAGTGCGTTCTACTGCGGGAAACTGGTGTTGGCCTGCTCCACTTATGACGGAGGACTGTTCCCGCCCATGAAGGCCTTTTTGGATCATTTACAGACAAAGGGATTCCGAAACCGCCGGATCGGCCTCATGGAAAACGGCTCATGGGCCCCTGCTGCCGCGCGGCTGATGCGCGCCGAGTTGGAAAAGATGAAGGAACTCCGACTGTGTGAAACGGAGGTATCGCTGCGCGGCGCACTGAACCAAACCAGCGAAGCGCAGATGGACGCTCTTGTGGCGGAGCTCTGCGCGGAATAAGCTGCAACAAACCGCAGCTATTCTCGTACAGATGATGGTCTTACTCATCTGCTTTATGTCCCAAGGGCAGAGTACCGTCATCTCAGGTTGAGGTCACGATGTGGTGTGGGGCGAGAACGGAGTCTTGAGAATACCCAAACAAAAGAAAGGAGCTGACAGATATGGCAGCTATGAATATGAATCAGGAGCAGTTTGAGCAGGCGACCCGGGGCGAAAAGCCCGTTTTGGTGGATTTCTGGGCGCCCTGGTGCGGCTATTGCCGGAGGATCGGCCCTGCGTATGAGAAGATTGGAGAGGAATACGCGGACAGCCTCGTTGTCAGCAAGATCAATATTGACGAGGAGCCGCGGCTGGCGGGGGCCGAGGGGATCGAGGTCATCCCAACTCTGGTGCTGTACCGGAACGGAAAGGCCGTGGATTCCATCACCGCGCCCGGCTCAAAGGCAGAGATCGACCGCTTCATTCAGGAAGCCTTGGCGAAATAACGGAGGATTCAGATATGAACAACAATCATGTTTATGATATGCTCGTGGTGGGCGGCGGCCCGGGCGGGGCTGGACACCGTCGTGCTGGAAAAGCTGTCTGCTGGCGGGCAGATGGCCCTGACCGAGCAGATCGACAACTACCCCGGCTTTGAGAACGGGATCGACGGCTTCTCTCTGGCGGAGAAGATGCAAAAGCAGGCGGAGCGTTTTGGGGCACGCAGCGAATAC
Organism: Clostridium fessum; assembly: GCF_003024715.1. Lineage (GTDB taxonomy): Bacteria > Bacillota > Clostridia > Lachnospirales > Lachnospiraceae > Otoolea > Otoolea fessa. The sequence goes on along the minus strand of NZ_PYLO01000002.1, from coordinate 487,772 downwards.
GCGGAAGTTCTCCGCATGGATCTGACGGCGGTTCCCAAGCTCGTGGAGACCAGCGAGGGGATCTTCCGGGGGAAAACCGTGGTGCTGGCCACCGGCGCAGACCCCAGAACGCTGGGCGTTGCCGGAGAGACGGAGCTGTTGGGCCGGGGCGTGGCCTACTGCGCCGCCTGCGATGGGATGTTTTACAAGGACAAAACGGTGGTCGTGGTGGGCGGCGGCAATTCCGCCGCGGCAGATGCCCTCCTTCTCAGCCGCGTGGCGAAAAAGGTGATCCTCGTCCACCGCAGAGACACCCTGCGGGCCACCAAGATCTATCACGAGCCACTGGAACAGACCGAAAATGTGGAATTCCGCTGGAACAGCACCGTTTCCGCGCTGCTTTCCGGGGACAGGCTGACCGGCGTACGCCTGCGGGACACCGTCACCGGTGAGGAAAGCGTGGTGGACTGCGACGGCGTATTTGTCAGCGTGGGCCGACAGCCCGCCACGGCGCTGGCGGTGGGTCAACTGGCGCTGGACGGCGGCGGCTATATCGTGGCCGGAGAGACCACGGAAACCAGTATTCCCGGCGTTTACGCCGTGGGCGACGTGCGGACGAAGCCCCTCCGTCAGGTGGTCACCGCCGTGGCGGACGGCGCGGTGGCAGTCCACATGGCGGAGAAACATATCGCGGAAAACCGATAAGGAAGGTAGATTGAAAAAGCCATGTTTAAGGTCAGGCCGGATACGACCGCAGTGGGGATGCCGACATATCTGCAAGGAAAACTGCCAGAGTGATGGCAGATAAGATCACCCATGTAAGATCGGGAGATATGTTGTCTCTCCATATCCAGTCCACGCAACAGTGAGCAACTGAACACAAAACACAGCCACAGATGTACTCTGCGGCTGTGCTTTTATGCATAGTACTTACGGAAAGGATTCGATGAGCAGATTTCTGTGATACGGATTTTGGATTCTCGCAGAGAGGAATTTCGATTGAGTAAAGCATATGAGCAGAAAATTGACGTGGTAAATGTCATTACTGCTCCAGAAATTGAAATGCTGATTATTCATGCAGAAGGAGCATATGATCAGTTTAAGCGTTCTGGAAAAAAACAAGCGAATTTTGTAAAACAAATCTTCGGATGCATGATGTGAAGTCGTATGAGATAGAATCGTCTTCGATGCCTCGTTGGGAAACCAACGAGGTATTTTTTTTGCCCCAATCCGACTGCATAGGACACTGAAAAAATCAAAACAAACCATATGTAGTCCTGCAAGGACAACCAAAGTGCGCCTACGAGGCCAACGCGAAACCGGAGGATTCTTGTTAAACTTACTTTGTAAGGACGAAAGTCCGGATGTCCCTTGAAAACTGAATACTCATTCTTCAGGTACATTCCTGTTTGGTCGAGCCATCGACTGCACGCCATGAAGCCCATCGGGGCGATAGCGGTTTCGCAGAAGCAAATGCCGGATTGCAACCGGCGGCGGTGCTAAAGCCAGACAGGGACAATGATACTTCCGTAATTCGCGGTCCGGCCATAAGGAAGGCGGGATGGTTAAATTCCAATGGAGCAGTGAAGCACACTGCCGCCTGTGAGAAATCCTACATCTCTGGGGTGATAAGAAAAAGTACAGAGAAACCATATTTTCAGAAAGCACTGCTGGGTGCTGTATCAGCATGATACCTGGCAGGCTTGTTCTTCCAGTTTTGGTAATGGCACAACCCGTCTAAGTGTATCTGATACGGATATTCTTAAACGAATTTCCATAATACCCTTGGCATATTTCCGCAGCTCTTTCTGAAAACCTACAGTGCTAAAGATGTAACTAATAAACCTTAAATCAGCATCTTCTGTTTCCTTGAAAACATAATAGACAGGGCTAACACATCCGAAATAATGGGATATGCCAACTGATCCGATTATGACATTCATACTGTTTCTCTTGATGATGTTGTCAAAATCGAATTTGGACAGAACATCCTGGACATTGGGAGAGAACCCAGCCAGATAGTCCCGGAAGTTGGCTTCGATGTTATCCGGGTCAGCCAGCAGCTTTTCAAATGTGAACTTGCTGGTATTGTAGAACTGATAACCGGAAGCCTTGGTCAGAAAGCCATCAATGACGGCCAGCTTCTTGACCTTTTCATACTGTGCCAAGACTGCTTCGTGGGTGGGAAGCAGACAGTCGTGGAAACGTTTAACCACGGTCATAGGAAGGATTACAAGTCCGTACTCATGGGGCTTAAAGGGGCCACGGAGCATATCTGCCACATTCCAGATCATCGTTGCTTTTTCTGCAATATTTACTCCTACCGCTTGGATTTTATCGTTAGACATCGTGTGTACCTCGATTCGTATTTTCTTTATGCACTGGCCTGGGTGCCTTCAAGTGGCTCCAGACCAATTATGAAGTCGGTAAGCAAAATAGCATTCAGAGAAGCTTTTTTGCTCGGATAGCTGTGATACCAGCTGTGAGAAACGCCATGCCGGTTCGGCACACCATCAACCACATCATCAACCTTATTGCACTGAGAAACAATGAAGGTATTAAAATAATCGCTGAAGATCTTGTCGTAGTCGTTTGCCTCGATCAGATCTTCCAGTTCTTTTTTAGTGATCGCCATCCTTTGCCGGTGACGATCCTGCATGGTAGCATTGTTTGCCTTTATGTAGATTAAGCCCTCCCACATAGTTGCCAAGCTGGAAATACACAGGGCATATTCACCACGGAGATGTGCTTCAAGAGCCTGTCCCAGAATTCGTTTGATATGTGGTTCTAAATCAGATTCTCTCCATATTCGCTTGATGAATTTGATTTCATTCTTGTCGTAATAGTCGAGAATGACCTTGTCGATACGCTTTTCTCGTCGCTTACTTGCACCTCGGCTTGTTGCCAGGATGTCCGATATTTCCGCTGTCATGGTAATATCCGCTGCCCAGCCAGCGTAGGGGAACCATTTGCATTCATACATAGCCGTCAAGTACGCTTGATTGAACTTCTTGTATCTCCCAAGAATATCCGGTTCCAGTGCAAGATTCTCCAACACAGAGCGCATTGGAGAGATGTCAATGCTCTGAAGCCAATCCATCACAGGCGAATGAATTGTCGCTGTAAGTGCAGACCCAAAGGAGCTTATAATTCCATGAACAGAATCCGCAAGTAGTTTTACCGCACTATTATTGAAAGACTGGAGCATCGCCGTCATCCCTAAATTGGCTTGTTCAAGCAGCGGATTCTTGAAAGTATAGTTGGGGACATTAGCGACTATTGCAAGTTCTCCTAAAGTCTGGATGGTACTACTGTGTTGTAGGGCATCTATTGCAGTACCTACGCTGGTAGCCAACTTCATAGCTTTACTCTGTTCAGCAATCGCTTTCATAGCTGGCGAAGGTTCTGAAATTGCATCCAACGCAAGCGTCGGAATCTCAAAATTGGGGATATGTGCAGTAGCACCTTCTGCGATTCGCTTGAGTTTTTCCTCTTGCTCCAGAATGGGCGCTAAACTATCTGCTATTTTTTTGCTGGCTTCCATACTTTCCAGCAACTGATCAGAAATAGGGTTATGTTCAAAATCTTTGATCGGGTGCTTATTTCGTTCATACATCAGGATAGTTGCGGGTACAACATCTATTTGCTCTGCAAGCTGTCTGGTAGTCAGAGACTTTCTCTGTCTGTAATACCTCAGATTGTCACCGGGCAGATTACTTGTGGGCTTTTCCTCAAAAGGTATCGTGACCTGGGGCAAAAGCCTTTCTTGGTAAAATTGACACAACGATGTGTGATTGAAAATACCATTGCAAAGACGAATTATCATATTCATCTGGTATTTAGTGAACGGAAAATGTTGGAACAACCCGAAGTAAAGGTTGCTACCCGAAATATGTTTTATGATGAGCAGGGAAAGCATAGACGCACAAAGAAAGAGGTTTTAGACGAGAATGAGTGATATACAAGCATGTGCAAGGGAGATTGTGAATAAAGAAATGATTTATCAATAAGGAAGATGATATGGTGGAAAGCAAGTCTGAAAATGGCTTGCTTTTTACTTTAAAATGATGTTAAGTGATGATAAAGAAAATTGAATTTCCCAAAGAAATTAAAAATAATCGGATTTTATGTTTTACATAAATTTAACACACTTTTGCTTTTTTCGAATTGATTATGTTAGGTCTTTTTGTTATACTGTACTACAATACTATTTGAGAGGAGGAATATTTAACATGGACGAAAGTGATAATGATTCTGAAGCGAACCAATTCAATAGAATTTTTATTTATATATCGCAAGGCATGGACTATGTATTCGGAACATAGACCATGTCTTTTGTTGCTTTTAAGTAAGTGTGATATTTAGATAATTTTATTGTAGAAAGGTTTTATTTATGAGTACATCAATTTTTATTCTTTTAGTAGTGCAGATTATTTTAATTATATTAAACGCGATTTTTGCGAGTGCAGAGATCGCTGTTTTATCAATGAATGAAACAAAGCTAGAACGAATGGCAGAACAAGGTAATGGTCGGGCAAAGAGATTAGTACGATTAACGCAAGAGCCGGCACGATTTCTTGCGACAATTCAGGTTGCAATCACATTGTCGGGATTTTTAGGAAGTGCTTTTGCAGCAGATAATTTCTCAGAACCTTTAGTTGATTGGGTTGTTGGGATGGGCGTGAATATTCCACGTTCTACTTTAGATACCATAGCTGTTATATTGATTACATTGATTTTATCATATTTCACGTTGGTTTTTGGCGAATTAGTTCCAAAGAGAATCGCAATGAAAAAATCTGAAGAACTGGCAATGGGGATTTCAGGATTGGTTACGGGAATCTCTATCCTATTTAAGCCAATCGTTTCATTTCTTTCAATATCAACAAATATTGTCTTGAGGATTTGTGGTATTGATCCAAATGAAGCGGAAGATCAAGTAGGTGAAGAAGAAATACGTATGCTTGTTGATGCGGGAAGTGAAAAAGGAACAATAGATCATCAAGAAAAAGAGTTTATTCAAAATGTTTTTGAATTTAATGATATTATGGCTGGTACGATTGCTACACATCGAACAGATGTGACAATATTATGGATGTCTGATGATGTGAAGGAGTGGGATGAAACGATCCACAATACACGACATACCCTTTATCCCGTCTGTGGAGATTCGATAGATCATGTTATTGGTATTTTAAATGCAAAAGACTATTTTAGATTAAAAGAAAAAAGTAAGGATATGGTTATAGATTCTGCAATTTCTGCACCATACTTTGTTATGGAAACTACAAAAGCAGATGTGCTTTTTAAAAATATGAAACAATCGAAGCAATCTATGGCGATTGTATTAGATGAGCATGGTGGAGTGGTTGGAATAGTAACTCTTTTTGATTTATTAGAAGAAATTGTTGGCGATTTAAACGATATTGAACCAATATCGTCGGAAGAAGAAACTGTTATTATAAGAATAAGCGATAACAAGTGGGAAGTGAAAGGAAATATACGATTAAGTGATATTGAAGACGCTATAGGTGTTACATTTACAGCAGAAGATTGTGACACATTTACTGGATTTGTATTTCAAAAATTTGGTATGGTACCAAAGGATGGGGATACAAAAATAGAATTAGAAATAGAAAATATGCATATAATCATTGACAAAATAAAAGAACATCAAGTTGAACATGCAATTATAGAAATTTTAGAATAAAATTTTGAAATGCATTTGAAAATTATTTTAGAAACAAGGGGATATATCAGAAGAGTACATATACATTTTCAAATACAACAGGGATAGAATGATGTTGCGATAAAAAAGAGGGAGACACACATTTGTTTAATCCATGAAGTCCAATTTTGCCGTTGACGGACGAACACATGCAGAGTACCGCAAGACCAAATCGGAAATGCAGGATTGGCTTGTGGCGCAGAAGATTATGCAGGAAAACCTGAAAGAGGACGAGCAGAAAAAGAGCAGCTGCATGAGCAGGAAGTGCGGCAGGAAGAAGAAAATAGACAAAGCAGTCGATGATGGAATGTCCGGTGCAGTGTGGGTGTAATGCTCATGCTGCACCGGGCTTTTTTCTTTGAAAATGATTTTTTATAATGTTGATCTTTGACTGCTCTTAACTCAAATATTGTATCTTAACTCAAAAAAAGTTATAATACAGAAAAAGAGTTAAGAATGCAGGTGATGACATGGAATATCTCGATAAAGTTCTTGGAGTCAAGGTTACCTATGAGGACGTAGAGTTTAAGCACGGAGTGACTGTCTTGGATGCGGCATATTTGATTCCATTTAAGGCAAAAGCATGGATGGATTTGACAGATCGTAAGGCCGCAGGAGAACATGTTGATAGCAAAAATATTAAGAAACATAACAGTATTTTGCGAACTCATTCCTCGAACAGATACAGAAGATATCCGTAACCCTCTGCTTTCATCTTTGCGTAAGGCACAAAGCGCAGGGCCGCACTGTTGATACAGTAGCGCACGCCATTGGGGACTCCGGATCGCCAGTGAACACATGACCAAGGTGAGAATCTCCGGCACGGCTTCTGACCTCTGTACGGCGCATGCCGTGGCTCAGGTCCTCCAGTTCCACCACGGCAGGCTCTTCAATGGGCTTTGTGAAAGCCGCTCAGCAGCAGTACCGCGGTGAGCAGAAGCGGCAATACTCTCCGATACATGGTGTATCCCTCCTTTCGGAGAAGATAAATTCGTTTGTCAGCCCATATCGGCGGCAAGAGCCTGGTCGATGAGCTTTTGCAGAGTCTCCGCCTGCTTCTTTTCCGTGATGGCGCCTACGATGGGTTCACCCACGATATTGCCGCTGCGGTCGACCACATAGGTGGTGGGATAGGCAAAGATGTTGGTGGTAAACTTTCCCGCCTCACCGTCGGAGTCAAAATACACATTCTGATAGGTGGCGCCCTTCTTGGCAAGCACATCCTTCGCCTCGGAAATTGCCGTTTCGTCGCCGTCCAGCGTGAAGGTGTTGACGCCGATGAGGGAGCCGCCCTTCTCCGCCAGTTCCTTGTTCAGCGCATCCAGCTCGGAAAGCTCGCCTACGCAGGGATTGCAGGTGGTGAACCAGAAATTCACCACGGTGACGGCGTTGGCGGAGAACAGCTCGTCGCTCTTCACCGTGTTGCCATCCAGGTCCTTGCCCTCAAAGACGGGAAATTTCTGCATACTGCCGTCATCAGGCGGCGTGGTCATGTCGCTGCCCGCGGGCACGCTCATAGCGCCATCCGTAGATTGCTGTGCCGCCTCGGGGTACTTTTTCTCTATCATGGTCAGCTTGTTTTCAATCTCGCGGATCTTCTCTGCCGCCTCCTTGAGCAGCTTCAGCTCATCCTCTGTAAACTGATCTTTGGAATCTTCGATGGTGTCCAACAAGAACTCACCATAGTTTTTGCCGTCCTCCTGCATGGTCATGCCCTTGTCGGCCGCTATGAAAACTTTTTCCCAAAGCGCTGTGTTCTCCGAGAGAATGGCATTTTCCTGCGCCATTAGCTCCTTGTGCATGGCAACCGCTTCCTCGGCATTCTTCGGTTCGCTACTCATTCCGTCCATTTTGTCTCCGCCCTTTGTGCCGCAGGCTGCCAGAGAGAGCACCATCAGTGCAGTAAGCAGCAGCGCCAGAATTCTGCCGGCAGTATTCGTCCTATTCATCTTCATTCGTTTTATTCCTCCCTGTTAGTGTTGTTTGTCTGTAGTGTTTCCGCTGCTTTTGCCTTATCTTTACCGTCTCCGAAGCCGTAGCGGAAGCACACGGCTTTCGTCGGACAGGCGCGGATGCACATTCCGCAGCGGATGCACTCGGTATGGTTGGGCGTTTTCGTCACATCCACATCCATCTTGCAGGCTCTGGCGCATTTCCCGCAGGAAACGCACTTATTCTTATCCACCTTCATCTGGAAGAGGGACACCCGGTTGAACAGCGCGTAGAACGCGCCCAGCGGGCAGAGCCACTTGCAGAACGGTCGGTAGAACAGTACGCTCAGCGCAATCACCGACAGCAGGATGCTGAATTTCCATGTAAACAGCTTGCCCAGCGCCGCCCGGATGCCGGAATTGGCAAGGGACAGCGGGATAGCTCCCTCCAGCACGCCTTGGGGGCAGAGGTATTTGCAGAAGAACGGGTCTCCCATGCCAACATCGTTCACAAGGAATGCCGGTAGCAGGAAAACCATCACCAGCAGGACAGCGTATTTCAGGTATGCCAGCAGTTTCAGCCTCTTTGTGGAAAGCTTCTTAGTGGGGATTTTGTGCGGCAGCTCCTGAAACCAGCCGAAGGGGCATAGAAAGCCGCAGATAAAGCGCCCCAGCAGCACGCCCAGCAGAATGAGGAAGCCTATGATATAGTAGGAGAAGCTGAACTTGGAAGACCCCACCACCGCCTGAAACGCCCCAATGGGGCAGGCCCCGGACGCCGACGGACAGGAGTAGCAGTTCAGCCCCGGCACGCAGACGGTCTTCCCCGCCCCCTGATACAGTCCGCCCTTGAGAAAGTTCGGCAGATGCAGGTTGGTCAGCAGCGTCGCCCCCGCCTGAATCCAGCCCCGGAAGCGGGACATGGTCTGTGAAACGCCTGAAAACTTTTTACCCAATGCCCACACACTCCAGACATAATTTGATTGCTTTGCTCAGCACTGTCGCCGCCTCGCCCCGCCAGACACCGAAGCACAGCATGGCGGCTCCGGCCATCAGCAGCACGATCTGCGCCGCTGCCTTTTTCTCGCAGCTCATTTTTCATCACCCTTTCCGATTTTCTGTCCCTATCATAGCGCGGGAGAGTTAAAGTCTCTGTTAAGAACGAAAACTTAACACAAACCTTATCTGTTTTTGCTATAATGAAAGCAACACAAAAACGAAGAAATAAAAAGGAGGGCTCTCATGCACCTTTTAGTAATTGAAGATGAACGCGCCCTGTGCGAGACCATCGTCCGCAGCCTGCGGCGGCTGGCCTACAGCGTGGACTACTGCTATGACGGGGAAAAAGCGCTGGCGCTTCTGGGCGTGGAACGATACGATCTGGTGCTTCTTGATCTGAATCTGCCGAAAAAGGACGGCATGACGGTGCTGCGCACCCTGCGGCAGACCGACCGGGAGACGCGGGTGCTGATCCTCTCCGCCCGCAGCGAAGTGGAGGACAAGGTGCAGGGGCTGGACGCCGGGGCGAACGACTATCTGGCGAAGCCCTTCCACCTTGCCGAGCTGGAGGCCCGCATCCGCAGCCTGACATTGCGGCAGTTCACCCAGCAGGATGTGCTGCTAAGCTGCGGAGGACTGACCTTTGACACCCGCTCCCGTACCGCCACCGTCAACGGGCAGGCGCTGACGCTCACCCGGAAGGAAACAGGAATCCTGGAATACCTGATGGTGCATCAAGGAAGGCCAGTAAGTCAGGAGGAGCTGATGGATCACGTTTGGGACAATAGCGTGGACAGCTTCAGCAATTCCATTCGCGTCCACATCTCCGCCCTGCGCAAAAAGCTCCGCGCCGTGCTGGGCTATGACCCCATCCGCAACCGCATCGGCGAGGGCTATCTGATGGGAGGTGAGGAGGAATGAAGCGGCTTTCCCTGCAGTGGCGCATCACGCTGATGTCCGTCCTGCTCATCGGTGTCACCTGCGTGGCCATGAATCTGCTGCTGTGCTCCTCCGGTGTGTATTATATGGACACCATTGCGGACAACTTACAAGGCGGCGGCACGGTGATCCTGAATGATGGCGGAGCGGCGAGCTTTGACCCACAGCTCATAGCCCCTGGCGAGGATCTGACGATCATTGTCGATGGGGTGCAGGGGCGCTTCCGCACCACCAACTGGTACATCACGGCGGCGATAACGCTGCTCAGCGGCATCCTCGCCTATTTCGTCAGCGGACGCGCTCTCAAGCCCCTGCGCAGCTTTACCTCGCAGGTGGAGCAGGTGCAGCTGAACAATCTTGCCGATATGAGGATCGATGAAGACGCTATTTCGGAGTTCCGGCAGCTGAGCCGCTCGTTCAACCAGATGCTGGAGCGGCTGAACAACGCCTTTTCCGCCCAGCGGCAGTTCACCGGCAACGCCGCCCACGAGCTGCGCACGCCACTGGCACTAATGCAGGCGCAGTTGGAGCTGTTTTCCGCGGAGCATCCTGATGTGCGACCGGAGACGGCGGAGTTCCTCACGCTTTTGCGTGAGCAGACGGAACGGCTGATACAGATGACCAGGACACTGCTGGAGATGAGCAATCTGCAGCAGGTGGCGCGGAACGAGCGGATCCAGCTCGCTCCTATGATCGAGGAGATCTTCACAGATCTTGCGCCGCTCTCAGATAAGCTCGGCGTCACGCTGACGGCGGAGGGCGACGGCATTATGACCGGCAGCGATGCACTGATTTACCGGCTGATCTTCAACCTGACGGAGAATGCTGTCAAGTACAACCGGCCGGGCGGCTCGGTACGGGTTTCTGTCACTCAGGAGTTGGAAAAGCTCCTGCTCCGCGTCTCCGACACTGGCTGCGGCATCCCGGAGGTGTATCAGCGCAGTATCTTCCAGCCCTTCTTCCGGGTGGACAAGTCTCGCAGCCGGGAATACGGTGGCGCAGGACTGGGGCTCTCACTGGTATGGGAGATCGCCGACCTCCACGGCGGCTCCGTTTGGGTGGAGAAAAGTTCGGAGAAGGGCACGACCATTGCGGTGGGGTTGCCAACGCAACAATCAACGAAGCCCTAAAACCCTTTTATTCGTTTTTCGCTGCTTCGCTTGCCGCCCTGCGGCGTTCCTCTCCGTATTTTCACGCTCCAATTCCGCCGCACGGAGCTTGCTGTGGACAGACTTATAATCAGAAATTTTCTGTTTCAAACTGTCAATCTCAGCCTTGAGCTTTGCAATTAGTTTGTTTGCCGCATCCACCGCCTTTTGCAGTTTGGATTCCTTTTTCTCTGCTGTAACGTACTTCTTTGCCAGAGTGGAAAGTCGGTCAAAGTCCTCACGCTCCACGGCAACTTTGGATGAGAAGGGAATGGACGTTGCCACGATTTTTTCGATAGACCGCACATCGACCCGCTGATTCTGGATTTTTTCAATTTTGCTCCCAAGCGTTGCTGCCTGTTTTTCCTGCTGACGGTTCTGCTCTGTGAATTCTGCCAGCCGCGCCTGTTCCTGATGCACCTTGAACTGCGTTACCGTCAGATATTCCTCGGAGCTGCCGCGTTCGCCTCGCTCCACATGCGATTTAAAAAAATCCTGTTCAATATATGAATATGAGCAGGATTTTTCTATTTACAACGATATTTTTTACAATATTTCCTTCGATTATCCGGAAAATTTTTCACTGTAATGACTTTTCATATCCTCCCAGTCCATGAACAATACATAAAATACTTTGCCATATTGCTGGCTCTCAACAATTCTCCCATGGTCAAGCACAGACAGATACGATCCATCCGCTCTTCGTAAATGAAAGTGGATATAGTCATTTCCATTGCCATTATCAATCTGTTTCCAAATGCTTGCTTCTATCTTCTTCTTCTCATCTTCCCGTATCAGGTTGCTGAAACTTTTCTTTGTAAGTCTGAATAGTTCATCCATATCTTTATATCCGGCCATATGAAGAAACTCCTGATTTGCATAAAAGAGTTCATCATCTTCTTTGTCTGCTCTGTATATGATAAATGCTCCTGGAAGGTGCTCGGAGATATCCCTAAATGCAAATCCCAGTTGTTTACGAACCCTTAATTCAAGTCCTTCCCTATAAGCCATGCAGCCATTTTTTCCATGAAGTTTTATTTCGTAAAGGGCTGCATCTGCACAGCGCATAAGCTGTGAACGGTTAGACGCAAATGTCGGATATTCCGAATATCCAAGAGAAATATAAAATGGATATTCTTTTCCCTTATATGAAAATGTCTTTGGAGCCATAGTGAATTGCTGTAGCTTCTCTTTTACATCCTCGTAGGAATAATTTTTTAAAAGAATACAGAACTCATCTCCACCATTTCTTCCTAGTAACGCATCAGACGGGAAAAAAGCTTTCATACTGTCTGCCAGACTCCTTAATGCTTTGTCTCCGTAAACATGTCCATAGATATCATTAATAAATTTAAAATCATCAATATCAAGAAGTACAGCCACAAATTTCGCTTTCGGATTTTTATTAATCATCTTTTCTGCCAGTTCATCGAATCCATAGCGATTGTAAATACCTGTAAGAGAATCTGTGTGTGCCAGTATTTGAAATTTGTTTTTATTTTCTTTTGATACCAGCCACATCCGGGTAAGAGTTACCAAAAGCATGGTAATCGCAATAAAGAAAACACTGATTACTGCTATTAATGTATTGTTTCCCCAGCCATTTTCAGGCATTACTTCAAACTTCCAGTTCTCCGTTCCTATCGTAAAGTCATAGGAAACCGGATTCGTTAATTGACGATCTGACTGATAAACAACTTTATAATTATCACTCCATGGATTATCCGTTTTTGAAAGACTATATTCATATCCAAATTTCGAAAGTGCACTTGTCGCATCTGAAAAAATATCCGGAACACGAAGGATAACAATGGTAAATCCCCAAAAATATTCCTGCCCGTTTTCATCTTTCAGATAAATAGGATTGCGGACAGCAATTCCATATCCACCCTGTTTCAATTCAAAAGGTCCCTGTGTAACGATTGTATGATGATCTCTTGCATATATGGAAATTTCACCACGTTCTTTATCATGAATCAGATCAATCTTACCTGCCTCATTTCCATCGGCCGGATAAATATCCGTTACAATACCAGCCGGAGCAAGCTGTACGCTTTCAACAGAATCCGACATAATATTTTTTGCAATTGTGTCAAATTGATTGATTTCTCCAGTTCCGCTGATCAAAAGCTGTTTCAGAACATCTGTAATCTCTATTCCATTTATAATCTCATTCTCTATACGTTCTCCATAGGTTGTTGCATTTAATTGTGCTGTTGTGCGGCTCTGCTCTTTTTCATGAGTATCTGTGTTGTATACGACTAAACTAACAAGGCATATGCCCATTAAAAAAACGAGAAGAGGCACAAGTGTCTTTTTTTTCACCTGATTCACCTCGTTTTATCTCAGTCGAGAAGACTCCCACCTCTTCAGGTGGTGAGTAATAGCAAATTTGTCTCAGTGGGAGTTGGGTCTCTGACTAATGTTTTTATAATTAAGCATTATATCACGGAAGTAAAAAAATTGAATAAATTTTGCCCAAAAAGTTATAGAACGTTTTTACATTGTACTGATAACGTTTTCCTTGCGTACAATGGAAAAGAGAAGTAGTGCTCCTAAACAAAAAAAAAGTACAGTTTGATTGTTGGATTGCTTGTTTTTATGGCATCTTTTCTTTTGGAATTCAACATGGCGGTTACGCTTCTTTATGGACAGCCGACTGAACAAGAATGGCGGAACGCTTATTTTCACTACGCATTATCCGGAACTGCTGGATGAATATGACCGAAATGACGGAATTTGTATTGTAAGAAACCGTAATGGCATTACAGCAGAAAATTTGAGCCATATATTGAAACGTAATGATATTAAAAAGAGTGATGCCTACCAGAGCGGTTTCCTTGAGGGAACAACGCCAGCATATGAAGCGTATATGCGCTTGAAGAAAAGCCTGGCTGCTTCAATCAATTAAGGAGGCAGCAGAATGGAATTAGCAAAATATAAGGCGTGTATATGTGAAGGATCTGCCGAAGAAGCTATTATCGACATACTGGTTGATAATGATCTTCTGATTTTCAAAAGAGAAGAAATGTTGGAAGAATGTGTTATCCGTTGCAGAAGTGCTAAACGATTTGAGGAGCGATACTTACGGAAGGGATTCGATGAGCAGATTTCTGTGATACGGATTTTGGATTCTCGCAGAGAGGAAATTCGATTGAGTAAAGCATATGATCAGTTTAAGCGTTCTGGAAAAAAACAAGCGAATTTTGTAAAACAAATCTTCGGATGCATGATGTGAAGTCGTATGATTTTGTGAAGCAGTATTTCAGTAACCCACAGCTCCTGGTGAAAGCCATAAAAGAGTATCGCAGAACAGCAAATATCCCCAAAGGAGAATACAGCTTGTCTGATTTGCTGAGATGAGCTTTGCTTTTTTAATACATTGGCCGTGACTCAAATGGTCACCAGGAGATAAACGGGTACCAGTTTACAGAAAACAGAATAGAATCGTCTTCGATGCCTCGTTGGGAAACCAACGGGGTATTTTTTTGCCCCAATCCGACTGCATAGGACACTAAAAAAGTCAAAACGAACCGTAGGTAGTCCTGCAAGGACAACCAAAGCGCGCCTACGAGGCCAACGCGAAAACGGATGTTCCTTGAAAACTGAATAGCTTATATGCTACCCATATTCGTAGGAGAATATTTCATCATTCTTTATCGTTTAAATATTGAATATACTCGTTTCCCCATATTTCCAACTCCTTCAGTACTTTCCTGAATTTTTCTCCAATATCACTTAATTTGTATTCTACTTTTGGTGGAATCTGCTGATATTCTATGCGTTCAATCAAGCCTTCTTCTTCCAACTTTTTCAGCTGTCTTGATAGCGTTGTATGTGTCATTTCTTCTGGCATTTTTCTTTGTAATTCATTAAACCGGATGGGACCATCTGTTAACAAATACATAATATACATAGACCATTTACCTGTTAAAACTTTTTGCGAAGTCACATATGGGCAAAGCCCAAATAGATTTTTCTTTTCCATATATACGTTCCTTTCTGATACCAGTATCGTAAAATATCGTACTTGTTTGTTTGCTCCTATGATATATAATTATACGCATAAAAAATAAAAATACAATTTGTTTTCAGGAGGATTTTGAAATGAATGACGTAGTAAAATATTTGCAGGAATGCGGAACTTTTTATCTTGCCACGGTAGAAGGAGACCAGCCACATGTACGCCCATTTGGTGCTGTATGTGAATTTGAAGGAAAACTTTATATTGTAACGAATAATAAAAAAGATGTTTACAATCAGATGAAAGTAAATGGAAAAGTTGAAATGTGTGGAATGAACAAAGGTACTTGGATTCGTGTGAAAGGTGCAGTAAAAGAAGATACTCGCCGTGAAGCTCGTGTAGCCATGATGGAAGCAAATAAAAATGCTCTCCAGTCTATGTATACGGTTGATGACAATTTGATGACGGTATTCGTTTTTGAAAGTGGCATCGCAACTATTTATTCATTCACAGAAGAACCGAAGGTTATCAATCTGTAAAATTTTGAGTAATGTACATTACGGTTTGTCAGACTGGAAATTCCCCGGCTGATGTTTGGCGCTGCGGGCGGCGGCACATATTCTTTATTATCCGGAAGCGTGGTATACGCTGCACATAGACGCACCTGAGGGAGGAACGAAAATGGAAACTGAAAAAGTATATGCCATGCCATTTGCAAAAATATATCCCATGCTGGTGGATGAGCTGGCTAAGGGCAAAGTGATGGAGAAGATCAAGCGGAGAAACAAATCAGGGAGGGGAAAGCAGCCTATTACACACCGACAGAGAATGTGGTATAATCCTTGAGGAAACATTGTATGGAAAGGACAAACACGATGAACGCTCTGGATATTATGAAACGCCCTGCCGCCTACGTAAGCGGCTATGAAAACACCCCCACGGAGGAACAGAACCGTGCAAAGCAACTGTGCTGGGAGTACAACCGCACCGCTCCCAACGAACAGGAAAAGCGGCGCAGCATCCTGCAGACCCTGCTGGGCACCTGCTCTCCCATGACCGGCATTCAACCGGATTTCCACTGTGACTATGGCTTCAACATCCATACCCACGGCTTGGCGGTCATCAACTATAACTGTGTCATTCTGGATACCTCTCCGGTAAACATCGGAGCAGGTGCCTTTATTGCCCCCGGCGTATGCCTTGCCTGCTCCGGTCATGCCATCGACCCGGAGCAGCGCAGCCACGGCATTGGAACCTCAGCACCTATTACGCTGGAGGAAAACGTCTGGATCGGTGCAAATTCCACCGTCTGCGGCGGCGTTACCATCGGGGCAGGCTCGGTTATCGGGGCGGGAAGCGTCGTCACCCATGACATTCCCGCCGGTGTCATCGCAGTAGGGGTGCCCTGCAAGGTGATCCGCCCCATTACCGAAAAAGATAAGTTCAAGCCGGAGGATATTCTGTTCTGAGAAATTCAGATCAGAAACGCTGAAAAAACATACGCACAAGCTCTCCGGGGACATTTTTGTTTTTCGCCATGCTTTTCTGCGGGGAGAAGGCATGGTATACTGGGAATGACAATTCGGGATTTTTCATTACAGTGTTTTGCTAAAGGAATCCAATGGAGCTATACCCTGGATTTTTCTGTATTCTCTGGGTGACATTTTGACGATAGACTGAAAAGCGCTTGAAAACTTTCCCTGGGTTTGGTAGCCTACCTGGGAAGCAATATCCGCGATAGTGTCATTTGTTTCTCGTAATAATTTCATAGCCTGACGCACTCGAAATTCCTTCATATAGGTGGCGATAGGCTGACCGTAGACTGCCTTGAATATCTCCTTTAGAGTGGAGGTATTTATCAAATACTGTTTGGAAAGTTCTGCAATCGTAAATCGTTGCTCCAAGTGCTCTGTCAACTGTTGATGAATTTCTTTTATCAATTCGGTTTGCTGGGAAAAGTATTGAGTCAATTCTTTATGCTCCGATTTCATGTTGCTCAAATAAATCAAAATTTCCAGCACCTTCAATTTCAAGAGGGAAATTCGAACGGACACAGGAGCAGAAAAGAGTGGGGCAAAAATATGCTCTAAATCGGAACAAGACGGGATTGCGGATGGCTTTCCGGAGCAAAATCGATTCTGTAACTGGTCTGCTTCCACATCGGCATTCTTTAAAACTTCCGGGCAAATGGAAGAGAGCTGTTTCAGATCCACGGAAATGGAAATTCCCTCTGAATATCCTAGGGGAAACATCATGGCGGAATCCGCGCAGCAGGCCATACTGTGTGCTGTCACATCACCTGTACCTAAATAGACGGCAGTACCGCCGTGCATATTCCAACCCACGCGACCACTGCGACAATAGTAAATTTCTAAAACAGAATCCGAAGCATCATGCCGAAACTTGACCTCTGAAGCAAGAAAAACATTGAAGGATACCTCTATTCCAGGAAAAGTTTCATATGCCTCCATACACCCTTTTCCAGCGGTAACCGCTCGAAACTGTTCTCCAAAGAGTGTAGTACCCGTTCCACCAGCCCGGCAATGCTTCAAGGCGAGGGTGCCGTTTGGGATCTTTTGAAGTTTTTGAGCGATAACTTTGGATTCTTCTTTTTTCATGGCGTTCCTTTTTGTTTTTCTACTTGCGACGGACAGGCGATTTTTACAAGCCACTCAATCATGTGGTGGAAATTTCGGGCCTGCTCGGTATCAGCTGCTTTATAATAGACCTCTTTTCCGTCCCGGCGGTTAACGATCAGACCCGCTGATTTCAACTGCTTGAGATGGTGAGAAACTGCAGGACTGCTCATATTTACCATGGCTGAAAGATTGATAACACATTCCTCACAGTGGCAAAGCAACCAAAAAATGCGAATACGGCTGCCATCTCCCAGCTGCTTGAAAATATCAGCTACGGTTTGAAAGTTTTCTACGCTGGGCATATATTCCAGTTCATGCTCGATAGTTTGTCCGTGGTCGTGGGGTAAGTGGTTCTGAATCATTTAGCACTCCTCCTTGAAGTCTATCTTATCATAGACCGGAGAGAAAAGAAACTTTACTTTTGAGATGTTTCTGGTTCAGGGCCAGCGTCATGGGTGTAATCCAAGATACGGACACCATCGCCTACCTCTTTCTGCACCAGCTCTCGCATACGCTTAGCAAAAGGACAGGGGTAACCAATGGGAGTCCCTTTGCTGATGCAAGAAGCAAAAGCAATGGTGTCAGCGCCCTGTTCTACCAGAGAACGGGCCCGCAGCACCGCTTTTTTTCCGGGGCAGCCGCCGCAGTTGATGAAGCCCACTAACTGAATATCATCCTCTCCCATAAAAGCGCCTTTTCTCTCTCGGATTGTCCGAAAATCCCGGCTTCCGGGGCAGTAATCCTCTGTCTGCATACAACGAATAATGCCAAGTTTCATATTAGTTTCCTCCTTAATTTAGGGCCTGCCATTCAGATTTGGCCGGTCCATTGTCTATTATTATGTAACCAGATTTTCCAACAGCTGGATGGAAACGTCCTCGTAGTAGCGATCCTCTTTAATCATTCACAAAATACGGGTTATAGGCCTCTCCGGTTCTCAGTATAGCTCCGCAAGGAGGTTCTGTATTTCCCGTTCAGAAGAATTTTTGTCCCAAATGGAAGAGTTTCTGAAAATCAATCCATCATAAACGCTGCAAGAGCGTCCCTTCTAACTTCATGTGATATTGTTCCAGTACATCTTTCAGTGTAATTTCTTGCATTCTTTGTTCCGCTGTTTTTTGAATGTCCAAGTAAAAATCCCGCAGCACCAGTTGGATATTTACACCCACGCCACAAGCGGGGTTGGTGTGGATGTCCTGATGGAGCAGGGGCTTGTTGCCCTCTACGGCCCGATAGGCATCCAGCAGAGTGATTTTCTCCGGCTCACGAGCCAGAGCGGGTCGGGGATGTCCCTTCACGCTGACCAGCAGTCCTCCCTTCCGCAAGGAGGACATGAGCTGGCGCACATAGGCAGGATTCGTCTGAATGCTCTCTGCCAGCTTGTTACTGGTTAGGTCGCAGTCTGGGTACAGAGCGATAAAAGTCAGAATGTGAACAGCATCGCTAAGGCGGGTTGGATATTTCATGGACGGATCTCCTTTTTTACTTTGATGTTATTTTTATTATAACAGCATATTGACAGCGATGCAAGAGGATGCTAAGATGATTTGAAGTAAGAATAAAAATAACACCCACTCGAAAGGAATGGTGAAAATGAACTTCTATGATGATCTGGTCATGCAGACCCAGATGAATTACTCCAGGCACTATCCTATCTATGCTTCCGGCAGTACGCCTTATCAGCTGACTGACAAAAAGCCGCTGCCGTATAGCGAACAGATCCATCGTTTGGTACAGGAGGTAAAGGAAGCTGATTGTGTGGTAGTGGGCGGGGCCTCCGGCCTGTCCGCTGCCGGTGGCGGAGATTTTTACTACGAGGACAACGACTCCTATCGCAAATACTTCCGACCTTTTGCCGAGAAATACCACTTCAAAGGTGCTTTTGCAGGGATGATGCACCCATGGAAGACAAGGGAAGAGTATTGGGGATATCTCGCCACCTTCCTTCACACCACCCAGACCGCACCTGTGCGTCATCCCTATCTGGATCTGGACGCTTTGCTGAAAGGCAAGGACTTCTTCATCCTCACCACTAACCAGGATACCCAGTTTGTCAAACTCTACCCGGAGGAGAAGGTGGCGGAGATCCAGGGGGATCACCGCTTCTTTCAGTGTGCCGCCTGCTGTACCGATGACACCTGGGATGCGGTAAAGCCGGTGGCTGATATGGTAGCTGCTATGGGGGAGGGCACGAAGATTCCTACGGATCTCATTCCCCGGTGCCCCCACTGCGGCGGTGAGGCATTCCCATGGGTGCGAGGATATGGGAATTTCCTGCAAGGAAAGAAATATGAAGAACAGTACGAAAAAATTTCTCGCTATGTTCTGGAACACAAAGACAGCAAGATTCTATTTCTGGAGCTGGGCGTTGGCCGAATGACTCCCATGTTTATCCAAGAACCTTTCTGGAACATGACCCTCAGCTTTCCCCATGCTCGATATATTGCTGTCAACAACAAGTATGACTTCCTGCCCAAGCAGTTGGAGGACAAGGGCATGACCATTGTGGCCGACATTGCTCAAGTGCTACGGGATGCACGAAAACTCTAGCTGCCCTCCGGCAGGTGCGATCCATCGCAGCAACCATAAAATAGAAAGGAGCGAACGAATATGATTGATTGGAAACCCATTGCCGAAAAATTCAGAGAAGCGGACGCTATCCTGATCGGGGCCAGTAACGGCCTGTCCATCACCGAAGGACTGCATTTGTTTGCAGATAATGCAGCCTTTGATGAATTGTTTGGAGATTTCAAACAAAAATACGGCTTACATTGTATTTTGCAGGGAATGATGGCCGGATGGCCCAGCGAGGAGAAAAAATGGGCCTTCTGGGCCCGGCTCATCCATCATTACTGCGGGCAATACCAGCCTACGCCGGTGATGAACGATTTGAAGGCCATTGTGGGAGAGAAGGATTACTTTGTCGTCACATCAAACGGAGAAGGTCACTTTGAACGGTGTGGTTTCGATCCGACGAAAATCTATGAGATTGAGGGCAACTGGTTTACGATGCAGTGTGCCCGCCCCTGCCACGACACCCTCTATTCAAGTTTAGAGGTGGCCGAAAAATTATCGGTTGCGGAACAGGGCGGTCATGTGCCTACAGAGTTGGTGCCGCGTTGTCCCAAGTGCGGAGGTCCCATGGACATCCACATGGGCGCGGGTCAGAGAATGATTCCGGATACCGCTGCCCAGGCACGGTTCCAAAACTTTCTGAAAACCTACCACGGAAAGAAACTGGTGGTTCTGGAGCTGGGCATTGGCTGGCGCAATCAGCTGATCAAGGCCCCGATGATGCGCCTGGTGGCCGGCGAGCCAAACGCCACTTATGTGACCATCAATCTGGGGGAGATCTACATTGCGGACAATATCAAAGAGAAGTCCTTCGGACTGGACGGGCGGCTGGATGAGCTGCTGCCTGCTCTCCGGGAGGCGTGCGAGGCATGAAGTTTGTGGGGACCATAATCATCTATGCCTATTTGCAGGCGGTGGGAGCTATCAACTCTCATGAATCAATTTGCTTTCTGAATCCTTTGCAGCAGTAGAAAATGCAGAAAATAAAACGCCGGGAAGTTGACTCAAATTGTCAATGCCTCCCGGCTTTTTACCGGGTACTGGAATGTGCCGATAAAAGCTGCATTTTGCCCAAACAGAAGAACCCTTTTCCCGAATAGCAGGATATGGGTTCAAAGCGTTGACGAGGACGGTTTTCCTGCGTATGATGAAGATACAATTAAACGATGACTTAATTGTTCTGACAACAGGAACAAATTAAGAGAGGAGATTTTCAAAATGAAAAAGACTTACAAAATCGATGTGGATTGCGCTAACTGCGCCAACCTGATGGAAGATGCCGCCCGCAAGACCAGCGGCGTACAGAGTGCTACGGTGAACTTTATGACCCTCAAGATGAACGTGGAGTTCGAGGAAGATCAGGATCCCAAGGCTGTTATGCAGGAGGTTCGCAAAGCCTGCAAGAAGGTGGAACCCGACTGCGAGATATTTCTGTAAGCCAGCGAAACGAAATGCCCTGTCGAGCGGCAGCTTGCAGGGCATTTTTTCTCTTAGATAAATAAACGAATAAGCAATTGTGAAAGGGGTAAAACGAAATGCAGGAGTATATCATCAACGGTCTGCTGATCGTGGTGGCTCTGCTGGCCGTGATCCTTCAGATCATCGGCATGCGGCCCTCCGCCGGTATGACCAAAAAACAAAAAGTGATGTTGTGGCGGATTCTGACTGCTACGGTTCTACTGTTAATTTTGCAGGTCCTGGGCGCAGGCGCATTTGAAGTGTTTGGCTCGGCAGGCCGCTGGGTACGTCTGGCTGTGTTCCTGGTGGATTATCTGGTTATTGGCTACGACATTCTGAAAAAAGCCGGAAAAGGTATCCGTAACGGTCAGGTGTTCGATGAGCACTTTCTGATGGCGGTGGCTACGCTGGGGGCTCTGGCACTGGCTGTATATGAAAACGGCGACTATCTGGAGGCCATTGCGGTGATGCTGTTCTACCAGGTGGGCGAATGGTTCCAGTCCTACGCTGTGGGCAAGAGCCGCCGGAACATCAGTGATCTGATGGACATCCGTCCTGATTATGCCAATATCGAACGGGAGGGAAAACTGGAACAGGTAGACCCGGACGAAGTGGGTATCGGCACCATTATTGTGGTACAGCCCGGTGAGAAAGTTCCTATTGACGGTACCGTAGTGAAGGGAGAATCCACTTTGAACACTGCCGCTCTCACTGGTGAAAGTTTGCCCCGTGAGGTCAAGACTGGCGATGAGATCATCTCCGGTTGTATCAACATGACAGGTTTGCTCCATATTCAGACAACCAAGGAATTTGGCGAGTCCACTGTCTCCAAGATTCTGGATCTGGTGGAGAACGCCTCCTCCCGGAAGTCCAAGTCGGAGGACTTCATTTCCCGCTTTGCCAAGATCTACACTCCTGCGGTGTGCTATGCCGCGCTGGCGCTGGCTGTATTGCCGCCGCTGGTACGGATGTTTGCCATGGGGCTGGATGCAGGCTGGGAGACCTGGATCTATCGTGCGCTGACCTTCCTCGTTGCCAGTTGCCCCTGCGCTTTGGTCATTTCCATTCCTTTGTCCTTCTTTGCAGGAATTGGCGGAGCCAGTAAGGCGGGCGTTCTGGTGAAGGGGTCCAACTATCTGGAGACCCTGTCACAGGCTAAGATCGTGGTCTTTGACAAGACCGGTACTCTGACCCAGGGCGTGTTCGAGGTCAACGCCATCCACCACAACGAGATGGACGAACGCAAGCTGGTGGAGTACGCGGCCCTGGCAGAGAGCGCTTCCAGTCATCCCATCAGCAAGAGCTTACAGAAAGCCTATGGCATGGAAATTGACCGCAGCCGTGTAACCAATATTCAGGAGCTCAGCGGCAACGGTGTCATCGCCACAGTGGATGATCATCAGGTCGCGGCTGGAAACGACAAGCTCATGAATCGTCTGGGGGTCCAGGCTATTCCGTGCCACAGCGTAGGCACCATTATTCACATGGCGATTGACGGGAAATATGCCGGGCACATTGTTATTTCCGATATCGTGAAGCCTCACTCCAAGGAAGCCATTCAGACATTAAAGTCGGCTGGGGTTCGCAAGACTGTGATGCTTACTGGTGACGCCAAGAAGGTGGCTGATAGTGTAGCCTCCGCACTGGGGCTGGATGAGGTTTACAGTGAACTGCTTCCTGCCGACAAGGTGGAGAAAGTGGAGCAGTTGATTCAGAACAAGCCGGAGAAAGAAAAACTGGCTTTTGTGGGAGATGGCATCAACGATGCCCCGGTGCTTCGCCGGGCAGACATCGGCATTGCTATGGGCGCTATGGGTTCTGACGCTGCCATTGAAGCTGCGGATGTAGTACTGATGGATGACGATCCAATGCAAATTTCCAAAGCAATCAAAATCTCACGCAAGTGCCTTGGCATCGTCTATCAGAACATCGTGGTGGCCATCGGCGTAAAACTGGTCTGCCTCGTGCTGGTCGCTCTGGGCTTCGCCAATATGTGGCTGGCCGTGTTTGCGGATGTGGGCGTGATGATTATAGCCGTCCTCAACGCTATCCGGGCACTGTTTGTGAAAAATCTTTAAAGTTCAGAAATAAACAAAAACAAAAGGGGGGACCCTTCCCGCATGAAGGCTTTATTTTAAATTGGTCCCTCAGAAGCATGTGTCAGTGAAGTTGCAGACAAACTGAATAGGTCAGAGTCCGCTGTTTCTCACCATATCCGTATTTTACGCATGAAAGGTTTGGTTCGCTGGCGCAGGAGTGGAAAGGCTATTTACTATGTTCTAAAACGCTTATTTTCACTACGCATTATCCGGAACTGCTGGATGAATATGACCGAAATGACGGAATTTGTATTGTAAGAAATCGTAATGGCATTACAGCATAAAATTTGAGCTATGCGGTGAATTTGCGGCAGTAGAGACCTTGGCAAGGATATGTAAAACGTATAAAGAAAAATACCCACTGATTCAGATTGAACTTCATACCGCAACAGCAGATACGGTTTATGAGATGATGAAAAAAGGACTTGTAGATAGAATTCAATATAAGCATTAGACATAATAAAATAATGGGTATAAAATAGATGTATAAGAGAAATTCAAATCTTATACATCTATTTTTATACAAGAAATTTGCAAAGAAAGGGGCTTTTTATTATGAGTAAAAAATTAGTGGCATTTTTCAGTGCAAGCGGAACAACAAAAAAAGTAGCAGAGATGATTGCAGAGGAAGCAAAAGCTGATTTATTTGAGATTGAGCCAAAAGTTCCATATACAAAGGCTGATCTTGACTGGATGGATAAAAAATCTCGGAGCAGTGTGGAAATGAGTGATAAGAAATACAGACCGGAGATTATGAAGAAAGAGATAGATATGAGCTCTTATGATGAAATCCTTCTGGGATTCCCTATCTGGTGGTATGTAGCTCCAACAATTATCAATACATTTTTGGAAGCCTATGATTTCAGCGGTAAAAAGATCGTTCTTTTTGCAACATCCGGTGGAAGTGGATTCGGTAATACTGTAAAAGAATTGCAGCCATCCGCACCAGAGGCTGTTATCACAGAAGGCAGTCTGTTAAACCGCGGAACAAAACAGAAAGTCAGTGAGTGGGTAAATTCTTTATAAACAGCAGTGTTATGGAAGTATACAGAATATGGAAAAAATGGTACAGACAGCAGGAAGAAATGCGCTTGGCGAATTTGCGCCGGAGTTTGCACATTTTAACGAAAGGGCATAATTTTTTCATTCGTTCTTGACAAGTAACCATTCGGTAACTATAATGTAGTTACCGAATGGTTATTTTGATAAAGGAGATAATTATGGCAGAGGGTACAAAGGAACGGATTTTGAGAACAGCACTGGAACTGTTTGCGCAGAACGGCTATCTGGGGACATCTATGAATGATATTGCAGGGCAGTTGGGAATTACGAAAGCTGCTTTATATAAGCACTATGCCAGCAAACAGGAAATCTTAGATAAGATCGTGGAGCGAATGAACAAGATGGACTATGAGCGCGCTGAGGCGTATGAAATGCCGGAAACGGAACCAGACGGCTTTGCGGAAGCATATCTGCATACACCAATTCAAAAAATTCGCACATACAGCCTTGCCCAGTTTGACCATTGGACAAAGGAGCCGTTTTCCTCCAATTTCCGTAAAATGCTGACGCTGGAGCAATACCGTGATTCCAAGCTTGCACAGCTTCACCACGACTATCTGGCGGGCGGTCCTCTGGAGTATATGGCGGCCATCTTCCGCAAATTGGCAGATTCTGATGAGGAGGCTATGCAGCTGGCGTTGGAATTCTATGGGCCAATGTATCTTCTATACAGTGTCTACGACGGTGCGGAGGAAAAAGAATCGGTTTCTTCCTTATTGGCGACACACATTGATCGCTTTATTGCCAAGGTTGAGGCTGGTTACAGATCAGAAGCTGCCGGGACAGCTGTTTTAAGCAGGAGGAATAACGGATGAACTATATTCGGATCACCAAAGACAATATTGACAAGGAACATATCTGCTGCGCCATGTCCGGTAAGCAGAGTGTTGTAAAAAAGGAATGGCTGCGGCAGCGCTTTGATGATGGACTTGTTTTCTATCGCAGTGAGGAACGCGGTAAATGCTTTATTGAATACATTCCGGCTGAAAACGCCTGGGTGCCGATTGCGGCAGATGGTTATCTTTACATTAACTGTCTATGGGTATCCGGCTCCATGAAGGGACACGGATACTCAAATGATCTGCTGGAGGCGTGTATCTGTGATGCCAGGGTGCAGGGAAAGAAAGGTATTTGCATTTTGTGCGCGGAGGGCCGAAAGCGGGAATTCCTCGCTGACCCGAAATTCCTTACTTATAAGGGTTTCCGTGTGGCAGACATATCCGACTGCGGAATCAATCTTATGTATCTTTCCATTGAATCGGGGGCACAACCGCCGTATTTCAAGGAATGTGCGAAACATCCGGTGATTGAAGAAGCAGGTTTTGTTCTTTATTACACCGATCAATGCCCATATACCTATTATTGGGTGCCAAGAGTGCAGGAGGCGGCGAAGGAACATGGTATCCCGTTTAAGGTTATCCATATCACTGATAAAGAAAGCGCACAGAATGTACCTGCACCGGTCACGACTTATGCACTGTTTCGGGACGGTCAGTTTCTGACACAGAGTATCCAGTCAGATAAAAAATTCCTGGCGCTGGCAGGTTTAAAAAATTGATTTTACTCCGCTATTTTTGTGTCGCTTTTGAGTCGCAACATAAACGCTCCGCGAGGATGCGAAGCGTCGGCACGCTTCTGTTTGTCGAACTTTACGGAGATATTGGTGCGATCACCCCAAAGGGTGTTGCGAAGGATACCCCTGAACGCTTTGCGTTGTTCAGTGCTCCGTTTATTCGCCTCTGGATTTGGGTCCTGACACCGTTGTAATACACAATAAAGCTATCGCGCGATTCACAAGGAGTGAGTATAAAGCCCTGCAAAAGTGCTTTCGGATTTAAAAAAAGGGATTCTGATACTGACAGAAAGGAAAAACATGGAGAAAAAATTGCAAAATCCAACCTCTAACAAAAATGAAACACCCGCACCGCAGGGAGGCAAATGGCCGGACGAGACGATCATTCGCTATATCATCCGTGCTTTTTTGCTGCTTATTGTATTCGCATGGGCGCTGGTAAACATTGACGCTGTTTTGTGTTTTCTCGGCAAGGTGCTTGCACTGTTCACTCCGTTTCTGATCGGCGGCGCGATTGCTTTTTTGATCAACGTAGTTCTTCGACCAATGGAATGCTGCTGGAACAAGGCGTGCCGCAAAGCTCCTGCAAAGCTGACCCGCCCCGTGTGCTTGACAGCAAGCACCGTGCTTATCCTTGGAATTCTATTTGCTGTGGTATTTATGATGCTCCCCAGCTTGCGGGAATCCGGCGATGAGTTTATCCAAAACATTCCGGTCTATGTGGAGGAAATCGGGCGGTGGTGGGCTGGCGTTGTCCAGTTTGCTGCAAAATATAACATTGTCCTGCCCGAATATGTCATAGACTCTGACCTGTTGATTGAGAAGGTCACCGCCTTGATCAGTGACGAGAAAAGCGGGATTCTCACCGTGACATGGGGCGCGGCAACCTCTGTCCTGTCGGTTTTTGTAGATGTTCTCTTGGGGCTTGTTTTTGCACTTTATTTGCTTGCGAAGAAGGAGGTCGTCGCGGCACATTTGAAAAAACTCATTGAGACAGTCCTTCCGCAAAAGACGGCGCAGCGGCTTCTTAGTATTGCCGCGCTGACCAATCAGACCTTCACAAATTTTGTCAGCGGCCAGCTTACCGAAGCGGTTATCATCGGTGTTCTGTGCTTCTTTGGAATGCTGATTCTTGGGATTCCGT
Organism: Clostridium fessum; assembly: GCF_003024715.1. Lineage (GTDB taxonomy): Bacteria > Bacillota > Clostridia > Lachnospirales > Lachnospiraceae > Otoolea > Otoolea fessa. Next base: position 460,535 of record NZ_PYLO01000002.1, on the reverse strand, counting down.
ATGCCGGTGCTGTCTCCGCGTTTGTGGCTGTCACTGCGCTGATGCCGATTTTTGGCGCATGGATTGGCGGCGGCTTTGGTGCGTTTTTGATTCTGCTGGCAGAACCTGGCAAGGCTCTGTGGTTCATTCTCTTTCTGACCGTTTTGCAGCAGGTGGAGGGCAATCTGATTTATCCCAAGGTGGTCGGCAAGTCCGTCGGACTTCCTGGACTGCTTGTGCTGATGGCTGTTACGATTGGCGGCGAAGCATTCGGCATCTTAGGGATGCTGTTCAGCGTTCCCGTCTGCGCCGTGCTGTTCAGCCTTTATCTGGAGTTCATGAAGAAAGCAAGCACCCTTTAAGTTGTGGTCTATTCAACAAAGACCACGGCAATTATCGAGCATATTATTTACGATGAGATGGATGACCATTACGGCGCAGAGCCGGAATATCCCTGGAATGACTGGAAAGCTGTGCTGAGGCGCAACGACAATAATAAATGGTATGGTGTGGTTCTGAAAGTATCTGCTGATAAGTTGGGGGCGTCGGAAGCAGCCGGCATTGATCTAGGGCTGCCGTTCGAGGAAAAACGAAGGGTTTTCGAGGGAGGCAAGTCAAATGGAAGACGTTCGACTTGAATTATTCATTAGTTCTTGATAAGTAACCATTCGGTAATCATAGCGTAGTTATCGAATGGTTACTTTAATGAAGAAAATAATTATGGCGGAAGTCACAAAGAAACGGATTTTGAGAACAGCACTGGAACTGTTTGCGCATACGTGCCCAGTAAAGGATAGAGTTGTATCTTAACCTGAGTATAGTTATAATACAATTATGACAGCTGCTTTCCCAGGATTATCAATGACGGAAATGATGTATGACGATGATAGGCAGCAGGGAATTTTCTGGGTATAAAAAAGCTTGCGAAGCTAATGAGAAGGGATGACATCATGGGACATTTTTATTTTGTAAGACACGGACAGACTGTGTGGAATGTGGAGAATAAAATTTGCGGAGCAACAGACAGTCCGTTGACGGAGCATGGACGGCAGCAGGCGGCTGAAACCGGGAAAAATATTGTAGGAAGCGGAATCAAGGCAGATGAAATTCTCTATTCACCCCTTAGCCGTGCAGCAGATACAGCAAAAATTATTTCTGAAATGAGCGGGATTCCCTGCAGGGAAGAACCAAGACTCATAGAGCAGAATTTTGGAAAATGGGAGTCTACGCCGAGAGACGGCAAAGAGTTTAAGACGGCGAAAGAGTCATTTGCCTGCCGATATGAAGGGGGAGAATCCATGCTGCAGCTTGCACAGCGTATCTATAATCTGCTGGATGAAATAAAACAGGAGTCTGACCATAAGACATACATTCTGGTGGCACACAATGGAATTTCAAGGATGATTCAGTCGTATTTTACGGATATGACCAATGAAGAATTTGCATCCTTTGGCGTAAAAAACTGCCAGGTGGTGCGGTATGACTTCTAATATGTATGACCTTTCCGGTCAGGCTGCGCTCTCGACCAAGGGATATCGTTTGGAATTATGGAGAATGGAGTTTTCCAGATTTAACAACACTTTGCAAGAATTCTCCCATCCTCTCTAGGTGGTGAGATGAATTGCCTTTTGGGAAAATCATGCAATATCTGGCATATTAAAACTGCACATATCTGTGCACATAAATGAAAACAAATATAGAAGAACAAATGTTCTGAAAAACATAGGCAAACAAGTGTTCCTGTGTTATAATATAATCAGTCGAAAGCAAAAAGAAAGGCTGATTATATGAGAAAATTGGATAGTAATGCACATTCAGTGTTTCTACTCTATTATCATTTGATTTTGGTTATAAAATACCGAAAAAAGGTACTGACGGATCCTGTTTCTGACCGTGCTCGGGAGATTTTTGAATATATCGCTCCGAAGTATCATGTTACATTAGAGGAATGGAATCATGATCGGGATCATGTTCATATTATGTTCCGGGCCCATCCGAAATCGGAACTCAGCAAATTTATCAATGCGTATAAAAGCGCAAGCAGCCGATTGATTAAAAAAGAGTATCCGGAGATTCGGCAGAAGCTTTGGAAAGAAATGTTCTGGAGCCAGAGTTTTTGCCTGTTAAGTGCTGGTGGTGCACCCATTGAGGTTATCCGCCAGTACATAGAAACCCAGGGAGAAAATAAGAGTGAACATCGTGTACCGTTTTCGGATTTACCCGAATAAATCTCAAAAAGAACTATTTGCAAGGACATTTGGTTGTGTGCGTTTCGTGTATAACCGGATGCTGGCAGAGAAGATAGAATATTATGAGAAAACCGGAAAAGTATTAAAGGTTACGCCTGCAAAGTATAAGGCAGAGTTTCCGTGGCTGAAGGAGGTAGACAGTCTGGCATTGTGTAATGCACAGCTGCATCTGCAGACAGCCTATAAGAACTTCTTTCGGGATTCTTCGGTTGGTTTTCCGAAGTTCAAGTCAAAAAAGAATCCGGTAAGAAGTTATACGACAAACTGCGTAAATGGAAATATTACTTTGCAGAATGGTAAACTGAAACTTCCGAAAGCAGGTTGGATCCGCATAAAACAGCATCGGAGTATCGATGATAGTTATACTTTGAAGGGCGCCACCGTCAGCCAGGAAGCAGATGACAAATATTATGTATCATTACTGTATGCGGCAGAAAAACCGGAACATAAAATCAGGCCAGTAAAAACCGCAATCGGGCTTGATTTTTCCATGAATGAATTGTATGTAGATTCCACTGGAACTCATGCAGATTATCCTCATTTTTTCCGAAAATACCAGGAAAAACTTGCAAGGGAGCAGCGCAGGTTGAGTCATTGCAAAAAGGGGAGTAGCCGTTACATGAAACAGAAAAAGAAAATAGCCAGACTCCATGCTCATATTGCACGTCAGCGGAAAGATTATCTGCACAAGGAATCCAGAAAGATAACCAATTTTTATGATCTTGTGTGCATAGAATCTTTGAACATGAAAGAAATGAGCCAGGATTCAAGGTTTGGAAAGAGTGTTCATGATAATGGATGGGGAATGTTTACTGATTTTCTTTCCTACAAATTAGAACGTGCCGGTAAGAAACTGGTTCGTATCGATAAGTGGTATCCCAGTTCAAAAATCTGCAGCTGCTGCGGAAAACTCAAAAAAGAGCTGAAACTGGAAGATCGTATGTATAGCTGCACTTGCGGAAATCAGATGAACCGTGATGAGAATGCAGCTATCAATATTTGCAGGGAAGGCTTGAGAATATTGGGAGTTGAACTTGATGCAGAAAGAAAAATCTCCTGATTTTCCCCAAAGAACATAGATTTTGGTTGGGACTGCGTAGATACGAAACAGTTCCGCTCATAATAACAGAACCGTGGGACACACGGGGATAGCTCGCCTATGCTTTGCCCAATAGGGCAATCGAACGAGAAGCCCCCACTTCAAGCGTTAGCTAAGTGGAGGGAGTATGTCACGGAGATATTCCAATTGCTGCCTGAGTATTTTGCTCATGAAATTATTTTTAGGGAACCAAGAGAGAAGGAACGTATAATATGAAAACTTATAAAGTTGGTCTGATTCGGGTGCTGACCACAGAGGACGAGGAATTGCTGCAGCTGCATGGAAAGCTGATAGAATCGTATTTCCCTATGTTACAGGTGGTGTCACGATGTATTCCGGATCAACCGGAGGGAATTCATGACGATGAAACATTCGCTGTAGGTGTACCTAAGGTGGTGAATCTTGCAGTGGAACTGTGGAAGGAAGGCTGTCAGGCTATTATTATCAGCTGTGCCGGTGACCCGGGAGTTCCGGAGGCAAGACAGGCTGTACCGATTCCGGTTATAGGAGCGGGATCCAGTACTGCAGCGTTGAGTCTGTTTTTTGGCAGTCATCCGGCTGTGTTGGGGATTACCGAAGATGTACCGTCAGGATATCAGCGGATATTCGGTGATCGGATTGTAGACAATGCAAAGGGAGATGGGGTAGAAAGTGTCCTGGATTTGATGACAGACAGAGGATATGAAGCCACTATGAAGGCAGCGGCTGCGCAGAAAGAGATGGGTGCCGATGTGATTGCCCTTAGCTGTACAGGAATGTCCAGTATCCGTATTGCTCCCTCCATCGAAAAGACAGTAGGAATTCCGGTTCTGGATCCTGTTTTGTGTGAGGGACTGCTGACATTGTTTGAGCTATTGAGAAAAGAAAATATGGAGGATTAGGAGTTAGAATTAGGAAGCTTCGTCTATACTAAAATATAGGCGGAGCTTTTTTATATGATAGGAAATGTCGTCCTATTGTATGCATAATGATTGTATCTTAACCTAAAGATAGTTTATAATACAAATAGACAGAAGAACTGGCTATTTGTATAAATATTATGCTGGGTACACATACATTCCCAGCAGCTGCTGAACACAGTAAAAGGCAATGGAGGCACCGGATAACCATAGCTGCAACTGTGGCGCAGAAAGTGAATGAGTGAAATTATGAAACGAATTAACAATGTTATGCCAATTATTTCTGGACCCTGTTTTGGTTTTGCCGGAATTTTTGTACACGAATTACGGATCGTACTTGCTAAGCTTGTGCTTTCGGGTAAAAAGCAGGAAGTTGTGGAGGAATAGGATCATGTCAAAAGATGAGTATTTGATTACCGATGCGCCGCTGAAAGCGTTGACGGTTTTTGCAATGCCGATGATTCTCGGCAGTTTTTTTCAGCAGGTATACAATATGGCGGACTCCATTATCGTCGGCCAGTTTGTGGGTTCCTCCGCACTGGCGGCGGTTGGCGCCTGTGCAGCGCTGACGAATGTTTTCATTTGTGTGGCACTGGGGGCCGGTGCTGGTGCAGGTGTGCTTGTGAGCCGCTATTTCGGTGCCAAAGAGTATGGAAAAATGAAAACGATTGTGTCTACATCACTGATCAGCTTTTTGCTACTGAGCATCATCCTTGGTGTCTTTGGCTTTTGTTTTTCCCATGCGATGATGAGCGGATTACAGACTCCTGCCGATATTCTGGAGGAAGCAGTGCTGTACCTGCGGGTCTATTTTGTGGGCTTTCCGTTTTTGTTCATGTACAATATTCTCTCTACCATGTTCACTTCCATCGGTGAATCAAAAATTCCGTTGGGACTGCTGATCTTTTCATCAATCCTGAATATTGTAATGGATCTTTGGATGGTAGCCGGTCTGGGACTTGGCGTGTTCGGTGCGGCGCTTGCAACTTTGATCGCACAGGGCATTTCGGCTGTGTTTTCACTTTTGATTTTCTTTTACCGGATGCGGCGGTATAAGAGTATCTTTGCCTGGTTTGAGGGACAGGAGCTGCGCTCGATGCTTCGGATTGCTGTTCCGTCGGTTCTTCAGCAGTCTACCGTATCCATCGGTATGATGATCGTACAGGCGGTGGTAAATCCTTTTGGAACACAGGCACTCGCCGGATACGCGGCAACGATGCGTGTGGAGAATGTTTTTTCCCTGATTTTTGTGTCCATCGGCAATGCGGTTTCCCCATTTGTTTCCCAGAATCTTGGCGCAAACAAAACCCAGCGCATCAAAAAAGGCTACCATGCAGCATTGGTGCTGGATGTGTGTTTTGCGGCGCTTGCTTTCCTTGTCATTGAAACGCTGCACACGCAGATTTCATCACTGTTCCTTGGAAAAGATGGAACCGCCCTGGCTTATCAGGTGTCTGGGGATTATATGAGATGGCTTGGTTACTTCTTTATCTTTATGGGAATTAAAATGGCGACCGATGGAGTCCTTCGCGGACTCGGAATCATGCGGCCATTCCTCGTTGCCAACATGGTAAATCTTGCGATCCGCCTGTCCGTGGCGTTGATTGGTGCACCGCGTTTTGGCATTAATTTTGTTTGGCTTGCCGTGCCGGCAGGATGGCTTGCCAACTTTTTGGTGTCCTATGCGGCACTGAGAAAATCCTGGCCGGCTGAGAATGTGGAGTCATCCCGATAAATTTGGATGTACCGAAACGAAATACATACTTTTGCCTTGTTTGATTTATGAATATCGATTTTGTTAAAAATATGTATTTGCTTTAGAGGAAAAAAACGAATATAATAACATAAACTGACAGAAGGAGAAATTTGTGATGAAGAGACGGGAAGGTTTTACACTGGTTGAGCTATTGATAGTGGTGGTTATTATTGGAATACTGGTATCAATTTCAATTCCGATTTTTACGGCACAGATGCACAAGGCGAAGGTGGCGGCAGATTGGGCGAATCTCAGGGCATATTATGCGGAAATACAGGCAGATTATATGTCTACCCAGCAGAGAAATCCGAAGGTTAAACTTTATTGGGAGACAGATAACGCTGATGACTGGCACTCGGTGACTTTTTTAGATGGACATAAGGCTGAGATGAAGGCTGGAACCTGTCTAGTTAATTTTGAGGATACTGAGGATCATAAAGGATATTCAATTGTATATGAGTGTAATAAAGATCATGCAAAATGTTACTTAGGCTTAGGAGCGGAGCATACGAAACCGTAACAATGATATAGCTTGAGAATACATAAGGAATTTCCGGTTCTAATGCTGGACATCCACCCCAAAGTCAAGTATAATAAACTAGAACAGTTGTACGATTATAATAAACGGGTAATCAGAGCACAAGCGGACATCTGATTTCCCGTTTTTGTGTTGCAATGTATCCGGAAGAAGCTGCCGGCGGCAGGTTCTGTAGGTGAATAGAAAGACAAACAGAAGGAGGTACCCTATCCGATGTCAAGAAAAAATCCGTTCGTCATGCCCATCCTCAAATGGGTAGGCGGCAAACGGCAGCTGCTGGACAGCATCAATCCGCTGATCCCGGAATGTTCGACCTATTATGAGCCGTTTATCGGGGGCGGTGCGGTGCTCTTTGGGAGACAGCCGAACAAGGCGGTGATCAATGACTCCAACGAAGAGCTGATCAATGTATACCGTACGATCAAGGAAGATCCGGAAGAGCTGATTGCGGCGCTGAGCGCACATAAGGAACAGAATTGCGAGGAGTATTATTATACGGTGCGGGCGTGGGATCGTGACAAGGAGACGTATCAGACGCGGACCAACGTCGAGCGGGCAGCGCGGATTATCTATCTGAACAAGACCTGCTACAACGGTCTCTTCCGCGTCAACAGCTCCGGCGAGTTCAATTCTCCGTGGGGCAGATATAAGAACCCGAATATCACGAACGAGGCGACTATCCATGCGCTGAATACGTATTTAAATAAAGCGAATATCACGATCAAATGCGGCGATTACCGCGAGGCGTTAAAGGGCATCCGGAAGGGCGCGTTCGTCTATTTTGACCCACCTTATATGCCGATCAGCTCGTCGGCGTCGTTCACGGGCTACACGGCTGGGGGCTTCGGGGAGGAAGAGCAGATCGCATTAAAAGAGCAGTGTGACATGTTGAATGCAAAGGGCATCAAGTTTCTGCTTTCCAATTCGTCCTGCAAATTTATCGAGGATTTATATAAAGATTACATCATCGACCACGTGGATGCCAAGCGCGCGATCAACGTGAAACCGGAGAAGCGCGGGGAGATTCAGGAAGTTCTGGTACACAATTATGAGCTTGATTGACGATAAATGGAGAATTTTATTTGATAAATACCGGATTGAGCGGGAAATTGAGAAATATGGGCGGTTTTACATTACCGCCGACCAGATCCGTGAAGTCAAGGAACCGCGTCTGATGACGAAATTTGATACGCGGGAATCCCTGCCGCGGGTGTTTGGAAAGAAAATTTCGATTCTTCCGGTGTCGCGCGGCGGCTATGTGCTGGGCGAGTTTGACTTATATCAGGATTTTCCGGAGATTCCGTCCGGTATCAAGCGGGTGACGAGCGCGAAGATACCCGATTACTTTGAGTCCATCGACCTTCATGACATCCGTTCGGAAGCCAGCGCGATCAACGTTATGAGCATCACGGGGATTCTGGATGATTTTCTGGGCGAAGATCGCATGGTGCAGACGGTTTCGGGGCGGATGGGGTCTGGAAATTTTGAGTTTTATGTCAGCGACTATCAAAAATCAGAGCTGATTGAGAAAAAGCCGCTTATCCAGGTACAGAATTCGCAGGTCGAGATCGACGGCGGATTTGAAAATGAGAATGTATTTACGCTGATCGAGGGAAAAAACGTCGTCCACAGCAATTTTCTGATCCGGCAGCTCTATTATCCGACGAGACTCTGGGCGGGGAAGATACACAAGCGGATCCGTCCGGTGTTTATGGTGTATTCGAATAATATTTTCCGTTTGCTGGAATATGAATTTACGGATCTGCGCTATTACAATTCGCTGCGGCTGGTACAGGAGCGAAATTACAGCTTAGAGGAAATTGAGATCACGCTGGATGATTTATACGATGTCTGGACACGGACGAAGGTCAAACCGGAACCGCCGGTTACCTTTATCCAGGCGGACAGCTTTTACAAGGTTATTTCACTGGTGGAACGGCTGAACGAGAATCCAATGACGGGCGGGGAGATCGCGCAGCTTTTTGGATTTAAGGAGCGACAGTCGGACTATTATTTCAACGCGTGCCGCTATCTGGGGCTGGCGGAGAAGCAGACGGATGAGGACGGCGTGAAAGTGCATATCACGGCGATAGGAAGACGGCTTTTGAAACTGCCGTATAGGGCGCGCCAGCTCGAATACGTCCGCCTGATTCTGGAACACCCGATTTTCCACGATTTATTTGAAGCTGCCCTTCAGATCGGAGATGTTCCGGACAAGGAGTATGTCGCAAAGAAAATGCGGGAATACCAGGTCTGTGGGGAGAATCTGATCGTGCGGAGGTCAAGTTCAGTGCGGGCATGGCTGTACTGGATTCTGACGCTGGTGAACGAAGGATAGGGAAATGGTGCGGAATTATTATATGTATCCGTTATCATGCTAAGGGGGTAATTTCGTCTCAGATGCGGCGGCGTCCGTGCATGTTATGCCTGACCGTTAGAAAAACAGACCATTTGGACAGAGAATAAAATATAGAAAGTTACAGGACAGCATATGGGCAGACAAGAGCAGACAAATCATCTTTTCAGCAATCGCGATCTGCGGATTCTTCTGGTTCCGCTGATCGTAGAGCAGATTTTAAACTCCCTGATGGGTACAGCGGACAGCATTATGGTCAGCAACGTGGGATCGGCGGCGATCTCGGCGGTCTCGTTGGTTGACTCCATCAATATTTTAGTGATACAGGCATTCTATGCGCTGGCGGCAGGCGGCACGATCGTCTGCTCCCAGTACATCGGACAGAAAGATAAGAAAAATGCGGAGGAATCCGCGAGACAGTTATCTTTTGTGGTGGCGTGCATCTCGTCGGCGGTCATGGCAGTCTGCCTTCTGACACGCGGACCGCTGCTGCGGCTGATTTTCGGCAGCGTCGAGGCGGATGTCATGGAGGCAGCGCAGACCTATTTCTTCTACACGGCGCTTTCGTTCCCATTTATCGCCCTCTATGATGCCGGTTCCTCGATCTACCGGGCGCAAGGAAATACAAGGCTTCCGATGACGATCGCGGTCGTCTCTAACGGGTTAAATATCGCCGGAAATGCGGTGCTTATCTGGGGCTTCCATCTTGGAGTTGCCGGTGCGGCGATTGCCACGCTCGGTTCCCGCGTTATCTCGGCAGTGGTGGTGTTCGCCTTTTTGCACAATCCCAGCCAGGAAATTGCGGTGCGTGACTATCTGCATATCCGTCCGGACGGACGCCGGATTATGCGGATTCTCTCATTGGGAATCCCAAACGGTATCGAAAATGCGATGTTCCAGTTTGGAAAACTTGCGATTCAGTCAACCGTCTCGACCCTCGGGACGATCGCGATCGCAGCCCAGGCGATGACGAATATTCTGGAAAACTTAAACGGCATCGCGGCGATCGGTATCGGAATCGGCATGATGACGGTGGTCGGACAGTGTCTCGGCGCGGGGCGCAAGGATGAGGCGATCTATTATATCAAAAAATTGACGGCAGTGGCGGAGGTCGTCATCATCGCAAGCTGTGCGCTCGTATTTCTGGCGACGAAACCGGTCACGATTCTGGGCGGCATGGAGCCGGAGAGTGCGAAGATGTGTCTCTACATGGTCGGATGGATCACGGTGGTAAAGCCGATCGTCTGGACGCTCGCATTTATTCCGGCATATGGAATGCGGGCTGCCGGGGATGTGAGGTTTTCGATGATTCTCTCCTGCATCAGTATGTGGGCGTTCCGGGTGACGCTGTGCATTTATCTCTGCCGCGTCCACGGCTTCGGACCGATCGCGGTGTGGATCGGCATGTTTACAGACTGGACGATCCGGGGCATCGTATTCACATTCCGCTTTATGGGCCGGAGATGGCTCGCGCATAAAGTTGTGTAAAAAACAGAGGGAGCAAAATGAAAATGGAGTTACAAATACTGGATTGGATTCAGCAGATGCGGACGCCGGTGGGCGATGTCTGGATGGTGTTTATTTCGCGGCTTGGAAATGCAGGAATGATTTGGATTCTGTTTACATGCCTGCTGCTTATGATTCCGCGGACGAGAAGATGGGGAGCTGCGCTGGCGGTAGCGCTCTGTCTGGATGCGATCATCTGTAATATCTTACTAAAGCCTATGGTTTGCCGGATCCGTCCGTGCGATGTGAATCAGACAGTTCAGCTGATCATTGCCCGCCCGGCGGACTATTCCTTCCCGTCGGGACATACGGCAGCTTCGTTTGCTGCGGTCGCGGCTCTGTACTTTGCCGGGGCGAAAAAATGGTGGAAAATCACGTTGCCTCTGGCGATCCTGATGGCGTTTTCAAGAATGTATTTATATGTGCATTACCCGACCGATGTTTTGGGCGGCATGATTGTGGGGTGCGCGGCGGGGTATTTTGGAAACCGGCTGGCGGCGCATCTGATACGGTCCTGGAGACAGAAGATGAAAAAACCAGAGGACAGAAAAAATAGATAATTTTATGTAAGAGATGCCAGAAGTTACTGTTCACGCATACGTGAACAGTAATGCCAGAACACCTGTAATTACCCCGTTTTTCTCTTGATATCCTTTATTTCCGATGGTATAATTTATAATCGAAATAATTTCTTTTATGATAGAAAAGGGATGATTATGATGGGGTTAGACCAGAATCAGTAATTTTATTCATTGTTAAAAGGTACGGCGTGATCTATCGACTCCAAAGCTTAGGATGATAGGAACTGCGTTTTTTGATGATGAGGTACCTGGAAAGCGACCAGGGGTAATGTGCTCTCGGAATCTTTCTGTGCTTGATTTTGTGAGATGATTTTTTTGTCAGTTGTGCCCAAATTTCTGAGGCGTACGCGGTGCGTACGTTGATGAAATTCGGGTGCGGCTGGCGGAAAATCAGCCACAAAAGCAGGTGCAGAAAAGACTCCGAGAGTACATTATAGAGTGATGGAGGAGAAAGACATGTTAAATTACAAGAAATATAAGAGAGTTCCGGTGGTAGATTACCCGGAGCGTGAGTGGCCGAATAAAGAGATTGAGAAAGCGCCGATCTGGTGCAGCGTTGACCTGCGCGACGGCAACCAGGCACTGGTTGAGCCGATGGTCGTAGAGGAAAAGATCGAGATGTTCAATCTCCTGGTAAAACTTGGATTTAAAGAGATCGAGATTGGCTTCCCGGCAGCTTCCCAGATTGAGTACGATTTTCTGCGCCAGTTAGTAGAGCGCAAGCTTATCCCGGACGACGTAGTTGTACAGGTTCTGACCCAGTGCCGCGAGCACCTGATCAAGAGAACCTTTGATGCCATCCAGGGTATTCCGAAGGCGATCGTACATATTTACAATTCGACTTCTACCTTACAGCGTGAGGTTGTATTCCATGCAGACCGCGAGGAAGTAAAGCAGATCGCGATCGATGGTACCCGCATGGTAAAGAAATATATGAAAGATTACGACGGAAAAGTAATCCTTGAGTACTCTCCGGAGAGTTTTACCGGAACCGAGCTTGATTTTGCACTGGATATCTGCACCGCTGTACAGGAAGAGTGGGGCGCAACTCCGGACAATAAGATCATCATCAACCTTCCGGCAACGGTTGAGATGACGACTCCGAACGTATACGCAGACCAGATCGAGTGGATGAACAAGCATTTTAAGAACCGTGACAGCATTATTTTAAGTATCCATCCGCACAATGACCGTGGTACCGGCATTGCAGCGACCGAGCTGGCTCTCTTGGCAGGTGCAGACCGTGTCGAGGGTACACTGCTTGGAAACGGCGAGCGTACTGGTAATATCGACATATTAAATATCGCTTACAATATGTTCTCCCAGGGTATCAACCCGGAGTTAAATCTGGAAAATGTAAAGGAGATCACCGAGGTTTGTGAGCGCTGCACAAAGATGGCCGTTGACCCGAGACATCCGTATGCAGGCAAGCTGGTATTTACCGCATTCTCTGGTTCCCATCAGGATGCAATCAGCAAGGGTATGCAGGCGCTGCAGAAGAGAAACGACGGCATCTGGGAGGTTCCGTACCTGCCGATCGATCCGAGTGATATCGGACGCGAGTACGAGCCGGTTGTCCGCATCAACAGCCAGTCCGGCAAGGGCGGCGTAGCCTTCGTCATGGATTCCTTCTACGGATTCCGTCTTCCGAAGGGAATGCACAAAGAGTTTGCTGACATTATCCAGAAGATTGCAGAGAAGCAGGGCGAGGTAGCTCCGGAGCAGATCATGGACGAGTTCCGTGCAAACTACCTGGACAGAAAAGAGCCGATGCACTTCAAAAAATGCCAGATCACAGACAAGGAGTACGAGGGCGGCGCATTCGCAACCGTTGCAACTCTTACCTTTACCGCTCATGACACCGAGCGCACCGTTGAGGGCGTAGGTAACGGACCGATCGATGCGGTACAGAGAGCGATCGAGGAGGCACTTGGCATCGAGATCCGTGTTCTGGACTACAACGAGCATGCACTTCGTTCCGGTTCCGGCGCACAGGCAGCGTCCTACATCCATCTGATGGATGTAAAGAGTGGCCGGGCAACCTACGGTGTCGGCATCAGCTCCAACATTACGAGAGCATCTATCCGCGGTATCTTCAGTGCGGTAAACAGATTGTTTTACTAAAAAATAAAATGAATCAATTCAGAGTGACTGCTTGTGTGTGGACAGTCGCTGGTTTGGGCGGTATGCAGAAATGTGTGCCGCTCTTTTTCTGCCTGCTCATCTTCTTTAAAACAGGTTTTAGCGGATACTCCGCATTCCAATATTGACAAGAACAAAATTCAGGTGTTACGATATAGAAAACTGAAAAACTGCGTGAAATGACGATATTCGACTGAAAATTTCATGCTTATGAAAAAGAGAAAGGAAGTCCGTGAAAATGATTCTAAGGGCGAAGTATTTAATTACCGGAGATGGCAGAACCTGTTTGCAGGATCAGGCGGTGTATCTGGATAAAGAGGGAAAAATCGGCTGGATAGGAGACGCTGCGGAAGCGGCGGGGCGCTACCCGGAAGAGATGGTAAAGGATTACGGCGAGGCGACGATCCTGCCGGGACTGTTTGATATGCATGTGCATTTCGGCTACTACTACAGCCAGCCGGATCTGGATAATTATGACGATTATATGGTGGCATACTATGCGCTGGAGCAGGCGAAACAGTCGCTGCGGCTCGGTATCACGACGGTGCGCGATCTGTCCTGTCCGCCCAATCTGATGAAGCAGCTGCGCCTGGCAGGTCAGAAGGGATATGTGACGGTCCCGCGGATCATCCATGCGGACGCAGGTATCTGCATGACCGGAGGACACGGACATCAGGATGGGGTCGAGGAGGCGGACAGCCCGTGGGGCGTGCGCGCCGCTATCCGAAGACAGCTGCGCGCGGGAGCTGACTGGGTCAAGATCCTGACGAGCAACCGCGGCGATATTCCGGAATTTACCCAGGAAGAACTGGATGCAGCGGTGGATGAGGCGCACCGCCAGGGGGTGAAGATCGCGGTTCATTCGGGTACGCAGCCGTCGATTCAGATGTGTATTGACGCGGGATTTGACACGATCGAGCACGGAACCTTTTTAACAGAGGCGCAGGCGCGCCAGATGGCGGAAAAAGGAATCGCGTGGACGCCGACGATCACGGCGTACACATATTTGTATGAGCAGACAAAGCAGATGATCGAGGCGGGTGTGGACATGGACAACCCGATCGCCGCCAGAGCCGTTCACGATCAGGCATTTTTCCAACCGGCGTTTGAGGCATACCGGGATAATTTTAAAAAGCTCTATGACACAGGGGTCACGGTGCTGGCAGGCAGCGATATGGTACTTTACAAGGCACCGCCGCTTCCGATTCATCAGGAACTCGGCTATATGGTAGACTATGGAATCACGCCGGTGGAGGCAGTGAGAACCGCAACATACAATGCGGCGAGCGTGCTTGGAATCGAGAAGGAGACGGGTAGCCTGAAAGAGGGCCTGGCGGGGGATCTGCTGGTTGTAAAGGGAGATGTCTCAAAGAATATTCGTGCGCTGGATGATGTGCTGGAAGTGTATCTGGCAGGAAAAATGGTGTATACGGTGTAAAAGATATGAAAAAGCTGTCTTTTTCAGAAGTGCAGGAGTTTTTGTTTCCTGAGATGGGAAAACCAAAAAGAAAATAAAAACATCTTGAAATTCTAAAAGAGACAGCTTTTATTATGTATCTATACCGCGCAGACTGTTTAAAATACGACTTCATTCCCATGAACAAACGGATTCGGCGTGTGTACGGTCAGAATCTTAACGACACGGTTTGTGTTGTTGACCCAGTCATGCGGGGTCTGGGAGTGGATCTGGATGCTGTCGCCCGGATTCAGGCAGTATTCGCTGCCGTCCAGATATACGGTCAGGATACCCTCCAGAACGTAGATAAATTCTTCACCGTCGTGCTGATTCATCTCAAGCTGGTTTTCAGAGCTTGTGGTGGCAGACGGCATCAGGTGGAAGATACGCGGAAGACAGGCAAATCCCTGTGCATTTCCATTGACCAGGTACTGTACGATCTGGGGGTTGATCTGGGAACAGTGCATGGCAAAACTCCGGCTGACCGGGGATTTCTCCTGATCGGCGGAGGAGTCAAAGAACGAAGACAGACTGACTCCGAGAATCGTAGCAAGCTTTGCCAGAGAGTCGATTGCAATCGAAGAGAGACCGCGCTCCAACTGGGAAAGAAAGCCGATGGACAGACCGGACTCTTCGCTGAGCTGTTTCAGTGTGTATTTTTTTGCGGTACGGAAGGCTTTTACCTTGGCACCGATGGTAACATTATGATCCATAGATATATCCCCCTTGCGGCATCATTCTTTAATATAATATATTCACTATACAGGATTTTTGTTGGAACGTCAACCAAAGGGGTAGTTTTGACGGGTAAATTTAATTCGAAATGGAACGATTTTTTGGGAAAAGACCAAAATGGGCGGCGGATTTGGAGAAGTGAATCAGTGAGCGGATAGATGGGGGAGAAAATGGGATAGAGAAAACAGGTGGACAGAAAATAAAAACAGGGGGAGAAACAGAATGAAGGAAATAGTACGTGCTTCGATCGAGGATTGTTCCCAGATCGAGCGCTTCCGTTTGGTGACTCGTCTGGGGAATGCGATTCTTTCCAATGGCGGGGAGGTATTCCGGGCGGAGCAGGCGATGGAGTATGCGGCGCGGGCGCTGCGTCTCGAAGCATTCAATGCGTATGTGATTGCAAATGGGATTTTTTCAAATGTGGTGATTGACGGGCGGTTTTATTCCAGCCGTATCTGCCATGTGCCGCTGGCACCTACGATTCTATGCCGGGTGGATGCCTTAAACGATTTGTCGAGAAAGATTGCGGCGGGTAAATGTGGTCCTTATGAGATGCGGATGCGCCTTGAGCAGATTGAACAGATGAAAGTGATCGAAAATCGGGGAAAGGTTCTGGCGGCAGGAATTGGAAGCGCTGGATTTTGTTACCTGTTCCAGGGCAGCCTGCGCGATACGGCGGCGGCATTTGTGACGGGCGTGCTGCTGTATTTGTTCCTTTTATACGCAGCTCCGCGCTTTTCCTCGTCCCGGATGATGCAGACGATCATGACGAGCAGCGTGCTTGCATTGTGCTGTTGTTTTCTGTGCTGGATCGGGCTGGGAGAAAGCCTGGATCATGTCATGATCGGAGCTGTGTTCACGCTGGCGCCAGGGGTGCCGCTGACTAATTCGATCCGGAATTTTTTGGAAAATGATTATTTATCCGGTCTGATCCGTTTTGTAGACGCCTTTTTGACGGCGGGCTGTATCGCGATCGGAGTTGGTGTGGCACTGCGGTTCTGGATGTTTGCGATGGGAGGTATGCTCTGATGGAAATGGCAGGGGAAATTCTGGGGCAGCTTCTGGCGGCCTGTGTCGGAACTGCCGCCTTTTCGGCGCTGTTTGGAGTTCCGAAGAAGTATTGGCTGGATTGTGGTATCTGCGGGGCAGTCGGCTGGGGCGTGTATCTGGCGGTCATGGCAGCTTATCAGACGCCGATCATCGGGACCTTCGCGGCGAGCGCGGTTTTGACGATGCTGTCGCGCTGTCTGGCGGTACAGCGGAAAGCGCCGACGCTCCTCTTTCTGGTCTGCGGCATCTTCCCGCTTGTGCCCGGAGCGGCGATCTATTATACCGCCTACAACTTTTTTATGGGGCAGGAAGCGCTGGCGCTTCAGTATGGTATGGATACAATCAAGATGGCGGTCGCAATCGGGCTGGGGATCGGAGCGGCATATTCGCTTCCGGGACATCTGTTTGGATGGAAGTGGGAGATAGAGGTGTGGGAACCTGAGAAAGAGGGTAAAAAGTAGCCGCGGTTTACTTTTCCTTTAAAATATAGTAGAATACCCTCATACTATTAAGAAAAATATGATCAGCTGCGGCAGGCGTGGGGTGTTCTGCGGGCTTGATGGAGGGGACAGACATCGATATGGACAGTAAATTTTATGAGCCAGAAGTTCTGAAACAGCTGCAGGGAGAGATTCTGTCGATTCTGGATGATTTTATCCGGATCTGTGAAGACTATCATCTGGAATATTTCGGGATAGCCGGAACGGGAATTGGTGCGCTGCGGCACAAGGGATTTATTCCCTGGGACGACGATATCGATATTGCGATGCCGCGGCGGGATTTTGAGCGCCTGCTCCGGATCGTGGAAAAGAAGATGAGCGACCGGTATCTGGTTCTCAATGCAGAGCGATATCCCAATTATCCGCTGATGACGACCCGTCTGGTGAAGAAGGGGACGGTGTTTGTTGAGGAGGTTATGAAGGATGTGGACTGTCCGTTCGGCATCTTTCTGGATCTGTATGTGCTTGACAATGTGGCGGACAACCCGGTTCTATACCAGATTCAGTCGTGGACGGCATGGTTCTGGAGTAAGCTGATGATTCTGCGGGCGATTCCGCGTCCGACGCTGCAGCAGCGGGGCATCAAGGCGAAGCTTATCTGGGCGGTCTGCGGGATGGTCTACAAGGCGATGAAGCTGCTCCATATCTCGCCTCAGTGGCTGCGGATGCGCTGTGAGCGGGTCTGCCGTAAATACAATAAATACCGGACACGCCGGATGGCATTTCTGCCGGACACAAGCCCATACTGGAATGTCGTGGATCGGACGCGCTGTTATCCGCTCCGGAAGCTGGAATTTGAGGGCAGACGCATGAATTTCCCAGGAAATATCGAGGAAATGCTGACAAAAATGTATGGCGATTTCATGCAGCTTCCGCCGGTTGAAAAACGCAAAACACACACGCCGAGCCGGCTGGAATTTTCAAAGGAAGAGATACTGTAGTGGTAAAATATTTAGCGAACGCCCTGATCGGTGGAGACGGGCAGATTGAAAAACGAAATATGAGCTGGAATATGATAGGGAGCTTTCTCTATGCACTGGCGTCCATGGTGCTGACGATCGCGGTCATCCAGATTGTCGGCGAGGATGAGGGCGGTATCTTCTCCTTTGCGTATTCTACATTTGGTCAGCATATGTTTATGGTGGCCTATTTTGGCATCCGCCCGTTCCAGATCACGGATACGAGGCGGCGGTTTACGTTTGGCGAATATCTGCGGCTGCGCCTGATGACCTGCGGCGCGGCGCTGGTAGCCGGGCTTTTTTATGTGACGGTGATCAACCGGGACTATGCCTTTGTCAAGGCGGCGACGGTGTTTTTAATGGTCGCGTACAAGGTGATCGACGGTTTCGCGGACGCTTACGAGGCAGAATTTCAGCGTGATGGACGCCTGTATCTGACGGGCAAATCAAACGCATTCCGGACGGTTTTATCGGTCGGTGTCTTTTTAGGCAGTTTGAATGCGACCCACAACCTGGTTGGCTCCTGCCTGGCGGCGGTACTGGCGCAGCTGGCGGGCGTGTGCCTGTTTGATTTTTCGGTAATCGGTCATCTGCCGCAGGTGGACTGGGAGGTCCGCTCCGGGCGTGTCGGGCTGTTGTTTAAAGAAAATGTAGTCCTGTTTTTATCGGTTATTCTGGATTTTTATGTTTTTTCTGCCGCGAAATATGCGATCGAGGGCAATATGGCGGACAAGTATCAGGCGGTATTCGGTGCGATCTTTATGCCGACCAGCGTCATCAATCTGGTGGCAGGCTTCGTCATCCGCCCGTATATCACGAAACTCTCGGATCAGTGGGAGCGGAATGCGCTCCCGGAATTTGCCGGGACGGTAGGCCGGCTGGCGGCAATCATCGCGGCGCTTACGGCGCTGGCAGTCGGGGGTGCCTGGATTCTCGGAATCCCGGTTCTCTCAATGTTATATCCGAAGATTGCGTATATGCTGCGGGAATGCCGCCTGGCGCTGGCGTTTATCATTCTGGGCGGCGCGTTTAATGCGTATGTGAATCTGTTTTATTATGCACTCATCATTATGCAGGAGCAGAAACGAATTTTTCTGGGTTATGTCGGTGTGACGGCAGCGGCGCTCCTTATTTCTTCGCCCTGTGTACGGGCGGCGGGACTGCTGGGAGGATCGCTTTCGTATCTGCTTTTGATGGCGGCACTGACTGCCTGCTTTGGACTGACGTCGCTTGTGATGTACCGGAGACGGGTACGCGGGATATAGAACTTGTTTAGAATGTACTCTCGGAGTCTTTCTGCACTTGCTTTTGTGGCTGATTTTCCGCCAGCCGCACCCGAATTTCATCAACGTACGCACCGCGTACGCCTCAGAAATTTGGGCACAACTGACAAAAAATCATCTCACAAAATCGAGCACAGAAAGATTTCGAGAGTACATTAGATAGATTTGGAGGAAATGTATGATTAATTTTGCGGTAGGACCGGTTCAGATGGACGAGGAAATCCGGGCGATCGGGGCGGAAGAAGTGCCATATTTCCGCACACCGGAATTTTCTGCAATTATGAAGGAAAATGAGCGCCTGATGAAGCAGTTCACCGGGGCGCCTGAGGATGCACGGGCGGTTTTCCTGACAGGTTCGGGCACGGCGGCGATGGAAGCGGCAGTCATGAACCTTTTTACAGAGCGCGACCGCGTGCTGGTCGTAAACGGCGGCAGTTTTGGCGCGCGGTTTGCGAAAATTTGTGAGATCCATGAAGTTCCTCATGAGGAGATCCAGCTGGAGAGCGGACGGGCGCTTCGGGCAGAAGACCTGGCACCGTATGAGGGAAAAGGATTTACCGGATTTTTAGTCAATGTCCATGAGACTTCCACGGGCGTTCTCTATGATATGGAGCTGATTTCGGACTTTTGCAGACGAAACCAGCTGATTCTGGCGGTTGACGCGGTCAGCTCGTTTCTTGCCGATCCATTTTGGATGGGAAAATGGGGCGTTGATCTGGTGCTGACCGGTTCTCAGAAAGCGCTGGCACTTCCGCCGGGACTCTCGATTCTGGTGCTGGGGGCGCGTGCGATCGCGAGAGTGCAGGAGACGGCGGTCCGCTCGATGTATTTTGATCTGCGCGACTATCTGAAAAATGGCGAGCGGGGGCAGACGCCGTTTACACCAGCGGTCGGAGTGCTTTTACAGCTTCATAAACGGCTGACGATGATCGAGGAAAAAGGGCTTGAGGCAGAACAGGCACGGATCCGCTGTCAGGCGGAGGATTTCCGAAGCAAAATAAAAGATCTTCCGTTTGAGATCGTTTCCAATTCTCTCTCGGCGGCATTGACGCCGCTTCACCCGACGGGCGTGGACAAAGAGGGGAAAGTGGTCTCAGCGCATCGGATTTTTGAGATTTTGAAGGATGAATACGGCATCTGGATCTGCCCGAACGGCGGCGCGCTTGCCGACACGGTGTTCCGTGTCGGTCATATCGGCGCATTGACGCCGGAAGACAATGACAGCCTGATTGCGGCATGGAAAGATATGCAAAGGAGGGGACTTCTGTGAAAGTATTGATTCTGGCAGCGGGACGGGGAACCCGGATCTCGCGTTATCTGTCGGGAAAACCAAAATGTACGGTGGATATCGGCGGCGGACAGTGCCTGATCGAGTACACGATTGACCTGCTTCATTCCCGCGGCATCCAGGATATCGGCATCGTGCTGGGCTATGAGGCGCAGGTAATCCGCGAGGTCTTGGCAGACAAGGGAGTTTCCTTTTTCTACAACCCGTTTTACGATGTGACAAACAGCATTGCGTCTGCATGGTTTGCGAAGGAGTTCCTGACAGGGGACGATCTGCTGATCATGAACGGTGACGTATACCTGGAGGAAAAATTGCTTGACCGGATCCTCGCGCAGGGCAGGAGCCCGGTGATGTTTGCGGACGAGAGCCGCCGGGAGACAGCGGATTATAAGTTCTTCTATGAAGATGGAATTTTGAAAAAATATGGAAAAGAGCTGACCGGGGATGATGTGACGGGCGAGTACATCGGAATCGGACGGTTTTCAGCGGCATTTATGCCGGAATTTATCTGCCGGATGGAGGAGATGATCGACCGCCAGGAGCACGGCGTCTGGTGGGAAAATGTTGTTTACAGCATGACCGGGCAGCAGCCGGTCTATGTCGAGGACGTCAGCGGGCATTTCTGGGCGGAGGTTGATTATATTGAGGATTATGAGCGCATCCTGGAACACAGGGGCGTGGAGAAGATAGTGCGCTAGAGCGCTTGATTTGAAAGACAAAACACGGTTCACGGGTAGGCACTTTTGGAACCGAAAGTGCCGTAAGAAAACGTGGTGGCAGCAGAAATTTACCGAATTTAAACGGGAAAAATAAGGGAGAAGTACAGATGCAGTTTAACAGGCATTTTATCAATCGAATAGAGAAAAAAGATGTGCTGCGGCTGCTTCTGGCGCTTGCGGCAGTCTTTGTGATGGGTGTTCTGGGCGAGTTTGTCTGCAATTTCCCGGCGCTCCGGGCAAATGGATGGACGCGGCAGGCGACGCGGACGATCGCTCTGGACGAGGTGCAGGTGAGCGGATTTGAGCGGGTAGAGACAGAAAAGAACGGTTTGGGTGAAATCACCGGAGAGCCGGGGCAAACCATTGGAGAGAATAGGCGGCAGGTGGAAAATACAGAGGTGCTGCAGCTT
Organism: Clostridium fessum; assembly: GCF_003024715.1. GTDB lineage: Bacteria > Bacillota > Clostridia > Lachnospirales > Lachnospiraceae > Otoolea > Otoolea fessa. The sequence continues at coordinate 439,030 of NZ_PYLO01000002.1, read as the reverse complement.
TCGGATGCAAGCGGTTATCTTCACATTCCACTGGACGGCAGCTACGTCAGCCAGTTTCTTTACCATTATGATTACGATGGTCTGTTAAATGCTACCGTCCGCCTCGGTTACCGCAACATCTATGGCGAGCAGCGGGAGCACAACGCAAAGATGGTCATGGACCGCAACTGCCGGGTGCTGAAATTTTCTTCGGTTCCGGTGAATGGGAAGCTGGACTACGTGGATCTTCTGATTACGCGGGAGGATCTAGACGAAGAAGGGCTTTCCTACATGAATTTTGGCGGGATGCCGCTTGCACTGACCGGGTTTGCGACGGTGGCGCGGGCAGGTATCAACTGGTACCGGCTGGGACTTTTCTGGTGTGCGGCGGCGGTTTTGATCGCACTTCTCTGTTTCCGGGATTTCGTGGCAAAGCGCATCGAGGTTGGATTTCTGCTGATCTCCCTGACGTTTGGAACAATATTTTCACTGTCGCTCCCGGCAAATAAGGTGAGCTGGGATGAGGAAGTGCATTTCGCGCAGGCATTCTGGATGGCAAATTACCGGACGCCGGTGCAGGCGGAACCGGCGCTTTTACAGGAGTTTACGACGGGCGTAGATACCTGGCCGTACAATCAGCCGGAGAGTCGGGACGAGCAGGCGGCGCTCACTTCGTATCTGAATCAGAATGCGGGTTACCGGCACGGTGAACATCTCTGGAGTACGGATCTCAACAAAACGACGATGACTGGATATGTGGGTTCGGCGCTGGCGCTGAAAGCGGGAGGGCTGCTTCATATCCCATTTGGAATCCTGTATAAGCTGGGGAGGCTGGGAAATCTCTATGTCTATGCGGCAGTTTTGTATTTTGCCATCAAAAAGACACCGGTCGGCAAGGCGATCCTGGCATTTCTGGCGCTGATGCCCGAGCCGATGATGCTGGCGGGGGCATATTCCTATGACCCGACCGTCACGGCATTTTTGTGGCTGTCTTTCGCGGGCATTCTGGAAGCGGCGCTTGGCGGGCGGAAAATGGACTGGAAAGCGTATGCGCTTATCGTGCTTACCTTTGTATGGGGCTGCCGCGTCAAGGCGGTATATGCGCCGCTCATTCTGCTGGGACTGATGATTCCGGCAGAAAAGTTCCGTTCTAAACGGGAAATGTACCTGATGAAGGGTGGATTTATCGTGATCTGCGGTCTGATGATGTTATCTTTCATCCTGCCGGTTCTGATCGCGCCGCGCGATATCGGGGATACGAGAGGCGACAGCACCAGCGAGAAAGGGCAGATGGCATACATTCTGGGACAGCCGCTTGCCTATGCATGGGTGCTGATGTGCAACCTGTTCCGGACGCTTCCGTCCTATGTGCTGGGCGAAAATTCCCTGGGGCTTCTGGGACACACGGGAACGATGTCATTTCCGTGGGCGCTGTATGCTGGTTCGGCGGCCGTTATCCTCACAGCCGGGCAGTCATCCTGTGGAAAACGTCTGTCAAAAAAACAGAAGCTGTGGATATTTATACTCTGCGTGGGAACGGCGGTGCTGGTCTGGACTTCGATGTACATCGCATTTACCAGACCGGGTAATACCTATATCGACGGCGTACAGGGGCGCTATTACCTGCCATTTCTGCCGCTTGTCTGGCTGGTTTTAAACCCGGAGCGGGTGATGGTGCGGATGGAGAATAAAAACTATCATGCGCTGGTGTTAGGGGCGGCGGCGCTGATTCTGGCGGCAACGGTTTATCTGGATATCTGGATGAAGTTCTGCCGGTAAGCATAAGCAAGCTAGAAGAAGGCAAAGGTTACTGTATACGGGTAGGCACTTTTGGAACCGAAAGTGCCGTAAGAAAACGTGGTGGTAGCAGGAATTTGCCGTATTTAAATGCGAAGCCACGGCAAATTCCGTTACTGGGCACGTATGCGTGAACAGTAACAGGCAAAGATGTTTGAAACGTTAAAATCTATCATAAGTCTGGTAAAAATAAATTCAAGCAGGTACCGCTCTTGAAAAACGAGAAGGCAGAAGTGCGGCATGAAAGAGCGAGAGAGAAAGGGAACGAGATGCAGCAGGAAATCATTCATACATTTGCGGTCTGTGCATACAAGGATTCGCCGTATCTGGAAGAATGTCTGCGTTCGGTGACGAGACAGACGGTCAAATCGGAGGTGATCTGCTGTACCTCGACGCCGAGCAGCTATATCCGGGAGCTGGCAGCGCGGTATCAGGTGCCGCTCTATGTGCGGGACGGGGCGAGCAATATCCGTGAGGACTGGATGTTTGCCTATGGAAAGGCGCAGGGGCGTTTCGTCACGATCGCCCATCAGGACGACCGATACCGCAGCGATTATGCCGAAAAGCTTTTAAAGGCATGGAAGAAATATCCGGATCTGCTGCTGTTTGCGAGCGATTATCTCACGATCCGCATGACGGAGAAAGAGGGAAAAATGAAAGCCATTCCGGAGCCATTTAACATGGTCTGGCTGGTAAAAAAGATACTGCGCCTGCCGCTGCGGCTTCGTTTCCTGGCAAACCGCACATGGATCAAGCGGAGCAGTGTCTGGTTTGGCAATTCGATCTGCTGTCCGTCCTGCACGTACAATAAAGAACAGATTGGGGACGATATGTTCCATTCGGAGTATGATTTTGCGCTGGACTGGGACAACCTTTACGAGCTGGCGGGCAAAAAAGGGCGTTTTATCTGTTCAGAAAAACCGCTGATTGCCTACCGCGTCCATGCGGCGGCGACGACGAAAGCCTGCATTGAGGACAACCGGCGCCCGGCGGATGAGATGGCGATGTTCCGGAAAATGTGGCCGGACTGGATGGTAAAGATTCTGATGCATTTTTACAGAAAAGCCTATAAGGAGTACGAAAAATGAGAAAAGCCGATGTGATTATACCTACGTTCAAACCGGGGGATAAGCTGGAAAAACTTCTGCGGCGGCTGTTGGAACAGAGTGTGCCGGTGGGCCGTGTGATCATCATGAATACGGAAGAAAAGTACTGGGATGCTGAGCGGTTTGAGTCCTTATTTGAGGGGGAAGATACGAAGCTGACCGTGTGCCATATCCGCCAGTCGGAATTTGACCATGGAAGGACGCGCCATGAGGGAATTTTGAAATCAGATGCGGATGTCTGCATCTGCATGACGCACGACTGCGTGCCGTATGACCGGAATCTGGTGAAAGAGCTTCTGGAGGCGCTGGATGCTTCGGAACGTGTGGCGGCAGCATATGCGAGACAGCTTCCGGCGGCGGACTGCGGTGTGATTGAACGGTATACGAGGGACTTTAATTATCCGGCGGTGAGCCGTCTGAAAGGGAAAGAGGACGAGGACGAGCTGGGAATCAAGACGTATTTCTGTTCCAATGTCTGCGCGGCATACCGGCGGAATATTTACCTGAAGCTTGGCGGATTTACGAAGAAAACCATTTTCAACGAGGATATGATTTTTGCCGGACACGCGGTGGAAGCCGGGTATCAGATTGCCTACGCGGCGGACGCGCAGGTCATCCATTCCCACAATTATACGGCGATGCAGCAGCTGCACCGGAATTTCGACCTTGGCGTATCGCAGGCGGATCACCCTGAGGTGTTTGGGCGCCTTCATTCGGAGGGCGAGGGAATCCGTCTGGTGAAGAAAACAGCGAAATGGCTGGTGGAAAATGGTCATGTGCTTCTTCTGCCGCAGCTTGTGATGGCGAGCGGAAGTAAATATGCCGGGTACTGGCTGGGAAAGCATTATAAAAAGCTGCCGGAGGGGCTGATTCGAAGCCTGACGATGAATCCGGCATACTGGGAAGGAGAAGCGGGCGATGGAAGATAAGGCGTTATTGTCCACAGAAGAAGCTTCTGGGGCGGAAAAAGCCGAACTTTTGATAGTCATACCGGCGTACAACGAAGCCGAAAATATAGAGCGGGTTGTGAACCATCTGACTGCCAATTTTCCGCAGTATGATTATGTGGTCGTCAATGACGGATCGCGCGATGAGACGGCGGCGATCTGCCAGAGAAATGGATATAATCTGTTGAACCTTCCGGTCAATCTGGGACTGGCGGGAGCATTTCAGGCGGGACTTAAATATGCCGACAAGTACGGATATCAATATGCGGTCCAGCTCGATGGAGACGGACAGCACCGTCCGGAGTATCTGGAATCCATGATCAAGAAAATGGAAGAAGGTTACGATATCGTCATCGGTTCCCGGTTTGTCGGGGAGAAAAAGCCATTTACGATGCGGATGCTTGGAAGTAATCTGATCGAGATGGCGATCCGCTTCACAACTGGTGTCAATATCAAGGATCCGACCTCGGGAATGCGGATGTTCAGCAAGCGCATGATCCGCGAATTTGCATCGGGGCTTAACTACGGTCCGGAGCCGGACACCGTTTCCTACCTGATCCGCCAGGGCGCGCGGGTGGCGGAGGTGCCGGTCATCATGGATGAACGGATTCTGGGAGTCAGTTACCTGACACCGGTCAATGCGATGCGGTATATGCTTAAAATGCTGATTTCGATTCTGTTAATCCAGAATTTCAGAAAGAGGAGGTAGCGCCATGACGCCAACACTCAGAGTTGTCCTGATCGTCGTGTCGATCCTGACAACCTTTATGATTATGCGGAAGATCCGGCAGTCAAAACTCCAGATCGAGGATTCGATTTTCTGGCTGGGATTCTCGTCCATTCTCATTGTGTTCAGTATCTTTCCGGGGCTGCCGGATCTTTTGGCGGAGCTGGCGGGAACGTACACGACTGCCAATTTTATCTATCTGGCGGTTATTTTCCTTCTGATTGTGAAAATGTTCCATATGTCGATCAAACAGTCGCAGCTGGAGACGAAGGTCAAGGATCTGGCGCAGAAGATTGCGCTGGATGAAAATGAGCGGGGGAAAGAGGCACAAACATCTGTAAAAAAGGTTGTCAGCCAGAAAAACGAATGATATAGTTAAAGATGGCACAGCCGAAAAGGATGATGCCAGTTACGTATTGAAAAATGAATTGAAATACCTGCATAAGAAGGAGATAGAAAAATGGGAAAGATTAAAGTAACACCATGTGACATCAAGGGACTTTATGTAATTGAACCGACTGTTTTCAAGGACGAGCGCGGTTATTTTATGGAGACATACAATCAGAACGATTTCCATGAGGCGGGACTCGACATGGTATTTGTACAGGACAACCAGTCCATGTCTGTCAAGGGCGTTCTGCGCGGACTTCATTACCAGAAACAGTATCCGCAGGGCAAGCTGGTGCGTGCAGTGCGCGGTACCGTATTTGATGTGGCGGTAGACCTTCGTACCGGTTCTGAGACCTACGGAAAATGGTTTGGCGTGGTTCTTTCCGCGGAGAACAAGAAGCAGTTCTACATTCCGGAAGGATTTGCACACGGCTTCCTGGTACTGTCCGATGAGGCAGAATTTGCATACAAATGTACCGATTTTTATCATCCTGGCGATGAGGGCGGTATGGCATGGAACGATCCGGAGATTGGCGTTGAGTGGCCGATCGAGGAAGGCATGGAGTTGATTATTTCGGAGAAAGACCAGAAATGGGGCGGCTTCCGGGATGCATTCAAATTTTAAGAATGGAGTTAGGATAGAATGCGGGAACTGATTTCCCTGTTTCGGGAACTGATAGGAAAAAGAAAATTGGTCACCGAGCTTGCCAAGGCGGATTTCCGCAAGCGCTTTGTCGGCTCGTACTTTGGAATTGTCTGGATGTTTATTCAGCCGATGGTTACGATCGCGATCTATGCGTTCATTTTCGGTGAACATGGCATGAAAAATGCGCCGCCGGTTCCGGGGGCGACCTATGTCATCTGGCTGACGCCGGGTATCATCCCGTGGTTTTATTTCAGCGAGATTTTAAATACGGGCACAAACTGCCTGCAGGAGTACCATTATCTGGTTAAAAAGGTAGTATTCCAGGTGGAGATGCTTCCGGTTATCAAGCTTATCTCCTGTTTCCTGGTACACGCCTGCTTCCTGATCATTATGGCAGGGCTGTACCTGATTGACGGGCGTATGCCGTCTGCAACCTGGATTCAGGTGTTATACTATTCTTTTGCGGCGTCGATGCTTGGACTGGCGCTTACCTATTTTACCAGCGCCGTGCAGGTGTTCTTTAAAGATATGGCGCAGATCGTCGGCATCTGCCTCCAGTTCGGCATGTGGCTGACCCCGATCATGTACGACGAGGCAATCTTCACCAGCCGCGCATCCTGGCTGGAGTGGGTATTCAAGCTTAACCCATTCTACTACATCGCCGCAGGCTACCGCGACAGCATGCTTACGGGAAGCTGGTTCTTCGAGCGGCCGACGATGACGATTTATTTCTGGGTGGTAACATTTATTTTGATGATAATAGGACTGAAGGTATTCAAAAAACTTCGTCCCCATTTCTCAGACGTACTGTAGATGGGAAGGGAGCTGCTGTAGATGGTGTTGACAGCTATTGGATTATCGAGATGCGAACAACGATAATCTGAGAAGCTGCCAGTGCCGCCTCCGGCAGCTCCCTTCTGCGACAACTTATCAATAGGAGTTTACATAAAATGGTTTTCAGTTCAATCATCTTCCTATGGGTTCTTCTCCCCTGCATCCTGCTCCTCTACTACGTGAGCCCCAAACCGTTCAAAAACGGCATCCTGACCGTATTCAGCCTCTTTTTCTATGCCTGGGGCGAACCGCGGTATGTGGTGCTCATGATTTTTTCGGTTCTGCTCAACTACGGTTTCGGGCGTCTGGTGGAGAAATTCGGGAAAAAGAGATGGCTTTTGGCGCTCTGCGTGACGCTCAATCTTCTGATCCTCGGCTATTTTAAATATTACAATTTCCTCGCCGAGGTGCTGAATCCGCTGCTTCGCGGGTTTGATATAGCGCTTCCGGCGATTCAGGTGACGCTGCCGATCGGAATTTCCTTCTATACCTTCCAGGCGCTTTCCTACGTGGTGGATGTGTACCGGGGCGAAAATCAGGCGCAGAAAAATCCGTTCAACATGATGCTTTATATTTCCTTCTTCCCGCAGCTCATAGCGGGACCGATCGTGAAATACCATGACATCGAGGAGCAGATCGAAAACAGGACCGTCACGCTGGAGGGCTTTTCTTACGGCGTGAAACGCTTTATTTTCGGTCTGGGAAAGAAGGTCATCCTGGCAAATACCTTTGCCGAGGTGGTGGACGCGGTCTACGCGTATCAGGCGGCGGATGTGAGCCAGGCGATGCTCTGGCTGACGGCGCTTCTCTATATGCTGCAGATTTATTTCGATTTTTCTGGCTATTCGGACATGGCGATTGGGCTTGGAAAAATGTTTGGCTTTACATTTATTGAAAACTTCCGGCTGCCGTATACAGCGACTTCGATCCAGGATTTCTGGCGGAAATGGCATATTTCCCTCTCCAGCTGGTTTAAAGAGTACGTGTACATTCCGCTCGGCGGAAACAGGAGGGGCACGGCGCGGACGTATGTCAACCTTTGGACGGTCTTTCTGCTGACCGGCATCTGGCACGGAGCGGGCTGGACGTTCATTTTCTGGGGCATTTACCATGGCTTTTTCAACGTGCTGGAGCGCTGTTTTCTGGGAAAATGGCTGAAGCAGGAGAAATTCCGGCCGTTGGCGCATATCTATGCGGTGTTTGTCGTGCTGATCGGCTGGATTTTCTTCCGCGCGGACACGATCGGGCAGGCATTTTCCTTTATCCGGTATATGTTTGTGCCGCACAGCGCAGTCGTTTTGATGGAACGCTACATGAACCGGAAACTCTGGATGTTTCTGGCGGCGGCGCTGCTGGCATGTGGTCCGGTGCAGTGGTTTTGGATGAAATGGAAAGGGCGCGTGCTGGCGCAGGATGGCTCGGTGACGGTCGCAAGCTGGATCGGCTACATGGCGATCCTGTGGTTTTCCATTTTGCTGCTTGTCAACAATACATACAATCCATTTATTTATTTCCGTTTTTAAAAGCAGTGTAGAAAGCATGCTTGCCTGTGCAATGAGAACATAAAAATGAAAGCATGGGCGGCAGGGCGTGAAAGTACAGAAAGATGGATTCATGCAGGGAGAAGAAAACGAGAGATATGAATCGAGAGACAGGGACAAAAATACTTCTGATTGGTTCCTTTGCGGCGAGCCTGGTGCTGCCGACGCTTGTCTATCCGGCGGTTAGGAGCCATCTGGACCAGCAGAATTATGAAAACAGGGAATTGGCATCCTTTCCGGAACTGTCGGCTGCCAATTTTGACAATATTCCGACGGAATTTGAAGCGTATTACAACGACCATGTTCCGTTTAAAAATCTGTTTGTCAAGGCGAAGACAAAGCTGGATCTGGAGCTTTTAAATGAAAGCTCGATTTCGGATGTGACGGTCGGAAAAGAAAACTGGCTGTTTTACACCGTTTCGGAGGACGGCGAGGATGCGCTGGCGGATTATCAGCGGACAAATCTCTATACGGCGGATGAGAAAACAGCGCTGGCGGACGCGATTACCTCGGTAAACGAGAAAATGAAAGAGCGCGGCATCCGGTTTGTGATGTTTGAGGCACCCAACAAGGAAAGTGTCTATGCGGAATATATGCCGGATTCGGTCCGGGTATACGGAAGTGAGTCGCGTCTGGATGCGGCGCTCCCGGAGCTTGCGGCGCAGGGACTTCCGGTGTATGACATGAAGCCGGAGCTTCTGAAAGAGGCGGACACGTATCAGCTTTATTACAAATATGATACGCACTGGAACCAGATCGGCTCTTTTATCGGAAGCCAGCAGATTGCACAGACTTTGCTTGGAACCTCTACACCGCTCAGTGCAGTCTCGATTGAGGCGGCAGGACCGGCGTCCGGAGACCTGGCGCGGATGCTTAACATGGCAGCAGAGTACAGCGACGATACCGAATATGTGATTCAGAATTATCTGCCGGAGGTGACGGCTACGACGGTGGATATGAACGAGGACAACAGCTTTGCAGTATTTGAGTCGGATTCGCCGAATGATAAAACACTTCTGGTGGTAGGCGATTCCTTTAGCCAGAACCTTAAATATTTTATGCCGAAGCTATACCGGAAAACGGTGTTTGCGACCTTTGACACATACACGGAGGCGCTTCTGGATGAATACCAGCCGGATGATTTTGTCTATCTGACGGTCGAGCGCAACCAGGAGCTGTTTGAGGATGTGGAGACGGTTGTCTGGCGGGATGAGGTGCCGGAGAAGGACGGGTAAGGTGCCGGATGTCCGGGCGGAAGGGGGATGCAAAGTTTTTTTAAAACTAAATAAAAAGAATCACTCGTAAAGTGCTAGTTCGGGTGATTCTTTTTTTATGCCTCTTGATTCCATATTTTGTTGCGCGAGGGTTATTATAAAAAAATGGAAGAGGATGTAAAGAGGGAAATTTTGAAAAGCGAAGGTAGAAGGCTTGAAAATCAGGGGTGGATAGATTAAAATAAATGGATAATATATTATACAAAACAAATAAAAAATAGCATTAATGGATAATATATTATCCATGATTTAAATGGAAAAAATTAAAATAGAATTTCCCTAAAGTTTGTGTTTATGGGATAATAAAGGAGAAAGGATAGGGCGGATGGAGACAGGAAAGAAACTTCAGGTTATGTATGAAGACAGACTGGTAGGAACTCTTGCATTAACAGCGAATCACAAGGTGGCATTTGAGTATGATGATGCATGGCTGGAAGAGGGATTTTCGATCAGTCCGTTTTCACTGCCTTTGAAAAAGCAGGTGTTTATTCCAAATAAGGATTATTTTGAAGGTTTGTTTGGGGTGTTTGCGGATAGCCTGCCAGATGCGTGGGGGCGCCTGCTTTTGCGGCGTCTTTTGCTGGCGCATAAGCAGCAGCCAGACGATTGGACAGTGTTAGACCGGCTGGCGGTTGTGGGAAGATCTGGGATGGGGGCGTTGACCTATCGTCCGCAGCGGGAACTTTCGGTTGAGGAGAAAAATGATAATCTGGACGAACTTGCGGAGGCCTGCCAGAAAATATTAAATACCGAATACTCGGACAAATTGGATGAACTGTACCGGCTGGGCGGTACAAGCGGAGGTGCGCGCCCAAAAATCATGACGCAGATTCAGGGAGAGGACTGGCTGATTAAATTTCCGGCACATATAGATGGAAAAGATGCAGGGAAGATGGAGTATGACTATGCGTGCTGTGCAAAACAGTGCGGAATTGTCATGAGTGAATCGAGATTGTTTCCCTCAAGGCGATGCAAAGGATATTTTGGAACCAGACGATTTGATCGGGAAATAGAAAATGGGATGGTAAAGCGGGTTCATATGCTGACGGCAGCGGCGTTATTAGAACTGGATTTTGAACAGCCAAGTCTGGATTACCATCAATTGATGAAATTAACGAAAATATTGACGAATGGGAAGGCAGAAGATATAGAAAACATGTTCCGCCGTATGTGTTTTAATGTGTTTGCCCACAACCGGGATGATCATTCAAAGAATTTTACTTATATATATCGGGAGGAGGAAGAGCAATGGCGCCTGGGACCAGCGTATGATCTGACGTACAGCAACACATATTATGGGGAACATACGACCAGCGTAGATGGCAATGGACGAAATCCGGGTGAGAAGGAGCTGCTTGCAGTTGGGCTTGCAGCCGGAATGAAAAAAACGAGATGCATGGAAATGATAAAACAGATTCGTACATGTGTGCAGGACATGTTAGGTCATTATCTTTAGAGAGGCAGGAGAGCAATATGGAAGCACTTATCTGGGAAACTGCAGATGAACTGGATCAGAAACTGGCATCACGGCTGCGTAACATCCGGAAACGCCGCGCTATTTCACAGCAGAGACTGGCGGACATGAGTGGGGTGAGTTATGGCTCAATTAAGCGATTTGAGGCGACGGGGCAGATTTCCCTTTTGTCACTCACAAAAATCGCGATGGCACTGGATTTGGCGGAAGAGCTGCGGGGGCTTTTTACGCGGGTTCCGTACAAAAATATTGAGGAGGTAATCCGCGAATCCCGTTAAGCCACCGTTCACGCATTGTGTAGGCAGCACCCATCCGCGTAGCCCTGCCAGAACCGTTCGCAGGCGACCGCGCGAGACGCCCGAATGAGCCAAGGTACATTCTTTTTTAGGCGGGATGCACAAATCCGCAAATCGCCGCCGGACGTTTTTGTTTATATTTCAAGTATGGCTGTTTTTGTAACTTTTGTACATAGTCAGGGTGTCAAAATTGGTACTTATTACATATATTAACTTATGTTTATATAATTGCAAATGACTTATAAGTTTATACCACTTCCGGGGATGGTACTTTTTGTTTGACAGTGTTATATTATTGCCATCGAAAGAAACAAGAGATTTTCACAGACGGATATCGTAATAGTATCATAAGAATATTGCAATGGATTTCCGCCTATCATATGAAAAAATATAATTTTATTTGATGGAGGTAATTATCATGATGAAAGCAACAAGAACATTCAATAACGGTTTATATCAGGAGAATTTATATCAGGCATATTACAACACACCAGCAGAAAAGCATGTAGTTTCCGAGTCCTTAGAGCAGGAAGCAATGCCGGTACTGGTACATCGTTTAGCTGCACAGTTAGGTTATACCGAGTCTGAGGCAGAAGTAGAAAAAGAGTTTCTGTGCGAAATGTAATGGATAATCTGCTCGCAAGCTTATAACCATCCGGCAGAATTGGATGAGTTACCACCAACCTAAAGCATTTACGACAGAACAAGGCTTCTGAAGCCAGAAAAAGAAAACCGTCTGAGAAAGAATGAAAGATTCTTTTACAGACGGTTTTCTTTTTTTACCGAATCGCGTTTTTCATTGATTTCACGTATTCTGCCACATACGGCACACGGGATATCGCTTTCTTCTTTTATCAGATTTACCATCGCGCCGATATCGGTCGTGATCTCACTCCGGACGCCGGTGCCACCTTGATTCATGGAGTGATTCCATGCGCTTTGCGAGATACCTGCATATCTCCGGCAACTAACATAAGCCCTACGTCGCAGAGTACTAGGCTGAAAATATATCCAGCTTTTGGCTGCGCCCTCAGAGGTCCATTTGGCAGCCTGCATCTCGACCCGGTTCTCAGCCTCCCGGACTCTCTGTGCGCGCATATGCTGCTTTGATCTCCGCTTCAACGGTTTTGGTGTGTTCGATTTTTCATCAATATACTACGATGATGTAAAGTGTCAAATATTTTTTGAGAAAAAATTAAATTTTTTTAAAATTATGTGATTCTTTGGAAGTATGTCCCAGCCTTGCCAGCAGCAAAATAGCGAAGAAAGTGATCATTTCCGACGCCAGGAAAGACAGCCAGACGCCGTTCAGCCCAAACAGGCGCGCCAGTGTGACAGCGCAGGGGATGATAGCGACGGCCCCGCGCAGCAGAGAACCGGCGATGGCTGGTTTTGGCTGCGCGACGGCGGAAAAATAGGCAACCAGCAGGATGTTGATGCCAGCAAAGAGAAAGCCCAGGAAATACAGCCGGAGCCCGCTGTGGGCGTAATGCAGAAGTTCGGCGTTCTGCTCCTGGTTGAAGATCTGGATCAGTGGATCGGTCATGCTCCAGGTCAGCACCAGAATGATCGCTTCCACGATCAGGCAGGCGATGACGCCCCAGGTCAGGAACTGGCGGCTCTGCGTGTGATCGCCTTTTCCGTAGCTTTCGCTGATGAGCGGCTGCGTGCCCTGCGCGAGTCCGTTGAACAGGCACATGGCAACGACGGAGAGATTGGCAGTGACGCCGTAAGCGGCGACACCGACATTTCCAGCGAGTCCCAGAAGCAGGAAATTAAAGACGATCGCGATCACGGCGGAGGATATTTCGCCGACAAAGGCGGATACGCCGAGCTGGCAGCAGGCGATCAGGTGGCGCAGGGATGGAGCGCGAAAACGGAATCCGACCTGATTGTGTTTTCCCAGGTAGTGCGTGCCGCAGATGCTCATCGTCACAAGCGGGCAGAATGCCGTCGCTAACGCCGCGCCGGTCAGTCCCAGACCTGCCGGAAACATGAAGATGTAGTCAAACACGATGTTGAACATACTTCCGGCGATGGAGCCGAGCATCGCGATCGCCGGAGCGCTGTCATTGCGCGCAAACGCCGTGAATGCGTAGTTGGACATAAAAAAAGGCGAGGCAGCCAGAATAATGCGGAGATACTGCTTTCCGAGCGCGGTCAGCCCCGCGTCTGCGCCGAGAAGCTGCAAGATTTTATCCGGGATGAAAATGCCTGCCAGCACCAGCGGAATGCTGATGAGAATATCCCAGGTTACGGCGGAGAGAAAATAGAAGCTGGCGCTTTTGCCCTGCGCACGGTCGATCGCATAACGGGTCGCCGATCCGATCCCGATCATGGCGCCAATCGCATAGATCAGTCCGTAAACCGGTAAAATCAGATTTAAGACCGCCAGACCATCTGCACCGGAGTAGACCGAGATAAAATAGGTGTCTGCGAGGATGTAGACGGAAATTCCCAGCATGCCTGCCATGCTTTGGAGAATGTATTTAAAAAATTTCTGTAACATAAAAAATCTCCCTTGTATGTATTCTCATAAACGGTAACGACCATTGTACCGAAGAATGAGAATAAATACAAGGGAGAATGTGTTTTTTACAGCGTCTTGGCCCGCTCTTTAATATTCTGGTGGAAGTTGATGATGTCATGCTCATACTCCTCATCCATCAGCGGCGAGGTAATCATAAAATCGGCAGTCGCTTTATTGTTGGCGATCGGGATATCGTAAACCTGGGCGATTCGAAGAAGCGCCTTGACATCCGGATCGTGCGGCTGGGCGGTCAGGGGATCGGAGAAGAAGATGATAAAATCAACCTGTCCCTCGACGACTTTTGCACCGATCTGCTGGTCGCCGCCCAGAGGACCGCTGTTATAGCCCTTGACCGGAAGCCCGGTATATTCCGTAATCATGCGGGCGGTTGTGCCGGTTCCGCATAAGAAATGTTTTTTGAGGATCTCTTTGTTCGCCTCACACCAGTCGATGAGTTCACGTTTTTTATTGTCGTGTGCGATGAGTGCAATATTTTTTTGTTTTCGAATTGTCATTGTTAAAAAATCCATAGAATCATCCTCCTTTGCCATGATTTTTGCATAGCATCTGGATATTGTCAAGAAAATACAAAACATTTCACAAAAAAATACGAATGTTTTTCGTGAGTACATAGAAAGAGGTGTGTTTTTCTGCGTACAGGAATTGCAAGAAACATAGAAAACATGCTATACTACGAGAATAGTGGAACAGGAGGAACGAAAAAGATATATGTCTGCTGAAAATACAACAAACACAGGGGCACAAGAGGCGGAGAACGCAGAGAAGTACGCGGTCGAAGTGAAAAATGTGACCAAGATATACAGGCTGTATGATAAACCGATCGACCGGCTGAAAGAATCGCTGAGCGTCAGCCATAAAGAATACCACAAGGATTTCTACGCGTTGAGCGATCTTTCCTTTACGGTTGAAAAAGGTCAGACGGTCGGAATCATCGGTACGAATGGTTCGGGTAAATCGACGATCCTTAAGATCATTACCGGCGTTCTCACGCCGACGACCGGCGAGGTGACGGTGCGCGGCAAAATTTCGGCGCTGCTGGAGCTGGGAGCCGGATTTAACCAGGACTACACCGGTATCGAAAATATCTATATGAACGGTACGATGATGGGATATACCAAAAAAGAGATGGATGCAAAGCTGCCGGAGATTCTCGATTTTGCCGAGATTGGCGATTTCGTCTATCAGCCGGTCAAGACGTACTCGAGCGGTATGTTCGTGCGTCTGGCATTTGCGCTTGCGATCAACGTCGAGCCGGAGATCCTGATCGTTGATGAGGCGCTCTCGGTCGGGGATGTCTTTTTCCAGTCCAAGTGCTACCGCCGCATGGAGGAGATCCGCAAAAACGGCACGACGATCATCATGGTAACCCACGATATGGGAAGTATCATCAAATACTGCGATAAGGTAGTGTTGCTCAATAAGGGAGAATTTATCGCACAGGGTTCGGCGGGCAAGATGGTCGATCTCTACAAAAAGATTCTGGCAGGACAGATGGACGCGCTGCGCGCCGAGCTGGAAGTGATGAACGATTTTTCCGGGGACAAGGTAGTAAAAGCGGAGAAAGCAGGAGCCGGAAGTGCGGAGAAGGGTGCATCTGGAAATGAGGCTGGAAATAACGATGCCGGAGATGTAAACGGCTCCGGAGCAGTGGATGGCACCGCAGAAAATGGAGTTGGTTCAGCATCGGACGGCACCGGAAATCCGGCTGGTTTGAACGGAGAAACGGCGAAAAAGACGGGCTTGATGCGCGACAAGCTGACGATCAACGCAAACCGCGAGGAGTACGGCGACGGCAGGGCGCAGATCTTCGATTTGGGACTGGTGGACGCGCGCGGTAATATCACTAACCTGCTCTTAAAAGGCGAAGAGTTTACCATCCGCGAGCGCATCCGTTTCAATGCACCGATTCAGGCACCGATCTTTACTTATACGATCAAGGATAAGAAGGGAACCGATCTGACCGGCACGAACACCCTGTTTGAGGGAACGGATGTCCATCCGGTCAAGGAGGGCGATATTTACGATGTCGCGTTTACGCAGAAGATGACCCTGCAGGGCGGCGAATACCTGCTGTCCATGAGCTGTACCGGATTTGAGGGCGGCGAGCACGTGGTGTACCACCGTCTCTACGATGTGGCCAATATTACCGTTATTTCCAATAAGAATACGGTCGGTGTCTACGACATGGAGCCGGATGTAGCAGTCAGGTTATCGCCAGCCGGAGAGGCGGCGAAGCAGGCGGAGTCGCTCAGTGCGGACGAGGCGGCACAGGAAGATCTGCAGGCATGATAAAAGGAGATTAAGATGAAAAAAATCAATCAGGAGCTGATCGCTCTGTTTGATAAATACGGCAGTGACCGGCGCCGGGCGCTGCGGGAAAATAAGAAGCTTTCCTATCTGTACGCACTGGCAGATCTGCGGGAAAACCTGTTGGACTGGTGTCAATTTGACCCAGAACAGCAGGCGCTGCAGATCGGGGCGGACGCGGGCGCGCTGACAGGGCTGCTTGCCAGGCGTTTATCATCGGTAACGGTGCTGGATGTTTCCGAAGAAAATCTGGAGGTAGTACGCCGTCGTTTCAAGACAGAGCCGGAGCTGGCGGCGAAGATCCGCTATGTCTGTGCGGATGTGGAGACGTATGCGAGGGAAGCGGAAAAGCGCGGCGGGACATATGGATATGTAGTGCTGATCGGGGATTTGACGGCGGCAGATAGGGCTGGACGCGCGGCGCAGATGACAGCCGCAAAACAGCTTCTTTCTGCTCATGGAACCTTGATTGCGGCGGCTTCCAACTGGTTTGGCGTGAAATACATGGCAGGCGCAGAGCGGGAGACGGGCGCACTTTCCTGGAACGAAATGAAGCAGCTGCTTCCGGGCGGGGAATTTTACTATCCGATGCCGGATTACCGGACGGCGGGAGAGATTTTTTCAGATGCCTATCTGCCGAAAAAAGGCGATCTGACCGGTGTGTTACCGGTCTATGACTGTCCGCAGTATATGCTGATGGATATGGGGGCGGCGCTCGATGCAGCCTGCGAAGACGGACGGTTCCCGGAATTTGCGAATGCATTTCTGGTTTTTTGGCAGAGACAGGCTGCGCCGGAAGCTGAGAATGCTTCACAGGACGTTATCTATGTGAAATACAACCGCACCCGCGAAGACCGCTTCCAGATCCGGACAGAGATCCGTGAAAAGAATGGAACCCGCGAGGTCTGGAAGACGGCGCTCTATCCGGAGGGAAAGGCGCACATCCAGTCCTTCGAAGAAAAATATCAGGTGCTTGACCGTCAGAATCCGTCCCTGAAACTGGCAAAACCGGAGCTTCAGGACGAGGGAATGACAGCGGTATTTCCGTATTTAGAGGGAAAAACGCGGGCGGAACTTCTGGGAGAAATTCTGACTGCCCAGGGCGCGGATGCGGAGGTTTCCGCGATCCGGGCTGCGATGGATGAGATCTACAGCATCCGCCCGGAGGAACGCAAACCATTTGCGGTGACACCGGAATTTATCAAGGTATTTAATGCGCTGGGCGAGCTGGATTCCTATCGGGATAAAGAGACAGAAAATGGCGGCGGATGGGCTTCTTTAGGGGCAGTTCTTGCGGACGAGAGCTACAGCGCCTCCAACATTGACGCCCTTTTTGAAAATATGCTGGTGACGGCGGACGGAACTTATGCGATCGACTATGAGTGGGTCTTCTTATTCCCGGTTCCGGCTGGTTTTGTGAAATACAGGACACTGGTTTATTTCTACCGCCGTTATAAGAGTCTGTTGGGCGGTCAGGCCGAGCGGGAATTTATCGGACAGTTCCCGGAGTATGTGAAGGCGGATGAGAAGCTGCTTTCGCTTTACGAGGCGATGGAACGCGGCTTCCAGGAGTACGTGCACGGGGAAAACCAGCGCACTTACCAGGAAGATTACATGGTAAAGACGAAGACATTAGCCGATCTTTCCCATGTGGACGGAGAACTTGCAAGGGCAAACGAACGTCTGGATGCGCTCCGGGCAGAAAATTCGGAAAAAGATACGGCACTCCGCAAAGTGCAGGAGGTACAGCGCCTGACGAATAACCACGTGGCGAATCTGGACGTTATCATTTCTGATCTGCGCCATGAAAATGCAGAGCTTGGCAAGACGCTGACCTACTTAAATGGTCATGAGGCGGTCATTTTCAAGGTGCGCCGCAAGCTCGGACAGGCATTTAACCGGTGCTATCCAAAGGGCACGGTACGCCGCAAGAAGCTCGGCTACTGGAAACGGACGATTCTCCATCCGGGTAAAATGATGAAGATGTACACCACAGAGGAAGGAAAGAACCTTATCAAAGGTGATTTTGAGATCGGTGAGGAGTATCTGACCTACGGAAAAATCCACCTTCCGAAGGAAGAAAATCCGACGGTTTCCATCGTAATTCCGGTATACAACCAGATTCACTATACCTATCTGTGCCTGCAGTCGATTCTGGAGCATACGAAGGATGTGAGTTATGAGGTTATCATCGCAGATGACGTTTCAACCGATGCCACTGAGCATCTGGCGGAGTTTGCCGATAACCTGGTGATCTGCCGCAATCAGACCAATCAGGGATTCTTGCGCAACTGCAACCAGGCGGCGAAGGCGGCGCGCGGCAAATATGTGATGTTTTTAAACAACGATACCCAGGTAACAGAAGGCTGGCTCAGCTCCCTGGTAAATCTCATTGAATCTGACTCCACCATCGGTATGGTAGGATCTAAGCTGGTATATCCGGATGGACGTTTACAGGAGGCAGGCGGCATCATCTGGAGCGATGGTTCCGGCTGGAATTACGGCCGCCTCGACGATCCGGACAAGGCAGAATATAACTACGTCAAGGATGTAGACTATATTTCCGGCGCAGCGATCCTTTTATCCACCGCACTCTGGAAGCAGATCGGCGGTTTCGACGAGCGGTTTGCCCCGGCGTACTGCGAAGATTCGGATCTGGCATTTGAGGTGCGGAAAGCGGGCTACCGCGTCGTTTACCAGCCAAAATCCAAGGTCATCCATTTCGAAGGCATTTCCAACGGAACGGATGTCAACGGAACCGGTCTGAAACGGTATCAGGTGGAAAACAGCGAGAAACTCAAAGAAAAATGGAAAGAAGAGTTCAAGAATCAGTGCGTCAACAACGGCAATCCGAATCCATTCCGCGCACGCGAGCGCAGCATGGGCAAAAAGATCATTGTCGTGATCGATCACTATGTGCCGACCTTTGACAAAGACGCCGGTTCCAAGACAACGTTCCAGTACCTGAAAATGTTCCTGAAAAAGGGGTATGTTGTTAAATTTATCGGAGATAATTACCTCCATGAGGAACCGTATACGTCTACGCTGCAGCAGATGGGAATCGAGGTCCTCTACGGACAGGAATACCTGACCGGTATCTGGGACTGGCTGGTGAAAAATGGAAAAGATATCCACGTGGCATATCTGAACCGTCCGCATATCGCGACAAAATATGTGGATTTTATCAAAGAACACACGGATATCAAGATGATTTATTACGGTCACGACCTTCATTTTATGCGTGAGTTCCGCGAGTATGAGCTGACCGGCGATGTGAAGAAGCGTCAGGAATCCGAATATTGGAAATCGATCGAGTTTTCACTCTTCCACAAAGTGGCGGTGTCCTACTATCCGTCCTACGTTGAGGAAGAGGCGATCCACGCCGTTGATGAGACGATTCCGGTCAAGGCGATCACGGCATATGTCTATGAGGAGTTTTTACAGAATCTGAACAAAGACTTCGCCAAACGGGAAGGACTTCTGTTTGTCGGCGGCTTTGCGCATCCGCCGAACGCAGACGCGGTGCTCTGGTTCGCGAAAGAAGTATTCCCGAAGATCCGGGAACAGATCAAGGTCAACTTCTACATCGTCGGTTCCAAAGTGACCGACGAGATCAAAGCGCTGGAACAGCCTGGAAATGGCATCATCGTCAAAGGCTTTGTAAGTGAAGAAGAACTGGCAGACCTGTACCGGAACTGCCGGATTGTAGTGGTACCGCTCCGCTACGGCGCAGGGGTTAAGGGCAAGGTGGTAGAAGCTATCTATAACGGTGCCCCCATCGTCACCACCTCCGTCGGCAGCGAGGGAATCCCGGATGTAGAAAAAGTTCTCCTCGTCAAGGATCAGCCGGACGAATTTGCCGAGACAGTCGTAGAACTCTACAAAGACGAAAAACGCCTGGAAGACCTGGCAGAGAAAACGCAGGTTTATATCCGCGAGCATTTCAGTATTGATGCGGCTTGGGATGTGATTAAGGAAGATTTTGAATAAAAAATAGTAAAAGATAGAAAATTATATATAATAAAGAAAACGATCAGGGGAATGTGCTTCTGATCGTTTTCTTGCGTAAGGGTAATTTAAAGTTATCCAAGGAAGGAAAGAGCTAGCTACGCCGGTATGCTGCAGGCTCTTTCCTGTACTACCGGGTAGAGCACTCTATATTACCGATCGTTCTTCCGCAGCGCTTCCACCCGTCCATACCTCCGATACATCAAAAGCTCAAATACCACCATACAAGCCCATCCAATCGTCGTACCAATCGCTACAGCCTGAATTCCCAGCCGTCCAAACAGCGCATAACTGATCACAACGCGGATCGGAATCTGCACCAGAGTCGCGAACAGGGTGATCATCAGGTGCCCGATTCCCCGGTAATATCCCTGAAAGGTATTGGTGATACCACTGATGAAGTAAAAACCAGCCATCGGTACCAGATAGGACATGCCCTGACGCAGCGCCTCCGTTTCGTTTGGTTTTAAGAAAATACCGAGCAGCGGGTGACGGCAGAACAGCACGACCACCGCTGTCAAAATAATATAAATTTCTGCAATCACCAGCATTTTCCGAAGCCCTTTCGGAATTCGCTCATACTCTTTTGCGCCGAGGTTCTGTGCGGAGAACGTCGTGATAGATGCTGCAAGGCTGTCGCCCGGGGCGAGCACATAGCTGTCGATGATGGAGACGGCATTAAAAGCGGCAACTGCATCGACGCCGAGTGCATTGACGCCGGACTGGACGAGCAGGCGGCCGACGTAGAGAATCGTCTGCTGGACGGCGGAAATGGAGCTGAAATCGATCGTTTTTTTGAGCATCGAGGTTTTCAGTTTCAGATCCCGGATGCCGAGCCGTAAGAGGGGCACTTTCGCCCAGATATAGACGAAGAGGGCGAGCGCAGAGACCGCTTGCGAGATGATCGTAGCGATTGCCGCACCGGAAACACCGAGGCGGCAGATGCCAACCAGGAATACATCCAGGAATACATTGACAACGGTCGTCAGGATCAGGACATAGAGCGGCGCTCTGGAATCTCCGATCGCGCGCAGGGCGGCGGAGAAAATATTGTAAAAAAAGGTAAAAATAAGACCCAGCGAGATAATCTGCAAATACAAGGACGCCTGTGACGATATCTCTTCCGGTGTCTGGGTGAGGCGGATAAACAGGCGGCTTCCTGCCAGTGAAATACCGGAGAGGACAATGGTTAAAAGCAGCCCGGAGAGCACCGAGGTTGCAAATTCATCCTTTAAATTCTGATAATCTTTCGCACCAAAATAGCTTGCCATCAGGATTGATGCGCCGAGCGACAGCCCAACAATCAGAAAGGTCAGAATATTCATGATCGGACCCGCCGCACCGACTGCCGCCAGCGCCTCTTTTCCGTAGAACTGTCCGACGACTACCGAATCGACCGTGTGGTAGAGCTGCTGGAAGAGGTTGCCGAACACCAGCGGAACCGCGTAGGCAATCAGGTGCCCGGTTATATTCCCTTTTGTCATATCACGTGCCATAAGCATTTCCTCCAAATCCCAATTTATAGCTAAGATTGTAGCACGGAACGGAGTGTCTGCCAAATAAAAAAATCTGTCGAATCATGCAAAAAAATCAACAAATTGTTGCAATTTCCGCAAGGAAGCGCTGCGAATCCGATGGGAAAGTGGTAACAGCATAAAACCGCCCTATCTAGTGGAAATCACTAGGGAAATGTGGTAAGATATATAAGTTAAACTGGACTTAATAGCATTTGACAGATTGACAAGAGTAAAAAATGGATCTTTCGTAACTGTGAAGGAACTGAACAGTTACAAAACAGTAAAAATTGAGTTGGAAATAACAGACAGAAAGGAAATACAGTATGCAGGCAATCATTCTGGCTGGCGGACTGGGGACGCGGCTTCGCAGTGTGGTAAGCGACCGTCCGAAACCGATGGCGCTGGTTGAAGGTAAGCCGTTTCTGGAGTATGTGCTTCAGGGGCTGAAAAAAAGCGGAATTGATGATATTATTTTTGCCGTCGGTTATAAGGGCGGCATGGTGGAAGAATATTTTGGAGACGGATCGCGGTTTGGCATCCGGGCGCGGTATGCGTATGAGGAAGAGCTGCTCGGCACGGCGGGCGCGATCAAGAATGCCGGGAAATATGTGACGGACGAGCAGTTTTTTGTCCTGAATGGCGATACATTTTATCAGATGGATTTCGGTGATTTGAGCCGGATCCAGCAGGAAAAAAATCTGGAGATGGCGCTGGTTCTGCGCGGTGTGCCGGATATTTCCCGTTATGGGGCGGCGCGCCTGACCGACGGGCTGCTGACCGCTTTTAATGAGAAAAACGGCAATACTGGGGCGGGCACGATCAACGGCGGTGTGTACCTGATGAAGCGGGCGCTGCTGGATGAGATTCCGGAGGGAAAAGTTTCGCTGGAAAATGAGTGCATCCCCAGGTGGATGCAGGAGGGAAGACGTCTCGGCGGCATCGTAAATGACGGCTATTTTATTGATATCGGTGTGCCGGAGGATTATTTCCGGTTCCAGGAGGACGTAAGAAAAGGAGACATTACATGGTAATCAGAGGAAGAGCGCCGCTGCGCGTGAGCTTTGGCGGCGGCGGTACGGATGTAGAACCATTCTGTGTAGAACAGGGCGGTGCCATTATCGGAAGTACCATCAATAAATATGCATATTGTTCGATCATTCCGAGGGATGATGACCAGATCACGGTTCATTCCCTGGATTTTGATATGACAGTCAAATACAATGCGAAGGAAAATTATGTCTGCGATGGACGGCTGGATCTTGTCACGGCAGCGCTGCGGGCGATGGATATCAAGCAGGGATGCGAGGTTTATTTACAGTGTGATGCTCCGGCTGGTTCGGGACTTGGAACCTCCTCGACCGTCATGGTAAGTCTTCTGACCGCGATGGCGCGCTGGAAAGGAATTACGCTGGATAATTATGCGATGGCGGATCTGGCTTACGGCGTGGAGCGGATCGATCTGGGGATTTCCGGCGGATATCAGGATCAGTATGCGGCGACCTTCGGCGGCTTTAACTTTATTGAATTTCACGGACGTAATAACGTCGTGGTAAACCCGCTCCGCATCCGCCGCGATATTATCAATGAGCTGCAGTATAACCTGTTGTTATGCTACACGGGCAATATCCATGTATCTGCGAATATTATCAAGGATCAGGTAAGCAACTATAAGAAACCGGATGCATTTCAGGCGATGTGCGAGGTAAAGGCGCTTTCCTATGCGATGAAGGACGAGCTTTTAAAGGGAAATCTCCACAATTTCGGCCGCCTCCTGGATTACGGCTGGGAGAGCAAGAAGCGGATGAGCAGCAAGATCACAAATCCGCAGATTGATATGCTCTATGACGAGGCGAAAAAAGCGGGCGCTCTCGGCGGAAAGCTTTTAGGTGCTGGCGGCGGCGGCTTCCTTCTTGTGTACTGCCCATACAACGTCAAACATCAGGTGGCGCACCGTCTGGAAGCGGCAGGCGGACAGCTGATGGATTGGAATTTCGAACTGCGCGGCGCACAGAGCTGGATCTGCGATGAGGACCGCTGGGACTACCGCGACATTCAGGTGCAGATGCCGAATAAGGAGTATACATTCCATGTGTAAAGATAACTGTAAAGTAGTATTCCTTGACCGTGACGGTACGATGAACCTGGAGGTCAATTATCTTCACCGAAAAGAGGATTTGAAGCTGATTGACGGCGCCGCAGAGGCGATCCGTCTCCTGAACGAGGCTGGATATAAGGTGATCGTCATTACCAACCAGGCGGGTGTGGCGAGAGGTTACTATACCGAGGCGGATGTAAAAATCCTTCATGATTATATGAATGAGGTGCTGGAGCGTGACGGAGCACACGTAGATGCGTTCTACTATTGCCCGCACCACCCGGAGCATGGGATTGGACTTTATAAGAAAAAATGCCATTGCCGCAAGCCGGAGACGGGAATGTTTGAGATGGCAGAGCGCGATCTGCCGGAGGGCATTGATAAGGTGCATTCCTATATGATCGGGGACAAGCGCATCGACGCGCAGGCAGGAAAAAACTTTGGCGTGACCGGAGTCCTTGTCGGAACTGGCTATGGGGCAAAAGAACACGCGGAAGATAGGGCGGCTGGACTTATAAAAGAGGACGGAAGCTGTCCGGCGGGCGGTTATGATGCGTATGCGGAGACGCTGCTGGATGCGGTGCGCGGGATTTTAGGCGGGCGTATATAGAATGCGGCTCACAAAAAGATTCCGGGAGTACATAAACTAGAAAGAGAGGAACCATCGACATGCAGAATCAGAGACAAAACGGACGACCAGACGCAGCCGTGCGCATGGCTGGTCTTTTTCTGGTGCTGTTCTGTGTGGCGGCGGTTCTGATTCCGGCGAAAACGCTGTTTACGGGAAATGGTTTTTTTGCGGATTACATTCATTTTACGGAATCGAAACGGATGTATGTGGAGATTGCGATTCTGGCAGTCTTGATCTTTGGGGGGCTGGCGCTTTTGAAGCGCGGACGCAGCCGGATGTACTGGCTGACGGCGGTTGTGCTGGTGTTTTCCTGGATTCATGTGGTATTTCTGCCGATGGTGGTGTCGGCGGTGTATCTGATTAGCCTGTTGACGATCGGGCGGTTTTTGAGAAAACAGGTGTTTTTCAGGGGAACGGTCTGGGAGCGGCCTTATTTTTCTTTTTATATGGACTTCCTTTTTGGCGCCTCCTTTGCAATCGTTGTGTATTGCCTCCTTTCTGCCCTTGGCGTTGGAAAAATCGCCTGGATGCGCCTGAGCGTCTATGCTCTGGGTGTGGCGGCGCTGGGCTTTGATTTTTCCTCGATTTCCTGCCAGTGCATCATGGGATGGCAGACGCTTTCCTGGATGCTGGATGGCAGGGACAAGGTGTCGGTTCATGTGATTGAGGCAGGGAAACAGGCGTTACTGTTCACAGGTAGGCACTTTTGGAACCGAAAGTGCCGTAAGAAAACGTGGTGGCAGCAGGAATTTGCCGTATTTAAATGCGAAGCCACGGCAAATTCCGTTACTGGGCACGTATGCGTGAACAGTAACAAACCGGCTGGCAGCGGGGGATCGCGGGAAATACCGCGCCGGGTGCGCCGGGCATGGACGCTGGCGGCTGGCTGGTGTGCCCTGATGTTCCTGATTCAGGTGGGACGCCTGAATATCGCACTCGACTTTGATACACTCTGGTATGGTGTGCGTTCCCAGTACATTGTGGCAGGCGGAACCGGGCTGTATGAGAATCCGGGGCTGGTCGGCATGGTTTATGTGTATTCGAAGGGCTTTGAGGTGCTGACTCTGCCGCTTTGCGATCTGGCAAGCCACAGCTACCTGACGTTCTTTAACCTCTGGCTGGCAGTTCTGGGAATTGGGGCGATGGTCTGGAATGCGGTGCTGCTGACGGGCAATCGAAAGCAGGAGACAGAGAGCCGGAAGGCGGGAACAGAGAAGAAACTAACGTATCACAGCGTCTTGCCGGGAATTATGGCAGCTGTTTTGACGGTTTCGGTGCCGGGCATCATGAATATGGCGCTTACAGCCAAGGCGGATTTGATTACGTGGCTGCTGCAGCTTATTATGCTGGGATGTTTCTTTCAGTATATTCATGTGTATGAAAATCATTGGATATTCCTCTCCGGGGCAGCCGGTTCCTATTTCCTGTCCCTCACGATGAAGCCGACCTCCCTGGTCTTTTCCACTGCCGTATTTGGCATGATGGGGCTGTACCTTCTGTGGTTCTGGTTTCATGAGCGCGGGGCGGCGGCTGACCTGTTTCACCATCTGGTCCGCCTGATTGGCTCCTTATGCCTGCCGTTTGGGGCATTGGCCGGTATCTGGGCGCGGACGATGAAGATCACGGGAATGCCGGTCACTTCGGTGTTTACTTCGATTTTTGCATGGCTTGGTTTTAAAATGAAATACCCATTTGCTACCTCGGAGCTGCCGCAGAATTATCAGGAGGAATCAACGCTTCATGTGCTGGCGCGGCGCATCTGGCAGATGCTGATGCAGCCGCAGGGTGAAGATATGGGGCATGTAATTCTGGCGTGGGGAACCTCGCTGATGGCGGTGCTGATTGTGATGCTGGTGCTTTATGGGATTTTCTCCAAAAAGGGAGATGAGCAGTCCCATATCTGGAACGCGGCATTGGTAATTTTCTTCCCATTTGTGATCGTCAGCCTGATCAGCCTGTCGATGCTTTACCAGATCGACGGAAATTATTTCATGCTTCTGTATTCTATGCTGATTCTGGGGGCATGCCGGGCGATGGTGTATTTTAAGAAAATCGGCTTTTATCCGCTCGCGTCGAAGTGCCTGGCGCCGTTGCTGGTATTAAATCTGATTGTCACGGCGATCAGCAGCTGGGCGTGGACGGCTGGATTTTCGGAGATTCATCTTCTGAATAAAGGGCGTGTCAATCACCGGGCGCAGGAACAGGCGCGGATAGAGGAAAAGGGAAATACGCTGATCTGGCAGGAAGTGTCGCAGAATCCGGAAAACCGGGTGATCGCATTTGGAACGCATCCGTACTGTTTGCAGTTCCCGTGCAATGTGGAGTCGTATAAGGATATTACATCGCCGTGGGGCAACGTCGAACTCGTCAACTCGCCGGAGGCGTTTGAAACCTATATGGCGTATGCGAAGACAGATTATGTCTACGCGGAAGCAGGCTATCTGGGACCGGGAAGCTGGGAGTGGAGTCTGGATCTTCTGCGGGAGCTGATCCGCAGAGGCAGCCTGACCGATCTGTTTTTTGAAAATGGAAATATGCTTGCGCGGGTATCCGACACAGCGGTGCCGGAGGAAGAAGCGCAGAACAATCTGGAACTGTTTGAGCGGGAGTATTTATTTTATGATGCAGAAGCTTAATAGACATCGAAAAAACTGACAGGAGGAAATAGAAATCATGAAGGAATACGAGTACCTAGACGAGCTGATCAGCCGCTATCCGGTTCTTGCACCGGTGAAAGCGGATATTCGCACTGCGTATGAGACGCTGAAAGAGTGCTATGAGCGCGGCGGAAAACTTCTGATTGCCGGAAATGGCGGAAGCTGTGCGGATTCGGAGCACATCGTGGGCGAGCTGATGAAGGGGTTTGTGAAGAAACGCCCAGTTTCGGAAGAGATAGAAAAGGCACTGAAAACGGTGGATCCGCAGATGGGAGCGGAACTTTCCGAAAAGCTGCAGCAGGGACTTCCGGCGATCGCGCTGACTGGTCATGCAGGACTGACCACCGCATTTATGAATGATGTGGACGGCAGCATGACTTATGCGGAACAGGTGCTTGGATATGGAAAAGAGGGGGATGTGTTCCTCGGAATCTCAACCTCGGGCAATTCAAAAAATGTCCTGTATGCAGCCGTGACGGCAAAGGCAAAGGGGCTTAAGGTTATCGGGCTTCTGGGACGCGACGGCGGGCGGATCCGTGGGTACAGCGACACTGCGATTGTCGTGCCGGAGCAGGAGACATTTAAGATTCAGGAGCTGCATCTTCCGGTGTACCATGCACTGTGCCTGATGCTGGAAGAATATTTCTTTTAAGATATATTTTGTTTCATGGAAAGGAAGTAATGATTCAGCAGGTTCATGAAGAAAACTGGATGATTACAAGGGAAAAGTATGTTATTTGGAAACAGGCCGGCAGACAAAACGGCGAAATGGAGAGTCAGTACCCGCAGCTTTGCAGTGCTGCTTGCCTATACGCTTTTTATCTGGTGGCTGGAAGTGCTGGATCTTCTGGCATGGCTTTTACATGTACCACAGGGAACGGTTTTGTCGCGGGCGGCAGCGCTCGTTTTATGTGGCGCTGTCATGGTGGCAATCGGAAGATTTGAATGGGACCATGCGGGAGTGAGTCCGCTTTTTATAGTGGGAAGCTTGTTCATCCTGGCGTTCTTTTCGGTCAAGGGATTTGCCCCGGATCAGAGCTATGATACGCAGAACTATCACCTGCTGTCGCAGATACCCGGATTTGTGGACAACCTTCATTATCATGTGATACCGGGACGGTTCCAGATGTTCGGTTTCCGGCTGGGCGACCGGATGTTTTATCCATTCAGGGCGCTTTTTGGGCTTCGGATGGGGACAATGTTAAACGCACTGGCGATGCTTGTGATTTATCGGCAGGTAACTGTGTTCCTGAGCATGGAGGCAGACCGGCTGGAAAGAAAATGCAGCTGGTCGAAGCATCTTGCGCCGGTACTGGCATTTCTGATTGTCAGCCGCCTGGAGTTGATTCAGGAGAGCGGTAGCTACATGGTCGAGCTTCTGGCGCTGCCGTTTCTGCTGGAAATGGTATTTCTGCTTCTGCGCGGGCTGGATGAGGCGAAGCGGGAGCGCGAGGCGGTTTTATTCTGCCTGTTTGGTGGAATCCTGTTCTGCCTCAAGATGACGAATATCGTGTATCTGGTGCCGCTGGTGCTCCTGTATCTGTGGAAAATCCGGAAGTATCTGACACCGAAGCTGTTTCTGGGGTGTCTGGTGACGGGGGTGATTCCCGTCAGCGTGTACCTGATTTACAATGGGATAGCGATGAAAAATCCAGTTTATCCTTATTATAACAGCCTGTTTCATTCGCCGTATTTTGGGGAAACGGACTTTAAGGACCCGAGATGGGGACCCAGCAATATAAAAGAGTTTCTTTTGTGGGCATATTCGATGATCCGGCATCCAGATTACCGCCTGAGTGAGATCCCGGCGAAATACAACCTGGATCTGGCGCTGATGTATCTGGGAGCGGCGGGAGCCGGGCTCTGCTGGATTTGGAAGCGGGTTAGCAGCAGGACGGGAACCCTATTTCTGCTGTATGCCGCATCCTTTATTCTCTGGGCGGCAACGACGGGACACAGCCGCTATTTTATGGGCGGAATCTTATTTGCCGGAATGCTTTGCGGGTTCCTGGCGCTGCAGGGAATGGCTTCCGTTTCTCCCAGGCTGACAGGCGGCGTTGTATTTGCAATTATGTTTATAGTTGTTTACGCCGGGCGCGCTTACGATGCTTATACCTGTGTCTGGAACGGCGGGGAATGGGCGATGCGGGCGGTGAGCCGTGAGAGTATCCGCAGCAACCTGCCTTACGTATTTCACGATCATCAGCTGTTTACACCGGAAGAACGTTCCAAGATTGACCGCATTTTCCTGACCTGGTCGGATGTGGGAAGTTATGCGCGGCTTGCGGGCGAAGATGTGCCGGTCTGGAACCGGTATTCGATCGTCAATGAGCTGTCGGAGCAGAAAGACGCCTATATCGATGAAATCGAGGCGGCGATGGAGACAGGCGAGGGCGTCTATGACATGATACCGCAGGGGCTTGAGACGTTGGAAGGCTATCTGGAATGGATGAATGAGGCGGGATGGTACGTGCATGATATGGAATATCAGGAAACAATCCTGCAGGGTGTCCAGTCTTTTACGCTGGCAGGGCTTGAGATGGCGCATGGTCGCGAAAACTGCTGGTACCGCACGCAGAAGACGTTCATGGATGCACAGGAAACGGAAAAAGAAGTACCAGAATGGCGCTGGGAGAATGCCAGCGGGGACGATCATCCGACTATCCGGGCGGTTCTGTGCGATCCGGACTACTGGATGATGAAGCAGCCATTTGAAGTGGAGATCATCGTCTCGGATGGGACAAACAGCCGGACGGCAGCTGTGATCCAGGCGGGGCAGAAGGAATATGAACCGATGGAAGTACAGCTTGATCTGACAGGGCTTCAGGGAGAGATAAAATTGGAACTGGTAAGTACAGCTGAGACAAAACGGGCTGTTGTGATCAATCCGGAATGGTCCGCCAAAACGGTGGAAGAGTGAAAACGGGAGGAGAAAAATGGACAAGATAGCGGTATTAATTCCGTGTTATAATGAAGGCCAGACGATTGCCAAGGTGGTCAAGGACTACCGCGAGGCATTGCCGGAGGCAACGATCTATGTATATGACAATAATTCATCGGATCACACGGATGAGATTGCCAGGGAGGCAGGCGCGGTTGTGCGCTATGAATACCAGCAGGGCAAGGGAAATGTCATCCGCAGCATGTTCCGCGACATTGACGCGGAGTGCTATGTCATGACGGACGGCGATGACACCTACCCGGCGGAGGACGCGAGAAAGCTGGCAGACCAGATTTTACAGGGAAAAGCGGATATGGTCATCGGCGACCGCCTTTCTTCGACGTATTTTACCGAAAATAAGCGTCCGTTCCACAATACGGGAAATCGTCTGGTGCGTGGGCTTATCAACCTGATTTTCAAGAGTAATATCAAGGATATCATGACAGGCGCGCGTGCATTTAACTATGAATTTGTCAAGAGCTTCCCGATTCTTTCGACCGGATTTGAGATTGAGACGGAGATGAGCATCCATGCGCTGGACAAGAACTTTAAGCTGGTGGAGATCCCGGTTGGATACCGTGACCGCCCGGAGGGAAGTGTGTCAAAGTTAAATACATTTTCGGATGGATTTAAGGTGCTACGCACGATCGCGAGACTCTTCCGGGATTACAAGCCATTTGCGTTCTTTGGATGGCTGGGACTCATTTGTTTTGCGATTGCAACGGCATTTTTCGCGCCGGTGCTTGGCGGCTATCTGGCAACCGGCATGGTGCCGAAGTTCCCGACCCTGATCGCGTGTTCCGGGCTTTATGTGATTTCGTTCCTGCTGTGGATCAGCGGTGTGATTCTGGAGGTTATCACGAAGAAACACCGTCAGTTATTTGAACTTTACTTGAACCAGCTGAGCATTTTAAAGAGGAGAGACGGATGAAACGCCGTGTATTTTTAGGGCTTCCGGTTATTTTGGGGATTTTATTTTATATCTGGTATATATTTCATGCCTCAGACAATGTGGCGTATTCGGATTATATCCGGCTGATCAATTCATATCTGCCGGATGTGACAAATCCGGCGAAATTCTTTGTACCGGATATCCTGACGCGCGTTCCGATCACGTATCTGGGGCGCATTATCAATGTGAAACTATTTGGCTATAATACGTATTTTGACATGATTCTGGGTGTTTTGAGTCTGGGTGCGGGCGCGGCGGTGCTGGCGCTCTACGCAGAGCGGAACCGCTCGGTCGGCTATCTTTCCTTCCTGTTGATTCAGTTTGTATATTTCAGCCTGAATAAATGGGAAATGATGACGAACGGGACCGGCTGGGTCTGCACTCTGTCGATCTCCGGATTTTTATTCCATTTTGCAGTCCTCGACCATGCAGCGGCGACCCGGTGCCGGAATATGTCTGACCGGGTGCTTCTGGCAATTCTGCCGATCCTGCTGGTCGTGCTGGTGGCAGGACCGTACAGCGGCGGCTATGCGGTGATTCTGGTGCTGGCATACGGCGCACTGTGGCTGGCGGATCGGCGCGGGGGTGCTGAAACAAGCAGCCGCTCCTGGAGCCGAAAGTGCCGGAGAACCTGGTGCATCGGGGCATTGACAACGGTTCTTGCGATGGTATTATATCTTTGGAGCAGTTCACAGGCAGTTTACGTACACCGTGGAGCAGTGACTGATGTTTCAATCGCTCAGGAATTTGTCGCCCAGCCGCTCTTTTTCCTGCGGTTTCTGCTGAAAGCGGTGGCATCGTCGGTGATCGGCGTGGCGCAGATTCAGGAGCTGGAGGCAGGAAGCCCCTGGTTTGTCCGGCTGCATCTGGTGTATCTGCTGGGGCTGGCAGTGTTTGTTTCGTATCTGCTGGCACTGTATCTGAATGTGCGGTTTCAGCTTTATAAAAAGACTATTTTTCCGCTTCTGCTGGTTCTCAGCGGCGGCTGTAACCATCTGCTGGTGCTGGCGGCGCGGTGGATTTTCCTGAAGGACGAGTACGGGATGTCCTCGCGGTACGAGATACAGTATCAGATGGGAATTGTAGGAATTCTGCTTACGTTTGCACTCGTCTGGAGTATGTGCCGGGAAAAGGCGCAGGAAACAGAGGCAGATAAGGCGAAAACACGCGCACCGGAGAAACGGGCAGTACGCACACCTTTAAAGGTCTGTATGCTGGCATTTACCGTGTTGACGGTCTTTGGAAATGCATGGACAACCCGGGCAGAAATCCGGACAGCGCCGTACCGGAAAGCATATTTACAGGTATCAAGGGAGCTGGGACTGAATTACCGGACGGCGAGCGATGAGGATCTGGAAACCTACCTGCATAACGACCCGGATGCAGTGCGGGATGCGATGAGAATTTTGGAAGAAAACCATTTGAACATATTTCGATAAAAACGATGGACGGAAGGAGAAGTGCAATGAAAGTTGTAATATTAGCGGGTGGATTCGGCACACGAATCAGCGAGGAAAGCCATTTAAAACCAAAGCCAATGATCGAGATCGGAGAACAGCCGATTCTCTGGCATATCATGAAGCACTATTCCCAGTATGGATTCAATGATTTTGTGATCTGTCTGGGCTACAAACAGTATGTAGTAAAAGAGTATTTTGCCGATTATTTCCTGCATACGTCGGATGTGACCTTCGATCTGGCGAAGAACGAGATGCAGGTGCATAACAACTATTCCGAGCCGTGGCGCGTGACGCTGGTCGATACCGGACTGCACACGATGACGGGCGGTCGTATCAAACGTATCCGCGATTACATTGGGGATGAGACGTTCATGCTGACCTACGGCGACGGCGTTTCCAACGTGGATCTGGACGCGCTGGTGGCATTCCACAAGCAGCATGGCAAGATCGCGACCCTGACCGGCGTCAACATCGGACAGCGTTTCGGTGTCATGGATGTTGACAGCGACGGACACATCCGCGAGTTCCGTGAGAAGAACGATGATGACGGCAAGATCGTCAACGGCGGCTTCATGGTACTCGAACCGGGCGTCTTTGACTATATCGAGGGCGATGATACCGTCTTTGAGAAAGCGCCGTTGGAGCAGCTTGCCAAGGACGGACAGCTGATGGTATACCGCCACGACGGTTTCTGGAAATGTATGGATACCCAGCGTGACAAGATGCAGCTGGAACAGATGTGGCAGGAAGGCAATGCACCCTGGAAGCTGTGGAAATAATATGTTACTGTACACGCATACGTGCCCAGTAACGGAATTTGCCGTGGCTTCGCATTTAAATACGGCAAATTCCTGCTGCCACCACGTTTTCTTACGGCACTTTCGGTTCCAAAAGTGCCTACCCGTGAACAGTAACAATAATATACTGTAAGGGAAAATTCAAGGAATAGACACAAATCCTGTAAGAAAGTATGATATAATGAGCGCAGAAGGAAAGAATGCGGCTGCGAAGCAGACATATTCTTTTCTTGCGCCATTAACGAACGAACACGAAATAATTAAAAAGAGGAAAACCATGGAACTTCTTGATTTTTATAAAGGAAAACGGGTCCTTGTGACCGGTGACACAGGCTTTAAGGGAAGCTGGCTGGTCCGCATTCTCCATCTGGCGGGGGCGGAGGTGACCGGCTATGCGCTGAAAGCGCCGACCGAGCCGTCGATGTTTGAGATCCTGCATCTGGGGGAGACGATTCACCATGTGGATGGGGATGTGCGCGATTTTGTCCATTTAAAACAGGTGTTTGATGAGACGAAGCCAGAGATTGTACTCCATCTGGCAGCGCAGCCGATCGTGCGCGAGTCGTACCGGGATCCGGTCGGCACGTATGCGGCGAATGTCATGGGTACGGTTCATGTGCTGGAATGCGCCAGACAGTGTGAATCCGTCCGCTCTCTCGTCAATGTGACGACGGACAAGGTTTATGAAAATAAGGAATGGGAGTACGGTTACCGCGAAAATGACCCGCTGGACGGCTACGATCCGTATTCCAATAGCAAATCCTGTTCGGAGCTGGTGACACACAGCTATAAGCAGTCGTTCTTCACGGACGGCCGCTGCGCCGTCTCAACCTGTCGTGCTGGCAATGTGATCGGCGGCGGTGATTTTGCGGCGGACCGGATCGTGCCGGACTGCGTGCGCGCAGCGGAAAAGAAAGAGCCGATCATCGTGCGGAATCCGCATTCGACGCGCCCGTTCCAGCATGTGTTAGAGCCGCTGTTTTTGTATCTGACGGTGGCAAAGGCGCAGTGGGAAAATGCGGAGCTGGCGGGCTGCTATAACGTCGGACCGGATGACTGTGACTGCGTCAATACAGGACGTCTGGCGGATCTGTTCTGTGAAACATGGGGCGGCGGGATGCATTGGATCAACCGCTATGATGGAGGTCCGCATGAGGCGAATTTTCTGAAACTGGATTGTTCCAAAGTGAAAAAGGTATTTGGCTGGAAGCCGCACTTCCATGTAGAAGAGGCGATGGCTGCGACGGTGGAATGGTCGAAGAAGTGGCTTGCCGGAGCGGATATGCGCGAGGTGACGGATGAGCAGATCCGGGCGTATGCGGCTCGGTTTGAAGAAAAATAGATAGATGCAGGCGGCTGCACGAAAGGTGTGTCTGGCAGCAGGCAGAGCTGATACGGCTGCGGTAGAGAACGGTAGCAAAAGCAGGAGGAGAAACATGTCAGAAGAAAAAGTAACCTTGTCGGACGGAAAAGAGGCTGCGCGTCAGCAGATTCTCGATCTGGTGGCAGAGTATTGTGATAAATATCATAATCAGAAAAAAGAATTTACCGAGGGACAGCGGATTCCGTATGCGTCTCGCGTTTACGATAACCATGAGATGGTCAATCTGGTAGACAGTGCGCTGGAGTTCTGGCTGACCTCCGGACGTTACACCGATCAGTTTGAGGCGGGGCTTGCGAACTACCTGGGCGTCAAATACTGTTCCCTTGTAAACTCCGGTTCCTCCGCGAACCTGATCGCATTTATGGCGCTGACTTCCCCATTGCTGGGAGAGCGCCGGGTGTGCCGCGGCGATGAGATTATCACGGTTGCGGCAGGTTTCCCGACGACGGTAACCCCGGCGATCCAGTATGGCGCAGTTCCAGTGTTTGTGGATGTGACGATTCCACAATACAACATCGACGCCGATAAGCTGGAGGCGGCGCTTTCAGAGAAGACGAAAGCGGTTATGATCGCCCATACACTGGGAAATCCGTTTGATTTACAGAAGGTAAAAGAATTCTGTGACCGTCATAACCTGTGGTTGGTGGAGGACAACTGTGATGCCCTCGGAAGCCGCTATGAGCTGAACGGCGAGTGGCATTTTACCGGTACGATCGGAGATATCGGAACGTCCAGCTTTTATCCGCCGCACCACATGACGATGGGCGAGGGCGGTGCCGTGTACACGGACAATCCGCTTTTAAACAAGATTATCCGTTCCTTCCGCGACTGGGGACGCGACTGTGTCTGCCCGTCCGGCTGCGATAACCTATGCGGTCACCGATTTGACCGCCAGTATGGTGAGCTGCCGCTTGGCTACGACCATAAATATGTATACTCCCATTTTGGATATAATTTAAAGGCGACCGATCTACAGGCGTCGATCGGCTGCGCGCAACTTGAAAAGTTTCCATCCTTCGTGGAGCGCAGAAAACACAATTTCGCCCGTCTGAAAGCGGGACTTGCCGGAACCGAGGACGCATATATCCTGCCGGTTGCCTGTGAGCATTCCGATCCGAGCTGGTTTGGTTTCCTTCTGACCTGCCAAGAGGGCGTGGATCGGAACAAGGTAGTCAAATATGTCGAGGAAAAGGGCGTGCAGACGCGTATGCTCTTTGCCGGAAACCTGATCAAGCATCCGTGCTTTGATGAGATGCGGAAAGAAAACTGCGGCTACCGCGTAGCCGGAACTCTGGAAAATACCGACCGTATCATGCGCGATACCTTTTGGGTTGGCGTTTATCCGGGCATGACAGATGAAATGATTGATTATATGGCAAAGACACTTCGTGAGGCATGCCGTCAGTAGGGACGGGGACCGCGGCAATTCACAGGCGGGGAGATACTCTGCCTGTAAGAAAATGCCTGTGAAAATGAGCAGCTGTGACAGAGAATGAGCAGTTGCAGGAGAAAATGAGGGGACAACCATCATGAATGAGGAAAAATCAGAGAGCCGCAGGGCGGTCAAACTGCCGCCGTATCCGGGGCTTGAGAAGGTTCACCGGGCGAATCTGCGCCTTTTGAAGGAGATAGACCGGATCTGCCGGAAATACAAGATTTCCTATATGCTGGATTCTGGGACACTTTTGGGCGCAGTGCGTCATGAGGGATTTATCCCGTGGGATGATGATGTCGATCTGGCATTTACACGTGCCAATTATGAGATGTTTTTGAAGGTAGCGCCGCGGGAGCTGCCGGAGGGAATGTCCTTGCTGCGCCCGGAGGAGATCCGGGGTGGCAAGGTGTTTTATGATTTTACAACGCGCGTCATCTATGACAACAGCCGCGTCCATGAGGACAATGAGCAGATGCAGTTTTATGAGGGAAAATTAAACCATCTCTGGGTGGATCTGTTCGTCCTTGACCGCCTGCCGGATAGTAAGGTGGGCGCGTGGAGCGCAAAATTTCTTCAGAAGATTATTTATGGAATGGCGATCGCACACCGTGATCAGATTGATTTCAGCAAATACAGCCTGATGGATAAGCTGCGGGTTGGTGTGCTGGCAGGTGTGGGACACCTTGTCCCGATGCCGGTTTTATTTAAGCTGCAGAGACTTGCAGCGGCGAAGGATCGCAAAAAGAAAACGAAACACTGGTATTACAGCAATTACCAGCCGGATTATCTCTATGTAACGCTGGAGGGCGCATGGTGCGAGCACGCGGTGGATCTGCCGTTTGAGGACACAAAGCTGATGGTGCCGGTGGGCTATGAGCATGTGCTGGAGTGGATTTACGGCGACTATATGACGCTGCCGCCGGTGGAAAAACGGGTTCCGGCACATTCTTCGATAGCGATCGAAATTTTGGATGACCCGGATGCTTAATTGAAAGATGAAATATGAGTAAGAAAGATAAGAAAAAACGGACAGACAGCATGGAAGATAAGAAGAAAAATGAAACCAGACAGTCGACCATGCAGAACAGGATGGAAAATATGAACGGACAGAAACCAAAGACGATCTCGATCGTGATTTCTGTTTACAACGAGGAAAAGGCGCTGCATGAGTTCTATCGGGAGGCAACTCCGGTTTTTGAGGCGCTGCCGTGGAATTACGAACTGATTTTTGTCAACGACGGAAGTGCGGACGCCTCGGGGCAGATTCTGGCAGAACTGGCAGCAGCGGATCCGCGGGTACGTGTGATCAACTTTTCCCGCAACTTTGGCCATGAGGCGGCGATGCTTGCGGGGCTGGATCACAGCATCGGGGAGGGCATCGTGTGTATGGATGCCGATCTGCAGCATCCGCCGGAATGTGTGGCGCAGATAATCGAAAAATTCGAAGAGGGCTATGAGGTTATCAACATGGTCCGGACGAAAAATAAATCGGCTGGATTCATCAAAAACCTGACGTCTTCTGCTTTTTATAAATTTTTGAACAAGATTTCAGATGTGAAGCTGGAAAATAACGCATCCGATTTCTTTGCGCTGACTGCCAATGCGGCGCAGGTGTTAAAGACCAATTACCGGGAAAAAGTGCGTTTCCTGCGCGGCTATGTGCAGAATATCGGATTTAACCGGACGACCATCGAGTATGAGGCGAGAGCCAGGGTGGCGGGCGAGAGCAAGTACAGTATTCGGAAATTATTTAAATTTTCGATCAATACGATTCTCTGCTTTTCGGATCTGCCGCTAAAGCTCGGCATTTACTCGGGAATTATCGTGGGCTTTCTGGGGCTGCTCGTGATGCTGGAAACGATTTATGAGTGGGCGGTCAAAGGAACGCCCAATGGTTACGCGACGATCGTAGTGCTTTTATGCTTTATGTTCGCGATGCTGTTCGTGATTGTGGGAATTATCGGGGAGTATATCGCGATCCTGTTTACAGAATTGAAGGATCGTCCAATTTATATCGTTCATGATACAAAAGGATTTCCGGAAAAGGAAAGCTGACAGGAAGGAATCGTATGAAGAGATTAAGACGTTTACTGATAAGTTTGATGATCACGGCACTGATGGCTGCCGGAATGCCGATGACGGCATTTGCAAAGCCGGACTGGCCCTCGGATACGGGGATCGAGTCGGAGGCAGGCATTGTCATGGATGCGGACTCCGGGGCGGTTTTATTCGGGCAGAACATCCATGTGCAGAAGGCACCGGCAAGTATCACGAAAATATTGACGGCGCTCGTAGTCATTGAGAACAGCAGTCTGGATGATACGGTCACATTTTCCCACGATGCCGTTTACAACGTGGAAGATGGCAGCGGAAACAAGAACGCCATCGAGGAGGGCGACACGCTTTCGGTGCGCGATTGTCTCTACCTGCTGCTGATGCGTTCTTCCAACCAGGCGGCGAATGCGTTGGCGGAGCATGTGGGCGGAAGCCGCGACGGTTTTGTGAAGATGATGAACGAGAAGACGGCGGAGCTTGGCTGTGAGAACAGCCATTTTGCGAATCCGTCCGGTCTGAATGACGACACACAGCTCACTTCGGTGTATGATATGGCGCTGATCGCATCGGCGGCGTATAAAAATGACA
This sequence comes from Clostridium fessum, assembly GCF_003024715.1. Lineage (GTDB taxonomy): Bacteria > Bacillota > Clostridia > Lachnospirales > Lachnospiraceae > Otoolea > Otoolea fessa. The sequence goes on along the minus strand of NZ_PYLO01000002.1, from coordinate 400,641 downwards.
CGCTTTTAACGATCAGTAAGGATAAGAGCTACCGATTACCGGCGACGAAGAACAATCCGGACGGTGTGACCATCCAGCCGGAGCACAAGCTTCTTATCACGACTGACACAGAGAGTCCGAACTATTATCCATATGCGGTAGCCGGAAAGACCGGTTACACATCGATTGCCGGGCAGACGCTTGTTACCTATGCGATCAAGGATGACAGACGCCAGATTGCGGTCACGATGAAGAGTACGCAGGCGACCCATTATCAGGATACGATTGCATTGCTGGATTTCGGCTTTCTACGGTTTGAAAATGTAAATATTTCGGAAAATGAGACGGCATACACAAGCGGCGATCAGCCGGTGCAGATCGGAGACAATAGCTATCAGCCGTCCGATTTATCGATGGATACGTCGGCAGTCATCACGATCCCGAAGGATGCTTCGTTTGCGGATGCGGAGAAGACGGTGGTAACGGATCTGCCGGAGGATGCACCGCTGGGCGCGGTGGCACTGCTTTCTTACAAATACAACGACCGCAAGATCGGACAGGTGTATCTGATCAGCGCATCGGCGGCAGAAGCGGCAGCAAACGGGGAGACGGCTCCGGATGACGGAAATACGGCATCGGATCCGGCAGCATCCAATACAGGCGCGTCCGGAAAACCGAAGCAGGCGAAATCTTCGTTCCACCTGATCCTGCCGAAACTTCCGAAAGTATCGGTGAGAACGGTGCTGATTGTGGTCGTCAGTGTGCTTCTGGCAGCGGCGTGTGCGGCGCTTGTATGGTTGTTCTACCAGCGTCATCAGGAAGAAAAGAGACGCCAGGAGGAGCGGAGAAAACGGAGAAGACAGCGTCTGCAGGAGATCGGCTGTTCGCGGGAAGAGTTTGAAAAACTGCTTGAAAAGCGGATGGGCGCGTCCTACAGGGCGCCTGGCACAGCGGATGCAGATGAGAGCACAGAGCAGGCGGAGTCTGACATGGATGTGCGATCTGGTTCAGGACAGGTTCCGGCGGCAGATGCAGCCGCGTCCCGGCTGGCAGAGAGTGGAAAAGTAGGAACTGGTTCCACGGAAAAGAAGCCGCTGAAAGAAAAACCTGCACAGAAAGAGGCAGAGGATGCCAAAACACAGCAGGGTGTGCAGGAGGATGACACAGAGCTTACGGTTGAGGATTTGGATTGACAACCTGGATGCGCTAAATGGCGGTAAAATGGTCCAGATGGATTGTTTACGGGAAATTTTGGAAAGTATGAAGATTTTTTGAATTTTTCTAAAATGACTACAAAAACAAAAGGCGATATTATATAATAGCCATGCGGTTCGGGCTGGTTCCGGCTGTGAATGAGTGAATGAAGGGATAGAAGAACACGATGAAAAAACTTCTGATAATGATGGTTGCGTGTATGGCGCTGCTCAGCGGATGCACGGAGAGTACGATTGTAAAACCGACTTCTGAGACGGTAGTCGGAGATCCGAATTTTGAGACCCAGGAAAATGTTGAGATCGACTGGACACAGGTCAGCACGGACGCGGAAGACATGTTTAAGGATACAAGTACCTACGAGTACGGCCGCGATTTCCATTTCTATATGGAGCCGAACAAGAAACAGATCATGCTGATCTGGGTAGTGGCAGATGATCTGCCGGATGATCAGATAGGAACCTATGCGGAAGATTTAATCAAGGGATTCAACGACATTGTCCACACCCAGGACTTCTCGATTGAGATGTCCGGTGAAGATTCCTACGGCGGACTGTGGAAACAGTATGCACTGTCCTACAGCATCGTTCCGGAGAGCGACCAGGATAACGAGGACGCATGGTTTATCAGTGGTTCCTATGAGGCTGGCGCAGATTTCAAACTTCCGGATACCAAAGAGCTGATTTCCAAGGTGAAAGAGAAAGAAGCAGCAGGCGAGTACGATACGACTGAGGCGGAGGAAGAGACAGAGAACGCAGAATAAGAGGTTGTCTGCACAGACACGGGATATTTTCTGTGTATAATTAAGAGAAAAGTGATCAAAAAAGCTGTCATATGAGAAACAGATGAGTGTTCTTCATATGACAGCTTTTATTTACCAGGAACCGAAGTACGTGTTTTCACTCAACAGGTAGTCCGCTGTGATAAGACTCATTCCCCAGTTCAGCCAGAAGCGGCGATAAATCCTGTTTATCTAACGGCATGTTGTCTGTGACGGCGCTGTTTAAAAGCGCATAGACACGGCTGCATTTGTCCAATGTTTCATGGAAGAGATCAACAAACGATGCGGTTGAGACGCGGGTCGGATCCCACGGGTTGCCCCATGCTTCGTGGTTTAGGTTACAGCTGCTCCGGTAGTCGGTTACGGAGTCCGTTACCATTTTCGCGGAAGCAACTGGGTGGTTGACGAAGATGGATTCGACCTGTGCAATGCCGAATTTTTTCTTGCCGTTCTTGTCCGAGAGTGTCCGGCAGCCGAAGCGCAGCGCCCAGATGGAGCGGTGCACCATCGCCGGAGTAACCTGGAAGTTGTTGCGGTAGGTGATCGGATAATAGGTTTCGTTGATGCAGGAAGCCAGGAAATGGGAAATAAACTGGATTTCCTGTCCATTTAGACAGATCGTGGCGGTCTGGTTAAATTCAGACGGCTTCTTTTTTTTATATTTCCAGAGCAGGATCGCGTCGAGCTCATTTTCCAGATGTGCGTGCATCCCGTGATGCATGGAGGTCGGGGCATCCACCGGATAGCCGATGCGCCCGTACACGTAAGGATGACAGATCGAATCGGCAATGTAATGGTTCATAAATCCGGCCAGATAGGAGATGGCTTCCTCCTGCTGCTGGCGCGAGCGGATAGTTCCAATACGGCGCAGACAGCACTCAAAAAAGGCGTTTACCTTGTGTTCGTGCATATAGGAACCGACGTTGCGGTAATCGCGGTGGCGCAGGATCGGGATATTATAGAAAAACATATCCGGTCCCTGCAGACCGAGCTGGTAGAGCCAGCGGTATTTGGCGATCGTGTGTTTTAAGGGTGTGAACGGCATATCGTTGTATGCTTTCATGCCGAATATATAGTGCGTGGTAAAACCTGGCATATTGTTTTCATCCTTTCCAGAAGGACAGAGATTTGGAAATTTGTCCGCCTGTCCGATATGCTTATTGTAGCACTGCCGGTCTGGTTTGTCATGGGGTTTGCGGATGTTTACAGAAAGTGTAAGAAAAGGTGGATGGAAAGAGAGTTCTCGTAAGGCAATATCACGGCTTGGAGAATAAAATATCATAGTAAATCATAAGATTGGTTTGATAGAGTGAAAATAGATATAGAAAGGTGCTCGGATGGAAGCGCTCAGAATCGTACAGAAAATGGTGTGGGGACCGTGGCTTCTGGGACTGTTTCTGGCGGTTGGAGTCCTCTGCATGGTGCGTCTGCGGGGATTTCCGATCCGTCATATCAGAGTCTGGTGGGGAGAGACGGTTGGGAGCGGCGGGAAAGGACAGCTTTTGACGACCTGCACCGCGCTGGCGGCGACGGTCGGAACGGGAAATATCACGGGCGTGGCAGCCGCGTTGGCGATCGGTGGTCCGGGTGCTGTGTTCTGGATGTGGGCGGCGGCATTTCTGGGGATGGCGCTGGCATATACGGAGGTTTATCTGGGAATTTTGTATGGGGGCGGACCTTATGCCTATCTGGAAAATGGGGTTGGAAGCTGTTTCGCTGGAAAATGCTATGCCCTGTTTTGCGTGCTGGCGTCGCTTGGTATGGGATGTATGGTACAGGCGGGGGCGCTGGCGGATAGTCTGCGCTATGCAGCGTCCCTGCCGCCGCTTGGAACCGGTATCATACTGGCAGTTTTGACTGCCGTGGTGCTCTTTGGCGGGGCAAAACGCATCGGATGGACGGCTTCGGTGCTGGTACCGGTATCGGCGGGGCTGTATCTGCTGGCAGGTGGAATCGCCGTGTTCAGCTTTTATGATCAGATACCGGAAGTATTGGGGAACATTGTGGGCGGGGCATTTGGACTGGCAGATAATGCAGGACAGACGGCTGGAAGCAGTATTTTGAATTTTTCAGGAATTTCGGGCGGGATGACCGGGTACGGAATGGCAGCGGCGATCCGGAGCGGGGTATCGCGCGGTGTGTTTTCCAATGAGGCGGGCCTGGGGAGTCTGGCGGTGCTACATGGGATGAGTGAGGGAAAGGGGAGGCTAAGACAGAGGCAGGAAGCGCAGAAACAGGGAATGTGGGCGATTTTCGAGGTGTTTTTCGATACAATCATAGGGTGCAGTCTGACCGCTTTTTTACTGCTCTGTGTATTTCCACACAATCTGACCGAGAAGATCGATTCCCTGGGCGGCAGCGGCGCGGTGGCGGCGGCTCTGGCAGCCCGTTTTGGAAATGCAGGCGGCATAGTGACGGCGGCGTGTATGGTGCTGTTTGCCTTTGCCACGATCCTTGCCTGGTTTTACATCGGCGATCAGGCACTTGGATGGCTGATGCGGGGTGTCCCACAGAAGCGTGCCGACAAAATATGTATTTTGTATCACGGAGGTTATCTTGCCTCAGTCTTTCTCGGCTGCGTCAACCGGATGGAAGCCGTCTGGGCGGTATCTGATATTTTCAATGGGCTGATGGCGGTGCCAAATCTTGCAGCGCTGGTGCTGCTTGGCAGGAAGGTACGAAGACCGGAACGGTGAGAGAGTTGAGAAATTCAGATACAACAAAAGACCTCTCCAGCAGTGAGAGGTCTTTTGGTATTGAAAAAGGGAGGAGAGCTGATATAAACTCAGCTCGGTATTATGAAAAAAATTTGTAAGCATTGCTTGTTGCTATGGTTATAGTATAGGGAAAAATCGTGAAGAAACCATGTTAATTGTGTAAAAGGTTTTTTAATGAAGTGTGAACGAAATATGAACGCGGAACATGGATTCTATGATTACGATAAATATATCTTATGTTCGGAGGATCGAAAATGGCAGCCTGGGCAGGAAGCGCAGATATTTTGCGTGCTTCGTCTGTCAAGACTGCCATAAAAAATACGGGTATAAAGTGTGTCAACAATCCTTATTCCGCTTTTTTAACTGATAAAACGGTTCCGCTGAATGCATCCACTTCACTGACGGTTCCCGTATACGTTACGGTAACTTTATCCCCATCTTTTACATCAGAAAGCCCGTCCGGTTTCTGATCCTGCTCGAAGCTGAATTCATAATCGGTTCCGTCGGCGGTGATCGTAAACATAAAGTCTTTGATGTCGCTGATCGTACCAGTCATTGTGGACTGTTTTGCATCGGCAGTTCCTTCGGATGGAAGAACGGCGTCTTTGGCGTCTTCTTTTAAATCATCCATCGGGCTGCTTTCGTCCATGCCATTCGAGCTGGACTCGGAGGAGGCGGACTGGGACGATTCATTAGCAGTCGGTTCATTCACGTTTTTGGAAGAGCAGGCGGTTGCGAGCGAGAGGATCGCAGCCGCGCCCAGGATAGCAAAATATGTTTTTTTCATAGTACATTACCAACCTTTCTTTTGACTTAGTTTGCTCACAGATGTATGATGCAGGACAGATGATGATTCCTGAGCGCAACATTCATCTTTTCGCATAGAATGTCCATTTCGACATTGTGCTATACATCTTAAGCCATAAATGTGAACGAATTGTGAGGAGAAACTTACGAAATGTAAAGAAAATGGACAAATATGGAACGAAAAACAGTCGATTTTCGAACGTTCTTATGGTATAATGTGACCACTTAATGAGGTATTTTTTAAAATTCAGGAGGAAACATACATGAAAAATCCAGTTGTTACCATTGAGATGGAAAATGGTGATATCATGAAGGCAGAGCTCTACCCAGAGATTGCGCCGAACACAGTCAACAACTTTATCAGCCTGATCAAGAAGGGCTTTTATGATGGTCTGATCTTCCACCGTGTCATCAAGGGCTTTATGATTCAGGGCGGATGCCCGAATGGAAACGGTATGGGCGGTCCAGGGTATACCATCAAGGGTGAGTTCAGCCAGAATGGGTTTACGAACAATTTCAAGCACACCAAGGGCGTTCTCTCTATGGCGCGTGCGATGGACCCGAACTCCGCAGGTTCCCAGTTCTTCATCATGCATGAGACTTCCCCGCATCTGGATGGTCAGTATGCATCCTTCGGGAAGGTAGTTGAAGGTCTGGATATCGTGGACAAGATTGCCGGTGTCCGCACCGACTGGGGCGATCGTCCGCTGAAGGAGCAGAAGATCAAAAAGATGACCGTTGACACCTTTGGCGAGGAGTACCCGGAGCCGGAAAAAGGAAAAGAAAGATAATCTATGACAATCGAACGAGAAGTAACCATTGCGGGACAGACATACCCGGTGATTCTCTCCGATGAAAACGAAGCTCTTCAGGCTGCGAAAGCAGCCGGGAGAGCTATTGTTGGCTTATGGAGGGAAAATGAGGAAAAACAGCCGACCGACTATTCATTTTGCCTTTACCTTATTACAGACCCTGAAGACGCCGATGAAACATTCCTGGAACGCGTCGTCCGCCGCCATCTGGCTCTCCCGTGGTTCATCGCGGAAACCGACCGCCTCATCATTCGTGAATTTTCCCAGGACGATCCGTTGGAACCGGCATCCGCTGAGGATGCCGACGGAACTTTTTCTGATTGGAACAAACGCGAGGAATACCGGAAACACCAGTACCGCTTTGCCGAGTGCGGTTTGTGGGCGCTGGAACGCCGCGCGGATGGTGTGCTGGTTGGAAAGGCGGGGCTGACGGACGGAGAGCTGGGATATCATATTTATGAACCGTTCCGCCGTCAGGGCTATGCGCTGGAAGCCTGCCGGGCGATTGTGAAATACGGGTTTGAAACGTTGGAGCTGGATAAGATCCGGCTTCGCACGAAGCGTTCCAACACGGCTTCACGGATATTGGCGGAAAAAATGGGATTCATTCAGGTACCTTCATCTTGCAAGGATTCTATTGTATTTTGTATGCAAAAAGGATATAATAGCTTGTATACAAAATAATGAAAAAATACAATCTAGTGTGATTACACTAAGGGAACGATGGGAGGAATGACCGATGATCAGGCATCTGGAGCTGAAAGCATATGGAAAGATCAATCTCGGTCTGGATGTAGTCCGCCGGAGAGAAGACGGCTACCACGAAGTGCGGATGATCATGCAGACGGTGCGCGTGTACGACGCGATCGAACTGAACCGGACGGAGGAAGAGGGAATCCGTCTTTCAACGAACCTTTATTATCTGCCGGACAATGAAAATAACTTAGGTTACCGCGCGGCGAAACTTCTGATGGATGAGTTTGGAATCCGAGACGGTGTGGAGATCAAGATGAAGAAATTTATCCCGGTGGCAGCCGGGATGGCAGGCGGCAGCAGCGATGCGGCCGCAATCCTGTTTGGTGTCAACAAGATGTTCGGACTGGGGCTTTCGAAACAGGAGCTGATGGAGCGCGGCGTCCGTCTGGGGGCGGATGTGCCGTACTGTATCATGCGGGGAACGGCTCTTTCGGAGGGAATCGGGGAGATCCTGACACCGCTTCCGCCGATGCCGCAGTGCCGCGTGCTGATTGCCAAACCGGCGGTCAGCGTTTCAACGAAGCATGTGTACGAGAGCTTAAACCTGCCGTCTCTGGGTGCAGAGGCGCATCCGGATATTGATGCGATGCGGGCGGCGATCGAGAAAAAAGACCTCTCCGGCGTCGTTTCACAGCTTGGAAACGTGCTGGAAACGGTGACGATCCCGGAAAATCCGGTGATTCAGACACTCAAAGATAAGATGATGGAGATGGGCGCGGACGGCTCTCTGATGAGCGGAAGCGGTCCAACCGTATTTGGCTTGTTTACGAACCAGACGGCGGCGCAGGCGGCGTATGAGGAACTCCGCTATGGCAGCAGCCAGGATCTGGCGAAACAGGTATACCTGACTAGTTTTTACAACAGGAAGGGGCACGCAGATGGGGAACAATTTTGAGGTTAAAATGAATGAATATCTCCCACTCAGGGATGTGGTATTCAACACACTCCGCCAGGCAATCTTAAAGGGAGAGCTGGCACCGGGCGAGCGCCTGATGGAGATTCAGCTGGCACAGAAGCTGGGCGTCAGCCGCACCCCGATCCGTGAGGCGATCCGCAAGCTGGAGCTGGAAGGACTCGTTCTGATGATTCCGCGGCGCGGCGCGGAGGTGGCGCGGATTTCGGAAAAAAGCCTGAAAGATGTGCTGGAAGTGCGCCGTTCGCTGGAGGAACTGGCGATTGAGCTGGCGTGCCAGCGCATGACGGAAGAAGATATGCAGGCATTGGAAGAAGCACAGAAAGCATTTAAAGCGGCGATTGATCAGGGCGATGCGATGAAGATCGCGGAGACGGACGAGGCATATCATGACGTGATCTACCATTCGACCCGCAACAAGCGTCTGGTGCAGATTTTGAACAACCTGCGTGAGCAGATGTACCGGTTCCGTCTGGAATACATCAAGGACGAGGATAAACGGCAGATTCTGCAGTTAGAGCATGAAAAAATATTGGCGGCACTGCGTCTGCGCCATATGGCGGAGGCAAAGGCGGTAGCCAGGGGGCACATAGATAACCAGGAAATTACGGTACTTAAGAATTTAAAGGAGCGGAAGGAAGTATGACATTTAAAGAATTGTACCTGTCCGGTCAGATTCCATTTGAGGAAATCGATCGCTACATTTCCCGCTGGAATCGGTCGGATGATGAGCGGACACTGGCAAAATATCTCGGTCTCAACGCCGATGAGGAGGATGTCTGGATCGATGACAGCGACGAGGCGCTGAAAGAGATGCTGGATAAAAGAGAAAGGGTAGCCGGTACGCCGGTTACCCTTGGAAAGACGGATATTATCATCAATAAAAATGGATTTGGCGCGCTGCCAATCCAGCGTATTTCTTTTGATGATGCAAAGGTACTGCTTCGCAAGGCGTATGACGCGGGCGTCCGTTTCTTTGATACGGCACGCTTCTATACGGATAGCGAGGAGAAGATCGGTTATGCATTGAGCGATGTGCGCGAGCATATCTATATTGCGACCAAGACAGCGGTAACGACGGCGGAAGGCTTCTGGAAGGATCTAGAGACGAGTTTACATAACTTAAAAACAGACTACGTGGACATTTACCAGTTCCACAATCCGGCAGTCTGTCCGAAGCCGGGAGACGGAAGCGGTCTTTATGAGGCGATGCTCGAAGCAAAAGAGCAGGGGAAAATCCGTTTCATCGGCATCACGAACCACCGCATGAGCATTGCGGAGGAGGCGATCGAGTCGGGGCTTTACGATACCTTGCAGTTCCCATTTAATTATCTTTCCACCGAGCGGGAGATCGCGTTGGCGAAGGCCTGTGCGGAGCACAAAATGGGATTTATCGCAATGAAGGGTCTGTCGGGCGGTCTGCTGACCAATTCGGCTGCGATCTATGCCTATATGGCACAGTTTGAGAATGTACTGCCGATCTGGGGTGTACAGAAGGAAAGCGAGCTGGACGAATTTTTAAGCTACATCGGCAATCCACCGGAACTGACGGACGAGCTGAAAGCTGTTATTGAAAAAGACCAGAAAGAGCTGGCAGGTGAATTCTGCCGGGGCTGCGGCTACTGTATGCCGTGTCCGGCAGGAATCGAGATCAACAACTGTGCGCGTATGTCCCTGCTTCTGCGCCGTTCTCCGTCAGCGAGATACCTCTCCCCGGAGGGACAGGCGAAGATGAAGAAGATAGAGGACTGCCTGCATTGCGGACACTGCAAGTCGATGTGCCCGTATGGTCTGGATACGCCGAAGCTTTTGGAGGAGAATTATAAGGATTATAAAGAGGTTCTTGCAGGGAAGAGACTGTAAAGAGAGGATAAATGCAAGAGGCATTTTTCCGTTACTGGGCACGTATGCGTGAACAGTAACTAGAAATGTGGTGAAATAGACCAGGGAGGCGGAAACAATGGATATAAATCAGAAACAGAAAGAACGTCTGGAGCAGCAGTTTGCATTTATCCGGGAGATAGATAAGGAGAAATTTATCGGTCGCCAGACGTATCTGACAGACGGCGAGCGGAAGGAAAATGACGCGGAGCACGCATGGCATATGGCGATCATGACGGTGCTTCTGGCGGAGTATTCCAATGAGCCGATCGATGTGCTGAAAACGGTTACCATGCTTCTGATTCACGATCTGGTCGAGATCGACGCCGGCGACACATATGCCTATGATGAGGAGGCGAAGAAAACCCAGCGGGAGAGAGAATTAAAGGGTGCAGAGCGCATTTTCGGAATGCTGCCGCCGGATCAGGGCGAAAAACTGCGCGCTCTCTGGGATGAATTTGAAGCCGGGGAGACGCCGGAAGCACGGTTTGCGCATACGATGGACAACATCCAGCCGACGATGCTCAATGATGCTTCCAAGGGAAAGGCGTGGGCGACGCGCGGCGTGCACCTGAGCCAGATTCTTGGAAGAAATAAGAATACCGCCAAGGGCTCGGAGACGCTGTGGAACTATTCCTATGAGAATTTCATCACTCCGAGCCTCCGGGAAGGAAAGATAAAAAACGACACGTTACCCGAAGAGTAATCGAATTGTCGGAGGAAGCATGAGCTTTATCCGGCAGACTGCTGTCAGCGGAAACGGCGTGCGTGGCTGTTATTTTTGAGTTCGAAGAAGATTCTGTCGGTTCGGTGGTTATTTTGGAAGCTGAAGCTGTTCCAGAACATTCCGAGTGATTGGAGCAAGTCATCGGGTCAGCTTTAGAGGAAATCAGAGCAGTATCTTTCTTGTTTACATCAAAAATGATATGCTTCTTTTGCGACAGCCAGTTCATATCGTTATCAAAAATCAGAGCGTCAGAGACGGAATCGGCGCTCTGATTTTTTGAGTTTTCTTCCGGCATGACACCTCCGGACAGGGCGGGCGGCGGATAGAGAACACCCCACCAGTTGTCGATCACATGAGTCTGCAGGATCGGCGGGGCGATCGCGTACGCCAGGACTTCCGGCTGAATCTGGTTTCTGGTAAAACTAAGAAGAGGCAGGCAGAAAAGCAGAAATAAGAGCATGGAACATAAGGCGAGATGCGGGAGTGTTCCACCGTATAGATGGGAAGGTTTACAGGAACCGGTGGAAAAATGGCGGCATTTATTGGTGACAGGTGGATGAATCCTGGATGTGGGTGACGGACAATTTTCAGGATGGAACGAAATCATTTGATTTATCATAATGGCTCTCCTTTTACTGAACGAAATGTTACTGTTCACAGGTAGGCACTTTTGGAACCGAAAGTGCCGTAAGAAAACGTGGTGGCAGCAGGAATTTGCCGTATTTAAATGCGAAGCCACGGCAAATTCCGTTACTGGGCACGTATGCGTGAACAGTAACAACGAAATCGAATCTTCTTGTCGCAAGTATTGACAGTTATGGTATAATTTAAACTATATTTTGGAATAGCATTCCGGCGCGTGGTGAAGCAGAAGCTTCCCACACCCGGCAGAAAGGCGGATATTATGAAAAAGAGTGTACTTGTGGTATTTGGCGGACAGTCTTCGGAACATATTGTTTCATGTATGTCGGCAATCAATGTCATTAAAAATATAGATACAGAGCGCTATGATGTAACCCTGATCGGCATTACCGAAGAGGGAAAATGGCTGCTGGTTGACTCGGTCGAGCAGATCGAGGATGAGAGTTGGAGAAAGAACACGACGACCGCGATCCTTTCCCCGGATGCAACGGAGAAATCCGTGATCGTCCTGAAAGATGGTAAGGCGGAAATGATCCGCATTGATGTGGTATTCCCGGTTCTGCATGGACTCTGGGGAGAGGACGGCACCATTCAGGGCATCTTTGAGCTGGCAAAAATCCCGTATGTCGGATGCGGTGTGCTGGCGTCCAGCGTTTCGATGGATAAAGTGTATACAAAACAGATTGTTGACCACACAGGCGTGCGCCAGGCGGCATATGAGCTGGTCATCCGCAAAGAACTTGAAAAGATGGATGAGGTTGTGGCACGCATCGAGAACCGGTTCTCATATCCGGTATTTATCAAGCCGTCCAATGCAGGTTCTTCCAGAGGTGTCAGCAAGGCGTCGGATCGCGAAGAGCTGATTGCAGGCTTAAAGGAGGCGGCGCACCATGACCGCAAGATTCTGGTTGAGGAGACGATCGTCGGCCGTGAGATCGAATGTGCGGTCTTTGGAAATGGCACAGAACCGGTCATCGCTTCCGGTGTTGGCGAGATTCTGGCAGCAGCCGATTTCTATGATTTTGATGCGAAATATTACAACGCAGAGTCCAGAACCGTGGTAAATCCAGAGCTTCCGGGCGATGCGACCGAGCGTGTGCGTCAGGCGGCGAGACGTATTTTCAAGGCGGTAGATGGCTATGGTCTGTCGCGCGTCGATTTCTTTGTGACGAAGGACGGCGAGGTTATCTTCAATGAGATCAATACCATGCCGGGCTTTACCGCGATCAGTATGTACCCGATGCTCTTTGAGGCGGCCGGAATCCCGAAGCCGGAGATGGTGACAAAGCTGATTGAACACGGACTGAAACGCTACGAAGCCTAGAAATAAATAAAAATGTTTCAGAATCCTGAAACAGTGTGAATGAATCTGCTTTTGGACGTTATATGATTCGATATACACAGATGTTCGGGAAAGAATGGAGACATGACCATAAGAATTTTACCGAAAGGAAGGTAAACATGGATAGAAATGCCCCGATCGGAGTTTTTGATTCAGGCATCGGCGGTCTGACGGTAGCCCGTGAGATCATGCGTCAGATGCCGCAGGAGCGCATCGTATACTTTGGAGATACGGCGCGCGTTCCATATGGAAGCAAATCGCAGGAGACGGTGCTGCGCTATTCCCGCCAGATCATCCGTTTTCTGAAAACACAGGGAGTCAAGGCGATCGTGATTGCCTGCAACACGGCCTCGGCGTGTGCACTGGAGACGGTCAAACAGGAATTGGATATCCCGATCATCGGGGTTATCTACGCGGGCGCGCGCACGGCCGCCGAGGCAACCCATAATGGAAAGATTGGCGTGATTGGAACCGAGGCGACCATCCGGAGCGGTATTTATACCAGAGAAATGCAGAAGCTGCGCCCGGATATTGAGGTCATTGGAAAACCGTGTCCGCTCTTTGTGCCGCTGGTGGAGGAAGGACTCTTCCATGATTCGGTAACAGACGAGATTGCCTCCCGGTATCTTTCTTCGCTGAAAGAAAAATACATTGATACGCTGGTTATGGGATGTACGCATTATCCGCTGCTGCGTTCGACGCTGCACCGGCTGATGGGTGACGAGGTGACTTTGGTAAATCCGGCATATGAGACGGCAGTTGAACTTAAAACTCTGCTGCGGGACATGGATCTGACACGCAGTTCGGAGGATCTGGAACGTTTTTCGGAGGAAAACAGCCGCCGCGCTGCTGCCGGGGAGCCGATTCTTGACCAGTATCAGTTCTTTGTCAGCGACCGGGCGGAGAATTTCACGCGTTTTGCCAAGGCGATTCTGCCAAAAGAGGTAAAAGACACGAAAAAGATTAACATTGAGGAGTATTAAAATATGACGAAAGATGTGCTTGTATCCGTGCGCGGTGCCCATATTGCGGACGGGGAGACGAATAACCTGGAGGTTATCATGGCAGGCAGCTATTATTTCAAAAATGGCAAGCATTATATCATCTATGATGAGATACTGGAGGGCGAGGAAGGAAGCATCCGCAATACCATCAAAGCCAATGCGGACAGCGTCGATATGATCAAGGGAGGCGATGCGCGGGCGCATATGATTTTTCAGGAGAACCGTCCGAATGTCAGCTGTTATGTGACTCCATACGGTCAGATGATCGTGGGTGTCACGACCGACCGCATCAAGATCAATGAAGGTCCGGATCATCTGAAAATCCAGATTGATTATACGCTGGAACTCAACTATGAGCAGACCAGCCAGAGCCATATTGAAATTGATGTGAAATCGAAGGCGACGGCGAAATTGAACCTGAAAGAGCAGTAAATATAAAAGAATATAGAAACAAAGAAATAAAATCGATGAATCAAAAATCCCGGAAACGTGCAATCAGTTACATTTCCGGGATTTTAAGATCCATTATTTATTTTTCTTGGACTTGGAAGCTTCTTTCTTTGCTGCCTCTTCTGTATTTTTCTTGAAACGGTCAAAGAATTTTTTCTTCTTCGGCAGCGGCGGGATACCTCCGCGCACGCTCTTGATCTCTGTGATATAAAGACCGCTGATGACAACCTTTGCCTCGGTGCGGAGCGGTAACTGAAGGAATACCTTCTCATCCGCGATCATGGTCACAACCTTCGGTCCGATCTTAGCCTTTACGATCGGGAGCTTCGCCCACTTCATATACCATGGAGTCTGGTCAATAACCATCTTCGGGAGACCGGAATCTCCGATTTTCAGTTTCTTTTTGTCAATCGCCAGAATCGAAACTGTCTGTTTCGAAGCGTCGATCATAGTCTGCTGCTCTGCCTGACGTTTCTGCATCCGGGAACCCAGAATATACAGTACGACAAGAAGGATAGCCAGAATGACGATAATAACTAGCAGTACATTCCAAAATGACATATATATATACCTCCGTTGTAGATAGCGGCGGGACGCAAATCCAATCCCATTTCGCAGAAATAACGAAAATAGCCGCGCAATTACTATGTATTATAGCATTGGAGAGGGGAAATGGCAAGAAAAATAGACGGGTAACTATGGCTTATTCCAAATCCATCAAAAAACCACTTGACACCCATCAAATCCCATGCTAAGATGGAGAATGCACTATTGTGGAAAACTGTGTTTTCCGGGTATTCGTATGCCCAAATGACAGTGCAGCTCCGTCGGCATGAAACAAGGCTGGTTCGGAGATGGAAAAATGCAAACCATAGAGATAGAAAGAAAACAGGGGTGAAACATCGAATGGAGAAAAGCAGGATGCGTCCGGTAAAAACCGGTAAAGGTGTAAGGATGACCTTCTCAAGACAAAAAGAAGTTCTGGAAATGCCGAATTTGATTGAGATTCAGAAAAACTCGTATCAGTGGTTCCTGGATGAGGGACTGAAAGAAGTGTTTGCTGATATCTCCCCGATCACGGATTTCGCAGGTCACTTGAGTCTGGAATTTGTGGATTTTACACTGTGTAAAAACGATATCAAATATACGATCGAAGAGTGCAAAGAGCGCGATGCGACCTATGCAGCTCCTCTGAAGGTAAAGGTAAGACTTTGCAATAAAGATAAAGATGAGATCAATGAACATGAGATTTTCATGGGTGATCTTCCACTTATGACCGACACCGGCTCCTTCGTTATCAACGGAGCGGAGCGAGTTATCGTCAGCCAGCTTGTTCGTTCCCCTGGTATTTATTATGGAATCGCGCACGATAAGATCGGTACAGAGTTATACAGCTGCACCGTTATCCCGAACCGGGGTGCCTGGCTGGAGTATGAGACAGATTCCAACGACATTTTCTACGTGCGTGTAGACCGGACCAGAAAAGTTCCTGTTACTGTTCTGATCCGTGCTCTTGGTTACGGTACTAACGCCGAGATCATTGACCTGTTCGGCGATGAGCTGAAACTGGAGAAGAGCTTCGAGAAGGATCCGTCCAACAACTACCAGGATGGTCTTCTGGAATTATATAAGAAGATTCGTCCGGGTGAGCCGCTTTCCGTAGACAGCGCAGAGAGCCTGTTAAACAGCATGTTCTTCGATCCGCGCCGCTACGATCTGGCAAAGGTGGGTCGTTATAAATTCAATAAAAAGCTTCACTTTAAGAACCGTATCGTAGGTCACGTTCTGGCTGAGGATGTGGTTGATACAACTACCGGAGAGATTCTGGCGGAGCAGGGAACAAAGGTCACCAAGGAACTTGCTACTGACATCCAGAACGCAGGCGTTCCGTTTGTATGGATTCAGGGTGAGAAGAAGAATCACAAGGTTCTTTCTAACATGATGGTAGATCTGGGCGCTTATGTGAATTTCGATCCGGAAGAAGTAGGCGTCACAGAGTTAGTATTCTATCCGGTTCTCCAGGGTATTCTGGAAGAAAATGCCGGCGCTTCTGATGAGGAGTTAAAAGAGATTATCCGCAGAGATATCCATGACCTGATTCCGAAGCACATTACGAAGGAAGATATCATCGCTTCCATCAACTACAACATGCATCTGGAAGGTGGCATCGGCAATCCAGATGATATCGATCATCTGGGCAACCGTCGTATCCGTGCGGTCGGCGAGCTGCTTCAGAACCAGTACCGTATCGGTCTGTCCCGTATGGAGCGTGTGGTACGTGAGCGTATGACAACACAGGACATGGAAGGTGTTTCTGCCCAGTCCCTGATCAATATCAAGCCGGTTACAGCAGCAGTCAAGGAGTTCTTCGGAAGTTCCCAGCTGTCCCAGTTCATGGATCAGAACAACCCGCTGTCCGAGCTGACCCATAAGAGACGTCTTTCCGCCCTGGGTCCTGGCGGTCTGTCAAGGGACCGTGCCGGATTCGAGGTACGAGATGTACACTACACACACTATGGCCGTATGTGCCCGATCGAGACACCTGAGGGACCGAACATCGGTCTGATCAACTCCCTGGCATCTTACGCACGTGTCAATGAGTACGGTTTCATCGAAGCTCCGTACCGTGTAGTAGATAAAACCGATCCGTCCAACCCGGTTGTTACGGATGAGGTTGTATACCTGACAGCAGACGAGGAAGATAACTTCGTTGTTGCACAGGCAAACGAGCAGTTAGACGAAGAAGGACACTTCGTCCACAATAACGTATCTGGTCGTTTCCGTGAGGAGACCTCCGAGTTCCAGAAGAAGAAAATCGACCTGATGGACGTATCCCCGAAGATGGTATTCTCCGTAGCTACTTCCATGATTCCGTTCCTGCAGAACGACGATGCGAACCGTGCTCTGATGGGATCGAACATGCAGCGTCAGGCGGTACCGCTTCTGACCACCGAGAGAGCCGTTGTCGATACCGGTATTTCCGCGAAGGCAGCTGTTGACTCCGGTGTGTGTGTCGTTGCAAAGAATGCCGGTGTGGTTGAGCGCTCCGCTTCCAACGAGATCATCATCAAGAGAGATTCCGATGGAAACCGCGATGTATACCATCTGACAAAATTCAAGAGAAGTAACCAGTCCAACTGCTACAATCAGAAACCGATTGTATACAAGAATGACCATGTCGAAGCTGGCGAGGTTATCGCAGATGGTCCGTCCACCTGCAACGGTGAGATCGGTCTGGGCAAAAACCCGCTGATCGGCTTCATGACCTGGGAAGGCTACAACTACGAGGATGCCGTTCTTCTGTCTGAGCGTCTGGTTCAGGAGGATGTATATACCTCCGTCCATATCGAGGAATACGAGGCAGAAGCACGTGATACCAAGCTGGGACCGGAAGAGATCACAAGAGATGTTCCGGGTGTCGGCGAGGATGCACTGAAAGATCTGGACGAGCGCGGTATCATCCGCATCGGTGCAGAGGTTCGTGCCGGTGATATCCTGGTAGGTAAGGTTACTCCGAAGGGAGAGACCGAGCTGACCGCAGAAGAGCGCCTGTTACGTGCGATCTTCGGTGAGAAGGCAAGAGAGGTTCGTGATACCTCCCTGAAAGTACCGCATGGTGCATACGGTATCATCATTGATGCGAAGGTATTTACAAGAGAGAACGGCGACGAGCTGGCTCCGGGTGTAAATAAGACCGTTCGTATCTACATTGCACAGAAGAGAAAGATTTCCGTCGGCGATAAGATGGCTGGTCGTCATGGTAACAAGGGTGTCGTTTCCCGTGTGCTTCCGGTTGAGGATATGCCGTTCCTTCCGAATGGCCGTCCGCTCGACATCGTACTGAACCCACTGGGCGTACCGTCCCGTATGAATATCGGACAGGTCCTGGAGATTCATTTAAGCCTTGCTGCCAAAGCACTTGGTTTTGATGTATCCACCCCGATTTTCGACGGTGCAGACGAGAAAGATATTCAGAACACTCTGGAGATGGCAAATGACTATGTCAACACCTCCTGGGAAGAGTTCGAAGCAAAATATAAAGATATTGTAGATCCGGAAGTTATGGAGTATCTGGGTACCCATCTGGAGCACAGAAAACTCTGGAAGGGCGTTCCGATCGGACGCGATGGTAAAGTCCGCCTGAGAGATGGACGTACCGGCGAATACTTCGACAGCCCGGTTACAATCGGACACATGCATTACCTGAAACTGCATCATCTGGTTGATGATAAGATTCATGCACGCTCCACAGGTCCTTACTCCCTCGTTACACAGCAGCCGCTGGGTGGTAAAGCTCAGTTCGGTGGCCAGCGTTTCGGAGAGATGGAGGTTTGGGCACTGGAGGCGTATGGCGCATCCTATACGCTGCAGGAGATCCTGACCGTGAAGTCCGATGATGTGGTAGGTCGTGTGAAGACATACGAGGCAATCATCAAGGGCGAGAATATTCCGGAGCCGGGTATTCCGGAGTCCTTCAAGGTACTCTTAAAAGAGCTTCAGTCCCTGGGTCTGGATGTCAGAGTTCTGGCAGAAGACGGTTCCGAGATCGAGCTCAAGGAGAACATCGACGAAGGCGATACCGATCTTCGTTCCGTCATCGAGGGTGACAGCAAGCGTTACTCTCAGAATGAGTCCTTCGGCAACTACGGTTACCAGGAGCAGGAATTTAAAGATGGTGAGCTGACCGATGTAGAGCATGATGAGTATACAGCAGAGGCAGACGGCTATACAGACGATGACTATGCAGACGTTTCCGATGATAATGGATCTGACGACGAAGAATAATCGATAGGAGGGAGTACCGCTCATGCCAGAGACAAATGAAACATATCAACCATTGACATTTGACGCAATCAAGATCGGTTTGGCATCCCCTGAAAAGATTCTGGAGTGGTCTCACGGCGAGGTTAAAAAGCCGGAGACCATCAACTACAGAACATTAAAGCCGGAGAAAGACGGCCTGTTCTGTGAGAGAATCTTTGGACCGAGCAAGGACTGGGAGTGCCACTGTGGTAAATATAAAAAAATCAGATATAAAGGTGTTATCTGTGACCGCTGCGGCGTTGAGGTTACAAAAGCCAGCGTCCGCCGTGAGCGCATGGGTCATATCGAGCTTGCAGCTCCGGTTTCCCACATCTGGTATTTCAAGGGAATTCCGAGCCGCATGGGTCTGATTCTGGACATTTCTCCGAGAACTCTGGAGAAGGTTCTGTACTTCGCTTCCTATATCGTGCTGGATCCGGGACAGACCGGACTGCAGATGAAGCAGGTTCTGTCTGAGAAGGAGTACCGTGACGAGATCGAAAAATACGGTTACGGTTCTTTCCGTGTCGGCATGGGTGCCGAGGCGATTCAGGAGCTTTTAAAGGCGATCGACCTGGAGAAGGATTCTGAGGATCTGAGAAACCAGTTACAGGATGCAACCGGACAGAAGCGTGCCCGTATCATCAAGCGTCTGGAAGTCGTAGAGGCATTCAGAAATTCCGGCAACAAACCGGAGTGGATGATCATGACCGTTGTCCCGGTTATCCCGCCGGATATCCGTCCGATGGTACAGCTGGATGGCGGACGTTTCGCAACTTCCGACTTAAACGACCTGTACCGCCGTATTATCAACCGTAACAACCGTCTGGCAAGACTTCTGGAGCTCGGCGCACCGGATATCATCGTGCGCAACGAGAAACGTATGCTTCAGGAGGCAGTTGACGCCCTGATCGACAATGGCCGCCGCGGTCGTCCGGTTACCGGTCCTGGCAACCGTGCCCTCAAGTCCCTTTCCGATATGTTAAAGGGTAAACAGGGACGTTTCCGTCAGAACCTGCTGGGTAAACGAGTTGACTATTCCGGACGTTCTGTTATCGTCGTAGGACCGGAGTTAAAGATTTACCAGTGCGGTCTGCCGAAAGAGATGGCGATCGAGCTGTTTAAACCGTTCGTTATGAAAGAGCTGGTTTCCAACGGAACCGCTCATAACATTAAAAATGCAAAGAAGATGGTAGAGCGCCTTCAGCCGGAGGTTTGGGACGTTCTCGAGGATGTAATCAAAGAGCATCCGGTTATGTTAAACCGTGCTCCTACACTGCATCGTCTGGGTATTCAGGCATTCGAGCCGATTCTGGTAGAAGGTAAGGCAATCAAGCTGCATCCGCTTGTTTGTACCGCATTCAACGCCGATTTCGATGGCGACCAGATGGCGGTACATCTTCCGCTTTCCGTGGAGGCACAGGCAGAGTGCCGTTTCCTGCTGCTTTCTCCGAATAACCTGTTAAAACCGTCCGATGGTGGTCCGGTAGCCGTTCCTTCTCAGGATATGGTACTTGGTATTTACTATCTGACCCAGGAACGTCCGGGCGCCAAGGGCGAGGGCATGGCATTCAAGAGCATCAACGAGGCGATTCTTGCATACGAGAACAAGGTTGTTACCCTGCATTCCCGTGTCAAAGTAAGAGTAACCCGCACGATGCCGGATGGCACAACGAAGACTGGTATCATCGAGTCTACCGTTGGACGTTTCATCTTCAACGAGATCATCCCGCAGGATCTGGGCTTCGTAGACCGTTCCCAGAAAGAGAACGAGCTGAAACTGGAAGTTGACTTCCACGTAGGCAAGAAGCAGTTAAAGCAGATTCTGGAGAAGGTTATCAATGTCCATGGTGCAACCCAGACAGCGATCACCCTGGATGATATTAAGGCGATTGGCTACAAGTTCTCTACACGTGCAGCCATGACCGTATCGATTTCCGATATGACCGTACCGGCAAGCAAGCCGAAGCTGATTGCTGACGCGCAGGCAACGGTTGACCATATCGCAAAGAACTTCCGCCGTGGTCTTATCACAGAGGAAGAGCGTTACAAAGAAGTTATCGAGACCTGGAAGGCAACCGATGATCAGCTGACTCACGACCTGCTGACAGGACTTGACAAATATAACAACATCTTCATGATGGCTGACTCCGGTGCGCGAGGATCGGATAAGCAGATTAAACAGCTTGCTGGTATGCGAGGACTGATGGCAGATACGACCGGTCATACGATTGAACTTCCTATCAAGTCCAACTTCCGTGAGGGTCTGGACGTACTGGAGTACTTCATCTCCGCACACGGAGCTCGAAAAGGTATGTCCGATACGGCTCTGCGTACTGCCGACTCTGGTTACCTGACCAGACGTCTGGTAGACGTATCCCAGGATCTGATCGTCCGCGAGGAGGACTGCTGCTGGGATAAGCCGGAGATTCCGTATATGGAGATCAAGGCATTCATGGATGGTCAGGAGACCATCGAGACATTGCAGGAGCGTATCACAGGACGTTTCATCGCTGAGACAATCACAGACCCGGATACAGGTGAAGTGGTGATTGAGAAGAATCATATGTGTACGCCGAAGCGTGCAGCGGCTGTTATGGCAGCATTGAAGAAACAGGGCAGAGATTCCATCAAGATCCGTACCGTCCTGACCTGTAAATCCCATATCGGTGTGTGTGCGAAGTGCTACGGTGCCAACATGGCAACCGGTCAGCCGGTCCAGGTCGGTGAGGCAGTCGGCATCATCGCGGCACAGTCTATCGGTGAGCCTGGTACACAGCTGACCATGCGTACGTTCCACTCGGGCGGCGTTGCCGGTGGCGATATCACACAGGGTCTTCCGCGTGTCGAGGAGCTTTTCGAGGCACGTAAGCCGAAGGGACTTGCTATCATCGCTGAGTTCGGCGGTGTGGCAACCATCAAAGATACCAAGAAGAAACGTGAGATCATTATCACGGATAATGAGACGGGCAATTCCAAGACATACCTGATTCCTTACGGCTCCCGTATCAAGATTCAGGACGGCGCGGTTCTGGAGGCTGGTGACGAGCTGACCGAAGGTAGCGTGAACCCGCACGATATTCTGAAGATCAAGGGCGTTCGCGCCGTACAGGATTACATGATCCAGGAAGTACAGCGTGTATACCGCTTACAGGGTGTAGAAATCAACGATAAGCATATCGAGATGATCGTACACCAGATGTTAAAGAAGATTAAGATTGAGGAAAGTGGAGATTCCGACGTACTGCCGGGCGTATCCATGGATGTACTCGATTTCAACGAGATGAACGAGGCGCTGGAAGCCGAGGGCAAAGAGCCGGCGATCGGACGTCAGGTTATGCTGGGTATCACCAAGGCATCTCTGGCAACCGACTCCTTCTTATCCGCTGCATCCTTCCAGGAGACAACCAAGGTTCTGACCGAGGCTGCCATCAACGGAAAGGTAGATAAGCTGATTGGTCTGAAGGAGAACGTTCTGATTGGTAAGCTGATTCCGGCTGGTACCGGTATGAAGCGTTACCGCTCCATCAAGCTGAACACAGATGTTGAGGAAGAGGATGATATCGATCTGGCAGAGGACGACTTCAACGAGCCGGCTGAACTGGACGAGGCAGACAAGATTGTACTCAACGAGGATGAGCTGAGTGAAGAATAATTAAAAATGAAAAACGGAATCGTTTTTTGGAGATCGCCGCAGAGATGCGGCGGTCTTTTTTTGTGCCAATGATGCGCACTCGCGCGAAGCTGTAGGTTGTCGCAAGCGACCGCGCGAGACGCCCGAATGTGCCAAGGCACATTCGTTCCTGCCATATCATAGACAGAAAACCGTAAGAAATAGAAGCGCGGGATTGGTTGAATCGAAGGGGAAAATCCGTTATACTTATAAAGGAAATGTTTAAAATCCAAAGTAATGTGATTAAATTGTATAAATTTAAAGAACAAATTTAACGATTTTAGACTTTCAAAACAGAAACAATTATTTTAAAAATAGAGACATTGGAAGGAGATTATATAGATGAAGAGACACAATTGGCTCAAAAAACACACACTGGGACTGGCGGCGGCTCTGCTGATGACAGCCGGTATGTCGCAGATCGCGCTGGCAGGTGACTCGGTGTATGTCAATACGTCTTCCCTGCGCTACCGGACATCGGCGCAGATCAAGGACAATAATATCGCGGGCAATCTGTCCTACGGTCAGAAGCTGGAGCGCGTGGGAACCAGCGGGCAGTGGACGATGATTCTTTTGAATGGAAAGAAGTATTACGTTTCATCCGCCTATGTGACAAGCAAAAAACCGGCATCTGCAGGTGCTGTCCAGACAACCAGCCAGACAGCAGCGGGAGCGCAGACATCCGGCGGCACGGCGATCGCACTTTCTTCTAATTATAAATACGCAAATTATTCAAAGATCAACAGCGGAACTGCGACCCTGTACCGCTCGACTGCTTCCAACAAGAAAAATAAAGTGGTCTGTGTCAATGCCGGACATGGAACAAACGGTGGCGGAAGCGTCAAGACCCAGTGTCATCCGGATGGAAGTGCGAAAGTAACCGGCGGCACAACCGGAGCCGGTGCTACCTCAGCAGTGGCAGTTTCCAGCGGTATGACCTTTGCAGATGGAACAGCAGAGAGCAAGGTAACACTTGCTATGGCAAAGGTGCTTAAGACAAAACTTCTGAATGCAGGCTATGATGTACTGATGATCCGTGAATCAGATGATGTACAGCTGGATAATATAGCTCGTACGGTCATTGCGAATAACAACGCGGACTGTCATATAGCCTTGCACTGGGATTCAACCAGCAGCAACAAGGGTGCCTTTTTCATGAGCGTTCCAAGCAATGCAACCTACCGTGCGATGGAGCCGGTTGCCTCTCATTGGAAGCAGCACAACCAACTGGGCGAGTCGCTGATCAGCGGCTTAAAGAGCGCGGGTGTGAAGATTTATTCTAAAGGCAGCATGGAGATGGATTTGACCCAGACTTCCTATTCAACGATTCCGAGTGTGGATATTGAGCTGGGAGATAAGGCGTCCGATCATTCGGGTGCGACGCTTGAGACTCTGGCGAACGGACTGCTGGCTGGCGTGAATATATTCTTCGGACAGTAAAAACTGAAAGGAGGAAAGCGTATGGGATTGGTGGCGTTTATTATGGCATATGCATTATTTGCGTTTATCTTTTATATTCTGCAGGTAATTGCATACTGGAAGATCTTTACAAAAGCCGGGGAAGAAGGATGGAAATCCATCATTCCGATTTACAATGGCTATGTACAGTACCGGCTGACCTGGGATGTGCAGTATTTCTGGGTGGCACTCGGACTGGCGGTCGGCGGAGGTATTTTAAATTCCTTCGGCGGAATCGTGGGAGTTATCGGTTCGCTTGCGCTTCTGGGAACAGCACTCATGAATGTGGTGGCACTCTATAAGCTGGCGTGTGCCTATGGTCACGGGATAGGATTTACGATTGGTTTATTTTTCCTGAATCCGCTTTTTATGCTGATTCTTGGTTTTGGTGATTCGGAGTACATGGGACCGCAGGAGTAGCGGAAATGAAGTTCCGGGATATTTAAGATATTTTCCAGAAAAAAAGAGTCAGATGAGACAATAGAGGGTTTTGCACTGTACCTGTCTACAGCGCAAAACCCTTGTTACTGCTCACAGGTAGGCACTTTTGGAACCGAAAGTGCCGTAAGAAAACGTGGTGGCAGCAGGAATTTGCCGTATTTAAATGCGAAGCCACGGCAAATTCCGTTACTGGGCACGTATGCGTGAACAGTAACAAACCCTTTATTTTACGGGAAAAATTTGCATTTTATACCTTGACAGTGCAACTCAAACTAGCTATAATAAGTAAGCGTGCAAAATTCAAGGAATTTCTGCGCGGAAATACAAGCTTAAAAAAGCAACCACAGACAATATCACAGGAGGTGAAAAGGATGCCTACATTTAACCAGTTAGTAAGAAAGGGAAGACAGACATCTGAAAAGAAATCAACAGCTCCGGCTCTGCAGAAGGGATACAACTCTTTACAGAAGAAAGCTATCAACGTTTCTGCACCGCAGAAGAGAGGCGTGTGTACAGCCGTTAAGACTGCAACACCTAAAAAGCCTAACTCTGCTCTTAGAAAAATCGCCAGAGTTCGTCTTTCCAACGGTATCGAAGTAACAAGCTACATCCCGGGTGAGGGACACAACTTACAGGAGCACAGCGTTGTTCTGATTCGTGGTGGTCGTGTAAAAGACTTACCAGGTACCAGATACCACATCATCAGAGGTACTCTTGATACTGCAGGCGTAGCCAACAGAAAACAGGCGCGTTCCAAATACGGCGCTAAGAGACCGAAAGACAAGAAATAATTTTAATTAGGTAGAAGTTCTATTAGATTTAGAATGAATGTGCCGGACTTTGATATTGATCCTGTAGGTTGCAGGGAATCATAGAACCGCGCACGAGACGCAGGTTGAACTTAGAGAGAACCTGCCGAGTAGGAAGAGAGGAAGCACCATGCTCAATGTCGCGCTGAAAGACGCGCTCGTTTCGCAGGTGCGCTTTCACACTAAGCTCGTGAGGAACCTCGCTAAGTGTTCAATGCGAGTACCTAAGATCTAATGAATGGCTCCCGCGGCTCCCCGCCGGAGCAGATATTAAGGAGGGAAGTAACGTGCCACGTAAAGGACATACTCAGAAAAGAGACGTATTAGCGGATCCGCTGTACAACAACAAGGTTGTTACTAAATTAATCAACAACATCATGCTGGACGGCAAAAAGGGCGTTGCTCAGAAGATCGTATACGGCGCGTTTGATCGTGTCGCTGCAGAATCCGGTAAGGAAGCTGTAGAGGTTTTCGAAGAGGCAATGAACAACATCATGCCGGTTCTGGAAGTTAAGGCAAAACGTATCGGTGGTGCTACCTATCAGGTACCGATCGAGGTTAAGCCGGAAAGAAGACAGGCTCTTGCACTTCGCTGGATCACTCTGTACTCCCGTAAGAGAGGCGAGAAGACTCAGGAAGAGAGACTGGCAAAAGAGATTCTGGATGCAGCTAACAACACTGGTGCATCTGTGAAGAAGAAAGAAGATATGCATAAGATGGCAGAGGCTAACAAGGCATTTGCTCATTACAGATTCTAATAGGAGGAAAAAGCTTTGGCTGGAAGAGAATATCCGTTAGAGAGAACCAGAAATATTGGTATTATGGCTCATATCGATGCTGGTAAGACTACCACTACTGAGCGTATTCTGTATTATACTGGTGTTAACTATAAGATCGGTGATACTCATGAAGGTACTGCTACCATGGACTGGATGGCTCAGGAGCAGGAGAGAGGTATTACCATCACTTCTGCAGCGACAACCTGTCACTGGACTCTGCAGGAAAACTGCAAACCGAAACCAGGCGCTCTGGAGCATCGTATCAACATCATCGATACTCCAGGACACGTTGACTTCACGGTTGAGGTTGAGCGTTCCCTGCGTGTACTGGACGGTGCTGTAGGTGTATTCTGTGCTAAGGGTGGTGTAGAGCCGCAGTCTGAGAACGTATGGCGTCAGGCTGATACCTACAATGTACCGCGTATGGCATTCATCAACAAGATGGATATCCTGGGTGCAAACTTCTATGGCTGTGTAGAGCAGATCAAGACCAGACTTGGTAAGAATGCTATCTGTTTACAGCTTCCGATCGGCAAGGAAGATGATTTCAAGGGAATTATCGACCTGTTCGAGATGAAAGCATACATCTACAATGATGATAAGGGTGAGGACATTAGCATCCTTGATATCCCGGAGGATATGAAGGATGACGCTGAGCTTTACCACACCGAGCTGGTAGAGAAGATCTGCGAGCTGGACGACGATCTGATGATGGCTTACCTTGAGGGTGAAGAGCCGTCTGTAGATGAGTTAAAGAAAGTATTAAGAAAAGCAACCTGCGAGTGTCAGGCAATCCCGGTATGCTGTGGTACTGCATACAGAAATAAGGGTGTTCAGAAGCTCCTGGATGCAATCATCGAGTTCATGCCGTCTCCGCTTGACATCCCGCCGATCAAGGGTGTTGACCTGGATGGCAACGAGACTGTAAGACATTCTTCCGACGAAGAGCCGTTCTCCGCTCTTGTATTCAAGATCATGACCGACCCGTTCGTAGGTAAGCTGGCTTACTTCCGTGTGTACTCAGGTGTTATGAACTCCGGTTCATATGTACTGAATGCAACAAAGGACAAAAAAGAGCGTGTTGGACGTATCCTTCAGATGCATGCCAACAAGCGTCACGAGCTGGAAAAGGTTTACTCCGGTGATATCGCAGCAGCGATCGGATTCAAGTTCTCCACCACAGGTGATACTATCTGTGATGAGCAGCATCCGGTAATCCTGGAGTCCATGGAGTTCCCGGAGCCGGTTATCGACATCGCTATCGAGCCGAAGACCAAAGCTGGTCAGGACAAGATGGGCGAGGCTCTTGCAAAACTGGCAGAGGAGGATCCGACCTTCCGTGCTTATACAAACAAAGAGACTGGTCAGACAATCATCGCTGGTATGGGCGAGCTCCATCTGGAGATTATCGTAGACCGTCTGCTTCGTGAGTTCCACGTTGAAGCTAACGTAGGTGCTCCGCAGGTAGCTTACAAAGAGACCTTCACAAAGGCTGTAGATGTAGACAGCAAGTATGCAAAACAGTCTGGTGGTCGTGGTCAGTACGGTCACTGTAAGGTACACTTCACTCCGATGGATCCGAACGGCGAAGAGACCTTCAAGTTTGAGTCCAGCGTTGTCGGCGGTGCTATCCCGAAAGAGTACATCCCGGCTGTAGGCGAAGGTATCGAAGAGGCTGCTAAGGCAGGTATCCTCGGCGGATTCCCGGTACTCGGCGTTCACGCTGACGTATACGATGGTTCCTACCATGAGGTCGACTCTTCTGAGATGGCTTTCCATATCGCAGGTTCCATGGCATTCAAGGATGCTATGCGTAAAGGTAACCCGGTACTGCTTGAGCCGATCATGAAGGTTGAGGTAACCATGCCGGAAGAGTATATGGGTGATATCATCGGTGATATCAATTCTCGTCGTGGTCGTATCGAGGGTATGGAAGACATCGGCGGCGGCAAGCTGGTTAAGGCTTATGTTCCGCTGGCAGAGATGTTCGGTTATTCTACCGACCTTCGTTCCAGAACTCAGGGACGTGGTAACTACTCCATGTTCTTTGAGAAATATGAGCAGGTTCCGAAGAGCGTTCAGGAGAAAGTTCTTGCTGGAAAAGCTGAGAAATAATTAAAAATGTAACTATATTGCCTTTTCCGGGCAGATAACTGCCCGGAAAAGCAATATTAGGCTTGAAAAAACGGCTCTAATCGAATATAATTAGAGTCAGCCTAACATAAATTGAGATACCCGTATTGGGTGTAAATTAAGGAGGACGTCTTAAAATGGCAAAAGCAAAGTTTGAAAGAACTAAACCGCATTGTAACATTGGTACTATCGGACACGTAGACCATGGTAAAACAACCCTGACAGCAGCTATCACAAAAGTTCTGGCTGCAAGAGTAGCTGGTAACACAGCTGAGAACTTCGAGGATATCGATAAAGCTCCGGAAGAGAGAGAGCGTGGTATTACTATCTCTACTGCACACGTTGAGTATCAGACAGAGAAGAGACATTACGCACACGTTGACTGCCCAGGACATGCTGACTACGTTAAGAACATGATCACTGGTGCTGCTCAGATGGATGGCGCTATTCTGGTTGTAGCTGCTACCGATGGTGTTATGGCTCAGACAAGAGAGCACATCCTGCTTTCCCGTCAGGTAGGCGTACCGTACATCGTAGTATTCATGAACAAGTGCGATATGGTAGACGATCCGGAGCTGCTTGAGCTGGTTGAGATGGAGATCAGAGACCTGCTGAACGAGTACGAGTTCCCGGGCGATGACACACCGATCATCCAGGGTTCTGCTCTGAAGGCTCTTGAAGATCCGAACGGCGAGTGGGGCGACAAGATCATGGAGCTCATGGACGCTGTAGATTCCTACATTCCGGATCCGGTACGTGCTACTGATAAGCCGTTCCTGATGCCAATCGAGGACGTATTCACCATCACAGGTCGTGGTACTGTTGCTACCGGCCGTGTTGAGCGTGGTACTCTGAAACTGAACGATGAGGTTGAGATCGTTGGTATTCACGAGGAGACTCGTAAGACTGTTGTAACTGGTATCGAGATGTTCCGTAAGCTGCTTGATCAGGCTGAGGCTGGTGATAACATCGGTGCTCTGCTTCGTGGTGTTCAGAGAACTGACATCCAGCGTGGTCAGTGTCTGGTTAAACCGGGCTCTGTAAAATGCCATAAGAAATTTACTGCTCAGGTTTACGTTCTGACAAAAGACGAGGGTGGTCGTCATACTCCGTTCTTCAACAACTATCGTCCGCAGTTCTACTTCAGAACCACTGACGTAACAGGCGTTTGTGAGTTACCGGCTGGTACCGAGATGTGTATGCCGGGCGACAACGTAGAGATGACTGTAGAGCTGATTCATCCGGTAGCTATGGAGCAGGGTCTTCGTTTCGCTATCCGTGAGGGCGGCCGTACAGTAGGATCTGGTAGAGTTGCTACTATCATCGAGTAATCAATGAATTAAACAAAGGTGCTTCTTGTATGCGCAGCAGGCAAGAAGATGTACCGTATATATATTATAAAGTCGCTTCCAGGAAGCGCATTGTGTCCAGACGTAAGAGATACCCCGGAACCGTAAGGTTTCCGGGGTTTTTCTGTTGTTTCATAGGAAATTGCGTTCTATGAAACAACAAACGCTCCGCGAGGATGCGTACTCGCGCGAAGCAGAAACATGTCGCAAGCGACCGCGCGAGACGCCCGAATGTGTCAAGGTACATTCTTTTTCACAGAATTTCAGCCTTTTACGCATTGTCGGTTGCCAGAAGTCCGGCGGCACGCAGGTTGGCAAGAAGTTCATTGAAGCGTTCAACGACATCTTCAGCACTTGTTGCATCTGCGACGGGAGCAGCGGCGGTAACGGTGGCGGCGGGACCGGTAGGACCTGTAGCGCCGGTAGGACCCGTTGCGCCGGTAGCTCCTGTAGAGCCGTTTATTTATGCACAACATTAACTTTTGTTTTGCGGTGAGTAGAAAGCCCGTCATATCGCCTTGCTCTCGATCACCGTAATGATGTTGTGGTTGTTCTCGATGTAATCAATAATTCGCTGGTACTCGTCGGCAAAATTGAAGTCAACCGTTATTTCCCCGTTCTCATGCACCCAAACCGCTTTGATAAGTTCAACTACAATTCCCCGGTTTAGGCTCTGAATGTTTTTGTATTTCAGAAAGGCGGTTAGATACGGGTCGTCGGCTCCGATACCGTCAGCCATGATTTGCATTTCCTCTTTCAGATAAGAGATATTTGCTTCAAGCTGCTGTATCTGTTCTGCAATCTTGCCTTTCAAGCGGCGGTATTCCTCTTTTGTGATTTCGCCGCTTTTCCAATCGAGGTACAAGCTGTCGGAAGCGTCATTGTGCTGTTTTAGTTGCTTTTCTGCCTGTTTCAATGAATAGGATAACCGTTTGTTTTCCCTGTTGATTACAGGCGCATTGTTGATACGTTCAATTTCTTCTGCAAGCTGATCTACAAGGGCAATTTGCATTTGCAAAGCTGCCAAAACCGCGTTTTCCAATTTATCCTGCCGGATAGAATGTTTGCTGCAAATCTTTTTGTCTGTGTAGCTGCGGCAAGAATAGTAGGCAATATTGCGGGCGGTTTTTCGCCGCATGGCTTTTTGACAGTCCGCACAACGGACAAAGCCGGACATTAAATAGACTTCCTGTTTGCCCGGTGCCGTTCTTGTATCGCGCTTATGTAGGGCTTGCGCTTTCTCAAATGTTTCTCGGTCAATGATCGCTTCGTGTGTGTTGGGGACGACAAACCATTCATCTTCCGGGACGCTGATCTGCTTGTGTACTTTGTAGCTGATAACGCGGTGTCTGCCCTGTACCATTACGCCCGTATAGATTTCGTTCTGCAATATCCTTGCAATCGTGCTGGCAGACCACAACCCGTCATTTTTGCCGGAATTAGGATTGTTGTACTTCAATCCTTTTTTCTTTTTGTAGGCTTCGGGGTTAGGCTCTCCCATTTGATTAAGCCTTTTGGCAATCCCCATTTTGCTGTACCCCTCATTCACAAACCAATGATAAATGCTTTTCACAACTTCCGCTGCTTCTTCATCTACCAATAGGCTGTTTTTGTCGTTCGGGTCTTTTTTATAACCATAGGTGGCAAATGCACCGATGAACTCGCCGCGCTCCCGTTTCATCTTGAAAGTTTTGCGGATTTCTTCGGAAGTGGTGGCGGCAAACTGTTCATTGAACATTCCCCTTATAGGTACTTCAAGCCCGCTTGCCGAATGGGGGTTAGCGTAGGTATCAATAAATGGCGTGCCTGTGCAAATAAACCTTGCGCCGTTAATCGGTATGAACTCCTCCAAAAACTTCTGCTGGTCGGCAAGGTTGCGGAAACCGCGTGCAAGGGATTTGATAATCATGCAGTTTACTTCTTTACGGACAATGCAGCCTTCAAGCCGCTTAAAGTTTGGTCGCGCTGTGTCTGTGCCTGTCAATCCGTCGTCGGCAAACACGTCTACAATGACAAAAGTACCCGGCTCAAAATAGCTGTCTACAAAGTCGCGGAGTATCTTTTCTTGATTGATAACACTCTCGCTTTCGTCCTCGTTATCGTCCTCTTTGGATAGTCGAATGTATAGCCCGATTTTCCAAAACGGCTCGGCGTAGCTGCGTGCCGTTTTGTCTTTGCGTATGCGGGGCATAATACCTCCTTTCCCCCTATAATTACGGGTTTATTATACCATTTTAGCCCCATAATCACAAGGTCTTTACCCTTTGGGGTAGGGAAAGTAGGCAAGTCATTTCAGACTTAAAAAGTAGTCGCACAATGATTGTTTCAATGTTTTATCCTCTGCCACAAACCGTATTTTTACGGGTGTGTCGCCGCAAAGAAAACAGTAAGGATTTACGATCTGCTCAAAGTAATTTTGCATTTTCTTTGCCGCTGGCAAAGAACTGTCGATATGGATATTCCGAATGTCAACCAAAGTGCTGCGGTCTACCTGTGTTATATCAACGCTTCTCATTTGTTGAAGCTGCACCTTGTTAATCATCTTCTTTCCCTCCCGGTATAGCGACATAATACAGAATATGCGCTCCGGCTTGTACGATATGAGAAATAAGGCAGAAACGAACGGCTGTCAGCGGCAGCACCGCGGGAGTTTCACCCCTGCTCATTTAAGGCAGCTTTACCCAATGCCTGCGACGCTCTTAACGCTCGGACTATGGCTATAAAGGCGTTTCGTCCCGCCTATATGTCGTCGCCCACAAGCTGCTAAACCTGTTTTGCAGCGCGGTATTTCTCGCTCGGCTTTCCCTGTGTGAAAAGCTGTCCTGGCGTACACGCTGTTCGGCTCGATATAAGCGGTATGTATTCGTTTGCCTGTTATACTGCGCCGCCGTTATCTTGCGGGCTTTCTTTGACAAGGAACAATAGGCTTTGTCGGCCTGTAACAGTACACCGTTTCCGATGTGCTGTTACGGAACGACAAATAGCCCATAACGGGAAGCGTGGAAAGGGGACACGCTCCCCGCATGGGCTAAAAGATTATCCTACATGAAAAGCAAGGGTGCGGGTAATAAGGCGCACTTGCAGCCTGTTACGCATTTCCTCGTCCACATAGGAATAGGTATTGCCCGCGTCGTCTTTCAGCGTGCGGGTACAAAGTTTCGCTATGTAACCCTCGTAATGCTTCAAGATCGCGCACATGGCGGTTGTGTCGCCGTTTGCCGCTGCGGAAATGACAGGGAACGGCAACAGATTTTCAGATTTCCTAACGGTATTCATCATCTGCTTTTCCCTCCAAATACTGTTTGATTTTCGCAAGCGCGGATTTCCTGTGCCGGAAAACCGTCGTGCGTACAACATTCAGCAGTTCAGCAATTTCCGCGTCGCTCATGTCCAAGAAGTAGGACAAAAGGATAATGTCGCGTTTCCTTTCGGGCAAAGCGTTAAGGGCTTCGGCAAGCAGTTCATTTTTGACGAGTACATCAAAGCCGGACACTTGAAAACGGAAATAATCGCTTTTGTATTCGTCCGTTGTGAAAAGCTGCGCGAGTTCGCTTTCGCTCAAATCCGAAAAAGGTACTTCGCGTGCTGCGCGTTTCGCAAGAGTGCGGCGGTGGCTTTTCGCTTCGCCAACCAAAGTTTTCTTTGCTAATGCGTCGTACTGATGTTGTATTCTTTCCTTGTCGGAAGAAGATAGCTCCATAGAGTTCACCTCCTTCCCGCGTGGAGTAGAGGACGGGAGTTAAGGGCTTGTCCTCTCTGCCCCTTTCGCTCCGTACCCGTTCGGGAGATGGCTCTTGAGTGCGTTTTTCAGAAAAAAGTTGAAAAAAGCAAAATGCGCCCGTCCGCAAGACGCGGACGAGCGCAAAGGAAATGTAAGAAGTATTTAGATGTATTGACAGTTCATACTCATAGCCGGAATATCCCGCTTGCGGAGCATAGCTTTTTTTGACCGCAAAGCATTAGGCGGGTTACAGTAAATAAAAATGGACACGGCGATACCTCCCCGATACCGCCGTATCCTTAAAAAAGGGCGACTTTAATACACTACCCGCAATCCATTCTATAATAGGGAACAGCGGCTTTTGCGCAATATTAAATAAAAAAGCCGATAACACATAGGTTTTTTGACCTAATGCGTTATCGGCTCTGCGTCTATGCGTCTGGCACTTTTAATCATTTTTTTTTGAATTTATTATATGTGTTAGCTAACTGTCCACAAGCCGCGTTAATCTCTCTGCCATGAGAAACTCTCATAGTAACTTCAAGTCCTGCTTGCTCTAATTGATGTTTGAATGCAACTATTTCCCGTTTCTGTGGTGCTTTAATTCTTGAATTGCTTGTTGGGTTGTATTGTAACACGTTAATCATAACTTTTTTGCCCCGAAACCATTTTGCAAGTTGTCTTACATCTGAGGGCCGGTCATTTATACCCGGTAAAAGCAAATACGCAAAGACAATTTTGCGATTATGCCTTTCAGAATAGGATAAGGCTTGCTTAACAACATCTTCAATAGCATATATGCGCATGTGAGGAATAATACGATTTCTTGCAGATTGTGTTGCTGCGTGTAAAGATATTGTCAACTGAATTTTAAGATGTTCCTCGCGCAATTTTTTTAATTGATCGACCGGACCAACTGTTGATATGGTAATGCCGTCGGTTGGAAAGTTGAGCCCATATCTATCTCGGAGAATATGGATTGCTTTTATCAAGTTGTCATAATTGAATAAAGGCTCTCCCATACCCATAAAAACGATACGGTTTACTTTTCGACGCAACAATATAATCTGTTGTACGATTTCTGACGATGTTAGATTACGAACAAAGCCATTTCGCCCGGACTCACAAAAAATACAACCAACAGGACAACCGACTTGTGTGCTCACGCAAACAGTTCCACCATCTCGCCGCTTGATAAAAACCGTTTCAATGTATTTGTTGTCTTTCAGTTCGTAAACATACTTTTCAGTATCACTGCTTTTGCAAATATTTTTTACCAACATTGATAGATTTTTTTTGCGTGGTAATTGCTTATATAATTCTTCATATAAGGCTTTTGCTTCATTCTCGCCAATAACTTCCGACATTTCTTTGTAAGTAAATCCGTATGGATCATTCCGTACTTCCGCAGGCGTATATTTAGGTAAACGTTTCATTTTTATATCCTTTCTTCTAAATAATAAAAGTTTGTTTTTCTGTATTTTTGATTACAATCTCTAATTTTTCTACATCAATGATATGCGTCAATTTGCATTTAGGGCAGAAAAGAGGAAAATCTTTTAATACAGTATTATGAAATACTTGAACTCTCGTCTTTCCGTTACAAATCGGACATTTTATCCAATATTTTTTAAGCATTATATTTCACTCGTCCTTTTTACACAAAAAAATGCAGGTCAATCCTCAACATGAGCATTGACCTGCATTTATAATGCACAGAGCAGTACAACAAAACTAAGGCATAGCTTGCACTATGTCTATACTATATCTATACGTCGTTAGTTTTTTGTATAGCATCCGCAAAATAAGCATGACAAAAAAGCCCATGTTGAAAATGGGAAAATCCTTTTTTTCAATGCTTATCTAATACGCATGCTATGCAACATAAACGCCGCCTCCTTTTACATAAATTTTATTTTATCAGAAAATCAGTCTACTGTCAATACACAACAGGAAGTATTTAACCTAATGATATGAATTGTGTGGACATATCCAAAAAGAAAGGTGAACTGTAAAATGTAACAGGGTGAATGAAAATGGCAAAAAGACCCGTACCATTGTACGACTTTAAGGCTTTCGGGGCAGCTATAAAAGCCGCGAGAAATGAATACGGCGAGAGCCGCAAAAAGGTAAGCGACGAGTTATATATTTCCCCGCGCTACCTTGCGAATATCGAGAACAAGGGACAACAGCCGAGTTTACAGGTATTCTATGACCTTGTAACCCGGTATCATATTTCGGTAGATCAATTATTCTTCCCGAACAGCAATGCGGAGAAATCCACCGGGCGGCGGCAGCTTGACGCGCTGCTGGACGGTATGAGCGATAAAGGCATACGGATTGTAACCGCAACAGCAAGGGAGATAACGGAAGTCGAAAAAGCAGAGGATTAACCTCACAATATGAGAAATCGGGAGATTGCAGCGCATGGCGGCTGCAATCTTTTTTTGCGTCCAAAATCAAAGGAACGCGCAACAAATACCGCCTTTCGGTGGGGGTATGGAGTAGATAGCAAGCACAGCAAACGAGTACCCGTTTGCGGAAAATGCTTGTTGGGATAATCCCAAACCCTTATACCGAAAGGCGGTGCGGAAATGGAAAACCGAAAGAGAAATATACAGATGAAGTTTTACGTTACGGAAGAAGAAAAGCGGCTGATCGACGAGAAGATGAAGCAGCTTCCCATAAAGCAGTATGGGGCATACTTCCGTAAAATGGCGATAGACGGGTATATTCTTGTCGTTGACCGAAGCGACACAAAAGCATATATCCGGGAACTGCAAGCGGTGAGCCGGAACATCAACCAAATTGCAAAACGCGCCAATGCGACGGGGACGGTTTACAGGCAGGATATAGAGGACATTAAAAAGGCGGTGGACGAGATATGGCGGTTACAAAGACGCACCCTATTAAATCAACCTTAAAGGCTGCGATAGACTATATCTTAAATCCCGAAAAGACAGACGGGAAGCTGCTTGCGTCCTCTTTCGGCTGCGGGCTGGAAACCGCCGATATTGAGTTTGCATGGACGCGGGAAGCTGCCGGAGATCGCGGCACACATTTAGGGCGGCACTTGATACAATCCTTTGCGGTGGGAGAAACCACACCGGAAGAAGCGCACAAAATCGGCATGGAACTTGCCGGGGCGGTATTAGGCGGCAAGTATGAGTTTGTTTTGACAACTCACGTCGATAAAGACCATCTGCATAATCACTTGATTTTCAACGCGGTTAGCTTCGTTGAC
Source organism: Clostridium fessum (assembly GCF_003024715.1). Classification (GTDB taxonomy): domain Bacteria; phylum Bacillota; class Clostridia; order Lachnospirales; family Lachnospiraceae; genus Otoolea; species Otoolea fessa. The sequence goes on along the minus strand of NZ_PYLO01000002.1, from coordinate 364,208 downwards.
TACAAAAAGTACCATTCCAACAAGCAAAGCTATCACTTTATCCGGCGCACCAGCGACAGGATATGTAAAGAGCATGGGCTATCCGTCGTCGTACCGGGACAGGACAAGGGAAAAAGCTATGCAGAATACACCGCCGAAAAGCAAGGGACAAGCTACAAAGCAAAGCTGAAAACGGCGATAGATACTCTCATTCCCCAAGTGAAAGATTTTGACGAACTGCTGCGCCGCTTGCAGGAAATGGGGTATGAAATCAAACAGGGCAAATACATTTCCTTTCGCGCTGCCGGACAGGAACGGTTTACCCGCACAAAGACGCTCGGCGCGGCCTATACGGAAGAAGCGATAAAGGAGCGTATCAAGGGCGTGTATGTTGCCAAAACAAAAACGCTGCGGGAAGATAAGAAAATCCGGCTTGTCGTCGATCTTGAAAACAGTATCAAAGCCCAACAGTCGGCGGGCTATGAACGGTGGGCAAAAATCCATAATCTGAAACAGGCTGCTAAAAGCATGAACTTCCTAACCGAAAACAAGATTGAGTATTATAGCGAACTTGAAAGCAAGATAGCCGATATTATGACCGCTCATGACGCGGCGGCAAAGGCGGTTAAGGAAGTGGAACAGCGTATGTCTGATTTGTCGCTGCTTATCAAGCACACCACCACATACCGACAGTTAAAACCGATTTACGATGAATACCGAAAATCGCCGGACAAGGAAAAGTATCTGCGGGGGCATGAAAGCGAAATTATCCTGTTTGAAGCTGCGGCAAGGGCATTAAAGGAAATGCAGATAAAGAAGCTGCCCGATCTCGCCGCGCTGCGTAAGGAGTATAGCAGCTTAAACGACAGGAAAAGCAAATTGTATGAGGATTATCGGCAAGCCAAGAAGCAAATGCAGGAATACGGCGTTGTCAAAAAGAACGTTGACAGTATTCTATATCCGTCCCAAAGCAGGGCGAAAGAACAGGAACGGGGCTAATAGATTTTTTCACAAAAACCTGTTACAATCAAACTGTATTCAAAGAACAAAGGAAGTGTATATATGGGCTATTTAGCGGCGGCGGGAGCCTATTTAATAATCGGTCTTGTAGTTAGCTTTATCCTTATGGTAGTGGGGCTTTTTATCGGGCATATCATTGTTTTTGACAGTATCGCCCTCGGTATTATATCCGGCGTGTGCTGCAATCACTTTTTCACGCTGCACCCTGCATTATGCGTGCTGATCGGCGCTGCTGTATTCGCGCTGCTGCTGTTTCTCCAAAAAACACGCTTTGGATTTTGGGTAATCGGGGTGCTGCTGTCCGCTGCCTGGGCGGTTATTTTCGGGCTGCTGGCGTTTATTATCTCCAATGCAGATCAACTTTGGTTTTATGTGGTCTGCGGGCTTGCTTTTATCATCATGCTGCTTCTCCATATCAAGGCAAGAGATAAAGCATAAAACAAGGGTAGCAAGTGGAACGTTAAGGGCTGAAAATGGCTGTATTTCTGCGGCTTCCAGAGCGCGAAAACGGCATAGACGATACTTTATACTCAAACCTCAAAAAGTGCCTTTCTAATGTTCCACGAAAACGCAAAAAAGAATGGGGCGCGGTGCCAACAATCGGCAGCCGCGCCCCCGTTTCGTTAAGGCTTATTCGTCGTCGGTGAGAGTAAAGACAGTTTCGGAAAATGCGCTGTCCGTCATAGCTTGCAGCTTATTTACCGCTGCGGCGGCAAGCTGGCGCATATCCTCGTCCATGTAGGGCATGGCAGAGTTGATATTATCAATCGTCCTTTCCCGGCTGTCCTCGGCGTAAATCGCAATTATGTTTTCTTCCTCAATGGTAAAGCGGATATTCATACTATCAAACCTCCAAATCCTTTTTCTGCTCTTTCTGCTTGTCTTTCGGCTGCTGCGCCGCCTGTTTCTTGTACTCGTCCAGCTTCTTCAAAATGGACGGTTTCTTTTGCGGCTGCTCCCGTTTCTCGGCTTTTACCGCTTTCGCAAGGTCGGTAACGGAAATCGCTTCGCCCGCCTTTGCCCGCTGCTCCAAATCCGCGACGGTGGGCGTTTGCGGCGTATTATTGATAATCCCGTCAAAGTTGTTGTCGTTCTGCTCTACAATGTCCTCAACGTGCTTTAAGGGATTATCCCGCTGCGGCTGCTCGGCGGCTATGGCATAAGCCTGTGTGCCATTTCCCATAATGAGATACTTCCCGTCCTCCGACGCATGATGAAAACCAAAGCCCGCCGCTTCGATCTGTTCGCGGCTCATGTCGGTAATGTAAAAGTTCCCTCGCGGCGTTCTGACGGTTTCGCCCGTCATAAGGCTTTCGGGGGTCGCTTCCGGCTGCTGCTTTTCAAGCTGCCCGCCCTTGTAGGAATACCCTTGCGCCGCGATTGCTTCAAGGGTCTTGCCCGTAACGTCGCCATAAATCCGCTTGTCTGCGTCTACAAGCAGTTGCAGCGTATCTTTTACGGTATCGGATAGGGCTTGCTGCTGTTCGGGAGATAGCTTATCAAATACGGGGGTCTGCTGCGCTTGCTCCTGTAAAAACTCCGGCACCTGCTGAAAACCTATGCTGTCTACATAATGGGCGGTGTTCTCGCCGTTCTGATGAAGCACAACAATGTCGGAAACGGAAAGGCTATGCCCCTTGAAGTCGGCGGGGCGGTCGATATTAAACTTTTCCCAAATGCCGCCAAGCGTCATATCCTTTGTAAGCGGTGCGGTATAGACGAGTTCATAATTTGCCCGGTCAACGAAATGCCCCGTTGCTTGCAGACGGTCGAAAGGCTCAAAGCGCAAATCCATAGTTTCCTCTCTGCGGGCTAACTGATAAATCCCGTAGCTGTCCTCCTTGCCGTTGAGAAGCAAGGTTTCTTTTGTTTTCGCTTCCTGCTCCTGCTCGGCTTGCCGCTGCTGCTGCAATTCGGTAAAATGCCCCTCGATCTCGGTAATGAGTTCCTTTGCGGTTGCCTGTATCGTTTCAAGGGACGCTTTTAATTCGGTCATTTCCTTGCCGCTGCTCCACCCGGCAACATACCCGAAAGAGTAATCCGACGTATCAAGCCCGAAATGCTGACACACCGTATAGGCAACGCTTTCAGCCTGTACCTCGCGGCTGCGGCGGTCAACGCGGTTTTGTTCCTCCAGCGGGGCGGTTAAGTCCACGTCATGCAGCTTCGCATGGGCGATTTCGTGAATGGCGGTCTTAACCGCTTGCAGCTCACTCACACCCTCTTTGATAGCAATTCGCTTATCGGTCAAACTGAAATATCCGTTTGCGCCGTTTGTGATCTGCTCAAAAGCAATCGGAACGGGGGACGCTTTTTCAAGGGCAGCGAAAAAGTCCTCGTACTGTTCCACATCGGCAAGCAGCGGTTTGACGGAGAGGTCGGGAAACTCCTTGCCCTCGGTCTGCGAAATGTCAAAGACGGTTACAACCTTAAAGGCGGGAACGGTAACTTCCTTTTCTTCCTTAACCGTCTTTCCCTCGCTGTCAAGTATGGGCTTTCTTGTGTCGGGGTCGATTTTATCCACCAGCTTTTTTACCTTGTAGGGGGCGGGGGCAAAGATTTTAATACCTTTCTCGCCGCTTTTCACATGGCGGTCAAACTCTTTCTGCCATTGTGAATAGCCCTTTACCAAATTGCCGCCCTGCATGGCAATTAGGATAGTGTTATTCAAGCTGTAATCGTGAAACTTTGACATAGCCGTTAAAAACTCTTTGTAGCGGTCGCTGTCAAAAATTGCTTGTATGCCCTGTTCCAGACGGGCGGTGATCTCCTTTACCTTGTCGCCGGGTTTTTCAGAAGAAAGGATAATCGGTACGACGGGGCGGGGCTGCTGCGGCTCGGTGGGCGGTGTTTCTGTCTGCTGCGCTTCGGCTGCGTCCATAAAGACTTTATCCTGTTCGCCGCGCTCCGGCTGCGGGTAACTCATAATGCGGTATTCCTCCGGCACTTCGCGCCCTTCAAACTGACGCTCCCACTCGTCGCCGCTTTCGACGATATAGCCGTATTCGGTAAACGCGCCCTTTTCCTGCTCGGCGGCGTTCTTGCCAAAAGCGGTAAGGTCAATCCCGCCTTTCCATTCTTCGGGCATTTGTACCATGCCGGATTGATTTAAGTAGTAGTCGCCCAAATCGCGGTAGGTATGTACTTCGGGAATATGGACGTAAAAATCCACGTTGTAGGTGAAGTCGATTACCTGTCCGATGTTCTCAAAGCCGTTTTTCTGCTGCAAAGCTGCGTTCAGCTTGCCGATCTCGGCGGGGTCCAGCTGCTCAATCCGCGCCGCAAGAAAATTGAGTTCGTCCACGTTGGCAGCGCATACCATGTCATAAGGCAAGGCAATATGTTTTTCCGGGTCGTCGGAAAAGCCGCGAATGGAAAAATCCTGCGGGTTGTCGGCGGTAATGCCGACGCTCTGCATAGCTTCGTGAAGCTGCTCCTTTGTGGCGGGCATATCCAGCCAATAACCGACGGGGTCGCCCGCTTCAAAACGGCTGCGGTTGCCAATCATAATAGAAAACTGTTCGCTCATGTGTTCACGCTCCTTTTGCTGCCCGGTGGTTTCGGGGATAGCTGCCGCCTGTGGCTGCTGCTGCGGGGGTTCCTCGCCCTCAATGGTATAGCCCGGTAAAAGCATACCGTTTACTTTGAAATGCTCGGCGTACTCCTGCGGGATAAGCGGGGAGATTTCCGTAAACAGACGGTCGTATGCTTTGATACGTCCATTCAGATACTTTTCCATAGCCGCCTTGTCGGAAAAAACTTTTCTGTCCTGTCCGGCAATCTTCGCTTGCCCGTTCCTGTTCGGGCTGTTGGTATAAACGCCCCATGTGAGAGAATAGGAGTAAGGGACGCTTTGCTGCTTCTCCCTGTCGTAACGGGTGTTTTCGTAAATGTGGTAGTTCATCTGATATACCCGGTTGCTGCGGGTATATCGGTCATATTCGCCTTTCTGCCACTCGTTAGAAGTGTGCTGCACAACGGTTGTCCTTGTGTATTCAATCGCTTTGTCAAGCAAAAGCGTTTTGCCCGCCTGTTCCTCCCATGCGGCGGCGCGGCTTGAGAGATCGTTAAAAATCGCCTGTTCCGCTGCCGCGCTTTCCTCGCGCATGGCGTGTAGCTGTTCCAGCGGCAAAGAAACATAGGGGGCAATCTCCCCGTCCTTTGCTTCAAAATATATCCGGCGTTCTATCCGCATGGTTTCGGCGGTTTCCAATTTGTCATGGTCGTATGAAGAATACGGCATATTGTTTCATCACGTCCTTTCTCGATTTTTAAGGGTTTGGGACTATCCCAACAAGCAAAATGCCCGCGCTTCCCATAGAGCAGCGCGGGCATTTCTCGCAAACGGGTACTCGTTTGCTGTGCTTGCTATGTAGTTGTTCTTATCCGTAAACGCCTGTTTCTCTCGCTTTCCGCTTTCTGTCTGCGGCGTATCTTTGCCGCGCAATCGGGACAGTATTTCGCCCGGTTGCTGCCCGCCGCAAACGTGCTGCCGCATACCGCGCAACGCTTCAAATCGGTTTCCCCGCTGCGGGTGATCTGTTCGCATAGCTGCCTGTCTGCGGGTAAAACCGCTTCGCGGAAATAACGGCATAGCAGCGAATAGCTGATACTCTGCACACAAACGCAAGTTTCCCCGTCGTCCAATAGCAGACAATTCCCGCAATCATTATTTGCACAAGCGGCGCGGGTCATTTTCTTTACAGCGCGGTATTGTTTTTCATCAAGCCTAATCATTTTCGGTTCTGCTCGACGCGGAAGTTTACATACTTGCCGCCTGTGTCGGCAAGCAGCACAACCCCGTCAAAGGTCTTTCCCGTTTTGGTGGAGTACATACCCTTGATTTTTACCTTTCCGTCTTTCAAAAGGGCGGCGGCAATCGCCTTTGTGAAAGTCTTTTTGCGCTGCTGAAAGAACAAGTCATTTTTCCACATGACAAAGCTGCAAGCCCTGTCGGAACAGTAGTAGTTTTTCTTGCCCTCGTAAACTGCCGCGCCGCAACGGGGGCAAGTGCCGATTGCTTCCCGCTGCGGGGTAAACAGCTTCGCTTTATCTTCGGAAATCGCGGAATAGGTTTTGACAAGCCCCGCTGTCATTTCCTCAATCCCGCGCATGAAATCGTCCGGGCTGTCGCTGCCTTTGGCAATCCCGGTAAGGCGGGTTTCCCATTCTGCCGTAAGCTGCGGGGACGTAAGGATTTCGGGCAGAATAGCGGCAAGGTTATACCCGTCCTTTGTGGGGATTAGCTTTTTGCCCTTGCGCTCGGCAAAGCCCGCGCTAATGAGTTTTTCAATGATACCCGCCCGCGTTGCGGTAGTGCCTAACCCTTTGCGCTCTGCGTCCTCCGGCGCTTCTTCCTTGCCCGCGTTCTCCATAGCGGACAGAAGCGTATCTTCGGTATATGCTTTCGGGGGCTGTGTGTAACGCTCGGAGATCTCCGCTGCCGGATTGTCAAAGGTCTGCCCCTCGGCAAGCGGCGGCAAAACGGTTTCCGGCTCTGCGTCCTCGTCCTGTTCCTCGGACGCGGCGCGGGACAGTTTTTCAATCTCACGCCACCCCTCGCAAAGCGTCGTCTTTCCCTTTGCGGTAAAGGTATAGCCGCCGCAAGAGATAACCGCCGTAACCGCTTCATATTCATAGGGCGCGGCTGCGGCGCAAAGCAGCTTCGCGCACACAAGGGTCATAAGTTTTGTTTCGCTGTCGGCAAGGGAAGAAAAGCCCGCTTTCAAAAACTCGGCTGTCGGCAAAATAGCGTGGTGGTCGGTTACTTTGCTGTTGTCGCAAACCCTTGTAAGGTCTGCTTGCAGCTTCACGTCCTGCATAAAGGGAAGCAGCGAACAAAGCCCGGTAATGAGTTCCTTTGTGCTGCTCTGCATATCGGAAGTGATATATTTGCTGTCGGTGCGGGGATAGGTCAAAAGCCGTTTTTCATAGAGGGCTTGCGCATAATCAAGGGTCTGTTTCGCCGTAAATCCATACAGGCGGTTGGCTTCGCGCTGCAACGCGGTAAGATCAAACAGCTTCCGCGGGGAAACAGTCTTTTTCTCTTTTTTGAGGTAAGTACAAACGGCTTGCGATTTCTCGCAAGCCGCTTTCATTTGCTGCGCTGCCGCTTCGTCGTTCAGCCTTTCGGACAAAGCCGAAACACCGCCCGCGTTCAGACGGACAACATGATATTTTTCTTTCTTAAAGCTGCTGATTGCATAGTCGCGGTTTACCAGCATAGCAAGGGTGGGCGTTTGCACTCTGCCGACATTCAATGTTTTATGGTAGAGGATAGAGAAAAGGCGGGTCGCGTTAATACCAATGAGCCAATCGGCCTTTGCTCTGCAAAGCGCGGATTGATAGAGGTTATCATAGCCGCGCCCGTCTTTGAGGTTTGAAAAGCCCTCGCGGATTGCACTTGCTTCCATGCTGCTAATCCAAAGGCGGGAAAAGGGCTTTTTGCAATTCGCCTGTTCATAGACAAAGCGGAAAATGAGTTCTCCCTCGCGCCCGCTGTCGCAAGCGTTGACAATCTCGGTAACGTCGCTGCGGTGCATAAGGTCTTTGAGAATAGAAAACTGCTGCTCCTTGCCGCTGGCAACGATAAACCGCCACTCCTGCGGGACAATGGGGAGATCGTCGTACTTCCATTTACGGTACTGCTCGTTGTAGGTCGCCGCGTCTGCAAGGCTAATCAAATGCCCGATACACCACGACACAAGGTAGCCGCCGCCCTCAAAATATCCGCTGCGCTTTTCATTCGCGCCAATAACGGCGGCAATCGCCGCCCCGACGCTCGGTTTTTCTGCAATTACAAGTTTCATAGATTGTCGTCCTCCTGCTCGGTCTGTTCGGTTTCTACTTCTTCCGTTTCCTCGTCGTCCTCGTCAAAATCAAGGTCGTCAAGGTTGCTGTTGCCTTTTGCCGCGTCCTTTTTGGGCTTCATAATCTTAAAGTAATAGAACGCGCCGCCGCCCGCTGCGGCAAGAAGCAGCACCACAAGCAGAATAGCACCGCCCATGCCGCCGCCTTTATCTTCCACCGGCTCCGGCTGCTCGGTTTCTTCCGGCTCCGGATCGGCTTCCTTGCCCGCGCACTCGCTCATGTTGACGCTGCAAACGGGACAATCGGTGTTGACGCTTCCGGCAACGCATTTTTCAGTACAGCTACAAACGGGGGCTTCGGTCTGTTCGTCCTCCATAAGCTGCAAAAGGTCTTTTTCATCAACTTGATTGAGGAAATGGACGGTGTTTTCTCCGTCCTCGGCGCGGTCAATGATGATGTAAAAATAGTTTCCGTTTTTCGTAACGACGGTAATAAACTGCTTATCGCCGGACGCTTCGCCCGTTATGTCGTCCACAAGGCTCATGTTGCCCTCCGGCGTTAAGGGCTGCGGCTCATAGCCGCCCGTCGTTTCTTCCGGCTCGGTTTCGGTTACGGGGGTAGGCGGCTCGTCGCTCACATCACCGCCGCCCGCAAAAGCGGTAACAGAAAAGCCGCCCATGAGTACAAGGGCGGCAAGCAAAGCGGTAACGCTGCGGAACAGTTTTTTATGCTTCATCTTCGGTTTCCTCCTGTTCGTCGGTGTAGTCTGCGTCCGGCTGTGGCAAGGCAATTTCGCCGCTGGCGTAAGCGGAGAGGAACGCGGCAAGCTGCGCCCCGTCAAGGTGTACCGCTTTCACCATTTGAACGATCTGCGCGTTTTCTTCCTCGATTTTCTGCGCTTCAAGGTCTTTCAGCCTTTTTTGGTATTCAAGGATTTTCGCCCTCGTTTTCTCAATATCCCTTTCGATACGGTCAAGTTTCGTGTTTGCCATAGAAATAAACTCCTTTCAAAGTCAGTTGTAATGTAGCCGCCCATAGGCGTAAAAATGGGATTGCCAATAGCTTGTATCAAGTTTTGCGTATTGTATCGGGTCGCCACAATGCAGCATGACGGGGCTTCCGTCCCCGTCCTCGCCAACGTAGATACCCACATGAGATACCCCCGGCGTGTCGTATGTACCCGTAAAGAAAACCAAATCCCCCGGCTGCGGGTTGGAAACGCGGGTTGAAATGTTGTAAAGCCCTTGCGCCCCAAGTCTGCCCGTATTGTATAGGCCGCTGTTCGTCAATACATAACTCACAAAGCCGCTGCAATCAAAAGAGGTTTCCGGGGTGCTGCCGCCCCACACATAGGGAAAGCCGACGTATTTATCCGCTTCCTCTATGAGCCGCGCAAACTGTTCATCGGAATTAAGCAGCGCGGCGGGTACTTCATAATCGGCGGGCGGGTTTTCATAGTATTTAGACACATAGCCGGACGACGGGAACAAATCGGGGCGGTTTCCCAGCGACGACATATACATAGCGTACATGGATAGCTGTTCCTCGCCCATGATGTAGACGGGGACATGGGAAAGGTTGAAGTTTTCCAAATCCACATGGAGAATGTAATAGTTGTAGGGTACTTCAACCTCATATTCGTTGCCCTCGCTGTCCGTCCTCGTTTCGGTGCGGTATCGTACCTGTACTTCTTCCTCAACGGTCAAGATATACTGTTTCTCAAAGAGCATTTCAAGGGTGCTTTGCGCTTCATCAAGGGTAAACACGCCCTCATGCAGCGCGGAAAGGATAGAGATTAGCACATAGGGGTCATGCTCGATCTCGTCCGCGTTCACCCGGTATTCGTCATAGCCGGGGTATTCGCGCTCGATATTATTCAGCATATCTTGTAACTCGGCTTCCATAGCGGCATACGCGCTTTCCGCGCCTGTAATATCCGCGTCCTCGGAAAGATAGGACGACGCAATTAAGCCGCTGCCGCTGTTGCCGCCAAAGAGGGAGCAAGAGGACAAGCCGCCGAAAAGCAGAAGCACGATAAAGGCAATCCCGCCCACAAGCAAGCAGCCTTTCCAGTGCCGGACGACAAAGAACGTCGCCCGTTTGGTTTCCTGCGCGGTTTTCTTCGCCGCCTTTGCGGTGGCTTCGGCGGTCTTTTTCACTTTGCCGCCCGCTTTCAGCGTCTTTGCATACTGCTTTTTAATGCGCTGCTTCTGCCAAAAACGGGAAATCGGGTTTGAGTGCGCAAGGGCGGGGTTATCGTGCAGCGCCTTTTGATAGAGGAAATCGGCGTTTGCCTTTACCGCCTTTCTCTCGGCTGCCGCCGCTGCCCGGTAGGGTTTCAGCTTGTGGCTGCGTATGCCGCGCTTTACCGTCCGCGCCGCCATACCGCCCGCTTTCTCGCCCGCAAGTTCTACCCTGTGCCCGCTTTCCACACCGACATTTTCTTTCTCAACCTCGTAGATTTTCCCATGTACGGTGCTGTTCAACTCCTGCGCCGGACGGGACAAGGGGTTATGCCGCAACTTGCCGTTTGGGGGCTTATCCGTCTTTTCAAAGGAAAGGCGCGTCTTTGCCTTGCCTTTCGCTTCGTCAAAAACGCGCTCTTTCTTGATTTTGGTCTGCTTGGGGATAGCCGCCCGCGCTGCGTCTAAACGGTCTGCCGCTTTCTCGGATTTACGGATAGATTTCTGCAATTCCGGCGTTGCCCGTTCCGCTTCGGAAAACTGCAAGCGGGAAGTATGGGTTTTTAGCTGCGCCGCGTCAAGGGCTTTTTTCCCTGCGCCCTTTGCCGCTTGCCGTTCAACCTCTGCGCCGATACGGTCAACAGCCTTTTCTGCCGCTGCGGTAGGGGCTTGGGAATAGTTTTCCTCCTGCGGCCTTTCGCTGATACTCGTTGTTTCGCCCGTCGTGAGGTTTTCCGCAACCGCCCCGTCGCGGGTCATTTTCTGCGTTACCTTGTCGGGGGCTTTCCATTCCTTGCTCAATCTTCATCACCTCCAATCCGCTGTTTTGCAAGGGTGCAATAGTCGGGGTTTAACTCAATGCCGATATAGCGGCGGGAAAGGTGCTTTGCCGCCGCTGCGGTGGTGCCGCTGCCTAAAAACGGATCAAGGACAATCCCGCCCACGGGACAGCCCGCCAAAATGCACGTTTCCGCAAGTTTGGGCGGGTATGCTGCGAAATGCCCGCCATGATACGCGACATTGTTGATCTGCCAAACGTTGCGACGGCTGCGGACGGGACAAATCAACTCGTCGGCGTATGCGCCCTTTTCGCGGGGGCGGTTGATTTTCTGCGGCTGGTTTTGCCCCGGAACAGTAACGTTATACTTGTTTCCTTTGCTAACTCCGCTTTTCAGCCGCCCCGCCGTTGTGGGGGCTATCGGCTCGGCTACTGCTTGCCAATTGTAGTAATACTTCTTTGACTTGGTAAGCAGAAACACATATTCATAGCAGCGGGTCGGCCTGTCCCGCGTGCTTTCTGGCATGGGGTTTGTTTTGTGCCAAATGATAGAACTGCGCAAATACCAACCGTCGCCCCGCAAGGCAAGGGCTACAAGCCACGGAATACCGATTAAATCTTTGGGCTTACAGCCGGGGGCGCGGTGGTTGAACGCCACTTGCTGCCCGTTCCTGCCTTTGGGATATTTGGGGTCTTGGTGGTCGGCTTTGCTGCCTGTGCCGCAATAAGTGTCCGCGATATTCAGCCAACAAGTCCCCTCCGGCGTAAGCACCCGCTTTACCTCATGGAATACCGCCGTAATGCGGGAAACATATTCTTCCGGCGTTGCTTCCCGTCCGATCTGCCCGTCTGCGCCATAGTCCCGCAAGGCATAGTAGGGCGGGGACGTTACGCAACAATCAACTGCGTTTTCCGGCAAGGTTTGAAGCACCTGCAAGCTGTCGCCGCAATAGATTTTGTCCGTTTCTATCCTCATGCCGACACCTCGCCGGGTTTGGTCGTCATGACGCGGTACAGTTCCGTATCCTGCGGGAAACGGTCAATAAAGGGCAAAATCACGTTGCCGTAGAAAATAAGCCCCTCGCCCGCGTCGGAATGGGTTACATAGGTCATTTGCTGCTGCGAAATGTTAAGCTGCTTTGCAAGGATTTCCCTGTCGCCCTGTGCTTGGTTGAGCATATAGACAAAATCGCTGTTTTCAAAAACGTTTGAAACTTCTCTGCTCGTCAAAAGGTCTTTGACGTTCTGCGTGATACCTGTCGGAATACCGCCCCACTTCCTAAAACGCTTCCAAATCTCGACGCTGTATGCTGCGGTCTGTTCCTCTTTCAAGAGTAAATGAAATTCGTCGATGTAATACCGCGTCGCCTTGCCCTCGCTGCGGTTTACCGTTACTCTGTTCCATACTTGGTCTTGGACGATAAGCATACCGACTTTTTTAAGCTGCGTACCGAGTTCCTTAATATCAAAGCAGACAAGGCGATTATGAATGTCAACGTTTGTCCTGTGGTTAAAAATGTTCAAGCTGCCGTTTACATAGAGTTCCAATGCCGCCGCGATACGCTGCGCTTCCTTTTCCGGCTGCTTCTTGATCTCGTCGTAGAGGTCGCCCAAAATCGGCATATTCTCCGGCTTCGGGTCGGCAAGGTAGTTGCGGTACACGCTGATAACAGCGCGGTCAATCAAGGTCTTTTCGACAGCTTCCAGCCCGTTTTTACCTCCCATAATCAACTCACAAAAGGAAAGGATAAAATCGCTCTTTAAGGCTATGGGCGTGTCGCCCTCGCTGTAATTGAGGTTAATATCCATAGGGTTAATGTACTGCGTGCTGTTCTGCGAAACCTTGATAACCTGTCCTTTCAAACGTCCGACAAGGGGGTAATATTCGGCTTCGGGGTCGCAAATGATAATGTCGTCGGACGTGATAAGAAAAGCGTTTGTGATTTCGCGTTTTGCAGAAAAACTTTTGCCGCTGCCCGGTGTGCCGAGTATCAAGCCGTTGGGATTTTTCAGCTTCTTTCGGTCGCACAAAATCATGTTGTTGGAAAGGGCGTTTAAGCCGTAATACAATGCTTCGCCGCTTTGGAACAGCTCTTGCACCGTAAAGGGAACGAAAACGGCGGTGCTGCTGGTCGTCAAGCCGCGCTGGATATGGATAAGGTTTTCCCCCAACGGGATAGAGGACATAAGCCCCTGTTCCTGCCGGTAGTCAAGGCGGGTCAAAATGCAGTTGTATTTCTGCGCGATTGCCGCCGCTCCAAATACTTCGTTATCCAATTTCTGCTTGGTATCTGCAAGGTTTAAGACAAGCAGCGTAAGCAGAAACATTCTTTCGTTGCGGCTCTGCAAATCGCGGAGTAGGTTTTTTGCTTCCCCGCCGTAGGTGGCAAGGTCGGACGGAATAATATCCATGTCGTAGCCGCTGCGGATTGCTTTTTTCTGTTCCTCGATTTTCATACGGTCAAGGTCGGTAATCTTGCGCTTAATCGTCTTGATTGCTTCGTTGTGGTCGATACTCTGAATGTGCAGATTGACGATAATCCCGTTTTCCGCGTCCATGAAGTCGGCAAGCATACGGTCGGAGAGTTCCGGCGCGACGATCTGCAAAAAGGAAACTACGCCAAACTTGCCGCCCATTTGAAACATTCGCCCGTCGCCAAATCGGAAAGAGGACGGCGCGATAAAGTCTTTGACAGAAAGACCGCTTGCGGGTAGCCATTCCCACGCAAAGTTAAAGCGTTCCCCGTCCGGGTGGAAAATCCCATGCAGCACTTCAAGACGCTGTTTCCCGTCCAATACCCGCGCCGCCGCGCCGATCACCTTAAAATGGTTGAGGGTGTCCGTTTCAATGCGGGCAAGACGCGCCCGCGCCGATCTAATGTCCTTTGCTTCAACGGTAAAGGTGAGAAACTTGGTCTTGATAAGCCCGTTGTTTCCGCGTTCAAGCTGCGTCCTAAGCATTTCGGTGTATTCTGCTCTGATACTGTCGAAGTCATCATTCTGCGGCGCAATCGTGATACTGTTCTTGAAATCGTCCTTGTTCGCATGGCGGCTGATTAGGGAAAGCTGCACGCTGATAGAAGCGTCGAACGAGTTATACATATCGCAAAGGGCTTCAAAAATGGCGGTTTTGTCGTCCGGCTGCGCAAGCTGATAGTTGATGTCCTCAAACTCAATGCACTTGGAATACCGCCCGTTTGCAAGGCGGCAAATCCCGTCCTTATACATTCGCTCAAACGGTATGCTGTCCTGCGCCGTATGGGGCTTCCCGTCGCCCTTTGCCTGTCGGATAAGGGTATCTATCTGTTTTCTTTCCTGTCGGGAAAGTTTACGCTTTTCGTTTTGGGTGTTTTTCTTTTCCTTTGACAATCGCCCGTACCTCCTTATCTAATTGCTCTTGCCGCGCAAGGGCGGCATAAAAATTGTTGGTCTGATAAGGTCGCTCTTTGGGGCGAAGAAACTTCACTTCCACAAATTGCCGAATAATCACTTCCAGCGGTTGCCCGTTTTTCTCGTACATGGCAAGCAAAAACATAGGCAGCATGGCAAGCACCATGCACAATGCCGCTGTGGTTGTTCCAACGCTGTCTTTTACCAAAAAGAACAGCGGCAGTCCGATTGCTACCGCCGCGCTGAAACAAATTAGCTGTCGTTTCGTAAGGTTGAACATTACCTTGCTTTTGATTTTTGTTAAGTCCTTTGGGACGGTTACATACGCCATTTCAAACCTCCTTTCTGCCCGGAATGTAATCTTCAAAACGGGGGACAGCATAGAAAAGCCGTTTGTTATTTACCCACCGTTGCAAATGGCGGGTAACAGGCGGGGCGGTTGGACGCTCGTAAATCATCACATACGGGTCAAAGCCCATAGCCCGCAAGGTGTTCACGCGGTATAAATCCTGTTCGTGAGTGCTGCCGTAGTTGGTAAGAACATACACGCGCCGCTGGCGGCTGCTCTTAATGGCGGTCAAATCCAAAAAACGTTGGAAATACCCGGTTAAGTCCTCGTCGGGATTATCCCATGCAAAATGTACCGCTTTTATCCGTACCCGATTTAACAGGCTGACATTATCCCTGTTCACAAGGCGAATATCCAGCCCTTGCGAAAAATCCACCCATGCGCGGCTTCGTATAAGCTGCTCAATGAGATTTTCATGGTCGGGACAGGCAAGCAGATTAGCGTCCATGATTTTTATTTCCGGCTGCCATTTCCAAAACTCGGACAAATCCGCAACCTTAACACTTTTGCGTCCCTCTTTACTGCTGACAATGCAAAACCCGCAATTTCTCGGACAACCCCGGCTTAAAAAGCCGTAGGCAATCCCGAAAAACTGCGGGTAGATAGAATAATCCGGGTAACTGTGTTCCACTTCCGGCGGCAAGCGGTTTTTCGTGTCGTAGCCCGTACCGCCGAAAATAACTTGTTCCGCGTTGGTAACGGTTATCGTGTCTTTGGAATAGGTGTCCGTAAAGACGCGGCTTTTATATACAAGGTCGTACCGCCCCTTTGCGTTCCACCATTCCACCGTATGCCCCTTTGCTTTATGATACGCGGATAGCTTCATCAAGCAGAGGTTGGGGAAATTATGGCTGTCAACGTCGATTAAACCGATTTTCAAATCATAACTCACCCCCTTAATGTGCCGAAAAGACGCTCTTTGCAAGGCTTCCCGTTTTGAAAAGCGTAAAGCACAAGAGGACGGTATAGCCCATGCAAGCCCAGATCGCGCCGGAAATGTCGTCGGTCGCTGCGATTGTTTGTATCAACACCGCATAAATGCCGACACACACCAAGATCAGAAACGCCTGAAAACCAAGCGCAAGCAAAGATTTTAAGTAATTCTGTCCCATGCTGCCCCATTCGTGATTTACCATTGTTGCCATAGGGATAGGGGCAACGCTCGTTACAAGATATATTTCAATCATGCGCCCATACACCACAAGCATAATGCAGATTGACAGGGCTTTCATGGTAAGCCCTACAAAGAGGGATTGAAACCATAACCCCAAAAGACCGCCCACGCTCATAGCGTCGAGTTTTGCTTCAATGTCGGTAATGACGGTGGTAACGTCTATGCTTGTATCGGATATGATAACCCCCGCGCTCTGATTGACGACGCTCTGCGTAACGTCGAAAACTCCCATGACGATGTTCCAAGTGTTTGTTACCAGCAGCACCGCAACAAAGGTCTTAAAAATCCATTTGAAGAAAATCCAAGTGTCGAGATCGTGCAGATTGTTTTTTTCAATTACAAGCTGGATTAGTTCATAACACATGACAAAGGTAATGATAACGCCCGCAATCGGTACAATGACGTTTTCCGAAAGGCTGCGTATCATGTTGAATATGCCCGCGTTCCACCCGGCGGGGGTCGTGCCGACTTGTGTTGCGATTTCTCCAACCTCTGTATTTACGCTGTCAAACAAGCCGGAAAGGTTCGATAAAATCCCGTCTGTCAAAATGCCGCGAAACCAATCTTCAATCATCTGCCATATCAAAAGTTAATCCCTCCTTTCCCGCGCCCTCCCGTTTCCGAGAGGGCGCGGCGGGTGGTATTTGTTTTAGGCATTATCCAAAAAGTTGAGAAAGCAGGGGAACAAGGGTGCCGCCGATCAAAGCGACGCCGCCGCCCGCCATGAGCTGTTTTATCCCCAATTAGGTGTAAAACTCTGCTCGATGGTGGGCGGCGGCGTACAAAAAATCTATATGGTGTTTTTAAGAAAATCGTCCCGGCGGGACAGGTCAGGCAGTGACCTGTTCCACCTCCGGGATGGGTTTGAGATTAAAATGAATTTCGATAGAAATGTGTCTTGTTTTATCTTCGTCAATGCGCTCATGCACGACGATTTCTTTGATTAAGCGGTTAAGGGTGGCTGCGTCCAACTCTGTGATGTTGGCGTATTCCTGAATGGCTTCCACCCATTGTTTTGCATCATTGGCAAGCTGGACTTCATCGGACAGCCGCTTTCTGCCCTCGGATACTCTGGTTTTAAGCTCCGTCTGCTCGGTCTGTGTCTTTTCCAGCATGGTGTTAAAGTTCTGCTCACTGATACGCCCTGCAATCATATCCTCATAAAGCCGCATTACCATTTTGTCCAGAACCTCAATCCGTTCCTCGTCCCTTGTAAGGGAGCGTTCCATTGCTTCCCGCTGTTCCCGCTGCTCGGCTTCACAGGTATTGGTCAGGCGGTCAGCAACCGCTTCTCCGTCCATCAGGGCAGCTCTGGCACATTCCCGGATTTTCCGCAGTACATGGCTGTAAAGGGTGTCATAGTCAATCCGGTGCTGGGTGCAGTGGTTCTTTCCAAAGGCATTGTAGGTCTTGCAGGAGTAAATCTGCTGGGGATGTTTTGCGTTTGTGTAGCGTATCGTCAGTGACTTCCCACACTCGCCGCATTTTATCAGTCCGGCAAACAGGCTGATTTCATTGGTCTGCCCCGGACGCTGGCGGGATTTCAGCTTGTTCTGCACAATGTCAAAGCTCATGCGGTCAATCAGCGGTTCATGCTGTTCCTCCACTACAATCCAGTCCTCCGGCTTCTTTTCCCCAATCGTGCCGATTTTGAAGCGGTAGTCTTTTTTCTGGGAAGCAATCGCCCCGGTGTAGACGGGATTCACCAAAAGGTCTTTGATAACGGAGAAGTCCCACATATACCGCCCGTTTTCCGGGTCTTTCTTTTCCCATTTGGTGCGGGTATTGCGAAGCCCCCGTTCCCGGTTCCACCATGTGGGGCAGGGGATTTTTTCTTCTTCCAGCCGTCTGCGGATATAGTTCGGACCATGACCGTTCAGGGCATATCCGAAAATCAGCCGCACAATCGGGGCGGTTTCCTCGTCAATGAGCAGATGGTTTTTGTCCTCCGGGTCTTTCCGATACCCAAACGGGGCAAGACACCCGGTAAACTGTCCTTTCTGCGCTTTCAGAAGATAAGAGGAATGGACTTTCTTTGAAATATCCTTGCTGTACATCTCGTTCAGGATATTCTTGAACGGGGCAATATCGTTGTTATCCCGCAGGGTGTCGATACCGTCATTCATGGCGATATAGCGGACACCGTTTCTTGGGAAAAAGTCCTCAATCAAATGCCCGGTTTGCAGATAATTACGCCCCAGTCGGCTGAGGTCTTTCGTGATGACAAGGTTGATCTGTTTCCGCTCAATGGCTTTTAACATCCTCTGTAAGTCAGGACGCTCCATGTTAAGACCTGTAAAGCCATCGTCCTGATAGACTGCCACAACCTCCCATCCCTGCTTTTCGCAGTATTTTTCCAGCATATCACGCTGGTTTGCGATACTGGCACTTTCGCCTTGCAGGTCATCGTCCTTTGACAGCCTGCAATAGACCGCTGCACGATAGCCCCCGGCAAGTGCCTTTCCGATTGTTCTGTATTCCATTTCGTTCATCATAGCCATTTACCCACACAATCCAGACGGTATCTGGCTCTTTTGAACCTCATCTTCATTATAGCTTATATCTTTCTTTTTAGCAAGATATTCTTTTGTATTTGTCTTTCCGTATTTCTGGGAAATCAGGCTGACGAACACATCAGTGGCGTCCAGTTCCCCGTCAAACACCGTTGTAACATGAATCTCTGTTTTGTTTTTTGCCATAGGCAGTTATCCTCCATACATGAAAATAGCC
The DNA here is from genome assembly GCF_003024715.1 of Clostridium fessum. Taxonomy (GTDB): domain Bacteria; phylum Bacillota; class Clostridia; order Lachnospirales; family Lachnospiraceae; genus Otoolea; species Otoolea fessa. Next base: position 345,795 of record NZ_PYLO01000002.1, on the reverse strand, counting down.
AGACAGAGGGTGTCGGCAACGAAGTCCGGCAACGGGCTTCAAAAGACCTTGCAAACAATCTCAATCTGGCGATGGTTACTATTTATACTTTTCTTTTATTTTTCTGTTGTTTTGGTTGTTATAAGGGAGAAAAGCCCGGAAATAAGGGGTTTTCCCCGGCAACCGGCTCGGCAACGGGATAGCAACAGGGGGTGCAACGGGCGGTCATTTTCAGAATGGAAGCTCCATCTGTTCTGTGACCTCCACAAAACCATCCATCGTTTTTTCAGACGGGTTGCCGGAGTCCGTTGCCGGGTTTTCACGCTCCCAGCCCTTTTGTCTGCCATATTCGGAAAACATTCTTGGGTTCGGGAAATACCGCCAGCCGGAAATGCACTGGTTCATTATCTCGTTGATTTCCCGGATTTCCCATTGCTTCGGCTCGTCAAAGGCATGGTTCAAGGCTTCCTTGTAGAGCTGCTTGGAACAGACCATGCTCCCGGTGTACTTATCAAGATACGCCTGTATCATTCCGGCTTTGGTGTCCTCCGGCATAAAATCCCGCTGGTGTTCTTTGAGATACCGCTGCATGGCGGGGCTGAAAGCCAGCTTGAACCTGCCGCTTCGGTAAATCTCCATCGCTTCCGCCCACATCTGCCCGATATAGGCTCTGGAAGCGGATTCCTCCTCCAAAATGTGAACCTCGGCTTGCTCCGGGTACACCATGACGGGGATAAAGCGGCGGTTGCCGGAACGGTCAAGGGGCAGGAAGTCAAGGGCATTGGAAGTGCCGCCAAATACGCACTGACGGGGGCGGTCTGCCGGATGGGTTTCATAGGGTATCTTGTAAACCTCTTTCTGCCGGCTTAAAAATGACTTGATTTCCTCAATGCTCTTGGCGTTTGCGGTTGCCATCATTTCCGACATTTCAATAATCCAGTGACCTTGCAGCTTGCGGTACACATTGTCATCATCCAGCTTCCGCAAATCATCGGAGAACCACTCGTCCCGGACTGCCAGCAGACGGAAGAAGGTGGACTTGCCAGCCCCCTGACCGCCGACCAGACAGAGCATGATTTCAAACTTACACCCCGGCTGAAAGGCTCGTGAGATTGCACCCAGCAGGAACAGCTTCAACGCTTCATAGGTGTAATCATCTGCGTCAGCCCCCAGAAAGTGCCGCAGGCAGAAACGGATTCGTTCTGTCCCGTCCCACACAAGGGTACTTAAATAGTCCCGGATGGGATGGTACTTGTTTTCATTCGCCACAATCCCGATGGCGTTATCAATCTTTTTCTCATTGGTAAGCCCGTAGGTTTCTTCCAGATAAAGAAGCAGATACTTCATGTCCGTATCGTTCAGGGCGGTGCTTTCCCTGTGAAAACCGATGGGCTTTATGATGTCCTTGCGGTCGGTCAGGATGTTGTATGCGATAGCCCCGGAAAGCAGCGGGTCACGCTGGAATACGGTCAGGCAGTTCCGTATGCTCTGACGGACACCGCCTTTCTCGGTAGTTTCCAGTCCCGCCTTGATTTCCTCAATGCTCTGGGGCGGTTGCATGGCGTTCATGGTGTTTTTTAGTTCTCGCTGCGTCTGCGGCTGCAAGCTCTGCCATTCGCTGTTCAAGCTGTATCACATCCTTTCCGTAGTCCGTAATCAAAGCCGCTTTTTCCTCTGTTTCCCCGAACAGCAGCACATCCAGCAGATATTCCACTTGTGCTTGCTTCTGTAAGGCTTCCACAAACCGGGGATGAAAGGCTTCCTCCAGGGAGTGCGGGGCGTAGTCCGTTCTCCATGCCATAAGCAAGTGGAAATAATCGGCAAGAATACGGAAACAGCGGTTCTTTGCTTCCTGAAACTGTTCCTCCGGGGATTTCTGCCGGGGCTTGGGCTTTTTTGCCTTTCCCGGCGGTTTCCAGTCCTCATAGGAAAGCCCGAAGTCCTGTGCCAGTTGTACGGCGGCTTCTTTCTTTCCCAGCCCATACAGGGCGGCGGCAAAATCAATCACATCCCCATCCGCACCGCAGCCGAAGCAGTGGTAACGCCGATCCAGCTTCATGCTTGGGGTTTTATCGTGATGAAACGGGCAGCAAGCCATCCCGTTCCGCCCTGCATGGATTCCATAATGCTCCGCAGCCTGTCTTGTTGTGACGGACTGCTTCACAGCTTCAAATACATTCAAATCTATCCCTCCTTGAAAATAAGAAAAGCACCTGACATTCTCTGATTGAAAATGGCAAGTGCCTGTTAAAGTTCCATATCCTGTTGTTTGTGCTTCGTCTGTGCCGGGACAGTTCTTTGTGCTTTTTTCTCGTCAGCCTTATCCTGCAAGACTTCTTTGATAGGCTGTTTCTTGGGCGGCTCTTTGCTTTCTTCTGTGCCGGGGGTGGCTTTCCGTACCCAGTAGCGAATGTCCCGCAGCTTCTTCAAATCCTCCTGTACCTCGGTCAGCGGTGTTTTCAGGGCTGCAATTTCTTCCAGAAGCGTTTCCTGCTCCTCTTGCAGCTCCTTTTGGGTACTGTCCTTATCGTCCGGGTGCTTGGCAAGGTAGGAGGCGGCTTTCGCATACCGGGCAACCTCCGGGTGTTCCTGTTTGAATTTCTCCTTTGTTTTCTTGAAAAATATCTTCTGGTACTTCTCATAGACAGGCTTACATTCCTTGCAGTCTGTCCGGCTGGCAAGAATCCCGTCAATCACTTTGCTGCGGGCTTCCTTTGGCTTCATCTGATTGCGGTAATCTGCGGCTGATTTCCCGGAAGATTCCAGAAACGCTTCTAAGTCCTCCACAGTGGAAAGTCCCTTTTGCCGGAGATAGGACAGGGCTTCGCTGACTGCCTTTAAGTCCTGTGAAGTCCCCCGGTTCTGTCCAGCCCTCGTCCAGTCCTTCCGTTCTTCCTTTCGTATCTCCATGTACTTCATCAGCAGATTGGGAAGAAGTGTCGCTTCCTCCGCCGCTTTTTGTGCAAGCAGCTCTTTCCGTTTTTCTCCCAGCTCGGTAATCCAGCCTTTGAGGTTTTGGATAAGCTGCCGGATGGACTTCATCAGACTGTTGGCGGCTCTGATTTCCCGGTTCAGGTTTCCGATATTCGTCTGGATACCACGCTTTTCCATCTGCCGGACAGCAGCCCCCTCATGGACAGTGGGGACAATATCAAGCCCCTGTCTGGCATAGGAACGCAAGTCCACACGCTCCGGACGGTCATTGGCTTCCAGATAGCGGTTCTGGATGACCTCCCATTCATGCCGCCAGATTTCGCAATACTTCTGGTCGTTCCAATCCACCGTATCCTCCTTGTGGCTTTTCCATCTGCCGGACGGAAGTTTTATCCGTTCCCCGTTTTCGTCAAGGTCATAAACCTTGCGGCTCTTGGGAAGCCATTTTCCATGTTCGTCCATTGCCCTCATAGTGAGCATGATATGGGCGTGGGGATTGTGTCCCGGCGGATGGGGGTCATGGATTGCAAAATCAGCAATCATGCCTTTGGAAACAAACTGCTGCTCACAAAACTCCCGTACAAGGACAGCGTACTGGTCAGGCGGTATCTCTCTGGGGATGGTAAGCACCCACCGCCTTGCAAGCTGGGAGTTCCATTGCTTCTCCACCGCTTCGGCGGCGTTCCATAGGGTATTGCGGTCTGCATATTTCTGTGGGGCATTTGCCGGGAGCAGGATTTCATTGTGGACGATACCACGCTTTTCCGGATAGTGCTTCACTTGCTGGTCGTATTCACAGAACAGTTTTTCGCCACTCTGGTAAGCAGCGGCGGCAATCGCAGACTGCTGTTGGCTGCGCTGCACAATAGAAATTTCGTTGTGCGGACAGGGCATTTCGTGTCACTCCTTTCTGTGATTGGCGGATGGGGTGGCGTTTTGCCACCTCATTTTGGGCAGAAAAAAAGCAGGCAACCTTTTTCAGATTTCCTGCTTGGTGTGCCGCTTTGTGGGCGGCGGGTATTTAGTTGTAAGAGTTTGGGGTTACTTTTTGACTTCCTTTGTGATTTCAGTTGTCTCTAACTGTACCCGATAAGTGCTTTCTTCTCCGTTCAAATTGGTTGTTTTCAATTCAAACCACAAATTATCAGTCAACTTATCAGCGTCACTATCTCTGAGAATGTCACCAGAAATTTGTCCAACATTTCCAGAAACATCTATTGTCTCACCTGTCTGATCATCAACACCATTAGAAAGCAGAGTTTCTTTTTCGCTTCCATTGATATAAATGGTCGTTGAGTATGTGGTAATATTAGCAAAATCGTCTGACATCACTTTCAAATCACCACCATAGCAAATTTCATCTTTGCCATCTAAAATAATTACACCATTCGACACAGAAATATATTCATTTTCTCCGCTAAATGAATATACCTTTAAGGACTGTTCTTCATTGCTTTCGGAGGAAGTGTTGCACCCTGCAAGCAGAACCGTACAAGCAAGCAACGATAGCATAACTGCCATTATCTTTTTCATAATATCACCATCCCATCAAATTTCAATTTTTCAGTTCTACAAGTTGGAAGTTGTCGCTATGAAATTTCTTTTTCATCATCTCTTGGTGATCGGACATAACATAACATTTCTTTTTCACAAGCACCAAATTTTGAGAAATTGAATTTCGCTTCTTTTAGTGTTATTCCATGATTAGAGTCGCTTGGTTCGTTATCAGAAGCAATAAACGGGTCATTCTCCCAAAAACAAACGGGGCAAATATACCCACAATCTTTATTTGCCGGAACATTATAGGTAAAATATCCGCAGCAAGGACATTGGTATTTTTTCATATAAACCTCCCGTTTAATCCTTGACCTCAAATTCCTGATTTATTGCTGACTTCATTATACTTTATTGCCTATCGAAAAGATAGCATATTTTATGAAACTTGTCGGCTGGGAACAGCTTGCAGCGCAAGGTGTCCCCAGATGGCAAGTCCACAAAAGGGTAGCTGGCGGCAGCCAGCGCAGGGGAAGCGTAGCGTCCCCTGTTTGATTTGGAGCAGACCATGACTGCGGAAAATCACAGCCCTCCGGCGAGGAGCCTTCGGAGAACGCAATGCACCAACTTCTGGGTGGTGTATAATTGCGCCCTTAGTAAACTAAGGGGTTTCCGGCTTCTCCCGTTCCAGCAGTTTTTTCAATAGTTCCTGCGTGTCCTGCCTGTGAAAAATGAGTTTCAACAACAGCATGACATCATCATCTGTCAGGCGTTCCGGCTCTTGCAGAAAACTTTCCAGCATACCGCCACGGGTACAGAGCCGGTGCGTTCGTTCCTTTCGGGTAAGCTGCTTTAACTGGTACTGCAATGCCTTTTCATCATTGATGGCTTTCCGCAGTTTCTTTTCGCTTTTCTCCAGCTCCCAGTTGAGTTTTTCCAGCTTTGAGGTCTCAGGCAAGGGCAGCGTCCTCCTTTCCCGGTATCAGCACATAAATCCGGTTTGGTTCTCCCACACCCTGACGCACCCGCATGATAAGCCCAGCGGTTTCCAGTTCATTCAGAGAACGCTTGACCGTCATGGAGCTGCGGGACAGGACTGCGGCAATGGCTGTGACAGGGAAGCAGACAAACAGGATTCCGTTTTCGTCCTCCTGCCCTTTGGATAGCATAGCGTCCAGCATCCGGCAGTACATGACCTTTGCGGTGCTGCTGACTGGAAATCCTGTCAACGCTATGGGAAATGGCATACACGGCGGCAATGGTGTGTCTATCGTCATAAATTCAAAATTCATTCGGTGTGTTCCTCCTTTTTCTTTGCTCGTTTGGATAAATAACGGGGGCAGTCAACCACAACCGCCCGGAAGCTCTGCCTGCACCCATGCTGGCATTTCCGGCATAATTCGTTGTAAGTGACACGCCCCCGGTCATTGAGGTAAAAGGAAAGCTCATGCTTCCTCTTTTTGCTCATTCTCGGCATATTGCGCTTCCTCCCGTTTTTGTGTATGGTTTCGGGGCGATTTTCGGCAAAATTACGGTCATAGAGCCGCTTAAAATCTCCCGAAGTATCAGTGATAGGGTAGACTATCCCCCTATCAGATTGTCGTGTTTCGGTATCATTTCGGTGTCAGTTCGCCAGTTCTCCCCGGTGTCGTTCCTCCCCTGAATCTCACAGCGGCGTATCGCTCCCTTTGGTATGCTCGTTTTGGTCAGGGTTCCTCCATATCCCTGCCAAAAGTCATGGCACTACATCACCGGGGAAGCATATCCCACACAGGCTGGTCATTCGATTGGAATAATCCATCGATGAACTACCTGTATCATAGAACATTTTTGTGCCCTGTGCCGTATGTCCACAAAGTAGGAATTCGGGGTAAAAATCAGAAATTTCCACGATTGCGGAATTGATATGGTATAATCAATTCAACGGTTATATATGTTGTCAAAAAGGGGGAGCTGCTTCAATGAACGGAGCTACTACAATACAGGAACGGCTAAAAGATTTACGATTAAACAAAGGATTAAAACTGGAAGAACTGGCAGAGCAAACAGGTATTTCAAAATCAGCTCTTGGAAGTTATGAAAAAGATGATTTTAAGGAAATCAACCATGGTAATCTTATCCTGCTGGCAGATTTTTATGGGGTGTCCCTCGATTATCTCTTTTGCCGGACAGAGAACATGGTGGAGATCAACACGCCATTAAGGGAGCTACATTTGAGCGATGAAATGGTGGCACTTCTGAAAAGCGGTCGGATTAACAACCGTCTGCTCTGCGAACTTGCCACCCATAAGGACTTTATCAAGTTTCTTGCGGACATTGAGATTTATGTGGATGGGATTGCCACCATGCAGATTCAGAACCTCAACGCCCTTGTCGATACCGTCCGGCATGAAATCATTGAACGGTATCGCCCCGGCGAAGATGACCCGCATTTGAAGGTGCTGCAAGCCGCACATATCAGTGATGATGAGTATTTCAGCCACATGGTACGGGATGACCTCAACCTCATTATCCGGGATATTCGGGAAGCCCACAAAAAGGACAGCGAGAGTGCGCCCCAGACCACCGTTGCCGATGAATTGAAAGAAAATCTGGAAGCAGTCGAAAATTTCAAGGGCAGTCGGGATGAAAAGCTGGTTGTCCTTTACTGTAAACAGCTCGGTATCAACTATAAAAATCTGTCAGACGAAGAATTTCGCTGGCTGATTCGGATTCTCAAAAAATCAAAGAAAATGGGAACGCCAATCAGCCAGAGGAAAAAACGGTAAAGAAAAACCGCTGTTGCATGGTTTGTTAGCTTCCATGTAGCAGCGGTTTGTGCTGTGGTTATTCAGTTAAATTTTCAGAATGACAAGCTGGAATTTTATTTATGCTTTCTCATATCTTTTTCTATTGACTTTTGATCCTACGCCCCACAAAAAAATAAATATACGCCCTATCTATTCTATACGAACATTCACCAAACTCATTGTAAGTCCTTCGCCTGTTTCAACACTATACCATTTTCCCTTTTCAAGCTTAATCGTTTCACTTGCTCCAGAGGTAATATAAGGAATAGCATAATTTACCCCAGTTTTTACATCAATAAAAATCACTTCTGTATCTTTCGGACTACTTACTTTTACAGTTCCTGTGATTGATTGTATCTGTTCATTGCCAGAGAGTGTAAATGTGTGTGCCTTTATATATTCTCTATAACTAATTCCTGCCACTAAAATTGCAAAAACAACCAAAATTCCAATAATAATCTTTGTTTTCTTTTTCATACTATCACCTACCAATCCCGATTTGTCATAATCATTCTATCACACCGTTATGAATAAATTATCTCACGCAAAATAATTTCTTCTGCCCGGTTGTGAATGTTATTGCAACGCTGCACCCATTCCATTTGATGGGTACGCTTTAATTCTTCGGTCACGCCCTCGGCAGCTTTCATCTGTTCCATGATGGTGTCTAACCGTTCCTGTGCCTGTTCGTTCAGGTCTGTAAGATATGTCCATAGCTCTCCGGTCAATATCAATGTGTTCAATCTGGCTGGGTGGACTTCTCTTAAATATTCCCGGTGTAGCCGTCCATACTTTCCAATGGGGCGGTGTTCTTCCGGCAGCTTCAAATCCGGGATGTAGTAATCCCCAACAAGGATATAATCAATTCCGTTTTCTGTTATTCTTGGTTTCAATTCGCTCATGTTCCTTACCTCCTGTGGAAGCAGGCTCGTCTGGTACTAACTCAATCACATCGGTAATCTCACAATTCAGCGTTTCGCAGATACGGGCTAATGTGTCCATGCTGATGTGCTTTCCCTCTTTGCTCATGTTGGCAATCATATTCGTTGTCATACCGGCGGCAAGCCTTAAATCTTCTTTTCTCATATCACGCTCTAACAGTGTGTGCCAGAGTGGTTTATAGCTGATGTGCATATTGTTTTCCTGCCTTTCTATCCATACCACCGGGGCGGCTGCCCCGGCAGGAACTTTTCTCTTATTATTATAGCACCAATCTTGTGAAATCACAATTTATTCTTGTAACCTGCCGCTGATACCGTCTGGATTGTGCTTTTCCTTTCTTTTTGTTCCCTTTAATTAGCCATGAACTGCTTCATGCCCTGGCTCTTTGCGCCCGGATTGTCGTTGCCGTAACCCTCCATGAGGTTAATGGCACCCCAAATGCCAAGACCTGCGCCAAGCGCGATAACCAAAGTCTGCAATACACCAACTGCGCTGTTGAAAAACTCCATATAAACCTCGCTTTCTGCCGCTGTGCGGCTCAAAAAAAGTTGTTGAAAATGAAAATGCCGCCGTTATTCCTCGGCGGCTGCGTCCTCGTCGGACAAATCTATTTCGTATATGTCAAAGGCTTCATCGGGCTTTACGATTGCCGGACGGGTAGACATATACCGTTCCACGTCAAAAGCGTTTCTTTTGTCGAAGTCGGAAAGGTATTTGTAGTTCGGGTGTTTCGTGATGTCGTATTTGTCGCTTAAAAAGGGACGCACACCGCGTAGCTGCAAAATACATTTCCCACCGTCCATAACTGCTATTTCGTCCTGTGTCATCAGCTCCTTTCCTAATTTTTGATAAGTAAGTCCATGAGAAACCTGCGTGCCGCGATTTTCGGAAGTATTGAAACTGTCGATTGTTTCCCGTCCCAAGTTATCCGAAATATCCTTTGCATTTTTCCCACGTCCTCCCAAAAACAAGGTGCTGTCGGCATTATCAAGTATGATTTCTGCCGCGTCCTTGTAAATGGCTTTTAGTTGGCTCTGCGATTGCAGAATGATAGAAGCGGACATTTCCCTGCTGCGAATGGTCGCAATTAACTTATCAAAGCGGGGTATCTGCCCGATGTTGGCAAATTCATCAAGCAAAAACCGGACATGAATAGGCAATTTGCCGTTGTATTCGTCGTCCGCTTTATCACAAAGCAAATTGAAAAGCTGCGATTGCAGAATAGCGATAACAAAATTAAAGGTGTCGTCGGTATCGCTCATTATGAGGAAAAGCGCGGTTTTCCTGTCGCCCAATGTATCAAGTTCCAATTCATCATAGGACATGAGTTCCCGGAGTTCCTCTATATCAAAAGGGGCAAGACGCGCACCGCAAGAAATAAGGATTGACTTTGCCGTTTTGCCCGCCGCCAATTTGTATTTTTTATATTGCTTCACCGCGAAATGGTCGGGGCTGCGTTCTTCTAAATCGGCAAAGAGCAGATCAACGGGGCTTTGGTATTCCTCGTCGTCCTCGCGTGCTTCGCTTGCATTGATAAGTTCAAGCAGCGTTGTAAAGTTCATTTCCTCGGCGGGGGCTTCATACCAAATGTAGCCGATCAACGCGCAATATAATAATCTCTCGGCTTTCACCCAAAAATCTTCCGCGCTTTTTTCTCCCTCGCCTTTGGTATTGACAATAAGGGTATTGACAACCTTTAACACGTCCTTTTCGCTGCGGATATAGACAAAGGGGTTATAGTGCATACTTTTCCGAAAGTTTATCGTGTTCAGTACCTTAATGCGGTAGCCTGCCCGTTGCAGCAGCTTTCCGCACTCGATTAGGACGGTGCCTTTTGGGTCGGTCAAGACGTAGGAAGAATGAAGCTGCATTAAATTAGGCTTTACGAAAAACCTTGTCTTGCCGCTGCCGCTGCCGCCGATCACCACGACGTTTTTATTTCTCGCATATTTCGGCTGCTTCGGGCGGCTGTTCATGGTAAGGCGTTCGGTCTGCGTCAAAATGATGTTGTTCTGAAAATCCGGGTCGATGTAGGGCTTTATATCTTCGGCGTTGCCCCAACGTGCGCTGCCGTATTCTGCGCCCTTGCGGTATTTCTTTGCGTTTTTCCCTTTGACATAGACAATCAGACGGATAACCACCGCGCCGACAATGCCGATAAGCAAATCCAACGGGTGAACGCTCGGCAAGGCATTTGAAAACGCTTCGGAAAATCCCTGTGTGATATTGAGTATCTTTTCGGAAATATCCGCGCCGGGGGCAAGCCGCACCGCCTGTCCCACCTTATCAAAGAGATAGACAAAGAACACATAGGGGATATTCGGGATTATCAACTTTTTGTAGTTCATCTGCTTCATATCTCGCGCCCCCTGTCTATTTTCTTTACCTTGTCGCGGGCGGCGTTAAGCTGCTTCGCCTTGTCCTTTGCTGCGGCAAGGGCTTTGCGGATAGAGGGCTTTTTATCCCTGTTCAGCTTCTTTGCGGAAAACTCTTGAAACGCTGCGGTCATAACGTCCGCGTCCCTGCCTTTGAAAAACACAAGGTAACGGGTCTGTTCGCCCTTAACCTTTTTCAGCGAAAAATCTATGTTGTACTTCTTCGCGGTACTCTCAAAGGCTTTGATATTGCTGTCGGTGATCTCGATGTTGGAAACACCCGCATTTTGCTTCATAAGCTGCCGCATGGTCTGTTTCCCATGCGGGGCTTTGCTTTTCTGCTCCAAAAACTTCTTGATTGCTTTCTGCAACGCCTGTTCGGTAAGCCTTGCCGCGCCTTTTCCCACATTGACGGATAGGGCAATCGTTTTTTGGGTTACTTCCTCCTGCAAGGTATCAACTCCTTTCCCGGTAAACTGCGGCTATGCTCATTTGCTGCCGTAAAAGTCGTGATTGACAAGGGCGGTATAGTAGCTGTCAATGGTACTCGGTGCGTTGAACAGCACCGCTTTTAGATACTGCTTGATGTTGCGGATTTTGGTTGTGTTCTCCCTCATGCAGTCCAAAACAAACTCAACGTGGCTGCTATTCAGCTTCATAAACTTTGATTTGACAAGTTCGGCGGGGTAGTCGTCCCCGGCGATACGGATTGTCTTTCGGGCTGTGCAGACGGTTTCCAGCATGATTTCTACAATCTCGTCCAAACGGTCTTTATCCATTTTGGGGTCTTGAATGAGAATGTCATAGTCGATGTTGTCTTTGATGATTTCCCGATAAATCTCTATTGCGCTGTTTGTTTTCACTTCCGTTCTTTTCCTTTCCGGCGGCGTAGCCGCTTCGTCCTGCTCATAAGGCAAGGGATTTAGGGAATGGAAAGGAATGGAATGGGTACTTGATAAATCAGTAATTGATTGTTCTTTACTTGATATATCTTTATTTAATTGCGTTGGATTTTCCAACGTAGGTTTTTCCAACGTAGGTTTTTCCAACGTTGGATTATCCAATGTTGGATTTTCCAATGTAGGTAAATCCGATGTAGGCGGCTGTTCGCTGCTGGTAGCTGCTTCCGGCTCTTTGGGCTGCGGCTGCTCGTATATGACATAATCCGCACCGCGCAAACGTCCTTTCTCGTCGCGTTCCCGGCTGCGGACGATATATCCGGCTTTTTCAAGTTCTTTGACCGCTTCGCGGATTGCGTCGATCTTCTCGCGGTTGATGTGAGATAAGCCCGCAAGGGTATAATCCCAATCTTCGGGCAAAGACAGCATTTGCGAAAGCAAGCCTTTTGCCTTTAAGGTGAGTTCCTTATTGCGCAAGTGGTGGTTGCTCATAACGGTATAGCCCGTATTTCTCTCAACTCGGAAAACTGCCATTTTTTATCACTTCCTTTCTCGGTCTGCGTGGAATATTAGAAAGCCGTTTTCGGCGGTTTTGGTATTGCAGTATGCCTTTGCCGTTTTTGTGTCTGAAAAGCCTTGTATTGCAAGGGCTTTTTCGCGCCTAACGTTCCACGTTACCGCCTGTTTTCGGGCATAAAAAAACCGCAACTCTTTTCAAGCTGCGGCGACATATCCTACTCACTTAAAAACGCCATATCAAGGCTTGTCCAACCTTGCTACGGCGTTTTAGGTGTAATTATAGGGGTTGTTTAATTGTCTTTAATGTGCTGAAAGCCGCATGGTTACGGCATTTTCCTTGTTGTGCATATATTGACGGGGCAGTAGCGCCGACAGCTCCTGCAGCGCCGGTAGGACCTGTAGCGCCAGTCGGACCCGCAGCGCCGGTAGCTCCTGTAGCGCCAGTTGGGCCGGTAGCGCCGTCAGCCCCGGTCGGCCCAGTCGGACCCGCAGCCCCGTCAGCGCCAGCCGGCCCAGTCGGACCCGTAGCGCCCGCAGCCCCGTCAGCGCCAGCCGGCCCAGCCGGACCCGCAGCGCCGGTAGCGCCGGTCGGTCCAGTCGGACCAACAGCCCCGGTAGTGCCGGTCGGCCCAGCTGGACCCGCAGGACCGGTAGCGCCGGTCGGCCCGGTCGGCCCAGTCGGCCCAGCCGGACCCGTAGCGCCGTCCAGTCCATCGAGTCCGGCAGCACCAGTGGGACCGACAGGTCCGATCGGTCCGGGGCAGCCGCGTGGTCCTATGGGACCGGGACGACAGCAGTTGTAGGGTTCAAAAGAACCGGGACAGCCGCGATCGCGTCCGCAGCGCCCATAGCCGTTATTTTCATAGTCACTATCATCAAAATAGTAGGGAAAATTACATGAATGACGAAACATAAAAAACTCCTTTCCAGATTTAGGACATCCATCCTGATGTAGTATATGTGTGCGATGAAAGAGATGTGCATTAGCAGAAAGGGGCGGGGAAATTGAGGGTTGGGAACTGTGGAATATTATAAGTGTGGAAGACGGTAAGAATGAATGTAGAAAGTGTGGATGCCGCTGGATGGAACGACTCCCAGTCCGCTGCTCAGACCACTGCAGAGGTCGGAGCGAATGTCACAAGATAGGTAATCCGTTTGTTTTATGGTTTGAGGATATGGTTTGAAAGTATTCTTCATTTGTCAAAACCGCCGGAGAATCCGGGCGGATTTTTTTTGTTTCCTTATGATAATACAGTGCCTTATCATAGTTTCCCATCCGATCATAGCAGACGCATAGCTGGATTAAAGGAATGAAATCATAGTAATCGGCTTCGATAAAGGCATTTGGATGATATTCTGGTCGGTCTTTGAGGGCAAGCTGGTACCAGAAAACAGCCTGGGAAATTTCTCCGAGGGAAAGTTTCAACCGTCCGATCTCACAGCAGGTTTTAGCACGTGGGCGGTCGTAGAGAAAACTCTGGAACAGAGAAAGCTGGCTGGCAGCCGTATTTCTGAGCATTTCATGGCAGCGCGCCAGAAGCAGACAGGCGTCCGCCTTATTTTCATACCACCCGTCCGGTTCGTTTAGGAAATGTTCCAGAACCGGGCGGGCTTTTTCGTATTGTTTGTGGTCGATGAGTTCGCGGGCGTAGTAGTATTGATGGCGCGGATCGAGCAGTTCGCCGTCTGCAAGCATTGTTTCATAGATTTTCAGGTTCCGGTCAGAATGGGTGAGAGCGGAAGCAGGCTTCCGGTGTTCGATCTGAATAGGAGAATAGAGAATTCTGCCGCGTGGCGCGATGGCTTCGTGGACGCGTCCTTTCCAGCGAAAATGCCGGTCCGTTCGCAGAATCCGTTCGCGATCGTAGGTAAATGCAGGTGTGCCGTCCGGCTGGAATCCAGCGATGTATTTCATCATGACAACGTCGGGCTGCGGGGATTTGCTTAAAGTTTCTTTCAACTTTAAAATCGCTGTAATTGATTCTGCGGGAACGACATCGTCGGCGTCGAGCCACATCCAGTATTCGGTTGTGACCTTTTCACAGATGAAATTGCGCGCGGCGGCGAAATCATCGTTCCACGGGTAGTGATAAATATGTTTGGTGTATTGCCGGGCGATTTCTACAGTTCGATCGGTGGAACCGGTGTCGGCGACGAGGATTTCATCCGCAAATTGTATGGCAGATGCTAAAACACGCGTCAAAACGGCTTCTTCATTTTTGACGATCATACATAGGCTGAGGCGGATCATGGGATCTCCAAAATCAATATCAAATTGATATTAATATATGAAAGAAGTTTTTTGATGTGTACAGACATTATATATATAATTATATAAGGATAAACAGGAGAAAAGTAACGTTCTATTATTTTGCGGGTACTTTTGTAACTGTTCACAGGTAGGAATTTTCTGAACTGAAAATTCCGTACGATACAGTTTCGGCAGCAGATTTTGCCGATTTGGAATGCGTAGCATCGGCAAAATCCCGTTGCTGGGCACACGTGTGTGAACAGTAACGTACTTTTCTCCTGAAATGATGGCTGCAATTCACGCTGCGCTATTTAACAGCACTTGAAAAAAATATTATAGAGCTTCGAAAAAAGCATCGGTCAATTTCTGTATATTCAGATACGGGTTCTCATAATCAAAACTACGCATCCGTCCCTTGGCAGCCAGAACACCGAGCTGGATCGGCTCAGCGATATCCGAATTGAGCCGATCATCGAGCATACCGCTGATGAAACCGCCGGCAAAGGAATCACCGGCGCCGGTATCGTTGTTTAACTGGTACTGGTAGAGCTTTTTGTGGCGGACTGTGCGGATCTGACATACGCCGTCCTTAAAATGGATCAGCTCATGGCGGTCATCGTGCTTGACAATGAGGGTGCGGGTGGGATCCGGGTTGATCGCAGAAAAATACTCACAGAGGTTCGCGTAGAGCGGACGGGCGCTGCGGGCATTGAAGCCGAGGTTTTTCTTTTCGGATTTATTTAAGAAAACATAATCGGCATATGCGATCAGTGGCTGTAAGCGCTCACGGCGCAGCGATGTATACTCAAAACCAGGATCCATGCTGACTTTCATGGCAGGATTTAAATGTTTTGCCTGGATGACCGATTGCATGATTGCCTCGAATTGGTCGAAATCAGACAGGGATGACAGGTGGATCCAGCGGGCCTGCGCGAGGTACTCCGCCAGTGTGGTTCCCGTCCGGGCTTCCTGTTCATGGATGCGGTCTAAGAGAGTGTTGTTGGCACACGGCGCGATCTTGATGCAATTGCGCGTGTGATTATAAAGGCGGACAATCGATTTGGCAATCGCTTTGGAATATGGATCGTCGAAGCGCTCGCGCGTGGTAAACAGCCAGTCACGGTTATCCAGGTGCGCCAGCTCGGCGTCAATGTCATTTGTCTTGCCGAAGCGCAGATCGAATGGACTGGGCGTGCCGCACACGCCGACGTAAGCGACCTGCAGGTTAGGGAGAATATGCTTTGCCACTTTCAGGGTGATGAAAGCAGAACCGCCGATCTGGGTTGTGTATTCCTTGCCTTTTATCGCCAGCTCCTGAATATCGTTTTCCACATCGGAAATCGGGTTGCTTAAGTTCTCGTCGCCTCCACCGGCGGATGTCTCCACCAGATCAAGCCCGGTGCAGTGAAACATATAGTCATAATTGATAGCGCCAATGCAAATAATATCTAAACCTGCCATGAGATTCTACCTCTTTTGTCCGTGTATTTTTTAGTATTTAAAATGAAGAGCGGTGCGGGATTTTTGCTTTTTCAGCAGGATCTCGCACCAGCACCATTTACAGAATATAACACGGTTTTTCGTTTGTCAAATAAAATGTAAAATTAATGTAAAAAAGACGCGGAAAAGTGCCGAAAACCCTTTATTTATAAGAAAAAATGGCATTTTTTTATTAGAGAAAATAGTAACTGTTCAGTAGGTCTGCGCATTTACTGCGCGTGACTGTGAAGGTATTGAACAGTTACAGAAAATTAAAGAAAAAAATGGGTAGAAAGAGTGGAAAATGAGAATGGGAAAATAGGGGAGAAGGAGAAAAAGAGAGTGGAAAAGTGCGGATGGACAGAGAGTGTAATATTCAGTATAATTTGATGGAATAGAGATAGAACGGACAGGGGATGAAAGGAGGAAAGTGCGATAAAAGACCGAATCAATGAAAAGCAGAATGAGAAATCAGAGAAAATGCAAAGAGCGGTTTTAACCCGCCTCCATCTCAGCACGTTCTCCCTTAAATATTTAGCGCTTCTGGCGATGACAGCAGACCACATCGCGGTAATCTGCAGACCGGTTCCGGGATTCCGGGCATTTGGGAATCTGGCGTTTCCATTGTTCGCTTTTTTATTAGTAGAAGGATTTTTTCACACGCGAGATCGCAGGCGCTATGAACGGCGGCTACTTTTGGCGGCGGCTGTGTCGGAAATTCCGTATGATCTGGCATTTTCCGGACGGTGGATGGATGCACAGCACCAGAATGTCTGCCTGACCTTTTTTCTGGCGCTGGTTGCGATGGAGCTGTTAGAGCGGTATGGAAACGATATCTGGGAGAAGCTGGTGCTGACGGCAGTGTTCTGTACGCTGACAGAAGCGGCGGGAGCAGACGGCGGCGCATGGGGGATGGGACTGGTGCTGGCATTTTATTTTTGTGTAATAGGAAATTCAGGCACTAACGTGCCAAAGCACATTCTTTTTCATGAGAAAACGGCGGGGGTGTTTATGAAGATGATTGCCGCCGTCCTCATCGGCGCGTTCGCGTGGCAGGAACCCCTCTGGGTACTGGCGCTCACGGCTGTCTGTTTCATGTTATATGACGGCTCCAGAGGTCGGAGCAGATTTCGTTCCTTCTTTTATGTCTATTATCCGGCGCATCTTTTGACGCTGTATTTTGTGGGAAAATGGCTGGGATGACTTTTATCCTATGGGAATTTTTGACAATTTTCGGGCGTAAAACACGCCCTTTTTTTATTTCCAGGTCAGGCAAAAAAACTTGACAATAAAGTTAGCATGTGCTAACCTTATGTATGGGTTAGGAGGAACTAATGAAAATTAGTCTCATCTAATGAAAATTAGCTTTCTCTAACAACTGTTAGCAGGCACTAATGAAAATTAATGTACGCGAATCAATTAGATTACCGGCAGATGAAAACAGCCGTTTCCGCCAAGTGAGACATCATGACGGGCAGAAGGTGGAAAAACAGAGGAAGGAGAATCGTATGCAGGGAGCAATGCCGATTTCGATGGCAACCGTAGGAACCGCCTATACGATCAAAAAGATCAGCGGAAACACAGAGGTTCGTTCTCATTTAAAATCCATGGGGTTTAACGAGGGAACCGAAGTAAAAGTGATAACCCAGCTGGACGGAGACGTGATTATTCACGTAAAGGAGTCCAGAGTGGCTATAAATAAGGATCAGGCAAGACACATTCTGGTCTAAGACAAGGGAATGGGGATATTCCGGAGCAGGTTGTATGGTAGAAAAGCAGACGGAATTCCGAGTAAAAAATTGGAATGGTTAGGAGGAACAGAGAATGACGCTTAAAGATGCACAGGTTGGATCTACCGTCAAAGTTGTCAAGATTCATGGCGAAGGCGCATACAAACGCCGCATCATGGATATGGGCATCACGAAGGGAAGCGAGATTTTTATTCGAAAAGTAGCTCCGCTGGGCGACCCGGTAGAGGTTACGATTCGTGGATATGAGCTTTCACTTCGTAAAGCCGATGCTGAGTGCGTAGATGTTCAGACAGTTTAATAAGTTTGATTAAAAAAGCAGGAGGATGAAAAATGGCAATTCATATTGCTTTGGCGGGTAACCCGAACTGCGGTAAAACAACCATGTTTAACGCACTGACGGGTGCAAACCAGTATGTAGGTAACTGGCCGGGTGTTACAGTTGAGAAGAAAACCGGTAAATTAAAAGATGCTTCGGGAGAAGAGGTAAATGTAACGGACCTTCCGGGAGTTTATTCCCTTTCTCCGTATACACTGGAGGAAGTTGTAACCCGTGATTTTATCTTAAAAGAGAATCCGGATGTCATCGTAGACTTAGTCGATGCAACCAACATTGAGCGTAACCTGTATCTGACCACACAGCTGATCGAGACAGGTATTCCGGTTGTTATTGCTTTAAATATGTGCGATCTTCTGAAGAAGAACGGCATCAACATTGATGTAAAGGCACTGTCCAAGAAACTTGGCTGCCCGATCATTGAGACTTCCGCGCTGAAGAAAACAGGTCTGAAGGAAGTCATTGCAGAGGCAATCAAAGTTGCAAAGGATCATGCAGCAGGCACTGTAAGCGCTATTTTCGAGGGCAGCGTAGAGGATAAAGTAAGCGCAATCGAGGCAGAGCTTCCGTCCAGCATTCCGGAAGCAGAGAAGAGATGGTACGCAATCAAAGTTCTCGAGAATGACAGCAAGGTTGTAGAGCAGCTTGGTCTTAGTGCAGACAACCGTTTCTCCCGTTACACCAAGGAGCTGGAGAAAGAGTTTGATGATGACGCTGAGTCCGTTATCACTGACCAGAGATATGTATACATCCAGAAGGTTATCGAGGAGACCGTAAAGAAACCGGCTCAGAAGATGAGTCTTTCGGATAAGATCGATAGCATCGTAACCAACCGTTTACTTGGTATTCCGATCTTTGTTCTTGTTATGTGGGCGGTTTACTATGTATCCGTTACTACGGTTGGTACATTCGTAACAGACTGGACCAATGATACATTTGTTGGCGCAATTCAGGGCTGGGCTGGCGATGCACTGGCAGCAGCAGGCGCTTCTGACCTGATTGTAAGCCTTGTAGTGGATGGTATCATCGGCGGTGTTGGTGCCGTTCTTGGTTTCGTTCCGCAGATGGCTATCCTGTTCCTCTTCCTTTCCATTCTGGAAGATTGTGGTTACATGGTACGTATCGCATTCGTTATGGACCGTGTATTCCGTCACTTCGGATTGTCCGGTAAGAGCTTCATCCCGCTGCTGATTTCTTCTGGCTGCGGCGTTCCTGGTATCATGGCGTCCAAGACCATCGAGCAGGACAACGACAGACGTCTTACCATCATGACAGCAACCTTCGTTCCGTGTGGTGCGAAGCTGCCGGTTATCGCTCTGATGGGCGGCGTTATGGCTGGTTATATGAGCGGCGACATGGATCTGGCTACTATGATGGCTCCGATCATGTACTTTGTAGGTATCGCTGCGGTTCTTGTATCCGCGATCATGTTAAAGAAGACCAAACCGTTCTCCGGCAAACCAGCTCCGTTCGTTATGGAGCTTCCGGCGTACCACATTCCGTCCGCTAAGACCGTTCTCCTTCATGTTTGGGAGCGTCTGAAGGGATTCATCATCAAGGCTGGTACAATCCTGTTCCTGGCTTGCGTTGTTATGTGGTTCCTGTCCTCCTTCGGATTTGTAGACGGTGGATTTGGTCTGGTAGAAGAATCTGCTGATTCTATCCTGGCTATGCTGGGCGGCGCTATCGCAATCCTGTTCCGTCCGCTTGGTTTCGGCGAGTGGCAGCCGGTTGCAGCTTCCATCACTGGTTTCACAGCAAAAGAGGCTATCGTTTCCACCATGGGCGTTCTGGCAAATGTATCCGAGGATCTGTCTGAGGAGACCGATGTCGTAGCAGCAGCAATCCAGACATGGTTCCCGACAACCATCGCAGCCTTTACATTCCTGCTGTTCAACCTGCTTGACTCTCCGTGTCTGGCAGCTATCGCAACGATGGCACAGCAGCTCCAGTCCAGAAAATGGTTCTGGTTCGCTATCCTGTATCAGAATCTCTTCGCTTACGCTGTATCCCTGATTGTATATCAGTTAGGTGGTCTGGTACTTGGCGCAGTTGCATTCAACGTATGGACTATCGTGGCAGCAGTCCTTCTTGTACTCATGCTGTTCATGCTGTTTCGTCCGGATCCATACAAGGATCAGAAGAGCTACACAAGAAGCTCTGTAGAGGCAGCTTCATAAGTTAGTTTCTAAATGAAAAATAAAACAGGTTCTGCCGTCCGGCCGGTGGTTTTGCGTTTCCGCTGACCGGGCATCGGCAGGTGCCTGTAATCATAAGTGATAAAATTAATCCTTTATAAGGCTGCCTCGGATAGCAGGATGAAAGTCTGCTGTTTGGAGGCAGTTTTATTCGATTTCAAAAAAGAAAAGGAGAAAGCATAGATGGGGGATTCATCTGGATCCATGTTTTATGGTGTGATTGGTTTTCTGGTAGTTTATTTTGTAGGATATTTTATCTGTCGTGTGTATGATAAAATAAAAAAGATACTCCGAAGCCATTCATCGAAAAGTCAGAGAAGAGAGGACGATAACGTATGAGACCGATTGATATTGGAATTTTAATTGTAGTAGCGATTTTGCTTTTGCTGGCATTACGTTCGGCGATCCGTCATTACACGGGAAAGGGCGGCGGATGCTGCGGATGCTCCGGTGGAAGCTGCGGTTCCTGCGGCAGCGATGGGAATGCTGGTGCGCGCGGCGAAGATCTTTCCAAGAAAGCGGTTACAGCGGGTACCCCGTCCAAGATCATGCGGATCGAGGGTATGCACTGTGCAAACTGCAAGAAATCCGTTGAAAAAGCCCTGACCGCCCAGAACGGCGTCATCCGTGCAGATGCGGACGTAGACAGAGGCATTGCCCGCGTGTTCTATGAGAATGGCGTGGACGATGCGAAGCTGCAGGAAGCGGTTGAAAAAGAGGGATTTGTGGTTAAGAATATTGAGACGGTTGTCTAAGAGAAAAAGTGTGATCCTGTTCTGGTGTTACTGTTCACGCAAACGTGCCCAGTAACGGAATTTGCCGTGGCTTCGCATTTAAATACGGCAAATTCCTGCTGCCACCACGTTTTCTTACGGCACTTTCGGTTCCAAAAGTGCCTACCCGTGTACAGTAACGTTCTGGTTTCAGATGTGCTGGATAGGTTTATTTTGTATCGCAAAATAAAAAGACTTGTGGTATACTTGGAAAAAATGATAAAACTTATACAGAGAGGCAGAACGTATGATCAAGATTATAAAAGAAGCACAGGTTCGAAGCGAGGAAGATAATCGGAATCTGCGAGAGACCGTGGCGGGGATTATTGGTGAGGTCCGGGGGCGCGGAGACGCGGCTCTGAGGGAGTACAATGAGAAGTTTGACGGATGTACCCGTGAATCGCTGCGGGTCAGCCGGGAGGAGATTGATGCGGCTTATAAGGAGCTGGGCGAGCAGGAGCTGGCGGATCTGAAAGCGGCGCATCACAATATTGGGGCATTTGCGAACGCGCAGAGGCAGACAGTGAAACCCCTTGACAATTTCAGCCCGGAGCCGGGAGTCTTTTTAGGACACCGCATCATTCCGGTGGAGTCCTGCTGCTGTTATGTGCCGGGCGGCAATTATCCACTGTATTCGACGGCACTGATGTTAGCGACTCCGGCGAAGGCAGCGGGAGTAAAACGTATCACCGCCTGCGCTCCGGTAGTGCGTGGAACGGGTCATATCAATGCCAGGACGCTGGTAGCGATGGATCTGGCTGGCGTGGATGAGATCTATGCACTGGGCGGTGCACAGGCGATCGCGGCATTTTCCTATGGAACGGGGAGTATCAAGCCGGTGGATATTATTGTAGGACCGGGTAACCGCTTCGTAACAGAGGCGAAACGTCAGTGCTACGGGCAGGTCGGCATCGACTTCGTAGCCGGGCCGAGCGAGGTCCTGGTAATCGCCGACGGAAAAGCGAGTGCGAAGGTGGTGGCGGCCGATCTGCTGGCACAGTCTGAGCATGATGTCAATGCGAAAGGCATTCTTCTGACAACGGATGAGGCATTTGGAAAGAGCGTGATTGAGGCGGTAGAGGAAGAGCTGAAGATTCTGGATACGGCAAAGATTGCGAGACAGTCCTGGGATACGTTTGGAGAGATCGGCGTGGTAGACAGCCTGGACGAGGCGGTTCAGTATGCGAATGAGTACGCACCGGAGCATCTGGAGCTCAACGTGGAAGACCCGGATGCACTGATTCCGAAGTTGGTTAATTACGGTTCTCTGTTTATCGGTCAGAATACGGCAGAGGTATTTGGTGATTATGCTTCCGGAACCAACCACACACTTCCGACTCTTCGGGCGGCACGTTATACCGGCGGTGTCTGGGTTGGTACATTCTTAAAGACCTGTACCCATCAGAGCATGACCCCGGAGGCATCCGCGCGTATCGCACCGCTTGTATCGCGTATGGCGCATGGAGAAGGATTATCTGGACATGCAGCGGCTGCGGATGCAAGAAAATAGGGAAAATAGAAAATATATAGAATAAAACCCCTCGGATGCTGCAGCATCTGGGGGTTTTGTGTTTCAAAGCATACCGCCTGCTATTCTTGTCTTTTATTCCGGATAAACCAGTCTCTCCGGACCAATTCCATCTAAGACTTCGCGCAGAAAGCGGTCAGCCAGCCAGTTTGCCATCGGCAGGTTCATATCGAGGTAGTTGCCGCAATCTTTTGCACAAGCACCCGGAACCTCGTCTTTGTAGTCGCGCATGAAAGTAAAGAGCCCCTTCATCAGCGGAACGATCTCCTCGGACGTCAGGTCGCCTGCGAGAAGCAGGTAGAAGCCGGTGCGGCAGCCCATCGGTCCGAAGTAGAGGACGCGGTCTTTCCATTCCTCGTTATTTCGCAGCCAGGTGGCAGCCAGGTGCTCAATGGTGTGAACCTCGGCAGTATTCATGACCGGCTCATAGTTTGGACGTGTCATGCGGATATCAAAGGTGGTGATGACCTGATCGCCCACGCGGTCCTTGCGGGATACATAGACGCCAGGGAGCAGTTTCAGATGGTCGATAGTAAAACTGGTAATTTTATCCATAAAAAAATACCTCCTAAATCAAAAATGCCTGTCCTTATTATATAAAGAAACAGGCATAAGAACAAGCACTTATTTTTTTGCAGTCTTAAAAACGCGGAAGCCAGCTACTACATTTAAAGCAAGAAACGCAGGAATACAGATAGACTCAATAGAGGGATAGATATCCTGGATACCGCTGATATCCTGAGTCATCATGCGAAGATTGATGTCATGAAGGGAAAGCAGCAGAAAGAGTGCAAAGCAGGCATAACTGCCAAGCGTAAGGATGGATGCCATAGTTTTACCTGTAAAAAAAGCAAGAATGGCAAGTAAAAAGCTTAGTGGGAATAAAACTAAAAGAAAGAGACTCATAAATCAATACCTCCTGTTAAGTAATAGAGACAGTATACAGGATGGAATAGACAACCGTGTTACTTATTCCTTAATAAATCCTTACATATGTATACTTGATGTTTGCATAATAAATAAAAATGAAAAACAATAGGCAGGAATGCATAAAAATGCATAAATGACGTATAAAACATAAAAAAATGTATAAAAAATCTCTTGACGCATAGAACTTTCCTATGCTATAATCTTTCAGAATATGAACAAGGGCGTTCATGGGCTTAGGCTCATGGACGCCTTTGTTGCAGAATCAGACAATTTATAAAATATGTCTCTAATGATGTAAAAAACGCATCTGAGGAAAAACAGATTTGCTCAAATGTGAGGCTATTGAGAATGAAAAAGTAAACTGCCTGCATGAAGCTATTCACAGGCGGGGTACGAGAGAGAAAGGAATGGTGACCAGATGGAGAAACCGGTATATCTTCTGTTGGAAAACGGCGACTATTTTGAGGGAAAAAGCTTTGGCGCTCCTTTACGTGAAGTGACCGGAGAAGTCGTATTTACAACCGGTATGACAGGATACCTTGAGACGATCACAGATCCCAGCTATTTTGGACAGATTGTCGTTCAGACATTTCCGTTAATCGGAAACTACGGAGTGATTCCGCAGGACTTCGAGAATGAAGAGGTATATTTATCAGCCTATATCGTAAAAGAGTGGTGTCAGGAACCTTCCAACTTCAGATGCAGTGGGGATCTTGACACCTTTTTTAAAGAAAGAAACATCCCGGGCGTCTATGGAATCGATACGAGAAAGCTGGCAAAAACCATTCGTGAATCCGGTTCGATGAACGGCTGGCTGACCGAGGTGAAGCCGCCGTATGACGCGAAAAAGCTGGAGGAAGTGAAAAACTTCCACATTACAAAGGCGGTTGAAACCGTTACACCAAAGAAATGTGAGATCAAACCGGCGGATGAGAAAGAAGAGTTCCAGATTGTGCTCTGGGATTTCGGCGCAAAGGAAAATATCATCCGCGAGATGACCAGGCGCGGATGCCGCGTGGCTGACCTTCCGGCAGGTACGACGGCGGAGGAGATTCTTAAGATGAATCCGGACGGAATCATGCTTTCCAACGGTCCAGGCAACCCAGAGGACAACCCGGAGATCATCGAGGAGATCCGAAAGATTACGAAGGCTGGAAAACCGATGTTCGGCATCTGCCTGGGACACCAGCTGCTGGCGATTGCCAAGGGCGCGAAGACTGGAAAGATGAAATTCGGTCACAGAGGTGCGAACCAGCCGGTCAAGGATCTGACGACCGGACGCGTCTACATCAGCAGCCAGAACCACGGCTATGAGGTACTGCGCGATACGCTGCCGGAGGGCGCGGAGGAGACATTTATCAATGTCAACGACGGCACCTGCGAGGGCATCACCTACCACGATATGCCGGCATTTACCGTCCAGTTCCATCCAGAGGCTTGTGCAGGTCCGAAGGATACGGAAGAGCTGTTTGGGCGTTTCATTCAGATGATGAGAGATTATAAGAAAAAGGAGGGCGCGTCATGCCGTTAAATAAATCCCTGAAAAAAGTTATGGTAATCGGTTCCGGCCCTATCGTCATCGGTCAGGCGGCAGAGTTTGACTATGCAGGAACGCAGGCGTGCCGGGCTTTAAAAGAGGAAGGTCTGGAGGTCGTTTTAGTAAACTCCAACCCGGCAACCATCATGACGGACAGCGCCATCGCGGATCACGTATACATCGAGCCGCTGACCCTGGAATTTGTCAAGAGAATCATTGAAAAAGAGAAGCCTGACAGCATTCTGTCCACCCTGGGCGGACAGACCGGACTGACACTGTCCATGGAGCTTGCCAAAGAAGGTTTCTTAAAGAGCCACAATGTAACGCTTCTCGGCGCGTCCCCGGAGACCATCGATAAGGCGGAGGACCGCCAGTGCTTTAAAGACACGATGGAAGCTATCGGTGAGCCGGTCATTCCGTCCAAGGTTGTCACCACCATCGAGGATGCGCTTGATTTTGCCGAGG
The DNA here is from genome assembly GCF_003024715.1 of Clostridium fessum. GTDB lineage: Bacteria > Bacillota > Clostridia > Lachnospirales > Lachnospiraceae > Otoolea > Otoolea fessa. Next base: position 320,618 of record NZ_PYLO01000002.1, on the reverse strand, counting down.
TTATTTCTTACCCGGTTATCGTGCGTCCGGCCTTTACCCTGGGCGGTACCGGCGGCGGTATTGCGGCAAATAAAGAAGAGCTTTACAACATCGCGGAGGCGGGTATCCGCCTGTCACCGATCAATCAGATTCTGGTTGAGAAATGTATTTCCGGATGGAAGGAGATCGAGTTTGAGGTAATGCGCGATGCCATCGGCAACGAGATTACGGTCTGCTCGATGGAAAACTTTGACCCGGTCGGCGTCCACACCGGCGACTCCATTGTTATCGCACCGGCTGTGACGCTGGCGGATAAGGAATACCAGATGCTTCGTTCCGCAGCGCTGAATATTATCCAGGCGATGGGCATCGAGGGCGGCTGCAACTGCCAGTTTGCGCTGAATCCGGAGAGCTTTGAATATGCCGTTATCGAGGTAAACCCGCGTGTATCCCGTTCGTCCGCCCTTGCTTCGAAAGCAACCGGATATCCGATTGCCCGCGTGGCAACCAAGATTGCGATCGGTTATCATCTGGACGAGATCCCGAACGAGGTAACCGGCGAGACGATGGCATGCTTCGAGCCGGCCCTTGACTATGTAACGGTTAAATTCCCGAAATGGCCATTTGATAAATTCGTTTACGGACGCCGGAAGCTGGGTACCCAGATGAAGGCAACCGGCGAGGTTATGGCGATCGGCCGCAACTTTGAGCAGGCGCTCATGAAGGCAGTCCGCGGCGCGGAGATCTCCCAGAACAGCCTGAACATGAAGAAACTGGCGCCGATGAGTGTGGAAGAGCTGAGAGAAAAAATTCTGGCGCAGGATGACGAGCGTCTGTTTGCAATCTATGAGAGCTTCAAGCGCGGCGTGACCGTTGCCGAGATTCATGAGCTGACCAAGATCGACGAGTGGTTCTTAAATAAACTGATGCATATCCTGTCCCTGGAATGCCGGATGCAGTCTGAGACTCTGAGCGATGCGCTTTATATGGAAGCCAAACAGAACGGATTCCCGGATGCAGTCATCAAGGAGATGACCGGGCTTTCGGAAATCAAGCATGTTCCGGCATGCTACCGCATGGTTGATACCTGCAGCGCTGAGTTTACGGCAAGCACCCCTTACTTCTACAGCACCTTCGGCGAGGAAGATGAGGCAGAAGAATTTATTAAAGAGAATGCAAGCGGAAAACCGGTTGTTATGGTATTTGGTTCCGGTCCGATCCGTATCGGTCAGGGTATCGAGTTCGATTTCGCTTCTGTTCACTGCGTATGGTCGTTAAAGAGAGCCGGTTATGAGGTTGTCATCGTAAATAACAACCCGGAGACCGTTTCCACCGACTTCAACGTAGCAGACCGTCTGTATTTTGAGCCGCTGACACCGGAGGATGTGCTGGATATCATCCGGATCGAGAAGCCGATCGGCGCAGTTGTGGCCTTTGGCGGACAGACAGCGATCCGTCTGACGAAATGCCTTGTAGAGAACAATATTCCGGTTCTCGGCACTCCGGCAGACAGCATCGATATGGCGGAGGATCGCGGACGTTTCGCAGCCCTGCTGAAAAAATTAAATATGAAACAGGCAGCGGGTCAGACCGTTTACACTGAGGATGAGGCAATCCAGGCGGCAAATCATCTGGGGTATCCGGTTCTGATGCGTCCGAGCTATGTATTAGGCGGACAAAACATGATTATCGCGTACAACGACGCCGATATTCATGAGTATATGAAGATTATTCTCTCACACAAGATTGAGAATGCGATCCTGATTGATAAATACCTGATGGGTACCGAGCTGGAGGTTGACGCGATCTGCGACGGCGAGACCGTTTTGATTCCGGGTATCATGGAGCACATCGAGCGTGCGGGTGTCCATTCCGGAGACTCCATCGCGGTATATCCGGCCTTTATGCTGACCGAGAGCCAGAAAGACCGTCTGGTGGACTATTCCATCCGTCTGGCGCTTTCCATGAATACGAAGGGACTCATCAACATCCAGTACGTTCTGCATGAGGATACGATCTATATCATCGAGGTCAACCCGCGTTCATCCCGTACCGTGCCGTACATCAGCAAGGTAACCGGAGTGCCGATGGTCGATCTGGCAACCCGCATCATGATGGGCGAAAAGCTGGCTGACATGGGCTATGAGACAGGTTTGTATCCGTGCTCTCCGTACTACGCAGTCAAGGTTCCGGTATTCTCCTTTGAGAAGTTGTCCAACGTAGATACACAGCTCGGACCGGAAATGAAATCGACCGGCGAGGTACTGGGTATCGCCCGGACGATGGAGGAAGCGCTGTTCAAGGGTCTGGTAGCAGCCGGATATACGATGAAGCGCGAGGGCGGCGTCTTAATCAGTGTCCGCGATACCGATAAGAGCGACCTGCGCGAGCTGGTCAAAGAGTACGTGGCGATGGGATTCCACATCTACGCGACCTCCGGTACTGCAAGCCGGTTAAACAGCGTCGGCATTTCTTCAACGTTAGTCAAGAAGCCGAAGGAAGCCAAAGAGGGCGAGGAGACGACCATTTCCCTGCTGGAAGAAGGAAAGATCAGCTATGTGATTTCCACTTCCAAGACGGGACGCCAGCCGGGACGCGACAGTGTCCGCCTGAGAAGAAAGGCAGTCGAGCTTGGTATTCCGTGCCTGACATCGCTTGATACCGCGGCTGTCCTGGCGCTGACACTGGAAAGCAAGTACAACGAGGACAACGTTGAACTGGTAGATATCGCGCACATTGCACATGGTGCAGCGGCTAGAAAAGAGCTGAGCCAGATGGAAAAACCGGAAGAAATCCAGATTCCGGGTTATGTGCTTCAGGAGCATGAGAACGACTAAAAAGAACGATGGTCTGCATGGATTCTGCGTTTTGAGGGTTGCGGAATCCGTGCAGGCTGAAATCTTTTGCGAAGGCAAAATTTGACAGAATCATATATGACGGAAAAAGTGGATTAATATTTTAAAGAAAGGAAGAGGAGGAAAAGCAGATGGCAAAATTTATTTTTGTGACAGGCGGTGTTGTATCAGGATTGGGGAAGGGTATTACAGCAGCGTCTCTGGGCCGTCTTTTGAAGGCACGGGGATTTAAGGTAGCAGCGCAGAAGCTGGATCCGTATATCAACGTCGATCCAGGAACCATGAGCCCGTATCAGCACGGCGAAGTATTCGTAACAAACGACGGTGCGGAGACGGATCTGGATCTGGGACATTATGAGCGTTTTATAGATGAAGATTTAAACCGGTATTCCAACCTGACGACCGGTAAGGTCTACTGGAATGTGTTAAATAAAGAGCGCCGCGGCGAATATCTGGGCGAGACGGTACAGGTAATTCCACATATCACAAATGAGATAAAATCATTTATCTATTCCGTGCAGGAAAAGACCGATGCGGACATCGTTATCACAGAGATCGGCGGAACAACCGGCGATATTGAGTCACAGCCGTTCCTGGAAGCCATCCGCCAGGTGTCCTGCGAGGCGGGACGCAGCAACTGCCTCTTCATCCATGTAACCCTGATTCCATATCTGGAATCTTCAGGCGAGCATAAATCAAAACCGACGCAGCATTCGGTTAAACAGCTGCAGTCTTTTGGTATCATGCCGGATATCATCGTAGCGCGCTGTGACCGTCCGGTGGACGATCCATCCATTTTCCGCAAGATCGCACTGTTCTGTAACGTCAAAGAGGACTGCGTCATCGAGAACCTGACCCTTCCGGTTCTCTACGAGGCGCCGATCATGCTGGAAGAAGCAGGACTTGCCAAGATCGTGCTTCGCGAACTGGGCATCGAGAAAGCGCCGCAAGAGTGCGATCTGACTGAGTGGAAACATATGTTGGACCGCATCAAGAACAGCCGCAAGACAGTCAAGATTTCCCTGGTCGGCAAGTACGTCAAACTGCACGATTCTTATCTGTCGATCGTAGAATCCCTGCACCATGCCGGATGGGAAAATGGCGCGCAGGTGGAGATCAACTGGGTGGATAGTGAGACGATCACTCCGGAGACAGCGCCGGAAATCCTGGGCGGTTCGACCGGTATCATCGTGCCGGGCGGCTTCGGCATCCGCGGCATCGAGGGCATGATTGCAGCAGCGGATTATGCGAGAAGAAACAATATCCCGTACTTTGGCATCTGCCTTGGTATGCAGATCGCGGCGATCGCATTTGCCAGAGGCGTGTTAGGCTATGAGGATGCGAACTCAACCGAGTTTGCGCCGGACAGCAAGCATCCGGTCATTGCCCTGATGGAAGAGCAGATGGATCTGGCTGACATGGGCGGAACGATGCGTCTGGGTGCATATCCGTGCCGCATCAGTCCGGATACGCTGATGATGAAAGCGTATGGAAAAGGTCTGATCGAAGAGAGACATCGCCATCGTTATGAATTTAACAACAAGTTCCGGGAAGTTTATATGGAGCATGGCGCTATCTTTTCCGGACAGTCTCCGGACGGTACGCTGGTAGAGGCGATGGAGATTCCGGGACATCCGTTCTATCTGGGAGTTCAGTACCATCCGGAGTTCAAGAGCCGCCCGAACCGCGCACATCCGATCTTTAGGGAGTTTGTGAAAGCGGCTCTGGAGGTAAAGGAAAAAAATTCTTAAAATATGGAGAAAATAAAGTATGAAGATCAACGAAAACTATAAAAATCTGGAAGAAAGCTATCTGTTTTCCACCATCGCTAAAAAAGTAGATGAATACACCAAAGCCCATCCAGAGGCAAAAGTAATCAAAATGGGTATCGGTGACGTAACCCTTCCGATCTGCCAGAAAGCAGCTGACGCATTTGCAAAAGCAGCTATGGAGCAGGGAAAGGCGGCTACGTTCCATGGATATGGTCCGGAGCAGGGATATGATTTTCTGCGCGTAGCAGTTCAGAAGTATTATGCGTCCTTCCAGGTTGAGGTGGCGGCGGAGGATATATTCATCAGCGACGGCGCGAAGAGTGATGTCGGAAATATCCTCGATCTCTTTGATGCGGACAACACGGTCCTGATCCCGGATCCGGTATACCCGGTTTACATGGATACGAACGTGATGGCAGGCAGAAAGATCGTATTTATGGATGCCAATGTGGAAAATGGCTTTCTTCCGATGCCTCCGAAGGGACAGAAAGCGGATATTATTTATCTCTGCTCCCCGAACAACCCGACTGGCGGTGTGTACAACCGTGAGCAGTTAAAAGAGTGGGTTGACTATGCGAACGAGCAGGATGCGATTCTTTTATTTGATGCGGCGTATGAGTCCTTCGTAGCAGATCCGGCGCTTCCGAGAAGTATTTTTGAGATTGAGGGCGCCAAGACCTGCGCGATCGAGTTCTGCTCCCTTTCGAAGTTGGCAAGCTTTACCGGAACCCGCTGTGGCTATACCGTGGTTCCCTCTGAATTAGAGCGCGGTGGTTCTTCCATCCGCAAGATGTGGCTGCGCCGCCAGACAACCAAGTTTAACGGCGTTTCCTACCCGGTACAGCGCGCCGCAGAGGCAGCTCTTTCACCGGAGGGAATGGCACAGTGCCGCGAGCACCTGGACGTATACCGCACCAATGCGAAGATCATGACCGAGACCTTAAAAGAGCTTGGCATCTGGCACATCGGCGGCGAAAATTCACCGTACATCTGGATGCAGTGCCCGAACGGCATGAAATCCTGGGAGTTTTTCGACGATCTGCTTGCCAAGGCAAATGTGGTCGGCACACCGGGCAGCGGATTTGGTAAGAATGGAGAAGGATTCTTCCGTCTGACTGCATTTGGTACGACTGCGAATACAAAAGAGGCAATGGAGCGGATCAAGAAGGTTTACGGAAAATAAATAGCTCTATTTTATAAATAAGGGGGCTGGTGCATCTGGGGCATTGTTATCCTACGCACCGTCCCTTTTTTGCTGAAGCAGGGAGGTGAGGACCATGGTGACCTTAAACGATTATCTGTATTCCGGCGATACGATGTTTAAGATTTTAAAGAATTACAGCCGGGATTTGAAAGCGGAGGCAAAACAGACAAACAATGAGATAGACCTGATACATGCAAATTTTCTGATTCAGATCCGGGAGCTTTTGGAACACAATGATTTCCTGACGACCCAGTCACAGAAGATCCGGGAATTTTATATTCATATGGCAAAGGAATATCCGCTTCTGGCATTTAACTTTAAGGGAAGAATCAAGTCGCTGATCCGCTCGGAGGCGAAATTTAACGGATATATCGTCGAATATATTTATGACTGTTATACAGAACATAAGGCATTTCCGTCGATCTCCGATTTGAAGCAGAGATTGAGCTGTTTCCGCGACCTGATCGCGTACCGGATCGTGATTTCACTGCCGAAGTGTTACCTGAAACCGGGGGAATCGCAGCAGGATGCGGATATCCGGTACCTCTACCAGATAGCGAATGAACTTCCGGGATTTCTGGAGGAACGCGGGTTTACGGCGGAACCGGCTTACGGGGTGAAAGAGAGTACCTCCCCGTTGATGGATGAGGAGGCAAGGCCGTACTACCGTGATTATGTCTGCGGAAATAGTTCGGATGATTACCAGTCTCTGCATATTACGTTTTACGATAATTGTTCCAGAAGCTATGTGGAGGTACAGCTTCGCACAAAGCACATGGACGATATCGCGGAGATCGGCGTGGCCAATCATTTAAGCTACGAAAAGCGCCAGGAGGGCGAGCGGGCCAGACGGGATGAGATTCCGGAGGGCGCGTGCGTTTATTTTGACGAGGCATACGAGCGCTGCCAGCGCCTGGTGTCGCTCAAGTTGGCTGAGCTCGATGTCAATATGTTTTCGGCGATCAACAATGACCTGGTCAATGACGGCTGCGGGCTGTACCGGGGGCGGCTGATTCTGCCATATGAGCATTTATCGAGGCATCAGAATGAGCTGGTGGATTGAGGGGGTTCACGGGCAGGCATGAATCTGGTTGCGAATAGTTGACGAAACGGGAAGATTCATATATAGTTGCCTGTAAAGGAAAAATGACCGAAAATGATAGGGAGGAACCAGTTTATGGACCATACATCCTGCCGCCTGCGTCTGGCTGCTATCGCCGATGCACCTGCGATATTGGAAATTTATGCACAATATATGGACACGCCGATCACGTTTGAGACGGAGCTGCCGTCCCTGGAGGAATTTGAGGGGCGCATCCGGGCGATCACGGCAGAATATCCGTGGATTGTCTGCGAGGATGAAACGGGCAGAATCATTGGCTATGCATATGGGCATAAGCAGCTTGAGCGCGCGGCGTACCGTTGGAATGCGGAACTTTCTGAATATCTGGACAGTCGGGTGACGTCGAAGGGCATCGGCAAACGGATGCTTCTGGTGCTTTTAGAGCTTTTAAAGGCACAGGGCGTCCACACCGTCTACAGTCTGGTGACAAGTCCGAATGTGAAGAGCGATGCGATGCATAACGGATGCGGATTCCGGACGATGGGCGTGTGCAAAAATACCGGTTATAAGAGCGGAAAATGGCACGATGTTACCTGGTATGAGAAAGCGCTGCTGCCATATGAGGACGTACCGGCGGAGATGATTCCGATTGGGGAGATGGAGAAGGAGACGGTAGATAAGATTTTGGCGTCTTTTTGAACAGAGACATAAAACAAATCTGCATAAAATAAACAGGGCGTATGAAAAAGGAATTTTCCATTTTCATACGCCCTCATCAGTTCTCTTTTATTCACCAGCGCCGTAATGCGCTGTCCATTCATTCACTCAGATTAGTTGAAGTATCTCTTTAACAGACCCTCAAATGCCTTGCCATGTCTAGCCTCGTCACGAGCCATCTCATGAACGGTGTCATGGATTGCATCCAGGTTAGCAGCTTTCGCACGTTTTGCAAGGTCAAATTTGCCTTCGGTTGCGCCGTGCTCAGCCTCTACACGCATCTCCAGGTTCTTCTTGGTGGAATCTGTTACAACCTCACCCAGAAGCTCTGCAAACTTAGCAGCGTGCTCAGCCTCTTCGTAAGCTGCCTTCTCCCAGTACAGACCGATTTCCGGATAGCCCTCTCTGTGAGCCACACGTGCCATCGCCAGGTACATACCAACTTCTCTGCACTCGCCTTCATAGTTAGCTCTTAAATCTTCGAGAATATCCTCGCTGACACCCTGTGCCACACCAACTACGTGCTCAGCTGCCCAGGTCATCTCGCCGGACTGCTCTTTGAACTTGGAAGCCGGAGCGCCGCATACTGGACATTTCTCCGGAGCAGCCTCACCCTCGTATACGTAACCACATACTGTACAGACAAATTTCTTCATAGTCAATTCTCCTTTTCTAAAATAAATTTTTAATTTCGTGTTTTATAGAAACAATAAATAGATAGTAAAGTTGCTTGCAACCATTCTGTTTCATAGGAGCTTTTAAAACGAAATCGTTTATTTGGCTTAAACTAAAACAGTAATGATTACTGATATTAAGATATCATAGATTCTTGCGTTTGTCAATGAAAAAATAGAAATAATTCTTATTTTTTTCATTTTTATCGATAACCTGGATATTCTCAGAACTTTTTCGCTGGTGATGTATTCATACCCGGTCAGCGCATGGCAGAAATCGGGAAGCGGCTCATTTGGTCCCGTCTGTTCCGATACAAAATCAGCCGCTTCTATATTAGTGTTTTTCCCCTTTCAGACACTCATCGCATATCCCATAGAAAAACACGGTATGGTCATCGATCGTTCCCGGCGCAAATTCTTTGGCGGCTGTCTCCAGCTCCTTGGTTGCTTCCATCGGAATATCCATGACCCGTCCGCACTGGCGGCAGACGTAGTGGTAATGTGGGGATGTATCATAATCGAAATGATCCGTGCCGTCGCCGCAGGACAGCTTCCGGATCTCGCCCAGCTCAACTAACAGGTTTAAATTGCGGTAAACGGTTCCAAGGCTGATATTCGGAAACTGTTCCCGGATGCTGGTGTAAAGGGCGTCGGCGGTCGGATGATCCTTCCGGCTCATCAGGCAGGCTTTGATCGATTCGCGCTGACGGCTGTATTTTAAGGTTTTCATAAGCGACACTCCAATCCTTCTAAATAATATTGATAATGATTATTATTTATATTATGCGTCCTGACACGATGAAAGTCAATCTTTTTTCAAAGATTTCCGTGAGAAATTTTAGAGTCAAATTTCAACATCACCGATGCATAAAAGATCCCGTCCTCATACCGGAAATCCACCAGACCCTGGTACCGCTCAGCGATCGAACGGATGGAGGCGGTTCCCGTGCCGAAGCCGTCATGTTTGGTCGAGCGGAACCGCCCATTTTCCTCGATCGGCGGATGGCAGCAGGTGTTGTCAACGGCGATCACGATGTGACCGGCATCCTCCTGGGCGCAGATGCGGATAAACGGCGCGCTGTCCGTACATTCCCGACAGGCGTCGAGGGCATTTTCCAGAAGATTGCCGAAGATCGAGCAGAGCTGTGGCTCACCCAGCGGGAGAGAGGGCGGAAGCTGGATGCGGACCGAAAAATCGACCGACGCCTTGCGTGCCTCCTCGCCGTAATAGCTGATAATCGTGTTGACCGCATAATTTTCACACCAGGTCCGCGCGGTGTCCGGTGGAAGCGTCATACGGTATTGTTCGATGTAGGTATTCAGATCCTCCGTTTTCCCGCTTTGCAGGTAATGCTCGATGAGATTTAAGTGCTGGCGCAGGTCGTGGCGCGCCTCCCGCACCTCTTCGATGTGGCGGGAAAGCTGCTGATACTGTGTGTACTGCATCGCCAGGAGGGTGTCCTGCTGCGCCGCGCGTTCTTCCAACTGCGCCTGCTGGCGGACTGCATTGAGCGCTTCCAAAAGGACATAGTAGATGAGAATTGTCATAGCAAAGAGCCAGAGGCGCGTGAGGATAAAACGGAACTTGCGGACGGTATCAATGTTTAAATCAAAGTTATAAGCGCAGATAATCAGGGTGCATGAAAATGGAATAAACCAGACTTTCTGCCAGAATGCGGAGCTGTCTACCTGAAAAACGCGTTCCGTGGCATTTTTCATAAATTTGAGCCCGAGGGGGAGCGTCAGAAGCAGAAGAATCGAGATGAGCAGCAGGCTTTGATCGCGGAGTGAATAATAGGTAATGCTGGGATCGTAGAACAGACGGCTTTCCAGAAAGAAACAGATGCCCCGGACTGTGACAAAATAATTCAGGATGAAGTTTCCCAGAAACAGAAGTTTCCAGAAATTAGCCTTCACACATAAAAAATAGATCGCCAGGGAAACGAAGGCAAATACCGTGTCGGTGACCCGGGTCGGTTTACCGTGGCTGATCAGGTAGGTATACAGGGAGGACTGGAGCAGCTGACCGATAAAAATGAACAGAATCAGGATTTTAATCGGAAATCGAAGCTGCTTTTTAAATGGCAGAATCGATAAAATAAAAAAAGGAATGGAATAGACGGTTTCAACGAGAAATGCCTTGCCAAACACAGACCAGTTCATAGAGTACCTCCCTTCCGCAATGTGTCAAACAAGTAGGCTGCAAATGCTTCTTTTGTCTCTTTTTTCTTCCGGCGGCTGCAGAAAAAGCAGCTGCCGTTTTTCAGATGGACAGAACCGTCCTCGTCCACCGAGGTAACATGTGAAAAATTGATAAGCAGCCCGCGTCCGCTCATGTAAAAACGACTGCCCTTCGGGAGCAGTGCCATCAGATCCGAAAAAGAGAGCCGTGTGGCGGCATCGCCGGAGCTGGTATGGATGATCAGCCGGTGGTTCTGCGTCTCCGCGTACAGAAAATCGTCGAGCAGAATCCGCTGCGTGGATGCCTGTCCCCGTCCGAGCGCCACCTGAATTTCGATGTAGGCAGGCGCGGCGAGAAATGTCCGGATCTCATCGAGACACCAGGCAAGTGCCTTTTCCTCCACCGGTTTTAAGAGATAATCAAGGGGATGGGCACGGTAACCCTGCAGTGAATAATCACGTTCCGTTGTAGTGAAAACGATGGGGAGACGTTTTTCGCGCTTGCGAAGCTCCAGCGCCGTGTCAATACCATTGCGCCCGTCCCGGTCCAGCATAATATCCATAAAAACCGCATTAAAAAGCCTTGGACGGAAGGCTTCCAGAAATGCCTCGCCGCTCTCGTAGCAGTCAAAGTACACCGTTTCCCCGTGCTTCTCCAAGTTCTCCTGTATCAAATGAATCAGATGATTCTGATCTATCTTCAAGTCTTCAACAATCGCAAAATGCATCAAAGCTCAACCGCCTCCTTTATTCAAAACCGTGACCATTTAGGTCGAGGTTTGACCGTTTGCGTCGATGTGGTTTTCATTAAATCGCTCATTTGGTATGCTTATAGTATAAAAGTTATGACTTGAAATGTAAATGAAATATTGTTACAGAAAAATCAAAAAAGGCAGGTGGGATATGGTACGGGTAGTGATATATGGAGAAAAACCGACCGACATTGAAGGACTGGAAAAAATGCTGCGTGAAATATTGACTGAAAACCGCAGATGGCCGATGATTCACACGTATATCAGCGATCTGGACGCATATCTGCACTTTGTAAAGGGGAATCCCTACCTCATTATGCTGGCGTCCGTGCAGGGCAGACAGGGAGTGGAAATCGTAGAAAAAATCCGGGAAAATAACCCGGCGGCGTCCTTAATCTGGCTTTCCGACCGGGACAATGCCCTTGAATCCTGGCGGCTTCATGTGACTGCATTCGGGGTATTTCCGACGAAAAAAGAAGAATTAGAAGAATTTCTGGCGGCGTGTAGCGAAAGCCTGCTGGATCGGAAGAAAGAGTATTTTGTTCAAGTGGGAAACAGACTGAAATAGAAAAATTCGCTCAGAATAAATGGAGGAAAACAGCATGAAAAAGAAATATAAGCGTGCCCTGGCAGCGGCGCTGGCGGCGGTGATGATATGGAATACCTGTGACTGGCACCCGCAGGTGCTGGCAGGCAGTTCGGTGCAGTATATCGAGGAAGTGAAGGAGCTTTCGGATGAAATCCTGCATCAGGAGGTTCCGTATGGAACGAAATATAAGGATCTGGAGCTGCCGGACAAGCTGAAGGTGCGGGTTTTGGCAGAAGAAGCATCGGATGAAGAAGACGGTGCAGAAAAGATTGCTACGCCGTCGGAGCTTCAAAGCGGAGACGGTAAAGTGGAAACAGAAAAAAAGTCTCAGACGCTTTCTTCATCTGAAACAGATGGTACAGTTCGGAAAGCATCCCCATCTGAGGCAGATGCTACAGAAAAATCGGAAATAGGGGGGGTGGATGACACTGAGCAGAAAGCATCCCCATCCGATGCGGACGGGACGAAAACCGATAAAAACTGGAAGGAAGTAAAGGTCCGCTGGGTTCTGGATGAGACCTTCAGTGAGAAAGATACATACGACGGAGAAACACCGGGTACCTATGTGTTTGATGCGGAATTGAAAAGCAGCCGCTATGAACTGGATACCGGCTTTTTGCCAAGCATCGAGGTGACGGTGCTGCCAGAAGAAAAAGGTCCGGCAATCATCGGATTTTCGGAGTTAGATGAGACAGTTGCGGTGCAGAAGCTTCCTCTGGGTGCCAAAGAAAGCGATATCATCCTGCCGGATATACTGGAGGTTGAGGTGGAAGAGGCGGATGAAACGCTGGCGGAAGACAGCCAGAATGTGCATCTGGTGAAAGCAGTGGATAAGGGCACAGAGAAAGATACAGATGCGGAAACGGCAGTCTGGCAGATTTCAGGCATAACCTGGAAACTGGACGAAGAGCAGAGTGACCTCCCGGAGTTTCACGGCGGCATTTCCGAAAAAGACTATTTCGAAGAATTTGACGAGGACGGAGAGCCGGTCGAGACCTCGACGAAGACCTGGGCGGGCTATGAGGAGGCAAATCAGGACTACAACGGCTGTGCCTATGTCTACACACCAGTTCTGCCGGAGGAACTGAGCAAATTTGAAGTGGCGGATACGGCTGACCTGCCGGAGATTTATGTGATGGTGGGGGACGCGGGCGTGGAGCTGCTGGTAGATGCACCGTATGATTTGAATGGAAATTATCTGGTGATTGATAAAGACAATGTGTCTAGCCTTGATGGAAAGACGATCACTGGTACCTATCATCCGACGGAGAGATTATCGGAAGGTCGAAAAATCGAAGGTGGTATTGTAATTGATAATGTTACAGTAAATTTAACAATTGAAAATGTAAATGTTGGCTATGGCACTGATATCATAGATGATGCAGCCGGAATCCTTCTGAAAGGAAAAGCAAAATTAAATTTGACAGTACAAGGGAAAAATTCATTAGCGGGTACATACAGCGGTGCTGGAATTGGGGTGGAAAAAGATGCAACACTGGTTATTACGGAGCAGAGTACCGGAAGCCTGAAGGCAGTGGGAGGTGCCTGTGGTGCTGCTGGTATCGGAGGAAAAGCCGGATCAACAGGTTACGAAGGTGCAAAAGAGGAATACGGGACAGGAAAAATTATAATTAAGGGCGGAACCATCGAAGCTGAAGGTGGAGCTTATTGGGTTTATGCGTATAATTATCATGGAGGAGCCGGAATCGGAACCGGTCTGTATGGAATCGGCGGAACCATTGAAATACTGGGCGGAAGGATAACCGCAGCAGGAGGAAGGGAGACAGGAGCCGGAATCGGAGGCGGAGCTGGTGGAAGTGTAGACAAGATCGTGATCGGCGGGGCGAGGGGCAAAGCTCCCGATATAACCGTATCTTCTTATAATAATGGCGAATCAGGATATCTGGGAGCTGCCATCGGCAGCGGATGGAATGGAGTGAATGGTTTACAATTATCCTGTGGCGATATCCGGATATTAAGTGGATCTGTGGAGGTAACGGGCGGAAATATTGGTTATGGAGTGTTAAAGCCTCTTCCTGGAAATAGCATGAAAGGCGGCAGTGTCACTATTTCCGAGGAGGTGCAGTTAGAGCTGCCGGTTGAAAGCTCCATTGAGCCCAGGGGAAAATGTATCTACGGGAAAAAAATATTCCAGATCACCGCTTATGATAACCAGCTTTCAAATGGAACCTATCAGGCTGACATATCCCTGTATCAGGAAAGTGATACAGAAAAAGCAACCCCGGTTTATCAAACAAATGAAGAAATGAATGTCTCCGGATTCAGGGGAACGATACCGGATATAACCCAGTGGATGGGCTATTCCGGGAATATGAAGATGGTTGTAGCGCTGAAGCCTTCCGATGGCGGGACAGTTAAGACGATGGAGGGAAGGGTTGTTCTAAACAAAGGAACGGATGAAACCATCTCCGTCACGCTTGGAGAAGCCGCTTACCAGAAGACAATGGCTCTGACCATCCATGATGGCCGTTTGAAGGATGATAAGAATTATACACTGACGGTTCAGATCGGGGAAGAAGCAAGCGAAGGCGGTACTGCACCGGATGTGGTAATCTATTCATCTCAAAAAGCTTCCGGTTATCAGATAAAGATCGATACAGTCAGCTGGTATACGCCCCTGTCCGGAGTGGTTCCGGTATCGGTTCAGGTACAGGAAGAAGGAGGGGAAGGAGAAAATACGGATAGCTTTAAAGTAACCGGATCCCTCACGATGGAGTCAGAGGAGGAAACGAATCTTTCCCTCACCATCGGAGAACCCCTGTATCCTGTCCGGTTCCACTTCTATTCATCCAATGTGCAGGCGGCAGAGAATGTATCCCTAACAGCCAGACGACTGGCTGGAGCTGCTTCAGAAACTCCGGTTGAATTAAAGCAGGAAGAAGGCCAGTTTGCCTTTGACGGGAAGCTGACAATCGATGCAGCAGCAGGCAATCATGCATATGCCCTGGCATATCTTCCGGCCGGAAATTACCGGTTTGTGATAAATACAGGTATTGCAGAATTAGGCGGATCCAGCGGAAGCTTTACTCTGGACAGTGAAACGGTAAAGGCAGAGGTTGCCGGAACGGATATTACCGTATTAAATGAGGCAGAGGCGCTGGAGGGAGAGCTGGATCTTTCCCTTGGAAATATATCTTTTTCCGGGGCAGATGGTAAGCTGACAATTTTATATTCTAAAACAGATGATTCCGGCAAGGTGGTTACAGCAAAGTTAATAGACCAGTCCTATGATAAAAGCTATCGGATCACTTCATCTAAGCTGGTAGAGAATTATCATCTCTCTGTGGATACCCCAGCTTCCGAGGAATTAAAGCTCGTATTAAAGAGCCTTACGATTACACCGGCAGAGGCTACTGCACCGATTCAGATAAACGGAGAATCCCATGTGACCACCTATCTGGAAGGGGAAAACAAGATTTCGATTAATCAATCAGGGGAAAAAGTTTCACCTGCCGGTATCAGCGTGGCGAAAGATGCAAAGCTTACGATTGACAGTGAGCCGGAACAGCAGGGCTCCATCGAGGTGCTCAATAATACAGGTGTAAAGGGGACTGGTGCAGCAATTGGAGGAAATGGAGGAGAGGATGCAGGAACCATTCACATCAAGGGGGGAACTGTAATTGCAACTTCCGATTCTAACGGAGCGGCTATCGGTGCTTCGGCAAGAAATAGTGTAAAAGAAATACGGATTAGCGGAGGAACGATAACTGCAGAAACAAAATCGAATGGTGCCGGAATCGGAACAGGAAGTGCTTTTGGCAAGAAAAGAACCGGCAAAATCGTGATAGCAGGCGGAACGGTGAATGCAAGCTCGTTGAGTGGTGCCGGAATTGGAAGCGGTTATGGATATGCCCCTGGAGACCCAGCGATAACTGCTAAGATTGAGATTCATGGCGGAATGATTACAGCCTATTCTGGACAGGGAGCCTGCATCGGAAGTGGTAAAGACAGTTCATCGGAGGTGCTGATTGACGGCGGCACTATATGCTTAAATAATAAAGAAGCATGGAGTAGGGACGCTGCCCATATTGGAAAGGGGGCTGCGAATTCTACACGGGCACAAACTGATGTGACGATTGCGGGAGGAACGATCCATCTGATCAATGCGGGTGCATATATAAAAATCCCTATGATTTATGGTTGGGAACAGGTAGATGGAAATTGGCAGAAGAATACAGCAAAAGACGGGAAAGATAACCCAGTTTATTATACCACAGCGGATCTGACCGGTATCTATGAGAATAATACACTGGTTAAAAAAGCAGGTATTGAAGGTGAAGGAAGCTCCTACGGCTTTCAGGATGTCCGGACAGATTCCAACGGAAAGATCTATATGTATCTTCCAGAATCGGAGGCAGTGAAAGCCTCCTTTGGCGGTGTGGAATTTACCGGAACAGTAAAGGCAGACACGGATGAAAATGTATTGGAGCGTAAACAGACCTCTATTGATTATCAAAGGGAAGTCCTGAAAAATACGGCTCTGTATGATCTGGAATATGCGGAATCCGAGAATTCTGAATCTTGGACAAAGATCCGGGCAGGAGGCGAAGCTTCTCTGACGAAAATTCTGGACAATCAGCCGGAGAATGCGAGAGAGATTACCCTGTATGTGCGAAAGGCAGCCGCAGGTTCCACAGCAGGCGAAGCAGCCGCAATAACGATTCCGGTAAGACCGGCAAAACCGGATCCGATACAGATAACAAATGTAACGAAAGACAGCTACCTTATTAAGGCTGGGACGGCCGTTTCCGGTTGTGAGTACGGAATTTCAGAATCCGTGGATGGCGAGCTTCAGTGGCAGTCAGGGACTTGGTTTAAGAATCGGAAGCCGGCTAACACCTATTATATAACCCTTCGTGTGAAAGCAACAGACAACAGTTTTGCATCGAAGTCGGCTGATCGCTTATCTGTGACAACGCCGGATATCTTACGGTTCCAAGGTCCCGCTGGCGACGTATCCTTTGAAGCGAATGGAACCTATGGACAGACACTTTCAGAGATTCCGGTACAGCTGGCAGAGGGATTTCGGGTTGTTAATTCTAGAGGAACGGAGGTTTCTGGAGAATGGAGCTTCAGTAAGGAGCAGAAAGGAACGCAAGCTTCCTCCATTTATCCGGAGGTAAAGGGAACCACTGCATATCAGGTAGAATTTAGCCCGGAGGGAGCATCGGAAGGGCAGTATGGAAATAGTTTGAAAAGAAGTGTGATTCCGGAGATATCTCCGAAAGAGTTAACCGCAGTTGTTACGACACCTATTGAAAAGCCTTATGACGAAAATACCGACATCGCATTAGCGGCGACGGTAGCGATAGGAACTCCGGGTCAGAACTATACCATAAGCGGTCTCAAAGGACGCTTTGAAGATGCCAATGCCGGAATCGATAAGACGGTAACCATTGATTCCTCAGAGGCAAAGGTTGAGACAGGCGAGAGTGCAGTGAATCTGCAGAATTACCGTATCATATATCCAGCCCAGACCGGAACCATCCATCAGATACAGGGTTCGGTTTCAATCGATTCGCAAGCATGGACCGGAGAAAAAACCTATGGAGACGACAGCTTTTCCTTGACAGGTGTGAATGTAGAGGGAGATGGAGCTCTGAACTATACAAGCTCGGATGAAAAGGTTCTCACCGTGGACGCACAGGGACAGGTGACCATTAAAGGTACCGGTTCTGCAAAGGTAAGCATCACCATGGAAGATGGAAAGAATTATATTGGCACAAACACACCGGCAGATGGAACGATAACCATAAAAAAAGGAACACTCGCCCTAACTTTAACGGCTGTGAACCGGACGACCGGAGTCCAGCTTTCGAAAGGAATTCTGGGAACAGAGGAAGAGGATTTTGATATCATTGCCAGAGTACAGGGAGTTTACCAGGACAAGCTGCAGGGTTATGTTCATTTCTATGATAATGAAAACCCGGATGCAGATATAGTTTCGGTAGGGGAAGATGGAACCGCTGTACTTAAGTGGACGAAGCCGGGAGAATCATTTGTAGGCACCCACACAATCAAAGCCGAGTTTGATTGTGGCGAATTTAATACGTGGGAATCCAGATACAACACACCAGCTCCGGCATCCCTTACATTTGAAATCAGTAAGGCAGCTCCACCGGCAGAGGATAAGCCAGAAGACTCCGACAAGCCAGATAACTCCGACAAGCCAGACCAATCAGGCAGCCAGAGCTCTTCCTCCGGACGTGACAAGTCTTCCGGCAGCGGAGCGACCAGGCGGGATCCGGTGAGGGGAAGAACCAACAGCATCACAGGTATTCTCACAGGAACTGCCAACAGCACTGCCAATGACGGAAAGAGTCACTGGATGCAGGATGAACACGGCTGGTGGCTCCGCTTCGCAGACAGCAGCTACCCGAAGGCAGAAAAACGCGGTACAAATGGCATTGCATATGCATGGGAGCAGGTAAACGGCAACTGGTGGGCGTTCGATGAAAGCGGCTATATCAAGACCGGCTGGATGCGCGACGAAGACTATGGCGGCTGGTTCTACCTCGATCCGGAACACGGCATGCAGACCGGCTGGGTCCTGATTGACGGCAAATGGCACTATTTCCACCCGACCTCAGACGGAAGAAAAGGCATCCTGTATGTCGGACGTCTGACACCGGACGGCTACTATGTAGATGAAAATGGTGTGTGGGATGGGAAAGACAGACAGTAAAAAGAACATTTAGGTCGAAGTTTGACTGATTGCGGCTTCTATCTAAATCCCTTATGAAGCCGAGTCAAAATGAAATTCCAATGTGTTTACAGCTGTATTCATGAAAAAATATAATGAGCGCAGGAGAAAAGAATGCGGCTGCGAAGCAGACATATTCTTTTCTTGCGCCATTAACGAACGAACAGCCATGCGAAGCAGGGCGGTAGAGCGCGATAGCGCGGGTTCGTGAGTGGACGGGTGAGAATACGTATGATATAATGAACCCCGGGGGATCATAACCTGATTCACAAGGGGAAAACAAACCGACACAGGAGGGGAACACATGAAGAATTTCTACACGGAAGAACAATGGAATGAAATTCTGAAACAGCAGGAATCCGTACTTCGCTACGACACATTTACCCGGAAACAGGCGCTTGAGCTGGGGCTTTTGATTGCAGAGATTACGGGGGAAAAATATCACGGTTCGGTCGCTGTCCGCATCGTGGAGGACGAGACGACCGTCTTTGCCTACAAGATGGAGGGCGCGACGCTGGAAGCAGACTGGTGGATGACCAATAAGCTGGCAGCATCGCGGCTCACGGGGATGAGCTCGCTGCGGGCACTGACGGCATCGAGAGCCGGAGAACTGGAAGCATCCTGGAAAGTGCGCGAGGAGAACTTCTTCGTGTGCGGCGGCTGCATTCCGGTTTTCATGAGAGATGGAAGCCGTCCGTTTGCCTATGTGATGGTATCCGGCATGGAACACTGGGACGATCATCAGGTGATCGCGGATGCGATGGCGAAACAGCTGGGGGTTGAGATTCCGGAGGTTCAAAAAGAGCAGCCATAAAATGATTGACTTGTAAAAATAAAGACGTTTGCAGAAATGGAAGGTAGATGAGCTATCTGCATTTTTGCAGGCGTCTTTTGTTGTTTTACTGTGCCGTATGGCGATGAATTATCCGTTATTTTGTATAGCGCACTTCCCCACCAGGTGGTATAATTCTAGTATTATAAAATTTTAGATTCAAAGAACATTTGCAATGATTCAGATGTTTTCTGCATAGCCGGGAACCGTCTGAGGCAGCCAGAGAATGCGAGGAATGTGGATGAGTAAAAAAGAGGTACGTCAGGCGGCGGCGGAACTGGCCGAGCGCCTTTGCGAAAAAGACTTTTTAGACCGGTCGGGGCTGAGCCGGAAAAATGTGATGATGCTCATGAACAAGGATCACTGGGAGGAGCAGTTCGCCCACATTTTCCCGATTAAAAAGCGGATTTCCTGCAGTGCGGTTTACGAAATCTGCGAGGAACCTTTAAGCCTTTTAGGGCATGAGCCGGAAGAGGGCTGGATGAAGTTTACCTACCAGTATGTGTGCCATATTCTCTACCCGGATGCGGAGTTTAAGAAGAAAAATGCCGCTTTTTCCGCCGGTGCGGAGTTCTATCTGGCAGTGCTTCAGTTCGTATTTGACCGCGAGCGGGCGGTGCTTCCGTACAAACCGATGGAGGACTTTGCATTTTTGGATGATGAGGAAGCTTCAAGCTTTGAGTGCGCGGCAGAATACAGCCGTTTCAAGAAGTTTTTCGCACAGGAATACATCTATGAGATGATGCGCCTCAATGCGGAGGTGACGCCGTTTCGGACGCTGGAGCACATCGCGGGCGTGCATTATGTCGCGATGACGGTGGCACGGGGGCTTTACGAGGCGGGTGTTCCGATCGATCTGACGCTGACCTCGGGGGCGGCTGCAGGTCATGATCTCGGCAAATTCGGCTGCAAGCCGAATGAGCGAGTTCCGTATCTTCATTACTATTATACAAACCAGTGGTTCAACAACCATTCGATGGAATACATCGGCCATATTGCGGCGAACCATTCGACCTGGGATCTGGAACCGGAAAACCTGTCGGTTGAATCCCTGGTGCTGATCTATTCCGATTTCCGTGTAAAACAGAGCCGCGGCGATGATGGGCGTGAGATTACCTATATTTCTAATCTGGACGAGGCGTTCAATGTCATTCTCTCGAAACTCGACAACGTGGATGAGGTGAAATTAAACCGTTACCGCTTTGTTTATTCCAAGCTGCATGATTTTGAGGATTATATGCGGTCTCTCGGCGTGGATGTGGATTTGAATGGACACCCGAAAAAGCCGGAGGTGCTGCCGGATATTTCCCTTCGGAATGCAGAGCAGACGGTGCAGTCCCTCGTTTTCATGGGTATCGAGCATAATATCCGCGTTATGCATCAGATGGGGGCGGAACGCCAGTTTGGCAATCTCCTCGAGGCGGCGCGCAGCGAGAAGGATTGGAAGAGTGTCCGCGCGTACTTAAACATTTTCCGTGAATATTTTACATACACAAACGACAAACAGAAAGAGCAGACGCTGGGCTTTTTATATGAGCTTCTGATGCACCGTGAGGGCGACATCCGCGCGCAGGCGGCGAGGCTGATCGGACACGTGATCGCGCAGTTCAACGCCGGTTACCGCAAGGAGCGCCCGGCGGGCATGCCGGATATTGCCGAGGAGCGCGTGATGGAGATCTGGAAGCAATATCTGGAAATGATCATCCGACCGGATCATAAGCTGATGCTGCAGCAGAAAAGGCGCATCCGTTATCACCTGAAAAATGTGCTGGCATCGGTGGTTGATCATGCGACGCCGGGTGATCTGCGGGAATTTCTGGAGGCATTTCTGGTTTGGTATGACCGGGCGGAGGAGCTGGATCCGGGCGAGGCATTTTCCCTGCTGGATACGGTGCATTTCATGCCGTTTGATAAACTGAGCGAAGAGGAACTGGGGAAAATCGCAAAATTTGCCCTGATTGAGTCGCAGAGCGGGGAACCGGATGTGCGGATCGCATCGTGGCGCGCGTTCAAGCTTCTGACGGCGTACCAGCCGGATCATCCGTGCTGTGCCGAGATCGGCGTGTGCGTGAGGGCGGCGCAGGTTGAGGACAATATCACGATGACCTTCCTCAAATACCGCGTGTTAAGTAACCTCGGAGAGGACACGGCGAGAGAACAGGAACTTTTGTATGACCGCGATGTTGTCTCTGATATTTTCCTGGATAACCTCAAAACAGCGACGCCGTGGGTCATCAAGTCGGCCAATATCAAGCTGCTCGTCGATCAGATCGCCCATGGCAAACAGGAACATATGCTGCATATCGCAGCGCATCTCTCAAACCTTGTAAAAGTCAGCGAGCACGTGATCGTGCGCCATGATGCCGGAACCGCCCTGCTTCGCATCATCGGGCTTCTGACACCGGATCAGAGAAATGAGATCGTGGTCGAGCTGATGAAGGGGCTGGAAGTCGGTGAGTACGAATTTTCCAAATATATTCCGCAGTATCTGGGGCAGGCGGCGCTGTGGCTGCCGCCGGAACAGCTGGAGGAGATCGTTTCCTACCTGCATGGCATGATGGCAAATGCAAACGACCAGATAGTCTCGGTTGCGCTTGATACGGTCGGCGTGCTGCTGGAACGGTATTCGTGCTACCCAGAGCGCTTTGCGGAGGAAAAAGAGGTATGCGAGGAACGGCGCGGACGTCTGCTTGGCATCCTGCTCAGCGGTCTGGCGAATTATCGCGAGTCGGTGCGCCAGGAGGCGATGCTGGTGCTGGGGCAGACCGTCTTCGGCTCATCCTGGATGGAGTGCCGGGAGAAAAAAGAGCTGTTCGCCCTGTCCTTCCGCAAGATGCTGTTCTTATTCAATGAAAATAAGGGAAATGAGCTGACGGCATTTTATCGTGCGGCGTCCCTTTCTAATATTTACCGGTTCATCACGCAGTACCATATGACCGAGGGCAATTTAGAGATCAAAGAGCGGAACCAGGTGGCATTCTTCCCGGGCACATTTGATCCGTTTACGCTGTCGCACAAAGAGATTGTCCGCGAGATCCGCGACCTCGGCTATGAGGTATTTCTGGCGGTCGATGAATTTTCCTGGTCGAAAAAGGCGCAGCCGCATCTGATCCGCCGTCAGATCGTGAGCATGTCGGTGGCGGATGAGTTCCATGTGAACCTGTTCCCGGATGATATTCCGGTCAATATCGCCAATCCGGCGGATCTGAAACGCCTGAGAGAGGTGTTTTCCGGAAAAGAGCTGTATATCGTGGTCGGCAGCGATGTCATTGCCAATGCCTCTTCTTATAAGAAGAAACCGGTCAAAAATTCGATTCATTCGATGAACCACATCGCGTTCCGCCGCGTGGGTGATGTCAAGGCGGACAATAAATACAACCGTCAGATGATGGATCAGATCAGCGGCAAGGTTGTGGAGCTGGAGCTTCCGGAGCATCTGGAGGACATCAGTTCGACGAGAATCCGTGAAAATATCGATCTGAACCGCGATATTTCGAACCTGATTGACCCGTCTGTGCAGGAATATATCTATTACAACGGTCTGTATCTGCGGGAGCCGGAATATAAACCATATATCCGCGCGCGTGCGATCTCCTATGAGGAGGTGGAGATGCCGGATGAAATGCTTCTGGCGGAAATTTCGAATTTCGTTCTGCGGGACGAAGAAGATCGGGAGGACCTGTTAAATTCGATGAAGGAGTCGGGCGACCGGCTGCTGCTTCTTAGGAATACCGTGCAGGAAAACCGGCTGGTCGGCGTGGCACGGCTTCGCTATCTGGCGCCGGATGAGCTGTTTGCCGTCCTGGGACAGGTCAGTCTGGCAGATCAGGTGCGCCGCCATACCTACGGTGAGATTCTTCTGATTTCGGGTATCTATGTCGAGCGCGATCCGATGATCTACGACGCGGAACAGCTGCTTTTAACCGAGGCGATCGCACGGTCCTTTGAGTATAAATGCGGCTATGCACTTTTCTTCCCGGCAGACGGTTACTGCCCGGAGCGCGTGCTGTCGGCGGTGGTCCGCCAGGGCTTTGTGAAGGCGCCGGAATCCCCGGAAGACGCGCCGCTCTATCTGGTCGATATGCATGCGCCGCTTGTGTTAGTGCAGAATCTGGAAACAACGTTAAAAGAACCATTTTCCAGCAATCCGCGCGTTCTGGATGCGATCTACAAGGCGCATCGGGAATTGCAGATGGCGATGACGCGCTTCTATCCGGGACAGCTGGTTCTTTCGATGTCTGCGAGCGTGATTTACCATCGTCTGGTGGAACGGATCACGGCGTTGAATGGTGTGCCGCGTGACCCAGTGACGCCGAGGCACCTCGGCGGGGCGATGTGCGTGCCGTTCGGCAAGATCCTGCGTGGAAAAGTTATTCCGAATACGGTGACGAAGACGCTGCATACAGATAAAGTGTACGATCCGGAGCTGAAAGAGAAGTCGATCGAAGCGTTCCCGTACTATTCGCCGCTGCGAAGCCAGATCAAGGCTATCAAGTCCTTTGACCGCCCGGTGATTCTGGTTGATGATCTGCTGCATCACGGCGGACGTTTCGAGGCATTGGAACCGATGCTGCGCGAAGAGGGCGTGGAAATCAAAAAATTGGTGTTAGGTATGATTTCAGGCTACGGGCGCGACACGATGGCGACGAAGGGCGTGCCGGTAGACAGTATTTATTATATTCCGAATCTGCGGAACTGGTTTGTCGAGTCCACACTGTACCCGTTCATCGGAGGCGATACGGTGCGCCGCGATACCGTGAAGGTGGCGGGACTGACGCCGTCGATCAATATGATCCTGCCGTATGCCGCACCGCCGGTACAGGGAAGTACGCCGGAAGCCGCGTTTGAGTTCTCCGCGTGCTGCATCCGCAACGCGCGCAACATCCTTCTGGTGCTCGAATCCGAGTACCGGGCGCTGTTTGCGAGAAACTTAACGCTCAGCCGCCTGTCTGAAGCGGTCATCCTGCCGCTCTGCCCGGATAAAGGCGAGTGCGTCAGCTACGATCCGAATCTGGCAGCGTCGGTGTATCTGGAAAATGATTTAGAGATGCTGTATCGGACGCGGAAGTGAGAAATTTGTGGAAGCACAAGGATAATTACTGGAACAGAAAAATAATATCATATAAGATATCAAAAAAGAGCAGGGGGTATGCAATATGTACTATTATAAAATTGGAGATAAAATCTGTTGTTCCTTCAATGGAAATTTATCATACGAAAAGGCAGAAATGCCGCACCCGGGCACGCCGCTCACATTCTTATTCGAGCGCGAGCTGGGAACCGGAAGAGATTCTTTTAAGGTAAACTCGCCGCTGCTTTTATTCCAGGAGGCAGAGAATGTTTCCTGGCTGAGCAGCCGGAAGCTGGAAGCGCAGGCGGCAAAGAAAAATTGTGAGCTTGACGAGGCAGTCGAAGCCGCGATCACTCAGGACGTGATGCGTGCAGTCAACCGCCTGCATCCGGATTTTGAGGCTATTTTGGCAGAAAAACCGCAGAAAACGAAGAAAAGAGTCCATGTGCTGGCGATCGGCGACGTCGGAAGTACGCTGTTGACCGGGCTTCATCTTCTGGGCGGCGACTGCATCAGTTCGATCGGCATCTGTGATATTTCTGATAAAGTGACCGCACGCTGGGAATTTGAGGAAAACCAGATCGCGTACCCGTGGGCATATGACGCGCTGCCGGAGGTCGATGTGGTAAAACCGGAAGACCTCTTCAAATGCGATGTGTTTGTATTTGTTGCTTCCAAGGGAATCCCGCCGGTTGGTTCCGGTGTCAAGGATGTGCGGATGTACCAGTTTGAAAATAACTCCAAGATCGTTGCCCAGTATGCAAGACAGGCGAGAACCGAGCATTTCAAGGGCTTATTTGCCGTTGTCTCCGATCCGGTTGACCCACTGGCAAAGACGGCATGGCTGGAGAGCAACAAGGACGAAAACGGCATCCTTGATTTAAAGGGACTCCGTCCGGAACAGGTACAGGGCTTCGGACTGGGCGTTATGAATGCGCGCGCGGCTTATTATGCGAAGCGCGACGGACGATTTTCACAGTTTTTGACCGAGGGACGTTCCTTCGGACCGCATGGACAGGATCTCGTCATCGCAGATTCCATTGCAAATTACAACGATGCGCTTTCAAAAGAACTGACCCAGCTGACGGTAACGGCAAACCTGCATATGCGCGCGATCGGTTTCAAGCCGTTTATCGCACCGGCATATTCCTCCGGCGCAATCTCCCTGATTCTGATGATGCGCGGCGAATGGCACTGCGGTTCCGTCTTCATGGGCGGTATCTTCATGGGAGTGAAAAACCGTTATACCGAATATGGTCTGGAAACAGAAATTCTTCCACTGCCGGATGCGCTGTATGAGCGGATTGTGACGGCGGAGGAAAATCTGAAAAGGATTGTCTGATCGATGAGTCTTATCGCAGGAAGGAAGCGAAAATAAATGATTCATTCAAATTCAGAAGGAGATATCTATATAGAAGAAATGCCTCTCCTCCTCGTCCATCTGCGCGAGGAGGAAAAAGGCGCGGATGCGCGCCTTTCGGAGGTGTTATCCTATGCGCTGGACGGCTACGCCTACGAGACAGCGATGGAAATCAGTGCTTTTGAAGATTATGTAAACCGATGGAGGCGCCTGGAGAAGACACAGAATCGAAAAAATCCAGTCCAGGGACGTATCCTGTTTGCCGTGCCCCTTGGCACATCTGGCATCAACCTGGAGCTTTACCGTCTGATTCGTTTCCTGCGGGAACATCCGGATTTTCTGAACGGTTTTGTCGGCGGACTTTTGGTGGACAGTGAAAATGACCTCTATTCCAAATCGGCGGCGAAGGATCTGGTATTTGCCGCTAACTGTGCGGGCTGCGCGTTCGTGGGACGCCCGCTCGTCGAGGGCACGCGGACACTTTCCAATTACACGATCGTTTCCAATAATCTTGGAACCGATCTGATGGGGGCATACCGCGAGAGCGCAGCGGGGCTGGTCAAAGAAGTACTGGGAACGGATTGCGTCAGGAAAAAATGTCCGAAAGTATTGGTATTGCACGCGTCAAGCCACAAGACCTCCAACACCTACGCGATCTGGGACCGGGTGAAAGAACAGCTCCCGGAGATGGAGATCCGGGAGATAGGGCTTCGAAACGGTACGCTTTCCGACTGCGCCGGATGCCCGTACAAGATGTGCCTGCATTTTGGCGAGCAGGGAAGCTGCTTCTACGGTGGAGTGATGGTCGAGGACGTCTATCCGGCAGTCCGCGAGGCGGATGCCATCGTGATGCTCTGTCCAAACTACAACGATGCGCTGTCGGCAAACCTGACTGCGTTCATCAACCGCCTGACTTCGCTGTTCCGGACGACGCGGTTTTATGACAAAGCGCTGTTTGCGGTGGTTGTGTCGGGCTATTCCGGAAGCGATATCGTGGCGGAACAGCTTATCGCGGCGTTAAATATGAACAAAACCTTCTATCTGCCGGGGCACTTTGCGATGATGGAGACGGCAAACAATGCCGGGGCAGCGATGCAGCTGCCGGGGATTGAGGAACGGATGAATGCGTTTGCGGAGAGAATCCGGGAGACGCTATTATATAGGTAAAGAGGCGTTATAAGCAGGGCAGCGTCACTGGGAGAGTTTGTAACTGTTCACAGGTAGGAATTTTTTGAACTGAAAATTCCGTACGATACAGTTCCGGCAGCAGATTTTGCCGATTTGGAATGCGTAGCATCGGCAAAATCCCGTTGCTGGGCACACGTGTGTGAACAGTAACGAGAGTTTCACATCTGCTATAAAATTCTTTACAGATTTCATGAAACTAAGTATACTATATAAATATGCAAAAACTGTTTTACTCAGGCTAAAAGCTATGTGAAATTGTACTATTTAAAGAGGGAGAAAGGCAGAAATGAAATCCTGGAGACGAACATTAGCGATAGGCTTTATCATAGCGATAACTTCGCAGCTTTATTGGAACGTATTTGTCAACAATTTCCGTGTGTCAGCGTCGGTTATCCTGCTTCCGGTGCTGATTATGACAGTCGGAAGCCAGATTCACACGATGACGATCTGTACGGTGACGTCGATCATTGTTTTTTTATTCCGAATTGTGATATATTATCTGCAGGGAATGCCATCCGAGATGCTGGTACAGCTTGCGATGCCCGGAGCATTCTTTTATATCGTGTACGGCATGATGTTCAAGCTGCAGATCCGGAATAAACATATCGCGAATCTGGAAAATGTGATTGCGGCGGCATTTTTCTGTGACTTATGCTCGAATATATTCGAAAACTTCCTGGCGGCGCTTCTTAAAAACAATGCGATGCCGGGACCGGATATAATTCAAAAGCTTTTTATGATCGCCGCAGTCCGCACACTTTTTGTGGCACTGGCACTGATCGGAGAACAGCAGTACCGGCTTCTTCTTACGAAAGCGGATCATGAGAGCCGTTATCAGCGGTTATTTCTTATGACAACGGGACTCAAGACTGAGATTTACCTGATGCATAAGAACACCGAGGAGATCGAGCGCGTCATGAGCAATGCATACAAGCTCTATGAGCAGATTCTGGAAAAGGATCTTCCACGGGAAATGCAGCAGATGGGACTTGAGATAGCGCGGGATGTCCATGAGATCAAGAAAGATTACATCCGCATCATTCAGGGCATTGAGGAGGCGATCGAGGAAGAGTCGAACGAGGAAACGATGAGCCTGCAGGATCTTCTTCGGATTCTGGAATCATCCACCTACCGGACCATGGCGGAGAAAAAGCTGGATATCCGTCTGATGTTTGACTGCCGGGACAATTTTATGACGCAGGAACACTACCAGCTTATGACGATTCTCAAAAATTTGGTAGGAAATGCGGTGGAAGCGATCGAATCGACGAAAAAAAGTGGGATGATCTGGATTCGGGAGTACAAAAAAGATGGCAATTATGTGTTTGAAGTAGCGGACGACGGACCGGGAATTTCAGAAAAACATCTCCCACGGATTTTCAATATGGGATATTCAACGAAGTTTGATGAAAAAACCGGCAATATATATAGAGGCGTCGGGCTCTGCGGTGTGAAAAACGCGGTAGAGGAGCAGTTTGAAGGTAGTATTTCAGTGGATTCGGAAGAGGGAAGAGGAACGAAATTCCATATTGAGATACCGATAGCGAAATTGGAGGAAATAGAGTAAATGGAGATTTATATTGTTGAAGATGATATGTCAGTGATCAGCGTCCTGCAGGATATTATTGAAGATAATGATCTGGGAATTGTCTGCGGAACTTCAGAGGGACAGCCGGCGGATGTGGATGATATCCTGGCAAAGAATCCGGATATGGTTCTGATTGATTTCCTGATGCCGGAAAAGGACGGTGTTCAGGTCATGCGCGAACTGCGGGAAAGAGGCTGCAAGGCAAAATGCATCATGATTTCCCAGGTGGCGGCAAAAGAATTGATCGGCAAGGCATACGATGCGGGCATTGAGTTCTTCATCAGCAAGCCAATCAATATCATTGAGGTAAAATCGGTCATCCGTAATGTGGATGAGCAGATCAAGAATGAGAAAACACTGACGAATATTAAGAAAATGTTCATGGCAGAGATCGCGGATATGCCGAAGGAGAAGAAAAAAGATGACGGTTACGGCAGAAAGGTGCTTTACATTTTAAACCGTCTCGGCATGTCCGGCGAGAAGGGCGGCGACGATATCCTTCGGATCTGCGAGTATCTGCACAACAACGGACGCCCGATCTCCCAGGTCAGCATCGGTCAGCTCTGCGAGCTTTTGAGCGATGCGCCGAAGAACATGGAGCAGCGTGTCCGCCGTGCGATCGCGGTCGGCATGTCGAACCTGGCACATTTGGGTATTGAGGATTTCATGAATGAAACCTTTACTGCATACTCCAGCACCCTGTTCCCATTCGAGGAAATCCGGGCAGAGATGGATCACATTCGCGGTAAACGCCGTTACGGCGGCAAAGTCAGCATCAAAAAGTTCATCGACAGCCTGATGCTGGCGGTAGATCGTGAGGTATAACGGGTAGATTTACAAAAATTTCCAATCTGTTTATCATAAGTTAAAAAAATGTTATAAAAATTTTATGTTTTTATGATGGATCTTGTAGTTTTTTGTCGGGGCTACAGTATTATACACCTGCGAGCAAGAAAAAAAATAGGTTGGAGGTAGTTGTATGAAGACAATCGAGCTTGATATGTATCAGGCAACCGCAGTTGCGGCACTTGTACTGTTACTGGGACGTATTCTGGTAGCTAAAATTTCTATTCTTCGTCGGTATTGTATTCCGGCACCTGTAGTTGGTGGTTTCCTTTATGCAATTGTTCATACCATCGTAAGAGGCATGGGCATTCTGGAAATTTCCTGCGACATGACACTTAAAAACGTATTCATGGTAGCTTTCTTCTGTAGCGTAGGTTTTACAGCATCCTTCCGTATGCTGAAGAAGGGCGGCGTTCAGACAGTTGTATTCCTGGCTCTGTCAGCTGTTATGGTAATTCTTCAGAACGTCCTGGGTGCTGGTCTGGCAAGCGTATTTGGTCTGGATCCTCGTCTGGGTCTGGCAACCGGTTCCATCCCGATGGTAGGTGGTCACGGTACTGCTGGTTCCTTCGGACCGTTACTTGAGGAATTAGGCGTAGCAAATGCGAGCGTTGTAGCTATCGCTTCCGCTACTTATGGTCTGGTTGCAGGCTGCGTAATCGGTGGTCCTATTGCAACTGCTAAGATCCGTAAGTACAAACTGTCCGCAGTTGCTGAGGCAGCTACTAAGACTGAGACTGTAGAGACAGATGAGACTGGTGCAATCGATTCCGCTAGAATCCTTGACGGTCTTCTGTACTTAATCGTTGCTATCGGTGCTGGTACTATCGTATCCATGTTCCTTGGCAAGTTTATGACATTCCCGTTCTACATCGGCGCAATGTTAGTTGGTGCTATCATCCGTAACATCATGGATGTTCAGAACAAAGAGATCCCGATGGAAGAGATCAGCACACTGGGCGGTGCTTCCCTTTCCGTATTCCTGGGTCTGGCTATGATCGATATGAAGCTGTGGCAGTTAGCTGAGCTGGCTGTACCGATGGTAGTTATGCTTCTTGCACAGACAGTACTTATGTTCTTCTATGCAAACTTCGTTGTATTCAACGTACTTGGCAAATCCTACGATGCTGCTGTTATGACCAGTGGTTTCTGTGGATTCGGTATGGGTGCTACCCCGAACGCTATGGCAAACATGCAGGCAATCACCGGCGTATATGGTCCGGCTCCGACTGCATTCATGGTTGTTCCGCTGGTAGGTTCCTTATTCATCGACTTTGTAAACGCAACTATCCTGACAGGATTCATCAGCTTCCTGGGCTAATAGATGCGAATTTCAAGAGGTCTGCTTTTCGGCAGGCCTCTTTTTTTGTGTAATAGGAAATTCCTTGGAATTTTCTATCACACAAAAAGGAACTAATGTGCCAATGATACGTACTCGCGCGAAGATGCAGGTTGTCGCAAGCGACCGCGCGAGACGCCCGAATGTGCCAGGACACATTCGTTGTCCATCTCCGAGTTATAATCAGGAACAATATAACTCCATAAGCAAATAATAATAACATCTATAACACTATTTTTATTTGATTCTGACGAAGAAATGATCTATAATACATTATAGAAACAGAAAAGTTCACAAAAACAATTTGGAACCAGAGGGAATTATGTACAAGATTGATGAAACCATCGTCAAGTATTTGTGGTAACCATAGTTCAGTGAACTATTCAAACTTATATACATATCAGGAGGTATTATCCAATGAGCAAGTATGTTGACAGAGTTCTTGCAGAACTCAAAGAGAAAAACGCACATGAAGCCGAATTCCTTCAGACAGCAGAGGAAGTATTATCCACTCTGGGTCCGGTTGTAGATGCACATCCGGAGTACGAGAAGGTTGCTCTTCTTGAGAGAATGGTTGAGCCGGAGAGAACTATCGAGTTCCGTGTACCGTGGGTTGATGACAACGGTGCTGTTCATGTAAACCGTGGCTATCGTGTACAGTTCAACGGCGCTATTGGACCGTACAAAGGAGGCTTACGTTTCGCTCCTTCTGTAAACCTGTCTATCATGAAATTCTTAGGCTTCGAGCAGACTTTCAAAAACAGCTTAACAACCCTGCCGATGGGCGGTGCTAAGGGTGGTTCTGACTTCGACCCGAACGGCAAGAGCGATGCAGAGGTTATGAGATTCTGCCAGTCCTTCATGACTGAGTTATATCGTCACATCGGACCGGACGTAGATATCCCGGCTGGTGACCTTGGTGTAGGTGCTCGTGAGATCGGTTACCTGTATGGTCAGTACAGAAAGATCCGTGGTGCATTCGAGAACGGTACTATCACTGGTAAGGGAATGTCCTTCGGTGGTTCTCTGGTACGTCCGGAAGCAACTGGTTTCGGCGCTGTTTACTATGTAGAAGCAGTTATGAAACATGAGAACGATGACATCAAAGGCAAGAGCGTTGTTGTATCTGGTTTCGGTAATGTTGCTTGGGGTATCTGCAAGAAACTGGCTGAGCTGGGTGCTAAGGCTGTTACCCTGTCTGGTCCGGACGGATACATCTACGATCCGGAAGGTGTTGTAACTGAAGAGAAGATCAACTACATGCTGGAGATGAGAGCATCTGGACGTAACAAAGTTCAGGATTACGCAGACAAGTTCGGCGTACAGTTCTTCCCAGGTGAGAAACCGTTCGGCGTTAAGGCTGACATCGTTATGCCGGCTGCTACTCAGAACGACGTTCGTATGGAAGAGGCTCAGAAGATGGTTGCTAACGGCCTTAAGTACTACATCGAGGTTGCTAACATGCCAACTACCAACGAAGCTCTTAAGTTCTTAATGGAGCAGAAGAACATGGTAGTAGCTCCGTCCAAGGCTGTTAACGCAGGTGGCGTTCTTGTATCTGGTCTTGAGATGAGCCAGAACAGCGAGAGATACAGCTGGACAGCAGAGGAAGTTGATTCCAAACTTCATCAGATCATGACTGGTATCCATGATGGTTCCGCAGCAGCAGCTGAGAAATACGGCTTAGGCTACAACCTGGTAGCTGGTGCTAACATCGTTGGTTTCCAGAAAGTTGCTGACGCTATGATGGCTCAGGGTATCTGCTGGTAGTCAGTAGTTCCCCATACCATATGGAGTGAATGTATAAGTAATATAATTGCATAACGCAGTTACATAAAGAGACTGCTGATTCGGACAACCTGGCGACAGGAAGTCCGGCTCAGCGGTCTTTTTTGCGTAATAGGAAATTCCTTGGAATTCCCTATTACGCAAAAAGGCACTAACGTGTCAAGGAATAATTCTTCCCTCCCACACATAAAATAGTAATGGTAATTTTTGACAGTCTATCTAAGACGTAAATGTTCAAGCAGGGAGGAGAATGAGAGAATGAGAAGAACAAAAAAGACGAAAAAAACGAGAATGCAGGGACACATGGCAGTAGCAATTTCCATGGCGATGGCGGCAGGGCTGGCGCTGACGGGATGCGGCAGTACCGGAACGACAGGAGTATCGGCAGAGACATCTGCGGGAGGTAAAAATGAAGCCGGGAGGAATACTGCCGGTAACACAGCAGGCGGACAGGAAGAAAGTCAGAGTGGGGCTGGCGCTGCGCAGGTGACAGACACGAAAAAGGGCGGAAAGGATGGCGGAACCAGCCTCATTTTCACGACGGGAGGCGATCAGGGTACATATTATGGATTTGGCGGCGTGCTTGCAGGAAAGATAGGGGAATCGACCAGCACTTCGGTGACGGCGATCACATCGGGCGGTTCGCAGGCAAATATCGAGGCGCTGGATGCACATGATGCGGATTTGGGATTTGTGCAGTCGGATGTCATGGCATATGCCTACAATGGTACGAATCTCTTTGAAGAATATGGAAAAGTTGCTGATTTCTCGACCGTGGCGGCGCTCTATATGGAGCAGGTGCAGATTGTTACGCTGGATCCGTCGATTCAGTCGGTAGCCGATCTGGAAGGCAAAAATGTTTCGGTCGGCGCGGCGGGGTCAGGCGTCTATTATAATGCGGTGGATGTGCTGGGAGCATATGGATTGGATATCGAAAAAGATATAAATCCGACGTATCAATCCTTTGGGGACAGCGCAGAGGCGCTGCAGGATGGCAAGATTGATGCGGCATTTGTCGTAGCGGGTGCACCGACGACCGCAATCACCTCCCTGGCAGCGACGAAGGATGTGTATCTCGTCA
The DNA here is from genome assembly GCF_003024715.1 of Clostridium fessum. Taxonomy (GTDB): domain Bacteria; phylum Bacillota; class Clostridia; order Lachnospirales; family Lachnospiraceae; genus Otoolea; species Otoolea fessa. The sequence goes on along the minus strand of NZ_PYLO01000002.1, from coordinate 287,015 downwards.
GCCTGGACGATGAGCATATGGATCAGCTGATTAAAGAATCGCCATATTACAGCAAAAACACGATCCCAGCGTCCGCGTATGGAACGGATGAGGATATCAGGACGGTGGCTGTCGGTGCGGTAGTAGTGGCGCGCGATGACGTTCCGGCAGAGGATATCTATAACTTCTGCTATGGCGTCTTTGAAAATATGGATTCCATCAAGGCGGCGCATGCGAAGGGAGCGGAGCTGAACCTTGAATTTGCCACTTCGGTCACAGCGGTTCCGTATCATCCGGGAGCAGCGGATTATTTCGCAGAGAAAGGGATGGAGGTGCCGGTGAAATAAGGGGGAAACCCAGAAATGAAGTATGAAAGGGGGTTATACGAATGGGTGAATGGAAGGAAAAGAAAAACAGGGCACCAGATCTAAAATACCTGGAACGTGAAAGCCTGAAAAAGGGCGATTCGGACACAGGGACAGCTGCGGATGTTGAGTTAGTCATGAAAAAATATGACCGCGAGTCCAACACGCGCGTCTGGCAGGGGAAACCAGCATCGATCATCCGGTGGCTGTCGGTATTATTTTCCGTTTACAGCATTTATGTGACGCTTTTCAGTACCGCCTTGCCGGAAATCCGGTTGTCGATGTTTCTGGGAATGATTCTGATTCTCGGGTATCTGCATTATCCGATTCAGAAGGGAGACGGACGCATCAACCATATGCCGTGGTACGACTGGGTTCTGATGGCAGTGGGGGCGGTTCCATTTTTCTATTTTGCGGCGAACGCGCATGCGATCATTAAGCTGGCGACGCGGGTCACGAAGAATCCGGTTATGGTGCTGATGGCGATTCTGGCGGTGCTCTCGCTGATGGAACTTTGCAGGCGTTGTGTGGGAATCCCGATTCTCTGTGTGGTCGGTGCACTGCTTGTATATACATTTGCGACGGTGCGTTTTGGAAAGGTTATTTATGATTTATTTTACACGACGAGCGGAGTTATGAATACGCCGATCAATGTCTGTGCAAAATATATTGTGGTCTTTATCATTTTCGGGGCGTTTCTGGAACGGACGGGGATCTCGAATTTTTTTATCGACCTGGCGAACTGTCTCTGCGGTTCCTCGGCGGGCGGTCCGGCGAAGGTGGCGGTTATCTCCTCGGCGCTCTGCGGGATGGTATCGGGATCTTCGGTTGGAAATACTGTCACAACGGGTTCGGTCACGATCCCGATGATGAAAAAATGTGGTTACCGCCCGGAATTTGCCGGAGCAGTGGAGGCGGCTGCTTCGACCGGCGGGCAGATCATGCCGCCAATCATGGGCGCGGCAGCATTCCTGATGGCAGAATATATGGGCGTGCCGTATGCGACGGTGGCGCTGAAAGCGATTCTTCCGGCAGTGCTGTATTTTGCGGGTATTTATATCGCAGTGCATCTGGAGGCACAGAAACTGGGACTTCGTGGAATTCCGCGGGAGGAACTGCCGCAGATGCGGGTGCTGATGAAACAGATCTATCTGCTGGCACCGTTGATTGTGCTGGTGGTGCTGGTATCGACAAATACATTTACGATGCAGTTTTCTGCGTCGGTAGCGATCTTTGCCGCGATTGCGGTCGGTGCTCTGAACCGGAATAACCGGATCACGCTGAAAAAGATTGTGGATGCGCTGGAGGCAGGCGGACGCGGCACGATCACGGTGGCGGTTGCCTGTGCGATGGCGGGGCTGGTGGCTGGATGTATCACATCGACCGGTCTGGCATCGAAGCTGATCACGGCAATTGTGGCAGTTTCCCAGGGAAAACCGCTGATCGCGCTGTTCCTGACGATGTTATGCTGTATCGTGCTTGGCATGGGCGTTCCGACGACGGCAAATTACTGTATTATGGCGGCGACCTGTGCGCCGATTCTGATTGCACCGGAGATCGGGATCAATCTGGTCTGCGCGCATTTCTTTGTTTTCTATTTCGGAATCGTGGCGGATATCACACCGCCGGTGGCATTGGCAGCTTATGCGGGTTCCGCGATCGCGAAAGCGCCTCCGATGAAAACGGCGCTCAATGCGACGCGGCTGGCGGTTGCCGCTTTTATCGTGCCGTATATTCTGGCATTTAACCCGGCGATGGTATTCATCGACACGAATGCACTGCAGGTTGTGCAGATCTGCATCACCTCGCTGCTCGGTATCTTCGGGATTGCGGCGGCGCTTAACGGTTTTCTGTTTGGATGGCTGTCCGTTGTAGAGCGGCTGGTTTTGATCGTGGGCGGTCTGTGCATGATGGATCCGGGCGCATGGACGGATCTTCTGGGACTTGTGTTGTTTGGCGGTGTGACATTCTGGCAGAAGAACCATGGATTGGAGAAAGATGCGGAGACGGGTGTTGGATGAATGAATTTGCATTGCAGTTTACATAACGTGTAAACTGTGATGTGAAGTGTGTGTAAACGTAGACCGCACAGGCGCAGGCATGTGCGGTCTTTTGTGGCATAGGAAACTTCGGGCGGTTTCAGCAAGGTATGTTTTTTGTTTCCGGTGGGATGTTTGCAAACCAGAGGCTGTGAATCGGGCGGTAGCGAATCGATTTTAAGATAATTTTCACAAATTCACTCTGGAAATATCGGGTGGAATATGGTTAAATAGTCAATAGAGTTTTGCCACCCAAAAGAGTGTAGAAGGAACGGAAAGGAGAAATACCAGGATGGATGAGAATAAAGAGTTGGTAGAGACAATGGAGGACTATGCCGAGGAGCTGGAGGCGTCTTTCAAGCGTCTGCATGAGGGCGATATTGTGACTGGCACGGTTGTTGCAGTGACGGACGACCAGGTGCTGGTGGATTTGAAATATTTTGCTCAGGGCGTGATTGACCGTGAGAATCTGAGCAATGATCCGGATTTTAATATGAAAGAAGAGATTCAGCCGGGCGACCTGCTCACGGCAACGGTAATTCAGACCGACGACGGCGAGGGCAATGTCGTTTTATCCCGCAAGGAGGCGAATGACAGGATGACGTGGGAACATTTCCGTCAGCTGCTCGATGAGCGCACACCGCTTGAGGTTACTATTTCCGAGGTCGTAAACGGCGGTGCGGTTGCGATGGTGGAAGGCGTGCGCGGCTTTATACCGGCGTCGAGACTGGATGCAGCGTATGTCGAGGATCTGGACAGCTGGAATGGAAAGAAGATTCCGGTGCTGGTGATTGAGGCGGATGAGGAGAAGAAACGTCTCGTCCTGTCCGGCAGAGAGTTGGCGAGAGAAAAACAGGATGCGGAGAAGAAGAGCCGGATTGCGCGTTGTGAGACCGGCGCGATCATGGAAGGAACGGTCGAGACAATCAAGCCATACGGCGCGTTTGTTCTGCTGGAAAATGGCTTAAGCGGACTGGTACACGTTTCCCAGATGAGTAAAAAGCGCGTGGAGAATCCGGGTGCAGTCGTAAAGGTGGGACAGAAAGTGACGGTGAAAATCCTGTCTACCGCAAATGGCAAACTAAGCCTTAGCATGAAAGAGGTAGAGCCGGACGAAGCGCCGGAAGAGGAAGTATTTAATTATCATGAGTCAGGCGAGGCGACAACCGGGTTTGCTGAGCTGTTAAAGGGCTTTAAATTTGACTAAATAGCAGTAAAGGAGAGGGAAAATTGAATATCCCTGAGACGTATAATCAGCTTGACCAGTGGACGACAGTCATGTTTCTGTACAATTCTGCCCTGAAAGCGATTAACACGAAAATTGAAATTCTAAATAACGAGTTTATTCATTTATATAATTACAATCCGATTGAGCACATCAAATCGCGCCTGAAAACACCGGAGAGTATCGTCAAGAAGCTTAAACGCGGTGGACATGAGGTGACGATCCCGAACATGATTGAGCATCTGAGCGATATTGCGGGCATCCGTATTATCTGCTCGTTCAGCCCGGATATTTACCGAATCGCGGAGATGATCGCGCGTCAGTCGGATGTGACAGTGCTGGTGGTGAAGGATTATATCAAGAATCCGAAGCCGAACGGCTACAAGAGTTACCATATGGTTGTGACGATCCCGATTTATCTAAGCGATGGTCCGGTGGATACGAAGGTGGAGATCCAGATACGGACGATAGCGATGGATTTCTGGGCAAGTCTGGAACACAAGATTTATTATAAATTTGAAGGAAATGCGCCGGATTATCTGGAGCAGGAACTGAAAGCCTGCGCGGATATGGCGGATATGCTGGATAATAAGATGTTTTCCCTGAATCAGGCGATCACGAAGATTGCGGAGGAACAGGCGAAGGAGAAGGAAGCTGCGAAAGTGGCGGAGGAAATGAAGAAAGCAGAGCGGGAGGATGTGCCCGCGGGGAACGAGCAGGAGCCGAAAGACGGGAAACGGAGCGGGGAATCTGCGTCCGGGAACCGGAAAGAAGCCGGAGAGTAAGAGACGAAGAAAATGAAGATACGCAGGCGGATGGGTGAGACAAAGCAGATTGTTCAGGTAAATGGGGGGAATATTCTGCTGTTTGAGCTGGCTTTCCGTTTGCTCACGCTGCCGCTTCTTTTGCAGGCAGTGGCGGCGCTGTTCCGGCTGTCGGTGCGCGCGTCTGGCTACAGTTATGTGACGGTCAGCAATCTGGTTTCCTACCTGCTGCGGCCGGTTACGATCGCGATTCTGGTTTTGATGGCAGCGATCCTACTGGTGGGAGTTTCCATCGAGGCGGCGGGACTTCTGGCGGCATATCAGGCGGCGGCACTCTCGCGGAAAATGAGCGCTTTTTCGATGTTTGCGGCAGGCATCCGTCTGACGGTATCAGAGATCCGAAAGCGGAATCTGAGGTTGTTTCTGGTGCTGGCGGTTCACGGCCTGGTGCTTCATTCATTTTTGATTTACCGGATGTTATGTCATGTGAAGGCGGTCAAATTTATCCTTCCAGCGCTTCTGGCGGAGAACTGGGGGCGGCTTTTACTGGTTGGCGTGATTGTTGGCGCGGTTGTGATTTCACTTCCGACGATTTTTATCTGTTTTGGCTGTATGCTGGAGCAGCGGTCGTTTCGGGGCGGATTTCTGCGAAGCAGGGAGCTGCTGCGCGGTAATCGGGTACAGGTAGTTGGGACGCTTGTTTTGTGCAATCTGGCAGTTACGGCGGTAACGGTGGTGCTCTATCTGATTGCGGTTGTGATTGTGGCGGTGTTTGCTGTCTGGTTTGCGGACCGGCGTCTGGAATTGATTCTGGTTTTAGAGGCGCGCGACCGGATCGAGATGGTTTTGATGCCGCTCATGAGCATCGCGCTGATGTCGGTCAATTATGGCGCATTGACGGTGTTATATGTGCAGCTGGACCGGAAACGTCAGAACAAAGAGCGCTGGAAGTTTGAAGCTGGCGAACATGCGGGTCTTCCGTGGATGAGCCGCCGCAATCGGATGGCGGCGCTGGCACTTCTGACGGCATTGAGCGCCGGAGCAATGTACGACGCTTTTTACCGGGGCAATGTGCTGGCGGCGGATCAGCTGAGGGAAGTGCAGCTCACAGCGCATCGGGGCGCATCGACGAGCGCACCGGAGAACACGATGCCTGCGATGGAGGCAGCGGTCGATCAGATGGCGGATTTTGCAGAGCTGGATGTGCAGGAGACGCGGGATGGTGTGCTGGTATTGTTCCATGACAGCACTCTGGAGCGGATCGACGGGACGCGGCGGACGATCCGATCGCTTTCCTGGGATGAGCTGCAGCAGGTAGATGCCGGTGGCTGGTATTCGGAGCAGTACAGCGGGACGCGGATTCCGAAGCTGGAGGACGTTATCGAATATGTCAGGGGACGGATGATGCTGAACATCGAGATCAAATATGCCGGCGCGTCCAGCGATCTGCCGGAAAAGGTCGTGGACTGTATCCGGGAGAATGATTTCGTGGAACAGTGCGTCGTGACATCGACGAGTCTTTCTTATTTAAAGCGGGTGAAGGCGGCGGATTCGGATATTTATACGGGCTATATCCTGTCGGCAGCATATGGAAGCTATTACGAGGATGATGCGATCGATTTTATCAGCCTGATCTCCAGTTCAGCGAACCGGAAGCTGGTCGAGCGCGTCCATGCCTGTGGTAAGGAGGTTCATGTCTGGACGGTCAATAAAAAGAGTGAACTGGAGCGAATGAAGATGATCGGCGTCGATAACATCATCACCGACCGGCCGATCCTGGCGCGGGAGGTCATTCTGGGCGAGGAAAATGCGGAGAATCTGCTGGCGCGGCTGAGGGCGCTGCTGCGGTAAAGAAAGATTACAGGAAAAATAAAAATCAGGAGAAAAACATGAGATTTGTACTACAGAGAGTCAAACACGCGAGTGTAAAGGTAGACGGCGAGCTGATCGGCTCGATCGGCCGTGGATATATGGTGCTGATGGGCGTCAGCGACACCGACACGGAGGAAATCACCGACAAAATGGTGGATAAAATGTGCAAGCTGCGTATTTTTGAGGATGAGAACGGCAAGACAAACTGTTCGCTGGCGGATGTGGATGGCGAGATCCTGCTGATCAGCCAGTTTACTTTGTACGCGGACTGCAGCCACGGAAACCGCCCGGGCTTTACGGGTGCGGGAAATCCAGAACTGGCGAACCATCTCTACGAACACGCGCTGGCGCGCTGCGCCGGACAGGTGCGGAAGGTCGAGCACGGTATTTTCGGGGCAGATATGAAGGTCGAGCTTTTAAACGATGGACCATTTACGATTCTGCTGGATAGTGATACGATAGTGAAAAAGAAATGATTTGCAAAAGGAGGAAGGATATGTCAGTAGCGAAAGAACAGAGAGAAAAACTGATCTGGGAATTTCCTAATATTGGAAAGAAAGCCCCGGAGCAGGAGGAAAAGGCATTTGCATATTGCGAGGGATATAAGGAGTTTTTAAATGCGGCAAAGACCGAGCGCGAATTTGTGCGCGAGGCGGTGCTCCGCCTGAAAGAGGCTGGTTATGAGGAGTTCGAAGAAGGAAAAATCTATCAGCCGGGCGACAAGGTATACCAGATCAACCGCAAGAAAGCGCTTCTGATGAGTACGTTCGGAAAACGTCCGCTGGAGGACGGCGTCCGCATTAACGTGGCTCACATCGATTCCCCGCGCCTGGATCTGAAACCGAACCCGCTGTATGAGAAGGCAGAGGCGGCATATTTCAAGACCCATTATTACGGCGGCATCCGCAAATACCAGTGGGCGACGATCCCGCTGGCGATGCACGGCGTTGTGATTTTAAAGGACGGTACCTCGGTGGATATTTGCATCGGCGAAAAAGAGGGCGATCCAGTCTTCTGCGTGACCGATCTGCTTCCGCATCTTGCCGCACAGCAGAATGAGCGGAAACTGAAAGACGGCATCAAGGGCGAAGAATTAAATATCATTGTTGGATCCCTGCCGTACCCGTGCGAGGAAGAAGACTCGATCAAGGAGCCGGTCAAGCTGCTGGCGCTGTCGATCTTAAATGAGCGTTTCGGCATGACGGAGAAGGATTTCCTGCGTGCAGAGATCGAGTTTGTGCCGGCAGTAAAAGCAACGGATGTCGGTCTGGACCGCAGCCTGGTCGGCGCTTACGGACAGGATGACAAGGTGTGCGCGTACACGGCACTGACCGCAGAGATGAAAGCCAAGTCCCCGGAATATACGACGGTTACGATTCTGGCAGATAAAGAGGAGATCGGTTCCGTTGGAAATACTGGCTTAAATTCCGATTTTACCCTGCATTATATCGAGGGACTGTGCAAGGCAGGAAATGTGGATGTCCGCAAAGTGCTGAGGCATTCTCTGTGCCTGTCGGCGGATGTCAATGCGGCGTATGACCCGACGTTTGCGAGTGTATTTGAAGAAAAAAACTCCTGCTATCTGAATAAGGGTGTCGTTTTGACGAAATATACGGGTGCGCGTGGCAAATCCGGCAGCAACGACGCGAGCGCGGAGACGATGGCGAAAGTGATCCAGATCATGGATGAGGCAGGCGTATACTGGCAGATCGGCGAGCTGGGCGCAGTAGACGTCGGCGGCGGCGGCACGGTTGCCCTGTTTGTGGCTGGCATGGATGTAGACGTTGTGGATATGGGTGTTCCGATTTTATCCATGCATGCCCCATTTGAGCTGGCATCGAAACTGGATATCTATAACACATATCTGGCATTTGCAGCATTTTGCAGCTAAAAAATAGCCAGAAAATTCCGTCAGGAAAGACAAAACGTTTTTTTCTGGCGGAATTTTTTATCAAATAATTCATATCCGGTTTCCTTAAATTGGGAAAAGTGATGAACTATGAAAAAAGAGTTGCTGAAAATATAAAATATTGAAAAATCGCTTTTGCGACAGGCTGGTTTGTGGTATGATGATTGGTAAGACATACGTGCAGATATATCATATGTGCGTTTGAAAGCCAGGTGCCGGATGGCGCAGGCAGGAAATTGAGAGATAGAGGACGACTAAATGAAGAGATGGAAAATAGCAGGCATCTGTCTGGCGGTTGCGGTAGCAGCAGCGGCATCTGGATGCGGAAAAAAGACAGGGACTGAGACGACCGCAGCAGAGAGCACGGCAGCAGAGACAGAGGAGTATGTCGCAGAGAGCAGCGTGAAGCTGGGCGAGTACAAAGGCATCGCTGTGACCGTGACCGAGGCATCCGTGACGGACGAGGAAGTAGAAAACCAGATTCAGCAGGTGTTGAATTCAAAGGCCGAGTACCGCGAGGTAGACCGGGCAGCTCAGATGGGCGATCAGGTCAACATTGACTATAAGGGGCTTTTAGACGGCGAGGCATTTAAGGGTGGTACCGCTGAAGGATATGATTTGACGCTTGGATCCGGCAGCTTTATCGATGGATTCGAGGATGGGCTGGTCGGCGCTGTGAAGGGCGATCAGAAAGACTTAAACCTGACCTTCCCGGATTCGTATCCGAACAACCCGGATCTGGCAGGTAAGGAGGTTGTATTTGAGGTAACGGTCAATGCGGTCAAGGAGCGCTCCGTTCCGGAACTGACGGATGAGTTTGTTGCTTCCGTATCACCGGATGATGGAACCGTGGAGAAATACCGTGAATCCACCCGTGAGAACCTCTTAGAGCAGAAACAGCTCTCGATTGACAATCAGAGAGATACGGATATTCTGAATGCGGTTGTGGACAATTCAGAGGTTGTATGCTCGACTGCATCGATCGACGAGGCATATGATACACAGTTAAAGGCATACACCAACATGTTATCCTCCTACGGCGTCGATCTGGCGACCTATGCGGGCATGATTGGAAGCGATGAGGACAGCTTCAAGCAGGAGATCCGCCAGGAAGCCAAGGAAATGGCGAAACAGTCCCTCGTTTTAAATGAGATTGCGAAGCAGGAAAATATCACGATCGACGATTCGGACAAGGAAGCACTGGCGAAACGCTACGGCTACGAGAGCCTGAAGACGATGCTTCAGAATGACAACATCGATCAGAAGATGGTGGACGATACGGCACTGATGCAGAAGACACTTGATTTTCTGGTAGAAAATGCCAAGATCACCGTCAGCACTGAGGAGAACAATGCGGCGCTGAATACAGAAGCAGCCGAGGACGAGGCGGAGTAGAAAGCGTCTCATAAAAATACAGATAAGGGGATAGACATATGCAGATTTTATACGACAGAATCCGTAAAGATGGAATCGTAAGAGCAGGAAATGTATTGAAAGTGGATCGTTTCCTGAATCACCAGATGGATATTCATCTGTTCCAGGAGATCGGCAAGGAGTTTAAACGCCGTTTTGAGGGTGAGGAGATCAACAAGATCCTGACGATCGAGGCGTCGGGTATTGGTATTGCCTGTATCGTAGCCGAATATTTTGATGTTCCGGTTGTATTTGCCAAGAAAACAAAGACGAAAAATATTGCCGGAGAAGTGTATACAACGAAGGTTGAATCGTTTACCCATGGCACTGTATATGATATTATTGTGTCCAAGGAGTTCCTTGGAAAAGGCGATAAGGTTCTGGTTATCGATGATTTTCTGGCAAAGGGCAAGGCATTAGACGGTCTGACCACTTTGATTCAGGATTCGGGAGCAGAATTAGTTGGTGCGGGCATTGTCATTGAAAAAGGTTTTCAGGACGGCGGCAAACGCATCCGTGATAAGGGCATCCGCGTTGAGTCACTGGCGATCGTAGACAGCATGAATGCAGAGACCGGGGAGATCGTATTCAGAAATGAAGATAAATAAAAAAGCATTGTTTTTTGATATTGATGGAACATTGTTTAGTGAAAAATTAAGGCAGGTACCGCAAAGCGCGGTGCTTGCCTTAAAAAAAACAATGGAAAAGGGAAATTTGACATTTATTAATACGGGGCGGACCTGGTGCCAGACGTCCAAAATCCGGGAGGAAGCGCCGGTAAACGGGCTGCTCTGTGGCTGTGGTACCTATATTTCCGTGGATGGAAAGACACTCTATGACCAGAGAATTTCGCCGGAACGGGCGGAGAAACTGAAAGAGGATATTCTGCGGTTCCGGATGGATACAGTGATGGAGGGCGTGGACGCCTGCTTTTTCCGGCCAGATGGGGTGCAGACCGAAACGATGCGGGCGATCCGCTCGATTCTCGACCAGAGCGGCTCGGTTTCGGCGAAGAACTGGTCGGATCCGTCCTTTTCGATCAGTAAATTTTGCGTGGCAGTCGGAGCAGACAGTGATCCGGCGGGATTTTTTGAGACACTTCGGGATTTTGAGGTGATTGACCGGGGCGGCGGCTTCTATGAGTGTGTGCCGATGGGGCATTCTAAGGCGAGTGCGATCGAGTGGATTTTGAAGCAATATGGGATCGCGCTGGAGGACGCGTGGGTCTTTGGAGACAGCATGAACGATCTGTCGATGTTCCAGTATGTGCCGAATGCGGTTGTCATGGGAAAACACGATGCCGGGCTGGAGTCGTATGCGACGTTTACGGCGAAGACCGTGGAGGAAGATGGGATTTACCGGGCGATGGAAGAGCTGGGGCTTTTGTAAGGAAGCAATGGTTTGGTGTTTGATATATATGTATAAAGAGTGAAATTTGTGTGGATGTGTGGAGTTCAGAGAAACATCCTGTGGAGAGAAGTTTAAGGAAAGATTGACCTGGTGGATGTCTGAGACTTGAAATGCTCAAGATTGTGGATAGTTGAGACAGAACTAGAATGAAAGGGCGTTGGATAAAGATATATGAATTATGAGAAATCGGAAAAATATGAAGTTCTCAAGCGGTATTTCGGATATGACAGCTTCCGCGAAGGACAGGAAATACTGATTGACGGGATTCTTGATGGGCGTGATGTGCTGGGAATCATGCCGACGGGCAGCGGAAAATCACTGTGTTATCAGGTTCCGGCATTGATTCTTCCGGGAATCACGCTGGTGGTGTCACCGCTGATTTCTCTGATGAAGGATCAAGTCACGGCACTCAATCAGGCGGGCGTCCACGCGGCGTATCTGAACAGTTCGCTGACGACGGCACAGTATTATAAGGCGCTTGGGTATGCGCGCGAGGGGCGTTATCCAATCATTTACGTGGCGCCGGAGCGTCTGATGACGGAGACATTTCTTGATTTTGCGATGCACGTGGATATTGCGATGCTGGCGATCGATGAGGCGCACTGCATTTCCCAGTGGGGACAGGATTTCAGACCGAGTTATTTGAAGATTGTTGATTTTATCGAGAAGCTGCCGAGGCGTCCGGTGGTCAGTGCTTTTACGGCGACCGCGACCAAGGAGGTCCGGGACGATATCATCGACATTTTGCAGTTACAGAATCCGGTGATGCTGACGACGGGATTTGACCGGAAAAACTTGTATTTTGCAGTGGAGACGCCGAAGGACCGCTATGCGGCAATCCGGGCATATCTGGAGGCGCACCCGGGGCAGGGAGGGATTATTTACTGTCTGACCCGCAGAAATGTTGAGGAGATCTGTGAGAAGCTGATCCGGGATGGATTTTCAGTGACGCGTTACCATGCGGGACTTTCCGATGCAGAGCGGCAGAAGAATCAGGATGATTTTATCTATGACCGGGTTCCGGTGATGGTGGCGACCAATGCGTTCGGCATGGGAATCGACCGGTCGGATGTACGGTTTGTCCTGCACTGCGGGATGCCGAAGAACCTGGAAGCCTACTATCAGGAGGCAGGACGTGCCGGGCGTGACGGCGAACCGGCGGAGTGCATCCTGTATTATAGCGGGCGGGATGTGGTGACGAACCAGCTTTTTATTGAGCGGAACCAGGACAATCAGGAGCTTGACGACTATACGCGGCAGGTGGTGCTGGAACGTGACCGGGAACGCCTGAAAAAGATGACATTTTATTGTTTTACGAATGAGTGCCTGCGTGATTATATCCTGCGGTATTTCGGCGAATATGGAAGTAATTACTGCGGAAACTGTTCGAATTGTATGACGCAATTTGACACGATCGACATTCAGGCGGCGGCAGAGAGTCTCTTAGGCTGTGTGCAGTCGTGCGGACAGCGCTATGGAACAACGGTGATTCTCGACACGGTGCACGGGGCGAATACGGTTAAGATCCGCAATTACCGGATGGATGAGAATCCGCATTATGGGGAGCTGGCGAAGGAGAGCGTCGTGCATCTGCGCCAGATGTTTAACTTCCTCCAGGTGGAGGAGTATCTGTTTGTCACGACGGATGAGTATTCGATTGTCAAATTGACGGAAAAAGGTGCTGCTTTCCTGGAAGCACCGGAACCAATCGAGATGAAGATGGCGAAGGAGCGGGAGAAACAGACAGCTGGAAGCAGCAAAAAGAGCCGCCGGGGCGCGAAACTTCCAGCCGGGGCAGACGAATTTACGGAGAAGGAAGAGACGCTCTTCGAGGCACTCCGCGCGCTGCGCCGCGAGATCGCATCCGAGGAAAAAGTGCCGCCGTATATCGTATTTTCTGATAAGACGCTGACGCATATGTGTATTTTAAAACCGGTCACGAAAGCGGAGATGCTGGAGGTGTCCGGCGTGGGTGCGTATAAGTTTGAAAAATATGGAGAACGGTTTCTGGAATGTGTGCGGAAGTTCTTAGGACAATAAGCGGGAATCCTCGGCAATTCAATTACCGAGATGAAAGCGCAGTAGTGTGCATATCTGCACAATGCAAATAGTATAATAATTCTCATCCTTTGATAGTAATGCCGTAACCGGCATACAATAAAAACGAAAATACGTTCGAATAATGGTTGCGCATTACATTTCGATATGATATACTATATGTATGAAAGAAAATCTTATACATTATAGGACTTGTGTGTGTAATATTAACTACCATATGGTTTGGTCGGTGAAATACAGACGGAAGATATTAACCCCAGAAGTTGAGAAATACCTACAGGAACTCGTGCAGCAGATAGCTGACGATAAAGGTTTTACCGTTCATTTATTTGAATGTAGTGAAGGTGATCATGTTCACTGTTTTGTATCAGCTCCACCAAAGCTGTCAATAACAGCCATTATCAAGTATCTGAAGGGGATCACAGGCAGGAAATTATTCGAACGTTTTCCGGAAATAAGAAACCAGTTGTGGAAGGGAGAACTGTGGAACCATTCCTATTATGTGGAAACGATCGGATCCGTATCTGAGGAAAATATTCGCCGTTATATTGAACATCAGAGCAAGTCGTATTAATTCAATGTGAATTGTAAATATTCATATGCATGGCTGTCTGAAGGGGGGAGGAGAATGCTGTTGTCTCACAGAACATCGGTTAATATCCGGCCGGAATATTCTAATATTATAGGGCATATGTGTTACGCTGCTTCCAAGCTCTGGAATGTCTGCAACTATGAACGTCGTCGATATAAAGAATTGGGGCTGGAGAAGTATCCTGACTGGTATTATCAGAAGAAAGCGCATAAAGGAGATCTGTGGTATAGACAGCTTCCATCCCAGACAGCGCAGGAGACCTGCAAGCAGCTGGATAAAGCCTGGAAATCATTTTATGCCCTTAAAAAGACCGGTGGGATCAAAGATCCAAATCCGCCGCGATTTAAACAGGACAATATACCAATCACTTACATGCAGATGGGAATCCGGCACGAGAAAGGTTCCGACCAATTACGGCTGTCTCTGTCAAAGGATCTGAAAAGCTATATGGAAGAAACTTACGGGATTCATGAAAAATTTCTATATCTTGAAAATAAGATTTTCAGGAACATGGATCACATAAAACAGCTGCGGATCTATCCACCGGAAGATGGAAAATGTGACCTTATCGTTATTTATGAGATCAAAGAGCCAGAACCGCTTTCCCTGAATGGTCATTATTTATCAATTGATCTTGGAATTCATAATCTGATGACCTGTTATGATTCCGGAAATGGAAGGAGTTTTATTCTAGGAAGAAAATATCTTTCGCTGGAAAGATACTTTCACAAAGAAATCAGCAGGGTTCAATCAATATGGTATGCACAGCAGGTGGAAAACGGCATAAAATATCCCCGATCATCGAAACACATCAAAAGGATTTATCGGAAAAAACAGAACGCAGTAAAGGATTACCTTCATAAGGTGACCAGATGGCTTGCAGAATACTGTAAAAAAGAAAGGATAAGCTGTGTAATCATAGGAGATATCCGAAATATCCGTAAAGGAAAAGATATAGGGCACAAGACAAACCAGAAGTTTCACGGACTGCCGTATAATAAACTTTATATCATGTTGGAATATAAACTAAAACTGTATGGAATATCACTGACAAAACAGGAAGAAAGCTATACCAGCCAGTGCAGCCCGTTTTCACCAGAACTATCAAAAAGATATGCAGAAGCATCAAACAGAAAAGAGCGTGGCATGTATATAACGGATGGAGTAAGATATAATGCGGATGCAGTAGGAGCATTTAATATCCTGCGTAAATATCTTTCCGGATCCGGAAAACAGAAAGAACTGTCCGTAACCGGACTAAAGAATCCAGAAATAATAAAAGTAGCTGTATAGCCGAAAGGTAAGCAGTAGTGGTGTCATGGACGCACCCTGAAAAAAGGCGGTATCCCGCCAGATTTCAGATGCTCTGGTAACTTAGTTACCGAGTAGTTCACAGTCTTAGTATCGGGTGTGTGTTCTGTTTGTGAGAAAAAAATGCCTGGAGAAAAGACAGAAAAATAAAAAAATATACATATGATGACAGATTTTATCTTGTTAAACGCCACATTTTCTAGTATAATAAGGGTATCAATCCATGGATGGAAGTGACTGTGAACATGGAACTTTTAGAAGCAGTTTCAAACATTTATGAACACCTATTTAGATGGAGAAGGGGGCGTTTTTATGGAGAAAAGTTATACAAAGATCTACACAACTGGAGCGACAGTACCGTTAAAGATTCGGCCAGGACATTTCGCAACAAACCATGCACATATCAATTATTACATTGATGTGACGACCCTGAAAGCGAGAACGAAAGAGGCGGAGGAAGTTGCACAGGCGCTGGTTGGCATGTATCTGTATGACACCGTGATCGACACGATTGTCTGCATGGAGGGCACGGAAGTTATCGGTGCTTTTCTGGCGGAGGAGCTGGCAAAGGGCGGTTTTCTCTCGACGAACGCGCACAAATCTATCTATGTAATCAGCCCGGAGTTTAACAACAACAGCCAGATCATTTTCCGTGACAACCTGATTCCGATGATCCGCGATAAACATGTGATGATCCTGATGGCATCCGTGACGACGGGACGTACCTTAAATAAGGCAGTTGAGAGCATCCAGTATTACGGTGGTATCTTACAGGGCGCATCGGCGATTTTCAGTGCGATGGATTCGCTGGATGGTGTGCCGATCAAGTCAGTCTTTGGCAAGAAGGATTTACCGGATTATACGTATTCAGATTACCGTGACTGCCCGCTCTGCAAGGCAGGAAAGAAGATTGATGCGCTGGTAAATACGTTTGGATATTCGCCGATGGGGTGATGCGGCGATCGGAAGCTGCTTCGTTTGATGAATACAGGATTTGTAAAAGCCGGATCGTTGAAATGAAACGCGATCCGAATGCGGGTGCTGCATGGCGGCATAGAAAGCATTATTGAGAAAGAGATAGATTTTACAAGGTTTGAGAACAGATAGTGGATACCGCAAAACCACAGAATCCGTGCACTGACCTGTCAGAAATAAGAAGATGGGGAGCAGAGGGATGGGAAAAAGGTTTTGCGGTATCTCTTTTTGTGTCAAAGGTGCCAAGGCACATTAATGAAAAAAATAACAGAAACAAGAATAAAGAAGGGAAAGAAAGAGGGATAAAAATGGATACACAGCAGATGTTTCAGGAACTGGATCGCCTTTATGCGCAGGGAAAACTGGACGAAGCGGAAGAGAAAATGATGGGCTGGATGAAGGAAGGGCTGGATTCAGGGAACAAAAGCCTTTGCCTGATGATGTGCAATGAGATGGAAGGACTCTACCGGAATACCGGACGGGTTGCACAGGCAGTCGATATGGCGGATATGGCGCTGTCCCTGATTGCGGGGATGGGACTGGATGGTTCGATCCACCATGGAACGACACTTTTAAATGCGGCAACCGCGCGCCGGATGGCAGGAGATGTGGAGAAAGCGCTTTCCCAGTACCGGGAGGCGGAAGCGATTTTTAAGAATCTTGGAAAAACGGATGGCTATGAGATGGCGAGTCTCTACAACAATATCAGCCAGATTTATCAGGAACAGGAGGAACATGAAAAGGCGCTGGAATCGCTGGATAAGGCGCTGGAACTGATTAAAAAGATGGAGAACAGCGAGGCGGAGGTGGCAACGACCCATGTCAACCGGGCGCTATCCTTGATGGCGCTGGGACGGCTGGATGAGGCGGACGAAGAGTTAAAGGAAAGCCTGACCTTTTATGCGTCCCCGGAGGGCGTGCAGTCGGGACACTTTGGTTCGGCGCTGGCAGCAGCCGGGGAGCTGGCATGGAGGCGCGGTAATTATGATCAGGCGATCGGGCTGCTGGAAAAAGCGCTGATGGTAACGCAGTCCCGGTTTGGCGAGAGCGATGCGTGCGCGGTGATCCGCCAGAATCTGGAGATGATCAAAAAAGAAAAGGAAGAAAAAGGCATTACCGGTGACGAGGGCAGAACGGAAAGCACAGGCGGAAAACAGAGCCACTGTGCGAGCTGCCAGTTCAAGGATGCGAAATTCTGAGATGGAAATTTTCTGGTTACTGTTCATGGGTAGGCACTTTTGGAACCGAAAGTGCCGTAAGAAAACGTGGTGGCAGCAGGAATTTGCCGTATTTAAATGCGAAGCCACGGCAAATTCCGTTACTGGGCACGTATGCGTGAACAGTAACATTTTCTGAAATAGATTCAGAAAGCGGAGAAAGGACAAGAAAAAGCCATAAAATCAGGTAGGGGGATCAGATGCAGGGACTGGAACTGGCAAAACGATATTATGAAGAAGTTGGGCGTCCGATGCTGGAGCGGGAATTTCCAGAGCTTCTGCCGCGGCTGGCGGCGGGGCTGGTGGGCGAAGGTTCGGAATGCCTGGGATTTGACGATGCGATATCGCAGGATCACGATTTCGGGGCAGGTTTTGACCTCTGGCTTTCGGCGGAAGATTATAACCAGTACGGGAAGGCGCTTCAGGATGCTTACGACCGTTTGCCGGGGGAGTTTGCGGGCATTCCGGCACGGCTTACAAGTGCGCGGGGCGGCGGACGTGTCGGTGTGTTTGAGATAGAGGCATTTTACAGCCGTTTTATCGGGATGGAACAGCCGCCAAGGAGCTTGATGCGCTGGCTGCATCTGCCGGAGGATAAGCTGGCGGCAGTTACAGGCGGGGCAGTTTTTGAGGACGGACTGGGAGAATTTTCCGCGGTCCGCGAGGAGCTTCGGAAGTATTATCCAGAGGATGTCCGGATCAAGAAGATCGCGGCGCGGGCAGCGAAAATGGCGCAGTCGGGACAGTATAATTATGGCCGCTGTATGCGGCGGGGGGATACGGTTGCGGCGATGCTGGCGCTCGATGAATTTGTGCGGCAGGCGATTTCGATGGTCTATTTACTAAACCGGACGTATATGCCTTACTATAAGTGGATGTTCCGGGGAATGGAAAACTTTCAGATTCTGCCGGAGGTGGCGGAAAAAATCCGGGAGCTTTCGGTGATGGGAGATACGAGCGAGATGTGGAAGCCGCCGTTTCCCCCGGGATGGAATCCTTATGTAAACCAGTTAGATCCGCGTGTGGGCCGGATCGAGGAAATCTGTCAGGCGGTGGTTGGGGAACTGCGAAAACAGGGACTGACTGACAGCCGGGATGCATTTCTGGAAGCGCATACGTGGGAGATCATGAAACGGATTCAGGATCCGGAGCTGAAAAAATGTCATGTGATGGAAGGATAAGCCGCGGATAGACACATCAAAATGGGAACGCGCATGGACTGTAACTGAAAGAAAAGATGCAGGAAATTGATTTGGAAGGGATCTGGCAAGCGAAAGGGAGGACAGCGTATGACGAAACAGGAGAAAATAGAGAAACTGATTCAGATGGAGTGGGAAGATTTTCAGAAAGTCAATAACGAGGGCGGACGTGCTTCTTGTCAGGACGATCCGGAGACATTTTTTATCATGCGACGAAGCCATTTTGCACCGTGGACAGAGGAACTCATCGACTGCGTGCAGGCGGATATGGACCGCGCCCATGAGCAGGGGCGCAATCTGGTGATGGAGAAATATGCGTGGATGATGGCGAGCACCGTACCGGAGCAGTTTAAGAAACTGCATCATTTTCTGATTGATCCGACGCTGGCGGGCGAACAGTGGAGTGATGCGATCGTGAAACAGCAGCTTGCCTGGATGGAAGAGTACCAGGCGAAATATCCGGTGCTGGCGTCTGGAAACAGGCTTCTCTACAGTTCTGAAGATACGCCGTATGATACTTCCTTCCAGACGTACCTGCTTGGAGAACTGCGGACTTACTCGGACAGCACTCTGCATACGTACTGGCAGTTTATCAATGAACTGAAAAAGGAAGGAAAGAGTCTGGCACTTCTGACGATGGAGGAGGAAGTGAAGGCATATGGATATGAGGGGCTGGATGCGGCGGAGAAGGCGCTCTCTAAATAAAAATTAGAAGGATGTATATTCGAAAATTTATGGCAATGATTTCGAAAAAGTGAATGTATAATAGCTAATATACAAGGTAAGTTGAAAAAAATCGGAGAGAATGAATGATCAAAGTTCCTCTCCGATTTTCTTATATCAGCACATTCTTTGTTTCCAATTTTTACGAAAACCGCCGAACCACCCGCATCACCTGTTCCACCGTATCGCTCAGATTCTTCCGGGCGGATGCCGGTTCCATTGCTTCTTCCAGCGAGCAGATGGAGCGGAGAATTGGGAAAAAGGCGTCGATTCCGGCATCGTTACACTGGATGGCATCTGGGGTGACGCAGCCGGAGAAGGCGAAGACGGGCTTGCCCTATTTTTTAGCCAGTCTGGCGACGGCGATGGGGGCTTTTCCCATAGCAGTCTGTCCGTCGAGACGACCCTCACCGGTGATGACGATATCGCTGTCCTGGATGAACGATTCCAGAGAAGTTTCTTCCAGCACGATCGAGGCGCCCGGTTCCAGGACAGCGTTCATATAGCTTAAAAAGGCAAATCCGAGACCTCCGGCGGCACCCGTGCCGGGAACCGTTGGATCGGCGTGTGGAAATTGCCGGGCAGTAAGGACGGCGTATGCCTGCATCCAGCGATCCATATTTACGATATCTTCCCTGGAAGCGCCCTTTTGCGGACCATAGACGGCACTGCAGCCATTTGGACCGCAGAGCGGATTGGTGACATCGCAGGCGATCCGGAAGCTGCACGCGGACAGTTCGGGAAGAACGGAGCCGATACGGATGGAAGAAAGCTCTGACAGTCCGGCGGCACCCGGGGAGACGGGCGTTCCGTCTTCTTTGAGAAATTGATATCCCAGCGCGGAGAGCATGCCGAGTCCGCCATCGTTGGTGGCGCTGCCGCCGATGCCAATCAGGAAACGCCGGCAGCCTTGGCGGATGGCGTCAAGGATCAGTTCTCCGACACCGTAGGTGGTAGTGCGGAGTGGATTGCGTTCCGCAGCAGCCAGGAGCGGAAGTCCGGAGGCAGCAGCCATCTCGATCACCGCAAGCGGTTCGCCCTGTCCCGGTGAGGTGAGAATCCCGTAGTCGGCTTGAAGGGGGCGTCCGAGCGGATCGGAGACGGAGATGGTGCGGATCCTGCCGCCCAGTCCTTCCGTCAGGGCATCCACGGTTCCCTCGCCGCCATCTGCCAGAGGGCTCACGAAGACCTCTGCCTCGGGATAGACGCGGAGAATGCCGCCTTTGGCGGCGTTTCCGGCTTCCATCGAGGCCAGACTTCCTTTCAGGGAATCGATTGCAACCGTAATTTTCATATGAGGTTCCTCCTTTTTGGTGTTTTGGATCCGATTCATTGTTACTTTCAGATGGAAATTGAAACTTTTCTTGACAGCTATGCTTCTTTTTATTATAATACTATTGGACACTGGATACAATATTGGATGCTCCATTTTAAGAAACAAATTTGGCATTTATCTCATGTTTGAGATAGCCAGACGAGCGACAGGAGGTACCGATATGAGTAACTTAACAATCAGACCAATCAACACTGGTTTCGTGACGATGATTCCGAAACAGTATCTTTACCACCATTCTACGGTGGCATATTATCCCGATGCTTCCGATCGGGAGGAAGAATACCCAGTTTTTACGTATCTGGTAGAGGGCGGAGACAAACTGCTGCTTGTGGATACAGGCATGGCATACACAGAGCGCGCCGATAAATACCACCATCATGGATCATATCAGCCGGAGGGCATGGCGATCGCGGATCAGCTTGCAAAGATCGGATATAAACCGGAGGATATTGATATTGTAGTGTTTACCCATCTGCACTGGGATCATTGCTTCTATATGGATAAATTCACGAATGCGAAATTTTATGTAAACAAGAAGGAATACGAATTTGCGATGGATCCAATCCCGCTCTATTACAAATCATACGAGGCGCCGCAGCTTGGCATTACCCGCCCATTTGAGGGAATCAAGATGGAACTGCTAGAAGGCGAGGCAGAGGTCATGCCGGGAGTGCGCGTATTTGAGACGCCGGGACATTCCATCGGGCATCAGTCGGTTGAGATCGACACGGCAGCGGGCAGATATATTTGCTGCGGTGATGCAATTTTCATTATGGATAATACGAAACCGATCGAAGAGATTCATTATGATATTACGCCTCCGAACCGGTTTTCAGATATTGTCTCCGCCTGGAAGAGCATCGAGCTTATCAAAGCCCGGGCAGAGAGTCTGGATAAGATTCTGACCTGTCATGACCGCGAGATGTTAGATCGGGTTTCGAAAACACCGATCCTTGGTCTTTAAGACGAAAGGCAGGTGAAAGAAGAAGTTCGTGAGACTTCGAGAAAATGGCAGTGGTTGGGGTAATTGCAAGCTGTGACACGAAATATCATGAAGTACAGTTTGTACAGAAAAAAATAAAAATGAGCGGAAACAGTCCGCTGATACTCGATGTCAGCACGGGACCGCATATTCCGATGCGCGCAGATGTCAGCCGGGAGGAGATTCTGGCAATGGGTGGTTATACCTGGGAGCAGGTGCACGCGATGGACAAGAGCGGTGCGATCGCAGCGATGACGGAGAGTATTTCCAAGATGCTGTTAAAACTCGTCGGGGAGAAAAAGATTGACGGCGTGATGGGAATGGGCGGACTGCAGAATACGGTTATGTGTTCTGCGGCGCTGCGCCTGCTTCCGATCGGATTTCCGAAGATTATCTGTTCCACGATCGCCAGCGGATACCGGTATTTTGACACGGTTGTGGGCGACAAAGATATCATGGTGGTTCCGTCGATCGTTGATTTTGCCGGTATGAACCCCGTTAATGAGGCTGTGTTGGGAAATACAGTCAGCGCCCTGATTGGCATGGTGACATATGGGGGAAAACGGATCGATACACATGGGGAAAAATATATCGCGACAACGCTTATGGGGATTACGAATGATACCGTGATGCGGGCATCCGACGAGCTGACGGCGCTCGGCAGGAAGATGATCAGCTTCCATTCGACCGGAATCGGCGGCCGGGTGATGGAGTCGATGATCCGCGAGGGCGTTATTTCAGCCGTTATGGATCTCTCACTGCATGAGATGACAGCGGAATATTTGGGTGATTACGGATACAGCAAGGGTGCGGATAACCGCCTGTGTGCAGCAGCGGAGATGGGGATCCCGGCGCTGATCTGCCCGGGTGGCATTGATTTTGCGTGTCTGAGGAAAGAGGAACTTTTAAAAGATGAGGAAGATCGGGGGTACGTATGGCATAATCAGGATTTAACACATACGCGCCTGTATGAGAGCGAAATTCTGGATATTACACACACGATCGTGGAACGACTGAATCGTTCCAAGGGAAAAACGGAGGTCATTCTCCCGATGGGAGGACTGCGGACAATGAGTTATCCGGGTGAATTTTTCTATAAACCGGAGACAATTCAGAAGATGCGTCAGATTTTCGAGGCGGATCTGAAGCCGGAGATTGTGTTTAAAGCGTATGATCTGAATTTCTGTGATCCTGAATTTGCGGATATCTGCGCACAGGAGATGGAAGTGCTGCTGAATGAAGCAGAGGGCAGCAGAAAGGAGAGCGCATGAAATATCAGGAATACAAAGAGCTGAGCGATGCGATGGAACAGGCGGCGCACAAATTTTATCAGCTCCGCTATCAGATGAGCAACGGCGGAAATCTGAGTATGCGTGCGCCAGGGCATGACTGGATGCTTGTGAAGGCGACGGATGTGGCGTTTGACGAGGTGTGCGCGGACACAATTGTTGTGACGGATTTTGACGGAAACTTGATTGAGGGCAATCGGAAACCATCCAAAGAAGCTCTTTTGCACGGTGCGATCTACCGGGAGCTCCCGGAGGTGTGCGCGATCATGCACTGCCATTCCCCATATGCGACTGCATGGGCGGATAAGCATGAGACGCTTGATTTTTCGACGCGCCATTCGGAAATGAAGCTGGGCGGAAATGTGCCGGTGTTTGACACCCATTCGTATGCCGTTCCGAAGGAATATTTCCCGATGATTCTGGAAGAGTTCCGGAAAAATAAAGAGATGAATGCATTCCTTCTGCGCGGTCACGGTCAGGTGACGGTGGCTGGGACGATGCGCGAGGCAGCTTATCTGGCGGAACTTGTCGAGGAGACGGCGCAGATTTCGCTGTTGGCGGGTAGATAAGAAAAGCAGAAAAAAGTAATAGGCGGTGAACGCAGAGAGACAGGAACTGCGATCATCGCCTTTTGTAATTATACGGCTGTCGATGCTTGGTAGGTGTTTTGTCTTTAAGAAAAATTGGCTTGGCGTCCAACACATTCGACAACATCTTTCAGATGACCGTAGATCGCCTGTTTGGTGGCGTCGATATCGCGGTTTTTCAGTCCCTGGATGATCTTTGCATGCTCGGACAGAGTATCGTTGATGCGTCCCTCCAGAGAGTAGTAGATGGATTTGAAGGAATCACATTTATTCCAGAGTCCCTGCAGGATCTCAACGGTGTCGTCGCAGCCGGAGAGCTCACAGAACCGGGTGTGAAACTGGCGGTCCAGCTGCATAAATTCCTTCGAATTATTGGAAAAATCGAGCATTTTTAAACTAATCTCTTCCAATTGGCGGATATCGTCATCACTTGCCCTGATACAGGTTCTGGCGGCGCAGTACTGCTCCATCAGGATACGGATGTCGTAGATTTCCGTCAGACGTTCCTTGGAGAGCTGGAATACGACTGCCCCACAGTGCGGTTTCGTGATCAAAAGTCCCTCTGCTTCCAGACGTTTGATTGCGTCGCGGACCGGGGTGCGGCTGACTCCAAGTGTTTTGGTGAGGCGTTCCTGGGCGATATGTTCGCCTGGCTTAAACTCACCTTGAATAATTGCATTTTTGACCCAGAGATAGACTGAGTCGGAAACGGTTGTATATTGAATAATTGGTTGTGTCTGATCCATAAACCATGGCTCCTTTTAAATTTCTTTATGATTATTATAACCGAAAAGAAAAGGAATAGCAATAAAATTGGATAATGTATCCAATCTGAAACTAAAATATTGTTTAAACTGTACAGAATGATGTTTATATAAGAAAGTTTATTGACAAAACAGACAGGTGGTGTTAGAGTAATAGTATCAAATTGTATCCAATATCCGGTGTCCAACGGAGAGGCGAAACAAAAAAGAAACGCAGAACGTGAAAAAGAGAAAAAGAAAGGAAGAAGGAACATGAGGAGAAGACGATTTGTGGCATTAGGTTTAGCAGCGATAATGGCAATGACGGCAATGACGGGATGCGGTGGAAGTTCATCCGCGAAAACAGACAGTACAACAGGCGGCGATAAAAAACAGGCAGAAGCAACCAGCGGAAAAGAAAAGATTACACTTCGAATTGGATCCGGACATTCGGAATCCAACCCATGGATCACAGCGCTGGAAGATTATTTTGTGAAAAATGTATCGGAGAGAGTCAGTGAAGAGACAAATTATGAGATCGACTGGGTTAAATCCTACGGCGGTTCTGTTATCTCCCTGGGAAATGAGTTGCAGGGCGTGCAGGATGGTCTGGTCGATATCGGATGTACGATTCTTGTATTTGAGGCATCCAGACTTCCGTTACAGGATATGGTTTACAGTATGCCGTTCTCCTGCTCCGATCCGCTGATTGTGGCAGAGACGATCAAACAGATGTATGAGAAATATCCGGAATTCACTTCGATTTATGAAGACAGCTACAACCAGAAGTTCGTCGGAATCGGTGTATCGGATCCGTATGGATTCTTCAGCACGAAAGAAGTTAAGTCTCTGGAAGATGTAAACGGAATGAAGATCGGCGCGGCAGGCATCAACCTCTCCTGGATCGAGGGCTCTGGTGCAGTCGGCGTCCAGACTTCCTTAAATGATACCTATCAGAACTTACAGACGAATGTATGTCAGGCGACGATTCAGCCGACCCATTCCTGTGTCAACTTAAAGGTATATGAGGTAGCGCCGTATTATCTGGACGCAAACTTCAACGTAGTTCCGTTCAATGCAATTACTGTCAATATGGATACCTGGAATGACCTGCCGGAGGATGTACAGAACATCATTTCCGAGGTTGGCGAGGGCTATCTGGACTATGAGTCTGAGTATATCAATACGATTCACGAAGAAGATATCAAAGCACTGGAAGAGCAGGGCTGTACCGTTACAACTCTGAGCCGTGAAGAGCAGGAAAAATGGGCAGCAAGTCTTCCGGATGTTGTCAATGGTCTGGTAAAGAGCCTTGACGACGCTGGGTACAATGGTTCCGAGATCGTGGAAGATTATTATGAGATTCTGGAATCTCAGGGTGTAGAGAGAGTACGCGACTGGAAGATCAGCGAGTAAGAAAATTGAAGGGAGCGGCTTGTCGCAGAGGAGAGTGTGAGCCGTGTGAAAAGTGCATCGGGACATACAGCGAAGGTATGTCCCGATGTGTTCAGAAAGACAGAGAAAGAACAGACAGAAGAGAGAAAAGGTGGGATGATATGTCAGTCCTTAGAAAATTAGATCGGTGTCTGGAACGTTTTTTGAGTATTATGGATGGAATTGCAGCGATCTCAGTATTTGGAATCATGATTCTGATTACAGCGGACGTTCTAAGCCGATTGATATTAAATAAACCGTTCGCGGGAACGGCGGAAATTGTCAGCAGCATTATCATTATCGTATGTTTTCTGGAGATTCCGTATGTAGCAGTTAAGGGAGCCCATGTCCGGACAACTATGCTGTATGATAAGGTCGGTGTAAAGGGAAAACATGTGATCGATATTGTAGCAGCGCTGATTGGTGTTTTGGTGTATGCATTTATTATCCGGGCAAGCTGGGGAAATCTGTTAAATGCAATTTCGATTCATGAAGCGGAGATAGCCGGATCGGTCCGTATCACAACGGTTCCGGGGCGTTTTTCCATTATATTCGGTTCCGCGCTGATGATTCTGGAATTTATCAACCAGATTATAAAGTATACGTATGAATTAGTTACAGGAAAAAGCTTTGCAGAAGGGGGGAAGGCAGAATGAGTACAGGAGCAGTAGCAGCACTTTCACTGATTCTTTTGCTGGCGCTGATTTTCTTTGGTGTTCATCTGAGCACATCCCTGATGTTTACCAGTGTGCTCAGTGTATTCCTTTTCACGGGACGTTTTTCAACAGCGATGAACGTGCTAAGCCAGTCGGCGTGGGGCGCGGTCCGGCAGTATATGTTCGGCGTTATTCCGCTGTTTGTCTTGATGGGACTTCTGGCGAACTTATCCGGCGCCAGCCAGGATTTGTATGATTCAGCCAGCCTTTTATTAAAGAAAGTCCGGGGCGGCGTCGGAATCGCGACGGTTATCGCCAATGCGATTTTCGCAGCTATCACAGGTGTTACGGTTGCGTCAGCGGCTGTTTTTACGAAAATTGCACTTCCGCAGATGCTTCGTCTGAAATATAACCGTAAGATCGCGCTGGGAACGATCTCTGGCTCTGCGATCTTAGGTATGTTGATTCCTCCGAGTCTTCTGATGATTGTCTACGGCTCGCAGGCGGACGTATCGATCGGCAAGTTGTTTGTGGCGGCGGTTATGCCGGGTATTCTGATGACGATCGCATTTATCATCGTCATTTTGACGGTCGCACATATCAAACCGGATTATATTCCGGAGGTAGAGGAGCTGACTGAGTATGAAAAAGAAAATTTCTGGAAAATTGTGCTGCGTCCGTGGCCGATTGTTCTTCTGATTATCATCTCCCTCGGAGGTATCTGGTGTGGATTCTTCACTCCGACGGAAGCAGGCGGAGTCGGTGCGTTCGGCGCTTTCCTGATTGTGATTTTCCGGAAGCGATTCAACCGCAAGGAGTTCTGGGAGACACTTTTATCGGCAGGTTCAACCTCCGGCAGCGTCCTGATTCTTCTGGTATCGGCATCCACATATTCCAAGACGTTGTCCATGTGCGGTGTCATCAATGTACTCCGGGATCTGGTAGAAGGTTTCAGCATCCCGCCGATCGGAATCGTTTTATTATTTATCCTGATTCTGATGGTACTGGGATGTATCCTGGATTCTACTTCGATTCTGCTTTTAACGACGCCTCTGATGTGCCCGATTATGGCAGATTTAGGCTATGACTTAGTATGGTTCGGTCTGGTTATGATCAT
This sequence comes from Clostridium fessum, assembly GCF_003024715.1. Classification (GTDB taxonomy): domain Bacteria; phylum Bacillota; class Clostridia; order Lachnospirales; family Lachnospiraceae; genus Otoolea; species Otoolea fessa. The sequence goes on along the minus strand of NZ_PYLO01000002.1, from coordinate 259,820 downwards.
TGCGATTGAAACCGGTATGATTACGCCTCCGTTTGGCATGAACGTATTTACCGTTAAATCGTCCCTGTACGGAATGGATGGCATGGAGGGGATCACAGTCAACGAGATTTTCGCCGGTTCGATGTGGTTCTTGGCAGCGATCATTATTGTCGATTTGATTTGTATTTTCATTCCGCAGATTGTATTATTCCTGCCGAATGCGATGTAATAGGAAAGGAGAAGTGTATGGCACAGATTAAGATTCCGAAAGAGAAAGTTGCGATTGTTTTGATTGAACCGCAGAATGACTTCTTGTCCGAGGGCGGAACGATGTACGCCCACATCAAGGAGCAGCTCGCCGAGCGTCATGTCATCGCCAATCTTCAGGATTTACTGGAGAAGGCGCGAGGTCAGGTGGCAAAAATCTTTTATTGCCCGTTCCATCCGTTTGATCCGGGATTTCCAGAGCTGAAAAAGGGTGGTCCGGCGTGTGAGGGTCTGCGTGGAATCGAGATGGATATGGAAGCAGACTGGGGAACCGGCGCATGGCTGCGCGGCACACCGGGACCGGAGATTATCAAAGAATTGACTCCGCAGCCGGGTGATGTGGTGGTTGAAGGCAAGAAAACGCTAGACGCGTTCCATTCGACTGGTTTGGACTATTATCTGCGGGCAAATGAGATCGAGTATGTAGCATTTACTGGTTTCCATACCGACTGGTGTGTAGAGTCATCGGCGCGTTCGGCGTATGATAAGGGCTACCGTGTCATCGTCATCAACGACTGCACCGCGACCGATACGCAGGAAGAGCAGGATTTCTGTGAAAAATGGATTTTCCCGAAGATTGGAAAAGTCATGAACCATGAGGAATTTCTGGAGGCGCTGGAGTAGCCAGAATGTGAGCGTGGCAGAGCTTTGAAATAAAAAAACGAAAACATCCCACGGGATTGCCGGAAGTAGCAGTTTCGTGGGACTTTTTTGTCTATCGATGAAAATGTTGATTTTACATGTTTTTATTCAATTTTACATAAATAAGATAGTTACGAAGAACTCTGCCTGCTGTGATGCAAAGTGAAAATAGATTTCGGCAGAATCGAAGCAGCGGGACTGTACGGAAAAATACATGATGGAAACGCCTCTTTGTTGGTAGATCACATTGTCATCGGATGATCAGAAAGTGTTGTAGTTTCTATTTTCGTTGTTTAAACAACTGAAAAAATGTCCCAAAGCATGTATACTCCTTCTTGTAAGCGGCACAATACATATGAATGGCAGGAGAGACTAGAGGCATGCTTGTCCATATGCAGAGAGTGGATGCTAGAAATATGGACATGCAGTATAAGCCGGAGAAAAAAGGAGAAATGAGCGTATGAGCAGAGAGGTAAATCCAAGAAAAGCGGCAGTCATCGGGTGCGGATTTGTGGGTTCAGCAACGGCATTTACACTGATGCAGAGCCGGTTATTTTCCGAGCTGGTTCTGTTAGATGTGAATATGGAAAAGGCGGACGGCGAGGCGAAGGATATCGCGCACGGGATTCCGTTTGCAGGGCAGATGAAGATCTACGCGGGCACGTATGACGACGCGGCGGACGCGGCGATCATCATTATCACAGCGGGGGCGAACCAGAAGCCGGGGGAGACGCGGCTTGACCTGGTGCAGAAGAATACGGCAATTTATCAGAGTATCATCCCGGAGATTGTAAAACGCGATTTTGGCGGGATTCTGCTGATCGTATCGAATCCGGTAGATATTTTGACGTATGTGGCATTGAAACTGAGCGGGCTGCCGGAGAACCGGGTGCTCGGTTCAGGGACGGTGCTTGACACGGCACGGCTTAAATATGCGCTGGGCGAACACCTGGGCGTGGACAGCCGGAGTGTTCATTCATTTATTATCGGTGAGCACGGGGATAGCGAGATCGCGGCATGGAGCAGTACGAATGTATCGGGAATTCCTCTGAATGATTTCTGCGAGATGCGCGGACATTTTAACCACGATGCGGCGATGGACGCGATCGCGGAGAAGGTCAAAAACAGTGCGTACGAAATTATTTCGAAAAAACAGGCGACGTATTACGGAATTGCAATGTCGGTAAAACGCATCTGCGAGTGTATCGTCCGCAATGAGCGCTCGATTCTGCCAGTGTCCGCGATGATGCATGGGGAATATGGCATCGAGGATATCACGCTGAGTATGCCGGCGATCGTGGGAATCGGGGGTGTGGAGACGCATGTGCCGATTGCATTGAGTGAGGAAGAGGCGGAGAAGTTGGTGGAATCGGCTAAGAAACTGAAAGAGGTAGCGAAAGGGCTGATAGAATGATGCCAGATGGGCTGCCGTACATTGGCACGGCAGCCCATCTGAACCAATCGGTTTTACTATAAAATTTTTTTCTATAGGAAACGTCACATGAAATATGATAAGATAGTGAAAGCAATTTTCATAGAACGTCCCAATCGTTTTATTGCGCGGGTAAAGATTGATGGCTCGGAAGAGGTAGAATCGGTTCATGTAAAGAATACGGGACGTTGTCGTGAATTACTGCTGCGGGGGGCGGAAGTGATTTTGGAAGATTGCATAGAAAAGAATCCAAATCGAAAGACTCGCTATGATTTGATTGCAGTTAAGAAGAATATGATATGGGTTAACATTGATTCTCAGGCACCGAATAAAGTGGTAAAAGAATGGCTGATGACACAGGGGTATGATTGTATTAAACCAGAGTATACCTTTGGAAATAGCCGGATGGATTTCTATATGGAAAAAGGAAAGCAAAAATATCTAATGGAAGTCAAAGGCTGCACCCTTGAGATAGACGGAGTTGGATATTTTCCAGATGCCCCGACGGAAAGAGGAGTTAAGCATTTAAGGGAACTTGCAGCTGCGTGCGGACAAGGATATAAATGTTTGATAGCATTTGTGATTCAAATGGAAGGCATCAGTGAAGTCAGGCCGAATACGGAAACGCATCCCGAATTTGGCGCTGCACTTCACGAGGCAAAGGCAGCAGGTGTTGAGGTGCTTTTCCTGAAATGTCATGTTGGGATGGATAGGTTGGAAATCATAGGAGAAGATGAGTCTTGAGGGCAAGGTTCTAAAGGAGAGAGAAATCTATGATACGTGAAATTGAGAATAGAAGAAGTATAAGAAAATATAAGCCAGATGAGATCGAAAGGAAGTTAATTGACGAGATCATATACAGTGCTTCCCTTGCACCATCTGCTAAAAACAGGCAGCCTTGGAAATTTATTGTATATCAGGGGAAAGAAAAAGATAAACTGGTTGATGTCATGCGTCATGGTATAAATTCAGAAAAAATGACCCATGAACTTATGCCGGAATGGGCATTTGCCATACCGGATGCTGAGAATACCGTTAGAATCATGCAGGAGGCCCCATGCCTTATAGCAGTGCTTAATACCAACCAGCATACTCCATTTGCAAGCATTGAAAATGAAAAGCGAATTGTTGAAATATGTGATTCACTGTCCATAGGTGCGGCGATTGAAAATATGATTCTGACAGCAACGGGATATGGATTGGGCACCTTATGGATTGCCAATACTTGTTTTGCCTATAATGAGCTGATGGATTTTATCGGAACAGACAGCCAATTGACAGGAATTGTTGCGATTGGATTTGCCAATGAAGCTCCGGCTAAAAGACCAAGGAAACCTTTCGAAGAAATTGTTGAGTACAGATAGGTAAATCGTAATGAGTTAATCGTGTTATAATCAGGTTGGATGGAGAATAATCGTTATGATTAGAAAGTTGCAGAAGGTAGATATAAATAGAGTCGCTGATATATGGTTGAAAACTAATCTGAAAGCACATTTTTTTATTCCTGAACAATACTGGATAAGTAATTATGAATTCGTGAAGGAAATGCTGCCACAGGCGGAAGTTTATGTGTATGAAGATGATAAAATGATTCAAGGCTTTATAGGAATAAATGATGAATACATAGAAGGTATTTTTGTTTCTGACGAAATGCAGTCACGTGGCATCGGTAAAATGTTGTTGGATTACATCAAGGATAAAAAAGACAGATTACAGTTAAAGGTATATCAGAAGAATGTCAGGGCAATGTCTTTTTATCAACGAGAAGGATTTACTATTCAGAGTGAAGAGATGGACGAATTCACAGGAGAAAAAGAATATGTGATGAATTGGGAATCGTCTGGAATTTGAATACCCATGGCAGGAGGGGATGAACCGCCTGTTTGTTTACAAGATGGAAGATGATTCCCATCGGATGTAGTATTTTGCAGCAAGAATGCCGATGAGATTCTTTACCAGAATAAAAATATCTGAAGGGAGGCTTTTGGTATGAAAAATAGAAAATACAGTCCTGTTTTTATGATGTTTCTATGCATGATAATGGTAGTTTTATTGTTTCCGATGACAGTCAATGCCGATATGGGACCAAAGGCCTCTGTTCGGATTCAGTTTGAGCATATGGGGGATGAGCTCTGTTATGGAACTTTGCTGTCGAAGGAGAAATCTACTGGTCCGGCAAGTGCCTGGGATGGAAGAACGGAGAGTGCCCAGAAAGAGTACATGGATCCTGGTATCTGGAAGATCTTTGTGAATTACAAGGATCCGGATGGATACTATTTTCTGCAGCGGAGCTGGAAGGTAAGTGAAAGCAAAGAGCTTGCATGGACCTATTATCCGCCGGGTGATTTTAAGATTCTTCTGTATTATCCGGAAACGGAAACCTTTGTATCCAGTGGAATTTATGCTCGTTATGCATTTGATACGTATTATACAGTGGATATGGATGGTGTGGATATCGGTTCGGTGGAATACAATGATGATTTGAGTACCAATGAGCGGATTGAGGCCTACCGTTCGTATAATTACCGGCAGGAGATGCTGGCTCTTGGGGCAAGGATCGTCCTTACTATTTTAATCGAAATGCTGGTGGCGCTGCTGTTTGGTTTCAGACAGAAAAAACAGCTGTTGATTCTGGCTGTTGTCAACATTATTACGCAAATTATCTTAAATGTGCTGCTCAATGTGATTAATTATAATTCCGGCCCTCTTGCATTTACATTTTTCTATGTACTTTTTGAGCTGATTGTATTTGCTCTGGAGGCAGTGTTGTATTGCACAATTCTTAAGAGGCTATCAGAAAAGAAAAAGGAGGATGCATATTATATCCTGTATTCCTTTGTGGCCAATCTGATCTCATTTGGTGCTGGATTATTCCTGGCGGCGAAACTGCCGGGCATGTTTTGATATAAAGATAGGGTAAGGTAACTCCTTAACGTGGTGAAATAGAAATACATACGGCAGGAGACAAGATATGGAAAAAAGATATTCAATTATATTCAGCAGTTTAACTGGAAATACAAGAAAGCTGGCCGATCAGATTCACGAGGTGCTGCCAGCGGAAACATGTGATTATTTTGGAGAAGCGAAGGGGGAGGAACCATCTTCGGAGGTTCTTTATGTTGGCTTCTGGACCGATAAGGGAAATGCAGACGGAGATTCCCTTAAACTCCTTGCGTCCTTGAGAAATAAAAAGATTTTCCTGTTTGGAACTGCTGGTTTTGGTGTCGATGAGGCCTATTACCGGAGGATCCTTACAAATGTGAAACAGTCGATAGATTCCAGTAACACGGTAATTGGTGAATATATGTGCCAGGGTAAAATGCCGATGGCAGTGAGAGATCACTATGTAAAGCTGAAGGAACAGCCGGAGTATCCGGCGAATCTGGATGTTCTGATTGAAAATTTTGAACGGGCGCTTTCACATCCGGATAAGGATGACTTAGATAAGCTTAGAAATATCGTTTTATCATAAAAATAGACCCAAAGGAGTAAATTTGTGTTGACAAACAGAATCAATGAATCCACCTTGAAACGTTTTGATATCAGTGCGGCGGCACTGCATATCATCGCCATGACGCTTATGCTGATGGATCACCTTTGGGCGACGCTTCTTCCTGCTAGGGAGTGGCTTACCTGTGCCGGAAGAGTGGCATTTCCTATCTTCGCTTTTATGGCGGTGGAGGGGTACTTCCACACCAGAAGCTTTAAAAAGTACATCCTTCGGATGCTGCTGTTTGCAGTGCTTTCAGAAATTCCCTTTGATTTGATGTACGGCGGTACCTGGTTTTATCCGGTTCACCAGAATGTCCTCTGGACATTCCTGTTGGGCCTTTTAGGTGTCTGGCTTATGGAACAGGTACGGAAAAAAGGAAAAACCTGGATGTATCTGCTGGTGTGCGTTTTGGTTGTGCTGGCAGGTCTGGTACTGGGAACTCTTTGCATGGTGGATTACTACGGAGTCGGTGTTCTGACGGTATTTGTGTTCTATTTCCTCCATGGGCGGAAATGGTGGTGCTTCTTGGGACAGCTGGCTGCCCTATACTGGCTGAATGTGGAACTGCTGGGCGGTCTGATGTATCCGGTTCAGCTCTTTGGCATGGAATTTGAACTGTGCCAGCAGGGGCTTGCGCTTCTGGCATTGATCCCCATCTGGCTGTACCGCGGCAGACAGGGCTACCACAGTAAACCATTCCAGTATCTCTGTTATGCATTTTATCCAGTTCATATGCTGCTGCTTGTGGTGGTACTGAATTTCATCAACCGATGATAAAATTTTACAATCCCCGCCATTCATGGTATCATAACAGGTAGTAAAATTGCCTGTGAATACCTTGAATGGCGGTGATTTACGTCAGTCGGTTTACCGGGCTATCCGTCATGGCCTGATGCAGGCACATTCGATGCTTTTGGAGCCATTTTATGCATTTCATCTGACGATACCGGACAAGATGGTAGGACGTGCAATGACGGATCTGGAACGCCGGTTTGCGGTTTTTGAAGGACCGGTTCTGGAGGATGGACAGGCGATACTTACCGGCCGTGCACCGGCTTCATCCTTGGATGGATATCAGACAGAAGTAACGGTTTATACCAGCGGCTTAGGACAGCTTGTCTGTACCCTGGATGGATATGGACCCTGCCATAATGAGGAAGAGGTCATCGAAGCAGCCGGTTATGATCCGGATGCGGATTTGGCAAACCCAAGCGGCTCGGTCTTCTGTTTCCACGGAGCCGGTGTCTACGGTGAGACTGCCGCACACCGGAAGTCCGGAGGATGTAATATCCGCAGCTCTGATTATCGCTGATAAGACGGATGTACGAAGAAGCCGTGTTCGTGAAAAAGAGAGAGCCACTTTTGATATCCACGACCGTGTGAATTATGCGGTAACAGAGTCCAAACTTAAGATTGAAAAGGATCGTTCAGTTATTGCCCTGAATCTTCAGGTAGATGAAAAGATATGTTCCATGTATGATTATTTTGAGATTTTCCTGGGAAGAATGATGCTTTGCCGGAAGTCGGCGGAGATACTGGGAACGACCTTTAAGCTGACAGTAAATGGACGGAAGGTGCTGTAAAAATCAACGGTGAATGAATGGAAAAATGCTTAAGGTGTTTTTGAATATACAATTGTAAATGAGGCGAGAAGTGCAGTGACGAGAAGCACTTCTCGCCTTATTTTAGTCATATGATGCCGGAAAAGACTGAAAATCTTGTTAAAAACGACAAATACATTAAACATACAGACAAAAATGCGATTATAGATTTGTACACTGAGCACAATGAAAAATAAGACAAGGTTTTATAAAATAATTGCAACAAGAAAATATTTACAGCAAGGAGGAATGGGAATGGATTATCAGAAATTTGTAAACAATGCTAGTTTTACAATCTTTGTTGCCGTTGTTTTGGTTTTAGTTACCATTGTCTGTATCATTTTTTTGAAAAATGGTTGGAAAGAAGCAGAAAGGTTGGGAGTAAGCAAGGAAGAGCTAAAAAAAATTGTTATTAATTGCATTGGAATCAGTTTGGTTCCATCTATCCCGATTGTGCTTAGCGTAATCGTAATGGTTCCAGTTCTTGGTGTAGCATTGCCATGGCTTAGGACTTCTGTTATAGGCTCAGCAAATAATGAATTAATTTCAGCAACAATGGCAGCAGAAGCAATGGGAGTTGAGTTTACATCGACGACAATGACGATCGAGGCATGGATTAATGCTGCATGGTCGATGACATTAGGATGTTCAGTTGCATTGCCAATTGTCTTAGTGGTTTTAAAACCAGTTTGTAAAACCTATGATGTTTTCCGAAAAAAGGATAGCCGTTGGATTGGTATTTTCAGTCTTTGTGCATTAGTTACAGTAATTGCTGCGTTTGCAATTAATAGTGGAAAAAAAGGAATTGTTCCGAGTCTGGTTATTATTGGATGTTTTCTGTTTTCATATGTATGTAATTTGGCAGCGAAAAATCCAGCACTAAAATGGTTGAAAGATTATGCTTTTCCGTTAACAATTTTATTTGGATTAGTATTATCAATGATTATAACACCGCTCTTAGCATAATTAGGAAAGGAGTGAAGTCTAATGACTGATTTTGAAAAGAAAATGCATCATGATGGAAGATTATATGGATGGGCAATGTTGATTGCAATCTGCGCATTTCCGTTTTTTGCTTCAGTACGTTCTGGAATATGGCCGGATTTTAAAATAATATGGCCAGGAGTTTTAACAATGTGGATTTTGATGGCTTCGTATGTTTTAAGTGAAATGATTGCTTTTCCACCTATTTTAGGACCAGGAAGCCTTTATTTGACTTATATTACCGGAAATCTGCAGAATCAGAAAATTCCTTGTGCGTTGTCAGCAATGAGTATAGCTGGTATAGAAGCTGGAAGTGAAAAAGCAAATGCTGTATCAGTTGTGGCAGTGGCAGTATCCAGTATCACGACAACGGTAATTATTGCATTGGGAATCGTTTTGATGCAGCCATTGACCCCAGTGTTAAATTCTGCAGTTCTTGCTCCGGCATTTAGTAATGTCGTTCCTGCAATATTTGGTGCTTTAGCTGGACTGTGGCTTTTAAAAGAATTCAAGGTTTCAGTTGTTTCAGTTGTTCTTTGTTTATTAGGAATACTAGTATTAAAAATTGATCTTCAGTGGGTATTGTTAGGAGGAATAGCGCTTACAATTATTATTGCCAGATTCATGTATAAAACAGGTATTATAAAACAGGAATAAAAATGGAGGTGAAGGATTTATGAGCACTTTATTATTTAAACATGTGAATGTAGTTGATGTTCGAAATCAGCAGATACTTTCAGATGTGGATGTTTGGATCAAAAATGAAAGAATAGAGAAAATAGGAAGAGATATTAAGAGTTCTGCGGATCAGGTGGTAGACGGTGAAGGAAAATATTTATCACCAGGAATTATTGATATGCATGTACATAGTACATGGGACGGAAGCGCTATTTCAGAAGATATGGATGAAATGTACGGTCCATATCAAGCTTTTTTGAGAAGTGTACATAATGTTGAAAATTCTTTAAAAAAGGGAGTTACAACCATACGAGAAGTAGGAAGTCCTAAGGATTTATCAATTGAAACGGCGTTTGCAGTTGAAAAGGGATGGATTAAAGGTTCGAGAGTTATTCCATGCGGTTCTGCAATTCAGAGTATATATGGACATGTTCCATCAATTGGAACGATTGCAAATACGAAAGATGAACTTTTGTATGCAATACGGGAAAAAAAGACTTTGTTTGTAAAAAAAGGAATCCGTTGCCAGTGGATTAAAATTATGGATACTGGTGGTGCAGCTGGACTGGAAGATGTTGGACCAAGCATGTACGATTTAGATCAGCTTAAATTTATTGTTCATGAAGCACATCGTCTTCATATGAAGGTTGCTGTTCATGCAGTTTCGCAGGAAGGAATTATTGAATGTATCAAGGCAGGAATTGATACGATTGAACATGGACCGGACATTCCGGATGAGTATTTAGACATGATGAAAGAAAAAGGACTAACTTTGGTTCCAACATTGGCTATTTATAAAATATTATCGGAAAACAAGGGTGTGTTAAGTGATTTTATGGTGGAACGTTCTGCTCTTGTAACAAGACAGCAGAAAAGCACTTTTGCGAGAGCAATGGAAAAAGGGGTGAAGATTGCATTAGGAACGGATGCGGGTTCTCCGTGTTTTGGTTCACAGCCATCTGCATTTAAGGAAATGCTAGTTATGCAGGATTATGGAATGCCTCCAGAAAAGATTATTTCTTCTGCAACGTTAACATCGGCAGAAGTATTAGGGATGTCAGAAGAAATTGGGACGATTGAACCAGGTAAGATTGCTGATTTAGTGCTTTTGGGAGAAAATCCATATACTAATTTGAAAGCATATACGGATTGCTTGATTGGGGTATACAAATCTGGAGAAATGGTTTAATATAAAGACAATTAAAACTGGAACTAGAGAGGTGCTGCGCTTGTAGTGCCTCTTTGCTAATTGTAGAAGTAGGTGAGAAAATATGAAGCTTTCCGTTTTGACAGAGGCATTATCAGCTGAGAATATAGAAGAAATTCACATAAAAGATATGTCTCAGAACATTTGCCAAGTCTGTAATCTTTCATTGACGTCTGTAGCATTCACAAAAAATATTATTTATGTGGTAACAGCTCCGGTATTGTTAGAGGTAGGAGATGGCTGTCTGGAAGCCCCATCTATATTTATTCTTTTAGGAAATTTGAATGATTTTATTGATATGCAGAAACCAGAGAATTATATAATATATCAGAGTGATGCTCCGGGAGAAGTGTTTACAGCACTTTTATCGAAATTAAATTTGGAAAGTCGTATCTTGGAGGCAGAATTGGCGATCAGTCGTGCTTTGTTTGATTGTACGTCTATAAAGGATTTATTGGATGTTGCTGCTAGTATCCTTGGAAATCCTATTTTATTACAAGATTTTACAACAAGATTATTGGTACATTCGGCAAATGAAGTAATGGCTGCAGATGACGAGATATTAAATAGTGTATTTCGAATGGGATATGTGACAAGTGAACTATTTCAGAAATACGATTACGCTAACGTTCTGGAGCAAATAAAAAATACACCGCAGACGTTTCTTTTGAAATCACCCAAAAAAAGAGAACGTTTAATTTGCCGATTGATTGTAAATCGAAGATATTTTGGCTGGTTTTTAACGGTGGCTTATAATCATCCGTTCAAAGATAGTGATATCGAAATTATGAATTTTTTGTGTGGAGCACTTCAACTATTTCTTGAAAAAGAAAATATTTTACCTAATACAACACGAAGTGAAAATCTATTGCAAGAATTAATTCAGGATGCAAAATACTCAGAAGCAGAGTTCAAAAAACGGGCAGAAGGTTTTTCGTGGATGCTTCATGATCATTACTATATAATTGCTATTTCTGATAAAACCAGAAAGGCAGAGTCACGAATGATGATGTCATATAGAAATCATTTGTCGCTGATTTTCCCTGAAGCCATTATTCTTGAAGTCAATAGAAAACTGATTTTATTTTTTGATACAAAAGAGGTTGGAATATGCTTGAATGTGTTGGAAGCATTTCTGGAAAAATATGATTTGCTAGCAGTATGCAGCAATCAATTCCATAAAATTACAGATTTTGCATATATTCTTAATCAACTATTAATGGTTATAGGACTTGAAAAAAGTCTGCATTTTAATAAAAGCCTGATTCATTATCAAGATTATATTATGTATTGTGCTATAAAGAAGATTGGAAGGGAAGGACATATCCAATACTTTTGTATGCCTGAATTACTAGAGGTATTTAGATATGACCACAAATATGGTACTTCATTCGCATATTCTAAAAGAATTGCTTTAGAACTTGCTAGTGTAACAGCAGCTGCACAGAAATTGGGAATTCATCGAAATACAATGGAATATAGATTAAGAAAATTTAATGACTTATCAGGAATTTCAAACTATACGGCAGATATTGTAGAAAGGTTGCTATTTACATATAAAATATTGGATTTATATCCAGAAATACTAGAAGAAAAGGATATTTTGTGAGGGAGGAAAAGACAGGACGTGTTGCAATAAACAATATCTCCTGTCTTTTCTATAAAATATTAGAAATTTAGCAAATAATGAAATCCATTATGAATACGTTTCCGTCTTGATAAAGGAATCCATATATTTGATATACTCCTCTTTGGTAAAGATGGGCTGATAATTCGCCACAATTTCTTTTGCTTTCACAGCCCCGTCCCGAAGCAGGCGGTAAGCGGAGAGGGCGAAGATTTTTGCAGTGACCACATAGGCAAGTTCCTCGTCTACGATATCGAAATCAACGGAGTGGAGGCCGCTTACCTTACCGCCGGTGTTGAAGGTAAGGACCGGCTGCAGATGCTGTACATCCCCCACATCGGTGGAACCGCCGCTGTAGGCGTGGGTATCTTCCTGGACGATCTGGTAATCGTTTTCACTGGTTTGTGCGGCAATCTCAGCGGCTGCCAGAACTGATTCATCGGCTTTTTCACTCAGAGCCGGAAGATATCCGGGCATAGTGGTGATTTCGCAGGAAGCACCGACGGCGATGGCACCGGCTTTGAAGGCACGGTCGGTTTTGGCGGCAGCATCTGCGATGGCATCTTTGTTGGCGGCACGTACCAGAGTTTCGATTACCACCTCATCCGGTACTACATTGACGAGATTACCGCCTTTTGTGATAATGGGATGAATCCGGACATGGTCATCATCCCGGAAGGTTTCGCGCTGGTAAGCCAGGGCGGAAAGTCCGAGGGAGGCTGCATTTAATGCATTGACTCCCAGATGCGGGGCACCGGCTGCGTGGGCAGCCAGTCCCTTATAACGAATGACCTTGGAGACGAAACCGTTGTTGGAGTGGGAACCGACACTGATATCTTTATCACCGGTGTGGTGGACGATATCCAGGTCGATGTCATCAAAAGCACCGATGCGGATGAGTTCACATTTTCCGCCACCGTATTTGATTTTGCCCTGTGCGGTCAGGGAGTTTTTAAATTCAATCTCACCATATTCCTCTGCCGGTACGGCGAAGAATACAACCTGTCCGTCCAGCTCTTTTTTTACATCTTCATTGGTCAGAGCCAGGGCTGCACCGATGACACCGGCCAGCTGGGCATGATGTCCGCAGCAGTGAGCTCCCTGAGTCTCCGGATTGGAATATTTATGTTCCGGGATGCGGAGCGCATCCAGTTCCCCGATGAGAGCCAGACTTACATTCGTTTTCTCTTCTTCATTTAAGTAGGCTTTGACACCGGTGACAGCCAGTCCTTCCTTTGTCTCAAGACCCAGATTTTTCATGAAAGAAGCAAATTTTTCTGCAGTTCTGTATTCTTTATAACCCAGCTCTGCATGGGTGTAGATATCTTTGGCGAATGCGATGATCTCGTCGCGGTGTGCGTCGATGATATCGACAATTTTCTGTTCGGTTTTATCTAAAATGAGAGCCATGTGAAATCCCCCTGTTTCCTGCTGGTGTATTCCGATGCTGTTTCCTATTAGTTAAACAGTTCCTCCGGAACAAACCATAAACCATTGTTATTCTTGTCTAAATATTCTTTGAATTCATCGGAGTGGTAAGCAGCAACGATATCTTTTGCCCACTGAGCATCTTTATTTTCCTCTTTTACAACGACCTGCAGAATCAGATGCGGCAGGATGTCTTCCTGAAGAAGGGCAGTGGATGGATCGATTCCTGCATTGTATACAATACTTCCGGTGATAACCGCATAATCAAAGTCATCTAAAACAGCTGGAATATTGGTGGAGTTCATTTCGGTAAATTCGATGTTGTAAGGGTTTTCCGTGATGTCTGCCTGGGTGACAGTGGAGAGATCCACATCCGGGTTTAAGGTGATCCATCCGGCTTTCTGTAAGAGTACATAAGCGCGGGCTGTGTTGGCGGCATCGTCTGGAACGGCTACTTTGGCACCGTCTTGAATGGCGTCCAGAGAGGTTTCGGTGGCAGAAAAGATGGCAGCCGGAACGGTAGGAATCGGGGAAATCGGGACCAGGTTACCCTTCTGGGCTTCGTCGAAATTTTCGGCATAAGCGGTATGCTGCTCTACATTGAAATCGATTTCGCCGTCATTTAAAGCAAGGTCATTCTGGAGAAGGTCAGAGAAATCAACCTCGGTGAGTGTATAGCCCTCTTTTTCCAGAATTGGTTTGATGGCATCCTCAAATAAGACAGTGTACGGACCGGCAGCTTTTCCGTATTTGAGCTCCTTCTTATTAGAATTGGAAGCATCGGCGGAAGCAGCAGATTCGGTGCCGGAAGAAGCAGCGGCAGTATCAGCAGCGGAGCTTCCAGCATCACTCTTTGAGCAGCCTCCCAGAACAGCAGCTGCGAGGATCAGACCGGCGGTCAGGGTGGTTCTTACATAGGCTTTTACGTTTTTCATAATGGGGTTCTCCTTTTTTCGTTTTATTATTTTGTATATAAAATAATTTAATAGCTTTTATGATATAATTTGGTTTACTGATGTGTCCGTCTCTTCTGTGACAGTCGGTTTCCCAGACTCTGGATGATCCAGACAAATGCAATCAGGATGAAAACGGTCGCAAACATCAGCGGGAAGTTAAAGGTCTGATAGCCGTAGGTCAGGGCGATGTTTCCGATGCCGCCGCCTCCGATGTAGCCAGCCATCGCAGTTGCTCCGATGAGGGCGATGGTGCCGGTTGTCAGAGCCAGGATAACCGAAGCAAATGCTTCCGGAAGCACAAAATGAACGATAATCTGGAACGTGGTCGCTCCCATCGACTGGGCTGCCTCGATGATGCCACCGCCGACTTCCAGAAGCGATGTCTCAAGAAGTCTTGCTAAAAATGGGGCGGTATAGATAACTAACGGCACGATGGCCGCCTTGGTACCGATCCGGGTGCCGACGATGATTTTCGTAAAGGGCATTACACATACCAGAAGGATGATAAACGGTGTGCTTCGGATGATGTTGATGAAACCGTTTAAAATCGTGTAAAGCAGTGGATTTTCTTTGAGCCCGCCTTTGCGGGTCAGCCATAAGACAATGGCGATGAAAAATCCGACGATGGAACCGATAATCAGGGAAAAACCGACCATATACAGGGTTTCCCAACCGGCCTTGATGAGTTTGTCCGGCGAAATGCCTAAATACTGCTGAATCATGGTAATACAACCTCCTTATATTCTTCGTTTGATTCGAGAATGTAGCGCTCGGCTTTTTTGATTTCCTCGTCGCTTCCGATGAAGAGAACGAGCATGATGCCGACGACGATGCCCTGAATAACGTTGATGGTGGAGTAGAGAATGTTGGTTTCCACCTCAAACCGCCGGTTAATATCCCACAGAAGCGGTTCCGTGCTGTCTGTATTTTCCAGCTTGATGCGGAGAAGGCGGCTGTTCCGCGTTTCTCGGCGGATGCTCTCGACGAGCGGTTCCGGAATAACGTCGTGGATGAGATTGCCGACAAACCGTTTGGCGATATCGGACTGCGGGTCTGAGAAAACCTGGATGACAGAGCCCGTTTCTACGACTTTACCGAAATCCATGACGGCGACTTTATTACAGATTTTCTGGATGACATTCATCTCATGTGTGATAATCACAATTGTAATATGAAGAGTTTCATTAATCTTCTTTAGCAAATCGAGAATGGAATCGGTCGTTTTCGGGTCGAGGGCGCTGGTCGCCTCATCGCAGAGAAGAATCGACGGATTATTTGCAAGTGCCCTTGCGATACCGACGCGCTGTTTCTGTCCGCCGGAGAGCTGTCCCGGATAGTAGGACTTCTTATCGGAAAGTTCGACGAACTCCAGCAGCTCATTCACACGCGCTTCGATGTCTTTTTTGGGGGTGCCGTTTAGTTTCAGGGCAATCGCGACGTTGTCGTAAATTGTCTTGGATTCCAGGAGGTTGAACTGCTGGAAAATCATTCCGATTCCCTTTCGGAGGCTGCGAAGCTCTTTTGCACTCAGGCTTCCAATGTCCTTATCTTCGACAAAAATCTTTCCGGAAGTCGGTCTTTCCAGGGCGTTTACCATTCGGATCAGGGTGGATTTTCCGGCACCGCTGTAACCGATGACGCCGTAGATATCGCCCTTTTCGATTTCGAAGGACACATCCTTCAGTGCTTCAAATGCACCGTCTTTCGTCTGGAATGTTTTACTTAAATGTTCAAATCGAATCATTTCTGGTCTCCTTTAACTTTGTTTATCTGGGGAAGCACATTTTTAAGGGATAATTCCTGAAAAATGACTTCTGTATGTGTCGCGTTTTTTATACGAATGATATATCTGAATGCAATATAAATATTTAATTTTGCATACTGAAATATAAATGGGTACAAAAAAGGAGGTCTGGTTGTCCAGACCTCCTAAATTGGATTGTATCTATCACTTTCCAGTGAAAGCAAGATGAGAAAAACCTCATGAAGATATCATCCAGTTATCTGCCTGCACAACAAAAGTAAGAGTGTCACAGCAACAGCAGAACATACACTCCATACAACAACACATAGCAGACATAACTGAATAAGATGTTCTCATGATGGTTTCCTCCTTTCCTTAAAATTCATAAACGATTATAAAAATATATTTCCTACTTGTTTTGTGGGTTTTAAATGATAGCTCTTATTATAGCGCGGAAATGAGATTTGTCAATCATTTTTTTATTTCATAGGAAATTGTGTCCTATGAAATAAAAAACGCTCCGCGAGAATGTGCCAAGGCACATTCTTTTTCATATCATCCAATACCGCCCAATGCGATGCCTAATATTAATACCAGCGCACATACCGGAATATAAATATAGCGGCACACCGGTACAAACCATTTTGTAAAATTCTTTTCGCGACCTTTGTTGACCTGCGTTTCTGCATAGTCTTTTCCGAATACCCAGAAGAACATGATTCCGGCGAGTCCGGCACCGAGAGGGCAGATGTAGATGGAGAGAACGTCCATCCAGTCGGAGACGATGCCCTGGATTAACAGGGAGACGGCAGCTCCGATGATACCGATAACTGCGCAGGCAGGGACGCGGCCGAGGTGGAGTTTTTCCTGGACGGTGGCGATCGGTGCTTCGTAGAGATTGAGCAGGGAGGTCATCCCGGCGAAGAGAACGGCTACGAAGAAAATAATCGCGATCAACGTACCGCCCGGCATTGAGCGGATGAGGTTCGGGAGGTAGATGAAGAGAAGTCCCGGACCACCCTGATCAAGTTTTGCGCCGGTGGTTGCCATTGCCGGGATGATGACGAGGGCGGCGAGAATCGCGGCGATCGTATCAAACAGGGCAACCCGCGCGGCGGATGCCGGGATGTTTTCCTCATCGGAGAGGTAGGAACCGTAGATTAAGGTTCCATTTCCGGCGACGGACAGGGAGAAAAATGCCTGCCCCAGTGCGAAAATCCATGTTTTTGGGTCTGCGAGGATCTCAGGATCGATGCGGAAAATGTAGCGGTAACCCTGCATCGCACCCGGCTGGAATGCTACGTAGATGCCTAAAAAGACAAACAGGATGAAGAATACCGGCATCATCAGCTTGTTGGCGTTCTCGATTCCGCTTCCGACGCCGAACATCAGAATCAGAATGCAGAAGAAGAGGGCGGCAAGCTGCCAGCCATTGTTTCCAAATGCGGACGCCATCGAGCCGAAAGCAGAGGCAAAACCGTCTGTGTCGGCCGGGGCAAGCGTGGCACCGGTAAAGGCTCCGATGGCATATTTTAGGATCCAGCCCATGACGACGGTATAGCCGATCGCCATCGCGAGGGAACCGGCTGCCGGGATGAAACCGAGCGCGTCACCCAGTTTGCGCCTGCCGCGTGTCTCGCAGGCAGCGCCGAACGCGTCGATTGGACCGGAGCGGGTGCCGCGTCCCAGGCACATTTCCCCGATGACACCCGTGGAGCCGATCAGGGCGACGAAGATAAAGTACGGGATCAGGAACGAGCCACCGCCGTACAGGGAGACGCGGGTGGGAAACATCCAGAGATTTCCCATACCGACCGCTGAGCCGATACAGGCGAGGATGAAGCCCCACTTACTGTTGAAAGATTCTCTTTTTTCCATGAAATTGTAACTCCTCAAACATTATATAAGATTTGCCGCAAATATCTAGAAGTCCGCCGATTGGAAGCGGTCAGGCAGATGTTTGCATAAGTCCATCTATTATACCAGAAGAGAGGCATTGCTTTCAAGTGGCAGAGCGCGCGAATCGTATGTTTTAGGGGAAAAGGCGATCTAAAGTAACTGCCGGTGAACCGTTACAGGGAAATACCTTGATTTATAGGGTGGAAAGATGGTATTCTATAGAGGACGGCAGCGGCGGGCTTTGGGAGGGTGGCGCCGCGGCAGAGCAGATTCGAAAAGGAGAAGGTAGCACAATGAAAAACGCAAACAGGATTCCGGAGACGTTTCAGACGGATGCGGAATACAGACAGTGGATGGAGCGCTGGCAGCAGGAGGCGCGGGAGGCGACGATCGAGGGATTTAAGCAGAATCGTAAGTTAAACGGCATGACACAGACGGAGCTTGGCAGAAAGGCGGGGATTTCCCAGCCGAATATCACCCGCTTCGAGAGCGGCAGCTACAATCCGTCGCTGGATTTTATGGTAAAGATCGCAGCGGCGATGGGGAAACGGGTACAGATTACATTGGTAGATGAATAAGAGGCGTGCGCCGGGGCGCACAGGGACCATTTGGGGAATAAACAGGGGAGACAGCGGTGTGTGTGAGGCTGTCTCCCCTGTTTTTAATGAGTGCATTTCAGCGACGATTCAATAAACCGTGAAATCATATTCCACTCATAGCTCTGTTTCAGCCACGCAAATTTGATCGGGTACCGCGCTTCTTCCCCGAGCGTAAAGACATGGAGTGTATCCAGCTGTTCCTTGCTGAGAATAGAAAATGCGAGGTTTTTTGGGCTGATGCAGGCACCTTTTCCCATCGCGCAGAGGGCAAGCAGGGTAGCGATGTTGTCAGAGCAGGCATGAACCGAGGGGACGAAGTTGTCTGTCGCGAGGATATTCCGCCCGATGCGTCCGACTAGATCATGTTCACGGTTTAGGAGAAACGGACATGGAGCCAGAAGGGAGTAGCGGTGATGGCGGCTGACTTCCTGGATAATGGCTTCGGTCTGTTTGCCGTAAATGTTCTGCAGCAGGGCAGTGGAGACGATGAGAACCATCTCTTCCTCATAGAAATCCCGCAGAATGATGCCGGGAATGCGAACTGAAAAATTGGCGATCGCCAGATCAATTGTGCCGTCCAGCAGGTATTTTTGCAGCACATCGTTGGAAGATTCGACGAGTTCCACATCCACGCCGGGATATTCCTTTTGAAAGGCGGCGATCAGCTCCGGCATGATGGCGTGTCCGCGCGTGAATGCGATGCCGATCCGCAGTTTTCCTGTCTGGTTATTTAAAATATCGCCAAATTCGTGAAGCATACAGTCATATTTTGTATTAAATTCCGTTGCATAGCGCAGAAATACCTCCCCCGCATAGGTAAGCTCCAGCGGGATGTGACGGATTAGGAGCGGACATCCAAGCTCCCGCTCGATTCCGGCGATATGGGCGCTTAATGTCTGCTGGGTAATATGCAGCGCATCGGCGGCCCTAGTGAAGCTGCGGTTTTTCGCAACCGCGGCAAAATATTCCATTGATTGAAAATTCATATTCGAATGACTCCTCTTTTCCCAAAACTTTCATCTTAAGTTTCTAAAAAGCATCTGACTATAAAAGTGGCCCTTCTAACTCAAACACCGTCCGCTGCAGCTGCGCGATCAGCAGGCTGGCAGCTGGGGACGCTTTTTTTGCTGACGGAATCCGGACACCGAGCACGCGCTCCATCGGCGGATTGAGCGGCAGCCGGACAACATTTTTAGAAATATCACGGACAACCA
Organism: Clostridium fessum; assembly: GCF_003024715.1. Lineage (GTDB taxonomy): Bacteria > Bacillota > Clostridia > Lachnospirales > Lachnospiraceae > Otoolea > Otoolea fessa. The sequence goes on along the minus strand of NZ_PYLO01000002.1, from coordinate 240,070 downwards.
GCTCCGGCAGGATGCAGACGCCCAGGTTGTGGCTGACCATCGCCAGCATGGAGTAGGTGTTCTGCGAGGTAAACGACGGCTTTGGCGGTGTGATGCCGAGCTGCTGGAACTGGCGCAGCAGGTCATTTTCACCTTTTTCTTCTATATAAGAAACCTTGGGGAGATCCTTTAAGTCAAAGCGCTCATATTCAGCATAAGGGGAATCGTTCGCGCAGACAGCCAGGTAGGGTTCTTTTTTCAGGGGAAGCCAGTCCATCTTTCCGTCCGGGTGGGGGCCGACGATGCCAAAATCGATGGAGCTATTTTCCAGCCATCCTTCAATCTCCTGTGAACACCCCTCCAGCACTTCAACGGTCATATCCGGGTAATCGGTAAGAAACTTTTTGAGGGCGGGCGGCAGCCATTGGACGGAAGCGCTTAAGTAAGCGCCGATCCGGATGTGCCCGGTCTGGACACCCCGGATGGAGGCAGCTGTCTGATCAAAATATTCCGCCGCCGCCAGCGTCCGCCGGATCGGGGAAAGCAGTGCCTCGCCGTTCCGCGTCAGGGCAAGTCCTCTCTGGGAACGCGAAAACAGGGAAAACCCGAGTTCTGTTTCAATATTTCGCAGCATATGGCTTGCCGCCGACTGCGTGTAACCGTTTTTCTGGGCGGCACGCGTCAGGTTATTTTCTTCTGCAATGGCTAAAAAAAGCCGCATATCTTTGAGATCCAAAAAATACTCCCTCCATTTTCGTAATAAGCGTTCGGTCTGATTCATAAAATGTACAGAGCTGACAGATACCAAAGGAGGATGAGAAGATTTGTAAGAATTATGTAGAATACGAATCTGATTCATACGGAATATCCGGGCGGATTACATGGGTGCGTGTGCGGCGGACATTCATTCCGATGGCTCTGCCAAGTGTCCCTAGTATATCATATTCGTGAAAGAAATGGGAGAAAAAGATAGAAATATGCCTACGATCTCAAATACAACATAAAAAATTCATCTAAATGAAACACACAAAAAGTTAAAAAATAAACAAATGGTAAACAAAATTCATGAAACTCCGAAAGAAAATGGACAAAATTCTGAACGGGAGTCTAACGGAAAATGGCGCAGTTGTAGACAAAATATCATGATATCTTGTGCATTTATACTAATTGACGCTCGAAAAAGTGCAATTTATTTCATGAAAAAAACAGAGGGATTCATGATTCTATGCTATATCATGAAAACTCTGCATAATAAATTCAAATAATTTTGTTGAACAAATTTCACTTTAGTGATATAATTTTTTCAAAAGCAAGAAGTTTTTTGAGCGAATTGAAAAACTTGCTTAGCCAGCGCGCGGCACTACATCAAATAAAGGGGGAACTTTATATGGAAGCAATTAACAACATCGTCAGTATGTTGAACGGACCCATTTGGGGCGTTGGAATGTTAGTTCTGATTGTTGGTAGTGGTTTATACTTTACAATCCGTCTCGGCTTTTTCCAGTTTGTTCATTTTAAAGATATGTGGAGCCGAATCATTGACAAGTCGGAGTCTGAATCCGGTATTTCTTCATTCGCATCCTTCTGTACAACCATGGCGATGCGTGTTGGTACCGGTAACGTAGCCGGTGTAGCCGTAGCTCTTTACATGGGCGGACCTGGCGCACTCTTCTGGATGATCATCGCTGGTATGACAAACTCTGCTGTTTGCTTTACTGAGTGTACATTATCCGTACTTTATAAGAACCGTATCGATGGTCAGTATCGAAGCGGCGGCGCTTACTGTGCTGAGAGAGGTCTTGGCTGGAAAGCTTATGGTACCTTCTATGCAGCATTCTTCGGACTGGGCGTTGTATTATTCATGCCGGCAGCAGCTACCTTTACAATCTGCGATGGATTTAAGAACGCTTTAGGTATTCCGATGTGGATTTCGGCTCTGGTTATCGCACTGGCTATGGCAGTTGTAGTTATGGGTGGTGTTAAACGAATCAGTTCTGTAGCATCTATGCTGGTTCCGCCGATGGTAGGCATTTACCTGATTGCAACCGTTGTTATCTTAATCGCAAACGCAGGTCAGATTCCGAGCGTTATCGCTCAGGTTGTATCCTGTGCATTTGGTTCCAAAGAAGCTCTTCTGGGCGGCGGCGTTGGTATCGCTATCCAGCAGGGTGTTAAACGAGGCACATTCTCATCTGCATCTGGTATGGGTGAGTCCATGCCGACCGCAGCAGCAGCAGAGACCAGCCACCCGATTAAACAGGGTATGGCAAATGCAGCTGGTGTTTGGCTGGATACCGTTATCGTATGTACCGCTTCTGGTCTGATGATGCTCTTAAGCGGATGCTACAATACACAGTTTGGTTACATCGGTGGTACCGGTGCAATGCACGATCAGATGGCTCAGTTAGCAGCAGATGGAACATATGGCGTTATTTTCGTTCAGAATGCTTGCAGCACCGTTATGGGAAGTATTGCTCCTCTGTTCATTGCTATCATGCTGGCTCTGTTCTCCTTTACATGCTTAATCAGCTACTATTATGAGGGCGAGACTTCGGTTCTTTACCTGTTCCAGGGCGATGATAAAGCAGCTACCCGTAAAGTGGTTATCAGAATTATGCAGATTGTTATGCCTATCCTTATCTTCATCTGGGGCAATATCGATTCCGGTCTGGCTTGGAATCTTTCCGACCTTGCACTTGGTGGATCTACATGGATCAACATGTTAGTTGTACTGCTTCTGTCTCCGAAGGTATTTGCACTGTACAAAGACTACGAAGAGCAGATGAAAGCAAAGAAAGACCCGTACTACAACCCGGATAAGCTTTGCTGGAAGGGCGTAGACGTTGAGATGTGGAAAGACATCAACAAAAAACGTATCGCAGAAGATAAATAATCGAATGTGAATCGTTACATATTATTAGATATAGAGCTTAACTCTTAGAGTCTAATATAAAAGGCAGTCCCTGTCGTGTGGCAGGGGCTGTTTTTTTGTTTCATAGGATGTTCCTATGAAACAAAACGCTCCGCTTCACGTGTACAAGTGCTAAAACTGTCCGCCATTGACGGAAACTGTCCTCCCAGTAAAGGCGGGCTGTTTGTTGGAAACAAAAAAAATGAGAAGAATTTGTGGTTGAACACAATTGAAAGAGGAAGGGGTGAATTGCTATAATAATCACATATCAATGAGCGAATCTGAAAATAAACACAAAAAAGAAGAAAATGCCATGAGATGTACGTCTCTTTGGCGGGATAAACCGAAAGGTTTCAGCAGTAAAGGAGGACCAAATGAAAAAAAGACGTGTTTTGAGTGTTGTATTGGCAGCGTCGATGTTTGCTATGCTTTTAACTGGATGTGGCGGTGGGAATCAAGGTAGTGCAGAAGGAAGCCAGGCGGCAGCAATCGGACAGGGGGTAGCGGAAGCGGAAAGCTGCATCAAGATTGGTGTGTCCGGTACACCGGATCTGGATCCGGCCATTGTAAATACTGGTTCTAGCTTAATTGCAGCGATCAATATTTATGATACACTGATATTCCCGTCAAATGAAGCGGATGAAGGCGTTATCCCGAGAGTGGCAGAAGATTGGACAATCAGTGAGGATGGTCTTACATATACTTTCAACCTGAAGAAAGGAATTAAATTCCATAATGGGGATGAATTAACAGCTTCGGATGTTGTGTATTCGATGGATCGTCTGTTAACGATTGGTGAGGGATATGCTTATATTTTTACAAGCTATGTTGAGCCGGGAACGACAGTAGCCGTCGATGATTATACAGTTGAGTTTCATCTGAAACAGGCATATGGACCATTTATTAACGCTCTGGTTCGTTTGTATATCCTGAATGAAGATGAAGTAAAGGCAAATACACAGTCAGCCGGAAATTACGGTGAGAATGGTGACTACGGAAGAACCTATCTCCTGACACATGATGCAGGTTCGGGTGCGTATAAAGCAGTTGAACTGGTACAGCAGGATTATTTCTATGCTGAGCAGAATCCGGATTGGTTTATGGGATGGGAGAATGAGAAAGCTCCGAAAGCTTTCAAACAGATGGCTATCACCGAAGCAACCACAGTTCGAACGATGATCAACAATAAAGAGATGGATATCACAGATACCTGGCAGAGTGTTGAGACATTGTCTGCATTAAGCAAGATAGATGGTATTTCGATTGCTAAATACAGCAATGGTCTGGAATATAATGTATACATGAACACACAGGCAGCTCCGATGGATGATATTAATTTCCGTCGTGCGATGAACTGCGTAATTGATTACGATACGATCCTTAATTCTATTTTCCCAGATTCCGTTAAGGCAATCGGTCCGGTTCCAGCAGGTGTTATGGGTCATGTAGATACAAAGGCTTTTAAATTTGATATTGAGCAGGCTAAGAAATACATCGCAGCATCTAAATATGCAAATGATTATGCAAACTATCCGATCGAAATTGTTGTTAACTCGGATGTATCTGACCTTGAAAAGATTGCACTGATGATGCAGTCAGCAGCAAAAGAAATTGGAGTGACAATTACAATTGCAAAAGCTCCGTGGGTTTCTCTGATTGATCAGATGGGTTCAGTAGAAACTTCTCCGCAGATTACAATTATCAACTCTGCTCCGCCGTTCGATGATGCAGGTATCTATTTACAGAGCCGTTATGGAGATGAGACAAAAGGAACCTGGGAGAATGGTGAGTGGTTAGCTGATTCAACCGTTAACGATATGATTGAAGATGCACTTGGAACTACAGATACGGATGAGCGTCTTGCAAAATACGCAGATATCCAGAACTATATTGTTGATGAAGTCTGTCCGAGCGCTTGGCTCTGTGACCTTTCAGAGAGATGTGCTTACCAGAGCTCTTATGTTACCTGGCCGTTTGTAGAGCAGGGTGGCGTTCCACAGTGTGTAAATGGTTATAGTCAGGTTTACTCTGAATTTGAGTATAATCTGGATCAAAAGTAAGATTTGTGAAAGGCTCTGCTGCAAAATAAAACATGTTTATAATCTAAATATATGATTTTGCAGCATCCTTTTTGCAGACAGTAAGAGGTGAAGCGTAGTGATTAAATACATAATAAAACGGCTATTGATGGGAATCCTGGTATTGTTTGGAACATCATTATTGATATTTACCATTGCCAGAGTTGTTCCCGGTGATGTAGCTACCATCGCTCTGGGAGCCAGAGCCACTGAGGCAGCAAAAGAAGCGCTTCGCATGGAGATGAATCTCTATGATCCGTTCCCGGTTCAATATGTAAAATGGCTCACTAGTGCAGTAACAGGAAATTTTGGAAACTCTTTTGTAACTAAGAGACCTGTAGCCATGGACGTGGCACAGTTTCTTCCAGCAACATTGGAATTGATTATCATGGCTGGTGTATTTATGGTAATCGGAACATTTATTCTTGGACTTCTGGCTGGTAAATACAAGAATACATGGGTAGATGGTTTGATTCGAGTTCTGTCTTATATCGGAGTAGCACTTCCGGCATTCGTAATCGGAATTCTGCTTTTGCTTCTGTTTGGATATAAATTACAGGCAATTCCGGTTTTGGGACGGTTAAGCACAACACTGGTAGCTCCGAAAACGGTAACTGGATTTTTTGTGCTGGATGCGTTGCTGGCAGGTGATTTCACAGTGGCCTGGGATGCATTTTTACACTTGCTTCTTCCGGCACTTGCACTTGCCGTACCGCCGATGGTTCAGGATGCCAGAATCCTTCGCTCTTCTCTGGTTGATAACTCAGCCAAAGAATATATGGCAGTTTCTACGGGACATGGACTTCCTCCGAACCTGTTGATCCGGAAGTATCTTCTGAAACCGTCAGCAACCTCGGCAATTACGACCATGGGTATGGATTTTGCGTCTTTGATGGGAAATGCATTCCTGGTAGAGCGTATTTTCAACTGGCCTGGTATTTCCAGATATGGAATTAATGCAATGTTGTTTAAGGATTTAAATGCTATATGTGCGGTTGTTTTGATTATCGGTATTACATTTTTTGTAGTGAATCTGGTGGTAGACCTGATTGTGGCTGCTCTGGATCCTAGAATGCGGAAGGGAGGAAGTAAGTAATGAGTACGCAAGGTGAAACAAAAGCGGCTCGTAAACCGCTTCTATCTCCATCCACAAGAGAGAATCTTCGAATTTATAAATACAAATTCAGTCGCAATAAACTGTCAGTATTTGGACTTGTGCTTGTATTACTTTCGTTTTTTTTCGCAATTTTTGCAGAAGTAATTGTTCCGCATCCGGAAAGCATCGGTAGTTTTGTTGACTACGCAAATGCCAGCCTTCCGCCTTGTAAGGACTACTTATTTGGAACTGATCAGATGGGACGTGACGTTTTTTCGCGAGTTATCTTCAGTTTCCGCGGTGCACTGATTATGAGTATCGTTGTTCTGGCTATTTCTGTTCCGGTAGGAACGGTACTTGGACTTTTGGCCGGATATTATCATGGAACTAAGATAGATGCAGTTATCATGAGAATCTCGGACGTATTCCTTTCTGTACCGTCTCTGATTCTGGCACTGTGTGTAGCTTCGATTCTGGAACCGAACATGATGAACTCCATGCTCGCAGTAACAATTATGTGGTGGCCGTGGTATACACGACTTGTATACAGCCAGGCATCATCTATTTCGGAAGAATACTTTGTTAAAAATGCAGAATTAATAGGAGCTTCCAAGGCGCACATTCTCTTTAGAGAAATTCTTCCTAATTGTTTGTCTCCTATTTTTACAAAAATGGCGCTGGATGTAGGCTGGGTTATTCTGATGGGAGCGTCCTTGAGTTTCGTTGGTCTGGGTGAACAGCCTCCTACACCGGCATTTGGACAGATGATTTCTGACGGTGCTGCATTAATGCCGGATATCTGGTGGCTGACAATATTCCCAGCTGCTGGTATTGCATTTATGATTTTAGGCTTTAACTTCCTGGGAGACGGTATCCGCGACATGTTTGATAAGGGAGGGCACTAAGGATGAGAGAAAACATTTTAAATATTGAAGACCTCTCTATTTGGTATCGTACCTATCGCGGTTATTCTAAAGTGGTTGATCATATCAATCTGCAGGTAGGAAAAGGAGAGAAAATAGGTCTGGTTGGTGAGTCTGGCTGTGGCAAGACAACAACAATGAAAACAGTAATGGGAGTTCTGGGAAAGGATTTAATCCATGTTCCAGATGGCAAGATAGATTTTGCAGGAAAAAATGTTCTGGAAATGAAGCAATCAGAACTTTTACAGTTACGACGAACCGGAATATCCATGATTTCTCAGTCCCCTATGTCAGCGTTGAATCCAGTATTTACAATTGGTCAGCAGCTGACAGATATTATCAAGTATTCCGGTCTTTATAAAAAGAATGATAAAAAAGCCATCACGGAGGCAGCACATCAGGCACTTACCAGTGTTATGTTGTCGGATCCGGATCGTATTATGGCAAGTTATCCACATCAGTTATCAGGAGGCATGAGGCAGCGCGTCTGTATTGCATCAGCGTTGGTTACACCGAAGGAACTCTTGATTGCGGATGAACCGTGTACAGCACTGGATGTTACAATTCAGGATCAGATTCATCATCTTTTACGAGTGCTTGTAGAAGAAAAGAAACGTTCATTGATTATGATTACTCATTCTCTTGGCGTGGCCAGAGAACTGGTAGACCGAATCTATATCATGTATGGTGGAAATATTGTGGAGACATGTCGGACAGAAGACTTGTTTAAATCGCCGTCTCATCCATATACGCAGGGACTTCTTTCCTGTGTACCGAGGCTTTCAGGCGGCGGATTATCAGCAGGAATTTACGGTTATGTACCAGATTATGTAAATCCTCCGGAAGGATGTCGATTTGCACCTAGATGTCCATACGCAACGGAAATATGTAAGAAAAAACGTCCGCCAGTAGTGGAGATTGAACCGGAACATAAAGTTGCCTGTTTCCGCTATGCAGATGGAAAAACGGAAAAGGAGGGGGCGGAGTAATGGGAAAAGAATTATTGATTGCAAAAGATTTAAAGCAGTATTTCCCCATTGGAAAGGATCGCTTTGTCCGTGCCGTTGACGGAGTTAATTTTTCCATCAATGAAGGAGAGGTTATGGGACTGGTAGGCGAGTCCGGTTCCGGAAAGAGTACGATTGCCTATACAGTTATGGGAATGTACCGTCAGACGGATGGAGAGATTATTTTTAACGGGCAGACCATTACGAATAAGACAAAGGGACGAAGCAAAGATTTTCGCCGGGATGCACAGATTGTATTTCAGGATCCGGGTTCATCCCTGAATCCGTATCAAGATGTTCGTCAGATTTTAAGTCTTCCTCTTCGTGTACACAATGTAGTTTCAAAAGACGGGATAGATGACAAAATTCGTGAAATTCTTCAGATGGTAGAATTGCCGCCGGATTTCATGTATAAGACGCCGAACTCCATCGGAGGCGGCGAGCGTCAGCTGGTATCGATTGCCAGAGCTCTTTGCAGCAATCCGAAATTTATTATTTTGGATGAGCCAACTTCTTCTCTGGATGTTTCTATTCAGGCGAAGATTCTGAATATGCTGATGAAGCTGAAGGAAGAGCAGAAGTTGACATATATGTTTATTACACATGATATGGGTGTTATGAGAAACGTATCCACAAAGATTGCTATTATGTACTTGGGCAAGATTTGTGAGATTGCTCCAACAAAAACATTCTATGAAGCACCAATGCACCCATATACACAGATGCTGCTTTCGGCGATTCCGGTTGTTACACCGGAAGAAGAAGCATTGAAACCAAAGAAAGTGAAGAGTGAAGGGGAAATTCCATCTCCTGTTAATATTCCAAGTGGTTGTAGTTTCCACACCAGATGTGCCTTTAAGCAGAAAATCTGTATGGAAGTGGATCCTGAAATGCAGGAAGTAGAACCTGGTCACTTTGTCCGATGCCATTTGTGTGGAAAATGTAAATAGTGATTCAGAGATTCCCGAATGCCGGGAATTAAGAATAAAAAAGACACATTGTCCCAAGAGACAATAGAATGGAGGGTGTTATGTTAGAATATGAAGTTCTCGATGCTTGTTTGAAGCTGCTTCGCGACATGTTCATGTTGAAACCTGGAGAGACAATTGCGATTACAACTGATACAATGTCCAGTGATGAGATTGTAGAAGCAACTGCACAAGCAGCAGTGATTCTCGGAGCTAAGCCACTTATCTTTAAGATCGCTGCACCGGAAGGCGCAAAAGCTGGCGATAAAGATATGCCGATGAAAGCACTGATTGATGGTATTAAAGCTTGTGATGCCTGGGTAGAATTCAACTATAAGCTGATCTTCTATTCCACCGTTTATGACAAGATTACAGAAGATCCGAACAATCGTCCGAGATATATGAATCAGAACGGTGTTCATCCGGAACTGTTGGTTCGCAACATTGGTAAAGTAGACAACATTCTTCTGAACAAGTTTATCCAGGGATTCTCGGATTACTGTGAGGCAGGACATCATATGCGCTTTACAACTCCGGCAGGAACGGATTTGGAGTGTGATAATGAACCGGGTCGTGATTATGTAACGGCGGATGGATTCGTTCGTAAGAATGATATTAAGATGTTCCCAGGTCAGATCAGCTGGTCTCCGAACTTTGAGAGTGTAAATGGCGTGCTTGTGGTTGATGGAACTCTTTCTCCGCCAATCGGAGCATTACAGGGACCGGTTAAGTTCTATATCGAGAAGGGCTATATCAAAAAAATTGAAGGTGGAAGAGATGCTGAAAACTTCCGTGCATGGCTGGAGAGCTTCGATGATCCGAATATGTTCCTGATGGCTCATAGTGGTCTTGGATTTGGACCGATGGCACAGCTTAACGGCGACATCGTAGAAGATGAGCGTGTATGGGGCTGTACAGAATGGGGTATCGGAAATGTTGGTCCGCAGCTGGTATCTGATATGGAAGGTGGAATTGCTGCAGCTTCTCATTCGGACGGTATTGCATTGAACTGCAGCCTCTGGATTGATGGTGTGCAGGTTCTTGATGAAGGTAAGGTGGTCGGCCCGACCGAAGAGTTTGTAGAGCTGGCAAGACAGCTTGGTCATTAATCAATAAGTAATAAATTACGGAGAGGTACACGATGGATGTTCAGAAATTGCAGAATCTGATTTCAGAAAAACGGGAACAGATGGTTGCAGATATGATAGAGATGAGTTCGATACCTGCTGTCAATCCGAAGATGGGAGGCACCGGCGAATATGCAAGAATGCAGTGGATCATGCGATGGTTCGATAAGCGCCAGATCCCCTATGAGGTATACGAGGTTCCGGACGAAAATGTCAAAGAAGGCGTGCGCCTCAACGTAGTTGTGACAATCCCCGGAACTAAGCTTACGGATCGTTCTCTGTGGTTTATCAGCCATGTGGACACCGTAGGTCCGGGAGATTTAAGTGCCTGGGATACGGATCCTTTTACTCCTACAGTAAAGGATGGAAGAATCTATGGACTTGGATGTGAAGATAACAGCCAGTCAGTGATTACTACCATGTATGCATGCGAGGCGTTGTTTGCCGAACATATCCAGATAGATAGGAATTTGTGCTTCTATTATGCGTCGGATGAAGAAACTGGAAGTGATTTTGGCATGAAGGCACTTCTTGATAAAGGACTCATTCAGCCGAAAGATGAGGCAATTGTTCCGGATGGGGGCAGCGCGGATGGCTCTTTTGTTGAAATTGCAGAAAAATCGCAGATTTGGCTTAAATTTACAATAAACGGAAAAACATCTCATGCAGCGATGCCACATCTGGGTATCAATGCATGTTATATAGGAATGAAATTTGGTGTTGAATTGGAGGATGCTCTTAAAACGAGATATGATAAAGAAGACACCATGTTCAATCCACCAATGTCGACCTTTGAGGTGACACAAAAATTTGCCAATGTGGAAAGTCCTAATGTCATGCCGGGAAAAGATGTATTTTGTATGGATTTAAGAATTTTACCGGATTATTCAGTGGATGAAGTGATGGAGTTTATCCAAGGACTTATGAAGCAATATGAGGCAAAATACCCGGGAATTAACATGAATGTGGAGTATCTGACCCGGGTGGTTGCACCGCCGCCTACCTCGCCGGAAAGTAAGGTAGTACGGAGCTTGATGGAGGCAATCTCGGAGACGGGAACAAAGGCCTACTGCGGTGGTATCGGAGGCGGCACCTGTGGCGCCATTCTCCGGGAAAAAAATATTCCTGCTGTAATCTGGTCTACACTGGATGATATGTGTCATACACCGAATGAATATGTGGTAATTGATAACTTGGTTCGTGATACAAAGATTTATCTGGCTGCGTTGGCTAGATACGAAGAGTAGGATAAGAAAACAATAAAATGATAGGAGGTACACATACATGTACGAATTAGAATTGACGAATGCGTGCTATAAGCTGCTTCATGATATGTTTGATTTGCAGCCCGGAGAATCCCTTGCTATTACGTGTGATACAGAGTCGAATATGGACGTTGTAAACGCAACAGCAAAAGCTGCTTTTGCGCTGGGGGCAAAACCGCTGGTCCTGAAAATGTCAACACCAAGAGACTGTGGAAAAGCCGGAGATATTGATATGCCGATTGAGCCGTTAGTGGCAGCTATCAAGGGATGTGATGCCTGGGTAGAGTATAACAATAAATGGATCTTCTATTCAACTGCATATGATAAGATTGTAGCGGATCCGGAAGATAGACCAAGATACATGAATCTGTGTGGAGTTAATCCGGAGCTGATGGTTCGTAATATCGGTAAAGTTGATAATAATCTTCTGACTAAATTTATCATGGCAATCTCTGATTTCTGTGAGGCTGGAAAACATTTTGTAATCACATCTCCAAATGGTATGCACCTGGAATGCGATAATGAGCCGGGTAGAGCTTATGTGACAGCAGATGGACATGTACGTAAGGGCGAAATTAAGATGTTCCCAGGACAGATTAGCTGGTCTCCGAACTTTGACAGCATCAATGGAACGATCGTGGTAGATGGTACTATCACACCGCCTCTGGGAGCTGTAAAGAATCCGATTACATTTACCATTGAAAAGGGTTATGTTACCAAGATTGAAGGCGAAGGAACGGATGCAAAGGCTTATGCAGAGTGGATGAAATCATTCAATGACAAACAGATTTATCTGGTTGCTCATGGAAGCTTTGGTTTTGGACCGAATGCAATGCTCAATGGAGATATCGTAGAAGATGAGCGAGTATGGGGATGTACAGAGTGGGGATTTGGTAATGTTGGTCCTCAGCTTGTTTCGGATATTCCGGGTGGTATCCCGGCAGCAACCCATTCTGATGGTATTTGCTTAAACTGCAGCGTATGGGTAGATGGTGTTCAGATTCTTGACGAAGGTAGAGTTGTTGGCCCTACTCCTGAAATTGTAGAAATGGCACATCAGTTAGGTCATTGATCAGGATAGAAAAATAGGCAAGGGGATGCTGCAGATTTGCAGCATCCCCCTTTTTTGAGGGTTTGTGTAATGTGTTGAGTTGAATCTTTATTTTAGGTGCGGGTTCGGGCAATTTGTAGTATAATTGATCGCTATATAACACGACTCGGAGGTGCTGGCAGAATGATAAGAGCAATTGATATATTGAATCTGCCTTCCATGCGTGAAGGCTATATTGCAGCGGGAGGAAATGGTGCGTATCGTGTGATACGACGATTCGAGATTCTAGAAGAGACCTATCCAGCGGTTGTTCAGTATTTGGATGAGGGGATTTTTTATCTGACGAGTTTCTGGAGCCTGGCGGATAATAAAGAAAACCGGATACATCTGATTGAGGCGATGATCGAGCATCGATGTGCTGGGATCGGGATAATGCCTGGAAGTTACCTAAATGAGGAGATAGATCCTGAGATATTGAAATTGGGAAATGAATGTGGTTTTCCGATTTTATATATTCCTGTAACTGTTCGGTGGGGAGATATGGTTTCGGAATATAGCATCATCGCAAACAACAGCATGGAATCGATCGAACGCAGTTGGATGGATATGGCATTGGGGACCTTTGTTGATTTTCATGTGAATAAAGATCCGGATATGCTGTGCCGGAAAATGAGTGAGATTTTGCAGCTTCCGATTGTGATGAGTGCATTGACGGTTTACAGTTATGGAACAGAAGGAATTACGGTAGCTTTTTTGATTTCCCGGATTCAGAAGATACGACAGAATGAGGGGAATACGATGCAATCTCCGATGATGCTTCGAATTGATAGTTCACGCCTGGCAGTTGTATATTTTGGAGAAAACAGCATGGTGGCCTGCTGTCCGAGCCGGGGGTCAGTGCAGGAGAATATGCTTCAGCTATATCATCAGATGGCGCCTTATATAGTTCGGGAACTGGATAATATTTCTCAGGGCAGTAAAATACGAAAAATTGAACCAGCAATACCATACTACGGGAAAGCAAAAATATACATAGTGTTCATGCGATTTGATAGTTTTGACAAATCGAAATTAAACTTTGACAGAAAGTATATTTTGTATGAAAGTAACTATAATCAGAAATACTGTATTTTGTTAATTCCGGAAGAGGAAGGGATGAAATCGCCATATGATGTTTATTGCAGGTTGTCAGAAGATAATAAACCGAATTTGTTTGTGTTTTCACAAAGAAAATATAAAAATAAGGAACTGCATCGAGAGATCATGCGAATAAAAAATTTATTGAATTCTCTTCTGTTTTTGAAGGGACTTTACAGTATGGATGAGCTTTCTTTACTTTACCTGCTTACGAATGCGCCGAGGGAACAGAAAGTTCTTTTGTATTCGGCGGATCAATTAAAAATCAAATATTCAGATGAAGTGATAATTTTTTTGAACACACTTCGCCTTTATCTGGTTCTTCGCAGTATTAAAGAAGTATCACAGCTTTTGGGAATTCATGTTAATTCCGTAAAATATAGAATTGAAAAAGCAGTACAGTATATGGAAATGGGGAGCGATTTATCATTGAATGAAATATCATCGCTAGGAACACTTCTTTATCTGGAACGGATGACGGCAGAAAGACGTTAATGCACTCTGACTATCAGGAGGAGAAAGATGGATATTAGTATTATGGATGTGATAGGACCGGTCATGATAGGACCGTCCAGTTCCCATACAGCAGGGGCTGCAAGATTGGGAGGGGCTGCCCGCGCACTTTGCGGAAAAACGTTTAACAGAGCAGAATTTGGCTTACATGGATCGTTTGCGAAAACATATCGCGGACATGGAACTGATCTGGCATTACTTGCGGGTATTATTGGTATGAGTCCGGAAGACGGGCGGATTCCCGACGCGTTCCAGATTGCTGCTGAACAAGGACTCACCTGGAAATTTTTTGAAAAGCAGATGGAGGGAGTTCATGAAAATGCAGTAGAAATTCGCCTTTTTGATGGAGAGGAGCAGGTTCTTTGTATGGTAGGATCGTCTATTGGAGGTGGTCGTATCATGATTAATGATTTAAATGGCTGCCGGATTGATCTTTCAGCTGAGTTGCCTGCAATTGTGATTAGTCACATGGATCGAAAAGGCATGATTCATCAGATTACCAGCGTTCTTTTGGACGAAGACATGAATGTAGGAACTCTGAAGCTGACGAGAAATACGAAAGGAGAGCATGCACTGAGCATTATAGAGGTGGATGAGTCGGTGGATGATAAAATTCTTGAACGTCTTCGCCGGATTCCGGATGTATTGAGTGTACAGGCAGTACAGATATAACTTTCGGCAGGAAGGCCTAAGGTTACTGGGCACGTATGCGTGAACAGTAACGACCTAAGATATGTGCCAGGAATATGCAGTAGAATATAGAAGAAAGTGGGGAAGGCAGAGGTGTATAATACAATTGAGGATTTGTGCCGTACAGCCGAGGAACGAAATCAGCCGATGTGGATGGAGATTCTTGAAGATGAGATGCGTTGTACGGATAAATGTGAGGATGATGTCTGGAAAGAGCTGGAGAATCGATATGACATCATGAAAAATGGAACGACAGCGGCACTTGGTGAATCTGGAAAACGCCTTCGGAAAACAATGATCACCGGTATGGCGGAGCGCCAGTTCAGCTATGCAGAAAACGGAAATAGTCTGTGTGGGGTGGGTATCAATAAAATGATGGCACGTGCCATTTCGTTAAGTGAGACGAATGCGGCGATGGGTAAGATTTGTGCGGCCCCGACTGCAGGCTCGTGCGGAATTCTTCCAGCCGTTCTGGTTACGATGGAAGAAGAGTGGAATCTATCTAAGAGAAAGATCCTGGAAGGACTTCTCATTGCTTCCGGAATTGGAGCGGTGGTAGTGAAAAATGCCACTGTTGCAGGAGCGGAGGGAGGATGTCAGGCAGAATGTGGAGTGGCGGCTGCTATGGCAGCTGCAGCCGTAGTGTATCTGGCAGGCGGAACCTGCAGACAGCAGGCAGCAGCGGTGTCATTGGCATTGATTAATGTGATGGGATTGGTCTGTGATCCGATTGCAGGATTAGTTCAGATACCATGTGCACAGAGAAATGCGTCTCAGGCGGTGAATGCCATTGTCAGTGCAGATTTGGCACTGGCAGATACGGTGTGTCCGGTTCCGGCAGATGAGGCAATTGAGGCTATGTACAGAGTAGGAAAGCAACTGCCAAGAGAACTTCGGGAAACTGCATTAGGAGGAATTGCGGAGTCTGAGACAGGGAAGAGAATTGCCGATGAAATAAGGAATCAATGAGTAGTTTAGTAAAAGACAGGGTATTAAAGCGAATTTTAATGCTTGGAACGGGAGGCACGATTGCCTGTAAAAGCAGTGAGGATGGGCTCAAGCCCCTTCTTACATCGGAAGAACTGCTTAGGTATGTTCCGGATACAAAAGAGTTTTGTAAGGTGGATTCGCTGCAGGTGATTAATATTGACAGTACGAATATGCAGCCGCGTTACTGGCTGATGATTGCAGAGACCATTGAAAAACACTATGAAGATTATGATGGATTTGTGGTCTGCCATGGAACCGATACCATGGCTTATACGGCGGCAGCGCTTTCCTATCTGGTGCAGAATTCGAGAAAACCTATCGTTGTGACCGGCGCACAGAAGCCGATTGATTTGGAAATCACTGATGCCAGAACAAATCTTTCAGACAGTTTGCGGTTCGCCAGCAGCGATAAGGCATATGGTGTAACGATTGTCTTTGACGGCAAGGTGATTGCCGGAACCAGGGGAAAAAAAGAAAAAACGAAGAGCTACAATGCCTTTTCCAGTATCAATTTCCCTTATATTGCAGCCATCCTAGATGGGCATATTATTTTCTATCTGGATGATAAAGAGCAGATGAAAGAACCGGTGAGGTTTTATCATTCATTGAATTCGAAAGTGGGCCTTTTGAAGCTGATACCGGCCATGGATTCCGGCGTGCTGGATTACATGGCAGAACACTGTGATGCGGTGATTTTGGAGTCCTTCGGTGTCGGAGGCATTCCAACTTATGATTCGGGTGATTTTCATAAATCCATTGAAGATCTGGTGCGGACCGGGAAAACAGTTGTCATGACCACACAGGTAACCAATGAGGGCAGCAATATGTCAGTCTACGAGGTGGGAAAAAGCATTAAAAAGGAATTTGACCTCTTGGAGGCCTATGATATGACGCTGGAAGCGGTTGTGACAAAATTAATGTGGATTCTGGGACAAACCAGTGATCCGGAAGAAATACGGGAGATGTTTTATAAAACCATTAACCGGGATATGCTTTTTACTTGTGCGGTGCATGATTAAAGGAGATAGAAAAAACACTTCGGACAGTTTTTTTGGGAGACTATCCGGAGTGATTTTTTTGCCATTATATAGATAATGTCTATGATAGAAATGGTAATTTTTTGTAAATTGTCATTGACGATCCAGCCGCCGCGCGATACAATCAACCGCGAAAGGCGGTAATGGTATGGTACAGAAAGTGATTCGGGATCGCCTGGATGCGATCCTTCATTGGAATATATCCCTGGTCGGGGGATTTCTCGGAGCCTATGCGATTTTGCTTCATGCCGGAAACTTTGGCTCTGCTCAGACAGGCAACCTGATGGAGATGGGAGCGGAACTGGTATCGATGGAATGGTTTAACGTCCTTCTGCGTCTGGCTGCGCTGGTGCTGTTTGGACTGGGCGTGGCATCCGCATATCTGCTCACGAACTTTACGAAAATAAACATGCGGAAATTTGCCCTCTGGGTGGATGCGGCTGCGCTGGCACTGGCGTCGATGCTGCCGCTTGAACCGGCGCTGGTTGGAATTTATCCGATTTTCTTTGCATCCGCATTTCAGTGGGGCGTCTATTCCGGTGCCGACGGATTTAACAGTGCGACGATCTTTATGACGAACAACTTCAAACAGTCGGTGCTTGGCTGGCTGCAGTATGGTCTGACAAAGGATAAGGAATTTAAGAGAAAAGCAATTCTTTATACCTATACGGTCATCAGCTTTTTCCTGGGCGTGGTACTCGGAGCGTGGGCGGTCGGTCAGTTCGGCATCTACAGCGCCTATGTAGGCTTTCTGCCATTGGCGGCTGCGAGAACCTTTATCGCGGTCGGTACGGCTCCGCTTGAAAGCGAGACTCCGGAGGAGACGGCAGTCGAGGCGGCAGAGGAGATGGAAGAAGCAGAGAAGCTGGAGAAGGAGCAGAAGCTGTAAAGTCTGTTCCCTGCAAGTTTTCTACAGGATGAGGGAAAGAAAAGCGGCAGGAAACAGGCTTCGGCGGGAACAGGATGCGGAAAAATGCAGGCGTTTAAGAACAGCAAACGTGAAGCAGTGGACAGATTTAATGCTGGTGATATTGCTGCTGTAGAAATTTTCCCAGTATTCCTACTCCCTGATATAGCGCCGCAGACATAATACATAAAAGAATAATACTCATCACAACCATATCCATCTGGAATACCTGTGAGCCGTAGATGATCAGATATCCGAGTCCCTGTTTGGCAGCGAGAAATTCACCGATGATGACGCCGACCAGGCAGAGACCGATGTTGACCTTCATGTTGGCGAGAATCAGTGGGATTGAGCCTGGCAGCAGGACTTTGGTTAAAATATGAATCCGGTTTCCTCCGAGGGACCGGATTAATTTGATCTGGTCGGGATCCATCGAGGAAAATCCGTTGTGGAGTGTCAGGATCGAGCCGAAGACAGCGACCGAGATGGAGGCAACGATGATCGTGCGGATGTTGCTTCCAAGCCAGACGATGAGAATCGGGGCGAGGGCAGATTTCGGCAGACTGTTGAGCATGACGAGGTACGGCTCCAGAATCTCTGAAAGATTCCGGCTCGACCAGAGGAGAACCGCGCCGATCAGCCCGCAGAGGATGACCAGTGTAAAGCTGATCAGCGTTTCATAGAGCGTCACGCCGGTGTGGATGAGGATGCTTTTGTCCTGCATCATCCGCAGGAAACAGCGCACGGTGCGTGACGGGGAACTGAAAATAAACGCGTCGATGAGCCCCAGTCGGGCGCTCATTTCCCAGCATATTAAAAAGAAAACGAATAAGAAAATCCGGCAGAAGAGAACCAGACGGCGCCGATGGAGCTGGCGGCGGAGGTAGGCTTTCTGGGCGGTGGATTCTTTCTTACATTTCATACTTTTTGCCCTCCCCTTGCAGTGTCTTCCATAGTTCATTGAAATAAAGAGAAAAAGCCGGATCATTCCGGCGTTCCAGCGGTCGGTTAGCGGACAGCGGGAAGGTAACCGGCAGGATGCGGCAGATGGTTCCGGGGCGTTTAGTCAGAACCAGGATGCGGTCGGCGGCACTCACGGCTTCGGAGAGGTCGTGGGTGATCAGAATCGCTGTTTTGCGGCTCTCCCGGATGATGGTGCTGATATCGTCGCAGACGGTTAAGCGTGTCTGATAATCGAGCGCCGAAAATGGTTCGTCGAGAAGCAAAAGCTCCGGTTCCAGCGCCAGTGTCCGGATCAGGGCGGCGCGCTGGCGCATTCCACCGGATAGTTCGGAGGGGCGGGAATGCTCAAATTGTTCCAGTCCGTAGATTTTTAAGAGCCGGTGAAGGCGGTCTTCCGCGGCATGATCCATTTTTTTCTGAATTTCCAGCCCGAGGGCAGCATTCTGGATGATCGTCCTCCACTCGAAAAGCTGGTCGCTTTGCAGCATATAACCGATGCGGCACTGGCTTTTCGAGAGCGGAACCCCATTTATAAGAATGGAACCTTCTTCCGGCGGCAGGAGCCCGCTGATTAAGGAGAGCAGCGTGGATTTTCCACAGCCGGACGGTCCGACAATGGCGATAAATTCGCCGGTTTCTACCTGAAATGATATATCAGAAAGGGCTTTCGTCTCCCCGGATATCGTGTGGTAGGAGTAGGAAAGCCCGGAAACTTCCAGAATGGGCGGCATAAGCAAATACCTGGGTAACTGTGTATCAGTGGGACAGTTACGCTCCTTGAAACATTCTTACTTTAATAATATGCGGAAGTGAAAAGCCGGGTTACTGTATACGGGTAGGCACTTTTGGAACCGAAAGTGCCGTAAGAAAACGTGGTGGCAGCAGGAATTTGCCGTATTGAAATGCGAAGCCACGGCAAATTCCGTTACTGGACACGCATGCGTGTACAGTAACAAAGCCGGGTTACTGGTTCAGGCATACGTGCCCAGTAACAGCCGGGTTACAGGTTGTGTGAGAAGCGCCTTGCATTGGTTGACCCGTGTGGAAAAGAGATGCTATAATAAAATATAGGTAATTGTGGAGAGAAAAGCGTTTATAGACAGGATACAGGGGGTATTTATGATACGCAGATATACAGTGGCATTGATGCAGATGGATACACAGAATGATAAAGGAAAGAATCTGGAGACGGCATGCGCCTGGATTGACGAGGCGGCGGCAAAAGGGGCGAAGCTTATCTGTTTCCCGGAGGTGATGAATCTGATCGGCAAAAATATCGGTGAAGGCGGCGGACGCGAGGAAATTCCGGGGTACACGACCGAGCGCCTCTGCGCGAAAGCGAAGGAACACGGCGTCTATATTCACGGGGGCAGTATCACGCAGGCACTTCCGGGGGAAAAACGATCGGCAAATACGAGTGTGCTGATTTCTCCGGAGGGGAAGATTCTGGCGACATACAGCAAACTGCATATGTTTGACATCACGCTGGCGGACGGCACGCCATACCGGGAGTCGGACCGGGTCAAACCGGGCGATTCGATTGTGACGGTGGAGACGGAGCTGGGCGTTTTTGGAATGTCGATCTGCTATGATGTGCGTTTTCCGGAGATTTACCGGCTCATGGCGCTTCGCGGGGCGCAGGTTATCTTTGTTCCAGCGAGCTTTACGATGCCGACGGGAAAGGATCACTGGGAGGTTCTTCTGCGGGCGCGGGCGATCGAGAACGGCTGTTACATCGTGGCACCGGGACAGATTGGACAGAAACCGGCGTATGCGGCATACGGCAACAGCCTGGTGGCAGATCCGTGGGGAACGGTGATTGCACGGTCAAAGGATGCACCGGGGATCACCTATGCGGAGATTGATTTAGATTATCTGGATAAGATACGGAAGCAGATTCCGTCGCTGGAAAACCGGCGGAGTGATTTGTATGAAGTGAGTGAGAAGAAGTAAGGCGTGAATATTTTCAGCCGGCAAAATGGCATGTGGACGGAAATGAAAAACGGGTGTATTCGGGCAAATGGATAAAAAGAACAGAGAAAAATGGAGTCCAGGGGGGAAAACCATGGTAAAGGTGTTTCTGGTAGAGGATGAGGCGATCATCCGGCACGGTATACGGGATAATATTGACTGGGCGAGCCACGGATTTGAATTTGCGGGGGAGGCGGGCGACGGCGAGTACGCGTATCCGCTGATATTGAAGGCACAGCCGGATATTCTGGTAACGGATATCAAGATGCCGTTTATGGACGGGCTGGAGCTGAGCCGTCTGGTGAAAAAGGCGCTTCCGCGCACGCGGATCATTGTGCTCAGCGGCTACAATGAATTTGAATATGCAAAAGAGGCGATCAAGATAGGAATCAGCGATTATCTGCTGAAACCGGTATCCTCGGCGGGACTCATCGACGCGTTGAAAAAGGCGGCGGACGAGATCCGGGAAGAACGGGAAAAATCGAGGCTTCTGGAGCGGTATTTTGTCAGCTACGAAAAATATACGGAATTTCTGGATAAAACGGATTACAGCGGTGTTGACCGGAAGCTCATCAACGATTTTTTAAAGCTCGGCTCAGTCGAAGAGTGCAGTCCGTTTGTCGAGGAGTATTTCGCAGCGATCGGTGAACATAATTACAAATCGCTCTTGCTGCGTCAGTATATGACGATGGATATTTTTTACTGTGTGCAGGAGTTTTTGAAGAAATTGAAAGCGGATCCGCCGGAGGTTCCGGAAAGTGTGGTTGACATAAAACGGGTTCCGAAGGTGATCGAGAGCGTGGAGATGACGAAAGCCTATCTGGTCGATGAGTTTACGGTTGCCCTGCAGGCGCGTGACCGGGCATCGAACGACCGTTATGGCAGCGTGATCCGGGATGCAAAGGAATATATCCGGGCAAATTTCAGCCAGAGCGACCTGTCACTGAACCGGATTGCCGTGCACATTGGCGTCAGTCCGAGCTATTTCAGCTCGATTTTCAAGCAGGAGACGGGGCAGTCCTTTGTGGAGTATCTGACGCAGGTGCGGATGGAACGTGCATGTGAGCTCTTGAAATGTACCTCCTACCGGACTTCCGAGATTGGAGAGCAGGTGGGATACAACGATTCACACTATTTCAGCGCGGCGTTCAAGAAAGCGATGGGACAGTCGCCGAAAGAGTATAAGGCGAGCCAGACGCGGCAGGAGTAAGAAAAGTGTCAGTACATAACTGAAAAAGGGAGGAAAGATATGGGAGTGGAGCAGGGGCAGATTGGAAAAACAGAAGAGATGGCAGAGTTGAATAAAAATCAGGATCCGGGCGTTGATTCGTTATCCGCTGCCCGTCCATATCGCCCTCTTTCTCTCCGCGCCCGTCTGATCCTTCTCCTCTTCGTGATTGCCATTCCATTAACAGGCATGGCGCTCGGATTCCAGAAGATGATCGCCTCCTATTCTGCTTCCTACGACGCGATTCTGGCAAATCTCAAGACGGCGAATGAGTACAACATAAAGTTTAAATCGGATATGGAGTATTCGATGTACCGTGTTATGATCGGGCTGATTGACGCGGAACAGTTCGAAAATGGAGATATTGTCGAGGGCGAGACGAAGTATGCGACGGTGGTCAAGAATCCCCACAGCCTGATTGCGTCGGCGAGACAGGCGTTCGGAACGACGATCGAGCGGGAACCGGGGTCGGACTGTGATATCAAGATAAGAGGTATCCTCTCCTGTCTGGATTCCCTGGAGCGGGCAGTGGATAAAATGATTGGAAATGCCGCCGCCGGTGGATATTACGATGAAAATGTCAATATCTGGGAGAATGACATCCAGGGTCTGTGCTCGATGATTCAGGATTACATCACGCAGTATACCTATTATGAGATGATCAACATGGAGCAGCTTCAGAAAGAGCTGAAGGTGCAGATGGCGGATCAGATGCAGAGCTATCTGGCGCTTCTTCTGGTGGTGCTGGTGGTCGGTATGTTTCTGGCAGTCACGATCACGAAATCCATCACGGAACCGCTGCAGCAGTTACAGAGGACGGCAGAACAGCTCGGCCGCGGGAACCTGAATGCGAGGGCGAGAACGGGCGGACTGGAAGAGATCAACGTGCTGGCACGGGCGTTTAACCAGATGAGCGACCGCATCCGGCGGCTGCTTGATAAGACGAGGCAGGAGCAGAAGAACCTGCGGGAGCTGGAGCTGCGCCTCCACCAGGAGCAGATCAGTCCCCATTTCCTCTATAATACACTTGATTCGATCGTATGGATGGCAGAGGGCGGCAACAACCGCCAGGTCGTGGAGATGACGACGGATTTAAGTGACTTTTTTCGCACGGTTTTATCGGGCGGGCGCGATTTCATCACGATCGAGGAGGAAGAATCACACATCCGGAGCTATTTAAAGATTCAGAAGATCCGGTACGAGGACATTCTCGACTATTCGATCGAGATCGAGCCGTCCATCCGGCACCGGATTGTGCTGAAAATGCTGCTGCAGCCGCTGGTGGAAAATGCCCTCTACCACGGCATCAAAAATAAGCGCGGCGGCGGATGCATTGTGCTCCGCGGCTATGAGGATCGGAATGGGCTTGTCTTTGAGGTGGAGGACGATGGGATTGGCATGGATGAGGCGGAGCTTGCCGCCGTGCGCGCCAAGCTGACACTGGAGCCGGAAGAGGAACTTGCCCCGATCGGCAGCGGCGGATTTGGGTTACATAATGTGGCACAGCGGATTCAGATGTATTATGGCGATCAGGCTGAGATCCTGGTTGAATCTGAAAAGAATATCGGCACCTGCTTTAAGGTTTATTTGGGAAATCAAAAAAAATCATAACTTTTTCGAAAAAAATTGTAATTTTTTAAAGACATACCCGGAAAAACACAGAAAACGACAAACATCGCAAAAAAATAATATACCTTTTTCCAAAGATGCCCCGTATCCATGATGCGGGGTGTTTTGTTATAATAAATACGCAAAAACAAATATATTGGGTCTTATAAGGAGGAAACAGTATGAGAAAAAGATTAGTGTCCGCAGCTTTAGCAGCAGCAATGGCGTTATCCATGACCGCTTGTACAAGCAATCCGGCTGAGAAAGAGACGGAGGCAGCAGCTCCGGCTGATACAGAGGCAGCAGAAGAGGGCGAAGAGAAAGAAGCGGCAGCAGACGGCGATCTGATTACCGTAGGTTATGCACAGGTTGGTGCTGAGTCTGACTGGAGAACAGCCAACACCGAATCTTTCAAATCTACATTTACTGAGGAAAATGGTTACAAACTGATTTTCGACGATGCACAGCAGAAACAGGAAAATCAGATTAAGGCAATCCGTTCTTTCATCCAGCAGGGTGTTGACTACATCGTAGTTGCTCCGGTTGTTGAGACTGGCTGGGAGACCGTTCTGGAAGAAGCAAAAGAGGCTGGTATCCCGGTTATCCTTTCTGACCGTCAGATGCAGCTTTCTGATGACAGCCTGTATGAGGCATGGGTAGGCGGAAACTTCGTAAAAGAAGGCGAGACCTGCGGCGACTGGCTGGCTAAATACTTAGAGGATCAGGGACGCGGTGACGAAGAGATCAACATGGTTACCATTCAGGGTACCATCGGTGCATCCGCACAGGTTGGCCGTACAGAAGGTATGGACAACAAGCTGAAAGAGCACTCCAACTGGAAGATGCTTGACAGACAGTCTGGTGAGTTCACACAGGCAAAAGGACAGGAAGTTATGGAGTCCTTCTTAAAGAGCTATGATGACATCGACGTTGTTATTTGTGAGAATGATAACGAGGCATTTGGCGCCATCGATGCTATCAAGGCAGCTGGCAAGACCTGTGGTCCGGAGGGCGACATCATCGTTGTAAGTTTTGACTCTGTAAAGGCAGCTTTCGAGTCCATGATCGCTGGTGACTTAAACGCAACCTTCGAGTGCAACCCGCTTCATGGTCCGCGTGTAGCTGAAATCATCCAGAAGCTGGAAAAAGGCGAAGAGGTTGAGAAGATTCAGTACGTAGACGAAGCATACTTCGATACAAGCATGGATCTGGAAGAAATCTTAAAGACAAGAGCTTACTAATTCGATTTTGAATGGTATTTTTAAATGTAAATAATCGGACAGGCAATCGCTTTTGACCGTAAGTGAATGAGTGTCAGACCGGAGGTTTCGGCGGACGGCAGGCACTTGGCAATCAGGAGGCGCGGGGCTGGAGGCTTAGGTTTCCGTCCCTGCGCTTTCTTTTTCAAAAAATAAGGAGGCAAAGCTTTTATGGAAAAGGATTCCGTTCTTGAGATGAGGCATATTTATAAGACATTCCCGGGTGTAAAAGCTCTGCAGAATGTGGATTTTACCTTAAAAAAAGGCGAAATTCATGCCCTGATGGGGGAAAATGGCGCAGGAAAATCCACGCTGATCAAAGTCCTGACGGGTGTAGAGGAGTTTGAAACAGGGGAAATCATGATAGACGGCTGCGATCATGCGATCATCAACCGCAGCCCGCAGGAAGCACAGAACCGGGGCATCAGCACCGTGTATCAGGAAGTCAATCTCTGTCCGAACCTGACGGTTGCAGAGAATCTGTTTATCGGACGCGAACCGCGAAAAGGCGGATTGATTGACTGGAAAACAATGAATAAAAAGGCCAGCAAACTGCTGCAGGACCTTGACATACATGCAGATGTAACACAGACGATCGACAATTATTCGATTGCAATTCAGCAGATGGTAGCGATCGCCCGTGCAGTCGATATGTCGGCAAAGGTATTGATTCTTGATGAACCGACCTCCTCCCTTGATGATGGGGAGGTAGAAAAGCTCTTTAATCTGATGCGCCGCCTGAAATCCGAAGGCGTCGGCATCATATTCGTTACCCATTTCCTGGAGCAGGTGTATGCAGTCTGCGATAAGATCACCGTTCTTCGGAATGGGCAGCTGGTAGGACAATTTACGACGGCGGAGCTTCCGAGAGTCCAGCTGGTTGCCAAGATGATGGGAAAGGATTTCGATGATCTGGCAGCGATCAAGAATTCCAAGAGTGAGGAGAAACACGGCGAAGAGGACATCGTCATCAAGGCGGTGGGACTCGGAAAGAAAGGATACATAAAACCGTTTGATCTGGTGATTCACAAGGGTGAAGTTGTCGGATTTACCGGGCTTCTGGGTTCGGGACGTTCTGAGACGGTTCGTGTCCTCTATGGAGCGGAAAAACCGGATGAGGGCGAGCTGAGCGTCAAGGGCAGACCGATCGCGGCGCGCCACCCGCTGACTTCGATGAATGCCGGCATGGCATATCTGCCGGAGGATCGGAAAAACGAGGGTATCATCGCGGATCTGTCCGTGCGTGAGAACCTGATCATGGCGCTTCAGGCAAAACGCGGTATGTTCCACCTGCTCAGCCGCAAGCAGCAGGAAGAATTTACCGATAAATACATTGATATGCTTCAGATTAAGACCGCCAGCCGTGAGACACCGATCAAATCACTCTCCGGCGGCAACCAGCAGAAGGTAATCATCGGACGCTGGCTTCTGACAAACCCGGATTTCCTGATTCTGGACGAGCCGACCCGTGGTATCGACGTCGGAACCAAGACAGAGATTCAGAAATTGGTCGTAAAACTGGCAGAACAGGGCATGGCAGTCGTGTTTATTTCTTCCGAGATCGAGGAGATGCTCCGTACCTGCGACCGCATGGTCGTTATGCGCGATGGTGCAAAGGTAGGAGAACTTTCCGAGGATGAGATGAACCAGTCCAACATTATGTCAACCATTGCAGGAGGACAGTAGCTATGAAAAATATGACGTTCAAAAAAATTACCTCGCAGAGGCTGTTTCTCCCGATTTTCTGCCTTGCGCTGGTATTGCTGGTAAATATCGTCACGACGCCGAACTTCTTCGCGATCGAGGTGCGGAACGGCGTTCTCTACGGATACTTAATCGATATCATCAACCGTGCGTCAGAGCTGGTGATTCTGGCAGTCGGCATGACGCTTGTCGTATCGTCCTCCGCTGGAACAGATATTTCCGTCGGCGCGATCATGGCGGTCAGTGCGGCAGTCTGCTGCAACCTCTTAACCGGCGGCGAGCGCGCAGCAACTGCATATGCCAATCCGCTGATTCTCGGCTTCATGGCAGCGCTCATCGTCGGCGCGGCGATTGGCTGCTTCAACGGTTTTCTGGTTGCAAAGTTAAACATCCAGCCGATGGTAGCGACTCTTATCATGTTTACCGCCGGGCGCGGTATCGCCCAGCTGATCACGGATGGACAGATCACATACGTGCGCGTGGACAGCTACCGTACCCTGGGCGCTTCCCTTCCGGGATTCCCGGTTCCTACCCCGTTTATCGTGGCGGTCGTCGTTGTGGCGCTGACTTCATTACTCTTGAAGAAAACGGCACTGGGTATGTACATCCAGTCGGTCGGTATCAATAAACGGGCGTCCCAGCTTGTCGGCATCAAGTCGGTCATGATTATTTTCCTCACCTACGCGTATTGTGGACTCTGTTCCGGTCTTTCCGGTCTGATTGCTTCCAGCCGTATCTACTCGGCGGATGCGAATAACATCGGTCTTAATATGGAACTGGATGCGATCCTGGCAGTTGCCATCGGCGGAAACTCCCTTGGCGGCGGTAAATTCTCGCTGGCAGGTTCCATCATCGGCGCGTATACGATTCAGGCGCTGACGACCACTCTGTATGCGATGCACGTATCCTCGGATCAGGTTCCGGTTTACAAGGCGATCGTGGTTGTCATCATCGTAGCACTCCAGTCACCGGGATTTGCTAGATGGAGAAAATCCCTGGCACAGAAAAAAGAACTGGGCGCGGCAGGAAAGGAGGCGGCATAAATCATGAAAGAAAAGAAGAGATTAAATCAGAACACGTTCCTGCTTCTTGTCACGATCCTGCTGTTCTTCGTGATGTACGCGATCGGCTGCGTGCTCTTTAACGCACAGGGCTTTGCCAAGACACAGAACTTCTTAAACCTCTTTATTTCCAATGCGGGTCTGATTGTCATCGGTATCGGCATGACGATCGTCATGATCACCGGCGGTATCGATATCAGCGTCGGTTCCTTCGTGGCGATGGGCTGTATGATGTTGGCATGGATGATGGAAAAAGGCGGTATCGGTGCGGTTCCGGCGGTTCTCATCGTGCTGGTGACCGGGATTGTCTTTGGTCTGGTACAGGGATTTCTGGTTGCCTACATGGATATCCAGCCATTCATTGTTACCCTGGCGGGTATGTTCTTTGCCCGCGGCATGACTGCGATCATTTCCAAGGACATGATCAGTATTACGAATGAAACTTTCATGGCATGGGCGAAGATGAAACTTTATATTCCGTTCGGCGGCTATCTCAACAAAAAAGGCATGATGATTTATCCATATATCTATCCGACGGTTGTGATTGCGCTGGTTCTTCTGGTTCTGGCATTTATCATGCTGAAATATACGAAATTTGGACGCAGCATTTATGCGATCGGCGGCAACGAGCAGTCAGCGCTGATGATGGGCTTGAATGTGCGCCGGGTAAAACTGAAAGCCTATATCCTGGACGGTTTCCTTTGCGGCGTCGGCAGTGTCCTTTTCTGTCTGAATACGCTGGGTGGCTTCGTTGAGCAGGCAAAGGGCTTCGAGATGGATGCGATCGCTTCCTCTGTTATCGGCGGCACGCTCTTGACCGGCGGCGTCGGTAATGTATTCGGAACCCTGTTTGGCGTCCTTATCAAGGCGACGATCGAGGCATTTATCACTTTCCAGGGAACACTTTCTTCCTGGTGGACCCGTATCACGATCGCGGCGCTTTTATGCTTCTTCATCGTGCTTCAGTCGATCCTTGCGATGGTAAAGAAGAAAAAGTAGAAATTCTCTTCCGGAGACAGACAAACCGGCATGAATGTCTGGTATGACAGCATCAAGATAGAACAGTCAAAATGACGGGAAATATCCATGCAAAGAGAGAGAAGACATCTGAAAAAAGTACAGTACATATTAGAAACAATATAAAGCTGTATTCTCTTGATTCGACATAATTCGAGAGGAAATCAGCAAACCTATACATGATGCATAAATATTTAGCGAAAACAGCCGCTTTAATTTATGCATCATTTGTATTCCTGCTAAAATGATGTCAAAATCAGGCGTTAAATTTATAACAATATACAAAATAAAATACAACTTTATGAAAAAATGCTCTTGTATTTACTTGCACAATTTGTCCTGGATTGTTATAATAAAGTTACTAAAAGTTGTGAAAAGCAACAAAGCAGTGCGGCTGGGGTGCCGCTTGCAAAGAAAATTTTATGGGAGGTAGTTAGAATGAAAAAAATGTTCAAACGTGCCGCTGCATCCATGACAGCAGCAGCGATGGCAGTGAGCATGACCGCATGCGGCGGCTCTGGAGCAGCAAATGCGACACAGGCAGCAGATGCTTCTGCAGCAGAAGGAAGCGAGGCAGCAGCTTCGACGATCGACAACAAAGACATTAAGATCGGTGTTTCCATCTGGTCCTCCACCGATGTTCTTGGTTCCCAGTGTAAGCTGATCATCGACGAGGCAGCAAAGGCTCTGGGCGTTCAGGTTCAGTACGTTGACCAGGGTCATGTGTCGGAGAAGGTTACCGCATCCGTAGAGCAGTTAGCAGCAGCAGGATGCCAGGGTATCATCATCTGCAACTCTTCTGATACAGAGATGACATCCGCTATTAAGACATGTAATGACAATAAAGTATATCTGGCACAGTTCTTCCGTGTTATCAGCCAGGAGAACAGCAAGGATATCTATGATTTAGCAACCGCATCACCGTACTACATCGGCGCTGTTCATGAGAACGAGCCGGAGAACGGTGAAAAATTAGTTCAGATTCTTCTGGACAAGGGCGACAGAAACATCGGTCTGATCGGCTGGGAGCAGGGCGACGCTACCTGGCTTGGCAGATGGGAAGGCTACAAAGCTGGCGTTGAGAAATGGAACGCAGAGCATCCGGATGATCAGGCAAAACTGTCTGAGCCGCAGTACGCAGGTACTTCTTCTGAGGGTGGTTCCAAGGCAGCAGAGGCTCTGATGTCCGCAGATCCGACTCTGGATGCACTGATTCCGGCAGGCGGCGGCGGTGACCCGCTTCAGGGCGCTATCGCAGCAGTTGAGCGTGCAGGCAAGACTCAGGATATCGACATCGTTTCCACAGACTTCCTTCCGGATCTGGGCGAGAGACTTGAAAATGGTTCTATGGCCGGTGAGTCCGGTGGACATTACTGCGATCCGCTTATCGCTTTCATGATGGTTTACAACGCAATCAAGGGCAACTACACAGGTATCGAGGGCAACTTCGAGGATGTTCCGTTCCCGTATCTGTATGTATCTTCTCCGGACGACTACAAAGCATATGAGCAGTACTTCGTAGATCAGCTTCCATACACCGATGAGGAACTGGTAGCTATGTCCGAGCTTAGCCTGGATGACCTGAAAGCAACTGCAGCTGGTATCTCCATCGAGGATGCTGCACAGAGAGCAGGCAACTAATTAGTTCAGAAACTGATTCGAATTATAGAATTTTAAGAGGCTGAATGTAATAGAAAAGGCCGGTATCGCACGGCGCGATGCCGGTCTTTTCTTTAAAAGAAAAAAGAAACTGAGCAGTTATGAATGAGGTATAAAATATGGGTTCTTCTGTTGTTGAAACAACCGGAAAGAAAAAACTTTCGGGAACTGCCAAGGGTTATATCATCCTGGTGGGTTTGGTAGTGCTTTCCTGGGCGATTTTTAAAGCTCTGACGCCGGGCAATTTTGGTTCTCCGGCCAATATGCTGAGTTATTTTCAGGCCAGCCTGATCGCGACGGTTGGCGCTGTTGGTTTTTACTTTGTTATGGTTATGGGTATGTTCGATTTCTCCATCGGCGCGAACATCATGCTTTCAGCGATTGTAGGCTGTGTATTTGCCTCTCGTTTCGGCATGGGATATGCCGGTCTTATCATCGGCAGCGTGCTGACTGGTACGATTGTCGGACTTTTAAACGGTGTTTTTTATGTAAAACTCCGTATCCCGTCCATGATTGTAACGACGGGTCTGGCTCTTATCTATGAGTCGGTTGCCAACTACATCGCAGGCGGCGTGGAGCAGACGCTTCCGTCCAACCTCCGTGCATTCGGACAGATGCCGTGGAACATTATTCTGGCACTTCTGGCATGTGTGGCAGCTTACATTTTCTTAAATTATACAAAGATTGGTACTTATACATATGCGATCGGCAGCAACGAGTTCGTAGCGAAAAACATGGGTATCAATGTCAATAAGTACAAAGTGCTTGCATTTATTTTGAGCGGCGCATTTTTAGGTGTTATGGCTATCTTGACGATCAGCTATGGTTCCTCTATGGTAGCGGTAACCGGTATGGCGTCGATGAGCCGTAACTTCGTTCCGACGATGGGATGCTTCTTCGGTCTGGCATTTAAGAAATATGGTATGCCGCTGCAGGCGATTGTCATCGGAGAGTTCGTTATCAACATTATTTTCTTTGGTTTCATCGCGATGGGCGCACCGACAGCAATTCAGGACGTTATCACGGGTCTGGCACTGTTAATTATCATCACGCTGACCACAAAAGCAGAAAAAGGCGAGATTGTCAAGTAAATCGAGGGAGGAAATGCAATGAGCGAGGTAAGATTACAGGTAAAAAATCTTTGCAAGTCCTTCGGTATCACGAAGGCAGTTCAGAATGTGTCTTTTAATGTCAATAAAGGCGAGGTTCACGCGCTGATCGGAGAGAATGGTTCCGGTAAATCGACGCTGACCAACATGCTGACCGGCATCTACAGTATCGGAAGCGGTACCTTCATTCTGGATGGGAAAGAGATTCATCCGAAGAATCAGGTAGAGGCCAACAACGAGGGTGTTTCTATCATCGTACAGGAGTTAGGAACCCTGTCGGGACTTACAGTAGCGGAAAATATATTCCTGGGACACGAAGATCAGTTCGTACATATGGGAATTAAAAATACAAATGCCATGAATAAAAAGGCGACGGAGCTTCTGAAACAGTACGGCTTCGAGCGCATCAAGGCGGCAGACATCATCGACAACTACAATTTCGAGGATCGGAAGCTGGTCGAGATCGTAAAGGCGACCTACTTCAATCCGAAGATTGTTGTCATTGATGAGACGACCACGGCACTTTCCCAGGAAGGTCGTGAAGAACTTTACAAACACATGAACCGCATCCGTGAGAGCGGCAACACGGTTATCTTTATCTCCCATGACCTTCCGGAGATTCTGGAGAAGTCAGATACCATCACGATCCTGCGTGACGGCGTTTACATTGATACCGTCAAGAGCAAGGATGTGACCGAGGACGATCTGAAACGTCTGATGGTAGGCCGTGAGGTAACGGGTGATTATTACCGTGCAGATTACGGCGAGAAAGTATCAGATGAAGTTGTTCTTTCTGTTAAGAACGTGACGGTTCCGGGACTCATCGAGGATGTCAGCTTTGATCTTCACAAGGGCGAGATCCTTGGCTTTGGCGGTCTGTCCGAGTCTGGTATGCATGAGATCGGCAAAGCAATCTTCGGCGCTTCCTATGACAGAACCGGTACGGTACAGCTGGCAGACGGAACGCAGATCAACGATATCCCGAGCGCGATCAAGCACAGCATCGCGTATACGTCGAAGGATCGTGATAATGAGTCGGTTGTTTTAAACCAGAGCATCGGCGACAACATCTGCCTGCCGTCCCTGGATTCGCTGGCAAACAAGCTTCACCTGTTGAGCGATAAGAAATTAAGAGAATTTTCCAACCAGTTTGCAAAACAGATGTCCGTTAAGATGGTAAACGTAAACCAGTTCGTTTCGGAGCTTTCTGGTGGTAATAAGCAGAAGGTCGTTCTGGCAAGATGGATTGGAAAAGATTCCGATATTGTCGTTCTCGACAGTCCGACCCGTGGTATTGATATCAAGGTTAAACAGGACATTTACCAGTTAATGAACCAGATGAGAAAGAACGGAAAATCGATTATCATGATTTCCGAGGAGCTGATGGAGCTGATTGGTATGTGCGACCGCATCATTATCATGAAGGACGGCAAGATCAGCGGTGAGCTGGAACGTGATGAGGCGATGGATGAGAACAGCCTGATCACGATGATGGTATAAGGAGGATGCAATGGAGAATCAAGTTAAGACAAGTACGGAAAATAAAGAGCAGCAGCTCAAAAAGTTATCAAAAATGACGATGATCCGTTCGCTTCTGCCGATTGCGGGACTGATTATTATCTTTCTTATGTTCAATGCCCTGACGAATTTCCGGATGATGAATAACCTTCCTCTGGTACTTTCCCAGGTGTATGTCACTATGATTTCGGCAACCGGCGTATTCTTTATCATGACGATGGGCGGTCTGGATTTCTCCCAGGGTTCCATCCTTGGTATTGCATCGATTGTTGTCTGCATGGTTTCCAAGACCAGCATTCCACTGGCGATTGTGGCAGGTATCGCGGTTGGTGCAGCGATCGGTGCCATCAACGGTTACTTCTATGTATACCGCAAGATTAAATCCTTCATCGTTACGATTTGTACGATGTTCTTATTCCGTGGATTTATCAAATATCTGACGACCAACGCGCCGGTAGCCGGCTCTGCGATGTTAATCAACTTCGACAGCACTGAATTAAAGCTGGCTTGTACGTTGGTGGTCCTGATTATCGGATTTATTTTATTCCGCTTTACCAAGTTTGGTACTTATTTAAAGGCGATCGGAGCAGGTGAGAAAGCAGCGATGTTCTCCGGCATCCGTACCGACCGCATGAAGTTCCTTATCTACACACTGGCAGGTGCGATCACAGGATTTGCCGCATTTATCAATGTTATCAAGGTTGGTTCGGTTACTTCTTCCGGTGGTAACCAGCTTGAGACCCAGATCCTGATTGCACTGGTACTGGGCGGTATGCCGATTTCCGGTGGTGCGAAGGTACGTTTTGAGAATATCATCGTTGGTTCTCTTCTGTACATCGTCCTGAACAGTGGTCTGACGATGATGGGCTTTACCACACAGATGATGCAGCTCATCCAGGGTGTTGTATTCCTGATATTCGTAGCTGTATTCGCAGACCGTCAGTCTCTGCAGGTTATCAAATAGGACAGACAAAAGCGACATCTGGAGGTTACAGTATGAGGGAGAACAGCAGCCGGAATCAGGGTGGACTTAAATATCAGAAGCTCTACAACTGGGGTCGGACGCTGATTATGAGCGGGGTGCTCCGGAATATGGACAAGTTTCCATCCGAGCATATGCTCCAGAATAAATTTGGATACTCCCGCCAGACGGTCCGCAACGCGCTCGACCGCCTGGAGCAGGACGGGCTGATTGCCCGGGTCAAGGGAAGCGGCACCTACGTTTCCTATGCGCCGGAGAAGGATAAGGAAGAACGTCCCCGCATCGGACTGATTCTCAGTTATTTTTCAGATTACCTGTTTCCGCAGGTGTACGAGGGAATCGAGTCCGTCCTGCGGGAGGAAGGTTATGAGATCAGCGTTTCGGTCACGCGTAACCGCTTAAATGATGAGGCCCTGTATCTCAAGGGGATGCTGGGGCGCAATGTGTCCGGACTCATCATCGAGGGGACGCGTTCCAGTTTCCCGAATCCGAATCTGCGGCTTTACAAGGAGATACGGCGGAGAAATATTCCGACGCTGTTTATTCACAATCATTACCAGAATGAGACGTTTGACAGCGTGGAGATGTCGGATGCGCGCGCGGGCTATGAGTTGACGCGGATTTTGATACAGAACGGACATACCCGGATCGGCGGTATTTTCAAATACGATGACTGGCAGGGGATCGAGCGTTACCGCGGCTTTATCGAGTGCCTGTCGGATTTCGGGATCGATTTCCAGGAGGACTGGATCCGCTGGTATTCGACCCGGGATATGGAAGAAAAATTAAGCAAAAAAGGACTCCAGCGGATGTACCGCCGGACGAAGGACTGTACCGCGATGATCCTCTACAACGACGAGGTAGCGGGCAGCTATATGGATTTTTTAAAGGACCGCGGACTGCGCGTGCCGGAAGATATTTCCCTGGTATCGTTTGATGATGCCGGACCGGTGCAGGAGGGGGATCTCACGATCTTGTCCGTGATTCATCCCAAGTACAATCTTGGGCGGCTGACAGCGCGCAATCTTCTGCGGATGATAGAGGATTCGGATTGGCAGGAAAAGAAGTATTCGTACCGGTTTCCGGTGATGTTTAACAACGGAAATTCGGTTCGGGATATACATTGAAAATGACAAGGAGGCAGATTAAAATGAAAAAGTTATACTTTATTGTGGGTTCCCAGGACTTATACGGAGAGGAATGCCTGAAACAGGTTGCAGAAGACAGCCGTCAGATGGTTGCATTCTTAAACGAAAAAGTGGGCGATCTGGCAGAGATCGAACTTCTTCCAACCGTAGAGACTTCTGAAATCTGTATTCAGGATATGCGGAAAGCTTCCAATGATGATGACTGTGTCGGCGTTATCACATGGATGCACACCTTCTCCCCTGCAAAAATGTGGATCAAGGGTCTGCAGGAATTAAGAAAACCGCTGCTTCATTTACATACACAGGCAAATGAGAAGCTTCCGTATGATGAGATCGACATGGATTTCATGAACCTGAATCAGTCCGCACATGGCGACCGTGAGTACGGCTTCATCGTTGCCAGAATGGGTATTCCGCATGAGGTTGTAGCTGGATATTACAAACATGATGATGTGGTAGCAAAGATCCGCCAGTTTGCATCCGTTGCAAAGGCCATCTCCTACTCTAAGTCCTTAAAGGTAGCTTCCTTCGGCAACAACATGCGCGAGGTGGCGGTTACCGACGGCGACCGCGTAGAGAGCCAGATCAAATACGGCTGGGAGTGCAACTACTATGCACTGGGCGATCTGGTTGACATCATCAACCAGATAACCGAGGAAGAGATCGACGCGAAGATGAAAGAGTATACCGATAAGTATACAATGAAGACCGACCGCATTGATTCTGTCCGCGAGCAGGCTAAATACGAAGTGGGTCTGGAGAAATTCCTCTCCACGAACGGAATCGGTGCATTTGCAGACACCTTCCAGGATCTGCACGGCTTAAAGCAGCTTCCGGGTATCGCAGCACAGAACCTGATGGGCAAAGGCATCGGCTTTGGTCCGGAGGGCGATTACAAGATTTCCGCTCTGTCTGCAGTCCTGATGAAGATGTCCGAGGGCAAAGAGGGAGCAACCGGATTTATTGAGGATTATACCTACGATCTGACTCCGGGACAGGAGTTAGAGTTAGCTTCCCATATGCTGGAGGTTCCGCCGGCATTTGCAGCAACCAAACCGGAGATCGATGTAATTCCGCTGGGTATCGGCGGCAAGGAAGATCCGGCAAGACTGATTTTCGACGGCGTGACCGGCGATGGTATCCAGGTAACGATGGTAGATATGGGCGATCATTTCCGCATCATCTGTGCAGATATCGAGCTTGTAAAACAGCCGAAACCGATGCCAAAACTTCCGGTAGCGAGAATTATGTACCGTCATAAACCGAACTTCCAGATCGGTACGGCTGCATGGTGCTACGCAGGCGGCGCTCATCACTCCGTTGTATCTACCGCTCTGACGAGAGATGACATCGCTATGTTCGCGCGTCTGACCGGTACCGAGTTAATTACAATCGGCGAAGATACGACAGAGGCTGATTTACAGAAATTCTTTATGAAATAATAGGGCGTTTGAAAGATAAAAATTTTTGAAAAAGACGTAACTGCATAAGTTTTTGCCACAACTGTGAAAATAGAATAGTTATGAATGACGGGGCGTGCCGCAGCCAAGGGGATGAAAATTCCGGCGGCGGTGCGCTTTTTGCTACAATGAGGAGGATGGATATGGGCCGCAGTGCGGAAGAGATCAAGAAAGACATAGAGAGCGGAAATACAGCGCTCGGAATTGAATTTGGTTCGACCCGAATCAAGGCAGTCTTGACGGACGGCACGACCGCGCCGATCGCGCAGGGGAGCTATGAGTGGGAAAACCGTCTGGAAAATGGTATATGGACCTATTCCCTGGAAGATATCTGGAAGGGCTTAAAGGACTGCTATGCGGATCTGGCTGCCGATGTGAAGAACCAATACGGTTTAACGCTTAAAAAGGTTGGTGCGATGGGCGTCAGCGCCATGATGCACGGCTATATGGCATTTGATGCGGACGGAAAACTGCTCGTTCCGTTCCGTACCTGGAGAAATACGATGACCGCCGAGGCGGCAAGACGCCTGACGGACCTGTTTAACTACAATATCCCGCAGAGATGGAGTATTGCACACCTGTATCAGGCGGTGATCAACGGCGAGGAGCATGTATCCCGCGTGCATTTTCTGACCACCTTAGCCGGATATGTACATTGGAAACTGACCGGTAAGCAGGTACTTGGCGTCGGCGATGCTTCAGGTATGTTCCCGATCGACCCGGCAACCGGACAGTATGATGCTGAAATGCTGGATAAGTTCGAAGAAATGATGGTTCCGAAGGGATATCCGTGGAAGCTGCGCGACCTTCTGCCGGAGGTTCTGAGCGCTGGCGATGAGGCGGGAACGCTGACGGAGGAAGGCGCGAAGCTGCTGGATGAGAGCGGCAATCTGGAAGCTGGCATTCCGCTGTGCCCGCCGGAGGGCGATGCAGGAACCGGTATGACTGCAACCAATAGTGTGGCAGTCCGCACCGGTAACGTATCTGCCGGAACTTCCGTATTTGCAATGGTTGTTCTGGAAAAGACTCTGGAGACGGTTCACCAGGAGATTGACATGGTAACTACGCCGGACGGTCATCTGGTCGGCATGGTTCACTGCAACAACTGTACCTCCGATCTGAATGCCTGGGTAGGTCTGTTTGAAGAGTTCTATGAGCTGATGGGTCAGAAAACAGACCGCAACACCCTGTTTGGAACCCTGTACCGCAAGGCGCTTGAGGGCGATGAAGATTGCGGAGGACTGATGTCCTACTGCTACCTCTCCGGCGAGCCGATCACCGACTTCGAGGAGGGACGCCCGCTGTTTATGCGCCATCCCGACAGCAAGCTGGGACTGGCAAACTTCATGCGTACCCACTTATACAGTTCCCTGGCAACCCTGAAATATGGTCTGGACATTCTGTTCAAGGAAGAGCACGTGACACTGGATAAACTGATGGGTCATGGCGGATTCTTCAAGACTAAGGGTGTTGGACAGCGTATCATGGCGGCAGCGGCTGACGTGCCGGTATCCGTTATGGAGACAGCCGGTGAGGGCGGTGCCTGGGGTATCGCGGTTCTGGCGGCGTACCGCAAGGATAAGAAGCCGGGACAGAGCTTGTCCGATTACTTAAATGAGCAGGTATTTGCAGATGCAAAGGCGGAGACGATGGAGCCGGATGCAAAGGATGTCGAGGGCTTCAATGCGTTTATGACAAGCTATATCAATGGTCTGGCTGCCGAGAGAGGCGCCGTAGAAGGAAGGTTTTAATCGATGCTGGAAGAATTAAAAAAAGAAGTATACGAAGCCAATATGCTGCTTCCGAAATACGGTCTGGTTACTTTTACCTGGGGCAATGTTTCCGGGATTGACCGCGAGAAGGGGCTGTTTGTCATCAAACCGTCTGGCGTGGACTATGACAAACTGACGCCAGATGATATGGTTGTCATGGATCTGGAAGGAAACCGCGTTGAGGGAACGCTGAATCCGTCCTCTGATACAAAAACCCACCTGATTCTTTATAACCGTTTTCCGAAGATCGGCGGCGTGGTTCACACGCACAGCCCGTGGGCGACTTCCTGGGCGCAGGCGGGACGCGACATTCCGTGCTACGGAACGACCCATGCAGATTATATCTACGGTTCCGTTCCATGCGCGAGAAACTTAAATGAGGAAGAATTAAAGAATTATGAGTGGAACACAGGCGTGCTGATCGCAGATTTGTTTGAGGAGAGGAAGCTCGACCCGATGGCGGTGCCATGTGTGCTCTGCAAGAACCATGGACCGTTTACTTGGGGCAAGGATGCCCATGAGGCGGTTCACAACGCGGTTGTACTCGAGGAGGTTGCCAAGATGGCGGCGCGCTGCGAGATGATCAATCCGGATGTGAAGGAAGCGCCGCAGTGCCTGCAGGATAAACATTATCTGCGCAAGCATGGCCCGGGGGCGTATTACGGACAAGGGAATTTGTAGTTACTGGGCACGTATGCGTGAACAGTAACAATTTGTAAAATATAGATTCAAGTATGGAAATAGATGGGACAAGTATGGTATACTTATGTATAGCAGATATAGGAGATACTGGCTATCTATCTTATAAAAATTAGGAGGATATGGGAAATGAAATTTTTTATTGATACCGCGAATGTTGATGAGATCCGTGAAGCGAATGATATGGGTATTATCTGTGGCGTTACCACAAACCCGTCTCTGATTGCAAAAGAAGGCCGTGATTTTAATGAGGTTATCAAAGAGATCACCAGCATTGTAGACGGACCGATTTCCGGTGAGGTTAAGGCTACGACTGTGAAGGCAGAGGATATGATCGCTGAGGGCCGTGAGATCGCTAAGATTCATCCGAACATGGTTGTTAAAATCCCGATGACTACCGAGGGCTTAAAGGCTGTGAAAGCTCTGTCCGCTGAGGGCATCAAGACCAACGTAACCCTGATCTTTTCTGCCAACCAGGCACTTCTGGCTGCAAGAGCAGGCGCTACATACGTTTCTCCGTTCTTAGGCCGTCTGGATGACATCTCCACCAACGGTACAGACCTGATTTACGATATCGTAGAGATCTTTGACAATTATCCGGAGATTTCCACCGAGATTATCTGTGCTTCCACCAGACATCCGATGCACATCATCGAGTGCGCGAAGGCTGGTGCTGACATCGCAACTGTTCCGTTCAAGGTTCTGATGCAGATGGTAAAACACCCGCTGACCGATGCTGGTATCGAGAAATTCAAAGCAGATTATGAGGCTGTATTCGGTAAATAAAGAGAAACAATAGGAAATACCTCTTGAACTTCCGAAAAAAGCATGTTATACTAGGCACGATAACATAATAGACTGACTGGAAAGAGTGGACAAAAAAGTCCACTCTTTCTAATTTCATAGAAAGGTGGTGGGGGTGTGGCAAAGGGAGAGCAGTACGAAGCACGGGTAGAGGCGTGGATCACGCCGGTTCTGGAGCAGCATCAGTTTGAGCTGGTTGATGTGGAGTATGTCCGCGAGGTCGGCGTCTGGTATCTGCGGTGCTACATTGACAAAGAGGGCGGTATTACCGTTGATGACTGCGAGGTAATCAGCCGTCTGCTTGGTGAATGGCTGGATAAGGAAGATTTCATCGAGGACAGCTATATACTGGAGGTGAGTTCTCCGGGACTGGGACGTCCTCTGAAGAAAGAGAAAGATTTTGCAAGAAGCATCGGCAAAGATGTGGAGATCCGCCTGTATAAAGCGATCGACAAACAGAAGGAATTTACAGGAACGCTTACGTCCTATGACGCGGATTCCGTGACACTCACGATGGAGGACGGCAGCGAGCGTACATTTGAAAAATCAGGGATTGCTTTGATTCGTTTAGCCTTTGATTTTTAGACGGTAGGAGGAGATAAAATAAAATGAATAAAGAGTTGATTGAGGCAATAAATCTGCTGGAAAAAGAAAACAATATCAGCAAAGATGTTCTTTTAGAAGCAATTGAAAATTCTCTGCTGACAGCATACAAAAACAATTATGGCCGGGCAGATAATGTCAAGGTAAACATCAACCGTGAAACAGGAGATTTTTCCATCGTGGCAGAGCGTGAGGTTGTGGAGACCGTAGAGGATCCGATGACCCAGGTAAGCCTGGCAGAGGCAAAGCTCTTAAACAGCAAGTATGAGCTGGGCGATGTCGTTCAGTTCTCTGTCAATTCCAAGGAGTTTGGACGTATCGCCGTTCAGAACGCGAAGAATGTTATCTTACAGAAACTTCGTGAGGCAGAGCGCAACGCCCTGTATGAGGAGTGGCACTGCAGAGAGAAAGATATCGTAACGGGTATCGTACAGCGCTATGTAGGACGCAACATCAGCATCAACTTAGGCAAGATCGACACGATCCTGAACGAGAGTGAGCAGGTAAAGGGCGAGGTATTCAAACCGACCGAGCGTATCAAACTGTACGTCATTGAAGTAAAAGAGACACAGCGAGACCCTCGTATCACCGTATCCAGAAGCCATCCAGATCTGGTAAAACGCCTTTTTGAGTCTGAGGTTGCCGAGGTCCGAGACGGTACCGTAGAGATTAAGGCGATCGCACGTGAGGCAGGTTCCCGTACGAAGATGGCAGTCAGCTCCAACGACCCGAACGTCGATCCGGTCGGTGCATGTGTCGGCTTAAACGGCGCGCGTGTCAGCGCGGTTGTCAATGAGCTGCGCGGTGAGAAGATCGATATCATCAACTGGGATGACAACCCTGCATTCCTGATTGAGAACGCGTTAAGCCCGGCAAAGGTTATCCTGGTTGCAGCAGATGAGGAAGCACGCGAGGCACAGGTGATCGTTCCGGATTACCAGCTTTCCCTGGCAATCGGTAAAGAGGGTCAGAATGCACGCCTGGCAGCCCGCCTGACCGGCTTCAAGATCGATATCAAGAGTGAGACACAGGCAAGAGAGTCCGGTCTTTTAGATGAGCTTGAGAGCGGTTATGAGGAAGGCTTCGAGGGCTACACCGATGACCCGCTGATCAGCGTGGCAGAGGAAGACGCAGCCGAGGCAGCAGAAAATGAGGCGGCTGAGGGCACAGAAGAGCCGGCAGCGGAGCAGGAATAATCCTGACAGATAATGTGCGGGGATGCTGATTTCGGGCGGAACGAGCAGATTTGGCAGAAAGAAAGCAGCAGAACCGGGATTTGACAGAAATGGAAGTGATAGACAGTGGGAGCAAAGAAAGTGCCGCTCAGACAGTGCATCGGATGCGGAGAAATGAAGAGCAAAAAAGAAATGATCCGCGTTTTAAAGACAGCCGACGATACGATCGAGATTGACGCGACAGGCCGTAGGAATGGACGCGGCGCCTACCTCTGTCCTTCGATGGACTGCTGGAAAAAGGCGGTAAAGAGCAAAGGATTGGAGCGGTCGCTCAAGATGGCGATTCCGAAGGAAGTCTATGAGACGCTGGAAAAGGAGATGGAGCAGTTTGGAGAATCGTAAAAAGGTGCTGAATCTTCTGGGACTGGCGACGCGCGCCGGTAAGACGGCAAGCGGCGAGTTCATGACCGAGAAAGCGATCAAGAGTGGAAAAGCGTATCTGGTGATCGTGTCAGAAGAAGCGTCGGATAATACAAAAAAGATGTTTGAAAATTCATGTGCATACTACAAGGTTCCCGTGTACCAGTTCGGCATGAAGGAAGAGCTGGGACACGCGATGGGAAAAGAGATGAGAGCGTCTCTGGCCGTTTTGGATTCCGGTTTTGCAAAGGCGTTAAGAGAGAAGTTGGATGATTAACGCTTTTCTGGGCGGGCTCTTTTAGGAGCTTATGCAGAACGGGAAGGCAGTGCCGGAACGGAGGTAGCAAAACATGAGAGTTAATGAGTTGTCAAAACAGATTGGCAAATCAAATAAAGAAGTTTTAGAGATACTGCAGAAAAACCATTTTGACGTAAAAAGCCATTCTTCCAAGGTGACGGAGGAACAGGCAGAAGCAGTCAGATGTTTCCTTGCAGGAGCAAAGAGACAGACGACAGCGTCAAAGACAGATACAGGAAAGGCGGAAACAAATCGAGTGGAAGATATAAAGAAAGAGCCGTTAGAGGCAGAGAAGAAAGAGGCGGAGAAGACAACTGAGCCGCCGAAAAAGCGGATTGCAGCGGTTTATCGTCCGCAGAACAGCGTACAGAGAGGAAGCCGTCCGGCAGGCAAGGCCAATGCAGGAAACGCAGCCAAGACCGGCGCACCGGCAAGCCGTCCGGCAGCAGCAGGCGCAGATCAGACCGTACAGCCGGCTAAGAGCGCAGCTCCAGCGGAGAACCGTGATGGACAGAGAAGCGGCTATCAGGGAAACCGCGACGGCCAGAGAAGCGGCGGCTATCAGGGAAACCGCGATGGCCAGAGAAGCGGCGGCTATCAGGGAAACCGTGACGGCCAGAGAAGCGGCGGCTATCAGGGAAACCGCGATGGCCAGAGAAGCGGCGGCTATCAGGGAAACCGTGACGGCCAGAGAAGCGGCTATCAGGGAAACCGTGACGGCCAGAGAAGCAGTGGCTATCAGGGAAACCGTGACGGCCAGAGAAGCGGCGGCTATCAGGGAAACCGCGATGGACAGAGAAGCGGTGGCT
Source organism: Clostridium fessum (assembly GCF_003024715.1). Lineage (GTDB taxonomy): Bacteria > Bacillota > Clostridia > Lachnospirales > Lachnospiraceae > Otoolea > Otoolea fessa. The sequence continues at coordinate 197,124 of NZ_PYLO01000002.1, read as the reverse complement.
ATCAGGGAAACCGTGACGGCCAGAGAAGCGGCGGCTATCAGGGAAACCGCGATGGACAGAGAAGCGGCGGCTATCAGGGAAACCGCGATGGCCAGAGAAGCGGCGGCTATCAGGGAAACCGTGACGGCCAGAGAAGCGGCGGCTATCAGGGCGGCCGTGATGGTCAGAGAGGCGGACGCGATGGACGCGGCGGTTTAAATATTCCGAAGCCATCCTTCGACAGCCCGGTTGTACAGAAACCGCAGAACAACAAGCAGAATAAGAATAATTACAAGAACGATAAATATAGCAAGATCGACCATGAGGAAGAGATGCACTCCAAGGGAAGAGGCGGAAAGAACGTAAAGAGCGCTGTTCAGCCGCCGCAGAAGAAGGAGGCAAAGGTTGAGGAGATCAAGACAATCACGATCCCGGAGGTAATCACCATCAAGGATCTCGCAGACAAGATGAAACTTCAGCCGTCTGTGATTGTAAAGAAGCTCTTTTTACAGGGCAAGGTTGTCACCATCAATCAGGAAGTAGATTACGAGCAGGCAGAAGAGATCGCGATGGAGTTTGACGTACTCTGTGAGAAAGAGGTCAAGGTTGACGTCATCGAGGAACTTCTGAAAGAGGAAGAAGAGGATGAGAAGGACATGGTAACCCGTCCGCCGGTTGTATGTGTTATGGGTCATGTCGATCATGGTAAAACCTCCCTTCTGGATGCAATCCGCCAGACCAATGTAACTGCAAAAGAGGCAGGCGGTATCACCCAGCACATCGGTGCGTACATGGTAGAGATCAACGGACAGAAGATCACATTCCTCGATACGCCGGGACATGAGGCATTTACCGCAATGCGTATGCGTGGTGCAAAATCCACTGATATTGCAATCCTCGTTGTTGCAGCGGACGACGGTGTTATGCCGCAGACCATCGAGGCGATCAACCATGCGAAGGCAGCAGGTGTTGAGATCATTGTAGCGATCAACAAGATCGATAAGCCGAGTGCCAATATTGAGAAGGTAAAACAGGAGCTTATCGAGTACGAACTGGTTCCGGAGGACTGGGGCGGCAGCACCATCTTCGTTCCGGTATCTGCACATACCAAGGAAGGTATCAAGGAACTGCTTGAGATGATCCTTCTGACCGCAGAGGTCAAAGAGTTAAAGGCAAACCCGAACCGTAATGCGAGAGGTCTTGTCATCGAGGCGGAGCTGGATAAGGGTAAAGGTCCGGTTGCGACCGTCCTGGTACAGAAAGGTACCCTGCATGTCGGTGATCCGATCGCGGCAGGCGCCTGCTACGGCCGTGTCCGTGCGATGATGGACGATAAAGGACGCCGCGTCAAAGAGGCTGGTCCGTCCACTCCGGTCGAGATTCTGGGTCTTAATGACGTGCCGAACGCCGGCGAGGTATTTGTACAGCCGGAGAACGAGAAAGAGGCAAGAAGCTTTGCAGAAACCTTTATCTCTGAGAGCAAGAATAAGTTAATTGAAGATACAAAGATGAAACTTTCCCTGGACGATCTGTTCTCCCAGATCAAGGCAGGAAATGTAAAGGAACTTCCACTGATCGTAAAGGCAGACGTACAGGGTTCTGTCGAGGCAGTAAAGCAGAGCCTGATGAAGCTGTCCAACGAGGAAGTTGTAGTCAAGGTCATCCACGGCGGTGTTGGTGCGATCAACGAGTCCGACGTCAGTCTGGCAGCCGCATCCAACGCGATCATTATTGGTTTCAATGTGCGCCCGGACGCAACCGCGAAGTCCATCGCAGAGCGTGAGAAAGTAGACGTTCGTCTCTACCGCGTCATCTATCAGGCAATCGAGGATGTCGAGGCAGCGATGAAGGGTATGCTTGACCCGATTTACGAGGAGCAGGTAATCGGTCACGCCGTTGTACGTCAGACCTTCAAGGCTTCCGGCGTTGGTACTATCGCTGGTTCCTACGTCCTGGATGGTAAATTCCAGAGAGGCTGCAAGGCACGTATTACCCGTGACGGCGAGCAGATCTTCGATGGTCCGCTGGCATCCTTAAAGCGTTTCAAGGACGACGTGAAGGAAGTTGCTTCCGGATACGAGTGTGGTCTTGTATTTGAGAAGTTCAACGATCTGCAGGAAGACGATATGATCGAAGCATATGCGATGGTAGAGGTTCCGCGCTAGAAAGGCAGAGGGATTCATGCGTAAAAATAGCATTAAAAATACAAGAATTAACAGTGAAGTACAGAGAGAGCTGAGTTCCATCATCAGCCGTGAGCTGAAAGATCCGCGGATTCATCCGATGACAACGGTTGTCTCCGTGGAGGTAACTCCGGATCTCAAGTACTGCAAGGCGTATATCAGCGTGTTAGGCAACGAGGAAGCGGCGAAGGATACGATCCAGGGACTGAAAAGTGCTGTCGGATTTGTCCGCACCCAGCTTGCAAAACGCATTAATTTACGGAATACGCCGGAAATTACATTTATTCTCGATCAGTCGATTGAGTACGGTGTACACATGACCCGCCTGATCGATGAAGTAACTGAAAATCTCAGAGACTCAGAATCGGGAGATGAGGAAGAAAATGAGTAAAAATATCTTAGAGGCGTCACTGGAAGGGGCGGAGCACATCGTACTGCTTGGTCACATCCATCCAGACGGGGACTGTATCGGAACGACTCTGGGACTGCTTAACTATCTGCGGGAGAATTATCCGCAGATAGAGGCAGAACTGTTTCTCGACCATCCGGCTGCTAAGTTTTCTTATATGAATGATTTTGAGAAAATTCATACCGAGATTGTGCCGGAAAAACAGTTTGATCTGTGCATTACGCTGGATGCCAGCGACAAAGAGCGTCTGGGCGGCTACGCGGTCTATTTTGACAGCGCCGTCAAGACACTCTGCATCGATCATCACAGAACCAATACAGGATTTGCAGAACAAAATTACATCATTCCGGATGCAAGCTCCTGCAGCGAAGTGTTATACACGCTTCTTGATGAGGCAAAGATCAGCAGGGAGGCGGCAGAGTGTCTCTATACCGGAATTGTGCATGACACAGGTGTATTTAAGTACAATTCAACGACCCGGAAAACGATGGAAATCGCGGGCGCGCTGATGGAAAAAGGCGTGAACGCGGCGAAGATCATCGACGACAGCTTTTACCGCAAGACCTACGCACAGAACCAGATTCTCGGAAAAGCGCTGCTTGGCAGTACACGGATTCTGGATGGAAGATGTATTTTCAGTGTAGTTTCCCAGAAAGAAATGGAGTTTTACGGTGTCGATACGAACGATCTGGATGGCATTATCGATCAGCTCCGGATTACCGAAGGAGTGGAATGTGCCATTTTCATCTATGAAAAGGCGTTCAACGAGTACAAGGTCAGCCTTCGTTCCAACGACTATGTCGATGTGAGCAAGGTGGCGGCGTATTTCGGCGGCGGCGGACACATCCACGCGGCGGGCTGCACGATGCAGGGACATCCGAGGGATGTGATCAACAACCTGACGGGACATATTGAGAAACAGATGGATGCCCGTAGGGAGGAATAGGAGGTTCTGTTGCTGATTGCGCTGCCTGCTTTCAGGTGCACAGCGCATGGACGGTAATAGTTCTGATTTTTTAGGAGATTTTATGTTTCACGGTGTGATAAACATTTATAAAGAACCGGGGTTTACGTCCCACGATGTGGTGGCGAAGCTCCGGGGCATTTTGAGACAGAAAAAGATCGGTCATACGGGTACGCTCGATCCGGCAGCGGAGGGCGTACTCCCTGTATGTCTGGGGAAGGGCACGAAGCTGTGCGACCTTTTGACGGATAAGAGAAAGACGTATCAGGCAGTTCTTTTGCTGGGAACCGAAACCGATACGCAGGATACGACAGGAACGATTCTTTCGGAGAAACCGACGGAACAGCTGACAGAACCGGCAGTCCGCGGGGCGGCGGAGAGCTTTGTTGGTCCGTATATGCAGGTACCGCCGATGTATTCGGCGCTCAAGGTCAACGGAAAGAAGCTCTACGAGCTGGCGAGAGCCGGAAAAGAGGTAGAGCGGGCAGCACGTCCGGTGGAAATCTATGATCTTCAGATAGATGCGATGGAACTGCCGCGTGTGACGATGACCGTGACCTGTTCCAAGGGAACCTACATCCGTACCCTGTGCCATGACATCGGTGAAAAGCTGGGATGCGGCGGCTGTATGGAAAAACTGATCCGCACCCGCGTCGATCGATTTGTGATCGGGGACAGCCTGCGCCTGTCCGAGGTGGAAGCGCTGGCGAAAGCCGGTCAGATCGAGGATAGGATCGTGCCGGTGGATGGAATGTTTGAGGACTGCCCGGCGTATGTGTCGGAGAGCGAAGTTCTGGATAAGCTGCTGCAGAATGGAAATCCATTCCCGAAGGGGCTGGGACCGAGAGACGGCTGCTTAGTGCAGATCGGAAGCAGTTTGGCTGAACACCAGGTTTCTGCGGATGGAAACTCAGAGATGGTACTTCCAGATTCTGGAATCATCCGCGTCTATGACAGCGCAAACCAGTTTATCGGTCTCTATGCCTATCAGCCGGAGAAGAAACAATGGAAACCACGTAAGATCTTTCTGGGAGGAGAGTAAGATGCAGTATTTTGCCGGAACCAGAGAATTTCAGATAAAAGAGCCGACTGCGGTCACGATCGGTAAGTTTGACGGTCTTCACAGAGGACATCAGAAGCTGCTGCGGGAAGTGATGCGGTATCGGGAAAAAGAATATAAACCAGCGGTGTTTACCTTTGAGACGGCACCGGGAACCTTGATCCGGGGAAAGCTGCAGACGATGATCACGACCAACGAGGAGCGCGAGGAGAACCTGCGCGAGGCGGGGGTGGAGTATCTGGTGGAATATCCGTTCAACCAGGAAGTCGCACATATGGACCCGGAACAGTTTGTTGCCGAGATTCTGGTCGGCAAGATGGGCGCAAAGGCGATCGTGTCCGGTCCGGACTGCCATTTTGGCTACCAGCGGAAGGGCGATGCTGAACTGCTTCGGAAACTGGCACCGAAATATGGATATGAGGTATCGATCGTTGAAAAGGCGATGGATGGCGAACGCGAGATCAGCAGCACCTATATCCGGGAAGAGCTGGCGAAGGGAAATATCCGCAAGGCGAATGAACTGTTGGGATACGAGTACCGGATCAGCGGACAGGTGGTACACGGGGAGCATTTAGGCTCCACCCTAGGGTTTCCGACGGCGAATATCCTGCCGGGAATCCAGAAACATCTTCCGGCGTTCGGGGTATATCTCTCCCGGACGGTGATTGATGGTGCTTCTTATGGAAGTATCACGAATATTGGAAAAAAACCGACGATTGCCGGAAAACGACCGGCGGGGGCGGAGACATATATCTATGATCTGGATGAAAACCTGTATGGGAAAAAGATAGAGGTTCATTTTTTAGATTTTATGCGGCCGGAGATGAAATTTTCCGGGGTGGATGAGTTGAAGATGCAGGTTTTGAAGGATAAAGAGACCGGGAGAAAAATGCACGGAGCGGAACGATGAGAGTTCAGCTTCGTGCATTTTTTAAATATGATTCAGGTAGGCAGCTGCTTCCTCTGCCGCCAAATGGATATATTCATTCATTGGTAAATTCTGTGTTCCTACTAAAATATGGCGGCAATAGGAGCTTCCACTGACAGGAATCAGGATTTTCTGGGCGCGGCTTTGTCCGATGGCGGCTGCCATGGCGGGGGTGATTTCTCCTAAGAGGGAGTCTGCAATGACGATGCCGATTGGTCCGATGATTAGGTCGGCATCGCGGCAGGCGACGAGAACGGGGTTTTCTCCGGTGGCGCCCATGGCAGCTCCGGCTTTCATCATCGCGGCAGTGGCAGTGGTGTTGGCACCGAGCGCGAGAAGCGGCTGTCCGGGACAGAGTTTCTGGATTTCTTCTACGAGAGCGCGCCCCATGCGTCCGCCCTGACCGTCGATGATGACAACTTTTTTCATAATGGATACCCCCTTTCCTTTTCGTAGGATTTTCGTAGGACAAGATAATAAAAAAGAATATGCCTTGGCACATTCTCGCGCAGGAACGAAAATAAGAGGGTCTAAATCTGCCTTTTGGACAAAATAAACACCCCAGTATATCTTTACTATAATATCATACATTTTGAAAAAAGAAAAGCAAAAAAGATCGATTTTTGTAAAATTTTTTGTTTACAAATAAAGCGCTTTCTATTATAATGCTGATAATGGCTAACTGGGGTCTGGCAGAGCTGCGATTGGCGGAGGCTGTCAGGGTGACGGAAGATCAGACAGACGCGCGTGAAGGCACCGCGGAGGTGCTTGATTTTTAGTTGATCCGGGAGGCCGCTTTTTTAAAGCCAAAAAACAGCAGACAATGAGAGGGAGAAAACATGAGGAGAAATGACATTCACAAAGTATTGATTATCGGTTCCGGTCCAATCATTATCGGACAGGCGTGTGAGTTCGATTATTCGGGAACACAGGCGTGCAAGGCACTGAGAAAACTCGGCTATGAGATTGTGCTGGTCAATTCCAATCCGGCTACGATTATGACGGATCCGGAGACAGCAGATGTGACTTATATTGAGCCGCTGAACGTAGACCGTCTGACTCAGATCATTGAAAAAGAGCGCCCGGATGCGCTGCTCCCGAACCTGGGTGGACAGTCCGGACTGAACCTCTGCTCCGAATTGGCAGCAGCAGGTGTTCTGGATAAATATGATGTTAAAGTAATCGGCGTTCAGGTTGATGCTATCGAGCGTGGTGAGGACCGTATCGAGTTTAAGCATACAATGGAAAGCCTGGGCATCGAGATGGCTAGAAGTGAGGTTGCCTACAGCGTTGAGGATGCACTGGCAATCGCAGATAAACTGGGTTATCCGGTTGTTCTTCGTCCGGCTTACACCATGGGTGGCGAAGGCGGCGGTCTTGTATATAACGTAGAAGAACTGAAGACCGTGTGTGCAAGAGGCCTGCAGGCCAGCATGGTTGGTCAGGTTCTGGTAGAGGAGTCTATCCTTGGATGGGAAGAGCTTGAGCTGGAAGTTGTCCGCGATGCGAAGAACAACATGATCACTGTCTGCTTTATTGAAAATATTGATCCGCTGGGCGTACACACCGGAGATTCCTTCTGTTCTGCTCCGATGTTAACCATTTCGGAAGAAGTACAGAAACGTCTGCAGGAGAAATCCTACAAGATCGTAGAAGCAATCCAGGTAATCGGCGGTACCAACGTACAGTGGGCACACGATCCGAAGACAGACCGTGATATTGTTATCGAGATCAACCCGAGAACCTCCCGTTCGTCCGCTCTGGCATCCAAGGCAACTGGTTTCCCGATTGCACTGGTATCAGCGATGCTGGCAACCGGTATGACTCTGGATGAGATTCCATGCGGCAAGAGCGGCACTCTGGATCAGTATGTTCCGTCCGGCGACTATATTGTTATCAAGTTTGCACGCTGGGCATTTGAGAAGTTCAAAGGCGCAGAGGACAAGCTGGGAACCCAGATGAAGGCAGTCGGCGAGGTTATGAGTATCGGAAAGACCTACAAAGAGGCATTCCAGAAGGCAATCCGAAGCCTGGAGAGAGGCCGCTACGGTCTAGGTCATGCGAAAGACTTCGATAAGAAGACAAAAAAAGAACTGCTTGCGATGCTGCATGTTCCGAGCAGCGAACGTCAGTTTATTATGTACGAGGCACTTCGTAAGGGCGCTACCGTAGACGAGCTGTTCGAATTAACCAAGATTAAACATTACTTCATCCAGCAGATGAAGGAACTGGTAGAAGAGGAAGAAAGCCTGATGCAGTATAAGGGCGAGGTTCCGCCGGTTGAGGTTCTCCGCCAGGCGAAGCTGGACGGTTTTGCAGATAAATATTTAAGCGAGCTGTTAGGCGTTACAGAGGAAGAGATCCGCGATGCAAGAACCAAAGAAGGTATCGTAGAAGGCTGGGAGGGCGTACACGTAAGTGCCACACCGGATTCTGCATACTACTTCTCCAGCTATCACATCAAGGATCAGAGTCCGTGCAGCGACAACAAGAAGATCATGATTCTGGGCGGCGGTCCGAACCGTATCGGTCAGGGTATTGAGTTCGACTACTGCTGCGTACATGCAGCTATCGCTCTGAAAGAGCTTGGATTTGAGACAATTATCGTTAACTGCAACCCAGAGACCGTATCTACAGACTATGATACCTCCGATAAACTGTATTTCGAGCCGCTGACTCTGGAAGATGTATTAAGCATCTATCATAAGGAGAAACCGCTGGGAGTTATCGCACAGTTTGGTGGCCAGACACCGCTGAACCTGGCAGCAGACCTGAAGAAATATGGTGTCAATATTCTGGGTACAACTCCGGAAACCATCGACATGGCAGAGGATCGTGACCTGTTCCGTGCGATGATGGATAAACTGCAGATTCCGATGCCGGAGTCAGGCATGGCAGTTACCGTTGATGACGCATTAGAGATTGCGAATAAGATCGGTTACCCGGTTATGGTTCGTCCGTCCTATGTACTTGGCGGCCGCGGCATGGAGGTTGTTCATGACGATGAAGCGATGACCTTCTATATGAGAGCAGCTGTCGGTGTAACTCCGGATCGTCCGATCCTGATTGACCGTTTCCTGCATCATGCAACCGAGTGTGAGGCAGATGCTATCAGCGATGGCGAGAACGTATTTGTTCCGGCTGTTATGGAGCATATCGAGCTGGCAGGTATCCACTCCGGTGACTCCGCTTGTATCCTTCCGTCCAGAAATCTGACCAAGGATCAGGTAGAGACAATCCGCGATTACACAAGCCGTATCGCAAAAGAGATGCACGTAGTAGGTCTGATGAACATGCAGTATGCAATCGAGGACGGCGAAGTATACGTGCTGGAGGCAAACCCGAGAGCATCCCGTACCGTGCCGCTGGTATCTAAAGTATGCAACATCAAGATGGTAAAACTGGCAACGGATATCATGACTTCCTACTTAACAGGCCGTCCGTCACCGGTTCCGGCACTGAAAGAGAAGAAGATTCCGCACTACGGTGTTAAGATGCCGGTATTCCCGTTCAAGATGTTCCCGGAGGTTGACCCGGTACTTGGACCGGAGATGCGTTCCACCGGTGAGGTTCTTGGTATGTCCACCAGCGTTGGTGAGGCTATCTACAAGGCACAGGAAGCAACCCAGACACGTCTTCCTTCCTCAGGAACTGTCCTCCTGAGTGTCAATGACAAGGATAAGATAGAGCTTATCGAGGTTGCAAGAGGCTTCTACGAGTGTGGCTTTACCCTGATGGGTACAGGCAGAACCTGTGATGTGATGGTAGCAGCAGGACTTCCGGCTGAGAAGGTATGCAAGATCAACGAAGGCCGTCCGAACATTTTAGATAAGATTACCAACGGAGAAGTGGCAATCATTATCAATACCCCGAACGATAAGAAGGGCAGAGGCGATGACAGCTACATCCGTAAGGCAGCTGTAAAGGCGAAGATTCCGTACTTCACCAACATGGCAGCAGCAAAGGCTACCGTACAGGCTCTGAGAAGTATCAAGAAGAACGGACATCTGGAGGTTAAGTCCCTGCAGGAGTTCCATAGCGAGATTCAGTAAATAAAAATAAAAGGGTAAAATCCATTGTTACAGAGTCGTTTCGGTGGATTTTACCGTGACAGTGAATTAATTGAGCTATTATAGAAAAGAGCGTCTGCCCGGCTGTGAATGCGGGGCTGGCGCTCTTTTAAAGTTGCCATGCATCTGGAAGAGGCTGTCAGTGGCAGGTTCTGTGGGAGAGAATTTCATATACGAGATGCAGTAGCCAGGCACCCAGGATGATCGAAAGCACGTACACTGCGTTTCCGGCAAAAATTCCAAATTTAGCAGCGATCTGGGAGTACACAATCTGCGTGGTTGCGTAGTACGGCGTGATATAAAACATATCCGCGTTTCCATACGGATGCGAGGTAACATTGATGATGGTTGCGATGACACATCCGACCGCAAATACAACTGTAGACTGCCAGAATCCTTTGGCGGTTGGCAGCACCATGCGGGAAAAGGCGATGAGCAGTCCGATGAAGATCAGAAGGATATGCCAGATAAATCCATGCAGGGTCAGCGTCCAGTACGGGTGCATCAGACCGGACGGATCGATGAACACCATGACGGCACCGAGCAGGTTGTAATTATACATAAAAGTGCAAAAAATACGTTGATATTTATGCGGAACAAAGGGCAGTAGCAGGCAGAGGTACATCGGCAGGCTGCAGAGCTGGAATGGAAAATACCACCAGTCGTAGTGCCGGTTGTTTTCTATGTAATAGAGAAAAAGCTGTTTGTAGACCTCGGAAAATGCCAGAAAAACACCGCAGGCAAAGAGCAGATGCAGACGGAACGCTTCGGAGCGCGTCCGCAATTTCCATGCGGCAAAGGCGGCGAGCAGGATGCCGATCAGCATAAATGCTAAATGAAAGGGAGACCAGACTGCGGGCGGTGTCATGGACCAGGCAGTTAAGGTAAGTAGACGGGAAATCATAAAAAGCCTTCTTTCGTAATAAAACCTAAGGAATGGTTCCGTATCTTGTGAATCAGGTGCGATTTCTTTGTTTCATGGGAAACTGTGTCCTATGAAACAAAAACGCGAAACCGATGCCCAGTACAGAGAAAACGGTACAGAATAGTTATAGTACGAAATATTAGATTTGCCAAGAATTAACAACCAGATCTGTCCGTAATAAGACGATGGAGATTTACATATTTGCAATTTTTTTCTTTCCAAAGCTGCAAGTTGACAAGCGCTGCCAATTTCCTATATTCTGTAGATATAAGAATCGAGTAAATGATACGGGAGATATACCATGAACCAAAATGAAACTCAATGGGATAGATTTCTGAAAATCCGAACAAGCGGCAGAGACGATTCGCATGCGGATCAATACCGATACCCATACGAACCGACGGCATACGTGGTCCTGGAACGGTTGGCGAACAGCGGATTAATCCGTAAGAATAATACCTTATTGGACTATGGGACCGGCAAGGGAAGAGTCTGTTTTTATTTGTCCTATCAGACAAGGTGTAAAACAATCGGAATCGAATACGATGAACGTATTTATCAGGGGGCAACAGAAAATAAGGAGACGGCAGTGTCCGGAAACCGTACTTCCTTTATCTTAAGCAGTGCGGAGAACTATGAGCTTCCTCCAGAAGTGAACCGGTGTTATTTTTTTAATCCATTTTCGTTAGAGATATTGCATTCTGTTCTTGCCAGGATATATGAGTCCTATTACGAAAATCAGAGAGAGATACTGCTGTTTTTTTATTATCCATCGGAGGAATATATCAGTTGTCTGATGACGGAGGAACAGCTAATGTTTTATGATGAGATCGACACATCGGATTTGTTTCCGGGCGAGGACAAAAGAGAACGGATTATGATATTTGAGGTGATTTTATGAAGCTTTTATTTAAACAGCGGTTATTTTCGTGGTTTGACAGTTATGATATTTATGATGAGTTTGGCAATACAGTATATGTGGTAAAAGGCCAGTTGTCCTGGGGCCATAAGCTGGTGATATATGATGCAGACGGCAATGAAATTGGAATGGTTGTTCAGCGTGTACTGACATTTCTGCCCAAATTTGAGATATATAAAAACGGCACCTATATCGGATGTCTGAGTAAAGAAATCTCTTTTCTGACACCGCATTACAACATTGATTACAATGGCTGGCATATCGATGGTTCGATTATGGAATGGGATTATAATATCCTCGATCAAAGGGGATATTCGGTTGCCAGTGTCAGCAAAGAGCTGTTCCATATGACGGACACGTATGTTATTCAGGTAAATGAGCCGGAATATGCATTGGATGCATTGATGTTTGTGCTGGCGATCGATGCGGAAAAATGTTCGAGGAAGTAAGAAAGGGTGCGTCTGCTTTTGGATACAAGAGCACCGAGGTATTCTTGAATGATTTAATATATTCAGGATAGAAATGTTGATACGACATGCTACAGACGGAAATTTATATCTGTATGACATGGTGAACATAAAAAAAGAAACGAGCACCCCGCTTGAGCAATAGCTGTACGGTAACAAACCCATTTCTTGATTATATGATACATTGAACAGTATTAAATGTCAACGAAAAAAGCATAAGAAATCTCAATGAAAAGCCAGCCAAGCTATTCATCGGAAAGACCATAGAAAAGCCAGGTTCAGATACACCAGTCTTTGGCAGTTGAGTGAAAATAAAATCGCTGTAACCTTTGTATTTGCTGGGGTGCAGCGATTTTTGTTGCTGTTGCAGACTATAGTATTTTTTTCTTCCTTGTCCATTTTTGGAATTGTTCTCATTTTACTGTTCGTTATGAATTGATAATCCGTTCGGAAACCGGAAACATTCTTCGAGATGTCATCTGCTTTCATTTACTTTCAAAATTTCACCAACCGCATCATCCAGAAGATCCGTACATACGGAGTAAGAAGTGCTGCCATTTGCTTTCGTGTAGGAATGACAAATATAAAAAGTCTCTGCGTTTTTTGATTATGCAACTATTAAACTCCCGTGCCAAGAATTAACAACCAGATCTGTCCGAAACTGGAACCGTACAAATTGGAAAAGAATGCATAATCATACAAAACCCTGTAAAAAACAGGAATTCAGGCTTGATTATTTATAAAAATGCGGTATAATGTATTCCTAGATACAATAATAAAAGTAAGAATATTCGTATTTACTGCATAAAAATACAAAAGCAGCGAATAGAAATGAGGAGGAATTTATTATGAAAAAGAAATTAGCAGCAATCGCTATGGCAACTGCTATGGCAGCATCGTTAGCAGCATGCTCTTCCAAACCGGCAGAGACAACCGCAGCCGCAGAGGAGAATGAGGAGACAACCGCAGAGGCAGCAGAGGGCAGCGAGGCAGCAGAGGCTGGCGACAGCGCATTTGCAGGAAAGACTCTGGTTATGTCCACCAACGCTGAGTTCGCACCGTATGAGTACCACGATGGAAATGATATCGTAGGTATCGACGTAGATATTGCAAACGCTATCTGCGAGGATATGGGAGCATCTCTGGAAATCACCGACGTAGCATTCGATTCTATCATCCCGGAGGTTCAGTCTGGCAAAGCTGATTTCGCAGCAGCAGGCATGACTGTTACCGAGGATCGTCAGACCCAGGTGGATTTCTCTGACACTTACGCAACCGGCGTTCAGTCTGTTATCGTAACCGAGGACAGCGACATCAAATCCCTGGATGATTTAAAGGGCAAACAGATCGGTGTTCAGCAGGGTACCACCGGTGACCTTTACTCCACCGATGATTTCGGCGAGGAGAGTGTACAGAGATTTTCCAAGGGCGCAGATGCAGTACAGGCACTGTCCACTGGCAAGATCGATGCAGTTATCATTGACAACAAACCGGCACAGGTATTTGTAGACGAGAATGACGGCTTAAAGCTTCTGGAAACACCGTATGCAGAAGAAGAGTACGCAATTGCAGTTAAGAAGGGCAATACAGAGCTTCTGGACGCTATCAACGCATCCATCGCAAACCTGGAAGAGTCTGGAAAACTGGATGAGATCGTTGCAAAATACATTACCGCTGAGTAATATAAAAGAGAATTGAAATGAATCGTCAGACGGATGGATTCAGGTGATCCGGAAAACACCCGGAGTGTTTCCGGTATCTGACGGAACGGAAAAAGGTTGCTGCAGAATGGCGAAAACACGGTTCGGCGGCAGCCCTTTTTCAAGTCTATATCACCTTACAAGGAGGAAAACAGATTGGAGAAACTCAAGCAGGCCTTATATTTAAACCTGATCAAGGATGACAGGTGGCAGTATCTGACAGGGGGCCTGAAAAATACCCTGATCATCACGTTATTTGCGACCCTGATCGGCATTGCCCTTGGTCTGCTGATTGCGATTGTCCGTGCAACTCACGACAAAACCGGAAAAATGAAATTTTTAAATGGTGTCTGCCAGATATATCTGACGGTCATCCGGGGAACGCCGGTTGTCATCCAGTTGATGATTTTCTACTACTGTATTTTTGTATCACGTGTATTTGCTGGCGTCTTTGTCGGTGTGATCGCGTTTGGTCTTAACTCGGCAGCGTATGTAGCGGAGATCTTCCGTTCCGGTATCATGTCGATCGACGAGGGACAGATGGAGGCAGGTCGAAGCCTTGGTTTTAACTATGTGCAGACGATGCGCTATATCATTATGCCGCAGGCATTTAAAAACGTACTTCCGGCACTTTGCAATGAGTTTGTTGTTCTTCTGAAAGAGACTTCGGTAGCCGGTTACGTGGCGGTGCAGGATCTGACGAAGGGCGGCGATATCATCCGTTCCAGAACGTATGACGCGTGGACACCGCTTCTGATAGTGGCTGCTGTTTATCTGGCGCTGACGATGATCTTCAACCACTTTGCACAGAATCTGGAAAGGAGCCTGAGAAAGAATGAACGATAACGTACAAAACGGAGAAGTGATAATTGACATCAATGACCTTTCCAAGGCGTTCGGTGATTTAAAGGTCCTGACCAATATTTCCACCCAGATACGCAAGGGGGATGTTGTCTGCGTGATCGGACCATCTGGTTCCGGTAAATCCACATTTCTGCGCTGCATGAACCTGCTGGAAACTCCGACCGGCGGACACATCTATTTTGAGGGAACGGATATCACGGATCCGAAGACAAACATTGACAAACTTCGTCAGAAAATGGGAATGGTATTCCAGCAGTTCAACCTGTTCCCGCATATGACGATTCTTGATAATATGACGCTGGCACCGATGAAACTGCTCGGACGCCCGAAGGACGAGGCGGAGACGGAGGCATTGAAACTTCTGGAGCGTGTCGGATTAAAGGAAAAGGCATCCGCCTATCCGGGACAGCTCTCCGGCGGTCAGAAACAGCGTGTGGCGATCGTCCGCGCCCTGGCAATGCATCCGGATGTGATGCTCTTTGACGAGCCAACCTCTGCACTTGACCCGGAGATGGTAGGCGAGGTATTAAACGTAATGCGCCAGCTTGCCGAGGAACACATGACGATGGTCGTGGTTACCCATGAGATGGGCTTCGCCCGCGAGGTGGCAACCCGCGTCATGTTCATGGAGGGCGGCAACTTCATCGAAGAAAACGAACCGAAGGAGTTCTTTGAGCATCCAAAGAGCGAAAGATTGAAGGCATTTTTGAGTAAGGTGCTGTAAGGAAATTTAATATTAGGAAAAGCCCGGTAGGGAGAGAATGTCATAGCACATTTTCTTTCTGCCGGGTTTTTTTTATGCCTGTAATATCTTTATGCGTTTTCTATTATCCATCTGGTTCTTCTAACTTCCGTTTTGAAAAATGTTTATTTGGAAAGAAAAGTTGTTAAAAAAATTGCAAATATATAAAACCAAATGAAATCTCCCATCGTCTTATTAGTAGAACAGCAGAAAAGGAGGAAGATTCTGAAAAGAAGGCGGAACAGAATGTTGAGACAAAGCTGGACAGTGGGAAGCAGGAGAAAAAAGAGAATGCGGTAGAACGGTCGGTTAAAAACATTAGAACCGATAGCGCTGAGGAAGCACTTCCATATGAGCTCGTGATTGTGGAGGCAGAGAAAAAATAAATCTATAATAAAGGGGAAAGAATTGTGGAAAATGGCAGTTCTTTCCCCTTTTATGGTTTTCACACGCCTGTGCCTACCACGTCACCACCCGGTCAATCACCGTCTGCTGTTCCTGACTCGATTTCATCAGGTAAATCCGGGTTGTTTCGAGATTTTTGTGTCCAAGCAGATCGGAGAGCAGGGAAATATCGCCGCATTTTTCGATAAAACTCTTGGCAAACCGGTGGCGGAATGCATGCGGATGTACCATTTCCGGTGTCATGTGGTAGGAGAGGGCGATGGTTTTGAGCTGGCTGCGGATGCCGCCTGGAGAGATGGGCGAACCGAAGCGGTTGAGGAAGATGGGACCGTGGGATTTGTGGAGAAAGGAAAGCCATTTGAGGGTATCGGTTCGGAGTGACTGTGGAATGTAGATGCGCCGGACTTTATTTCCTTTGGAATAGATGTCCTTATAGCCGGAGAAAATATCTTCTGCCTGGAACTGAATCACCTCGCTGACCCGGACGCCGGTTGCCGCCATGAAACGGATGAGAAAATAGTAAGTGTACCGTTCATCCCGAAGCAGGCAGCGTTTCAGGTATTCATAATCCGCCTCGCTGATTATGTGATCCAGATAGGTTTTCTGCTGGATTTTTACCATGGGAAGATGCCCGGGATAGAGCTTTTTAAAATCCAGGTAGGCATTCAAAGCCCGGATCCGCTGGTTGATGGTCTGCGGCTTGTAGTGCTCGAGCAGAAAGATTTTGTATAGCTTTAAATTGGGGTAGGTAATGTCACGGTAATAGGTAAAATATTGCCGTACCGCATAAGTGTAAGCGCGGAGTGTCTCATCGGCAAGGTTGCGCGTGAGCAGGTAGCGGGCAAATTCGTCCGCGGCCTTTTGGGCTCTTGCAGGTGCGGCAGCACGCGTTTGACCGGAAAGGCGTGGAATGGCAGCAGAAGTTTGCCTGGATGAGAGGGGGAGAGTGTGCTTGTTATGAGCAGCGTGTGGAAAAATATGATTTTCTATCATTTGTGGCATAATATGTAGGAACCTTCTTTCTGTATCATTGAGAAACGTCCATTGGCACAGAAAGAAAACTCTGCTGAGGCGTGGAACACACCGGAACGGATGAAAGGATGAAATGGCAGAGAAATCAATCCGGAATGCTGCTGGACGTTACAAAAGTCAATTATACAGGATTTAAAAGAAAGCGGAGAAAAAAGTGTCTCCGGTGTCTTTATCATACGGATACATTCTTCGCAGGTTCATCGGTTTCACAGTTGAATTTCTTCATTAATTCCATCAGGCGGCACAGGCACTCGTCCATCGATGCCAGTTCTTCCGGGGTGTAAGCGCGCAGCCCAAACAGGGTGGAAGACAGCATTTCCTGCTTCATCTGGTTCATCATCTCACGGCCGGAATCGCAGATGCGGATGTAGACGCGGCGGCGGTTGGCTGTATCATGGATCCGCTCGACCAGACCGCGTTCCTCAAGAACCTTGATCATATGGGAGAGCTGCTGCTTTGTGATACTCAGCTTGTCTGCCAGCTCAGACATGGTATAGTCCTGATCTGCCCAGCTGTCGAGCGCGATCAGGGCGAAAAATGGAAGCGAGTTGACTTTCATATCATGGCTTGGCTGGTAGTGGCATTTCGCCAGGGAGAGAAAGCCGAGTGCAAACTCCAGGAAGTGGATACCGGTGTTTTTTAAAAGATTTGAATTTTTTTTGCCTGGATTCATAGGAAAACCTCCAAATTTAAATATCAAAGTAATAAAATGCGGTCCATTTCACAAACATAAATTGCAAACAAGGAAACATCAATTTACTTGTACTCTAGCACATCCAGACAAAAAGGTCAACAAATATAAAAAGTAAATAAATATTTACTATTGTGGATTGACAAATAACAAAGAATGCGGTATATGTTAATGTATCACGAAACGATGTGACAGAAACACAGAAACCACCTGTCACAGACTCACAATAAGGAGAACAATCTATGGTAGAGAATACGAACGGAGGCGGAAAGCAGCCGCCCAGAAAATCATTTCTATATTATTATGGACTGGTAATGCTGGTTGTCATGCTGTTAAACATTTTCCTCTTCCCATCCATGATGGATCGGACGCAGGAAGTGCGGTTTGACCAGTTCAGTGAACAGCTGAAAGAGAATAATGTCGATGAGGTGTATGTGACGACGAACAATGAGATCGTCTATACGCTGAAAAATGACGATAAAAACAAGACCTGGAATGTCACCTACAAGACTGGGGAGATTCCGGGGGTAAACCTGTATGAGCTGCTTGATGGAAAAGATGTAAAATACAGTGCGGAGATCAATACACAGGCTTCTCCGCTTCTCAATTTCCTGCTGACCTGGATTCTGCCGCTGATTCTCTTTGTGGGAATCGGACAGCTCATGGGACGTTCACTGATGAAACGGATGGGCGGCGGACCCGGCAACGCAATGACGTTTGGCAAGTCGAATGCGAAGATTTATGCAGAATCCGAGACAGGTATCACATTTGCGGATGTGGCTGGCGAGGAAGAGGCGAAGGATGCGTTAAAAGAGATTGTCGATTTTCTGCATAAGCCGGAAAAATACTCGGAGATCGGTGCGGTGCTGCCGAAGGGCGCCCTGTTAGTCGGACCTCCAGGAACCGGTAAAACGATGCTGGCGAAGGCCGTTGCCGGGGAAGCACACGTTCCGTTCTTCTCGATCTCCGGTTCGGAATTTGTTGAGATGTTTGTCGGCATGGGTGCGGCGAAGGTGCGTGATTTATTTAAACAGGCCAATGAAAAAGCGCCGTGTATCGTATTTATCGACGAGATCGATACGATTGGTAAGAAGCGTGACGGCGCCGGCATGGGCGGCAATGACGAGCGCGAGCAGACGCTGAACCAGCTTCTGACTGAGATGGATGGTTTTGACGGCAAGAAGGGTGTTGTCATTCTGGCGGCGACCAACCGTCCGGAATCCCTCGATCCGGCGCTGCTTCGTCCGGGACGTTTTGACCGCCGGATTCCGGTAGAGCTACCGGATCTGAAAGGCCGTGAGGCAATTCTGAAAGTCCATGGCAAAAAGGTTAAAGTGGATGAGAGTGTGGATTACAATGAGATCGCCCGTGCCACCAACGGTGCGAGCGGCGCGGAGCTGGCAAACATTGTCAATGAGGCGGCGCTGCGGGCAGTCCGGATGGGACGAAAGACCGTGTCCCAGCAGGATCTGGAAGAGAGTGTCGAGACGGTTATTGCCGGATATCAGAAGAAGGATGCCGGTGTTTCCGGGGATGAGAAGAAGATTGTCTCCTACCATGAGATCGGTCATGCGCTGGTAGCGGCGTTGCAGACGCACTCGGCTCCGGTCCACAAGATCACGATTGTGCCGCGAACCTCCGGGGCACTCGGATATACGATGCAGGTGGAGGCGGATCAGCGCTTCCTGATGAGCAGGGAAGAGGCGTTCAACAAGATCGTGACACTGACCGGCGGCCGTGCGGCGGAGGAGCTGATCTTCCATTCTATCACGACTGGGGCTTCGAATGATATCGAACAGGCAACCAAGATCGCCCGTGCGATGGTGACGCGTTACGGCATGAGTGACCATTTCGGCATGGTAGCGCTCGAGACGGTCAACAACGCCTATTTAGGTGGCGATACTTCCCTGGCTTGTTCGGCAGAGACGGCGGCGAGGGTCGATGAGGAAGTGATTGCGCTGGTAAAGAGCGCGTATGAGAAAGCGAAAGCTATTCTTTCCGGGCATGAGGATAAGCTTCATGAGCTGGCAGACTATCTTCTGGATAAGGAGACGATCACCGGTGAGGAGTTTATGAAGATTCTGGAAGAGAAGAAAGAAGCTGGCGAGGCAGAGGCTTAAAACGGAGCCGTGTATTATCAAGGTGGACGGTTACGTGTTTGCCGAAGTTATAAGAGAAATCAGTTACAGTGAGCAGAGCAGGTATCAGGCATTTTGAAAGGAAATGTCTGGTGCCTGTTTTTGTGTTGTCTGCGTCGAAAAAAGATGCTGGCAGCTGATTCCTCCGGTGTTCCCTTCCTGCATATCGGGGGATTACAGGAGAGAAAAAGAAATAAGTAAAACTTATGAAAAGAGATTAATAAATATCACAGTAAAAATCAGGCAAATTCCTTGAAAAGCGTCTGTAAATATGCAATAATATCTCCTGTATCGATCCAAATTTTCGGGAATGCGGTTTTATTTTCGGATTTCAGGTTCCGCGAGGGAATTCTGATAAACGATGAGAAAGGGAAAGAACCGCATTCGCAGGCATTCTTAGGAGGAAATGTTATGAGAAAAGTAGTAAGCGTGTTACTGAGCGCTGCCATGGCGCTGTCCCTGTGTGCAGGCTGTTCTTCTTCGTCTTCTGATACAGCAGATACGAAGGCAGCGGAGGAAAAGGGAGCTGACGCGGCAGACACAGAAGCAGGCGAGGCAGCAGAGGGCGTGATGCCGGCAGTTGCTAAAGAGGATCTGAAGGTCGGAGTGATTCATATTGGAAATCCGGCGGATGGTTCCGGTTACAGCTATACGCATGATCAGGGTATCGTAGCGATGCAGAAAGCCGTTGGTCTGGAGGATGATCAGATTATCCGCAAGAACAACGTAGCGGACGATGATCAGACTGCCATCGAGACAGCAATGCGCGAGTGTGTCGAGGAAGGATGCCAGATTATCTTCGCGACAAGCTGGGGCTACATGGATGCATGCGAGGCACTGGCAGAAGAATATCCGGACGTTATCTTCTCCCATGCAACCGGCTACAAATCCAACGGTGTGAACTTTAACAATTATTTTGGACGGATTTATCAGTCCCGTTACCTCACTGGTATCGCGGCTGGTTTAAAGACAGAGAGCAATAAGATCGGTTATGTCGGCGCCTGGGGCAAGGACAATGCCGAGGTTACCGGCGGATGTGACGCATTTGCAATGGGTGTATATTCTGTAAACCCGGATGCAACCGTTTACATCAAGACCACCAACAGCTGGTACGATCCGGAAGGTGAGAAACAGGCAGCCGTAGCCCTGATCAACGAGGGCTGTGATGTCATTGGACAGCACTGCGATACACCGAACCCGCAGCTGGCAGCTGAGGAAGCTGGCGTATTTGGTGTTGGTTACAACTCTGATATGAGCAAGGATGCTCCGAAGGCAGTTCTGACCTCCACCGTTTGGAACTGGGGCGCTTACTATACCAAAGCTGTACAGGATCTGATTGATGGTACATGGACAGGCGAGAACTACTTCGGCGGTCTGGAGGAAGGTCTGGTAGACATTTCCCCGTTATCTGACCTGTGCGTAGATGGTACGCAGGAGAAGATCGATGAGGCACGTGCGAAGATCGAGTCTGGCGACTGGGATGTATTTGATGGCGTGATCGAGTGCAACGACGGAACCACCGTTGGCACCGAGGGCGAGCATATGTCTGATGCAGATATCACAGGCAATATTCACTGGTACTTCAAGAACATCGTAGAGAAATAATCACGGAATTATATACCTGGAAGCGATGCTGAAACAGGTTCGGAAACGCTTCCGGGTGTTGCAGATTTCAAGAGTATATAACAGATAAAAGGAGGCAGCTTCAAATGGATCCACTTTCATTTGCGGCACCTCTTTTTTCTTTTTTAGGAAATTGATAAAAAATTGGTTAAATATTCATTTGAGGTGACGATATGACAGAACAGTATGCCATTGAGTGTAGGCAGATCACGAAAGCATTCGGAAGCGTCGTGGCGAACGATAAGATTGATCTGACCGTCCGGTACGGCGAGATTATGGCACTTTTGGGAGAAAATGGTTCCGGTAAGACAACGCTCATGAACATGCTTTCCGGTATCTACCACCCAGATGCCGGTTCGATTCTGGTTGGAGGAAAAGAAGTCTCCATAAATTCGCCGGTAGATTCGAGAAATTTAGGAATAGGTATGATTCATCAGCATTTCAAACTGGTGGATGTGTTCAGTGCGATGGATAATATCGTGCTGGGAACCAAGGGAAAACGGCTGGGAAGAAAGGCGTTGCGGGAAAAAATTGAAGCGCTTGGACAGTCATTTGGACTTGAAATTGAACCGGAGAAAAAGGTCTACGACATGTCGGTCAGCGAGAAGCAGACGGTCGAGATCCTGAAGGTATTATATAGAGGCGCCCAGATCCTGATTCTGGACGAGCCGACGGCAGTCCTGACGCCGCAGGAGACGGAGCGGCTGTTTAAAATCCTGCGCCGGATGCGGGAACAGGGCTGTGCGATTATTATTATTACCCATAAATTAAATGAGGTCCTTTCTATCAGTGACCGTGTCACGATTCTGCGAAAAGGAAAGAGCATCGAGACGGTGGAAACTGCCGGATGTGATGAGAAGAAACTTACGGAGCTTATGGTTGGACGACCAATCAGCCTGAATATCGAGCGCCCGGAGATGGAGAAGAGAGAGACTATTTTGAAGATTGTCGATCTGACCGTCGATAAGAGTGACGGCGGCGTGGCGCTGGATGATATTTCTTTTGAGATTAAAACAGGCGAGATTCTGGGCGTTGCCGGTGTTGCCGGAAGCGGCCAGAAAGAACTCTGCGAGACGCTGACCGGGTTGATGGACGCGAAAAAGGGCGCTATTTTGTACCGTAAGGAAAATATCATTGGTAAGACTCCGGCGGAGATCATCCGCCTCGGAATCAGCATGAGTTTCGTGCCGGAGGATCGTCTCGGCATGGGACTGGTTGCTTCAATGGGTATGGTTGATAATATGCTGCTCAAGTCCTATTCGGAAGGGAAAGGATTGTTTGTAGACCGGAAACCGGCGAGGGAGATGGCAGAACGCCTGATCGGAGAACTGGGAATCGTGACGCCGGGCGTTGATACGCCGGTGCGTATGATGTCGGGGGGCAATGTCCAGAAGGTACTTTTGGGACGTGAGATTGAGTCGAGCCCGCAGGTGCTGATCACGGCTTACCCGGTGCGAGGGCTTGATATTAATTCTTCCTATCTGATTTACGACCTCCTGAACCAGCAGAAGAAAAAGGGCGTGGCGGTTGTCTATATCGGCGAGGATCTGGATGTGCTTCTGGAGCTTTCAGACCGGATCATGGTACTCTGCCATGGAAAGATCACGGGTATCGTGGATGCGAAGAAGCTCACGAAAGAACAGCTGGGACTGATGATGACCGGTACCGAGGCGGGCGAGCTGGGGCTGGATAAGAGTATGGCATCCGAAAAGAAGGAGGAACAGGCATGAAAGAACCGTGGATCCGCGTTGTAAAAAAGGCGGAACTTGGAAAAAGAGAAACATTGATCCTCCGTCTGGAGGCGATCGTGCTGGCTCTGGTGGCAGGCGGATTCTTTATCCTGCTGATTGGGCAGAATCCATTTGTCATTTATCAGACGATTGTAACCGGAGCGCTGCGAAGCGAGATGGCGATACAGGCGACGGTCAAAATCATGATTCCACTTTTAATTGCGTCGCTGGGCGTGACGCTGGCATTTAAAATGAAATTCTGGAACATCGGAGCCGAGGGACAGATCATTATGGGCGGTATTTTTGCCTCGTATTTTGCACTGTTCCATGCGAACTGGAATCACTGGCTGCTGGTGCTCGTGATGTTTTTGGCAGGCGCGATCGGCGGAGGTCTGTGGGGACTCATTCCGGCGTGGTTTAAGACCCGGTATGATACGAACGAGACGCTGTTTACGCTGATGTTAAACTATATCGCGCTGAATGTCATCGTATTTTTGAGAGAGGGCGCATGGCGTGACCCAGGTTCCCAGGGATATGCGAAGATTGCCCGTTTCAATAAGAATGCGGCGCTCGATAAGGTGTTCGGCATCCAGTTCGGCTGGGTGATTGCGCTGATTCTTGTGGTAGTGATAGCGGTTTACTTAAATCGTTCCAAGCAGGGATATGAGATCAGCGTCGTGGGAGAGAGCCAGGAGACAGCCCGCTATGCCGGCATGAATGTAAAAAAAGTGGTTCTGCGGACGATGTTTCTGTCCGGCGCTGTCTGCGGCATCGGCGGCATGGTGCAGGCGACCGGTTCGGATGTCACGCTGACGACGGCAGTTGCCGGAGGGGTCGGATTTACGGCGATCATCGTGGCATGGCTGGCACAGTTGAATCCGCCGGTGATTCTGCTGGTTACCTTTTTGTTCAGCGTGCTGGAAAAAGGAAGCAGCGTAGTTCAGTCTTCATTCGGATTGTCCTCGGACTGCGCGGATGTGCTGCAGGGAATCATCCTGTTCTTCATTCTGGGATGTGAACTGTTTATCCGGTATCAATTTGTATTTCGCGGAAAAGGAGGTACACGCGCATGAGCAGCGAGATCGTAATTAAATTTCTGGTGGCGGCTGTATTGGCGGGTACGCCTTTCCTGTTTGGCACGGTTGGCGAAATTTTGAGTGAGAAGGTCGGACACCTGAATCTGGGCGTCGAGGGCATGATGTCGATTGGCGCGTGCGCCGGATTCATGGTCGGCTATCAGACGGATAACTTTGTTGCGGCGCTGTTAGCTGCGGCGGTGGCTGGAATGCTGTCGGCATTGATTTACGGTGTTTTGACTGTCACATTTATGGCAAATCAGAACGTAACGGGATTGACCCTGACGATTTTCGGCGTCGGATTAGCCAATTTTATCGGCGTCTTTATGCTGGAAAAATCAGAGAACGGCACCCTGAAACTTCCGGATGCGGTGACGGCACAGATGCGTAACATCCACATCCCGGGACTCAGTGATCTGCCGGTGGTCGGAGAATTATTATTTTCCTATAACCCGTTCGTTTATCTTGGAATCATCATCGCGATTGTGACGAGTTTCTACTTATATAAAACACAGGTTGGTTTAAATGTGCAGGCGATCGGAGAAAATCCGGGCGCAGCAGATGCGGCAGGTATCGAAGTTACAAAGTGGAGATACATTAATATCCTGCTATCCGGTGCGATCTGCGGTATCGGCGGCGCATATTGCTCGATGATCATCAACGGCGGCGTGTGGCTGCGCGACAGCGTCGGCGGTCTTGGCTGGATTTCCGTTGCCCTCGTTATCTTCGCGGCGTGGAAGCCGATCAATGTTATTTACGGTTCCTTTATTTTCGGGGCGCTGCGCGTGCTGAAATACTATGTGCCGAAAAACACGTATGCGATTCCAACGGCATTTTTCGATGCCCTTCCGTTCATTATCACCGCATTGGTGCTGGTGATCGCGTCGATGCGTAAGAATAAAGGGGCACATATCCCGGCGCATCTGGGCGAGAATTATTTCCGGGAGGAACGGTAGGAAAATGAAGGGGAACTTATAGGATTTGTGGGAGGGCTGCAAAAAGTAGTCACATGAAATAATAAGGGAAGCCCTTGATAGGTGATGTCAGATGGCGGCTTGAGATGATAGGACGACATCAGAAATGATATAGAAATAATAGAAAAGACGGTTGTTTGTCAAAGATTTTAAAGGGATAGAACAGAAAGATCGGACGAAAACCGTCTTTTTCTGTTTGAAATGGAAGGAAAGGTTATAAAACGATGTGGCAGGTTCGGAAATTCAGAAGATAAAAGGAAGAATTTGAAAAATGAATTTCGGACATAGAAAGGCTGATGGGAGGAAAATCTATGATTGCATCGAAACAGATTGCAGAAAATTATGTGGAGACGGGCAGAAAAAAGGCGGAACTTCCGGTGTCTCATATGCTGATACTCGGCTTTTTCGCCGGAATGTTCATCGCGCTGGCAGGCGCGGGGGCTTCGGTTGCCTCGGCAGCAATGACAAATGCCTCGGCATCGCGGATTGCTTCGGCACTCGTATTCCCGGCAGGATTGGCGCTGGTGGTCTGCACCGGGGCGGAACTTTTCACTGGGAACTGCCTGATGACGATCTCGGCGCTGCAGAAACGGATTTCCGTGGGTGGGCTGTTTAAAAATCTTCTGTTTGTCTATCTGGGAAATCTGATTGGCGCGATCTTTGTGGCGGTTTTATTTGTCTACGGGCATATTCCAAGCCTGTACGGCGGCGATCTGGCGCAGGTTCTTCTGAATACAGCCGTTTCCAAGGTGACCCTGACTCTGCCGGAGGTGCTGTGCCGTGCGGTCCTCTGTAATGTGCTGGTTTGTATTGCAGTCTGGGCGGCGATGAGCTCCGAGCAGGTATCTGGCAAAATTCTGGCGCTTTATCCGCCGGTGGCGATTTTCATTCTCTGCGGCTTCGAGCATTGCATCGCCAATATGTTTTACATCCCGGCGGGGCTGATGATCATGGGCGAGTATGGTCTGGCAGCGGAAGGGCTGACGATCGGAACCTTTATTCTCAATAATCTGATTCCGGCTACGATCGGAAATATGATCGGCGGGATGCTGGTGATTGGAGGCGGGTACTGGCTGGTGTATCTTCGGGGAACGAAAAATCGTGAAATAAAATGAATGCGTGAAAAAATGAAATAGGACGAAAGGGTATTTTTGTCTGGTCTCCATGTTAGGTTTGGAGTCGGGCGGAGGTGCCCTTTTTGTATTAGAATTGATGAAAAGTTTGACTTCTATTCCCAAGGAATATCTATGTTTAGCTGATTCAATTTTATCAAACAGAACAAATGTTTGCAAAGACTTTTGGAATGTGTTATACTAAGCATAATTACAGGGAAGACTGTGACTATAATGACTATAAAATAAGTCAGCAGCGACATGATAAAACAGAGCAGAGTCGATGATAATTGAGGTACAGATATGGCGAAGCAATATATAAAGATACGAGGTGCCAATGAGCACAATCTGAAAAATATTTCCATTGATATTCCGAGAAATGAGCTGGTCGTCCTGACCGGACTTTCTGGTTCGGGTAAATCATCTCTGGCATTTGACACGATCTATGCCGAAGGGCAGCGGCGGTATATGGAGTCCCTGTCGTCCTATGCGCGTCAGTTCTTAGGTCAGATGGAAAAGCCGGATGTCGAGAGCATCGAGGGCTTGTCCCCGGCGATCTCTATCGACCAGAAATCGACGAATCGGAATCCGCGTTCGACGGTCGGTACAGTGACGGAGATCTATGATTATATGCGTCTTTTGTACGCACGGATCGGTATTCCGCATTGCCCGAAGTGCGGTCGTGAGATCCGCCGTCAGACGGTCGATCAGATGGTTGACCAGATCATGGCGCTGCCAGAGCGCACAAAGATCCAGCTTCTTGCCCCGGTCGTGCGCGGTCGGAAAGGACGCCACGAGAAAGTGCTGGAGCAGGCAAAGAAGAGCGGCTATGTCCGTGTGCGGGTGGACGGCAGCTTATACGAGCTTTCCGAGGAGATCACGCTGGATAAAAATATCAAGCACAATATTGAGATTGTGGTCGATCGCCTGGTGGTCAAGCCGGGGATTGAGAAACGCCTTTCGGATTCGATTGAAACGGTCATGGGTCTCTCCAATGGTCTGATGCTGACCGATACGGCGGTGCGGGATGAAAATGGCGAAGAAAAGCACGATACCCTGACGTTCAGCCAGAATTTTTCCTGCCCGGACTGCGGTATCAGCGTGGATGAGGTCGAGCCGCGCAGCTTCTCTTTCAACAACCCATTTGGTGCGTGCCCGGACTGTTTCGGTCTGGGATATAAGATGGAGTTTGACGAGGATCTGATGATTCCAGACAAGAGCCTGAGCATCAATCAGGGTGCGATCACGGCGATGGGATGGCAGTCCTGCACGGACAAAACGAGCTTTTCCGGCGCGATCTTAAATGCATTGGCAAAAGAATACGATTTCAGTCTGGATACCCCGTTTGAAGATTATCCGAAGGAGATCCATGATATTTTAATTTACGGAACCGGCGGCAAAGTTGTGAAGGTGTATTACCGTGGACAGCGTGGCGAGGGAATTTATGATATTGCCTTTGAGGGGCTGATTCAGAGCATGAACCGCAAATACCGTGAGACGTTTTCTGATTCAATGAAGGCGGAATATGAGACATTTATGCGGATCACGCCGTGTCCAGCCTGCAAGGGGCAGCGATTAAAGAAGGAATCTCTGGCAGTCACGGTTGGCGGGAAAAATATTTTCGAGGCGACCGATATGTCGATCGTCAAATTCCGCGAATTTATCGATGCGCTGGAGCTGACGCCGATGCAGCAGGCGATCGGTGCGCCGATTTTGAAAGAGATTCGGGCGAGGATCAGCTTCCTTATCAATGTCGGTCTGGAATACCTTTCCCTGTCGCGTGCGACTGGCACGCTGTCCGGCGGCGAGGCGCAGCG
Organism: Clostridium fessum; assembly: GCF_003024715.1. Classification (GTDB taxonomy): domain Bacteria; phylum Bacillota; class Clostridia; order Lachnospirales; family Lachnospiraceae; genus Otoolea; species Otoolea fessa. The sequence goes on along the minus strand of NZ_PYLO01000002.1, from coordinate 169,316 downwards.
AATCCGCCTGGCAACCCAGATCGGCTCCGGTCTGGTCGGTGTGGCATATATTCTGGACGAGCCGAGTATCGGACTTCACCAGCGGGACAACGACAAGCTTCTGGATACCCTGAAACACCTGCGGGATCTGGGAAATTCAGTTTTGGTGGTTGAGCATGACGAGGATACGATGCGCGCGGCAGACTGTATCGTGGACATCGGTCCGGGCGCAGGCGAACACGGCGGCGAGGTCGTGGCGATCGGCACAGCGGAAGAGATTATGAAAAATGAAAAATCGATCACCGGCGCATATTTGAGCGGGCGCATTCAGATTCCGGTGCCGTCCGAGCGGAGAAAACCGGCTGGCTGGCTGACGGTAAAAGGCGCAGCGGAAAATAATCTTAAGAATATCGACGTCAAATTCCCGCTGGGCGTGATGACCTGCGTCACCGGCGTTTCCGGTTCGGGAAAGAGCTCACTTGTCAATGAGATTCTTTATAAAGCGCTGGCAAAGAAGCTGAACCGAGCACACACGATTCCGGGAAAACATAAATCCATCGAGGGCGTCGAGCAGCTCGATAAGATTATCGCGATCGACCAGTCTCCGATCGGGCGGACGCCGCGTTCCAATCCGGCAACCTATACGGGGGCATTTGATCTGATCCGGGATCTGTTTGCGGCATCTACGGATGCCAAGGCAAAAGGCTACAATAAAGGACGTTTCAGCTTCAATAAAAAAGGCGGGCGCTGTGAGGCGTGCTCCGGCGACGGCATCATCAAGATCGAGATGCATTTCCTGCCGGATATCTATGTGCCGTGTGAGGTCTGCGGCGGCAAGCGCTATAACCGGGAAACGCTGGAGGTCAAATATAAAGGGAAAAGCATCTATGATGTCCTCAATATGACGGTCGAGGAGGCGATGAATTTCTTCGAAAATGTGCCGTCCATACACCGGAAGATTGCGACACTCTACGATGTAGGACTTTCCTATATCCGCCTGGGACAGCCATCCACCGAGCTGTCCGGCGGTGAGGCACAGCGAATCAAGCTGGCGACGGAGCTGAGCAAGCGTGGAACCGGCAAGACGATCTATATTCTGGACGAACCGACTACGGGACTTCATTTTGCCGATGTACACCGTCTGATTGAGATATTAAGACGTTTGTCGGATGGTGGAAATACCGTGGTTGTCATTGAGCATAACCTGGATGTCATCAAAACTGCTGACTACCTGATCGACATCGGACCGGAAGGCGGCGAGGGCGGCGGAACCGTGATTGCGAAAGGAACACCGGAAGAGGTGGCAGCGACGCCGGGATCGTATACGGGGAAGTATGTGAAGAAATATTTAAATGTTTAGGACAATAAGCGGGAATCCTCGGCAATTCAATTACCGAGATGAAAGCGCAGGGTGTGCATATCTGCACAATGCAAATAGTATAATAATTCTCATCCTTTGCTCTCAGTTGAGAAGCCCCCACCTCTTTAGGTGGCGAGTAATAACAAATTTGTCTCAGTGGGAGTTAGGTCTCCGATTGAGATAAACGCTCCGCGAGGATGCGCAGTGATTCTGCATAGAATATGCATTTTTACTTGCGGATAGGAATTTTCCGCACTGAAAATTCCGTACGATATCATACTGGTAGCGGATTTTGCCGATGCTTCGCTGACCAGAATCACGCGCCAAGTCTCACGGATGTTCGACTTGAATTGAATCGAAAAGCATTTTTCTGAAAAAAGTGCCTGAAAATACCGTAAAAATGGCTTGTCTTTAATTGCCGGGTATTTTATAATAAAAGTTACAGGAATTGACAGGAAGAGAACGTGGTATAGCTGCTGAACAGATTGCGACCGGTTATTTTTCGATTGGCGGCGATGGGGCTGGAACGGAGTGATTACCTGCGGTAGCAGTATGACTGTTACAGTTCACATGTTGTGCAAGCGTGTGACCATAAATCCTGGAAGTTGATTCGAAGCTACAAGTTGATGAAGTACGGATCGCAGCATAAAATTATAGGAGGAATACTCGTGGAGAAAGAGATGATCATTGTACTGGACTTTGGCGGACAGTACAATCAGTTGATTGCCAGAAGAGTAAGAGAGTGTAACGTATATTGTGAGGTTCATCCTTACACCCTGCCGCTGGAAAAAATCAAAGAGATGAACCCGAAGGGTATCATTTTCACCGGCGGACCGAACAGTGTATACAAGGAGGAATCTCCGAGATGTTCAAAGGAAATCTTTGATCTGGGAATCCCGGTACTGGGTATCTGCTATGGCGCACAGCTGATGTCCTACCTGTTAGGTGGCGAGGTTGCCACAGCACCGGTCAGCGAATACGGAAAGACTGAGGTAGAGGTAGACACAACATCTAAGCTGTATGAGGGTGTATCCCCGAAGACCATATGCTGGATGAGCCATACCGACTATATTTCCAAGATGCCGGAAGGTTTCCGTGTGACAGCCCATACTCCGGTCTGCCCGATTGCAGGTATGGAAAATGAAGAAAAAGGCTGGTACGGCATCCAGGCACATCCGGAGGTACTTCATACACAGGAAGGCTCCAAGATGCTGCATAACTTCGTATACAGTGTCTGCCATTGTGCAGGTGACTGGAAGATGGATGCGTTCGTAGAGAAATCCATCGAAGAAATCCGTAAAAAAGTAGGAAATGGTCGTGCCCTTCTGGCTCTGTCCGGCGGTGTAGACTCTTCCGTAGCAGGCGTCCTGATGGCGAAAGCGATCGGCGACCAGCTGACCTGCGTATTCGTCGATCACGGTCTGCTTCGTAAAAACGAGGGTGACGAGGTAGAGGCAGTATTTGGTCCGAACGGTCCGTACAAGCTGAACTTCGTCCGTGTCAATGCACAGCAGCGTTTCTACGATAAGCTGGCAGGTGTAACCGATCCGGAGCGCAAGCGTAAGATCATCGGCGAAGAGTTCATCCGCGTATTTGAGGAAGAAGCAAAGAAGATTGGCAAAGTAGATTACTTCGTACAGGGTACGATTTACCCGGATGTAATTGAGTCCGGTCTTGGAAAATCCGCTGTTATCAAGTCCCATCACAACGTAGGCGGACTTCCGGAACACGTAGATTTCAAGGAGATCATCGAGCCGCTGCGTATGCTGTTTAAAGATGAGGTCCGCCGCGCCGGTCTGGAGCTTGGTATTCCGGAAAATCTGGTATACCGTCAGCCGTTCCCGGGTCCGGGACTTGGCGTTCGTATCATCGGTGAGGTAACCGCAGAGAAGGTACGCATCGTACAGGATGCAGACGCTATTTACCGCGAGGAGATCGCAAAAGCAGGTATCGACCGCACACTCGGTCAGTACTTCGCAGCCCTGACCAATATGCGTTCCGTAGGCTGCATGGGCGATGTCAGAACCTATGACTATGCCATCGCACTTCGTGCCGTCCTCACATCCGACTTCATGACCGCAGAATCCGCAGAACTTCCGTGGGAAGTACTTGGAAAAGTCACAAGCCGAATTGTCAATGAGGTAAAAGGTGTAAACCGCGTACTGTATGATTGTACGGGGAAACCGCCGGCTACGATTGAGTTTGAGTGATGATATGAACTTGAAAAAGCCTTTATTTATGCGGGATGCAAACAAATTTGTTTAAGCACTGGCAACGATTTGGCAACATTTCGGGTATCACTCACTAAATAACAGAATACTTCAATAACAGAAAAACCTTGCTGATTTTCAGAAATGAAGCTGAAAGTCGGCAAGGTTTTTTGTGTATTTCGAGACAAAAATAACACGCTCTATTGGGATTCAGTGTCCTTTTTCAAGGCTTCTGTGAGATAGTCGCTTAACTCCTTTGAGGGGACTACTTTATGCCAGTGATTCGAGGTATCTAATTCAGGATATTTATACCGCCACTGGTCGTATTCCTCTTTGGTTATCTCTCCCTGTTCCAGACGGGCAGCTTGTTCCTGCCATGCGTGGAACATATCAAACATGGAGGAATAGGTGGAGCCGGTGGACTTGTCCAGTCGCAGACACACTTCTCCGTCAATCTCTCCGATTTTCAGCCCGTACATATCTTCCAGCGCAAAGAGCGTGTGCATAAGCCCGATATAGCTGTCAATCTCCGGGACTGTGATTGCTCGCGGGCTGACATCAAAGATATGTGCCATTTCTTTTACAAGGTCTTGCTTCGGCGTTCTGGCTTCTGATTCATACTGCGCCATACGGACATCAGAGGTCTTTCCGAGAAAACCGAGGATTTCGCCTAATTGCTTCTGCGTCATGCCTTTCCGATTGCGGAAAAAGCGGATTCGTTTGCCGATTGCCATAATAAAACCTCCGTTGTAGTTATAGTGATACAACCATTCTTGACTTAACCATTTCTGTTGAAGTTAGTATAACATGGTGCAATAGGAATAGCAAGAGGAACTTAAATAAAAAGAGTTAAGATTTTTCTGCAAACCACTTGACTTAACGGAACTTATTTAGTATTATGGATATAACTTAAACAAAAATAGTTAAATTGAGAAAGGGGAGGATAACCGAATGGTAGAAAAATCATTTATGACTGTGGAGGAAGTGGCAGCGGAATTGCGGGTGTCAAAGTCAAAAGCCTACCAGATTGTGCGGGAACTGAACGCAGAATTACAAAAACAGGGTTATTTGACGGTGGCTGGTCGTGTGAACGCTACATTTTTTCATAAAAAGGTCTGTTACAGCGATTAAGAGGAAAGGAGATGATTTGAATGGCTGTATACAAAGACAATGCTACGGGAACGTGGCGGGTAATCTATCGTTTCACAAACTGGAAAGGGGAGCGGAAGCAGACCCAGAAACGGGGATTTGCTACGAAGCGGGAAGCACAGGCGTGGGAGCATGAAGCCATGCTGAAACAGGGTGCAAAGCTGGATATGACGTTTGCCAGTTTCTTTGAGGTTTACGAAGCCGACAAGAAACAGCGTGTCAAGGAAAGCACATGGGAATCCAAAAGCCATGTAATCCGCACAAAGATTTTACCGTATTTCGGGAATCGGGAGATAGCGGAGATTGAAGCAAAAGACATTATCGCATGGCAGAATGAACTCATGGCGTACCGGGACGAGAAAGGGAAGCCCTATTCGGCGGATTATCTGAAAACCATACACGCCCAGCTTACAGCGATTTTCAACCATGCTGTGAACTTCTATAACCTGCCCTACAATCCGGCAAGGCGGGCTGGCACAATGGGAAATGAGGTTCCGAAAGAAATGGACTTCTGGACGAAAGAGGAATATCTGAAATTCTCCGAAGCCATGATGGATAAGCCCCGTTCCTATTATGCCTTTGAAATGCTTTACTGGTGTGGAATCCGCTCCGGCGAACTGCTGGCGCTTACTCCGGCTGATTTTGACTTCCAGAAGCAGACAGTCACAATCAGCAAGACATTTCACCGATCTAAAGGGAGTGATATTATCACAAGCCCGAAAACGAAAAAGAGTAACCGTACAATCAAAATGCCGCCATTTCTCTGTGAGGAAATGCAGGAATATATCAAAATGCTTTACGACATTCAGCCGAACGAGCGGCTGTTTACGGTCACAAAATCCTATCTCAATCACGAAATGGAGCGAGGGGCAAAGCAGGCGGGCGTAAAAAAGATTCGCGTTCACGACATCCGGCATAGTGCGGTTTCCCTGTTAATAGACATGGGATTTTCAGTGCTGGCGATTGGGGATCGTATGGGGCATGAAGCGGAGAAAATCACTTACCGCTACGCCCACTTGTTTCCTACGGTGCAGACGGAAATGGCAGAAAAACTGGAAATGGAGCGAATGACAAAGGAGGACGCAAATGGAAAGAACACTTGATTATAAAGGGCGGTGGCGCAATCATACAGTAGCGTTCCGGGTATCGGACGAAGAAGCGAAGCTGCTTAACGATTTGGTGGCATTGTCGGGTTTGACAAAGCAGGACTATATCACAAGGCGGCTGCTGTGCCGGGACGTAGTAGTACAGGGCAATCCGAGGGTGTATAAGGCTCTGAAAAATCAAATGGCGGCTATCTACGAGGAATTGAAGCGATTGGAAGCATTAAGCCCGGACAATGACGAACTGCTCTACACGTTGCAGGTAATCGCAATTACATTAGACGGTCTGAAAGGAGAAGATGAATGACAGAAAAAATGAAAACGACTGCTCCCGTATCATCTGTTGGCGCAGATGGGGCGCAGCCGCAATTAAAAAATTACAATGAAATTATAGCAAATGAAACAGCACAAATCAATCTGCAAGCCGCACAAAACCCGGAGAAATCCGGGAGCGGCGGGCTTCAAACCGTTTCCATGACGGAACTGTATGATACACTCTACCCGCCGAGAACGCCGGTTGTGGACGGGTTTCTCTATGGCGGCACTTATCTTTTTGTAGGTGCGCCGAAAGTTGGGAAATCGTTCTTTATGGGACAGCTTGCCTATCATGTGGCAATGGGGCTTCCGCTGTGGGATTATCCTGTCCGAAAGGGTACGGTGCTGTATCTTGCACTGGAAGATGATTATGCAAGGCTTCAGCGGCGGCTCTCCGGTATGTTCGGTGTGGAATGTGCGGATAACCTGTACTTTGCGACACAGGCAAAGACCTTGAATGAGGGCTTAGACAAACAATTAGAGGAATTTCTGAAAGAGCATACGGACGCAAGGCTGATTATCATTGACACGCTCCAGAAAGTGCGTGAGGTCGGTGGGGACAGGTACAGCTATTCCAGCGACTACGAGATTGTGACAAAGTTAAAGTCGTTCAGCGATAAATACGGTATCTGCCTGCTGGTGGTTCATCACACACGCAAGTTGGAATCCGAGGACAGCTTTGATATGATTTCCGGTACGAACGGGCTGCTTGGAGCGGCAGACGGGGCGTTTATCATGCACAAGAAAAAGCGCACTGACAATGAGGCGGTCATGGATATAGTGGGGCGTGACCAGCCGGATCAGGAACTGACTATAGAGTTTGACCGGGAGCGCTGCGTCTGGAAATTCAAAAAGGCAGAAACGGAACTGTGGAAACAGCCGCCGAATCCCCTGCTGGAAGCAATCAACAATTTTCTGACAGAAGATAAGCCGGAATGGGAGGGGACAGCAACAGAACTTGTGAGCCAGTTGCCGGATATGCAGATACAGGCAAACGTGCTTTCCAGAAAGCTGAATGTAGTCAATAGCCAGTTGCTTAATGATTATGGAATTTTCTATGACAATAAGCGGGGGCATGAAAGGAAGATTATTCTGAAACGGCTTGAGCCGAGAGAGTAAAAGCGACGATATGCGTCGGTTGCGACGGTATTTTTTACAGAGGGCTGGTATAGAAAATATCGACGCTATCGACGCAAACCGACGCAGAAAGGATTAAGTGATGAAAAACGTGCAAATTCCTTATGAATTGTTTGTATCTCTGCTCCGCTATCATCTAATGGAAGATGATGATTGTCTGAATGAAATCCGGCAGGGATTGGAGCAGAAATTGGATTCGCTGGTGCGCCATGAATTATATGCGAAATATAAGACTGCGCCCACACAGGAAGAACGGGAAAAAGCCAGACAGGAATATCTGGAAAAACGTGGAGTGTCGGACAACTTCCGCTGGTAGTTTTCCTTTGATAATAGACAGGAGCGTGTTACGCTCCTGTGGATAGAAGACAACGAGAAAGGTGTGATTCAATGATAATTCAGCCAGAATGGGGAACTCGGAACGTGAACAAATATTTATACGAAAGTGAAGCCCGGAGGATTGCTGCACTCAACGAAATCTTTGGAGATGTGGAACTGACTGTGGCAGAAATGCGGACGCTGGTATGGCTTGCCGGATGGGAGGAATGTACGGTGGAAAACGTACTTTCGGCTATCCGAAAAGCTATGGCGGCGGAAGCAAAGCGGCGGGAACAGCCGCTCCGTCCGTAGGACGGAAAAGCCCTCGGCAGAGCGCAAAGGCAGCTTTTGATGGACGGAACGGCTGTCAAAAGTGCTTTTGCGTTACTTTCGGCGAAAGTAACAAAGCCTATGCGCCGTATCCGGCGCTGATTACCCGGACAGGGAGAAAGGATATTGATTGAAGCGAACGATCAGCTTTATGACAGGAAAAGGCTCTGTCAACCATAACAGCAGAAAATTCCATGCAAAGAATACTGACCCGGAGCGAAGTTGTCTGAACGTGGAATACTGCAACGAAAATGTTAAAGACGTATATCACGAATGGTTTGATGAAGCACTTGCCCGGTACAATGAGAAACAGACCAGAAGTGACCGCCGGATTGATGATTATTACAATAAAATACTGCGTGGAAAGCAGGAAAAACCATTCCATGAAATCATTGTGCAGATAGGCGATAAGGACAATATGGGGGCAAAAACAGAGGACGGACAGCTTGCGGCAAAGGTACTTGATGAATATATGCAAGGTTTCCGGCAGCGCAATCTCACTTTGAGAGTATTTGCTGCCTATCTTCACATGGACGAAGCAACGCCCCACTTGCACATAGATTTTGTACCGTATACGACAGGAAGCAAGCGGGGGCTTGATACAAGAGTATCACTGAAACAGGCGTTATCTGCTCTCGGCTTTAAAGGCGGTACAAGACGTGAAACAGAATTAAATCAGTGGGTGGCTTATGAGAAAGAACAGCTTGCCGCTGTCATGCTGGAACATGGGATTGAATGGGAGAAGAAAGGCACACATGAAAAGCATTTATCCGTCTTGGATTTTGAGAAAAAGGAGAGGGCAAAGGAAGTTGCAGAGTTGGAAGCGAAGAAAGCGAAATTGCAGGAAGAAAATGCCGCTTTTCAAGAAATCAACGAAGATTTGCATGAACAGTTGTTACAGGTTGATGATGAGATTCGCTCCTTGCAGGAAGATTTACAGGAGTCCCGGCAGGAAGCAGAGAAAGCGCAGAAGCAGGCGGATAAATACCAGAAACGCATGAATGAACTTGCCCCTATGGTTAAGAACATGGAGAAGCTGGCGGCAGATTTTTCCGCAGATCCGGAGCAGACGCTTCCAGAAGCGGCGGTTGTAGAATCTGCAAAATCATACCGGGAGAAAAAGGCGAAACCTCTTGTAGTGAAAATGGTTCAAGTTATGCGCTCTATCTATTCGGCGTATCTGGATATTTCAAACAAATTTACGAAGCTGCAAGCGGCTTATAACAGGGAACGGAGCGGAAACGAGCGGTTGACAAACAGGCTGGAAGAAGTTTTAGACGAAAACAGGGAACTGCGGATAGTGGCGGCAGATTTTGGACGTATAAAGGCGGTGGTCGGCTCTGAAAAGGTAAACGCTGTTATTAACCGGGCGAAGCAACAGGAACAGATAGAAGCCGAGCAGAAACGGGCTATAAGGAGAAAATACAATCGGGAAGCCCGCTGACAGGCAGAGGGCTGCTTAAAGCCCTCTTAGCTGCCATGAAGCGAATCTCCGCCAGTTAGTCAAGAGCGGCGTAGTCGTTCAGTTTACTCTTGACTGGCTGGTGGGGATTTGCTATTTGTTTTTAAAATTACATGGATAATTGAGCAGGTATCTGGTAAAATGACCTTGCAGTATGAGAAAATTTAATTAGACAATCGTGTCTAATGGCGAAAATAGGGCATTTCTCGCTTTGTGTCGTGTTTTGCTGTAGACATTTATGGTAATGTGCAAGTGAAAGGAGGGGAAAGGAATGGATACGAAAAAGATAGGAGAATTTTTAAAGGTGCTTCGTAAAGAACGAGGATTAACACAAGAACAGCTTGCAGAAATTCTTCTTGTATCGGGAAGAACGATCTCTCGGTGGGAAACAGGAACCAATATGCCAGATTTAAGTATCCTTATCAAAATGGCAGAGTTCTATAATGTAGAAGTGAAAGAAATTTTGGACGGAGAAAGGAAAAGCGAGAGTATGGATAAAGAATTGAAAGAAACATTATCTAAAGTGGCAGACTATAACAAACTGGAAAAAGAGAGGGTAACAAAAGCCGGAAATATTGCATTTGGTCTAACCTTTGCTATTTGTGCGGCTGTGATAATTATTCAGCTTCTCATGGTGGGAGAATTGGCGATTGTGGCAGGAGAAACTGCTGTTTTACTTGTTGGTGGAGCGGCTTATATTGGAGTGATGACCTATAATGGAGTTTGGGAGACTGGTTCCAGATTCAAAAGTACGCCATTTACAGATGCGTTGATAGCTGTGATATGTGCCGGAGTATTTGCGGTGGCATTGGTTATTTGCTATATCAGATTAGGCGCAACAACGTCTCAAGCGGTTCATAGCGCACTTATATTTTTTGTGGGAATTGCCATAGTTGGTTTTGGGGTATTGAGAATACTGGCTTGTTTCAATCATAAAAGAAGAGAAAAAAGTATGCCGGACAATGAGACTGTACTGGTTAAAGAGCAACAGCCTGTAAATGTATTTATAGCGGACGGAAATATGCAGGCGGAAATGATAATAAGTACATTGAAAGATAACGGTATTATGGCATACGGACAGGATTTAGGAGATGCCGGATTTGCGTCTGTACGTTATGGCATGGGCAGAGGTATTGATGATAGGATTGCAATTATTGTACCCAGTGATAAAGCGGATAATGCAAAGCAAGTGATAAAGGAAATGGGGCTGGAGCAGAATGTTACGCATTAGGCGCTCCGAAAGACTTATTTTTCAAGGGATTTCAGAGATGATAAAAGGTGCTGCGATACTTTAATCTAAATCTCCGAAAATGAGCTTCTATTGCGTAACATTTCAAAAATAGGTTGTTAATCTGCGAGGATTTGCTATAATAAGGATGTAGAAATGGTTGCGATAGACTAAGCTGATTTTATTTTGAATGGAGAAAAATATATGCGTCTTAAGGATTGGAGTTTTTTGGGCAATTATGAATTTTTTACAAATAGATTACAAATGTTGGCAACGAATGATTTACCGGCTGAAAAATGGAGTTATGCAGGAAAAGAAGATTTTGGTATCTTGAGAAATTATCTGTATTTTACTTTTGAAAAATTGTGGAAAGAACGAGAAGAAGCTCCTGACAGTGATAAGCAAAAGTATATTTATATGGATGATAAAGTGGGTTGTTTTAATACAGGATTATATGATAAGACATGGCAGCCAATTTACTTTTATTGCATTAAAAATCCGATAGCTGGATTTCAAGAGTGGAGATTTACTGCGTTTTACAATAGTTACACGATAAAATTTGCAGATATTTCTAATTCTGCTGCATTAGATTTGCAGAGAGCAAGTTATTTTGATGATCCGAGTGCGTTAATATATGATATTAAGTTAGACATCATTCCACAGTGGGATCATATATTGTATGACGAGGAAAATTTTTTGAGAATACCTGAACAGTTACGTGCTAATGGTAAAGAGTTTTGTCAGAATTTAATTGATGGGGCTATCAGGTCAGTTAAGAAGCGCATAGAAGCTAATTATAAAACGGTTGTTCCGCAATTTTATAATGACAAAATTCAATTGTTAGCTCCTTTATACTTAACGAATCCAGATAAACCAGATTTAGCTTTGGTTTTATCTCTGAGTGATGATGGAACCGTTTATTATGGACATACATGTCTTACAACGGAAATGGCATATAATAATGCGAGACTAATTGCCCGTCCAGACAGTTATTGGCTTCAGCCTTAAATATTAGTTGACTTTTTGATGAAAACTGGATATACTATATTTGTTAGGTAAGTTAGCTATATGGTTATGCATTACTAGATAAGATTGTATTTTGATAATTGTTGTGTAATGTTATGTTTGGGGCAATAATCTTTTGGGATTATTGCCCCAAAGTTTTAGACAGAGTGGCAACATTTTGGCAACAGAAAATCAGCAAGCCAGAATAAATGATGTAATTGAAGTAAAAAACGGTGTGTATTTGCATAAAGCTTAAACAAATATAGTTAAGAGCAACAAAGGACACGCCGAGTTTGAATAACGGACTAAAATGCCGAAAGCCTGTATTTATGTGGGCTTCCGGCATTTGTTTTATCAAATGGCTCTAGTTTGGCTCTATTTGTGGGCGGAGTAATGTATAATCATTGCAGAGCAGATGCAGACAGCTATAGCTGAGAACAGCCGGACGGCACTTGACCAGAATGAATATGAAAGAAGATATGCTGACCTTACCGAAAAGTACAATACCATCAAAGCAGATTATGACAAGATTTCAGAACAGATTGAAAGCAAAAAGGCTCAGAGGGAATTATTCAAGGGATTCATCCGGGCATTGGAAAAGTAGGGTGCTTTGGTAGAGGAATTCGATGAGGGACTTTGGAGCAGCCTTGTGCAGGAAGTGGTGGTAAAGTCAAAGGATGATATACTATTCATCTTTAAGAACGGATTTAAGATAAAGACGAGATAAATTAAATCCTGATTTGACACATATTATAGTAGAAGAAAAAATTCAGAAAGTTGATTATAAAAGGTCAGATTCGTCAGTAACCATCGGGCTTGACGGGTTTGACCTTTTATATTGCAGAAATATGACATAAAATGGATATGCGAATTTGCCGATATAAGGTATAATAGAATTGATTAGAAAAAGGGGAAAATATGCAATGAATGTAGAATTGGAAAAATTTTTACATAAAACACCAGAAGATGCTTATTGGATAAATAAGCAGGGTAATAGGTGTTGTCAATCGGTTCATGGAAAAAGCTATGTAAGATATAATGAAGCAAAAAAGCAGGCTGATAGTAAGGCTATTGATAAAGAAATAATAATAAAATACACTTTGGACTACTTGAATAAAGTAGGAATTAAAACTACAAAAAATCCTAAATGCGAAAATCCTAAATGTATAGATTATGATAAGATTCAACAGAAGTTTCAGTTAAATGATCGCAGCGATTTAGTCTGGATGAAATTTACAAGAGATGGATATTTGGGTGTTGTAGCAGTAAGCGATGATGTGAATTTTGATATGCCAGAAGATTGGAGTGTGTATGATAAAAAACATATAGTGTACAATTCATATAAAAAGCGCAATGAAGAAGAATGGGTTCATAATTCAGCGGGAATCCTTGTTCATAAACTTGGAAAGGAATGGGATGAATCATTTGTGCTGATTTTTCCTTTAAAAGGGATTCCTGATGGTTATACCAGATCCGATGTGGAAACAGCAATTGGAAATATGTTGATAGAAAAAGATGTTCCGATTTTGGATTTTTACTCTCATATGTACTAAAGGAGGACGATAATATGGAGATTAAAAAATTGGCAAATGAAATGGTTGATACACTGAGAGAAAGTGTGTGGAATAAAATTGACCAAGAGGTGACCGATGAAAGATGGAACAATATAGGATTTGCAGCACAAGCAATGGTTGAGTCGGAAGTGCCAGAGCAACAAATTTTGAATATGCTTATAAAATATTGGGATTTGCAACCAAGTGAAGCAAAAGATATTTTACGATTTGCAAAGAAAAATAGTTTTAGAGAATGATCTAAATATGATGGGAATATCGTATTTTAAGTCGAGAACTACTGCTGGAAGCAGGCCAGTTGATTTTCCATTCAAAGTATTCGTCCTCTGAAATTTCTCCGCTTTTTAGCTGTTCTTTCTGTAAACACCATTCACGCAGAAATTCATTTACCAGACCATAATCAATCCACATACCGACAGGGCCATGAGCAGGCCATTCGTCACTATTATTATAGTGAACAGACTTATCATCAGAAGCGTTGCACATGCCGGGATTGCGGACAAGCTGGAACAGATGAAAGGTATTGCGGTTGTCCTCGTCAAGCCAGAAAAAGTCTGCATAATGTCCGCATGAAATCACTCTGTAAAGAACGAGACAGCTTGTATGAGAAGCAAACGATTTGAAAGGGCAGAAAAAGAAAATCGAGAGAACGTTGGAACGGTAAGAATTTGGGGCATGGCGGCGGCTGTGTCCCTTATTTCTTGTGGTAAAATTGCTAATGGTATGCTAAAATCAAGGAGCAAAGATAAAAACGCAACGTAAGAGAAAATTCCTTACAGAGCCGGTAGGTAGCCCGGCCGCACCATCTGGTGTAAGTAACCCTCCCTCCTTAGGGTCGTCCGTTCTTTGTTCATACAATCATTTAAGGAGGAATTGTCATGGACAAAGTATCAGGTAGATTGACAGTATTTTTTGAAGAACCATTCTGGATAGGTGTGTTTGAACACATATCGGAGAAGAAATTGTCTGTATGCAAGGTTACATTTGGTGCGGAACCGAAAGATTACGAGATATATGATTTTGTTCTGAAAAATTACTATCGATTGAAATTTAGTCCGGCTGTGGCAACTGATGTAAAAGAAGCTAGTCGCAATCCGAAACGGGTACAGAGGGAAGTGCGAAAACAGGTACAGAATACCGGGATAGGCACAAAGTCGCAACAGGCTTTGAAATTACAGCAGGAGCAGTTGAAAACTGAACGTAAGACTGTGAGCCGGGAAAAACGGGAAGTAGAGAAACAGCGGCAGTTTGAACTGAAACAGCAGAAAAGGAAAGAGAAGCATAGGGGTAGGTAATGCCTGCCCCGGCTTTTTGTTAAAATACACATTGTTACTCTTTAGTGAGTTTAGAATATTCATTTTACAGAAGTTGTCGATTGTAAAAGTGATACTGGTAATGATTTAATAGAATGCAGTTTATGTTGTGTAACGGAAGCAATGATATATTTCTTTAGCGGATATAAATACGTGGTGCTAGCACAATATTGGATTGTAGATAAAAGAGGCTGATGATGACAAAAGATGAATTTGATGCATTATTGATGTGCTGCAGGAATGATGAGGATATTCTCGATTTTGCACGAAAGTTTATAATTCATGGAATCCCCTATGTTTTTAATGGTCGTGAAGATGAATTTTTTGAATTTAGAAATAGAATTGGAAAACATTTTTCCATTGACTATTATCAAGTATATATTGTAGGTTCAGGAAAATTGGGATTTAGTTATTTAAAAGGAACAGAATTTAATTATGATTCTGATATAGATGTAGCGATTGTTAGCGAGGAACTGTACGATAGATATTTGAAATATATTCGGAAATTTCAGTATGATTTAGAACGTTCTAGAGAAAGATTAGTAGAACGGGAGTATAAGAATTATATTAAATTTTTGAAGTATATGGCAAAAGGCTGGATGAGACCGGATTTATTACCAATCAAAATTGAAGGAATTGATTTAAAAACAAACTGGTTTGATTTTTTTAATACAATTTCATATGATAAAAGTGAAGTTGGAAATTATAAAGTGAGCGCAGGTGTTTATAAAAGCTATAATTATTTAGAATATTATGCGATAAATAGTTTGAAAGAATACATACAAATATTAAAGGTAGAAAAGGAGACCGGAAATGAGTAAACAGATCACAACTTCCCCTAGTAATAGAAAAATATCAGCTTTATATAAAGATATAAAAAGAGAGAATCTTATTTTGCAACCCGATTTTCAAAGAAGATTCGTGTGGAATAATAAGCATAAAGAAAAATTTATTGACACAATATTGGAAGGGTATCCCGTACCAGAAATATATGTTGCACAAAGAGGGATAGATATAGAAACTATTGAATCAGAAGAAGTTGTGGTTGATGGACAACAAAGATTACATACAATTGTTGAGTATATAGATGAACCAGAGGAATCAAAGGTCTTTGGGAATATTGTAAAAAAGTATAGAAATCTTAGCAAAGATGAAAAAGAAGACTTTCTTAACTATACTTTATTGATTCGAGATTTAGGAGATATCTCTCCTGAAAATATAAAGGAGGTCTTTAAAAGAATAAACTCGACGCAATATGCACTGAATTCAATTGAATTACATAATGCGATATATGACGGAGAGTTTATTGCAACAGCGAAAGAAATTTTAGAAGAAGTAGATGTTACTAAATTACCGTTTTTTAGTGATTCTAAAATAAGTAGAATGGATGATTTATTATTCATTTTGCTTATTATGTCGACTGTTCAAGAGGGAGGGTATTTTGTTGGAGACAAATATATTGAAAAATATGTTGCTACGTATAATGAGAATTATCCAGATAAAAACAATGTAAAGAAGAAGATAGTTGATGTATTCTCTTTCATAAATGAATTATCTTTGTTGAACGATTCGTTGTGGATGAGAAAATCCTGTTATTTTACAATGTTTATTGAGATTTTTAAAGAATTTGAAAAAATAGAGAAGAAAAGAAAAATATTAAGAGAGTATTTACAAGAAGTGGAGAGTAAAGTAGAAGCAAATAAAAGCAGTAATGCTGATACTAATCAATATGCAAAATTTTATTCATATATTTATACCGGAACAAATAGTAGAAAAGCGCGGGTGGAAAGAGGCAATTTTTTGAGGAAAGAAATAATAGAACCAGTTATGGAAAATTGAATTTTAGATGGCTCTATTTTGGCTCTAAAAATTTGGACTGGCACAAATACGAGAGCATTTTTTGAAGAATATGGATAATAAATCCTTTAAAAAGCAGAGAAAAGCAGCCAGTTCAAATTATCCGCCGAGGAGTTTGAATAAACAAAAATGTTTAGTAAATCCAGCGTTTATGCGGGTTTGCGGCACTTTTAAAAGTCTTTTGATAACAAATTGATAACAGTTGCATGAGAGCCATTATTCTTGTAACCCGGTGGTTTTAGGGTTAGAGAATAATTGACAGGTGGTTGTGCAACAAATAAATCCATATTATAAACGAAGCCCTTAGCTGTGGGTATAAAACTCATAGCTAAGGGCTTTTGTCGTGCTTATTTATCTGGTTTGAGTTTGTCTTGAAACATTTCGACCGTAAATGGTAAACCACACATCTCTAGAACTACACCTCCAAGTTTGAGATAATGTTGGAAAAGTTGTACAATACACTTTTCCCATTTTTCACACTAGGAGGTCAATTATGAACACCAAACTTGCCACAGCACAGATCCGTGTAAAAAACTGGGCTGCTATTATTTAGGAGCGCAACGAATCTGGTCTGTCTGTCAAAGATTATTGTGCACAGCATCAGCTTTTATGAGACTCTTATTATTACTGGCTCCGCAAAGTGAAAGAGGTCCTGCTTGTAGAAAGCGGCTTTGTTGAAGTAACGCAGCCAAAGCAGTTCCCTGTGCAGAGGTCTGTAACAGCTGATCCAAATGAAATGTTAACGCTCAAATTCTTCTGGGGTTCCAGTAACCGGAAGATCAAAGGGCTGGTCTGGGAGGAAGACGGCTTCCTGCTTATTTATAAGCGGCTGGAGGCGGGAACTTTTCAATGGCCCCGATCGGAAGCGGAAGCCCGGAACATCACTTCGGAGCAGTATCATCTGCTCATGAGCGGATACTCCATAGATCCATCTGTCCATAAGATCGATCCAAAACATCCAGTGTGACTTTTGTACAAAACAGAGAAGTTTTCTGTTTGATTCGAAAGCCTGTATGGGGATAAAAAGTTCTGTTTTTTATCCGCTTAACATGAATTGTGGACAGTCTTCTCTGCCACATGAAAAGTAAGCCGGATCCACCTGTTTTCAGGCAGCCTGGAAGGTATTCTCTACAGAAAGAACTGCTTTTGGAGCAGGAGTTTTCCACCGTCAAAATACCGAAAAGATATCGGTCTGATTTTTGTGTTTTTTCGCTTCTTCTGTTATACTGGATCCATAAAAGCGAAGGAGACTGATCGTCCGTATGGCACTTGCGTTATCAAAAGAACAGCTGGCAAAACTGAATAAAAAAGATATCCTGTAGCTCTTGCTTGAAAGCATGGAGCAGGAAAAAGAATTACGTAGCCAGCTGGCTGTTCTTACGGATGAGTTGAAACGGACAAACCAGCAGATGCAGGTGATCCTTGAAAAATGGAACCTTGCGCAGGCAACTCGCTTTGGACGTTTTTCTGAAAAAATGACATATGATACCGGAGCCTGCCAGCAGTTGGAACTAGCCATCATGTACGCGGAATGTTTCAATGAAGCAGAAGCATGTTTTTTACGGCAAATCTTGCTAATAACCCCAGGTTTCGCCTATAATAGGATTCAGTATGAATAATAGAAAGAAGGGGGTTAAGCAATGCAGGCATATACATATATTTCTAAGGGAAAGTTTGAATTAGTGGAAAAACCAAAACCGGTGCTTATGCACGAACGGGATGCGATTGTAAAGGTAACACTGGCCAGCATCTGTTCCAGTGATCTGCATATCAAACACGGAAGTGTGCCGCGGGCGGTCCCTGAAATTACAGTCGGTCATGAGATGGTAGGAATTGTGGAAGAAGTTGGGTCAGCGGTGACCCATGTGAAGCCGGGGGACAGAGTCACTGTAAACGTAGAGACCTTCTGCGGTGAATGCTTTTTCTGTAAAAATGGATATGTAAATAACTGTACGGACGAGAATGGCGGCTGGGCCCTGGGATGCCGTATCGACGGCGGGCAGGCCGAATATGTGCGGGTTCCATTTGCAGATCAGGGATTAAATAAGATTCCGGATGGAGTGACGGACCGGCAGGCACTGTTTGTGGGAGATGTGCTGGCGACCGGCTATTGGGCGGCGAGAATCTCTGAGATCACGGAGGAAGATACGGTTTTGATCATCGGTGCCGGTCCGACGGGTATCTGTACCCTTCTCTGCGTAATGTTAAAGAAACCGAAACGAATTATTGTCTGCGAGAAAGATGAAAACCGCGTCCGCTTTATAAAGGAGCACTATCCGGATGTATACACCGTTTTACCGGAGGAATGTCTGGAATATGTTCAGAAAAACAGTGATCACGGCGGAGCCGATGTGGTTCTTGAGGTGGCAGGAGCATCCTTTACTTTCCGGTTAGCCTGGGAATGTGCAAGGCCTAATGCAATCGTCACAGTGGTAGCGCTCTATGACGAAGCCCAGACGCTGCCGCTTCCGGATATGTATGGCAAGAATCTTACCTTTAAAACCGGCGGTGTAGATGGATGCGACTGTGAGGAGACGCTTCGCCTCATTGCAGAGGGCAAGATCGATACGGAACCGCTTATTACCCATACCTATCCGCTTAGCCGGATCGAAGATGCATACGAGCTTTTTGAGAACAAGAAAGATGGAGTGATTAAGGTAGCGGTGGAGTGCTAGTTGGATAAAGAAAGGTAAGAGATACATGCAGAACATCAGATGGGCAGTTCTTGGAACCGGAGTGATTGCAAATGAAATGGCCGTGGCCTTAAAGAAAAACGGGCGAAACATCGATGCGGTGGGTAACAGAACCCATGAGAAAGCGGTTGCATTTGCAGAAAAATATGGGATAAAAAAGGTATATGATAATTATAATGACATGTTTACAGACCCGGATATTGATGTAATCTATATCACAACTCCCCATAATACCCATATTAATTTTATGCGCAGGGCAATTGAGAATGGAAAGCACATTCTGGTCGAAAAATCTATCACCTTAAACAGCCGGGAACTGGATGAGGCAATTGCTCTGGCGGATAAAAAGGGTGTTGTCATAGGTGAGGTCATGACGATTTATCATATGCCGATTTATAAAAAGCTTAAAGAGATTCTTGAGTCAGGGAAACTTGGAAAGGTGAATCTGATCACTATGAATTTTGGAAGCTTCAAAGAATATGATATGAACAACCGCTTTTTTAATAAAAACCTGGCAGGAGGTGCCATGCTGGATATCGGGGTGTACGCGCTTTCCTTTATTCGGTGGTTTATGGATTCCAAGCCGGATCAGCTTTTATCCCAGGTAAAACCGGCACCTACAGGAGTGGATGAACAGGCAGGATTGCTGCTGATGAATCAGGAAGGCCAGATGGCATCTGTCATGTTGTCGCTGCATTCCAAGCAGCCGAAAAGAGGCATGGTATCCTGTGAAAAGGGATATATAGAAATCATGGAATATCCGAGAGCCTGGGAAGCGAGAATCACCTATACAGATTCCGGAGAAACGGAAGTGATTCAGACCGGTGAGCATGCAGATGCGCTGGCCTATGAGCTGGCGGATATGGAGAAAGCCATCCGTGGGGATGCAGAATGCATGCATTTGGATTATACAAAAGATGTGATGGATATGATGACGGAATTCAGAAAAGAATGGGGATTTCAGTATCCGGAGGAGATGTAAATTATGGTACGAAAACACATCTTTTTTTCAGGTGATGTCCAGGGCGTCGGCTTCCGCTACCGCTCCTTTTATATCGCCCAGTCCCTTGGCCTGGCCGGCTGGGTGGAGAACCTGTGGGACGGAAGAGTGGAGATGGAAGTGCAGGGAAGCGAAGTTTCCATTCGGGAAATGTTAGCTAGGATTCAGCAGCAGAGATGGATCAACGTGGCGGATATGGAGATCACAGAGATTCCCTGTGAAGAAGAACGGGGATTTAAGATAAGATAAAAACGAGGGGGATGTTACTATGTTTATCAATTTTTCCAATCATCCAAGCAAACTTTGGGCAGAGGATGAGAGAAATGCGGCTCTTCAGTATGGCACGATTGAGGATCTGGCCTTTCCGCAGGTTCCGGAAGGCGCAGTCTAATCACTGGCTAAGCCAGTGGTCATGATTTGCATTACCAGAGCCAATTCCATTTTTGGGTGTATAAAAATACAGGAAAATGACAAAAAACATGTAAATTTTTAGTTGGCTTTTTAGCATTCTATGGTAGACTAATATGGTATATCAAAAAAATGGGAAGGAGACTCAAAAATGAGCCAAAAAGAAGAAAAAGGGCTAAAGTCCTTTAACAAGGGATTCCAAGTGCCAGATACCTACATTATCATCTTTTTAGTAGTTGTTATCGCAGCACTTCTGACATTTCTTGTACCAAAGGGATTTTACGAAACACAGGATATTTCATATATGATCAATGGTGTTGAGAAAACCCGTACAGTAATCAAGGACGGAAGTTTCCAGTATCTGACAGATGATGCAGGAAATGTAGTAACAGAAGGAGTAGCACTCTTTAGCGGAGATGGTGGAACAGGATTCTTCAACTATATGTATAACGGAATCGTAAATAGTTCTGCAATCGAGATTATCGCATTCCTTATGGTAGTAGGTGGTGCATTTGGTATCATGATCCGTACAGGTGCGATTGAATCTGGATTGATCGGATTGATCCGTAAGGCCAAGGGAGCAGAAAAACTACTGATTCCGATACTTTTCGTACTGTTTTCTCTTGGTGGAGCAGTTTTCGGAATGGGAGAAGAAGCGCTTCCGTTTACTATGATTCTTTGTCCGTTGTTTGTAGCAGTTGGATATGATTCAGTTATCGCAGTTCTTGTTACTTATGTTGCCACACAGATTGGTTTCGGTTCATCTTGGATGAATCCGTTCTCTGTAGGCATTGCACAGGGTATTGCAGGTATTGACGTATTCTCCGGTGCAGGATTCCGTATGGTAATGTGGGTCGTATTTACAGCACTCGGCTGTGGAATGACTATGTTCTATGCATCAAAGATTAAAAAGAATCCGACAATCTCAATCGCATATAAGACGGATTCATATTTCCGTGAGCAGAATGAAACAACAGGAATTGACGAAGGACATTCATTTGGTCTTGGACACATTTTAGCCCTTCTGACACTGGCTGTTACAGTAGTATGGGTAGTTTGGGGAGTTATGACTCAGGGATACTACATGCCGGAGATTGCAACACAGTTCTTTATTATGGGAATTGTTTCCGGTGTGTTTGGAGTTATCTTTAAACTGAATGATATGAAACTGAATGATATTGCAACATCTTTCAAAGATGGAGCAAAAGACCTGATCGGTGCTGCCCTTGTCGTTGCTATGGCACAGGGAATCATGCAGGTTCTTGGTGGTTCTGATCCGACAACACCTACAGTTATTAATACAATTATGTATAATATTTCAAATGCATTGTCTGGAGTTTCCGGAGCAGTTGCAGCCGTACTTATGTATCTGTTCCAGTCCGTATTTAACTTCTTCGTTGTATCCGGAACAGGACAGGCTGCCATCACAATGCCGATCATGGCTCCGCTGTCAGACCTGTTAGGTGTTTCGCGTCAGACAGCTGTAGTTGCATTCCAGCTTGGTGATGCATTTACAAACCTGATTGTTCCTACATCCGGATGCTTGATTGGATCTCTTGCAATTGCAAAGATTGAGTGGTCTAACTGGATTAAATTCATGTGGAAATTCCTTGGTGTCTTAATGATTGGTGCAATCATTACAGTTCTTGTTGCAGTTGGAATTGGATTCTAAAATATGTATTTTATCTCAGTCGAGAAGACTCCCACCTCTTTTGGTGGCGAGTAATAGCAAATTTGTCTCAGTGGGAGTGATTTGTGATGAAATTAATTCAGAATATTGATGTTTATGCGCCACAGCATCTGGGGAAAAAAGATGTACTTATAATCAATGATAAGATTGTTAAGATTAAAGATGCGGGTTCTATATCCGCAGACGGATTTCTTTCTGAGGCAGAAAGGATCAATGGAGAGGGGCTACTTTTAACTCCGGGATTCATTGATAGTCATGTTCATGTACTCGGAGGCGGTGGCGAAGGCGGATTCGCCAATCGTACTCCGGAAGCAACCATGGAAGGACTTACGAAGTTTGGAGTGACAACCGTTGTTGGCTGCCTTGGAACAGATGGAATCGGTCGTGATATGTGTGCACTGGTTGCAAAGACAAAAGGATTGAATGAGCAGGGAATGTCTGCATACTGTTATACCGGAAGTTATCAGATTCCGGTCCGCACGTTGACTGACAGTATTGTGAAAGATATTATGATGATTCAGGAAATCATTGGAACGGGAGAAATCGCGATCTCTGATCATCGTTCTTCACAGCCGACTTTCGAGGAATTTGCACGTGTCATTGCGGATACAAGGCTTGGTGGTGTTCTTTCCGGGAAAGCTGGCATTGTAAATGTTCATCTGGGCGATAGTCCGAGATGCTTAGATCTGATTGAACGAGTAGTCGATGAGACAGAGATACCGGCAACTCAAATACTGCCAACACATATCAATCGAAATGAGATGCTTTTTGGCAAGTCGATTGAGTATGCACTGAAAGGCGGAGCAGTAGACTTTACTGGAAATGAAGATATTGACTATTGGGAAACTATCTGTGATGAGGTACGTGTATGTAATGGTATCAAACGGATGTTAGATGCAGGAGTAAATCCTGACCGCATAACAATTTCTTCTGACGGGCAGGGAAGCCTTCCGATGTACAGTAGTGATGGCAAATTCCTTGGAATGGGCGTTGGACAGTCCAGCTGCCTTCTGAAGGAAGTAAAGGAATGTGTATTTAAAACAGAAATTCCTTTAGAAATAGCAATTTCTACAATTACATCGAATCCAGCAGATATTCTTTGTCTTAAGGGAAAAGGTAAGGTTGAAGAAGGCTATGATGCGGATCTTTGTATTCTCGACCAGGAACTTCAGCTTGTTGAAGTGATTGCAAAAGGGAATACAGTTTATAAAAAATAAAGGATATCAGATGTGAGAAGCATCAGTCACTTAGTTGGCTGGTGCTTTTTTGCGTGCTTATACAGTTGATAAAATGATAACCTTGCATAAAAAGAGATGCTGTCTGCTGGTAGAATTAAAAAGAATAGCAAGAATGAACAATATACAAGCGTGTGCAAGGGAGATTGTGGATAAAGAGATGATATATGCTTAGAAATGAAAGAGCAAGTTCTTAGATAGGGCTTGCTTTTTCTTTCCCTATAACAATAGATGGTGTATAATAGTCTTAATACAAAAATTTTGAATGCGTAATTAGCAGGGAACAAGGGAGAAGTAATGGAAGAACTCGAATTTTCACAAAGAATAGTAAAGATTTTGACAGGGAAAGCATTACAGGATACGTTAAGAAAAGCAGGAATGCAAGGATTTACTGTGCCGGGGTTTGCAAAAAATGTTAGCCAAGCACCCCCATCAATATTAGCAGCAGCAATGACCAAAAGAAAACGAGGAAAAGGTTTTCAAAGTGGGATTTTTTTGAAATGCTTATCAGAATTAGATGAAGATATTCTGGAGAGTAAACTTACCCAAAAGTGGCTTGAAGGAGGTGTAAGTAAAGAAGAAGCTGAAAGGGAGCTAAAAGATATTGAAATTTCTATATTGGAGAAACAAAAACAAAACGAGAATGTGCAAGATGGTATTGAAATAGAGGATAGTATCAAAACGGATGATAAAGACGATACTCAAGTTATAAAAAAACAACAGGAACGTATAAAAAAATTACAAGCTACGATACAAAGCTATAAAATAGCAAATGACAATTATAAAAAGGAAATAGAACAACTGAAAAGGGAAAATATCAAATTAGAGGCAAAAAATGCAGAAGAACTTAGGAATAAGACATTGATGGAGGATACCATAGAAGAACTAAACAATGAAATACATGAACAGAAACAGAAACTTGCAAAAATGGGAACAGAAATAGAAAAATATAAAAATATGTATGAAAATGCCCCCAAAGTCTTATGCTTCTCCAAGAAAGAAATTGATAAAGAAATGTTTCCATTTTATAATGTTGAATGGATTTGTGAATGGAAGAATGATTATGTAGAAACAATTGACTGGATAAAATACAGTGAGGTTTGGATTGCAGAAAGCGATTTTAGTTATTCAGAGACCAAAACAATAAAGAATCTGGCAAAAGGAAAAGTGATTATTGCACGTAATACGAATATGTTAATTACAAAGGTAGGAGGAAACAACTAATGGATATTCAAGATAGACAGTATATTGGAATTTTAGCAAGTGTGGATGAATCTTATGGGAGGGATAACGTTTTTATTAATAAAGGGTCTTATATTCAGTATAGAGTGAAATCGCTTTTGTTACCGCAGGAAAGCCCTAATTTTCTGTCGGGTTTTATTAGTTCATTTGAAGATGATTCTGAAATAAATGATGATGAATATTCGTCAGAAGAAGAACGGATTAACAATTTTGAAGAGACTGTGAAAGATAAACTATTTGTTTATTCATACAGGGTAAATGAAGAAGGACATGCTAATTTGGGAAATAGAAAAACAAGTTTGGTAAAACGTCCTGAAAAAATCACCAGGGACACTTATTTTTATGCAGTGCCAGTATTTTGCTCTAAAAATAATGATACCTCACGTGAATGGGAATTAGAGCGAAAATGGAGCCTATTTCGAGAATATGAAAACAAAGAAGAATTTATTGAGTTTTTAAAAAATAAAAAACCCGTTGGGAGTACATATGGCTATTATCCAGATGCGTTTACGCCATCTTTTGTAATTTGGTTGGACGATGATGGAACAATGTATGCTATTGGACACGTTATTGACAATAGACATAATACGCAAGGTGGATTAATCATTGAATGTGACAAAATTGCAATTGTTAATATTGATGAATTTGATGAGTTTTGGGTTTATCAAGCATCGCTAAATCCGACACTTATGTTTATTCCGGAAGAGATATATGCAAAAGTGGAAGATAAATTGTTAAAAACATCCTCTGTTGAAAAAATAGGAGAACGCGTGGAAATAGATTTGCAAAATAATTCTAATAAGATGAGAGAAAATGTTTCTGCAAATGCAGAAAGTACCAAATGGGAAGAAGAACTGATAGAGATAGATGTGAGTGAAAAAACAGATGACTTGATAATTAAATCTATGGATTATCATAGTCAAAAGCGTAATTTGTTTTATAATGTGAAAGATTTTGTGAATATTCATACAGCGCTTAAATGTAGTAGTTTAGTTATTTTATCAGGCCTAAGTGGAACAGGAAAATCTGCGATTGTAGATATCTATGCACGTGCATTGGGAATTAATAATACAGGCAACCCAGACGAAAATAGATTGTTGTTTATTCCAGTAAGACCATCATGGAATGATGATTCTGATCTGTTAGGATATGTTGATTTAGTTCATATGGTATATCGAGCATCGGATTCAGGATTTGTCGATTTTCTGGTTAGAGCTCAAAAAGAAGAAAATAAAAATAAGTTATTTATTGTTTGTTTTGATGAAATGAATTTGGCAAGAGTGGAGCATTATTTTAGTCAATTTTTGTCACTTTTGGAACGACCTGCAAACCAGAGAGAATTGCAATTATATGATAAGCAATATAGTGGAAGATTGTATAATTCAACAGAGTATCCAAACAGAATTAAGATAGGGGATAATGTTAAGTTTATTGGAACTGTAAATATCGATGAATCTACATATCATTTTTCAGATAAAGTTTTGGATCGCGCAAATGTAATACAATTAGACGTTTTGAACTATGCTAACATGTGGACGAAAACGAAATATGCTTCGTTAGGAAATATCAATTGGACGATAGATGATTATAATTCTATTACAGTTACAAACTCGGATGAGGATATGCAGTTAGTACATCAATTATTATGGGATATACATACATTATTGCATTCGGCAAATTCAAAATATGGTGTGGGACCAAGAATAGTAAAAAGTATTGAAATGTACTTATGGAATTTACCAAAATCAGGAATAGGTGAGTTTTCTTATTCGGATGGAATAGATTTACAGATCGCACAAAGAGTTCTCACAAAAGTTCGTGGACCAGAGAATCAGTTGGGAGAAATTCTAGATGAAAAAAGTGAAAATAATATCTATTTAATTTTTGATAAATACCATGATTTATCTAAGTTTAGTATTTGTAGAGATATTGTGCAGCAGAAACAAAAGGAGTTAGAGTCGTATGGATATTGTATCTGATTTGCCGTTTAAATTACAAGTTATCAAACAATTTCCGAAAGTATCTTATCAGAATGCAACATTTTTTTTAAGTAATCCTAAAGAACTTTGGTCACAGGAAGAAATAACATTGTCAATTGAAGAAAATGATGAGATTGAGATACTGTTTGACTCTGAAGATTCAGAGGCAAAATTATATTTAGAAGCATTAGATATTGTTCCAATAGATGATAGGAAAATAGCATATGACGAAAAGGGACATGTCTATAGGATGCCTAGTAGGGAACCGTTTACGCTTTATAAAGTTAATAGTGGATACGATGCACTTTGTGTAGATATGTTTCAAATCTCGGTATATTGTTACAAAAAATGGTACTATGGTACTTTTCAAGTTTTACCTAAACCAATGAGTGTAGGTGAATGGACAATGATGAAAGATGAGCTTGAAAAGGAAATGGTGGGATTAGCGCAAGATATTGTACGAAGAAATATAGGAGTTGGCAATCAAAAATATGGCGATGTACCACCTAAGGTATTATATAGTTTTATCATAATAAAGAAATATGCACAAACTGTTCTTGCTGCATTAATAGATATTGCTGAGAATCCAAGATGTGAAATTATGACACAATATAAAAACGTAGGCAATAACAGAAACTGCAGGTTTGATGAAGAGAGTATTCGAAGGTATGCAACTAGAGCTGGATCAGAAGCTACCTATAGAGTGCCAGAAAAAGTTACTAATTATGATATTCAAGATAACCGGTTACTAAAAATGATTCTTTTGGATTACGAAAAAAGATTAAATCAATTTTTGGTATTGTTGGATGAAATGGATGATTATTCAAAAACTTTTAATTCGGGACAAACAGAGCAGTATAAAAATGAATGGGAAAAAAGCATATTGGAATTTCGTATGGTAGCTAGAAAATTAAAAAAAATAACATCACTTCTAAAAACGAAAGAGTGGTATTTTTCAGTGAGCGATGTGACAGAGGCATATATTCCACATTCATTTATCATGGATACAAGATATAATACACTTTATCAAATGTATCTTGAATTAAGGAAAGATACATTTCAAGTGGAATTTGATTCGGAATTTTCTTATACATGGAAAAGAAGTAGCTATTTATATGAAATGTGGTGCTTTTTTAGAATATGTCACTTATTATCGGGAAAATACGAACCAGATGTTAGAGGATGGAATAATATATTTGCAGGGAAAATATTATTCCCGTTTCTTAAAGCGGGGACGGTGATGCAATTTTCGGATGGAGAAATTCTTCTTAAAGTGGTTTTTGATCAACCACTTCTTGTATTTAGTAATAAAAAAACTACGCATGAGGTGCCACTTTATATAGCAGAAACGCATGAAGCTTTAAAGATTCATAATAGACCAGATATATTGATTCATGTGTATGATGTTAAAAAAGAGTGGTACTTAGGGGCAATTGTATTGGAATGTAAATACAGAAAAATTAATTCATTTTGGACAGAAAACGGTGGGAGATCCAGTATTGGACAATTACAAGCATATTATAATAATACGCGATCAGATTATCATTTTGGTGGTAAAGGTAAACGTTTAAATATACGTCCAGTAAAGAAAGTAATTGTATTGACCCCAGATATACATGGTGACGGAAGGAGTCAAGAAGATTTTGGTATATTAGTTAAAAGTTTTAAGCCAACGGATACTGGTGAGTTAGTTGAATCAGTGACAGATGAATTAAATGCCGTTATTTCTGAATTGAAAGAAATTAGTCAAGAATTGCAGTGGTAGCGAAGTATAGAAAAAGTAATTCGAATAATTGTAAACAGCATATAATTTTAATGGATAGTTCTTGAGTTTCCGCAGAATGTAATTTTAAAATGAACACAGCTTCCCA
This sequence comes from Clostridium fessum, assembly GCF_003024715.1. Classification (GTDB taxonomy): domain Bacteria; phylum Bacillota; class Clostridia; order Lachnospirales; family Lachnospiraceae; genus Otoolea; species Otoolea fessa. The sequence goes on along the minus strand of NZ_PYLO01000002.1, from coordinate 140,864 downwards.
AAGCACCAATCTGCTGAATTTTTGAAGCGTTGAGAATAGCAGTTTTACGAATAGGGGTACTTTAATAAGCCCCGCCGGAACCGGACTTTGGGAGAGTTATTTTTTTATCTATTTAAGCGACCAGCTTAAGGCAAAGTTGACGGTATATCGGACGTTTTGTCCGAAACCATAGCCTGATCCCTTCTTTTACATACGACAGTATGCCTGAGATACTTTTAGCCAGCCGATAATAGCTGAAATGGATTTTTTCTTTTATAGGGTCTGCTTTCTGTATGATTGCAACCTTCAGGGCATGCGTTTCTGATTTCATGGACATATGTGCCAGAAATGCCATGCACAGGGTAATATAAAAATTTAGGGCATTGATTGCAGTGAGCTTCCTTACACGGAAGTTTTCAAACTGAAACATCTGCTTTTTTAGAGGTTTCTGGGCTTTGTGCTTGCAAAATGCTTGCAGTAAGTAAAATTTCTTATAATTTGAAAATACCAAGATGAAAATATCAATGAAAATATCAAGGAAAGAAATCCCTTGACATTTCCCACCAACATGCCTAAAATAATAAACAGATTGCATACATGAAATCAATCAAACCAAACAAACAAACCAAAAGCTATGATCGTGTTCTATAAGATACTGTTTCCGGTCAGAGAGAAGAGGTCAGCGGCTGTGAGCCTTTTCCCGTTCAGACAGATATCCGAATTTCCCACGGGAGCTGCATTGCTGAAATTTAGAGTAGGCATTGCCGTCTGGTGTACGTTACATACCGGAAAGTGTCTGTGGCAGACGAAAAAATGACCTGCCGACAGGAAGCTGGGTGGTACCGCGGTATAGATATGATCGTCCCTTTGCACGTTTTGTGCGAAGGGATTTTTTTATGTCATGTCGCAAGCGACCGCGCGAGACGCCCGAATGTGCCAGAGAACATCCTTTATGCACAAATTTGTGTCCACAAGTTAAAGCAATATCAAGATAAAAAGCAACAAAAGTAATAGAAGGAGAGAAATCATGCAGGATTTAAAAGAACTGAATGAAGTGATCACTGCGATCAAAGAGGAAATCCGCCAGGGTGCGGATGCTCTGACGACTTCCAAGAGTGTCTATGAGTTTAAGAAGACCTTTCTGGATAATAAGCAGGGCAGAATTGGTCTGCTGATGAAAGAAATGCGCAATGTTGCCAATGACCAGAAAGCGGAATTTGGTAAGACTATCAACGGCGCCAAGGAGTGGGCAAACAATTTCTTTGACGAGCTGGATCAGAAATTAAAAGAGAAAGAGCAGCAGCAGCGCTATGAATCGGAGAAGATTGATATCACGATGCCGCCGGTTAAAATCCGTTACGGTAATCTGCATCCAGTTACGACGGTCCGCAATCAGCTGACGGATATCTTCACCTCTATGGGATTTGAGGTATATGAGGGAACCGAGATCGAGACCGATTATTATAACTTTACAGCTTTAAATACACCGCAGGATCATCCGGCGCGCGATATGCAGGATACATTCTATCTGTCTCCGGAATTCTTGCTCCGTACCCAGACATCGGCTGGACAAGTTCATGTCATGGAAGCGAAAAAACCGCCGATCAAGGTTGTTTCCCCGGGTAAAGTATTCCGTTCTGACGATGATGCGACCCATTCTCCGATGTTCAGCCAGATGGAAGGTCTGGTTGTTGATGAGGGCATCACCCTGTGTGATTTAAAGGGTATGCTGGATATGTTTGTTCAGAGAATTTTCGGTGAGCAGACAAAAACGAGACTTCGTCCGTCCTATTTCCCGTTCACGGAGCCGTCTGTTGAGGTCGATGTAAGCTGCTTCCAGTGCGGCGGCAAGGGTTGCCGTCTGTGCAAGGAAACAGGCTGGATCGAGGTCCTCGGCGCTGGTGTGGTAAATAAGAAGGTACTGGAAAACTGCGGCATTGATTCCAATAAATACAGTGGATTCGCATTCGGATTGGGTCTGGAGCGTATCGCAATGCTGAAATACGGCATCAACAACATCAAGATGCTTTTTGAATCTGATCTGCGTGTGCTGGATCAGATCGATGACTGATCAGGACAGGAGGATTAGAAATGCTTGTACCGTTAAGCTGGTTAAAAGATTATGTAGATATTAATATTTCCGCAGATGAGCTGGAGAAGAAGCTTTTTGACTGTGGATTTGAGGTAGAAGAAAAATGGCAGGTTGGCAAGGATATCAGCGGCATCGTCGTTGGTTATGTTGACTCCTGTGAGCCGATTCCGGAAACACATCTTCATGTGTGCCAGGTCAATGTAGGTGGTCCGGAACTCTTACAGATCTGCTGTGGCGCTGACAATGTAAAAGCTGGCGGAAAATTCCCAGTTGCCATGATTGGCGCGAAAGTATATGCAACTGCAAAAGATCATGTGACGATCGAGGGCGTGGCTACCATTAAAAAGGGTAAATTGAGAGGTTATGAGTCCCAGGGTATGCTGTGTTCCGGTACCGAGCTTGGCTTAAACGAGGATCTGTATCCGGGTGCTGGTTACAACGGATTGCTGGTTTTGCCGGAGGATGCGGAAATTGGTTCGGATGTCAAAGAGCTGACTGGCTTAAATGACTGGATCTTCGATGTTTCTATCACGGCAAACCGTCCGGACTGCCAGAGTATTTTCGGTCTGGCAAGAGAGGTTGCCGCCGCACTGGGCGAGCCGCTCAAGACACCGGCACTGGATTACACTGAGACAGAAGTTGAGAAAGAAGGCTTCAACGTAACGGTAGAGGCACAGGATCTTTGCCCGCGTTACATTGCACACTATGTATATGACGTAAAACTGGGTCAGTCCCCGGCATGGATGAGACGACGTCTGGCTTTGGTAGGGAATAATTCCATTTCCAATATTGTTGATATTACAAACTATATCATGCGTGAGTTAGGTCAGCCGCTTCATGCGTTTGACTGCGATTATCTGGAGGGCAATGCGATCAACGTAAGACGCGCGGCCGAGGGCGAGAAGATCGTGACGCTGGATGAGAAAGAATTTACCTTAAATCCGAACAATCTGGTTATCTGCGACGGCAAAAAGCCGGTAGCACTTGCCGGAATCATGGGTGGTTTAAATTCTGAGGTCCGTGATACCACGACGGAAGTGATGTTCGAGGCAGCTAAATTTGCCCGTGACAACATCCGCAGAAGCTCCCGTGCATTAGGACAGGGATCCGACGCGAGCCAGCGATATTCTAAGGGCGTCGATGAGTACACAACCGAGATGGCGATGAAACGTGCCCTGCACCTGGTTGAGGAGCTGGGAGCTGGTAAGATTTCCAAGACCCATAAAAATGTAAATACCGGAAACTCCTTAGAGCCGACCACCTTCAAGACAAGTGTTAAGAAGGTAAACGCTGTTCTGGGTATTACCGTTCCGGACGAGGATATTTTACGCATCCTGACTGGCTTAAACTTCCAGCCGGAGATCAACGGCGACGAGCTGATCATGCATTTCCCGGCATACCGCGAGGATATGGAAGATTACCCGGATGTTGCCGAGGAAGTGATCCGTATGTATGGTTACGATCACATCACATCGACCTTCCTGCCGAGCGCTAAGGTGACGATCGGTGGAAGCAACCTGCGTCAGAGAACAATTCTGAAAGTAAAGAGAACGCTGTGCAGTGTTGGCGCATTTGAGGGAATCCACTATTCCTTCTTCTCCCCGTCGGATCTGGATGAAATGGGATTTGCAGAGGACGCGCCAGAGCGCAGGGCGATCCGCATCATGAATCCGATCAACGAGGATCTGTCCCTGATGAGAACAACACTGGCACCGCAGATGATTCATGCGATGGGACGCAACCAGAAGAGAGGCATCTTCGAGGGACGTATCTTCGAGATTGGAAATGCATTTATTCCGAAGTCCCTGCCTCTGACGGAATATCCGGAAGAGCGGGAGACGCTGTGCATCGGTGCATTTGGTAAGGAAGAGTCCTTCTTTACCTTAAAGGGAATGGCAGAGGCAGTTGCCGATGTTTTAAATATTACTTTTAACTATGAAAAAGCAGAGAAACCGTTCCTGCATCCGTATCAGACCGCAGCGATCTTCTGCGAGGGCGAGGAGATTGGTTACCTCGGTAAGGTAAAATATGAGATCATGAAGGAAGAGGCAATGCGCGAAGATGCGTATGTGTTGGAGATCAGCATGAAAGCGCTGGAGAAATGGTATGGAAAAGCCAAAGTATTTGAGCCGCTTCCAAAATTCCCGGAGGAAAAACGTGATCTGGCGCTGGTTATGGACAAAGACATCACCTGCGGACAGGTTGAGGGCTGTATCCGCGAGGCTTGTGCTTACGTCAAGGATGTTAGTCTGTTCGACGTATACGAGGGCAGACAGATCGCAGCCGATAAGAAATCGATGGCATTTACCGTTCTCTTCACTCCGAAGGAAGAGGCGTTCAAGGCAGATACCGTTGACGGATATGTCAAGAAAGTGCTGAAACAGCTGAATAAGACGTATGGAATTGAGCTGAGAAGCTGATTTTGAAGGAAAGAAAAGGCTGCTGTCCAGAGAGAGAAACTTTGGACGGCAGTCTTTTTGTGTAATAGGAAATTCCTTGGAATTCCCTATTACACAAAAAGGCACTAACGTGCCAATGATGCGCACTCGCGCGAAGCAGAAACATGTCGCAAGCGACCGCGCTCGGCGCGAGAATGTGCCAAGGCACATTCTTTTTCACGTTCATAAAAAAATGTTTGATGATAAGTTTGATTATGCTTCATTTTCTATTCGTATAATCACAATATCATTTAATTTCAAAACCATATTTTTCTGCGGAAGCACCGACAGATCATCGCGCAGCACCAGAAATATCTTGATATTCTGCTCTTCTTCCATCTCTTCAATGGTTTTTCCGGCATACCGTTTATCGACGAAAACCTCGGCAATTTCCTGAATATCCGCGTCCTTCATGCTGGACAGGCTGCTCTTGCGCTGGTACTGTTCGACGAAACCGGCGCTGATGATACCGGTTGGGATCGCGACGGCACCGACACCGAGGTAGGCGATGCAAATCGCCATCACGCGCCCAAGTGTTGTGACCGGGTAAATATCGCCGTAACCGACGGTCAGCAGCGTGGACATACTCCACCAGATGCCGCTGAATGCATTGCGGAAAATGTCCGGCTGAGCGTTGTGCTCGACACTATACATGCACATGCTGCTCGCCAGCATCAGCACCATGACGATGAACACAGAGGAAATGATCTGGTTCCGTTTTTCATAGAGTACGGTGGTAATGATGTTGAACGAGTCGTATTTCGCATTGAGCCGGAACAGATGGAAAATCCGCGCCACGCGCAGCATACGGAAAATGATGAAGCCCGACAGAAAAAAGACCGGGATGATCGTCAGCAGATCCACCACTCCATCAAAGGAAATGAGAAAGCAGAACCGGGCGCGTCCCGGCGTTTTTTCTGGATAGAGATAGTCGGCAGTCCAGATGCGCAGCGCGTATTCAATACAGAAAATCAGGACACTGGCATGTTCCAGCATGGTAAACAGACCACCGAAGGATGTTAATTGATCAAATGTTTCCAGAAACGTGACAATGATATTGCAGATGATCGTGAAGGTGATGAAAATATCGAATGCACGGCTGATACGGTTGCTCTTGTCGCCGATCTGGATGATGTTAAATATTTTTTCTTTCATAGTGGATATTTTTATAATAATTTTTGGGTGAATGTGTTTCCCTGTTGGTATAAAAGAGGGGGGTTATCTCAGTCGAGAAGACTCCCACCTCTTCAGGTGGTGAGTAATAGCAAATTTGTCTCAGTGGAAGCCTTGTCTCCGACTAAGATAAACGCTCCGCGAGGATACGCAGTGATCCTGATAGGAATATGTCAGCTTCGCTGACCAGGATCACGCGCCAAGTCTCACGGACGTTCGACTTGAATATAGTTACAGATATTATTATTGTATCATTTTCAGGCATCCCTTGCAATCTTTCTGGTGTCTGGGTATAATTTCTGTAGGTAATTTAAAAAGGTAAAATGCTTTGTTTAGAACGGTCGCATTTAAAATAGAAGGTGCCGTATAATAGCAAGCATACTCACAAAGGAGGAATACGATGCTGTTTATTTATTATCCAAAATGCAGTACCTGCCAGAAAGCGAAAAAATGGCTGGATGCACAGGAAATTTCATATACAGAGCGCCATATCGTGGAGGAAAATCCGACGTATGAGGAATTGAAGAAGTGGCAAGCGAGAAGCGGGCTGCCGATCAAGAAATTTTTCAATACGAGCGGGATGCTATATAAGGAAATGCAGTTAAAGGATAAGCTGCCGCAGATGAGCGAGGACGAACAGTTGAAGCTGCTTGCCACCAATGGGATGTTGGTAAAACGCCCTGTCATTGTGGATGGAGATACTGTTTTAACGGGATTTCGGGAGAAGGAATGGGAAGAGAAGCTGCGGTGATGGACTGGGATCAGAAGTTTCCTTTCTTACGTGAAAAAGGACACGTGGTCTCGCTGATTGGCGGAGGCGGAAAGACGACGCTTCTGTATGCGCTGTCGGCGTACTGCACGGCGAAGGGATGGCGGGTGCTGACGGCGACGACGACGCATATTCGGAAGCCGGTAAATGTGCCGTGGATTGTGGTAAATGAGGAAGAAAATACCGCGTGGGAGAATGCCAGAAAAGAGCGCGATCGTCTCTGGCAGCAGGGAACCTATGTCGTAGCCGGAACCCCAGCCCCACACGAAAAATTGACAATTCTGCCAGAATCGATTCGAAGCGAGTGGATTTCGGATGCAGATATCACATTTCTGGAGGCGGATGGCGCGAAATGTCTTCCGTGTAAATTTCCGGCGGCGTATGAGCCGGTGATACTGCCGCAGAGCGATATCGTGCTGGCGGTTGCGGGGCTGAGTGCCCTGTATCGTCCGCTGGGGGAGGTGTGCTTTCGGGCGGAACTGGCGATTGAGGCGTGGAACAGGGATGTGTGCGAGTATGGGGACGCAGCTTATCCCAAAGAAGGAAAAAGACTGCTCAAAGAAGTGCCCATTTCGAAAGATACGCCTTTGACCCCAGAACTTCTGGCGTGGCTTCTTGGTAGCGAAAACGGTGCCAGAAAAGATATATCGGGGCGTTCGTTTTTTGTGGTTCTGAACCAGGCGGACACGTCAGAGCGCCGGGAGGATGGCAGAAAGGTACTGGATATCCTGAAACATAGCTACGGAATTCAGGGAATTTTAACTTCCTTTTCAGAAACAGAACGAAATCAGGGGTGAGAAAAATGAGTGAGAAAAAGGACATTGTATTTTGTACGGGCGGCGGCTGTACGGCGAAGCTGGGAGCCGGTGTTTTAAGCCGCATTTTGGAAAAACTACCGCGCGGCGAGAAGGATCCGAATCTTTTAGTCGGATATGACAGCCGGGACGATGCGGCAGTGTATCAGGTTACGGAGGAGCTGGCGCTGGTACAGACGGTTGATTTCTTCCCGCCGATGGTGGACGATCCGTATATTTTTGGACAGGTTGCAGCGGCAAATGCGCTGAGCGACGTGTACGCGATGGGCGGTGAGGTCAAGACGGCGCTGAATCTGGTGTGTTTTCCGGAATCAATGGATTTGAATGTTCTGGGACAGATTTTACAGGGCGGCGCGGAGAAGGTGGCAGAAGCAGGCGGCATTCTCGCGGGCGGTCACTCGATTGCGGACACGGGCGTGAAATACGGTTTGTCCGTGACGGGACTGGTAAATCCGAAAAAGCTGTACGCCAATGATGCCGGACAGCCGGGCGACCGCCTGATTTTGACAAAGGCATTGGGTGTTGGGCTGATTTGTTCGGCAAACCGCGTCGGAGAAGTGACAAAAGAGCAGATGGACGGAGCGGTACAGTCGATGACGACGCTCAATAAAACAGCGGCGGAAATCAGCCGGAAGTACACGGTTCACGCGTGCACAGATGTGACTGGGTTCGGTTTCCTGGGACATCTGCATGAAATGATGGGGCGCGGGCTGTCGTGCGAGATTGATGTGAAGCATATCCCGGTGCTTCCGGGCGCACGTGAGTCGGCAGATGCGTTTTTATACACGGCGGCAGGACAGAGAAACCGCAACCATGTCGGGGCGGCGGTGCAGTTTGAAAATGTACCGTTTTCAATGGAAGAGGTCTTGTTTGACCCGCAGACCTCCGGCGGACTTCTGATGGCAGCTGCCCCGGATGAGGCGGAGAAACTGGAACAGGAGCTGCAGAACGTCGGGCTTCCGGCGCGGATCGTGGGAACGATCACGGAACCGGGAGAGGTTGAAATTTTTGTACGAGGATAGGAGGAAACAGAAATGAAGAAAGTAGATGCAAGAGGAGACGCATGCCCGATTCCGGTCGTAAAGGCAAAACACGCGATAGAGGAACTTTCGGGTGCCGGACAGGTGGAAGTGCTGGTGGATAATGAGATTGCAGTTCAGAATCTGACGAAAATGGCGGAGCAGAAGGGCTATCAGAGCAGTGCAAAGAAGCTGGCGGATCAGGAATATCAGGTTATCTTTACGGTGGGTGAACAGACAGAAGAGGAAAAAGCACAGGCAGGAGCCGGATGCGAAGCCTGTATTCCGGACAGCCGTACCGATACCGTGGTTGTGATTGCCAATGATAAGATGGGCGAGGGCAGTGAGGAACTTGGAAAGACGCTTTTGAAGGCATTTACATTTGCCCTGACCCAGCAGGACAACTTGCCGAAAACCATTCTTTTCTATAACGGCGGAGCCAGTCTGACCTGTGAAGGATCTCCGATGCTGGAGGATCTGAAGACACTGGAGGCAGAAGGTGTGGAGATCCTGACCTGCGGCACCTGCCTGAATTTCTATGGTCTGACCGAGAAGCTGGCAGTCGGCGGTGTAACCAACATGTATGTCATCGCTGAAAAAATGCTGGGCGCTGGAAATGTGGTAAAACCATGATTTATATGGACAATGCGGCGACTTCGCTTCAAAAGCCGCTGCAGGTGGAACAGGCAGTCCTTGAGGCGCTTCGCACCGCAGGAAATCCGGGGCGCGGCGCGCATGAGGCAACCTTACATGCTTCAAGACTGGTGTACGGGGCACGTGCGGCAGCAGCAGAATTGTTTGATGCGGAAGATGCGTCGCGGATTGCCTTTACGGCAAACGCAACGGAGGCGCTGAACATAGCCATTTCCGGGCTGATTCGTCCGGGCGATCACGTGATCACGACGGTCTGTGAGCATAATTCGGTGCTGCGCCCTCTTTACCGTCTGCGTGATCAGGGAGCGACGCTTAGTTTTGTGGGTGTGGATGCGCGTGGAAATCTAAAATATGAAGAGTTGGAAGCATTTCTGCGCCCAGAGACGCGTGCGGTGGTAATTACCGGCGCGTCCAACGTGACAGGAAATGTGACGGATCTTTCCTATATTTCTTCGTTTGTTAAACGGAATGGACTGCTTCTGATTGTGGATGCGTCGCAGACTGCAGGGGAAGAACTGTTTTCCGTGCAGAAGCTCGGAATCGACGTGCTCTGTTTTACCGGGCATAAGGCGCTTCTGGGACCACAGGGAACCGGCGGGCTGTATGTGAAGCCGGGACTTTCGGTGGAACCGCTTCTGGTTGGCGGCAGCGGCATTCACAGTTATGATGAACACCATCCGAAGGAAATGCCAACGGCACTCGAAGCCGGGACGCTCAATGTCCATGGTCTGGCGGGGCTGGCAGCAGGCATCCGTTACCGGATGGATCAGGGGATCGAGAAATTGCAGAAACGGGAGCGGGATTTAACACGCCGTTTTTACGAACAGGTGAAGGAAATTCCGGGCATCATTGTGTATGGAGATCCGGCGGCAAAAAGTCATGCGCCGATCGTCTCCCTCAACCTTGCCGGGGAAGATTCGGCACGTGTGGCGGATGCACTCTGGGAAGAATACGGCATCTGCGTCCGCGCGGGGGCACACTGTGCGCCGCTCATGCACCGGGCGCTTGGAACGGTCGGTCAGGGAGTGGTGCGGTTCAGTTTTTCGCATTTTAATACGGAAGAGGAGATTGAGAGGGCAGCAGAAGCAGTTCGGGCGCTGGCAGAAGAAGCGTAGGGGAGAAATTGGTAGTATGAGAGAAAAACATCCATTTATCGTACTGTCCTTTCAGACAACTGTGGCGGCGATGGAATGGGAAAAACGATGTATGGAAACGGGCATTTCGGGACGTTTAATTCCACTTCCGAGGGAGATTTCTGCCGGCTGTGGTCTTGCGTGGCGGATGCGTCCGGAAGAGTGGGAGCAGTGGAGCGGACGGATAGACACTTCTGTTTATGATAAGGTGTCGTGTGTGTGGCAGTAAAAAGAATTACTCTAAAAGCAGAAAACACAATCAAAAGAATTATTTGAAGAAGAAGCTGCATAAACAGGTAATGGAAATAATAGTAACAAAAGTGAGATAGGAGAAGGCATCCTCATGAAACGAGATGATTTAATTATTGTGCGCGGCGGCGGTGACCTGGCAACTGGAACGATTCATCGGCTCTGGGCGGCAGGGCTTCGGGTGCTGGTGCTGGAGATTGAAAATCCGGCGGCGATCCGGCGACAGGTAGCTCTGTGTGAGGCGGTTTATACAAAAACAACTGAGGTCGAGGGGCTTCGTGCTGTCCGGATTGATCGATATGAGGAGGCAGAAGCGGTCTGGCAGGAAAATAGCGTGCCGATTTTGATTGATCCGAAAGGTGTGTCGATTGGAGCGCTGAAACCGGCTGTTGTGATCGATGCGATTTTGGCAAAGCGAAATCTTGGAACCCGCCGGGATATGGCACCGCTCACGATTGCACTTGGTCCGGGCTTTACGGCAGGTGAGGATGTGGATGTTGTGGTGGAGACAAAGCGCGGTCACCGGCTGGGGCGAATTATCCGCGAGGGTGCGGCAATCCCGAATACGGGGATTCCGGGCGTGATCGGTGGATACGGTGCAGAGCGGGTGATTCACGCACAGGCAGCTGGTATTTTCAAAAATGTGCGTGTGATCGGTGATATCGTCGAAGCCGGGGACACGATCGCGGAGATTTGGCAGGAGGACGGAACGAAACTTCTGGTTCAGACACAGATCACGGGCATTCTGCGAGGTCTTTTGCGGGATGGTTATCTGGTGACGGAACATTTCAAGGTAGCAGATGTTGATCCGAGAAAAGAGGAACTTTCCAACTGTTTTCTGATCTCGGACAAGGCGAGATGTATCGCGGGAAGTGTACTGGAGTTGGTGTGTGCCCAGTTATGGAAGTAAAAGAGAGACTATAGCAATAGTTCCTTTGAGAAAAATTCTAAGAAATTTCATCCTAATCATTGACGTATAGCAAAAAAACAGCGTAAAACTTTCTGGATAAGCTCCTTTGGCAGGCAGCTTTGATAAACATCAGGATCTGGTTTTGGAAGATGATCTCTATGATTGTTAGAATCTTCATGTCATAGGAAACTTCGTCCTATGACACAAAAAATGCTCCGCGGAAAAGCACAGCGAACTATAAAGACGCTGTGCCTTCCGGGTTTTCTTCCCCTTCATTTGCTTTCTCCATGGTGACAATCGGCTGGATGGCCTCATCGGTGTAGCGGACGCGCAGAACTGCCTGCGGCCAGTTAAGCTTAATGAGGGCTGTTTTCTGCCGCTCTTTTCCGGCTTTTTCGATTAGGTCGAGCAGTTCACGCAGAACTTCCTTTGTCAGATAGCCGCCGCGCCAGTGAAACGTCAGTGTTTTTCCTTTTTTGGCCGCCTGTAAGGAGCGCTTGTAAACGTCCTCCTGTTTGGTAAAGGAGAGCTTCTTTTCTTTATAATAGAAATGGTCGCTGTCCGTGCAGGCAGGCGCCGGGGCGATGAGCGGTTCGTGGTCGCGGAAGATCGCCTTGTCGTCGAGATTGAAGTAATCGTAGCGGATCTCCTCCCCTGTCTGGCTGCATTTGCCGAGACTGTTGTCGAAGGTAGCGTCCAGATGGTAGTACGTTTTCCCGATCTTGACGATGTTCCAGGTATGGCGGTATTTGATGCCCTTTTCAGGGTTATTGCCGCAGAGCGCGATCATGCACCAGATGCCGAGCGTATCACAAAGAATTTTGACCGATTTGGCGATGCCCTCGCAGACGCCGACACCCTGTCCCAGAGGTCCGATGATCTCATGGGAGTAGGGCTTTTTTAATTTGTCATAGTGAACGTGTTCGCAGATAAAATCGTGGATATAGCGTTCTTTTTCCAGTTCAGTCAGCTTCATTGCCGGGCGGGCAAGTTTTTCGACGCGGGCGTCCATCGCTTTCTGATGTTCGCGGATCTTGCCCTTGTCAAAGAGGTATTCCGGTATCAGAATCAGGTTCGGGGAATCTGGGTAATACTTATATTTAAAGCCGGAAGCCCAGAAAATCTCCGGGTGATCGAGCCGCAGTTCAAAAAATACATTGCTTAAATCCTTTCCCTCCAGGCGCGGAATCTGAAATTCGTCGGAGAGATTGGTAAGCCCCTGCTGCATGGCGCGGTAGGCGGCTTGCTGGTTCTTGTTCATGTGATTATAGTAAAATGGTTCCATTTTGATATTCCTTTGTAACTCTTTATATTTTAGTGTGATTCAGCCGCTTTCTCAATCTGCCCGGATTCCGGGTCAAACCAGACGCGATCGCCCTCATCGATTCCGGTATCATAGAGTGCCTGATCCGCGGTGCGTATCGTATATTCTGGATGCTCTGAGAGGTTTGCATTTTCAGTTGTGTCCAGCAGACGGACACAGACCATCGTTTCCTGTCCGTCCGGGCGTTCTTCACAGCCAAAATCGGCTTCGTATATTTCTAAAACCCGGCAAAGACGCGGGAATGTTTGATTGTTGTTCATTGTGTATATGCCTCATTCCATGAGAAAATTTCTGTTTTTATCTTTTTAATTTTAGCAGAAGATGATAAGGCAGGCAAGTAGAGAAGAAAGGGAGGAAATAAATTAAATGCGAAGCCACGGCAAATTCCGTTACTGGGCATGATGCGTGAACAGTAACGATGGGGCGGCTGGGAAGAAAAGCGGGAGGGGGGGGGGAAAATTTGAGGGGAAAATTGCTGGCAGATACTTGTAATTCTAATAAAAACAGGTAGAATAGAAGCTGTCTATGTCCGCGGGAGACGGACATAAAAGTTACAATCACGGGGGTTATAAGTAAATGGCAAAAAAGAAAAACAGCTTCAGCGGTTCGCTGGGGTTTGTGCTGGCAGCAGCCGGAAGTGCTGTCGGTGTAGGAAATATCTGGCGTTTTCCGTATTTATGTGCGAAAGACGGAGGCGGACTGTTCCTGCTGGTGTATCTGGTGCTGGTGGTGACATTTGGATTTGTACTTCTGACGACGGATGTGGCGATCGGCAGAAGAACGAAGGAGAATGCGCTGCGGGCGTTTGGAACGCTGCATCCGAAGTGGAAGTTTGTTGGATACCTGACGTTTCTGGTTCCGATGTTAATTATGACGTATTATTCGGTCATCGGCGGATGGATCACGAAATATTTCTTTGAGTATTTGACGACATCCGGCAGGGATGTGGCGGAGGACGGATATTTTACATCGTTTATCACGGAAAAGAATGCGCCGCTGATCTTCACGGGAATCTTTCTGGCGCTCACAATCTGGGTTGTATACAGAGGTGTGGAGAAAGGAATTGAGAAATTTTCCTGTTTTATCATGCCGGGACTGATCCTGTTAGTCATCGGAATCGCGATTTTTTCACTGACGCTTTCCTACACGGACGCGGATGGGACGGTCCGGACGGGAATACAGGGATTCCTCGTCTACGTGCGCCCGGATTTTACGGGACTGACGGTAAAAGGATTTCTGGAAGTACTGCTGGATGCGATGAGCCAGCTCTTTTTCTCACTGAGTGTGTCGATGGGAATTATGGTAACATATGGCTCTTATGTCAAAGATGAGATCGATTTGAATAAGGCGACCAACCAGATTGAATTTTTTGATACAGGTGTGGCGCTTCTGTCCGGCATGATGATTATTCCGGCGGTCTTTGTATTTTTAGGACGCGACGGCATGGCGTCCGGTCCGAGTCTGACCTTTATTTCGCTTCCAAAGGTATTTCAGGCGATGGGCGGCGCCGGTCATATCGTGGGACTTGCATTTTTCCTGATGCTTGGCTTTGCGGCGCTGACATCCTGCGTTTCTGTCATGGAAACGCTGGTTGCCAACTGCATGGAAGTGTTTGGAAAGACGAGAAAACAGATGTGTGTGATGGTCGGAAGCTATTCCCTGCTCACGGCGGTTCTCATTTGTCTGGGCTACAATGTTCTGTATTTTGAGTTGAAGCTGCCGAACGGTTCCACCGGACAGCTGCTTGATGTGATGGATTATATCAGCAACAGCTTCCTTATGCCGATCATTTCCTTCTTAACCAGCATCCTGATCGGATGGGTGGTCGGACCGAAGTGGATCGTGGAAGAAGTCGAGAAAAATGGGGAACATTTTTCAAGAGCAGGTATGTACAGCTTCTTAATCCGGTATATTGTGCCGGCTGTCATGCTGGTTCTTTTCCTGGTATCGACCGGGTTTATTAATATGCTGTAATGAAAAATGGTTTTAGCCGATTTTCACGGAAAGTGCGAGAATTGGTTAAAACCTTTTTTATAGAAAAATGCGTCCCATTATTCTTCACGGTCATCCGACTCGATCTCATAGGTATATCCGGCATTTTCGATCGCCTGAATTGTATCCTTGATGCCCTGTCCGCCTGCTTTTTTTATAGGATTCAATAAAAACAGGAATCTGTTCGGAATAAAACCTATTAAATACGTAGGAAAATAGGAACTATTAAAACCGATTTTATCATTTTTACCGGCTAGTGTCAACTTATAAAATTGTAAAAGTTTACAATCAAAACTGGACAATATATCGATTTTTTGCTATGATAAGCTAGTTAGAAAAAACTAACTTGCAGAGAACGTGAAAACGCAGTAAATTAGGTGCATAGGTGTGAAAGCTAGGCAGCCTGATTGGATAGAGTGGAGAAACAATGCAGTATTTGTGGATAAATCCGGTTTCTGCCGGGATGTGTGAGGAAGATTCGCTGAAGCGTTTTTTAGAACGGCATGGTCTGACGCGGGTCGAGTGCCGGGGCGATTGGGGACGGATCGTCCGGGAAAGATATGAAGCTAGTCTGCGGGCGGGCGTGACGCTTGCGGATGCGCGCTGTCCGGAGGCGGTTCGGCTGCTTGAAGAGATACAGAAGGAGCCGGAAAACGAATCTGGAATTGAAAACCTGAAAGTTGCCCCGATCGAGCCGATTTTACTTCACTGTGCGCGGGAATTAAGCACGCGTCCGGATCTGGCGGATGGGGAGAAGATCATCACGACGCCATGCCAGAGTCTTGCGGTGCTTGGAAATTCGCTGGGACTTGAGAATACGCGGTTTATCGCATGGAATCGTCTGGCGGGCGGTGAGGTGTGCGTCCGGGCGATCGAAGACAGCCCGATTCCGCCGGGGTATTTTGCGGGAATCTGCCGGAAAGATGGACAGGCGGCGAAGGTAGAGAGTGTCAGCAGTTCGGAGAAAATCCGGGCATATGTGGAGAGCGGAAGCTGGAAGCAGGCGGATCTGCTGGAACTTTTGTATTGTAAGGATGGATGCCATCACGGGGATGGCGTGCAGACAGAGTGAGAGAAATCTGCGGTTCATGGAAAACGCTTGAGGAAGCGGAAAATGCATGAATTGCGGCAAAAGAATGGGAAGAATGAAAGAAACGAAGAAATTCAAGGATAATTGGCAGAAATACTTCGGTCCGGCGCTGGGAATCGGAGCGGTATTTCTGATCTGGTGTTTGGTCTGCCGCATGGAGATGGTCAGTGCGTATGTGCTGCCGTCCCCGGCGCGGGTGTGGACGAGCTTTTTAAAAATGGTGAAAACCGGGGAACTGTGGGGGGATATTTCAATCAGTTTCCTGCGTGTCATGAAGGGATTTGCGATTGCGTTCCTGTTTGCCTTTGTGCTGGGAATGTTCCGGGCGCTGTTTCCGGGCAGCAGCGTTTACTATGAGTATATTGTGCAGTTTTTCCGCAATGTCCCGCCGCTCAGCATGATTCCGCTGCTGATTCTCTGGTGCGGAATCGGAGAGACGACGAAGACGGTGATTATTGTGCTGGCGTCCTTTTTCCCGATGTACTTAAATATCGTGAAGGGATTTACCGGGTGCGATTCGAAACTTCTGGAAGTGGGCGATATGTTCGGCTACTCGAAGCGCCGCAAATTTTTCCGCATCATTCTGCCCTATGCGATGGCAGATATTCTGGTCGGAATGCGGATCGGGCTTGGCTATAGCTGGCGCGCCATTATCGGTGCGGAGATGGTGGCGGCGTCCACCGGGCTTGGACATATGATTTTATTTGCGCAGCAGATGTCGCGGACCGACAAGGTGATCGTGGGGATTCTGGCGATCGGGGCAGTCGGATATGTGACGGACCGCCTGTTTGGATGGATGATAGGATTTGTGCTGAAAGGATCCGGGGAAAATGGCTGGAATTGAACTGATTGATATTCATAAAACATACCTGGTGGATAACCGGGAGATTCCCGTTTTAAACGGGATCAACCTGTCGCTTCCGGCGGGGAGAATCACTGTGATTCTGGGGCAGAGCGGATGCGGGAAAACGACGCTTCTGCGGCTGACCGGAGGACTGGAGACGGCGGACAGCGGAGAGATTCGCTGGGAGAGCGCCCACAAGACGGCATTTGTCTTTCAGGAACCGCGCCTCATGCCGTGGTTGACCGTCTGGGAAAATGTGGTGTTCGGGCTTTCAAAAAAGGAGACAGATCCGGGGAAAATAGAGGCGGTTATCCGCACGGTCGGATTATCTGGATTTGAAAAAGCATATCCGGCACAGCTCTCCGGCGGAATGCAGCAGCGGGCGGCGATCGCGCGGGCGCTGGCGTATGAGCCGACCTTTATCATGATGGATGAGCCGTTTGCCGCACTTGACTATTTTACAAGGGAACAGATGCAGAAAGAGCTTCTGCGCGTCCAGCAGGAGCGCAGTGCGAGCATTCTGTTTGTGACGCACAGCATCGATGAGGCACTGATTCTGGGAAGCCAGATTGCGGTCATTGAAAAGGGCATGGTCAAGGCGCTCTATGAGGTCAAGGCGCCGCAGGAAGAGAGGAATCTTTTGGAGGATGAGATGATAACCCTGAAAAGGGATATTATAAATAATTTACATTTTATTTAGAGGAGGAACGATTATGATGAAACGATGGATGGCAATGGGAATGGCACTCTGCCTTACCGCAGCTTCCCTGGCAGGCTGCTCAGGTACAAAAGATGCGGCTGAGAGCACGCAGGCAGAGGCAGAAACCAGCGCAGAGGAGGAGACAGCGAAAGAATCTGATCTGGATAAGCTGACCTTTACGTATGTAACTTCTCCGCTCAATGTGCCGACGATCATCGAGAAAAATCAGGGTATTTTTGAAAAAACATTTGGCGATATGGGGATTGAGGTTGATTATGCGGAGCTGACCTCCGGGGCAGATCAGACACAGGCGCTGGCTTCTGGCGATGTGCAGGTTTTGTATGCGGTTGGCGGTACTTCGGTGATTCTGTCTGCAGCAAATGGAGCGGATATCAAGGTATTAAATATGTACAGCCGTTCTCCGAAGGCATTCTGTATGTATTCTAAGGATGAGTCCCTGACGACGCCGGAAAGTCTGAGAGGAAAGACAATCGCAGGACCGACCGGAACCAACCTGCATGAGCTTCTCGTTTCCTATCTGGCAACGGCTGGCATGACGATCGACGACGTTAACTATGTCAATATGTCGATCCCGGATGCAAAAGCAGGTCTGGACGGCGGCAGTGTAGACGTGGCTCTGGTTGCTGGCGCAACTGCTTACAATGCAGGGCAGCAGGGTTACCACCTGGTAGCCGACGGCGAAGGCCTGATTAAGGCGATCATTGCAGTGGCAGTGACACAGAAATTCTATGACGAGCACCCGGAGATCATCGAGAAGCTGGAAGAAGCACAGACCGAGATTGCTGATTTCATGGAAGAAAAATCGGATGAGACGATGCAGATCGTAGCCGATGAGCTGGATCTGGACACCGATGCAGTCAGAAGCATGTACGATCTCTATGATTTCTCTACCGAGATCACAGATGATGACAAAGAAGGCTTCCAGAAGACCGCTGATTTCATGTATGAATCCGGCATGATCGACGAGGCATTTGATGTAAAACAGTTATTTATTGAAAAATAATCAGTGAACATTTGAGAGGATAAACGATTGAAAAGCAGCTCCCGGAGTGTGGATTCCGGGGGCTGCTTTTACGATTGCATATGCAATTATGAAAATACGGAATGTTTACGCTAATACCTTTTTAATCGCTTCTAACAGCTCATCATACGTCTCATAAGCCGGAATCTGCGGATATTCTGCCTTGATCTCCTCCGTCGTGCGGAAGAGGAAGCCCGCCTTGCTTGCCTCAATCATGGCGAGGTCGTTGTGGCTGTCGCCGCTGGCGATCGTCTCGAAGCCGCAGGACTGGAGTGCTTTGACGGTTGTATATTTGGATTTCTCACAGCGCATCTTAAAATCGGTAATCTCACCATTTTCGCTGACAACCAGAGAGTTGCAGAAGATGGTCGGATAGCCAAGTTTCTTCATCAGAGGTCCGGCAAACTGGGAGAAGGTATCGCTGATGATGATTACCTGAGTGATTTCTTTTAATTTGTCTAAAAACTCCCTTGCGCCCGGAAGCGGATCAATTTTAGAGATCGTTTCCTGAATTTCCTTGAGTCCCAGTCCGTGCTCGCGCAGGATGTTTAAACGGTAATTCATCAGTTTGTTATAATCCGGCTCATCGCGGGTGGTGCGTTTTAACTCCGGGATTCCGGTTTCTTCAGCAAATGCGATCCAGATTTCCGGCACTAATACACCTTCTAGATCTAAACATACAATATCCATGTCTCCTCCTGTCTGATACAACGCCTGTCAGCGCTGTGTTCGGTTGAAAAATTTGCTTTCTATTATAGACGAAATGCAGGGGAAATACCAGAGAAATTTGAGAAAAGATGAAAGAATAGAAAAAAGTGCGTTACTGGGCACGTATGCGTGAACAGTAACAAAAGTGCCAATTATTCGCGGTGAGAAAGATTCAGAAGTGAAGAGTTGGCATCATATAGCAGCAGAGTGGTTATCAATAGAATTAAAAAATACCAAAAAAGGGAGTCTCTTTTCGTGAGCGAGAGACTCCCTTTTTGGCACCTATAGTCGGGTTATAATTTGATTTTGATGAAATCATTAGCAATGCGCCGGTTTATTCATTTCAGATCTTTTATCGTTTTCTGTCTTCGAAGCAGTCGATTTCGAAAACAGTACTTTACCGGAATGAACCACAATAATGACACCCAGAACCATCAGCAGAACCGCGATGATAAGCTGCAGTCCTTCTACCATAAAGACAGCGGTTCCGGCATTGTAAGCCTTTACCAGTGCGATGCAGCGCTCAACGAGTGCGGTGAAGGTAACGCACAGCATAACAACCAGTGGAACCAGCAGCGTGCGGTTTTCACGGCCGGTGACGCGTAAGAAGACGCACAGGGTGATGAGAACCAGGGCGCTTAACAGCTGGTTGGCGCTGCCAAACAGCGGCCAGATGTTGGAATAGCCAATCTGGGTTAAAATGTAGCCGCATACCAAGGTGATAACCGTTGCAAAATATTTGTTGCAGAGAAGCTTTCTCCATCCTTCGGCGTGTTCCATGTTATCGACACTGAACAGCTCCTGGAAGGACATACGTCCGATACGTGCAACGGAATCCAGGCTTGTCAGGGCAAGTGCGGAGACGCACATCGTCATAAAGCACTGGGCAGCGTAAACTGGGATTCCGAACATCTCCAGGAATCCGGCAACACCGGAGGAGAAGATAGCAAACGGAGTACCGGCTGCAGGCGTGCCATCAGCGGAAGCGGCAGCACCGGCAACGCACAGAGCCAGGACAGCCAGTAAACTTTCCAAAAGCATAGCGCCGAAGCCAACTTTCGGCATATCCTTTTCATTGGTGATTGCCTTGGAGGAAGTACCCGAGGAAACCAGGCTGTGGAAACCGGATACGGCGCCGCAGGCAACGGTTACAAACAAAATCGGGAACAGGTCACCGGATTTCTCATTGTGGAAACCAGTGTAAGGCGCCAGGTTCATTGCCGGATGTGCGACAAGCAGTCCAACGACGGCACCGATAATCATACCGGCAAACATAAAGGTTGTCATCAGGTCACGCGGTTCCATCAAAAGCCACATAGGAAGAACGGCTGCGAGGAAAATGTAAGCGAATACCATGTAGGACCAGTTCGCCTTGGTGGTAATGAGCGGGCAGTTCATGCCGATGACGAAAGCAGCTACCGTGCAGACAAGTCCGAGCACGGTCTGTTTCCAGCCATGGAACTGAGCTTTTTTCTGAATCAGTCCAAATACAACGGCAAAGGCAATGAACAGGAGGGAAATGCTTCCGGCTGCGCCATTGACAGTTGCTGCGGCGGATAAGCTGGTCACGCCGTCTACCGTCTCATATGCATTGAATGTACCGGCAACCATGTCGGCAAATGCTGCGATTACAATTAAAGTAAAGAGCCAGCAGAACAGAAGGAACAGTTTTTTGCCGGTTTTGCCGATGTACTGTTCAATCAGAAGTCCCATCGATTTGCCTTCATTTTTGACGCTGGCGTACAGGGCACCGAAATCGGTAACAGCGCCGAAGAAGATGCCGCCGAGGATGATCCAGAGAAAGACCGGAACCCATCCAAAGACAGCCGCCTGGATCGCACCGGTGACAGGACCGGCGCCGGCGATGGATGAAAACTGGTGGGCAAATACAACCCAGCCATCGGTCGGAACATAGTCCTGACCATCTTCTTTTGTGACAGCCGGTGTCTTGGCGTTTGGATCAATGCCCCATTTATGGGCGAGCCATCTGCCGTAGAGCAGATAACCAGCCGCCAGACAACAGGCTGCGATAACTACGATAACTAATGTGTTCATAAAGATACCTCCATTCCCATAGGTCAAATGGTTTTTAGTGTCCCGGCAGTTTGCCGGAGTTTCGGGAGCGGGGAAACAAAAAAGCCTCTGTCCTCCTGAAACTTTTAAAAGTTCAAGAAGACGGAGGCGTAAGCATCCGCGGTACCACTTCTTTTACCGGCTGTAAAGCCGATCTCTCAGCCATATCCATCATTCTGAATATGTTCCTCTCTAACGGTAGGAATCCGAACCGGATTACTGGTATCCTACATGCGTTTGTCCGGTCAGCTCACAGGGGATAACTTCCATCGGCGTTACTGTCTTTCATCGCCCGACAGCTCTCTGAAAACGTGGAAAATTGGAAATCGTGTCCTGCTCAATGCTTTTTACAAGTACGAATTATAGACTTTTTTGAAGGAAAGTCAATCGAAAAAATAGCCGGAAGTTTGTGACAGAAATTTTACAAATCCGTCATTTTGACAAAAAAATCACAACCAAGAAATTTAACAACTGCTTATCTAGAAGTCTGAGTTACTGTTTACGCATACGTGCCCAGTAACAAGTCGGAAGCATTCCTGTGTTAAAACTTCGAAAAAACTGGACACACCCTTATTTTGCTGTATAATAGGTAATTGTCGGTTCTTTTTAGGGCTGACAATTACTTTTTGTTTAAATTGGGAAGAAAAAGGGAGAGTTTGAGGTATGGAAAAAATACGTCCAATGTTGTTTACAACATTGAAGAAGTATTCCGGCGCACAGCTGATGTCAGATGTGATAGCGGGTATCATCGTAGCGATCATCGCGCTGCCGCTTTCGATCGCGCTGGCGCTGGCTTCGGGTGTAGGTCCGGAACAGGGTATCTACACGGCGATTGCAGCCGGATTTGTGATTTCATTTTTAGGGGGCAGCCAGGTACAGATTGCAGGTCCAACGGCAGCATTTGCAACGATCGTGGCAGGTATTGTGGCGAAGAGCGGCGTGGAAGGGCTGGCAGTTGCGACGATCATGGCAGGTATCATTCTGGTTATCATGGGATTCTGCCATTTTGGTTCACTGATTAAGTTTATTCCGTTTACAATCACGACCGGCTTTACCTCCGGTATCGCGGTGACGATCGTCATCGGTCAGTTGAAGGATTTCTTTGGCGTAACCTATCCGGCAGGCATGGAGACGATCGAGACGATGCAGAAGCTGAAAGCGTTCGCGGCTGGATTCGGAAGTGTCAATCTGCACGCGATCATCGTCGGCGTGGTGTGTCTGGCGATTCTGATCGTGATGCCGATGATCACGGAAAAAATTCCGGGATCGCTGGTAGCGGTTATTGCAGGTATTTTAATGGTAAAATTCCTGCCGCTGCATGTGAATACGATCGGCGACCTTTACACGGTCAGCAACAAGCTTCCGGCGTTCCGTCTGCCGGTGTTTAGCTACGATGTGATTCAGGGTTCCCTGTCGGATGCGTTTACGATTGCAGTTCTGGCGGCGATTGAGTCTCTGCTTTCCTGCGTGGTAGCGGACGGCATGATCGGCGGAAAACACCGTTCCAACACGGAGCTGGTGGCACAGGGCGCGGGTAATATTATTTCCGCCCTGTTTGGCGGTATTCCGGCGACGGGCGCGATCGCGCGTACCGCAGCCAATGTCAAAAATGGCGGCCGTACCCCGGTTGCAGGCATGGTTCATGCGGTTGTCCTGCTTCTGATTCTGGTAGTTCTGATGCCGTGTGCAAGCTGGATCCCGATGCCGACCATCGCGGCAATCTTGTTTATGGTTGCCTACAATATGTGTCAGTGGAGAACCTTCGTCCGTCTGACCAAGACGGCTCCGAAGAGTGATATTGCGGTTCTGGTGATGACCTTCTTCTTAACCGTTATCTTCGATCTGGTTGTAGCGATCGAGATCGGTATGCTGTTATCCTGCCTGCTGTTTATGAAGCGGATGAGCGATGAGACGGGCGTCAGAAGCTGGCTCTATGTCGAAGAAGTAGAGGAGCAGAAGCGCAAAGAGCAGGAAGTAAGAAAAGCGAAAAAAGCCGGAAAAGAGCTTTCAGTGGAAGAGGCACAGCTCTTAGCGGCAGCTGCAGAAGATGAAGAAGCAGCCATGAAAGAACAGGCACGTTTGCGGGAGATTCCGAGAGAACTGGCTGTTTATGAGATTACGGGACCGCTGTTCTTCGGTGCAGCAGACCGCATCAACCAGATTGAAACCCGCGAGGAGACGAAATGCCTGGTTCTTCGTATGCGTGCCGTTCCGGCGGTTGACAGTACAGCGATGAATTCGATGGTTGCCCTCTATGAGCGCTGCCAGAAGAACGGCGTTACATTGATTTTGTCCCATGTCAACGAGCAGCCGATGCACGTGATGGAGAAGGCAGGATTTGTGGATATGATCGGACGCGCTCATTTCTGCCCGAATATCGAGGCAGCACTTGATCATGCGGACGAGGTGCTGGGGAAATAATTATGGACATCTATCGGAGAATGGAAGAAGTATTTAGGCGCATTCCGGACGGCTGCGTGACGACTTACGGTCAGGTCGCGCTCCTGTGCGGTGCGCCGCGCCATTCCCGCCAGGTGGGATATGCACTCCGCACCAACCGCCTGGGCGATGTCCCGGCATTCAGGGTGATTAATTCCAAGGGCTTTCTAAGCGGCGCGGCGGCATTCGACTATCCGGGACAGCAGAAAAAACTGCTGGAACAGGATGGAATACGGGTGGACTCCACCGAGGACGGCGACCGCGTCGATTTGAAACAATATGGATGGAAACCTTCGATTGACGAGGCAGAAGAATTGTATGCGTTGTTTCGGAAGTTGGGGATCTGAGTGGGAATCAAGGAAAATGCATCTGAATGAGATGTTGGTAAGCTAAAGAAGTGAAATGAGATGGATAAGATGGCAGACGATAGGGGCTGCATCTTATCCATTTTTAATAGACATTTCTGACCGTTTATTATTAAATTGCCTCCGCGATCTGCCGTGCCACATAGACACCGCTGGCAGATGCATGGGAAAGGGAATGGGTAATACCGCTGCCGTCACCGATGACGTAGAGTCCATCATGACAGGTCATCAGGTTGTGATCCACTTCCACCTCCATGTTGTAGAATTTTACCTCCACTCCATAGAGAAGAGTGTCATCATTCGCCGTACCCGGTGCCACCTTATCCAGGGCATAAATCATCTCGATAATACCGTCCAGAATCCGTTTTGGGAGAACCAGGCTCAGATCACCGGCAGCCGCATTGAGGGTTGGAACCGTAAAAGATTCATTGATTCGCTGCTGCGTGCTTCTTTTTCCGCGGATCAGGTCTCCAAAACGCTGCACAATTACACCACCGCCCAGCATGTTGCTGAGTTTTGCAATACTCTCTCCATATTCATTGGAATTCTTGAAGGGCTCTGAAAAATGTTTCGCTACCAGAAGGGCAAAGTTCGTGTTATGGGTCTGCTTTGCAGGATCCTCGTAGCTGTGACCATTTACCGTTACGATGCCGTTGGTATTCTCATTTACCACAGCTCCCTTGGGATTCATACAGAAGGTGCGCACGTAATCCTCGTATTTTTCCGTACGATACACGATCTTACTCTCATAGAGTTCATCTGTAAGATCCGAAAAGATCTCAGCCGGCAGTTCAACCCGGACACCCAGATCCACACGGTTGGAATTCGTATGGATATCCAGGTCCCTGCATACCTTCTGCATCCACTTACTGCCGCTTCGTCCGGCGGAAATGATACATTTCGTACCCTCAAAGGCTGTATCATCGCTGTAAACCTTGTAACCCTTCTCGGTCTTCGCCACGGTTTCGATGGCACAGTCAAAATAGAAATCTACCTTATCTTTCAGATGATCATAGAGGTGCTCCAGAACAATATAATTAATATCCGTACCCAGATGGCGGACCGAAGCATCCAGAAGATGCAGGCCGTGCTGCATACAGGTTTTCTTGAATTTTGTTCCCGCAGTGGAATACAGCTTCGTGCCCTCCCCGCCAAAACGGAGATTGATTCCATCCACATATTCCATCAGTTCAATGGCTGTCTTTTTTCCGATATACTCATAGAGAGTGCCGCCGAAATCATTGGTAATGTTGTATTTTCCATCAGAAAATGCACCGGCTCCGCCGAATCCACTCATGATGGAGCAGCATTTGCAGTGAATACAGGACTTGATTTTATCACCATCAATGGGACATTTACGGTGCTCCAGCGGATGTCCCACCTCAAAAACAGCGATCTTTAAATCCGGTTTACGTTCCATCAGCTCATAGGCAGAAAAGATACCGCCGGGACCGGCGCCGATAATTAACACATCATACATATTGAAATTCTCCTTGTTTTCCTAAAATTTGATTCCCTCTTTCTGTATTATAGCATAAATTCGAAAAAATAGGCAGCGCGTCATGCGCTGCCCCGAAACAGTATCCCCCATGTCGTCATGGCATCTTCCGTTATCATATCATCACCTCAGAATAAAGCTTTTTTTATGGCTGTAACCATCAGCCTGATTCCCTTTGTAAAATTACCGGAGGTGTTTTCGAGCCTGATGACCTCTCCGGTGATTCTTGGCAAAGGGCTGGCGTTGGGACTTGTATCTACCTTTTTTCCGTTTGTAAGCTACACACTGGGACTCCGCCAGATGGAGGCAGGAAAAGCCTCGGTTTTGGCGTTTGCTGAGCCGATGGTGGCAGCTGTGGCTGGGATTGTGGTATTTGGAGAAATGCTGCGGGTTGAAAATGTGCTGGGCATTCTTTTGATTTTTACGGCATTGGTGGTGTTGAACAGCCGGAACGTAAAACGGTAAAATCAGGGGCTAATCGATAATGGAACTGTGACGAAAACACGGATCACAAATCTTAAACGGATATCCAACCGGCAGCATCCGTCCGCAGCGCTGGCAGCGGGCGATATAGCTTTTTTTGCCCTTGGACAAATACTGCATGATCGTGCCTTCAGTGCGGCTGCGTTCCTGTTCGAGCCAGTCCTCGTCGATGATCTTGTCAAAACGGTGGGAGAACTGGTAGTAGAGGTCGAGCTTGCGGTAATATGTTTCGTATTTCTGCAGCCCCAGCTTGGAGCCGGCGCCTTTGTCCGGGTGTTTCAGGCGCTTGTCCGCCGGGTAATCCTTGCAGTAGCGCAGCCATTGCAGGACAACCTGATGATCCTTGATATCGATCGGACAGCTGATCATACGGTAGAGAATCCGTTTGTCATCGAATCCGTAGATATCGTCTCTGTAGCGTTCTGCCTGCGCATAAAGGCTTAAAATCTCATCGACGCTGACCTTTTCAAACGGAGGCGTCGGCTCAACGGATTTCCAGACTTTGATGATAACGTCCAGCGGCTCGTCCAGATCGAGGAGAATCTGTGGGAAACCGAGGCTGACTTTTTCGATTGGTTCTTCCTCCTGAGTAAGCTGTTCCCGGATATAATCAAGGGATTCCTGCCCCATCGCGTTGACGTAGCCGGTGTCAAAGAGTCCGAAGCGTCCGGCGCGCCCGGCGATCTGCTTGACCTCCGGTACGGTCAGACCGCGCCGGGTGGTACCGTCAAATTTCTGGGTCTGGACGAATACGATACGCCGGACAGGTAGGTTGAGTCCCATGCCGATCGCGTCGGTGGCGACGACCACCTTGGTTTTGCCGCTGGTAAAAAGCTGCATCTGGCGTCGGCGGATCTCCGGCGGCAGGCTTCCATATATAACACTTGCCTTGATACCTTCTTCTTCCAGACGGCCCGCCACATCCAGCACAGATTTTTTGGAAAATACGACGAGTGCATCGCCGGGAAGAACACTTTCCGGGAAGGAAAATGGCGTGTCCTCACAGATGAGCGCAGTTTTGCGCTGATACCGGCAGATGGCAAGGCTGTCGCCGCACAGATGGATCAGGTGTGTGACAGCAGATTCAGCGGCGGGACTCATGCAGACATGGATTTCGTGAGCTTTCAGTCCCAGAATCGCCTTTGTCCAGCAATGCCCGCGGTCTGGATCGGCGGTCAGCTGCGCCTCATCAATCACGGCAATATCGTATTCCTCGGAGAAATCTGCCATCTCGATCGTCGAAGCTGTGATCCGGCTGTCATCGTCGGCGATACACTCCTGACCGGTCAGCATGGTGCTGGGAACGCCGCAGTCGTGCATTTTTTCATATACCTCAAGCGCCAGAAGGCGCAGCGGACCGAGGTAAGTGCCCTTTTTCGCTGTTTTTAAGCGTTCCAGCGCGTGAAATGTTTTGCCGCTGTTGGTCGGTCCGATGTGGAGAATGAAACGGCGGTTCATCGCCATAGTCTCCGGAAATTCCAGCTCTGGGCGGGATGGGACGAGATCCATGATTTTATACTGGATGACGTAGCGCTTATAGATCTGGTAAAGCTCCAGAAGTGTCTGCGTGCAGAGCTGACCATCCAATTCTGTTTCCAGATAATTCAGAAAATCCACGGAAATATCATCGCGCTGGGCGGGCAGAAACATTGCCTCATCCAGGCGGATGAGCTGTGGCAGCAGGCTGGTTTCAATGAGCTTTGTGACAGCATCGTTGTGCGAACGGTACGCAAAATAAGCCAGATTTTTGATCTGGCGGTGCCATTCCTCCAGCGAGAGGCTGGTGACCTGTGTCGGTTTGGTGCGTTTCAGTGTTTTAAACAGCCGGTTGGTCCGCTCGCTCAGATCGCGGGGGCGGGAACTGGTCTTTCTTTTTTTCTTGCTTGCCGCCTGATACTGGCGGATATATGTCTGAAGAAGCTGGTTTGGCTCGATCATTTGAAAGTCTCCTCTTTATGTAAATATCCTGTCCGATAAATCTTCTGGTTTAAAGCTTCATTTGATATAGGAATGTTTCTATTATCGCAGAAGTTGCATGGATGTGCAAGAACGGGAAATCAGATTGCAGAAAAATATAAAAATATTTGATATAATAAGAACACTTAGTTAAAACAGAAAGGTCAACATCTATATGGCATCAAACTATAAAACGGGCGCCAGCCTGAATTTAACTCCCTTCGAAATGCAGCTTCTAAGCCGCAGCCCCCTGTTTCGAGGCGCGGGCGAATCCGGAATCGGGGAGATGCTGTCCTGTCTGGGGGCGGAGGAACGCAGTTATGAAAAAGAAGAAATGATTTATCGCGCGGGGAATACGGTCACATCTCTGGGTGTGGTGATGCACGGAAGTGTGATGATTGTCAACGATGATCTGTGGGGCAACCGCAGCATTCTAGACCGGGTAGAACCGGGACAGATTTTTGCGGAGACATATGCGTGCGTGCCGGGGGAAAAGCTGCTGGTCGATGTGTTTGCAGCGGAGGTGACGGAAGTGCTGTTTTTAAATGTTGGAAAAATGCTGTCGCAGTGTCCCAATTCTTGCGGACATCACACGCAGCTTATCCGCAACCTGCTTGCAATCTCGGCGCAGAAAAACTTGCAGCTGTCCCGCCGGATCTTCAATACATCGTCGAAATCCATCCGGGGACGGCTTCTGTCGTACCTCTCCGATCAGGCGGTAAAAAATGAGAGCGAGAGATTTGATATCCCATTCAACCGCCAGCAGCTCGCCGACTATCTGGGCGTGGACCGATCGGCGCTGTCGGCAGAGCTGGGGAAAATGCAGCGGGAAGGGCTTCTGGAATTTAGAAAAAATCACTTTCATTTATATGAAGAGGTTAGAAGCTTGTAGATTACAAACAAAAATACCCTGTCAGGAGCATTAAAATCCGACCGACAGGGTATTTTTAGTGAAAATCCCTATGGGTGTAACAAGACCGGCTGTCCATTCCCTATACTTTCCTGCACCGGCTGTTTCAGCATATCCAGAAATGCCTGTGCCGCCGGCGTCAGCGGGCGCATCGGGTTTTGCAAGACGAGGATCTGGCGCTTCGGGATAGGAATATTTAGGTGAAGCTGGAACACGCGGTAGTTGAGCAGGTAGTTCCGGGCAAATTCCGAGGGAACAAAGCCGATTCCCAGATTGTGGGAGACGGTCGGGGCGATCAGGTCGTTGGAAGAAACTTCGATGCTCGGGTGCAGATCCAGCCCCTGTTCCTCAAAGAGATTGTCCCAAAAAAGCCGCGTCGTCGTGCCGGACTCCATGCTGACAAGTGGGTGCATACAGAGCTCTTCAAGGGAGAGTGTGCGGTTCTGCAGCTCGGAAAAACGGTTTCCGGCGATGACGATGTCCTGGAACTCGGAAACCGGCATCACGTGAACCAGATCCAGCTCCTTCATGATCTCGTGGATCGGAGAAATGATGACGGCAAAGTCATTTTCCCCGGCCTTTAAGGAAGAAGCGGTGATCGGCGCAGAGTTGGAATGAATCTGCACGGTCACATTCGGAAAACGCTGCTGGAATTGTTCAATATAAGGAAGCAGAAAGAAGCGCATTGTCAGCTCGCTCGCACCGATCGAAACCTTGCCGCTCTGACTGTTCGTGTATTCTTTTAAAAGCTCTTCCGCTCGTCCCATCTGCTGGCAGGGACGCTTGATCTGGCGGAACAGGATCCGCCCTTCATCGGTCAGGGTCACGCCTTTTTGGGAGCGGTTGAAAAGTTTGCACTGAAGCATATCTTCTAAATTATGAATGTATTTTGTTACGGTTGGCTGCGTGAGGCAGAGATTCAAAGCCGCCTGGGTAATATTCTGGCATCGAGCCACCTCATAGAAAACCTTGTAGTAGTCGAAACTGATGTCCATGTATGTAGTTGAAATCCTTTCTGTATGTCGGACTGTTTCTGCCTGATTGAAACAGTGTTTATCTGATTTTATATCTGTACGTGTATTTACCAAATATAGTCACACTTTATCGTATTTTTCCAGAAATGTCCAGCCACAATAACGATTACCAATAACTATCACCATTCATTTTATCTATGGATATAGGAAAAAAATATAATTTTACCATTTGTATTTCTGGGAGTAAGATCGGGAACAGACGGGAAGAATGTGGAGACACAGGAGAAAACGTTACTGGACACGTATGCGTGAACAGTAACTAGAACACGTGGCGGCATCGGGAAATGAAAGAACAATAGCCGGGGCAGCCGCGGGAGAACAACCCGGAGAGAGGAAGTGACAGTATGGGAGATCTGGGTGCGACCCTGATCAAGGAATTGAACTGTGAGACAGCCTTTACAATTGGCGGGATCGGCATATCAGAATCCGTTGTGGTTACATGGATCATGATGGCAGTGGTGCTCGTGGTTTCACTGATTGTGACGCACGGTCTGAAAGTTGAACATCCCGGACGCGGACAGCTCCTTCTGGAGAACGCTGTTACGTGGCTGCAGGGCATTGGCGAGGGAATCCTCGGAGAGGAAGGAAAAGGCTATGCGCCGTATCTGACATCCGTGCTGATGTATCTGGGCGTGGCGAACCTGCTTGGTATACTGGGATTCAAGCCGCCAACCAAGGATTTGAACGTCACGGCAGCACTGGCGCTGATGAGTATTGTGCTGATTGAGACAGCAGGGATTCGGGTCAAAGGTTTAAAAGGATGGTTAAAGAGCTTTACAGAGCCGATCGCCATCGTGACACCGATCAATATCATGGAGGTATTTATCAAACCGTTGTCGCTGTGTATGCGACTGTTCGGAAACGTGCTGGGCGCGTTCGTCATCATGAAATTGATTGAATACATCCTTCCGGTAGGGCTTCCGGTATTGTTCAGCGCTTACTTTGATATCTTTGACGGTCTGATTCAGGCGTATGTATTTGTCTTCCTGACAGG
This sequence comes from Clostridium fessum, assembly GCF_003024715.1. GTDB lineage: Bacteria > Bacillota > Clostridia > Lachnospirales > Lachnospiraceae > Otoolea > Otoolea fessa. The sequence goes on along the minus strand of NZ_PYLO01000002.1, from coordinate 110,181 downwards.
GCTTTTTATCAAGGAATCAATCGAGTAATAGAAGAGAAATAGAAAATTACAAAAAGGAGACTTTATTATGGGTACAATCATTGCAATCGGAGCAGGTCTGGCAGTTCTTGCAGGCGCAGGAGCCGGAATTGGTATCGGAATCGCCACATCTAAGGCGACTGAGGCAGTCGCAAGACAGCCGGAGGCAGAGGGAAAAATCACAAAGATTCTATTGTTAGGTGCGGCACTTGCCGAGGCAACTGCTATTTATGGTTTCGTTATTGCCCTTTTGATTATTATTCTTTTAAGCTGATACGATAGAAAACGAAAGGTGGGGCAAGGCTATGTTACGGTTGGACATCAACCTGGTTTTTACGATCATCAACCTTTTAATCTGGTATGCAATTATCCGTATTTTCCTCTTTAAGCCGATCAACAAAGTGATCGATAAACGGAATGCAGCCATTCAGGAAAAGTATGATGAGGCAAAAAAAATGCAGGAAGAAGCGCAGGCGGAGAAAGAGAAATACGCAGCCTGCCAGGATGAAATAGAAGCAGAGAAAAACAAGGTGCTGGATGCGGCGCGTGCGAGTGCACGTGAGGAAGGACGCCAGCTGATTGAAAACGCCCAGAAAGAGGCAGATAAAGTCGTCCGTAAGGCGGGCGAGGATGCACGCCGGGAGAAGGACAAGATGCTCGAACAGGCGAAGCATGAAATTTTGTCGCTGGTTCTGGACGCGGCGGCTGGTTCGATGAACAAGAAGTCGGATGACAGCGCTCTTTATGATGAGTTTTTGAAGAAAGCGGGTACGACGGAGAATGAAGAAACTTGATGTCTATTTACAAGAAATAAAGAGGCAGAAGATTTCTGTCGATGATCTGCAGCATGCGGCTGAGATACTGGCTGCGACACCGCAGCTTCCGGCAGAGCTTGAAAATCCGGATTTGACCCGTGAGAAGCGGGAAGATCTGGTTCGTAGCCTGTTTCCGCTGGCAGTCCGGGGAATCATCGAGGTGCTGGCACAGGATCAGACAATGAAAATGATGCCGGATCTGATTAAGGAAGCGGAGACGTTTGAAAAGCCGGATAAATATCTGCGCTGTGTGCTGGAATATGTCAAAGAGCCGGATGAAAAACAGGCAGCCGGAATCCGGAAATTTCTCTCGGAGAAATATCCGGGACGGGAACTCCGGATTGTGAAGGAAGAAAAGCCGGAGCTTGGAAGTGGTTTTATCCTCCGGGTCGGAAGTGAGGAATATGACTGGAGCACGGAGGGAAGAAAACGGGCACTGGCAGATAAATTAAAGAATCTGGTAAAAGAGCCGGATTCGGGTGATTTCCTTACCCAGAAGGGAATCATCGGGATTCTGAAAGGAAATCTGGATGGAATCGACATTTCAGCCCGTGAGATCGGTACGGTCAGCCGGGTGGGCGACGGCATCGCCTATGTGGATGGAATCGACCACGCAATGTATGGCGAGATCGTGGCGTTTGACGGTGATGTGAGAGGCATGGTACAGGATATCCGGTCGAAGGAGATCGGCTGCATCCTCTTTGGACATGCGAACACCATCGGAGAAGGAAGCCGCGCGATGCGGACCGGCAAGATGGCAGGTATCCCGGTTGGCGAGGGATTTTTAGGGCGTGTTGTAGATGCGCTGGGCAATCCGATCGATAATAAAGGTGAGATTGAGGCTGCCGGATACCGTCCGGTGGAGTCCCCGGCGCCGGGTATCATCGAACGTCAGTCGGTTGATACCCCGATGGAGACCGGTATCCTCTCGATCGATTCGATGTTCCCGATCGGACGCGGACAGCGTGAGCTGATCATTGGCGACCGCCAGACCGGTAAGACCTCGATCGCGGTGGATACGATGCTGAACCAAAAGGGAAAAGACGTGATCTGCATCTATGTGGCGATCGGTCAGAAGGCTTCAACGGTATCGAGACTGGTTCATACACTGGAAAAACACGGGGCGATGGAGTACAGCATCGTGCTGGCAGCGACGGCGAGTGATCCGGCGTCCTTACAGTATATCGCGCCGTATGCAGGAACGGCGCTGGCAGAATATTTCATGCATCAGGGAAAAGATGTTCTGATTGTCTATGACGATTTATCGAAACACGCGGTTGCGTACCGTGCACTGTCTCTTCTGATGGAACGTTCCCCGGGACGTGAGGCATATCCGGGCGATGTATTCTATCTGCATTCCCGTCTGCTGGAGCGCTCGGCGCGGCTTTCGGATGAACTGGGCGGTGGTTCAATCACAGCGCTGCCGATTGTCGAGACACAGGCGGGTGATGTGTCGGCGTATATCCCGACCAACGTTATTTCCATCACAGATGGACAGATTTTCCTGGAAAGTTCGCTGTTCTTCGAGGGCATGCGCCCGGCGGTCAATGTAGGGCTTTCGGTATCGCGTGTCGGCGGCGCAGCGCAGACCAAGGCGATGAAGAAGGCAGCCGGAAGCGTGCGTATCGACCTGGCGCAGTACCGCGAGATGGAAGTATTTACACAGTTCAGTTCCGATCTGGATCCGGCAACCAAGGCACAGCTTGCCTACGGCAGCGGTCTGATGGAGCTGTTAAAACAGCCGCTTGAGCATCCGCTCTCGATGGAAGAACAGGTTGTGATTCTGTATGCGGCGACGAGCCATCTGCTGGTAGATATTCCGAAGGAAAAGCTGAAGACATTCCAGGGCGGTCTTTACGAATATATGAGAAGCTCCTACCCGCAGGTGGGCGATGCACTCCGCACGACGAAGACACTCAGCGAGGATATCCAGCGCGAGATTGCGAAGGCGGTGGGCGAGTACAAGGCAAAATTCCTGAAAGCACAGGGAAATGCGCTGGAGGCAGCCACAGCGGATGCAAAACTGGATAAGCAGTAAGGCGGTGATGGAAGATGGCAGGACTCAGAGAGATCCAGAACCGGATCCGGAGTATTCAGGATACGCGCAAGATCACGAACGCGATGTATCTGATATCTTCGACGAAATTAAAGAAAGCCAGAAAAGAACTGGCAGAGACGGAGCCGTATTTCTATGCATTGCAAAATGTCATCCGGCGTATCCAGAGGCATCTGCCAAACATGGAAAGCCCCTATTTTGAAAAAGAAGGACACCAGTCGAAAAAAACGGGGCTGCTGGTTATTTCCGGCGATAAAGGGCTGGCGGGTGCTTATAACCATAATATCATGAAGATGGCGGATACATTTTTAAAGGATCCTTCCCGCGAGGTACATCTGTTTGTCATCGGTGAGACGGGGCGGCAGTTTTTTGCCTCCCAGCACATCCCGATTGAAGAAAATTTCCAGTATACGGCGCAGGATCCGACGTTTAACCGGGCAAGGTGGATTGCTGGAATGCTTCTGGAACGATATTTGTCGGGTGATTTGGATGAGATCCATGTCCTGTATACAAGAATGGAAAATGTGATGCAGAGTGTGGCGAAGGATAAAAGGGTGCTTCCGATTACCAAGCCGGATATGCACGGAATGGCGATTCCGGTCGATGTGCGGCTGGAGGAGTTTTCCCTCCGGCCAACGCCGGAGGAAGCAATGAATGCGATCGTTCCGAACTATGTAGCCGGATTTATCTACGGCGCGCTGGTTGAGTCGTTCTGCAGCGAGCAGAATGCCCGTATGATGGCGATGGATGCGGCGACGGATAATGCGGATGCACTTTTAAAAGATTTGAATACGATGTACAACCGGGCGCGGCAGGCGGCGATCACACAGGAGATCACCGAAGTATGCGGCGGCGCGGCTGCACAGAGACGAGAACGAGAAGAGGAGATGAGAGTGTGATGGGAGAACAGGCGGCAGAGACAAAAAAGACCGAAACCAGCCTGCCGGAAGGCAAGATTGTCCAGGTTTCCGGTCCGGTTGTCGATGTGAAATTTGAGAGCGGTCCCCTTCCGGAGATCCGGGACGCGCTCACAGTAGAAAATCAGGGAAAGACGTGTGTGATGGAAGCTGCCAAGCACATGGGAAATAATATCGTCCGCTGCATCATGCTGTCGGCAAGCGAGGGCTTGAGCCGTGACATGAAGGTAACACCGACGGGAGAAGGCATTTCCGTTCCGGTTGGCGAAAAGACGCTTGGACGTTTGTTTAATGTTTTAGGTGAGACGGTAGATGGAGGAGAAAAGCTGGATGGTGAGGAGCACTGGTGTATTCACCGGGATCCGCCGCCATTTGAGGATCAGAGCCCAGTCGCGGAGATTCTGGAGACGGGCATCAAGGTTATTGATCTTCTGGCGCCGTATTCCAAGGGCGGAAAAGTCGGTCTGTTTGGCGGCGCGGGCGTCGGAAAAACAGTCCTGATTCAGGAGCTGATCCGGAATATTGCGATGGAGCAGGGCGGTTATTCTATCTTTACGGGTGTCGGTGAGCGTTCCCGTGAGGGCAATGACCTCTGGAGTGAGATGAAGGCATCCGGTGTTCTGGAAAAGACAGCGCTCGTGTTTGGACAGATGAACGAGCCGCCGGGAGCTCGTATGAGAGTTGCAGAGACCGGTCTTACGATGGCAGAATATTTCCGTGACAAAATGCACCGGAATGTGTTACTATTTATCGATAATATTTTCCGTTACGTACAGGCAGGTTCGGAGGTTTCAGCGCTGCTTGGGCGTATGCCGTCGGCGGTTGGTTATCAGCCAACGTTAGCGAATGAGATGGGCGAGCTGCAGGAGCGGATTGCCTCGACGAAAGATGGTTCGGTCACTTCAATCCAGGCAGTCTATGTACCGGCGGATGATTTAACCGATCCGGCACCGGCGACTACCTTTACCCATCTGGATGCGACTACGGTTCTTTCCAGAAAGATCGTAGAACAGGGTATCTACCCGGCGGTCGATCCGCTGGAATCCTCGTCCCGTATTCTGGAACCGGATGTGGTCGGAGAAGAACACTATGAGACGGCCAGACGGGTGCAGGAGATTTTGCAGAAATACAAGGAATTGCAGGATATCATTGCAATTCTGGGTATGGACGAGTTGTCTGAGGAAGATAAGCTGACCGTCGGCCGCGCAAGAAAGATACAGCGTTTCTTATCCCAGCCGTTCCACGTGGCGGAGAACTTTACCGGTGTACCGGGCAAGTATGTGCCGTTAAAGGATACCGTCAAGGGCTTTAAGGCAATTCTGGATGGTGAGATGGATGCGTACCCGGAGGCAGCATTCTTCAATGTCGGAACGATCGAGGATGTAGTGGCAAAGGCGAAGGCTTTAGAGAAACAGGAGGCGTAGGAACGGATGGCAGATTTTCATGTAAAAATCATATCCAGCAACCGGACATTCTATGAGGGAGTCTGCCACTGTCTGATCCTTCCGGCGGTGGACGGTGAGATGGCTGTCATGGCGCACCATGAGAGCGAGATCGTGGCAGTCAAAGCGGGAGAAATGCGTTTCCAGGTAACAGAGGACGGTCCGTGGGAGGCGGCAGTCGTCGGGCAGGGCTTCTGTGAGATCGCCAACAACCGTGTTATGTTGCTGGCAGATACGATCGAGAAACCGGAGGAGATCGACCGGATCCGGGCGCAGGAGGCATTAGAGCGTGCGAAAGAGCGGCTGCGCCAGAAACAGAGCATTTCCGAGTATTACAGCACCCGCGCGGCGATGGCGAGAGCGCTGGTTCGTCTGAAAGAGACGGAAAAATTTGTGGACTAGGTGCGTTAGAGGCGGATTTGAGCCTGATGTAATTTTGTGGCAGATGCGGTTCAGAAAGAAATGACAGAAAATCAGTAAGAATGGAGAACAGGGCATGACATTACTTCAGTTAAAATACGTGGTGGAGGTGGCGGCAGCCGGAACCATCAGCGGGGCGGCAAAAAAACTTTATATTGCACAGCCGAGCCTCACGGCGGCGATCAAGGAACTGGAGCATGAGATTGGATTTTCCCTGTTTACCCGCACGAACAAGGGCGTGGTGATTTCCCCGGACGGGGAAGAATTTCTGGGGTATGCGAGACAGGTGATCGAGCAGGCAAACCTGATCGAGGAGCGCTATTTTGGCGCTGTGCCGCAGAAACGCCAGTTCTGTGTCTCCACCCAGCACTATTCCTTTGCCGTTGAGGCGTTTGTCGATCTGATCCGCGAGTACGGCGGAGAAGAGTACGATTTCCGTATCCGCGAGACGCAGACGTATGAGCTGATTGAGGATGTGGCGAAGCTTAGGAGCGAGGTTGGCGTGCTGTATCTGAACCGTTTTAACGAGACGGTGATCCGCAAGACGCTGCGGGAACACGACCTCAAATTTACGCGGCTTTTTATGGCAAAACCGCATGTATTTATCGGTGCGGCCAATCCGCTTGCAAGCCGCAGTTCTATTACCCTGTCGGATTTGGAACCTTATCCGCGTCTGTCCTATGAGCAGGGCGAGCACAATTCCTTTTATTTCTCCGAGGAGATCCTCAGCACGCTGGACAGCCGCAAGGACATCCTGGTGTCCGACCGCGCGACCCTGTTTAATCTTCTGATCGGGCTGAATGGGTATACGATCTGCAGCGGTGTCATCAATGAGGAACTGAACGGACCGAATATCGTGGCGATTCCGCTTGATGTGGACGATTATATGGAGATCGGTTACATTACCCACAATCGCGTGACACCGGGACGGTTTGCGGGACTGTATATTGAGGCGTTGAAGCGGAGAGTGGGAGTGCCGGTTCCCAAAGTGTCTACCCGTGAACCAATAACCAGAATTCCTGTTTCCGACAGGTGATTTTTTGGTTTGACTTTTTTTAAAACAGGAAATATAATAATACCGAAACGAGTAGCAAACGAGCGTAAATCCAGTTTTTGCTGCTCTTTTTTTTATTATTCCATAAAGAATGTGCCAAGGTGCATTTTTTATTAAATTTCATAAAAATGCCATTAAAAAGTGTGTTGCAAAATAAATGCTTTTGAAATAAAGTCTTCCGGAATGGGAAAACATGAGTCAATCCGAGAGTCTTACAGAAAATATTCAAGGAATGTGCATAACCTATATTTGCTGTCACAGAAAGATGTGGGGAAAGAGGAAAATTTATTGTTGAAACCGTTTTATTTGCTGCCATTTTTAATGTGACAAATCGCAATCTTTTGCCGAAGATAGATTTATATGGAAATAGGAACGAAATCGGAAAGAGGATGATAGAATGCGGCAGAATAGAGGAATGATTTCATGTCAGCGTCCATAATCAGCACTTCCTTTTTGTAAGAAATGTGGTATACTCGATAGAACATGAAAACCATATTAAAAAGGTGAAAAGCAGAATGAATCATATTTCAATTACAACCCTGGAAGCGCCGGAGCTGGATATCTACGCCCGGCTGAGCGAGGGGCAGTTATTTCATTATAATGAACCAAAGGAAGGTCTTTTCATTGCGGAAAGCCCGAAGGTCATCGGGCGGGCGCTCGACGCGGGATATGAGCCGGTTTCTTTTCTGATGGAAGAACGCCATATTGAGACAGAAGGGCGGGAGATTCTGGAACGCCCGGAGTGTGCGGGAGTGCCTGTGTTTACGGCACCATTTGATGTGCTGACGCGCCTGACCGGCTTTAAACTGACGCGCGGGATGCTGTGTGCGGTGAAACGGAAGAAAATGCCGGGGATCGAGGAAATCTGTGCAGGTGCCAGACGGATCGCGATTCTTGAGAATGTAGAAAATCCTACGAATGTGGGGGCGATTTTCCGGTCAGCGGCGGCGCTCTTTATGGATGCGGTGCTTTTGACACCGGGATGCAGTGACCCGCTGTACCGCCGCGCAAGCCGTGTCAGTATGGGAACAGTGTTTCAGGTGCCGTGGACGTACATTCCGAAGGGCGACTGGACGGAGAACAGTATGGAAACGCTTAAGAAGCTGGGATTTTGCACGGCGGCGATGGCGCTCAGTGACCGTTCCGTGAGTATCGCGGATCCGGCGCTTTCGCAGGAAGAAAAATTAGCAATCATTCTCGGAACCGAGGGTGACGGGTTGGCGGCATCGACGATCGCGGCGTGCGATTACACCGTGAAAATCCCGATGTCACACGGCGTGGATTCGCTCAACGTGGCAGCAGCGAGTGCAGTGGCGTTCTGGCAGCTGGGCATGGGAAATAGGAAATAAAGTTCTGGCTGTGTAAAAAAAATGTACATTGGTTAAATGCGTTTCAAATGCCAGAAATGAGTGCGGAAATGGATGGAAAGAATCGTTTGGAGGAAGGAGAAAATAGAATGAAGTGTCCAAAATGCGGACAGGAAGCAGTTGGAAATTTTTGCAGTAACTGCGGAACTCCGCTTGTAAATGATACAGTACGCCGAGAACAGGAAACGGTGGGAAGAAAGCCGGAAAATAGCTATGACGACGGTGATTCAGAACAGCGGAATCCAGCTCGGATGGAATCGGATGAGAAAAAGGCGGAATCCGGCTCTGGATCGAAACGAAACAGTCAGGAAAAGCGGAGCAGCCAGAGTCAGGACGCACAGAAGCGTGAGGAAGAGCGCCGCGACAATGAACGCTGCCAATCCCAGGCACAGGAGGATGCCCGCCGCGACCGTGAAGCGGCATCGCGCAGACGACAGGACGCGAGACGTTCTTCTTCCAGCGCGAAAGAGGATAAGCGGGATGCAAAACAGCAGAAGCAGATGGAAAAACGCCTTCATGCTCTGGAGTCGGAGCGGGAGCGCTCAGAGCGTCAGAAAAATCGGATGGAGCGCAGCCACCAGCGGGAACTGGAACGCCAGTCCCGGGAGGCAGAGCGCACCAGACGGGCGGCGGAGCGCAGTGAGGCACATACGCAGAGTGACTCAAATGACGGTCCGTCCGTGCTGGATGTGACGGCAGCCGGAGTAACCGGCGTGGTTGTGCTGATGGCGCGCGTGATGCAGGCAGCCAGTTTTCTTCTGATGGCGGGAATCACCTGGGCGAATGCGAAGGCATTTCGGTATGGCGGCGACGATCTGGGCTATATCGGAACTATGATTACCGAGGAAAATTATGGTCTGGGACTCTATGTAGGGATTGGCGTATTTCTGGTACTGATGGGCGCGATCTGGTGCTTGTGGATTCTGTCAGGCAAGCACGCGGGTGGTAAAGTACGGCTGCAAAAATACGATACGGGGCGCGGATTTATCCCGTTTATAATCATCCTTGTTCTGGTATTAGTAGCCGGTCCGGCAGCGTACCTGATGCCGAAGAATGCGGGCAGCTTACAGCCGATTGTAGACGGCGGCTATGCGGCGCTGGAGGCGATCAATGCGAACCACGGATTTCTGCTGTTCTGCAGCATCGGAGGCGCGATCCTTTCGTTTATCCGGAAAATGCTGCTGGTATAATTTTATAATTCATCTAATTGCCCGAACTGATACCCCATTTCCTCCCATTTTGCCAGAAGTTCATCGAGAATCTGAGCGTTGGTCTGCGAAGTGCTGTGCAGAAGGACGATCGCGCCGGGGTGGATGCGCGTCAGAAGCTTGGAAAATGCTTCTTCTTTGGATGGCTGCTGATCCTGCATCCAGTCCACATAGGCGAGACTCCAGAAAAAGGTCTTGTAGCCGAGCTCCTTTGCCATCTGCAGGTTCGATTCACTGTATTTGCCCTGCGGCGGACGGTAATATTTTTTCATTGTCTGCCCGGTGACGGACTGGTAGAGTGTTTCCAGGGCAGTCAGCTCCTTTTCAAATGCTGCTTTGTCGGAAATGCGGGACATATCGGGATGGTGATACGTGTGGTTGGCGACGGTGTGACCCTCTGCGATCATCTGTTTTACCAGTTCAGGACTGGTTTCGAGATAGTTGCCGACGACGAAAAAGGTTGCCGGGACATGGTGTTTTTTCAGTGCTTCCAGAATGGCAGGTGTGCAGCCGTTTTCATATCCGGCGTCGAAGGTCAGATAGATGACGGGCTTGGAGGTATCGCCTACATAGAAAGCATCAAAATTTTTTAAAGTGTCGGCGGAGGCATTGCCGACCGGTGTCTGCCCTGGACTGGGAAATCCAAGTCCCCAGTTTCCATCTGCGGAAACCGGAATCGAACCGGAATCAAAGGCAGGCGGGAGCGAGCCACAGGCGATAACAGGCGCTGAAACCGTGTGCCCGGATGGACGGCGCAGGAAATGTGCGGCAGTCTGCCCGGCGAAGAAAGCGATGGCAAACAGGGCGGGAACCAGCAGCGGGGAAATGATGTGCCGGAAACGTGATGGAACAAAATGCATGGGAAAATGAATGAACATGATGTGACCTGAAAGATATATTTTCATAAATATATGAAAGAAGGGGGAACATCATGTTTTTATTATAATTTGCTGTCCGTGAAATGCACCGAATCGGAAAAACCAAGCGGTACCATATAACAAATTTTATGTGCTGACATAACAAATTAATGCTTGTCATGCCCTTTGTACCTATGTTATTATTATAACGATGCTTAGATGAGATGCTCCGAACCCTTGAACAAGGGGAGCTGGATGAAAAGCAGACCATGAAATTATGATGAAATAAATAAGAGAAACAAGGAGGATGTTGAAGGATGAAGCCTTATAGCGAGATGACGAAAGAAGAACTTCTGGAACTTAAGCGTGATCTGAGCGATCAGTACCGGGAGTTTCAGGGCAAGAATCTGACGCTGGATATGTCACGCGGTAAGCCAAGTGCAGAGCAGCTTGATTTATCGATGGGAATGATGGACGTACTGAGCAGCGACAGTGATCTGACCTGCGAAGATGGGACAGACTGCCGCAATTACGGCGGTCTGGACGGTATCAGCGAGGCGAAGGAGCTGTTAGCGGATATGATCGAGGTTCCGGCTGACAATATCATTATCTATGGAAACTCCAGCCTGAACGTAATGTACGACACCATCTCCCGTTCTGTGACTCATGGCGTTATGGGAAATACCCCGTGGTGCAAGCTTGACAAGGTTAAATTCCTGTGTCCGGTACCGGGATATGACAGACATTTCTCCATTACTGAATATTTTGGCATCGAGATGATCAACATTCCGATGACCGCAGATGGTCCGGATATGGATCTGGTAGAGCAGTATGTGACCACCGACCCGACCGTAAAGGGAATCTGGTGCGTTCCGAAGTACTCTAACCCGACCGGCAATTCCTACTCCGATCAGACGGTACGCCGTCTGGCACGCATGCATCCGGCAGCTCCGGACTTCCGTATTTACTGGGACAATGCTTATGGCATCCACCATTTATACGATGATGAGCAGGATCATGTGCTGGAGATTCTGGCAGAATGTAAGAAAGCCGGCAACCCGGATATGGTTTACAAATTCTCTTCAACCTCCAAGATTACGTTCCCGGGTTCCGGCATTGCGGCAATCGCAACCTCCCACAATAACCTGGATGATATCAAGAAGCAGTTAAAGATTCAGACTATCGGTCATGATAAAGTGAATCAGCTCCGCCACGTGCGTTTCTTCAAGGATATCCATGGCATGGTAGAGCACATGAGAAAGCACGCCAACATCCTGCGCCCGAAATTCGAGGCAGTTGAGAATATTCTCGACCGCGAGTTAGGCGGACTGGAGATCGGTACCTGGACCAAACCGCACGGCGGCTACTTCATTTCCTTTGATTCACTGAACGGCTGTGCGAAGGAGATCGTTGCGAAGTGCAAGAAAGCAGGCGTTGTCATGACCGGAGCCGGTGCGACCTATCCATATGGAAAAGATCCGGAAGACCGCAATATCCGTATTGCGCCGTCTTATCCGCCGCTGCAGGATCTGATCACGGCAACCGAGCTGTTTGCACTCTGCGTTAAGCTGGTCAGTGTCAACAAGCTGTTAGAGGAAATGTAATAGCAGGAGTAACTGTAAATGCAGAAGACAGTTACGTTTCAATCATAAAACTGCCGGATCAGAGTCCGGTGCGTTACAGAAAGTACAGGAATTGTATGGGGATGTCGAAGGACCGCTGCCCATACAATTCTTTTTTCGGAGAAAAAGTGATGATAAAGGAAAAGTTATCCCTGATCTGGGGGAAGTTTGTAAACAGGGAGACGATATCGTATCTGATATTCGGCGTTCTGACGACGCTGGTGGACTGGATTTCCTATGCGGTTTTCCGCCACAACGGCATGAACTACCGTATGGCGACGATCTGCTGTCAGGCGGCGGCGATCCTGTTTGCATATGTGACAAACAAGATCTGGGTATTCCGAAGCTACAATTTCCGCCCTGTATATCTTCTTAAGGAAATGGCTTCGTTTTTCTCCTGCCGTATTCTCACATCGGTGTTCACGTATGTGGCGATGATCGTGATGGTAGACGGCATGGGAATCAAACAGGATATGATCTGTAAGATTGTGGTATCAGCGATCTCGCTGGTGCTGAATTATATTTGCAGTAAATTATTTATTTTCAAAAAGAAAGAATCCTCGAAATAGGGCTGTGTGGGGAAATGACAGCGGAAATGGATGCTGAAGACAGACCGGAAAAGCCGGAAAGAGTAGAGAAAACGCCGCCTGAACAGGATTCTGGATGGAGGGAAGATGGAGCAAAGAGAACGAGACGAAAGTTCCAGTAAACTGGAAGAAGCACTCAGGGAGCTTACGGGAGCGGAGACAACGGGGAAAATAGAGGAGTATGAGAACGAGCGGGAAGGTGCGGACGTGGATTCGGAGACCGCCTGTACAGATATGAGACGCGCTGAACGAATGCCGGCCTGGAGACAGGAAGAAGATGCCAGAAAATCTAAACTTTCAGAGTCCAGAGCAGATGTCGTTAATGAGTTGAATGATGATGACTGGGAGCAGGAAGAATTAGATGAATTAGATGAGTGGGATGAACCAGCGAAATCACCCCGCGGAATGGGCCGCCTGGCTGCGGTTTTCCGTCCGTCGGATGATCTCCTGGCGGCATTTTTCCTGCCGGTGGTGATTTTGATCCTGATTTTTGCATACCGCGGTATTTTCCCTTTTGGGCAGGAAAGCTTCCTGCGGACGGATATGTACCACCAGTATGCGCCATTTTTCTCGGAATTCCGGCATAAGCTTTTAAGTGGCGAGAGCCTGCTTTACAGCTGGGATGTCGGCATGGGCGTAAACTTTGCCGCGCTCTATGCGTACTATCTGGCGAGCCCGTTCAACTGGCTGCTGCTGTTATGCCCGTCGTCCCTGATTATCGAATTTATGACCTACATGATCGTGTTCAAGAGCGGTCTGGCGGGTCTTTCGATGGCGTGGTATCTGAAAAAGCACACGGGTTCGCAGAAGTTTGGAGCGTGCTATTTCGGCGTATTCTATGCGCTGTCCGGCTATATGGCGGCGTATAGCTGGAATATCATGTGGCTGGACTGCATCGTGCTGCTGCCGCTGATCCTGCACGGCCTGGAGCGGCTGGTGCGCGAAAAAAAAGGGCTTTTTTACTGCCTGATGCTGGGACTTTCAATCCTGTCCAACTACTATATATCAATTATGATATGTCTCTTCATGGTGATTTACTATGTGGCGCTCTTGTTTCTGGAGAAACGGCCGGGATGGAAAGATTGTCTGCACAGCTTTTTCCTGTTTGGTGTGTATTCGCTTCTGGCGGGTGCGCTGGCGGCTGCGGTGCTTCTTCCGGAGATTGCGGCGCTGCAGAGTACGGCGTCTGGCGATTTTAATTTTCCGACCACACTGGAAATCTACTTCCCGATCTTTGACATGATCGCGCGGCACATCGGAAATGTACAGGTGGAGACGGGACTCGACCATTGGCCGAACCTCTACTGCGGCGTGGCAGTCTACATTTTCATGGGGTTGTATTTTTTGAACCGCCGGATTGCGATCCGGGAAAAGGTTGTGTACGGTGTGCTGCTGCTCTTTTTCTATGCCAGCTTTTCGTTCAACGTGCTGAATTTTATCTGGCATGGCTTCCATTACCCGAACAGCCTGCCGTGCCGCCAGTCGTTTATCTATATCGTGCTGGTGCTGACGATGTGTTTCCGGGCGTATCTATATCTGGATGAAATATCCAAACGGCAGTTTGCCGGGGTGACATCCGCCGCGATTGGCTACGTGATTCTGGCAGAAAAGCTGGTGACGGACGATGCGTTTGAGCCAGTTGTCTGGTATGTGGCAGTGGTGCTTCTGCTGCTGTATCTGGGCGTCTTTTATTTCTATCAAAATAAAGAACATTTCGCGTTCACGGCGGCGCTTCTGGCGATGGCGCTGGTAAGTGTGGAGGCGCTTGCCAATATGGCGGCAACGAGTATTCCGACGACGAGCCGGACTGATTATGTGGCAGACAATCAGGATGTTGCAGCGGTGACAGAGCCGCTCAAAAAGACGGAATTTTACCGGATTGATAAAACGAATGCGCGCACGAAAAATGATGGCGCGTGGATGCATTTTCCATCCGTATCTCTGTTTTCATCGGTGGCAAATGCCGGGGTGACGGATTTCTTCAAACAGATGGGCTGCGAAGGTTCGACGAACGCATACAGCATCGTGGGAAGTACGCCGCTGGTGGATTCGTTATTTTCAATCAAATATGCACTCTATGAGGGCAAGCAGGACAATCCGCGCCTGTCGCTCTATGCATTTTCAGGTGACACGTACCTCTATGAGAATCCGTGGACGCTGCCGCTCGGCTTTATCCTTCCAGATATAGTGGAAACGGGCTGGAAGCGCGATCTTTCTTCGCCAGCGGATGTCCAGAATGATTTATCGGATGTGCTGGGCGTGCCGGAGTGCCTGATTTTCACGGACGGGGAGGAGCAGGGGAATCGTTTTTCCTTTACAGCACCGGAGGATGGGGAGTATTATATAAGTGTCGCAAACCGTCAGATTGATTCGGTTAAACTGGATGTCGGCGGGGAGAGCCGCAGCATTGATACGTTGAAACGCGGGTATCTGGTGGAAACCGGATATGTGAAGGCAGGCACATTGATTCTGCTGGAGAGCAATGACAGTGCCGGAAGCATGGACGCGAGCGCGTACCGCTTTGACGAAGCCGGGCTGCGTGCGCTCTATGAGCGCCTCAACCAGCATCCATTTGAACTGGAAACATTGGGCGAGGAGGCGATGAAGGGCACGATCGACGCGGGCGAGGGCGGAACGCTGTTCCTCACGATCCCGTATGACGAGGGCTGGACGGTCACGGTGGATGGAAAAGAAGCTATCACGCGTCCGGTCTGGAAGGCATTTACCGGCGTGGAACTGACGGCGGGAACCCATACGGTGGAACTCAGGTATTATCCGCAGGGACTGCATGAGGGACTGCTGATCAGCGGAGGTGCGCTGTTTGTGCTGGTGGTGATTGTGGCTTCTATGTATATAAGGAAGAAGAAGCATGGGAAAACTTCTGCAAAATGAGAAGAACGGTGGAAAAAGAGCCGGATGGCGATTTAAAACTGAGAAATTGAGATACAAAATTTATAGAAAAGAGGTTAAAATCATGAAAAAGCTGGAAGAATATGTAAGAAGCATTCCGGACTTCCCGGAGCCGGGTATTATTTTCCGCGATATTACTACGATTTTACAGGATGCAGACGGACTGCAGCTTGCGATCGACGGAATCCAGAAATCCTTAGAGGGCGTGGATTATGATATCGTGGTTGGTCCGGAGTCCCGCGGGTTTATTTTCGGTGTGCCGGTTGCATATGCGATGCACAAGGGATTCGTGCCGATCCGCAAGAAAGGCAAACTGCCGTGCAAGACGGTATCTGTAAGTTACGATCTGGAGTATGGCAGCGCGGTGCTGGAGATGCATGAGGATGCCATTAAACCGGGGCAGAAGGTAGTCATTGTTGACGACCTGATCGCAACCGGCGGAACGACCGAGGCGATTATCAAGCTCATCGAGAAGCTGGGCGGCGAGGTTGTAAAAATCTGCTGCGTGATGGAGCTGGCAGGCTTAAAGGGACGCGAAAAACTGAACGGATATGCGGTAGATGCCCTGATTACCTATGAGGGAAAATAGGTAACGGTTCACGGGCAGGCACTTTTGGAACCGAAAGTGCCGTAAGAAAACGTGGTGGCAGCAGGAATTTGCCGTATTAAAATGCGAAGCCACGGCAAATTCCGTTACTGGGCACGTATGCGTGAACAGTAACAAAATAGTTTGCCGTTGCATTTTTTGTCAAATATTCGTATAATAGGGATATTCTATATAATATTTTATTTCATTTGCGTGAACCGCTTTCCGGATTCCGAACGGCAGGCGTTTCAGTTATCTACGGAAGGGTCAGGAGGCATATATGGGAAATTTGGATAAAATAAAAAAGCTGGATCAGGAAATTGAAGCGCCGGCGGATTTTACGAGTCCGGAGGTACTGTATAATGAGTTGATTGCCGCCATTCGCAAGTACCATCCGTCGGATGACATCAGCATGATTGAGAAAGCGTACCAGATCGCGTATGACGCACACAAGGACCAGAGGCGTAAATCAGGTGAACCGTATATCATTCATCCGCTTTGTGTGGCGATCATTCTGGCGGATCTGGAGCTGGATAAAGAGACTCTGGTGGCGGGTATCCTGCACGATGTCGTGGAAGATACGGTCATGACAGAGGAGGAGATCACGGCGATCTTTGGCGAGGAGGTAGCGCTTTTAGTAGACGGCGTTACCAAGCTGACCCAGATCTCGTGGACGATCGATAAAGTAGAGATTCAGGCGGAAAACCTGCGTAAGATGTTCTTAGCGATGGCGAAGGACATCCGGGTTATTCTGATTAAGCTGGCAGACCGTCTGCACAATATGCGGACGCTTCAATATATGAAGCCGGAAAAACAGAAAGAAAAGGCGCGTGAAACGATGGATATCTACGCGCCTATTGCTGATCGTCTCGGTATTTCCAAGATCAAGACCGAGCTGGATGATTTGTCTCTCAAATATCTCCAGCCGGAGGTTTACAAAGAATTGTCCGAAAAACTGGCGCTCCGTAAGGACACCAGGGAGGCGTTTATCCATAAGATTATGGATGAAGTCAAGAAACATATGGACGATGCGGGCATCGAAGCCAAGGTAGACGGCCGTGTGAAACATTTCTTCAGCATCTATAAAAAGATGGTAAACCAGGACAAGACGCTGGATCAGATCTATGATATTTTTGCGGTCCGGATTATCGTGGAGAGCGTGAAAGACTGTTATGCGGCGCTCGGTGTCATCCATGAGATGTACAAACCGATTCCGGGACGTTTTAAAGATTATATTGCCATGCCGAAACCGAATATGTACCAGTCGCTGCATACGACTCTGATTGGCAGCAGTGGACAGCCGTTTGAGATTCAGATCCGCACCTATGAGATGCACCGTACCGCTGAGTATGGTATCGCGGCACACTGGAAATATAAGGAGAGCGGCAGCAGCAAGGCGGCGATCGACAGCGCCGAGGCAAAGCTTTCCTGGCTGCGTGAGATCCTGGAATGGCAGCGGGATATGTCCGATAATAAAGAGTTCTTAAGTCTCTTAAAGAGTGATCTGGACCTCTTTACGGATGATGTATACTGCTTTACCCCGACGGGTGATGTCAAGAACCTGCCGAGCGGTTCCACACCGATCGATTTTGCGTATTCGATCCACAGTGCGGTCGGCAACAAGATGGTTGGTGCCCGTGTCAACGGAAAACTGGTCAACATCGATTATGTCATTAAAAATGGTGACCGTGTCGAGATTATTACCTCCCAGAATTCCAAGGGACCGAGCCGCGACTGGCTGAAACTGGTTAAGAGTACACAGGCGAAGAATAAGATCAACCAGTGGTTCAAGAGCGAGCTGAAAGAGGACAATATCCTGCGCGGCCGTGCGCTTCTGGATAAATATTGTAAGGCGAAGGACATCAATTATTCGGAGTTAAATAAACCGGAATATATGGAAAAGGTCATGAAGCGCTATGCG
Organism: Clostridium fessum; assembly: GCF_003024715.1. GTDB lineage: Bacteria > Bacillota > Clostridia > Lachnospirales > Lachnospiraceae > Otoolea > Otoolea fessa. The sequence continues at coordinate 92,401 of NZ_PYLO01000002.1, read as the reverse complement.
TACCGTGACTGGGATTCCGTTCTGGCATCGATCGGACATGGCGCTCTCAAAGAGGGACAGGTCATCAACAAGATGCTGGATGAGCGCAACAAGAAGTTAAAGAAAGAAGTAACCGACACGACGATCCTCGATAACATGGCGTCGGATGGAAACAAGGTTCCGGTGATCGCAGCCGGGAAGTCGAAGAGTGGTATCGTTGTCAAGGGAATCCACGATCTGGCGGTTCGTTTTTCGAAGTGCTGCAGCCCGGTTCCGGGCGATGAGATCGTCGGATTTGTCACAAGGGGACGCGGTATCTCGATCCACCGGACGGACTGCATCAATGTGATGAATCTGCCGCAGGAAGAGCGTGAGCGCCTGATTGAAGCCGAGTGGCAGCAGCCGGAAGCACAGACGGGCACGGAAAAATACTCCACCGAAATCAAGATCTATGCGAACAACCGCATCGGTATGTTTGTGGATATTTCCAAGGTATTTACCGAGCGCCAGATCGATATTACCTCGATGAATGTGCGGACAAGCAAGCAGGGCAAGGCGACGATCGTCATGACGTTCGATATTCACGGAATTGAGGAATTAAATAAATTATCTGATAAACTCAGACAGATTGAAGGAGTATTAGATATAGAGAGAACTGCCGGATAAGCGGTTCTCTCTATATTTCACAGGTACTTACACCCTGTGAAAGTTTCACATATTATTAGGAGGAAAAGATGGAGATAAAACGGCTGATCGTGGGAATGGTCCAGACGAACTGTTATATTGCGGTGCATCCGGAGACGAAAGAAGCTGTGATTGTCGATCCGGGCGATGAGGCGGCGCGGATCGAGGATGCACTGGCGCAGACCGGAGCGAAGGCAAAGGCGATTCTGCTGACTCATGGACATTTTGACCATGTGACGGCGATGGAAGAGCTGAGACGGGATCTGGGCGTGCCGGTCTATGCCTGTGAGCAGGAGCAGGCGGTCTTGGCGGATCCGGATAAGAACCTGTCCGTCCAGTTTCAGGGCGGCGGTCTGCATCTGAAAGCGGATATGCTTTTGAAGGATGGAGAGACGTTCGAGGCAGCGGGCTACACGTTCCAGATGCTTCATACACCGGGACATACAGAAGGTTCCTGTTGTTATTATGTAAAATCAGAGAAGGTGCTGTTTTCGGGAGATACCTTATTTGAAGGTTCTTACGGACGCATCGATTTCCCGACTGGAAGCGGACGTCAGATGATTCATTCGGTGGCAGATATCCTTCTGAACCTGCCGGATGATACGAATGTATATCCGGGACATATGGGATATACGACGATCGCCGACGAAAAACAGTACAATCCGCTGGCGGGATACAGGGGGCGCGAAGCATGATAGCGATTTTGTTAAATGACGCGTCCTTTGAACAGGATATCCGTGAACTCCTGATGGCATTTTATCCGGGCGAGACATTTACGCACAAGGAGGAGGAAGCCGGGGAGGCGGATCTGATTGTGCGGGGAGTCCGGGACGGAAACTCGTTTTCCCTGGATGTGACGCCGGTGAAGAAAGAAGCTGTTCACTTTGCTTTGATTTATCCGGATTTTTCCAACCGTTTTGAGACGAAAAATGAGATCAAACAGACGTTATACCGTCTTTTGAGTGCCCAGACCGGCAGAGAGCTTCCGTGGGGAACGCTTACCGGTATCCGTCCGACGAAGATTGCGCTCACGAAGCTGTATGATGGATGGACGGACGAGCAGATCGAGACCTATATGCGCGAGACGTATTTTACCAGCAAGGAAAAGATCGATCTGAGCATCGACGTGGCGGAGCGCGAGAGACGCCTGCTGTCCACGATCGATTATGAGAATGGGTATAGCCTGTATGTGGGAATCCCGTTCTGTCCGACGACCTGCCTGTACTGTTCGTTTACGTCGTTTCCGATTGTGAAATGGGAAAAACGGATGGACCTCTACAAAGAGGCGCTTTTTAAGGAAATGGAATATGTGGCGGAGCAGATGAAGGATCGCCCGCTTTCGACCATCTATTTTGGAGGCGGCACACCGACCTCGTTAAATCCGCAGGATCTGGATGAGATCCTGACAAAGGTGGAAGAATTATTCCCGGTGGAACAGGCAGTTGAATTTACCGTTGAGTCGGGACGTCCGGACAGCATCACGCGCGAAAAGCTGCAGGTGCTCCGGAATCACGGCATTTCCCGTATTTCCATCAATCCGCAGACGATGAAGCAGGCGACGCTTGACCTCATCGGACGCCGTCATACGGTGGAGGATGTGAAGGAAAAATTCCTGCTGGCGCGGGAGCTGGGATTTGACAATATCAATATGGACCTGATCGTGGGTCTGCCGGAGGAGACGATCGACGATGTCCGCCAGACAATGGAGGAGATCAAGGCACTCAGACCGGACAGCGTGACGGTGCATTCGCTGGCGATCAAGCGCGCGGCGCGCCTGAATATCTATAAGGAGCGCTACGGAAATCTGAAGATTGTCAATACACAGGAGATGATTGACCTGACCGCGCAGTATGCCGAGGAGATGGGACTGAAACCGTACTATCTCTACCGCCAGAAAAATATGGCGGGCAATTTTGAAAATGTCGGTTATGCGGTTCCGGGCAAGGAATGTCTCTATAATATATTGATTATGGAAGAAAAACAGACGATCGCCGCCTGCGGTGCGGGAACGACCACCAAGGTTTATTTCCCGGCAGAAAACCGGATTGAGAGGGCGGAGAACGTCAAGGAAGTTGAGCAGTATATCGACCGGATCGATGAGATGATCGGGCGGAAAGAGAAGCTGCTTGGCGGAAAAAAGTAAAAATTTACAGATACTCACAAAGACTATAGAAGGAGTTTGACACATGGCTTTAAAGAAAAAACCAGTTACAGGCATGAAGGACATTCTTCCGGGCGAGATGGAGATCCGGGATTATGTGCTGAATATCATCAAAGATACCTACCGCGGATACGGCTTCTCGGCGATCGAGACTCCGTGCGTGGAGCACATTGAGAACCTGACCAGCAAGCAGGGCGGCGACAATGAGAAGCTGATCTTCAAGATTTTAAAGAGAGGCGAGAAGCTGAACGTCGAGGCAGCACAGACAGAGGCAGATGTCGTAGACGGTGGTCTCCGCTATGACTTAACTCTGCCGCTCAGCCGTTATTATGCAAACAATTCTGCTAATTTATCAGCGCCGTTCAAGGCGCTGCAGGTCGGAAGCGTATGGCGTGCCGATCGTCCGCAGAAGGGACGTTTCCGTCAGTTTGTACAGTGTGATATCGATATTTTAGGTGATGCGACAAACCTGGCTGAGATCGAGGAGATTCTGGCGCTTACCAAGGCGCTGAAGCGCATCTGCCCGGACAAGGCATACACTGTCCGCGTCAATGACCGTGCGATCTTAAAGGGCATGGCAGATTACAGCGGATTTCCGGAAAATGAGACCGATAAGGTATTTATCATTCTCGATAAGATGGATAAGATCGGTCTGGACGGTGTCCGCGAAGAGCTGCTTGCAGAAGGTTATGCGCCAGAGGCGGTTGAGAAATACACCGGACTTCTGGCAGAGATTCAGAACGATGCGGCAGGCGTCCGCGCGCTGGGCGAGAAGCTCTCCGGCGTGATGGATCCGGCAAAGGCAGAGAATCTGGCAACGATCATGGAGACAGTTAAAGCGGTTGCAGACATCGAATTCGGTCTTGAATTTGACCCGACGCTGGTGCGCGGCATGGGCTACTATACCGGAACGATTTTTGAGGTTTCCATGGAAGGCTTCGGCGGCTCCGTTGCAGGCGGCGGACGTTACGACAAGCTGATCGGCAAATTTACCGGCGTCGATACACCGGCGTGCGGATTCTCCATCGGTTTTGAGCGTATCATCACGATCCTGATGGATTCCGGTTTCAAAGTACCGGAGGCAGCCGGCAAGAAAGCATTCCTGTATGAGAAAGGTTTAAGCGGCGAGCAGTTCCGTGCCGTCTTAAAGAAAGCACAGGAAGAGCGCGCTAACGGCACCCGCGTGGCAGTCGCACAGATGAACAAGAACAAGAAATTCCAGAAGGAGCAGCTGGCGAAGGACGGCTACGAGGAGATCGTGGAATTTTACAAAGACAGTTTGAAGTGATTCAGTTTTTGAATTTTTCAGATAAAACTATAATAAACGGAGGAAATACTATCATGGCAGAATCTATGGCAGGACTGAAACGTTCCCATCGCTGTACCGAGCTGGGAACTGCCAATATCGGTGAGAAAGTAACCGTTATGGGCTGGGTTCAGAAGAGCAGAAATAAAGGCGGCATTATTTTCGTGGATCTGCGGGATCGTTCTGGTATCCTGCAGCTGATCTTCGAGGAAGCTGACTGTGGCGCTGAGAGCTTTGCAAAGGCAGAAAAGCTGAGAAGCGAGTTCGTTATCGCCGTAACCGGACGCGTAGAGGCACGTTCCGGTGCAGTAAATGAAAACTTAAAGACAGGTGCGATTGAGATCCGCGCGGATTACCTCCGCATTTTGGCAGAGTCTGAGACACCGCCGTTCCCGATCGAGGAGAACTCCAAAACCAAAGAGGATCTTCGCCTGAAATACCGTTACCTGGATCTGAGACGTCCGGATATCCAGAGAAACCTGATGACAAGAAGCCGCGTGGCTATCCTGACCCGTGCATTCTTAGCAGAGGAAGGCTTCCTTGAGATTGAGACTCCGACTCTGATTAAAAGTACTCCGGAGGGCGCGAGAGACTATCTGGTACCGAGCCGTGTACATCCGGGCAGCTTCTATGCACTGCCGCAGTCTCCGCAGCTGTTAAAACAGCTTCTGATGTGTTCTGGATATGACCGCTACTTCCAGCTGGCACGCTGCTATCGTGACGAGGACTTAAGAGCCGATCGTCAGCCTGAGTTTACCCAGATCGATATGGAGCTTTCCTTCGTTGACGTTGAGGACGTTCTGGATGTCAATGAGCGTCTGTTAAAGAAGCTCTTCAAGGAGATCTGCAATTACGATCTGCAGCTTCCGATCCAGCGTATGACCTGGCGCGAGGCAATGGATCGTTTCGGTTCCGATAAGCCGGATCTGCGTTTCGGCATGGAGTTGAAAAACGTATCGGATGTAGTAAAAGACTGCGAGTTCGTTGTATTTAAGAGTGCACTGGAAAATGGCGGCTCTGTCCGCGGTATCAACGCAGAAGGACAGGGCGCTATGCCGAGAAAGAAGATCGATGCGCTGGTTGAGTACGCAAAAGGCTTTGGTGCAAAAGGTCTTGCATATCTGGCAATCCATGAGGACGGTACCTACAAGTGCTCCTTCTCCAAGTTCATGAAGCCGGAAGAGCTGGATGCACTGGTGGCTGCTATGGGCGGTAAGCCGGGCGATCTGCTTCTGTTCGCAGCTGACAAGGATAAAGTTGTATTTGATGTACTTGGAAACTTACGTCTGGAGATCGCTAGACAGCTTGACCTCTTAAAGAAGGATGATTTCAAGTTCCTGTGGGTAACCGAGTTCCCGCTGCTTGAATATTCAGAGGAAGAGGATCGCTACGTAGCTATGCACCATCCATTTACCATGCCGATGGAAGAGGATCTTCCGCTGATCGATACTGATCCGGGCAAGGTACGTGCAAAAGCATACGATATCGTCCTGAACGGTACCGAGATGGGCGGCGGTTCTGTCCGTATCCATCAGGCAGACATCCAGGAGAAGATGTTTGAGGTTCTTGGATTCACGAAGGAGAAAGCACAGGAGCAGTTCGGCTTCCTGTTAGACGCATTCAAATACGGAGTACCGCCGCACGCTGGTCTGGCTTACGGTATGGACCGTATGGTTATGCTGATGGTCGGCGCAGACAGCATCCGCGACGTCATCGCATTCCCGAAGGTAAAAGATGCTTCCTGCCTGATGATGGAAGCACCGTCTCAGGTTGATCCGAAACAGCTTGAAGATCTTTCCATTGGTGTGGTCGAGAGCGATGAAGCGGAGAAGACCGAAGAATAAAATATAAGATATGGAACAGCCTGGGAAGACTGTGAAATAGAAAGCAAACAGGGCTGGATGAGAAATGCAGGGAAATACTGGATTTTGTCGGACAGTCCTGTTTTGCGTGTGAGATGAAAAAGTTCCATTTGTCCTTGGCAACTGAATATATAAATTGCTTGCATTGGGGAACTCAGGAGGATGGAAAAGGACTCTCTTTTCTATATGTGGCAGAAACTATGAATCTTTTGTGAACCTATGGAATCTCCCACCCGAATCTGCTAAAATACAGACAGATTGAGAATGTAATCAGGATATGACAGCGTGGAAAAAGGTTCTGTCATACACGGCAGAGTAAAATAAATGAGGTGAAGATTTTATGGATAAGATTAAAATACTGGTCGTGGACGATGAGGCGAGGATGCGGAAGCTGGTGAAGGACTTCCTTTCGATTAAAGGGTATCAGGTGCTGGAAGCCGGGGACGGCGAGGAGGCGGTGGATCTGTTTTTCCAGCAGAAGGACATTGCGCTGATTCTTCTGGATGTGATGATGCCGAAGATGGACGGCTGGGAGGTTGTGAAGACGATCCGCAAGTATTCGCAGGTGCCGATCATCATGCTGACGGCGAGAGGCGAGGAGAGCGACGAGCTGCAGGGCTTTAATCTGGGCGTGGATGAGTATATTTCCAAACCGTTCAGTCCGAAGATCCTGGTCGCACGTGTGGAGGCGATCCTGCGCCGCAGCAACGGCGGCAGCCAGGATGTGATCGATGTGGGCGGCATCCACATTGATAAGACGGCACATCAGGTCAGCGTGGATGGAAAACCGGTGGATTTAAGCTACAAGGAATTTGAGCTGATGACGTATTTTGCAGAGAATCAGGGAATTGCGCTTTCGAGAGAAAAAATTCTGAATAATGTATGGAATTATGATTATTTCGGCGATGCGCGGACGATAGATACGCATGTGAAGAAGCTTCGGAGTAAGCTGGGCGAGAAAGGCGAGTACATCAAGACGATCTGGGGCATGGGCTACAAATTTGAGGTAAGCGAATGAAACGTTCGGTCCGATGGAAATTTACAATCATATTTGCCGGGTTGATGACGGTTGCAATCGCGCTTATCTGGTGTATCAATAACTGGTTTCTGTCCGGATATTACCAGAATTATAAGATTCATACGCTGGAAAAGGGATATCGGGCGATTGACGCGATTATCCAGGATGAGGTCCGGAATGGCGAGAGTTCGCTGGAGGACGCACAGGCGGAGCTGAATTCGGGTTGGAAAGAGTACCAGAAGTCGAAAGATGGAAGTTCTGATATGGACAGTGCGGATGGCGGTTCGGCTCAGTCTGGTAAAAATGGAACCGGTGATAGGGCTGGCGATGAGACACAGGATGCGTTGGGTGAATATGCGGAAGGTGACACGGTGGTGCTGGAGGATGACTCGGAGGATGCATCGGCGGATGCATCGGCGGATGCACTGGATGGGGAGGAAGCTTCGAGCGGCGGTGTCCGGCTGGCAAATGTGATCCGCGAGCTGCGTGACCGGTCGAATATTTCCCTGCTTTTATATGACAGCGAGAGTGACCAGACACTCGTCTCCTCGGCGCGGGATGTGGAAGTCATGCGTGACCGGGTGCGGCGCTATATCGTCGGTCATGCGGGGGCGAAGCGGGATGTATTGCGGGAATATGACAACTACATGATTCAGAAGACGTTTGACCCGCTCAGCAAGACGTTTTATCTGGAAAGCTGGGGATTTTTCTCGGATAATGCGACCATTTTCATCATGACGATGCCGATGGAGAGCATCCATGAGAGCGCGGCTATCTCAAACCGGTTTCTGATGTTTGTTGGAATCGTGGTAATTCTGGCGGGAAGTATTCTGATTTATTTTATTACCCGGCACATTACGATGCCGATCAAACGGCTGTCGGAGCTGTCGGAAAAGATGTCGAACCTGGATTTTGATGCCCGCTATGAGACAAGCCGCCGCTCGACGGAGGAAATTGATACGCTTGGAAACAGCATGAATGTGCTTTCGGAGCGCCTCAAGACAACGATCGGGGAACTGAAAGAGGCGAATGCACAGCTTAAAAAGGGTATTGACGAGAAAGTGCAGATCGATGAGATGCGGAAGGAGTTCATTGCGAATGTGTCGCATGAGTTAAAGACGCCGATCGCGCTGATTCAGGGCTATGCGGAAGGACTCGTCGAGGGCATGGCGGAGGACAAGGAGAACCGCGATTATTACTGCGGCGTTATCATGGACGAGGCTGGGAAAATGAATCGGATGGTGCGCCAGCTTCTGACCTTGACGGCGCTGGAATTTGGGGGAGAACGGCTGTCTGTGGAGCGGTTTGACCTGACGGAGCTGATTGCCAGTGTGATTTCTTCTTCCGGTGTGCTGCTTAAGCAGAATGAGCTGACTGTGGATTTTGACGGGAAGGAACCAGTCTACGTCATGGGCGATGAATTTAAAATAGAGGAAGTCATCACCAATTATCTGACGAACGCGATTCATCATGTGGGCGGCGGGGAGAAGAAGATTCAGATCCGGATTGACCACCGGCGCGATGGAAAAGAGGTCTGCGTGGAAGTGTTTAACACGGGAAATCCGATCCCGGACGAAGCACTTCCGAACCTCTGGACGAAGTTTTACAAGGTAGATAAAGCGAGAACGCGGGAATATGGCGGCAGCGGCATCGGGCTTTCGATCGTCAAGGCGATCATGGAGATGCACCATAAGGCGTGCGGTGTGAAGAAACATGAGAACGGTGTGGAGTTCTGGTTTACGCTGGACACGGCTGGTGAAAAATGAAAATAAAATTTTGCCAGAGACAGAATCTTAGAATTATGAAATATGTTTCAGAATCGTGATTTGCATTATATATGAGATGATATAAAAAACACTTGAAAATACAGGGAATTTCGGCAGCCTGGGGCAAAAATATTTTGTCCCAATATGGTTGAAATTCCCTGTATTTTTGCGTTTTTTTGTCCGAAATTAAAATCTTAAATAAATATAAAAGATCCGTCATTTCCTTGACAACGAAAAGAAAAGAAAATATAATAACAACGTAACAAGATTTAATAATTATGTAACATTTCGACCGATAGATAACACCACAGCGATTGGGACTCGATTCTTTTGTTTCAGCAATATCTGCGGGAATCACAAAATCTAATTAAGGAGTTTTGAAGCATGAATTTAAATAGAACAAAGAAACTTTTCAGTATGGTATGCGTGTGCTCAATGCTGACCATTGGCAGCGCGCAGGCAGCTTTTGCGGGGCCGTCTACAGGTTATGAGAGCGACATGGTGGCAACCGTGGCAGCAGACCTTTCGATCTATGCGGATGAGGATGAAAACTCAGAAGTAGTAGCGATGGCTGAAAAGGGCGAGTCCTATGACGTAGTTGGAAAGGCAGATGACAGCTGGATCAAGGTAGCGGCCGGTGAGATGGAAGGCTATTTGAAGGTTCAGAGTAGCGTTATGCTCAGCAAGGCAGAGGAAGCAGCTGCAGTCGCAGATGCATTTGTCGCAGAGCAGAGCAATCTCTCGACCAGAGAGCAGTTAGTCAATTATGCACTGCAGTTTGTAGGTGGACGTTATAAATTTGGCGGCAGCGACCCGCACACAGGGGTTGACTGTTCTGGTTTTACGAAATATGTGATGCAGCACGGTGCCGGTGTGAGCCTGAACCGTTCTTCAACTTCCCAGTCCAAGCAGGGTACAGCAATCAGTGCTGACCAGATGCAGCCGGGCGACCTGATTTTCTACGGAAGCGGAAGAGGTATCAACCATGTAGCGATGTATATCGGCGACGGCAAAGTGGTACATGCTTCAACTGAAAGGACCGGCATCAAGACTTCCCCATGGAACTACCGCACACCGGTTAAGATTGTGAACGTGCTGGGTTAAGAATGAATTTACGAAACATCTGCATTGAACCTTTTCATGAAAAAAGGGTTGGATGCAGATGTTTTTTGATTTCATAGGAAATTGCGTCCGATGAAACAAAAAAATATTACTGGCATAAAAAGTAAGAATTACCCTGCATACTTTCGCAGTAAAATTCCATACTAAGACCTGTAACAAGAAAGTGACGGTTAAGCGGCTGTTCACAGGAAGCCGGAACCGACACGTAGAAAACCTGACAGGGCAGGAATTTAGGAGGAATGACTTATGTCAAGCAAAAACAGTTACAGCAACTATGATAACAGTGCCGAGAAAAACAGCACCAAAAATGCATCCAAGAACAGCTCTAATTATGGTTCCAACCAGAGCCAGAACCGCATGCAGAACCAGAGCCAGAACCGTTCCAGAAATAGCTCTAAAAACCAGTATCAGGACAAGACAGAGGATGATTACAGCGATTGTGACTGATGAGACAGGCAGATAAGAGAAAAAATAGTGAATGCCGGGAATGCGGAATATCCACCGTTTCCCGGCATTTGTTCGTCTTTTGTACTTTCGTGCCAATGGAAGAGGCTGCCGCATCTCCTCTGACACCTGTCCGCCGGACAAAGCATATATTAATATTACATAGAGGTAAAAAAGAAATCGGGTTCTGTCAGAAACCGTTTTTGTATAAAATGAGGAGGGATGACGGATGTATCAGACCATACCGGTGCGGTATCTGGACGCGTGGCTGGAGCAAGGGTACACGGGACGGCTGATTGACCTTCGGACGCCGGAAGAATATAATGTGTCTCACCTCTGCGAGGCGGAAAATATTCCATTTTTATGGCTTCAGGATAACCGGCAGACACTTACAGGTGAACGTCCGCTTCTGTTTTACTGTGCGCGGGGGAGTGAAAGCCTTCTGGTGTGCGGCTGGTATGACCGGATGGGATATGAGGTTTATAATCTGGGCGGCGGTTACCGCTTTTATCAGGGGAAGTATCAGTGCAGCCTGAGATAGACACTTTTGCCGCGGCTTTTCATTGACAGATGCAGACCAGTCAACTAGAATAAAAATGGTGAAGACTGTAATGAAAATAAAAGGATTCTTTGCATGAAATGATTTGGCAATGAATCCACAGAGAGATAAGAGGAAAAAAGATTGGAACGATATGAACTGATTGCTCCCTGTCATTTTGGACTGGAAGCAGTGTTAAAAAAAGAGGTAGTGGATCTGGGCTATGAGGTTACCGAGGTGGAAAATGGCCGCGTAACCTTTATCGGCGATGCGGAGGCGATCTGCCGTGCGAATATTTTTCTGCGGACGGCGGAGCGCGTCCTTTTAAAAGTGGGAAGCTTCAAGGCAGTGACCTTTGACGAGCTGTTTGAGGCGACCCGTGCGATTCCGTGGGAGAAATATCTTCCGAAGGACGGTAAATGCTGGGTTAAAAAGGCGTCGTCTATTTCGAGTAAGCTGTTCAGCCCGTCAGATATCCAGAGAATTATGAAAAAGGCGATTGCCCGTCATATGCAGGAATATTACGATCTGGACCGGATGCCGGAGACGGGCAATGAATATCCGCTGCGCGTCTTTTTCTATAAGGATCAGGTGACAGTCGGTATCGATACGAGCGGCGAGTCGCTGCACAAGCGCGGTTACCGTCAGATGACGAGTAAGGCGCCGATCACGGAAACACTGGCAGCGGCGCTGATTCTTCTGACTCCGTGGAAAGCGGACCGGATTCTGGTCGATCCGTTCTGCGGAAGCGGTACTTTCCCAATCGAGGCGGCGATGATCGCGGCAAATATGGCACCGGGCATGAACCGTTCCTTCCTGTCGGAGAGCTGGACAAACCTGATTCCGAAGAAATGCTGGTACGACGCGATCGATGAAGCGACCGAGATGGTGGATGATACCGTAAAGGTAGACATTCAGGGCTACGATATTGACGGAGAGGTAATCAAGGCGGCGCGGGAAAATGCGGAGAGAGCCGGAGTGGATCACATGATTCATTTCCAGGAGCGCCCGGTGGCGCAGCTGAGCCATCCGAAGAAATATGGCTTTATTATCACAAACCCGCCTTACGGCGAGCGTATCGAGGAGAAAAAGAACCTTCCAGCGCTCTATAAGACGATCGGTGAACGGTTTAAGGCGCTGGATTCCTGGTCGATGTACCTGATTACCGCGTATGAGGACGCAGAGCGCTATATTGGCAGGAAAGCGGACAAGAACCGGAAAATCTACAATGGTATGATGAAGACGTATTATTATCAGTTTATGGGTCCGAAGCCGCCGAGAAGAAAAACGGGGGATCAGGTTGAAGCGTAATGTTTTCTATGGGGCGCTTCTGGTGCTTCTGCTGGGATTTCTGGTACGCGAGAACCGTCTGATTCATATTCCGAAGCAGGTGGAAAAGACGGAGGAGAGCGCCGAGTGGCAGCCGGAGTGGTATGAGCAGATGGCCGAGGAGATTAATGACAGCCCGATCACGCTGGAAGTCGATGGAACAATGGTCGATCCGCAGCTTGGAAGCTTGAGAATGTCGCAGGACGGGCAGTTTATGATACCGTATGGGATGCTGCCGGACGCGCTTTCCTGTGCGGCGCTTCTCTACGATGGAAACCGGCTTGTGATGGAGCGCGGCAATACTCATGCGGAGATGACGGTCGGAAGCCCGGAACTTTTGCTTGGGGAGGAGAGCCAGACGATTGCAGCACCCCCAGAGTGGGAAAATGGAATCCTGTATGTGCCGCTTGAGGCGGTGACGGAGGTATTTTCCTATGAAGAAAATTGGGATGCAGAGAACCGGAAAATGGAACTGACCGGGTCAGAGGATCCAGCCACGTTTTTGCCGGAATCCTATGATTACCGGAAGGCTGGCCGGGCACCGGCGGTTAAAAACCAGGGGAGTCTCGGAACGTGCTGGGCGTTTGCATCGGTGATGGCGCTGGAAAGTCGTGTCCGGCCGGAGTGGAATGTCAGCTTTTCGGAGGATCATATGTCCCTCCGGAACAGCTTCCATTTTTCACAGAATGCCGGGGGTGAGTATACGATGTCGATGGCGTATCTGCTGGCGTGGCAGGGGCCGGTGCTGGAAGAACAGGATCCATACGGCGACGGCTATTCGCCTGACGGTTTAAGCCCTGCTTGTCATGTGCAGGAGATACAGGTGTTGCCGGAGAAGGATTATGAGGCGGTTAAACGGGCGGTTTATCTGTACGGAGGCGTTCAGAGCTCCCTGTATACGGCGATGGTCAGTGACCGCGACGACACGCATTATTACCGGAAAGAGACAGGGGCGTACTGGTATAATGGCGATGAGAAGCCAAATCATGACGTTGTGATCATCGGCTGGGATGACCACTATTCGAGAGACAATTTTAACCAGCCGCCGGAGGGGGATGGCGCGTTTATCTGCGCCAACAGCTGGGGCGGCGAATTTGGGGACGATGGGTATTTTTACGTGTCCTACTATGATACAAATATTGGGATCCACAACATTCTCTATTCTGGAATCGAGTCGGCAGATAATTACGACCACATTTACCAGACAGATCTGTGCGGCTGGGTCGGGCAGCTCGGTTACGGAAAAGAATCGGCATTTTTTGCCAATATTTATACGGCAGAGGAGAAAGAAGAGCTGGAGGCAGTCGGTTTCTATGCAACCGGGGAAAATACATCGTATCAGGTATATACCGTGACGGACGCCGAGGGCAGCTCCCAGTTCGGGCGGCGCAGAAAGGTGGCTTCCGGGGAGGTTGCGAACGCCGGATATTATACGGTTTTGCTGGATAAGACGGTGACGCTGGAGGCAGGCGAACGGTTTGCCGTGATTGTCGAGATCACGACGCCGGGAGCGATTCATCCGGTGGCGATCGAGTACAGTTCGTCGGATAAGGGACTGACGGTCGATTTAAGCGACGGTGAAGGCTATATCAGTTACCGCGGTTCCTCCTGGGAGCGCGTGGAGACGGAGCAGAACTGCAATGTCTGTCTGAAAGCATATACGAGGAAGGTGGATTCCTAGAAGCGATTGCCAATACGGATTGAGGGCATGGCAGAAGCCGTTTTCGGAAAACGGTGATTCGGAATGTCGGGATATGAAAAGCCATGCTGTTTGAGGATAAAGGAGCGAGAAAAAGTGAGCGAGAAAATTATATTTGCGACGGGAAATGCGGGAAAGCTGAAAGAGATCCGTGAGATTTTAAAGGATTTAAACCGTGAGATTGTTACGATGCGCGAGGCTGGATTTGAAGGCGAGATCGAGGAAAATGGAACCACCTTCCGCGAGAATGCAGAGATCAAGGCGAAGGCAGTCTGGGAGAAGACGGGCGGCATTGTGCTGGCAGATGATTCTGGACTGGTGATAGATTATTTAAACGGCGAGCCGGGCGTTTATTCAGCGCGGTATTTAGGGGACACACCGTATGAGGAAAAGAACCGGATTTTGATTGAGCGCGTGAAGGATGCAAAAGGAAAAGAGCGGAGCGCCCGTTTTATGTGCAATATCGCGGCAGTGCTGCCGGATGGCAGAGTGCTTCACACAGAAGCGGCGATGGAGGGCGAGATTGCAAAGGAAGCGGCTGGAAACGGCGGATTTGGATATGATCCGATTCTCTGGCTGCCGGAGTACGGCAAAACGTCAGCAGAGCTCACGATGGAGGAGAAAAACCGTATCAGCCACCGGGGCAAGGCGCTGGAGCGGATGAAAGATGCGCTGAAGGAGGCGCTTGGCGAGAGATGAAAAAGATATTAATTACAAGCGACACCCACCGTCGGGATGGTAATCTGCTGGAAGTCATCCAGAATGAAGCACCGTTTGACATGTTCATTCATCTGGGTGACGCCGAGGGAAGTGAGGACATGATTACATCGTGGTGTAAGGAGCAGAACCCGGACTGCGAGGTCTATATGGTGCTGGGAAATAATGATTTTTTCTCCCATCTGGACCGCGAGAAGGAGATTTCGATTGGAAAATACCGCGCATTTCTGACCCACGGTCATTTTTATAGCGTATCGGTTGGGACGGAGCGCCTGATCGATGAGGCACAGGATCGCGGCGTGCAGATTGCGATGTTTGGACATACCCACAAGCCGTATCTGGAGCGGCGCGGGGATCTGACTGTGTTGAATCCGGGCAGTCTTTCGTTTCCGCGCCAGGAGGGCAGACGCCCGAGCTACATGCTCATGGATCTGGATGACGAGGGCGAGGCGCATTTTACGACCTGCTATTTGTAGAGGTCTGTTATTGGGCACATATGCGTGTCACTGTTCACGCATACGTGCCCAGTAACTATGCGTGAACAGAAACCGAAAAAGCAAATATCCGCATATTGACGCATTTTCGGTAAATTGTTATAATGAGAGAGATTGTGAAAAAGGTACTTATCAATGATTCAATCGACCCAATAAAGATGCCGGGGACGGAGGTTTCGTTTCCGAGGCAGGAGTATGACATGAAACTGGAAGCTTTAATTCAAAATATGACGGATCAGATCAAAGAGGCGCAGCTAAAACTTGGTTATGCCAGGGAGACGATGCGCCTTTATTATCCGCTTTCTTCCCTGAATGCGATGCTGGAGATGCAGGAGACGGATATCCGGGAGCTGGCGAAGAAGATACGGCATGATCTGGAGGCGAAGAAGGAGAAAATGGGAGATACCCAGATTCGGATCCACGCCGATCGGATCGTCTTTACGATCCCGCCGGATTTTGTGGAGTATGTCCATGAGCAGGTGCCGGAACCGCCGTTTTTAAAAGAGCTGATCCAGTTGTTTCGGGAAAAGCACGCCTGCACAAAGGAAGAGATTACCGCTGTGTTTGAAAAATTCGGCGCGTATGAGTGCCGGCAGATGCCGGACGGCATGGATTTTGATTATGTCATTTATTTTACAGACAGCAGCATCGATGCATATGATTACTGCATCCGTGAGGAGATGGGGCACACGATTTACCACCGATTTGCACGGGCTGATTTTGAGGCATTGATGACGATTCAATAAAAAGGAGATTAGACGGATGGAAAACGAGACAAAGCAGACAAATACGAATGAACAGGAGCCGGATATCTTCGCACAGAAGTTAAGAGAGGCAGATTCCTTATATGCCATTCTTTCCGGATGTACGAAAGAGCCGTATGTATACTGTGATCCGGAAACAATGGATGATGCCATCCTGCTGTTTACGGACGAAGAGGGCGCAAAGGCAGGCGCACAGAAGCTGGCAGAGCAGCAGATTCCGGTAGGAATCGCGAAGGTAGACAGAAAGAGCCTTCTGCTTTTCTATACCAGCCTTTACACGATGGGTGTCAATGCTATCCAGGTACACGTGGGCGAGGAGCAGAAGATGATTCAGCTGACCGAGTTTGTAAGACGCAAAGACCCGGAGGAGAGCAAGAATGGAAAAGTCTGGGTGGAGAACCCGGAGCTGCACCTGACGATGCTTTACTATATGCAGGATCTGCGCCGTCAGCCAAATCAGGAGATTACGCCGGAATTAAACGATTTACAGGAGGAGATCGGCGCGCACTTCACGAAGGGCCGCTATATCGTGCCACTTCCAGAGGAAGGAAATGGCATTCCGCTGGTTAAATTAAAGAGCGGAGATATTTTCCAGCCGATCTTTACGGATGTGATCGAGTTCCAGCGTTTCAACCGTGAGAAGAAATTCCGCCCGGTTGTCGTAGATGCGCTCAAGCTGGCTCAGGTACTCCCGGAGGAGGCAAAGGGCATCGTTCTCAATCCGCTGGGCGTTAATATGCCGCTGACCGTACAGAAAGTAAAGAAGCAGCCGGAAGCACCGGTCCAGAAGCCGGTATCCGTAGAGGCACAGATCGACGCAGCTATCCGCGAGGTTCAGGCAGAGGCTGGAAGGGAGTAGGAAAGGAAAGAGTATATGTATCAGGCAGCAGACGCAAGATATGATGGAATGACCTACAACCGCTGCGGCAGCAGCGGACTCAGGCTCCCGGCAGTTTCGCTGGGATTCTGGCATAATTTTGGCAGCACCGGCGTCTATGAGACAATGCGGAAGCTGTGTTTTACCGCTTTTGACAATGGCGTCACGCACTTTGACCTAGCCAACAATTATGGACCAGAGCCGGGAAGTGCTGAGGAAAATCTGGGACGGATTGTAAAGGAAAATTTCATGCCATATCGAGACGAGCTGATCATCAGCACGAAAGCCGGATACGAGATGTGGAACGGCCCTTATGGAAACTGGGGCAGCCGCAAATACCTGCTTGCAAGCCTCGATCAGAGCCTTACACGCCTGGGACTTCCGTATGTAGACATTTTTTACCATCACCGGATGGACCCGGAGACGCCGCTTGAGGAGACGATGGGAGCACTCGATCAGGCAGTTAAGAGCGGAAAAGCTCTCTATGCAGGACTTTCCAACTACAATGGACAAAAAATGCAGGAAGCCGCTGCGATCCTGCGCGATCTGAAATGCCCGTTCGTCATCAATCAGAACCGCTACAGCATCTTTGACCGCACGATCGAAAACAACGGCTTAAAAGAAGCCGCTGTCAAAGAAAAGAAAGGTCTGATTGCATTCAGCCCGCTTGCACAGGGAACCTTAACCGACCGTTATCTGTACGGCATCCCAGCCGACAGCCGCGTCATGACCGACGGCAGATTTCTCAAAAAAGACCAGCTCACCGAAGAAAAAATCAGCCAGATCCGCGCCCTCAACGAGATGGCCGGACAGAGAGGCGAAAAACTCTCCCAGATGGCGCTCAAATGGGTCATGAAGGATCCTGTGGTAACCAGCGTTCTCATCGGTGCGTCCAAACCGGAGCAGATATTAGATAATCTGAAAATGTTGGATGGGGCACCGTTGAGCGAGGAAGAGCTGCTTAAAATCGATCAAATTTGTGGAATAAAATAAACAGAAAACGCCCAGCGGCGCAATTATGCGTATCTGCTGGGCGTTTCCGTCCGTGTTGGCAAACCATATCTATTTAACCGCCACAACCACCCTATTCGGCAGGCAAACCAGCGATTCCCCACTCTCTGAAACGGTTCCCTGCTTCACACAGAGCTTGTCCGGGCAGTCTGCCTCTTCGATCCGGGCACATCCATCTTGAATCACCAGATGATTTTGTCCCCCCTGATACCCGTCGATCCAGGTGTCTATCTCCTCATCCAGCCGGTAGGTGGCGACGGTTGTTCCATTGACACTGACATCAACGGTAAAAGCATCCTTCTGGCGCTGCAAGCGCACAACCAGAAAACCGATGAGTATGACGGCTAGAAGAACCAGAATCAAAACAAAATCATTTCTATTTTTCTTTGATTTCATCAATAAATGCCTCCGCTCCATCCGAGTAAATCAGTTTATAATCATCCGTGATAAAATAAGCATAAATGCCATCCATTGAATTGATGAGTTCCAGGCCCTTATCCAGTCCCATCGAGAAACAGGTCGTGCTGAGTACATCGCCGTCCACCGAACGCGGGGAGACGATCGTCACGGAAACCAGTCCGTTCTGGTACGGATAGCCTGTTTTCGGGTTTAACAGGTGATGGTAATTGACACCGTTTTTTTCAAAATGGCGCTCATAGACGCCGGAGGAGACAACGGACATGTCATCAATATTCAGATCGGCAAAGACCGTTGCATAGTCGGCAAACGGTTTCTGCAGCCCGATGCGGAACGGCTGGTGGTTTGTGCGCTCACCGACACAGAGTACGTTGCCGCCCAGGTTGATGATGGCGCTTTCGACGCCGGATTCGGTCAGATAGTCTTTCATGCGGTCGGCAATGTAGCCCTTGGCGATGGAGCCGAGGTCAATCGTCGTGTCCGGGGAGAGGAAGGTTAAAGTATTTCCGTCAAGTTTCACATTTTTCCAGTTGACGCGTTCTGCCGCCGCTGTTATGTCATCCTCCGCCGGGATCACGTGCTCGTCGCTGGTAAAATTCCAGAGAGAACTGAGCGGTTCGATCGTCAGGTCGTAGGCACCATGGGAAACCTCACTGTAATGCAGTCCTTCAGAAATCATCGCCGCCATATCGTCGGAGACGGTAAAAGTCGTCTCGTCGGCGCTGCGGTGGTTTAACTTGTAAAGCTCGCTGCCCTCGATCGTCTTGCTGAAACGGTTTTCGTACTCCTGGCACATGTCCACACAGTGGTCAAGGATCGCTTCATCCTGCGAATCATAGAGTGTGATGTTGACAAATGTATTCAGCAGAAACGCGGAACGGCTGATCGGCTCCCGGCGGGATTTGCTGAAAAGAAGCGCCGCGCCGCAGCCAAAAAATACGACGGCAAGAAGTGTCAGAAGCGCGGATAAATCCTTTTTTTTCATAAAGAGCTCCATTCTTAAAAATATCGAAAATTCGGTTTGAAACTATGTTTGCAAAAATGTCTGCAACTACTCTAACAAAGGTTGATAGGAAAGTCAAGATTACGGCCCAGAAACTAAATGCACCGGCAGCCAGAACGTTACTGGGCACGTATGCGTGAACAGTAACGCCAGAACTGTATCGTACGGAATTTTTAGTTCAGAAAATTCCTATCTGTGAACAGTTACGCGCTTTACAAAACTAAAAATTTTTACTAATATATTTATAGAGGTATACAGAGGAGGAAGAAATGCAGAAAAAAGGACGAGCAGGCACATCCAGAGCCGGAAAAATCGCTTTATATGGAATGATGACAGCGCTGGCATTTCTGCTGAGCTATGTCGAGACCCTGATACCGCTCAACCTGGGCGTTCCGGGGATCAAGCTGGGATTGGCGAATCTGGCGTCGATCGTGAGCCTGTATCTGCTGGGAGCCGGTGCGGCAGCGGCGATTGCATTGGTGCGTATCGTGCTGGTAGGATTTACGTTTGGAAACCTGTCGATGATGCTGTATAGTCTGGCAGGTGCTGCGGTCAGCCTTCTTCTGATGGTGGTGTTCCGCCGGTTGGACTGGTTCGGCGTGACCGGTGTCAGCATCCTGGGTGGTGCGGGACACAACATCGGGCAGCTTATCGTGGCGGCGCTGGTGGTGGAAAATGCGAGTCTGTTCTACTATCTTCCGGTGCTTCTGGCAGCCGGAACGGCAGCGGGGGCGCTGATTGGGCTTCTCGGAGGAATCCTGGTAAACCGCTTAAAATGTCTGGATTTGACAAAATTTATGTAAATGGAAGCCACAAGAGTAAGAGGATGTACAGTGACTGTTCATATGCAGGCATTTTTGGAACCGAAAATGCCATGAGATAAGGTGGCGCAATGGTATACGGGCAGCTAAAGTTATAAAAAGGATAAGAATGAAACAGCAAGGTTGTTTTTCAGTCAGGAGGATAGGGTATGGCAGTATATGAAGCAATCAGAAATTTAGTACAGTACGGAGTCAATACGGGGCTTCTTCAGGAGTCGGATCGCATTTACGCGACGAACCAGATTCTCGAGGTTCTGGGACTGGATGAATATGAAGAACCACAGGGCGCATGCAGGGAGATTTCACTGGAAGAGACGTTGGATGCCCTGCTTGATTATGCACATGAGACGGGCGTTTTGAAGGAGGACGGCGTGGTGTACCGCGATCTGTTCGACACGAAGCTGATGAACTGCCTGATGCCGCGCCCGAGCGAGGTGATTGGACATTTCTGGAAATTGTATGAGGAATCGCCGGAGGCGGCAACCAATTATTATTACAAATTGAGCCAGGATTCCAATTACATCCGCCGTTACCGTGTTTCCAAGGATATGAAATGGAAAACGGATACAAAATACGGGGAGCTGGACATCACGGTTAATTTATCCAAGCCGGAGAAAGATCCGAAGGCAATCGCGGCAGCCAAACTGGCAAAGCAGAGCGGTTATCCGAAATGCCTCTTATGCAAGGAAAATGAAGGCTATGCCGGACGTGTCAACCATCCGGCGCGCAATAACCACCGCATTATTCCGATCACGGTCAATGACAGCCAGTGGGGCTTTCAGTATTCGCCGTATGTGTATTACAATGAGCACTGCATCGTGTTCAACGGTGTGCACACGCCGATGAAGATCGAACGGGCAACGTTTGTCAAATTGTTTGATTTTGTGAAATTGTTCCCGCACTATTTCCTGGGGTCCAATGCGGATCTGCCGATCGTCGGCGGTTCGATTTTAAGTCACGACCATTTTCAGGGCGGACATTACACGTTTGCGATGGCAAAAGCGCCGATTGAACAGAAATTTGAGATGGAAGGCTTCGAGGATGTGGAAGCCGGAATCGTTAAATGGCCGATGTCAGTTCTGCGGACCCGTTCCAAGAATCCAGACCGCCTGATTGATCTTGGTGAAAAAGTGCTGCGTGCATGGCGCAGCTATACGGATGAGGATGCTTTTATTTATGCTGAGACGGACGGAGAACCGCACAACACGATCACGCCGATTGCCAGAAAAAATGGCGATTTCTATGAGCTGGATCTGGTGCTCCGCAATAACATCACGACGGATGAGTATCCGCTTGGTGTTTACCATCCGCACGCGAAGCTGCATCACATCAAGAAAGAAAATATCGGTCTGATCGAGGTCATGGGTCTGGCGGTGCTCCCGTCCAGATTGAAACAGGAGCTTGCCGATCTGGCGGAGGCGATCCTTTCCGGAGGCGATATCCGTTCCAATCCAGAGCTTGAAAAGCATGCGGACTGGGTGGATGAGTTCCTGCCGAAGTATGAGCATATAACAAGTGAAAATATAAACGAAATCCTGCAAAAAGAGGTAGGTCTTGTCTTTGAGCAGGTACTGGAAGACGCGGGCGTATATAAGTGTACGCCGGAAGGCAGTGAGGCATTTGCCCGGTTCCTGCGCTCAGTGGGCTTCCGATAAAGAGGAGATAATGGAGAGAGATTTATTTTTAAGAAAATATCGGATCGAACAGGAAGACTTTGACGCGGCGGGCGTTTCCTGGGAGGAATTGACTGCGATCGCGGATCATTATGCGACGATCGAGGGAAAGCTGCGGGAGATTGGCAAGGATTTTGTAGATAAGTATCTGTATGATATTGAAAAAGCGGGGATCCATTCCTACCGTTACCGTACCAAGGCACAGGGGCATCTGCTGGAGAAGATCATCCGCAAGAAAAAAGAGCAGCCGGAGAAATTTGCCCAGCTGGGAGTTGATAATTACTGGAAATACGTGACGGACCTTATCGGTATCCGTGTATTCTTCCTGTACCGTGAGGATTGGCGTCATTTCCATGAATACATCACATCGGCGTTTGAAAATGCCCCGGAGCAGTATGTAAAAGACCGTGAGCGCGATTTTGACAACGATGAGACACACTGCTACATTGCAGAGCGTCCGAAGGTATACCGCCGAAACGGGGACAGCCGGATCTACGATGAAAATGTGATCGAAATCAAGTCAGGCGGTATCTACCGTTCCCTTCACTACATCATCAAATACCGCGGTTACTACGTCGAGATTCAGGCGAGAACGCTGTTCGAGGAGGGGTGGAGTGAGGTTGACCACGACATTGTTTATCCGTACCACAAGGACGACGTGATGCTGCGCGATTTCTCCCGTCTGTTAAACCGGCTCTCCGGCATGGCGGATGAAATGAGCTCGTATTTCCGCCGGATGAAGGTGGAGAAGGAGTTTGAAGAGGTCCTGCTCGGAGAATATAAGGAAGACAAAGAGGCGAAGCTGCTCGCAAGTATGCGGGAGCTGCTGGGGAAAGAAGAACGATAAGGAATAGGGAAAAGATAACTGGATCAAAAAACAGGCATTGGAATGCTGCTATCCACACAGTGGTGGATGAAGAGCATTTCAATGCCTGTTTTGCTGTCATAGGTCTATGAATCTGGCGTTACTGGGCACGTATGCGTGAACCGTGACAATCTGGCTGATTCTAAGGACAGATGCCAGATAGGAATGATGGATAATTGGAAGCACATGGAGCTATAATTATAGATCCAGCTTCAAATCGCCTTCCTTGATCCATCCGGCTTTCCGGCAAAGTGCGCCGAAGAACAGGGTCAAAACAGCCGGAAGCACGAAGCAGATGAGCAGGATGCCCGGCCACATCATCGAATTTCCACTTCCCTGCATGGCGGTGTAGATGCCGATCGGTCCGACGAGACCGCAGGTTCCCATGCCGGAACCGGCTGGAATATTTTCCAGATGGAAGACCATCGTGGAGAGCGGACCGGTGACCATCGAGGCGAGTGTCGGTGGAATCCAGATTTTCGGGTTCCGGACGATATTTCCCATCTGGAGCATCGAGGTTCCGAGTCCCTGTGCCAGAAGACCACCCCATTTATTTTCACAGAAGCTTAAAACGGCAAATCCGACCATCTGCGCGCAGCAGCCTGCGGTGGCGGCACCGCCTGCCAGACCGTCGAGGCTTAACATGATGCAGATTGCCGCACTGCTGATCGGAAGCGTCAGGGCGATGCCGATCAGGGCAGAAACCAGAATACCCATGAAAAGCGGCTGCATGACGGTCGCTGTCTTCACCAGATTTCCGAAAGCGGTCATGAATGCGGAGACGCCCGGACCGACAAACTGTGCGGCCAGGATGCCGGAGATGATGGTGACACCCGGGGTGACGAGAATATCAACCGGTGTCTCTTTGGAGACGATTTTTCCAAGCTCGGCTGCGATGATGGTGGCAACGAGCGCGCCGACCGGACCGCCGAGTTCATTGCCCGCGATGCCGACGGTAGCGGCGGAGAAAAGGACGAGCGTCGGTGCCTTTAAGGCGTAGGCAATCGAGACGCCGAGCGCCGCACCGGTCGCGCTCTTGGCGTAGCCTGCGATCGTAGTAAAAATTACAACGCCTGTTTTTTCCCCCAGCGTGCCGAAAATGGTACCGATCAGAAGAGAAGCAAACAGACCAAATGCCATCGCGCCCAGCGCATCGATGAGATACGTCTGAACGGAGATGACAACCTGCTTCCGTTTCAGAAAAGCTTTCACACGTTCCATATTGATAGAACCTCCCAGAGTAAAATAATTGTGAACGGAATGAATCGTTTCAGCCATTCCGGTCAAATAAATGGCTTACACATGTCTTGACAGGTGTAATGGACGTTTGTATTTTAACACGAAATGGAGAAAATACAAGAGAAAATATAGAAAAAAGTAAAAAAGTTATGGTACAATAAAAAATAATTGACGAGGTGTTTTCGAAAAAGTATGTTCGATCCGAGGGGAGGTATTTCATGCAGAGACGAATTTGTCCGATTTGCGACCATCCGATCAAGTATGGTCATTATTGTTCTTTTTGTAAACAGTGGATCCGGAATCCTAACTATGTCAATGCAACTTATTATCTGAATGAGCGCCACCCGGCGCATGAGACGGACTGTGAGTACCACAATGCGGGATCTGCCTCGTGGGAAACGAGTGCAAGGGCAGGCACAGATGCCATCCGCACGCTTGCGGACCGGGCGAAGGCATATTCCCAGACGCAGAAAGCAGCAGGCGCAGGCAGACAGGCATCCGTCCGGACACAGAACCAGAACAGTATGTCGTATCAGACAACGCAGAGACGAAGCGCGGTGCAGCAAGAAAAAAATCAGAAAAAGAAGGGGAAAATGAGCCTTGTGCTGGTGATTTTACTGATTTTGTTTGCTTTGTCTGGAATTAATTATCTGTATCGTATGTTTATGTATTTTATTTGGTTTCTATAGATTTCACCTATGGCAAGATATAGAAAATCAATCCAGAAGATAGCTGCCGGAAGTCTGGCGTTCATTGGGGAAATATGGTATACTGAGCAAAAATCATATAGAATACATAGGCAATAGAGGTCCGGGGCAGAACCGGACGAAATGATGAGAACAGGAGATAAATACGATGAAGATTAAGGATATTTTAGCCAAAGGACAGCCGACGCTTTCGTTTGAAGTGTTCCCGCCGAAGGAGGAGAGCAACTTCGCTTCCGTTGAGAAAGCAGCGCTTGAGATTGCAAAGTTAAATCCGTCATTTATGAGCGTGACCTACGGAGCAGGCGGCGGCACAAGCCAGTATACGGTCCAGATCGCATCGGATATCCAGAGCACCTGCCAGGTGCCGGCGCTGTCACATCTGACCTGCGTCTCCTCGACCCGTGAGAAGGTGCACAGTGTCCTGCGCGAGATTCAGGCACACGGAATTGAGAATGTCCTGGCACTTCGCGGCGATATTCCGAAAGACGGCAAGGTAGAAAAAGATTATCAGTATGCATCCCAGCTGATCCGCGAGATCCGTGAGACCTGCCCGGAGCTGTGCATCGGCGCAGCCTGCTATCCGGAGGGACATGTGGAATCGGTCAACAAGACGGTGGATATCGGGCATCTGAAAGAAAAAGTGGAAGCGGGCTGTGATTTTGTGACGACCCAGATGTTCTTTGACAATAATATCCTTTATAATTACCTATACCGTATCCGAGAAAAAGGAATCACGGTTCCGGTTGTCGCAGGCATCATGCCGGTGACAAACATAAGTCAGATCAAGCGCATCTGCAGCATGTCCGGCACCTACCTTCCGGCACGCTTCAAGGCGATCGTAGATCGTTTTGGTGATAACCCGGCAGCGATGAAGCAGGCAGGTATCGCCTATGCAACTGAGCAGATCATCGATCTGATTGCGAACCATGTAAATGGAATCCATGTATATTCAATGAATAAACCGGATGTAGCGGCGCAGATTAAGAACAACCTGTCGGAGATTCTGTAATGGCGGAAGTCAATCGGAGAGAAATATATCGGTATTTAGGAATTAAAGGGCAGCAGGAGCCGGATCCGCAGACGAAAGATCTGGTGGAGGACTGTCTGGGAGAATTAGAGCGGTCCGTCAACTGCCGGAGCTTTTACAGACGCTATCCGCTGACGCTGCTGCCAGATTCAGAACTTGATTTTACGTGTTTTAAAGTAAAAAGCCGGGCGCTCAGCCGCAATTTAAAGGACTGCCAGGAGGTCATCCTTTTTGCGGCGACGCTGGGGGCTGGTGTGGATCTGCTTCTGCGCAGATACAGCCGTCTTTCGATGAGCCGGGCGGTTGTCCTGCAGGCGTGCGCGGCGGCACGGATTGAGAGTTACTGCAATGAAATCAATGACAAATTAAAAGCGGAGGCAGCAGAAGAAGGACTCTATCTGCGTCCCCGCTTTTCGCCAGGTTATGGAGATCTGCCGCTTTCGTGCCAGCCGGATTTCTGCCGGGTACTGGAAGCGGAAAAGACGGTGGGGATTACATTGACGGAAAGTTTTTTGATGATGCCGTCCAAGTCGGTGACGGCGGTCATCGGAGTATCGAAGATAGCGGCGGGCTGTGTGAAAGAGGGCTGTGAGGTCTGTTCAAACAAAAACTGCCTGTACCGGAGAGATAAATAAGTAAGAAACAAAAAACAGAGAGGAAGCTGACATGGGTATACGGGAAGATTGGAACGATAAAATACTGGTATTTGACGGAGGAATGGGAAGTCTTCTGCAGGGAGCCGGGCTGAAACCGGGCGAACTGCCGGAAACCTGGAATATCAAGCATCCGGAGGTTCTGGTAAAGATCCATGAGGATTATCTGAATGCGGGCGCGAATATTATTTTATCGAATACATTCGGCGCGAACCGCCTGAAATACAATGAGGCAGCCGAGTTTAATCTGGATGAGATCGTGGATGCGGCGATGAAAAATGCCCGGACAGCGGTAGAACACTGCGGCCGTGGTTATGTAGCGCTGGATCTGGGACCGACCGGACGCCTTTTAAAGCCAATGGGTGATCTGGACTTTGAGGAGGCGGTCTCCATCTATACCGAGGTGGTAAAGGCAGGCGTGCGAGGCGGCGCGGATCTGATTCTGATCGAGACGATGAGCGACACGTATGAACTCAAGGCAGCGGTTCTGGCGGCAAAGGAAAATTCCGATCTTCCAATCTTTGCAACCACAATTTTCGATGGAAAAGGCAAACTTTTAACCGGCGGAACACCGAAGTCCGTTGTGGCACTTTTGGAAGGTCTGGGCGCGGATGCGCTCGGAATCAATTGTGGATTAGGTCCGGTTCAGATGAAGCCGATTGTGGAAGAACTGCTTCGGTATGCGTCGATCCCGGTGGTTGTCAATCCAAATGCGGGACTTCCGCGAAGCGAGGGAGGAAAGACCGTATATGATATTGATCCGCCAGAATTTGTCGAGGAAATGAAAGGAATGCTGGAGATGGGCGTTTCGGCAGTCGGGGGCTGCTGTGGTACGACCCCGGAGCACATCCGTCTGCTGGCAGAGATGTGTAAGGGCAGAACGAGAAAGCCGATCGAGCCGAAAAATGACACTCTCATCACTTCCTACGCGTCGGTAGTTGAGATGGGAACCGATCCGGTCATTATTGGCGAACGCATCAATCCGACCGGAAAATCAAAATTCAAACAGGCGCTGCGCGATCACAACCTGGAATATATCCTGCGCGAGGCGATCACCCAGCAGGAAAATGGCGCTGCGGTGCTTGACGTCAACGTGGGACTGCCGGAGATCGATGAAGTGGCGATGATGCGCGAGGTCGTACAGGAATTGCAGGCGGTGACCGAGCTTCCGCTGCAGATTGATACGACTGACACAGAGGCGATGGAACAGGCGCTGCGTATTTATAATGGAAAGGCACTGATTAACTCTGTCAATGGCAAACAGGAGGTCATGGACGCTGTATTTCCGCTGGTAAAACATTACGGCGGCACGGTGGTTGCTCTGACGATCGACGAGGAAGGCATTCCGGCGACGGCGGACGGACGTATGGCGATCGCGCGGAAAATCTGTGCGGAGGCGGAAAAGTATGGCATCCAGAAAAAAGACATCGTGATCGATGCGCTTTGTATGACGATCAGCTCCGAGCCGACCGGCGCGCTGGTGACACTGGAGACGGTGCGCCGTGTCCGCCAGGAACTTGGCTGCAATACGATTCTCGGCGTTTCCAACATTTCCTTCGGATTACCGCAGCGTGAGATTGTCAACTCCAATTTCTTTACGATGGCGATGCAGAGCGGTCTGACCGCGGCGATCATCAATCCAAATTCGGCGGCAATGATGCGTTCTTATTATAGTTACCGGGCTCTGGCAGCACTGGATGAACACTGCGGCGATTATATTGAGCAGGCAGCGCGGCTGGCGATTCCAAAGGCAGGTGCGGGCGGAGCTTCCGGCGCAGGTGCAGCAGGCAGCGCAGGTTCGGGTGCCCCGGCGGCAGGTGCAGCTGGAGCTTCCGGCAGTGCGGACACTGGCAGCCAGGCATCCGGTCCGGAGCATCAGCTTACGGTCAGTGTGGAGAGAGGTTTAAAAGAGCAGGCGGCATCGGCAGCCGGGGAACTCTTAAAGACCATGGATTCCTTGACCGTCATCAATTCCTGCATGATCCCGGCACTCGATAAGGTCGGAAAGGGGTTTGAGGCAGGCACCGTCTTTCTGCCGCAGCTTCTGATGAGTGCGGAGGCGGCAAAATCGGCGTTTGAGGTCATCAAAAACCAGATGGAGTCCTCCGGGGAAGCAGGAGAGAAGAAGGACAAGATCGTGCTGGCGACCGTCAAGGGCGATATTCATGACATTGGAAAAAATATCGTAAAAGTATTATTGGAGAATTACAGCTATGATGTGCTGGATTTAGGTAAGGACGTAGCTCCGGAGGCGATCGTGGAAGAGACGATCAAGAACCATGTAAGACTGGTCGGTCTGTCCGCCCTGATGACGACCACCGTGCCGAGCATGGAGGAGACGATCAAGCAGCTCCGCAAGGAAGCACCGTGGGCGAAAGTCATGGTCGGCGGCGCGGTTCTGACCCAGGAATACGCGGATATGATTGGAGCAGATGCGTATTGCCGCGATGCGATGGCGTCTGTTAATTATGCGCAGCAGGTGCTGGTCTAACGCTTGACAGTCTGCCTTACTTAGACTAAAATTAGGGTAATTAAAACTAAGAATTGACGAGGGAGGGACAGCTATGGTATCGAAGAAAGTGAAAGTGGTTAATCCATCGGGACTTCACCTGCGGCCGGCTGGCGTGCTTTCGCAGACCGCGATGAAATTTAAGAGCCGGACTCTGATTGAGTGCGGGGAGAAACATATTGTGGCAAAGAGCGTGCTGAACGTGATGGCAGCGGGTATCAAGTGCGGCACCGAGATCACGGTTGCCTGCGACGGACCGGATGAGGAAGAAGCGCTGAAGACGATTACCGAGGCGATCGAGAGCGGACTCGGAGAAGAACTGGAACAGTAAGGTATCAGCCATTGCCTGCATAGTGTGCGGACGGTGACACACATATCAGAACCAGAGGGGGATATTGCAGAACGGCAGAAATTGCAGTTGTGCAGGTATCCCTTTTTAGATGGAAAAGAGGGGTTTTTATGGAACTGAAAATTTACGAACACAAAGCGCAGTATTATGAAACCGACCAGATGGGAATCATTCACCATGCAAATTACCTACACTGGTTTGAGGAAGCGCGGATCGACATGATGGAGCAGATGGGAATGGGATATGACATCATGGAAAAACAGGGGATCATAAGCCCGGTGCTGTCGGTTCACTGCGATTATAAGAGCATGGCGCGGTTTGGCGAGACGGTGCAGGTGCTGGTTCAGATGAAGGAATACAACGGCATCCGCATGACGCTGGAATACACGGTTTTTGACAAGGAAACGGGCGCAATCCGCTGCGTGGGCGAGAGCCGCCATTGTTTCCTGACCCGCGACGGAAAGCCGGTTTCCCTGAAACGCAACTATATCGAGATGGATCGTGCGTTTAGGGAATACAGCGAACAGAGCCAAAAAGAAGAGTAAATGCTGACTGATTCGAAAATGACAGATGCGCTTATAAAGTGCTTGAAAAGCGGGGAAATTATGGTATGATGTAAAAGATAAAAAAAAACGCAGAGTAGGAATACAGGCGTTAAGTGCTGGTTGAACAGGGAGTTGTCAGCCGGACGAAGAGACCCTCCGGGGTTTCGCGGTCAGTATTCCGCATCCCGCTGCATCGTTGATACAATCTATCTCCTGATGTGGTTCGAGAGATCTGCAGAAAAGGAGGTATTTTTTTATGAAAAAATTTGCAGTATGTTATCAGGCATCCTTTCAGGAACTGAAACACGTGAAAACACTCACGACTGCCGCCATGCTGATGGCTGTCTCCGTTGTTCTGGGATACTTCACGATTGAGGCTGGTCCGTATTTGAAAATCGGATTCGGCGGTGTGGTCAACCAGTTTGTCTACTACCTCTTCGGTCCGGTGGCTGGAGCGGTCTATGGCGGAGTCTTGGACCTGGTCAAATATGTCGTAAAGCCGACAGGGGCATTTTTTCCGGGATTTACGCTGAATGCGATGCTGGGCGGCGTGCTATATGGCACAATTCTGTATCGGAAACCGCTTACCTTCCGCCGGGCGCTCTGGGCGGATCTGGTGGTGGCGCTGATCTGCAACATATTTTTGAACACACTCTGGCTTAGCATGATGTCTGGAAAAGCAATGATGGTGCTTCTGCCGATGCGTGTGCTTAAGAATCTCATCAAGTGGCCGGTGGATGCAGCACTCTTTTATCTGATTGCAAAACGGATGGAGAGTCTTGGACTTGTGCGGATGATCCGTAAATTCCAGGCGGAGTGATGCTGGAGGATTCGTTTTGAGCAAAAGGAAACATACATGGACAGCGAAAGTCTGCAGGCACGGTGGCTGCATGCCATGAAAGGAACCGTTTATGAAAAAATGCATCATGCATGATGGAGGAAAACAGATGAGAGAAAAAGCAGTTTCGCGGAGCCGGGAACATTCGAAGGATGTGGCGCTTTGCGGTCTGTTTGCGGCGCTGGTCGCCGTGGGGGCATTTATCAAGGTTGTCATTCCGACCGGCGCAGATACCATGAACTTCACCTTGCAGTGGTTTTTCGTGATGCTGGCAGCATTTCTGCTGGGCTCCAGACGGGCATTTACCAGTGTGGGTGTCTATTTGCTGATTGGACTTGCGGGCGTCCCGATCTTTGCACGCGGCGGCGGTCCGGCGTATCTGCTGCGCCCGACCTTTGGTTTTCTGCTGGGATTTCTCCTTGCGGCGTGGGTCATGGGAAAGGTCTGTGAATGTTTGAATTCCTGGAAAATGGGAGCGCTGATGACGGCGGCGACGGCTGGATATGTGGTATATTATGGAATGGGAATGGTTTATTTCTATCTGATTACCCATCTCGTAACCCTGCAGCCGATCGGCTGGAAAGCGATTGTGCTGGTTTACTGCCTGCCGGAGATGCCGGCGGATTATATTCTCTGCATTCTGGCGGCGATCATGGCAAGACGGCTGCGCCCGATGGTACAGGCGTATCTGTAGAGAAAAATGAATAGGATATAAAAAAGACAGACAGTCTGAATGCAGTGTAGCAAACGGGCTGTCTGTTTTTGTCTCATAGAAAACGTTACTGTTCACGCATACGTGTACAGTAACGGCACATTCTTTTGTAACGCTGCCAGTTGTGTTTGCCCCCTATCATTTTTGCAGAAAATATGGTAAAATGTACGGAGATTACGACAGGGGAGGATTTGGGCGTTACAGGTTTTTGGTCTTGGAAAACGTCTGAAGAGGATGCAAAAACGAAAACCAGCGAACGATCAGAATCCAACCTGATAAAAAGGAGAAGTATGTATGAGTGAGAATTGCAGTCATAATTGTTCAAGCTGCGGCGAAACGTGTGCCAGCCGGACGATGGAGAGTTTCCGGGTGCCGTTAAATCCACAGAGTTCAGTTAAAAAAGTAATTGGTGTAGTCAGCGGCAAGGGCGGCGTCGGAAAATCCCTGGTGACATCCCTGATGGCATGTAAGATGCGTGCGAGAAACAACCGCGTTGGCATTCTTGATGCAGATATTACAGGACCGTCGATCCCGAAGGCATTTGGCATTCACGGCATGGTAGGTGTGACAGCGGATCAGCTGATGCTGCCGCGCACGACCTCGACGGGGATAGAGATTCTTTCTTCGAACCTGATTCTGGAGCATGAGACGGATCCGGTAATTTGGCGTGGACCGGTTGTGGGCGGCGTGATTAAGCAGTTCTGGAGCGAGGCACTCTGGAAGGACATTGATTATATGTTTGTCGATATGCCTCCGGGAACCGGCGATGTGCCGCTGACTGTATTTCAGTCCCTGCCGCTGGCAGGTATTATCATTGTGACTTCCCCGCAGGAGCTGGTTTCGATGATCGTGGCAAAAGCGGTCAACATGGCGAAGAAGATGGATATTCCGATTCTGGGACTGGTTGAAAACATGAGTTATCTGGAATGTCCGGACTGCGGAAAGAAGATTTCTGTGTTCGGTGAAAGCCATATCGAGGAGACGGCAGACGAGTATGAGATTCCGGTGCTTGCGAAGATTCCGATCGATCCGTCGATTGCGTCCAAGGTGGACGAGGGGCTGGTTGAGTATGTGGAATCCCCATGGCTGGATGCGGCGGCTGACGCAGTGGAGAAGGCATAAAAGAATATAGATATATAGAAGAGGTGGAAGAATACAAATGAATATTGCTCAGAATCCCAACAGCGAGCTGAGCCATTTCGCGGTCAATACGCCTCAGGTGTTTGAGATTCCTGAGACATTCCGGGAGACGGCAAGGCAGTTTCAGGAAGCGATGATGCAGTACAGCTGCGCGATTCGAGAGTTTAAGACGAAGCTGGAAGTGCTCAACGATGAGCTTTCCATGCGGAATGCAAGAAACCCGATCGAGATGATCAAGGCGAGAGTGAAGAAGCCGAAGAGTATTGTAGAAAAACTGCAGCGGCGCGGACTTCCGCTTTCGATCGAATCGATGGAGTCCAACCTGGATGATATAGCGGGTGTCCGTGTGATATGTTCGTTTGTGGACGATATTTACGAGATCAGCCGGATGCTGGAACGCCAGGATGATGTGACCATCATTGCGATCAAGGATTATATCAAGGCGCCGAAGGAAAACGGCTACCGCAGCTACCACATGATCGTGGAAGTACCGGTATTCTTTTCAAGCAGTAAGAAAAATATCCGTGTGGAAGTCCAGATCCGCACGATCGCCATGGATTTCTGGGCGAGTCTGGATCACCAGCTCAAGTATAAAAAGCAGCTGGATGCCCAGGAAGCCGCAGAGATCGGTGCGGAGCTGAAAAAGTGCGCGGATGTCATCGCGGAGACAGATTGCAAGATGTTAAGCATCCGTCAGAAGATTGAGGAAAAACATCCGACGCAGGAAGAATAGTCGTGATGTAAACGAATAGCTCATGTATCGGGGTGCTTTTGGCGGCTGAAGCGCCTGCCATATCTTTAATACATAAAATAGGACAGGGTTTCGGTAATTCGGAACCCTGCTTTTTTATAGATCGAGAGTGCCGGATAATTGTCACTGCTGACGTGAAGAACAATTCGGGTGCAGCCGCGCGCGATCAGATCGTTTAAGACCAGACAGAAAGCAGCTTCACCGATTCCTAGTCCGCGGCAGAGGTCATGGACCCGGAAACCGTAGAAACAGGCATGAAATGTGCCGGGAACGTCCGAGACGGGCTGCATACGCGCCATGCACACGGCAGCCGGAGAGCACATCGGATCCGGCGGAGTCTCTAAAAATTCATAGGTCAGAATTGTAACGGCCGGATCTGGATCATCGGCGCTGTGGAAGCAGTCCCAGCAACTGTCGGGATCAACACTTTCGTTGACGTCACCTTCCGGTGCAGAAGTGCAGGTAAAGGTAAGCGGGCGTTTTTCAACCATGGGAGAGTCAAAGCGTTCGGCCGCCGGGTCAAAGTCCCATTTCATCTGATATTCCTGATCAACGCGGTCAGCGTGAATGGCTTTCATCGTGGCAGCCGTATCAGCAGATTCCGGGTCAACCGGAAATAGAATATCGTGCTCACCGGAGATGTCGCAGGCTTTTTCTAAGAGTGCGGCAAAATATCCGCGTCGGCGCAGGGAAGGGCGGGTGAAGGCGATGCATTCGACGGGTTCCTCGTCCGAAGAGCCATCCGGTGGAAGGATCATTCCCATGATGGCTGCAAGTGTCTCTGATTCATCCAGAAGAAGCAGGAAACAATTTCCGTCTTCAAATGGAAAAGAAATGTGGATCGGCTGCGTCTTCTGGCATTCATTCAACAGTGCCAGGATCTGTTCTGCCTGTCTGGCAGAGAGAGAGTTTGTCTGAATTAAATTCATAACTTCTAATCCTTTCTTTCTTGCAATACAAAGTGTACCAGCTACAAAAGCAGCTGAGAAGATAAGTCTTTCATAAAGATAAACGTATTTGCGGATAAAAACTTCACGTTTTTTGGATCGAAAATGTCTGGATTTTACGAATCGGAAAAGCTTACCTGTATCGTATAAAAAAGACGCAAAAAATTCAAGGAAATTGACAGAATTTATGCTAATTTTCATATTGTCCTATAAATTTGGGAGTGATAGAATAGAGGCATTAAATACGAAAGGTGAAGACATCATGAAGTACTTGAAAGAAGTGACAATTATTTTTGGCATCACAATGCTGGGAGAGTTTTTGAACTATCTGCTTCCGTTTCCGGTTCCGTCCGGCGTATACGGATTGTTCATTCTTCTGCTTCTGCTTTGCACAGGTGCATTACATACAGAAGATGTGGCGGAAGTGGGAGATTTCTTCCTGGATACGATGCCGATTATGTTTATACCGGCAGGTGTAGGTCTGCTTGACAGCGTGCAGGAGGCGGAGTCCATCCTGGTGCCGCTGACAGTGATTACCGTGATTTCGACGGTATTTGTTATGGTTGCGACCGGGTGCGTGGCGCAGAGCATCATCCGCAGAAAGAATAAAGGAGGTGCGAAAGCATGAATGGACTGATTCATTCTTCTCTTTATTTTGGAATGCTGGTCAGCGTTGGCGCGTATATGTTGGGCGTCTGGCTGAAAAAGAAGACCGGCTGGGCGATTTTAAATCCGCTGCTGGTTGCAATTATAGTTGTGATTGCATTTTTATCTGTTTTTCATATAGAATATAAGGAGTATAACCGCGGTGCGGTGTATCTGGGCTATTTCCTGACACCGGCAACGGTCTGTCTGGCGATTCCGCTGTATAAGCAGCTGGAGCTTTTGCGCCAGCACCTGATTGCGGTTGCTTCTGCAATTGTGGCAGGGGTAGCGGGAAGTGTCGGCAGTATCTATGTGATGTGCCGTTTCTTTCAACTGGAGCATACGCACTATGTGACATTGCTTCCGAAGTCCATTACGACGGCGATTGGCATGGGCGTCAGCGAGGAAGCGGGAGGTATCGTGACGCTGACGGTTATCAGCATTATAATTACAGGAATTTTGGGAAATATTATAGCCGACTGGCTGTTTCAGATATTTAAAATTGAAGAGCCAATCGCGAAGGGTCTGGCACTTGGAACAGCAGCCCATGCGATTGGAACGGCAAAGGCGCTGGAATTAGGCGAGATCGAGGGTGCGATGAGCAGCTTGTCAATTGCGGTCGCCGGTCTTTTGACCGTAGTGGTAGTACCACTGATGTCGGGACTGATTTAAAGGTGGTGCTGAAACGGTCAGAATTTGTATAGAAATTGGAATGCACATAGAGAGGCAGAGAAAAAGATACTGCGGGTCATGCGCATGATAACGGCAGCAAAAAGATAGGAGGGGAGCAGGTATGATGAATTTGTATGAGGCGATAGGATGTCGCCATTCAGTTCGAAAATACACCGATCGGGAGGTCACGGAGAAGCTGCGTGGGCAGATCCTGTCCTATTTTGATAAGACCTCCCGGTTAAATGACCGGATCCGGGTTGAGGCAGTGATATTCGACAATACAAAGAAAAAAGCCGATGTCCACGGACTCTGGAAGGTGGATGCTCCCTACTATCTGGCGATCTATTCGGACCAGGAGGAAGGCTGCGAGCGCAATGCCGGTTATCTGATGGAGCAGATGGTGCTCTATATGACGGCAAAAGGGCTTGGAACCTGCTATTTGGGCAGCGTGCAGCCGGCGCAGAAGGTGCGCGGCGGCAAACGCTGCCTGATGATGGTCGCATTCGGCTACCCGGAGGGCAAGCTCTACCGTGAAAGCCCGCTGGCAAAGCGCCTCCCGCTCAATGAACTCTGTATTTTCAAGGAAGAAGCCGGAGAGCAGATGAAGACGATTCTCCGTGCGGCGCGTCTCGCACCGTCCGCGATGAACACCCAGCCGTGGCGCTTCATCGTCTATTCCGACCGAATCTATGTGTTCGCCCTAAAAACCCGCTTTCCGGGCAAGAGCTTCCATGCGATGCGCGAATTCAGCATCGGCATTATGCTCTCCCACATTATGCTCGCCGCCGAAGAACTCTGGATGGAACTTCAGACGGAGACGGAGGAACATTTTGCGGCTAAAAGTTACAAAAATGGAGATTATGTGGCGACGTTGACGCTGCATTAGATGCATTGATTCATTGTGTTAAATGTTGAAATAGTTTATATTTAAGCAAGAAAAACCAATTTTGCAATTTTAAAACCAATTATTCAAAGAAACGATACACTCAAGAAAGAAGCGCGCCAGCCGTCCGATGCCGTGACAGCTGGCGCGCTTCTTTCGGGGCAATCAAAAGGGCATAAGCAAAAACCCTTTTTTCCTTGCTCCGTGCCCTTGAAAGCGCCCTCCACTTATGATAAAATAAGTTGATTATTTATGAGAGATACTCTGGAGGAGAACGTGATGGTTAGTAAATTGATTGAGAAGATTCAGAAGACAAAGGCACCGATCTGTGTAGGACTGGATCCGATGCTTGGATATATTCCGGAGCACGTGAAGGAAAAAGCATTTGCGGAGTTCGGAGAGACCCTGGAAGGAGCGGCAGAGGCGATCTGGCAGTTTAACTGTGCGATCGTGGATGCGACGGCTGATCTGATTCCGGCGGTCAAACCGCAGATTGCGATGTATGAGCAGTTTGGCATCGAAGGCCTGAAAGCGTATGACCGGACTGTCAAATACTGCCAGCAGAAGGGCTTAATTGTCATCGGAGACATCAAGCGCGGCGACATCGGTTCCACATCGGCTGCCTACGCAACCGGTCATCTCGGCAGCGTGAAGGTTGGAAATACGACCTGTTCCGCGTTCAATACCGAGTATGTGACGGTCAATCCGTATCTGGGAACCGACGGCGTGAAACCATTTGTGGACGAGTGCAACGCATCCGACCGCGGTATCTTTGTACTGGTAAAGACTTCTAACCCATCCAGCGGCGAGTTCCAGGATCGTCTGGTGGACGGCCGCCCGCTTTATGAGCTGGTAGCGGAGAAGGTCGTTGAGTGGGGGGAGGCTTCCATGGATGGCGACTACAGTAATGTAGGCGCAGTTGTGGGCGCAACTTACCCGGAGATGAGCAAGATTCTGCGTAAGCTGATGCCGAAGACTTACTTTCTGGTTCCGGGTTATGGCGCACAGGGCGGTACGGCAGAAGACTTAAAATACTGCTTCAACGAGGATGGACTGGGCGCGATCGTCAATT
Source organism: Clostridium fessum (assembly GCF_003024715.1). Lineage (GTDB taxonomy): Bacteria > Bacillota > Clostridia > Lachnospirales > Lachnospiraceae > Otoolea > Otoolea fessa. The sequence continues at coordinate 55,162 of NZ_PYLO01000002.1, read as the reverse complement.
CTTCCCGCGGTATCATCGCAGCATACAAGAAAGACGCATACGCCAAATTCGGTCCGGAGCATTTTGCGGACGCATCGAGACAGGCTGTCATTGATATGATTGCGGACATTGGACGCGTACTGTAAGGAGGAGCTCATGGCACAGAAGAAAGAGACAGCAGTTGTATATAGTCAGGAAGAACTGGCACCTGGCATTTTCAGTATGTGGATCGTGACGGACATAGCGGACGAGGCAAGACCGGGACAGTTTATCTCGGTCTACAGCCAGGACGGTTCCAGACTTCTTCCGCGCCCGATCAGTATCTGCGAGGCAGATCCGGATGAAGGACGCCTGCGGATCGTATACCGGATTGCCGGTAAAGGAACGGATGAATTTTCCAAATATGTTTCCGGAGACCCGATCGACATCATGGGACCTCTGGGAAATGGTTTCCCGCAGGAGGGCGAAAATGTATTTCTGATCGGCGGCGGTATCGGTGTTCCGCCGATGCTTGAGATGGCGAAACAGTTAAACTGCGAAAAACAGATCATTTTAGGATACCGGGATGAAAATCTCTTCCTCCGGGATGAATTTGAGGCATATGGAGAAGTCTTTGTGGCAACCGAGGACGGAAGCGTCGGCACGAAGGGCAATGTCCTGGACGCGATCCGGGAGCAGAACCTGACGGCGGATGTGATCTACGCCTGCGGACCGACCCCGATGCTGCGCGCCATCAAGGAGTATGCGGCAGAAAAGGGAATCAAGTGCTATATTTCCCTGGAGGAGAAGATGGCATGTGGAATCGGCGCCTGTCTGGCATGTGTCTGCCAGTCGAAGGATGTAGACCACCACAGCAATGTACACAACAAGCGGATCTGCAAGGATGGTCCCGTATTTTTAGCCGAGGAGGTAGAATTATGAGACAGATGGCAGTCAATCTTGCGGGTGTAGAGCTTAAAAACCCGGTCATGACGGCATCCGGAACCTTTGGTTCAGGGGCAGAGTACGGCGAGATGGTCGATCTGAACAAGCTCGGCGCGGTTGTGACCAAGGGTGTGGCAAATGTGCCGTGGCCAGGTAATCCGACCCCGCGTATTGCGGAGGTGTACGGCGGCATGATCAACGCGATCGGCTTACAGAATCCGGGGTATGATTTATTTGCATCGAGGGATATCCCGTTTTTACGTCAGTATGATACGAAGATTATCGTCAATGTATGTGGAAAAACGGCGGAAGATTACGTCGATGTAGTGGAAAAACTGGCGAGCCAGCCGGTCGATATGCTGGAGATCAACATTTCCTGCCCGAACGTCAAGGAGGGCGGCATCGCATTTGGACAGGATCCGAAAGCAGTGGAGGCGATCACCCGCGAAGTAAAACGCCATGCAAAACAGCCGATTATCATGAAGCTCAGCCCGAATGTTACCGACATCACGGAGATGGCGAAGGCAGCCGAGGCAGGCGGTGCGGATGTGCTGTCCCTGATCAACACACTGACTGGCATGAAGATCGATATCAACCGGAGAACCTTTGCGGTAGCCAACCGTACCGGCGGTCTGTCCGGCCCGGCAGTGAAACCAGTGGCAGTTCGCATGGTTTACCAGGTGGCGCAGGCGGTCAAGCTTCCGATCATCGGCATGGGCGGTATCATGAATGCGGACGATGCGATCGAATTTATTCTGGCAGGCGCAAGCGCGGTGGCAGTCGGTACGGCGAATTTCCATAATCCGTATGTGACGGAGGAGATCGTGAAGGGCATCGACGCCTACATGGCAAAATATGGCATTGAAGATATACATGAACTGATTGGTGCGGTTCGGTAAGATAGGAGAGTATGATGGAACAGTATAAGCAGGAATTTATCAATTTCATGGTAGAGAGCGAAGTGCTCAAGTTTGGCGAATTTACCTTAAAGAGCGGACGTAAATCTCCGTTCTTCATGAACGCGGGTGCATATGTAACCGGTACGCAGCTGCGTCGTCTGGGCGAGTATTACGCAAAGGCGATTCATGACAACTATGGTCTGGATTTCGATGTCCTGTTTGGACCGGCTTACAAGGGAATCCCGCTGGCAGTTGCCACCTCGATGGCGATCAGTGAGCTGTACGGCAAAGAAGTACGTTACTGCTCCAACCGGAAAGAGGTCAAGGATCACGGCGATACCGGCATCCTTCTGGGAAGCAAGTTAAAGGACGGCGACCGCGTCGTTATCATCGAGGATGTAACCACTTCCGGTAAATCCATCGAGGAGACTTTCCCGATCCTCAAATCCCAGGCAGATGTGGAGATCAAAGGCCTGATGGTATCTTTAAACCGTATGGAGCGCGGCAAGGGAGAAAAGTGTGCGCTGGATGAGATCAAGGAACTGTACGGCTTCCCAACCGCAGCGATCGTATCGATGTCAGATGTCGTAGAGTGCCTGTACAACAAGGAGTGCCAGGGCAAGGTCGTGATCGATGATACACTGAAAGCAGCGATCGACGCATACTATGAGCAGTACGGTGCAAAATAGAGATTTGGTTCACGGAGCGGCATGCTTGAAATGGGAAATGCCATGCGACGGAGTGTAAGAAGGAGCGGATCGATATGGAAAAGATCTACAAAACGATGCAGGGAACCGGTGTGATTAATATCGTGATTGGAAGCGTGATCATCACGGTAGGGTTGGCAGCCGGTGTGATGGCGATCGTCAGCGGTGCGTTTTTACTGAAACGCAAATCAGATATTACATTCTAAAAATTGGATTTGAAACAGGGCAGATATGCCCAGTCGAAAGAGAAAAACCGTATGACCGGGGACGGTGTACGGTTTTTCTCATTTCTGGCAGTTTATGTGGGGAATTATGTGGAAACGGACAAAAACGCATCAGAAGGTGTGCTGGATATTCTTTGTCGCATACCTGGTGCTTCTTATATATTTTATGTTTTTTTCGGACGGATTCGGGCGCGCGCCGCATGTGGAGTATGCCTATAATCTCGTTTTATTTAAGGAAATCAAACGGTTTTATATTTATCGTGATATAGTGGGGACGGAAGCGTTCCTGTTAAATACGGCTGGCAACGTGGTGTGCTTCATGCCGTTTGGATTTTTCCTGCCGATCATCAGTCCGAGATTTGGAAAATGGTACCTGATGTTGATTCTGAGCTTCCTTCTGACTTTGAGCATCGAGACGATTCAGCTCGTATTCAAGGTGGGAAGTTTTGATGTGGATGATATGTTTTTAAATACGTTAGGTGGAATTGCTGGCTACCTCTGCCAGTGGATTACACGTGCAATTGGGAGGTGTCTGCATGGGACGTCAAACAGATAACCGGATTTCTTATATCCGCAAGCCGATGGCGGAACACGGCTATCTCTGTCTGGGACTGGCGGGAGTCGGTCTGCTGCTGTGCGTGGCAGGGATGGCATTCAGTGTCCGCAGCCAGGGCAATACGCCGGTCGGTGCGCTGTCGATGTGCTTTTCGAGCATATTATTTTCCGTGGCGTCGCTGATGTACGGATGGAAATCTTTTAAAGAAGAAGAAAAAAATTATATATTCGCGAAAATTGGTACGATTTTGTCGGGGCTTCTGGTCATCTGGTGGATTGTGACGATTTTGATTGGCATCCGGGGCTAAGAATGAATGGTTTTTATGCGTGGCTTGCCTGGAATGCCGGACCAATGGAACGCCGGTAAGAGCCTTTGCGGCGGGCGTGGTTTGAAAGTGAAATTTGGCGATGGCAGAAGGAGGGAAATATCTGAACATGAAATATTGGGAACTTTTGAAAGAAGAAAATGAGGCGGTTGCGGAGCGCCATGAGCTCGCGATGGAGCGCATCGGCCATATGAAAGAAGAAGCGACGGTTGGCGAGCCATACCGGGCATTTTTTGAGCGCACCGTCCAGTTTATCGAGCTGATAGAAGAAACCTTCCAGAAACAGATGGATGGGACGCTGGCGGCGATGAGCCAGAAAGAGGCAACAGAATTTAACCGGACGCTTTATGCGGATATACTTCCTGGGGCGTATGGAAAGAGCTTTGCGAACCCGGACTATGCGGCAAAAGAGCTGGGAGAGGACTATGGTCCGTGGCTGTCATTTCTCTATACGGAGATCCGCAGCGCGATCGTTTACGCCTATGAGAGCCGTCTGGTGGATGTGACGGTGTTGGAGGAACTGTTTATTGAGGTTTACAACCTGTTTGAGGACGGGACGCCGGAGGTGGCGGAGCTTCGCGAGCCGCTCTACTATTTTGTCAGTGATTATTGTGACAGGATGCTTCCGTGGCGGGTGCGTGAGACGCTGGATCCGTCGCTGGATTTCGGAAAATCGATCATCATGGACAGTGATTTAAACGATCTGCGTTATCTGTACCGGTTTGGCGAATATATCTCGGAGACAGAGCTTGCGACGGCACGTTTTATGAATGAGCTGCCGGAGGAGACGGTACGCCGGATGGCAGATACCTACACAGAAGGCTACCGCAAGGGATTTGCGGCGACCGGACGCAGCTATGAGGGCAAGAAAACGGTGCAGATCCGTTACCACATCGGATTTGAGCGCATGATCCGGATGGCAGTGGAAAATTTCCGCGAACTCGGTCTGGAGCCGATCATTGCCCGCGCCTCCATCGGCACGGTGAACCGGATGGCGGCGCGCACGAACGGTTACTATGGCACACCGGCGAACCGCCAGTACGAGTATGATCACCGCTACGACAATGCGGTTTACCTGGACAAGGCCTTTCGTGAGCGGAAACTGTCTATTTTGAAGGTGGCATATGAGACATACAAGGATCTGGCGTCGGTATATGCCGGTCCGGCAGTTGTGGAAACCTTCGGCGAGGCCGGATTTGAGCCGGTCAATGCAGCAGCAGCCTTTTCTTTAAGTGAAAAACAGGAGAAACTGCTGTTATCCTACAGCAATGAGGCGATGCAGATTGTGGACGCGTATATTCCGGGAACGGAGACGAGCTTCACAATCATTGCATTCCCGCTTCCGGAGATCGGAGCGGAGTTTGAGGCGATTTTTAAGGAGACGATCCGCATCAATACGCTGGACTATGAGCTGTACCGCGACATCCAGCAGATCATGATCAACGAACTGGATCAGGCATCGCAAGTCCACATCAGCGGACGCGGCGGCAACCGCACCGATCTGACCGTACAGCTTCACACGCTTGCTGAGCCGACGAAACAGTCGAATTTCGAAAACTGCGTGGCGGATGTAAACATTCCGGTTGGAGAAGTCTTTACCTCCCCGCAGCTTGCTGGGACAAACGGGCTTCTGCATGTCGGCAGCGTCTATATCGGGGAATTTCAGTTCAAAGATCTGGAAATCCGGTTTGAAAATGGTATCGCTGTCTCCTATACTTGCAAAAACTTTGAGACGGAAGAGGAAAATAAGGCGTTAGTGAAACAGATGATCCTCAAAAACCATGAGACGCTGCCGATGGGCGAGTTTGCGATTGGCACCAACACAACTGCGTATGAGGTAGCGCTGCGCTACGGCATTCTCGACAAATTCCCGATTCTGATTGCCGAGAAGATGGGACCGCACTTTGCGGTAGGCGATACCTGCTACAGCTGGATGGAGGACTGCCCGGTCTTCAACCCGGATGGACGCGAGATGGTGGCGCGTGAGAATGAGATTTCAGCAAAACGCAAAGAAAACCCGCAGGAGGCATATTTTGGCTGCCATACGGACATTACAATCCCGTACTCCGAGCTGGATACGATCGAGGCGATTCATCCAGATGGAACGAGTGTAAAGATCATCGCGGGCGGACGGTTTGCGCTGCCGGGGACGGAGAAGCTGAATGAGCCGCTGGAAAAATAAAAAGAAAAAGTCATAGAAAACAGGTTTATTCTCATATAATCTCCTGAAAAGGGATTCCGGAGCAGCCGGATGGGAGATAGAATCAAAAAATGGATAGCCGTTCTGCTGGCAGGAAGTATACTGGCGATGATTCAGTTGGTTCCGGTCGGCGGGGCGGTTTTTGTTCGTGAAAACATAGAAAATAAAGAGATTTTGGGAGAGAAAGAGACTTCTCTACAACAGACCCTTCACGCCCGCGCCTGGGTTCTCATGGATGCGGACAGTGGGCGTATTCTGGCGGAGAAAGATGCGGATACCGCTTATCCGATGGCAAGCACGACGAAGATTCTGACCTGCATTCTCGCACTGGAACAGGGAAATCCCGATGACTGGGTCGAGGTATCAGAGAAAGCGGCCTCCATGCCGGATGTCCAGCTCAATATGCGGGCGGGGGAGCGGTACCGCTTATCGGATCTACTCTATTCCCTGATGCTGGAATCCCACAACGACAGCGCCGTGGCGGTGGCGGAGCACATCGGGGGAAGTGTGGAAGAATTTGCGGAGAAAATGAACCGGAAAGCGCGGGAGATAGGATGTAAGAATGTTTGTTTCGTGACACCGAACGGTCTGGACGTTGCGGATGCGGATGGAAACGAACACAGCGCTTCGGCGTCGGATATGGCGCGGATCATGCGCTACTGCGCGTTCCAGTCGCCGTGCCACGAAACATTTCTGAAAATTACCCGTACGGCATCACGGACGATTCAGGATGAGTCGGGAAAACGTTCATTTTACCTGGCAAACCACAACGCGCTTTTAAGCCAGTGCGCGGAGGTGCTGTCGGGCAAGACAGGATTTACCGGGAAAGCCGGGTACTGTTATGTAGCGGCGTTAAAAAAAGAGGGAAAAGCATTTACGGTGGCGCTTCTCGGCTGCGGGTGGCCGCCGCACAAGACGTACAAATGGGCGGATATGCGGAAACTCGATCAGTATGCATTTGATACATATGACTGGTATGATATATTTGACCGGGAGAAAACATTTCCGGAGGTGGAGGTGAGGCGGGGCGTGAAAGGAACGACGGCGCTCACACTGAATCTGCCATCGGAAAAACAGATGTTTCTGATGCTTCTGCGCGCGGACGAGAAGCCAGACATCCGTTATGAGTACCCGACCGAGCTGGAAGCACCGGTTCATGAAGGACAGGAGGTCGGGCAGGCATCCTATTATATTAATGACGAGCAGGTAGCTGCTTATCCGATCTATGCGGCAGAAACAGTGGAGAAGATTGATTATGGGTGGTGTTTAAGACGATGCGTAACTTATTTTGAAAGAGAATTTCAGTCAATGTGGCAGACATGGGGAGTTTGAGTTGTTATTACTGGGCACGTATGCGTGAACAGCAACGACTTGTTCACAATACTTTTACAAAAATCTGCTTTATTTTGCTGGTTAATTTTGTTATAACTATAGATAGTGTGAATTACTGAGAATCAAGGATCCGGACACGGAAACGTGGAAAGGGAAAGAGAGGCACGGAGGATGAAACAGACATCACTGAGCAGGGAACAGGGGCTTGCGCTCCTTCGCAAGTATAATAAAGAACCATTTCATATTTTACATGGACTGACCGTGGAGGGCGTCATGGAGTGGTATGCCGAGCAGCTGGGATACGGGGACGAAAAAGCATTCTGGGGCATGGCAGGACTGCTGCATGACATTGATTTTGAACTTTATCCGGAAGAACACTGCGAGCGGGCACCGGAGCTTCTGCGCGACGGAGGCGCAGAGGAAGATTTAGTCCATGCGGTTGTCAGCCACGGCTACGGCATACGGGTGGATGTGGCTCCGGAACATGAGATGGAAAAGGTGTTGTTTGCAGCCGATGAGCTGACAGGGCTTATCTGGGCGGCGGCGAAGATGCGCCCGTCCAAGAGTACCAAGGACATGGAGCTTTCAAGTCTTAAGAAGAAATTTAAGGACAAGAAATTTGCGGCTGGATGTTCCAGAGATGTGATCCGCCGCGGGGCTGATCAGCTTGGCTGGGAATTAGACAAACTGATGGAACAGACGATTCTCGCCATGCGCTCCTGTGAGGATCGGGTCAACAAAGAGATGGAGGAACTGGAGTTTTGAGAGAAAATAAACCAATGAAACTGTTGTCAGTAGCGATTCCGTGCTACAATTCGGCGGCATATATGCGTAACTGCATCGAATCCCTGCTGCCGGGCGGCGATGAGGTGGAGATCCTGATCGTGGATGACGGTTCCACAAAAGATAATACGGCGGAGATTGCCGATGAGTATGAGAGAAACTATCCGGGGATTTGCCGGGCGATTCATCAGGAAAACGGTGGTCACGGCGAGGCCGTCAATGCGGGACTGCGCAATGCGACGGGCGTCTATTATAAGGTCGTGGACAGCGATGACTGGGTCAACGAAGAGGCATATATGGAGGTTCTGGATACGCTGCGCAAATTTGTCCATGACAATGTGACGCTGGATATGCTGATTACCAACTTCGTTTATGAAAAACAGGGCGCAAAACACAAAAAGGTCATGAACTACAACATGGCGCTTCCAAAACGCCAGCTCATCGACTGGAACGGTGCAAGAGGCTTCCGCCTGGGACAGTATATCCTGATGCATTCGGTCATTTACCGTGTGGAAATGCTTCGGAACTGCGGCTTGGAACTGCCAAAGCATACGTTCTACGTGGATAATATTTTTGTATATCAACCGCTTCCACACGTAAAATCCATGTACTACCTGGATGTGAATTTCTACCGCTATTTCATCGGACGCGACGATCAGTCGGTCAATGAAAAAGTCATGATCAGCCGTATTGATCAGCAGATACTCGTCACGAAGCTGATGCTGGGATATTACGATGTGACCAAGATCAAGAATCCAAAGCTGCGCCACTACATGGTCCGCTATCTGGAGATCATGATGACAGTTACTTCAATTCTGGCGATTCGCTCGGAGACAGAGGAGAATCTGAAGAAGAAAAAAGAACTGTGGCAGTATTTGAAACAGCAGAATTTCACGCTGTATATGCGCCTGCGCTGGGGCTTCCTCGGACAGGGCGTAAACCTGCCGGGAAAAGGCGGACGGAAGGTGTCGATCGCCTGCTATAAGATTTCGCAGAAGTTTTATGGGTTTAACTAGAAATCCATTATAAAAATTGAAATAATATGGATTAGAAAACGAAATCAAATCTATCATAAAAGTGAAATTAAAAGATCCGATCGTCTGGAAAGTCGAGTGTTTCCAGATGGTCGGATTTTCTGATTCTATGTCAATCATTAGATATGATTCGATAAGGGATTACCACGTGATGAATGTTAGAAACCTAGTTTTCGTAACGGCTGCGGCAGGGGGGATTTATCGCAGATAAAAAGCTGGCACCTGTCATACTTTGGCGCCAGCTTATGTTTACTTGTCTTGAGAAATCCTTTAGCGAATATATTCCGGTTCGTTCTCTGTCTCTTCCTGCGTGCTTCCCGCATATACTAACGGATAGATAGCTGCGCTTAAAAGAATCGCGCCTGCGACGTCCAGAACCGAGTGCTGCTTCAGCGAGACAGTTGCCATGCAGATAGCGACCATCAGGATACCGGAAAGAATCCGGATTACTTTGTGCTTTTTCAGAGACTCACTCTTCATGACCGCGATGTGGGTTCCGATGGAATTGTACACGTGGATGCTTGGAAATACATTCGTGTTCGTGTCAGCCTGGTGGAGCATATAGACCAGACGGGAACAGAGGTTCTTGTCCGGGTTTACGGCGGTCCGCAGGTCAGTTCCATTCGGGAACAGGGTGCAGATTAAGAGTGACAGCGTCATGCCGGTAAATAAAAATGCACATAACCGGTAATATTCTTCCTTGTTCTTGAAGAACAGGTATGCAATCGCAGCGGTCACATAGGCGAACCACAGTAAATATGGGATGACGAAGTATTCATTAAACGGAATCATATCATCCAGCGATGAGTGCATGATATGGTAATTGGAGGTCACGGTTTTTTCCAGATGCATAAACCACGGAAGATAGATAAATCCGTATCCCAGAATCCATATATGCCCGTATTTCTTCAGGAGTTCCTTCAGAAAATGTTTCATATCAATCAACCTCGATTTTCTTTTTATCATAAATAAATTAACATTATTTTAACATCTCTCCAAGTTCGTCTGATTATAGCACACTCACCCGCCAACTTCAAGGCTAAATAGGGATTGTTATAAATATTAAGAAAAAGGTTATGGAATGTGAAATTTGTTAAACAAAAATTTTATGGATGGACAGGGACTTTGGATTTATATATTTTATGCGGCTGTATATATGTGTCAACTGTGATGGTATATGCGCTATCGCCTTTCACATAGGAAGTTGGTTTTAGAGTGAATTTAGGCAAAATAAAAACAGCTTGCTCAACTGCAAACTGCTTCATCAATAGCGAGAGGGGGATTCGAACCCTCGACACCGCGGGTATGAACCGCGTGCTCTAGCCAACTGAGCTATCTCGCCATATTAAATTTTAAAAGTGGGACCTACAGGGCTCGAACCTGTGACCCTCTGCTTGTAAGGCAGATGCTCTCCCAGCTGAGCTAAGATCCCAGATAAAATAGCGAGAGGGGGATTCGAACCCTCGACACCGCGGGTATGAACCGCGTGCTCTAGCCAACTGAGCTATCTCGCCATATTAAATTTAGAAAAGTGGGACCTACAGGGCTCGAACCTGTGACCCTCTGCTTGTAAGGCAGATGCTCTCCCAGCTGAGCTAAGATCCCGCTGACACTCGCACAAATCACGACTGCTTTGCAAGTATAATATAAATTTTCAAGATTGTCAACACTTTTGAGAAAATAATTTATAGAAATTTTCTTATCATTTAAAAGGAAGTATGGTATACTTATCTCATGCAAAATTGTAATGGCGCTGTATCCTGTGACAGGTATTCTGGCAGGGTAAAAGATAAAATATAACGGCCCAGCAGGGGAGTTTCTGTATTTTCGGAAAGCAGGGGACGTTATGGCAAAATATGAGGATGGAGTAATGTATTATTTCATTATTAATCCCGCTTCACAGAGTGACCGCGGCTATAAGATATGGAAGAAAATAGAGCAGCGGCTTGTGCGGGACGGGGTTGAGTATCAGGCATATTTGACAGAATATGCGGGGCAGGCGACAGAGTATGCAAGGAAGCTGACGTCCCACTGCAAGGAGGCACGGGTGATTGTGGTCGTGGGCGGTGACGGGACGATGAATGAGGTCGTGGACGGAATCGTTTCCTGCGACATGGTGACGCTGGGCTATATTCCGGTGGGGACAGGCAGTGATCTGGCGCGCGGGCTCCGGCTTTCGAGAAGACCGATGCGTGGACTGCGCCGGATTTTTAAGGCGCGGCGGATCCGGCAGATCGATTATGGTGTGATTGCATATGGCGATGATGTGCTCCGACATCGGCGTTTTATCGTCAGCGCGGGGATCGGGCTGGATGCGGAGGTATGCCAGCATATGCAGCGTTCGGCGATCAAAAATATCTGCAACCGGATTCATCTGCGGCGATTGTCGTACCGGATACTGGGATTTATACAGTATTTGAAGGCGAAACCGATCCGGGGGTATATTTTGCTCGATGGAACGCGCCGGGTGGAATTTAATTATATTTATTTTATCAGTGCACAGATTCAACCCTGCGAGGGCGGCGGATTCTGGTTTGCGCCGAAGGCGGACAGCAGCGACGGCAACCTGGAGGTCTGCATTGTCAGCCATGCCTCGAAGCGGCAGGTGCTTGGAACCCTGCTCCGGGCGTTGTTCCGGCGCTCCCACAACCGGGGGCTTCGGTGCTTCAGCTGCCGGGAGGTCCAGATCTACACGGAACGCCCGATGGCAGTTCACGTGGACGGCGAGAGCTGTCAGTACCAGAGCAATCTGGAAGTCCGCTGTATTGAGCGTAAATTAAAAATTGTTGGATAAGTGTATATTTTTCAAAAGTATAAAATAATTTATCAAATAAAGTAACTGCGGGCAGTCCGGACAGTTACAAAATGACCAAGAAAGGAACTGGAATACGATGAGAATAGGACAGGGATATGATGTGCATAAACTTGTTCCGGATCGGGAACTGATTTTAGGCGGCGTGACGATCCCGTATGAGAAGGGGCTGTTAGGACATTCGGATGCGGATGTGCTGGTGCATGCGGTGATGGATGCGCTCTTAGGGGCGGCGGCACTGGGCGACATCGGACAGCATTTTCCGGACACGGATCCGGAATATGAGGGTGCGTCGAGCATCGAGCTTCTGAAAAAGGTAGGGAAACTTCTGCAGGAACGCGGCTATGTGATTGAAAATATCGATGCCACGATCATTGCGCAGCGCCCGAAGCTGGCGGCATACCGCCCACAGATGGCAGAAAATATTGCAGATGCGCTGGGGCTTCCGGTCAGCCGTGTGAGTGTCAAGGCGACGACCGAGGAAGGCCTTGGTTTTACAGGCAGCGGCGAGGGCATTTCCTCACAGGCGATTACCCTGTTGACGGAAGTGGAGAATTACTGTTATGATAGTGAAATGATGACGCAGGCAGCGGCTTGCGGTGGATGCGGCGGCTGTGGCGGCTGTCAGGCAGCACCGGAAGCAGATTTAAAATAGAAGAGGAGTAATGAGGTTATGAAAATTTTCAACACATTGTCCCGCAGAAAAGAGGAGTTTGTGCCGATCGAACCGGGCAAGGTTAAGATGTATGTGTGCGGACCGACCGTTTACAATTTTATTCATATTGGAAATGCAAGACCGATGATCGTATTTGATACGGTCCGCCGGTATTTTGAGTACAAAGGATACGAAGTAAACTATGTATCTAACTTTACTGATGTGGATGACAAGATCATCAGGAAAGCCATCGAGGAGGGCGTGGATGCGGAGACGATCTCCAAGCGCTATATCGCAGAGTGCAAAAAAGATATGGAGATGATGAACGTCAAACCGGCGACGAAGAATCCGCAGGCGACTCAGGAGATCGGCGGTATGATCGAGATGATCAATACGTTGATCGAAAAAGGACATGCGTATGTGGCAGCTGACGGCACGGTTTATTTCCGCACCAAATCCTTTAAAGAGTACGGAAAACTGTCCCATAAAAATCTGGACGATCTGCAGTCCGGCTTCCGTGAGATCAAGGTAACCGGCGAGGAAGGCAAGGAAGATCCGACCGATTTCGTTCTCTGGAAACCGAAAAAAGAAGGAGAGCCGTTCTGGGAGTCTCCGTGGTGCCAGGGCCGTCCAGGCTGGCATATCGAGTGCTCCGAGATGTCCAAGAAATACCTTGGCGAGTCCATCGATATCCATGCAGGCGGAGAGGATCTGATCTTCCCGCACCATGAAAATGAGATCGCGCAGAGCGAGTGCGCGAATGGCAAGACCTTTGCCAACTACTGGATGCACAACGCATTCTTAAATATTGATAACCGCAAGATGTCCAAATCTCTTGGAAACTTCTTTACCGTGCGTGAGATCAGTGAGAAATACGATTTGCAGGTTCTGCGTCTCTTCATGCTGAGCGCCCAGTACCGCAGCCCGCTCAATTTCAGCGCGGATTTGATGGAAGCTTCGAAAAACAGCTTAGAGCGCATCCGCACTGCGGCAGAGCATCAGGCAGACTGCCTGAAAGCAGCGAAAGAGGGCGAGATGACGGCAGAGGAGAAGCAGAATCAGGCAGCAGTCGAGGAGTTGGTTCAGAAGTTCGAGACGGCGATGGACGATGATTTCAACACCGCAGATGCGATTTCAGCTATTTTTGAGATTGTACGCCTGAGCAACTCCACGATTTCGGAAGCATCGACGAAGGCATACGTTTCCTATGTTAAAGAGACGATGGATAAACTCTGCGATGTGCTCGGTATTATCACGGAGAAGAAGGAAGAGATTCTGGACAGCGAAGTAGAAGACTTGATCGCAAAACGCCAGCAGGCGAGAAAAGACAAGAATTTCGCACTGGCGGATGAGATCCGTGGACAGCTTCTCGATATGGGAATTATTCTGGAAGATACGAGAGAGGGCGTCAAATGGAAACGGGCTTAAATGCGTTTAAGGAAGCGCTGCATTTAAAACATGTTGAGGCGGGGGAGTATTCCCCGCTGGCGCTGGCGTATATCGGAGATGCGGTCTATGAGCTGGCGATCCGTACCCTTGTCATGAACCGCGGCAATATGCAGGTCAACAAGATGCACAAGAAGACGGCGAACCTGGTCAAGGCGGACGCACAGGCACATTTTTATCTGCTTCTGGAGGAAGAGCTGACGGATGCGGAGAAGGCGGCATACCGACGCGGACGCAATGCGAAATCTTTTACGATGCCGAAGCACGCGACGATGAAGGATTACCGGATGGCGACCGGATTTGAGGCGCTGATGGGCTATCTCTATCTGACCGAGCAGTTTGACAGGATGGCAGAACTTCTGGGAAAAGGGCTGGAACAGATGGGAGAATTAATATCGTTATAAATCATGATGAGGAAGATAGATGGAACAGGAAAATAAGCAGGAAAATAGATTTGAAGAGACGATGATCGAAGGCAGAAATGCCGTTTTAGAGGCATTCCGTTCGGGCAAGACGGTGGATAAGCTGTTTGTGCTGGATGGCTGCCAGGATGGACCGGTCAAGACGATCACGAGAGAGGCAAAAAAGCAGAATACGATCATCCACTATGTGGCGAAGGAGAGACTCGACCAGCTTTCTGAGACCGGCAAGCATCAGGGCGTGATTGCACAGGCAGCGGCATACCGCTATGCAGAGGTGGAAGATATGCTAAAGCTGGCAGAAGAGAAAGGCGAGCCGCCGTTTCTCTTTATTCTGGATGGCATTGAGGATCCGCATAATCTGGGTGCGATCATCCGTACTGCCAATCTGGCAGGCGCACATGGCGTGATCATCCCGAAACGCCGCGCAGTGGGACTGACATCGACGGTTGCGAAGACCTCGGCGGGAGCGCTGAATTATACGCCGGTGGCGAAGGTAACCAATATTTCAGCCACGATCGAGGAGCTGAAAGAGAGAGGACTCTGGTTTGTTTGCGCCGATATGGGCGGAGAGAGCATGTACCGCCTCGACTTAAAAGGACCGATCGGTCTGGTGATTGGCAATGAGGGCGAAGGTGTCAGCCGTCTGGTGCGGGAAAAATGTGATTTCATCGCATCGATCCCGATGAAGGGAGATATCGACTCCCTGAACGCATCGGTGGCAGCTGGTGTGCTGGCATATGAGATTGTGCGTCAGAGAATGATGTAGGGTAAGTGAAAGGTATCGGGCAACCGATTCCGCTACTCCCCTCCCCGTTGGAATCATATAAAAATATGAAAAGATAGGAAATGAGAATCGGATGTCTGCGAATGAAAACGGAGGCATCCGATGAAAAAAACGGGAAATTTAAAAAAATAAAAAAAATTCAAAAAAACCGTTGACAAAACGATTGTATCATGATAAACTAATCGAGGCTTAGAGATGAGCCGAAAACAAAAAGATGCTGCTGTAGCACAGTCGGTAGTGCGTCGCATTGGTAGTGCGGAGGTCACGGGTCCGATTCCCGTCAGCAGCTCTGCTAGAAAAGAACGGAAGCCTTTGATTTACAAGGGTTTCCGTTTTTTTTATTCTCTACTTGCAATTCATTCCAGTTGTGCTATAATGATAACAGTTTGGACGGGGACATAGCTCAGCTGGGAGAGCGTTGCGTTCGCAACGCAAAGGTCGCGGGTTCGAATCCCGTTGTCTCCATGATAGAGAAAGCCTTGAAAACACTGGTTTTTCCTTTGTTTTCAAGGCTTTTTTGTGTTTTTAAGATTTCAAGCGGAACAAAATATTCCGTTATAGGTACAAACTTTTCGGTACAAGGATCACACGAAAGATCACACGGACTTTCAGTATCGATGAATTTGCCGCACATTTTTTAAAAAAGAACTTTCGAAAAAATTCAAAAAAATAAAAAAAACTCTTCCATTTTGAACTACCCTATGTTATAATAAACTCACTTGTGAGTCAGAAAGACAAGCAAGCGGGCATGGCGGAATTGGCAGACGCGCCAGATTTAGGTTCTGGTACGAGAGTGTGCAGGTTCAAGTCCTGTTGCCCGCACTAGAAATTACGCAGAAGTGGCGGAATTGGCAGACGCGCACGGTTCAGGTCCGTGTGATGGCAACATCATGAGGGTTCAAGTCCCTTCTTCTGCATGATTAGCTGCAGAACCTGAGTGCAGCGTGGAACTCCCAGAGATGATTTCTCCGGGAGTTTTTCTTTTTCTATACAAGGAATCAAAAAGGGGCAGACGCGCAAGCGAAAGCCCCTTTTGTAATTCGAATTTGTAATATAAATCAAAAAATTAGAATTTCTGAAATTCTTCTACATTTATTACAAATACGGTTGCTCCGCCGACTTTCATGTTCATCGGAACGGTCATATTAACGGTCGGGCAGCAGTTTCCGGCCATGGTCGGCGGCGTGTATACAAGCTGCTCGCGGGCACCGGACATTTTTTTGATGATGGAGATGGCGTCCTCGACGCGTTCATCTTCGACACCGAGCATCAGGGTTGTACTTTTCTTTTTCAGAAAGCCGCCCATCGTGGAAAGCTTGGTGACAAAGAAGGAGTGCTGGTTTAATTCATATACTAAATCATCGGCGTCCTCACTGCCAATGATTGCGATAATCATTTTCATAAGCGGTACCTCCTGAAAAATTTTCTATTATTGTACCATTAATTTATGAAAATGGAAATAAAAAAATGAGAAATTTATGTTAAAATATAAATGATTATGATTGCTTGCAGGTGAGAATTTTTTGGACTGAAAATTCCATCTGCCGCAGGAATGGCGGCAGATTTGCGGGATGAGAGAAAGGCAGAAGTATGATTCGAAATATAGTATTTGATATGGGAATGGTTTTACTGGAGTATGATCCGGTCAAGGTGTGCTGGGAGTACACAGATAATCCGGAGGATGTGGAGTGGATGCACCGCGAATTGTTTGATTCGAAGGAGTGGTCGCTTTTAGACGAGGGAACGCTGACGGATGCACAGGCGCTGGAGCGGGTGCAGAAACGCCTGCCAAATGAACATCTGCGCTGGCTGGCGAAGGAAAGTCTGGAACACTGGCATGAGTACAACATCTGGGCAAAGCCGGGGATGGGAGAGCTGGTGAAGGAACTGAAAGAAAAGGGCTGCGGCATCTACCTCTGCTCGAATTGTTCCGTGCGCCTGCGTGTGTTCGAGTATGAGATTCCGGGCATTGAATATTTTGATGGCACGCTTGTCTCAGCGGAGGAGAAGCTGGCGAAGCCGAATCCGGCGATCTATGAGAGATTGTTTGAAAAATTTCATCTCAAAGCGGAAGAATGCTTTTTCATCGATGACCGTCAGGATAACATCGATAGCGCGAAGGGCTGCGGCATGGATGGTTACTGTTTTGCGGACGGGAATGTGGAGAGGCTGCGGGCGTACATGGAGGAGATGGAAATATTATAGAAAAGCAGTGCAAGGTGGCCGATAAAAAGATTATTTTCCTAAAAAACACCGGGAGAGTCATAAGCTGATGAAAAGAAAGTGAAAAGGTTTTGGAATCAGGCACTTATGGTCTAAAAAAAATACAAAATCAGCAAGAAATTTGATTGATAATAATATCACAATATGAGATAATGAAGAAGAATGGGGAAAGATGCATTTTTAGTAAATTCCCCTGGAAGATGCATGTGAACAGGCAGTTTTTTGACCGGGAATCTCCGGTGAAAGGCTGCGTCTGTTTTATAACGGATAGTGAGGAGGTCATTATATGAGAGTATCGATTTGTATCGGAAGTGCCTGTCATCTGAAAGGATCCCGTGAGGTAATCCAGAAGCTGCAGAAGCTGGTTTCAGAGAATCATCTGGACAGTGAGGTAGATTTAAATGGAGATTTCTGCAGCGGCAACTGCCGTAAAGGTGTCTGTGTGACGATAGACGGAGAACTGTATTCCGTAAAACCGGAGACAACCGAAGAATTTTTCCAGAAGGAGATTCTGGGACGCCTGAACGCGTAATCGTTTACATATAACGGCAAAAAGAGAGGGAGAGTCTATGCCGATTATTGATTTTAAGGCGACGATGTGTAAGCATTGTTATAAATGTGTGCGGGGCTGCGAAGTGAAATCAATCATGATCCGGGATGGTCATGCATATATCATGCCAAATCGCTGTATTCTCTGTGGGCAGTGCCTTTTGAACTGCCCGCAGTCGGCAAAACGTGTTCCGAGCGAACTTTCCAAGGTCAAAAAGCTGATTGAGAGCGGCGCACCGGTCATTGCATCGCTGTCGTCTTCCTATATGGGGGTTCTGCCGTATAAAAAGCGGGGGCAGGTCAAGTCAGCATTAAAAAAGCTGGGATTTACGAATGTTTGTGATGCGGCGGAGGGCGCCGCGCTGGCGACGGAAGAGTATGTCCGTTTATTAGAGCAGGGCGAGATGAAAAATATCATCACAACTGCCTGTCCGAGTATCGTGAACCTGATTGAGATTCATTATCCGGAACTCATCAAATATCTGGCACCGGTGCTGATTCCGTCGGGGATCCATACGCGCATGCTGCACGCGGAGTTCGGCGAGACGGCGAAGGTAGTTGTGATCGGACCGTGTATCGCGGAAAAAGAGAAAAACAGGGTTGTGAAGCCGGATGCAGTCCTCACATTTGAGGATTTAAAACAGTGGCTGTCAGAGGAACAGATCGAGATCGAAGCATGTGAGGAAGAACCGTTCGAGGATCGTGAACCGGGCGCGAACCTGCGTTATCCGGTCAGCGGCGGACTGCTCACGGCGGTGACGGCGACCCAGAAGAAACCGGACAAGTACCGCAAGTTCTACGTCAGCGGCGTGAAGGACTGTCTGGATGTCTGTGAGGCGATGAAAACCGGCGAGGTGGCTGGCTGTTTCATCGAGATGAACGCCTGTCATGGAGGCTGTGTCAATGGACCGTCCACGGCGACCTCGGTGTCGAGTTTTAAAGTTAAGCTGGATCTGGAAGCGATGCTTCCGAAGGAACCGGCAGATTTGTCCCTGATGCATGAGGCGGCGCGTCAGGTAGAGATTCACCGGACGTTTGCGGACCGTTCCCAGAAGGAGCGGATTCCGACCGAGGAAGAGATCCGGGAGATCTTGAAAAAGACGGGCAAGACGACACCAGAGCAGGAATTAAACTGTGGTGCGTGCGGTTATCCGACCTGCCGGGAGAAAGCGATCGCCGTTTTCCAGAAAAAGGCGGAGGTCGATATGTGTATTCCGTACCTGCATGACCGGGCGCAGTCGCTGTCTCATCTGGTGATGGATACGTCCCCGAACCTGATCATGATCATCGACGATGATATGCGGATCCGGGAGTGTTCGGTGGCGGCAGAAATGTATTTCGGCGTCAAACCGGAGGCGATCAAGGGAAAACCGCTGGAGGACTTTATCAACGCCGAGGATGTACGCGAGGTATTCCGGACGCACACAAGCGTCCATAGCCGGAAGGTGATCTATCCGGATCGGAATCTTGTGACGCTTCAAAACATTGCGTATATCGATGACGGCAATTTTGTCATTGCCACGATCATTGATGTGACGCGCGAGGAAAAACAGGCAAAACAGGAATATGCCAAGAAAAAGGCGACCATTGATCTGGCACAGAATGTCATTTACAAACAGATGATGGTTGCACAGAATATTGCCGGACTCCTGGGTGAGACGACGGCGGAGACGAAGACAACCCTGATGAAGCTTTGTTCCCTGATTGACGATGAGAGCGAAAGTGAGGTCCGATAAATGGGAGTAACCGTAGATGTCACGTTTAAAAGTCTGAATAAGTATTCAGAGATCCTGTGCGGCGATACGGTAGAGTGCCTGAAAACGGAAGATTCGGACGTTATCATTCTGGCGGATGGCATGGGAAGCGGCGTCAAGGCGAATATTCTTTCGACGCTGACGGCAAAGATTCTGGGTACGATGTTTTTAAATGGAGCCACGCTGGAGGAATGTGTGGAGACGATTGTGCAGACGCTTCCGATCTGTCAGACGAGACAGGTGGCGTATGCGACGTTCTCGATTCTCCAGATTTTCAACAACGGCGAGGTATATTTAGTTGAATATGATAACCCGCGATGCATTTTTTTGCGCTGTGGTCATGTGGTGGAGCTGCAGAAATACAAGCGTCTCGTCAAGGACAAGGAGATCAGCGAGTGCCGGTTCCAGGTTCAGAAGGGTGATGCGCTGGTACTTGTCAGCGACGGCGTGACGCACGCGGGAGTCGGAAAGAGCGGCAAATATAAATTTGGCTGGCCGTGGGAGTCGGTGGCAGAGTTTGTTTCGGAACAATGCCTGACCTCTCTTTCGTCGGCACGTATGGCGGCGGCACTCTGTGCGGAATGCAGCCAGATTTACGAGGGAAAACCGGGCGATGATACGACGGTTGTGGTAGCTCGGATCATTGACCGGAAACCGGTCAACCTGATGACGGGACCGCCGCTCGACCGCAACGACGATGAGACGATCACGGCGGATTTTATGAAAGATGAGTCGGCAAAGCACATTGTATCGGGCGGAACCAGCGCGACGATCCTGTCGCGGGAGCTGGGACGACCGCTGCGGGTATCAATGGATTACAGCGACCCGGATATTCCGCCGATCGCTTTTATGGAAGGTATCGATCTGGTGACGGAGGGAGTCCTGACGCTGCGGAAAGCGATCGAACTTCTGAAACGCTATCTGATCGAATGCGATTTAAGTTCTGAGTTTTTCAGCGAGTTGGACAAGAAAAATGGTGCGTCCATGATCGCGAAGATTTTGATAGAAGACTGCACGGAATTACATATGTTTGTGGGAACGGCGGCGAACAGCGCCTACCAGAATCCAGGGCTGGCGTTTGATCTGGGAATCCGCCAGAACCTGGTCAAACAGCTAAAAGAAGCAGTCGAAGGTATGGGAAAGAAAGTTACGGTAACGTATTATTAATAAGGAGGATAAACCATGGTAACGAATGACGCGACAATTCTGCGCATCAAACATGAGATACTTTATGAGGTAGCAAAGCTTGCCTGGAATGATCAGTTAGAGGACGGAAGAGACGATATTCCGTACAAAATCAGCCCTGGTCCGCAGGCACAGTACCGCTGCTGTGTATACAAGGAGAGAGAGATTGTCCGCCAGAGAATCCGTCTGGCAGAAGGTAAATGTCCGTCTGACCGCAATACAAACAACGTCGTACAGGTTATCAATGCAGCCTGTGAGGAGTGCCCGATTGCGTCCTACACAGTCACCGATAACTGCCGTAAATGTATGGGTAAAGCCTGCCAGAACTCCTGTCCGTTTGGAGCGATCAGCATGGGAAATACCAAGGCGCACATCGACCCGGATAAATGCCGCGAGTGCGGAAAGTGTTCCCAGGCATGCCCATACAATGCGATTGCCCATCTGGAGCGCCCGTGTAAGAAGGTCTGCCCAGTGGATGCGATTACCTACGATGAGTATGGCGTATGTGTGATCGATGAGAAAAAATGTATCCAGTGTGGCGCCTGCATCCATTCCTGCCCGTTCGGTGCGATCGGTTCCAAGACCTTCATGGTCGATGTGATCCGCCTGATCAACGCAGGCAAAAAGGTCGTAGCGATGCTGGCACCGGCGACCGAAGGCCAGTTTGGACCGGACATCACGTTTGCAAGCTGGAAAACAGCTTTAAAGAAGATTGGATTTGCAGATATGATCGAGGTTGGTCTGGGCGGCGATATGACCGCGGCAGCTGAGGCAGAAGAGTGGGCGGAAGCTTACAAAGAGGGCAAGAAGATGACGACCTCCTGCTGTCCGGCATTTGTCAACATGATTAAACAGCATTTCCCGCAGCTGCTTGACAATATGTCCACGACGGTTTCCCCGATGTGTGCGGTCTCCCGTATGCTGAAGGCTCAGGATCCGGAGGTTGTCACCGTCTTTATCGGACCGTGTATCGCGAAGAAGAGCGAGACGCTGGATCTGAATATCCAGGGCAATGCGGACTATGCGATGACTTACGGAGAGATCCGTGCGATGATGCGGGCGAAAGATGTAAATCTGGAGCCGGAAGAGAACAGCATGCAGGAAGCCAGTGTATTTGGAAAACGCTTCGGCAACGGCGGCGGCGTAACAGCGGCGGTATTAGAATGTCTGAAGGAGTCTGGTGAGAATACCGATATCAAGGTAGCGCGCTGCAACGGTGCGGCTGAGTGTAAGAAAGCCCTTCTTCTTCTGAAAGTGGGACGTCTGCCGGAGGACTTCATCGAGGGTATGGCGTGCGTCGGCGGCTGTGTCGGCGGACCGAGCAAGCACAAAGCCGAGCTGGAGGCGAAGAAGTCGAGAGACAAACTCATCGCCGAGGCAGATGCAAGAGAAGTACATGAGAACCTGAAGGCGTATGATATGTCGTCGTTCTCGATGCATCGGCATTGATGTGGGATACCCTTGGGAGAATGTGGCTGAGATAAAATAAATAGGAATTTATATATGAGTTAGTGGGAAAGTGCCTGCTCTGGAAAATGAAATTTGGAATATGAATTTTATTTTCTGGGGCGGGCGTTTTTCGTTGTGAAAATTCCAAAAGAGTTCTTGCATTTAGAGAATAGATGTGTTAGACTCAATATATCTTATCGAAATGAACTGCGGTCGCAGGTGGTTTCGTTCTAATTTATCTTTTTATTCTGGTAATTTGTGAGGTGCGTTTCGCACAGAATTCGATGATTTAGGAAAATTTGGGAGAATCGGATAACTGTATCGTTATAAAAAATGTGCAATATATTATATGATATATGCAATGTAAAATGAAAGCTTTTTATAGACGGAAAGAACCGTTGTTTAACTCAGAGTGAGGATGTGAAAAAGGTTTGAGGGGGGAGGTTTGAGTTGTTAAAAATAAACATGGGGGCTCATAAAGGGCGTCGCTGCCGGAATGGTACCATTTTGGGAATATCACTGATATTGATATTTTCATCCGGTAGAATGGCGCTGGCAGCTGAAAATGCAGTGAAACAGGCAGAAACAGCTGTCATAGTCGGCTACAGCGTCTCATTTATAGATGCTGAGAATGCAAATCATCTTATATTTCATACGCAAACGGGCAAAGTTTTGGAAGGAACTTCTCTGAATGTATCTTTCCCAGAGCAAATCATAGGGAGCGACGGGCATATCTGGAAATCAGCGGTACAGTCACCGCAAATATTTGAACTGTATGGAACAGGAACTGAAAAAATTTATATCAAATATGAAAGAGGCGGCAAGGTCCCAGAAATGGGAGCAGAGGAGGATGCCGCCATGCTGGCGCTTCGGAAACGCCTGGAACGATGGAAACAGAGGGCATGGGAGGCAGAGTGCGCCATATTTGGGCGCGAGGATGCGGCGGTATCGGGCAGCGATTCCGGTCTGACCGTTCAAAATCAGTCGGAAAATGATGCCAGGATCCGGAATCTGGTATCTGCGATTGGGGATGCAGCGTGGCATGAATTTTATCTGATTGGTCAGGATTTTACACCATCGGCAAAAACAATCGGGGTGGAATACGACGCGGTTTATTCTGAGGTGGAAGAGGATTCCTTTTCGGTGGATGGAAAGGAATATATCATCACGCGCATCCGGGTGCGGAGAAACTGGGATGACCGTACTTGTACGCATCAGTGGAGCCAATGGGAGTGGGAGGAAAATGATTGCTTAAAGAATGGGCGGGCAGTGTATGTCTGCGGACGATGTCAGAAAGAAAAGATAGAGCGCCTTCCGGCGCTGGGGCACCTGGATGAAAACGGGGATCAAATCTGTGACCGCTGTGGAAGCGTGGATTGGAGTGAAAGTGAAATGCCCGAAAAAGTGATCTGGAAGGAGGGCGATGTCCAGCTGCGCGAGGTGGGCGGAGAGATTTTGTCATTTACCTGTATCGACGACGATTACCATGACTGGCAGAATGAACACCGGAAAGCAGCGCTGTTTCTCTGTGACCGCGTGATCCGGGCGGATGTGGACACGGCACCGGGAAAAAAGATGAACATTTTCTCGTTTGGCAAAGACAATAATTATAAAACTTCGCAGGTGCGCGCATGGCTGCAGAAAAACAGTCAGAACAGCAGCTTCTGTCTGGAACCGATCCATACGGGAATCCAGACCGCGTACATGGGAAGCACGGCGGCTGGTGCATTTTCGCAGACGTCCGGGCGGGAACTGGCGCGTCATGATATTGGTTTTCAGCTTATGAACGACCAGCTTTTCTGCCTGTCATTGGAAGAGGCACTTGCGTACCGGGAATATCTATGGCGGTTTGATTCCGGGGATGATAACCCACAAAGTCAGGTCAGTGCCTATTCACAGGGATATTATCTGCGGACGCCTTTTTATTTGCAGGATGAAAACGGGAAATTCATTTATAATCAGCAGATTTATGGCGTTGACCTGGTAAATGGCTGTCTGCGTCCGGTGAGGACGGACAGTGAGACATATGGAGTACGTCCGGCATTTGCACTGTCACAGATGTAAAAAAGAATACTTGTTGAGCTTGGAAAGCGGGAGTGAAGCTGTTTGGCAGTTTGATTAGGAAAGAGATTAATCAATCTAATGTTTGGGGAAAGAGGGGAACGTGTATGGGGAAAAAGAAGATGAAAAAAGTGATTCCATTTACGGTGATGACGACGATGTTTTTGTCGGCGACGCTGCCGGCGTTTGCGGCGAGCGGGTTTGTGTTTGAGGATTGGGATTTGGGGATTGTTTCGGAAAGGAAGGAAAAGTTAGATGATACAGACGATGCCATAAAAAGGCGGAAAGAATGGCAGAAACGGGCTGCATCGTCCAGTGAGCTTATGAATGCGGATGTGAGGGCAACTCCCTCTGAATTACGTTCTTCCAAAGTCATAGAGGCAACTCCTTCACAATTAATCATGCCGCGCGTTAGCGTCAGCGCCAGCCTCGGAAATCTCTGGGAAAACTGGGATGTGGTGGATTTGAGCTTTCTGGATGGAACACATGGACTTGGAACGAAACAAAAACCGTATCAGATACGCACGAAACATCAGCTGATGGGACTTAGCTTCCTGGCGGCGTTTGGCATGCAGCCGGATTACGGCGAGGTGGAAGAAGAGATCGTGGGGGATTACCGGGGCGCATGGTTTGAGCTGACGGCGAACATCGATCTGGGAGGAATGGACTGGAATCCGATCGGTTATTACCGGGATGATTCAGAATTTTCAGGGGAGGTGACGCACCCGTTTACGGCAAATCTGGATGGAAACGGTTATAAGATTTCAAATTTCCGGTTTGCAGGAGGCAGTTCGCCGAATGTTGGATTCTTTGGTGCGCTGGATGGGGCGGAGATCCGAAATCTGATGCTGGAACCAGGAAAGCCGGTCAAAGGAGTGCGTCAGGTGGGAATTTTGGCAGGAAATGCGAAGAATTCCAAGATTTTTAATTGTCAGGTAAAAGGCGATGTGGAAGGAACCGGAGCGGTCGGTGGAATGATCGGGCACATGGAAGGCAGCACGGTGGAAAATGGAACGGCACAGGTAACGGTCCGAACGACGGGACGTGCAGCCGGAGCGCAGGCGCTTGCGGGCGGAATCGCCGGGGAAGCGGCGGATGATTCTCGTATCATTGACTGCCAGGTCCGCACCGGGGATAACAGTACCTCGCGGATTCAGGGAACGGATGCGACTGTCGGCGGAATCGTGGGGCTTCAGAATGGGGCGGCTCTCTACAATACCTATGTAAATGGCACGATCGGCGGTTCTGGCAGCCAGAATGTCGGAGGACTCGTTGGAGAACGAATCAGCGGAGACTTGAAAGTGGGGCGGTTTGAGGGAACGATCGGTCAGTCGGGAACCGGGGCTGCCGGACACAGAGGAACCTTCATCGGATATCGCGCACCAGCTAATTATTTTAAATATGGGGATGACATCGCGTACCTGTTTGCGGATACGGAGGCGAAAATCGCAAACAATGTCTGTGGAAGCGGCATTTCAGATGATAACCAGTATACATACGCGGCGCACATCGGATATTCCCACGCGAAGGACAATTTCTTCACGCTGGTATCCGGCGGTGTCACGCGGGATGTGGACGAGCGATATTTTTATGAAGAACTGGAACAGGGGATTCTCTCGATTGTGGATGAAGAGCTGGGCGGGGAGATGGATGCGGAGTCGGTGGGGTATGATCTTGACCATTTTGCACCAAATGATGCGGGACGCCCGGTCCGTGGTTATCTGATTACGATTCCGCAGGTCGATACCGTCTCCAATGGAACGAATTATTACGATGTGGCAGTGCTGGAAGCACGGGGAAATGGCGCGTATTACCGGACACTCGATAAAGAACACCGCGGTGCGGTGGCACCGGGAAAGACGGTGACGGTCAGCACCTCGGCAAAGCAGGCGGAAAAAGCACGCTTTCAGATGGAGGGAGTTCCGACGTACACGCGTGGGAAGAGCCGGAAAGATACTACTTATGTAAATGGCGGCGAGTATTGTTTTACGATGCCGGAGGAAAATACGCAGGTGTCGGCGGTTTATAAAAAGGTGGCAGTTTCGGTCGGTCTGACGCCGGGCGTGACGAAATTCCAGGTGGTGCAGGAGCGGACCGGAAACCGGAAACATCCGACGAAAGTCACACGCGTGATGGATGGAAATGGAAAATTAATTGCGACGTACATCCATGGAAATCTGCAGGCGGGAACACAGGTGCAGCCGGTGACGGTGCAGGCGATTGTGGATCGGAATAATGATGTGGCGGATGCATCGGTGCGCTGGAGTATCGATGATTCAGATTTGATTACGTTACTTCCAAATGACGATGAGGAAAGTGGTTATACGAAAAAGAGCGCGTCAGTCCAGGTAAATTTAAATAGTTCGTTTATCACTGATATAGTCCGGAAACTGGAAAAAGAGCAGGCAGACCGCGGATACCAGTATGCGATCGGAAGCGACATATACGGAGCAGGGTATCAGAATGGCGGCGTAGCGGTGCTGACGGCAGAGACGAAACCGGCGGCGAGCTTTGATGGGAAGCCGTGCCGGGGAAATGCGCGGATTGAGGTTACGTTCCAGATCAAGGATCAGACCTATGTAGCCAATGAGGGGGCAGAACTGAATCAGGATCAGTTGAAATTTGAGGTTGTGCGGACATTAACCGGAAATCGGAAACATCCAGATGAAACGATTCAGGTCACGGCACCGCAGGTCTTGAGTGCGTCTTTTACACCCGATTATTTTGACCGGAAAGATATATCGTGGACTGTCGGTGACGCAGCACTGATTTCGGTGGACGGAGAGAACAAGTCTGCCGGTGTGCAGGCGAAAAAGGATGCAAAATGGATCCGGGATCTGATCGCGGCAGATCAGGGCAGACATGTAAATACACCGTATGAAATACAGACAGCTTCTGGCAGCCGCACGACGAAGGTGACAGTGATCGGCGATGATATGCTTGGAAACCGGCAGACGGCATCGTGCAGAGTACAGGTGGATTTCCGGACAGTGGACGAATCGAAGATTTGTGTGGAAGGCATCAGCCTTATACCGAAAACGCTGCAATACGAGATCAAACGCACCCGGACGGGGGCAGGTTATCGTCCGGTGGAGGCATGGACGGGAACCGGTGCGAAAAAGCTGGCAGCGTCGGTATTTCCGGCGCAGGCGTTTAACCAGAAAGTGACATATCAGGCAAGTGATGATTCGCTGTATGTATCATCGGATGGAACCGTGACGGTCAATACGACGGCTTCCTGGATACAGGAGCTTGACCGTCAATACTTAAAATCAGGCAGCCATACGGCATATGTGACCGTGAAAACCGAGGATGGTGGCTTCACGGATCGGGCGGCAGTCACAATTCAGTATGAGGCGGTCGATCAGACATACAGCGGAGGTTCCCATTCGGGTGGAGGTTCTCATTCGGGCGGCGTCTTGGGTGGAGGCTCTTCTTCTGGAAAGGGGGCAGTGGCAGGAAGCAGCGCAGCGAATGCAACCGGACCGGCATCGGGGTTCAGTGATTTGACAGGAGCGGGTATTGGAAATCTGACAGAAGGACAGGCAGGCCCCGGGCAGAATGCGGATGCGGCAGCCATACCGGAATATGTAGTAGCTGGAAACTGGCGGAAGAATGCAGATGGAACCTGGCAGTTTGAAGCGGGCGGTAGAAGCTATGCTTCTGAATGGGCGGCTATCCACAATCCATATGCCGATCCGGCAAAGGGGCAGAGTACGTTTGACTGGTTCCGATTTGATGCAGATGGCAGAATGGTGAACGGCTGGTATACGGATGTGGATGGAAACACATATTATCTCTGGAAGGAAATGGATGGAACACAGGGGCGTATGCTGACTGGCTGGAACTGGCTGCCGGGAAGCGATGGAGTGTTTCATTGTTACTATTTTCAGGAAAAATCTGATGGAATGAGGGGACGTTTGTATCGAAATACGCACACGCCCGATGGGAATTTAGTCAATGCGGATGGTTCCTGGGTGCTGGACGGAATAGTACAGACGAGAAGCTGAGAGAGGAGGAGAGAAGAAAACAGAGATAAACAGGAAAATGAAGTGGAATGACACGGAAAGAATAAAAAATGGGGGTAAAAAAATGAAACAGGATAAGAAAACAACCAATAAATCGGGATGTACAGCCGTACTGGCAGCAGCCATGATCGCATCCGGAGGTTTCAGCGCTTATGCGGGCAATCAGGGAACGCATGGCGGTGAATGGAAGGACACAGAGAGTCTGAGATGGGAGTGGCAGAATGGAGAGATGAGTTTTTACGGAAATGGAAGTATTTTTTCAGAGCAGCACCCAGAGATCAGCGATCCGGAATATTACCTGAAAGAGGCAGTCCGTTATCCGGGGGAAGCAAATCCAGGGTGGAATATGAAGGGAGAACCGAAAGCAAATTATAGCTGGGCTTCGGTTGAAGAATTGCAGAAATTTGTCAATAGTTTTGACTGGATTCATTTGGATGAAAAAACGCGTCTTCTGTATGTGCATAACCGGATTGCAAACGGAGAGGGAGGTTTTAACCAGAATCATTACGGTTCGCCGGAAGAGGCAAAGGATTTCCCGGTTTTGGAAGGAGGCATTGGCGTCTGCCGGGATTTCGCGAAAGAATTTCAGTTCCTATGCCAGATCGTAGGGCTGGAGTGTGTGACCTACACGCCGGAATATCTCCATGATGCGTGCCTGGTGCGGATCGGCACGCAGTGGTATGCGACGGATCCGACCTCCAGCCTGCCGCTATTTTCAAATGCGAAAACATATCCGGTTGACTTTGAGACGGAGTTTTACCGCTATGAGAATAAGGAGCGGGAGCAGAGAAGAAAGGACTATGAAGCGGATCCAGACAGTCTTGCCAATGTGTTGGCGCTGACCTTGAGTATGCGGGGAGAAGGGACGATTTCCGAGGCTGCCTGGGAGAAAATACAGGCACCGATGGGGCAGATAGAAGAACAGTGGGGACGACAGGAAATATCAAGACAGGAGTATGAAAAGGGGATTATCTCGCTGCTGAAATCAGTTTGGGGAACTGAAAAATAAAGAAAACGAGGGACTGCCGGTGTTAAGGGGCGCGGGGCAGTAAAAACGAGGAGGAAGTTTATGGGGGAGTATCGGTACAGAGAGAATGTGAAACGGGGGATGGCGTTTGTACTGGCAATTATATTGGGAGGAATGGCTTTTTTGCCAGGATTCCCGGTTTTTCCGGCGAAAGCGGCACCTGCGAGCGGTCAGCAGACAACACTGACGACAGCCCATGGCGATACGCTGCTGGGACACAAGCTTTATTGTATCGATAAGGGCGGTTATGCGATCTGGGGAATTGCAGAAAAAGGGGATCTCTATGAAGCACACCGTCCCTCCCAGGCATCCGTTCCGCTGAGCAGTCAGGAACAGAAATATGTATTTTGGGCGATGCTCTCGCTCAGAGCCGCGCTGGGGGATGAAAAGGCAAATACATTTATCCGGGCGATCAATGTGGCAGCAAAAGCACAGGGAAAACCGGAAATTATCAAGATGGTGTCCGAGGAAGATCTGAAAACAATCCTCTATGTTCCAGTTGTGCGGGCAAAATATCCGTGGCTGGAGGCAGCTGCGTCAAATAGTGAGGCGTACATGCAAATGGGAGGAATGCTGTCTGGCGGAGGCAGCGGAAAGGAAAATACCGGTGTCGGCGGCGGAAAGATTCCAAATGTGATAGCTTCCAGCACCTCGCTGGGAACGGCAAAACAGGTAGATGCGGCGACTCTGACGCTGTCGTTTGCGCCGGATGGCTCGGATTGGGATTTTATCCGTTCTGTACCGCTTGAATTTTCAAACAATGACGGTGTTTCATTCAGTCCGGTTCCGACCGATGGATGGACGTATACAAAAACCGACTCGCAGATTGTATTTAAAAATCCAAATCCAAAACCGTCGAAAGCCCTGATTCGTTTCCGGGTGGAAGGAACCCCATACGCTTCGGGCGGCGGGGGATATGCTTCGGCGGAGGAGGCGATTGACCAGTCGCTTCAAATCTGGGAGTGTGTGACCTGTTCGGGGACACACGGAGGCGGAACGCCTGCCAAAAGTGATCCGTGGATTCATCAGCGGATGGCATGGATGGAGCTCGGAATGGTTCCGGTCAATTATTTTGCTGCATTGGCGGGCGATCCAACCCCGGTACCGGAGCAGGGAGGCATTCAGTTTGAGGTATTTAGGCATGAAGAGGATTTTACTTCCACCTATAATCTACAGATGTATAAATACGATCATGAGACAGGGAAAGCGCTGGAAGGGGCGCGGTTTGGCTTCTTTGAGCGCTTTGACGATAAGAACAGGGTAAATACTGAGCGGGACGGAGCTGCCGAATTGTATGAGGGCGGAGAACCATATGCCAGTCATTATCAGGATGAGCCGGTTCTCTGGGATGGTTTCAGACAAGTGGGTTCGGCGGTAACAGATGGCGATGGCTACGCCTCCCAGACAGTGGAACACGGTTATCACTATGATAAGACATTCTGTGACGGTCATCCGGCGCCGGCCTTTGTACCTGTTCCAGAGGAAGAGGAGGACGAAGAGGGAGAAGTCATCAATGAGGATGAGATTGAGGCGGCGCAGGCAGAAAATATCCGCCTGGCAAATAGCTGGCTTTTGTGCGAAGAGGAATGTGAAAGAAAGGCGGGCGGAGACTTTGAGGGCGTCCATTTCCACTGGATAATGGAGGAGGTCGATGCAGGGGAGATAGAAGGTATCGCGTCAGACGGCGGCTCCGAGGGAGAAACACCCGATGCGGGACCGATGACAGGGGCAGACGGGGAAACTTCGTATGCAAAGTCTGGCTGCCAGGAGGACTGTGGGCAGACGTATGAGAAGTTCATTTCCATGAAGTACAGTTATACCTGGAAAGAATTTAAAGCGCGGGATGGATATATTCTGCATGATGAACATGCAGATGACCTGCCAATTGAGATTATCACAACCGATGCATCTGAGCATGGGGCAAATGCAGCCTTTGGAGGCGGATATTCGCGTGATGTGGTGCTGGGAACGAAGAGTGTGAGAAGGAGTCAGGGCATCGGAGAGGCTTCCGGAAATCAGAATGGAGAAAGTGAGGCGAAGGCAGGAATTTCTGAAAAAAATGGCTGGGATCGTCGAAGTGCGTCTGGCTGGACGATCCGGGAAAATTTAGCGGCTTTTCTGGGGGAGAGTCCTGCATTTCCAGGGCCGTTAAAAATGCGTGTTTTGCCGCAGAGGGTGGTTCTGTTTACGGCATTGGATGCAGCGCTTCTGGGGAAAGGGACACCGTCGGAGGCGGAGATAGGAGAAAAACCGCAAGATACAGGAAGCAAAGCGGGGAGAAATAGGAGTAAGACAAGTGAAAACAAACAGGACATAAATGAAAAAGGCAGAAAATTGACACAGGAGAAGAAGGAAGCAACTGCCTCGGAGATGAAAGTCTCTATTTCGGAGCGTCTGGTAAATCGCGTCCAGAAAGGTTTTGTGTTTATTGATGAAGCGGATGATGATTTAGAAGAAGCAGAAAAAGCGGAACGTGCAAGTATTCGGCGATATATGGCAACCGGCTCAGATTTATTGACAACCGAGGCAGGTTTTTATACAAGCTGGCATTTACCTTCTTCGTTGTATCAAAATCCGCAGTTGTCACAAAGAACGGAAACACTGGCGGGTGCGGCAGCAGAGTCTCTATTTTTCCCAGCCTATGAATCGGCGCTTGTTTCCGCGAGTGTGGGTTCAGCGATAGAGCCGGGAAGTGCTGGCAATTTCAGCCATTGCAATGGGGCAGACGGCGAGAAAGATGCCTGGAGGATCTACGATCACCGGACAGAGGGCGAGGTACATATCAATAAAAAGGATCTGGATCTGAAAAAGGGCGAAAATGAGTCTTACAATGCGCTTGGGGACTCACAGGGGGATGCAACGCTGGAAGGTGCAGTGTATGGCTTGTTTGCAGCAGAAGATCTGCTGCATCCGGACGGGAAAACAGGGGTAGTTTACCGGGCCAATCATCTGGTGGCGGTGGCGACGACAGACAAAAATGGCGATGCCTCGTTTCTGGCATGTACAGAGGCGCCGGGGCGAACCTATGATTATTCGAAGGGGACAATTGCGGATGCAGCGGATGGATGGCGAAAGAAAGCGCCGGGAAATCTGTATACACAAGATGCGGCGATCGATGATTATACGGCAGATAAAGCCTGGGAGCGGATTTATTATAACAATACGTCAAAGAATGGAAATGCCTGGATTGGACGCCCGCTTCTGATGGGGGAATATTATGTCAAGGAATTAAGCCGATCCGAGGGCTTTGAACTTTCGATTGGAAATAAACTTCACGCAGTTACAAACCTGGGACAGGATCTGGAGGCAGCGGTCCTGGAACCGGGAGAAGGATATGCCCATATTTCCATGCAGATGTACGGGGAAGAGCAGGCAGGCGATGGCGGCGCTGATACGAATGAAATTTTCTTTTCGGCAGAGTCGAAGAACACGAAAGAGGGAGTTTATGAGATTGTGGTGTCAGGGCTGCCGGAGGGCGTGAGCTTTTATCGAAAAGACGAGGGAAAAGGAACGGTTTCGGTGGAAGCTGGGACAGGTGAGTATGAAAAAGTTTATACCGGGGAACTGGCAGTGGCAGAGAACGACTATCAGTATCCAAAGTACAATGCGGATGGCACGCCGATGAATAAAAAAGTTCCGATTGAGTATGCGGCGGGGTGGATGCGCCAGGTCCGGGTGCAGGAACTTGTGCCGGAGACAGTGGAATCAGTTCTTTTGCAGGCAGAAACGGGAATGACCGAGGAAGAAAATGCGGACAAGCTGGTAAAGACATTTGATGTGGATGACTTTTGTTATCTGAAAGGGAAAGCTGAGCGGGTACTCCGCAGACATGCGAAAACAACGCCGAGAATACCGGGAGCAGGAGGAAATGCATATTCCAGTATCTATACCGGCGTATTTGACCGGGGTGTCCGGGAAGGAGAGCGGGACGTGTACGGCGTCAGCGGTGTGACGCCGGGAGAAAAGGCAGAAAAAATAGTGTATGGTTCTCCGGTTCAGACGATTGCGGTGCCGAAAACAAAAGATGGAATTTCAATGACAGTGGGAGACGCGATCACTTCCATTCTGGATTTTTATCATACCCATCCATATATCAGCTATGGCGGTCTGGACGCGGTGCATGAGTATTCGGATTCGTTTGAATTTACGGTATATGCAGGAATTTTAGGAATACCGGAAAATTTTATGGTACTGGGAAGTGATCCGGAGAAAGACAGCTTGATTTTTCACCGGGCAGAGTGGCTGCCGGATAATATGGAAATGTGTCCGCGTTATGTGTATATACCATATTCAAATAATCGCGAGCGGGACGCATTTGGAACGTATACCGATTACAGGGAAACAACTGCTGGAAATCAGGTGATGGCGTCGGCACTTTTGCAGACCGATGCTGCGATTGAGGGAGATGGTACGATTGTTCCGAAGGAAAATGAGGTAAATGTCTATTACAAAACCGGGGAAATTCCGCACGATGCGGATGGGCAGCCGATCCGGGTATTTATTTACCAGGAAAAGACAGAAACACAGCAGCGGGAGGTGACGGAGACAAAATGGGTTCATCAGGCAGCAGAGCGGAATGCAGACGGAAAATACATACTGCAGATCAACGCGAATTTTACCGACAGTTTTGGTGTAAAAAAAACAAATGCAGGTGTGCTGGAAGAGCTGGGATTTAAGGCGGTATTGAAAGAGAAGAAGGTTACACTGAACGAGGAAGAAGCCGCAATGCTGGGAAATGGTTTCTTTGCCGGTCACCAGATGAACAGTTCCAGCTATTACACGTGGGTAAAACAGGCGCGGGCAAAGGCATATATCGATTCTGGACGTTCTGGCTTGATAGGGGATGATTCCTATGTGGTCCCGGTGGCACTGGCATACCCTGGGCAGGAGACCACCTATCAGGATGCCGGGACAAGAAAAGAACCGCTGGGTGTACTGGAGCGTGTGATCCGCCAAAAGATAAAAATCATCAAAGATATAGCGACGACGCCGGAGAACACCTATGCACATAACACTTATGCGGAAAGTGGACATACCGATCTGTTTACGGAAAAAGAGGGAGGGAAGGAAAATGTCGCTTCGGCACTGCCAAATTTCCGTTTTAAGCTCTATTTGAAATCCAATCTGGAACGTCTGTACCGGAATACGGATGGCGAAATCGTGTGGATGAATCGGGATGGAGAAGTTGTCTCGTTGCCGGAGGTAAAAAAGAATTTTCCGCTGCTTATAGAATCCTTTGCTCCGGTTCAGAAAATTTTCACGCAGGTAACTCATAAAAAAGATTCCCAGACGGCTGGTTCCGTCAATAACAATGTCTGGGACAGCGCAGTGACGGCAAATGATCGTCTGTACGAATATGGAAAAGACGGGCAGATCGCGGATTCGAAAGAGGTCAATCAGGGGTATACAAGACTTCTTGAGACAGTCATGCGGATCAAGGAAGATGGAGCGGGAGCGGTACGGGAAGTTCCAGGCTATCAGTATGAGAAATTTTTCGATGCGATGGCGGTGGCGAACCGGGATAAATGGCAGCGGGCAGATGCAGCAGATACATCCTTTAAGCCGTTTGCGTGGATCCGTACGGGTATTTTTGGAAGCAGCGGCGGAGAAACAAAAGATCCGGTGCATCATAACAATGCGGCGATACAGAATCAGAGCCGTACGTCAGAAGCAGCCATAGAAAATGCAAAACGGTCGGATGCTGTCCGTCAGTTTGCGATTGACTGGTATTTGAAGAATGAGGTAAAGAAGCAGAACATTCAAGCATCGGGAGAACAGGAAAGCTATCCGGATTATATCTATGATGAAGCATTATATCAGGCAATTTTAAAAGCAGAGGAATATTTGAAGCCGTTTTTCTCCTATGATTTGGACGATTTATACGCGATTGAGTGGGACAGCGCGGAAAATGGAGGTTCCGATCGGGACAAAACAACGTTGTCAGCGGAAAACTTAAAAAAATCCGAGGAAAGTTATTATTACGGCGTTTCGAAATACCTTCCTTACGGAACCTATGTGGCAGTCGAGCAGCAACCGTATTCGGGAGCACTGGAAGATTTCAAAAATCAGCATTACCAGATCGACCAGCCGAAAGAAATAGAAGTCCCGTCGGTTTATGAGGCAGGTGGAAACCTCGTATCTCCGGAAAAAAAGTCAGCGGATTATCAATATGACGCCTCGGCATTGCCGGAAACGCTGGCGGCGAACTATCAGATCCGGATGAATGAAGAGTGGGGAGATACAAATCAGGCGGATTTGAGGAAATATGTGATCCGCGCACATGGACAGGATGGAAATTATGAGATTTATAAGTATGGTCTGGATGCGGATAAACGGCAGGGAACGATCTCCTATCCAGGCGGAAGCTATGACTACAGCGGATTTTCGCCCGCTCAGAGGGAAATGGCGCCGTACAAGGACATTTATCGGTCTGAAAATGCAAACAGCCGGTACCGGAGCAACGAGAAGGTAGAAAGCTATTACCGCTATGGTTCGGTCTCAGAGCAGGCAGGGTGGGCAGATTCAGTGGAATATCCGTATGGAGAGAAGACGGATGATAACAATCCGGCGGGATTTTATCTGAAAGATCATGTCAGGACAATCACCGGGGCGCTGACCGGGTTTGACGGGCGGTATTTTCAGGGATTGGTGCCTTACAGTGTGACAGAACCGGCGGCGGAGTCTGCCTATGATGCGTTGGGATTTACCGGCTACGCGGATGGAAAATACCGGAATACGTTTTATGCTGCAAAGCTTCGGATTGAAAAACTAGATTCGGAGACGGGAGAGAATATTCTGCATGATGATGCGGTGTTCGCTATTTATGCCGCCAGCCGGGACACGTCGAAGTACAGCGAGGGGGAGGTGCAGTTTTATGAAAAAGATACACAGGTGACAGCCAGCCGGGAATTTTTGGAGGCAATGGGGGCAAAGAAAATCGCGCCGGTTGATTTGAAAACGCTAATTCCGTCAAAATACCCCTGGAAAGCACCTTATACAGGAAAATATACAGGCATAATCCCGGCAGGAACTCCGATTTGCAGTGAAACCGATCAGGTGGTGATGCAGGATGCCTTTGGGACGCGGACGGGCACATTCCGGGTTTATTCGACGCTGCAGGATTTTGGTGGTTTGGGGGAAACTCTGCCGTCCAACCAGAATACAGGATATCTGATCACGCCGCAGCCGCTGGGAGCAGGAGCCTATGTGTTGTGTGAATTATCTGTACCGGAAGGATACGTGAGAACGAAACCGATAGCGGTGGAAGTGTATTCGGATGAAGTGACGTATTATCGGGACGGAGAGCGCGGTCAGCGGGTGGCGGCTACCGTGTATGAAGAAATGGTAACCCGGATAAGCGGCAACGGGGAAATGCTCCAGAACCCGGATGGAACGGAGCCAAATGGCAATAAGCCGCAGGATTGGGGCGATGTAGCGCGGATTTATGTAGGAAATACGCCGATCCGGCTGGAAATTGCGAAGGTAAAACAGGATGAAACGGAGATTTTGTTTGAGTTGAATGATCGGCGAGAGGGAACATTGACCGAGCTTTCGAACCGTTATGGTCTTGAAAATCTGGAACTGGCGTACAATGCGTCGGGAACGTTCCTTGGATATGGGTGGTCAAAGGGCTGGCTGGATAGTCTGAGGGCAAAACAGGAAGCCGGGGAGTGGATTGACCTGATTTATGAGGATCAGGTTTTTACTGGAAAGGCGATCTGGCATCGGGTTCCAGATACGGCGCACGCACTCAACCGCTATCTTCCAGGTGCATCGATGTGCCTGTATGATGCGATCGAGGTAAAGAAGAACGGGGACAGTGAGGATCGGGCGTATGCCGGTGTCAATGTGGTGCGCGATTCGTTTGGAAATGTGATCCGGATGTATGTGCAGAAAGGTTATGCGGGAAACCGACTTCTGTATGTGAGGGATAAAGATCAAGAGGGGGAAGATAGCGAAGGAGAAAATAACAATTATACACGATATACGCAGGATGACCGGTTCAACGACCAGGGAAAAGGCAGATGGATTCTCAAGCGGGTTGAACGCGAAGATACAGACATTTTATATTACGATCTCGGGGCTCTGGAGGTATTTACGACACTCCGGGGCGTGCGGTATGCCTATAACGAAAAGGGCGAACTGGTGCGTCCAAAAGACGGCGAACCGATCTATGCGATGAAAGACGGTGTTCCATTTCTGGAAATTGTAAGCCCCAGCTATGAAAAACTGGCGTACAGTCGGAAAGAAAGGCGGTTTGAATACGTTCCGTCCGGGACAAAATTCTATCATCTGGCATCAGACGGAAGCCGGGACAGCGAGGTAGAACCGTACACGGGAATGGCATATGTGACGGAGGAGAAAACCGGCAAAACATTGGTGTGGGTGATCCAGGTATCTAAGGATCACTATGGAAATGTGATTGCCAGGGATAAGGTAAAGACCGGCCGCGTGGCAACGATGTATGCTGATACGGAACAGGAGTACACGATTGGAACATATGACGGAGGTCTGCTGCAGCCCCATGTCAATCCGGTTTTGAATGAAAATGGGCTGCCGGTTTATTACCAGCGTTCCGATCAGACCTATATCAAAGGATATCCCGTTTATGATCGGGATGGCGATTATGTGCGTTACCGATACAGCGATCTTCTCAGAGCTTACAATGCCAATGCATGGGATCTGCAGTTGAAGGCAGCGCTCTATGATATTGGAAATGATCCGGAAAACCGGGAAGACGATCGACCGCTGTACCACCGTCAGGGGGAGGCGTATCTGATGGAAAACAGCTGGATAACCGGGGATGAAACGCCAAACGATCCGTTCCATACACGGATCAGAGATGGGCAGGTGGACGTTTTAAAACGCGTTCCGGTGGGAGTGTATATTTTAGAGGAGACGCGTGCCCCATCCGGCTATGCGAAACGGATGCCGACAGGTATTACGGTAGAGGAAACCTGTGAAGTACAGGAGCTGCGCCTTACTAACCGCCCGATCACGGTGCAGATTGAAAAGATCGACGCGCCAGAACAATATCAGCAGCCAGTCCGGGACTATGATCGCATTTTGAACGAATCGGATTCTAAGACCTGGGAGGAAGGAAAAGGAGGTTATACGTTTTCAAGTGTGGAAGGAGCCGTGTTAGCGCTCTATCCAGCAAAAAGAATTGCGAGTGATGATTTGGAAGCACATCCGTCCGGGTGTTATCTGGAAAAGAAAGGGGAACTTCCGGCGAACTGGACGGTACTAGATGAGAGAAACCAGAAAAAGACAGTGACTGCCAAATGGACCGTCGGAAAGACGCCAATGGCATGGGAGGGGATTCCGGCAGGCGATTATATTCTCGGGGAGATAGAGACGCCTCCGGGATATCTGACAAATCAAATGGAGGTGGAAATCCAGGAAACTTCTAAGCTGCAGCTCATCACGATGCAGGAAGATCATATAAAAACTGCCTTTTTCAAATATGAGGAGAAGGATGGAAAAAAAGAATGTCTGCCGAATGCATATGCGGCGGAGCTGACCCTGTACGAGGCAGTGACAGATGAAAATGGAATTGTCATGGAAGCGGATGGAACACCGCGCTATGACCGGGAAAAACGGGTGACGAGCTGGAAGACCGAAGATGCGAAAGCCTACAGCCAAGGAAGCGACAGCTTTGCAGCCCGCTATCAGAAGCTGTATGCAGAATATCATACAAGGTTTAACACGGTTACATGGTGTGGATATACCGCTGAAAAACAGGAAGAAACGGCGACAGAACAGGGCGAATCAGTGCGTCAGCTCTGGAATCTGGGAAATGGTTCACAGGTGCTTGTTCAGGTGACGAAAAATTTGCAGCTAGATGGAAAAGCAGGCTACAGCTATGATTTCCGATGGAATTACCAGGCGGAGGGAACTCTGGTCAGTTATGATACCTCCGATGGGATTCACCGAATTGATTATTTACCGCTGAATCCGACGAAAAATGATTTGGCTTCGAACAGAAAGAAAGGCTATTACGTTCTGGTGGAGACGAAAACACCAAGCGGCTATCAGAAAGCAGCACCGAAGCTGGTGATTGTCGAAGAAACTGCTGAAATTCAGCTTTACGGGCTGGAAAATAGGGCAAAGTCTGTCTATATTTCCAAGCTGGGAAGCTCAGGAGAGGCATCCGAAGAGGCAATTTATCTGGCAGGCGCAGAACTTGCTGTTTTCCGGGCGGCACAGGATGGAAGCCTGATGCAGGAAAAAGAATATTTAGTGGAACGCTGGATTTCTGGATCGGATGGAAAATTTACAGAGGAAGAAGCAGAAAAACAGGAGATTCCGGCAGGCTGGAAGGCAGGGGACTGGAAGCCGCATCGGATTTCTCCGATTGCCTATGGAGTGTATTATCTGGTGGAACTTTCGGCACCGGCAGGTTATCGCCTCATGGAACCTAAGAAATTTACGGTGGCGGCTGCTTCGGGGGAGACAATCGAAGCGGTTAATACGTTGAAACAGGGACGGGTTCGGGTTGAAAAGGTGGATGAGAGAAAGCCAGAGGAAAAACTGGCAGGTGCGGTGTTTGAAGTGAAAAACAGAGAGACGGGAGAAAAGGTTCAGATGGAGACAGACGAGAGCGGTCAGGCGGAAAGCCCATTGCTGCCAATCGGAACGATAGGGGAGAATGGAAGCTGGATTCCGTACCATTACGAAGTCCGTGAGACGATGCCGCCGGATGGATATCAACTTATTCCGCGCGTGTACGAGGTGCTGATGGAAGATCAGAAGGAATGCGAGGTGCTAACGTATGATCTGACGGTGCCGAATGAAACAACGAAAATCAAAATTTCCAAGCTGGATTTCGATACGGGTCTCTTTGTGTCAGGAGCAAAGCTGGCAGTGTATGAAGCGGGATTTTTGGATGGTGTGTACACTGAAGCGGGTGAGGCATTGGAAACCTGGATCTGCGATGGGAAAACACACGTGATAGAAGGAAAGCTGATTGCCGGGCACACGTATCTTCTGAAAGAACTGGAAGCGCCGGATGGATACACTGTGCAGAAACCGATGATTTTCACGGTGTCAGATACAGGCAGGGGG
Source organism: Clostridium fessum (assembly GCF_003024715.1). Classification (GTDB taxonomy): domain Bacteria; phylum Bacillota; class Clostridia; order Lachnospirales; family Lachnospiraceae; genus Otoolea; species Otoolea fessa. The sequence continues at coordinate 14,737 of NZ_PYLO01000002.1, read as the reverse complement.
ATTAACGCAGCCAGAGATGGTGTAAATGCGCTGGAGACAGAGACAGCAGACGGTTTATTTGACAGCATAACGTCTCTGCAGGTGCAGGGAAGAAAAGCGCTTCGTCTGGTGAGAACTCTGTGGGATTTGGACAGTGGGGAAGAATTTGTACTTTCTTCACTGATGGAAGCTTCTGTGCCTTATCTGGAACGAGAAAAATGTGAAAAAGAGGGGGTGGCGGAAGGACATCGTTTCGAACTGCGGGAGATCATTGAGTTCAGTGACGGCAGCCGCCGGACGATAGGAAAAAATACATTCCGCCTGAATTGGGATGAGAACGGACATTATCCGCTGACGCTTCGAACATTAAAAGGAACGAGGTATCGTCTGGAAGAATATGATCAAAAAGAGACAGATGGCAGGGAAGTAGAAAGCTGGATCCCGGAAAACAGAGATGGCCTGGGATATATCCATGAAATACGAAATCCGGAATACAGCGACCCTTGTGGCATCCGCGCCGTTTCCCCGATTGGAAAAGATGGAGCAGCGGTGCTGCCGGGAAGTGTAATTGTATATGAAATTACATATCGGAACCAGTCAGATAAAAAAGAAAATATGAAGATTGGACTGGAAATTCCAGCTGGGTGTGAACTAATGACAGCGGCTTCGATGGGCGGAGCGGAACAAATAGGCGAATCCTGGTATTGGAATATAGAGAATGTGGCAGCCGGATCAGGAGGCATTTTGCGGGTGACTGTTCTGGTTGGAGAGCATATAAATGAAAACGGACAGGAAAATCATTCTGGTATGACGGTAACGGCAACGATATGGGGAAAAACGGGCAAAAGCTATGAATCCTTCCATCCAATTCTATCTCCAGGCGCAATTGCTATCGCCGGACGGGTGACGGGAACTGCCGCGGCGTTGTTAAGGCAGGTAGATATAACATATACATTATACTTAAAGAATGCGGAGGGAAAAGAGCTTCCAGGCTTGATTTCGTACACAGGTTCTAAATCGGGAACGCTGCGAAGTGGAGGAAGCCTGACGCTTTCTTGTGGCGAATCGGTTGTTTTGACAGGAATGCCGTGGGAAACAAACTATGAGGTTCGGGCACAAGTTCCGGCACAGACTCCGGATGGACTGCCGATCGAGTGGAAGAGTACAGGAAGCACGGGACGAACCTCTCGGCAGGGAAATACAGCGCTCTGGGAATTTCATCAGAATGATCGGTCGGTGCGCGAAGTGCTCAAACGTGGGAATAGATACCGCCTGGTTGAACTGCTGGAACTGGACGGTGGAAAAACGGAAGAGGTGGAGTCGAATCAGATGATTTTTTCTCTGGGGGACGATGCACAGATAGATGGAATTGGAATGATAGATTCCCCGACAAAGCTGGTCTTTTCAAAGACAGATCTGGGCGGAACGGAGCTTCCGGGTGCTCAGATAGAGATTCTGGATCAGTCTGGAAATGTAATCGAATCATGGATTTCTGCGGATCATCCTCATGAGATAATTGGAACGTTGACACCGGGAAAGAGTTATATAATGCGCGAGACGGGAGCGCCGGATGGATTTGCGTATGCGGAAGAGATTCCGTTTACTGTTTCCGAGGATGGAACGGTCGAGCGGATTTCCATGCAGGATAAGCCGACGCACGTGGAAATCACAAAATACAGTGTGACGGGAGAAAAGGAACTGCCGGGGGCGCGGATGGAACTCTGGGAGGAGAAGGAAGGCGGAACCTTGGTTGATTCGTGGGTATCTGATCGGGGCGCCCATGTGATAAAAGGAAAGTTAAACGCTGGAAAAAACTATGTGCTGGTAGAAAAAATAGCGCCGGATGGGTACTGGAAAGCAGAAAAAGTGACATTTACGGTATCACTGGACGGTCGAGTCGATCAGGTGAAGATGTATGACAGGCCGACGGAAGTGCAGGTGGAGAAGCGGAAATGGAGGGAGCAGAAAGGAGATAGCGAATTTGTAAAAGGTGCCCGCCTGAGGATTTCTGATGAGACTGGAAAGGTAATATTGGAATGGATTTCTGAAGAAAAGGAGAAATGCATACAGGGCATTTTAAAGGAGGGCTGCCGCTATATTCTGGAAGAGCTGGAAGCGCCGGAGGGCTACGAAAAAGCCGAACCAGTTTCATTTACGGTTTCAGAGGGCGGAACGGTGACGGTTGTGCGGATGTATGACTGCTTGAAGCCGGAGAATCCGGGGCGACCGGGACACGGTCAGCCGGAACATCCAAAGAAAGTGATAGAAGATCTGAAAGAGGGCTATTTAACAGTTCATGTGCCAGAGTCGATCTGTGGAGATGGGAAAATTGTTCTCGACGGCAGACAGATGAAGCCGCTTCCGAAGATGGGATATGGAGAATCAGCCACCTGGGAAGTAGAAGGTGCTTATCAGGTTGAGGACGAAAAAGAGCGTCTGAATGAAGTGATTTCACTGATTTGGAAGTGGAAACTGGTGATTGGACTGATATGTATGAGCGCTGGGGCTGGACTGGCGCTCGTAGAGCGGCTAAGAAAGGAGGAAAATATAAAAAAGAATATGGAGAGGAATGATAAGGGCAAGGAGGAGTAAAAAAATAAGAGAAAAATGAACAGAAGAAAGATGTACTCTCGGAGTCTTTTCTGCACTTGCTTTTGCGGCTAACAAAAAACATTTTACAAAATCAAGCACAGAAAGATTTCGAGAGCACATAAAGTGGGAGAGGAGGAATTTTATGAATCAGATGGCGAAAGGGCTGCTCTTCGGAGCAGCCGTACTGAGCCAGACGGCTGCGGGATGTTTCTCCGCTGCCGCAGCATCCATCGATCGGGTCAGGATTCGGCTGGCAGCAGAAGAGCTGGATGAAATGGGAATGCCTGTTTTGGAGGCGGAAAGCCGGGACAGGGCATATAGCGTCACTGGTGTGGAACGAATCTCCGGTGATCCGGCAAGCGGACCGGCGATGGATGGGGCAGAGGTGGGAAAAAAAGAAAATGAACAATATAAAGGGAGCATACAAGCCGACTCTGAAAATATAGGTACCAAAGAAGTTTCTTTAGAAGAACGAAAGATAGAAGAAATCCATGCAGAAGAACCTGCTCCGGAAATTCTATACGAAATAGAACTGGAATCCGACGCAGATGATTCTTTTTCCGTCCTTCGCCAGGAGGACATCCAGTTTTCAGGGCTTGGCGCGGTATGCAGCAAGGCAGTTCGGAAAGATAATGGCACTACGTTGCTTTTGACGATCGAATTACAGGATGCCGGAGAGATAATAGGAACGGTGGATGCAGCAGACTGGGAGAAAAGAGGAATTGGCAGGTGGAAGAAAGCGCCGGGGGCTTCGGCATATTTGGTGATGCTTTACCGGGATGCGAAGCGTGTCGGACATCCGCATCGGACGAGTGCTGAACAGTACGATTTTGTACCGTTGATGCAGACTGCGGGCGTATATCATTTTAAAGTGATTCCTTTGACAAAGCAGGGAAAGCGTGGTCAGGCAGCAGAATCGGCATGGAGGAAAGTGACGGAGGCAGAGGCAGCTCAAAACCGGGAAGAATGGGGAGGGAAAAAGCCGGGATGGCAGCCAGAAGGGGAAATTCCATCGTATATTTTAAAAGATGGTGCATACCCGCAGATGGATTCTCTTTTGATTGGGGAAAAGTATGAGCAGTTTAATGAAAAGGGGGAAAACGTGTCGCGAACCGTAATATTTTGAGGATTTTCGTATAATTTATAAAAATCAGTTGAAAAAGCAGAAGAAATGTGATAGCATACCTCACATAAGTTCGTTCCTGTTTACTGAACCGTCCTGACGAGTGATCGAAGGTCAGTCAGGCAGGGACACTCTGGAGAGTCTCCAAGAAGGAGCGCCGAAGGTGTAAGACGGATGCACGTCCATGGTATTCGTTGATCTCTCAGGCAAAAGGACAGGGCATACAACCAATCACAATGGAACCAGGGGATGAGTTCTATTGTATGCATATGTTCTACTCTTTGGAGAGCTGATTTGTATCAGCTCTTATTTTATTACTCGATCCCGGATTTACAAAAGAGCCGGAATCGTAACGAAAACATAGAGGAGGATAAAAAATGGACACGATTTTGACACTGGTAAACAAAGGCAATGATTTTCTGTGGAGTTTTCTTCTGCTGATTCTGCTGTGTGGAACGGGCATCTATTACACGATTCGTCTCAAATTCATCCAGGTAAGAAAATTTGGCGAGGGCTGCAAGCATGTGTTTGGACATTTCAGCCTGAACGGAGAAAAACATGAAAAAGGGGAAATGAGCCCGTTTCAGTCGATCATGACGGCGATCGCAGCACAGGTTGGTACTGGTAACCTGGCAGGTGCGGCGACAGCGCTGTTTGGCGGCGGTCCGGGTGCAATCTTCTGGATGTGGCTGAGCGCGTTCTTCGGAATGGCGACCATCTACTCCGAGGCGGTTCTGGCACAGACCTACAAAACAGAGGTAAATGGTGAGGTGACAGGCGGACCTGTCTACTACATCAAGGCGGCATTTAAAGGTAATTTTGGAAAGGTATTATCCACTCTGTTTGCTATCTTTATTGTTTTAGCACTTGGGTTTATGGGCAATATGGTACAGTCCAACTCGATCGGTGCTGCGTTTACAGAGGTATTTCAGGTATATGGAATCAATATTCCGCCGATCACGATCGGTCTTGTGCTGGCAGTACTGGCAGGATTCATTTTCATTGGTGGAACCAAACGTCTGGCAGCTGTGGTAGAGAAGGTTGTGCCAGTTATGGCAGGCGTTTACATTGTAGGAAGCCTGATTCTGATTGGTCTTCATATCAATCACGTGCCGACAGCATTTATGATGATCATCAAGGGCGCGTTTGATCCGAAAGCGGTAATGGGTGCTGGTGCTGGTATCACCGTCCGCGAAGCAATCCGTTTTGGTGTAGCGAGAGGACTTTTCTCCAATGAGGCAGGTATGGGTTCCACACCGCATGCTCACGCACGTGCGAAAGCAGAAAGCCCGCATCATCAGGGGCTTTGTGCGATGATCAGTGTCTTTATTGATACATTTGTTATTTTAAATCTGACCGTATTTGCAGTCCTGACAACGGATGCGATGAGCTCCGGCAAGGATGGTACAGCGCTGACACAGGCGGCATTCATGCAGAGCTTTGGAAACTTTGGTTCTATTTTTATTGCGATCTGCCTGCTGTTCTTCGCATTTTCGACGATTCTGGGATGGCATTTCTTTGGTCTGACGAATGCGAAATATCTGTTCGGCGAGGGCGCGGCAAAGGTTTATTCCTTCATCGTAGTGATTTGTATTGTCATTGGTTCTATGTTAAAGGTAAATTTAGTATGGGCTCTGGCAGATTTCTTCAACGCGCTGATGGTTATTCCGAACGTTTTGGCATTACTTGCATTGAGTCATGTGGTTGTGGCGGCTGACCGGAAAGCGGAAGCGATCACGAAAAATGTGACACAGGCATATCGGGCTGCAGAAGAAAAGTAAGAGCAAATAAAGAGAAGATAAAAGGTAACTGTAAGCGTAAAAAGCGAGCATTAAACAATCATTCAAAAAAGACCTGCTTATATAGTGAAATACATAAGCAGGTCTTTTTTATGAAAATGAAAACAAATAAAAAACCAAAAGTCCCTAAACAGCTGCCATTACCTTCCGCTCTCTGTAAAAATAAGGAGTTTCTCTCTTTGCTGTCTGCTTTTTAAGCGTTTCATCGGTCAATTCGCGGACAGACTGCAAAATCCTCAGATGCGTCTCCAGAGGGAGTGCATCAACGGTCAGTTCCGCTTTTTTCGTGCATCCATCCACACCGCCTGCTGCCACAACCCGGCGGAGCAATTCTGTCTCGGTGCGGTCAGAGGGGAGAAGATTCCGTCCTAATTCCAGGGAGAGCAGGGAGGCAATGCCCCAGCCCCACCAGTTGGAAACGCCGCTTGCCAGCGTCAGGTCTGCTGCTTCTGCGGTGCAGATAAGTTCGCCGTGTGGAACACCTGCGAGAATTTCACGGCGGAAAGTCCCCATTCCCATCTCGTTGCCGCCATCTCCGATGGAAATGACCGTGGCACCAGCTTCTCTGGCAGCAGACAGGAAAAGAGCCGAATCCGTGATCATGTCGTCGAGCTGTTCACCGCGCATGCTGTGATAATGTCCGTTTTCAGCTTTACCTGGGCGCTCCAGGCTGATCAGATGGGTCGGTTTTGCATCATGGATAAAGGTGCGGATAAAGTTATCCGTATTCTGTTCCGGCAGACGGATCAAGGTTGCCTGCGGAGCGCGGAAGCGGAGAGCCGCTTCCAGATGCGGATAAGAAGACCAGTCGGTTACGACTGACACGCCGCAGCCAGCTGCCGTCAGCGCTGCTGCGAGGTTGGCAGTTCCGGAAGGTCCATCCGTCTCGCCGGTAATAGAACCGTCTGGCATTCGAACCGGGAAACCGGTCAGAAGAACGGCTCTTTTCGCATGGGCGAGAGAAGCAGATACAGCCGCAAGTGGGGAAGCAGGCAGAGATGCTAAAAGTCCGCGACCGCCAAAATCCTGTTTCATAATTGAATCTAAAGTTTCATAAAAAGTCATGGTATCAATCCTCCAGGTATACTGCATTGTGCAGAAATTGACAGGGGATTTTCTATCTGGATGATCCGAGCGCTTATTTACTGGATAATTTCCAAATCAAAAAAGATTGGCAGCAGTCCGGTATGGTAGCTGTATCGGAATCATGTGCAATAAAAAAAGACCCACGTATCCTGTAAGATTCATGGCTCTTATTTACGAAGGGAGCATCCGGGCAGGAGTCCCGATAAATAAAAGAATCTGTTTTGTTATAATTATATTGTAAATGAAAAATATCAGACTGTCAATTACAAATTTATTTTACGGCTGACAGAAAGCAAAATTTGGAATATAATAAAAAAATGGGGTAACTGTTCAGTAGGTCAGCGCATTTACTGCGCTGACCGTACGAAAATATGGGTCAGCAGGCAAAAATCCCATTGCCGTAGGCAATTTTTAATGGATTTTTGCTTGTGGCTGTGAAGGTACTGAACAGCTACAAAATAGGCATATAAACAAGCTCAGAAATAAAAGCAGACAAGAAAATGGATAGAGAGAATGAAACGAGAATCAAATGAGATAAAAAAAGAAAATGACCGCGCCGCATCGTTCATGCGCTTCTGCGAGGTAGTCCGCCATCTCCGTGCCGAGGACGGCTGTCCGTGGGATCGGGCGCAGACGCATACATCGCTGAAACCGTACTGCATTGAAGAAGCGGCAGAGGTGATTGGCGGTATCAATATCTGGGAGGCGACCGGCGATGCGGAGAACCTGAAAGAAGAACTGGGGGATTTAATGCTGCAGATTCTTCTTCACGCGCAGATCGCGGAGGAAGAAGGACTGTTTACGGTACGGGAGGTCATGGATGGTGCCAGCGAAAAAATGATCCGCCGCCATCCGCACGTGTTTGGTAAGTCGATGCTGTCCGAACAGGGAGAACCGGTCACGGATTGGGATGCAATCAAGAAGCAGGAAAAAGCCGGAAAAGAGTGGACGGAAGCGTATCTTCCGGGAGCGCTGGAAGAGGCGGAGAAACTGCTCGAGCGGGCAAAAGAACGGAAAGGCATCAAAAAATAACGTTTGAGATGCTTCAATACTGAAATAAATAGAAAAATCTATATATAAAAAGGCATTCGGTCAAAATGGAATGCCTTCGTTCATTTATAAATGCTAATTCGTACTTTTCGGCAAAGACTGACTTTCCTTTACCAGATCTTCTAAAGTAATATTATAGAAGAAATTGTGTACAACCTGATCAAAGCGTTTCCACATCGGCAGGGTCACACAGCTTGTCTGACGTTCGCACGGCGGCGCATCCGGTGCAAGGCAGGCAACGGAAGAGAGAGAGCCTTCGGTCAGTTCCAGAATCTCTCCGGCGGTATATTCATTAATCGGACGGGTTAGACGGTAACCGCCGCCTTTGCCGCGCTGTCCTTCCAGTAATTTATTTTTGACCAGAACCTTCAAGATGATTTCCAGATACTTTTCAGAAATCTGCTGACGGGTGGCAATTTCATTCAGTGGTATATATCCAGCAGAATTTTGTTCCGCCAGATCGATCATAACGCGCAGGGCGTATCTTCCTTTTGTTGATATCATTCGGTAACCTCCTTACTATTAACCAATTATAACGCAAGGTAATAGGACTTTCAAGGAGAAAAGCGTGGAAAACAAAGAAAAAAAGTTTTTTCCTAATACCTATTGACAAAGTTGGTTTATAAGAGTATCATTAAGCCATCGAGTTCGGAAAGAACATGAAAATGAAAAGGAGGCAGATACAATGGCAAGACAGAATATTGTATGGAACGGAAATCTGATGTGTTGTTGTCGAATGTGTAATTCCCGGGCATTTTATATGGTCAGGTAAATTTGCATATCTGCCGTTCAAGAGAATGACAACGATTTAAGATGCAAGCCATTTGCCCGGGAGCTTAAAGAAGATTAAGCGGTCCGGCTTTTTATTTACCCAAAAAGCCAAATATACATTTGCATAAGCAAATATAATAATGCGGAAAAGCAATTATTTTATAGAAAGCTTGAAAATAAATGGAAAAACGCTTGCTTAAATAAAAAAATGAATATAAAATAAAAACGAATTTACATACTAGGAAATAAACTTTCAGAAAAGAAAGAGAGGTATTTTGAGATGGGAAACTATAGATTTGAGACTCTTCAGTTACACGTAGGTCAGGAGCAGCCGGATCCGGCAACCGATTCCAGAGCCGTTCCGATTTATCAGACCACTTCTTATGTATTTAAAAATTCCGCCCATGCGGCAGCACGTTTTGGCCTGGCAGATGCCGGTAACATTTACGGACGTCTGACCAACTCCACACAGGATGTATTTGAGAAGAGAATCGCAGCACTGGAGGGCGGCGTTGCAGCACTGGCAACCGCATCCGGCGCAGCTGCTATTACATATACAATCGAGGCACTGGCAGCAGACGGCGGTCACATCGTAGCACAGAAGACCATCTACGGAGGCAGCTATAATCTTTTAGAGCATACACTTTCCCATTTCGGTGTATCTACAACTTTCGTAGATGCTCATAATCTGGAAGCGGTAGAAGGGGCAATTCAGGAAAATACCCGTGCTATCTATCTGGAGACTCTCGGAAATCCGAATAGTGATATTCCGGACATCGACGCGATTGCTGAAATTGCACACAAACACGGACTTCCGTTAGTCATTGACAATACATTTGGCACACCGTACCTGATTCGCCCGATCGAGCATGGCGCAGATATTGTCGTGCATTCCGCTACCAAGTTCATCGGCGGACACGGAACCACTCTGGGCGGCATTATCGTAGATTCCGGTAAATTTGACTGGAAAGCAAGCGGCAAATATCCGGCAATCGCAGATCCGAATCCGAGCTATCACGGCGTATCTTTCGTAGAGGCAGCAGGTCCGGCAGCATTCGTCACCTACATCCGTGCTATCCTTCTGCGTGATATGGGCGCTACGATTTCCCCGTTCAACGCATTCCTGCTTCTTCAGGGAACTGAGACACTGTCTCTGCGTATCGACCGTCATGTAGAAAATACCAAGAAGGTTGTTGAGTACCTGTCAAAACATCCGTTAGTAGAGCACGTTAATCATCCGTCTCTGCCGAATCATCCGGATCATGCACTGTATGAGAAATATTTCCCGAACGGCGGCGCTTCTATATTCACCTTTGAGATCAAGGGCGGACAGGCAGAAGCTCATAAGTTCATCGACAACCTGCAGCTCTTCTCTCTGTTAGCAAACGTAGCAGATGTAAAGAGCCTGGTTATCCATCCAGCAACCACAACACACTCCCAGCTGACTGACGAGGAGCTGGCAGATCAGGGCATTAAGCAGAACACCATCCGTCTGTCCATTGGTACCGAGCATATCGACGATATCATCGAGGATCTGGAGCGTGGATTTGCAGCTCTGAAATAAGTAAGAGTGTGTCGGGCTGAGAATCCGAAGCATATACATAATAAATGGTAAATTGATAAAATGCGGTGTCATCTGCCAACTCTTCTTTAAGCAGGGAAGAACGGCAGATAACGCTGCATTTTTACTATTCCATTTTGGAAGAAAATGGCGTAGAAAAATTCATACCAAACCGCCTTTCACAGGGTAAAATGCTGAATTGTTGGGATTTAAGGAGGAAACGGGGAGGCGAGTCTTGACAATAAGGGCGGGTAAGTGGTAATTTATCAGATAGAAGGATACAGAGCTGTACATTTGTGATATAGGGGGGCTCTGGATTCCACCATAAAATTTAAGAATGAGGTGCAAAAAATGCAGGAGATGAAACCGATTAAAGAAGGAAAAGTCCGTGAAATCTATGACAATGGAGACAGCCTGATTATGGTTGCAACGGATCGTATCAGTTGCTTTGATGTTATCTTACATAATGAAGTGACAAACAAAGGCAAGGTACTGACACAGATGTCCAAGTTCTGGTTTGACCTGACGAAAGACATTATCCCGAATCACATGATTTCCGTAGATGTAAAAGACATGCCGGAATTCTTCCAGCAGGAGAAATTCGAAGGAAAGAGCATGATGTGCCGTAAGCTTGAGATGCTTCCGATTGAGTGCATCGTCCGCGGTTATATCACAGGAAGCGGCTGGGCAAGCTACCAGAAGACCGGAAAGGTTTGTGGAATTGAACTGCCGGAAGGCTTAAAAGAGTCTGACAAACTGCCGGAGCCGATCTACACACCGTCCACTAAGGCAGAGATTGGCGATCATGATGAAAACATCTCCTATGAGCAGAGCGTAGATCATCTGGAAAAATACTTCCCGGGCAAGGGAAAGGAGTATGCAGATAAGCTGCGTGAATACACGATTGCACTTTACAAAAAATGTGCGGAGTACGCATTGGAAAAAGGTATCATTATCGCAGATACCAAGTTTGAGTTCGGTCTGGATGAGAATGGCAACATCGTTCTTGGTGATGAGATGCTGACTCCGGACAGCTCCCGTTTCTGGCCGGCACAGGGCTACGAGGCAGGACATTCCCAGCCGTCCTTCGACAAGCAGTTTGCACGCGATTGGCTGACCGCTCATCCGGGCAATGACTGGACACTCCCGCAGGAGATTGTAGACAAGACCATTGAAAAATATCTTCAGAGCTATGAGATGCTGACCGGCGAAAAGCTGGCATAAGCGGATCGCTCGATGCAGCCAGTCAGGCAGCGGAAGAAAATACATTGAATAAAAGTAAAAAAGCTGCTGTGAAAAGAATGAAAATCTTGTTTCGCGGCAGCTTTTATATATGGAAATAAAAAACAAATATATTGCTAGTTCGTAATCTGCAGCAGAGGGGCTGTTTACAGATGTGTGCTTTTGAAAGGGAAAATAAAAGATGCGCGATTTCATGGATTTATTTAGCTTAAAGGGGAAAAAAGCGATCGTCACGGGCGGAACCAGAGGACTCGGCTATGGCATGGCAGAGGGACTGTGCAGAGCTGGGGCGGAGGTTGCTATTTTGGGAACAAGTGAGAAGGTGCGGGAGAGCGCTGATGCGCTTGCACGGACAACCGGTGTGGTGGTTCACGGAATAGTGGGAGATCTGGTAAGAGAAGAGGAGGTTCCGAATATCTATAAGCGTCTGGTGGAAAGCCTTGATGGTCAGGCGGATATACTGGTAAACTGTGCGGGAGTTCAGCACCGGTGCGTGGCAGAAGATTTTCCGATGGAAGAGTGGAATCGGATTCTGCGAGTAAATTTAGGTGCTATGTTCCAGATGTCTCAGCTGGCGGCGCGGGATATGCTGCAGCGTGGATACGGCAGGATTATTAATGTGGCATCGATGACCTCCTTCTTCGGAAGTGTGATGATACCGGCATACGCGGCAAGTAAGGGCGGTGTGGCGCAGCTCACGAAAGCCTGCTCCAATGAATGGTCATCGCGTGGTGTGACCGTCAATGCGATCGCACCTGGTTATATGGAGACAAAGCTCACATCGGATATGAAAGCCAAAAATCCGGATCAGTATGAAGAGGTAACGGCGCGGATCCCGATGCACCGCTGGGGGAAGGCGGAGGATCTGGCAGGAATTACCGTGTTTTTAGCGAGTGACGCGGCAGAATATATAACGGGAGCGGTAATCCCGGTGGATGGCGGCTACCTGGCGAAGTAAACGAGAGAAAAGGAAAGAAATATGAATCTATTTGATATAGTAGGTCCGGTGATGGTCGGACCGTCCAGTTCCCACACAGCGGGCGCGGTTCGGATTGGATTTGTGGCGCAGAAGCTTCTTGGGGAACCGGTTAAGCGGGCAAGGATTGGCCTGTACGGCTCATTTCTGGCAACGGGAACCGGACACGGAACCCAGAAAGCGCTGATTGCGGGACTTTTAGGAATGGTGCCGGACGACATGCGGATTCCGGACAGCTTTCACCTGGCAGAGGAGAAAGGGATTGAGTTTTCCTTTGAGGAAGCTAATTTAAAAGAGGCGCATCCAAATTCGGCGGAACTGGAGCTTGAGGGCATTTCCGGGCGCAGTCTGACAGTAGTAGGTGAATCACTGGGCGGTTCCCGGATCAATATTGCGAAGGTCGATGGGATTGAAGCCAATTTTTCCGGCAGTTATCCAACCTTGGTTGTCCACAATGACGATCAGCCGGGACATGTGGCGGATGTGACGGCGATGCTGGCGCACAAATCGATCAATATTGCGACGATGCAGCTCTACCGTGCGGCGCGCGGCGGCATGGCAGTGATGGTTATTGAGTGCGATCAAGAGATTCCGGAAGAAGGGCTTGTGTGGCTGCGCCGTCAGGAGGGTATCCGAAAGGTAACATATTTAAGTCTTCGATAGGAAAGGTTCATATAAGAAAAGGAATGGAACGGGAAAATGGAAATGTTATATCATTCAGTGAGTGATCTGGTCCGCTTAGCGAACGAACATCAAATTCCGCTCTGGAAGGTGGTTCTTCTGGCAGATGTGCAGGAACGCCAGGTGACGGTGGAAGAATCGTTTGAAACAATGCGGCAGATGTATCAGGCGATGCGTCAGGCAGATCAGGAATACGACGGCTCGATCGTCTCGGCAAGTGGAATGGCGGGCGGCGACGGAGAAAAACTGCACGCATACAACGCCTCCGGTCGCAGCCTGGCGGGCGGATACATGGGGCTTGTGATGGAAAAAGCGGTGAAAATGGGAGAGTCCAACGCCTGTATGAAACGAATCGTGGCGGCTCCGACGGCGGGCGCATGCGGGGTGATTCCGGCGGTATTTTTGTCGTATGAGGAATATTGTAAGGAAACGGAGAACCGGATGGTCGAGGCACTCTTTGTCAGTGCAGGAATCGGTGCGGTTATTGCAGAAAATGCGAGCATCGCCGGTGCATCGGGTGGATGCCAGGCGGAGATTGGTTCAGCAAGTGCGATGGCAGCAGGGGGGCTGGCATATCTGCAGGGCGGCGATGCGGAGTGTATCGCGAATGCAGCGGCATTTGCCCTCAAAAATATGTTGGGACTAACCTGTGATCCGGTCTGCGGTCTGGTTGAAGTTCCGTGTATCAAGCGGAATTCCGCTGGCGCCGTCAATGCGGCGGTCAGCGCGCAGATGGCAATGGCGGGAATCAAGAGCGCGATCCCGGCAGACGAGGTCGTCGATTCCATGCGCCGGATCGGCAATGCGCTTCCGGCTGCTTTACGCGAGACGAGTGAAGGCGGTCTGGCAGTGACCGAGAGCGCCAGAAAGATAGCAGAACGGATGGGAAAGAAGGAACACATTGCTAAGAAAACCCGGGAAGGCAATGAAAATCAATAGAGCCAGACAGCACGCGATTGCAGAACCTGTCAGAACTGTTCCGGCTGCTGATGAGAAGATAAAATTGTAGAAGAAAGAACAGCAATATAGAAATAGCTCTGTTTAAATGATGCCAGAATATTCTTAAAAATCACAAAAAAACATATAAAATAGCAAATTTAGAAAAATGCTTGACTTTCTGGGAATGCTCTGGTATCATAACATACGTCCTCGAGACAAGGACAAAAACAAAACGCGAAACGAAAGAAATGATTTGAAGATTCTTGATTAACTCAGAAAAATTTCGAAAAAACGTGGATTTGTAAAAAAAATAAAAAAGTGTTGACAAAAGCAAAAACTTTTGATAAACTATAAAAGTTGCTGCTGAGGCAACACAAAGAACCTTGAAAACTGAACAGTATGTAAAACCCTGAAAATTCTAAGAACAAAGGCTTTTGGTTAAGCCTTGAAGTTCAAGAGAACATTCAGAACAAAACCAAAACAACAGTAATAACGGTTAAAATTAGCCAAGCGAATTTTGACTGGAATCAAAACTTTAACATGAGAGTTTGATCCTGGCTCAGGATGAACGCTGGCGGCGTGCTTAACACATGCAAGTCGAACGAAGCAATTTAATGGAAGTTTTCGGATGGAAGTTAAATTGACTGAGTGGCGGACGGGTGAGTAACGCGTGGGTAACCTGCCTCACACTGGGGGACAACAGTTAGAAATGACTGCTAATACCGCATAAGCGCACAGGACCGCATGGTCTAGTGTGAAAAACTCCGGTGGTGTGAGATGGACCCGCGTTTGATTAGCTAGTTGGTGGGGTAACGGCCTACCAAGGCGACGATCAATAGCCGACCTGAGAGGGTGACCGGCCACATTGGGACTGAGACACGGCCCAAACTCCTACGGGAGGCAGCAGTGGGGAATATTGCACAATGGGGGAAACCCTG
>NZ_PYLO01000001.1 GCF_003024715.1 Clostridium fessum | reverse complement strand
CGCGGGCGTAGGATATTTGAGAGGAGCTGCCCTTAGTACGAGAGGACCGGGGTGGACTGGCCTCTGGTGTATCTGTTGAGCCATCAGGCTCATGGCAGAGTAGCCAAGCCGGGACGGGATAAACGCTGAAGGCATCTAAGCGTGAAGCCCCCCTCAAGATGAGATATCCCATACGCAAGTAGTAAGACCCCTTGAAGACGACGAGGTAGATAGGGCAGAGGTGGAAGCGTAGTAATACGTGAAGCTGACTGTTACTAATCGGTCGAGGGCTTAACCAAAAGGTTATGGTTAAGGATAGGAAAGAGGAAGTTATTTCCTAAAAGGATGAAAGATAGAAAGTAGAAGAAATTCAGTGTGCAGTTTTGAAGGTATATAAACGTTCAAGAAAATCAAATATAAACGTGGATGACGGGGTGTGGCTCAGCTTGGCTAGAGCGCCTGGTTTGGGACCAGGAGGTCGCAGGTTCGAATCCTGTCACCCCGATTCTTACAAATATGCGCGAGTGGCTCAGTTGGTGGAGCGCGACCTTGCCAAGGTCGAGGCCGCGGGTTCGAGTCCCGTCTCGCGCTCTTTTTTATTTCTAGGATTTATGCGGGTTCCGAGGTTTTCGGAGCCCGCTTTTAATTTACATAGAATTGCTAAAAGTTTTTACTGAAGGTTTTGTATTATCATTCCGTATATGCTTGCTGGAAGAAATTCAAGAAACAAAGAAAAATGAAGGAAAATGCGTGATTTTTTTAATTTCCACTTGCATGTATACCTTGCCTGTGATATAGTATAAAGGCTGAAAATTCACGCCGGTCGGATTTGCGCAGGACGGTGCTCATTATGAGTCCCCGCGGAAAGCATGAGAAGACGGCGGAAGAAAAACCAAAATTGGAGGAAAGAAACATGAGCGTTATTTCAATGAAGCAGTTACTCGAAGCAGGTGTACATTTTGGACACCAGACCAGAAGATGGAACCCGAAAATGGCTCCGTACATCTACACCGAGAGAAATGGTATCCACATCATCGACCTTCAGAAATCTGTAGGTAAAGTAGATGAGGCTTACAAGGCAGTATCCGATATCGCAGCAGACGGCGGCACAATCCTGTTCGTTGGTACAAAGAAGCAGGCTCAGGACGCTATCAAGACCGAGGCTGAGAGATGTGGTATGTTCTATGTAAACGAGAGATGGTTAGGCGGTATGCTGACAAACTTCAAGACCATCCAGAGCCGTATCGCTAGATTAAAACAGATCGAGGCTATGTCTGAGGACGGAACTTTCGACGTTCTGCCGAAGAAAGAAGTTATCGAGCTGAAAAAAGAGTGGGAGAAGCTGGAGAAGAACCTGGGCGGTATCAAAGATATGAAGAAGATCCCGGATGCTATCTTCGTAGTAGATCCGAAGAAGGAAAGAATCTGCGTACAGGAGGCTCATACTCTGGGTATTCCGCTGATCGGTATCATCGATACCAACTGTGATCCGGAAGAGCTGGATTATGTAATCCCGGGTAACGATGATGCTATCCGTGCCGTAAAACTGATCGTTTCCAGAATGGCAGACGCTGTTATCGAAGCTAAGCAGGGCGAGGCTGAGGCAGCTGCAGCAGAGGGCGAAGCAGAGGCTACAGAGGCTTAATTAACCCCAAAATTAAAAACTGAAACCAAAAGACCAGGAGCACGCCGCGGTTTTCCGCATAAAAGCGTGCTCCGCGCGGGTATACGAACGTGTACCTGAATTTATATACACGGAGGGATTTAAGATGGCAGTTACAGCCGCAATGGTAAAAGAGTTACGTGAAATGACAGGCGCTGGTATGATGGACTGTAAGAAAGCTCTTGCAGCTACAGATGGCGACATGGACAAAGCTGTTGAGTTCCTGAGAGAAAAAGGACTTGCAGGCGCTACTAAGAAAGCTGGCCGTATTGCAGCAGAGGGTATCGTTATGACTAAGGTTACCGCTGATGAAAAGAAGGCAGTTGTAGTAGAAGTAAACGCAGAGACAGACTTCGTAGCTAAGAACGAGAAGTTCCAGAACTATGTATCTGATGTTGCTGAGCAGGCGCTGAACACAAGCGCAGCAGATATTGACGCATTCCTGGCTGAAAAATGGGCAAAGGATCCGTCCCTGACAGTTGCAGAGGCTCTGTCTTCCCAGATCTCCATCATCGGCGAGAACATGAAGATCCGTCGTTTTGCTCAGTTAGCTGAGGAGAATGGTTTCGTTGCTTCCTACATCCATGCAGGCGGCAAGATCGGCGTTCTGGTAGACGTTGAGACTGACGTTGTAAACGATGCAATCAAAGAGATGGCTAAGAACGTAGCTATGCAGGCTGCAGCTCTGAAACCGCTGTACACCAACGACAGCGAAGTAGATGCAGATTACATCGCAAAAGAGAAAGAGATCCTGACTGTAGCAGCTAAGAACGAGAAGCCGGATGCAAACGACAAGATCATCAACGGTATGGTTATGGGTCGTATTAAGAAAGAGCTCAAAGAGATCTGTCTTCTGGATCAGGTATATGTTAAGGCTGAGGATGGCAAGCAGAGCGTAGCTCAGTATGTAGCTCAGGTTGCTAAAGAGAATGGCGCGAAGATCACTGTTAAGAAGTTCGTTCGTTTCGAGACTGGCGAAGGTATCGAAAAGAAGGAAGAGAACTTTGCAGAGGAAGTTGCAAAGCAGATGGCACAGTAAGCAAAGTACTTGTTATAACTTCATATAACTTGTTAAAAAGTGCTGAACCCTAGTATTTATGCTGGGTTTCAGCACTTTTTTTGTGTACTGTTTTTTGATACTTTTTTATATAACTTGTTGCAATTTATTCTATCTTCTTATGCGAATTGTGTAAAAAAGTGTGTAGTGAGTTGTGTAGAGGTTTTGGGGGATTTGTGTAATAACATGAATGGAACGCCTCAGCTGATTGCAGACGCACCTTTGCAGTCTGCTCAGCATTACATTTACCGGTCTCAGGATCCCATTAGCGATTCTTTTGGGTGGCATTATGGGACTCACCGGAATCTGGCGGGCGCTTACGCTGACCTTGATCGTGAAAGGATAGGGGATAAAAGTGCACCAGAAAGTCGCACTTGAAAATTTCGCCAGATGCGCTATAATAAGTCTGGCGATGGTTCAGCATGGAAACATTGCAAATTTGATAAAAACAGGGGAGCTCGTTAGCGGGCTGAGAGGAAGTAATCGAACTTCGACCCTTTAACCTGATGCGGATAATGCCGTCGTAGGAAGTCATGAGATGAATTTTTACAGGAGATATCCGCAGGGGTATCTCCTGTTTTTTCATATAACAGGAAAATCCGTTGAAATTTCCTGTTATATAAAAAGTCCTACCGGGCGGGATCGCACTGCGGCGGAAGGGAATCATGTCGCAAGCGACCGCGCTCGGCGCGGGAATGTGCCAGGGCACATTCTTTTAAAATTAAATTCTTTGAAAGGGGGAACGTATTCCGCATGTGTGCGGCGAGCTGAGGGGGAGCGCCCTGAGCTTTGTAGGCAGCGATGGGAAGCCGTGTTCCGGCGTGAGAGGATACCAGAGAGTATCGACCGAATTTCATGCAGAAAACGTAAATTGTTCGTAACTGTTCAAGAATATCAAAGAAACAGAACAGTTGCAAATTTTCAAAGAAGGAGAAGAAAAATGAATAAGACAAACACGAAAAAACTAGCGATTGCGGCTGTATTCTGTGCCGTTGCCATCGTAGGAAGTTTATTTTCCGTTCCGGTGTTCGGAAGCAAGTGTTCCCCGGTACAGCATATGGTAAATATCCTGTGTGCCGTTCTTCTGGGACCGGGCTATGGACTGGGAGCGGCCTTTGCAGCGGCGCTGATCCGAAATCTGTTAGGACTTGGAAGCCTGATGGCATTTCCGGGCAGTATGTTTGGCGCCCTGATCTGCGGACTGGTTTACAAGAAAACGCAGAGTGTGTTCGCAACTTTGATCGGTGAGGTGCTTGGAACGTCCATTCTGGGCGGATTTGCAGCATATCCGGTGGCAGTTTTCCTGATGGGAAAGAGCGCGGCGGGACTGGCTGTCTATGCCTATGTGGTTCCGTTTTTGATCTCGACCGCGGGAGGCGCGATCATAAGCGCGGTTCTGATTTTAAGTTTAAAGAAAGCCAATATTTTAGCAGGAATGCAGGAAGCACTGAGAGAGGAGAAGCCAGCACATGTTTAAAGAAATATTTGATAATGTAAGAGAAAAATGTCCGTTAATCCACAACATTACGAACTACGTGACTGTCAATGACTGTGCCAACGTGGTACTCGCATGCGGCGCGTCCCCGATCATGGCGGATGATAAGGACGAAGTTTCGGATATCCAGACCATCTGCGGCGGACTGAATATCAATATCGGCACATTAAACAGCCGGACCATCGAATCCATGCTGCTTGCCGGAAAGCGGGCAAATGAGCTGGGTCATCCGGTAGTTTTAGACCCGGTAGGCGCCGGTGCGTCGAAACTCAGAACAGAGACCGCCAATCAGCTTTTAAAGGAAGTCAGGTTTACCGTGATCCGCGGGAACATTTCGGAGATCAAGACACTGGCACTTGGAAATGGAACGACGAAGGGCGTGGATGCCGATCTGGCAGACCGGGTGACGAAGGAAAATCTGGACGAGGCGGCAGCTTTTGCGAAGGCATTTGCCGGAAAGATGAATGCGGTCGTTGCGATCACCGGTGCGATCGACATTGTGGCGGATGCGGAGAAGGCATACTGCATTTACAACGGTCGTCCGGAGATGTCTTCCATCACGGGAACCGGCTGTCAGCTCTCGGCTCTGACGGCGACCTTTGTGACAGCCAACCAGGAACAGCCGCTTGAGGCAGCTGCTACGGCAGTCTGCGCGATGGGACTGGCCGGGGAGACGGCATACGCCCGTTTAAGTGAACTGGACGGCAATGCGACTTATCGGAATTATATTATTGATGCTATTTATCGCATGAACGGAGAAGCGCTGGAGGCTGGAGCAAAATTTGAAGTAAGATAATAGAGCTTTAGTGTCCGTTTTTATAAGAACAGCTGAGAGAAGGAGGAAATGCAGATGAACTGCAGACCGGAAGATATGCTGCTTTACGCGGTGACAGATCGCGCATGGCTGAAGGGGGAAACTCTGGAGAGTCAGGTTGAGAAAGCTTTGAAGGGCGGGGCGACGTTTGTCCAGCTGAGAGAAAAGGAGCTTGACGAGGCGGAGTTTCTGGAGGAGGCAAAGAAGCTTAAAATGCTTTGCAGAAAGTATCAGGTTCCGTTTGTGATCAATGACAACGTGGAGATTGCCCTGGCGGTGGATGCGGACGGCGTCCATGTGGGACAGAGCGATATGGAAGCGGGAAAGGTCCGGGAAAAGCTGGGATCAGATAAGATCATCGGCGTTTCCTGCAAAAATGTAGAACAGGCGCTTCTTGCGAAAAAGCATGGGGCGAATTATTTGGGAGTCGGAGCCATCTATCCGACGGGAACCAAAAAGGACGCCGATGCCGTGACGCCGGGGATGCTTGCCAAGATCTGTCAGGCAGTCGATATTCCGGTTGTTGCGATCGGCGGACTGAATAAAGAACATCTGGAACTGTTAAAAGGAACAGGTGTGGACGGCATTGCAGTGGTCAGCGCCTTGTTTGCGGCCGATGATATTGAAAAGGCAGCAGAGGAACTGAAGGAAGCTGTAAAAAAGGTCCTGTAAAGATGAAAACGTTGTCATTTTGTCAAAAAATGGCATGAAAAAGTTTATAAGAAAAAGCTTGTGAAAAAAGCTTCATTAAAAAATGGTAAGAAACTTTGCAAAAAGTTTTTTATGGCGGCACATTGGGGGCACCACCTTGTGTCGCCTTATAAAAGTTATTGATGCCTGAAAGGAGTTAATTATGAAGACAGCATTAACAATCGCTGGAAGTGATTGCAGCGGAGGCGCCGGTATCCAGGCCGATTTAAAGACGATGATCGCCAATGGAGTATATGGAATGAGTGCGATCACGGCGCTGACGGCCCAGAACACAACCGGCGTCCAGGGGATTTTTGAGGTAACCCCGGAATTTCTGGAACAGCAGATTGGCAGCGTATTTACGGATATTCGTCCGGATGCGGTAAAGATCGGTATGGTTTCTTCAACCGGACTGATCAAGTCGATTGCGAAGAAGCTTTGTGAGTACCAGGCAGAAAACATTGTTGTGGACCCGGTTATGGTGGCGACGAGCGGAGCAAAGTTAATCAGCGACGACGCCATCGACACCTTGAAAGAATCGCTTTTTCCATTAGCGGCGGTTCTGACACCGAACATTCCGGAGGCGGAGGTCTTATCAGGAATGGAAATTAAGTCTGCCGACGATATGATTACGGCAGCAAAATGGATCAGTGAAACGTACCATTGTGCGGTTCTCTGCAAGGGCGGACATCAGTTAAATGATGCCAACGATCTTTTATACCGGGACGGCGGATACCGTTGGTTTAACGGAAAACGCATCCACAATTCCAACACCCATGGGACGGGCTGTACCCTGTCCAGCGCGATTGCATCCAATCTGGCGAAGGGCTATGATCTCGACACCGCGGTGGAACGTGCCAAGGCATATATTTCCGGCGCACTGGGAGCGATGCTGGATCTCGGCAAAGGATCCGGTCCGATGGATCATGGATTTGATTTCCGGGGAAAAGGATTTGCGGAGGAACGCGTATGACAATGACAGAGAGGCTTTTGGAAGCCACAAAGGAGATCTGGGCTGGTTACAATGAAAAACCGTTCGTAAAAGGCATTGCGGACGGCAGTCTGGATCATGATAAATTCAAATATTATATGATACAGGATTATCTGTATCTGATTGATTACACAAAGGTGTTTTCCATCGGGGCGGCAAAATCAACGGATCTCGCATTTATGCGCCTGTTTGCCGGATATACCCACTCGATTCTGGATGGGGAGATGGATATTCACCGTGCTTACATGGAACGTTTGGGGATAACCAGAGAAGAGGCGGAACAGACGCCGGTCGCTCTGGATAACCTTTCTTATACTTCTTATATGCTTCGCATCGCTTATGAGGGGGGCGCGCCGGAGGCGGCAGCAGCGATATTGTCCTGCGCCCTCAGTTATGAATGGATTGCGAAGAAAATCGCAGCAGACAGACCGGATGCCGACAAACATCCATTTTATGGGGAGTGGATCCGGGGATACGCTTCCGAGTCTTACCACAAGGAAAATGAAGTCCTTGTAGAGTGGATGAACCGTCTGGCAGAGGATCTGTCTGAGAAACAAAAGAAACATCTGGTGGATATTTTTGTGGCCTGCTCCCGCTATGAAGCGGCATTCTGGGATATGGCGTGGGAAATGAGGCGGTAAATATGCTTACATTTGACAACGTGCGTTTCCAATATGCGGTAGAGGATTTTTCGATCATTGACCATCTGTCGTTTGAAGTCCAGGATGGGGAGTTTGTGTCCATCATCGGCGCTTCCGGCTGTGGAAAAAGTACGATCTTCCGGCTGGTAAATAAGCTTCTTACCCCGGCTTCCGGTGTGATCCGGGTGGATGGGGAATCGATCGAAACGAAGAAAAATTACTGTGGATATATGCCGCAGCAGGATCTGCTGTTTCCATGGCGTACCGTGCGGGAGAATCTGATGCTTCCGATGGAGATTCAGGGCGGATATTCGAAGGAACAGATGCAGAAAAAAGCGGATGATGCGCTTCAATCGGTTGGACTTGCAGACTGGGGAGATAAGACGCCGAAAGAGCTTTCCGGCGGTATGCGCCAGAGAGCCGCCTTTGCGAGAACGGTTCTGACGGGTTCAGACCTTCTGCTTTTGGATGAGCCGTTTTCAGCCCTGGATTATCTGACAAGACTGTCTATGCGGGAGTGGCTTCTGGAACAGTGGGAAAAGGAGAAAAAGACGGTTCTTTTCATCACGCATGATGTGGAAGAAGCGGTGTTTCTGTCCAGCCGGATTCTCGTGGTGGAACAGTCACCGATCACACATCTGCGCTCCATCCAGGTTCCGGCGGGATATCCGCGATCCCGGGAAGAGCTTCGCAGACCGGAGATTCTGTCCTTAAAGGAAGAACTCATCGGAATGCTTAAGAAGGAGAAGGCGTGATGGAACAGAAAAAAACAAATAAAATGGGAAGCCGGATGAATGCGAATCTTCCAGCCCTGATTCTGGTGGCGGTGCTTCTGTTTGCATGGCAGGTGGCGGCTATGGGGATTGATGCGGCCTATATTCTCCCGTCTCCGGTTCAGGTGGTTGTACGGCTGTGGGAACTTCGGGGTCCATTATTTACGGCACATCTGCCGGCGACGATGTCGGTAGTCGTGATTGGACTTTTGATCTCGATCGTGCTGGGCGTGGGACTGGCTGTGCTGATGGATGCCAGTGAGACGGCAAGAAAGGCGCTGTATCCGCTGATCATCGCCTCCCAGACGATTCCGACGACGGCGCTGGCACCGCTGTTTGTCCTCTGGTTTGGCTACACGATCTGGAGCAAGGTGCTGGTAACGGTGCTGATTACGTTTTTCCCGATCACGATCACGGTATTTGACGGGTTCCGGTCGGTGAAGACGGAAATGGAAGAACTTTTGTTTACATTTGGCGCGGATAAACGTCAGATCTTTTTGAAATTAAAGATTCCGGCGACGCTTCCGTACTTTTTTTCAGCGATCAAGATGGCGGTACCGCTGTCGATCATCGGAGCGGCGATTGGAGAATGGCTGGGCGCCCAGAGCGGACTCGGATATTTCAGCCGGAGAATGATGACCCAGTTAGATGGAGCCGGTGTATTTGCACCGATTCTGCTCTTATCGGTAGTGGCGATGGCGGCAACGTGGGTTGTCTCGCTGCTTGAAAAGCGGATGATTTTCTGGAGGAATGAGTAGGAAATTGTGATATAGGATGAAATTTTGAAGTATGTGTGCGGATATTGAAAAGTCTGTATTTTTGAAATGTGTGCTGCAGACCGAAAAAAGTGTATTCACAAAAAAGCTACTCGTGAAGAAGTGCAGATCTTTGAGATTGGTATGTGAATCCAGCAAGTCATATGCCAAAAGAACTGGAAAACAGGTAAGTGATAGGGAAATATAAACGGAAATTTGTAAAAATGAAAGGATATGAGATGAAAAAACGAATGAAAATGGCTGCCGCAGTGATGGCAGCAGTGATGGGAATGATGACACTTGGCGGATGTGGAACGGCCAGCGAAAAGAGTGAGACAGCTGCTCAGGCAGAGGGCACGGATGCGAAACAGACCTCGGAAGATGGAAAAAGTCAGGATCTTAAGGAGATCAATGTGGTTCTTGACTGGTATCCGAATGCGATCCATACCTTTATTTATACGGCGATCGAGCGCGGTTATTATGCGGAAGAAGGACTGGATGTGAAAGTGCGTTTTCCGGCCAATGCGAACGATGCGTTATCACTGGTAGCGGCTGGAAAGGCGGAGATCGGCATGTACTATCAGCAGGATGTGATCCAGGCGGTTGCCAATCAGGGAACGAAGATCAAATCCATCGGTGCGATCGTGCAGTCCCCGTTAAGTGTCGTTCTTTCTTTAAAGGATAAGAATATCACAGGACCGGAAAATCTGGTTGGAAAAACCGTTGGTTACGGCGGAACAGCACTCAGCGAGGCGGTTGTCAAGAGCATGATGGAATATGTGGGAGCGGATGCATCGGATGTAAACCTGATCGATGTCGGATTTGAACTGATGAGTTCTATGACGACCGGCAATGTGGATGCGACGATCGGATGCCTTGTTAACCATGAGGTTCCGCAGATGGAGGAAGAAGGCTTTGATGTCAACTACTTCATGGCAGCTGGATATGGAATCCCGAATTATTATGAGGAAGTATTCCTTGCCAACAACGAAATGATCCAGCAGGAGCCGGAAGTTCTGGAAGGATTCTTACGCGCATCGAAGAAGGGCTTTGAAGACTTTAAGAACGATCCGAATGGCTGCCTGGCAATCCTGATGAATAATCAGAATGAGGAAAACTTCCCTCTGACCCAGAGCGTGGAGGAGAAGTCCTGTGAGACACTTCTGCCGCTCATGGAGAGCGATGAGGTTCCGTTCCTGACCCAGACCGAAGAGTGCTGGCAGGAAAACATCGACTGGATGAGCGAGAGCGGGCTGATCGATAAGAAAGTGGATGTTTCGGATGTGATGGTAAACCTGCAGGAGTAAGAGTCAGAAGTAGTCAGAGACTGGCTGTTTGCGCAGAGCAAGTAAATTTCCGGAACTGGAAATTCTGGTGTTTAACACATATATGCAAGAATGGTAACAGAGTTACTGAGTTACTGGGGCAGATGGAGTCTCAGAATGTTGACAGTCTGCCAGCCAGGATATATAATATTTTCGTAACTGTTCAGTACCTTAACAGTCACGCGCAAAAATCCATTAAAGAAAAAACACCAGAATGGAAGGGGAAACAAATAGATGAAGAAAATTATTTTAACCGGCGATCGTCCTACAGGACGCTTACATGTCGGACATTATGTTGGCTCTCTGAGCGAGAGAGTGAGACTTCAGAACTCCGGCAAGTTCGATGAGATTTATATTATGATTGCCGATGCGCAGGCACTGACGGACAATGCCGATCACCCGGAAAAGGTGCGTAAAAATATTCTGCAGGTTGCCCTGGACTATCTGGCTTGTGGAATTGACCCGGAGAAATCCACCATCTTTATCCAGTCGATGGTGCCGGAGCTGACAGAGCTTACTTTCTACTATATGAACCTGGTTACGGTATCCCGTGTACAGCGAAATCCTACCGTAAAAGCAGAGATTCAGATGCGTAATTTTGAGGCAAGCATTCCGGTTGGATTCTTTACTTATCCGATTAGCCAGGCGGCGGATATCACTGCATTCCGCGCGACGACCGTTCCGGTTGGAGAGGATCAGATGCCGATGTTAGAGCAGTGCAAGGAGATCGTCCATAAATTCAACAGCGTGTACGGCGAGACTCTGACGGAACCGGAGATTCTGCTTCCGTCCAACAAGGCGTGTCTGCGTCTGCCGGGTATCGATGGAAAGGCAAAGATGAGCAAATCACTTGGAAACTGCATCTACCTCTCTGATTCGGAAGCAGATGTGAAGAAGAAGATTATGTCCATGTTTACAGATCCAAATCACCTGCGTGTCGAGGATCCGGGTAAAGTCGAGGGCAATCCGGTCTTCATCTATCTGGATGCATTCTGCCGTCAGGAGTATTTTGCAGAGTTCCTGCCGGATTACCAGAACCTGGACGAGCTGAAAGCACATTACCAGAGAGGCGGTCTGGGCGATGTGAAGGTGAAGAAATTCTTAAATAACGTTATGCAGGCTGAATTGTCTCCGATCCGTGCGAGACGCCAGGAATGGGAGAAGAGAATCCCGGATGTATTTGACATTCTGAAAGAGGGAAGCAAGGCAGCAGAGGCGAAGGCTGCTGAGACGCTTCGCGATGTGAAGGCTTCAATGCGGATCAATTACTTTGATGATGACAGTCTGATCGATACGATCGGGGACTAAGAGAAAAAGTGGAAATTCGGCGCGGCTTTCTGAAATGCCGGGAGTGTGCTGCCGGAAATGAATTGAATTAAGAAATAGAGAAAAGTCTGTCTTCTGGTATGGGAAAGGTGTCGGGGGACAGGCTTTTTTGCGTGATTCCCACTTAAAAACGGTTTACATAGTCCCTAAAATTCGATATAATAGTCTGTATTGCGTTATAACGCAAGGCTATATCAAATATGAAATGAAAGAATACTAAGAGGGCTACACATGAGTAAAAACAAACAATGGGCGAGTAAGCTGGGCTTTATTATGGCGACGGCTGGGGCGGCGATTGGATTGGGAAATCTGTGGAAATTTCCATATCTGATGGGAAAGAACGGTGGATTTCCATTTCTGGTTGCGTATCTGTTTTTTATCGTCGTTCTCGGACTTCCGGTTATGATCACGGAAATGTCCTTGGGACGGAAGACGCGGCATGATCCGGTGCAGGCGTATGCGGACATTCATCCGCACGCACGGATTGTCGGTATATTCGGTGTACTGGCGGCGTTTATTATTTTGAGTTATTACAGCGTCATCGGCGGCTGGATTTTAAAGTATATTGCCAGCTATGTGACGACGGCGGCAGCGCCGGATTTTAACGCCTTTATCGGCAGCAGCGAGCCGGTGATCTGGCATATTGTATTTATGGCAGCGACAATAGCAGTCTGCTATTTTGGCATCAATGGCATTGAGAAAGCGAGTAAATTGATGATGCCGATGCTTCTGGTTCTGCTGTTTGTCATCATTTTTAGAGGTGTGACGCTTCCGGGAGCTTCAAAGGGACTGTTATTTATCTTCCAGCCGGATTTTTCGGCGTTCACGCTTTCTTCTATCAGCGCGGCACTGGGACAGGTGTTTTATTCCCTGAGTCTCTGCATGGGTATCACGATCACCTACGGAAGCTATCTGAGTGGAAAGGAAAATATTCCAAAAAGCTGTATGATCGTCGGTGGTCTGGACACCGTGATTGCGGTTCTCGCGGGTATCGCGATCTTTCCGGCAGTATTTGCCTTCGGTCTGGAGCCGGGACAGGGACCGGGACTGATTTTCGGCACACTGCCGATGGTATTTGCGAATATTGCGGGGGGAACTTTCTTTGCAATCCTGTTTTTTGCGCTGGTTTTTTTCGCAGCCGTTACGAGTGCGATCGCACTTCTGGAAGTCTGTGCCTCTTTTGCGATTGATTCGCTGGGCTGGGAACGCAAGCATGCGGCGCTTGTGATTGGTACGGCGATCACGCTGCTTGGCATTCCGAGTGCGCTGTCCTTCGGCGTCCTGAGTGATGTCACAATCCTGAATCAGTCGGTCTTTGATTTCGCCGGACTGGTAACGGATAATATCCTGATGCCGCTCGGTGGACTCACGATGTGCTACTATGTAGGCTGGAAATGGAAACCGGAGTATCTGCTTGCGGAGATCGAGGCGGACGGTACGAAGTTCCGTCTGGGAAAACTCTGGGTGTTCTGCATCCGATTCCTGACGCCGATTATGGTGGGAATCGTCAGTGTAACTGGATTTTATAATTTGTACTTGGCGATTCGGTAGGAAGAGCGGTTTTGTTGACAAAAACAGGAAATTGCCGTATAATTTGTTAAAGTTCAGACAAGGTCATGGAAACAGGGACAGGATGTGCTTGATGGTGGATCAAGGGCAGGAAAAAGACCATTTTGTGATAATCTGGACGGACAGACAACTTAGGGAAACTTGAATATAAGACAATTAAATTATGGGGATACCGCAGAATGACAAGGATGTGATTGGGCGGTGTCCCTACTTCGACTGTCGGGAATGAATCGGATATGAGGCATTGCCGCAGGCGGAAAAACTGCGCCGTGTGAGTGTGCACAGAATCACAAGCCGGAAGACGTTGTGGAGAAAGCAGAGAAGGAGGATGAGATATATGGTTCCGAGAAAGAAAACATTAGCCAAGACAGCGGCAAAGAAATCTGTTTCAACGGAAGAGAAAAAGGTTCCGTCTGTTGTGGAGAAAAAAGAGACAGCCGTAGCTGAAGTGGCGAAGAAAGAAACGGCAGTGGCAGCAGTCGCAAAGAAAGAGACAGCGGTAGCGGAAGTGGCAAAGAAGGAAACAGCTGTTGCAGCGGTGGAGAAAAAAGAGACGGCAGTAGCATCCGTTCCGAAAAAGGAAACTGCACTGGCACATGTAGAAAAGAAAGAGACAGCCGTAGCGCCGGTACAGAAGAAGGAGACCGCTCTCGCAGAGAAGAAAGAGATGGCAGCAGCCGCAGGGAAAAAGGAGACAGATGTGACCGTAAAGAAAACAACTGCAAAGAGAACTACAAAGACAACCACAAAGACAACCACTGCAGCAAAGAAGACAGCTGCGAAGAAGGAAGTAAAGACAGTTGCATACGTACAGTACGCAGGCTCTGAGATTTCTATCGAGAAGCTGGAGGCAGAAGCAAAGAAAGCATATGCAGCTCTGGGACATAAAGAGGAAGAGATTGAGGTTCTGACCCTGTATGTTAAACCGGAAGAGCGTGCCGTTTACTATGTGGTAAACGGAGAAGGTTCCAGCGAGTACAAGATTGTGTACTAAGGTGGGCGTTCGGTGAAGTTTCCGGCTCTGTATGACGGGAAGTTTACATACCATATCTGCTTAAAATGAGGGAGCAGGTATAAAAATCTAAGAATGGTAAAAAGCCAGTTTTTATATCTTTGGTGTATTAAGAGAGATATAGAACTGGCTTTTTTGTTGATAGGGAGATGTTTTAAAAACGCTTTGCAAGAATTACAACAGGGAATGCGGATGATTCGATGCCAGGCGTAGTGAAGGAAAAAACAGCCAGAACAGTACGCCAGCGGTTAAGGTCAGGCAAATCTCCATGGCACTGTTGATGATTCCCGATAAAATCCAGCTGTCCAGACAGAAAACGGATGAAATCCAGAGGAGCAGAAGGCAGAGACGCCCACGGGCAGCAGGAGAATCCAGAGAGTGAGTCAATTTGCTGAAAAAGGCAGTATTGGAGGTTCTTTGGGAATAATGGACAGGAGCTGGGGACGAAAAATAGAGCTGCAAGATTAAATAAAACAGATTATAAAGAAATAACAGCGCAGCCGCCAGCGCCAGAAGCGTGTGAAGGATAGCACAGACTGGGAGGTGCTCCGGGGCATAGGGCAGCAGGGCAGCGGCAGTGAGGAGAAGCAGGCAGCATTTTGCCTGGCGGGGGCGGTACAGGGAGAGTTGGGAGTAGAAAAAGCCGCCGCAGAGCAGGCACCAGAGAAAAAATTCCCCGCGCCGGTGCAGTGCAATGCTGATGCTTGAAAAATTGGAGGAAAACAGATTGCTTCCGCGTGTGAGTGAGAAACTCAAAAAAGGGAGGAGAACGAACGTAAATATCCATCGAATCATGAGGATAGTGTGGGTAAATGGGGCGGAAAAGATACTGGAAAGAAGAGGCAGAAATAGTTGACGGAATTGCTGTTTATGTAATAGTATTATTATTTAGGAAAGATGAATTATATGTTTGATTAAGAAGGATAATACAAAACCATGATAAATTTACCAGCAGCATTTACTGAACGAATGAAACAGATGCTCGGCAGGGAGTACGATGCGTTTATCGCCAGTTACGACAAGGAGCGCTCACAGGGACTGCGCGTGAACGGACTGAAAACGGATCCGGCGGAATTTGCTAAGACGGCTCCATTTTCTCTGAATCCGGTTGCGTGGGCGGCGGAGGGATTCGCTTATGGGGCGGAGGATCGTCCGGGGCGTCATCCGTACCACGATGCGGGCGTTTACTATATTCAGGAGCCGAGCGCGATGATTGCGGCTTCGCTTTTAAACCCGCAGCCGGGGGAAATGATTCTGGATCTCTGTGCGGCACCGGGCGGAAAATCGACGCAGGCGGCGGCGAGACTGGGCGGAGAAGGACTTCTGGTGAGCAATGAGATCCATCCGGCGCGTGCAAAGATTCTCTCGCAGAATATCGAGCGCATGGGAATCCGGAATGCGGTTGTGACAAATGAAGATTCCGGGCGGCTGACGAAGTATTTTCCGGCATTTTTTGATGGGATCATCGTGGATGCACCGTGTTCCGGCGAGGGAATGTTCCGCAAGGATGAGACGGCGGTCACGGAATGGAGCCCGGAGAATGTGCATCGCTGTGCTGGGCGGCAGCAGGAGATTCTTGAAAATGCGGCGATGATGCTGAAACCGGGCGGACGGCTGGTGTACTCCACCTGTACGTTTGCGCCGGAGGAGGACGAGCAGGCGATCGGACGTTTCTTAGAGGCACATCCAGAGTTTGCGCTAGAGGAAACGCCGGACTATCCGGGACTTTCGCACGGCGTTCCAGCCTGGGGGGCGGGCGTGACGGATGGAATCGAGAAAACGGTCCGTATCTGGCCGCACCGGACCGAGGGAGAAGGCCATTATGCGGCACTTCTTCGAAAAACGGGCGAGCCGGAGAGCGTGAAGCGTAAATATCCGGCTTCGATGAAGGACAAGAAGCTTCTGGCAGTCTATGAGGATTTCTGCAAAGAGATATTTATTGAGCCGAAGAAATGGACAGCGGACAGTACGATGACGATGTTTGGCGATCAGCTTTACCGGACGCCGGAGGAGATGGTCGATTTTAAGGGGCTGCGGGTGCTTCGCCCGGGGCTTCAGATGGGAGAATTTAAGAAAAACCGTTTTGAGCCGTCCCACGCGCTGGCACTTGCCCTGCATCCATCGGAGGTAAAACAGAACGTGAACCTGTCTGCCGACGCGCCGGAGACGGCGGCATACCTGCGCGGCGAGACGATCCAGCTTTCTGAGGAAGACGCCGGAAAAGGCTGGTGCCTTGTGAGTGTGGACGGGTATTCGCTCGGATGGGGCAAGAAGAGCGGCGGGACGCTGAAAAACCATTATCCGAAGGGACTGCGGAAGCAGTATTAATAGAAGAAGGAAAAATCCTCCGGCATCGGAGCCGTAAACTCCATTGCTTCCCCTGTGATCGGATGCCGGAATGCCACCGTATAGGAGTGAAGCGCCTGCCGTCCGATGAAGCGGTAATCCGGGTTGTATAGAAAATCCCCTAAAAGTGGGTGCCCGATGGCTTTCATGTGGACCCGGATCTGGTGGGTGCGCCCCGTTTCCAGGCGAAGCCGGACGAGGGAGCAGCCGAGATCGTCCCGGTAATCGAGACACCGGTAATGGGTGACGGCGTGTTCCCCATGATCCATATCGATGCAGCGTTCGATGGTGGAACCATCTTTTCGGGCGATCGGCAGATCGATGGTGCCGGATTCTTCTGGTTTACCGGCAACAATCGCGAGATATTCACGGCGTATCTCTTTTTTTGCAGTCATGGCGGAGAGAAATGCGCCGCTTATTTTATGTTTGGCGATCAGCAGAAGACCGGTGGTGTCGCGGTCTAAGCGGTTCACGGCACGGAACACGAAATGTTCGCCGCGCGAGGCAAACCGGTACGCGAGGGCGTTTGCCAGCGTATTTTCATGGTGTCCCTGGGACGGGTGGACAGGCATTCCGGCGGCTTTGTTGAGTATTATGAGATCTTCGTCTTCATATACTATATCGATCGGAAGATTGACCGGAAGAATATCTGAGGAAACGGGTTCGTCCGGGAGAAAGAGTGTCAGGGTGTCTCCGATCTGAAGCGGTGTGTTCAGCCAGGATGGAGTCCCATTCAGGCAGATCTGCTCAGGGTTCTGTTTGAGCTCGATGAGGATGCGGCGGGAATATCCGGCATCGCGCAGGAAGGCACCGATGGTGTCGGCCTTGTTTTTATTTGTAATGGTGTATGATAATGTCCGTTTCATTTAGGGAACCTCTTTGTAATCATTGTGATGCCAATAAGGATAACATAAAAGCAAGGAGGCTGCAATCTCATAGTATTTTTTGAAGGATTCTCGAAACCCTATTGACTTGCCATGAAAAACCTAGTATCATTACTAATAAGTAAGGGTGTTTTTATTCAAATCACTTATAAGTAAAACTAATAAATGCAATGCAGAGAAAAGGAGAATGAACGATGGCAAAAGTAGGAATTGTAATGGGAAGCGATTCGGACATGCCGATCATGGCACAGGCAGCAGATTTTCTGGACAAGATGGGGATTGATTATGAAATGACAATCATTTCTGCACACCGTGAGCCAGACATCTTTTTTAACTATGCAAAATCCGCTGAGGAGAAAGGCTTTAAGGTTATCATTGCAGGTGCTGGCAAGGCAGCACATCTGCCGGGTATGTGCGCGGCACTGTTCCCGATGCCGGTGATCGGTATTCCGATGAAAACCTCGGATTTAGGCGGAGTTGATTCTCTGTATTCGATCGTACAGATGCCATCCGGTATTCCGGTTGCAACGGTAGCGATCAACGGCGGTAAGAACGCGGGTATTCTGGCAGCCAAGATTCTGGCAACTTCCGATCCGGAGCTGTTAGCGAAATTAAAGGCATACTCCGAGGAGATGAAGAATGAAGTAGCCGGTAAGGATGAGAAATTACAGAAACTGGGACATAAAGAGTATCTGGCACAGAAATAAACATTAAAAATATAAACAAGGACATACGGAGGAAAACCATGGATTACAAGAATTCCGGAGTAGATATTGAGGCTGGTTATAAGTCGGTAGAACTGATGAAAGAGCATGTAAAGAAAACGATGCGTGAGGAAGTGCTGGGAGGTCTGGGCGGCTTTGCCGGTGCATTCTCCCTGGCAAAGATTAAAGAGATGGAAGATCCGGTTCTCTTATCTGGTACGGACGGCTGTGGTACCAAGGTAAAACTGGCGATCATCATGGACAAGCATGACACGATCGGTATCGACGCGGTTGCGATGTGTGTCAACGACATTGCATGTGCAGGTGGCGAGCCGCTGTTTTTCCTGGACTATATTGCCTGCGGCAAGAACTATCCGGAAAAGATCGCGGATATCGTAAAAGGCGTTGCAGAAGGCTGCTTACAGTCGGAGGCAGCTCTGATCGGCGGCGAGACAGCCGAGCATCCGGGACTGATGCCGGAGGAAGATTATGATCTGGCTGGTTTTGCTGTCGGTGTGGTTGATAAAAAAGACATGATTACCGGCGAAAACCTGAAACCGGGTGATGTACTGATCGGTATGGCATCCACCGGCGTTCACAGCAATGGTTTCTCCCTGGTCCGCAAGGTATTTGAGAAGGAACTCAACAAAGAGGGACTGGAGACCTACTATGAGGAGTTGGGAACCACGCTTGGCGAGGCACTTCTGGCACCGACCCGTATCTATGTAAAGGCGCTGAAAGCAGTGAAGAATGCAGGCGTGACTGTGAAAGCGTGCAGCCATATCACAGGCGGCGGATTCTATGAGAATGTTCCGCGTATGCTGAAAGACGGTGTTCGCGCAGTCATCAAGAAAGACAGCTATCAGATTCCGCCGATCTTCGGTATGCTGGCGAAGAAAGGCGATATCGAGGAGCACATGATGTACAATACCTACAATATGGGTATCGGCATGGTTGTAGCAGTCGATGCGGCTGATGCAGAGCGTGCGATGGAGGCAATGAAGTCCGCTGGCGATACACCGTACATCATCGGTTCTATTGAGGCAGGAGAAAAGGGAGTAACATTATGCTAAGAGTCGTTGTAATGGTGTCTGGCGGCGGTACAAATCTGCAGGCAATCCTGGATGCGGTTGATAACGGCAAGATCACGAACGCAGAGGTTGCAGCGGTTATCAGCAACAATGAGGGCGTTTATGCGATTGAGCGCGCGAAAAAACACGGTGTCCCGGCGTTTGTTGTGACTCCAAAGGCGTATGAGACGCGAGATGCATTCGATGAAGCGCTTTTAGAGACCGTCAAGGCGTGTAAGCCGGATCTCATCGTTCTGGCTGGATTTCTTGTGAAGATTCCGGCGGCGATGATCGAGGCATACAGAAATAAAATTATCAATATCCACCCGTCCCTGATTCCGTCCTTCTGTGGCGTCGGCTATTATGGACTGAAGGTGCATGAGGCGGCACTGGCGCGCGGCGTCAAGGTGACGGGCGCGACGGTTCACTATGTGGATGAGGGAACCGATACCGGTCCGATCCTCTTCCAGAAAGCCGTAGAGGTGCAGCCGGATGATACGCCGAAGACGCTGCAGCAGCGCGTGATGGAACAGGCAGAGTGGGTACTGCTTCCGCAGGCGATCGATGCGATTGCAAACGGAAGAATATAAGGAGAAGAACATGAAAGTTTTAATCGTTGGCAGCGGCGGACGTGAGCATGCGATCGCATGGAAAGTGGCTCAGAGTCCGAAGGTAGATAAAATTTATTGTGCACCGGGCAATGCGGGAATCGCAGAGTATGCAGAGTGTGTGCCGATCAGTGCGATGGAATTTGATAAGCTGGCGGCATTTGCGAAAGAGCATGAGGTTGATCTGACCGTGATTGGCATGGACGATCCGCTGGTTGGCGGTATCGTGGATGTGTTCGAGGCACAGGGCCTGCGTGTATTTGGACCGAGAAAAAATGCGGCGATTCTGGAAGGATCGAAGGCATTTTCCAAGGATCTGATGAAGAAATACAACATTCCGACCGCAGCCTATGAGACTTTTACCGATCCGCACAAGGCGCTGGAATACTTACAGACAGCTAAGATGCCGATCGTTTTGAAAGCAGATGGTCTGGCACTTGGAAAAGGTGTTCTGATCTGCAATACTTTAGAGGAAGCAGAGGCAGGCGTCAAGGAGATCATGGAGGACAAGAAGTTTGGTTCTGCCGGCAATCAGATGGTCATCGAGGAGTTCATGACAGGACGCGAGGTTTCTGTCCTTTCCTTCGTCGATGGCGATACGATCCGCATTATGACTTCCTCCCAGGATCACAAGCGGGCGCTGGACGGCGATCAGGGCTTAAATACAGGCGGTATGGGAACCTTCTCGCCAAGCCCGTTCTACACAAAAGAAGTAGACGAATTCTGCAAAAAGTACATCTATCAGCCGTCGGTTGACGCGATGAAGAAGGAAGGACGTACCTTCAAGGGCATCATTTTCTTCGGTCTGATGCTGACCGAAGATGGTCCGAAGGTGCTGGAATACAATGCGCGTTTCGGCGATCCGGAGACACAGGTTGTCCTGCCGCGCATGAAGAACGATATCGTGGAAGTCTTTGAGGCATGTATCGACGGAACCCTGGATCAGATTGAGCTTGAATTTGAGGACAATGCGGCAGTCTGTGTTGTTCTGGCGTCGGATGGTTATCCGGTGAAATATGAAAAGGGCTTCAAGATTCACGGTCTGGAGAAGTTCAAGGATGCAGACGGATACTATGTATTCCACGCGGGCACGAAGTTTGATGAGGACGGCGACATCGTGACAAACGGCGGTCGAGTGCTGGGCGTTACTGCAAAGGGCAAAGACCTGAAAGAGGCGCGCGCCAACGCATACAAGGCGACCGAGTGGATCGATTTCGCTAACAAATATATGCGCCATGATATCGGGCATGCGATTGATGAGGCGTAGGGGAAGCGGTAGGTAGTAGATTCCTATTTAGAAAAGAAACGGGGATATCAGATTTGAACGTCTGATATCCCTGTTTTTGTCTGGATGTTGGAAAAAAATGCTTTTGAAAAACATATTAAAAACATTCAAGCGTGCTATAATAGAAAGAAAAGATGAACTGTTTTCATGCAATTAAAAGGAGGACAATGCAATGGCTAACAAATATGCAGGAACCCAGACGGAAAAGAACCTGAGGGAGGCTTTTTCTGGTGAATCACAGGCAAGAAATAAATATACCTATTTTGCATCCAAGGCAAAAAAAGAGGGATTTGAGCAGATTTCCGCCCTTTTTTTAAAGACCGCAGACAATGAGAAAGAACACGCAAAGATGTGGTTTAAGGAATTAGACGGTCTGGGAAATACCGCAGAGAATCTGGCATCTGCTGCAGACGGCGAGAACTATGAGTGGACAGATATGTATGATGGATTTGCCAAGACGGCTGAGGAAGAAGGATTCCCGGAACTGGCAGCGAAATTCCGTATGGTAGCGGAGATTGAAAAGCACCATGAAGAGCGCTACCGTGCCCTGCTTCACAATGTGGAAGCACAGGAAGTATTTAAGAAGAGCGAAGTGAAGGTATGGGAATGCCGCAACTGCGGTCATATCGTAGTAGGCGAGAAAGCACCGGAAGTCTGTCCGGTATGCGCACATCCGCAGGCTTATTTCGAGGTTCATGCGGAGAATTACTAAATCTGGGGACTCAATCGTGGAAGCAGATGCCTTTTGTGGGAATGTGAGACGCAAGAGGTAGTTCTGGATTTGGTATGTGATTGAGTATCAGTAATGTGAGTTAGAGTGGATATGCCATGGACGGCGAGGATCTGATGGATTTGCTGGTCAGTCAGCTGGGGGCACTTTCGGAAACGACGAGACGCCAGCTGGGGGGCTGCCGATTCCTTATTGTGTATAAAAAAGGAAGATGCATCATATAAAAGATACGAAAATTAAGCAGGCTGTTTTGGATCAGTTCATATGAGATCGTCTTTTTTATCATTCGCACCAGATGTTTCGAAGGAACAATGCCAGGCAGAGCATTGGATCGATATAGAAAATGTGTCAGAATCAGTAAAAATGACGCCGGAAGAAATTGAAAATTTGAATGCACGGATTTTACGGACATATGGAACGGAAATGCATGATTTGAAAAAGGAAGCCTTTGCCAAAGAAGAGAGAGTTGTTTATGATAAATGGTGTGGAAATTTCTTATCATTTGGGATACAGGGGATAAATTGGACTGTGCGTGATGCTCAAAATTCCGTGGATAAAAATGTTCATATCAAATATGGAATCGCGACTTCACAGGGGTTGATCAAACAGTTTCCGATGGAGACTTTTTTAGCTGATGAGGAGGATCCATCCGATCCGGAGTGGGATGAGGCAGCACTTTGTCTCTGTATGGTCGGGGAAGCGCTTTTGATTTTGGGTTCGGTGCAGGAGGAGGGTTATCTGTATGTCCGGAATGAATGCAGCGAGGGCTGGATATCGGCAGAGTCGGTGGCAGTCTGTCGGAACCGGGCGGAATGGCTGATGGCGGCATTTCCGATCCATCCGTTAGTAGTGACAGGGGATATGGTCTGGCTGGAAGCAAGTGCAGTCTATCCGGGAACCAGTGCATACCGGCTTCGGATGGGGACGGTGTTGGAATTGTGCGTGGAAGAAGGAATCCCAGAGATAAAAGAAACAATAGAAACAAACAGAAAAAAAGGGATAGGAGCGGTAATAGAGACAACAGAAGCACAGGCAGAACAGAGAGTACAGAACAGACTGTCTTGGAATAATTACATCGTCTGGCTTCCATGCCGCGCCCCGGATGGCAGTTTCTTCCGGCAAAAAGGATTGATTCCGATGAGCCGGGACGTATCGGTGGGATATTTGAGCTTGACAAATGAGGAAATTATTAAACAGGCGTTCAAGTGCCTGGGAGACCGCTACGGCTGGGGCGGGATGCTGGAAAGCCGGGATTGTTCTTCCTATATCCGGGAAGTGTACCGCTGTTTTGGATGGATCCTGCCTCGCAATACGACCGGTCAGCTGCAGATGCCAGTTAGAAAAATAGAGCTGGCAGGGCGGTGCTGCTCAGAAAAAGAGCAGATTTTAAGAGCATTAGAACCGGGCACACTTCTATATTTTCCGGGACATGTGATGATGTATCTGGGATATGAGAATGGCAATTTTTATGTCATAAACGATGTGAGCAGGCTGGTAAAAGAAGGAGAAACGATGCCGGTGCGTGTACGATCGGTGATTGTCAACACGCTGGCAGTCAGGCGTCCCAATCTGCGGACCTGGATGGAGGAGCTGACGCTTGTTTTGATTCCTTGGGAAACATGAAGCGTACAGCAGATAGAAAAAGGGAGAAAAAGAGAGATGAAGATAATTGTATGTGTGGATAATCAGAACGGCATGATGTTCAATCACAGACGGCAGAGCCAGGACCGCGTGCTTAGAAAGCGTATTCTGGAGCTGACAGGTGGGAAAAAACTGTGGATGAATGCATACAGCCAGAAACAGTTTTTACAGGTGAATGGAAATATGCCGAAAGAACAGGAACAATCCGGGCAGATTCAGGCAGATGAAGCGTTTTTGGAAAAGGCGGGGCCGGGAGAGTACTGTTTTGTCGAGGACAAGGATGTTGTTCCGTATGAGAGCCGGATCGAAGAAGTGATTCTTTGTCATTGGAACCGGGATTATCCGGCAGATATGTATTTTAAGATGGATCTGGGCAGCTGGAAGCTGGCAGAAACGCAGGAATATGCGGGTTCCTCGCATGAGAAAATCACAGAAGAGCGGTATGTGCGCAGGTAAAAAATATACATAAAAAGTAAGTACAATATAAAAGAGTAAGAAAAACATAAAAAACAAGTCAAATATAAAAAAGAGCCGGTTCTGCACCTGAAAATCAGGCGCCAGAACGCGCAAATCTACATGGCTCTGAAAGGGATAGGCTTAAACGGAAAGGCAGAAATTCATATGAGAAAATTGAAAATGTGGCTTCTGGGGCTGGCTGCAGCGGCGATGCTGTCTGTTTCAGCGTGCGCGCAGGAGATTCCAGAGGGAAGTCTGAATGGAAACGGAAGTGTCAGCGCGGAGGAAAATCAGGCGGAAAGTGCGGACGGAGATTCACAGGCGGTGTCATCGTCAGAAAATGGTGGAAACCGTGTATCTTCTGCTTCAGGAACGTCATTTAATCTGGCGGATGTACCGGCATATTCCGGTCATCCGTATGTGGCGGTCAATGGAAATGTGCCGTATTTTACCGATGCGGACCTGACGGATGTATCGTTTGAGAGTTACAGTGATCTGGACAGCCTGGGGCGCTGCGGCGTGGCATATGCTTCGGTTTCGCAGGATACGATGCCGACGGAGAAGCGCGGCTCGATCGGGGAAGTCAAGCCGACGGGCTGGCATACGGCGAAGTATGACAATGTGGATGGAAAGTATCTCTATAACCGTTGTCATCTGATCGGCTACCAGCTTACGGCGGAGAATGCTAATGTCAAAAACCTGATTACCGGAACCCGCTATCTGAACGTACAGGGAATGCTGCCATTTGAAAATCTGACAGCCGATTATGTGAAAGAAACCGGAAACCATGTCATGTACCGCGTAACGCCGGTTTTTGAGGGCAATAATCTGGTTGCCTCCGGCGTCCTGATGGAGGCGGAATCCGTCGAGGATCAGGGCGAGGGAGTGCTGTTCTGCGTGTACGTCTATAATGTCCAGCCTGGTATTGCGATCGATTATGCGACAGGAGAAAGCTGGGCGGACGGCTCTGGAAGTGCGGGAATCACAGCCGGACAGGGAACGGCTGGAAATGGCAGCAGCCAGAATCAATCGGCTGGATCGGGAGCAGCTGGTTCGTCGGGAGGCGGCGCTGGATCCTCTGGAAGCAGTGCGACGGTTCAGACCTACATTCTCAATACCAACTCGAAAAAATTTCACCTTCCAAGCTGCACATCTGTCACCCAGATGAAGGCGGCAAACCGGCAGGAATTTACCGGTACGCGCGATGAAGTGATTGCAGAGGGATATGAACCATGTAAGAACTGCAATCCCTGATAAAACAGGGATGCAAAGTGTCTCGTTTGTGCTGTGTATGGAAAGAATCGGATGAGAACACGGTTAAGGAAGTTTCAAGAAGAAGCAATTCCTTAAAGAAAAGTTATAAGAGAAATTTTCCGCTTACGATACGCCCCCGGTGTACATCCGGTCAGGCGTTTGAAACAGGAAGAATAGTAGCTTTGTGTTGTAAAGCCGGAGCTTTGGGCAATTTCCGCGATAGATAGGCGGGAGTTGTTCAAAAGCTCCTGGCTTTTTTTGATCCGGTATTCAAGGAGATACTGGAAAATCGTGATGCCAGTCATCCGTTTGAAAAAACGTTCACATTCTTCCGGACAGAGGCAGACTGCGTCAGAGATCTCGCGCAGGGTGATTTTCTGCGAGTAATGCGCCTGCAAGTAGTGAAAAATCTCTTTCAGGCGGCTGTTGGCGGCAGAAGTATCACCGCGTTTATTGAACGTGGATTCGTCTTGACGGAGAAAGCGCCAGGCGATGATCCAGAGGGAAAACAGGATACCATATACCTGAAACGAGCTTTCAGGTGTGTGATTCTCTGAAAGCTGTAAAATACGGCAGATGGAGTCCGCCAGCAGAGAGCCGTCGGGGGTGAGGGCGTCAAACTGGAAAAAAGACAAGGTTTCCTCATTCAAAAGGGGCAGAACCATCGCATCCGACAAAGCAGCCCCGCTGGCAGCAGTCAGAAGCGCCGGGGAAAAATTGATGCAGTAGTAGGAGGAATCCGTCGTCAATGGCAAAGCGCTGTGGACGAGCCGCCGGTTAAAAAAAATACCGCAGCCGGACGAAATTGGGAATCTGGAACCAGGCGTCTGAAAACAGACCTCGCCGCGCTCGACCAGGCAGAACTGGAAATCTTCATGCCAGTGCCAGCTCACAAGCTGATAAGACGGATCGGAAAAGTCGGTTCGGTACACCGAAACCGGAAAATCCGGGAAAATACGAATCAGGTTTTCCTCCCGGTCAGAATTTATGGAAAGATAGTTTGTAATCATAATAACCTCAATATAATGAAAAAATAAGCCGATATTTTTATATATAAATAAAGATAATACCGATATAATGATAAAGTCAATGAAAAAGAACGAAACTCATAAAAGAATAGTGGAGAAATGAAAGATGTTAAAAAGAAATAGAGATGGAAAGAATCAAATGAACATCAAGGAGTCGAATCATGCCACAGAAAAACAGGCATCAAATTCCACAGAAGTTCCTTCTTCGTCTGCCCGCCTCGGCGCTCTCTGCTGCATGATCGGTGCGACTAGCTGGGGATTTTCGGGAACATGCGGGGAGGCACTGTTTTCATCCTACCCGATCGATGCGGCGTGGGTGACGGCGCTTAGAATGCTGGGGGCGGGGACGATTCTTCTGCTTGCTGCCGCTGCGAAGGGAAAATTGCCGGTGCGGGCATTGGTTCAGGATAAGAAAGCGATGGCTCAGATGGTGCTGT
This sequence comes from Clostridium fessum, assembly GCF_003024715.1. Taxonomy (GTDB): domain Bacteria; phylum Bacillota; class Clostridia; order Lachnospirales; family Lachnospiraceae; genus Otoolea; species Otoolea fessa. The sequence goes on along the minus strand of NZ_PYLO01000001.1, from coordinate 1,060,543 downwards.
TTTCGTTTCTGGGATTGGTGCTGTCCCAGTATGCGTACTTAAATGCAATCAAATGGACCAATTCGGGAACGGCGACGGTGCTGCAGAATTTATCGATTATCTTCGTGGCGGTCTTTGTATGCGCGGCAGAACGTACATTGCCCACGAAACGGACGTTTTTCTGTATCTGTCTGGCATTCTTTGGAGTCTGGCTGATCGCGACGGGAGGAAGACTGGACGGCATGGAACTGACGGCGAAGGGACTTTTCTGGGGAATCATGGGAGGTGTCGGCGCAGCTGCGTATTTCCTGCTTTCAAAAAATCCGGTGAAGCAGTGGGGAAGTATTCCTGCAACCGGGATGGGAATGTTTATCGGCGGCGTGTTTCTATCGGGAGCCGTCCGCATCTGGGAAGTTCCGGCGGGGCTGGACGGTCATGCCGCATTTTATCTGGGTGTGCTTGTGATACTGGGAAGTGCGGTTGCGTATACTCTTTTTTTAAAGGGAGTTTCTTTGACGGGACCGGTGCGCGCTTCGGTGCTTGCCTGCCTGGAACCGCTGACGGCGGCGTGCCTGTCAGCGGTCTGGCTGAATTCCGTTTTTACACCGGCAGAGTTGATTGGATTCGTCTGTATTCTGGCGACGGTTTTGATTATGAAATAGTATAAGAATAATATTAGAGATTTACTTTTTTAACAACACTTTGCAAGAATTCTCCTATCCTCTCTAGTGTGGCAGTATCAATAGAGAGAAAAAGGATTGATAATTTCACAAAATATTCACAAATAATTAGCACTCACCTATTGATAATGGAAGTCGATTTTTGTTCTGTCTTGTGTATCCTAGAAGTGCCTGTTTTACAGGCTTTCCGGGGCATCAGCCATTTTGTCTGGTATTGTAAAGCAGTGTCAGATTTGTCGTAAATGTCGTAAATTTGTGGTCAAAAAAAGATGAGAAATGGAGAGTGCTAATAAAATGAAATTAACGTATACAAATGTAAATGGATATCTAATCCCGAATCGCACCTATAAATCCGGTGAACAGATGGAGCAACTTGGCAAGTATGGTTTTCTTCGCAGAGATTATCTGAAAAACCATCGAAATTCAACTTATCAGGTGATGCTTCTGCAGGACACCATTGGAGAGCATCTTCTGGAAGTGGACAAGGCAGCCAGAGAATGGGAAAAGGTAATTCTGAAGCAGTTAGAAGAAAAAGAACCACTGCCGGATAAAGAAGCAGATCAGATGACCTGGGTAAGAGCTGTTAATCAGCACAGAGCGATTGCGGAAGAAATTATTCTCAAGGAATTGATTTATGTTTAAATGAAGGTGATGAGGTCGTGGAATGCGACCTCATTATTATATGTGACCATGAAAAAGCAGTAGGCAGAATGAGAAAAATAGGGTAATATAACAGTAAGCAGTTGGGACAGTTTTGAAATGCCAATTTGGCATTTCAAGTTATAGAAGGGGATCGATAATGAAAAAAGAGATATTAATAGCAGATAATATTGATAATATTTATGATGAAATAAATGCGTTAATCAGGGAAAAGAAAACTAATGTAAAAAAAGTTGTGAATGATGCCATTATTTCTCTTAATTGGGGAATTGGAAAAAGACTTAGTGTGGAGTTAACTGGAAATAATAAGCCTGAGTATGGAAAAAAGGTTGTTGCAGAAGTCAGTAAACGGCTGGAACAGGAGTATGGTTCGGGATTTGATAAAACATCAATTTCAAGAATGATTAAGTTTTATCAGGAATTTCCTGACTTCGAAAAAGTTGCGACATTGTCGCAACAATTGACCTGGTCGCATTTTGTAGAGATTCTGCCAATACAAGATGAGTTAAAAAGAGATTTTTATGCTGCAATGTGTATGCAGGAAAACTGGTCAGTGCGAACACTGCGTGAAAGAAAAAAATCCATGCTTTATGAACGAACTGCAATATCGAAGAAACCAGAAGAAAGGAAAGAAGAATAGAAATTTTCAATTTAATAATGAAGTGCAGAGAAAGGCGTGAGTCATAGAAATGTGGCTTGCGTCTTTTTCTGTCTGGAAAGGAAGTGAGATAGAATGGCACAGATTTTTCGTGTAGAGAGAACTAAGAATTTTACGGTAATGAGTAATCACCATTTCAAGAATAAGAAGCCAGATTGAAAAAGGGGAAGTCATTGCATGGAGCAAAGATAAATATAACCTGTTCCATCAGCAGGTGAAAGACAGCTTAGTAGCGGATTGTGCAATGGCAGTGTTAAAAGCACTGGAAAATTGTATCAGCAAAGAAAAGTTTAAGGAAAAAATGAAACAGTTTGGATGGAATGTAAATTGGACAGAGAAACGGAAGCACATTACTTTTCAGAACCAGGATGGGAAGAAGGTGAGAGACAGCAATCTGTCAAAAACATTTCATCTGGATATCAGCAAGGAGGGACTAGAGAATGAATTTGATAGAAATAGGAAAAAATCCAGAGATATTGAAATCAGAGAAAGCAGAGCAGCCGAAGAACTTAGAAATTATTACAGAGAACTTGACACAGCCATCGCAGCTGCCGGAGGAATCACCGATCAAGCTCAAAGTAGAAAAAGATCTTCTAATGCAGAGTTTCGAGAGAGCGAAAGAGTTCATGCGGACACAGAAAAAGCAGATACAGATGCTGGAAGAAGAGAGACAGACGATCTTGTCCGACAGGCAGAGATTGCGAGAAGAAGTTCGGAAATCAACCGTAGGAATTCAGTGTCTGACAACCGAATTGTCCGAAACGCAGAAGCTGAATCAATCGCTTCAGCAGAGCAACGACGATCTGAGGAACAGAAAATCTGTCTGAATAGAACAGACTTGTAAAACTGCAGAAAGCATCTGCGGAGTGGAAACTGAATACACGAGGAAAATAAAAAATTGAAACACCAAGACTTGACAAATTCCTGTAAGGAGTTAAAATATAACAGTGTTATATAGCACTGTTATATTTTGAAAAGAAGTTTAGAGGATACGAAAAGAATGTCGACGAAAGCAGAAGATACACAGAAAAACATATTAGATACAGCCAGAAAACATTTTCTGAAAGATGGTTTGACAGGAGCATCTTTAAGAAATATTGTAAAAGATGCAGGACTTACTACTGGCGCATTTTACAAATATTATCCGACGAAAGAGGCACTTTTTGATGCACTGACGGATCCTTATATGGAACATATTTATCAGATTTATGACCAGATCGTTGAGGAGTTTGAAAAGCTTTCTGCCAGTGATCAGACAAGGAATATGTCGGATACATCCAGTGATGGGATGGAGCAGATGGTTGATTATATCTATGATCATTATGATAATTTCAGATTATTGTTGAAATGCGGAGACAGTGGAAAATTTGAATTATTCATACACAATATGGTAGAGCGGGAAATGAAGTCCAGCCTGAATTATATGGAAAAGATGAAAGAGAACGGTGTAAAAATACCGATTGTAGAGGAAAGCCTTATGCATATGATCTATACGGGATTTTTTTCATCAGTATTTCAGATCATTGAGCATGATATAGACAGGGAGACTGCAAAGAAAAATGTACATCAACTGAAAGAATTTAATACAGGTGGCTGGGAACGATTGTGGAATATTGAATTTCCAGTATAACTGATGCAGGAATTCTGAAATAGGTTATGTGTGTTGCAGGTTCTGGATTTCTGAATAAAGTTCAGCCAGGATAATAATATCAGGTGGTTGATGCCAGTAGACCACCTATTTTATTATATGTTGGTTAGCTCGAACTAACAGAAGGTAAAATAATAAAACGAAACAATAAAACGAACGTAAGGAGTGAAAAGATGTGAAAGAAAAAAAGAAGTCGGCAGTCAGCTGGATCCTGACGTGGGCCGGACAAAAAAGAATTGCCTATGTGTGGAGTGTGTTACTTGCAATAGGAAATGTGATTTTTAAGATTTTGCCGTATTTTATTATTGCAGATGTAGTAAAGCTGTTTTTAAATGGTGAAAAGGAGTTTGAAATATATCTTGCAAAAGCGGTTCTGATTGCATTATCGTTTATCATTGCAGAACTGCTTCATTCACTTTCGACAGCATTGTCACATAAAGCAACGTTTGCAGTACTTGCAAATATAAGAAAATCCTGCTGTGACAAGCTGGCGCGGGTACCTCTTGGCTATGTGAAAGACACACCTTCCGGTACATTTAAAAATATTATGGTGGAAAGAATCGACAGTATCGAGACAACACTGGCGCATATTGTCCCGGAATTCACGTCCAATCTGCTGGCACCGATTGTGATTTTGATTTATTTCTTCCTGACAGACTGGAGACTGGCACTCTGGTCATTGGTGCCGGTTATAGTGGGATTTCTTTCCTATTTTGGAATGATGCTGGATTATAAACCAAGCTTCGAGAGAACGGTTCAGACAACAAAAGATCTGAATGATGCGGCAGTGGAATATATTGACGGAATCGAAGTGATCAAGGCATTTGGAAAGACAGAAAGTTCTTATGCAAAATTTACAAAGGCGGCTATGGCTTATGCAGATTCCTTTATTTCCTGGATGAAACGGTGCTCGATCTTTCATGGACTGATGATGGTGGTCACACCTTATACGCTTCTTACGGTGTTGCCGTTTGGGGCACATTATGTAGCCAATGGAACACTTGCGATTTCAGATTTTGTCATCTGCATTATTTTATCACTTGGAATCGTTGGACCGTTGATCACAGTGGGTTCCTATACAGATGATCTTGGCAAGATCGGAGTGATTGTTGGTGAAGTGGCAGGAATTCTGGAACAGCCGGAGCTTGAACGTCCAGAGAAAAGTAAAAGTGTTCCAAAAGATAACTCCGTTACTCTTGAAGATGTCAGATTTGGTTATCACGACAAAGAAATCCTGCACGGAGTAACTATGGAGCTGAAAGCAGGAACGGTAAATGCAATCGTAGGACCTTCCGGAAGCGGCAAGTCGACCATCGCAAAGCTGATTGCGTCCCTGTGGGATGTGGATTCCGGAAGCATCAAAATCGGTGGAGTTGATGTCAAAGAACTGGCATTTGCAGATTTTAATCGGAAAATTGCATATGTTGCACAGGACAATTATCTGTTTAATGAAACAGTCCGTGAAAATATCAGACAGGGAAATCCGGATGCTACAGATGAACAGATCATCGAGGTGACAAAGAAAAGTGGATGCTATGAATTTATCATGCAGTTGGAGAATGGATTTGATACGGTTGTAGGAGGTGCAGGAGGACATCTGTCAGGTGGTGAGAGGCAGCGTATCTCCATTGCAAGAGCAATGTTAAAGGATGCTCCGATCGTGATCCTTGATGAGGCAACTGCCTACACAGATCCGGAAAATGAGGCAATTCTGCAGAATTCTATCGCAAAACTGGTAGCAGGGAAGACCCTGATCGTAATAGCACACAGACTTTCTACTGTTAAGGACAGTGACCAGATCTTTGTTGTAAATGATGGAAATGTAACAGCACATGGCACACATGAGGAACTTCTGGTGTCATGCCCGCTTTATAAGGAAATGTGGAATGCCCATATTTCTGTAAAAGATACGGTGAAGGAGGGAGAATGATATGTTTGGGATTCTGGCAAAATTCTTTCGTTTTTCAGGCAGGGAAAATGGCAATAAATTTAAACTGTCGATAGTGAGCGGACTCATAGAGGCTCTTGCCTCAGCAATGAAGATTCCGGCTATTATGTACATACTGATTGGTCTGCTGAGTGGGAAACCGACAGGAAAATATATTGGAGGCTCCGTTGCGATTATGGTTCTTGCAATTGTAGTCGACGTAATCTGCAAGAGATACTCTACAGTGCTTCAGACAGAGGGAGGATATAATGCAAGTGCTTTTATGAGAATCAAGATTGCAGAACATCTGCGATATCTGCCGATGGGGTATTTCAATTCCAATAGTATCGGGGAAATTTCTTCCATTACAACCAATACAATGGAAATACTTGGCGATGTGGCTGCGAGAGTGGTTATGCTGACAATGCAGGGAATTCTGGAAACATCAATGATCATTCTTATGCTGTTTATTTTTGACTGGAGAATTGGACTGATAGCTGCAGCAGGAGTACTTATTTTCTTTGGGGTCAATTCTGTGATGCAGAATGCGGGTAAAAAAGATTCAGAGCAAAAAGTGGTATGCGATATGGAGCTTGTAAACCAGATCATGGAGTATCTGCAGGGAATATCAGAAGTTAAATCATATAACTTGCTTGGGAAACAGGCGAAAAGATTAAATGATGCAAATGAAGCATGTGAAAAGATCAATACAAAGATGGAAATGCTGTTTGTGCCCTATCATTTTCTGCAAAGTGTGATAACCAAAATTACAGGTGCTGTGATCGTGGCTTGCAGTGCATATTTTTATATTAATGGAACTATGAGTGCGGTCTATGCGATCGGTATGACAATTTCAGCATTTATGCTTTATGCCAGTCTGGAATGTGCAGGAAATTATTCCTCTCTTTTACATGTGGTAAGCGTATGTGTAGATAAAGCAAATGCAATATTGGAGCTGGATACCATGGATATCGACGGTAAAGAAATACAGCCGGAAAATTACGATATCAGACTTTCTAATGTTTCGTTTTCTTATGACAAACGGAAGATCATTGATGATATATCGCTCTCTATTCCGCAGAAAACGACGACAGCAATCGTTGGACCATCTGGTGGAGGAAAATCAACACTTTGCAATCTGATTGCCAGGTTCTGGGATGTGGATTCCGGGGAAGTGACACTTGGAGGTGTGAATGTAAAAGACTACAGCATGAACAGTCTGATGAGTAATTTCTCATTTGTGTTTCAGTCGGTGTATTTGTTTGCAGACACCATTGAGAATAATATTAAATTCGGACGCCAGGATGCAAGTCATGAGGAAGTGGTGGAAGCGGCGAAGAAAGCATGTTGTCATGATTTCATCAGCAAACTTCCGAATGGATATGACACAGTGATCGGAGAAGGAGGAGCCACACTTTCCGGTGGTGAGAAGCAGCGTATTTCGATAGCCAGAGCGATTATGAAGGATGCGCCAATCGTCATATTGGATGAAGCAACGGCAAATGTTGATCCGGAGAATGAAAAGGAGCTGATGGATGCAGTAGATGCACTTACAAAGGAAAAAACGATTATTATGATTGCCCACAGATTAAAAACAGTCAGACATGCAGACCAGATTGTGGTTGTTGAAAAAGGAAGAATTGCACAGCAGGGAACACATGAGCAATTAATGAAACAGGAAGGTATTTATAAGAGATTTGTGGATGCAAGGCAGCAGGCGGTAAGTTGGAAACTGGTGCACTGAGAAATAATCCACAGTCGGTGAATATCCAAATTGAATTGTCTGAAAGAGATTTAATTTAAGTTTCGCTAAGTTTCACTTATATAGGCAGAATGAGGGATATTCAATAATGTAATATGAAAAAAGCACTGAAAACCGTTGGATTATGGGTTTTACAGTGCTTTTCCTTTTGCCAAAGAGGAAAAATGCAGTGAATTTAAGTTTTGCTACGTGTTGTGGATTTTAAGACATCTCACGTAAGGACGTTCTTTTCTGCATTGCCAGATGAAGGACTGGCACACAGTACGATCAAAGGTCTTTATGGCTTATTGAATCCCAGTTTTGAACTGGCAGTGGAAGATGGGATTATCCGCAAGAATCCAGTAACAGGAACACTTGGAGATTATGGGGCTCCGGCAAAGGAGAAAGAAGCATTGACACTGGAACAGCAGGAAAAACTTTTGAAGTTTGTTGAACAGAGTAATGTGTATAAGCCTCATCTTCCAATGATGCAGGTTATGTTTGGGGCTTGCCTGAGAGTGAGTGAAACCATCGGCTTAACCTGGTCAGATGTGGACATGAAGAACCGGGAGATCCATGTAGGTGGACAGCTTGTGTATTATGAAGGTGATGACGGATATTGTTTCCATGATTCAGAAACTAAAACGGATGCAGGAATCAGAAATATTCCTATGACACAGATGGTATATGATGCGTTCCGTAAGCAGAGAGAACTGAACCTAATGTTTGGTTTACAGAGTAATGTTGAGATAGGTGGACGCAGTGGATTCATCTTTAATACAAAGCATGGACGTCCGATTATGCCAGCGGGAGTGAACAGCTTTCTGAAAAATATTGTTAATGCCTATAATAAAAAAGAAAGCAAATTGGCAGAAGAAGAGAAGCGAGAGCCGGAGTTGATGCCTCCTATTTCATCGCATACCCTTCGTCATACGGGATGTACCAGATTGGGTGAGAACAATGTCAATCCCAAAGTTATGCAGTATGTGATGGGCCATTCAGATGCACAGATCACAATGAATGTCTATAATCATATTTCAGATAAGTCTCATGTGGAGAATGAGATGTCTAAAATGAACCTGCCAGAAACCGTACCTGCTGTGGTATAAACCATAAGTTGTTGTCGTAAAATGTGGTAAGAAAATCAGACGAATATATTTTTCCAAGAATTTGTTGTAAAAATGTGGTCAAACCAAGAAAATTGAGTGCGAAAGTAAGTGAAAAATCCCTGTGAAGTAGTGGCATACGCCATGCACAGCTCGGGAAAGACTTCCCTCGCTGTAGAGCTGTCGCCCTATACATTTCCATGAAAGAGCCATCTTTATCAAGCAAGCTTGAAAGATGGCTCTTTCATGGAAATGTGCATGGCTCGTAGCGTTCACAAATTCTTCACAAAAAAATTAGCACTCGCCTCTTGACAGTGCTAATAAGAAGTGCTATAACATAGCCAGAACGAAGGAAGAGGAAGAAAAGAAAAGTTCCCAGACCGTCCCGGTTCCGAAAATGTTGGTAAATAAACATAATGAAATGAAGTTAGAAAAGGAGAGATGACTTATGTTAATGCCGAGTATTTTTGGAGAAAATTTGTTTGATGATTTCTTTAATGATTTTCCGTTTTATGATGATAACGCCGGACAGAAGATAGAGAAAAAGCTGTATGGACGCCATGGACAGAACCTGATGAAGACCGATATCAAGGAAATGGAAGACGGCTATGAGCTGGAGATGGATCTGCCGGGATTTAAGAAAGAAGAGATTTCGATTTCCCTGGAAGATGGTAATCTGACGATTCAGGCTGCGAAGGGACTGGATGAGGACGAGAAGGAGAAAAAGTCCGGTCGTTACATCCGCAGAGAGCGTTACGCAGGTTCCTGTGCGAGAAGCTTCTATGTCGGTGATGATATAACAGAGGAAGATATCAAGGCGGAATTTAAGCATGGTATTTTGAAGATTTTTGTTCCGAAGAAAGAAGCAAAACCGGAAGTCGAGCAGAAAAAATATATTGCGATTGAAGGATAATGTAGAAGAAGCAGTCAGCCGGATTGATGGATGCAGTTGTCTGGCTGTAACGTAGAAAAGAGCGCTGCGGCACTCATGGAGCGGTTTTACCAGAAATGGAAAGCCGGTTTGTGAGTGTTGCGGCGCTCTTTTTCACTATTTTATATCTGATTAGTAGTTAATACCTGTGATACCGATAGATCCCTCTTTGTCCAGACCAAAGGTAACTGCCGGTTTACCGGATGGATCGCCTACGATGAAACCTGCCTTGGTCAGTTCGGTGGAAGAAACATCGGCTGTCTTGACTGCCTCAATCAGCGCGTCGGTAAATACCTTGTCTGCGTCAAGAGCCATAAATTCAGTTCTGTTATTTACGACAATCCCGTCATCGATGCCGATGTAGGACGGATAGACAAGCAGCTCGGCTAAATCGTTCATATTTTTATTGGCGATGATGCTTTGAAGGGATCTGGCAAAACCACGGTAAAGTTCTGTGATTTCTTTTTCGCTCAGAGTCTCGTCTTCTGCATAATCTGCATCCGTTGTCTGGGCGGTTTCTTTTTCTCCGGCAGTAGTTGTTTCGCTGGCATCGCTGCTTTCTGCTGATGTATCGTTTTCCTGTGTGGATTCAGCGGCAGTTGTTTCAGACGGCTGGCTGGAGCAGGCGGTCATGCTGGCGGCTGCGATGAGAGTGGAAACCATCAAGGTATAAATTGATTTTCTCATAATTTCCTCCATTTGCAATCAATGGACTCCCGGAAGCTTTCTGTGCTTAATGTTGTGAGATGATTTGCAGGAAAGACTCCGAGAGTACCTATCAATAAGGTATGGACAGTAGGTGTCCTCTGCCTGTATGTTTGGCTGATATGATTATCATATCATAAGGCGATGGGAATGTATATGAGGTTTAATGTAATGCGTTTAAATCCGCCTTTTTTAGCCTTTTATTTTTTATAGAAACAATTCCCACCAACCACCTGATAGCTGGAGTAGCTGTCGTAGTTTGCTGATTTGGTCGAGGTAAAATAAAGGTAGTCGCCTATCTGATTCTCCCCGGCGAGCGCTGCCTTTGCCGCCTTGGTGGCAGTAGAGGACGGTCCTCTATCGAGATATTTGTCAAGCAGGCCGGAGGTCGCGCCTGGGAACTGTCCGTCCGCGTAGATGACGCTGGAGATGGATTTGCCCCATTTGCCAGATTTGACGCGGTTGACGATCAGACTTCCGACTGCCAGATAGCTTTCATAGGATCCGCCGTTGGCTTCCATCGTGAGGCAGGCGGAGAGCAGATAAACGTCGCTCTCGGAGGCGGAGATCACGTAGGATGATTTAGCGGCTGGTGCAGCCGTGCTCTTTTTCGAAGAGCTTCCAGAATTTCCAGATTTTCCCGAAGTCTGGGAGGAACCTTTAGCCGCGTTTGCTTCTGCCTGCGATTTTGCGGCTGCAATCTGGGCCTCCTCGGCGGCTCTGGATGCCTGCTCAGCTTCTTCAGCAGCCTGCCGTGCCGCCTCCAGCGCTGCCATCTCAGCCTCAATGCTGATTGCGCGTCCTGGCTTGACGCTGATTGTGACATAATCAGAAGAAACGTAACCGGAGGTGTCAACGGAAAGCTGGATTTTGACCCATCCAGTTTCCTGACTCAGTACAGGATAGTAGTCTTCCGCGGCAGCCAGACCGACGATGGCAGAATCCGTGCTGGCTTCCTCACGTACATGGAGTGTCTGTGTGCTGACGGTAGCGATATAGAGACCGAGCTCTTTGGCGAGCGGCTTGATATCATCGCCAAATACAAGATAATCGTCCTTGAGCCATCCCTCCAGCCTACCGGAGCGGATTTTTGTCCAGCCATTTTTGCGTTTTAAAATGGTACCGCCGCCTCCGCGGAAGCAGGTGCCGAGTACCTTGGCATCTGTATCTGGTTTTTCTCTCAGGTTCAGCGCATCATCCACATTGGCGACCGCGAGATTTTCATACGGATCGACCGGCTTTTCTTCTTTGATTTTGGCTTTCGCTGTACTTTTAGCATCGGTGCCGGTCTGATGACTGTTTTTTAAGGTGCTGGAAGAAGCGATGGAAGGATCAGAGCCTGCTTTGTTCTTCTTATCAGAAGGTTTAGAGAGGCATAGAAATACCAGCAGAGCCGCCCCGGCCACAATAAAAAGGATCAGGAAATAGATCGCCATCATTGTTTTATCCATTTTTTTGCGCCTGGAAGAAGCAGGTTTCAAAGGGGAATCGTTCATATCGTATATCCTTTCTGATATAAAAACATCTTGGAAATATTACAAAGATATTACAAAATTCTTCATTTACTATAGCAAATGGGGAAATCCTTGTCAACAAAGGCGGATTTTACGATTAGAAGAGGAGATGAAGCTGAGTAAAAATGATGTTTTTGGAAACACTATTCCATCAGTGACAGCAATCGTTTCGCCGGAATTCACACGAAACAATCAATCAAAAACAATCATAAAAAATCAAAATTGTGCAATATAACCCAAAAAGAGGCAGCATGTTTGTGAATAAGTTTGATTGATTTTGAATGAAAATGATTTTATAATACAGTCAGAATCAATCAAGATAAGAAAGGAATGAAGGCTTATGATTTATACGGTAACCTTTAATCCATCGTTAGATTATATTGTGTCAGTGAGCGATTTTAAGCTCGGACTGACCAACCGGACAGATTCGGAGCTTTTGCTTCCGGGCGGAAAGGGAATCAATGTTTCGACGGTCCTTCAAAACCTTGGAATTGCCAATACGGCGTTTGGCTTTACTGCCGGGTTTGTCGGCGAGGAGGTTCGGAAGGAAGTGGAGCAGCTGGGCGTGAAAGCCGAGTTTATTTCCCTGGATGAGGGAGTCTCCCGCATCAACCTGAAGCTGAAATCCATCGACGGGACTGAGATCAACGGTCGGGGACCGAGGATTCCGCGGGAAGCGGTGGATGCGCTGATGACCCAGCTTGACCGGCTGGGGGCGGATGATACGTTGGTGCTGGCTGGAAGTATTCCAGCGTCGATGCCGGATGATATTTATCAGAAGATTATGGAGCGCCTGGATGGCAGGGACGTCCGGATTGTTGTGGACGCGACCAAGGATCTGCTGCTCAATGTGCTGGGACACCATCCATTTTTAATCAAACCGAACAATCATGAACTGGGAGACATTTTCGGCGTGAAGCTCTCGGAGCGGGAGGAAGTTGTTCCGTATGCGAAGAAGCTGCAGGAAAAAGGTGCGGTCAACGTGCTGGTTTCGATGGCAGGCAAGGGCGCGGTTCTTCTGGCGGAGGATGGAAGCGTCTATGCGGCGGAAGCACCGAAGGGAACCTTGAAAAATGGTGTCGGAGCCGGAGATTCGATGGTAGCCGGTTTCCTGGCCGGATACGGGGAGAGCGGAGATTATGAACACGCCTTCCGCATGGGACTGGCAGCTGGAAGCGCGAGCGCCTTTTCGGAGCAGCTGGCGACGAAGGATGAGATAAAGAAAGTGTATGAGACCTGTAAAATCACAAAAATCGGATGAGGTTGTATGCAGACATTTTTGAAGCTGGCAGAATGTACTGCCGGATATGCAATGCATACCTGACATTCGGGCATAAATAGGGAGGCAACAGATATGAAGATTACTGATTTACTGGATCCGAGAAGTATATCGCTGGATGCGGCACCCACCAGCAAATCGGAGACACTGGACAAGGCGGTAGAGCTGATGGCGGCGAGCGGAAAGCTGTCGGATGTCGAAGCATTCCGCAAGCAGGTTTATGCAAGAGAAGAAGAGAGCACGACCGGTATCGGCGAGGGGATTGCAATTCCTCATGGAAAATGTGATGCGGTCAAAAAGCCGGGGCTGGCGGCGATGGTCATCAAAAATGGCGTGGATTTCGACTCCCTGGACGGCGAACCGGTCACTCTGCTGTTTCTGATTGCAGCGCCAAATACAAAAGATAACGTACATCTGGATGTGTTGAGCAAGCTTTCCGTTCTCATGATGGACGAGAATTTCTCAGATTCCCTGCGAAATGCCTCTTCGGTGGAAGACTTTCTTTCCATTATTGATAAGGCAGATGCAGAACAGGCAGGCATCGATGAGAGACTGGCGGCTGATTCCGTCGAAGAAGCGGCAGATACAAATGGAGAGAATGCCGCACAAGCAGGTGGTCAGGAGATTCAGGCGCAAAAAGCGGGTGCAGAGACGGAACAGACAGCCGGACCGAAGATCTTAGCGGTTACTTCCTGTCCGACCGGTATCGCGCACACCTACATGGCAGCCGAAGGCCTGGAAAAAGCGGCACGCGCGAAGGGCTGGAAGATCAAAGTTGAGACGCGCGGTTCAGCCGGAGCAAAAAATGTGCTGACGGCACAGGAGATCGAGGCGGCGGACTGCATCATCGTGGCAGCGGACGCACAGGTGCCGATGGATCGGTTTGACGGAAAACGAGTGATCGAATGTCAGGTTTCGGACGGTATCAGCAAGGCACCGGAGCTTTTGGAGCGCGCGGCGTCCGGGGAGGTACCGGTTTACCACGCAGCATCATCTGGAAGCAGCAGCCCGGCAAAGGCAGCCTCTGGCGGCAAATCGGGCAGTGTCGGACACCAGATTTACACGCAGCTGATGAATGGTGTCTCCCACATGCTTCCATTTGTAGTCGGCGGCGGCATCCTGATTGCGATTGCGTTTCTGATTGATGGTTTTAGTGTGGATATGAATGCACTTCCGCTCGACCAGCGTGTAAACTTTGGTACGATTACCCCGCTGGCGGCATGGTTTAAAAATGTCGGCGGTGTGGCATTTGGCTTTATGCTCCCGATTCTGGCTGGTTTCATCGCGATGGCGATCGGAGACCGCCCGGCGCTGGCAGTCGGTTTTGTCGGCGGCATGATTGCTTCTCAGGGAAAATCAGGTTTCCTTGGCGCCCTGGCGGCAGGTTTTATTGCCGGATATCTGATTCTGGCACTTCGGAAAGCGTGCGAGAATCTTCCAGAGGCACTGGAAAAGATTGCTCCGGTCCTGATTTACCCGGTTGTGGGCGTCCTGCTCATCGGACTGGTTATGAGCTTCGTCGTAGAGCCGGTCATGGGCGCGATCAATATGGCGTTAAACAATGGTCTGAGCAGCATGGGTGGTTCGAGTAAGTTGATTCTTGGTTTTGTGCTGGCGGCGATGATGGCGATCGACATGGGCGGTCCATTCAACAAGGCGGCATATGTATTTGGTACGGCGGCAATCGCCTCCGGCAACTACGATGTGATGGCAGCTGTTATGATTGGCGGTATGACACCGCCGTGTGCGATTGCGCTGGCAACAATGCTGTTTAAGAAGAAATTTACAAAGGAAGAGCGCGAGGCAGGACCGACCAACTTCATCATGGGTCTGGCATTCATCACGGAGGGCGCGATTCCATTTGCAGCGTCCGATCCGGTACACGTGCTTCCAGCCTGCATCGTCGGTTCGGGTGTTGCGGGAGCGATGAGCATGTTATTTAACTGTACGCTGATGGCGCCGCATGGCGGAATCTTCGTATTCCCAGTCATGGGAAATCCGCTGTTCTACCTGCTGGCACTGGTGGTTGGCATGGCGATCTCGACGGTACTCTTAGGAGTTCTCAAGAAGAATGTAGAAGAATAGATAAATAAATTTTTTTGACGGAATGTGAATCTTTATTAGAAATTTTTTGGTCAAATCAATCAAAATAGGTTATAATGAGAAGGAGAACATCATCATGAAAGAGTTTAAATATACCATTACAGACCCGGAAGGAATCCATGCACGCCCGGCAGGTGAACTGGTAAAGGCGGCAAAACAGTTTACGAGTACGATCAAGCTGGCGAAAGATGGAAAGAGCGGCGACTGCAAAAAGATTTTCGGTATCATGGGACTGGCGGTAAAGAACGGACAGGAAGTAACCCTGACCTTTGAGGGCGAGGACGAAGAAGCAGCTTATGAGGCAGTCAGCCAGTTTATGAAGGAAAATATGTAGTTTAACAAAGATGCCGCGATGTAAGGGATTATTACATGGCGGCATTTTTCGATAATGGATCAATGGAAAGGGGAATGATCATGCAGACGTATCGCGGAAAAAGTGTATTTGGCGGTGTCGCAGTTGGAAAAATATGTGTGTATCAGAAAGGCGAGCAGACCGTAAAACGGACGAAAATAGAGAATACAGAGCAGGAAAAAGCGCGGTTTAATGCGGCGGTTCAGGAGTCCATCCGCCAGCTCGGCGAGTTGTATGAAAAGGCGGTAAAAGAAGTTGGCGAGGCGAATGCGGCGATTTTTGAGATTCACCAGATCATGCTGGAGGACGAGGACTATCTGGACGCGGTTCAGAATATCATCGATACGCAGAAGGTCAATGCCGAGTATGCGGTTGCGGTGACCGGTGACAATTTCGCCCAGATGTTTGCGGCGATGGAGGACGAATATATGCGCGGGCGCGCGGCGGATGTCAAAGATATTTCGGAGCGGATTGTGCGCGTTCTGTCCGGAGGCGCAGGTCAGGGCATCCATACGGACGAGCCGGTGATTATTCTGGCAGATGATTTAGCGCCATCGGAGACGGTACAGCTTGAAAAGGACAAGGTGCTATCCTTTGTGACGGTACACGGTTCCGTCAATTCCCACACGGCGATCCTGGCGCGTACGATGAGCATTCCGGCGCTGATCGGAACAGACGTGGCGCTCGATGAGACGGTAGATGGGAAATTTGCGGTTGTGGATGGTACTAACGGAGTCCTGTATGTGGAACCGGATGAGGAGACATTGGAAACAATGCGCCGACGGCAGCGGGAGGAACAGGAGAAGAAAGAACTGCTGCAAACACTGAAAGGGCGCGAAACAGTCACTATGGATGGCAAGAAGATCCGCCTGTATGCGAACATTGGCAACAGCAAGGATCTGGCGTCGGTCATTCAGAACGATGCGGCGGGCATCGGACTGTTCCGCAGCGAATTTTTGTATCTGGAAAAAGAAACATTTCCGACGGAGGAGGAGCAGTTCCAGGTATATAAACAGGTAGCGGAAACGATGGCGGGCAAACCGGTCATTATCCGCACGCTGGACATCGGCGCGGACAAGCAGTGCGATTATTTTGAACTGAAAAAAGAGGAAAATCCGGCGATGGGCTGCCGGGCGATCCGTATCTGCCTGACAAGACCGGAGATTTTCAAGACACAGCTTCGCGCGTTGTTTCGGGCAAGTGCCTATGGCAATCTCCAGATCATGTATCCGATGATCACAAGTGTCTGGGAGGTCGAGGCGATCGCGAAGATTGTCGAGGAGGTCAAGACGGAGCTGACCGCACAGAATCTCCAGTTTGGCGACCCGAAGCAGGGCATTATGATTGAAACCCCGGCGGCAGTCATGGTAAGCCGGGATCTGGCGAAAAAAGTGGACTTTTTCAGCATCGGAACGAACGACCTGACCCAGTATACGCTGGCAGTTGACCGTCAGAATCCGGAGCTGGATGCATTTTACGATCCGCACCATCCGGCGGTGCTGGCGATGATCCGCATGGTTGTCGAAAATGCGCACGCCGAGGGCATCTGGGCAGGTATCTGCGGCGAATTGGGCGCGGATCTGAGTTTGACAAAAGAATTCCTGAAAATGGGTGTGGATGAGCTTTCCGTATCGCCGGGGCGTGTGCTGCCGATTCGGAAGGTCATTGTCGAAAGCAGCTGCAGTTGATAAGAATATTAAGACAGAGAGAAGTGAAAAATTGAGCTAAAAAAGTTCAACCACAGCAGAAGATGAAAGGAAAAGAGTCATGCTGACAGAAAAAAGATACGAACTGATTTTGGAACTTCTGGATAAAAAGAGGAGTGTGACAGTTCCTGAGATTAAAGAGGTGCTGGGAGTTTCGGAATCGACGATCCGGCGGGATCTGAATGCGCTTGACAAGGCGGGGCGCCTGACCAAGGTGTTTGGCGGCGCGGTGTCCTCAGACGGGACATTTACGGGAACCGAACCGTCAGTGGCACAGAAGATGGAATTGCAGCAGGAGGAGAAAAGGAGAATCGCCCAGTTTGCGGCGGGACTTATCCAGCCGGATGATTTTGTCTATCTGGACGCGGGCACGACGACCGGGTATATCTTAGACTATCTTCCGGCGCGCAGCGCCACGTTTGTGACGAATGCGGTATCACATGCCAAACGGCTGGCAGCCGCCGGAAACCGCGTAATTCTGATTGGTGGTGAGTTAAAGGGCACGACGGAGGCGGTCATCGGAAGTCAGGCGATCCTGACGATCCAGGGCTATCATTTTACAAAGGGATTTTTTGGAACCAACGGCGTCAGCAAGCGCCACGGTTTCACGACGCCGGATCCGAACGAGGCATTAGTCAAGCAAGAGGCGATGCGTCAGACAGAGCGCTGCTATGTGCTGGCGGACAGCCAGAAATTCGGCATGGTAAGTTCGGTGACGTTCGGGGTGTTTGAAGAAGCGACGATCCTCACGGAGACAGAGCCGCCGGAAGGATTTAGCGGCAGCAAGAATATCCGGGTGGCAAAGTAGAATAGTGAGCAGTAACAATCGTGTTTTTCTAATGAAATCCTAACATATATACGATTTGACAAACTATTAGAATATTGCTATATTTATAGAAAATCAATAGGGCGGCAAACGGGCAGGATTATGTATGACGATCGGGAGGAACGATGGATCCGAACCGATCGCAGTCAGCATGGATCCTGAATCGTTATGCCGCCCTTGTTAGTGTTTACAGTTATGTAAAAGGAGAACTTTCTAAAAGGAGAATTTACCATGCAGCAATTTCACGGCAGTGACGAATACATCGCTTCGGATGAACTGATCCGCAGCGTTAACATTGCGGCGGCGCTCAAAAAGCCGCTCTTAATCAAGGGAGAACCGGGCACTGGAAAGACGATGCTCGCGGAGGCGATTGCCAGATCCCTCGATATGGAACTTTTGATCTGGAATATTAAATCGACGACCCGCGCACAAGACGGTCTTTACGTGTACGATACGGTACAGCGTCTTTACGACAGCCAGTTTGGTGCGGACGGCGTTGATGATATTGCCAGATATATCCGCCTCGGAAAGATGGGAGAGGCATTTGAGAAGGAAAAGCAGACGGTTCTTTTGATCGATGAGATCGATAAAGCGGATCTGGAATTTCCGAACGACCTGCTCTGGGAACTTGACAAGATGGAATTTTACATTCCAGAGACGGGAAAGACTGTCAAAGCGAAGCACCGTCCGATTGTGATTATTACCTCCAATGCGGAGAAGGAGCTGCCGGATGCGTTCCTGCGCCGCTGTATCTTCCATTATATTGCATTCCCGGAGCAGCCGATGATGGAGAAGATCATCAAGGCACATTACCCGGATCTCGACCAGAAGCTGATCGACGGCGTGCTGGACGCCTTCTACCGGGTGCGCGATCTGCGCGGCCTGCAGAAGAAGCCGAGTACCTCCGAGGTGTTGGACTGGATTCAGGCGCTTGTGATCGGCGGCGTGCCGGTGGAAAAGCTGGAAAAGGAGATCCCGTTTGCGGGGGTACTCTTAAAAAAGACAGAGGATTTAAAGCTGGTGGAGAATAACCGATATGTTTACTGATTTTCTGTATCTACTCCGTTCTTACGGGATGAAGACGAGCCTCAATGAGTGGAACAGCCTGATGGATGCGCTGGAAATGAACCTGAACGACGCGAGCCTGACGGAGTTTTACTATATGGCGAGGGCGGTTCTGGTCAAAAAAGAGTCTGAATATGACAAATTTGACCAGGCATTTCTGGCATATTTTAAAAATGTGCAGACGTTTGAGGAACTTCCTAAGGAGGTCTTAGACTGGCTTGCCAAGGCGCACGCGCAGACGCCGTATGATAAGGATGAGGTCGATGCGCGGTTTGCGGGACTTGATCTGGACGATATCCGTAAAATGATGGCGGAACGACTGAAAGAGCAGCATGAGCAGCACCACGGCGGCAATAAGTGGATTGGAACCGGCGGTACGTCGGCATTTGGACATTCCGGTTACAGCCCGAAGGGCATCCGCGTGGGCGGACCGGGCAAAAACCGGAGCGCGCTGCAGGTGGCGGAACAGCGGAATTACCGCGATTTCCGCGACGATGCGGTTATCCAGATCCGGCAGTTCCAGGTGGCGCTCAAAAAGCTGCGTCTTTTATCCTGCCGTGAGGATGGACCGAAAACGGAACTCAATGTGGAGAAAACGATCGAGAAGACCTGTGACGAAGGCGGACGTCTGGAGCTCGTCATGGAGCGCCCGAGAAAGAACCAGACGAAGCTTCTGCTTCTGATGGACAGCGGCGGGTCGATGTGGGCATATGCGGATCTGTGCAACCGGCTGTTCCAGGCGGTCAATCAGTCGTCCCATTTTAAGGATTTGAAGATTTATTATTTCCACAACTGTTTCTACGATCAGCTGTTTACGACGCCGTCCTGCTCCTGGAGGGATAAGATCTCGACCGAGTGGGTCTTTCACAACCTGAAACCGGAATACAAGGTAATTCTGGTCGGGGATGCGTCGATGGCGCCGTCGGAACTTCTGTACCGCGGCGGCAGTCTCGACTATTTCCACAGCAACGAGCGGACAGGCATTTACTGGCTGCAGGAGATGCACCGGCGTTTTCCGTCGGCGATCTGGCTGAACCCGATGCGGGAAAATAACTGGGCATATGCCTACGGTGCGTACACGATCAGTCTGATCCGCGAGGAGATTCCGATGTTTCCGTTGACGGCGGCAGGACTTGAGGCTGGAATTAAGGAATTGAAAAAATAAATATGGAAAAAGGGGCGTTCCCCGATATTGACAACAAAGTAAATTTGTGCTATTATTCATCATAGACTCTTTGCACTGCATATCAAACTACAGTACAAACTGAGCAGACCGTGAATATCATGGGGTCGGGTCGCAGAAGCGACAGTGGAAGTTAGTTTCATCCACGGGACAGTAGCTACTCATACTGGTTCGTGGGTGTTTTTTTATACTTTTTTATGGGTTTGCAGCACCCACCTATCGTTAGTGCCATGAGATATTTTTTGGAGGTAACGAATATGAAACAGAATGATTTTCAGAAGGTGGCAAATCAAGTGTCTTTTGTAACGATAGTAGTGAACATCCTTTTGGCGTTTATGAAGCTGTTAGCCGGCGTGTTCGCACATTCGAATGCGATGATCAGTGACAGTATCCATTCGGCGTCCGATGTGTTCAGCACGATGATCGTGGTGATTGGAATTAAGCTGTCGTCCAAACAGCCGGACAAGGAGCACCCGTATGGACATGAGCGGATGGAGTGTGTGGCTGCGATTGTCCTCTCGATGGTTCTTTTTATGACAGGTCTGGGGATTGGCGTGGAGGCGCTTACGGACGTGCTCAAGGGAGAATACAGTCACCTGCAGGTTCCGGGGATGCTGGCGCTGGCAGCGGCTGTTATATCCATTGTCAGTAAAGAAGCGATGTACTGGTACACCCGATATTATGCGAAAAAGATTGATTCCAGCGCACTGATGGCAGATGCATGGCATCACCGTTCCGATGCGTTTTCCTCGATCGGTGCGCTGGTCGGAATCGTGGGCGCGAGAATGGGATTTCCGGTCATGGATCCGATCGCGAGCCTGGTTATTTTCGTCTTTATCGTGAAAGCGGCGTATGAGATTTTTAAAGATGCGATGGATAAAATGGTCGATCATTCCTGTGATGAGAAGACTGAAGAACAGCTGCGCGCCTGCGTTCTTCAGAATCCAGATGTGGCGCGGATTGACCTGCTTCAGACGCGCATCTTTGGCAATAAAATTTATGCGGACATTGAGATTGAGGTAGATGGTTCCATGCCGCTGCGGGAGGCGCACAAGATTGCCGAGGTGGTGCATAACAGCATTGAAAAGACATTTCCGAAGGTAAAACACATTATGGTGCATGTCAATCCGGAAATTGACCGGAAATAGAAAGAAGGACTGCCGCAGACTGGCATATGTCCTTTTAAGCAGACCAAGATAACAATAAAAATCTTGTTTACTTAGAAGAGGGCATGCCAGATGCGGCGGTCCTTTTGGCGCTTTTGGGAACATGAAAATTTTAAACATTTTTAAGGACGTCCTGAAAGTTATACTTCCCATTTGCAATGAATACCATCATACTGCAAAATGGAAAAACTGCAATCATGAATATGGAAAAAATGAAAGAAAAAGGAAAGAAAAAAGGAACCGTTAAGAAATTCTTACGAATCGGATCTTTTGACGATCTTTTTTAGAATCGGTCTGGACTTTTTTTCCGACTCTGCTATAATAAGGATTCAGAATCCATATATACAGGCCGCAGCCATATGGCGCGGCAGAGAGGTTTGTGAAAAAATGAAAAATAAAAGTATGAGTATACTTAAAATGACTGGTGCAGCAGCTGCACTGGTGCTGATGTTTGCACAGCCAGTACTGGCAGATGGCAGTTTTGCAAATGGAACAAGTGTAAATGGCGTCGCAGTCGGCGGAATGAGCAATGAGGAAGCGAAGGCAAAGCTGGAGCAGGAGCGCTGACGATCGCGATGCCGCTTTCCTGCGATCAGACGATGCTTGCAAACCGCATTGCTTCCTTAAATTGTATGTCAGATAGTGTAGCGCCGACGGTAGATGCCCATATATCCGCCTGGGAAGAAGGAAAAGATTTCACGATTGTTCCGGAAGTAAAGGGAGAATCTGTGGATAAGGCAAAGGTACAGACGGCGATCAATGCGGCGATCGCCTCCGGCATGACAGAGATCGATCTGGAAGCATTGGGATGTTACACACCGATCCAGGTGACTTCCGACGATGCATCCTTAAAAGCACTCTGCGCCCAGATGAACCAGGCTAAAAATGCGACCATCACCTTCCATATCGGTGATGCAACCGAGACACTGTCCGGTACTGAATATGTCAGCTGGTATACAGGCGGCGAGAATGGCATTACTGTAGACCGCGATAAGGCAGCTGCCTACATCAAGGCGCTGGCAGCGAAATACGACACAGCTGGAACTACCCGTACTTTCCATACCACTTCCGGAAAAGAGGTAGCCTTGACAGGCCCTTATGGATGGAAGATTGACCAGACTGCAGAGACAGACAATCTGGTTCTGATGGCGCGGACAGGTATCAATCAGGAACGTGAAGTCCAGTTCTCCCAGCAGGCAGCCAGCCATTCAGACGCAGACTGGGGCAATACCTACGCAGAAGTTGATTTCGGCGCCCAGCATGTATATATGTATGAAAACGGCGCCCTGACCTGGGATGCTCCGTGCGTAACCGGAAACGTATCCAAAAACTACACAACCCCGGAAGGTATTTACAGCCTGACCTACAAGCAGGCCGACCGCGTTCTGCGCGGCGCCAAACGGGCAGACGGCACATATGAATATGAAAGTCACGTAGACTATTGGATGCCATTCAACGGCGGCATCGGTTTCCATGACGCAAGCTGGAGAAGTAAATTCGGCGGAACCATCTACCAGTATTCCGGCAGCCACGGCTGCATCAATCTGCCGGTTGATAAAGCAAAACTTCTCTACGAGAAAGTATACAAGGGAATGCCAGTTCTCTGCCATAACTAAACATTTCTTCTAAGCGCACATTCAGTATTTAGAAGAAAGACATGGGGGACTTTCTTGAATATAGTTAGATAAGAAAGTAGATGGTGGACAAAGTAATTTATCATACGGAACGAAAAAAGATCCTACGCCGTCATCCAGCCGCATTCATGCGCTGGATGACACCAGGATCTTAAATTTTACCAAGTTATCATCCAATAAACAGGAGAAAAAGCCGCCCGGGCAAAAATGGAATTTTCGAGACTGTGGATTTACTTGGCAGATTCGGATTTGATGTTGAAAGAAACCGCAACAAACTTGCTTTGTGAGGATTTCTTTCTGTTTTTAATCAAACCGAAGATGCCTAGAAAATCCCAGTCCTCGAAACCTGATCATTTTTGCCCGGGCGGCTTTTTCTCCGTCCCTCTCACGAAAATCAAACTAATTATCTATTTTCCTTCCCCAATAATCAATTCTTCCCCATACGGCAAAGTCTTGATCCAGTCACAGAATGTATGCCACTCCGCCAGCTTATGATCCTTTCTGGCATAATAAATATTAATCAGTGTCTCATAATTAAACGAACAAGTCCGCATCTGATTATAACTGCTCGGCAGCAGCTGGATCATATCATACCAGTCATCCTTATTCTTTGTCTCCAGATAACGCAGGCGGATTTCCTCCAGCTTGGCGATAACTGTTTCCATAAATGCGCGTGTTCCGGCTGTCATGTGGTCGCAGCTGAAATCGTCCATCGAAAACGGTTTGCTGGCGATTTTGTGCATCGTGCTGGTTGAATTGGCGACGGTCGCTACTTTATAAGTATCATATTCTTTCCACCAGTAGAGAGGTGCGGTCACATCGACTGAGACAAATACCTGGCGCAGAAACTTGCGGTGGTCGCTGCCTGCTTTGCGGAGACGTTTCGCAAGGTCGAGATCGTTCGGTCCCAGTTTATATTCGCCATTCTCATCATAAAAGCTGTCCATCCGTCCCCAGCTGTTCATCGGATTGCGGGCACCGCGCATGGCATTTTCCAGATTCATGACGCTGGTACGTTCTAATTTAAGCATAATCAAACTCCTTTTTTCATATAAGTGAATTATTTTCAGGATAAACTCACTTTTGTGAGTTGTTTCAGGCGGGATCAGTATACCACAAAAACCATGTCCCGTAAACAAAGCATAAAAAAACATACAGAATTACAAGAATCGATAGTTACTGTTCCCGGGTGGACACTTTTGGAAGCAAAAGTGCCGTAAGAAAACGTGGTGGCAGCAGGAATTTACCGTATTTAAATGCGAAGCCACGGCAAATTCTGTTACTGGGCACGTATGCGTGAACAGTAAGATCGATAAAAATTACAATCCAAAACAGAATACAGGAAAAAGCAAAGATATTATGCGATATGCACAGAAAAACATAATGAAAATATGTATTTTTAAATATGAAATAGTATTGACATAAAATGAAAAACGTGCTAATATTTAGCCATAGAAATTCACTGATATGAAAATTGAAAAGAAAAAATTAGATTTTACGAAAATGAAGTGAGAAAAAATTTCATATCATAATCACGAATGAGACAAAATCTCAAAAAGGAGAGATGAGCAATGAGCAATGGATATTTCAAAGTAGAGATGCCGAAAAATGAGCCGGTAAAAGCATATCTTCCAGGAAGCCCGGAGAGAGCCAGCTTAAAGAAAGAGCTGGAGCGCCAGTCCGCACAGGTTGTTCAGGTTCCGATGATCATCGGTGGTAAGGAAGTTTGGACAGAGAGAAAGACCAAAGCAGTTATGCCGCATGACCATGCTCATGTAATCGCAGAAGCAGCTTCCGGCGGTGAGAAAGAGTTAAAGGATGCAATTGCAGCAGCTCTGGCAGCCAGAAAAGCATGGACCGAGATGCCGATGGAACACCGCGTATCTATCTTCTTAAAAGCAGCTGATTTAATCGCTGGTCCGATGAGAGATAAAGTAAATGCAGCTACCATGTTAGGACAGAGCAAGACCGCATATCAGGCTGAGATTGATACCTGCGAGCTGATTGATTTCCTTCGTTTCAACGTATACTACTTACAGCAGATTTATGACAGACAGCCGAACAACACACCGAATGTTTGGAACCGCATCGAGTACCGTCCGCTGGAAGGTTTCGTAACCGCGATTTCCCCATTCAACTTCACATCCATCGGTGCTAACCTTCCGACCGCTCCGGCGATCGCAGGTAACGTAGTTCTCTGGAAACCGGCTACCACAGCAGTTCTTTCCAACTACTATGTAATGCAGGCCCTGATGGCTGCAGGACTTCCGGCAGGTGTTATCAACTTCGTACCGAGCCGTGGTTCTGACATGAGCAAGTACGTATTAAGCGATCCGAACCTGGCAGGATTCCATTTCACAGGTTCTACCGAAGTGTTCAGCGGTGTTTACTCCTTAGTAGGCGAGAACATCAAGAAATACAAAACATATCCGCGTCTGGTTGGCGAGACTGGTGGAAAGGACTTCATCTTTGCTCACAATTCCGCAGACGTACCGGGTCTGGTAGCAGCTCTGACAAGAGCATCCTACGAGTATCAGGGACAGAAGTGCTCCGCAGCTTCCCGTGCATTTGTTCCGGCAAGCATCTGGCCGCAGGTTAAAGAGGGTATGCTGGCAGAGATTGAGAAGATTAAAATTGGCGATATAACCGATTTCACAAACCTGATGGGCGCTGTTATCGATGCATCTGCATTCAAGACCAACAAAGAGTACATCGACTATGCAAAAGCATCCGAGGATGCAGAAGTTATCTGCGGAGGATACGATGATTCCAAGGGATATTTCATATATCCGACCCTGATTGAGGCTAAGAAGCCAGATTTCAAGACTATGGTAGAGGAAATTTTTGGACCGGTTATGACCGTATATGTATATCCGGATGACAAACTGGATGAGACTCTGGCAAGCTGCGATACCGCAACGTCCTATGGTCTGTCCGGAGCAATCTTTGCAGATGACCGCGAAGCTATCGTTAAGATGGAAGATGCACTTAAAGGAACAGCCGGAAACTTCTACATCAACGACAAGCCGACCGGTGCAGTTATCGGCCAGCAGCCGTTCGGTGGTGCAAGAGCATCCGGAACCAACGACAAAGCCGGCAGCGAGATCAACATGTATCGCTGGTTAAGCCCGAGAACCATCAAAGAACTCAGAGTACCGTGCCTGGATGTAACATATCCGTACATGGTTGAGGCATAAGCAGTGCAAAGCAGGGCAGTAAGACAGGAACGTTGTGCTTGCACATAAGGAACTGTCTTGCTGGACTGATTTATAGGGCGCAGCCCGTCCAGCGAAGAAAAGCGCAGCTTTTTTGAGCTGGGGCACTGAGCACGCTGAAGCCACTGAGCATGCTGGGGTGCAGCTCTTCCCCATAATTTACTAAATTAAAACCAACCACCCAGAGGATCGGCGCTGATCCGGAATCTGTGTAACGAAACACACGATTTCATATCGGTGCCGATCCTTTTTATAATTTAGAAAATCTGTCCGAGTATCCCAGCCACACCCGCTCAGATATTGTTCCGTTTGTTTGGAATGAAATTGCGGCATTCTGTTATTAAAAATCCCATTATGTTACTGCTCACACATGTGTGCCCAGCAACGGGATTTTGCCGATGCTGCGCATTCCAAATCGGCAAAATCTGCTGCGAGAACTGTATCGTACAGAATTTTCAGTTCAGAAAATTCCTATTTGTGAACAGTTACCCTATTATTCCTTACATTCATCTGATTTGAACCAGTCCTTGTATTTTTCATAAAGATCCAGTAAAATCAAATACGAAATATGGATTTGAGGATTTGTTTTTGTTCAAATTTTCTCGGTTCGATTTTAAATTCAAACAAAAAGGATGAGAAAGCAATGACGGTGATCGATGTATCTGGCTGCGGAAGCGGTGCGGTGTTTTTGATAAAGGGAAAAGCCAATCTCCTGTTCGAGGCGGGGATGGCGTATGCTGCCGATCAGATGGTGGAAAATATAAAAAGAGAACTGGGCGATGCAGAGTTAGACGCGGTTCTTTTATCCCATTCCCATTATGATCATGTAGCGGGGCTTCCGGCGGTGCGGAAAGCATGGCCGGGGGTGAAAGCATATGCTTCCGAGCGCGCAAAAGAAATTTTAGTGAAACCGGGCGCTTTGAAGACGATCCGGCGTCTAAGCGGCGAGGCGGCAGAAGCGGCGGGGCTTCCATGGGATTCGGAATATGACGATGCAGATTTACAGATTGATGTATCGCTGGAGGACGGTGAGACGATCGAACTGGGCGACCATACGATCTACGCGTTTGCGACGATCGGCCACACGAAATGTTCCATGTCTTACCTGATTGACGATGAGTTGATGCTGTGCAGTGAAACGGTAGGCGTCATGGGGCATGATGGGAGTTATATGCCGTCGTTTCTGGTAGACTATAAGGCGGCAGAAGAATCCATCGAGTATTCATCGGAATTGGATGCAAAAGAGATTATTTTAAACCACTATGGCTTTGTCAGTGAAGCGGATAAGGCGACGATCTGGGATGTCCTGATGCAGAAGCTTCGTGACAGCCGTGATGCAATGATTGATATTATGAACCGGTTCCCGGAAGAAGAGACGGCGCTTCGGGAGATGGAGCGCGTGTTCCATTCTCATGTAGATAAGAAAGAACAGCCAGACGAGGCATTCTATATCAATGCGGCGAGCATGATGAAGACACTCAAAAGACAGTTTCCGGAACGGTTTCCGAGACATTTTCAGCTGATTGCGGCAGTGGATCGGAACTGGGGTATCGGCAATAAAGGGCAGATGCTGACGGTGATCCCGGTGGATCAGAAATTATTCCGGCAGGAAACGATGGGAAAAATCATCGTGATGGGCTATAAAACGTTTCTGACTTTCCCGGCTCAGCGACCGCTGGATGGCAGAATCAACCTGATTTTGACAAAAAAGAAGGCTCTGAGCGTAAAGGGGGCAGAGATCTGCCACAGTGTCGAGGAGGCGCTGGTGCGGATTGACGAGCTGAAACAGGAAAAACATCTGACAGATGTAGATGTCGTCATCATCGGCGGCGAGTCGATTTACCGGCAGTTCCTTCCGTTCTGCGACACAGCGCAGATCACCTGGATTGATTTTTCCTATGTGGCAGACACACATATGGTTGATCTGGAGAAAGAAGGCTGGGAACTGGTAAGACGAAGCGGCGAGCAGACATTTTTCAATTTGTGCTATGAATTCAGGGAATATCGGAAGCTGGAAAAGGAATCGCTCTAAGGTTGTCAAAAATAGGACAAAGTGGTAAAATAATTGAGAATTCTGAAAAGTCAAACAATAAAATGTTCATATAACTGTAAGGAGGAATAGAATGTACCCGATTTTAAAAGCTGAAAAACTGGCAGATAAGATTTATCTGATGGTTGTAGAAGCACCGCGTGTAGCGCGTGCATGTGAGCCGGGCGAATTTGTCATCGTCAAGATGGGCGAAGAGGGCGAGAGAATCCCGCTGACTATTTGTGATTTTGATCGTCAGGCAGGAACGATCACGATCGTATTCCAGACCGTGGGAGCTTCTACCGAGAAGATGAGCACCCTCAAGGCTGGGGATGCATTCCATGATTTCGTAGGACCGCTTGGAAATCCGTCCGAGTTTATCCATGAGGATGTAGAAGAGCTGAAAAAGAAGAAATACCTCTTCGTAGCCGGCGGTGTCGGTGCGGCTCCGGTTTATCCGCAGGTAAAATGGATGCATGAGCACGGCATTGATGTAGATGTTATCGTAGGTTCTAAGACCAAAGATCTGCTGATCCTGACCGAGGAGATGGAGAAGGCAGCCGGAAACCTTTACATCACAACCGATGATGGCAGCTTTGGCATTAAAGGTATGGTTACAGGTGTCATCGAGGATTTAGTTGAAAAACAGGGACGCAAGTACGATGTCTGTGTTGCAATCGGACCGATGATCATGATGAAATTTGTCTGCCTGCTGACGAAAAAACTGGAGATTCCGACGATTGTCAGCCTGAACCCGATCATGGTAGATGGAACCGGTATGTGTGGTGCCTGTCGTGTCACCGTAGGCGACCAGGTCAAATTTGCCTGCGTAGACGGACCGGAGTTTGATGGACATCTTGTTAATTTTGACGAGGCGATGGAACGTCAGAGAATTTATAAGACTCAGGAAGGCAGAGCGATGCTGCGCTTGAAAGAGGGCGATACTCATCACGGCGGATGCGGACAGTGCGGAGGTGACAAATAATGGAAGCAAAGAGAGATATGATGAAAAAGGTGCCGGTCAGAGAGCAGGATCCGAAGGTACGTGCGACTAATTTTAAAGAGGTATGTCTCGGCTATAATATGGAAGAAGCAGTTGCGGAGTCTGAGAGATGTCTGAACTGTAAAAATGCAAAATGTATCGCTGGATGCCCGGTTTCCATCAATATTCCGGCGTTTATCCAGGAAGTAAAAGCGGGAAATATTGAGGAGGCAGCGAAAGTCATCGCACTTTCTTCGGCACTTCCGGCAGTCTGTGGACGTGTCTGCCCACAGGAATCCCAGTGTGAGGGACAGTGTGTGCGCGGTATCAAGGGCGAGGCGGTTTCCATTGGTAAACTTGAGCGCTTCGTGGCAGACTGGTCCCGTGAGCATGGTTTTGTACCGGCAGCGCCGGAGAAGACAAACGGAAAGAAAGTAGCAGTCATCGGTTCCGGTCCTGCAGGTCTGACCTGTGCAGGCGATCTGGCAAAACTGGGCTATGAAGTAACCATTTTCGAGGCACTTCATGAGCCGGGCGGAGTATTGACCTACGGCATTCCGGAGTTCCGTCTTCCGAAGGACGGCGTTGTACAGCCGGAGATCGAGAATGTCCGCAAGCTGGGCGTTAAGATTGAGACAAACGTAGTTATCGGAAAATCTATCACAATCGACGAACTGATGGATGAAGAAGGTTTCCAGGCAGTATTCATCGGTTCTGGCGCCGGACTTCCGAAGTTCATGGGTATTCCGGGTGAAAATGCCAACGGCGTATTTTCTGCGAATGAGTACCTGACCAGAAATAACCTGATGAAGGCATTCCGCGATGATTATGACACACCGATCATGGAATCAAAGAAGGTAGTCGTAGTCGGCGGCGGAAACGTAGCGATGGATGCGGCAAGAACGGCTCTTCGTCTCGGTGCAGAAGTTCATATTGTATATAGAAGAAGTGAGAAAGAGCTTCCGGCACGTGTGGAGGAAGTACATCACGCAAAAGAGGAGGGCATCCATTTTGACCTTCTGACCAACCCGGTTGAGATTCTCGAGGATGAGAACGGATGGGTCAAAGGCATCGTATGCCGCCGTATGGAGCTTGGCGAGCCGGATGAATCTGGAAGAAGACGTCCGGTTGAGGTGGTCGGTTCTGA
The DNA here is from genome assembly GCF_003024715.1 of Clostridium fessum. GTDB lineage: Bacteria > Bacillota > Clostridia > Lachnospirales > Lachnospiraceae > Otoolea > Otoolea fessa. The sequence goes on along the minus strand of NZ_PYLO01000001.1, from coordinate 1,030,307 downwards.
TTTCACGATCGATGCAGATACTGTTATCATGGCGCTGGGTACTTCCCCGAACCCGCTGATTTCCAATACGACCAAAGGTCTGGAGATCAACCGCTGGAGATGTATCGTGGCGGATGAGAGCAATGGAAAGACAACGAAAGAGGGCGTTTACGCCGGAGGCGACGCAGTGACTGGCGCGGCTACGGTTATTCTCGCGATGGAAGCCGGACGAGCAGGTGCAAGAGGCATCGACGAGTATCTTTCTGCAAAATAATGAAATCTCATCATGTAGATTTGCTGAATGAAGCAATCGCCCCGGCACTGACCCGGCTGGCGCTTCCGATCATGGCGACCTCTCTGGTTCAGATGCTTTACAATCTGACTGATATGGCGTGGATCGGACGCCTCGGGGCAGGTGCTGTCACGGCGGTGGGATCGGCAGGTATGTATACCTGGTTTTCCCAGGGATTTGCGATTTTGGCGAGAACGGGCGGTCAGGTAAAGACCGCCCATTGTCTTGGTGCGGGAGAAAATGACAGTGCGGCGCAGTATGCGAGAGGTGCGCTGCAGCTGGGGATTTTGTTTGCCGTGCTGTATGGGCTGGTTTCGCTCTTTGGAGCCAGTCGGTTAATTGGATTTTTTAAATTAAACAGCCCGGAGGTGATTGCACAGGCAGAATGGTATGTGCGGATCGCCTGTGGGCTTGTGATCTTTTCTTATCTAAATGCGATCTTGACCGGACTTTTGACGGCGGCGGGAAACAGCCGGACTCCGTTTATCGTCAACGTGGCGGGGCTTGTATTCAATGTTGTACTGGATCCAGTGCTGATCTTTGGAATCGGACCATTTCCGGAACTGGGAGTCAGCGGAGCAGCGGCTGCGACGGTCACGGCACAGGCGCTCGTAAGCCTCCTGTTTTTCAAGGCAGTCCTGCGGGAAAAGGTGCTGTTTCCGCATCTGCGTCTCTGGGTGCTGGTTCCAGTGAAGGTTTGGAGGGAGATCGTGCGGATCGGTGTGCCGTCGGCGGTGCAGAACCTGATTTACGCAGGAATTTCGATGATTCTGACCCGCCTTATCACCGGATGGGGTGATCTGGCAGTGGCGGCACAGCGTGTTGGCAGTCAGATTGAATCCGTTTCCTGGATGGTCGGAGATGGCTTTTCGGCGGCAGTCAATGCATTCCTCGGACAGAATTATGGGGCGAAGCGGTATGACCGTGTGCGCCGCGGCTATTTCTGTGCGATCGCGATGACGGCGGCGTGGGGACTCTGCACGACATTTTTGCTGATCGGAATGGCGCGTCCGCTGTTCTCGATCTTTTTGCAGGAAGAAGAGGTCATGGCGCTCGGCGTCAATTACCTGCGGATCGTGGGACTGAGCCAGATGTTTATGATGGTGGAACAGACCTCGATCGGTGCGTTTTCCGGTCTGGGGCGGACGCTGTATCCGTCGATCGTCAGCGTGACCTTTACCTCCGCGCGCATCCCAGTGGCGGTGTTGTTGTCCTCTGTGATGGGACTTAGCGGTATCTGGTGGGCGTTAAGTATTTCCAGCATGGTAAAGGGATGTATTCTGTTCGTTAGTTTTGTCGTGTTTTTGTATGTTTTTTTGGAGAGAAAGAAGATTGAGAAAACCGTCTGAAAAGTTACAAAAAACCTATGGACGAATTGAGAATTTCGTGAGATAATAGGGACAGGATTGATGTGATAAAATTAACAAAGTACAAAATCCAATCATTTCGAAAGGAGTCTTACAATGATTTATTCACAAGAAGTAGAAAATATGTGTCCAGTAGCCCAGGGCGTAAATCACGGCGCTGCTCCGATCCCGGAGGAAGCAAAGTGGGTTAAGTCCAAAGAAGTAAAGGATATTTCCGGTTTAACACACGGTGTTGGCTGGTGTGCGCCGCAGCAGGGTGCTTGTAAGCTGACCCTGAATGTTAAGGAAGGTATCATTCAGGAGGCTCTGGTAGAGACGATCGGATGTTCTGGTATGACACATTCTGCAGCGATGGCAGCAGAGATTCTTCCGGGAAGAACCGTACTGGAAGCATTAAATACAGACCTTGTCTGTGATGCAATCAACACCGCCATGCGTGAGCTGTTCCTCCAGATCGCATATGGCAGAACGCAGAGTGCGTTTTCTGAAGAGGGGCTTCCGATTGGTGCCGGCCTTGAAGACCTTGGAAAAGGACTCCGCTCTCAGGTAGGTACGATGTACGGAACTCTGAAAAAAGGTCCGCGTTACCTTGAGATGGCAGAAGGCTATGTAACAGGAATTGCACTGGATGAAGAAGATCAGATCATTGGTTACCAGTTTGTAAACTTAGGTAAGATGACCGACTTCATCAAGAAGGGCGACGATCCGACCACTGCATATGAGAAGGCAAAAGGTCAGTACGGCCGTGTAGACGATGCAGTTAAGATTATCGATCCGAGACAGGAATAATTGTTATTGTACATAGATAGGAATTTTCTGAACTGAAAATTCCGTACGATACATTTCTGACATCGGAGTTTGCCGATTTGGAATGCGAAGCATCGGCAAAATCGCGTTGCTGGGCACGTATGCGTGAACAGTAACAAATAATCACAGGGTACATAGTTAAGGAGGAACATCACAATGGCATTATTTGAATCATACGAGAGACGAATTGACAAGATCAATTCCGTATTAAATAGCTATGGCATTGCTTCGATCGAAGAAGCTGAGAAGATCACGAAGGATGCCGGACTGGATGTATACGATCAGGTAAAGAAGATCCAGCCAATCTGTTTTGAAAATGCGTGCTGGGCTTACACGGTAGGCGCGGCAATCGCAATCAAGAAAGGCTGCCGCAGAGCTGCCGATGCGGCGGCAGCGATCGGCGAGGGACTGCAGGCATTCTGTATTCCGGGTTCCGTAGCAGATCAGCGTAAAGTAGGTCTGGGACATGGAAACTTAGGTAAGATGCTTCTGGAAGAAGAGACCGACTGCTTCTGCTTCCTGGCAGGTCATGAGTCCTTTGCAGCCGCAGAGGGTGCGATCGGTATCGCAGAGAAAGCAAACAAAGTCCGTAAAAAACCGCTTCGCGTTATCTTAAACGGTCTTGGCAAAGATGCGGCTCAGATCATTTCCCGTATCAACGGCTTTACATATGTAGAGACAGAGATGGATTATTACACAGGCGAAGTGAAAGAACTGTGGAGAAAATCTTACTCCAAGGGACTTCGTGCGAAAGTAAACTGTTATGGTGCAAATGACGTTACCGAGGGTGTAGCGATCATGTGGAAAGAGGGCGTAGACGTTTCCATCACCGGTAACTCCACCAACCCGACCCGTTTCCAGCATCCGGTAGCAGGTACATATAAGAAGGAATGCGTAGAGAAAGGCAAGAAATACTTCTCCGTAGCATCCGGCGGCGGTACGGGACGTACCCTTCACCCGGATAACATGGCAGCAGGTCCGGCTTCTTACGGTATGACTGATACCATGGGACGTATGCACTCCGATGCACAGTTCGCAGGATCTTCCTCCGTACCGGCTCACGTAGAGATGATGGGTCTGATCGGTATGGGTAATAACCCGATGGTTGGCGCTACTGTGGCGGTTGCAGTTTCGATTGAGGAAGCAGCTACAGCTGGAAAATTCTAAAAAATATTGATTTTTCAAGGGTTTTAAGGGTGGTTAGATGTGGTAAAAAGCAGTAAAAAGTACATCATTTGTTAATTACTTGTTAACTATTTGTTAACCATACTTGTTAACCTAAGAAGAGTGGGAAAAGGGGTCGATTTCGATCCCTTTTCTCGTGAGAGCGTTTGGTTCCTTTTATGATGTATTGTAATCCTAGTTACTGTTCACGGGTAGGCACTTTTGGAACCGAAAGTGCCGTAAGAAAACGTGGTGGCAGCAGGAATTTGCCGTATTTAAATGCGAAGCCACGGCAAATTCCGTTACTGGGCACGTATGCGTGAACAGTAACTAATCCTACATATTTTATATGGTTCCGAGGAAGCGTAGCTTGTACCTTTCCTAAGAACATGGTATCATAAAACCAGTATATGGATGAAACTGCTTTTATCAGGGCAGTTTCGAAGAAAAGGGGAAACGATATAATGTATAAGGATGATACGATTCTGGTTGTAGGTCAGGCGAAACCGAGCAAGGAGGACGCGATTTACAGCCTGCACGGCGAGTTTTATGTGAGTTTTGTAGTAGAACGGGCGACGGGAAAGATTCTTGATCTGGAGTGCAATACGATTTTGTCGGTGACGCGCAATTTTGTTGTGTCGATGCTGCTTGGAAAGAGTTTGAAAACGGATTTGGACGAGATGCAGCAGAGTATCCGGGAAAGGTATTTTGCACTGACTCAGAAGCCGCTCATTGCCTGTCTGAAGGACGCACATAACCGTTATATGATGGTGACAGGGCAGAAGTGATGTGGGTATTGGCGGTGTGCTTGTATAAACTATAAAGGCACGGTGCTGATAAAACGATTGGCAGAGAATTAACAGAATAAAGATGGCAGCTCATCAGCAGAAATTGATGGGCTGCCATTTTGGTTATCATAGAAACGTATTCTACAACATTATTCTTTTCCGTTCCAGCAATACGTACACAGCTTGCACGGTTCCAGACCAATCGACTCGATTAAATCGTCGAGGCGGTGGAACTGCAGGGAGGTAAAGTTTAAGCGTTTACGGATTTCTTCGACCATTTCCTTATAATTCTGGCTGTCTGGGTTTGCATAATCATCCAGAAGCTCCGGGGAAACATTGTCGCCCTCACGGTCGCGGATGATGCGGCGTGTGATGAGGTCCAGCTCGGAATTGGAGCGGGAGAAGTTCAGATATTTACATCCAAACAGCAGCGGCGGACAAGCCGGACGGATATGTACTGCTTTGGCACCGCTCTGATACAGAAATTCGGTTGTTTCGCCGAGCTGGGTGCCGCGGACGATGGAATCGTCGATTAAGAGCAGACTCTTGTCGCGGATCAGGGCGTCTACCGGGATCAGCTTCATACGTGCGATCAGGTTTCTCTGGCTCTGGGTGGTCGGCATGAAGGAACGTGGCCAGGTTGGGGTATATTTAATGAATGGACGGGCAAATGGAATGCCGGATTCATTGGCGTAGCCGACTGCATGCGCGATACCGGAATCTGGGATTCCGGCTACCAGATCGGCGTCGGACTGATCGCGTTTGGCAAGCATACGACCGCAGTGGTACCGCATTTCCTCGACGTTGATTCCTTCGTAGCAGGAGGTCGGATAACCGTAGTAAACCCACAAGAAAGAACAGATTTTCATTTCCTTGCGAGCCGGGCTGAGTACCTCTACGCCGTCGGCGTTCATGCGGACGATCTCGCCCGGTCCCAGTTCTTTGTAGTCCGTGTATCCAAGGTTGATGTATGCAAAGCTTTCAAAGGAAACACAGAACGCACCATCTTTGCGTCCGATGATCGCCGGGGTACGTCCGAGGCGGTCACGGGAGATATAGATGCCCTCCGGGGTCAGCAGGAGAATGGTCATGGAACCCTTGATTTTTTCCTGTGCCAGTTTCAGACCTTCAACAAGGGAATCTGCCTGACTGATGATGGCGCCGACCAGCTCGGTTGCATTGATCTTGCCGCCGCTCATTTCCATGAAATGAATATGCCCTTTCTTAAATGCTTCCTGAATCAGCTCTTTTTCATTATTGATCTTGCCGACTGTGGTGATGGCATAGCTTCCTAAGTGCGACTGAATTAACAGAGGCTGCGGTTCCATATCTGAGATACAGCCGATGCCCATGTTACCCTGCATTTCATCGACATCGTGCTCGAATTTTGTACGGAACGGGGAATTCTCGATATTGTGGATAGAACGGCTGAAACCGTTTTCTCCATAAACCGCCATACCACCGCGTCGTGTTCCCAGATGGGAATGATAGTCCGTACCAAAAAAAAGATCCAGTGTACAGTTTGTTTTTGATGTGACACCAAAAAATCCGCCCATTTGTTACTTCCTTTCAACTCTTTTGTCAATAAACTCCATGTGTTACGTTGCACGCGTTGTGATGCGTAACGACATCATTTTTATCATAGCATATATTAGGTGTATTACACAATATGAAATATTTATTAAAAATACTTATGAATATTCTTTGGAACTGTTTACAGGCACATTTGGGATCGAAAGCGTCATAAGAGAACGTGGCGGCAGCAGGAATTTGCCGTATTTAATTGCGAAGCCACGGCAAATTCCGTTACCGGGCACGTATGCGTGAACACTAACCTTGTCAGAAAAATGTAAGAAGTAAAATGGGACGAAGTGTTCTTAATAAAGAAAGAGTGTGATATAATAAAACCATTGTACGTGAGTATGTCACATGGTCGGCTGTTCCGGATTGCATCGGAATGGCAGAAGAAAAAGAAAACGATTTGGAGGGTTTGGAGCGGTATGAGAAAAACATGGAAAATGAGAGCAGCAGCACTGTTACTTACGGCGGTCTGTACGGTAGGGGCGTCGTTTGCGGCGTATGCGGATGATGTGCCGTCCGGACCGGCATCGGATATGGAGCTGATTCAGAGGCGGGAGCAGGCGTCCGGTTCCCAGAATGAGGCGGGGGATGCACAGACGGCTGCTGGCAGCGAGAATCATGCTGGCGCAGCGGAAGGACAGCAGACAACAGAGAACCAGGAGACAGGAAATAACGGACAGACTGCTTCTGAGACACAGGGAACGGAGCAGGGGGACAGCCAGGTTCCGGATGGAATGGTAGCCAGCGGCGGTCGTTATATCGATCCGAATGCACCGATGGTGGCACTGACCTTTGATGATGGTCCGTATGCCCCGGTTGGAAACCGCATCATGGATTGCGCGGAACAGTACGGCGGCCGTGTGACCTTTTATGTGGTCGGAAACCGTGTGAATTCCTATAAGAGTGAGATTCAGCGGATGTATGCCAATGGGCATGAGATTGGAAATCACACGCAGGATCACAAGTATCTCCAGAAGTTAGGCGCACAGGAGATTCGTCAGCAGGTGGAGGCCTGCAATCAGGCGGTTGCCGCGATCACAGGCGAGGCACCGAAAACAGTCCGTCTTCCGGGCGGTGGAAAAAACAGCACTGTGCTTGCCAATATCAGCCAGCCGATCGTACTCTGGAATGTGGATACGCTGGACTGGAAGACGCGCAATGCGGCTTCGTCGGTGCAGACCGTGTTAAACCAGGTAAAAGATGGCTCGGTGGTTCTGATGCATGAGCTTTACAATGCTTCCGGTGACGCGGCAGTCACGATCATTCCGGCGCTTGTGGAGCGCGGCTATCAGCTGGTGACGGTCAGTGAGCTGGCGCAGTTCCGCGGTGGACTGGCAGGCGGAACCGTCTATTACAGCTTCCACAAATAAGAGGCTGCATTCACATACGGCGAAAGCCCCCATATTCTAACAGTAAGGGAAGAATATGGGGGCTTTTTCCTGTGAACCGGGCGAGAGAATGGATTCATTGCAATGAGGCGTACAGACGAGGACTGACAGGAAAAGGCGTCGGGGTGGCGATCCTGGACACAGGGGTATTTCTGCATCCGGATTTGGAAAATTGCGTTTACGGATTTCGGGATTTCCTTAAGAAAAAACAGCAGCCGTATGATGACAATGGGCATGGAACGCATGTGGCAGGGATGATTGCCGGCAGCGGCACGGCGTCGGCGGGACGCTATCAGGGTGTGGCGCCGGGGGCGCAGCTGGTCTGCCTGAAAGTGCTGGATCAGAGGGGAAATGGGTATGTATCGGATGTGCTGGCAGGGCTTCGCTGGGTGCGCCAGAATGGCAGCCAGTACGGGATCCGGATTATCAATATATCGGTTGGCTCCTTTACACCGAAGGGAATGAGCGAAGATTCGGCGCTGGTGCGCGGTGTCGATGCGGCGTGGGATGCCGGGTATGTGGTCGTGGTGGCAGCGGGAAATAATGGTCCAGCCGCGCACACGATCACAACGCCGGGGATCAGCCGGAAGGTCATCACGGTGGGATGTGCGGATGATGACCGGGAGGTAGAGGTGGCAGGCAACCGGATGGTGGACTATTCGGGGCGGGGGCCGACGGACGCCTGCATCTGCAAGCCGGACATTGTGGCGCCTGGATCACGGATTGTGAGCTGTAACCTGCGGCGGAACGGGTACCGTTTTAAAAGCGGGACGTCCATGTCTACGCCGCTTGTCGCGGGGGCGGCGGCGCTTCTGCTGGAGCAGAACCCGGACATGACGAACCGGGATGTGAAGCTTCGCTTTAAAGAGCGGGCAGTGGATCTGGAGCTGCCGCGCAACCAACAGGGCTGGGGGGCGCTGGATATCGGGCGGCTGTTAGAGTAGAAGCGGGGCGGTGCCATATGACGTGTACAGGCAGGCATTTTTGCAACGGAAGGTTTTGTGTGAACAGTAATGGTGGCAGCGTAACTGTATCGTACGGAATTTTCTGAACTGAAAATTCCGTATGATACAGTTCTGGCAGCAGCTTTTCTCGTCAAAATAATAGACAGAACCAGCCGGAAAATGATATAATTGTAGATACTTTGAATCGCAGAATCAGGTTATAGATCCGGCAGCATCCTGCAGTGCGTCCGGGGGAAAACCAAAAGAAAACAGTTGACATTTACAGCCGGATCCGCTATGATAGAACTAAATTTAGAACATTTGTTCGTGATTGGCCGCGGAGCGGCGTTTTGGAGGGAAAGATGAATAAAGAAGACAAGCTGAAAGCATTGGATGCTGCGTTGACACAGATTGAGAAAGCATACGGAAAAGGCTCAGTGATGAAGCTGGGTGATTCTGGTGCGAATATGAATATAGAGACGATTCCGACCGGCTCCCTGAGCCTGGATATTGCACTGGGACTGGGCGGTGTTCCGAAGGGACGAATCATCGAGGTATACGGACCTGAGTCCAGTGGTAAGACGACGGTTGCCCTGCATATGGTGGCAGAAGTACAGAAGAGAGGCGGTATCGCTGGATTTATCGATGCAGAGCACGCACTCGATCCGGCATATGCGAAGAAGATCGGTGTTGATATCGATAATCTGTATATCTCCCAGCCGGACAACGGCGAGCAGGCGCTTGAGATTACCGAGACGATGGTGCGCTCCGGTGCGATCGATATCGTGATTGTGGACTCGGTTGCCGCACTGGTTCCGAAAGCAGAGATTGACGGCGAGATGGGTGATTCCCACGTAGGTCTGCAGGCACGTCTGATGTCGCAGGCACTCAGAAAGCTGACCGCAGCAATCAGCCGTTCAAATTGTATCGTTATCTTTATCAACCAGCTGCGTGAGAAGGTTGGTATCATGTTCGGAAACCCGGAGGTTACGACCGGTGGACGGGCACTCAAGTTCTATTCTTCTGTCCGCATGGATGTCCGCCGAATTGAGTCTCTGAAGCAGGGTGGCGAAGTGATTGGAAACCGTGTCCGCATCAAGGTTGTGAAGAACAAGATTGCTCCGCCATTCCGTGAGGCAGAGTTTGATATCATGTTCGGAAAAGGTATTTCCCGTGAGGGCGATATCCTGGATCTGGCGGCGAAGGAGAACATCGTGGAGAAGAGCGGCGCTTGGTATGCTTATGAGGGCAGCAAGATCGGTCAGGGACGCGAGAACGCGAAGAATTTCCTGGCAGCAAATCCGGAAATCTGCCTTGAGATTGAGAACAAGGTACGTGTCAAATACGGACTTTCCGAAGACACGATGGTGCCGGAGGCGTCCAAGGAAGCACCGACGGAGCTTCCGCCGGTAGGAGTGGACGCAGAGGACGAAAAATAGAGCAAAATCCTGTTACAGGGTACATATGTGTGAACAGTGACAGGAAAAGTTACAGCTGGCAGCGTGTGAACTGTAGCTATGAAAAGGGGCTGTATATGCGGATTGAACGCGTAGAATCCCTGGATAAGAGAAAGTGCAAAGTTTTCACGGATGAGGACTTTGCCTTTCTTTTATATAATGGGGAATTAGAAAAATACGGTGTCTGTGAGGGCGCGGTTTTGGAAGAAAGAACGGAGAGGGAGCTTTTGGATCTTTTAAGCCGCCGGGCACATGAGCGGGCGCTGAATCTTTTGAAGGTGCAGGACCGGACGGAAGGAGAAATGTGCCGCCGCCTTTTCCAGGACGGGTATCCGGATTCGATCGTGCAGGAGACGATTGGATTTTTGCAGGAATATCATTTTGTGGACGATGCCAGATATGCGGCGAATTACCTGCAGGTTCATGGAAAGCGGAAAAGCCAGGCGGAATTGAAGCTTTACCTGCAGCGAAAAGGCATATCGCGCGAGATCATCCGGGAGCAGCTGGAAGAGACAGAACATGATTCGGGCGAGGCAATCCGCGTCTTGCTTGAGAAGAAGCATTACAGGGCGGGAGAGACAGCGCCGGAGGAGGAAAAAAAGATCATTGCCTATCTGATGAGGCGGGGATTTTCATGGGAAGATATCCGGAGAGAGATGAAGGAGCAGGAGGATGCACTTAGTTGACTTTCAGGCGCAGAGTCATTTACCAAAGATAATTTTGAATGGATTTTGTTTCATGACTGTGAACGTGCAAATGTATTATGAAACAGAACAGAATGCTGTCTGAAGGTGTCTCAGGAAGCTGGTTAGGAAGCGCTTATTCTGCTTGACATACTGTATAAAACCGTTTAAAATTATAGTATTGTATTTTCGTACAATGAAAACTAAATAAGGAGGTGCTCCTGTGTCACAAGTAATAATTGCGGTTATCGTTACAGGTGTTATTGTAGCAGCTATTACTTGGGTCGTTGCGAACCAGCATCGCCAGAAGACATATGAGGCGAAGATTGGAAGCGCAGAAGAACGATCCAGGGAAATAATAGATGAAGCATTGAAAATTGCTGAGACAAAGAAGCGAGAAGCTCTCCTTGAAGCGAAGGAAGAGTCGTTAAAGACAAAGAATGAGCTTGAGAAAGAAACAAAGGAAAGAAGAGCTGAGCTTCAGCGCTATGAAAGACGTGTACTGAGCAAAGAAGAAAACCTGGACAAAAAAGCAGAAGCGATGGAAAAGCGTGAAGCGGGTATGAATGTCAAGGAGGAGGCACTCAAGAGAAAGACTGCGGAGGCAGAGGCTCTCTATGAGAAAGGTATGCTGGAACTGGAGAAGATCTCCGGTTTAACCTCTGAACAGGCAAAGGAATATCTGCTGCGTTCCGTGGAAGAAGATGTAAAGCATGATACGGCGAAGCTGATCAAAGATCTCGAGGCGAAAGCGAAAGAGGAAGCAGAGAAGAAAGCCAAGGATTATGTGGTGACAGCGATTCAGCGCTGTGCTGCGGATCATGTGGCTGAGACAACCGTATCAGTCGTACAGCTTCCGAATGATGAGATGAAGGGACGAATTATCGGACGTGAGGGAAGAAATATTCGTACACTGGAGACTCTGACGGGCGTGGAACTGATCATCGACGATACGCCGGAGGCAGTTGTCCTGTCTGGCTTCGATCCAATCCGGAGAGAGGTAGCGCGTATTGCACTGGAACGTCTGATTGTGGATGGACGGATTCATCCAGCCAGAATCGAAGAGATGGTAGAGAAGGCACAGAAAGAAGTGGAAAACATGATGCGCGAAGAGGGCGAAGCGGCTCTTCTGGAAGTTGGCATTCATGGTATCCATCCGGAACTTGTCAAGCTGCTTGGTAAGATGAAATTCCGGACAAGTTACGGTCAGAATGCATTGAAGCATTCGATTGAGGTTGCACAGTTAGCCGGACTTCTGGCGGCTGAGGTGGGCGTCGATGTACGGACCGCCAAACGTGCAGGTTTATTACATGATATTGGAAAGGCAGTCGATCACGAGCAGGAGGGAACCCACGTAGAACTGGGTGTGGCGCTTTGTAAGAAGTACAAAGAGTCCGCAACCGTTATCAATGCAGTGGAAGCCCATCACGGCGATGTAGAGCCACAGAGCTTGATTGCATGTCTGGTACAGGCAGCTGATACGATTTCAGCGGCACGTCCAGGTGCGAGACGAGAGACTCTGGAAACATATACCAACCGTCTGAAACAGCTGGAGGATATCACGAACTCCTATAAGGGTGTTGATAAATCCTACGCAATTCAGGCAGGTCGTGAGGTGCGTATCATGGTTGTACCGGAACAGGTCAGCGACGATGATATGGTTCTGATGGCGAGAGAGATTTCAAAGCGGATTCAGGAAGAGTTACAGTATCCGGGACAGATCAAGGTCAATGTAATCCGTGAATCGAGAGTTACCGAGTACGCCAAATAAAACCCGGCAGCAGGGCTGCATGGAGTAAACTTGAGCATGAAAATAAAAGTCTTATGGATGAAGATACATTACATTCATAAGACTTTTTTGTTTCATGGGAAATTGCGTCCTATGAAACAAAAAAACGCTCCGCGAGGATGCGCACTCGCGCGAAGAAGAAACATGTCGCAAGCGACCGCGCGAGACGCCCGAATGTGCCAAGGCACATTCTTTACATCTTTTTTGAGAGAGAAAGAAAAACAGAAAAATACAGGTTTTTTTCATGAAGCGGAAAACGGAAACTCTGTTTTTCGGACAGACTGAAAATTTGCATGAGCAGGGTAAAATAAAGGATCGTGAGCGTGAAGGCAGGCGGAGAAATTTTGCTTGCAAACTGTCCAAAAGACGAGTATTATAGCATGATAGAGTTGAAAAATAGTGATTATTTAGCAGCTTCATGCATTTATTGTGGCGTAATGGTAAGAAGATTGAACCGTTATCAAGATGCTGAATAGAAAGCCAGATGTGGCTGTTGGAAAGAGCAGCTGCAGTCAGACAACAAATGGAGGCTCATCCGGCAGGGAAGTGCCGGATGGCATATGGAGGGAGACAAAGATTATGGCGAAAATTGGTTTTATCGGAATGGGAAATATCGGCTATGCGATCATGCGAAGCCTGCTGAACAAATATAAAACGGAAGACATCACTTTTACGGATCTGAACCGCCGGAGAGTGGCACAGATAGAGAAAGAGACAGGTGTCAAGGCGGTTGACACAAACCAGGATTGTGCGGAAAATGCAAAATATATCGTATTAGCTATAAAACCGCAGTTTTATGACAATGTACTGGCAGATATCAAGGACCATGTAACGAAAGAAAATATTATTATTTCGATTGCACCGGGTATCACGATTGACAGTGTCAACGAGAAGCTGGGCGGTGACCGCCGTATCGTGCGTGCGATGCCGAACACGCCGGCGCTGATCGGCGAGGGTATGACAGGTGTCTGCTACGACAAGAAGCTGTTTGAAGAGACAGAAAAGCAGATGATCAGCAATTTCTTTGAATCTTTTGGTATGATGGAGATCGTTCCGGAATATATGATGAATGCGGTTGTATGTATCAGTTCCAGTGCACCGGCATACATCTATATGTTCATCGAGGCGCTGGCAGATGCGGGCGTTAAGTACGGCATGCCGCGAGATGTGGCTTACCGGATGGCGGCGCAGGGCGTTGTCGGCAGTGCGAAGATGGTACTCGAGACCGGCAAGCATCCGGGCGCACTCAAAGATGATGTCTGCTCGCCGGGCGGCACGACGATCTATGCGGTCAGCGTCCTGGAGGAGTATGGTTTGCGGAATGCGGTTATCAAGGCATGTGACGCATGCTATGAGAAGTGCATCGACCTGAAATAGTGAAAAAATGTTGAAAAAGAACCCAGAAGGAACCTGGATATAAGGGTGAGAAAATATGGAACAGAAAGTAGAAAAGCAGGCATCGCTGGAGTCCGTGCCGGTCAAACGCCTGAAACGAGAGTTAAAATATCAGGGAACCATCTTGAAAATGTACGAAGATACCGTCGAGGTAAACGGACATCAGGCAAAATGGGATTTTATCCATCATGACGGCGCGGCAGCGGTGCTTCCGGTTACGGAGGATGGAAAGATTCTCATGGTGCGTCAGTACCGCAATGCGCTGGACCGCTATACACTGGAGATTCCGGCTGGTAAGCTGGATTCGCTGGATGAGGCGAAGATTGACTGCGCGTACCGCGAGCTGGAGGAGGAGACGGGCTACCGTTGTGATCATCTGGAATATCTGATGAGCGTCAACACAACGATCGCGTTCTGTGATGAGGCGCTGGATATTTTTCTGGCACGCGATCTCAAGAAAACCCATCAGCATCTTGACCCGGACGAGGAGATTGAGGTAGAGGCGTGGGAACTTTCCGACCTTTTGAAACGGATCTACGCAGGAGAGCTGACGGATGGAAAGACTGTGTCCGCGATTCTGGCGTATGCCTGCAAAGCAGGACAGAAGTAAAAATAAGGATCAGCGAAGCACTGTGAGCATCTGTGATGAAATAAATATATGGATTAAACGCTGAAAGACGCATGAAGCTAACAGCATATAGAGGCAGATATAAAGGCATATTATAAAAAACACTGAATACAGATAAGGTAACAAAGGAATAGGCAGGGATTGCATGTGAAAAGGAGATTCCGGCTTCCGGCTTTAAGTACCTGGGATGTATCAGTGTTTTTTTGGATCCTTGGGATTGTATTGGGGACGATAGCAGCCGTTTGTTTTCAAATTTCGTCCGGGAGCGGACATGCCGGGCTGGAAAGTGTGCTGGCAGCGAGGCTTGGACAAGGAATTGGAGATCCATCGGGTGCCGGTTGGCATCTAAACGCCGGAATGAAGGCAGCCAGCCGGGGAACTTTGTTTTTTCAGGTCTGGCTGCAGCGGTCAGGGATGGCGCTGATGCTGTGGCTGGCAGGTATGACGCCGGTCGCATGTCTGGCTGCGTGGGGTGCTTGTCTCGTCTTAGGTCTGGAGCAGGCATGGCTGCTGGCAGGATTTACTGGCTGGGGCGGTTTTTGGGGACTGCCTGTATTTGTGGCAACGTTATTTCCACAGGTGGTGTTTTATATTCCTGTGTTCTGGCTGCTTCTTTCCTGGGCGCTTGCAAAGGAGAGGCGGATACGGACGGCTGGATTTTTAATCCTTTTATTGGTGCTGGGGATGGGAACTGCGCTGGAAGTGTGGCTGAATCCTGGTTTTGTATCATTACTGGTCTCACACTGCCCATTTTAATGGGGCTGTCCGAATAAAAATATAATTCAAAATTTACAACATATGGGGGTGAAAAAAGTGGACGCACCATATGTTGTATTTTTATGTAAATCAGTCGAAAAATGTAGGAAAAGTGGGGAAAATTATGTTTGATTTTATGGGAAAATGTAGATATAATGATACCTGCGGACGATAAAAGCCCTGTTTGTGGAGAAGAAGGTAAGTTGCAGATAGGGTGAGAAAACCTCAGGAGAATGGATGGTTCAGATGGAGGAATCGATAGGATTGCCGCGGAACGATATTTGCCCTGCAGGCTGGGGCTTTGGCAGAAAATGCCGTGAATAAAAGAATGGCGGAAATGGTTACGAGAATAGATTGGGGAAGTATGAGAGGGGAAGTAGACAGATTTGAACAGTACCTGCGGGAGGTAAAACAGGCATCAGAAAATACCGTACAGTCATATCGGAGAGATCTGATGCAGATGATTACTTATCTGGAGGAGAAAGAGATCCGGGAGGCGGCGAAGGTGACAAAGACCAGCCTGCATGGATATATTCTTCATATGGAAGAGCAGGGAAAGGCGCCTACCACCATTTCACGGATGATGGCGGCGATGAAAGCGTTTTTTAATTATGAATGTATGCAGGCATGCATCCGGCGGAACCCGGCGGAAAGTCTGCATGCGCCGAAAGTGGAGAAAAAGGCGCCGGTGGTCCTGAGTGTCGATCAGGTATCAGCGCTTCTGGCACAGCCATCCGGGCAGACACCGAAGGAGATTCGGGACAAGGCGATGCTGGCTCTTTTATATGCGACCGGAATCCGGGTGTCAGAG
This sequence comes from Clostridium fessum, assembly GCF_003024715.1. GTDB lineage: Bacteria > Bacillota > Clostridia > Lachnospirales > Lachnospiraceae > Otoolea > Otoolea fessa. The sequence goes on along the minus strand of NZ_PYLO01000001.1, from coordinate 1,014,478 downwards.
CTTATAGGGATCCAGATGGAAGATATCAATATGAACATTGGATTTCTGGTCTGTCGCGACGGGGAGAGGGAGCGGACGATCCCATTTGGACGTTCGGCGAAAGCAGCGCTGGAGGAGTATTTGGAACATGCGAGAAACGAGCTGCTGCGTGGAAAGGGATCGGACTATTTCTTTGTCAACTGTACGGGCGGCGCGATGAGCCGGCAGGGATTCTGGAAGATTATCAAATATTACGGCGAGAAAGCCGGGATTGAGGAAGATATCACGCCGCACACGCTGCGCCATTCCTTTGCGGCGCACCTGATTGCGAGAGGTGCAGACATGCGGGCGGTTCAGACGATTCTTGGACATTCGGATATGGCGACGACGCAGATGTATGCGGCGTACCGGGAAGATTGAAAAATATCATATAAATTATAAAAATAAAGCACCTGTTTTGTGAAAGACTTGACAAAACAGGTGCTTTATTATATGCTTTAGTGGTTTAAAGTGCAAATGTTTAACGCAGATGAGGAAATGTGAAGGAGAAAGACAATGGAGCAAGTACATTTAAAGTACGGAACGTCGGCGGTCGATTTTGAGGTTGACGGAGCGAAGAGTGTAAAATACCTGTATGAAAATAAGATGCGGGTCATTGAAGATATAAAAGCAGAATTTCTGCATTGTGTGACGGATGGTGTGATTGGCACGAAGCCGTTAAAGGAATTGATTGCACCGACCGATCCGGTTACGATCGTGATCAGTGATATGACGCGTTTCTGGATGCGTCAGGACGTGATCTGCGAGCTCCTGGTAAAATATCTGCACGATGAGATGGGCGTGGGATATGACCAGATTGCGGTTGTGGTTGCACTGGGAACACACCGCAAGAATACGGCGGAGGACCGCAGAAAACTTGCAAGCGAGTTTGTCTACGACCATGTAGCGAGCGTGACTGACCATGACTGTGATGCGTCGGATCTGGTATACATCGGTACGACGTCAGTCGGTCATTTTTTGCGGACAGTTCATACATGCTATCCTTTTCTGTTCTCTGCTCCTGCGTTTGCTCTCGTTTGATTTCTCCCTCCGTATCTTCTTGGCACAAGCAGGACAATACCTTGATGCACCAGAGCCCGGGACATATTCAACGCCGCACACCGTACAATTTTTAGCGGGCATTGCTGCCCACCGTTTTGTAGGTATGATATGTAATTCATCGACAAAGCCGATGAATTTATAGTAAATCTTGATTTCCTGCTTCACTGTTCCGTCTGCCATCTTCTCACGCTCCGAAACAAGTATCTTGTCTATGAGTGCGTTTATAACTGTTGCATCCAGTTCTTTTAAGCCTTGATAATTTCGGATAAGGGCGAGGAAGTCACGGATTCCCCGTGATTTCTCGTAGCTTTCATTAAGAGTTTCCGTCACCTCTTTCAGCCTTGCTTCAATTTCAAGCTGCTCTTTCTGGTATTTCCCCGACATCATCTCAAAATTCCGCTCGGTAATACGCTCCATGACCTTATCCTCGTAGAGAGAGGAAAACAGCCTGTCCAGTTCCGCAAGGCGTTTGTTCAGCTTCTTACGTTCTTTCTCTAATGCTTTCGCCCTGCTCTGGTCTGTTTCCGTGAGCCGCTTTTCTATGGCCCTGACCGCCTTTTCATCATTCACTGCCATATCCGCAAAACAGTTGATGTCGGCAAGAACGGCATTGAATAAATCCCTTGCTTCTATATTGTGGGCACTACACTCGCTTCTTCCGTTTCTTGCATAATTATTACATGAATACTGTACACAGTCGATAATCTCTGGGCGTTTCCTCCTGTGTACGTTCATTGCCCGCAGAGCACATCCGCAGTCCACACACTTGATAACGCCTGCAAAAATATTTACAAATCCTCCCTTGTTCTGTGGAAGCCTACGACTTGTAATAAGCTGTTGGACAATATCAAATTCCTCCTGCGTGACTATTCCCTCATGGGTATTGGGTATCACTTCCCATTCTTCGGGCAGCTTAGAGGGGCGTTTCTTGCTTTTCATATTGGCGGCAATCCGTTTGTAGCCTACAAGATTTCCCGCATATATCGGGCTTCTTAAAATGCTCCTCACGCTGTTCCCACTCCAAATATAGCGTTTGTCCTCGTTCCCCTCAAAATGACGTTCAAAGCCTGTTTCGCCACGCTCCGCCGCATAAGCGGCAGGGCGTAGGATATGCTGTTTATTAAGATGTCTGCAAATTTTGGCAACTCCATTCCCTTTTAATGCAAGGTCGAATATCTCTTTTACAACATGTGCCACTTTATCATCTATCAGCAGATGGTTGTGGTCGGCAGGGTCTTTGATATAGCCATAAGGGGCGGTAGTTCCCATGAATTTCCCCTGTTGAAACCTCGCCCGATATGCCGATTTTATCTTAACAGATATGTCAGCGGCATACATTTCGTTTAAAATGTTGCGGAAAGGCGTGATGTCCATAGCAGATTTATTCAAGGTATCTACGCCGTCATTGACCGCTATATACCTCACGTTATGCTCTGGGAAGAAAACTTCCAGATATAACCCACAATCAAGATAGTTTCTCCCCAGACGGGATAAATCTTTCGTAATCACGCAGTTTATCAGACCGCTTTCAATGTCTTTTATCATATTCTGGAAACTTGGTCTTTGGAAATTTGTACCAGAATAACCATCGTCCACATACGTTTTTGCTATGTGCCATCCCTGCTTTTTCACATAATCCGTGAGGATGGATTTCTGTGTCGCAATGCTCGCACTCTCGTTATCCGTACCATCGTCTTTAGATAAGCGGCAATAAATGCCGACTAAATAGATTTTCTTTTCTTCTTTGATTCCTGCCATACTGTAAAACCTCCGTATCTGTCCTATCTGTTTTCATGTCCCATTGCGTACATTCTAAGCGGACAGCCCCTCATTGTCGAAGGTGTCGCCCTCGGCAATCTTCTTCCGAATATCCTCGGAGATAATCGGGACAAACGCTTCTGTAACGGTCTGTGTGCCGACATATTCACGGCTGATTATCATCTGCACTGGTGCTTTTGGCACGATACGCTTTCTCTTTTTATCTGCTTTCTTATCCTCGCCCATACTTAAATCTTCCTTTCCAGACAGGGCAGGGAAGAGTTTGGAAATGTCCCCGCCCTGCCAATCAGATACCATTAATCCTCGCTGTTTAATTCTTTCTGTAATGCTTTAAGGAGTGCCGCCGCTTCATCAGCGTTCAGCGTGATTCCCTTGCCGCACTTTTCACGGTTCGGGGAAAAGCTGCGGATGTCATACTTCGGCTCTTTCCCATTCCATGAAATGAGATTGATTTCCTTTGTGTAGCCACTGTCGCCCGTAGACAATACTGCGATTTCCTTTACGATTTCATACTGGATTTCTCTCATTCTCCATACCTCAACTCTCTGTATTTACTTCCCGAAAAAAGAAGATTAGCGGCTGTCACGGTTGCGTTTCCTCTGCAACTCACGCTCCAAAAGTTTGATGATGGTTTCCTCCATCTGCTTCGGCGTTGTGTTCTTCGGAAAGTATTTTTTCAGCTTGCTTGTGTTGATTTTCAAGGTTTCTTTCTGGTTGCCCTTTTCCTCCGTCATAATCGCAAATATCGTATCCATGTCAAGCCGCCCGCTCTGGCTTAACTGTTTCATCCGCTGTGCCTGTGAGAGTGAGGGCGTTGCTTCTTCGCTCTCCATCGTGGCAAAGAGGTTTTCCTGCTCGTCTTTCTTCAAGAAGGACAGTTCCACCGCAGGCGTGAGGGCGATTTTCCCCTCGTCCACCATCTGCAAAATCGGCGGTATCAGTTCCGTCAGGCGGATAAAACGCTGCACGGTCATCCTGCCCACGCCGAAGCCCTGTGCCACCTTGTCGTCCGTCCGCAACTTCGTCACAACTTGTGACGAGGTTAAGTCTGTGCGGAAACCCTGCCGCTTCATGGCTTCGGATTTCATCTTGTAAGCAAACGCCCGCTCCGATGGCAGGATATTCTCACGCTGCAAATTGCTGTCTACAAGGGTGATGATGGCTCGGTCACGGTCTAAGGGCAGGACAAACGCAGGCACGGTATTTATCCCTGCAAGTTCAGAAGCACGGACACGCCGCTGTCCTGCAATCACTTCATAACCGTCCCCGTCCTCTTTCGGGCGTGTGATTATCGGCGTGACAATGCCAAATTCCTTGATGCTTTCCGCTAACTCTGACAGTGTTTCATCTTCTGCCACATGAAACGGATTGTCGGGGAACGGGTACAAGTCTTTGGTCTTTAACACCTTAAAATCCTGTTTCTTCATTCACATATCTACCTTTCTTTCGCTCTGCTTCTATGATTTTTCTGCAATTCTTCCAACACTTCGGGCGGTATTTTTGACAGCAGCCGCCCCATCTGCTCGTTGGTTCTCTGCAATTCAAATATCTTCTGATTCGCTTTCTGCACCTTTAGTTCCTGCTCGTACTTTTCATCACGCATACGCCCCGCATAGTCTGATTCCTGCCCAATTCTCTCTTTCAAACTGTCGATATACGCCTGCTGTTTCCCGATTTCCTTAGAGAATTTCTCCACGTCTGGCAGCCATGCAGAGAGTAAATCTAACGCTTTATCCCTTTTCTTCCCTGCGTTAAAGGCGTTGATGTCGGATAGGGCAGACACGATTTCTTCATACTGTTTATCAAGCCTGCCGCCTAATTTATAGAGCCATGTGGGGACGTGTTTCCGCTTGGTTTCCATTGAGGACTGCCCCCGTTCAAGCTGATTCCACCGTGAGGACATCCGCTCATGGTAGGCGGTCTGCCACTCGGATAATGATTTCTGGTTGCCTAAGATAGCTTTCGCTGACAGCTTATTGTCTGGCGTAATCGGCACAAAGCAGAGGTGCATATGGGGCGTTCTCTCGTCCATATGGACGACAGCGGAGAGGATATTCTGCTTTCCAACACGCTCCGAAATGAAGTCAAGAGCCGTCTGGAAATACGCTTTTTGTTCTTCGGGCGGTAACTGGTTCATAAATTCTGGTGAAGCTGTGATGAGCGTTTCCACCATCATCACGCTGTCTTTCCTTGTCCTGCACCCCGCTTCGGCTACCATGCGGTTAATCTCTTTCTTGTAGGTGTACTTTGGTGGTGCTATGAGATGGTAATTGTTTTTAGAGCGTTCCATATCTATATCTGGGTTGCTTTTGTAGGCTTCTTTCTTCCGCTCGTTGTGGCGTTCACAAGCCGCAACGCCGCCCGCTTTTCGTTTCTGGAAACGCAGGATTGCATAAGGCATAGGCGGATTCCTCCTTTCTTTCGGCGGGTGACCGTCCTTTGGGGTGACAGCGGTGACGGTGGTGACAGCAGTTTTGGGATACCCCCTGCCGACTGCCGCAACTGTCACCCTCACCCCCTGCATGACGGTCATGTCGATGATGACGGTGTTTTTGGGATACCCCCCTCGCAAGAGCCGTCACCGTCATGCCGCCATTCTTTTATCCGAAGCCGTAAGGCGTAGGATAGCAGGGCACAGCCCTGCCTTAAGGGAGTCCAGAGGGAACGTCTGGCACACGACTTTGCAGGGCAAAGTGTAGTGTGTTACACCCTGTAAACGCAGTCGGAAAAATCGGAATGATTTTTCTGACCGCAGGGGTGGTTTTACACGACCGAAAAGGGCGAGTAAATCTCACGCCTGCATTTTGCGTTTACGGGGTGTTCTCCCGTAGGGATGACAGCGGCAGGGTATCCTAAAATCACTGTCACCACCGTCACTGCTGTCACCCGCAGGGCAGAGCCGCCAGCTTTACATGGCTTTAAGCGTCAATGACAGTAACAGGGGGGTATCCTAATATCGCTGTCACCACCATCACCGCTGTCACCCGCCCTCCTTGCAAGGGCAATCCGCCTGCCGTCTTTCCTGCGGCTGTACTGGTAGCAGATACGGTTCTCGCTTAAAAATGTGGTGCGGTATTCATTCAGCCATTTCGTAATCACCGTGGGTATGGTTTCCGTTTCCCCCATAGCGGCTAACAGTTCCGTTGCCGTGCCTATCCATTCTTCCTTATCCCTCATAAAATCCACCAACCGAAAAAGGACATCTGGTATCGTTTCTTTCGCAAGCTGCTCCTGCGTTTTCCGCTCCACAAGCTCCCAACGGCAATCACGGAAACGCAGCGTGTATTCCTGATAAGGCGTGTCCCTGCCCGTCACATACAGCTTGGCGGTGTCAGACGCACGTTTCTCCTTTTCCAGAACAAAGGTAGCGTCCGCACTCCCCGTTAATCCTGTCGTCCCAGACACCTTGTTGAACACGTCGCTGTCATTCTGCTTTCGGATGTGGTGTACGACAATGACCGCCAGAGAGTGCCTGTCGGCAAAGTCTTTGATGAGGGAGATGTCCCCATAGTCGCTTGCATAGGCATTGTCTTTTGAAGCTGTACGGACTTTCTGCAAGGTATCAATGACAATGAGCCTGCTGTCTGGGTAATCTTTCAGATAATCTTCAAGCTGCACGATAAGACCGTCTGACAGCTTGCAGCTTGCCACGGCAAAGTGGAGCCGCCCGCTTGCTTCGTCCGTCAAACGAAATAACCTGTCCTGTATGCGGCAGAACGTGTCCTCAAGGCAGAGGTAAAGCACATCGCCCTCCATTGTCGGCATATCCCATAAAGGGATTCCCTGCGACACGCATAAGCATAGCTTCAGCATGAGCCAGCTTTTGCCTATCTTCTGTGAGCCGCAGAACAGCGATAAGCCTGTCGGGATAAGGCTGTCCACCACAAAGGATGGTTTCTCAAGCGGTTCATAAAGGAGCGTTTCGGCGTTGACTGTCTGTAACTTCTGCATGGCTTTCCTCCTTTCGGGCGGTGTCTTTGTTTTCGTTGCACATAGGCGTTGACCTCCTTAAAAATAGATTTACTCCCACGGAAAAAAGTGAGAGTATGTAATGCCGCCAATCCCACACAAATAAAAAACAGATTTCTTTTTCGGGCGGTGTCGGTCACGGTTGGAGATATTTCTTCAATTTCCACCTTTACTTTCTCCTTTGCAATCGCAACAGATTTCTGTATTGCCGAAGCGGTGCAATGCTCCATAGCGGCGATTTGGTAAAAATTGAACTCATACTCGTAGTAGAGCAGGAAACGCCGCCTTTGTATCTCTGGAAGGCTCCCAACCGCCTTATAGAGCGTTTCATTCCGTTCTTCCTCAACCATGCGTTCATCAAGGCTCTTAGGCACACGCAACGCCCGTCTGTAAAGGGTTTCGTCCCATACCTCGTTAAACTCCCTGTGCCGCTCGTCCCATTAGAAAAGATTCCTGTTCCTGCGCTCCATCTGCCGAAACTCCATAAAGAACTGTTCCGACACTTCCAACTCGTGGGATTTGCCCTGCCCGTCCTTAAAGCTGATAAAATACCTTGTGCCGCTTTCCGTGGATTCCTCCCGAAGCGTGTATGCCTTAACCCTGTATGCCATCCTGTTGTCCTCCTGCAAAAAATGAGTGAGGGGATTTCCATCCCTCACCCAGTAGCCCGCAGGATGGCAGGCTGTTTTAGAAGCTATAAAATTTTCCGCAGCTTCTTCCGCAGATGGTCTAACCTCGCATAGATGGCACCAGTCGTCAAATGCACAAGCGGGGCAATCTCCTTTGTGGAATACCCCTGCATTTTCAGCAGGACGATTTTCAAGGTACGCCCGTCCACCGTGACTAATACTTGATAGAGATTTTCGCTCTCAATCTCTTCCAGTAACTCCGCAACCGTACCCACTTCCGCCTGCCGCTCCCTGCCTGCCATGTCCTCAAGATATTCCGCAACGTCATTCGTCCATCGGTAAAACCGCCTGTTGGAATTGAAGTCTGCCCTGTCCGCCATGCGTATCTGCTCAATGGTCGCTTCATCAACGCCGCACTCACGCAGCAGCTTTTCCTCCGCTTCTTTCCAGATACGCCATTTCCTGTCCTCCCGTCCGTGGTTGTATGCCATTCTTACTTCCTCCAATCAGAATTGATTGAGAGGGCAGAGAAAAGCCCCCTCATCTTCCCAAAGGAAAAAACAAGGGGGCTGAACGCCTTAAATTTTAATTTTCTATTATCTTTCTTAGTTTTATTAGGATTCTGGCTTTGCGTTTGTTTACAACGCTCTGGGTTATGCCCAACCTCGCCCCGACTTCACGCTCGGAAAGTCCGTCAAAAAAGATTGCCTGTATCAGCTCCTGTTCACTATCCGACAGCAAAGGCAGGGCGGCTTTCAGCCTGTCCACCATGACCGCATTGACAACGGTTTCTGCAATGTCCACCGCTTCATCAGTGATAAAGTCCAGAGGATTCCCCTCGCTGTCCGTAAATCCGTCGAGAGATAGCAGTCTATTCTTTGTATCTAATTTTTGCAGATAACGCCACCGTTCCTTGTCACGGTAGAAGTCTGTGTATTGCTCCCTCACGACTTCAAGCAGACAGCCTTGAATGGGGATAAACAGCTTGTCCATATAGGTCTGGTCGGATTCCCTGCAACGGCAGAACTCCGTGTAGGATAATTCCACATAGCCGCCACTTTCTCTGATATATACCTTTCTTGGTGCATATTTCACCATAAATACCTCCCATCTGAATTTTTGAAATGTAAAAAATCCAGATGGAGAGGCGGAGAACGACACCGCATATCAGAAACAGCCCTACGGCACTTTCCAACAAAAATCGACAAAAGAAAAACCGCAAAGGCTCTGTGACCTTTACGGTTATAGGAAATAGTAATTCTATTGTATGGAGATTGTACTTCTACTTTCAAGGTGAGAAGTACCGTTGCACTGGCAGAAATTTTTTTAACTGGTTTCCTGCCGTTCTCTGATATGCTATGTATTGATAAATTTTGCTTCGTATGAGCAGATAGATAACTGCCCGAAAAAAGGACATAAAAAAATCCCTCCAAATTTAAAAACAAATTCAGAGGGTAATTTAGGGTATAACAAAATAACCCACCCGAATATCGTTTTTTTTATTTGGTGAGTTTGTTCTTTCAAATACGAAACAAAAAGAGCCGATGATTCGTGAATTGTTCCACAATTTCATCGGCTCTGCGTCTTAAGCGTCTGGCTCTTTGATGACAGTTATCTTCAAGTTGTCAACTTTAATCAATCTTTCTTGTCTGCATTTTGGACAATAAAGGGGATAATTCTCCAAAACAGTGTCCTTCCTAATTTTATTACGGGTTTTGCTCCCACAAACAGGACACAATATCCATTCGCATTTCATCATAATTAGTCTCTAATCCTTTCAAATCTCATTTTATATGACTTTTGCAAGCTGTTAAGCTAACTTGTGGAACATATGCCGAACCTTATCTATACGGCTATTCGGGCGGCGGGGTTGGCAAATAAATTTACCAATAGCTGGCTGGTATCCTTTTAACTCTGTCAAGCAGACTCCCTGCCCATTTGTGAAATAAGTTAAATCGTTCCTGTATTCTTGAATACATCTAGCAGGGATTTCTCCTTTCAGAATGACCTCGTCATTCTTTATCTGAGTACTTACAATATCTGCACAATACCTTGGAGCATCATGATACGCCCGTGAGAGATATTCCTGCGGTGCATAAATTTCAAAGTGGAGATATGGCTCTAATAGTTCTGTCCCTGCTTTTTTTAAAGCCTGCTCCAATACGATAGGGGAAAGCAGCCGAAAGTCTGCGGGGGTACTTACAGGACTATAATACAATCCATATTCAAAACAGATTTTACAGTCTGTCACTTTCCATCCATACAGCCCCTGCTCGCAGCCATAAAGAACCCCCTCCATAACCGCATTTTGGAACGATTGATTTAAATATCCAAGTGAAACTCTGCTTTCATACTGCACTCCGCTTCCAATAGGGAGCGGCTCTATGGACAACCCGACAGAAGCCCAGAAAGGATTTGGCGGGACTTCTATGTGGATGGTATATTCTGCTTTTCTAAGCGGTCTTTCCATATATATAACAGTAGGCTCTTTTATTTCTGCCTCCACATGATATTTTTCCTCAAGGATGGCACAAATGACTTCCATCTGCACATTCCCCAAAAAAGATAACATAATCTCATGTGTAACAGTATCAATGTCAAAATGCAAAAGAGGGTCTGTATCAGCAATCTCTGCGAGGGCATTTAACAGGGCTTCCCTTTGCTCCGGCTTTTGCGGCTCTACCGTTGTCCGAAGTAATGGCATGGGATTATCAATCCATGTTTTGTGAGGCAGGAGTTTTTCATTTCCCAGAATGTCGTTCAGTTTCAAAGTATCATCAGCTAAAATAACAATTTCTCCCGGACAGGCATGGTCAGCCGGGACGATTTCACCGTTTGTCGGAACATACATCTCTGTGATTTTTATTTTCTCTTTTTCAGATATTCTAATAACATCCCTCAAATGCAATGTTCCGCTATATATACGCACATAAACAAAACGCCGCCTTTTCTCTGAATATTCAATCTTAAAAACCTGCCCGCATAGTTCAGATTGACCTTCAGGCGTTGATGAATAAAATTTACTGGCAATTACTTCTATAAGCTGCCGAATCCCCAGATTGTTTTTAGCGCTTCCGTGATAAACGGGAAATAACGTTCCGTTTTGGAATCTCCTGTTTTCTTCCTGTTCCAGTTCTGACATTTTAAACGGTTTCCCTGACATATATTTCTCTAATAGTTCATCGTTTCCCATAATTACCGCATCCCACTGTTCCATATCGTCATTGTCCGTTACATTTATATGGGGATGCTGCCCAACCTTTTGCTTCACTATAATTTCCGAAGAAAGCTTTGCTTTCATTTCCCGATATACCATTGGCAAATCAATCCCCTCTTGGTCAATTTTATTGATGAAAAAAATTGTCGGAATCTTCATTATCTGTAGTGCATGAAACAGTATACGGGTCTGTGCCTGTATGCCATCCTTTGCAGAAACTAATAATACTGCTCCGTCTAATACGGATAAAGAACGGTATACTTCCGCCAAAAAATCCATATGGCCTGGCGTATCTATAATGTTGACTTTTACATCCTCCCACTGAAAAGATGTCACTGCTGTCTGGATAGTGATTCCCCTTTGACGCTCCAAATTCATTGTATCTGTCCTTGTTGTGCCTTCATCTACGCTCCCTAGTTCTGCAATTGCACCACTGGTATACAATAAACTTTCCGTTAATGTTGTCTTTCCTGCGTCAACGTGAGCCAGAATGCCTAAGTTAATTATTTTCATGTGATTTTCCTCCTATCAACACCCAAAAAAGGGCATAAAAATACCCAGTGATAAATACTCCTATCACTGGGTAAATAACTCCAATAGCCCCAAAACACTTATATGTTTTCGGGCATATAAAATTACATGATAAAAGTATTCTTAAACTGGGTACAAAAAACTAAGCCCCATATTAAAAGTGAAACGGGACTGCTACTTTTTGTTCCCACTATCAAATTGACAGTTTATTTAAGAATACCTTGCCGCATATTTATTAACTCCTTGTATAATACTGAATCTAATTATATTCCTTAACCCTTTATTTGTCAAGCTGACAAACTAAAGCAGAAAAAGCGGCAGGATTTCCCCCTGCCACTAATCATCTGTTTATGCAAAAATAATTTCCTTTTCCACAATCTCCCTCGCACAAGCCCTTATGTTATTGAGGCATCCTGTCCATTCTAAGGCGTTTTCTGCCTTTAGCTGTTCCGTTATGCCCTGTGCCTGTTTCATACCCTCTATGAGCCTTTCAAAGCGTTCCTGTGCCTGTCTGTTGATGTCGGCAAGGTAGGCGTTTAGCCTGCCGCTTGTAAGAAGATTGGTGTATGTAACTTTACGGTACTGTTTTAGATAATCTAAATGCCGTTGCCCCCAGATGCCTATTGCCTGTTCTTCTTCGGCGGGTACAGTTAAGCACGGTATCAAATAATCCCCTTGCCTTTCGTATTTGCCGCCCAGTTCCTCAAATAATGATTTTGCCATTGTCTGTTACCTCCACATTCTTTTTTATTTTGAATGTCCGCAAAATCCGTCCTACATCCTTCGGAACGCGTGTATCGGTCAATCCGCTGGCAGTCGGCAGAAAGGTCATCTGCATCGGCGGTACGGTGCACCATCTGATGGCAGGCTACGGCGGCGGAAGAAAGAGCATCGTTCCAGGTATTGCTTCCCGTGAGACGATCCGCATGAACCATGAGCGTGCGTTGGATCCGGAGAAACCGATGACGGATGTGCGTGTCGGCAGCGGTTTGGTGGAGAACAACCCGATCAATCTGGATATGCGCGAGGCAGGTGCCATGGTGCATGTTACGTTCGGTATCAATATCGTGGTAGATACGTCTTCCCGCCACAGCGGTTTATTCTGTGGTGAGTTTGACAAGGCATGGCAGGCAAGCTGCAGTTATGTACAGAAGGGATACGGACTGCCGATCGACTATCAGGCAGATGTCGTAATTGCAAGCTGCGGCGGTTTCCCGAAGGATCTGAATTTTTATCAGTCCACCAAGACGCTGTTTAACGCATCGAGAGCGGTCAAAGAGGGCGGTACACTCATTATGCTGGCGGAATGCCCGGAGGGAAGCGGTTCCAAGGATTTCTTCGACTGGATTAAGCCTTTCTCTAAGGGATGCCTGGATGAGGCACTGCGTGCGTCTTTCACCATCGGTGGCTATATTTTCTACGTAGCCTGCGAGTCCATCCGTCGTTCGAAGACGCTGCTTCTGTCTTCCATGGAGCCGGAGCTGGTTCGGGATATGGGCGTAAGATCGTTTAAAGATATGAAGGATCTGCTGGCAGAGGTAGACTTTAACGGAAAAGATGTATATGTAATTCCGTACGGCGGAAGCGTGCTCCCGCAGACAAAGGAAGCCTACGAGCGTATTTGCCGCGAGGCAGAGGAAAATGGAGGCGCGAAGTAATGAATATTCCGCTGCTAATTGTTATTTTATATGTGCTTCTGCTGTTTGGCATCAGTATCTATGTGTCTTACAGCCAGAAAAAGGATTCAGAGAACTTCCTTTTATATAAAGGAAAAAATAATGCGTTTGTCGTGGCAGCTAGTATCGCGGGTCTGGCGATCGGCGGCGCTTCGACGATCGGTATCGCGGAGAACGCTTTTACCGTGGGGCTGTCGGCAGGCTGGTATGATACAGCATGGGCGATCGGCGCGGTTGTTTCTTCTATGCTGGCAGTCCGTTACCTGCGTAGAAGCCAGTACACGACCATCAGCGGTCTTGTAAGGGACCTCTATGGCACAAAGACGAAAATAGAAGAGCCAAAAATAGAAGAGTTTAAAGTAAAAAAGAACGTCAAACCCAAGCGAAAAACTTAGAATTTGACGTTCTTTTTGCATATTTATATTCGATTCGATGCTACTCAACCGTCCCGGCGTCTTTGATATAGGAAATGAAACTCTTCTTGATCGAGGTCACGATTTCTTTGCATTGTGTATATTCTTCGCTGTCGCTGGCATACTGCTCGTCGTAGTGCGGATCCAGAATGAAGATCTTGTTGCCGCAGAAGCCTAAGATGGTGCAGCCGTTTAAATCGCGGTAATGCGTGTCCTCAAATGCGAGAATGCGGAAGAGAAGTCCGCCTCCGTTGGCTTCATAGGCTGTTTTTTCATATACCTCGTAGGAATCCCCGCTCGGAACCATGATGAGTCTCGAAAATGCCTGGGATGGAAGTTTGAATGAAAAATCGTCGGTAATTACTTTGGAGCCGGTCAGCTCGATGGAGAGGTTGTCCGGGTCCTCCTGAGAAAAACTCACAACCTGTGCGGAATAATCAGCTGCATAAGACGGCGTCACGTAGAGAGCCGCAGCCAGAGCCGCGCAGAGGAATAATTTTGATTTCATCCTGAGATCTCCTTTTAGTCTGTCTTTTTGTTCCCCTATATAGAAGATAGGCTATGGAATCCATAGCCTATCTTAAACTCCATATAAATTTATTATAGCACAGACGTCTTTAAAAGTCAGCTGGAAATTTTATCCAAAATCATCCAATTCTCGAATCTTTTTTCCCTTCTGACAGGTTCTTCTGTGCGGTGGAAAGCATCAGTTTGATACGATTCAACTGATTGACTTCACTGGCACCCGGATCGTAGTCTACGGCGATGATATTCGCCTCTGGATGGCTGGCGCGCAGTTCCTTGATGACGCCTTTTCCGACGATGTGGTTCGGCAGGCAGCCGAACGGCTGGGTGCAGATGATGTTCGTCGTGCCGCTGTGAATCAGTTCCAGCATCTCGCCGGTCAGGAACCATCCCTCGCCGGTCTGATTGCCGAGGGAAACGTAATGCTTCGCCATCGACGCCAGATCCTGAATCCGTGCAGGCGGAAGGAAATGTGTGCTGCGTTCCAGTTCGCGGCGGCAGGTGCGGCGGAAATACTCCAGCAGGGAGATTCCCATGTTGCACAGGTGTGCGGTGGAACGTTTGCCGCCCAGATTGTCGGCTTTGAAGTTGCTGTTGTAGAAGCAGTAAAGCAGGAAATCAAGCAGATCCGGCATTACAGCCTCGGCACCCTCGGCTTCCAGAAGCTCTACCACGTGGTTGTTTGCTAACGGGGAGAATTTTACCAGGATCTCGCCGACAATGCCAACCCTCGGTTTTTGGACATTGCGTCTTGGAAGTTCGTCGAAGTCATGAACAATACCGCGGATGTTGCGGTTAAACTCTGCCATGGATAAAGAACGTTTCTGCAGTGATTTGATGCAGATTGCTTTCCATTTCTCATGCAGGGCGTTGGCGGAGCCGGCTTTTGCTTCGTATGGGCGGGTCGCATAGAGAACACGCATGAAGAGGTCGCCGTAGACAACCGCCTGCATTGCTTTGGTAAGAAGCGGCAGGGTGATTTTAAAGCCCGGATTCGTCTCCATGCCGTTGGCATTTAACGAGATAACCGGAATCTGCGGCATACCGGCGCGCTCTAAGGCACGGCGGATAAAGCCGATATAGTTGGAAGCACGGCAGCCGCCGCCGGTCTGGCTCATGATAACGGCTGTGTGCTCTAAGTCGTATTTGCCGGAGAGCAGCGCATCCATGATCTGACCAACCACGATCAGGGACGGGTAGCAGGCGTCGTTGTTGACGTACTTAAGTCCTGTGTCGACAGCGGTACGGTCGGAGTTCTGCAGTACCTCCAGGTTGTAACCACAGCTTCGGACTGCCGGTTCGATGAGGTCGAAATGGATCGGCGACATCTGCGGGCAGAGGATTGTGTAGTTTTTCTTCATTTCCTTCGTGAAATAAACACGGCTGTATGCGCTGGAAACGATCGGTTTATGGTAGTGGCGCATCTCGCGCACACGGATTGCGGCGATCAGGGAGCGCACACGGATACGTGCGGCGCCGAGGTTGTTGACCTCGTCGATCTTGAGCAGCGTATAAATTTTGCCGGAGCGGGTCAGAATATCATTGACCTGATCAGTAGTAACTGCGTCCAGACCGCATCCGAAGGAGTTGAGCTGGATCAGATCCAGGTTTGGCTGTGTCTTCACATAGGAAGCTGCCTCGTAGAGGCGGGAGTGGTACATCCACTGGTCGGTGACGATCAGCGGACGGTCAACGCGTCCTAAATGGGAGACGGAGTCCTCGGTCAGCACGGCAAAACCGTAGGAAGTGATGAGTTCCGGAATGCCATGGTTGATCTCCGGATCTACATGGTACGGTCTGCCTGCCAGCACGATGCCGTGGTGTCCGGTTTCTTTTAACCAGGCGATGACTTCCTCGCCCTTCTTTTCCATATCCTGACGGGAGGCGATGAGTTCCTGCCATGCCTTGTGAGCGGCGGCGCGGATCTCTTTCTCCGGGATCGACTGATCCCTGGTAAATTCTTCGACCAGACGTTTTGTCAGGATTTCCTCATTTGTAAATGCCATAAACGGATTCCGGAAATGTACCTTGTGATCCGTCAGGGATTCTACGTTGTTTTTGATGTTTTCCGCGTAGGATGTGACCATCGGGCAGTTGTAGTGATTTCCCGCTTCCGGGGTTTCGTTGCGCTCGTAAGGAACGCACGGATAGAAAATGTAGGTCAGTCCCTGGCGGATCAGCCATTCGATATGACCGTGCGCGAGTTTTGCCGGGTAGCACTCGGATTCGCTCGGGATTGATTCAATACCAAGTTCGTAGATCTGTCTTGTCGATTTCGGGGACAGAACGGTGCGGTACCCCAGTTCCCTGAAGAAGACTGCCCAGAACGGGTAGTTTTCATACATATTCAGGACACGTGGGATGCCGACGGTACCGCGCGGCGCCAGATCGGCGGTCAGCGGTTCATAATCGAACATACGGTGGTATTTATAGTCGAATAAGTTCGGAATGTCTTTTTTCTGTTTGTTGCCGCCCAGTCCGCGCTCACAGCGGTTTCCGGTCACGAACTGACGTCCGCCATCGAAACGGTTGATCGTCAGGACGCAGTGGTTTGTACAACCCTGGCAGCGTGCCATCGTCGTCTTGTAGGTCAGGCTTAAGATCTTGTCGATCGGCAGCATCGTGGTCGTCTTGGAAGCATCGTAGCGCTCACGGGCAATCAGAGCCGCGCCGTAGGCACCCATGATACCGGCAATGTCCGGGCGGACTGCCTCACAGCCGGAGATCTTCTCAAAACTGCGGAGAACCGCATCGTTATAGAAGGTACCGCCCTGTACGACCACGTGTTTTCCGAGATCGGAGGCGTTGGTAATCTTGATAACCTTAAACAGGGCGTTTTTGATGACGGAGTAAGCCAGTCCGGCAGAAATATCTGCGACGGAAGCGCCCTCTTTCTGCGCCTGTTTGACGTTAGAGTTCATGAAAACAGTACAGCGGGTACCGAGGTCGGTCGGATTTTTGGCAAAGAGTGCCTCCTTGGCAAAATCCTGTACGCTGTAATTTAAGGATTTAGCAAATGTCTCGATAAAGGAGCCGCAGCCGGACGAACAAGCTTCGTTGAGCTGTACGCTGTCTACGGTGCCGTCCTTGATCTTGATGCATTTCATATCTTGACCGCCGATATCAAGGATGCAGTCTACATCCGGCTCAAATGCCGCCGCTGCGTAGTAGTGGGAGATCGTCTCGACCTCGCCCTCATCCAGCATCAGGGCAGATTTTAAGAGCGCTTCACCGTAACCGGTGGAGCAGGAATAAGCGATCTGTGCTTTCTCAGGAAGCTGGTCGTGGATCTCCTGCATCGCGCGGATCGCCGTCGCCAGCGGGCTGCCGTTGTTGTTGCTGTAGAAGCGGTATAGAAGAGAGCCGTCCTCGCCGACAAGCGCCACCTTGGTTGTGGTGGAACCGGCGTCAATGCCGAGGTAGCAGTTGCCTTCGTAGGTCGCTAAATCACCTTTTTTGACGTCATGACTTGCATGGCGGGTTCTGAATTTTTCATAGTCAGCTTCATCAGTAAAGAGGGGTTCCATCCGCTTTACCTCGAAATCCATCTTGATGCCGTGGGAAAGCCGTTCGATTAGATCGTGCAGGCTGGCAGTTGTCTTCGGATCAGAGTTCATCGCCGCGCCGATCGCCGCAAACAGATGCGAGTGATCCGGGGCAATGATCTGGTCCGCCCCCAGATTCAGGGTGCGGATAAATGCCGCGCGCAGCTCCGAGAGGAAATGAAGCGGTCCACCGAGAAACGCAACATTGCCGCGGATCGGCTTGCCGCATGCCAGACCGCTGATGGTCTGGTTGACAACCGCCTGGAAAATGGAGGCGGACAGATCCTCTTTGGTTGCGCCTTCGTTGATGAGAGGCTGGATATCCGTCTTGGCGAAAACGCCGCAGCGCGCCGCGATCGGATAGATTGCCTTGTAATTTTTCGCGTACTCATTAAGACCGGATGCGTCCGTCTGAAGCAGCGAAGCCATCTGATCAATAAAAGAGCCGGTGCCTCCGGCGCAGATTCCGTTCATACGCTGGTCGATGCCGCCGGTAAAATAAATAATTTTCGCATCCTCGCCGCCAAGCTCGATGGCAACGTCGGTCTGCGGGGCATAATCCTTCAGGGATGTGGCAACCGCCACAACCTCCTGGACAAATGGAATGCCCAGATGCTTAGAAAGTGTTAAACCGCCAGAACCAGTGATGACCGGCTCAACGGTCAGTGCGCCAAGTTTCTCTTCACCCTCACGGAGCAGGTCCGCGAGCGTCTCCTGTATGTTTGCAAAATGACGTTTATAATCGGCGAAAAGAAGCGTACCGCCGTCTTCAATAATAGATACTTTAACCGTTGTGGAACCGATGTCGATTCCTAATTTTTTACAGGAATTCATGTACAATCGGGGCAGTGCCCCTTCCCTCCTTTGTATTACACATGTATTCGGCTATACTTTAACATAGAATAAGGAAGAAAACAATCGGTAGGGTGCGTTAAAAAGATGCTAAAAATGTGCAAAATTTGTTAATATCGCGCATAATGGGAGAAGGGCGTTCCTGTACAAGGAAAGGCATTTTCTGCGTGGAAAATACCGCTTTTTCTGAGTTGGAATGCAGCCATTATAGAGCGCAGGCGGGTACTTTTGGAACCGAATGTGTCGTAAGATAACGTGGTGGAAGCGACAATATAATTTGACAAAGAATCCGCCGCTCTCTATAATGAAAGGAAAACGGCAAAGGATGTGAATTATGAATTTTTTTAGAAAATTAGAGCGCAAATTCGGTCGGTTTGCGATCCCGAATCTGATGTACTATATCATCATGATGTATGCGGCTGGATTTGTGATGAGCCTGTTTAATCCGTATTTTTACGTGCAGTATCTGGCGCTTGATGCAGCGGCGATCCTGCGGGGACAGGTATGGAGAATCGTGACCTTTCTCGTATGCCCGCCTCAGTCGGGCGTCCTCTTTGCGCTGCTCGCGATGTATCTCTATTATTCGATTGGATCGACGTTGGAACGCGTGTGGGGAACCTTCCGATTTAATATGTTTTTCTTTATGGGCGTGCTGGGACACATCATTGCGGCATTCCTGGTGTACGGTGTGACCGGCTTTTCGGTGCCGATGTCCCCGTATTACTTAAATGAATCGCTGTTTCTGGCGTTTGCCTGCACCTTCCCGGAGATGCAGTTCCTTCTGATTTTCATTCCGATCCGGGCGAAATACCTTGGAATGATGTACGGAGCGCTTCTGGTCTACAGTTTCTTAACGGGTGGCATTATCGCGAAAATTGAGATTGTTGTTTCGATGCTCAATTTTATCATTTTCTTCCTGATGACGCGTAACTACCGGAAGATCAGCCCGAAAGAGGCGGTTCGCAAGCAGAAGTTCAAAAACGAGATGCAGAAAGCGCAGATCCAGAAAATTTCCCTGACCCGCCACAAATGCGCGGTCTGCGGACGTACCGAGAAGGACGATCCGAACCTGGAGTTCCGCTATTGTTCGAAGTGTGCGGGAAATCTGGAATATTGCATGGATCATCTGTATACGCACAAACACGTGACCGAAGAAGAATTGAAAGATTCTAAATAGAATCAGGCGGTGGATTGTTTTTTAGCAGGGGAGTAACTGTTCAGCAGGTCTGCGCATTTACTGAACAGTTACGCAGGGGATTTAAATAGGCTGGATAAAGCATACAAAAGAGCCTATAAATGATTCGCTGATGGGAAAATTCTTAAAAAAATGACAGAATATGAGGAGGAATAACGGCATGAAAAAGACAAAGATTGTCTGCACAATGGGACCAAACACCGATAACCGGGAGATTATGAAGGAGTTGGCGTTAAATGGCATGGATGTCGCACGTTTTAACTTTTCGCATGGCGATCATGCGGAGCATAGACATCGTTTGGAGATTCTGGAAAGTGTGCGCGAGGAGCTGGGGATTCCGATCGCATCGCTTCTGGATACCAAGGGACCGGAAATCCGTACCGGCAAATTAAAAGATGGAAAGAAAGTGACGCTGAAAGAGGGCGATCTGTATACTCTGACGACCGAGGAGATTGTGGGGGATGAGACACGCGGCTACATCAACTATGCGGGGCTGGCGGAGGATGTAAAGCCGGGCGACCGCATTTTGATCGATGATGGCCTGATTGAGCTGCACGTGCGGGAGGTCAATGGAACAGACATCGTCTGCCGGATTGAAAATGGCGGCGAGCTGGGCGAGAAGAAGGGTGTCAATGTACCGGGAGTACGGGTCAAGCTTCCGGCGCTGACCGATAAAGATAAGGAAGACATTCGTTTCGGCGTGGATGCAGGCTTTGATTTTGTGGCGGCTTCGTTCGTCCGCAATGCCGATGCGATCCGCGAGATCCGGGAGATTCTGGATGAAAAAGGTTCTGCTATGCAAATTATCGCGAAAATCGAGAATGAAGAAGGAATTGAAAATATTGATTCCATCATTGAGGCGAGCGACGGCATCATGGTAGCCCGGGGCGATATGGGCGTGGAGATACCGGCAGAGAAGGTTCCGCACATTCAGAAGATGATCATCCGCAAGTGTAACTTAGCGTGCAAGGTCGTTATCACGGCGACCCAGATGCTCGATTCAATGATCCGCAACCCGCGTCCGACGCGTGCCGAGGTATCGGATGTGGCGAATGCAGTGTACGAGGGAACCGATGCGGTTATGCTGTCCGGCGAGACTGCGATGGGAAGTTATCCGATCGAGGCAGTCCGCATGATGAGCCAGATCGCCGAGGAGTCGGAGAAATATCTGGATTATATGTTCTACCAGAGAAGAAAGGTATCGGCGGAAAACCTTCGAAATATATCTAATACGGTATGTTATTCGTCTGTAGCGACCGCCTCCGATCTGGAAGCGCCGGTCATTGTGGCGCCGAGTGTCAGCGGATTTACGACGAGAATGCTTTCGAAATGGCGTCCGAAAGCATTGATCGCAGGACTTTCCCCGAGCATGACGGCTGTCCGCCAGATGCAGCTCTACTGGGGTGTTAAGCCGTTCCATGCAAAACGCGCCGAATCGACGGATGCGCTCTTATTTGCATCGGTGGAACTGCTGAAAGAGAAAGGTATCGTCAAAGAGGGTGAGATTGTGGTTGCAACCGCGGGTGTGGTGACACGTGCCAACCGCCATGAACCGGTAGCCGATACGAATATCATGCGTGTAATTGTGGTAGAGTAGAAACTGGATTCTGCGCCTGAATCTGTGCCCGGTTCATAGATGTATCTGGAAAATGATTCAATTTGTCCGGAGTCTGTGTCCTGGCGGAGAAAAGGAGAAAAATACCAGTTACTGTTCACAGGTAGGCACTTTTGGAACCGAAAGTGCCGTAAGAAAACGTGGTGGCAGCAGGAATTTGCCGTATTTAAATGCGAAGCCACGGCAAATTCCGTTACTGGGCACGTATGCGTGAACAGTAACAAAATACCGTCCATTTGTGGGCGTTTTTCGGGAAATCAGGGAAATCAGTTGATAAAACACGGTTTTTGGTGTATAAATAGTAGCAGGACAAAGGAGTCTGGGCGTGCCGGGAGTAGTGTATGTTCCCGGTAGTCCAGACTTTTAGGTTTTATATGTAGATTTTAGTTCGGAGGATGTAAAAGTGGAGAAGAAACCATTTGTAACACGGGAGCAGCTGGAGGAGATCAAGAAAACATACCCGACACCGTTCCACCTGTATGATGAAAAGGGAATCCGCGAGAATGGCGAGCGCCTGATGCGTGCATTTTTCTGGAACAAGGGATTCAGAGAGTATTTTGCTGTAAAGGCAACACCGAACCCATTTGTAATTGATATTTTAAAGAAACTTGGATGCGGCGTGGACTGCTCTTCGCTGACAGAGCTTATGATGGCAAAGGCGATGAAGTACGATGGCGAGAAGATCATGTTCTCCTCCAACGATACACCGCCGGAGGAATTCAAGATGGCTGCCGAGCTGGGCGCGATCATCAACCTTGATGATTTTACGCACATTGATTTCCTGGAGAAGACGATCGGTTATATTCCGGAGACGATCAGCTGCCGTTACAATCCGGGCGGACTGTTCAAGATCAGCAATGATATCATGGACAACCCAGGCGATGCGAAATACGGTATGACAACCGAGCAGTTATTTGAGGCATTCAAGGTGTTGAAAGCAAAAGGTGCGAAACATTTCGGTATCCATGCCTTCCTTGCAAGCAATACGGTTACAAATGAGTATTATCCGATGCTTGCGAAGGTATTGTTTGAGGTGGCGGTCAAGCTGAAAGAAGAGACTGGCGCAGATATTAAATTTATCAACCTGTCTGGTGGCGTTGGCATTCCTTACCGCCCGGATCAGGAGCCGAACGATATCTTTGCAATCGGCGAGGGCGTCCGCAAGGTTTATGAGGAAGTTCTGGTTCCGGCTGGCATGGGCGATGTAGCGCTTTATACAGAGATGGGACGTTTCATGCTGGCGCCGTATGGCTGCCTTGTGACAACGGCAATCCATGAGAAACACACCTACAAAGAGTATATCGGTGTGGACGCGTGTGCAGTCAACCTGATGCGCCCGGCGATGTACGGCGCATACCATCACATCACGGTCATGGGAAAAGAGAACGAGCCGTGCGACCACAAATACGATGTAACCGGTTCCCTGTGCGAGAACAATGATAAATTTGCGATTGACCGGATGCTTCCGAAGATTGATATGGGCGATATCCTTGTCATCCATGATACCGGCGCACATGGTTTTTCGATGGGCTACAATTACAACGGAAAGCTGCGTTCGGCTGAACTGCTCCTGAAAGAGGATGGTTCCGTGGAGATGATCCGCCGGGCAGAGACACCGAAGGATTATTTTGCGACCTTTGATTTTTGTGATCTGTTTAAGGATGTGCAGTAAAAAAGAACGTTAAATTAATATAATGCAGGAAAGACGATTTTTATTGCATCGAAATGGTGAATCTTAAGAATTTCTTCATAATTTATTTAAAGAGAATACAAACATTTTGGAGAGAGGCATGATATACTATAACCATAATAAATGCATGATACAAAAGATTTAATCCTTTAACCTTTTTGAAATCCGAATTCCTAACGAAAAAAAGTCCGGCGGAGCTTTTCCACCGGACTTTTTTTCTACATATTTCTAATTTTGTAACTGTTCAGTACAGATACCTATTTTTTATAATCCTTCAGCCATTTCATACAGCAGACGCTCGGAATCCTCCCATCCCAGACACGGGTCGGTGATGGATTTTCCGTAGATGTGTTCGCCAACTTTCTGGCTGCCTGGTTCGATGTAGCTTTCGATCATGACGCCTTTGACGAAGTTACGGATATCGTCGGAGTGACGACGGCTGTGGAGTACTTCCTTGACGATACGGATCTGCTCCATGTATTTTTTGTTGGAGTTGGAGTGGTTTGCATCGATGATGCAGGCCGGATTCTTCAGATCACGCTCGTTGTAGAGGTCCAAGAGCAGCTTCAGGTCTTCGTAATGGTAGTTCGGCAGGCACTGGTCATGCTTGTTGACAGCACCACGCAGGATGGTGTGGGTCAGCGGGTTGCCCTGTGTCTTTACTTCCCAGCTGCGGTAGATGAACTCATGACCGTGCTGTGCTGCGTGTACGGCGTTCAGCATGACGGAGAGTGCGCCGCTGGTCGGGTTCTTCATGCCGACCGGTACGTCGATGCCGCTGGCAACGAGGCGGTGCTGCTGGTTCTCAACGGAACGTGCGCCGACTGCAACATAGGACATAACGTCGGAAAGGTAGGTCAGGTTCTCCGGGTATAGCATCTCGTCTGCGGTCGAGAAGCCGGTTTCTTCGATCACACGCATATGAAGTTTGCGGATCGCGATCAGACCCTGGTATAAGTTTGGCTTACCTTCCGGATTTGGCTGGTGTAAAAGTCCCTTATAGCCGTCACCGGTTGTTCTAGGTTTGTTGGTGTAGATTCTAGGAACCAGAATCAGTTTGTCCTTCACTTTCTCCTGTACCTTGGCAAGTCGGTTTACATAATCAATAACCGCATCTTCCCGGTCAGCAGAGCACGGACCAATGATGACAAGAAACTTGTCGCTGTCGCCTGTAAAGACGTCACGGATAGCAGCGTCCTTTCGAGCTTTTTCTGCGGCCAGCTCCGGTGCCAGTGGAAACTGTGCACGAATCTCGTCCGGGGTCGGCAGCTTGCTGACATATTCAAATCCCATGAGTTTCATCCTCCTGTATTGTCTAAAAGATTTTCGCACTTTAAAGCGTATGATGTTTATTATAGTATAGAAAAATCAAATCATCAATAGGTTGAGGGAAAAGAATTTTATTTCTTTTATGCTATTTTTACGCAGCTTTTATTAAATAGACCGTAGTCTATAAAAATGGTTGACGTATTTATTAAAAAAGTGTAGAATATATTCCATATCAGCAATATTTAATTTTAGTTTGATATTGTTCCATATGAAAACGGAACCGTTCATGCCTCGATTGACTGAGAGCAAGGGCGCGGCGGTCACTGTTTTTGTACGAATCCCGCACAAGCGGGAGCAGCGTTTGTTTGTTTGGTGCTGCATATGTTTGCGTGTTTTCCGAGAAAAACAGAACATTTAGCAGAAATCTGGCACTTCATTCGTCCCTATTATCTGGGGGCGTTTTTTTATGCCTTAGGAAATTGCGTCCTATGACACAAAAACGTTCAGATGAATGCGTACAGCCGACAGAAATGTGGAAAAATGAGATACTTATTTTAGGAGGAGAGCGCAGTATGAAAGGATATAAAAAGCTGATGGATATTGTGGCGATGGTTGAGAAAACCGTGCTGGTAGTCACGATGCTCCTGATCCTTGTACTGACGGTGGGAAATGTATTTTCCCGTAAGGTGATTCACCAGTCCTGGTCCTTTACAGAGGAGCTGGTTGTTGCCATTTTCGTATTAATTACACTGCTTGGCGCGGCGCTGTCTGCGCGTGAGGGCGGATTGGTAGGCTTAAATCTGGTAACAGAGCGTCTGCCGAAATCAGCAAAGAAGCCGGTCATGATTCTGATTACGATCTTTTCGGTTCTTTTTATGGGAATCTTATTTTACTATGGCATGGACAAGGTACTGGCGCAGCTTGCGAACCAGAAACGTACCTTTGTGCTGAACTGGCCGGAGTGGATCTTCTGGTCCTTTGTACCGATCGGTTCGGCGTGCATGATTCTTCATTTTATCGAGTTCTGTCTCGATGAGTGTACGAAAAAGGAGGACAAGTAAATGGTTAGCGCAGTTCTTTTTATTACCTTTTTCGTATTATTGGTGCTGAATGTGCCGATCTCCGTCTGTCTGGGACTTTCTTCCGCAGCGGCGATCCTGTATTCCGGTACTTCTTTAACGATTGTAGCGACGAATATTTACTCCGGCATCAGTAAATTCCTGCTGCTGGCGATTCCGTTTTTCGTATTATCCGGAAATATCATGGCGAAGGCGGGGATTTCCACGCGCCTGATCCGTTTCGTTGACACATGTGTCGGTCACAGAAAAGGCGGCATTGCGAATGTGTGTATCATCGTAGCCTGCTTCTTCGGCGCGATCTCCGGTTCCGGTCCGGCGACGGTAGCGGCCCTGGGTGCGGTCCTGATTCCGGCGATGATAGAGCGGGGCGGTTTCTCCGCAGCCTTCTCGACGGCATTGATGGCAACTTCCAGTTCCATCGCGATCGTCATCCCGCCGAGTATCGCGTTTGTCGTATACGCGTCGATCACAGGTGTTTCCATCGGAGATATGTTTATGGCAGGCATCATTCCGGGTATCCTGATGGGTCTGGCTCTGGTAGTTGTCGTTATGCTGGAGGTACGCCGCAATCATGTCGTGCCGTCCAACGTAGAGAAGGCATCTGCAAAAGAGCGCTGGAACGCATTTAAGGATGCATTCTGGGGATTTTTGATGCCGGTCATCATTCTGGGCGGTATCTACGGAGGCATCTTTACACCGACCGAGGCGGCAGCCGTATCCGTTGTGTACGGTCTGTTTGTCGGTATGATTATTTATAAGGAAGTAAAATTTAAAGACCTGTGGGAAATTCTGATTGATTCGGCAAAGACCACCGGCGGCATCATGCTGATCGTAGCGTGTGCGTCGCTGTTCTCTTTTGTCTGCACCCGTTTCGGTATTTCGACGGCTGCTTCCGAACTGTTAGCAAGAGTGGCAGGCAACCAGTTTACTTTCTTGCTGATTTGTAACATTATTTTCCTGATCGCGGGCTGCTTTATTGATGCAAATTCTGCGATGTACATTTTCATCCCGATCATGCTGCCGGTCTGCAAGGCACTGGGCTACAACGTGATCGCATTTGGTATCATGGCAACGGTCAACCTGGCAATTGGTCAGGTAACACCTCCGGTCGGTGTCAACCTGTTTGTCGCGATCGGCATCAAATTAAGAGACGGTATCCGCGTAACGCTGCAGGAGATTTCCAGGGCAGTCGTTCCGATGGTAGCCGCTTCCATTGTTGTTTTACTGATAATTACTTATATTCCGCAGATTTCGACCTGTCTGCCGGCGGCACTGGGAAGTGCGGCAGCCATTGAAAATGGCGAGACAGCCGGAGGCGACAGCGGAACCACCCAGACAGACAATGACGATTTCAACACGATCGGCGATTACAGCGATCTGGATTGGGCGGATATGACCTGGAACTTTACGTGTTCCACAACCGAGACAAGCACCTGGGCACAGGCGGGACGCAAGTTTGGCGAGCTCATGGAGCAGGCGACCGGCGGCAAGGTCAAAGTAGATGTTTACGCAGCCGATCAGCTGACCGGTGGAAACCAGTCTGAGGGCATCCAGGCACTGATGAACGGCGATCCGGTGCAGATTTCGATGCACAGCAACCTGATTTATTCGGCATTTGACCCGCGGTTCAATGTTGTATCACTGCCGTATCTGTTTGATTCTGTTGAAACAGCGGATGCAGTCTTAGATGGTCCGGCGGGCGACAAGCTGGTTGAGATCCTAGAAAGCTATGACCTGCATTGTATGGGTATGGCGGAGAATGGTTTCCGTCAGCTGACCAACAGCGAACATCCGGTTCGTTCCGTGGAAGATATGAAGAATCTGAAACTGCGTGTGGCTGGTTCGAACCTTCTGATGAAGTGCTATGAGCTGTGGGGCGCAGATGCGACCAATATGAACTGGTCCGAGACGTATACGGCGCTGCAGCAGGGCACGGTAGACGGGCAGGAGAACCCGCTTCCGGCGATTGATGCGGCGAGTGTACAGGAAGTACAGAAATATGTTTCCCTGTGGAACGCAAACTATGACTGCCTGTTCTTCTGCATCAATCAGAAGCTGTATGACAGCCTGACACCGGAGCAGCAGGCGGTTGTTGATGAGGCAGGCCGTAAGGCAGTTGCTTACGAGCGTGAGATCAACCGTGCAGGCGATGAGGAGATTCTGGATCGCTGGCAGACTAAGAACGGTGTGGAGGTGCTGAAATATGAGGATCTCGACATCGAATCCTTTAAGAAAGCAGCTGAGCCGGTAACGGAATGGTTTATCGGAGAACTGAAAACCCAGGGCTTTGATGATGCAGAGGATCTGGTAAACACCTTTACTGAAAATGCGGCTAGTGCAGTTAAGACGGCGGGCATTGAAAATTCTTCGACCTATCAGGTGGAAGATCACAGTGACCTGAACTGGCCGGAAATGACCTGGAACTTTACGTGTTCCACGACAGAAACCAGTACCTGGGCACAGGCAGGACGCAAGTTTGGCGAGCTCATGGATCAGGCAACGGGCGGCAAGGTCAAAGTAGATGTTTACGCAGCGGATCAGCTGACCGGTGGAAACCAGTCCGAGGGCATCCAGGCGCTGATGAACGGAGATCCGGTGCAGATTTCGATGCACAGCAACCTGATTTATTCGGCATTTGACCCGCGTTTCAACGTGGTATCGCTGCCGTATCTGTTTGATTCAGTGGAGGACGCCGACGCGAAGCTGGACGGCGAGGCTGGCCAGAAGATGGATGAGATTCTTTCTTCCTATGACCTGCATTGTATGGGTATGGCGGAAAATGGTTTCCGTCAGCTCACGAACGGCGTGCGCCCGGTTCATTCCGTGGAAGATATGAAGAACCTGAAAGTGCGTGTGGCTGGTTCAAACCTTCTGATGAAGTGCTACGAGCTGTGGGGCGCAGATGCGACCAACATGAACTGGTCCGAGACTTACACGGCATTGCAGCAGGGTACGGTAGACGGTCAGGAGAACCCGCTTCCGGCGATTGATGCGGCAAGCGTACAGGAAGTACAGAAATACGTTTCCATGTGGAATGCAAACTATGACTGCCTGTTCTTCTGCATCAACCAGGATATTTACGACAGCCTGACACCGGAGCAGCAGGAAGTAGTCGATGAGTGCGGCAAACTTGCTGTTCAGTACGAGCGCGAGATCAACCGCGCAGGCGACGACGAGATCCTCTCCAGATGGCAGTCCAAGAATGGTGTCGAGGTCATCCCGTATGAGGATCTGGATATCGATTCCTTCAAGGCGGTTGTAGAACCAGTAACCGAGTGGTATATCGGGGAACTGAAAAAACAAGGTTATAAGGATGCGGAAGAGCTGGTTGCTGCATTCAAATAGGAAAATTAGAAGTTTGAAGTTAGAAGTTTGGTAAAATTGAATCATTGAGTTTGGTTTTCTGGCGGTTCTGGTCCTTGGGATCAGACCGCCAGATTGCGTATATGGGGAAATATTTCAATGTAAATTTTCAATCGGGCAAATATTGTGGTTGGCAGTTTGATATGATAAGATAGTTGGTATCGGTGCGCTGAAAAGCGAGATAAAAAGAAAGAAAAGGAAAAATATATGGGATGTGTACATCTGTACTGCGGCGACGGAAAAGGAAAGACGACGGCGGCGATCGGTCTGGCGGTCCGGGCAGCAGGAGCGGGAAAACAGGTAGTTGCTGCCCGCTTTTTAAAAACGGATCAGTCTGGGGAGGTGGAGATTTTAAAGCGGCTCCCGGAGGTGACGTTGATTCCCTGTGAAAAAACATTTGGATTCACGTGGAAAATGACCGATGAGGTGAAGCGGGAGGCGGCGGATTATTATAAAAGTATGTTTGAGACAGCGTGCTGTGAGGCAGTGAAGCGGTGTGGGAAAACGGAAGATTCAAGAAGCAGGAAAATACAGAATAATGAAACCTGCGATGTTCTGCTGGTGTTGGACGAGGTCTGCGCTTCTCTTTCTTCG
The DNA here is from genome assembly GCF_003024715.1 of Clostridium fessum. GTDB lineage: Bacteria > Bacillota > Clostridia > Lachnospirales > Lachnospiraceae > Otoolea > Otoolea fessa. The sequence goes on along the minus strand of NZ_PYLO01000001.1, from coordinate 985,457 downwards.
GGACTTTTGGAGCTGGCGGATATAGTGGATTTTCTGGATCACAGACCAGCGGATCTGGAAGTTGTGATGACGGGGCGGAAACCGCCGGAGGAGCTGCTTTTGCGGGCTGATTACGTGACAGAGATGGAAAAAATCAAGCATCCGTTTGACCGGAAAATCCTGGCGCGGCGGGGAATTGAATATTAGAGAGGGGACTCTGAATGGGATTTATAAAGAGAAAGCATCGTCCGGAGTACGCTACAGTGCAGCGGGAATGGGCAATGTGGGGAAAACAGATGGAAAAAACACTTCCGGGTTACGGGGAGCAGAATGAGGCATTGCACTGGATGGTACGGATTCTGACGGGGGTGCGGGTTCTGTACTGCCTGTTTTATCTGATTATGACATTTGTCTATGGAATGGAGAAAACAAATGCGGTCATGACGCTTTTGGGACCGTTTATTTTTTATGGCTGGTATATGCTTATGCTGCGGGAGAGCCCGGTGCTTACGGTGTTGATGCTGATCGGGCGTGGGGCGAGTATCGTGTGGGGCGGCGTATCGCTGCTTCAGATGAGCTGGTGGCTGCCATTTCCGCTGGTTTTCATGCTGGTGACGGCGGCGGCAATCGAATTTATAGAGGCGGTATTCTGCATCTATATGCTGTTTAACCCGCTGGCACGGCACACAATCCGCTTAAACCGGGCATTTGCACGTGGAATGCGCGTACAGGTGCCGGATGAGGGGCTGGAATAGATGGCGGCGTATCGGAATGAAGCGGCGATACTGTACACGGGTAGGCACTTTTGGAACCGAAAGTGCCGTAAGAAAACGTGGCGGCAGCAGGAATTTGCCGTATTTAAATGCGAAGCCACGGCAAATTCCGTTACTGGGCACGTATGCGTGAACAGTAACGAGGCGGCAGATGAAGAGGACAATGAGGAAGTCAAGTCTTGATTTTTACAGAATACTCTGATACAGTGGAGTCAAGACAGGATTCCGCCAACGGATCTTGTGGGACGTAGAAAAGGCATAGAAAAGAAAGAGGTAAAATATGGCAGATAATAAGAATATGACGCAGGAAGAGATCGACAACGGCGAGGAGATGACCGTGACTCTGACATTGGATGACGGCAGAGAGATTGAGTGTGTTGTTCTGACGATTTTCCCGGCAGGCGGCAAGGATTATATTGCCCTTCTTCCGATGGATGACATCGAGGCAGAGGACGGAGAGGTATATCTGTACCGTTACAGCGAGGATGAGAACGGACAGCCGAACCTGGAAAACATCGAGGACGACGATGAGTATGAGATCGTGGCAGATGCGTTTGACGAGCTTCTGGACGAGCAGGAATATGATGAGCTGGTCGGCGAGGACGAGCTGGATCAGTAATTAGGCAGGCAAAAGACAGGACGCCCAGGTACTTCGCAGGCAGAAACGGCGAGGCATCTGGGCGTTTTACATCTTTTCAGGGGTGGTACGATGGAACTGAAACAGGAGTTAAAGCTCAAACAGACCTTGTCCCAGAAAATGATACAATCCGCAAATATTCTTCAGATGGGGCAGATAGAGCTGAAAGAGTACATAGAAGAGATGGCGCTGGAAAATCCGGTGGTGGATCTGGAAGAGCGGGAGCCGGAGAACGGACGGCTGGAAGAAAATGGAGAGCTGAACGAGAAAATCCGCAGATTTGAAGAACTTGCCAGCCTTGACCGCCAGAACCAGACCTATTATCAGGATGAGGAAGAAGAGGCGGGACGATTAGAGCCGGGACGAAGCCAGGATGGGCTTTTGGAATCGCTTCTGGAACAGGCGTGTATGCTGCATCTGACGAAAAGAGAAGAAAAAATATTCCGCTATATGATCAAAAATCTGGATGCAAGCGGATATCTCAGCGTGAATTTTGGAGAACTCTGCGCTGGGCTGGGAATTGAGGAGACAGAAGGAGAACGGATCTGGAAAAATTTTGGCAGGCTGGAACCGTGTGGTATCGGGGCACGGTCGCTGAAGGAGTGTCTGTTGATGCAGCTGTCTTACCTGGCAGAAGACGGCGGCGCGGTGATTGATATTGTTCAGAATGGAACGATGCGAACCGAAATTCTGGCGGCACGCATCATTTCCAACCATCTGGATCTGCTGGGGAAAAACCAGATGAAGCAGCTTGCCCGTGCATGCTCCTGCAAGCTGGAGGAAGTGCTTCTGGCAGCAGCGCGGATCCGGGAGCTGAATCCCAAACCGGGAAGCGGATATGGGGATGAGAGCTATAATAAATATATTGTACCAGATATAATTATCTCACAGACGGAACACGGATTTGAAATGCAGCTTTCCGATGAGACACTGCCGCAGATTGCCATCAATCCGTATTATCTGTCATTGATGAAGCAGAAAGATACCGAGACGGAGGCGAAGGACTACATCGAGGGAAAAATCCGACAGGCTGAATGGGTCTGCCAGTGCATTGGGCAGCGCAATCAGACATTGTCGCGGCTGGCAGAAGAGATTTTGTGTGTACAGGGGGAGTTTTTTGCAAAAGGAAGTGGAAAACTGGCTCCGTGGACGCAGAAACAGGCGGCTAAATCGCTGGGGGTCAGCGAGCCGACGCTGAGCCGGACAGTGCGTGAAAAATATCTGCAATGCCGCTGGGGGATCTTTCCGCTGTCATATTTCTTTTCAAGACACATGGCTGCGGGGGGATTTGGGATGACGGATAAGGGAAGACTGGCAGATCGGGAAGAGGCGGCGAATCAGGAAGAAACGGCGGTTCAGGCAGAAGTGGTGAATCGGATGGAAACAGGCAAAGATCCGCGGGAGGCAATCCGCCATCTGATCAAAACGGAAAATCCGAGAAAGCCGTTCAGCGACCGCGTGCTGTCAGAAAAACTGGCGGAAGCGGGGATCACGCTGTCGCGGCGGACCGTGGCGAAATACCGGGAAGAAATGGGAATCCGGGATGCATCCGGGCGGAAGTGCTTTGGTATCTGACAGAAAACATAGACAGAAAGACAGAGGGAAAACTATGTCATTGCAATTTATAATCGGTGGTTCCGGTTCGGGAAAGACACGGACATTGTATGAAAATCTGATCCGTCAGTCGATGGAAGAGCCGGACGAACGTTTTTTTGCTCTGGTGCCGGAACAGTTTACGATGCAGACGCAGAAAGAGATCGTGATGCTGCATCCGAACCATGGCGTGATGAATATCGATATTGTCAGTTTTGAGCGTCTGGCATACCGGGTGTTTGAGGAACTGGCGATTGAAAATCTGGCGGTGCTGGATGATATGGGAAAATCGATGGTTCTGCGGCGCGTCTCATCGGGCGTCCGGGGAAATCTGCACCTGTTTGGAGGGCATCTGGACAAGGCGGGCTTTATCAGCGAGATCAAATCGATGCTGTCTGAGTTTTTCCAGTACGGCATCACGGAGGAAAAGCTGGAGACGCTGATCGGGGAGACGAAAAGCCCGCTGCTGCGCCAGAAGCTTCTGGATATGCAGGTTTTATACCGGGCATTCCAGGCGTATACCGAGGAAAAAGTGATCGTAAAAGAAGAAATTTTAAGCCTTCTCTGCCAGGTGCTGCCGCAGTCACAGCTCATCCGCGACAGCGTTGTGACGCTGGATGGCTATACGGGCTTTACGCCGATCCAGTATGAGCTTCTGGAACTCTTATTCCGGTGCTGCCGGAAGGTGATCGTGACGGTCACGATGGATCCGGAGGACAATCCGTACCGCGAGAGCGTGCAGCAGAAGCTCTTTTACATGAGCCGTCATACCGTCTGCCGTCTGATTGATCGTGCTGCAGCTGCCGGATGCAGCCGGGATGAGGATATTTTGTTGAAAGAAAAACCAATGTGGAGATTTAAGGACAGCCCGGAACTGGGATTTATTGAAAATGAATTATTCCGATATAGGGGAAAGGTGTATCATTCTGAGAGCGGGAACGAAAGCGGGGCTGCGGCTGAACACGACCGGGAAAGCCTGCGTCTAATTGAAGCAGCAACCCCGCAGGCGGAAATCTCTTTCTTATGCGGAGAAATCCGGCGTCTGGTGGCATCGGAGGGCATCCGTTACCGGGAGATCGCGGTGATTACCGGCGACTTGGAGACATATTCGCGGGAGATTCTGAGGCAGTTTGAGAAGAATCAGATCCCGTGTTTTATTGATTATAAGAAAAATATTTTAAGTAACCCGATGGTGGAACTAATCCGGGCGGCGCTGGAGGTGCTGCAATCGGGCTTTTCCTATGAATCGGTGTTTCGATTCCTGAAAACAGGGCTGGTGATGCCGCTTGCGGGGCTTTCACCGGAAGTGATCTATCAGGCGGAAAATTATGTGATTGCGCTTGGAATCCGCGGGTTTAAGCGGTGGAACAGTACATGGGAGCGCGTGTACCGGGGGGCAGAGCTTATCAATCTGGATGAGTTAAATCAGTTCCGTGAGGCGGTTGTCACACCATTTCTGCCGCTTCGGGAGGTGTTTTCCAACCGCAAAGCAACGGTGCGCGAGCGGACGGAGGCGCTGGTCCATTTTCTCGAAGCACTTGAGATGGAGCAGAAGCTGGCGGCGATGGCGCAGCAGTTTGAAGAAGTGGGCGATATGAGTCTTGCCAAGGAGTACGGGCAGGTGTATGGGCTGGTGATGGATCTGTTTGACCGGATTGTGGCGCTTCTTGGCGAGGAGATCATGGGACAGCGGGAGTATGCAGAGATTCTGGACGCCGGTTTTGCGGAGATCAAGGTAGGACTGATCCCCGCGGTCGTGGACCGGATCGTGGTCGGCGATATCACGCGAACCCGTCTTTCCAATATAAAAGTGTTGTTTTTTGCCGGAGTCAATGACGGGATAGTGCCGTCTGTTTCGGGACGCGGCGGGATCCTTTCGGAGGCGGATCGCCGGGCGCTGCGGGAAATGCAGGTAGAATTGGCGCCGACCGCGCGGGAGGAAAGCTTTTTGCAACGATTTTATCTCTATCTGGCGCTGACAAAGCCATCGGACTATCTCTATCTGTCGTGTGCGGCGTCCTCTGCCGAGGGAAAAGCGATGCGTCCTTCGAGTCTGATGCTGCAGCTGCTTAAATTATTTCCGGAGAAACGTCTGGAACAGCCGAAGGAAGAGAAGGAAGCGCTCTGGTCGCCGGAGCTTGGCATGAGCTGGGTGCTTCGGGGACTGCAGGATGAAAAAAGCGGGGAAAATGACCAGTTTATATCGCTGTACCGATACTTTATTCAGTCAGAATCGTACCGGGATGAAATGCAGGCGCTCTCGGATGCTGCATTTTATACCTATCAGGATACGGGCATCGGGAAGGCGGCGGCGCGGGCGCTCTATAGCCCGATTCTGCGGGGCAGTGTGACGCGTATGGAGCTGTATGCGTCGTGTGCGTATGCACATTTTCTTTCGTATGGGCTGGAATTGTCGGAACGGCAGATGTACGAGATTGCCCCGTCGGATATCGGAAATCTGTTCCATGCGGCGATCGACATGTATTTCACGCGGATGAAAGAGGAAAATCGCCGGTTTTCCGGCATTTCGGAGGAAGACCGCCAGAAAATGGTGGCGGAGTGTGTGGCGTCGGTCACGGAGGAATACGGCAATGCGATTCTGGGAAGCTCGTACCGGAACCAGTATCTGGAACGGAAGGTATACCGGATCACGGATCGGACGATCTGGGCACTGACGGAACAGCTAAAAAAAGGTGATTTTGAGCCAGCCGGGTTTGAGGTCAGTTTTTCACCGATGGATCACCTGAGAGCGATGCGGATTCCGCTTTCAAGCGAGGAGGCGATCCATCTGCGCGGGCGGATTGACCGAATCGATCTCTGCGAGGATGGCGACCGGCTGTACCTTAAGATCATTGATTACAAGACGGGAAAAACGAAATTTGACCTGACGGATATTTATTATGGATTGCAGCTGCAGCTGGTCGTCTACATGGATGCGGCGATGGAGAAGATCGGGCGGGAATACCCGGATAAAACGGTGGTTCCAGCGGGGCTTTTCTATTATCATATCGAGGATCCGATGGTGGAGCGCAAGCCGGTGGAGTCGGAGGAGGAGACGAATGCCGATATTTTGAAGGCACTGCGGATGAACGGGCTGGTAAACGGCGATCGGGAGGCACTGGCACATCTGGATAACCGGCTGGGCGAGGAGGCGACGGCGGATTCGGATGTTGTGCCGGTTTCGATTAAAAATGAGGCGATCGTTGAGCGGCGTTCGCAGGCGGCAGGGGAAGAAAAATTCCGTGTGTTGGGCGCGTATGTGAACCGGAAAATGAAGCATATGGGGCGGGAGATTCTGGATGGAAACATTGCGGCGTCGCCGTACAAAAACGGCCAGAAAACGGCGTGCGATTATTGCCCGTACCACAGTGTGTGCGGATTTGATTTGAAAACGGACGGCTACCAGTTCCGGCGTTTTGATAAGCTGAGCCCGGAGGAGATCTGGGGGAAGATGGAAGAAAAGGATAAGAAAACGGAACGGTAGGTTTGTGTTTGGCTGTGACTGTGGGAATGAAAGAAGAACCAGTCATGAAAAAGGAAAGGGCGAGAAATGGCAGTAAATTGGACCAGGGAACAGAAGCAGGTAATTGAGGGGCGGGAGAAAAGCCTCCTGGTGTCGGCAGCGGCCGGAAGCGGCAAGACCGCGGTGCTGGTTGAGCGGATCATCCAGATGATCACGGAGGGAGAGAACCCGAAGGACATAGACCGCCTGCTTGTCATGACTTTTACCCGGGCGGCAGCGGCGGAGATGCGGGAGCGGATCCAGGCGGCGATTGAAAAAAAACTGGAATCGGAGCCGGAAAATGAACATCTCCAGCAGCAGGCAGTTCTGGTTCAGTTTGCCCAGATCACGACGATCGACAGCTTCTGCCTGCATGTCATGCGGGAACATTTTGACCGGCTGGACATCGATCCGGCATTCCGGGTCGGCGATGAGGGCGAAATGCTTCTGATGCGCGCTGATGTGATGGATGGGCTGCTGGAAGATTATTACCGCGACGGCGGGAAACGGTATGAGGAGTTTGTGGACGCGTATGCGACGGGCAAGGCGGACGGTGGAATTGCCGAGTATGTGATGCAGGTCTACAATTTCGCCCAGAGTAACCCGTGGCCGGATGCGTGGTATGAAAAATGCCGTGAGGAGCTGCTCCTGACCGAACAGGGAGAGCTGGAGCAGACGGAGTGGATGCAGTTCCTTTGGCGTGATATTGCATTGCAGGCGCAGGAGTGGGAAATACAGCTTCGGGAGGCGTGGGAGATCTGCCAGGAGACGGGAGGACCGATGCCGTACCTGCCGATGATCGAGGAAGATCTGCGCCATGCGGAGGCAGTCTGCGGGGCAGCCGGTTCGTTTGAAACGATCTCGGAGGCATTGGAACAATTTACGTTTTCGCGTCTGGCGGCGATCCGCGGCAAAAACGGGGAGGTCGATCCGGAGAAAAAGGCGCTTGTTTCCGACTGCCGCGGTCGGGTCAAAAAAGCAGTTGAAAAGTTAAAAGGAGAGTACCTGTTTGCCTCCCCGGAGCAGATGCTTACGGATATGGAAGCCGGAAAAGAGCGGATTTTGGAACTTTTGGAGCTGGCGCAGGAATTTGGACGGCGGTTTAGGGCGAAGAAGAAAGAGAAAAATGTGGTGGATTTTCATGATCTGGAACATTTTGCGCTGGAGATTCTGACAGAACCGGAATCAGAATGTTCCGAGGCGGAGGAAACTTCAAGTGCAGAAGAAACCGATCAGATGCAAGGGAAAAATGCCTGGACAGTGCGCGTACCAGGCACAGTCGCGGATGAGCTCGCCGTGCAGTACGACGAAATTCTGGTGGACGAGTACCAGGACAGCAACCTGGTTCAGGAGACGCTGATCCAGTGCATCAGCGGTGAACGTTTTGACCGCCCGAATGTGTTTATGGTGGGCGATGTCAAGCAGAGTATCTATAAATTCCGCCTGGCGAGACCGGAATTATTTCTGGAAAAATACAGCACATACACGTCGGAGGAGAGCGCGCACCAGAAGATCGAGCTTCACCAGAACTTTCGAAGCCGGGATCACATACTGGAATCGATCAATGCGATTTTTTACCGTATCATGACGGAAAAGCTGGGAAATATATCCTATACGGAAGATGCGGCACTGCATCCGGGCGCAGCCTTTGAAGAGCGGGATGGCCTGGATGAGTTAAAGACGGAGCTTTTGCTGGTGGATTTGTCGGTGCAGCCGCAGAAAGAGACGGAATCCCCCGAGTTAGATGATGAGGCAGCCGATTACACCGCCAGAGAGCTGGAAGCGCGCATGATCGCCGGAAAGATCCGTGAGATGACGGATAAAGAACGGGGGATCACGATCTGGGATAAGGAGCTTGGCGCTTACCGTCGGGCGCAGTACGGGGATATTGTGATTCTGCTTCGAAGCGTCAGCGGATGGGCGGAAGAATTTATCGAGGTGCTGGCGACGCAGGGGATTCCGGCGGTCGCAGAGTCTCGGACGGGATATTTTAATACGCTGGAAGTCGAGACGGTGCTGAATCTTTTGGCAGTCATCGACAATCCGATGCAGGACATTCCCCTGGCGTCGGTGCTCAAATCGCCGTTTGGCGGCGTTTCTGATGAGGAGATGGCGTGGATTGTGGCGGAACATAAGGCGGGCGTTGACCGGTCGCGGGATGCAGGGCTTTACCGGGCGGTTGTGGAGTATATGAACGAGGATGGACCGGTGAAGTCGAATGACGAAAGTGACGAGTCGTCGATCGCGGATGTGTTTCGTTTTCAAAAAAATAAATTAATTCAAAAGAATAACCTGCGCCGAAAACTCCAAAAACTCTTTACTCTTCTGGATACATTCCGCCAGGAAGCTGTTTACCTGCCGATGCACGAGCTCCTCTACCGGATTTACGACAAAACGGGCTATTATCGCTATGTATCGGCGCTTCCGGGCGGGGCGGGACGGCGCGGCAATCTGGATATGCTGGTGGAGAAAGCGGCAGCCTATGAGGCGACGAGCTACCGGGGCGTGTTCCATTTTATCCGGTATATTGAAAAATTGAAAAAATATAACACAGATTTTGGCGAGGCGCCGGTGGCGGATTCCGAGGGAACGGTGGTGCGGATCATGAGTATCCATAAGAGCAAGGGACTGGAATTTCCGATCGTGTTTGTGGCTGGAATGGGAAAAAATTTTAACAAGCAGGATACGCGGGGGAAACTTCTGATCGACGCGGATCTGGGAATCGGAACCGACTATCTGGACAGCGAGAAGCGCATCAAGGGACCGACGCTCAAGAAAAATGTGATGAAACGCCGGATGGAACTGGAGGCGCTGGGCGAGGAACTGCGTGTTCTTTACGTGGCGCTGACGCGTGCGAAGGAAAAACTGATTCTGACGGCGTCCTCCCGGAAATTGGAGGATCGGATTGCGAAGTGGAGCGCAGTGGCAACCGAACACGGGGCGATTCCGTATACGATTCTGACGCTGGCTTCCTCGTATCTGGATTGGATTTTGATGAGTATTCCGGAAAAAAATCCGTGGATTTCATATCAGATGGAAACGCTTTCCGACCAGATCGACCGTGAGATCGGCACGCAGATACGCCAGACGTTATCGAGAGAGTGGCTGCGGTGGCTGGCGGGGGAGGACAGCCATTTGTCGAATGACGAGAATCATCCAAACACGCAAAATCGGCTCGAAAATATCAGGCAAATAGAATCGATTATCAGCAGCAACTACCATTTCCAGTACCCATACCTGGACGATCTGAGTCTCAACACCAAGATGTCCGTTTCTGAACTCAAGAAAAAGGGCATGGAGGAAGAAGAGGAGGAGATGGTATTTCTGCCGACGCTGCCAGTGTTTATGGAGAAGGAGCAGGAAGAAAAAGGCGGCGCGACGCGCGGTACAGCGTACCACCGTGTGTTGCAGTTGTTGCCGTTTGAGCGGGCAATGTCGAGACAGGAGTTAAATGCATTTCCGGCGAAGCTGGCGGCTGAGGGGCGGATGGATGCCGAGGCGGCGGCGTTGGTGCGCGGCTCAGATCTGGCAAAACTGACAGCCAGTTCATTGGGAAAACGCATGCAGAGAGCGGCAGCAGCCGGGAAACTGTACCGGGAAAAACAGTTCGTCATCGGTATTCCGGCGCGCGAAATGGGCGACTGGGATTCGGATGAGCGGATTCTGATACAGGGTATCATCGACGCCTTTTTTGAGGAGGATGGCAAGCTGGTTCTGGTGGATTATAAGACAGATTATGTGGAAAATTCAGACATTCTGATCCGCCGCTATGAGGCACAGGTGCGCTACTATACCCGCGCACTAGAACAGATGACAGGAAAAAGGGTGGCGGAGCGCTACCTGTATTCGTTCCGGTTTGGGGCGATTGAAGTGTAAGGCAGTGATTCTGGATACAGATAGGCACGTTCGGAGCCGATCGTATTTCCAGTCAATACGCCGGGATATGCGGCGCAGGAGGATCTGACGGAGTACCGGAGTTTTACGGATTATACGGATCAGGGCTTTGTTTATGTCCATGCGGGCTGCCGCGGCCGATAACTTTATAGAGTGGGTCAATGCGTGCTGCGCCCAGAGGAATTAAAATAATAAAATTAGAGAAATAAGTTTTGGTTAAAGGGTATCATCCGCCATCAGAACCGCTACCTGCGTCAGAAAATTCTCAGGATTTTTGTGCTGGGGCGGTCCCTCCAGATAGAGGTGGCGGGCGGTGCCCTTTAATGGAATCTGATATTTGTTTGCATACGCACAAAGATGCTTCACAATTACAGGAAGACCTTCATAGGCACCGTGATAAAAGATACAGAGCGCTTTCTGGCAGGGCAGGGTGACGAGATGTTCACCCCGGCTTTCCGGCGGGACGGCGATGCAGCAGGTAAAATCGCCCGGATTCGAAAGGTTGTATTCGGTGAAAAACATATGCTGGGTGGTGTCAGAACCATATTGACGGATCGCCTTGATGAAGACGCCACGTAATTGCTCTTTCTTGTCTTCAAGTTCTGTCGAATGCAGATCCTGGCAGTAAACGGTCTGGGCGGGAAGTTCTATCTGTCGGATTTCAAAGTCATTGTGCCCTTTTGAATGTTCTTTTAATTTCTCAATATTCCGGCTGATCTCGTCACGCAGATCTTCCAGACGAGTGATCAGCGGCTCCAGATCCGTCGTGCCGTGATAATAGGCATAGATATCATCCAGCGACAGACCGAGATTCTGCAGAATGCGGATGCTCCGGATGCGCGAGACGGTGTCTGCTGTATAGTAACGGTTTCCATTGATACCGTCTCTCTGATCCGGCAGAATAAGACCCTTGTCTTCATAATTTAAAATCATGCGCCGGGTCACTTCCAACGCTTTGGCTGCCTCGCCGATCGAGAGCAGCCGTTTTTTATCGTGCGTCATAAAACCTCCTGTTAGATATCCATAAGATGTGCAATCATGTATATTTGTCATGTAGGATTCTGGTGCAATTTTTTACACTCATAGTTGTGTATAATTACATGAAAAATAAGTAAAAATTATATAAATTAGCTAAAAAGGGATTGTATCGTACATCAATGTACGGTATATAATCATTTTATTGAAAGCGGGATGCCGTGTCAAGTATCCAGCCGATGCAAAACACCACACAATTTGTCATACTATGCACGTTGAAAAGGAGTATCCGGGCAGGCAGGAGCGTCAGACATTGGGGAGAATGAGTATTTTATATACAGAAAGATTTGATGGCTCATCTGCAAACATCTGCCCGGAGAAACATTTCAACCAAAACGCCTTTATTGTATACCTATGATGCTGCGTTTTATCTGGAAAAATCAAGAAAGAATTGACATTTGAACGCCTTCCATATATGCTTGAACCAATATGATTTTCGATTTGACAGATGGGAAAATCAATGGAAAATCTAAGCAGATATGGGAGGCTTTTATGGATCAGGAAAATCAGACACCACACAAACGGCGTGTCAGATATAAAGGAAAATATCCAAAGAAATTTGAAGAAAAATATAAAGAGCTGCAGCCGGAGAAGTATCAGGACACGATCCAGCACGTGATTCAGAAGGGAAATACACCAGCGGGCATGCATATTTCCATTATGGTGCAGGAGATTCTGGACTTTTTGCAGATCCAGCCGGGGCAGGTCGGATTTGATGCGACGCTAGGATACGGCGGACATACGAAGGCAATGCTGGCCTGCCTGAAAGGGCAGGGACATATGTATGCGACCGATGTTGATCCGGAGGAATCCGCCAAGACGCGGAAACGCCTGGAAGAAGCGGGCTATGGCGAGGACATGCTTTCAATCCGTCTCCAGAACTTCTGTACAATCGATGAGATTGCCAAAGAAGCGGGTGGTTTTGATTTTATTTTAGCCGATCTGGGCGTGTCTTCGATGCAGATTGACAATCCGAAGCGAGGCTTTTCGTTCAAGGTAGATGGACCGCTGGACCTGCGCCTGAATCAGGAAAAAGGCATCAGCGCCGCCGAGCGCCTTGACACGATCGAGCGTGAGGAGCTGGCGGGCATGCTGTACGAAAATTCAGACGAACCGTACTGCGAGGAGCTGGCAAAAGCGATCACGGATGAGATCCGCCGTGGAAATCGGATCGATACGACCACGAAACTCCGTGAAATCATTGAAAAAACATTGGATTTCCTTCCGGAAAAGGAGAAAAAGGAGACAGTCAAGAAGACCTGTCAGCGTGTTTTCCAGGCGCTCCGGATCGATGTAAACCAGGAATTTGAAGTACTCTATGAGTTTATGGAGAAGCTTCCAAATGCGCTTCGACCGGGCGGACGGGCAGCGATCCTGACCTTCCATTCCGGAGAGGATAAACTGGTGAAAGCGGCGCTCAAAGAGGGATATCGCGCCGGTATCTATAAAGAATATTCCAAAGATGTGGTGCGCCCGTCCGCGCAGGAGTGCGTACAGAACCCGCGTGCCCGCTCGACGAAGATGCGCTGGGCGATCCGGGCGGACGAGTAAAATGAATATAAAAGAAAATATATGAAAAAACAGGGCAGCTGTTCCGAGCAATATGGGAGCGGCTGTCCTGTTTTTATTGTGAAGATCAAAGAGAGTCCATGTGAAAAAATTTCGGGCGCAGTGATGTCTGGTTCTGCAAAAATCCGATTAAAAGAGCAAAAATGTTTTTTTTGCGAGATTTCTGTTTCCGGTGCGTATACTATAAGATTACTTTTCAGAAAATAGAAAAGTGGTCACAGTTGTGAAAGAAAAAACAGCTGCGAAAAAAACAAATCCGCGAGAAAGTTTCGTGAGAAAGAGAGGAAATACATTGAAACAGGAAACACAAAATGAATTGGAACGATTTAGGGATTATTTGAGAGAACAGGAAAAAAGCAGCCACACGATCGAAAAATACTGCAGGGACGTGAGAAAGTTTTTGATGTTTGCTGATGAAGACTGGGATAAAAATACAATTATATCTTTTAAGGAATATCTGCAAGCTCATTATAAAACGTCCAGCGCCAATTCGATGCTTGAGTCTCTGAACAGCTACTTTCATTTTATCGGAAGACAGGAATACTGTGTCCGCACGTTCCGGGTGCAGAAGCGGATTTTCTGTGATGAGAGACAGGAAATGACGCGCAGCGATTATCAAAAGTTAGTTAAGGCGGCGCGGGAGCGCGGCGATGAACGCCTCTGTGCGATATTGCAGACGATCGCGAGCACGGGCATACGAATCAGCGAGCTTTCATATATTACAGCGGAATCGCTGGCACAGGGGGAAGTAGTGATCGACTGTAAGGGAAAACAGCGGGTGATCCTGCTGCCGCAGTCGCTGATGCTGTATCTGACGCAGTACTGCCAGAAGCAGCGGATTGTGAGAGGCAGCATCTTTGTCACAAAAAACGGGCAGGCAGTCCGCAGACAGAATGTGTGGGCGGACATGAAATCCGTCTGCACCGAAGCGGGTGTTCTTCCGAGCAAGGTATATCCGCACAATCTGCGCCATCTGTTTGCCAAGATATTTTATGAGCGCGATCACGATCTGGTCCGTCTGGCAGACTATCTGGGTCACAGCAGCGTGGAAACGACAAGACGTTATACGATCATCAGCAGCCGTGAAGCGTGCCGCAGACAGCTGGAATTAGGTTTGTTGATTGATAGGGAAAATTGACGAAAAACATAATGGGAATTATGTCATGAAATGAAAAAAATCTGCATACATATCTAAATATATGATTTTATTATCAAGTTTATCACTTCTGAGAAAAAATTTCAACCTACAAAGACGTTAAAAAACAGTACTTGAAAGTACAGATATTTTATCCAAAATCCGACAAAAACCTTGCAAATTAAAGAAAAAACAAAACAGGTGGATATGACATAATTCCCATTATGTCAGCCGGGGAGGTGGAGTATGTGAGAGAAGATCTGACGGGGCGCCGGTATGGACGCCTGACCGTCTGCCGGGAGATAAAACAGGCAGAAAAAAGCCGCCGCCATTACTGGCTGTGCCGGTGTGACTGCGGGAAAGAAAAAACCGTGGAGGAGTCCCATCTGAAAACAGGGCATACGAAAAGCTGCGGGTGCTATCGGAAGGAACTTCCGTCCAGTCGGCGGATCGATCTGACAGGTCGTCAGTTCGGACGTTTGAAAGTGCTTGAAGAGGCGGATAATTCCAACCGGACAGGTGAATATTGGAAATGTGTCTGTAGCTGCGGACGCCTGATTGAGGCATCCAAAGAAAGCCTGTGCGCGGGAAAAACCAAGAGCTGTGGGTGCCTGCAGGCGGAGACACGAAAGAAAAACATGAAAAAAGCGATTCATTTTGTAGGCGGAACCTGCCTGGAACGAATCGCCAACCAGAAAAATACGGCAAACAATACAAGCGGCTATCGAGGCGTCTACCAGCGGGAAAATTCCCGGTGGCGGGCAGCGATCGGCTTTCAGGGAAAAGTGTACAACCTTGGAACCTTCGTAAACCTTGAGGATGCGGTGGCAGCGCGGAAAAAAGCAGAAGAGGAATTGTACGAGCCATTTTTGCGGGAACATGGCGTGAAAGCGGTGCAGAATGGAGGTATTTAAATCCGCATAAGGGGACCTGTGTTGATGATAAGACGGGAGGCAAAAAGAATGAAAAAAACGAAGAAAAAGGGGAAAAGTTACAGTCAAGGCTGGTTTGGGCGTCAGTCAAGGCGTTTCATGTCAGTGCTTTTGTGCAGCAGTATGTTGAGCACAAGCGTGGCAAATACAGCCGCATTTGCAGCTGCCACATCCGAAGGAGGGGATGAAAGACAGGAATTTTCATTGGAAAAAGAAGTCCTCAGGCAGGCAATCCGGGATGCTGCTAAAAAAGGAAAGACAGTAAAAGAGGATGCATTTACGTTTTCCGGCGATGAGGCAGAAACCTACGAGGGACTGTTTGAAGAAGGAAATCTATATGAACTGCATCCAGATTTCGAGAAGAAAAACGACCGGCTTACTTTGAAAATGTATGCCCGCTTAGAGGATGAAGAGGACATGGATCAGTATACGATCAGCGGAAATGAAGAAATTATTTTCCTGATGACCAATTCTTCTTCAAAAGAGCGCACCGGACGGATTCTGGTGGATGGAAGAGCCAGCGCATGGATGACGGTTGCGCCATTTGGTGAAGTAAAAAAGCAGGTTGAGCTGGAGACAGAGGAAGCGGTTCCGACCGAGATAGAAAATGAGGTAAAAGAACCGGAAAGTGCAGTTCCGGCAGGAAGTGAAGATATCACAGAAGAGGATACGGCTCTGGAGGACGATGTAAAGGAGCAGGAAAATGCTTCAGATACAGGTAACAATCAAATAAAAGAAGAATCGGAAGCAGCGGATGACAAGAAAGATTTATCGGAACCGGATTCTGAGAACGAGAATGAAAAAGCAGACATGGATGCGTTCGAAACAGATACATCCGATGCAGATACATCGGATTCAGAAAATGACAGCGCCCAGGACGAAGGTTCAGTTCAGGTATCACGTTCGGCTCATTTTTCGATGTTTTTGACTTCAGCTGCAATGGCATCTCCGTCTGATGCAAAAGAAGAAGAGAACGAGAACGATGAAAACGAAAAAAATAAGGCGATTGTAGGCGACGAAGCAGAAGAAGACAATTTCGAACGCATTCTGGGGGATTCATATGAAACGGTAGGCATTAAGAATGCATCCGCAGCCGCATTTGTAACTTCCGCGATGGAGCTTGGTCTGACAGACGTAGCTGTTTTGTCGGCAGTGGAAGTGGAAGAAATTCCACACTGGCAGATTTCGAAGTCTAAAAAAGCTACCAATCTGGACGAAAATTTTGAATCCCAGGTAACACTTTCCCTTCCGTCAGCGGAGGAAAAACTGGAAAATGACATTGTGTTTGTGCTGGATAAATCTACCAGCGTGCAGCTGGAAAATGAGGCGTTAGAGATGCTTAAGGAGCTGCAGGCGCAGGCAAAGGAAAATGGCGCAAAAGTAAAGGTTGGAGTCGTTATTTTCAATAAAGAAGCGCACAAGTCTGACTTTATGGATTTGGGAACCCAGTATGATGCGATTGCGGCAGCGATCCGTGAGAATATTAGCAGCGGAACGAATCTTTCGGCTGGAATCCTTGCAGGCAAGAAAATGCTGGATGAGGATACGCAGGTGGCAGCAGGAAGAAAGAGCCTGGTGCTTTTAAGCGATGGCATTACCTATATTTTTGGGGAAAAACCGACGGCGGTTGCCTGGGGATTTGAGAATGATGGTTCAGAACATTCCTGGGCGGGACCGGATAACTGGATTCTTAAATATGGGAATAATAAAGCATTATCGGAGGATGAGTGGAACGAGCGCCTGGGTACAATCAAAGCGCAGATGGATGCACAGGGCGATGAATTTGACCATTCATATGAGCCAGGAGATTTAACGCCATGTACCCCACCTGATGAAGGAAAAAAATATGCCAATAGCGTTGATAAAGCGCTCTATCTTTCCTATGAGGCATATCTGGAAGCGGCGAAGGAACAGTATCACTGCTATGCGATGCCGATTGGTTCATCTGCTGGTGAAAGCTATCCATGGGGACCGAGCTTTGTGAAATATCTGGCAGACGGAAAAACGGTAAGTTTTGAAGATATCAAAAATGATATCCTTTATGCCGTCGATCGGGACTCGACTGTGGAAGATTATATGGGTTGGGTCAAGGATGACTACAATTTTGACTTAAAGAGCATCGACCGTCTGACTGTTGGCGGCAGGGAGCTTTCTAAATGGAAAGATGGAAATACCGTTTATTTTGGAAATGAAGACGTGAATGCAGCTCAATATCGTTTTAAGGTGGAATACGATCCGTCGGATAAGGAAGGAGGAGAACATTTCATCTGGACGATGAATGAGGCGGTAAAAAATAATGAACCGGTGCAGCTGACCTATACGGTAAAACTGGTAAATCCGAAGAACAATCCAGGAGAATCGTATGGACGGTACGATGAAGACGGAAGCGAAGAGTATGATGGACTTTATACGAACCAGAAAGCAGTGCTGCATCCGGTTGGAAGCGATCAGGAAAAAGGAAAAACGGAAGTATTTTCGAAACCGACTGTATCATATACGATTCCGGGAGGAGAACTTCCGACGATTCCAGAGGGAGGAACTTCTAAATCGAAGACAGCGGAACAGCTGGATGAAAATTTTAAGTCTCAAGTGGCTTTGTCCTTGCCGTCAGCGGAGGAGCAGCTGGTAAGTGATGTGGTGCTTGTCTTAGATAAATCAACCAGCATGGGACTGAAAGAGCAGGCATTGGAAATGCTTCAGAACCTCAAGAAAGAAGTGCAGGAAAAGGGAGCAAAGGTCAAAGTGGGAGTAGTGCTCTTTAACAAGGAAGCGCATACGGATGGATTTATGGATCTGGAGACCCAATATGAGGCGATTGAAGCAGCCATTTGTCAGGAAATTAAGAGTGGAACCAATCTTCACGCAGGTATTTTAGCAGGTAAATCAATGTTAGACCAGGATACAGGAGTGGCAGATGAACGCAAGACACTGGTAGTTGTCAGTGATGGTATTACCTATATGTTTAATGAGAATCCGACGGCGGTTGCCTGGGGATTTATGGCAGATTCTCCGAAACATTTTGCAGGACCGGATAACTGGAAATCCAAGTATGGAAATAATCAGGCACCGACGGACTGGAATGCATGGCTGACCGACATAGGAGCCAGACTTTCAGAGCAGAAGGATACACACGACTATCCATATGGAACGGAACCGGATGCATCGCTTATTACACCGGTGGAGGAAGCAGGAAATTATGTGAATTCGATCGATAAGGCATTATATCTTTCATACGAGGCGTACGCACAGGCAGCTTCGGAAGGATATCACTGCTATGCGATGCCGATTACGCCGCCCGGAACGGCAAGTAACTATGAGTGGGGAATGAGTTTCATGCGGTACCTCGCGAATGGAAAGCAGGTTTCATTTGAAAGTATAGAAAATGATATTTTGTATGCCGTTGATAAAGGTTCTGTTGTGAAAGATTATATGGGCTATGTGAAAGAGGATTATAACTTTGATTTCGATCACTTAGACCAGCTGACAGTAGGGGGAAAAGCGCTTTCTATGTATCAGGAGGGCAACACTTGGTATTTTGGAGACGGAGAACCGGGACCGCAGAATTATCGTTTTAAAGTGGTATATGACGCGGGAAATAAGGCAGAGACAGAGATGTTTACCTGGTATATAAATGAACCAGTTTCAAACTTTGCACCGGTGCAGCTGACCTATACCGTAAAACTGATAAACCCAAAGACGGCGGATGGAACCTATGGAAAATATGACCGGGACGGCAGCCAGCACTATGAAGGGCTCTATACCAATCAGGAGGCGGTCCTGTATCCGGTAGACAGCCGTGGAAATGAGTATCGGCCAGAAGAATTCCCGAAGCCGACCGTATCATATGTGGTAGAACATGGAAGCCAGGAACCGGGACCTGATCCTAACCCGACCCCGAATCCAGGCAATAACGGAGGCGGAAGCCACGGCGGTCACGGCGGCGGAAGTAGTTCTGGCAGTAAAAAGTCTTCGACCACAACCGCGTCGGGACCGGCAGCACAGCCGACGGAACCGGTTACGCCGGTTGTACCAGAACCTCAGCCGGTTGTACCGGCAGAAGGACTTCCGAAGACCGGGGATACGGATCGGATGGATGTGCCGATGGCTCTGCTGGCAATTGGAATGATGGCAGCAGCTTATGTATTAATGACGGGCAGAAAAAAGACGGAAGAGTAAGACGAGACATAGAAAAATAAAAATTGCCCGGTTATAAGAGCAGGTTTTTAGGGCGGCGCCAGAAATAATGGCGCTGTCCTAAAACTATGCTGTTATCTGTTTCGTTTTGTATGCAAATTAATACATCATTTATAAAAATATATAATTTGCTTAACAAATAAAGGCGCAGAACGTTTCACGGGCAAAGATGGAGGGAACGATGCAAAAGTGGACACGGAAAGCAGCGGCTGTGATAGCTGTCATCTGTCTGGCGTTCGGTACAGCGGGGGTGGCAATGCATAAATGGGATGAAATGCGTCAGGAGAAGGCGCATGAAGAGCTGACCGCTCAGGTTGTGGGAATGTCGGAAGCAGGGACGACAGGAGAAACAATGCCGGAGAAAAAAGTGCCAGAAGTGGAAAATGAGATAGATGAGACGGATGCAATAAAGGAGACAGAATATGTGTCAGCAATTGATTTCGCAGTGCTGGATTCCCAGAATCCGGACGTCGTTGCCTGGATTCAGATTCCGGGAACACAGATCAATTATCCGGTGGTTCAGGGGAAGGACAATGATTATTACCTGCACCGTGACCTGAACGGGCAGAAGAGCACGGCGGGCACGATTTTTCTGGACTATGCCGATCAGGCAGATTTTTCGTCCCTGCATAATGTGCTGTACGGCCATCACATGAAGAATGGAAGTATGTTTAAGGACATTTCCAGATACAAGGATCAGGGCTATTTCGATCAGCATTCAGAAATCGTTCTTTATACGCCGGAGCGGGAGATTCATTTAAAAGCCCTGGCGGCTGTCTGCACATCGCCGGATGCGATCCGCCGGAAAACGGAGTTTGCATCGGGAGAAGAATTTGCGTCATATATTCAGCAGATGACAGCGGGCGCGAGCGCGTCCGCGCCGGTCGAGGGGACGATCGTGCGTTTGTATTCATTTGTGACATGCAGCTATGAATTTAACAATGCCCGGACAATTCTATATGCGTATGAGGCGGCAGAATAGAATGGGAAATAGATCTATAACAGGAGGTAAGAATATGAAGAAGTTAGAGACAAAGGGGAGGAGCCGGAAACAGAGGCATCATTTGTTTCATAAAGAAATGAAGCAGATGAAGCGTCTTTTGTCGGTCTGTTTGTGCACCAGTATGATCAGTACCAGTATTGGAAGTACGACGGCGCTGGCAGCAACGGCTCCGCTGTTGGAAAAGAATGAGGCGGAAGAAGAAAATCAGAATTTTGTCCTGGATCAGGAAGAGCTGAGTGAGGTACTATTAAAAGCGGTGAAAGGAAAACCGGTCAAGGAAGATGCCCTAACCTTTGAGGGAGAAGAATCAGAAGCGTATGAGACACTGTTTCAGGAAGATGGTTCCCTCTTTGAATTGCATCCGGATGTGAAAGCACCGGACGGAAAGGTAAATTTAAAGGTCTATGCGAGACTGGATGAAAAAGAGGATCTGGATCATTATACGATCACGGGCGAGGAAGAAATTTTATTTCTGCTGTTAAATCGTTCTTCTGAGAAAGAATATGGGCAGATAGAGGTAGATGGAAAACGAAGCGGAAAAGTTTCGATTCTCTCATCTAAAG
This sequence comes from Clostridium fessum, assembly GCF_003024715.1. GTDB lineage: Bacteria > Bacillota > Clostridia > Lachnospirales > Lachnospiraceae > Otoolea > Otoolea fessa. Next base: position 964,648 of record NZ_PYLO01000001.1, on the reverse strand, counting down.
AGTTAAAGAAGCAGATCCAGGATGAAGAAATGGAAGCAAGCGAAGAAACGGGAGTTTCCATTTCGAATGGTGCGGAAGAAAAATCAAATAAAACGGCTGGAGAGTCTGAGAAGAAAGAAAATGTAAAAGAGACAGATTCGCAGGAACCAGAAAAAGAGAATCCGGTGGAAACTCCGGAAAAGGTGGACAAGTTAGAGAACCCGGCAAGTGAACCGGAAAAAGGTTCAGAGGCGGAAAATCCGGCGAATAAAGCAGAAAACGGGGCAGAAGCAGAGAACCCGGCAAACGAGCCGGAAAAGAGTCAGGAAGCAGGCTCGGGTGCGGGTGATGCGGGAAAAACAGGTACCCCAGAAGAAAAGGACAGTCAGCCGGATGCAGATTCGGGCTCAGAAAATGAAAAGAATGATTCTGCAGGCAGCGAAGCAGGGGACGTGGCGCAGGTATCGCGATCGGATCATTTTAAGATGTTTCTGACAGCGGCACCGGCGACGGCGAGCGAGATACAGACGGAAGATGAGACATCGGAGAAAGAAACGAATACAGCCGACCAGCCGGATGCGGAGACGGAAGTCGAGATAGAAGACGGAGCAGAGCGGCTAGAGGGCGAGACATATGAGAGCGTTCTTCTTAAAAATACGGCAGCTACTGCATTCGTGACGACCGCTGCAGAGCTGGGACTTTCCGGCAGTGTGGATGATGCGGTCTACACGGTCAATACAGATTCTGCTGTACTTACCCTGACGGTACCGGCGGGTGCGTTTGAAGAAAAAGTAAAGCTGAAAGCAGAAGAGATCAAGGACGGAAGCGAAGAACATCAGACATTGAGCGATCAGATCCATGAAGAAGGATACCGCGCGGATTCCTTTACAGCCTTTGATGTGAAATTTGTAAACGAGGCAGGAGAGGAAGTCGAGCCATCCGAAGAAGTCAAGGTCAGCATTCAGTTTAAAAAGAATGCAGTTGAAAGTGAGACAGGAGAAAATCTGGAAGAGACAAAAATCCTGCATATCCATGAGGATGTCATCACAGAACTTTCTGAGGTTGAAATCCAGGATAGCACAGAGGACAGTGAAAAAACAGCAAAACTGACCTTTGGCGTCAACGAATTTTCTATTCTGCTGGCTTTAAACGAGGCAGCTGCCGGTGTGGCAGAGGTAAATGGGGCAGCGTATGATACGCTGGAAGCTGCGTTCGCGGCAGCAGATGATAGGGATACGGTGAAGGTGCTGAAAAACTGTGGACTGTCAAATGCTGTTTCAGTTGATAAAGCTCTTACACTTGATTTGAATGGAAAAGTAGTAAAAGTAAAAATAGTTCCGGAAGCAAAAGCAAAACAGACAATCAGTGCATTTGCGGTTGCGGAATCGGGAACCTTTACGGTTTTGAATGGTCTGCTTGGCGGAAGCGGCAAGGGTGCAGATAACCGTGCGATCGAGGCAAACGGCGGAACAGTCATTCTGAGGAATACGATTCTGGCAGGTTTTCAGGCGTTATCTGGAAACGGCGGCGCTGTTTTGATGAATGGAGGTACGCTGGAAGCAGAGAAATGTAATTTCGGTTATTTTACAAGAGAAGATAATAATTACAAAGAATATAGTGGACAGGGAAATTTCGCCCAGAGCGGAGGTGCTGTCTATACTTCTCAGGCAGCGGTTAAAATGGAGAAGTGTAATTTGTTTTATAACAGCGCGATTGATATGACAGGAACGACTGGACAGTATTGGTTTGGCGGCGGTGCGCTTTTTGCAGATCGCGGAACGGTGACACTGAATGAAAATTATTTCTTCTCTAATACATCTAAGGATTATGGTGGAGCAATCCATCTGGATGCGGTGCAGACGGCAGAATTGACAGGCAACCGGATTCGGAATTCACATGCTTATAACCATCGGATTACAGAGATGGCAGCCAGAGGCGGCGATGGCGGTGCGATTTACAGCCGTATATCGAAAACAGTTACATTGAAGAACAATGTCATTACAGAAAATGGCAGCATGGGAAATGGCGCCGGGCTGTGGGTACTTGGAGCGGCTGATTGTGTTCTGACATTGGAAGGAAATACCATTGCTAAGAATGAAGCGGGTCAGCGTGGCGGCGGTATGAAGCTGAATATGGATAAGAACAGCCAGGTGAATTTAATCAGTGGTTTGATCAGTGAAAATAGATCGTCTGGCTTTGGCGGCGGAATTGATTACACGAATCACGAGAATCCAACGCTTCATCTTACGAATGTTCTGATAACAGGAAATCGGGCATCGCGTGGTGCAGGAATCTGGGCGTGCCCGACCTCTGAGACAGAGGTTTATTCAACTTTGGGCGGCGCTTTTTATGGAAATAAGGCAACTGGGAAGACAGGCGGCATTTCCTATTCTTATGAAGCATCAGGAGATGAGATCCGCTATGAAGGAACCGATACACCGGATAAGTTCTCGATTCAGAGCAACCCGCCGAGCGCAACTACCCACATTTCTGTTTCCGGTCGTTCTCTGGGCGGCGGTGTGATCAGATGGTATTCTGATGAGGCGGAAAATCGCTATCAGGCTGGAAATCCAGAAGCGGATCCGGCTATTTATACCAATACAAATAAGTCATTTGGTTTACATGGAGAGTTGAGTGAGGAGCACCAGAAATTGGCGTCTTCGGAGGCGCAGCTTGTTATCAGTGACAATGTTTCCAAGCGTGGCGGCGGTATTGCAACGAACAGTCCAGTCGTGATTGGTATGGAATATGCAGATGTGGCGGTAGAAGTAACCAAAAAATGGACCGAAGAAACTCATCCAGACCACGTGTACGTGGATCTCTACCGCGTAGGCGATACGAGCGGTGAAAAAGTGAAGCTCGACAGTCACGCAGAACTAAATGCGGAGAATAACTGGTCGGCGTCGTTTGAGGATCTTCCGTCAAAATGCGTTTCGAATGGAGAGGTGGAAGATTGTCACTATATTGTGGAAGAAGAAACGCTGGAAGGATGGAAGGGAAGTTCCAGTACAGAATATGACAAGGAAAACAAAACCTATCACATTACACTGACCAATGCACCAATCCGGTACGGCAGCCTGACGGTTTCCAAAGAGGTCACCGGAAGCGGAGACAAGGAAAAAGCGTTCACGTTTAAAGTAACCTTGCAGGGCGGCACTGCATTGAACGGAAATTATGGCGATATGGAATTTGTCGATAATGTAGCAACATTTACATTAAAGCACGGCGAGAGCAAGTCAGCAGCCGGTCTTCCGGAGGGAACTGCTTACACGGTGGAAGAGAGCGGAAATGAAGGCTATACCGTGACGAAAACAGGAGATGTAGGAACAATCGCTGGTGGAGAAACAGCAGTTGTAAAATTTGTCAATGCCATGAGCGGAGGCGATAATCCAACTCCAACACCAGATCCGACCCCGGATCATAATGGCGGTGGAGGTCATGGTGGTCACGGCGGTGGAAGTGGTTCTGGCAGTAAAAAGTCTTCGACCACAACCGCGTCTGGTCCGGCAGCAGAACCGACCGAACCGGTTACACCGGTTGAACCAGAACCTCAGCCGGTCGTACCGGAAGAGGGACTTCCGAAGACTGGAGAGGATCAGATGAATGTGCCGATGACTGCACTTACAGTCGGAATGATGGCAGCAGCCTATGTATTAATGACAGGAAGAAAAAAGACAGAGGAATAGAACGAGACATAGAAAAATAAAGACTCCACGGTCATAAAAGCAGGTTGATAGGGCGGCACCGGTAAAATGGTGCCGCCCTAAAACTATGCTGGAATGTGGCTAGCTTTAGATAAAATACTCCGCCTCACTTCTGCGTGTATAGTTCTGCTCCAGCATCGCAACGTGGGACAGAAAAGCCTCGTTGTCGAAGTATTTGGCGCCAGCTGGGCAGGCTTTGATGCAGTCCTGGCACTTGATGCAGATACCGGTACAGGTGTCCGGTGCATCCGCCGGGATAGAACCCATCGGACAGACTGTTGCACAGATGCCGCATCCGGTACATTTTTCCAGATCAGTAACTGGTTTGGCTTTCAGGAAGACAGCCGGTTTTCCGTCGGTGCCGAGCGGTGTGTAATATGGTCCGACCGGATCATCGCCGCGCACGGCAATCGGAGCTGGGATTTCGGTCAGGGAAGTGATCTTTTCAGCTGCTTTGATGCCGAATGCATGGATCTGTGCGAGATCATCTGCATCTGGACGTCCGGTTGCCAGCTTGTCGCTGAATACGTGCTCGGTCGGGATACCGGCACCCGCAATGGTGTGGAAACCGTGCGCCTCTAATTCATTGCGAAGCTCGATGAGCCCATTGTCGAAGTTGCGGTTTCCGAAGACAGCCACCGGAACGGCGAGCGCGCCATTTCCCTCAAAATGGGTCTGTACAAATGGGAGCATCTTGTTCGGGATGCGTCCCGCGTAGACCGGGGTGCCGATGACGAGCAGATCGTCTGCCCCATATGTATGAACTTTTTCGCGGCTTTCCGGCAGCGTGAAATCATAGGAATCCATCGGGACGCCGAGTGTATCCGCGATGGCCTGCGCCAGCGTGGTAACAACCTTTTTCGCGTTGCCGGTCGGGCTGAAATAGACTGCGTGTACGTGATTGATTTTCATGAAAATACCTTCTCTTCATATGTTTAAATTTAATTCGGCAAAAACCTTATTATAGTAGGTATTTTAATGGATTTATGGTGGACTGTCAATGAAACTGGAGTTTTTTGGTTACTGGGCACGTATGCGTGAATAGTAATATGTTTTTTGCAGAATCGCCCAAAATATCATTACATATGTCTTGTCACATGAAAAAATATGTGCTATACTGGTGCGGATGCACAAATGAAGTTTTGGATTGAAAGAGAACTCTGTTTGCGATAGGAGCATAGAGTGGCAGATAGTATTTTGCGATTTGAAGGCTGAACTATCTGCAGGATAAAAAGATAAGTGCAAACGTATGGTATAGAAAGGAAGGCAACAAAATGGTCTGGGAGGAAAATTATGATGTGGTCATCGTCGGGTGTGGCGTAGGCGGTCTGTACACCGCTTTAAACCTGCCGTCGGAAGACCGGATCTTAATGATTTGCAAGGAAGATATAGAGAGCTGTGATTCCATGCTGGCGCAGGGAGGTATCTGCGTGCTGCGGGATGAGACGGATTATGATGCGTATTTTGAGGACACGATGCGCGCGGGACACTACGAGAACCGCAAGGAGAGTGTGGATATCATGATCCGTTCCAGCCGGGATGTGATAAATAATCTGCTGAAATTAGGCGTAGGGTTTGACAAAAATCCAGATGGCAGTTTAAAATATACAAAGGAGGGCGCGCATTCGCAGCCGCGTATCTGTTTCCATGAGGACATCACGGGAAAAGAGATCACGACGACCCTGCAGACGCGTGTAAAAGAACTTCCGAATGTAGAAATTCGGGAATATACCGTTATGACAGATATTTTGGTTGAAAATGGTATCTGCACCGGTATTCTGGCAAAGAATGCAGCCGGCGATATTTTAAAGCTCCATGCGAAAGACACGGTTCTGGCGACCGGCGGCATCGGCGGGCTTTACAAGCATTCGACGAACTTCCCGAGCCTGACGGGCGATGGACTGGATGTGGCAAAGAAACACGGCGTGCGTCTGGAGCATCTCGATTATGTCCAGATTCATCCGACCAGCCTGTACAGCAAGAAGCCGGGACGCAGCTTCCTGATTTCAGAATCGACCCGCGGCGAGGGGGCAGTTCTGTTAAATGGAAAGGGCGAGCGCTTTGTCGATGAGCTTCTGCCGCGTGATGTGGTGACGCAGGCGATCGAGAAGGAGATGGAAAAAGAAGGCAGCGATCATGTATGGCTGTCGTTTAAGGCAGTTCCGGAGGAGACGATCCGGAACCATTTTCCGCACATTTATGAGGAGTGCTTAAAAGAGGGCTACGATATCACGAAGGAACCGGCTCCGGTCGTACCGGCGCAGCATTATTTTATGGGCGGTATCTATGTCGATCATTTCTCCGAGACGACGATGGACCACCTGTATGCGGTTGGTGAGACGAGCTGCAACGGCGTACACGGAAAGAACCGGCTTGCCAGCAACAGTCTGCTGGAAAGCCTTGTATTTGCAGAGAGAGCGGCAGGCAAGATCGCCGGACGGGAGGACGAAGAGTATGAATCCAATTACGATGCAGCTTGTTGCGGATGAGTATATCCGCATGGCGTTAAAGGAAGATATCAACAGTGAGGACGTTTCGACGAACGCGGTCATGCCGGAATACCGCAAGGGCGAGGTACAACTCTTAGCCAAGGCAGACGGTATTATCGCCGGTTTACAGGTGTTTGAGCGCGTGTTTAAACTTCTGGACGAGGCGACCGAGACAAAATTTGAGGTAAAAGACGGGGATACCGTCACAAAAGGGCAGTTTTTAGGCGTGATCACCGGCGACATCCGGGTGCTTCTTTCCGGCGAGCGGACGGCGCTCAACTATTTACAGCGGATGAGCGGCATTGCGACCTATACGAATCAGGTGGCGAAGCTTTTAGAAGGAACGAAGACGACGCTTTTAGATACGCGCAAGACGACCCCGTGTATGCGTGTATTTGAAAAATATGCGGTCAAGGTTGGCGGCGGCAGCAACCACCGTTACAACTTATCGGACGGCGTGATGCTCAAGGATAACCATATCGACGCAGCCGGCGGAGTTAAGGCGGCGGTTGAGGCGGCGAAGAAATATGCCCCGTTTGTCCGCAAGATCGAGGTGGAGACGGAAAATCTCGATATGGTGCGCGAGGCAGTGGAAGCGGGCGCTGATATTATCATGCTGGACAATATGACCCCGGACGAGATGGCGGAGGCGATCCGCATCATCGACGGACGCGCCGAGACGGAGTGTTCCGGAAATATGACGAAGGAAAATATCGCAACGATCACGAAATTAGGCGTAGATTATGTGTCCAGCGGCGCGCTGACGCACTCGGCACCAATTCTGGATCTGAGCCTCAAACATCTGCGGGCATTATAAAAATTTAAAAACTAAGAAAGGACAGGGAAAACAGGATGGAAACAACGATGACAGGAGTACAGCGGAGAAAGAAAATACTGGAAATGCTGGGACAGTCATCCACACCGCTTTCCGGCGGGGCGCTGGGGCGGGCAGTCGGCGTGAGCCGTCAGGTGGTGGTGCAGGATATCGCGCTTCTGCGTACCGAGGGACACCCTGTCCTTGCGACTGCCCGCGGTTATGTGCTGGAGGTGCCGCACCAGACGGAACGCCTCTTTAAAATGTGCCATACGACCGAGCAGACGCGCGAAGAGCTGAATACGATTGTTGATCTGGGCGGCGAGGTGCTGGATGTCATGGTCAACCACCGCATCTATGGAAAGGTATCGGCGCCGTTAAATATCCGCAGCCGCCGCGATGTTGAGGCATTTGTGGAAAATATCCGGACTGGGCGTTCCACGCCGCTTTTAAACGTGACATCGGGCTATCATTTCCATCACGTGGCTGCCGATCAGGAGGAGATTCTCGACGAGATCGAGGCAGCGCTGCGGGAAAAGGGATTTCTGGCGGACTTCCTGTCATACGAGCAGGAAGAGGTGGAAAAATAGGGGGAAAGTCAAAAGAAATGAATTTTTGAAATTATTTTAAAAAATATGAAATTTCCTGTTGACATTCTTTTTCAAATGTTATATACTATCTTTGCTGTCGATGAGACAGACAAGCAGTTGGCTGAAAGGTCAGGTGCGGGAAAGGTTACAGTGCCGGATAAAGCGGTCAGAATCGCAAAATGAATATGAGTCTGTAGCTCAGCTGGATAGAGCAACGGCCTTCTAAGCCGTGGGTCGGGGGTTCGAATCCCTTCAGGCTCGTCGAATCTGTTTCGACAGATTCCTATGGTGGATATAGCGCAGTTGGTTAGCGCGCCAGATTGTGGCTCTGGAGGCCTAGGGTTCGAATCCCTATATCCACCTTCCTTTTAAAAGGATCTTTTGCTGATGGGCTATCGCCAAGCGGTAAGGCACAGGACTTTGACTCCTGCATTCGTTGGTCCGAATCCAACTAGCCCAGTTAAATATGGGGTATTAGCTCAGTCGGTAGAGCACTTGACTTTTAATCAAGTTGTCCGGGGTTCGAATCCCCGATGCCTCATTACGAAGACACATTGCAGACGCGATGTGTCTTTTTGTGTAATGGGAAATCCCTTGGAAGTCTCTATTACACAAAAAGGCGCTAACGTGCCAATGATGCGCGCTCGCGCGAAATTGTAATATGAGGAGGTTTTAAGTTATGGCAAAAAAGTCCATGCGCGTAATCGGGGAGTACACAATGATCACAGCGGCGACCTTTGTCGTGGCGGCAGCCGTCTATTTCTTTCTGATTCCGAGCGGTGTATCGGTGGGAAGTATTTCCGGTCTGGCGATGCTTTTGGGAAATGTGATACCGCTGCCGATTTCAGTGCTGACCTTTATTTTAAATGCGGCGCTTCTGGTGGTGGGCTTTCTCTTTATCGGACGCGAGTTCGGCGTCAAGACGGTGTATACGTCACTGATTCTGCCGGTTTTTCTGTGGGTGTTTGAGCAGGTTTTTCCGGATTTTGTGTCGATCAAGCAGGATGCGATGATGGATACGGTCTGCTATATCTTTGTTGTCAGCGTTGGTCTGGCTCTTTTGTTCTGGATGAATGCCTCGTCGGGCGGTCTGGACATCGTGGCAAAGCTCTTAAACAAATATTTCCATATGGAGCTGGGAAAAGCGATGGCGCTTCCAGGCATGTGTGTGGCGCTCTCATCCGTGTTTTTCAGCGATAAAAAACTGGTGGTGCTGGGCATTCTGGGTACATACTTAAACGGAATTGTGCTGGATCATTTTATTTTCGGTCTGAATCTGAAAAAGAGAGTTTGCATTATCTCGGAAAAAGAAGAAGAGATACGCCAGTTTATCCTGCATACGCTTCACAGCGGCGCGACGATCTATCAGGGATTCGGCGCGTTTGACAATGAGCCGAAGACGGAAATTATCACGATCGTAGATAAAAACGAATATGCACAGCTCATGCCGTATATATTAAAAACAGATCCGAAGGCATTTGTGACGGTGTATACGGTGAATGAGATTATTTATCGTCCCAAAAGATAGAAAATGATGTTACTGATAAAAAAACTCAGTAAGCAAAAATGAACAAAATTTGCTTGACGTGGTAAGTGATTCATGATATAGTCTCATTGAAGTTAGATAAGACTAACCCGTGAAAAGGAAAATAGAAGGCAGAAAAAGCCTTTTATTTTTTAAAAGATAGTTAGCCATATCTAACTAAAGGTAGATATGGCTAACTAAGAGAAGCAGTCAGGAGGCAGGAAGATGGAACGATTGTTTGAAGAAGTATTCGTAGAGGTGTGTGCGCCGACTCTTCGTGGCATCAAACCGTCGAACTTGTTCCGCTATCAGCCGCAGAACCGTGATAAACTCCTGGAAGCGCTTGATTTCTGGAACCGGGAACTGGAACCGTCGGGGCTTCAGGTGCGGGCGCTTAAAGAGTGCAGCCGGACGGGCGCGTTTCTGATTCTGGTGTACCGCGAGGAATGGCTTCGCTTTATTCTGGGTAAAATATCTGTACAGCACTTTTTAAAAAAGTCTGGTTACCAGATGCAGAAGACGGTCGATGGCTTTTTGAAGCAGCTTTCCAACCGGCTTTGTCTGGAACATGATTTTCCACATGAGATTGGCATTTTCCTGGGGTATCCGCTTGAGGATGTTGTTGGATTCATTGAAAATCAGGGAAAAAATTATACCTGCAGCGGTTACTGGAAGACGTATGGCGACCCGCAGGAAGCAAAACGGCGGTTTGATTCATACCGGGAATGCACGGAAGTGTGCCGGGAGAAATACCGTCAGGGGACACCGATTATTCAGCTTGTAAAAGCCGCATAATAAATCTAAGTAAGTAAATTATTCACAAGGAGGAAATAAAAATGAGCAAGGTAGCAATTGTATACTGGAGCGGAACGGGAAACACAGAGGCTATGGCAAATTACGTAGCAGAGGGCGTTAAGAAAGCGGGTGGCGAGGCTGATTTATTTACTTCCGCAGAGTTTGGCGCTGACAAAGCTGGCGAGTATGACAGAATCGCATTTGGCTGCCCGTCTATGGGGGCTGAACAGTTAGAGGAGTCTGAGTTCCAGCCGATGTTCGACGAGGTTAGCCCGGTTCTCTCTGGCAAAAAGATTGCATTATTCGGTTCTTACGGATGGGGCGACGGCGAGTGGATGCGTACCTGGGAGAGCGACTGCATGACTCTGGGCGTAACCATGGCTTGCGAGCCGGTAATCTGCAACGCAACGCCGGACGAGGCAGCAGGTGCTGAGTGCGAGGCACTGGGCGAGGCTCTTGCAAACGCATAAGTAAAATCGCATAAAAACACATATATAATAAGAAGAAGTACAATTACCTGCGAACGCAGGACATCTTAAATTGCCATAATAAAGATGCTTAAAAATTGAAAATCAGAAAAGGAAGTGTCCTCCCGCGGCGCTTCCTTTTTTGTGGGCAAATATCCCCTTTTCGAAAACTCCAAAATGTGATATGATAAAAAATAAAACTGTTTGATTTGACTCAAACAACAGTATCAATTTACGAAAAGAAACAACGGAGGGAATGTATATGGAAGAAAATAAAAAACCATTGGCAGAGGGAGAGGAGAAGGAAGAGGCTGTCTCCAAGAACTTTATCGAGCGCGAGATTGACAAAGATCTGGCAGAGGGCGTTTACGATCATGTCCAGACGAGATTTCCTCCGGAACCGAACGGATATCTTCATATTGGACACGCTAAATCGATTATTCTGAACTCTGGACTGGCAAAAGAATACAACGGAAAATTCAATCTCCGTTTTGATGACACCAACCCGACGAAGGAGAAGACGGAGTTTGTTGAGTCGATCATCGAGGATGTAAAATGGCTGGGCGCTGATTTTGAGGACCGCCTGTTTTTTGCATCCAACTATTTCCAGCAGATGTATGAGTGTGCAGTTCTTCTTATTAAAAAGGGAAAAGCATTCGTCTGCGATCTGACAGCTGATCAGATCCGCGAGTACCGCGGTGATTTTAACAATCCTGGTAAGGAAAGCCCATACCGCAACCGCAGCATCGAGGAGAACTTACAGCTCTTTGAGGAGATGAAAGAAGGCAAATATGCGGATGGCGAAAAGGTACTGCGTGCGAAAATTGATATGGCATCCCCGAACATCAATATGCGTGATCCGGTTATTTATCGTGTAGCCCATATGCATCATCACAACACCGGGGACAAATGGTGCATTTACCCGATGTACGATTTCGCTCATCCGATTGAGGATGCAATTGAGCACATCACGCATTCGATTTGTACGCTGGAATTTGAGGATCACAGACCGCTCTATGACTGGGTCGTAAGAGAGTGCGAGTTTGAGAACCCGCCGCGCCAGATTGAGTTTGCGAAGATGTATCTGACCAACGTCATTACCGGAAAACGTTATATCAAGAAACTGGTAGAGGATAAGATTGTAGATGGCTGGGATGACCCGCGTCTGGTAACCATCGCAGCGCTGCGCCGCAGAGGTTACACGCCGGAATCCATCCGCCGCTTTGTAGAGCTGGCAGGTGTCTCCAAAGCAGACAATTCCATCGACAGTGCAATGTTAGAGTACTGCCTGCGCGAGGATCTGAAATTAAAGAAGTCCCGTGTGATGGCAATTCTTGACCCGGTCAAGCTTGTTATCGACAACTATCCGGAAGGACAGATCGAGGAGCTGGATGCACCAAACAATATGGAGAACGAGGAACTTGGTTCCAGAAAGATTCCATTTGGCAGAGAACTTTACATCGAACGCGAGGACTTTATGGAAGAACCACCGAAGAAATACTTCCGTCTCTTCCCGGGCAATGAGGTCCGCCTGATGAACGCGTACTTTGTTACCTGCACCGGATGCGAGAAAGATGCAGACGGCAATGTAACGGTTGTTCACTGTACCTACGATCCGGAGACGAAGAGTGGTTCCGGCTTCAATGCAAGGAAGGTAAAAGGTACGATTCACTGGGTAGCAGCACAGACTGCGCTGAAAGCAGAAGTACGTCTCTATGAGAACTTGGTAGACGAAGAAAAGGGCAAACTCAATGCAGATGGAACGCTGAACTTAAATCCGAATTCCCTGCGCGTTCTGAAAGAGTGTTACTTAGAGCCGGGTCTGAAAGAGGCAAAAGCATTTGAGAGCTTTCAGTTCGTCCGCAATGGATACTTCTGCGTGGACTGCCGCGACAGCGAGCCGGGCAAACCGGTTTTCAACCGGATTGTTTCGCTGAAGAGCTCTTTCAAGCTTCCGAAATAAATCGAGAACAACTCTTGAAAATGTATAAAAAAATACAGAAAAAAGCGGCTTTGTTCTGATGAAAAAAGGAGAGAACGGGACTTTCAGAATACATTTTAGAATATGAGCAAAATGCTTGAGAGGTCTTGGCGATTCTTCCGGGGGTTATTAAGAAAAATGTAGAAAAATGTAGTAATAACCTATAAAAAGCAGGTTGTTTTTGCTAATAAAACACCCTGCTTTTTGTGCATAATTTATGAAAGGCTTGGTTGACAATCAGGGGGGTTACTGTTATAATTTAAGTAAAGTGAGCTGATCATGTCAATCTGTGGCTTCACTTGTTACAGTTAAGGGGAAAAGCCCCTTATAAATTGCTTTCAAAAATGGAATGCATTCCACAATACGGAATCTTACTGGTGGAATTTTATAAGTATAATTTTTCACAAAGAAAGCAGAACCTAAAATAAATAAGGAGGTGCAATGCACAATGTGGACTGAACCAACTATGCCTTTCGGGCAGTCAGTTATCGTTTCTCTGCTGGGTCTTTCGGTAGTTTTCCTGGCTCTGATCTGTCTGGCTCTGGCAATTATGGTAATTTCCAAGATTCTCCGCTCCGTTGTTTCTGATGGTGCTAAGGCCCCGGCCGCAGCACAGAAAGCAGCACCGGCTGTGTCGGATGAAGCTGATAAGGAATTACTTGCCGTGCTGATGGCAACGATCGGGGATGACCTCGGATTGCCGACAGACAAGTTTAAGATCTTGAGCGTGACAGAAGTTAAGTAATGAGAAACAGGAATGAAAGGAAATCGAAAGGAAGGTTAGAGCAGTTATGAAGTATACGGCTACCCTCAATGGAAAACAGTACGAAGTAGAACTTGAAAGAATCGATGCATACGAGCCAATGCCGCGTTACGGCGAGGCTCCGGCAGCAGCACCGGCTCCAGTAGCAGCACCGGCAGCACCGGCAGCTCCAGCACCGGCGCCTGCACCAGCAGCACCGGCTCCTGCACCAGCAGCAGCTCCGGCGGCAGCACCGGCAGCAGGTGCAACTACCGTAGAGGCTCCGATGCCAGGTAAAATCCTGAACATCAAAGTATCTGCAGGACAGGCAGTTAAGTTTGGTGAGACCGTCATCGTGATGGAAGCTATGAAGATGGAAACTGAAATCGTTGCTCCGGCAGACGGTACAGTAGCACAGATTCTTGTCAAAGCAGGCGACGCCGTTGACACAGGTGCAGCACTGGTTACCCTGAACTAATAGACGATACTATGATAAATAGCAACTGTTTACAAAAAGGAATTTTCGGAACTGAAAATTCTGTATGATACAGTTCAGGCAACAGATTTTGCCGATTTGGAATACAAAGCATCGGCAAAATCCCATTACTGGGCACACATGTGTGAACAGTAATGATAAACATTCGAAAGGACGTAAAGAATTATGAAATATGTTGCTACGATCAATGGAAAGAAATACGAAGTTGAAGTAGAAAAATTAGAAGCTTACAAATCTCTGGATCGTAATGGTGTAGCAGCTCCGGCAGCTCCGGTTCTTCCGGTATCCGCACCGGTACAGAGACCGGCAGCACCGGCTCCGGCTCCAGTTGCAGCAGCACCGGCTCCAGCTCCGGCACCGGCAGCAGCTCCGGCTCCGGCGGCAGCAGCTCCGGCGGGCGCAACTACCGTAGAAGCTCCGATGCCAGGTAAAATCCTGAACATCAAAGTATCTGAAGGACAGGCAGTTAAATTTGGCGAAGTAGTAGTTATTATGGAAGCCATGAAGATGGAGACTGAGATCGTTGCTCCGGCAGACGGTACAGTCAGCAAGATCCTTGTTAAGGCTGGCGATTCTGTTGATACAGGAGCTGCTCTGGTTGCTCTGAACTAGGAGGTTAGGTAATGAACTTTTTTGAAATATTAAAAGAGCTTCTTGCACAGTCGGGTTTCGCAGCATTGACCTGGAGAAGCTGTGTAATGATTCTCATTGCTTTTGTATTATTATACCTGGCAATTAAAAAGCAGTTCGAGCCGCTTCTTCTGCTTCCGATTGCATTTGGTATGTTCCTGGCAAACCTGCCGTTGGCTGACCTGATGAAGGAAAGCGAGCCGTGGTATACCGCAGGTGTTCTGCGTATCATCTACGGCGGTGTTAAGTCCAGTTTGTTCCCGTGTCTGATCTTCATGGCAGTAGGTGCCATGACAGACTTTGGTCCGCTGATTGCAAACCCGGTGAGCCTTCTGCTTGGTGCAGCTGCTCAGTTTGGTATCTACATTGCATTCATGCTGGCTAACGCAACTGGTCTGTTTACAGTAGGTGAGGCAGCTGCTATCGGTATCATCGGTGGTGCAGACGGTCCGACCGCTATCTATGTAGCTAACAACCTGGCACCGGATCTGGTTGCTCCGATCGCCGTTGCCGCTTACTCCTACATGGCGCTGATTCCGCTGATTCAGCCGCCGATCATGAAGCTTCTTACCACTAAGAAAGAGCGTTCCATTGTTATGAAGCAGCTCCGTAAGGTAAGCAAGGTTGAGAAGATTGTATTCCCGGTATTCGTAGTACTGTTCTGCTCCCTGCTTCTTCCGTCCGTAGCTCCGCTGCTTGGTATGCTGATGCTTGGTAACCTGCTTCGTGAATCTGGTGTTACAGAGCGTCTTTCTGATACAGCTCAGAACGCACTGTGCAACATCGTAACTATCATGCTTGGTACTACCGTAGGTGCAACCGCAAACGGCGAGATCTTCCTGCGTGTTCAGACCATCGCTATTATCTGCATGGGTCTGCTTGCATTCGCATTCGCTACCATCGGAGGTGTTCTACTTGGTAAGGTGCTGTGCGCTGTAACCGGCGGCAAGATCAACCCGTTAATCGGTTCCGCTGGTGTATCTGCTGTACCGATGGCTGCCCGCGTTTCTCAGACAGTTGGTGCAAAAGAGAATCCGACCAACTTCCTTCTGATGCACGCTATGGGACCAAACGTAGCAGGTGTTATCGGTTCTGCCGTAGCAGCAGGTTTCTTCATGCTGATTTTCGGTTAATCGAATATTGATTTTTGGCTGTTGCAGCCGGGATCTGGCTGCATCTGGCCTGCGAAAGACCGCAGCGCCGGAAGTACCGGATCCCGTTTTTACTTATTTATATAGGTAGTTATAGAAAATTTTTTTAAAGGAGGCTTTATTGTGGCTAATAAAGTAATGTCTTTACACGATGCCGTAGAAAAGTATGTATGTGACAACGATGTACTTTGTCTCGGCGGATTTACAACAAACCGTAAACCGTATGCAGCAGTTTACGAGATCCTTCGTCAGGGTAAAACTGGTTTTGTAGGCTGGTCTGGCCCGGCAGGTGGTGACTGGGATGCGTTAATCGGTGAGGGCCGTGTGAGAGCCTACATCAACTGCTATACTGCAAACTCTGGTTACACCAACGTAGCTCGTCGTTTCCGTGCAGCTATCGAGAAGGGTGAGCTTACATATGAGGATTATTCTCAGGACGTTCTGATGCTTCAGCTTCATGCTGCATCTCTGGGTCTTCCGTACCTGCCGGTACGTATGATGCAGGGCTCCGGACTTGTTAAGTTCTGGGGTATCAGCGAAGAGAAGAGAAGAACCATGGAAGGTGTTGACAACCTGAAATGCGTAGAGATCGAGAACCCGCTTGAGCCAGGCGAGAAGCTGCTGGCTGTTCCGGTTCCGAAGCTTGACTGCGCTATCATCCATGTTCAGCAGGCATCTCCGGATGGAACCTGTATCATCGATGGTGATGAGTTCCATGACGTAGATATCGCTGTAGCTGCAAAACGTTGTATCGTTACCTGCGAGGAGATCGTAAGTGATGAGTATATCCGTCGTGACCCAACCAAGACAAGAATCTTTGGTGAGTGTGTAGACGCCGTTGTTCGTGCACCGTACGGTGCTTGGCCGGCACAGTGCTACGGCTATTATGATGATGATGATAAGGGCTTGAAAGAGTACGACAAGGCTTCCAAGTACCTTGACGCTGAGGATGCTAAGGCACAGCTTCAGAAGGCTGCAGACAAAGCTGCTAAGGCTGCTGCTGCTAAGCCGGAAGATGAGAAGCTTGCAAAAGCTGCAGAAGTTGCTGCACAGGCTGCAAAAGATGCTGCTGACGGCACCAAGATTCCGGAGACCTTCAAGGATTACCTTCAGAAGTATGTATATGGATGCAAGGATCAGGATGATCTGCTCAACGTACTGGGCGGCGCTCGCCTCATGAACCTTAAGAATGAGCCGCATCTTGGCTATTCTACCAGACATTAATTGAGGGAGGGAAAATCTAAAATGGCTGATTATACAAAGTATACAAAGCAGGAAATGCAGGCTTACGCCATCGCAAAAAATATTAAAGAAAATCAGATCGTTATCGTTGGTACCGGTCTTCCGTTAATCGGTGCATCCCTGGCAAAACGTGTTGTTTGCCCGAGCTGCCATCCGATCGTAGAGAGTGGTCTTATGGATTGTTCTCCGATCGAGGTTCCGCGTTCTGTAGGTGACAACCGTTTCATGGCTCACTGTGCAGTACAGTGGCCAAACGTTCGTTTCGTAGGTTTCGAGGCTAATGAGTGGTTACATGATGCTGATCGTATGATCGCATTCATCGGTGGCGCTCAGATCGACCCGTACGGAAACGTTAACTCTACCTGTATCTTTGGTAAGGGTGATTATGTTAAACCTACCACACGTTTCACCGGTTCTGGCGGTGCAAACGGAATCGCTACCTTCTGCAACACCATCATCATGATGCAGCATCAGAAGAGAAGATTCATGGAGCATGTTGACTACATCACAAGCTGTGGCTGGATGGACGGCCCTGGCGGACGTGAGAGAGCAGGTCTTCCGGGCAACCGTGGACCGCAGATGGTAGTTACCGATCTTGGTATCATGAAATTCGACGAAGAGACCAAGAGAATGTACCTGGCTTACTACTATCCATTCTCCTCTCCGGAAATGGTTCAGGAGAACACTGGTTTCGAGATCGATACCTCCAGAGCTCAGCTGATGGAAGGTCCGGATCCGGAGATCATCCGCGTTATTCGTGAAGAGATCGACCCAGGTCAGGCATTCATCAAAGTTCCGAAGGAGACTAAGTAATTAGCCTTCCATAGGGAATCAAGACAGATATCATTTCTGTCGATTAATTAGTTACTGATTGCAGGCGGGACAGGAGACGAACTGTCCCGCAAGCAATTCATTTATAACCATTTTTATTTTTTATTTTATAAGGAGAAAAGAAGACATGAATATGTATTCAATGCCAGGATATTTCCAGAATATGCCTACCGTTGGTAAAGCTCTGGTTAATCCGAATCCGGAAAACGAGCAGGAACTGAAGGCTGTTGAGAACGACATCCATGAGTCCATTAAGCAGGCTCTTGATGCTGGTATCACAACCGAAGAGAAGTTAAACGCACGTGGACAGCTTTCCGCTACACAGCGTATCAACGCCCTGATCGATCCAGGTACATGGTGCCCGTTAAACAGCCTTTACAATCCGGAAGACAACCGTTTCCAGACAACTAACGTTCTGAATGGTCTTGGCCGTGTAAATGGCAAATGGGTTTACATCATCGCTTCTGATAACAAGAAGATGGCTGGTGCTTGGGTTCCGGGACAGGCAGATAACCTGCTCCGTGCTGCAGATACCGCTAAGATGCTGCATCTGCCGTTAGTATACCTGTTAAACTGCTCAGGCGTTGAGTTCCCGAATCAGGACAAAGTATACCCGAACCGTCGTGGTGGTGGTACACCGTTCTTCCGCAACGCTGAGTTAAACCAGCTTGGTGTTCCGGTTATCGTAGGTATCTACGGAACCAACCCGGCAGGTGGTGGTTACCACAGCATTTCCCCGACTATCCTGATCGCTCATAAAGATGCGAACATGGCAGTTGGTGGCGCTGGTATCCTTTCCGGTATGAACCCGAAGGGTTACATCGATGAGGAAGCAGCAGAGCAGATCGTTAACGCTCAGATCGAGAACAGCAAACATCACGTTCCGGCTCCGGGTTCCGTGCCGATCCACTATGATGAGACCGGATTCTTCCGTGAAGTTTACGAGGATGATTTAGGCGTTATCGAGGGAATCAAGAAGTACATCAACTACCTTCCGTGCTTCAACCTGGAGTTCTTCCGTGTTGACAGCCCGAAGGCTCCGCAGCTTCCGGCTGAGGATCTGTACAGCATCATCCCGATGAACCAGAAACGTCCGTACGACATCTACGATGTAATCGGCCGTCTGTTCGATAACAGTGAGTTCTTCGAGTACAAGAAAGGCTACGGTCCGGAGATCGTTGCTGGTCTTGCAAAAGTTAACGGCCTTCTGGTTGGTGTTATCGCTAACGTACAGGGCTTACTCATGAACTATCCGGAGTACAAACAGGGTTCTGTAGGTATCGGTGGTAAGCTGTACCGTCAGGGTCTGATTAAGATGAACGAGTTCGTTACTCTGTGTGCTCGTGATAAGACACCGGTTATCTGGCTGCAGGATACCACAGGTATCGATGTAGGCGATGACGCTGAGAAGGCAGAGCTGCTTGGTTTAGGTCAGTCCCTGATCTACTCTATCGAGAATGCTAAGCTTCCGTCTCTGGAGGTTACTCTTCGTAAGGCAAGTGCTGCTGCTCACTACGTTCTGGGTGGTCCGCAGGGCAACAACACCAACGTATTCTCTATCGGTACAGGTGCTTGCGAGTACTACGTAATGCCGGGTGAGACCGCTGCAAACGCTATGTACTCCAGAAAGCTTGTTAAAGCTAAAAAAGCTGGCGAGCCGCTTCAGCCGATCATCGACAAGATGAACGCTATGATCCAGATGTACACAGACAAATCTCGTCCGAAATACTGTACAAAACAGGGTATGGTTGATGAGATCGTAGATCTGACCGATCTTCGTCCGTACATCCAGGCATTTACTGAGGCTTATTATCAGAATGCTCAGGCTATCTGCCCGATGCATCAGATGCTGGCTCCGAGATCTACTCGTGAGTTCATCAACTACGGTAAATAATTATCAAATTAAAACGGCATTGTGATAGGTGCCGCTAAGATAACATTTTAAAAAGAGAAGGCGCGTAAGTACGCGGCTGACAGTGATAGTGTAAATAGTGATAAGTAACAAATTGATAGTGTGAATAGTGTGAGGCTCTGGCGAAGCGGCTTGTCTGTATGACTGTAAATGAACCGTTTTGCCGGATGCTTGCAGATAAATCGGGCAAAGGAACTGGAACCTTTGCTCGATTTATTGGTATACTCAGGCAGATAAGTAATAAGTAATAGTTTTGTTAAGAATTATTTTATAACATTTTCAAGATTTTACAGCGACTTTTAGTTGATTTTGTGGTATTATGATGGGTGGAGACGATGTGATAGCACGGATCTGCCAAAACATCGTTGAAACAAAAATCAGGCATAGAAAGTCAGTATTGAAAGGAAAAAGATACATCATGAGCGAAATTTTCACTTTAGGTATCGACGTAGGCTCTACAGCTTCCAAATGTATCATCCTGAAGGATGGAAAGGAGATCGTAGGTAAGTCTCTGATTGACGTTGGAGCAGGTACCAGCGGTCCAAGCCGTGCCATCGAGGCAGTTCTGGAAGATGCAGGCCTCAAGAAAGAAGATATGGCATTCACACTGGCTACCGGTTATGGACGTACATCTCTGATGGACGGAATTGCCGATAAGCAGATGAGTGAGCTGTCATGTCATGCAAAGGGCGCTTATTTCCTTTTCCCGAAGGTTCATACCGTAATTGACATCGGCGGTCAGGACGTGAAGGTTCTTCGCGTTGAGGACGGTGTCATGACAAACTTCCAGATGAACGATAAGTGTGCAGCCGGAACCGGAAGATTCCTGGATGTTATGGCTCGCGTTCTCGAAGTTGAGGTAAGTGATCTAGGCCGTCTTGGCGCTATGTCCAAGAAGCAGGTAGGAATCAGTTCCACCTGTACGGTTTTTGCAGAGAGTGAGGTTATAAGCCAGTTGTCGATGGGAACGGATAAATGTGATATCATTGCCGGTATTCATCGTTCAGTGGCTCATCGTGTCACGGGTCTTGCCCACCGAATCGGTGTAGTGCCGGATGTCGTTATGACAGGCGGTGTGGCTCAGAACCAGGGCGTAGTAGATGCGCTTGAGGCTGAGCTTGGCGTAAAGATTTGTACATCCCCGCTGACACAGTATAACGGCGCGCTTGGCGCAGCCCTGATGGCATATCAGGTAGCCAGCCGTCAGAAGTAACTAAGTTAATTTTTAAGAATGGAGGATAATTATTATGGCAAAACAAGTTAGTCCTGGTGTTCTTGCGCTTCGTAAAGTCGTAGATGACGTACACAAAGAGGCGCGTGAGGCCAAAGCAAGAGGCGAGTTAGTTGGATGGTCTTCTTCCAAATTCCCGTGTGAGCTTGCAGCAGCATTTGATTTACACGTTATGTATCCGGAGAACCAGGCAGCTGGTATCGCAGCTAACCGTTACGGTGAGCTGATGTGCCAGGCAGCTGAGGATCTTGGATATGACAACGATATCTGCGGTTACGCTCGTATCAGCCTTGCATATGCAGCTGGTGTACGTGTATCCCGTAAGTATGATCCGGAGACTGGTGAATACATCATCGATCCGAGCACAGGTAAACCATTAAAAGATGCTGACGGCAACGTAGTGATGGGTGAAGACGGAAAACCGAAGAAGGATCCGAAGACTCAGACTCCGTATCTGCAGCTGGACAACCTGCTTGAGATTGAAAAACTCCCGGATGGTCCGGAAAAAGAGAAACGTCTTGAGGCTATTTCTCCGATTCGTCAGATGCGTATTCCGCAGCCGGATTTCGTTCTTTGCTGCAACAACATCTGTAACTGTATGACAAAATGGTATGAGAACATCGCTCGTATGTGCAACATTCCGCTGATCATGATCGATATCCCGTACAACAATACAGTAGAAGTTCATGATGAGAATGTTAAATATGTTCGCGCTCAGTTCGACAAAGCGATCAAACAGCTGGAAGAGCTGACAGGCAAGAAGTTCGACGAGAAGAAGTTCGAGCAGGCTTGTGCAAACGCTAACCGTACCGCTAAGGCTTGGCTGAAAGTCTGTGATTTCCTGCAGTACAAACCGGCTCCATATAGTGGATTTGACCTGTTCAACCACATGGCAGACGTTGTAACTGCACGTGCTACTGTAGCTGCTGGTGATGCTTTTGAATTACTTGCAAAAGACCTGGAAGAGACAGTTAAGAAGGGTGAGACCACAACTCCGTTCCCGGAGAAATACCGTGTTATGTTCGAGGGTATTCCGTGCTGGCCGAAACTGCCGGCTCTGTTCAAACCGCTGAAGACCCACGGTGTAAACGTTACTGCCGTTGTATATGCTCCGGCATTCGGTTTCGTTTACAACAACATCGATGAGATGGCTCGTGCTTACTACAAAGCTCCGAACTCTGTCTGCATCGAGCAGGGTGTTGACTGGCGTGAAGGCATCTGCCGTGATAACAAGGTAGATGGCGTTCTGGTTCACTACAACAGAAGCTGTAAACCGTGGAGTGGTTACATGGCTGAGATGCAGCGTCGCTTTACTGCTGACCTGGGTATCCCGTGTGCTGGTTTCGACGGCGATCAGGCTGACCCGCGTAACTTCAATGCTGCTCAGTACGAGACTCGTGTAGAGGGTCTGGTTGAGGCAATGGAAGCAAATAAGCAGGCAAAGGAGGCTAAATAACCATGAGTGTTAACGCATTATTAGAAGAATTTAAGGTAAAAGCTGCAACTCCGAAGCAGCAGCTTGCTGAATATAAAGCTCAGGGCAAAAAAGTAGTTGGTGTTCTTCCTTACTACGCTCCGGAAGAGCTTGTATATGCCGCTGGTATCGTTCCGATGGGGATGTGGGGTTCCAACACTAAGACCATCAGCCGTGCAAAAGAGTACTGCGCTACTTTCTACTGCACCATCGCTCAGTTAGCTCTGGAGATGCTGCTGGATGGAACTATGGATCAGTTAGACGGTATTATCACACCTACTATCTGTGATACTCTTCGTCCGATGAGCCAGAACTTCCGTGTAGCTATGGGCGACAAGATGAAAGTTATCTTCTTAGCTCATCCGCAGAACCGTTTCGAAGAGTTTGGTCTTCAGTTCTGTATCGATCAGTACAACCATGTAAAAGCTGATCTGGAAGAGATCGCTGGAAGAAAGATTACTGATTCTGACATCCAGGATGCTATCGTTGTATACAACAAGAGCCGTGCAGCTCGCCGTGAGTTCGTAAAACTGGCTAACGAGCACTGTGATGTTATCACACCAACCAAACGTTCCGCAGTTCTGAAGGCATTCTACTTCATGGAGAAGCCGGAATACACTGCAAAGCTGAACGAGCTGAACGCAGAGCTGGCTAAACTTCCTGTCTGTGACTGGAAGGGAACCAAGGTTGTTACCTCCGGTATTATCTGTGATAATCCGAAGCTGCTTTCTATCTTCGAAGAGAACAACATCGCTATCGCTGCAGATGATGTAGCACATGAGACACGTTCCTTCCGTGTAGACGCTCCGGAAGACGAGCTGGATCCGGTTAGAGCACTGGCTAAACAGTTCGCTAACATCGATTACGAAGTACTTCTGTACGATCCGGAATCTGACAAGAACCGTCGTGGTGAGTTCGTAGCTAACATGGTTAAAGAGAGCGGCGCTCAGGGTCTGGTACTGTTTATGCAGCAGTTCTGTGATCCGGAGGAGATGGAGTATCCATACCTGAAGAAAGCTCTGAACGATGCAGGCGTTCCGCACATCAAACTGGGTATCGACCAGCAGATGAGAGACTTCGGTCAGGCAAGCACTGCTATTCAGGCATTCGCTGACGTTCTTGCACTTCAGAAATAATAGAAGATTCGTTTGGGAAACTGAATGATGAGATAGAAACGCCCCCGCAGGAGATTTTCTTGCGGGGGCGTTTGTTTGGTGCGCCTTGCGGCATACATTTATTTATTCCTTAGTGGAGTCAGAAGAACTATTATTTGCAATTTGCTCATCCGTCACAGACCCCTGGCGGTAGCCGCTGCCTGGTTCCTGTTTGGAGTTCTTCTTTGGAGCATCCGGCTTTTTGTCTCCGGAAGTAGAAGAGGTTTCTTTGGACGGACCGGAGCTTCCGGAATTGCTGTGGCTGCCGGAGCTTCCGTTGGAATTGCTGCTATCATCGCTGGAAGAATCTTCGGATGAGCCGGTGCTGGAGTCAGAGCTTCCGGAATCTGGCGTCCTGCTGGAGCTGGTGGCTGTTTTTTTCGTCTTTTTGGAGGAGCTGTTCTGGAAATCGTCCCAGCTTTCGTTATCGAATTCATTGGAAGCCGCGGTCTGGCGGCTCTGAGCGATGCCGTTTACCGTCCAGGCGCCGTCTGCGTTTACAGTGTAGCCGTCCGGTGTCGTGGTGGAGGTTAGAAGCCAGCCTTCGGCGTCGAAATAGTAGCATTCGCTGACGCCGTCCTGGTTGCCGTCGATCCAGCGCCAGCCATTTGCCGCCCAGGTGTTGTCACCGTTGTCGTACCACCAGCGGGCAGCATTGTCACCAGCTCCATTTTTCCAGCTTCCTGCCATCGCCGGGAAAGCGGCGGAGAGGGAGAGAAGACCGGTTGTTAAGCCTGCTAAAAATAAGCGTTTATTAATCATAAAGTGAAATCTCCTTTATTTCTCCTGCTTAAATGTATGTCCCATATAATAGGATAATTCTGCCGCACTGTGGCGGACCTGATCCTGCAGGTGCAGAAGATGTGTGTCATCTTCAATACGGGAATACGGTGCGATGATTCCGACCGAAGCGGAAATGCGTCCGTCAATACCGTAAATGGGAGCACCGATCCCGACTGCATCCGGGACGTATTCGCCGTGGGAAACGGCAATGCCCTTCTCACGGATGGTGCGGAGTTCTTCTGCCAATTCTGCGGGATCCGCCTTTGGAAATGCCTCAGGACGGGTTAAGCGTGTGTCCAGATAGCGGCGGATGTATTCGTCGCTCTGGAAAGCCAGAAGCGCTTTGCGGATCGCACCGCAGTGCAGATCCATCTCATAGCCAAATTCTTCGACGACCTTGAGGTGGTTCGGACCGTCCGTTTTGTCAAGTACCAGTCCCTTGTCGCCAACCTGGATGATCAGATAGGAATCCTCACGGGTACAGTAGGAGAGGTTCTTGAGAATCGGAAGCGCCGCATCCTGAATCCGCACATTGTCAGCCGCCGCCCGACCGAGAGAGATGAGGGCGGGACCAAGCTGGTAGGTGTGCGCGTGTTCATCGCGGATCACGTATTTTTTTTCACAAAATGTCTGCAAAATCCGGTGGATTGTGCTGGGCGGAAGCCCGGTTGATTCGGAAAGTTCTGCGATGGAATATTTGTGGTTGGCTTCTTTTAAAAGTTCCAGAAGTTCCATCGCGCGGAGAAGACTTTGTATCATGCAAAGAATCCTCCTGTGTTATTCTGTGATTTCCTCAACCGTCACGGTTGTGCTGTCATCCGGGGCTGCGTCGGAATCTTCTTTCTCGGAAGAAGATTCGCCGTCCTCGGAAACCGGAGCATCTGCGCGGACGGTTTCTGTTTTGACTGGTTCTTCGGAAGAGACATCTGCATCAGCCGGAGCTTTTTCGCTTTCCTCAGAATGTTCAGAAGTTTCCTCTGGAGTCTCAGCCGGAGCTTCCTTTTTCTCCGGATTTAAGGAAACATAGCTGCGTTCGGAGGCAGCTGTATCAGAAGCCTTGGAAGCTTCTTTATCGCCGGCATCGTCAAAATCATCGAAATCATCTTCAAAGTCGTGGAAATCCTCATCCAGTTCCTTGTGGAATGATTTATACTGTAAGACGTAAGAAACACCAGCTGCTGCAGCGCCGACGATAGCTGCCAGTGTCAGTAATTTACCAAAATGTTTTTTTGCCATGGTTGATACTCCTCTCTATACGATTCGATATCCTTATTGTAATACGAAACGCCTAAAAAATAAAGGGAATCTTTTGTGAACAACGGGAAGTGTGTGAATCACGTGTTACGGGGTACGTATGCGTGAACAGTAACACAGGGGCGGTAATTATGTACAGGAAGCATGAGAAAAATGCTTGTTGTCATACCGGAAATCATGTAGAATAAAATTATATATTTGCTAGGTGGTGATAAAAATAAAATGATGAATTTGAATACAAAGATGACGGCGCAGGAATTGGAACAAATGATTGCACAGATGGAAAGGATATTTACGGTTGTACGTATTTTAGATAAAGATCTACTCCATAAGATGGACGTGAGGAACGGGGAACTCCGATCCGAGGACTGCAAATGCTATTCGTTCTGGGAAAAAGGAAAGAATTGTGAGAATTGTGCGGCACAGCGCGCGCTTGCGATGAAGGGACAGTGCATGAAGCTTGAATTTATCGGTCTGAAGATGTATCAGGTCATCGCGAAGTATCTGGAGGTGGATGGAGTTCCCTGTGTGGTGGAGATGATTTCCTGTCTGGATGATGAGACACTTCTTGACGCAGAGGGAAGAGAAGCACTCGTTAAGAAATTTGCACACTACAGGCGCGAGCTGTATGCGGATGCACTGACGAGGAGCTACAGCCGGAGATATTTTGAAGATCAGTTAAAAGAGCAGCGGATGGATGCCGGTATCGCGATGCTCGATCTGGATGATTTTAAGACCTACAATGATATATATGGGCATGTGGCGGGCGATAAAGTGCTGGTGACGGTGTCGGCGGCGATTATAAGCTGTATCCGTAAGACGGACCGCTTGGTGCGTTATGGCGGGGATGAATTCCTGCTTGTGATGCCGGGCATCAGTCTGGAGGCATTTGTTGAGAAGCTGCATCGGATACAGGATCTGATCTGCAACATGAGTGTTGAAGGATATCCGCAACTGAAATTGTCAGTCAGCATCGGCGGTACGCTGACGAACGGGGAGACAGTCGGGAAGGCGATGTGCCGGGCGGACGAATTTATGTATCAGGCGAAGACCTCCAAGAACATGATTGTGACTGAGAAAGATGGACAGTGGACACCGGAGGAGATCGTGGTAGCCGGGCGGCGCAATGCGAGTCGTTACCGCATTTTGATCGTGGACGATTCGGAGATGAACCGTATGATTCTCTCAGAAATGCTGAAAGGCGAATTCGAGATTCTGGAGGCAGAAAATGGTTCAGCATGTCTCGACATGCTGAACCGTTATGAGACGAAGATTTCCCTGATTCTTCTCGATATCGTCATGCCTGGGATGAACGGCTTCGGGGTTCTGGAATACATGAACCGCAACAACCTGATCGGGGATATCCCGGTTATCATGATTTCGGGCGAAGATTCGGGCGAGGTCATCAAGCAGGCGTATGAGTGGGGAGTTTCTGATTATATCAAGCGCCCGTTCGATATGGAGGTTGTACACCGGCGTGTCTTAAATACGATCAAATTGTATGCGAAACAGCGCCGCCTGGTGGCAATGGTGACGAACCAGGTTTTTGAGAAAGAGAAGAATAGCCGGATGCTGATCAGTGTTCTGAGCGAGATCGTGGAATTTCGAAATGGCGAGAGCGGTATGCACGTACTCAATATTAATATATTGACGACGATGATTCTGGAACAGCTCGTCAAGAAGACGGACAAATATCCCTTGTCCTGGTCGAACCGGATGCTGATCAGCACGGCATCATCCCTGCATGACATCGGAAAGATCGGAATTGACGAGAAGATTTTGAATAAACCGGGTCGTCTGACGCCGGAGGAGCGTAAGATCATGGAAAAACATACAGTGATCGGTGCGGACATGCTTGCGAATCTTCAGATGTATGAGGATGAGCCGCTGATGAAAGTGGCGTACCAGATCTGCCGTTGGCACCATGAGCGCTATGATGGAAAAGGATATCCAGATGGTCTAAAAGGGGAGGAGATCCCGATCTCAGCGCAGGTGGTGGCGCTGGCGGATGTGTATGATGCGCTGACAAGTGAGCGCGTCTATAAAAAGGCTTATTCTCATGAGGAGGCGGTGCAGATGATCTGCAACGGAGAGTGTGGTACATTTAACCCGCTCCTGCTTGAGTGCCTGTGTGAGATTCAGGATCCTATTAAAAAGGAGCTGCAGGAGGCAGCATACCGGAGTGAGATGAGTGATCCGGAGCGAAAAAATAAGAAATTTGAACATTATGACAATTCACAGAAGAAGTTTTTCGGCGCGGTGACGCAGGCGATTGAAAAAGAGTATGGAACTGCGGGCGAGGAGCTGAGCCGTATGAAAACTGAGGAAGAGAAATAACAGGAGGCTGTCATGACAATTCAGGAATGCTACAAAGAAATGGGCGGGGATTTTGAAGGAGTTCAGAAACGCTTTGGAGGTGTGGCGCTGGTGGAAAAATTTGCCATCAAGTTTCTGAGCGATTCCAGCTTTCAGGATCTGGAGGATGGATTAAAAGAAAAGGATGCGGAGAAAGCATTCCGCGCGGCACATACCCTGAAAGGAATCTGTCTGAACCTGGGCTTTGATGCCTTCTATGAGGTAAGCGCAGCGCTGACCGAAAAACTGAGAGGCAGAGAACTGACCGGATACGAGGCAGATTTTGCATCGGTAAAAGAGTGTTATGAGAAAACGGTTGCGGCGATTAAGGCATTTGAGGAGAGCAATTAATAGAACGGGGAGAAATGGAATATTTCAGTTCTCCCCGTAAAATTTACTAAAATTTTAGCACTCAACACTTGACGGTGCTAACAGAACGTGTTATAACATACTTCGTAAGAAGAAGATACATATCTGATTACGAAAGAAAAGCAATCAGATGGAATAAATTTGGATGGATAAGGAGGAGCCAATAATGAAGTTAACACCATTATTTGACAGAGTTGTATTAAAGCAGTTAGTTGCAGAGGAGACGACCAAATCAGGTATCGTTCTTCCGGGTCAGGCAAAAGAGAAACCGCAGCAGGCAGAGGTAATCGCGGTTGGTCCTGGCGGAGTGGTAGATGGAAAAGAAATCACGATGCAGGTAAAGGTTGGCGATAAAGTTATCTATTCGAAATACTCAGGCACAGAAGTTGAGCTGGACAATGAGAAATATGTCATTGTAAAACAGAATGATATTCTGGCTGTTATCGGTTAATCGATGGGCAGGATGTCTGGAAGACAGATGCTGATCGGAACGTTTATTCAAGAAAATTATGGAGGTTGATAACCATGGCAAAGGAAATTAAATATGGCGTAGAAGCCAGAAAAGCCCTGGAAGCGGGCGTAAATCAGTTAGCAGATACCGTAAGAGTTACATTAGGACCGAAAGGCAGAAACGTAGTTCTGGATAAATCCTTCGGTGCTCCGCTCATTACCAACGATGGTGTGACCATTGCGAAGGAGATCGAGCTGGCAGACCCGTTTGAGAACATGGGCGCACAGCTGGTGAAGGAAGTAGCAACCAAGACCAACGATGCAGCTGGTGATGGTACTACAACCGCAACCGTTCTGGCCCAGGCGATGATCAACGAAGGTATGAAGAACCTGGCAGCAGGTGCTAACCCGATCATCATGAGAAAGGGTATGAAGAAAGCCACAGATGCAGCCGTAGAGGCAATCAAAGGCATGAAGAAGGACGTTAAGAGCCAGGCAGATATCGCAAGAGTCGCTGCTATCTCTTCCGCTGATGAGGAAGTAGGCCAGATGGTAGCAGACGCGATGGAGAAGGTTTCCAAAGACGGTGTTATTACCATTGAAGAGTCCAAGACTATGAAGACCGAGCTTGATCTGGTAGAAGGCATGCAGTTTGACCGTGGCTATGTATCTGCATACATGGCAACTGATATGGAGAAGATGGAAGCCGTTCTGGACGATCCGTACATCTTAATTACCGATAAGAAGATCTCCAACATTCAGGAGATTCTGCCGCTGCTGGAACAGCTGGTACAGTCTGGTTCCAAGCTGCTCATCATCGCTGAGGACATTGAGGGCGAGGCGCTGACCACCCTGATTGTCAATAAGCTGAGAGGTACTTTCACCGTTGTTGGTGTGAAGGCTCCGGGTTACGGCGATAGAAGAAAAGAAATGTTAAAGGATATCGCAACCCTGACCGGCGGTACTGTTATTTCCGAGGAACTGGGACTTGAATTAAAGGATACCACCATGGATCAGCTTGGTCGTGCGAAATCCGTTAAAGTTCAGAAAGAGAACACCATCATCGTAGATGGCTGCGGCGATAAGAAAGCCATCGCAGACCGTGTGGCTCAGATTAAGGCTCAGATTGAGGAAACCACTTCTGATTTTGACCGTGAGAAACTGCAGGAGAGACTGGCTAAGATGGCTGGCGGCGTAGCCGTTATCCGTGTTGGTGCAGCGACCGAGGCTGAGATGAAGGAAGCTAAGATGCGTATGGAAGATGCCCTGTCCGCAGCAAAGGCAGCTGTTGAGGAAGGCATCATCGCAGGCGGCGGATCTGCATATGTTCACGCAGCAGCAGAAGTTCAGAGGGTAGTAGACGGACTGGAAGGCGACGAGAAGACCGGCGGCCGTATCGTCCTGAAAGCTCTGGAAGCTCCGCTGTTCCACATCGCAGCAAACGCAGGTCTGGAAGGCTCTGTTATCATCAACAAGGTAAAAGAGTCCCCGGTAGGCGTAGGTTACGATGCTTACAATGAGGAATACGTAGATATGGTAGAAGCAGGCATCCTGGATCCGGCAAAGGTAACCAGAAGTGCCCTGCAGAACGCAACCAGCGTTGCATCTACCCTGCTTACAACCGAGTCCGCAGTTGCCAACATCAAAGAAGATGCACCGGCAGGTCCGGCAGCAGGCGCTGGCATGGGCGGCATGATGTAAGTAAGAGAGCCGGAAAATGGCGGAAGATGTTACATCAGAGATGCAGTATCGAATGTAGAAAATAAAAATGGTAATTTATAGAAAGAATCTCTGACAGGCAGCTGCCAGGGGAGAGAAGGACTGCTATGCGAAGGTGTGGCAGTCCTTCTTTTTTGGTGAAAAAATTGGCAGGGAAATGAGGCTAAGGATGACTGCATTATTAATACTTATCTGATTGGTATTATTTATAAGATACACTAATTAAATGGCGTAAGTAAATTCTATCGTCAACCCCTTTATTCTCCGGTTGACATATTTCAAAAAACTTGCTAAAATCAATTATTAACATCAGACAGTTTTCAATGTCCAGTGTTTAAAATTTACGAAAGTGAGGGTAATATAATGGGTAAGATTATTGGCGATGGCATTACATTTGATGATGTCCTGCTTGTGCCGTCCTATTCTGAGGTTATTCCGAATCAGGTAAACTTGACGACACATCTGACCAAGAAGATTCAGCTGAACATCCCCCTGATGAGTGCCGGCATGGATACGGTTACAGAGCACCGCATGGCGATTGCAATGGCAAGACAGGGTGGAATTGGTATTATTCACAAGAACATGTCGATCGAGGCGCAGGCTGAGGAGGTCGATAAAGTAAAACGTTCTGAGAATGGTGTAATCACTGACCCGTTTTATTTATCCCCAGAGCATACATTAAAGGATGCGGATGAGCTGATGGGCAAGTTCCGGATTTCCGGTGTTCCGATCACAGAGGGAAGAAAACTGGTTGGTATTATCACAAACCGTGACCTCAAGTTCGAGGAAGATTTCTCCAAGAAGATTAAAGAGTGCATGACTTCTGAGCATCTGGTTACCGCTCCGGAGGGCATCACCCTGACGGAGGCAAAGAAGATTCTTGCCAAGGCACGTGTCGAGAAGCTTCCGATCGTGGACAAGGATTTTAACCTCAAGGGTCTTATTACTATCAAGGATATTGAGAAACAGATCAAGTATCCGTTCTCTGCAAAGGATGCACAGGGACGTCTGCTCTGCGGCGCGGCAGTAGGTATCACTGCAAACGTGCTGGATCGTGTGGAAGCCCTGGTGAAAGCAAAAGTAGACGTAGTTGTTCTCGACTCTGCACATGGACATTCTGAGAATGTTCTTCACTGTGTCAGAATGATCAAGGAAGCATATCCGGATCTGCAGGTAATAGCAGGTAACGTAGCGACCGGAGAGGCAACAAAAGCTCTCATCGAGGCAGGCGTTGACGCGGTCAAGGTTGGTATCGGACCGGGTTCCATCTGTACGACCCGTGTCGTAGCAGGTATCGGCGTTCCGCAGATCACCGCTGTTATGGACTGCTACGCAGTTGCCAAAGAGTACGGCATTCCGATCATCGCAGACGGCGGTATCAAGTATTCCGGCGATCTGACGAAGGCGATCGCAGCAGGCGGCAGCGTCTGCATGATGGGTTCCATGTTTGCAGGATGCGACGAGAGCCCGGGAACTTTTGAACTGTACCAGGGAAGAAAATACAAAGTATACCGCGGCATGGGTTCCATCGCAGCGATGGAGAACGGCAGCAAGGATCGTTACTTCCAGAGCGATGCGAAGAAACTCGTTCCGGAGGGTGTAGAAGGACGTGTTGCATACAAGGGAATGGTAGAAGATACCGTATTCCAGATGCTCGGCGGTCTGCGTGCTGGTATGGGTTACTGCGGCGCATCGGATATTCCGACTCTTCAGGAGACTGGACGTTTCATCAAGATTTCCGCAGCATCCTTAAAAGAGAGCCATCCGCATGATATCCACATCACAAAAGAGGCTCCGAACTACAGCGTGGATGAATAAAAATTGGATAGCATAAGCAATCGATAAGATTGTAAACGATATAAAAGCGGCGTTTCTGCTTCAGCAGGGATGCCGCTTTTTTGGCGGGTTACTGTTCACGCATACGTGCCCAGTGACGGAATTTGCCGTGGCTTCGCATTTAAATACGGCAAATTCCTGCTGCCACCACGTTTTCTTACGGCACTTTCGGTTCCAAAAGTGCCTACCCGTGAACAGTAACTTTGGCGGATTCTTTTTCTCAAACTCTTGTGAAAAAACCGGGGATACGGTATAATGATACATTAGAATAGTAGAAATATAACAATTATGCAGGAAAGACTGTGGATATTCAGAAAACGATTGCGGCGGATTACGAAAGGGATATTTGCGATACCGAGGCAGCAAATCGGGCGTATCAGACGGATAGAAACAGGTAACAGGAGGATTAGTATGACCAGAAGAGAACTGAGAGAACATTGCTTTAAGCTGCTTTTCTGTGCGGATTTTTACCCGACGGATGAGATGCAGGAGCAGGTGGATGTATATTTTACAGAGCCGAAAGAGGAGGACGATGTTCCGAGCGGAATCGGCGATATCATCCATAATCCGATGTTAGACACCTTTGACGGCGGATACGTAAAGAGCAAGGTTGAGAAGATTCTGGATGTGCTTCCGGAGCTTGACAAGGCAATCGATGGGGTTGCACAGGGATGGACTACCCGCCGTATGGGCAAGGTGGAACTGACGATCCTGCGCCTGGCATTATACGAGATCAAGCACGATGACGATGTACCGGAGAAGGTAGCGATCAATGAGGCGGTCGAGCTGGCGAAGAAGTTCGGCGGCGATGATTCACCGGCATTTATCAACGGCATTTTAGCGAAGCTGGTATAAGCGATGGCTGGCGTATATTCGGTTTCGCAGGTTAATGCATACATTAAAAATATGTTCGCACAGGACTTTGCCCTGAACCGGATTTCGGTCAAGGGCGAGGTTTCTAACTGCAAATATCATACGTCCGGTCATATTTATTTTACCTTGAAAGACGGTCTGGGAGCGATGCAGGCAGTTATGTTTGCCAGTAGGCGGAAGGGACTTACGTTCCGTCTGGAAGAAGGACAGCAGGTGGTCGTCAAGGGCAGTATCGAAGTGTATGAGCGGGATGGAAGATACCAGCTCTATGCCAGCGAGATCACGCTGGACGGCACGGGCGATTTATTCCGGCGCTTTGAAAAACTGAGAAATGAATTAGAAGAAATGGGGATGTTTTCCCCGGAATATAAAACGCCGATCCCAAAGTATGCAAAAACGGTCGGTATCGTGACGGCGAGCACCGGCGCAGCAATCCGGGATATTATCAATATCTCGGGACGGCGGAACCCTTACGTGCAGCTTGTCCTCTGTCCGGCACTGGTGCAGGGAGCAGGGGCAGCGCCGAGTATCGTGCGGGCGATCCAGACCCTGGATGCGCTGCATCTGGATGTGCTGATCGTCGGGCGCGGAGGCGGTTCGATTGAGGATCTGTGGGCGTTTAATGAGGAGAGTGTGGCGCGGGCGATTTTTGCGTGCCGGACGCCGGTAATCTCGGCGGTCGGGCATGAGACAGACGTTACGATCGCGGACTATGTGGCGGATCTGCGTGCCCCGACTCCTTCGGCGGCGGCAGAACTGGCGGTTTTTGATTACCACCTGTTTGAGCAGCAGTGCATTGCGGCGGCACAGCAGATGACGAAGCGGATGGAGCAGAAGGCGGAGCAGTATGCCTATCGCCTGGAGCAGTTTCGTCTGCGCCTGCAGCTTCACAGTCCGCAGAGCCAGTTAAATGAGAGACGGCAGTATCTGGAAGATGCGAGAGTTAAGATGGCGCGCCAGATGGAGAAAAAGGTGTCCGATCTGCGCCATCGTCTGGAACTGGTGTGCAGCCGGATGGATGGTCTCTCCCCGTTAAAAAAGATAAGCGGCGGATATGGGTTCGTGACGGATGCAGATGGAAAACGTGTGGAGACAGTGACAGGATTGCAAGCTGGGGATACGCTGACCGTCCGTCTGCCGGATGGACGCGTGGAGGCAGAGATCTGGGAGGTTTATCAGGAAAACCTGCCTGGGTAAAAAAGTGGTTCATTGTGTTGCGTGTGAATCATAACAGAGAGATTTGAGAACACGTTTTCTTTCAGGAAAGATTCCGAGAGTATATTAGATAAAACAGGAGGCAGGATCGATGGAAGAAAATAAGGAAGAACTTTCGATCGAGGAAATGTTTGACCGTCTGGATGGCATTATGCGGACGCTGGAGGACAGCCGCAGCACGCTGGAAGAATCGTTTGCGTCGTATGAGGCGGGAATGCGTCTGGTCCGCGCCTGCAGTGAAAAGATAGATAAGGTTGAAAAACAGATTATGGTCGTAAACGGCGAGGAGACGGAGGCGTGACAGAGATGGAAAATGCAAAGGAACGGCTGGCACAGGCAGTCAAAGAAGCGGAAGAGATTGTATATTCTTATCTTCCGGCAGAGGAAGGGCATCAGAAAACGATCTTTGAAGCGATGAATTACAGCGTGAAGGCAGGCGGCAAACGCCTTCGTCCGATTCTGATGCGTGAGGTATA
The DNA here is from genome assembly GCF_003024715.1 of Clostridium fessum. GTDB lineage: Bacteria > Bacillota > Clostridia > Lachnospirales > Lachnospiraceae > Otoolea > Otoolea fessa. The sequence continues at coordinate 930,111 of NZ_PYLO01000001.1, read as the reverse complement.
CCGTCTGTTTGGCGGTCAGGGAAAAGAGATTGAGCCGCTGATGGCGGCGATCGAGATGATTCATACATCTTCCCTGATTCATGACGATCTTCCGTGTATGGACAATGATAAGTACCGCCGTGGCAAAAAGACGACCTGGGTTGCATATGGGTATGATATGGCAGTTCTGGCGGGAGATGCCCTTCTGATCTACGCGATCGAGACGGCGGTAAAGGCATTTGCGATGACGCCGGATGCGGCAAAGGTGGGACGTTGTATCCAGATTTTATCCGAAAAAACGGGTATTTACGGCATGATCGGCGGTCAGACGGTGGATGTGGAACTGACGAATCAGCCGATTCCGAAGGATAAGCTGGATTTTATCTACCGTTTAAAGACGGGAGCACTTTTGGAGGCTTCGATGGTGATCGGAGCCGTGATGGCGGGCGCGAGCGAAGCTGAGTGCGGGACAGTAGAGCGTATGGCGGCGGCGATCGGTCTGGCGTTCCAGATCCAGGATGATATTCTCGACGTTACCAGCAGCCAGGAGGTGCTTGGAAAACCGGTTCTGAGCGATGAGAAAAACAATAAAACCACTTATGTGACATTGGAGGGAATCGAGAAATCGAAGCATGATGTCAAACAGCTTTCGGAGACGGCGGTTGATATCCTCTATTCCCTGCCTGGAAAGAATGAATTCCTCGAAGAGCTGATCGAGATGCTGGTCAGCCGTGAAAAATAAAAAATCCAATCGAAGACCGGGGACGACAGCGGATGTGGAAAACGGTTTGGGGGATGAAAGAATGGTATTAGATACGATAAAAGGACCGGAGGATGTAAAACGGTTGAGCGAGGAAGAACGCAAGGAGCTGGCGGCGGAAATCCGCGAGTTTCTGATCGAGACGACAAGCCGGACAGGCGGTCATTTGGCGTCCAATTTAGGCGTGGTGGAACTGACGATTGCAATGTTCTGCGCACTGAATCTTCCGAAGGATAAGATTATTTGGGATGTAGGGCACCAGTCCTATACGCACAAGATTTTAAGCGGGCGGAAGGATAATTTTGATGGGCTGCGCCAGTATGGGGGCTTGAGCGGTTTCCCGAAGCGGAAGGAAAGCCCGTTTGATGCGTTCGACACGGGACACAGCTCGACTTCGATTTCGGCGGGGCTTGGTATGGCACAGGGGCGCGATCTGCTGGGCGAGGATTATTCGATCGTTTCCGTCATCGGGGACGGCGCGCTGACCGGCGGTATGGCGTATGAGGCGCTCAACAATGCGGGACGGCTCAAGACGAATTTTATTATTGTTTTAAATGATAATAATATGTCCATTTCGGAAAATGTCGGCGGTATGTCGCGGTATCTGAATAATCTTCGTGCAGATGAGGGCTACAATCTGTTGAAGAAGAATGTGGCGGGCACGTTATCGCGTATCCCGATGATCGGTTCGGATCTGGTCGGCACGCTGCTCCGGACAAAGAACAGCATCAAGCAGCTTCTGATTCCGGGCATGTGGTTTGAAAATATGGGAATCACGTATTTGGGACCGGTGGATGGACATGATATTAAGGGGTTGATCCGTATTTTCAGCGAGGCGAAAAAGATCAACCGCGCGGTACTGATCCATGTGATTACGAAAAAGGGCAAGGGATACCGTCCGGCGGAGAAGAATCCGTCGGCATTTCACGGAGTTGAACCATTTGATATTGAAACGGGAAAACCGCTCCGGAAAAAGGAACATCCGGGCTATACAGATGTATTTTCCAGAGAAATCTGCCGTCTGGCAGCGGAAAATCCGAAGATCGTGGCGGTGACAGCGGCGATGCCGGATGGAACGGGGCTCAAACGGTTCTCGAAAGAATATCCGGACCGCTTTTTCGATGTGGGAATCGCGGAGGAACACGCGGTTACCTCGGCGGCAGGTATGGCGGCAGCCGGTCTGAAACCGGTGGTGGCGGTGTATTCGTCCTTTTTACAGAGGGCATATGATCAGGTCATTCACGATGTCTGTATCCAGAATCTTCCGGTTGTGTTCTGCGTGGATCGCGCGGGACTGGTCGGAAGCGATGGGGAGACGCATCAGGGTATTTTTGATCTGACATTTCTCTCCTCTGTGCCGAATATGAGCGTGATGGCGCCGAAGAACCGCTGGGAACTGGAAAAGATGCTGCAGTTTGCCATCTCCTACGATGGACCGATTGCGATCCGTTATCCGAGGGGCGAGGCCTACCGGGGCTTGAAGGAATTTCTGGCACCGGTTGAGTATGGCGTCAGCGAGATGTTGTATGAGGAGAGCGGGACGGCGCTTCTGGCAGTCGGAAGTATGGTCAGCACGGCAGAGCATATCCGGGAGAAATTAAAGAGTGCCGGGCAGCCGTGTACGCTGGTCAACGGGCGGTTTGTGAAACCGATGGATACCGACGTGATCGACCATCTGGCTGGAACGCATCATACGATCGTGACACTGGAGGAAAATGTCCTGCGCGGCGGTTACGGCGAGCGGGTGACGGATTATGTACAGAAGCATTATCCGCAGATCAAGGTAGTTAATATAGCGCTGCCGGATGCCTACGTCGAACACGGAAATGTGTCGGTGCTCCGGAATGAGCTGGGAATTGACAGTGATTCGATTCTGGCGCAGCTGAAACGTGAAGGTGTGCTGCAGACTGACGCGGAAGCATGATGGGAAACAAAAGAGTGGCAGCAGCGGAAGGAAGAACATAGAATGAAAGAACGGTTAGATGTACTTCTCGTCAAGAGAGGTCTGGCAGAATCCCGTGAGAAGGCGAAAGCGATCATCATGTCCGGGATTGTATATGTAGAAGATCAGAAAGAGGACAAGGCGGGTACGACCTTCGATGAAAATGCGAAGATCGAGGTACGTGGATCTACCTTAAAATATGTGAGCCGCGGAGGTCTGAAACTGGAGAAGGCGATGACGCATTTCGGAGTGACGCTGGATCAAAAGGTCTGTATGGACGTCGGCGCGTCCACAGGCGGATTTACCGACTGTATGCTGCAGAATGGCGCGGTCAAGGTGTTTTCGGTCGATGTAGGACATGGACAGCTGGCGTGGAAACTTCGCAATGATCCGCGTGTGGTCTGCATGGAGAAGACAAACATCCGTTATGTGACACCGGAGGATATCGGCGAGCCGGTAGATTTCTCTTCGATCGACGTTTCCTTTATTTCCCTGACGAAGGTTTTAGGTCCGGTCAAGGAGATTTTAAGCCCGGGCGGCGAGGTGGTTGCACTGATCAAGCCGCAGTTCGAGGCGGGACGTGAGAAAGTCGGAAAGAAGGGCGTTGTCCGCGAGAAGAGCACGCATCTGGAGGTCATTCAGATGGTGATGGCATATGCGGCAGAGATCGGTTTTGAGATCCGGAATCTGGAATTTTCCCCGATCAAGGGACCGGAGGGAAATATCGAGTACCTCCTGTACCTGCATAAACCGGAGCAGGCATCGGAGGAAACTGTGACTGGTGAGGAAGCACTTGCAAAAGCGGAAAAAGAGTGTCCGGTTTCACCGGAACAGGTTGTTGAGGAAGCTCACAGGGAGTTAGACAAAACATGAGAAATTTCTATCTGATTGTAAACCGCGAAAAGCCGCGCGTAGAGGAGGCAGCTGGTTTGATTTGCAGCTTTTTTGCGGAACAGGGCTGCCGCTGCATCCGTCTGGATCGCCATGATGGACTTCGCAGGGACGCAGAAGTGGCTGCGGCATACCGATATACCGATCGCCGGACGGTGCCGGAGGATACAGATTGTGTGATCTGTCTGGGCGGTGATGGAACGCTGATTCAGGCGGCGCGTGATCTGGCGGGACGGAAGATTCCACTGTTTGGCATCAATATGGGGCATCTGGGGTATCTGACGCAGATCGGGCATGAGGAGGACATTCTGCCTGCCATGCGGGATCTGATGGAAGATCACTACCGTCTGGAAAGCCGGATGATGCTCAAGGGGTGCGTGATTTCCGGCGGGAAGGTCGTCATGGAGGATATCGCGCTGAATGATATCGTCCTGAACCGTATGGGAATCGATGCGTTCCGGTTTGAGCTGGCTGTCAATGGACAGCTGTTTAATGAGTATTCGGCGGACGGCATGGTGGTTGCGACCCCGACCGGTTCGACGGCATACAACCTGTCAGCGGGCGGTCCGATCGTGGCGCCGGAGGCGGATCTGCTGGTATTGACGCCTCTCTGCCCGCATTCACTCAATTCGCGCAGCATCGTTCTGCCGCCGGATAGCCATTTGAGTCTGCGGATTCAGACGACCGGGCGGACGAAGGTTTCGCTGAGCTTTGACGGCGATACGGTGGTTGATATTGAGCCGGGTGATACAATCGAGATAGCAAAATCAGAGATCGAGACGACATTGATACAGCTCAAACAGGTGCCATTTTTGGAAAATATACGGAACAAAATGAAACAGATATAAAAGGAGTCAGAGCCATGAAAATGGAACGTCACAGCAAGATTGTGGAATTGATTGGAAAATATGAGATTGAAACGCAGGAAGAGCTGGCGGAATATCTGAATAAAGAGGGATACAATGTCACGCAGGCAACGGTTTCCAGGGATATCCGGGAGTTAAAGCTGTCTAAGATCCAGACAGAAAACGGCGGACAGAAATATGCGGTTTTCCATCCTCAGACGGCGTTCAATGATAAATATACCCGTATTCTGCACGATAGCTTCGTTTCCATGGATATGGCGCAGAATATCCTTGTCATCAAGACGGTGTCAGGCATGGCGATGGCAGTCGCGGCAGCGCTCGACGCCATCCATTTTTCAGAGATTGTCGGCTGCATCGCCGGGGACGATACGGTCATGTGTGCAGTCCGTACGGTGGACGATACGATCGTTCTGATGGACAAGATCCGCAAGCTGATTGCGGGATGAGGTAAGGTGGGTTCACGCATTTTTTGCGGGAACCGCTGATAAGGAGGAACGGAAAGCGGATGCTTTATCATTTACGAGTGAAAAATCTGGCTCTGATCGATTCGGCGGAGGTGGAGTTCGGGGACGGACTCAACATTCTGACCGGTGAGACGGGAGCCGGAAAATCGATCATCATCGGTTCGGTCCAGATCGCGCTGGGCGGAAAAGCACCGAAAGAGATGATCCGCCGGGGTTGTGACAGCGCCTACATTGAACTGGTTTTCTCCATCGATGATGAGAGAAAGCGCGAGCAGCTGAAGGAACATGATGTTTACCCTGATGAAGAGGGAATTTTAATCATTTCTAAGAAAATCACACCGACCCGGAGCATCAGCCGCATCAACGACGAGACGGTAACGGCTGCAAGGCTGCGGGAGATCACGGGTCTTCTGATCGATCTGCACGGACAGCATGAACACCAGTCGCTGGTGAATGCGTCAAAACATCTGGAAATCCTCGATGCGTATGGCGGGGAGAAACTTCTCCCATTCAAACAGAATACGGAAGCTGCCTATCGCTTGTATATGCAGTTAAAACAGAAATGTGCCGCATTTGCATCCGATCAGGAGACGAGACTGCGGGAGATGGATTTCTGCCGGTTTGAGATCGAGGAGATTGAAAATGCCGCGTTAAAGGATGGCGAAGAGGAAAAGGTGGCAGCCGATTTTAAGCGGTTTTCCAATGCCAGACGGATCGCTGAGAGTCTTTCACAGGCATATGACGCGGTGTCCGGCGATGCGATGTCGCGGGCGTTCCGTGAGATCGATGGTGCGATGGCATTTGACGAGGGATTGAAGGGGATCCGTGACGAGCTGTGCGATGTAGATTCCCTTCTTTCGGATCTTTCCAGGGAGATCGCCGGATATATGGACGATATGACCTTTGACGAAGCGGCATTTCAGGAGACACAGGAGCGGCTTGACCTGATCCGGAGCCTGGAAACCAAGTATGGGAAGACGATCCCGGAGGTACTTCAAGCGTTGGAAGAAAAGAAAGCGCGACTGCAGGAACTGGAGAATTACGATGAACTTCGGGAACGGGCGGAAAAAGAACTGGAACAGGCGGAAGCAGTACTGAAAGAACATTCCGAGGCATTGTCAGCAGCGCGTAAGCAGTTTGCCGGGGAGCTGGTGGAGAAGATCGCAGACGGGCTTCGGGAACTGAATTTCCTTGATGTGCAGTTTGAGATGGAGTTTAGGCGGCTGGATCATTTCACGGCGGGCGGTATCGACGAGCCGGAATTCCTGATTTCCACGAATCCGGGCGAACCGGTTCGGCCGCTCGGTATGGTGGCGTCCGGCGGTGAGCTGTCGCGTATCATGCTGGCAATCAAGACGGTGCTGGCGGAGACCGATCAGGTTCCAACGTTGATTTTTGATGAGATTGACACCGGTATCAGTGGGCGGACTGCACAGATGGTATCGGAGAAGCTGCGGATCCTCTCTAAATGCCGTCAGGTCATCTGCATCACGCACCTGCCGCAGATCGCGGCGATGGCGGACCAGCACTTCGAGATCCGCAAATCCGCGTCCGATGGACGGACGGCAACCTCCATCCGCGCCTTAGACCGCGAGGCGATGGTGGACGAGCTTGCGAGACTGCTGGGCGGCGCGGAGATCACCGAGACCGTGCGGCAGAATGCGGAGGAGATGAAGAAGCTGGCAAAGAAGCGGAAGCTGGAGGTGTGATTATAAATTAAATATAAGATTCGGATTCAGAAAAATGTCGCGTAAGGCGGCATTTTTTTGATCCCCAGATACCAATTAGGTCGAAGTTTGACCGTTTGCGTCGAAGTGGTTTTGGAATAGATGTATATATGATAAAGTTAAAATAGAAAGTTTTAGGGATAAAAATAAGAACGGCAGAAATCTTAACTGGAACAAAGACATTTCAAAAAGCAAAAACATGTATTTATAATACGGATGGGATGCCCGTTTATGTGGATATTCCGGCCGAATATGGAAAAACATGGTTGAAGGATCTGGTCACAGGAAATGCATCCTTTTTTGATTTTGTAGCAGTCAGAAGGTTGAACAAGATAAAAATAAAGAAAACCACACAAAATCAACTGTACAAAATATAAATGTGCTATAAAAATGTAATGAATCATTATTGCACAAAATACAAGGCATGATAGAAGCCTCCATTTTTCTGGGATTTTGTTTTATATTGTCAGAAAAACAGGACGACATAATATGTATTATGTGGCACATAAGGGGAATACAGAAATAAGCAGAGGTATTTCTTTTTCAAAAATGCTGGATTTTACTGAATTTTTCAAAATCCCTGCAACTCATAAGTTTATAAAATTATGCTGATATGCTTCTAAGGGATTGTTTTTTTTGTCTTTAGATGGTAGTATTATGTTGATTATAAAAACAGGAGGAGACCGCGCACCACATAATACATATTATGTGGTACAGTGGGAGTATATGGGACGTGAAAACCTCGTTGGGATGAAGTTCGATCATCTTCTGGTTTTAAAAAGAGATGATACGAGGAAAAGCATACATTCCTACTGGCTTTGTCAATGCGACTGCGGAACTATATGTTCTGTAGCCGGGACGCATCTGAAGACAGGACACACCAAAAGTTGCGGCTGCTATCGAAAAAGAAAACAGGTACACGGCTGGCTGGATCTGACAGGCAAGCGCTATGGACGCCTACAGGTTCTTGGTCCGTGGGAGAAATATTCTCCTCTTTTAGAGGTGGTAAAAGAAGGCGGGGCTTCTGCAGAGGGAGGCAAACTGGCAGCCCAGGGAGACCTGTGGTTCTGCCAATGTGACTGTGGCAAGCTTTGTGTCTGTCAGAAAGAAAACCTGCGCTTGGGAAAAACCAGAAGCTGTGGCTGCCTTAGGCAGGAACAGAGAAAAGTAAATATGCGCAAATCCATCCATTTTGCAGAAAATACCTGTCTGGAGCGGATCGCGAGCCGGAAAGAGGCAGTGAACAACACCAGTGGACACCGAGGTGTATACCGGAGAGAAAATGGAAAATGGCGTGCCAGCATCGGGTTCCAGGGAAAAGTTTATAACCTTGGGACATTTGTGGACTATGAGGATGCAGTAAAAGCCAGATTGGAAGCAGAGAAAAAGTATTATGACACATTTTTAGAGCAATATCAGAACAGGACGAAGTAGGTGGACAGCAAAAAACGATGGTGTAAGCTGTCTATTTCGCGTGTATTCAGACAGAAAAATGACTGACTAAGGAGAGAAGTGCAATGGCGCGCAAAACGCAGAGAAGACCGGACAAGATAGAGCTGGGTGTGGTGGATATCCATACACACGTGCTCCCGGGGATAGATGATGGGGCAGAGAAAATGGCACTCAGTTACCGGATGCTTCGGAGATCTTATAAGCAGGGCGTCCGGAAGGTGATAGCCACCCCACACTATGTAGCGTATCACTGGCGGACAAAACCGCAGCAGATACAAGAGCTTATGGAGAAGTTGGCGGCTCGTGTCCAGAAGGCGATGCCCGATCTTGAACTCTACCGGGGGCAGGAAATCCAATACTTCGAAGGCATGGTCGAGATGCTCCGGGAAGGAAAGCTTCTGACACTGGCGGGCAGTCGGTACGTGCTGACCGAGTTTCTGCCGACATCCTCCTGGAGCCAGATCGAGGGCGCTGTCCGGGAGCTGACGATGGCGGGCTATCTGCCTGTGCTGGCACATATCGAGCGGTACCAGTGTCTGCGGGAAAAAGGACGCCTGGAAGAGCTAATGAAGGAAGGCGCGTATCTCCAGATGAACTACGGAAGCCTCACGAAACTGAGCCATTTCTGGAAAATAAGGGAGCGCCTGGACCGGAGGTGGTGCCGCCGGACACTTCTAGCCGGTTACATCAGTTTTCTGGGAACCGACATGCATGGCAACCGCCACCGGGTTCCCAACAGTGCGAAAGCCATCGCATGGATCCGGAAAAAGGGAGGCAGTGAACTTGCCAGACAGCTGTCGATCGAAAATCCGGAAAAGATCATACTGGATGAGAAATTGTAAAAGAATAGATGTTTGCGAAAAAATGCAAATGTTTTTCGAAATCACGTGGTTACAGAACATTGACAAATTCCGTTACCGGGCATGTATGCGTGAACCGTAACATTGTAACAATGTCTGACAGATAAAAACAATACGAAAAGGGAAAAGGAAGGTATGGAAAAGAGAAAAAATCAAGGACAAGAATGGGAAGACGAGGAAGTAATCGATCTGGGTGAAATCTTTTATGCATTACTCCGGAAACTCTGGGTCATCATTGCAGTGGCGGTGCTCGGAGCCGGAATCGGCGGAGCATACAGCTATTTTCTGCTCACACCGCAGTACAGCTCAACGGCGAAGATTTATGTACTGACGAAAGAGACAACGCTGACCTCGTTAGCCGATCTGCAGATCGGCACGCAGCTGACACAGGATTACAAGACGATCATCACCGGTCGTTCCGTTATGGAAGAGGTGGTTGATAAGCTTCATCTGGATATGGATTATAAAGAACTGGTCAGAAAAATTAAGGTGGAGAACCCGTCGGATACTCGTATTTTAAACATTTCTGCACTGGATCCGGATGCGGAGATGGCAAAAAAAATTGTCGATATGACCGCAAAGGTGGCATCCGACTATGTCGGCGAGATCATGGAAATGACGCCGCCGAAACTCATCGAGAGCGGTGAGGTGGCAAAACAGAAAACCAGCCCGAGCAATACGAAAAACGCGCTGATCGGCGCACTGATTGCCGCAGTGATCGTGTGCGGATACATTACACTGACGGTTATCCTGAATGACACCATCCGTTCGGAAGAAGATGTGGAGAAATATCTGGAACTGCCGGTACTGGCAACGCTCCCAGAGAGCAAGATCCACGGACGGGGCGAGAAGAAGGTAAAACGTACCTCTGGTATCTGGGATATCATCAATCCATTTGCCGGAAAAAATAAGAAGGAAAGGTAGGAGACCATGGCAATTCAGAACGGATTCATCCAGATCATACAGGATGAGAAAAGAGATTATCAGTATGAGGAAGCAATGAAAACACTCCGTACCAACATCCAGTTTTCCGGAAATGGGCTCAAGGTCATCATGCTGACCAGTGCAATGCCGGATGAAGGAAAGAGTGAGACCTCCTCCCAGCTTGCGATCTCGATGGCACAGACCGAGGGACGCGTGTTATTTATCGATGCGGATATCCGTAAATCCGTGTTGGTATCCCGTTTCGGGGGCGGACAGCAGATTTACGGACTGACACAGTACCTGACCGGGCAGCGGCTTTTAGGGGAGGTTCTGTATCACACGAACCTGCCGAACCTGGATATCATTTTCTCCGGTCCGATGGCACCGAATCCGGCAGAGCTTCTGAGCGAGGATGCATTTAGTAAGCTGATCGCGTGGGCGAGAAATGAGTACGACACGATCATCATCGATACGCCGCCGCTCGGAAGTGTCATTGACGGTGCGATCATCGCACAGCGCTGCGACGGAGCGATCCTGGTAGTCGAGAGCGGTGCGCTTAGCTATCGTCTGGTGCAGAAAGCCAAAAGCCAGCTGGAGCGGACCGGCTGCCGGATTCTCGGCGCGGTGCTGAACCGTGTGGACATGGCAGGCAGCGGCTACTATCACAGATACTATGGTAAATATTCGAAATATACAAAATATTATGAAAACGAGCCAGTCAAATGAGAAAGCAGAAAATGATCCGGTGGATCGCCTGGGCGGTGGCAGGAATCGCCTGTGTAGCGGGCGGCATTCATGTTTATCAGAAATATCAAGAAAGAGAAGCGGCAATCCGTGCGATTGAAGCCCGTGATCAGGCAAAAAGCCAGGAGGAAGAAGACCTTGCAAATGGAATTTTGACCTGGAATGGCAAAAAATACCGCCGCAACACGGCGATGCGGGCGATTCTCTGCATAGGTGTTGATACCAAGGGGGAGATGGAAGCCCAGAACGTCGCCGGAAAAGGCGGAGACGCCGATGCACTCTTTTTAGTGGCGCAGGACGCTGCCAAGGATGAGGCACAGATTGTGTTAATTCCGAGAAATACGATGACAGAGATCGAGGTTTTTGATTATTTTGGAAACCCAATCGGAACCGAGACGAAGCAGCTGACACTTGCCTATGCGTTCGGGGACGGACGCGAAAAAAGCTGTGAGCTGACAGTGGGAGCGCTTTCTAAGCTGCTATTTGGACTTCAGATAGACGGATACTTTGCCGTCAATATGGACTCCATCCCCTATTTTAACGACGCGGTCGGCGGCGTACCCATCACGGTTGAAGATGAGATGGTCGCAGAGAAATATCCTGACGATTTCAAGATGGGAGAAACCGTCACTCTGAACGGTGACCTGACGGAGAAATACGTCCGGTTCCGAGATATCAACGAAGATGGTTCTGCTACAGTGCGCCTGCACCGTCAGAAAGGATATCTGAAATCCTTTATTCAGAAAGCCAAAGAAAGCCAGACAGCGGATAAAACAACGATTACGCGCCTGGTAGATGGCATCCAGGAAAAGGCGATCACCAATATGGCAAAAGACCAGTACATGGACATGGGACTTGCAATGTTAAACAGCCCGAAAACCATGGAGGACGGCGATTTTATCGAGCTGTCGGGAGAGATTTATCAGGGTAAATTCGAAGAATTTTATCCGGATATGGATGAGTTAAAAGAGATTGTTATCAATCTTTTTTATAAAGAAAAAGCTTAAAAGGCGCAGGCTTAAAAAGCTGGAAAGGAAAGGGAAGTACAATGAAAAAGAAGTACGCAGCACTTCTGGTAGCAGCCGCTATCATGGCAGTGCCGGGCACTCTGGCCATGGCTGCCGGAAGCCCGAACACAAACGCGACGGTTAGTCACGGAGGAGGACATAGCTCAAGCGCGTCTTCCAAGTCCGCAGGTCTGAATGTGAATGCAGGAACCATCACAAACAAGACCACCACAGGTATCAAGAACAACGGACAGAATGGTTCCAACGGAATCACTGTTTCCCAGGGAACTTCTGGAAGCAACAATGCAGTTGGATTTGCATCCGATCAGCAGATCAAAGACGGCAACAGCTGGGCAGTTGCTGAGAAAGTATTTGAGATCAATGCAGGTATCCCACTGTACCGTGTAACCGGTGATCCGGCTCTGGTTGGATACTCTCCGCTGATGCCGGCACAGCAGCTGCAGGCAACTGATGCAAACGGCGCTGTAACGAAAGAAGCAGTGATTGTCAATATTTCAGTTGCAGCCCTGGGCAATGCTCAGAACATCCAGCTGTATTTCTACAATGAGACAACCCATGCATGGGAACTGGCAGCTGTAAACAGTGTTGATTATGCGACCAACACAATCAACGTTACGATGCCGGGCAATGCTATATTTACACTGGTTCATAAGAACTAATCTGTAGATAGGCGGAAAGCGGCAGGAACCTGTTTGGGAAAGCCTGCTGCTTCCCTAAACAATAAAAATAATTTCTAAATTTCTAACTTTGAGTGGGACAGACCATTACAAGACCAATATAGATAGATGGTCATGACCCGTCAATGTCAAATAAGAAAGTCAGATTCGTTAGATTATCGGAACGAAAACGAACTGGCGGAATATACCCGAAAACAAAATATCGTTGATTTTGCCGGAAACGGATAAGGGATTTATCTGGAATATAGGTTTCATCCAGAGAACAGGGCAAAAATTGACAAGGGGGAAGAAGTATGTACAAAAGAAATTCGGGCGGCTGGATGAAACACGTTGATTTTATCATCCTGGATATACTCTGCCTGCAGGTAGCACTGACGCTTGCATATGCGTGCAGTGGGTATGGATGGGATATATACACACCGATCTTATATCGGAATGTGGCTATGTTTCTGGGACTGGCAGATCTGATGTTGCTCATATGCCGGGAAACGATGAAAGGCGTGATACGGAGAGGACATTTCCGGGAATTTACCATGACGGTAAAGCAGGCAGTTTTTATAGAAGGAATTGCACTTTTATATCTGTTCCTTTTACAGGAAGGGCAGAACTATTCGAGGCCGGTATTGCTTCTGATGCCGGTATGCTACAGCGTTGTGGCATATGCAGTCCGGGAGCTCTGGAAATGGCACCTACAGAAGAAAAAGACGAGCGACGAGGGAAAAAGCGCCCTTCTGATTGCAGCGAGTGAAGATGTCGTCGAGCGCGTCGTCAAAACAATTAAAGAAAATAACTATGCACAATATATAGTTGCAGGTGTTTCTCTCATCGGAGGTGGAAAATATTCCGTCGGAGAGAAAATAGATGGAGTTCCGGTCGTGGCAGAGGAAGCGGGTATTCCGCACTATGTCTGTCAGGACTGGATCGATGAAGTCCTGGTGGTCACCTCAGACGAGGTGCCGTATCCGGGAAAGCTTTTAAGCCAGCTGATGGAAACCGGCGTGACGGTGCACTTGGGTCTGGCAAAGGTAATGAGTGAGCCGGGGAAAAAACAGTTTGTCGAAAAGATAGGACCGTACACGGTGCTGACAACCAGCATCAACTATGCGTCCTCCTTCCAGCTTTTCTTAAAGCGCGCAATGGATATCATGGGCGGTCTGGTCGGCTGCACAATTACAGTACTATTGCTTCCGTTTGTCGGCACAGCAATCTACCTGGCGTCCCCGGGACCGATCTTCTTCGCCCAGGAGCGTGTTGGTAAAAACGGAAAACGGTTCAAGATGTATAAATTCAGAAGCATGTACATGGATGCCGAGGCACGAAAAGCAGAGCTGATGAAAGATAACCGACTTGGCGATGGAAAGATGTTCAAACTTGATTTCGATCCGCGTGTTATCGGAAACAAGATCCTGCCGGATGGAAGCCACAAGACCGGAATCGGCGATTTCATCCGCCGTACCAGTTTAGATGAATTTCCGCAGTTTTTCAATGTGCTGAAAGGTGATATGTCGATCGTCGGCACGCGCCCGCCGTTGATTTCGGAAACCAATCTTTATGAGCTGCATCATAAAGCCCGGCTGGCGATCAAGCCGGGGATTACCGGGATGTGGCAGGTAAGCGGTCGGAGTGACATTACCGATTTTGAAGAGGTTGTAAGGCTTGACCGAGAGTATATCAGTAACTGGAATATCGGGATGGATATCAAGATACTGGTGAAGACGGTGATGGTGGTTTTGAAGGAGGATGGATCGATGTAATGACCGGTAGAAGAAGAGCCCAGAGACGGATTGGATGTTTGGATAATAAATGTCTACTCAACAAAATCAGTTGAGGTCTGATGGTCTATGGTGGAGTTGAATATGGACAACCAGAGAAAAGCCTGATTTCATGCGGGTTTGCGCGGCTTGACCTTTTCACCTCAACTTGTTTCTGCTTGTCATGGTGCGTTATGACCTGCGTGTTTTCGGGAGTTAATGGCTTCTGGTTGCGCTCTATACTTAACCCACCACAGCGAAAGCTGATAGAGCAGAAAACAGAATGAGGAGGTACGAGGACAAGCCTGCGTATAGATTGTTGCTGCAATCTGTATACAGGCTTGTTGTTGTGCTATGAAGTAGGAAAGGTGAATAGTGAAAGACGAGCATGACAATTTAAGGAAAAGAACTGCTGGGATTGTGTATAAGCCTAGGACAAGAATAGAAACTATGGAATGACGGTTGGAGAGAAGTAATGGAAGAAAAAATCAGACTTGCGGTTTTCGGACAGAAACGTCTTTCGCGTGAAGGCGGGATAGAGATTGTTGTAAAGGAGTTATGCACCCGAATGACACAGAATGGTTGTGATGTGACTTGCTACAATAGAGCAGGCCATCATGTGAGCGGTGCAGAGTATGACAAAACAATTGAATATGATGGTATCCGTCAAAAGGTTGTTCCGACCATTGAGAAGAAGGGACTTGCAGCGGTAAGCTCTTCCTTTTTTGCAGCACTTTGTAGTGCATTTGGAAGATACGATGTGGTGCATATCCATGCAGAAGGCCCTGCCTTTTTCTGTTGGATACCAAAACTTTTTGGCAAGCGTGTAATCAGCACTATTCACGGTTTGGACTGGGCCCGCGAGAAGTGGCGCGGAAGCGTTGCATCCAAGTTCATTCGTGGCGGCGAAAAAAACGCCGTGAAATATGCGGACGAAATCATCGTTTTAAGCAAAGGCGTTCAGAAGTACTTCATGGATACGTACGGGAGGGAGACGCATTTTATCCCTAATGGTGTCAATCGGCCAGAGGTTCGGGAGGCAAAGTTAATCACCGATAATTTTGGACTGAAAAAAGACTCATACATATTGTTCCTCGGTCGTCTGGTACCGGAAAAGGGCATTCGATATCTGGTTGAGGCCTTCAAGAATGTCAAGACGGATAAAAAGCTGGTCATCGCAGGCGGCTCCAGCGATACGGATTCCTTTATGGAGGAATTGAAAGACCTGGCGAAGGGCGACGCTCGGATTCTCTTTACCGGGTTTGTACAGGGAGCAATGCTGGATGAACTATACAGCAATGCTTACATTTACACGCTGCCGTCCGATCTGGAAGGAATGCCATTAAGTCTGCTGGAGGCAATGAGCTACGGCAATTGCTGTCTGGTATCCGATATTCCAGAATGCGCAGAGGTTGTAGAAGATAAGGCATTGATTTTCAAAAAGTCAGATGTAGAGGACTTGCGAGAAAAACTGCAAGAGGCCTGTGACCATCCAGAAATGGTTATGAAAATGAAGAATCAGGCAGCTGACTTTATCTGCGAGAAATACAACTGGGATGAAGTTGTAAAGGAAACGATAAAACTGTACAGGAGAAAATAATAGATGAGAGTATTGATAATAAATAATCTCCTCTAACCGAACGCAGGTAGTGAGATGTACATAGTGAAAACGCCTAAAAATGGCGTATTTACGGAACTTTTCGAGAGATGAGTAGAGCTGCGAGAGCGGTTTTTATCTCGCTACCTAGGTTCAGTAACAGCAGATGATTTTATCATAAGAACTTTCAGTATCACTACCTGCGTTTGTATGGAGCACTCTGGTTTATGAACAACACATTGGAAGTGCTTTATCTGAACAGAGGTAGTGAAATAGAACATAGAATAAGGAGAAATTTAACGTGAGGACGCTGATTTTGAATAAATTTCTGCACCGAAACGGCGGAAGTGAGACGTATATATTCAAGTTAGGTGAGGCACTGGAGCAGCACGGACACGAAGTTCAGTACTTCGGAATGGAGCATGAAGGTCGCTGCGTAGGTAACCGTGTCAATGCTTATACATCTGATATGGATTTCCACGGCGGCAGCAAACTGAGCAAGCTGACCTACCCGATCAAGACCATCTACAGCAAGGAAGCACGGGTGCAGTTGAGAAAAGTTCTGGACGACTTCAAGCCGGATGTCTGTCACCTGAACAATTTTAACTACCAACTGACTCCTTCCATCATCCTAGAAATCGTGAAGTGGCGCAAGGAGACTGGAAGGGATTGCAAGATCATCTTCACGGCACATGACTACCAGCTGGTTTGCCCGAACCACATGCTGAACAATCCGAACACCCACCAGAACTGTGAGAAGTGCCTCGGCGGCCATTTCGTGAACTGCATGAAAGGCAAGTGTATCCACGGCTCCACGGCGAAGTCTGCCATCGGCATGATGGAGGCAGAGTTCTGGAAGCGGAAAGGAACTTACAAGTACATTGACACCATGATCTGCTGCTCTGAGTTCATGAAGAGCAAGATGGACAGCAATCCGCTGTTTGCGACGAAGACCGTGGCAATGCATAACTTCATCGATAAGGTGGAGTGGAAAGAGACTCCGAAGAAGGATTACGTCCTTTACTTCGGCCGCTTCTCTGAGGAAAAGGGTATCGGCACACTCATCAAGGTCTGTAAGGAGCTGCCGGATGTGCAGTTTATCTTCGCCGGCACTGGCCCGCTGGAAGAGAGCATCAAGGGTGTAAGTAACATTAAAAATGTTGGCTTCCAGAAAGGCGAGGCACTGGAGAAGCTGATCCGTGAGGCGCGGTTTTCCATTTATCCGTCCGAGTGGTACGAGAACTGCCCGTTCTCTGTGATGGAATCCCAGATGTATGGCACACCGGTGCTGGGAGCTGATATTGGTGGTATCCCGGAACTGATCCAGGTCGGTAAGACCGGTGAGCTGTTTAAGAGCGGTAGTTCGGAAGAACTGAAGAGTAAGATTCAGAAGCTCTGGGGCGATAAGGAGCTGTGCAGAGAGTACAGTGAAAATTGTAAGGGCATCAGCTTCGATACCATTGATGAGTATTACGAGAAAATTATGAGAGTTTATAGATAAAAAGAATTTGAGGGAGCTATTTGTTGTGTAATGCAGGCTTGAAGTTTTCACATATTAAAGGATTGCATTATAATGCACTTGATTCTCAAAATGAGAAATATTTACGAGGTAAAAAATGAGTTTAAGTTTGGTTTTGCCATGCTACAATGTGATGAAATATTTGCCGAAATGCTTAGATAGTATTTTTAAAAATGATTGTAATGATATTGAAATTGTATTGGTGAACGATGGTTCTTCTGATGATATCGGGGGGGGGTTAAGCCAATATTTTGATAAGAGCAATTGTGATCACAATATAGAATTTGAGTACAAAGATGCACGGATTAAAATAATTCACACGTGTAATTGTGGTGTTTCAGCAGCAAGAAACACAGGGATTGAAAATGCAACCAGTGATTACATTATATTTATTGATCCAGATGATACTGTGAAAGAAAATTATTTTTCCACGATAAAGACCTTTATGACATCGATAAACGTAGATGTTGCCATTTTGGGATTTTATCAAATTGTAGAAGATAAAAATGGAAATATAGTTAAAGAAGGAGAAATTTTTCCGCAAAAGAATTATATTTCCAATTCGGTCGAAGAAACGGTTAGAACTGTTCTTCCAAAATATCTTGGATATTCAGTTGAGGACATTTTGAAATGGGCGAAGTCAACAGAGGCGATATCGAAAAGGCTTGAATGGGGAGCTGTTTGGCGAAATGTGTATCGTAGAGATTTTTTGAATAAAAACCAAATCCGTTTTAATCCTTCAATTCGATTAAATGAAGATAGTATGTTCAATGCAATGTGCTTTTCTCGAGCACAAAAAATTAGAACATTGAATAAGGGATTTTATTGCTATACGATTCGTCCATCCGGTGCTTTTATGAAAAAACGAGATGCGGAACTGGTGGAAAATAAAACGGCATTGCTCGAAGCACGTAGTAACATTGTGAATGATTTAAATAAAAGAGGCTTTGATTTTTCTATTAAGGACTATGCAGGATCAAATGTTATGTCTTGCTTTGAATTGATAATTAAGATGCCTTTTTCTGCAAGGAGAGAGACGAAAAAGTATATCCGGAATTCGATTGTAAAAGAGTCTATAAAAGTTTTACCGTTTACGGGGCGAAAAAAAGTAGATATTCCGCTTTTTGCTTTGAAATATGACTTACATGTATTGATGATATATGCGGTGAATCTTGGTAAACTTTTTGGAGTTCAATTTCGATTATAAATTATATATTTGTGTCATCAGTCGTGATGAACATTGGGAGAAAATGTTGAAGGTGTATCAGTAAGATCGGTAAAGGAGGAGAGAATCGATGGCTATAAAAGCGGATCGATATGAGGGAATCGATGGATTGAAAGCGTATGCCATCATTGGCATTGCTTTGATGCACGTCCTTTCAAATGGAAAATATGAACTTGGAGGATTTGCGTTTGAACGGCTTATACCATCTTTCACGAACCTCGTTTTTCTTTTTATGATGGTCAGCGGTTTTGGTATGTGCTGCGGCTATTACCAGAAAATCATAGACCGCAAGATCAGCATGGAAGATTTCTACAAGAAGCGATACATAAAAATCTGGCCGTACTTTGCACTGCTTTGTGCGTTGGACTTTGTAATTTCACCGAGCAAAGAATCGTTGTCTGAAGTATTCGCTAATTTGACTTTATGTCAGGGACTTCTGCCAAATGCGAATATTACGGTCATTGGTGTGAGTTGGACACTGGCGGTTATTTTTGTGTTCTATATGCTGTTCCCGTTTTTCTGCTTCCTACTTGGAAATAAGAAGAGAGCGTGGGGAGTGGCGATAGTCGCATTGGTGTTCAATTTTCTGTGTGGTAGCTACTTCAATGCCGACAGAACAAATATTGTCTACGATGCAATCTACTTTATCGCAGGTGGCTTGATCTACCTTTACCGGAAAGAACTTGCTGAATTTGCACAGAAACATAAGGTAATCACCGGTGCGATTCTGCTGGCAGCCACAGTTGCGTATTTCGTGTTAGGCAGCTCCACTTTTACGATGCTGTTTTTTTGTGTGGCAGCATTGCTTTATACCCTCGGATGTAAGTGGGGGGGTACTGGTCAATCCAGTCGCAAAATTCCTCGGTGGCATATGCTTCGAGATCTATCTGTGCCACATGGTAATTTATCGTGTGCTTGAAAAATTGCACCTTGTCCATCTGTTTGGTAATGGCTTACTTGCATATATCTTCACAGCGGGCGCAGTTATTTGCGGCGCAGTTGTGTTCTCGGTATGTGCCAAGTGGTTCTTAAATAAAATTGAAACTTTGATTGTTAATAGGAGAGTTAATCATGTCTGAAGAAAAGAAGTTAAATGGTACGGTTATCGTTACTTACCGCTGCAACGCTCGTTGCTCCATGTGCAACCGTTATAAAGCACCTTCCAAGCCGGAAGAAGAAATCAGCATCGAAACCATCAAGAAGCTGCCGAAGATGTACTTTACCAACATTACCGGCGGTGAGCCGTTCATCCGTACTGACCTGAAGGATATCGTGCGCGAACTGTACAAGAAGTCTGATCGTATCGTTATCTCTACCAACGGTTTCTTCACAGATCGTATCGTTGATCTGTGCAAGGAGTTCCCGCAGATCGGTATCCGTATTTCCATCGAGGGTCTGGAGCAGACCAACAACGAAATCCGTGGCCTGCAGAACGGCTACCAGCGTGGTTACGGTACGCTGAAGAAGCTGCGTGAGATGGGAATGAAAGACGTTGGTTTCGGCATGACTGTTCAGGACAAGAATGCTCCGGATCTGGTTTCTCTGTACAAAATCTCTAACGAGATGGGTATGGAGTTCGCAACCGCTTCCCTGCACAACAGCTTCTATTTCGTTGAGGCGAAGAACATCATTCATGACCGTCCGATGGTTGCAAAGAACTTCGAGAATCTGGTCAACGAACTGCTCCGTAGCAACAGCCCGAAGAAGTGGTTCCGTGCCTACTTTAACCACGGCCTGATCAATTACATCTATGGCCAGAAGCGTCTGCTGCCCTGTGACATGAGCTTCGATACTTTCTTCATCGACCCGTATGGTGATGTTATGCCTTGCAATGGTACCAAGGATAAAGAGGTCATGGGCAACCTGAACAATCAGACTTGGGACGAGCTGTGGAACAGCCCGGAAGCAGAGAAGGTTCGTGCAAAAGTTCGTTGCTGTGACCGTGACTGCTGGATGATCGGTAGTGTAAGTCCTGCTATGCACAAGTACATTTGGAAGCCTGCTACATGGGTTCTGGTTCACAAGTTTAAGGCTCTCTTCACCAAGCATCCGTACAGCATGTATGAGTTGAAGATTTGCCGTGACTACCGTGATGGCAAAGTTACCAAAGAGGATCTTGATAAGTGTAGCACTTGCGATATGAACTGTGTGATCAACAACGGTCTGAGTGAAGCATCTAAGGAACAGCTGAAGCATAAGACTGGTGAGGAAATCGTGGATGCTGATATCGCACAGCAGATGGAGAATAAGTAATGAATATCCTATATATAGCTTATTCATGTAATCCTTTTGCCGGAAGTGAAGATAAAATAGGTTGGTGTGTTCCTTATGAAATTTCAAAAACGAATACTGTTTATGTAATTACAAAGGAAGAGCAGCGTGAACCAGTCGAAAAATATTTGCAGAGACACCCACTTCAAAATATAAAGTTTTATTATGTTGATATCCCGAATTTTTATAAGAAAATCTTCAAGGGATTCATGTATTCTGGAAGACTTAATGTGTGGAATAGACGGGTACTTCCTCTTGCAAAGAAAATCTGTGCAGATCAAAAAATTGACGTTATTCATCAGATTACGCCAATTGAGTTCCGTGCAATTGGCGACTATGGAAAGATAGCAAATATCAAATTTATTTGCGGGCCACTTGGCGGAGGCGAGTCTTTGCCTAATGGGTTAAAAGATTACGCAAAGGGACATGAAATCATTGAAGTTGTTCGTTCAGGGATAAATCGTTGGTATCGTTTTAAGCTGAGAATTACGGGCAAACTAAATCGCTGCGACTATATTATGTTTGCGAATCGAGAGACACGCGATTTTTTGGGATTAGATGAAAATGTTCCTTTGGTTACAGAAATTGCTGCGGATGAAATATCAATTGAGGAAAGAATTGTACCAAATGATATAAATAATGAACTCGTTTTCTTGTTTGCAGGAAGAATGGTGTATCGAAAAGGACTGGAATTACTCTTTGATGCAATAATGGAAATTCCAGACGAGTGGAAATACATAGTGAAAATAGTAGGAACTGGCCCGGAACTTTCACATTTAAAACATCGTTGTGAATCAAACTCCTTGTTGTCTGCACATGTACAGTTCATGGGGGCAGTTGAATACTCTGAAATGCAAAGGGAATATGAAATGTCAGATGTACTAATCATGCCAAGTATTAGAGAAACAACTGGAACGGTGTTGATCGAAGCTATGTCGCAAGGGATGCCTATAATTACAATTAATAAGTTTGGAGGAGCAATACTTGTAGATGAAAATACTGGCTGGTTATATAGCGGTGAAAATCGAAAATCATACATAGCTGGTTTGAAAAACGCAATGGTTGCTTGTATTGTGAATCCAAAAGAAGTAGAAAAGCGTGGACAAAATGCTAGAAAAAAAGTAAAAGACTATACATGGAAAAGAAAATGTGATCAATATGAAAAAATATACAAAAGACTAAATTGTAATTAATAATGATCCTGTATGTAAGGAACCGTAGAGATAAGGAGTTTTGGCTTGAAGCAAATGGATAAAAAGGATGGCATGAGTAAAACGGTTACGGTAGTGATACCGATTTATAATGTTGAAAAGTACCTGAATAGATGCATTGAAAGTGTTGTTGGTCAAACATATAAAAATTTAGAAATAATATTAGTGGATGATGAGTCGCCAGATAATTGCCCTCAAATTTGTGAGTCTTGGAAAAATCGAGATAACAGGATTAAGGTAGTGCATAAAAAGAATGCTGGTTTGGGATACGCAAGAAATACAGGCATTGATTGTGCAACCGGAGAGTATATTTGTTTTGTTGATAGTGACGATTATATTGCTACAGATATGGTAGAGAAAACATATAAATGTGCGGAACAGTATAATGCAGATATAGTAATGTACGGATATAACGTAGTCGACTCTAATGGGAAAAAGGTAAAGGAATGCATACCAAAGCCGTATAAGACATTTTATAAAAATGAGGAAATACAAAATTATGTTCTACCTAATATGATAGCAACTGATCCAAATGCAGGGGATGAATTTTGGATGAGCGTGTGTGGCGGTTTGTTTTCAATGCGACTGATCAATGGAGCAAACTGGCGGTTAGTGTCAGAAAGAGATATTATCTCTGAAGATGTATACTCATTACTTCAGTTATACAATAGTGTAAAAAGTGTTGCGTTTCTAGCCGAGCCTTTTTATTACTATTGTACAAATATGGGGTCTCTAACGCATACATTAAGAGTGGACCGCTATGAGAGAATCAAGGATTTTTACGATCGAGCAATTAATGAATGCGAAAATCTAGGATATTCCGAGGAAATAAAACTTCGTTTATCAAAACCATATATGGATAATACTATGGCGGCACTTAAAATGGTTCTTCAATCTGATTTGATGGCTAAACAAAAAAAAGATATGTTTATGGATATAGTAAAAGATGAACATCTTCATAGGGTAATCAAAAATGTGGATATGAAAAAGATGACCCTAAAAAAGAGGCTGTTTTGGCTGGCAGTAAAGTATAAGATATATTACATGAGTTATTCTATGGTCGGGATGAGGATATAATATATGATAATTGAAAAAAGAGGCAATTCATTATATTTTCATAAAAACATAAAATCATTGGTCTGGTTTCAACTGTATTGGTTGATGTTTTATGGCGTACTTAGAGATCTTGTTGGAGTTCCTGGGTATGTGGCATATGTGCTCGATTTGTTTAATATTATTCTCATTGTTTATGTCATTGTTAATGGGAAAATGATTAAATACGGGAACAGTAGAGTTGGATTGTGGATAATACTGTCTTTTTTTTGTTCTACGGTTATAGGACTGATTGCAGTAGAGGGTTCGCCAATACTCTATATATGGGGCTTTAGAAATGTTTTTAGATATTATGCATATTTTATATCATGCATTGCGCTATTAGATATATCAGATGTGCTAGAAATTATTCCCAAATTAAAAAAAATCTATATAATTAATTTCTTTATTTGTCTTGTAGAGTTAGGATTGGGATACTCAGGAGATAATATCGGAGGAATATTTGGAACACAAACAGGATGTAATGGTTATTTAAATCTGTTCATGATTGTAATTTCTGCAATTTATGTAACAGAATATTTGGAAAAAAAGATAGGCCTTATGCAGACTATGATTTCCATCATGAGTTGCTTTTTTTTGATGGCAATAGCAGAATTGAAAGTTTATCTTTTCGAACTTCCAGTTATAATCTTGATTGGTATGCTTAATGCTAAATTTAGCTTTAGAAAAATAATAATTATTATGCTTGGAGTTTGCGGAATAGCCGTAGGAATTTCAATGCTTGGGCATTATTTTGAATCGTCTGGATTGGAGTTTTTTACTTCTGATGCGATTACAAAATATATGGGAGATCGCGGATATACAAACTCCGGAGATTTAAGTCGAATGAATGCAGTTTCACAACTTTATGAAAGGTTTCTAAATGGGAATCCGTTGGGAACGTTATTTGGTATAGGTCTTGGAAACGCAAGCTATTCAGCTGCGTTTTCGTTCTTTAATAGTCGGTTTTATCTTCTGAATCAAGCACTGCATTATCAATGGTTTACGGATGCAATAATCTTTATTGAAACTGGAACTGTTGGACTTATGCTTTATGAATTGTTCTTTCTGAGAATATTTACTTATTCCAGAAAAATAAATAAAAGAATTGCAAATAGATATAGTAATGATATTTCACAACAACTTAGATGTGTAGTGCAGGTGGCTGGAATTACAGCAATATTATGTATTATCAATTCGGTTTATAATAGTGCTTTAAATATGGATGCGGGCTATATGGCTTTTTTTATTTTTTCAGTTCCGGCAATAGTTGATATATTTATGGAGGAGAACAACTGTTATGATAAATAGAATAATTAGAAAGCTGATCTATGGCCATAAGGCATCCACAGAAACGTATATTAAATATCTCCGCAGTTTGGGTATGAAGATAGGAGATGAATCAACAATTTATGTTCCGACAAAAACACAAATTGATACCACACGTCCTTGGTTGATTGATATTGGAAAGAATGTAAAAATAACAGAGGGAGTAACGATTTTGACGCATGGATTTGATTGGTCCGTTTTGAAAGGTGTCTATGGTGACATTCTTGGATCATCGGGGGGGGGGTCAAAATCGGAGACAATGTTTTTATCGGTATGCAGACAACAATCTTAAAGGGCGTGCATATTGGAAACAATGTAATTATCGGAGCCAATTCGTTAGTTAATAAAGATATCCCAGATAATTGTGTTGCAGCTGGTAATCCCTGTAAAGTTATAATGAGTCTTGAGGAATACCATGAGAAGAGAAAAGCGGCTCAAGTTGATGAGGCAAAGGAACTCGTAATGCTATATCGGGAGCACTATGGAAAAGAACCAGATGAACATGCATTACATGAGTTTTTTTGGCTCTTCACAGATGGAAATGATGAGCTTCCTGAGTGCTGGGATAACATGATGAGACTCGGAGGAAATTACGAGTATTCCAAAGAAAAACTCAGAAAAAATCAAAAGAAGTTCTTGAATATGAAAGACTTCTTGAAGAATGTTTAGAATATAAAAGCGTGTAGGAACGAAGGAGGAACAAAAAAGTGAAAGTATGTATTTTGTCGATGCAACGGGTTGGTAATATGGGGTCCTTACTTCAATCGTATGCGCTGAAGACAACAATTGAAAGACTCGGTCATCAGGTGGAATTTATAGATATTGAAAAAAGAGAAGATGACTATAAATTGTTGGGTGATTATAAACAGAAGTATGATAAAGAAAAAGAAACGACAGGCTTGATTGGAAAAATAAAGAAAACGGATAGATACACACTGAACCGTCTAAGAATAAAAAAGAAGAGCATTGACCAGGAAAATATCTTTGAGAAATTTCGTCAAAAAGAACTCTTTATTGATAGAAAAAGCTCGAAATATGATATGTGCGTTATTGGTAGTGATGAGGTTTTTAATTGCTTGAATTCTGGCGAATGGGGATTTACTTCACAGTTATTTGGTAATGTTCCAGAGGCAAACAAAGTGATTACCTACGCAGCATCCTGTGGCTCCACAAAATATGAGGAACTTCCAGCAATGGTTGCTAAAAAAATCAGAAAAACATTTGAAAATGTTGCAGCTATTTCGGTGAGAGATGAGAATACGCACAAATTTGTTGAAAAACTAACAAATAAGTTGATTGACGATAATTTAGATCCTGTGCTGATATATAATTTTAACTGTGAGGTGGAACAGGCGAATTTGCCTAAAATGCCAAAGCATTATTGTGTGGTTTATTCCTATTATAACCGAATTCACACGGCAGAAGAGATTGATGCAATTAAAGTTTTTTGTAAAAGGCATGAGTTGACACCGATTGCAATTGGTGCACCGCAATTCTGGATTAAAGATTATATTGTATGTTCACCATTTCAGTGTCTAAAGATTTTTAAAGAGTCGGATTTTGTAATTACGGATACATTTCATGGCACAATTTTTGCTTCAAAATATGCAGATAAATTTGCAGTGTTAGCAAGGGCTAGCAATAAAAATAAACTGCTAGATTTGATTAGAAAAATAGGAATGAAAGATCATTTGATGAGTAATCTTTTAGAACTGGAAGAAAAATATGGCCTTTTGAAAAATAAGGAAAACTTTGATTCAATTGTTGAAGAAGAAACACAAAGGACCTTACAGTATTTGAACAAAAATATATAAGGTAAATAAACAGCAATATAGATTTTTACAATATAAATTAAAATATAGTTAGAAAAGCGGGAGTTGGTTGGGTGATGAGAACTGTATGTAAACAGGATTTATGCACAGGTTGCATGGCTTGCGTAGGAAAATGTAAAAAAGAGGCCATATCAATTCAGGATAATGTGTCGGCATATAATGCAGTTATTGATGAAAGCAAATGTGTTAGTTGTGGAGCATGCGAACGAGTATGCCCTAATAATCACAAAGTGAACCTGAATGAACCTATTTATTGGAAAGAAGGTTGGGCGCCAGATAATATTAGAAGCAAAGCATCATCGGGAGGTGCAGCTTCTGCTATGATGGAATATTTTGTCAATGATGGTGGCTATGTGGCAGCCTGCCTGTTTAGTAATGGAGAATTTGTTTTTGACATAACGAATAAAAAAGAGGAATTGGTTCATTTTGTAGGTTCAAAATATGTGAAAAGTAATCCAGTTGGTATTTATGATAAAGTTATCGAGAAACTCAAGAATGGAAATAGCGTTCTATTTATTGGTTTGCCTTGTCAAGTGGCAGCGGTAAAAAACTATATGCTGGCAATGCCAGATAATATAAGAGAGAACCTTTATACAGTTGATTTGATCTGTCATGGATCACCGTCACCAAAAATCTTGAAATTTGCATTATATGAAAAAGGCATTGACATCTTGCAACTGAAAGAGATTCGATTCAGAAATAAAACAAATTTTGGATTGTCTTCACGAGATGAGGATGGTGAATATAAAACGATAGTGCCGGCAGGTGTTCAGGATATGTATACTCATGCATTTCTTACATCTTTAGATTACACAGAAAATTGTTACTCTTGTCGGTATGCAACATGGGGGAGAGTATCCGATGTTACTCTTGGAGATTCTTGGGGAAGCAATCAAATCGATAGGGAGCAAGAAAAAGGTATTTCTTTGGTTTTATGTCAGACAACCAAAGGGGTAACCTTGATTCAGAACTCCGGAATTAAATTAGAGGAAGTTGATATTGAAAAGGCACTAGAGGCTAACCATCAATTAAGACATCCTTCCATTGCACCAGAGACCCGAGAGATGTTTTTTGCGAATTTGAGCAAGGGATTTTATAAAGCTATTTCGAAGAGTGCGCCTAAAGTATATTATAAACAAAAATTAAAAGAAAGTCTGATAAAATTCAAAATCATTCGGGGGGGGGACATATAAAATAGAATATAAGATTAGCTTCAAATGAAAGAAATGAAGAAAGTGTTTGGGGTTATAATTTGATGGATTTTATCTATAAATTCTTGGATTGTACATATAATTAAAATTGTCGTAGATGGATGCATTTTGTGGCTCCTTAAGGAATGGTAAAGCGAATATAACGAAGGAATAACGGGAAAAATAAATGAGCACATCGAGAAAAAAATATTTACTAAAAAATACAGCAATATTTGCATTAGGGAGTTTTGGGACAAAATTTATTAGTTTCTTCCTTGTCCCCTTATACACCAATATTCTTACAACGAGTGAATATGGAACTGTTGATATGATCTCAACAATAGGAATGGTATTAGTCCCATTGTTGACATTGAATATATGCGAAGCCGTAATGCGATTTTCGTTGGACGAAAATGCAGACTTAAATAAAATAATAAGCGTTGGAATATGTTCGCTTTTCTTGGCGATTTTTGCTGGCGGAATAATCTTCCCAGTAACTGCTAAAATTAAATCTCTGAATGAGTATGCGGTATATGTGTACATGTATGCTGTATCGCTTGCATTTAGTCAGATGTTTCTTTGCTATTTGCGCGGCAAAGAATTATTGCTGAGATACTCAATAGGAAATATTATTCAAACTTTTTGCGTTGCCTTGTTTAACATTTTATTCTTAGTGCAATTTAATAAAGGAATTAAAGGATACCTGTTAGCCTATATTATTGCAAATTTTGTGACCGCAATGTATGCGATGGTGGCAGGAAATGTTTTCAACGCTATGAAACATTTCTCTTTTGATTCAAAACTTCTTGTGCAAATGGTAAAGTATGCAATTGTTTTAGTTCCAAACTCTTTTATGTGGTGGATTATGAACTCATCTGATCGATTGATGGTTACGGCTATGGTCGGGGTGGCTGCTAATGGTATTTATGCTGTAGCATATAAGATTCCAACCCTATTGTCATCTGTTACGCAGGTTTTTAATCAGGCTTGGTCATATTCGGCGATAAGAGAAGAGGGAAGTTCAGACGAAGAAAAATACAACAATGATATTTATAATAGATTGGTCGTAATCGTTTGCATCTGTGCTGCCGGTTTGATGATGGTTATGAAGTTTTTTCTAAGGTATTACGTTGGAGCAGAGTATTATATTGCTTGGAAATATACGCCGGTACTAATTATTGGATTCATTTTTTCAACATTGGGAACATTTGTTGCAACAGCTTATACAGTGCATAAAGACAGCATGGGTTATTTGGTGTCTGGTACGGCAGGCGCAATGGTCAATATTATATTGAATTTTGCTCTTATACCTCAAATGGGAGCAATGGGAGCCGCCCTTGCTACCGCGGCTAGCTACTTTATTGTCTTCTATTATAGAATCCGAGATACAAAAAAGTACTTAAAATTATATATTTGGCAAAAGCGTCATATATTTGCAGGGACATTACTTCTTGTTCAGGCAATAACTATGTTTATCAATAATCCAGTTGGACAACTGTTATTGATTCTCGAATTTTGTGTAATGATACTTATATATGTAAATGATATTAAACAATTGTTTTTTGCTGTAACAAAAATATGTCGACTGAAAAATAAAAAGGAACACTAGAATGGGTAAATACTTTGGAACAGATGGCTTCCGCGGTGAAGCTGGAATTACTTTAACAGCCGACCACGCTTACAAAGTAGGTCGTTTTCTCGGCTGGTATTATAATGCTCTTCGCGAGCGTAATGGAGATAACGAACCCGCCCGTATCGTTATTGGTAAGGATACGCGCCGCAGCTCCTATATGTTTGAATATAGTCTGGTGGCTGGTCTGACGGCTTCTGGCGCAGACGCTTATCTGCTTCATGTCACCACCACCCCGTCCGTGGCCTATATCGCTCGTGTGGATGACTTTGATTGTGGCATCATGATTTCTGCCAGCCACAATCCGTATTACGACAACGGCATCAAGCTGATCGACTGCTATGGCGAGAAAATGCCGGAGGAAACCCTGCTGCTGGTAGAGGACTACATCGATGGCAAGCTCCATGTATTTGACAAGGACTGGCCGGAACTGCCGTTTGCGCATCGTGAGCATATCGGTTGCACTGTGGACTATGTTGCAGGTCGCAATCGTTACATGGGTTATCTGATCTCTCTGGGCATCTATTCCTTCAAGGGTGTCAAAGTCGGTCTGGACTGTGCCAATGGTAGTTCCTGGAACATTGCAAAATCCGTCTTTGATGCACTGGGTGCAGACACCGATGTGATCAATAACCAGCCTAACGGCCTGAACATCAATAACAATGCAGGCTCCACCCATATTGAGGGCTTGCAGAAGTTTGTGGTGGAAAAGGGTCTGGATGTTGGTTTTGCCTATGACGGTGACGCTGACCGTTGCCTGTGCGTGGACGAAAAGGGCAATGTCATCACTGGCGACCACATTTTGTATATCTACGGCTGCTACATGAAAGAGCGTGGCAAACTGCTGAACAATACCGTTGTCACGACCGTTATGTCCAACTTTGGTCTGTACAAGGCATTTGATGAGCAGGGCATCGGTTATGCAAAGACTGCTGTTGGTGACAAGTACGTCTACGAATATATGGCAAAGAACGGTTGCCGCATTGGCGGTGAGCAGAGTGGTCATATCATTTTCAGCAAGTACGCCAGTACCGGCGATGGTATTCTGACGAGCCTGAAGATGATGGAAGTCATGCTGGCTAAGAAGAAGCCGATGAGTGAGCTGGCTGCACCGCTGAAGATCTATCCGCAGGTGCTGGAAAATGTCCGCGTGACAGATAAGAAGGCAGCACAGAACGACCCGGCTGTGCAGGAAGCTGTAAGCCGAGTGGCAGAAGCATTGGGTGACACGGGTCGTATTTTGGTGCGTGAATCCGGTACCGAGCCGGTGGTGCGTGTCATGGTGGAAGCACCTGACCACGATATATGCCAGAAGTATGTGGACGAAGTAGTCCATGTGATTTGTGAAAAGGGCTACAAGGCGTAAAGTCGATGATGACTCTTGGAGATTGAATCCGGAGTCATTTTCTGTAATAGAGGGTAAGTATAAGAAAAAACACTGGGAGGGATAAATCTATGTGTGGAATCGTTGGTTTTACAGGAAATCGACAAGCAGCACTGATCCTGCTAGATGGTCTGTCAAAGCTGGAATATAGAGGATATGACTCGGCCGGACTGGCTGTTCGTGATGGTGAAAATCTGGCGCAGGTCGTTAAGGCAAAAGGCCGTTTGTCTAATCTGATTGAGAAAACAGATGGTGGTAGAGCACTGAAAGGAACCTGTGGTATTGGTCATACCCGCTGGGCAACGCATGGTGAGCCGAGCCAGACCAATGCACATCCGCATGTCTCAGGCAACTGCACCCGTTCTGGTTCAGGTACAGTGGAGTCTGAGGTCGTTGGCGTGCATAACGGCATTATTGAGAACTATACTGAACTGAAAGAAAAGTTGCTGAAACATGGCTATACATTCTATAGTCAGACGGATACCGAAGTGGTCATTAAGCTGGTGGACTACTATTATAAAAAGTATAATTTGGGTCCTATTGATGCCATTGCCAAAACGATGGTGCGCGTTCGTGGCTCCTATGCCCTTGAGTTGATGTTCCGGGATTATCCAGGTGAGATCTGGGTGGCGCGTAAGGACAGTCCGATGATCATCGGTATTGCAGATGGCGAAACCTATGTGGCATCGGATGTTCCTGCCATTCTGAAGTATACCCGGAATGTTTATTACATTGGTAACCTTGAGTTTGCAAAGCTGACTCCGGGTGAGGCTCATTTCTATGACCTGAACGGTGACGAAATCGAGAAGCAGACCACGGAAATTAAGTGGGATGCAGAAGCAGCAGAGAAGGCAGGCTTCGAGCATTTCATGATGAAAGAAATCCATGAACAGCCGAAGGCTGTGCAGGATACGCTGAACTCTGTCATCAAGGACGGCAAGGTCGACCTGTCCAGCGTGGAACTCACAGAGGACGAAATTAAGAACTTTGAGCAAATTTACATCGTAGCCTGTGGTTCCGCATGGCATGTGGGCATGGCTGCTCAGTATGTGCTGGAAGATATGGCAGATATCCCGGTGCGCGTGGAATTGGCATCGGAATTCCGTTATCGAAAGATGCCGGTCAATCAGAAAGCACTTGTGATTGTTGTCAGCCAGTCCGGTGAAACCGCAGATACGCTGGCTGCGCTCCGTCTTGCAAAAGAAAAGGGCATCACGACACTGGCGGTTGTCAATGTGGTCGGTAGCAGCATTGCCCGTGAAGCAGACAAGGTGTTCTACACCCTTGCCGGTCCGGAAATCTCCGTTGCTACAACAAAAGCATACAGCGCACAGCTGGCGGCAATGTATTGCCTGGCAGTTCAGTTTGCCAAGGTCAGAGAAAAAATCACCGAGGAACAGTACAGCTATTATATTTCCGAGTTGCTGACCATTCCGGAAAAGATGCAGAAGATTCTGGAAGACAAAGAGCGCATTCAGTGGTTTGCAGCAAAGTATGCGAATGCACACGATGTGTTCTTTGTGGGTCGTGGCATTGACTATGCTGTCTGCTTGGAGGGGAGTCTGAAGCTGAAAGAAATCAGCTACATCCACTCCGAAGCATACGCTGCAGGTGAACTGAAGCACGGAACGATTAGTCTGATTGAGCAGGGAACACTGGTCATTGGCGTACTGACCCAGAGCGAACTCTATGAAAAGACTATTAGCAATATGTTAGAGTGCAAGAGCCGTGGTGCTTATTTGATGGGTCTGACTACATATGGCAAGTATGAAATCGAAGATCAGGTAAACTTCACGGTATATGTGCCGAAAGTGGACGAGCACTTTGTGGGCAGTTTGGCTGTGATTCCGTTGCAGCTGCTGGGCTATTATGTATCTGTAGCCAAGGGTCTGGATGTGGATAAGCCGAGAAATCTAGCTAAGAGTGTGACTGTGGAATAAAAGATAGCAAGAGGAAAAAATTATGAACACAACATTACTTATTATGGCAGCCGGTATCGGTAGCCGTTTCGGAACGGGAATTAAACAGTTGGAGCCGGTGGATGATGCTGGTCATATCATCATGGACTACTCAATCCATGATGCGATTGAAGCAGGCTTCAACCATGTAGTATTTATCATCCGTAAGGATATCGAGAAGGAGTTTAAAGAGGTTATCGGTGATCGCATTGCCTCCATTTGCTCTTCTCATAATGTAACTGTTGACTATGCTTTCCAGGATATTAACGATATTCCTGGTACGCTGCCGGAAGGTCGTACAAAACCTTGGGGAACCGGTCAGGCTGTGCTTGCAGCAAAGGACGTAATTAAAACTCCGTTCATCGTCATTAACGCAGACGATTACTATGGCAAGGAAGGCTTCAAGGCTGTTCATGAGTATCTGGTGAACGGCGGAAAGTCCTGCATGGCAGGCTTTGTGCTGAAGAACACTCTGTCCGATAACGGCGGCGTAACTCGCGGTATCTGCAAAATGGATGAGCAGAACAATCTGACCGAAGTTGTAGAGACAAAAAATATTGTGAAGACCGCAACCGGAGCAGAAACAGAAGGAAAAGTGATTGATGTGAATTCTCCGGTTTCTATGAATATGTGGGGATTAACTCCTGATTTTCTGGATGTTCTGGAGGAAGGTTTCAAAGAGTTCTTTGAGAAAGAAGTCCCGGGCAATCCTCTGAAAGCAGAGTATCTGATTCCTATCTTCATCGGTGAATTGCTGGAGCATGGAAAGATGTCTGTAAAGGTTCTGAAGACCAACGACACCTGGTATGGCATGACCTACCATGAGGACGTTGCAGCAGTAAAGGACAGTTTCAAGAAGATGCTGGCGGATGGCGTGTACAAGGCTGACCTGTTCAGTGATCTGTAAACGACGATGAATGAAACGATTGATTTACTCGGAAAGATACTCACAAACATCCTGACTGCGATGTATGAGCCGTTTGGATTCTCACTCCTTCTTTCTTTCCTAGCTATGTTTTTCTACCTGTATGCGTATGAGCCAATACATGCTGGCAAAGGATGGAAGAATGCCATAGTGACATGGTATCAGAAGTTCAAGGAGAGTGTGTTCTTTCGGAAACTGTTCTTCCTGGCCTTTGTGACTTCACTTATTCTGTTCCGAACCCTGTTAAACCGCAATCTTTGGATGAATCCTTTATCCGATGTCATGGGTGGCTGGGGCATCTGGGAGACTGTGAATGGCGAACAGAAGCTGACCACCGAGTGCATCGAGAACGTGATCATGATGGTACCGTTTTCAGCTGTAGCGATGTGGACGTTCGAAGAAAAGATAGGAAACGGCTGGAAGAAGATACTGTGGCAAAGCGGGAAGATAGCGTTTGGCTTTTCTTTGATAATAGAGATGCTGCAGTTACTCCTGCGGCTCGGGACGTTTCAGCTATCTGACATCTTCTACAACACAGTCGGCGGAGTGCTAGGCGGGTTATTGTACTGTGTGGCGATGAAGGCAAGAAAGCGTCTGTAAAACGGGATGAAATTGTGATATACTGGGAGCGGTAGCTCCCTACGCTGCTCGTAATAATCACACACCTCTCCGT
Organism: Clostridium fessum; assembly: GCF_003024715.1. Lineage (GTDB taxonomy): Bacteria > Bacillota > Clostridia > Lachnospirales > Lachnospiraceae > Otoolea > Otoolea fessa. Next base: position 896,210 of record NZ_PYLO01000001.1, on the reverse strand, counting down.
GGTGAGCAGCAGGCAACGATCTATGATCGGCGAAGATGTGAGAAAAGAAAATTAGATTGGGGGACAATAAAATGTTTAGAATTAATCACAATGACGCAATTGAGTTGGAACATCAGGTTAGAAGGCTTTATGGCTGTGATTGAGGTGGCGTCTCTGGTATGGCTGATGCAGATTATTTTGAAGGTCATCCAATTCAGGCAGCAGTTTTGGTTGTTTCTTATATTCATGCTAATCATCGTGAGAGCGGTCCATACCAGTTCGATGAGTTCCTCAATAAATATGAGACTATTTTTGAATATCCGGACGAGAATAATGCAGCCGATGAGGTAAGAAATTATATTGATGAGATCAGTTCTATTGTCGAGCAGTACATTTAAAGATCAATGGGAAATGAGTGTATGTAAAAGAAAGGCTGAATGAATATGCCCAGAACGAAAGGCAGCAAGAACAAACCGAAGACAATCAATGACTACGCATCCCAGATAGCAGAGAAGCAGGAGACTATTGCATATCTGAATACTGAGATCGTATCCATCCAGAAAGCGATTGAAGAGCAGAAGAACACACTGAAAGAGAAGAAGTCTGCTCTGAAGAAGGCCGAAAAAGAAGTGGCATCCTTGGAAGCGAAGAAGGCAAAGGCAGATGCTAAGGCCGCTGAAGAAGCAAAGAAGACCGAGGCAGAGGCTGTGCTGAAGAAGTTGCTGGCAAGTGGCATGAGCGCGGACGAGATCCTCGAAAAACTGAAATAAAACCATTGCCGTGTGGACAAACTGAACTCCAGAAGTTCACACGGTGTTTTTGCAGGCTTCCGTATAGTTTATAACGAAAATAAAAGAAGAACAAAAATAAAAGAAATGGAGCATGAAAAAAATGAACTTATCTAAAATACACCACATCGCGATCATCGTATCTGACTACGAAGTCGCGAAGGATTTCTATGTGAACAAGTTGGGCTTCTCTGTTATCAGAGAGAATTATCGCTCGGAGCGCAGGGATTGGAAGTTGGATCTTCGTGTCAATGAACTTACGGAACTTGAAATTTTCGCTGAGGAAAATCCTCCAAAGCGTGTGAACCGTCCGGAGGCCTGTGGCCTGCGTCACCTTGCATTTTGTGTAGACAGCGTAGAGCAGACAGTGAATGAACTGGCGGAGGTAGGCATTGAATGTGAGCCAATCCGCGTGGATGATTACACCGGCAAGAAGATGACTTTCTTCCACGACCCGGATGGACAGCCGCTGGAGCTGCATGAGTAAATGAAGAAAACAAGAAAACCAGGCGGTGGCCGGAAGAAGTTGAAGCCAGAGTACGATGCCGGGAAGAACCTGAAAGAGCAGCTGGATGCTGCTGTGGCACTTTATGATTCTGAGATGTCCTTGCAGGCCGTCGGTGAAGAACTGGGATTAAATCCAATAAAGGTACGGAAGCTGCTCATCACAGCCGGTGTGTATGAATCAGATGTGGCGGAGAAGGTACAGGATACTTTCGAGAAGTATCGAGAAACACAAGACTATAAAACCGCATTGCTATCAACCGTAGCAGCCCTTGACCTCTCCAAAGCCTCCGTCACTTCGTACCTGCCTTATCAGAAAGGTGTGTACTTCCCAAGTACTGCATCAAAAGAGAAAATCAGTGTAGGAGCAGAGCGGCAGCGGAGATACAGAGCGATGAAGCGGTGGAAGGCTGATTCGACAGAAGAAAACTTCTGGAGCGTGGTTCTGGCCTATGCTGGTGTGAAATTCAAAACCTACTCTGGGTTGCCATTCACTTACGAAATTAAAAAAGGCAAGAATGGCGAGTACACAAAAGAGCTGTGGATCGACCGCCGAGAGAAGAGCAAAAGTCTAGCGTGGAGTTCAGTGCTGCTGGCGCTGAAGAATATTAAAGGAGAAGTGGTAGACCGCCCGAAAGCTCTGGGCGATATCCGGGGCGTGACTTACATATACGGAATGTTCTACCGGTTTGGGCTGATTGATGTGCCGGACGAGATAAAGGAGAAGATGGGCCATCCGAAAGACCGCAAAAAATAGGTTGCTATGTGCAAAAGTCTACGGTAATATGTGCCGTAACTGAGGATGTGAATCTCAGTTGGGAAGGATGGTAGCATTATAGAAAAATTGAAGGAAATGCTGGAGGAGTATTTGAAGAAAACAGAGCCGGAGTATTATCCGCCTGTAGAAAATCTGCTGGATCTGATCTACGAGCATTATACAGAGAAAAACCCAGTAGAGAAAAACACAGTTGCCGGGAAGGCAGCAAAGACCAAGGAAAAGGAACTGGAAGAGTGGCTGCGTGGGCTAGATGGTATGGATAGGTTGGTAGATGATTATATCGGAGATAAAATTCCGCTCTGGGAAAAAATCATGGACCGGCAGGGGACGGTGTGCTGTGCATGGGAGAAGACCGCCTTTGAGGAAGGTCTGAAAGTCGGGATGCGGCTGATGGTGGAAGCGTATAGTTTGTGACGGAAATAAAGTGAACTCCTGGAGTTCAAAAAAAGCCCTCGCTTGTTACGGCGAGGGCGTGTGTTCTTATTTTTCAGGCTTTTCAGCTTTTTTCTTCTTCGGTGCAATTTTGTGGCCGGAGTAGATTGCCATACCCATGCAGACCAGAGAACCGCAAGCGAAATACTTGTGAGCCTGCATCAGCTTCTTGCAGCCTGTGTAGAAGCATCCTGCCATGCAGGCAAGTGCTCCGAGTGACCAATATTTATGTGCTTTCATTTTGTATGTCCTCCTTATCTTCTTTCCGTATTTTAAGCAATTCCTCTATTTCATTGTTACTCGCTAAGCGCACCGCTGACTTCTCTTTATAGGTTTGTGCTCCGCAGTCAGGGCATCGATCTGGCAGCTTCTCGGCAGAGAAGCAGTAGCGGCAGGCATCGCAAAAGTAGTAATTCAAGTCATATTCACCCCAATCTCTAATATATCTTCAAATGCAATAATGGTCGGCAGCTCTTTGCCGGTATCGTTTATAAATCCTGTGTAAATTCGCAGTTCTTTGCTTATCGCATCCACAGCATCCAGTACCCCGTCTATATCTTCATAGTAGCCATCCGTGAAATATTTAATTGTGACCTTTTGTTCCTTCCGAAGTTGGCCGATCTTTTGGCTCAGAGCTTCCTTACCTTCTTCAGACAGTTCGATTCTATTTCCTTTCAGGTGATCCCTGCCTTCAGATGCAATCTCATCCTCATAGCCTCGTAAGGCGGCAAAAGGAGAGAAGATTTTAGCGCGATTTGACATCGGCATCCGGGGATGATCGTGCGGTGGCTCCGGACGGGAAGCATGGAGTATTTTGCCATACTTACTTTGGACGGCTTTGCCTTCCGGCGTGTTCTTGTAGTCCATGTTCTCCCTCCTTACTTAGCCTTGTGGCCGCCTATCTGCTGATTTCTTTCCCTCATCGTTGCACCATCCAGATAGTTGGTTCCTTTCAGAACGGCGTTCTTGCCGAACTTCTTCTTGAGTCCTAGCATCGCATTCTGCAGCTTCTTCTCTTTTTCCAGCTTGGTCGTGTCTGTGAATAGGTCAACTTGGAAGAAGCCCTCGTCTTTGACCACACGGTTGGCGGCTATTGTGATCCGTCTTACGGTCAGTGTTTTATCGGCTATTCTCTCGAATAACTCAGTTGTGGCAGAGATCAGGATGCTTCCGAGGTTGGTTGGATTATCCAGTTTCGTACTGCCATGTGCACCCTTCGGAACGGTGCGGCCGTAGTGATCGATGTGTACCGGACCGTGATATTTTCCGCTGTCACAGTTTTCCCGGTCATAGCCCACATCCAACGTCAGGCTATCCGTAACCAGTCCTTTATCTGTTAATTGCAATACTAAGCTGTCAGCCATCTCCATGACAATGATTCTGGCTTTGTCATATGGGTAAGGGCAGGAGAGAACCTGTCCTTCGGAGATACTATTAGTGCTGGGTTTGTAGGCTTTGATTTCTTTCATGCCGCAGGGTTCCAGACCCCAAGCATGATCAATCAGCAGTTCAGCATCAACGCCGAATTCCTTATATAAGATATCCTGATTGACGGTGCTGAAATAGGCCAGTTCGCCCATCGTATGGATGCCGTGTTTTTCTAGTCGCTTGACGGTGCCGGGGCCAGTCATCCAGAAGTCTGTGAGTGGTTTGTGATCCCAGAGGAGATAACGGAAACTCTCTTCATCCAGCTCAGCGATGCGAACACCGTCCTTGTCCGGTGCAGCATGTTTGGCGGTGATGTCCATTGCCAGCTTCGCCAGATACAGATTCGTACCAATCCCGGCGGTGGCTGTAATGCCAGTTGTATACAGCACTTCCCGGATCATTGTCATGGCAAGGTCGTGTGCTGTCATGTTGTAGTGGGATAAGTACGAGGTGGCATCGATGAACACCTCGTCGATGGAATATACCACGATGTCCTCCGGGGCAATGTATTTCAGATAGATGCCAAAAATCTGTCGCGACACCTTTTCATAGTATGCCATCCGGGGTGGTGCAACGAGGTAAGAGAGTTCGAGTGATGGGTCGGTGGCAAGGGATAAGGAATCATAGGAGGCCGAGGAAAAGGATGGTTTACCGTCCTTATACACAGCTTTTCTTAATCGTACCACTTCCCTTAACCGATTCGTATTGACCTCTTTGACCTTCTGCACGACCTCGAACAGTCTGGCGCGACCCGGAATGCCATAGGCTTTCAGGGAAGGAGACACAGAGAGACAGATAGTTTTCTCAGTGCGGGAGGAATCTGCCACGACCAGATTTGTGGTAAGCGGGTCGAGGTGGCGAGCGGCGCATTCCGCACTCGCGTAATAGCTTTTAAGATCTATCGCAAGATATGTGCGTTGCATCGTGCAATTTCCTCCTTTCTGACTGTGTTCTCATAATAATGCTTTTAATGTCCGGTTCTCTCGACAAACCATCGGCCTAATCGTCCGTTGAAGCGTGAGTCGAGGTGTTCAAAGAATAGGTGCTTCTCCTGCCCCTGGATGAGTACAGTAAAGCAGTCACCAGAGTAACCGTTATCGGCAGTCCCAGCAGGGCGGAAGTCACGCACTGTTTCGATTGGGAAGGTACGTCCATCCGACCATGTGATTGATGTCGGCTGCATATAGCCTGTAGAATCAAAGTCGGAGGATACCTTTACATAGACTCGTTCTTTTGTCATAAGCAGTCACCTCCATGTTTAATCGTAACATTTAGAGCAATTCTTCATGGAATCCTTCAGAAAATTGCTCTGAAGCTCTGGCACAGCAGGAAGCTGGTAGCCTTTTGCGGTAAGAATGTTCAGTTTAAAATCAACAAAGTTTTTTTCGATTCCAGCCATCTGTGCAATCTCCTCAATGGTGGCGAATCCTGTATGCGTGTATTGAAAGTCCTGCAGCAGCTCGTGGTATTTCAAGGCACGGTATGTGCTAGAGCAGTGGGTTGGCAGAGAAGCCTCCATTTGAAGCCTGTCGGCGTTGAATTCATAGAAGCCGATTGGTTTCAGTACATCATCATCTGACAATAGCAGTTCAGCAGCAAACGTATTTGCCCTGCGCTCTGCTTTTGCGTTGCTGAGACTATAAAAATATGTATCCTGGAAAGCTTGACCGGATGCCGCATGTTTCCGGTCGAAAATGGAATGCCCAAGTTCGTGAGCCAGTGCGGATCTGCGTTGTTGCTTTGAGCAGTTTGGATTGATGCCGATGTATTCGCAATTTAGAAGTACTGTATAAAATCCAAGGAGCTCTTCGCAGAACCGGATGTCTTTAATTTTAATGGCGCGCTGGGCAATGATAGCTTCCGGGTCATTGCTCTTATATCGGCGGCTTACAGCGTCGGCGGCAGTAATAGCAAAGTTGTCCAACAGCGACTCCTTTCCTCTGTAAGTCGATTACAGATATTTTTTAGGAGTAAACTTTTTTGCCTCTTCTTTTGCATCAAGGAAGAGAGCTTCCATTTCCTTAATGAAATTAGCCTGATCTTCTTCGGACAGCTCGCCGCCTGCAAAAAGGGCAGAGGTCTGTTCTTTTATTTTCTTTGCCTGAGCTACACCGCGGGAGCCATACTTCTTACGGACGTCAGCGTAGAATTGGTCATCGCTGAGTTCCTTCTGGAAGGTGGCATCATCCATAAAGTAGTCGGTCGTGACACCAAGAGCAGCGGCAATCTTCTGGATTGCGTCCACGCTTGGTTCGCGCTCGCCGGCTTCGATATAGCGGATGGCACGATCAGACATAGATGCTCGTCTGGAGAGCTCGGCCATGCTCATACCTTGTGCGGATCGCAGAGCTTTGATCTTCTCGCCATTGGTCGCATTCGGTGTAAGTGCAGTGGCTGCTTCAGCCCGGACATCCTGAGTGTCTAGTAAGTTCGTATCTTTTTTCATGTCATGCCTCCATGTGGGATATTTTGCTGCTTTTTGCCGGAAGGGAAAGTTGCCGGTGAGAAGCAGCAATTTTTTGTAAAGCCTACTTGACAAGGAACAACTGTTCCTATATACTAAGAACAACAGTTCGTGAACTTCTGTTCCTATGATACAATAAGAAGTTGTAGAAGTCAAGAGGGAAATGAACTTCTGTTCCTTTTTATTATGGTATGGGATGTAACTGTGGATGTAACATGGACTTACTAAAACGTAACTACGAGTTTGGTAACGCAACAAAAGCAATAAGATAAAATCATTGCGTAATATTGACAAGTATGCAATAAAGTGCTACTATATAAACAGAGGAGGTGTGACACCGATGGGAAGAAAGAAGATAACGAATCTTTTTCCTGATTACATTCGGACGGGAAAGGCCGACCTAGAAGTGCTGAGTCAGTTGGTTCTGAGTGCAAAGGGAGAACGGTCGATGAATGACTTTGCGAATGAGTGCGGGGTAAACACATCGACGATTTCCCGTATTATTAATATGAAGAACACAACGGCTTGTTCTGATGAGGTGCTGGTGGCGATATCAAAGGCTGCAGATCCGAACAGTGGGGTCACACTGGAGAAACTGTTGGCGGCAAACGGAATGGTGAAACTTGTTCCTGCTGGAACAGAAGGAGCCGTTGTATCTCCATCTCAGATTGTTTTTGGATTGGCGGATATCGCAGAAGAGCAGAATATTGAGCCAGATCCCAATTCATCAAATATGTTCTTACGGAATGCAGCGAAGACGCTTACCGGATATATGTTAGAGCAAACTTACAGGGAAACGCTGCAGAACGCGTTCCTTATGAACGGCTATTTTGTAGAATTGGTTTCCTACGAAAATATGATCTGGCCAAGAACCAAACAGTACAGGGCTGATTTTGCAATTCGGACAAATGCTCTTTTAGAAGAAGGCATTGATACATGGCTGTTTGAGTGTAAATCTTATACAGCGGGAATCGGAAGGGGTACGATTGGCAAGATGAATCAGCTGTTTGCGATGGCATATATGGAGAGTCCTCGTGAGCATGGCATTAAGGTTTCAGTAGTAGTAAACCATGTAGCTATGATTGAACAGGCGAGAGAGTATTATGCTGGCTGCAAAATAAGGGATTATTTTTCCTTTATTTTAATCGACCCGGTGAACCGATGTGTGAAAGATGAATTTTGCATTCCGCGAATCGATGGAACAGAGAAGTCAGTGTTTAATGTACAAGATGGGAGATGAGGATATTGATTTCAAAATGTGGAATTTATACGTCGCAAGGAAAGCGGGTGCTCCTTGCAACCCGTGCGGTTGTAAATGGTCGTAAGGCTGTTGCTTATGTGAAGAACGGGCAATTGCAGGGGTATGAGTACCTGGATGATTTTAATGAGCAATGTTATTCTGGTCCATACATGACCTTTGAAGATAAAAAGGAACAGCTCAGGATGTGACTGCTCCCGGTAACCGCTTGACTCATCGCAGGACGTGTGAGCCAGCCTGATTGAATTTACACCTGCCTGCAGGTGCTGCCCGGATATGCTGGAAAGCATAGTGTGCGTGGTAAGCCGAGGTAGACTTTAGATGACCTTAGTTTAGGTTGTCTTGGGTCTGCCTCGGCTTTTTTGTTATCTGAGTTTACAAGAGCGATGCCGTGAGCATCTTTACATCACGCAGACGTCTAAAAAATATGAAATACTGGGTTATTACTTAGTAGTGGAAATCCAGCTTGGTGGGAGTGGCACTGATTGCTTACATGGTGGATTTCCGTGTCAGGAATTTCAAAAAGAATGACCATTGGTGTTGGTTCTTCTGTTGTGAATGCACTGTTTGAAAAAGGCGTGGGGTATAAACGTAAAGGCGATAAAATTGTTAAGGAGTGATAAAAAAGAAGTCTGATTTTTAGTGCATTTGCACCAAAAAAGTTATTAAAATTCGACATATCCACCTGTCGATTTTTGGACACTTTTGGTTGTCGATTATTGGTGTCGGGTGTATACTATAAGAGCGTTCAACGGAACTACAGCAATTGGTAGAAAATACCTGCTGTTTGACCTGAAAGCCACTTAGTATACATAACTGAACTGAGATTTCCCCCATAAGTGGCAGGAAACTATACCAATAACGAAAGCAAATACATAGATAGGAAAATACATAGTATGAAGATTTTGATTTTAATTAGAAGCGTAATCAGCGCAAACAATTTCATAGGAGGCCGAAGTACGGGGTTGCTCAGGAAGAAATCGTAGATTTTAATCTGACTTGTTGTCGACACCCTTTTTCAGAAGGATTGGGTCGGAGCATTCCAGAGACTGTGTACTTTGAGTAGCATCTGAGTACATAGTCACAGGGATGCCCCGGCCTTTTTTGCTGTTTATGCTTTGGAAAAGGGGGTGTCAGGCGTGGTCGATATTCACAGTGATGAGTATATTATTGGTCAGAATATCAGAAAATATCGTAAACAGAAAGGCTGGTCACAAAAAGACCTCAGCGATGCTGTGGACATTGACCGCGCCAATATTTCCGGAATTGAAAACGGTGAACGTGGTGTGATAAATTGCGTGATGCTGAAGCGGTTTGCCAGAGCCCTCGGTGTGTCGATGGATACACTGATGGACGAAGAAGATGAGCCTCCTTGTGCAGACACATCCATTCAGGAAAAATACGATATGCTGAACCCCATGCATCAGGAGATGGTGAGAGAAAGCATCGACTGCTATCTGCTTAAAGAGCGGAAAGTGGCAATTTGAAGATCGTACAGTACAAATCAAGCTGTGCGGTCTTTTTTTATGCCCATAATGTCGTGAATTCAAAAATGTATCAAATTTGACCCCAAAGTGTGTCAAGTCTGAAATCTGCAAGAGACCGTCATTTTGTTATCATATAGTCAGTTCAAGGGACAAGCCCACAGAACCACAGAGTATGAATCTGTCGGCACTCTCTCGGACAAATAAAAATATCGTAAGCCCGATTCTAGAGCAGGCGAAGGATACCATAGCAGAACCTCACAGTACAGCGATTTATTTGCTGGTGCTGGAGGTATGCGAATGGGATTACTCTACCTATCTCTGGAATCGGGCTTTTTGTGTTTCACAGCCTTGCCAGATGGTTTGGTGCCTCATCTGCATCCTGCTTCGGTATCTTTCCCTCCCAGAAGTCCGGGGGAAAGGACAGAAAAATGATGAACATGATGACTGGAGCAGTAGCAATCAATGGTGGCGTAGGCGTGATGGAGATCTGCCAGCCGAAAATGGTTGACCAGATTGTGGAGAATGCGGCGCAGGCAGTCGACCAGACGGCTTTGAACGTACACATTACCCTGCATGAACTGAAAGAGCGTGTGGAACTGGTATTGGAGAAGAAAATCCCAGGTTACAAGCAGCTTATGGCAATGCATCCGGTTGCAGTCGCAAGGGCAATGGTGAATGGCGCAGTCGTTACTGCCTATGAAAATGGCTATGCAGTGTACGAGGCAGATGGTGCTCATACGGTGCTGGATGTGAATCGCTGTGGGGATTACCGCTATGATTTCACAGATGGCACCTATCAGGTGGTTCCAGCAGAGGTGTTTGAGGAAGCAGAGTGGTCTGTGCGGTTGGTTATGGAGGGTGAGCGTCGCCTGGAAAATAATCGCAACAAAATCAGCCGTGACTATGAAGAATTTGCTTTGGTTTGCGATGGTTCTGACTGGACGGATGCTGCCATGATCGACTTCATGGAAAAAGAAAACGCTGAAATATTGGCAGATGAGGAACTGCGGAAGCTGTATGCAGCCATGAGTAAGCTGACCGAGCGGCAGACAGAGGTGATTCAGCTTTACTTCTATAAAGGTATGACGCTGCAGGAGATTGCAGAGGAGTTGGGGATGTCAAAGCCTGCTGTTCATTATTCGATGCAGGGTGCTCTCAAAAAAATCCGAAAAAGTTTTTGATGAACTACTTAACTTTTGGTCGAAAATCGTGCGCTTTATGAGAGGACCACTTCTCAAGTACATCGACAGGAGGAAAAACCTATGAAAGCAGAACGCATGAATATGGCGAATGCAACCGCCAAGATAGGAGGTTCTAAGGAGGCTCGTCCGCCCGGCGGGTTCCCGCTGGCATCGGCACCGAAGAAGATTTTTATCTGCTCGCCGTACCGACCGACAGCAAATGACCCGCCGTGCAGGAAGACACAGATGGAGGCAAACATCCAGAGGGCAAAGACCGCCTGCAGGATTCTGGCCACAATGGGAGTCCTGCCACTGGCTCCGCATCTGTATTTTACTCAGTTCTTAAAGGATGAGGACGCACAGGAGCGTGCGACAGGAATCCGATTCGGAATGGAGTGGCTGGAAGCAGCTGATGAAGTGTGGGTGTTCGGCGAAACCATATCCGAGGGGATGGCGGCGGAGATCAAAAGAGCACATGAGCTGAAGAAGCCTGTTTGCAACCTCCCGGAGCCGGGACGCATGGTCGAACTGCTTTTGAAGAGACTTTCCGAGCAGTATCACATACCAATGGAAGATAAAACGAAAGAGCAGCAGGAAGCTGCAGAAAGTGAGAAAGACAATGGAGAATAAGAATGAGAAGAGCATGACTCTGGAGGAAATGATCAGCGAGATGCTGAAGGACGCCAAGGTGGTAAAGGTTCCGCTTCCTGCCAGGGCAGAGGAAAAAACGGAAACTCAGGAGCAGGATAAGCCGATGCCGGCACGCCCGTCTGGTGTTCCGTTCCTTTCGCTCAGCATCAAGAACCTGCACCTCCACATGGATGAGCGTATGACCTCGTACAACTACGGTTTCGGACAGGAGCCGGATGCTGAAGCAGATGACCCGGTAGAGGACATCGACTTCGATGAGATGCTGGCTCACATCCACAAGGAAACCGGTCTGTGCGAGAAGGTCATTCTGGCAGTCCTGAAGGCACAGGCCGATTATCTGGATGACCTGTGGGGGGATGAGGAAGAAACCGGAGAGGAGGCAAACGCATGATGGACGAACTGAATGCTTTGAACGCTCCGAAAAAAGTCGTGGACGGTCTGGTCGAGGTCTTTGACGGTCTGGCGCAGATGTTTGCCGGCGTATCCGAGCAGCTGGATATGCTGGCGGCAAATGCAAAGACGGAGGATGAACTGGAGCTTCCGGTGGCAGAGCAGCCAGTACTGCCCGTAACAGAAAAGAAAGGCCCGGCGGTTTCGCATCCCCGTAAGAAGCCGGTCAAGAAAACCAAAAAGGTGGAAGAGACGGTTACTTCGGCCATCGAGGAAACCGCAGAGGTGCCTGTGGTAGAAGACCCTGACGAGGCGGAGAAAGCAGTGAACTCCGAGAGTTCAGAAACCGCAGAGAGTGAGCATCCGGTGGATGATGCGGATGCGCTGCCGTGGGAAGAAGATACCGGCCAAAAAGAAGTACCGTCCGATAAAACCACGGACAAGGACACACCTGCTGCCAAGGAGGAAACACAGTCTGCAGTGACGATCACCAAGGACGAGATCACGGCGGTCATTGTCGCCAAGATCAAGAAGAAGCGTGATAACAACGAGAAGATCGGTCAGCTTCTGAAGACCTACGGTGTGGCCCAGCTGTCTGACCTGCTTGCAGAGAAGTACGAAGCATTTCTGGCAGATGTCTCCCAGATTTAAGGGAGGTCATCATGCCGGAAGTACATGCAATCCTTTCTGCTTCCAGCTCTAAGAGGTGGCTGAACTGTACACCATCTGCAAGGCTGGAGCAGAACTTTCCAAATGAATCCTCGGTGTACGCCGAGGAGGGAACTGCTGCCCATGAGCTGGGCGAATACAAGCTGCGGAAATATCTGCATGAACGGGTGAAGCGTCCAACCTCCGAGTACGAGGATGAGGAGATGGAAGCGAACACCGATATCTATGCGGAGTTCATCATTTCCACAGTGGAGCGCATCAAGGAGACCTGTCCGCATCCGCTGGTCATGGTGGAGGAGCGGCTGGATTACAGCTACCTGGTTCCATCTGGCTTTGGTACCGGCGACTGCGTGATCATCGCAGACGGTACGCTTTATGTCATGGACTACAAGAACGGCAAGGGAGTGTTCGTAAACTGTGACCATAATCCGCAGATGATGCTGTACGCCCTAGGTGCTTACCACGCCTACGGATATCTGTACAGTATCAAAAAGGTGTCCATGACCATTATCCAGCCGAGACTGGAAAATATCTCAACGTTTGAATGCAGTGTGGAGGAACTGCTGGACTGGGCAGAGACCTATGTCAGACCGAGGGCAAAGCTGGCCTTTGAAGGAAAAGGCGAGCAGGTTCCCGGGGACTGGTGCCGGTTCTGCCGTGCCAGAACTTCCTGTAAAGCCTGTGCCGATGAAGCTATGGCTCTGGTGAAAGAAGAATTTCTGGATCTGGATGCCGGTGTGCTGGAGGATGAAACCGAGGAAACGGATGCGACAGCATCCTTTGATCCGGACATTTCGGTGCCGACCTTTAAATCCCCGGCCCTGCTTTCAAAGACAGACATTGAGAAGATGCTGCCGACCCTGAACCGTATCGAGTCCTGGATCGAAGCCATCTTTGCCTATGTCAGTTCGGAGGCCATCAATCATGGTGTCAGCTGGGATGGGTATAAGGTGGTCGAGGGTAGGAGCAAGAGGCAGTTCCTTGATACGAAATCGGTGGTGGCTGCTGCAGAGAAGGCCGGATACACCGATATTTATAAGACGGAGCTGATCTCTCTGACAGCCTTTGAAAAGCTTATGGGGAAGAAAAAGTTCCAGGAGATTCTGGGAGAGTATGTGGTCAAGCCGCCCGGTAAGCTGGCACTTGTCCCGGATTCGGACCCCAGAGAAGCAGTCGATCTGCAGACTGCGGAAGATGAATTTGCTGTCCTCGATTGAGGGCAGCAGCAATACACAAAAACAGATTGATGGAGGATTTTTATTATGGCTAACAAGATTTCCAGTGCAACTAAGGTCGTGATTCCGTGCCGTATCTCTTTCGCAAACATTTTTGAAGCAAAGAGCATCAACGGCGGTGAGGCCAAGTATTCCGTTTCCTGTCTGATCCCGAAGGAGGATAAGAAGACCCTGCTGGCGATCCACAAGGCAGTGGAGGCCGCCAAGGAGGATGGCAAGACCCGTAAGTGGGGCGGTAAGATCCCGCCGAACCTGAAGCTGCCTCTGCGTGACGGCGACATCGACCGCCCGGACGATGAGAACTACCAGGAGCATTTCTTTGTGAATGCCTCCAGCAAGGATGCACCGCAGGTCGTGGACCGTCATGTCCAGCCTGTGACAGACCCGATGATGGTCTACTCCGGCTGCTACTGCAATGTCAGCGTGAACTTCTACGCTTTTAACGCCAACGGCAACCGCGGTGTGGCTGCTGGTTTGGGGAACGTGCAGTTTGTCAAGGATGGTGACCGTCTGTCCGGCAAGGCATCAGCAGAGTCTGATTTTGACGCGCTGGACGATGAGGATGTTCTGGGCGGCGATGCCGGTGAGGAACTGCCGGATTACCTTCGCTAAGAGAAACACAGATAAGTAACCGTGCCGGGGGATGCCAGGGTGTCCTCCGGCTTTTTACATCGAATAGAGGTGAGATATTTGAAAGAAACGCTGATCGATATTGAGACCTACAGCGAGGTGGATATCGGAAAATGCGGCCTGTACCGTTATGCCACAGATCCAAGCTTTGAGATCCTGCTGGTTGCCTGGGCGACCGATGAAGGGGATGGTTTTGGCGAGACCAGGTGTGCAGACCTTGCATCGGGAGAACCGCTCCCCAAAGAGCTGCTGGAGGATTTCCAGTCCGGCAATGTGCGCCTGATTGCCCACAATGCTTCCTTTGAGCGGGTCTGTTTTTCTGTGCATCTGCAAAGACATCTGCCGGGACAGTATCTGAAACCCGGAGAGTTCCTTTCGCCGGACAGCTGGATCTGCACGATGGTTATGGCGGCATCGCTGACTCTGCCAATGGCCCTAAAGGATGTTGGCATTGTGTTGAAGACCAGCCAGCAGAAAGACAAGGAAGGCGAGCGGCTGATCAAGCTGTTTTCCATGCCCTGTAAGCCAACGAAGAGTAATGGGATGCGTACCCGGAATCTTCCGGAGCATTACCCTGCTGACTGGGAGAAGTTTAAGTATTACTGCATTCAGGATGTCAACACCGAGGTGGACATTTATAAGCGGCTGAAGAAATTCCCGATGCCGGAGCAGGAGTGGAAGCATTACCGGGTCAATGAGCGTATCAATGACCGGGGCGTAAAGATCGACACGGAGTTGGTGCAGCAGGCCATTGCCTGTGACCTGCTGCTCTCGGACGCTATGAGTAAGAAAGCCTACGAACTGACCGGGCTTGAGAATCCAAACTCTGTGTCACAGCTGAAGTCATGGCTGGATGAGCGCGGCATTCCGATGGACACGCTCGGAAAAAAGGATGTAGCACAGATGATCGATGAACTGGACAAGAACGGAGTGGATGCTGAGGCAATGGACATGCTGAAGCTCCGACTTCAGATGGCGAAAAGTTCTGTGAAGAAATACCAGGCGGCAGAACGCTGTGTCTGTTCAGATGGAAGAGCCAGAGGGCTGTTCCAGTTCTATGGAGCCAGCCGCACAGGTCGGTATTCCGGCCGGAATATCCAGTTGCAGAATCTGCCACAGAACCATATTTCCACGCTGAATGAGGCGAGGGAACTGGTGAAGCTGGGGTGCTTTGATATGGTCGAGACCATCTATGGCAATACCCCGGATGTGCTTTCCCAACTGATCCGAACCATGCTGATCCCAAGAGAGGGCTGTGAGTTCATCGTGGCCGACTTCTCCGCCATCGAAGCCCGTGTGCTTGCATGGGAAGCCGGGGAGGACTGGCGGCTGGAAGCCTTTCTGGAAGGAAAGGACATCTACTGTGCCTCTGCCAGCCAGATGTTCCATGTGCCGGTGGTGAAGCACGGCATCAACGGGGAACTTCGGCAGAAAGGAAAGGTGGCAGAGCTGGCCTGCGGCTATGGCGGTTCTTCCGGCGCACTCATCAGCATGGGTGCTCTGCAGATGGGTCTGAAAGAAGAGGAACTGCCGGAGATCATCGATTCCTGGCGGGAAGCCAATCCGAAGATCGTCCAGTATTGGTGGGATGTGGAAAAGGCGGCAACGCAGGCGTTTAAAACCGGAAAGCGACAGGAGATCGGTAAGCTGGCGTTTGAGTTTTATTCCGGTACGCTCTGGATGCTGCTTCCTTCTGGAAGAAAGCTGGCGTATCTGAAGCCGAGACTGCAGCCGAACCGCTTCGGTCGCATGAGCCTGACCTATGAAGGAGTGGGGCAGAACCACAAATGGGCCAGACAGGAAACCTACTCCGGCCGTCTGGTGGAGAATGCGACACAGGCGATTGCACGTGACATTCTGGCAGAAGCAATGGCCCGGATGGAAGGCTATGGCCTGAATATCGTAGGTCATGTTCACGATGAAGTCATCATCGAAGCACCCAAGGATCGGTACACGGTGGATGAGGTCTGCAAGCTGATGTCCGTTAACCCGGAGTGGTGCAAGGATCTTCCTCTGAATGCTGCCGGATATAAGGGCAGCTACTACTTCAAGGATTAAAGGGGGAGCAAGATGCCTCATGTTCTGAAAATGAAGGACGGAAAACTTCTGATACCCTTTGGCATCCGGGATCTGCTGGATGCGGTGCAGGACTATGCCGGAGAGGAACTTCGCCGGGAGATTGAGGAGTACATCGAAACCAATGTGCAGGATATCGATGATTACGAAAATGAGTACGAACGCATGGAACAGGAGAATGAACGCCTGGCTGACCATCAGCGGTCCGTGCTCTGTAACATCCGGGAAGAGTTGGACGCTCTGGACACACTCCTGCAGGATACCCGGCTGAACCGCAGACGTATGCAGGGAGCCGTCCGAATCATCCGGCAGATGATCAACCGGGAATTATAAGCACTTGCAGTTATAAAAACACGGCGTTTTTGTCGGAAGGACACGGACGCATAAACGGGCGTATAAATATGCGCCGCAGGATAGAAAGGAAAAATTTATGAAAACAGGCAGAAATTTGCAGGAAGTCCTGGTCGAACTGAACCGTCAGAATCAGGCAAAGCAGGATTTTATCAGCCCGGCGCAGGGGATGCACCTCCGGGAAGATGGACACACCTTTGAGATTAACCACCTGACCACGAATCAGCAGGAGGTGTTCGGCACTACTTCGCTGTTCCATCGGCAGGTGGCATCGGCACTGGGCATCCCGGCCAAATACTATGATCTCATGCAGGCACAGAAGCCGGAGCTGCTGGCAGAGAACGTGAACAGCTGGTTTGCGGACAAGCCCGGCTCTTACATGGTCCGCTCGATGGATTACGGTGCCGGACAGGTAGCCCGTGCGCTGCTGTCGGAACGTTATCGCCGTATCGACAACATGGAGATTGCCACAGCTGTCCTGCCACTGTTTGCAGGCAATGATCAGTACGAGGTCATGTCCTGTGAGGTGACGGAAAACCGTCTGTACCTCAAGGTGGTCAATCACCGTCTGGAGATGGAAGTCCGTAAAGGCGATATCGTCCAGGCCGGTGTGATGATCTCCAACTCCGAGGTTGGTCTGGGAGCTGTGTCCATTCAGCCTTTGGTATATCGTCTCGTCTGCACCAACGGTATGGTGGTGAATGACATGGGCGAACGCCGTCATCATGTGGGCCGGCAGGCAAAAGCAGTGGAGGACAGCTTTGCCCTGTATTCGGATGAGACGATGGAAGCAGAGGACAAGGCATTCCTGCTGAAACTCCGCGATACCACGATGGCTGCCATTGATGAGGCTCGCTTTTCCCAGGTGGTCGGCCGTCTGCAGGAATCTATGGCAGTGCCGATCACCGGCAGGATACAGGATGTGGTGCAGCTGACTGCCCAGAGCTATGGCATCAATGCCGAGGAACAGGAAGGTATCCTCAAGTACCTCATTGAAGGCGGAGACCTTTCTCTGTACGGTCTGTCCAATGCGGTGACCCGTGCATCGCAGGATGTTGTTTCTTACGACCGTGCCACCGCACTGGAAGGCATCGGCTGGCAGGTCGCCACGATGGAGCCGCAGCAGTGGAAGCAGATCAATCAGTGAGGTGACGGTATGGAAGATGTCATTCACTGGATCACAGAACACAAAGAAGAAGGATCTCTGAACAGGAAAGTCAGCCACAGCCACCCGGACCCGACCGCCAATGAAGCCATCGGCAATGTGGTTCGGGAAGAGCGCAGGAAGAAGCACCAGAAAAGGAAACACCCGAAAAGGGAATGCCAGGAAAAGAAACGTCCACGCATCGGTGTCTGGCGGGCAGAGGAGGCGAAGCCGGATGAGGGAGAATGAAGTCGAAAAGCAGTTTGTGGAAGCAGTCAGGGCCGCCGGTGGGCAGGCCCTTAAATTCACCAGTCAGAGCATGAACGGTGTGCCGGATCGACTGGTTTTGCTGCTCGGCGGCAAGTGTGCGTTTGTGGAACTGAAAGCTCCCGGCAAGCAGATGCGTATCCTTCAGAGAAAACGCAGACTGCAGCTGGAGGCACTGGGCTTCCCGGTATTCTGCGTAGACCGCCCGGAACAGATTCAGCCTGCTATCCATGCGTTGCTTCGCTGGAAACCGGGCGAGCCTATCCCCCAGGGAATCGGTGCAAAGATCCCGGAGATGCCGGAAGTTAGGCTGCCGCAGGGAAATACACAAAGCGAGGAGCTGCAAACACGGGCACAGGATGCCGGGGAGGAGGTGATGCCCAAATGAAGTTCATTCCACATGATTATCAGAGCTACTGTACGGAGTATATCAAAACACACCCGGTCGCAGCCCTTTTTCTGGATATGGGCTTGGGTTAAGGAAAGACCGTTATCACATTGACGGCCATCAAAGACCTTATGCTGGAGACCTTCGAGGTCAGCAAGGTCCTGATCATTGCGCCGCTGCGTGTGGCCCGTGATACATGGCCGGCAGAGATCGAAAAGTGGGATCATCTGCAAGGCCTGGATATTTCTGTCATCGTAGGTGATACAAAGACCCGCATTGCAGCACTCCACCATCCGGCGATGATCTATGTCATCAACCGTGAAAATATCAAATGGCTGGTGGAGTATTATGAGAAAAACGGAATGCGCTGGGATTTTGGCATGGTCGTGATCGATGAGCTGTCATCGTTCAAAAACTACCAGTCCCAGCGTTTTAAATTCCTGCGGAAAGTCCGCCCGTATGTGAAACGATGGGTCGGATTGACCGGCACCCCTTCTTCCAATGGTCTCATGGATCTTTGGGCGGAGATCGGGATTCTGGATGGCGGGGAGCGGCTTGGCAAATTCATCGGCCGGTACAGGGAGGCTTATTTCAAGGCTTCTTCCATGAATCCTTCCACGGGTGTTGTGTTCCAATACAAGCCCAGAGAAGGAGCAGAGGAGCTGATCTACCAGCGGATCTCGGATATCACAATTTCTATGAAAGCACTGGATTACCTCCATATGCCGGACTGTATTCCAAGCCGGTATGAGGTGGAGATGAGTGCACCGGAGCGGGAACTCTACGATATGCTTCGGAAGGACCTGCTGATTCCGCTGAAAGATGGTGACATAGATGCTGCCAATGCCGCATCACTGACAGGAAAGCTGTTGCAGATGAGCAATGGCGCTGTCTACGATGAGAACGGAAAAGCCCGCATCATCCATGACCATAAGCTGGAGGCGTTGGAAGACCTGATCGAAGCGGCCAACGGGCAGCCTGTTCTGGTGGCGTACTGGTTCAAGCATGACCGCCAGCGCATCATGGAGCATTTGGCAAAGCAAAAGATTCCGGTACGGGATATCAAGAGCAGCACCGACATCAGGGACTGGAATGCCGGGAACATCCCGGTTGCCCTGATTCACCCGGCATCGGCCGGACATGGTTTGAACATCCAGCAAGGCGGACACATCCTGATCTGGTTTGGATTGACATGGAGCTTGGAATTGTATCAGCAGACCAATGCCAGACTCTGGCGGCAGGGGCAGACGGATGTGGTCACCATCCACCATATCATCACCAAGGACACGGTGGACGAGGATGTCATGGCGGCTTTGGAGCAGAAGGACATGACACAGGAAAAACTGATCTCAGCGGTCAAGGCACAGCTGGGGAGATAGGAGAGAATATGAAAAAGTATCTGTTTTTGAATGCAGAGGACCGCCGTCCGGCAGAGGAGAGCGATTATCGTTATAAAAAGTCCAAGCCGGTAACGGCAATGAAAGCCAAAAGAGATGAGGAGGGATTCTTCATCCCCTGGGCAATGTTTCGGCCGATTGGCGAAAAGGGACTTCTTTGTGAGCTCTTTGGTGCGAACCCGATCCGCAGGGCAGCAGACCTGCGGATGAACCGTGATCTTCTCATGAAGGAAGCCTATGAGCATGAAGTGGAACTTCTGATGTGCCATATCCGGGCAAGTGAGCTCTGGATGCAGCAGGAATTCTGTAAGGAAGAACAGGCTATGGAACTGTATCAGAAATCCAAGATCCAGAATATGCCCAAGCTCACCCCGGATGGGAAACGAAAGATCCTGTTGGATGCAGTCACGTGGAAATACAACTGTGTCCAGCAGTACAAAAAGATCTGTTTTCAGTTCGCAGAGGCGGTCATTGCAAGGGATAAGAGCCAGAATCTGGGGAACACGAACCGGGAGCACTTTATCGAACAGTTCATCAAGAAAGCAAATGAACTGCCGGAAGCAAACCGCCGTTTGCTGGATCTTTTATATGAGACTGCGTGGCACACGATCTATGTTTTCAAGTACGGAACTGCTCCGGAGAAGGTGCCGGCACCCTGGTATGACAGGATGGGAGGCGTTGAAAAATGAGCAGAGTAAGAAGTGCTGCAAAAGTTGCTGTCAGTGAAAATACTGCCTGCTATGAGAACCTGGCAAACGCCATCATCCTGCAGGCGGTCAAGGATTATAAGCGGGCACTTCACCGGCTGGGTGCCAATCCAAAGAACCGGGATGCGATGCACGAGAAAGAAAGATTGGAACGATTCTTTCACTCTCCGTGGTATGAGGCGCTTACAGATCTGGATGCAGACCGCCTGATCGAAGGGGTGCAGGAGCGGGTGCTTCAGGAAGCAGCCAAGCGGCGAAAGAAGAAAGCCACCGGGAAAGCGTCCGGATAAAAACCAATTGAATCGGTCAGAAAGGAGGACGAACTATGGATGAGGAAAAGAATGTGGCAACTGTCACAAAGCCTGAACAGGTGGATTGTCTGGAGCTGGTCAAAAAACTGGCCGATTCCTACCGATGTTTGATCCGCAGGCGGGAACTGCTCCGACAGCAGTATGAAGAATCGAAGTCGTGGTTTTACACGAAGGAAGAGATCGTTTACAAGTTGTCGCAGGGTGCACATGAGGAATCCGAACGGGTGCAGACGAGCGGCTTGTCGAACCCAGTGGAACGCACGGTCCTTAATTGCGATAAGGTGCTGTCATCCATGAACCGGGAAGTACAGACACAGCGTACCGAGCAGTTTCTGGAGCCTTACTATGAGGTTTGTGAGCAGATCGAACTCTTTGAGATCGGGCTTCGCAGTCTGCGCGGCCAGACCCGGCTTGTGGCGGAGCAGTTGTTTGTGGATGGGAAGAAGCAGTCGGAGATTACGGGGGCGGAAGGGAAATTGCTGACCCGGAGAACGGTAGTCCGGGAGAAAGAAAATGCCCTTATTGGAATGGCCGACACAATTGGCCGCTATCAGAGGAGGTGATACGGAATATGAAACAGGAAACAGAAGAGGATATGTTGGATTTTGCAAAAGAAGTCTGCCAGAAATACAGCAGGGTAAAAATGCTGGCGGAGGAAACACAAATGCAGTGGAGGCAGGATCTTGAAATGGCTGCGGATTCTAAATATCCGGGTGAAAAGGAAATGTATGACCGGCAGGCAGAAGAAAGCCTTGCAAGGTATACAGCTCTAAGAGAGTGGCTTAAGCTGGCTGATGCAGCGGCGTTTCGGATCAAAGACAGTAAGGCGCAGATCGTTGTGAGACAGCACTGTCTGGATCGGATTCCGCTGAAAGCGGTTGAATTTGAGAACGGGAAGCACATGGGAAAAACAGCCGTCTTTTATCATAAAAAAATCGGGCTGCAGCAGTTTTCAGAAGAGCTTTTCTCCAGCAAGGCGCAGATGCGGCAGCTGGAAAAAAAGTTCTGCAAAAACTGAACTTTACGAACGGAAACGAACCGTTTTTGAACTTTTCCTTCTTAACTGTACATCGGTTTTTTGCTATACTTTAAACTAGGAAAATAGGAAAACAAAGGCATAAAGATACTGGAAAGCATCCGGTGTTTTTATGCCTTTTTACATTTACGACCGCTATGAGGATTCCATCTTCGGCGGCCTTTTTGCTATCAAACTGGAGGTGAGATCCCAATGGGGAGAAAGAAAAAGAATGCCCGGTCAGCAGCACATGGACGGAAAATCCATGTTAATAAATACATCAATCAGCGAGGGAAGACCAAGAAAAGGGCAGTAGTCTCCTGTCAGCCGGCACCTAATAGAGTGCCGATTCAGGAGATGCCGCTTACCAGATGGCCGGTACCAAAGATACCGAAGCAGTATGAAATCTGGTTTGCAGAACTGGGGAATCATTATGGTACTTCGGTGCAGAGCGGAAACCGCCCGGTGCTGGTTATCAGCAACGATATGGCAAACCGCAATTCTCCGATTATCACGGTGATTCCGATGAGTTCCAAGCTGAAGAAGCTGGAGCTGCCGGTACACATTCCGGTCACCGGGAGAGACTGCGAAATGCTCCGGGATGAGGGACTGGAAGAATCCATTCTGCTGGTGGAGCAGATCACGACCATTGACAAGATGGTCCTGTGCAACCGGCTCTGCCGTGTGACCTCGGCCAAGAAAAAGCAGGAGATCGAAGCTGCTGTTAAAAAGCAGTTTGCGATGCAGGCTTGCATGGGAAGGGAGGCGCAGGCATGATGGACATCAAGAACATTCCGGGCAAGCTGAAAACGACCTGCAGCTTCTGTGTCTGGAAGTTTGAAAAGCGCAATGGCCAGAAGACCAAGATGCCATTTAACCCGGCAACGGGGGAACGGGCAAGGATCAATGACCTGCGTACATTCTCAGATTTCAAGAATACCCTTGTCACTTATGCAATGGGCGGCTATGACGGTATCGGTATTGCTGTTGGCAACGGAATCGGAGCTTTTGATATCGACCATTGTATCCGGGAGGACGGTACGCTGAACGATACGGCGGATACCGTCCTTTCCATCTTTTCTACGGCTTACGTGGAAAAATCTCCATCCGGGAAAGGATTGCGAGGTTTCTTTTGTGTGCCGGAAGACTACGTCTACGACAAGACGGTCTACTACATCAACAACCGTAGCAAGGGTCTGGAAGTGTATATGCCCGGTGCGACAAACCGCTTCGTCACCGTAACGGGAGATGTTTACCGCACAGGTGAGATCCCGAACGATGAAACGGCAATGACAACACTGCTGGACACGCTGATGAAGCGAAACAAGCAGGTGCAGCAGACACATTTCCAGCACCATTCGTACCTGGATGATGAGGCTGTCATCGCACACGCCAACGAAGCCAGCAACTCGGAGAAGTTCAAAAAACTCTTTGCCGGTGACTGGGAAGACCTCTACGGCAGCCAGTCGGATGCAGATATGGCATTGCTGTCTATTCTGGCATTCTGGTGTGGCTGTGATGAGGAGCAGATGGACCGTATCTTCCGTACTTCCGGTCTGATGCGTGACAAGTGGGACCGCAAGCAGGCTGGTTCAACTTATGGTGCAATCTCTATCCGCAATACGGTCAATACCTGTGCGGCCATCTATATGCCGGTCAACGCACAGGATATTGTGGATGAAGAGTTTTCCAAGCTGGATGAGGATGACTATATCGAATTCCAGCCGGATCTTACCAAGATCACGATCACGCTGGAAGAAATGGCACCGCACACAAATTCCCGGTATGGCCGAAATGAGATCGGCATGGGCAATATGTTTGCGGATTATTTCAAGCAGATCGCCCGGTACAACAGTGAGCGTAAAGGCTGGTATGTCTATGACGGCTCTGTCTGGCGGCCGGACAAAGGCAATCTCAAGGTATCGGAACTGGCAAAGCTGCTGGCTGACAAGCTGTATGTGTTTGCTTTGACGATCACCGAAGAGGATGCCAGGAAGCGGTTCATCGACCGTGTCCGAAAACTGCAGCTGCGTAAGAATCGGGAAACAATGCTAAGAGATGCCATGTCCGTGTATCCGATCTCCATGCAGGCATTTGACAGGAACAAGTATTTCTTCAACTGCAAAAATGGAACGTTGGATATGAGGACACTGGAATTCAGGGAACATCGGCCGGAGGATTATCTCACAATGGAATCCGGTATTACCTATGACCCGGATGCAGACTGTCCACGCTGGCACTCGTTTATCAAGGAGGTCATGTGTGGAGATGCAGATCTGGCAGACTTCCTTCAGCGTTCTTTGGGATACGCCCTGACAGGAGATACCTCGCAGGAGTGTATGTTTATCCTTTACGGTGCCACTTCCCGAAACGGCAAAGGCACTGCAATGGAAACCTTCCTGAAGATCATGGGCGACTATGGAAAGACATCGAATCCGGATATGCTGGCAGCTAAATTCCGTGGTGGGAACACAGGCGGACCTTCGGAAGAAGTGGCTCGTCTGGTCGGCTCCAGATTTGTAAATATCTCTGAGCCGGAGAAGAAGATCACATTTAATGCAGCTCTCGTAAAAAGAATGACCGGCAACGATACCATCAACGCCCGATTCCTAAATGAGAACAGCTTTGATTTTGTGCCGGTGTTCAAGATTTTTATCAATACGAACTACCTGCCTAATGTCAATGATATGACCTTGTTCCAATCCGGCCGACTGAAGATCATCCCGTTTAACCGTCACTTTGAAGAGGGAGAACAGGACCAGGGGCTGAAGGGGCAGTTTGCGAAGCCAGAGAACCTGTCAGGTATTTTTAACTGGTGTCTGGAAGGGTACAAAAAGTTCTGCCAGCGGGGTTTGGAACTTCCGCAGGCTGTCACGAAAGCCACGGAAGATTACAAGGATGATTCTGATTGGATCGGGCAGTTCATTGAGGCGTGGCTTGAAAAAGAGGATGGGTCGGAACTTCGGACGGCAGCAGCATACCAGCTGTACACAAAGTGGTGTGAGGAGAACGGGTATTCCTCAGAGAATCAGAAGAACTTTAAAAATGCTATCGGCGTGCATTTCAAAGTGGTCCGAAAGCGCCCCAAAGGCGGTGGCGGACAGACTACGCTGATCATGGACTGCAAGTTCAAGGAAGTAGAAGCTGGAGCGGAAGACCTGACGGTACAGGATGCATATAAGCCAAAGGACAGTCTTTTGTGACCTATTTTGTCTGATTTTGGGTGCTTTGTAGCATGTAGCTGGTTTGTAGCCGAGATTTCATAACCTTTTTTATTATTACTTTCTTTTATAGCTTTCTTATATAAAATTCAGCTACATGGTTGCTACATGCTACATGAGTTGAGAAGAAGAAAGGGAAGTAAGAGAATGAACGGAAACCATGAACAGAGACAGGGCAGGCAGTCTTTGTGGGAGCCTATTTGTGGGCAAGGGCAAAAACGGCCTGCTTTGTGATACATGAAAGAGAGGACAGAACATGAGTAAGATTATCACCTGTGAACAGGTCAGCAATGGCCATCCCGATAAGATCTGTGACCAGATTGCAGATGCCATTGCGACCGACATTCTTCAGCATGACAGGAACGCCCGTGTGGCGATTGAGTGTCTGCTGAAAAAGAGTCAGCTCTTTATTGCCGGCGAGGTCACCACCGATTACCGGCCAAACTATCAGCAGATTGTCCACGATGTGTTCAACCGCATCGGTGCTGAAAAGCTGGGCTGGAACTTGACCGAGCTTCTTCGCATCGGCATTCTGGTGGACAAGCAGTCCCCGGATATTGCACTGGGTGTGGATAAGGGCGGTGCCGGTGACCAGGGAATCATGTATGGCTACGCCACCAACGAGACGGCAGAGCAGATGCCGATCCCGTATATGGTCGCTACCAAGTTCCTGCAACTGCTGAAGAACCATCCGTCTAAGATGTTCCGTGCAGATGCCAAGGCACAGGTCAGCTACGATTACGACACCGGTCGTATCACCACCTTCCTCTGTTCCGTGCAGCATAGCCCGGATGTGGAGGTCAGCGACTTCCGGCACATCATCGAATCCATGATGGTATTGGCCGCCTGCGAATACGGTCTGGACGGTGACTTTACGAAGCTCGTCAATCCGACCGGTCGTTTCGTGCTGGGCGGCAGCTACGCCGACTGTGGTGTAACTGGCCGAAAGCTGGCGTGCGATACCTACGGCGGTATCGGTCGCATGGGTGGTGGCGCTCTGAGCGGTAAAGATCCCACCAAGGTAGACCGTTCCGCAGCATACATGGCGAGGAAGATTGCCAAGGACATCGTGCAGGCGGGCTACGCTGACAAGTGCGAAGTCCAGCTGGCTTACGCTATCGGCGTGGTGCAGCCGGTGGGGGTGTCGGTGGAGTGCTTCGGTACGGAACACCAGTCCATTGACTTCATCGAAGCCTATGTCCATGACAGCTACGATCTGACCCCGCAGGGGATCATCCAGCGTCTGGGACTGCTGGATGTAGACTACAACAAGGTCAGTGCTTACGGTCACTTCGGTAAGGCTGGTCTTCCGTGGGAGGACTGACCCATGCCATACAGACCAAAGACACCGTGCCATCACCCCGGCTGCCCAGAGCTGGTGGAAGCCGGCCGGCTCTACTGTGAGAAGCACCTGCCTCTCCATCCAGAGGTGACCCGCCCGGCAGCGAAGCGTGGATACAACAGACGTTGGCAGAAAGCCCGGAAGTCGTATCTCGAAGCTCATCCGCTCTGTGTGCAGTGTGCCAAGCAGGGCAAGTACGTCCGGGCAACGGTTGTGGATCACATCATTCCACACCGTGGTGATCAGAAACTTTTCTGGGATCAGAACAACTGGCAGTCTCTCTGCAAGAGTTGTCACGATAAGAAGACGCTGACCGAAGACATCAACCCGACCTACACCTACTGACACCCCCGCCGGGGGCCGGGGTCACTTCTCTACGGTGAAGTCACACGGAGACCGGTGCGCCCTTTTCTGTGAAAAACCGCAAAATTCATAGGCCGGGGGTCAGAGGATTAACGGCGCAAAATGAAACAGGAAAATGTACAGGCATCGGAGCTTCGGTTTCGGTGCCATTCTTTTTCCCCGAAATGAACCAAAGTGTGTGAAACTTCTCGAAAACAGGGAGCTTTCGCACATTTTAGCTTGTTCCGGGAGGAGCGAGGGCGAGCGAAAATCGGCCGCCGCAACAACAATTCAACCGGGCGGGACAGTGCCGATTTCCACTTCGCCCCTTTTCGCATGAATTATGAGATTTTTCTAAGAAACCGCCGCAGAAACGGCGAAAAATGAGAGGATGGTGAGGACAGATGGATGATTACACGGCTGAGATGATCAAGGACATGGCTTTTTCCTTCTGCCCTCAGTGCGGTACAGCCATTGTACCGAATCATAAAGGCAGACCGAGAAAGTTTTGCTCACCAGAATGCCGGTCAAGATGGAACAACACCCACCCAAAGCCGGAAAACTGGAGAACAGTGCGGTCAAAGATCTGTCCGGTGTGCGGCAGAGAGTTTTCCTACCGGCATCAGTACGGACTGGAACGAAAATATTGCAGTCGGGCTTGTGCCAATCGGGGCAGGAAGAAGGAGGCGAACAGGAGTGAGTAAGAAAATTATCGGTGTGTATCCGATGTTCAACACCGGGGGTATCTGTGTACATGCGATTGACGATGCGGAAGATAAGGTCTTGGCATCTGTGAATGGGGAAAACCCGGAATGGTGCGAGATGGCTGAACAGCCGCAGGAAGATGGAGATGAAATAGAGTCGGGCTTTTTGTTCGGCTCCTTTTTCGTGCCGTTTTCAGGGGTCATTCGCATGGGAATCTGAATTAGGAGGAACCTACATGAAAGCGACTGCTGAACTGAAGATGCTGCCGGTGTCCGTACTCAAGCCGGCTGCATACAATCCCCGGAAAAAGCTGAAGCCGGGGGATAAAGAGTACGAGAAAATCAAGAACTCCATTACGGAGTTCGGCTTCGCAGATCCTTTGGTGGTCAATGCCGACATGACGATTATCGGTGGTCACCAGAGACTGACAGTAGCGATGGAGCTGGGCTACACCGAAGTACCTTGCGCGGTGGTGGACATCGACAAGACCAGGGAGAAGGCCCTGAATATCGCACTCAACAAGATCACGGGTGCATGGGATGATTCCCTGCTGGCTGATCTTTTGAAGGACATTGAGGATTCCAACTTCGATCTTGGAAAGACCGGTTTTGAACCGCCGGAGATCGAGACGCTGTTCAACAAGGTCCACAGCAAGGAGGTCAAGGAAGATGACTTCGATGTGGAATCGGAGCTGAAGCAGCCGAGCTTCTCCAAAGAGGGCGATCTCTGGCATCTGGGTAAGCACATCGTTCTGTGCGGCGATTCCACCAAGCCAGAATGCTACGATACCCTGATGGACGGCACCAAGGCAAATCTGGTACTTTCCGATCCCCCTTATAACGTGGATGTGGAAGAAACGGCTGGCAAGATCCTGAACGACAACATGGGCGATTCGGAATTCTACCAGTTCCTGCTGGCAGCGTTCCAGCAGATGCACGGGCATCTGGCGGATGACGGCTCCATCTATATCTTCCATGCAGATACGGAAGGGCTGAACTTTAGAAAGGCATTCAAGGATGCAGGGTTCTACCTGTCCGGGTGCTGTATCTGGAAGAAGAATGCTCTGGTGCTGGGACGCAGTCCTTACCAGTGGCAGCACGAGCCGTGTCTTTACGGCTGGAAGCAGAAGGGGAAACACCAGTGGTATTCCGACCGGAAGCAGACGACCATCTGGGAGTATGACCGGCCGAAGTCCAACAAGGATCATCCGACCATGAAGCCCATCGGCCTGATGAGCTATCCGATCCGAAATTCCACCATGACCAACGGCATCGTCCTCGATCCGTTCCTTGGCAGCGGTTCTACCCTGATCGCTTGCGAAGAAACCGACCGTGTGTGCCGGGGCATCGAGCTGGACCCGAAGTTCGTGGATGTGATCGTGAAGCGTTATATCGAACACAGCGAGGGTCACTACGATGATGTGTATGTCATCCGTGACAGTCAGAAGCTGAAGTTCGAGGAAGTGGCGACCTTCGAGCCGGAAAGGGAGGTCGCTGATGGAGAATAAACAGCTGACCCTCGGCAGTCTCTTTGATGGCTCCGGGGGTTTTCCATTGGGCGGGCTTTTGACCGGGCAGATTACTCCGGTGTGGAGCAGTGAGATCGAGCCGTTTGCCATCCGGGTCACGACCAAGCGTCTGCCGCAGGTGAAGCATTATGGAGATGTGTCTACTATCAGCGGTGCAGACCTACCTCCTGTAGACATCATCACTTTTGGCAGTCCCTGTCAGGATATGTCCATCGCGGGTAAGCGGGATGGTCTGGATGGTTCACGGTCCAGCCTGTTTTACGAAGCAATCCGAATCGTGAAGGAAATGAGGTGTAAGACCAATGGAGAAAAACCAAGATTTATCGTGTGGGAGAATGTGCCAGGGGCCTTCTCCTCAAACCAAGGACAGGACTTCAAAGCAGTCCTCGAAGCCGTCATCGGTGTTAAAGAACCGTCCGCCTCGGTGCCTGCGCCTGAGAAGAAAGGATGGCCCGACGCTGACTACTACGTGGGAGACGGATGGAGCGTCGCGTATCGAGTTTTTGATGCACAATGGTGGGGCGTTCCCCAAAGAAGAAAACGTATCTACCTTGTCGCAGATTTTGCAGACCAGAGTGCCCAAAAGGTATTATTTGAGTCCGAAGGCGTGTCTCGGTATTCTGCGGAGGGCTTCCGTGCGTGGCAAAGAGCTGCCGCCGGTGCTGAAAGCAGCACTGGAGAGACAGGCTGCAGTGGAGCAGGAGGACGGCTCTGTCTGAACGATCAGGGCGGAGAGAGGATGGATGTGACGGAAGAGGTGACAGCCACCCTCCGTGCGGAGGCACATCATCCGCCGTGTGTTATGGAAGCCGCTGGTTTCTGTACCGAGCATTCCGCAAATGCCAGAAGCATTGGATACGAAGAGGAACGGTCACCGACCCTCCGGGCTGGTGTCGTGCCGGCCGCCATCGCACTGGAAAATCATCCTGCGGACAGCCGGGTGAAGATTTCCGAGGACGGTAAGGTGCAGACACTGACAAGCCGGTGTGGTACGGGTGGCGGTAATGTCCCAATGGTCATGGACGCTGTTGAAAATTCAGTGGAAAGCCCGGTGAAAGAAGTTGAAAACTCTCCGGCGGTCACATTGAAGATCCGTTCCGGGTGTGAAGGCGGTGGCAAGGGCGCTATCTGGCAGGAAGAAAAGTCAGCTACCCTCGGCTGCAACAACGACCAGACACTGTTCGTTCCGAAATGCTACGGTGTCTGCTCTAAAGCCAGCCACTCCATGATGTCCGATAATCCACATAGCGGCTTCTATGAAGCGGAGACCTCCCGGACACTAGACCGCAGTGGTGGAGATCCGACCTGCAATCAGGGCGGTATCTGCGTGGTAGAGCCGGTCGCCTTTACCCAGAACCAGAGGGATGAAGTCCGGGATCTGGGAGAGAAGTCAGCGGCACTTGCAGCAGAGCCGGGAATGAAGCAGCAGACCTTCGTCCTGCAGGGTAACATGATCGGCCGCAAGGATGAGAACGGTCCGCAGGGGGATGGCGTCAATGAGGATGTCTGCTTTACACTGGATGCCACTGACCGCCATGCAGTCTGCGCACCGGAGGATGTGTATGCCATGACCACCGGCTCCTATATGCAGGTGGCAAAAGAAGTCGCACCGACTCTGATGGCACGGGACTACAAAGACCCGACCACCGTCGCACCGGTGCCGCATCTGAACGAGGGTGTCATGGGAACGGTGGCAACCGGGGCGCATCCAAGCGGCTTCAACGGGCAGGATGCTTTCAATGACCGTCTGGTCATCGATAACCCGGAAGCGCAGCCGACACCTGTGACCTATACCGTCCGCCGCTTGACACCGACCGAGTGTGCCAGACTGCAGGGCTTCCCGGACTGGTGGTGCCGGAACCTTGGAACAGAAGATCCGACCGAAGAAGAGCTGGCGTTCTGGGCAGATGTGTTTGAAACGCACCGCAAGATCGTGACCCACGCCAAGAAGCCGAAAACGGAGAAACAGATCCGGAAATGGCTGGCTGACCCGTATACGGATTCGGCAGAGTACCGTATCTGGGGCAACGGCATATGCTTAGCCAACGCATTTTTTGTTCTGGCCGGCATCGCATGGTGTGCAGGTCTGGAAGAATAAACTGGCCCGCTATATTACTAGGTAGAAAGCGACCTAGTGATATGGTGGGCTTACATATTGGTCCTATTTACACAACAGATTTCGCAGTCCCTTGTGTAATTGGTCGAACATGAAGAATATCGGGAAATGGCCTTGCTATTTGACCGGTTCAGAGTGATATATGTGCTACCGAAAAAAACATCGGGACGTACAAAGACAAAAAACGAAAGGGGCAATGAATTATGTTGAAATTTGAATTGAACATAGCCGACCGCAAGACACTTGCAAATCGCATGGAGGAGCTGACGGGTATCCATCCTTACTACACCAGAGCACCGCTGTATGCTTATGACATCGGCAACTACACCATCGACCGGGACGGTAATCTTCTGGTCGAACCGGAAAATGCAGATGCCGAGTTGCTGAAAACCCTGCTGAATGAGGGACTGATCCGCGGCGGCGAGAGCATTGAGAGTGCGGGTGACCAGCCGGAAAACACAGAGCCGACTGAAAACTTGGCAGAGGAGCCTGTGGCCGAAGCAGAGCCGGATGACACGGCAGAGGATGAGCCGGATGCAGAGGAATCGGAAAGCGAAGAGCAGCCGGAAGCAGAAGAGCAGCCGGAAGAAGTGCCGCTGGATCTGGAACTTGCTTTCCCCACCAGCCAGCATAACGGCGTGAGCCTTCGCAATCTGGTCAACCTCATCTACAGCCGGGGCCGACTCATCAGCAAGGCAACGGGCGGGCACTTCCATGTGGAAACCGATCTGGTCGAAACACTGCGGGATGATAGCTGTACTTACACGGTGGCAAACTTCATCGAGGCGCTTAAGAGTTACGAAGCACAGTGCGGAACTGCGATGGAAGGTCTGGTGATCACAGAAGAAAAGGTTTCCTTCACAGGATTCCCGACGGCTTCCGACTATGATCACCTGACGGCTTTTGGCCACCTTGCCATCCTGATGAACCAGCAGGCCATCAGCCAGAAGCGTATCCAGGCAAAGGATGTCAACGATGAGAATGAGAAATACGCACTCCGCACATGGCTCCTGCGGCTGGGGATGAACGGTCCGGATTTCAAAGAGACCCGCAAGATCCTCATGGAGAATCTTTCCGGCCATGCGGCTTTCCGCACGGATGAGGAAGCACAGAAGTTCCTCGCAAGGGAAAAGGCAAAGCGGGATGCCCTGAAAGCCGCGAAACAGGCGGCACAGAACGGCAATCCTGCCACTGGGGAAACGGCCGCACAGGATGCAGCCCAGCCGACACAGCCCGACTGTGGGGCGGATACGGCGCAGATGCTGGAGGCGGGAGCGTAAGCTCCCAAGCCCCAAATGGGGGCCGGAAAATAAGTGATACCCTCTTCCATTATACCGATATTAACTCTGAAAATGTACATTATCAAGCGGATAAACCGCAGAAATGTACACGATCATTCCACCTCATATTTGTCGAATATATGTTCTTTTATATCCTTGCTATTATCCGCACCTGACGGTAATATGCACATACCGAAAGGGAAAACAAGGAAAAAACAAAGGAGAACATACCATGAACGATAAAACAAGAGAGCAGATTGAAGCCATGAAGAACCAGACCATCGGAGTTGAGATCGAGATGAACAACATCACCAGAGAAAAAGCGGCAAGAAAGGTTGCCGAGTACTTCGGAACCAGAGCATGGAACGCCGCCAGTGAGTACGGATATTACAGCTGGGCTTGCAAAGACCAGCAGGGCAGGGTTTGGAAATTCCAGAGGGATGTGAGCATCTACGGACCGGACGCAGAAAAATGCGAACTGGTCACCCCAATCCTCACCTACGACGACATCGAAACCTTGCAGGAAATCATTCGGCTGCTCCGCAAGGCAGGAGCAAAGAGCAGCCCAAGCCGCGGATGCGGGGTCCACATCCACATCGGCAAGGGCGACCACACCGCAAAGACCATCCGCAACCTTGTGAACATCATGGCGGCGCACGAACAGCAGATCGGCAGAGCCATCCGGATTGACGCGGGGCGCACCGGACATTATTGCCAGGTGGTCAACCACCGCTTCCTTGACCGGCTGAACCGCGAGAAGCCGACCACCATGCGCAAGCTGGAAGACATCTGGTACGAAGGCAACGGTTCAAGCTGGGAAAACCGGAATGCCCACTACAATTCAAGCCGGTACCATATGCTGAACCTCCATGCCACCTTTACAAAAGGAACCATTGAATTCCGCCTTTTCCAATTCGCAGACCCAGCGGACGGAAAGCGTAACGGACTGCATGCCGGTGAGATGAAAGCCTACATCCAGCTTTGCCTCGCAATGAGCCAGCTTGCCAAGATGGTCAGAACGGCAAGCCCGAAGCCCCAGCAGACCGACAACGACAAATACGCAATGCGGTGCTGAATGCTCCGGCTGGGATTCATTGGTGAGGAGTTCGCAACGGCAAGGGAAATCCTTCTGCGGAATATGGAGGGCAACGCAGCATGGCGCAACAAATAAGCGCCAGCTGTACGGGCACCTTTTGGGCGGGCAACCGCCCTTGAGGTGGTAGAAGGAGGTGCAGGTTTATGAAAAGCACGTTAAAAAATGAAAGCACACCGGGCGGCAGGACCTTTAAGGTGACCATCACCGAGACCTACCAGAGAACGGTGACCATTTATGAATCCGAAATGAAAGAGCCGACCGTGGAGGAAGCCCAGCGAGTGGCAGAGGACTGGTGGCAGGACAGCCAGATTGAGCTTGGGACAGATGATTTTCAGGGCGTGGAATTCACTGGCAGGGAGGACGGTGAGGCGGATGTTTGAATTGATCAGCCGAAGCCCATCCAGATATTATCTTGCCTACGGAAGCAACCTCGACATGGAGCGGATGGGAAAGAGATGCCCCTATGCTGTGGTGGTCGGCACGACCGAGATCAAGGGCTACCGGCTTCTGTTCAAAAAGAGCAAGACCGGCTGCTATGCCACCATTGAGCAGGACGCCAATGAAAGCGTACCGGCAGTGGTCTGGAAGCTCTCGGAATATGATGAACTCCTGCTTGACCGGTACGAGGGCTGCCCAAGATATTACTACAAGAAGCAGTTCCAGCTTCCGGTCTGGAACCTGAACGGGAACCGCATGAAAAAGGCAAAGCCCTGCATCGCTTATGTGATGCACGAGGACCGGCGGCTTGGCTGCCCGGATGCCGAGTATTTTGAACTGCTGCGCGGCGGATACAGCGACTGGGAATTTCCGCTGGACACACTGAAGCGTGGACTGACAGCTAGTATCGGAAGGGCGGAAGCCATCCGGTATCTGAAGAAGCAGATGATGTAAGAGTACACGATCAAAAGCAAAAAACATTGTGCAGTATATGATGCTCATCGGCCTTGATAAATCAGGGCAGAAGAGTGATATATACCATACCGCCAGACAAGAGCGGAGAAAACCGAAGGGAGAGATTTAAATGAAGAACAAGAAATATTACATCGCCTACGGCAGCAACCTGTCGGTGGAGCAGATGGCATACCGGTGTCCGGATGCAAAAATTGCAGGGCAGGCGGTGCTGGCAGGCTGGGAGCTTTTGTTCCGGGGCTGCGCCACCATCGCACCGAACCCGAAGAAGAACACGCCGGTTCTGGTGTGGGAGATTTCGGAAAGGGACGAAGGAAACCTCGACCTCTATGAGGGCTACCCGAATTACTACCGCAAGGAAGACCTGAACATCGAACTGCTCCGGGAAGGGGCAGAACCGGAGATGGTGACCGCAATGGTATATATCATGGAGAACGACTTCGGACGCCGCGCACCGAGCCGGTATTACTACAAAGTCCTGCATGACGGCTACAAGGCATTCCACTTCCCGATGCACATCCTCGAAGGTGCGCTGAAGGAATGCATGGATAAGGATGCCGCCCAGCGGATGATTGAGGAGGTGCAGGCATGAATTTCGCAGATCAGAAAATGGTCAAGAAGTTGAGAAAAGAGTTCCCGGTCGGATGCCGGATCGTCCTCGATGAGATGGATGATAGGCAGGCACCGCCCATCGGAACGCAGGGAACCTGCAATGGGGTCGATGATGCCGGAAACATCTTGGTGAACTGGGACACCGGAAGTCATCTGAACATTGCCTACGGCGCGGACAGTTGCCACCGTGTGGCTTTGGAAGCCGAGGTCAAGGTGTCGCTCGACCACCTTGGTAAAACGCGACAGACCGGCCCACGTTGCCCCAGGTGCGGAGCAAAGCCTGACTGCTACGACCATCAGCAGCAGGCACTCAGCCGAAGGGCGGACATCCAGATTTGCAACCGCTGCGGAACGGAGGAAGCATTAGAGGACACTGCATGGGGCGGACAGCAGAAGATGCATCTTGCAGACTGGGCAATCGTGAAAGGGGGATGGGTCGAATGAAAGTTCTTCTGATCAAACCGATGGAGCATCCGCAGGTGGTGGACATTGAAAACTCCTTGAAAGAGTTCTACCGCATCCTCGACTGCGACTGTATCACAGCCACCTACCCGTGGGAAGAACGAGCCGCCCTGGTCACCGATGACAACGGGCTATTCACTGAAAAGTCATTCAGCAGATACATCCCGGAACTGGAGCAGCCCATCAAGGGAAACTTCTTCATCTGCGGATTGGGCGAGGAAGATTTCGCAGAGCTGCCCCAGGATCTGATCCGGAAATTCAGGGAACGCTTCTGGGTGCCGGAGGCATTCGTCAGCATGTTCGGGCAGATGGCAGTCATCCAGATGGATGACGGAACGAAGCCGGAATAAGATACCACAATCAGAAAAATACCCTCTCGGCCAGAAAAGACCGGGAGGGCTTGGTTTAACAGGAGGAGCCTATGGGACACAGGAAGATGCCGGCTTATGGCGAGAGGGAACACGGCGGCAGATACATTCTGGATGAATACGAATGGTCGAGAAACCACTGCAAGGCGGTGACCATCCGCAGATGGAAAAGGGACCTGAAAAAGAAAGCCAGAGCGCATAACCGCAGGGTGATGCATCAGGCAATGCAGGGCGAAGCCGATTAGATGGAAAATGGGGGCCTCAAAAGAATGAGAACCCCCTTCCAGTTTACTGTATATTACCTCTGGAAAGCAACGA
Organism: Clostridium fessum; assembly: GCF_003024715.1. Taxonomy (GTDB): domain Bacteria; phylum Bacillota; class Clostridia; order Lachnospirales; family Lachnospiraceae; genus Otoolea; species Otoolea fessa. Next base: position 860,381 of record NZ_PYLO01000001.1, on the reverse strand, counting down.
TAGCAAGGAGAACCGCCGCCATAATGTACACAAACATCTGGCAGCGGTTTTGTGTATCATATCAAACCAAAACGGGGGATACGAGGCAGAGCCCCAGCATCTGCTGGGGGAGCATGAGGGATTCCTTAGAAGAAATCCCTCATGCTCATGCCGACCTCGTTCAGTCGTTCTTCCATGCTGTGGTAGTGCCAATCTTCTTCCTCTTCTTCGTCCTCTTCCTCAAGCTCTTCTGGGAAGGGGTCGTGCCGCCATCCGGCTTTTTGGTATTCTTCTTCCCGGATGTCGTTGCGGTCGTAAATGTCCAGCTCGTATTCTTCTTCAAGCTCTGCGATGCGGTTTTCGATTGCGGTTTCAACTTCTGTAATGGTCTTTTTCATGATTTTTGTCCTCCGTTTTGGTTTGGTTTTCTTTGCTTTTGTTGTGTGTATAATGCCGCAGAAACACATATATAGCAAGTCAATCAGGGGTTATATATGTACCAAACATGAGGGGCGAAGATCGTTGATAATATGACGTTTTATGGCCTTGCTATCACAGGGCAGTGACGGTAATATACAGCTACAAAAAGCAAAGGAGGACAGCAGAATGACTGATTGGAGAACATGGAAAAAAGGGAGAAAGACAACATGGCACTGGGACGAATTCGATGGAAGCGGAAGCCGAGAAGGAATCATCACCGAGGTTCATGAAGACCACGCGATCATGGAAGCAGACGGCATGCACCTCTGGATCGACGATGACACGGCAGAGATGTTCAGCTAAGAAAACGGGGAGGGAAACCTCCCCGGATAAACACATAAATCCACCAGATCAGGGTGCAGATGATCGTGTACTTTGGCCGCTTGATAGTATCCGGCAGTGACGGTAATATACAGCTACCAAAACGAAAGGGGCAAAGAACATGGAACGCTACACTTACGAGATCACCTTTACACGGCTGGATGGACAGCCGGATGAAATCCAGCAGCACACCAGCGAGGAGCTGGCAAGAGAATGCTTCCGGCTTTTCGATGAGCCGGACAGCGCAGAGATGTACAGCAAAATTGAATTTAGCCGCCATGACTGGGAGACAGGCATGGATGAGATTCTGGAAACGATGACATTTTGAGAGGAGAACAAAAACATGACCTACACAAAAATCAACCTTTATCTTGCAAACGGAATTCCAGAGGCACTCAGCAACCTCTGGTACGGAAGCGACAGTGCGGTGGTCGAGATCAGGGATGCCGTTGAGGATGCGAAGAACGGCAAGGACCTTCTGAACCGCATCCAGAAGATGAAGCTCCTTCGGAAATTCACCCTCGACAGGGAGAACGACAAGCGCATCCGCTTCAAGGGAACGGACTGCTGGGGCAACGTAAGCTACCTCGAAATCATCCGCTAAAGGCAAGACCGACAGGCGCAAGGGGCTGGAAATGACCAGCCTTTTGCTCGTGTCTGTCTTCCGAAAGCTGGCATGAAAAGCACATAAATATGACAATTACAGGGTCAAATGATCGTGTAGGTTAGCCGCTTGATAGTGTTCCGAGGTGACGGTAATATACAGTCACCGAAAGGGGAAAACAACAAAAACGGAGGATACGACAATGACGAAAAACGAAGACCGCATCAATAAACTTTTTAAGGAACTGGTACCGGAGACGGGCAAGGCAGACAGCCTCGCAGGGGAGCTGGTAAGGGCAATGAGCCGCATCGGATACCGCTTTTACAACGACGGCGACCAGCTGGGCATCGGCTACGGCAAGGAAACCTGCAACCCTGCAGGGCGGTTCCTTGGAGCCAAGGGCAACGACAAAATCGCAAAGCTGACTGCAGATGCCTGGGCAGTCTACAGTGAGGAAGCCTACGAAAAGGTTCTGGACATCCTTTGCGGAGCGGTTGCCGACTATGTTGAGCAGAACCCAGACCTTAGAAACCAGCCGACCGAAGATATGTGGGACTTCAAGGATGAGGAAGAAGACCAGGATGACAGCTGGGATGAAGAGGAAGATGACTGGGGCGAAGAGGAAGATTACGAGGACGAAGAAGACTACTAAGCCAGAGAAACACATGGGGCTTGCCGGTAACGGCAGCCCTTTTCTTCTGCTGTAATACGCACAGTTCCGGGCAGCTATCTTTGTGTAGTATAGACGCTTGATAGTGTGTGACATAGACGGTAATATGCACATACCGAAACGGAAAACCAAGAAAAACGGAGGAAACAACCATGAAGAAGAACATTACCAAGGAAGAAGAAAAAGCCCTGCTGGAGATCGCCAAGCGCCTGATGGCAGCGGTAGACAGTCGGGGCGACCTGGAAGCCCGCGATAATGACAGCGAGGATTTTATTGAGGTTCCGGTCTGGAGCATCCAGAAAGCAATGGAGGAAGCCTACCTGCTGGGACGGATGAACAGATAAACCGACAGCCCCCAACACAGCCCCACACAGGGGCTTGTGCCACGGGGGGCAAAACGATCCGAATGAACCGACAACGCCCCAGACAGGGGCAGATGTGGCGGCGTGGAGGAAGGGGAAGCACACATGGAAGAACGGATGATGGATGTCATCGTGGAAATCTACAACCACATGGATGACAGCGATAAGGATGCCTTCACGCTGGAGGCTGCCGAGGATATGGTGGAAGACCAAGTCAGGATGGACAAGCAAGCCGGACGGGAACCGTTGGCATATGACCCGCAGTTCTTCTACGATACCATTGTGGAACTCATGGAGCAGGACGCAGAGTGATGTACATTCTGCCTGGTATTCCAGGCGGAAGATCGTGTACTTTAGACGCTTGCTATTCTTTGCACCTGACGGTAATATGCACATACCGAAAGGGGAAAGCCCCAAGGGAAAAACGAAAACACGGAGGAATTCACCATGAAAAAGCATTTGATCGACTTTCCAGAAAACAACATCAGCATCGAGAGTTTCTACGACCGGCTCAGACCTTGCTACGACAGCATCATGCAGTTCGGTGACCGGGTTTTGGTTGCCCAGATGAATTGGAACGGCATGTTGGAGGGTGCGGTATACGGATTTGTGGAAGACCCAGAGGAAGGCTGGTCACCGATTGAGTGCCGACTGGAGCTTCTGAAGATTTCCGATGAGACCTACTCGGATGCCGGTCACGCGATCGAGTGGTGCATCAAGAACGCACACTGAAAAAGGGCAGAGCTCCTTCGGGGGCTTTTGCTCGTAGTGGCGGATTCTTCCAGTGTGGAAATACACATAAATCCGACAAAAAGAGGTGTGTATGATCGTGCAGCATAGCCGCTTGCTATGTCCGGGCAGTGACGGTAATATACAGTCACAACGAAGGGAAAAGCCCTACGGAAAACAAAACGCACGGAGGATACAGACCATGACGAACAAAGCAAAAACCTACCTTAAGAACATTCAGGAAGCTGACACCGAGAAGAAGCTGATCGGCATCGAGATCGCCTTCAAGCAGGACATGACCCTCAGCTGCAACGATCTCGGAAGTCTTTGCAGGGTGGCAGAAGACAAGCGGTACAGCCTGCGGAATAACGAGGAAACGCTGAAGCTGAAGCAGATCCTTTTCTTCCGGACGAAAGCGGAGATGGATGCCTACCACGACATGAGCCGCAAGCCGGAAGACTGGACGGAAGCGGAGATCGAGCAGCAGAGAAGCCGCTTCTGCAGCGTCTGGCAGGTCATCGAGGAAGCAGAGCTGGTCGATGAATACGAGGCTTGGAAGGAAGCCAACCCCAACGTCTAACAGCACCCAAAAGGTACACGCCCCGAAAAGGGGCTGTGCCTCGTATCCGATGTGTTTTATATAAAGTTGCCGAAATGGGAAACTATTTGTTAGTTATACAGAAAAGTTTCCTGTTTAGGGAAATGATATTTCGAGGACTTCTTTGGAGGTCCTTTTTCTTTACCCATTTTTGCAGAAAGGAGGAGATGCCAATGGCTACCAGAGGCAGAAAACCAAAGCCGACCGCCATGAAGGAACTGGAAGGTAATCCGGGCAAGCATCCGCTGAATACCAGCGAACCGAAGCCCAATAAGAAAGCACCGGCCTGTCCGAAGTGGCTGGAGCCGGAAGCAAAGAAAGAGTGGCGTAGACTTGCCAAACAGATGGAAGCCATCGGCATCCTGACCGAAGTGGACATGGCGGCCTTTGCCGGTTACTGTCAGGCGTATGCCCGATGGAAGGAGGCAGAGGAGTTCATCACCCAGCACGGCACTATCGTCAAGACTCCGTCCGGGTACTGGCAGCAGGTGCCGCAGGTGTCCATCGCCCAGACCTATCTGAAGATCATGAACAAGTTTGCAGAGCAGTTCGGTCTGACCCCGTCCTCCCGAAGCCGGATCATTGCTTCGGACGGCGGTCCTGCGGATGCAGCTGATGAGATGGAGAATCTGCTGGGAGGAGGTGGAAGCTGATGGCAGAGTGCAGACCCCAAAACTATCCGAAACTGAAGGACTACAAACCCAGCCGGTTCATGCTTTCGACCTGCCATTACGATGCCGCAAAAGCAGACCGGGCAGTGACTTTTATCGAAAACCTGCGTCATACCAAAGGCAAGTGGGCGGGCAAGCGGTTCTGGCTGCTTCCTTGGCAGGAGCAGATCATCCGGGATGTGTTCGGCATCGTGGATGAAAAGGGAAACCGTCAGTTTCGCACGGCTTATGTCGAAATAGGTAAGAAGAACGGCAAGTCCGAACTTGCCGCTGCGGTGGCCTTGTATCTGCTTTTTGCCGATAATGAGCCATCTGCCGAAGTCTATGGTGCGGCGGCTGACCGCCAGCAGGCATCCATTGTTTTTGATGTTGCCCACCAGATGGTGCAGATGACCCCGGCACTTTTGAAACGGTGCAAGATCATGGCAGCCACCAAGCGCATCGTGAACTACGGGAACGCAGGATTTTATCAGGTTCTGTCTGCCGAAGTTGGTACGAAGCACGGTCTGAACGTGTCAGGTCTGGTGCTGGATGAGGTTCATGCCCAGCCAAACCGAAAACTCTACGATGTCCTTACCAAAGGTTCCGGTGATGCCCGTGAGCAGCCGTTGTTCTTCCTGATCACCACGGCCGGCACGGACAAGGAGAGCATCTGCTACGAGCTCCACATGAAAGCCCTTGACCTGCTGGCTGGACGTAAGATCGACCACACCTTTTATCCTGTGGTCTATGGACTGACAGATGAGGATGACTGGCATGATGAAGCCAACTGGTATAAGGCAAATCCCTCATTGGGGCAGACCATTCAGATCCAGCGTGTCCGGGATGCATATCAGGAAGCACTGGATAACCCGGCAGAGGAGAATGTGTTCAAGCAGCTTCGTCTGAACATGTGGGTGTCCTCGCTGACCCGGTTTATCCCGGAACACATCTATGACCTCGGCAATCAGCCAATCGATATGGAAGCACTTAAAGGCCGTGACTGTTATGGAGGACTGGACTTGTCCAGCACTGGAGACATCACGGCTTTTGTGCTGATGTTCCCGCCCAGAGTTCCAGAGGAGAAGTACATCATGCTTCCGTTTTTCTGGATACCGGAGGATACGATCCCCCAGCGGGTGCGCAGGGCATCCGTTCCGTATGATGTCTGGTATCAGCAGGGCTACCTGATGGCGACAGAAGGTAATGTCATCCACTACGGATTTATCGAAAAAGTCATTGAGGAGCTGGGCAAGACCTATCACATTCTGGAGATTGCCTTTGACCGATGGGGTGCGGTGCAGATGACCCAGAACCTTGAGGGGATGGGATTTACGGTCGTGCCTTTCGGTCAGGGCTTTAAAGATATGAGCCCGCCTACCAAAGAGTTCTACAAGCTCCTGATGGAAGGAAACATCATCCACGGCGGCAACCCGGTCATGGCATGGATGGCTGGAAATGTGGTCGTGGATACCGACCCGGCAGGCAATATCAAGCCGACAAAGGCAAAATCGCCGGAGAAGATCGATGGTATCGTCGCTGCGATCATGGCACTGGACCGCTGCATCCGAAACGAAGGACAGCAGCAGGGAAGCGTCTATGACGAACGTGACATGATCGTTTTTTGATATGAAGATTTGGAGGAAAACACAATGAAGTATCTGATGAGTGCAGAATGGTGGAAGGCAGCCGGCATCCGTGCTGCAAAGACAATGTTCCAGACCGGCGCGGCCCTGGTTGTGACACAGATGCCCGGCGGCACGGTGGACTGGATGGCGGTCGGCAGTGCAGTGATCGTGGCAGGTGTTGCGTCCCTCGGTACCAGCCTTGCTGGTCTGCCGGAACTGGAAAAGGGGGATAAGGCTTAATGGGATTCTGGGAATGGATGGGGTTTGAGAATCCAAGGGATTCTCCCAAAACAGAACAACCAAAAGAAGGCCTGCCGAAGGTCACGGATAACGTCCGCGATTCCGGGCAGACCTTTGTATTTGGCCGTTCCAATGCCGGGGAGCAGGTGGATGAAAAAGCTGCCATGCAGATCCCGACTGTGTATGCCTGTGTCCGTCTGCTGGCAGAGTCCATTGCGGCACTGCCGCTGCATCTCTACCGGATGACAGACGATAATGGAAACAAGGAAAAGGCGCGGGATCATCCGCTGTATAAGATTCTGTATCGCCAGCCCAACCCGGAGATGACATCCTTTGTCTTTTGGGAAACGCTGATGACCCATCTGCTTCTCTGGGGCAACGCCTACGCACAGATCGTCCGGGATGGCAAGAACACGGTGCTGGGTCTGTATCCGCTTTTGCCGGAAAATGTCGAAGTTGACCGAGATGAAAGTGGCGAGCTCTACTATATCTACCACGCATACACGGATGAAGTTCCGGGAGAGCAGAACAAGGACATCTACTTCCGCCGGGACGAGATCTTTCATGTGCCGGGGCTTGGCTTTAATGGTCTGATCGGTTTCTCGCCAATCGCCATGATGAAGAACAGCCTCGGTACTTCCATTGCGGTAGATAAATACGGTTCCTCTTTCTTCAAGAACGGCGCACAGCCCAGTGGTGTGCTGGAGCATCCCGGCGTTGTGAAAGACCCGAACCGTATCCGTGATAGCTGGGAAGCGGCTTATGGCGGTGCAGCCAATGCCCATCGTGTGGCAGTGCTGGAAGAGGGTATGTCCTATAAACCAATCTCTCTTCCGCCAGAGGACAGCCAATTCCTCGAAACGAAGCAGTTTTCCGTGACGGAGATCTGCCGCATCTTCCGTGTGCCTCCGCATCTGGTAGCCGATTTGTCCAGGGCGACCTTCTCCAACATTGAATACCAGTCACTGAATTTCGTGATGCACTCCCTGACCCCGTGGCTTGTCCGCATCGAGCAGGGCATCATCAAGGATCTGCTGCTGGAGGAGGAGCAGGATACCTACTTTCCAAAATTCAATGTGGACGGTCTGCTCCGTGGCGATTACCAGAGCCGGATGAACGGTTATGCGACCGGCATCAGCAACGGCTTCCTCTCTCCGAATGATGTGCATCGTCTGGAGAACATGGATCTCATCCCGGCAGAGGAGGGTGGTGACGACTACTACCTGAACGGCGGCTATGTGAAGCTGAAAGATGCAGGAGTGGCACAGCAGAATAAAGCTGCCGCAGTCCAGCAGAATCAGCCCAAACTGACACAGCCAGAGGAACAAGATCCGGAAGAAGAACCTGACAGCGAAAATCGGCTGAGTGAGAGTAAGCCACGAAAGAATGAAAGAAGGAGAACCCGATGAAGAAATTCTGGAACTGGATCAAAAACAGTGACGACACCAGAATCCTCCGGCTGGAAGGTCCCATCGATGAGGAATCATTCTGGGGTGATGAGATCACGCCGCAGATGTTTCGGGATGAGCTGGAATCCGGCGAGGGGGATGTGACCGTCTGGATCAACAGTCCGGGCGGAAATGTGTTCGCCGCTGCCGAGATCTATACCATGCTTAAGGACTACAAGGGCAGCATCACGGTCAAGATCGATGCAATTGCGGCATCTGCTGCATCTGTTGTGGCAATGGCCGGTGATACTGTTCAGATGAGTCCTGTTGCCATGCTGATGATCCATGACCCCAGCACGGTTGCGATGGGCAACACCAAGGACATGGAGAAAGCCATTGAGGTGCTGACCGAAGTCAAGGAGAGCATCATCAATGCCTATGCTGCAAAGAGCGGACTCAGCCACGCTCGTATTGCCAACCTCATGAGCAATGAGACCTGGATGAATGCGAAGAAGGCTGTGGAGCTGGGCTTCGCAGACGAGATCCTCTTTGCAAAGAAAGAGGAGGAGCCGGACAGTGACCCGGCAGACCCGGAGAATCCGGAAGAAGACCCTGACAGTGAACCGGGCGAGGGCGAAGAAAAGAAGCCGTTCCAGAAGGATACGGCAGGGCACCTTTTCTCCAGCCGTCAGATGGATCTAATCGTCCTGAACCGTCTGGGGGTGAAGCCGGAAGACGTAGGTCAGAAGCACACTGAGTCGAAGGAGCCGCCTGCTGACCCGAAACCGTCCGCAGAGCCGACACCTCCGGCCGAACCACCTGCCAATTCCGGCCCTGTCCTTGATCTGGACGGCAAGACCGAGGATGGCAGCATCCCCTACAATATCCTGATGAAACAGCTTGAGTGCATGAAGTGATGTGCATTCAGGCTGTTTTTCATATCATCACAAATCAATCTATGGAGGACAAACACTATGAGTAAGATTCTGGAACTGCGCACCAAGCGCAACACTCTCTGGGAGCAGACCAAGGACTTTCTGGAGAAGAACCGCGGCGAGAACGGTCTGGTAAAGACTGAGGCCGTGGAGCAGTACAACAAGATGGCACAGGAGGTCAAGGACCTGGGTGCAGAGATCGAGCGTCTGGAGCAGCAGGCACAGATCGAGGCACAGCTGTCCGCACCGACTTCCAGTCCTGTCCATGCTGACCCGAAGAACGGTGCCAAGAAGGATGTCAAGCCGACTGCCACTGCCGAGTATGCCGAGAACTTCTGGAACATGATCCGCAACCGTGGTCATTACGGCGAGGTCCGCAATGCCCTGTCTGTGGGTGAGGATACCGAGGGTGGTTTTACCGTTCCCGATGAGTTCGAGAAGAAGCTGGTGGAGGCACTGGAGGAGAACAACATCTTCCGTGGCCTGGCGACTGTCATCCGCACCAGCTCCGGAACCCGCAAGATCCCTATCGCTGAGGATACCGGCGAGGCAAGCTGGATCGATGAGGGTGAGGAGATCCCGGAGAGCGATACCACCTTTGGCCAGACCATGCTGTCTGCGTACAAGCTGGGCACTATGATCAAGATCTCCAACGAGCTGCTGAATGACTCTGCTTTTGACCTCGCCACCTATATTGCCCGCCGTTTCGGTGTGCGTATGGGCAACGCAGAGGAGCGTGCCTTTATCACTGGTGACGGTGTGGGCAAGCCTCTGGGTCTGCTGGCTGAGACCGGCGGTGCCAAGGTCGGTGTGACCGCTGCCCAGAAGGATGCTGTGTCCTTTGATGAGATCTTCAAGCTCTACTATGCACTGAAGGCTCCTTACCGCAAGAAGGCACAGTTCCTCTGCAACGAAGCCCTGGTGCTGCAGCTGATGACCATCAAGGACAACAACGGCAACTATATCTGGAAGCCGGGTCTGGAGATCGGCAAGCCGGATACCCTGCTGAACCGTCCGCTGAAGACTTCTGCTTTCATGCCGGAGATCAAGGGTGGCAGCAAGGTCATGGCCTTTGGCGATTACAGCTACTACTGGGTGGCTGACCGCCAGAACCGCACCTTCCGCCGTCTGAACGAGCTGTATGCCCGTACTGATCAGGTCGGTTTCCTGACCACCCAGCGTGTGGATGGCAAGCTGATCCTGCCCGAAGCAGTACAGCTCCTGCAGATGGCACCGCAGGGCTAAGAAAGCCAGGAAAGGAGGAGCCGGTCATGGCACTGATCCCGCTTTACGAAGCAAAAACCTACCTCCGGGTAGATAGCAGTGATGAAGATGCCCTGATCGGCATCCTCTTATCTTCTGCGGAGCAGATGTGCAAGGATGTGGGACGGCTCTCGGAAGACCAGTGGGAGGCGGTCAATGCCGCTGACCGGGATGCCGAGAACGGAGTACAGCCCACAAGGGAACTGGAAGCCCTGCGAAGCACCTGCCGTGTGGCGATTCTGTATGCACTGGGGTATCTCTATGAGCACCGGGACGAAGCTGACCATCACCAACTGATGCTGACGCTTCGTTCCATTCTGTTTGCTGTGAGGGAGGGGGTGTTCTGATGATCGAGAAACTGAATGAGCGAATCACGATCGAGAAATGCACGGTCGTGACCGATAAGATCGGAAACCATCGGAACACATGGGAGGAATATTTCACCTGTTTTGCCTACGCTTCAACCTATCAGGCGCAGGAAGAAGAGGATGAGGTCACAGCCGAACAGAAGAGCGTGGTGTTTATGGTTCGCTGGTGCAGTGAGACGAGAGGTCTGACTTCCACTGGTTACCGTATCCGCTTCCGGGAGCAGCTCTACAATATCGAATCCGTTGACCCGATGAACTATCAGAAGAAGATCCTGAAGATTCATTGCAGACTGGAGAGGAGGCAGCCGGATGAGCAGAACCGTCAGCATTGATGAGATGGCTGACGCCATCAACGAAGGCTTAAAAGAATATGCAACGCTTGCTTCCTCGCAGGTGAAGAGTGCTGTCCGTAAGTCTGCCAAAACGGTCAAAGACCAGATCTCGGCCAATGCACCGTCTAGAACGGGCGCATACAAAGGAAGCTGGGTGGCGACCAAACAGTCCGAATCCAGCCAGAGCCTTCAGATGGTGGTACATTCCAAGAACCGCTACCAGCTGGCACATCTGCTGGAAAAAGGTCATGCCAAGCGCGGCGGCGGCCGGGTGGCAGGAAGACCCCATATCGCTCCGGCAGAGCAGGCCGGCATCGAGCAGCTCCAGTCTCTCATCGAAAAGGCACTAAAGTAAGGAGGAACCAATGACCCACGAAGAAGTAAAAGCTCTGGTGGAGGAGATGGGGCTTCCTTATGCGTATGACCATTTCGCAGAAGGGGAGAGCCCTGATCCACCATTTATCTGCTTCCTGTATCCGAAAGCCGAGAATTTCGGTGCGGACAACCTTGTGTACCACCATTTCAACCGGCTGGACATTGAGGTGTATACCGATTACAAAGACCCGGATATGGAAGCAAGCATTGAAGAGGTCCTGACCGCACACGAACTTTACTATGAGAAAAGCGAGGTCTGGATTGAAACCGAAAAGATGTATGAAGTCCTGTATGAGCTGACCATATAAGCCGGCCGCAGGGCGATAGGAGGAATAATCTATGTCGAAGCAAAGCAATAAGGTCAAATTTGGCCTGAAAAACTGCCATTATGCAAAGGCAACCTTTGACGAAGATGGCAGTGTCACTTACGCAAAGCCGGTCCGCATCCCCGGTGCAGTCAGTCTTTCTATGGATGCCAATGGCGAGATCGAGCCGTTCTATGCGGACAATATTGCCTACTATGTCGTGAATAACAACTCCGGCTACGAGGGTGATCTGGAGATCGCGCTGATCCCGGAGAGCTTCCTCACGGACATCATGCACGAGGAACTGGATGGCAACGGTGTGCTTGCGGAGAACGCCAATGTGGAACTGGAGCATTTCGCATTCCTGTTCGAGTTTGATGGCGACCAGCGCCACATCCGTCATGTGCTGTACAACTGTGTGGCAAGCCGCCCGTCCATCGAGGGTGAGACCAATGAGGACAGCAAGGAAGTCAAGACAGACACCCTGAACCTGCAGGCAACCCCTCTGGCAAACGGTTATGTCAAGGCAAAGACCGGCACCAACACCACCGATGATGTTTATAACAAGTGGTACGATGCGGTCTACGAGCCGCAGGCAGAAGCTGTGGACACCGAAGACACCAGTCACACCGAGGAGCCGCAGGGCTAAGTGACCGACACACACCGCAGGGCTTCGGCTCTGCTTACATTATTATAAAGAGGTATATGACTATGAAGAAGATTTTTCCTTTGTTCGCAGTGATCATCGTTCTGGTACTGGCTGTCTGCTCGTTCCACATCATCCCCACCGGATACACGGGCGTGAAGACCAGCTTCGGTCAGATCCAGGAAACCACCATCCAGAGCGGTAAGCTCAACTTCTGCATCCCCTTTGTGCAGAGCATTCACAAGGTCAACAACAAGCAGCAGGATAAGCACATCGAAGCGCAGGTCTGGGGCGAAGCCTCTGACAAGACCCCTGTGTATGCTGCTGATGTCATCGTGACCTATCAGGTGCTTCCTGAGAAGAGTGCATGGCTGTATGCGAATGTGTCCGACATCAAGAATCTGGTCGGTGACGAGCTGGTGGCATCGGCAATCAAGTCTGCAATGGCTGAACTTGGCCCCAATGAGGTAACCAACCGCACCAAGATCGAGCCTCTGGCACAGCAGAAGCTGGCAGAGTCCCTTGTGCAGAAATATGGTGAGGACGTTGTGTTCGTAAACAAGGTCGTCATCAACGACATGAATTTCGAGGATGCCTATAACGAAGCCATCCAGCAGAAGTCCATTGCACAGCAGAACGCGGATAAGCAGAAGATTGAGAATGAAGCTGCCATTGCCAAGGCAGAAGCGGATAAGCAGGTGGCAATCACCAATGCAGAGGCGGAAGCTCAGAAGACTTCTATTGCCGCAGACGCACAGGCAGAGGCAAACCGCAAACTGGCAGAAAGCCTGTCCGATACGCTGATCGATTACCAGAAGGTTCAGAAATGGGATGGAAAGCTGCCTACTGTGAGCGGCGGTAATGCACTGGTCAGCATTGACCCGGCAGAGTAAGAAACACGATATACGGCAGGGCTTCGGCTCTGCCAATTTTACATGAAATTTTGGAGGATTACGATTATGGCAGTTACAAAGAAAATCGAGATCGATGGCAAGGAAGTTACCTTTAAGGCAAGTGCCGCTGTACCCCGCCTGTACCGCATCAAGTTTGGCCGTGACATTTACAAAGACCTGCGCCAGCTGGAAAAGAGCGTGGGAGAGAATGATGAGGATAATTCCAACCTCGACCTGTTCAGTCTGGAGATGTTTGAGGATCTGGCGTGGCTGATGGCCCGTCATGCAGACCCGGCCAATGTGCCGGACAGCCCAGAGGAGTTCCTGGACCAGTTCAACACCTTCTCCATTTATCAGATCCTGCCCCAGCTGATCGAACTGTGGGGCCTCAACGTGCAGACGGAGGTGGAATCCAGAAAAAACCTCGCAAAAGTGAGCGGGAAATGACCACCCCGCTCTTTCTGCTGCGCTGTGTACAGCTCGGTATCAGCATCGCCGATCTCGATCTGCTGACAATCGGGTTGGTCAATGATATGTTCACAGAGCGGCAGAACGACGACTATCCGTACAAAGAGCTGGCTTCTCAACACGATATGGATGTCTTTTAATGACAGATTCTGAAAGAAAAACAGACGACCGTGCTTATATTGTGAACAAAATAAGCACAATCGTCTGGTGGTAAGGCATAAAAATCCCACTCAGCCATGTGACTGGGTGGGATATATGTTGTCACTATTCGATTTCCACGTCTTCAAAACCGACAAGGTCAGCTTCAGTGATGCCAAGGCGACGAAGCATTTCCTCTTCAGAGATTAAGTAAGATTCAGTCTGCTTTAGAGAGGTGTTTGTTTGCATGGTATCTTCAAAGATGTTGCGGAGATAATCGGGTCCCTCCATCCAGAGTCCGGTGGAATAGTCAAATAGCATTTTGTATGCGGGAGAGGTTACAAAGCGAAAAAATATGTCGTTGAAGGAAACACCGGTATCATTACAGTAGTCTGTGAGCATAGTACGCATAACGAGTACGGCGCACATTTCGCGTTGTGAATCATCGATGACAACCTCGTTCATAAAACCACCTCCTAGTAATTATCTTTTATGCAGTCTTTTTGGAAGTGCAGTAGTCATAAAGACTCAGCAGATAATCAGAGCCTTCTTTCCAAATCTCTGTGTCAAAATCAAAGAGGGCTTCATACGCACGAGAACTTGTGAAACGAAGAAGAGCTTCCTCGTAAGAAATTTTTTCTCGTGCTGCAAGGGTTTCTACAGCTTCGCGCATTGCAATTACTGCGCAGCATTCCTTTTGAGAATCTGTAGATTTATAGTTTATAGCATTATCACAATTTGATGTCGCCATAGCGGTCACTCCTTACAAATTCAAGATGCTCGACGGCATCCTGAGTTCTGAAACAAAATTGATCCTTGAGACGGTTTGGTAAAAGTTTTTCAATCGTTTCTTTGTCTGCTTTTGGAGTCCCAGGCTCGCCAGCACCTTCACCGCTGATATAAATCTGAAGGGTACGGGCTGTCTGATCGTCGGCAATCTTTCCACCGATGATATCAATTACGCTGTATTTTTTCAGAAGCTGAGGAAAGAGGTCTTTCTTTCGATTGGCCGCTACAAAATGCAGCCATTCGATACTGGGTTCTTGAAAAAAGTAAGCGAGAATGTTTGGGTCATAGTGAAATTTGTAGACGGATATTTGTCCATCAGCTGGATCAAAGTTTTTTGGAACAGCACCGATGTGTTTTGCTTTGCGAACAGAAAGCTGGACATAGTTATATGCTTGTTCATAAGATGAGGTTAAGTAGAAACCACGACCAAAATCGAGACCACCCATACAGCGGTTTAAGTCGATGTCAGGAATACTGACATAACTTCCGTGGTAGAGCAGCATTCCATCTTCAAGTCCTATCATACGGTAACACCTCGATTCTTGAGCAGGGTTTCAACATCATGCAAAGCACATTCGTAGCTATTCAAATGAAGAATGTCATAGCAGTCAGCGATAAATCCGAGAATGTCGTATTTCTTAAACAGTTCTGCGCAGTCGCTGGGAGACATTTTCCATTTGGATTGAGCCATCCGAAAGACCCAGCACTGCATATCGGCAATGTCAATATTATATCCACTCATAGAGCATACCTCCTTTGAGTATAATTTCTCAATTTAAGTATAGCTCTTTTTCTGTCGCTTAGCAACGGCAGAATTGTAAATTTCAGATTATTTTCTGCCCGTCTGCCCTGTGCAGATGGGCTTTTTTCATGCCTGCGAGGAGGTGGTTACGCAAATGGCATCCAGAATCCAGGGCATCACCGTTGAGATCGGCGGCGATACCACGAAGCTCTCCAAAGCACTGGAAAGTGTAAACAAGTCAATCAAGGGGACGCAGTCCGGACTGAAGGATGTCAACAAACTCCTGAAACTGGACCCCTCCAATACAGAACTGGTCGTCCAGAAGCAGAAGATGCTGAAGGATGCCATTGAAGCTACCAAGGAAAAACTGGCAACTCTGAAGACTGCCGCACAGCAGGCCAATGAGCAGCTTGCCAACGGTGAGATCACCCAGCAGCAGTACGATGCCCTCCAGCGTGAGATCGTGGAGACCGAACAGAATCTGCGATCCTTACAGGACCAGGCGGCGACCACGAATGCGACTCTTGCCAGGATCGATGAAGCCGGAGAAAAGCTCCAGAACATCGGATCTTCTGTGGAGAATGTCGGCAAGAAGTTCCTGCCTGTGACCGCAGCGGTAACGGGTCTTGGCACTGCCGCAGTGAAGACCGCAGCTGATTTCGATTCTGAAATGAGTAAGGTCTCTGCCATTTCCGGTGCGACAGGGGATGATTTCGACCAGCTCCGTGCGAAAGCCCGTGAAATGGGTGCGAAGACCAAGTTCTCTGCATCCGAGGCAGCTTCGGCGATGGAATACATGGCCATGGCCGGATGGAAAACGGGGGATATGCTGAACGGCATCGAGGGTATCATGAACCTCGCGGCGGCGTCCGGTGAAGACCTCGCCACGACCTCGGATATTGTCACGGATGCCCTCACAGCTTTTGGTTTGTCTGCGGCAGATTCCGGGCATTTTGCAGATATCCTTGCAGCTGCTTCTTCCAATGCGAACACCAATGTCAGCATGATGGGCGAGACGTTCAAGTACTGTGCGCCTATCGCCGGTGCGCTTGGGTTCTCGGCAGAGGATACCGCAGAAGCCATCGGTCTGATGGCAAACAGTGGTATCAAGGCTTCACAGGCTGGTACTTCCCTTCGTACCATCATGAACAACCTTTCCGGTGAAGTGACCTTTGTTGGCAAAAACATCGGTGAGGTCACGATTGCCACCAGCAACGCAGATGGCAGCATGAGAAGCCTGAACGACATCCTTGCGGACTGCCGTGTGGCATTCTCCGGGCTGTCGGAATCTGAGAAGGCCGCCAACGCAGAGGCACTGGTCGGCAAGAATGCGATGTCCGGCTTCCTTGCCCTGATGAATTCCAGCGAGACGGATATCAACAAACTGTGTGGTGCTATTGAAAACTGCGATGGTGCATCCGAGAGCATGGCAGAGATCATGCAGGACAATTTAAATGGTCAGCTCACCATTCTGAAATCTCAGTTGGAAGAGCTGGCCATTTCTTTTGGTGATATCCTGATGCCGACCATCCGTAAGATCGTATCTGCCGTGCAGCAGTTCGTGGACAAGCTGAACAGCATGGATGAAAGTACCAGGGAAACAATCATCAAGATCGGACTACTGGCAGCATCCATTGGTCCGCTGCTCATTGTGCTGGGCAAGACCATATCGACCGTCGGCACAGCGATGCGGGGGTTCAGTTCTCTTGCAAAGGGTGTCCGGCTTCTCATCACCCATGTGGGCAGTGCCAGCGGTGTGTTCAGCAAGCTGGGTGTGGTTCTGGGTGGCCTGTCCGGACCGGTCGTAGCAGTGGTGGCGGTCATCGGTACGCTGGTGGCGGCGTTTATGAACCTCTGGAATACAAATGAAGAGTTCCGCTCGGCTATTACCGGCATCTGGAACGATATTGTGTCCAAGGTGAAAGGCTTCTGTGACCAGCTGACCCAACGCATCAATGGTCTGGGCTTTGATTTTAAGGATGTCACTGAGGTGCTGAAAGCAGTCTGGGATGGCTTCTGTCAGGTGCTTGCACCGCTGTTTGAGGGAGCATTCCAGAATATTTCGACTATCCTCGGTGTCGTTCTGGATACCTTACTGGGGCTGTTCGATGTCTTTTCCAATGTGTTCTCTGGCAACTGGAGCGGAGCGTGGGAGGCAGCAAAGGGAATCTTCTCCGGCATCTGGGAGGGCATCAAGTCCATCTTCTCCACGACATTGAATGCCTTAAAGAGTGCGCTGGATGTGTTCCTCGGTTTGTTCGGTACGGACTGGCAGACCGTCTGGGGCAGTATCAAGAGCTTCTTTGAGACCGTGTGGAGCGGAATCAGCAGCTTCTTCTCCAACACGGTTTCTGCCATCCAGACAGTGGCAACGACTGTGTTTACGGCGGTCTCCGGATTCTTTACGACTGTCCTGACTACGATCCAGACGACCTTCAGCACCATCTGGACTGCCATTTCCACAGCAGTTTCTTCTGTGCTGAATACGATCCATACCACGGTGACAACTGTGTGGACGGCGATCTCTACCGCGATTACCACGGTAATGAACACCATCAGCACGACGATCACTTCGGTGTGGAACGGCATCTACAACACCATCAAGCCCTTGCTGGATGCGTTCCAGTATCTGTTTGAAACTATCTGGCAGGCGATCCAAATCCTGATCGGTACAGCACTGACCGCGATCCAGACGAAGATCACTTCTATCTGGAATGCCATCGTCGCCTTTATCACACCGATCCTGAATACACTGCAAACCACTTTCAGCACAGTATGGACAGCAATCCAGACCGCTGTTTCGACGGTGCTGACAGCAATTCAGACTGCCGTGACGACGGTATGGAATGCCATTGTGTCGTTCCTGTCTCCGCTGCTGACTGGCATCCAGACCCGGATGAGCACGGCATGGAATGCAATCAAGACGGTCATTTCGACTGTCCTTTCTGCGATCCAGTCCACGGTTTTGTCCATCTGGACTGTCATCAGCAGCAAGATTAGCAGCGTGGTGAGCGGTATCAAGTCCGTGATTTCTTCCGGCTGGAATGCCATGAAGTCTACGGTTTCGTCCCTCAGTAACAGCATCAAGAGTGCGGCGACCACAGCCTTTAACTCGATGAAATCCGGGATTTCTTCCACGATCTCCGGTATTAAGTCCACCATCACGAATGACTTTAACAGTGCGGTCTCCTTTATTAAGGGTCTGGCTGGACAGGCATTTTCGTGGGGCTCTGACATGATCGGCAACATTGTGTCCGGTATCCAGTCGAGGATTCAGGATGTGGCAAGTGCTGTATCGGGAGTGGCAGACCGTATCCGTTCCTTCCTGCACTTCTCTGTGCCGGATGAAGGACCTCTGGCAGATATGGAAAGATGGATGCCGGACTTCATGCAGGGTCTGGCAAACGGTATCACGACCAACACCAGCCTTGTGACTGCGGCGGCGGAGAACCTGTCCACCACGCTGTCTACCTCCATCACCAACTCCATGAGGGGTGTGGAGCAGGCATACAGTAAGAGCTGGGCAGCCATCAGCCAGACGGTGAAAACCGGAACGGCATGTGTGAGTGCTGCGATGAGATCCGCATGGAGTTCCATTACGACCAGTACCGCCAGCACATGGAATACCATCAAGTCCAGTATCCAGAACAGTTTCTCGGCGGTGAAATCCAATGTGACCTCTGCGACAGCAACAGTGAAAACGTCCATGACCAGTGCATGGAATGCGGTGAAGTCGCTGACAACGACCAGCTGGAACGGAATTAAAACGGTCATTACCACAGCGTGGAACGGGATTAAATCCCTTACCACCTCTGCGACCGCTTCTGTAAAAACGTCCATGACCAGCGCATGGAATGCGGTGAAAAACCTGACGAATACCAGCTGGAATGGTATCAAAACAGTCATCACGACTGCATGGAACAGCATTAAGAGTCTTACAACTTCCTCTGTATCCGCAGTTCGCAGTACGGTCACAAGCGGCTGGAACACACTGAAATCTACCACGACCGCTGCCTTCAACAGCATCAAGTCCACGGTGTCTTCGGCAATGTCCAGCCTGCGCACCACGGTTTCTTCCGGTGTTGCAAGTATCAGGAGCAGCTTTAACTCGCTCGGTTCGATTGCTTCTTCGGCATACCGCTGGGGTGCAGATATCTGTTCCCAGATGGCGTCAGGTGTCCGTGCAGCAGCCGGTTCCGTGATCGCAGCGGCAGAAAATGTCGCAAGAAGAGTCCGGAGTCTGCTGCATTTCTCCGTGCCAGATGAAGGACCTCTGTCCGATGCAGATACCTATATGCCGGACTTCATGAAGCTGCTGGCGACCGGCATTAAGAAAAATGTCAAGTCGGTGGTGAAAGCCGTGCAGGGACTTGCCGGGTCTATGAGCAACAACCTCACGACCCCGGTAGATTCTCTGGGCGACTGGATGGATTCCGTGGTCGGCAGTTTTGCTACCACGATCAAGAGAAGCCAGAGCGGTATCGGCAGTGCTGCAAAGGATGTGGGAAGCGGTATCCAGTCCCAGCTGATGTCCGGGCTTTCCGGGCTGAAAACACAGTTCCAGCAACTCTGGACAGACCTGCAGGGCATCACCAAAACTGCAGTCGGCAGTATGAGCGATGAAGTGAAGCTTGGCTTTACGGATATGAAGAATTCCATTGGAGAGCTGAGTTCTCAGACCAGTTCCCTTGGAAATGCGATCCGCAGCCTTGGCGATACCTTCAACTCGGATTTTCTAAAGAGCCTGGGCAGTGGCATCAGCAAGGTCGGTGACACGGTCAATACGGTCACCGGTCTTGTGGACAAGCTCGGATCCATGAAGAACACCATCGGAAACCTTGGTAATACCATGCAGAACCTCGGTAATGTCCTCGGTACAGAGAACGGTGGTGGCCTGCTGTCGAATATCGGCAGTTTCCTGTCAAAGATTGGTAATGCTGATGGCGCACAGATCGTGTCGAAGTTTGGCAACCTGATCTCTGGGCTGACCTCTAAAATGGGCGGTCTGGGAGAGGGAATCTCCGGCATCATCTCGAAGCTGGGAAGCCTTGGCTCCAGCGGTGGGGGAATCCTGTCGAATCTGGGCGGGCTGCTTTCCGGTGTAGTGTCGAAGATCGGCGGCTTAGGCGGCAGTCTTTCCGGTATCGTATCGTCTATCGGTTCTTCGCTGGGCGGTATTGCCGGGACAGTCGGCACAACGCTTTCCGGTCTGCTCGGATCTGTGGGTACGACCGTATCCGGTCTGGCCGCTGGCGCGGGTACAGCCCTTGCAGGCGTAGCAAGCTCCGCAGGTGGGTTCCTCGCATCCGCAGGTACAGCACTTGCCGGCTTGGCGGGTCCTGCAGGTATCGCAGTGGCAGCAGTTGGTGGCATCGGTCTTGGACTGACGAGCCTCTGGAAAAACTGCGATGGCTTCCGGGAAGGTGTCACAAATATCTGGAACAAGGTTACGTCGGTATTCTCGAATGGAGTAAACGCCATCAAGAACGGTATTTCTAATGCGGCTTCTGCTATTGGCAATGTGGCATCGTCCATCTGGGGCGGTATCAAGAAAGGCGTGAGCTGGGTCGGCAATGCGGTCAAGAGTGTGGCAAATGGCATCCGCTCGTTTTTGCACTTCTCTGTGCCGGATGAAGGACCGCTGGCAGATGCCGACACCTATATGCCCGACTTCATGAAGCTGCTTTCCGGTGGCATCAAGAAAGGCGAAGGCGGACTGATCAGCCAGATCAGGTCGATGGCAGCAAAGGTACAGCAGGGTATGGAGGGCATCAGCTCCTTCAGTCTGCCGGAACTGACCTTGCCACATTTCGATGGCTCCGGTTGGAACTTCCCGCAGGCGGCTCTGGCCGGAGGTGGCACCACCCGGACGACCAACCTTGGCGGTGTGTATATCACAGTCAACGGTTATAATGCCCGGAACGACGATGAACTCGCACAGACCGTTGCCGATAAGATCAACGGCATGATCCATGAGGATGATTCGGTCTTCAAGTAAAGGAGGAGATGCGTATGGGCTATAACACCCCCAAGCAAACAGTATCACAGTTTCAGTTAAAAGACAGATATGCCAGACAGTATCTGTCGTTTGCTGGGAAGTCCAGCAAAGACTTCCTATTATATTTGTCTGGTCCCGGTGTGTATGATTCCCCGGCTGCGGATGTGGAGAGCACCTCCGTACCCGGCAGGAACGGAGACATCCTTACCGAGAATGCAAAGGCAGGCCGCCGCAGGTATCAGAATGTGAATATCAAGTATAAGGCATTTTTCTTCAACGGACTGCCAGCTAAGACAGCAGCAGTCAAGGCATGGCTTCTGTCGCCGGTGGGGTATCAGAAATTGCAGGATACCTACGACCCGGATTTCTTCCGGATGGCAGTCTGCAAGGATGCCCTTGCCTTTGATGTGACTGCTCAGAAAGCCGCTGAGATGGAGCTGGCATTTAACTGTAAGCCCCAGAGGTGGAGCGTGGACGGGCAGCGGACGATCCGGCTGGATGGCAGGTCGACCTTAAAGAACCCCTTTGCTTTTCCTGCACAGCCCATCTTCAAGGTTTACGGAGACAGCGGCGGCGAGCTGTATGTGGGGGAAGAGAAGATCACCATCCACAGCATCAAAGACTATGTGCTGCTCAACTGTGAGACGCACAACGCTTACAACGCTTCCGGCTTCTGCAATGAGACCATCCTTTCGGATGACTTCCCGGAACTGCCGGAGGGAAAGACACAGATCACATGGACAGGCGGTATCACGGCGGTGGAAGTCATTCCCCGTTGGTGGACGCTCTGAGGGGAGGTGCAGCCAGTGATCCCGTGTTTATATGATTCCAGAGAAATGAAATTTGATAATAACGGCATTGGAAAGCTGGCAGATGCACAGTCTTGTACCGTGACTGAAAAACGAAACGGCAGCTATGAGCTGAAGCTCATCTGTCCGGCAGATGGCATCCACGCTGAGATGCTAGAGGAGGGAAACGTCATCCTTGCCAAACCATCTGATACGATGCAGCCGCAGCCGTTCCGAATCTACAAGATCACGACTCCGATCGATGGAAAGCTGGAAGTTCAGGCACGGCATATTTCCTATCAGCTCAACTTTATCACGGTATCGCCTTTTTCAGTGACCGGCTGCGTCGGGGCAATGCAGGGGCTGAAAAGCCATGCGGCTTCCGACTGTCCGTTCTCAGTTTGGACAGATGTGGCATCCAGTGCGATGTTTACTGTGTCCGTTCCGGCATCTTTCCGTAACTGTCTTGGCGGTATGGATGGCTCGGTATTGGATACTTTTGGAGGAGAGTTCGAGTGGGACCGCTACACAGTCAAGTTTCACAGAGCCAGAGGTGCGGACCACAACGTTCATATCGTCTACGGCAAAAATCTGACGGATTTCAAGATGGAGAAATCCATCGAGAATACCATTACAGGAGTGCATCCGTACTGGGTAGACAACGAAACGCAGGCGGTTATGGAACTGCCAGAAAAAGTGGTCATGGTCAGCCGAAAATCTGTGCCGTATCAGAAGATTACGGTGCTGGACTGCACCAGTGCCTTTCAGGAAAGGCCATCGGAAGCGGCTTTGCGAGAGTATGCACAGGACTATATTGATACGACCAGCCTGACAGAGCCGGAGGTCGACATTAAAATCGACTTCATTCAGCTTTGGAATACACCCGGATATGAGGATGTTGTACAGGCAGAACAGGTCTCGCTCTGTGATACGGTTCATGTGTATATCTCGAAGCTGGGCATTGAAGCCAGTTCCAAGGTTACAGAAACCGAATATGACTCGCTTTTGGAACGGTATAACAGCATCACGCTGTCGAATTCTACGGTCAGCAGCCGAAATTCCTCCCTGACAAGCTCCCTTAACAGTATCCGAAATACAGCAACCGCCGCATACGATACCGCAGTCCGTGTGGAAACAGCAGTGGGAGAGCAGATGGGCGGCATTTCGGCCTCCATTATCTATGATGGTGCGTTGTTTGCAGCACTGTTCGGCCTTCATTATAAAAATGAGACGGACAGTAAGGGGAATACGACTCGGTACGCATTCAACGCAGCAACTCTGAAACAGTCAACGGTTGCGTGGAAGAATAGCCCGGCCGGATTTTTTGTTTCCACAGATGGCGGGAAGACATGGGGATATGGCTGGGAGTCAGATGATTCCGCAGTCAAAACAGCAATCCTGTTGGAGCAGACACTCAAGAAACTGGACGACCGTTACAAGAAAGCAGCCGAGCTTTCCAAGGAGTTGCTGGAGGAACTGGATGAGCGGTACAAAACAGCGACCGCTATTTCTGTAGAACTTCAGAAAACGCTCGATCAGCGGTATGAAACGGCAAAGAAGCTGTCCAAAGAACTGTATGAGGAACTGGACGCGAAGTATCAGCCGTATATCCCTGTGTCCGAAAGTGCGCCGGAAGACCCGGCAGAGGATTCCTTCTGGGTCGATAAGAAGAACCTTCGGTTAAAACTGTGGGACGGAGAACAGTGGCAGACGATTGGATATGAACCGGAAGAACCTGATCCAGAGCCAACGGAACCGACCACACCGACCGAGCCTGAAACCCCGGATACCGAAAAGCCGGGTAGTGAAGATAAGGATACGGAAAACAAAGAGGAAACAGATAATAAGGAGACGGATCAGGAAGGAGGGAGTTCGTAATGGTCACAGGCATTTATCAGGAAGTGGAATTGTCGCTGACGGAGAATCTGATCCCGGTGACGGTTCCGGTCAAGCAGTATGACAACAAGGCGAGAAAAGTTCGCTGTGTTTTGTATAACAACTCTGTGGAATATACCGTGCCGCAGAATTGTATTGTAGCCTGTTCCGGTACCCGTCCGGATGGTACAATCTTCCACTACACGAGTGAAACTGCGCCAGACCTTGTATTCGTTGAGAAGGGGGCAGTCCTCTTTACGATCACGACCTTCATGACGGCGCAGGCCGGACGTTTTCCGTTGGATGTTGTTATGCTCAGCACAGAAGGTGATGTCCTTGGGTCATTCTCTCTTACGTTAAAGGTGGAGAGGGCGGCCATCAATAACGGCAAGATCGCCACTTACACATTTGCAGCATTCCTGAAAGCTGTTCGGGATGGCATCCGAAATCTGTTTATAGACAAGGCAGGCTGCTTTGGCTTTGAGTCGGATGACGGTCTGGGACTGAGTGATAGATCGGAGTCCAGTTCCGTAGAAAAGCTGTGCCGTGAGATCGTGGAAGGATCGATTACGGAGGAGGGCTATTTTGCATTTGAAACAAAATGCGACCTTGGGCTGATATTCACAACCGATGAAGAAGGACATCTGGTCGTGGAATATGGCGAGGATGATGTGTCAGTGTAAGGCTGACAGAAAGGGGTAATATGGCAAAATACACAGGCCGCCGGATCGTTCCCAAACATGCAGGCGAATGGGACATCCGGAAAGAATATGAAGAGCTGCAGATCGTACTGGATGCAGACAGCGGCAACAGTTTTATCTCCAATCTTCCAGTGCCGAAAGGAACGGCTCTGAGTGATGAGAAGTATTGGAGCCTGTTCAGCCTGCATAGTGAGCAGATCGCAGAGGCAGAGGAGCATCTGACCCAGACGGCCGAAGATATCCGCTCAGAGCTTTCGGAAACAGAAAACCGGATCAACAAAAATGTATCCGACACGGAAGGCCGTATCAATGAAAGCCTCTCCAGCACAGAAAGTAAGGTAAACACCAGCCTGTCCGAGACAGAAAACCGTGTGACTGCGCGTGTGGAGAATGCAAAATCGGATCTGACTGCAAAAGTCGCAGCGGCAGAGCGGCAGATGAATCAGAACGCCCAGAATGTCGCACAGACAAACAAGGCTCTGAATGCCCGGATGGACCAGATTGCAAAAGGGAGAACCTCTGACACAGAAGTTCTTGATGCAAGAGTGGATTCGGAGGGGAATACCTTTGACAACCTTGGAGCGGCGATCCGTTCCATCTATCCGAAAGCAAAAGAAGGGCTGGATGCACTGCAGGAATCCAAGGTGGATGCAAACTATGATGCGACCGGCGAACTGACAGAAGGCATTACAGTCAACACGATCAACGGAGAAACGCAGAAGTTTGAGCATGTCCAGACGACAGCACTGATCCCGGTAGATACCGCCTGCCAGAAGGTCTATTATACCGGGCAGGTGTTCAACTGGATCGGAGTTGCAGGCTATGATGCCAATGGTACGTTTGTGGCATCCATTCTGGATTCCAGGGATACGGAACAGCCGCAGGAGTACAAAGAAAAGGAATTGGAGATCCCGGAAGGGGTATTCCAGATCCGGGCAAGCTCCTATGCGAAGGACCTGAGCCTGAAGGTGTGCGGAGAGTCTGCAAAGCTGTGGAATCAGGTTCAGAGGGAGCGACAGAATCAGAAAAAGATGGCAGTCGAGATCGAAGCACTGCGAAGTGCGGATGATGCGCTGGCAAAGGAAACGATGACCAGTTTGAACCTGCCCTTTTTATATGACGGTGTCAGCAATATCTGGGAAGGCAGCAGCCCGGTACTCCAGACCTACTATGTGCCGCTGACTGTTCTGCGAAGTGTGTTTATACAGGAAATCCAGTTCACACTCCGAACCATTGGGGAGACGACCCTGACTGCCATGCTTGAATCGGAAGAAGGCGAGGTGTTCCGCCAGTCGGTAGAACTAGTGAAGGGAGATAACAGGATCACCTTGATTCTGCACCGATTTATAGATGAAGGAGCATACAAACTGCGTGTGCGCAGTACAGACAAGGTGCTCTATTATCCGGTGCGCCCGAATACCGGAAAAGAAATCCGCAACGATTTCTTCAGCAATGAACCGTCCGGGAATGTGGAGTATGATTACAAAAACCGTCTGATCGTCTTTATGGGCAAGATCCTGATTGGTACAGGTAAGGTGGATACGACGCTATCCTATTCCGGCATGGCTGCGGATGCCGCCATTGTAGGACAGGCTTTCAAGGAAGAGCGGGAATACACGGATACCCTGGCATCCGGCAAGCTGGATGCAGTCCGTAGCCGGAACCTGCTCGACCCTTCCAGGTACCGTCCGGGATGGTTTGCTTTTGTACACTCGTCCATCATTCAGTATCATGCAGACAATCTCCGATATGGTTCTACGGATTATATCCCGGTCAGCGAGAAAGGCCTTGTGACAAAAGGCTCCGGCACGAACGGTGTAACCAGCCAGGTCGTGTTTGACAAAGCGAAGAAGGCGCTCCGTTATGTAGATGCCAATGACCAGTACACCTATCAGGAAGGCGATGCCTATGTGATGTTCTTCTATATGGCCTCTTCCGGACAGAAGCTCTGCGTTGTTGAGGGAACGGAGTATGTATACGAAGCATACACGGATTATAAGCCGCTGGATGATCTGAAACAGGAATTGAACTCCCTGCAGACGGAGGCGGATAACCAGAAAAAGCAGCTGACAAATCTGACGACCCGGCTGGATCAGCTGGTGGCCGTGCCGGAAAAGAAAGACCTTCGCCTTGTCCCGGCGGCTCCGGTGTATACGGTCTGCAATAACCTTTCGACCGCCAGAAACTATCATGTTTCAGTCTGGGTGGACCATCTGATTGCTGAGACAGGCTGGAAGAATAGAGCGGCTGGTTTTGGTACGGAGATGGAGGAGCGCTTTGACCTGTACTCACCGTTTACCAACACGGCAGTCAACAGCGGGGAGGATGTTCTGGAACAGACGGTAGAGAAATCGTTTGTGTCAGATGTCTATAAGACGCAGAAACTCAAATTCAAGCACCGCAGCACCTTGGCCAGTATGGGAAAGAACCAGTTCCCGAAGATCCTTGTTATCGGTGACAGTGTGACGGATGGGTATCTAGCCGGTGTTGGGAAAACAGATGCGGATCTTCCGACCCACTATTGGTCGTGGGTGCGCTACCTGTTTGATCTGGACCGCAAGGACGCGAAAGCGGCAGAAACCGAATACCGCTGTCTGATGGTCGGCATGCCGGGAACAATGAATGGCAAGCATTACGGCTCCTCGTCCTCGTTCAAGCTGGATGGAAAGACGGTTGTGAACTATGCGATGGGTAAGGGCGGCTGGAGTGCAGAGGATCTGAACCTTGCAACTTTTGAGAGCGCATCTAATATTAACCCGTTCTACGATGAAAAGACGAAGGGCTTCTCGCTGAAGGCTTGTCTGGATAAGTACAGGACGTTGGCGGATAACGGCATGACCCGGCTTATTCCCGGCGAAACCGCAGGCACGGAAGTAAAAGATGCCAACGCTTATGATCTGTGCACGCCGACCCATGTGGTGATCAACTTAAACCACAACAGTTCCCTTGCAGAGTACAAAGCCAATATCCCGGATATCGTGAAAACGATCAAGCGTGAGTATCCGGATATCATCGTGATCCTCATGTCCATTGATGAGACCGGCACTTACTTCCCGGCAAAATACCCGGAGTACCGGGCTTCTGAGATCACGCTGGGTGGACTTCACAGCAAGAATGTGAGCATCTACCAGTATTTCTGCGATGAACTGCAGGATGAGGCAAACGGTGTCTATGTATGCAGTGGGCATCTGATCCAGCCTGCCGTGGAGAGTTACCCTACACTGGATTATGTGTCTGCGGATTCGGTCGGCAGACAGAGTGGCAGGGTACTGCACATGGCATACGGCCGGGGTCAGTACGGAGGCCCCAACTGGCATCCGAACAACTACGCACACTGCGCATGGGGCTATCAGCTGTATGCGTTGGTCAAGTATACACTGGCACTACAGGATATGAAGTGATGCCGGGAATATCCCGGAGAAAGGAAAAACTATGATGAACCGTAATAATTGTCTGAAAATTCGGGGGGGGGGTATCGGATTATCTGACCTGTGCAGTAATCTGATCTCTTCTGTGCTGAGGGGAGGTGTGTTCTATGCCTAAGTATGTTGGCAGACGCATCGTCCCGAAGCATGGCGGCATCTGGGACAAGACAAAAGAGTACGAGGAACTGATCATCGTGCTGTGTCAAGAAACTGGTGTCAGCTATATCTCCAAGCTGCCGGTCCCGGCTGGAACGGAAATCTTTAATGAACACTACTGGTCTGTATGCAGTCAGTTCAGTGAGCAGATCAGGCTGGCAGAGGATCATCTGACCCGGACAGCAGAGGACGTCCATACGGAACTGACAGAAACAGAAAGCCGCATCAGTAAAAATGTGTCCGAAACGGAAGAAAGGGTCACCCAAAAACTCACGGATACGGTGCAGAACGTGAATGACAGCCTGAGTGATACGACCACTACGCTGGCGAAGAAGGTGGCAGATGCTCAGAAGCAGCTGGAGGATGGACGGACAGCCATGCAGCAGAGTGCAGCATCCCTGAATTCCAGGATGAACAGCATTGCATCCGGTAAGACTACGGACAAGGAGACTCTGGATGCGCGGGTCGATTCGGCAGGGAAGACCTATGACTCATTTGGTGCACACTTACGGTCCAGAGCCGATAAGTTCTATGCCAACGGTATGCCTTTCTCTTATACAGGAGCAGTCAATCTGAATACCACAGAGCATCAGCTGGAGTTTTTTGGGAACTTTATCTATCTGGGTGCGAAGGGGAATAAGCTGCTTACGAAACCAGAGCCGGTTCCATATAACCCGGATGCTCTTTTGACCTATATCTCCTACGATACAGTGGAAGGGACGTTGGTGACAGCGGACTGGTCGGATTCTCCAAAAGAGAATGATGTCATCGTTTTTGTAGTGGACTGTAAATATCCGGAACGGTCTTATGGCTACTTTCCGTTCAAGGTGGATGGCAGGATGCCGTTTGGCGACCATACGCTGTCCGGCACGATGCTTCGGGATAAATCGGTGGACGGACAGAAACTCCTGGATGCTACCGTTACAAAGGATAAACTCGCAGATGCCTGTGTAAGCGCGGCAAAACTTGCACGGGATGCGCTGATGTCACAGAGCCTTGAAGTTCCATTCCAGCCCTGTGTCTTTTCAAAAGGAAAATGGGAGATCGTGGATGAAGGAGCCACCATCCATCATTTTTTGACGGAGTATGAGAGCGGGTATTATGGCGGCGGCATTAAAGTTCCCCGTGCGGAGCGGTTTGATAAGCTCTATGTCGAGATGGATTACTGCAACGACCAGCTGATGCACTACTATGTGGTTGGTTCAAAGTTGGTAAACCTTGGGTCGATTGCTTCTACAGATGGAAAACCAAAGAGGATCACGCTTGAAATCCCATCCAAAAAGCTGGAAGATGCCGGGTATAAGGATGATTATATCCAAATCGTGTTCACGAAGAACAGCACCTACGATATGACCATGTCCAACGTAAAGGCACATTACTTCAATGTGAATGGCAGCTACTTTGGGGAAGATTACAGCCTCCTTCATGAGCAGGCTGACACCAATACAAAGGAGCTTGCTACCTTGTCGGAAAAGGTCCGTGTAAATGCGGATGCGATCAAAACAGCAGATGCGAATATGCAGAACCTTTCCAAAACGATCAGTTCCGTGTCTACGGATATGCAGGTGGTCATGAAGCAGAAATCTGCGTTCACCGGAAAGAAGATCCTGTTTTTGGGAGACAGCATCACGGCACTGAACACATCGGAGCGTGGCTGGGTAAGATACTTCAATGAGATCATCCAGCCGGAGCGGTTTGTAAACCTGTCGGTATCCAGTGCCAGATGGTGCGATTATGAGGACAGCGTTTACGATGGCAACCCGGTCTTTTCCGGACCGGATCAGAACCACAACAATGTCATGGGCAATCAGGTGGAAAAACTCATCCGAGGCAAGGACAAGACCAGCCCTCACTACAAGGAAGTGACTGCCTACGCCGACTTTGATATGATCCTGATCGCCTGTGGTACGAATGATGGTGTTCCTTCCGGCGATATGGAAGGCTCTTTCACTTCAGAGAATGAAATGGTCGCCATCGAAGAGCTGGACCGCAGGGTGTTTGCATCAGCATTCCGGTACAGCATCGAAAAACTTCAGCAGCTATACCCGGCGGCGAAGATTTATATCTGTACGCCGATTCAGGGCTATATCACGACCCGGAGCTATGCACAGTCCAAGGCGAAAGGCGATTATCTGAAACTTCTTGCCGGCAGGATGTCTCTGGAAGTCATTGATACTTTCTGCTGTGGTATCTGTGACATCTACGAGAAAAAGAATGCCAATGGCCGCTACCTGATTGATGGTCTGCATCCGAATGCGGCAGGCGCAAAGAAGATCGGAATGTTCAATGCCAGTGCAGTGATTGCCAGCTATCGATAATCAAATCCCACGGCTTGTCCGTGTTTTTATATACAATCCATATCACAGGGCAGCTTCGGCTGTCTATTTTTATTGCCCGGATACGGGCGGAAAGGACGGAATTATGCAGAATGTGATCGACAAGATTGAATGGATGTTCGCAGGCCTGGGTGGTTTCCTGGGCTGGTTCTTCGGCGGGTTTGACGGCTTCCTGTATGCACTTGTAGTGTTCGTGGTCTGTGACTACTTCACCGGGGTGCTGGCGGCAGCAATCAAGCATGAGCTTTCTTCTGAAGTTGGCTTTAAGGGTATCGCCAAGAAGGTATGTATCTTTGTGCTGGTTGGTATTGCCAATATCATTGACACACAGATCCTCCAGAATGGAGCCGCCATCCGCACCGCTGTGGTGTTCTTCTATCTGGCAAACGAGGGTCTGAGCTGTCTCGAGAATGCAGCAGTGATCGGTCTTCCGGTGCCGGAGAAGCTCAAGGAGATGCTGGCACAGCTGAAAGACGAGCGCGATCAGGACAAAATCGACAAGCAGTAATCAACCGGGAGGGGCGATAAGCCTCTCCCACATTTTATTTAGGAGGAACGGACCATGAGTATGAAAGAATATCCCGCAAAGCTGACGACCGGCTACTACCGTGTGCGTGAGGACTGGGAAGATGAAGCATCCCAGCTTGGTGCATACCGTCTACTGGCGAATGCAAAAGCCAAGTGCGATGAGAATCCCGGCAGCCGTGTGTTTGACAATGACGGCAATGTGATCTACCCGGAGGAGGCTGTGCCGGTGACAGGTGCAGAAGAAGCGGAGGAAAAGCCGGTTATGGACGAGCCGGAAGGGAAAGCACCGGAAGAGGAATCTTCGGAAGAGAAGGACACCCCTGTGACGGATGAGCAGAAAGAGGAAGCCGGAAAGGAAGAGTATCCGACTGCAGAGGAACTCCCGGCAGCGATCGCCTATGGCAAGCTCAAGACTCTTATGAATATCCGGGAAATGCCGGATACCAGTGCAGAGGTTGTGACCATCTATAAGAAGAATACGCTGATCGAGATCGTGGAGTTCTGTGCCGGCTGGCTGAAGATCAAATGCCCGGAAGCGACGAGCGGTCTGGCCTATGTTCTCAACAGTGCGGATACCTATGCCTTTACCGCCAGCAAGATCTACACCGTTGTTCCGGGCGAC
Organism: Clostridium fessum; assembly: GCF_003024715.1. Lineage (GTDB taxonomy): Bacteria > Bacillota > Clostridia > Lachnospirales > Lachnospiraceae > Otoolea > Otoolea fessa. The sequence continues at coordinate 829,049 of NZ_PYLO01000001.1, read as the reverse complement.
AACCTCTGGAAGATTGCAGAGAAGGAACTGGGGGATGGCAGCCGTTGTGCCGATATCCGTGCACTGAACGGCCTGACCTCCAATGCCATCCGGGTCGGCATGAAGCTGCTGATCCCTTAAACACAATAACACAAACACATGAGACTCGGAGTGATCCGGGTCTCAATTTTTTAGGAGGAATCAATATGGGATACACCAATAGTCCACTCGTTGTTTATACCAAACTCTCCCCGAACCATTCCGGGCAGAGAACACACAGCATTGACCGCATCACTCCGCATTGCGTGGTAGGCCAGCTTTCTGCAGAGAGCATTTGCGGATGTTTTACCAGCCCGACCCGTCAGGCCAGCTGCAACTATGGCATTGGCACGGACGGCCGTGTTTCTCTGTGCGTGGAGGAGAAGAACCGCAGCTGGTGCTCGTCCAGCAATTCCAATGACCAGAGAGCAGTCACCATCGAATGTGCCAGCGACATGAACGAGCCGTATGCGATGAACAGCGCCGTATATGGCTCGCTCATTAAGCTTTGCATCGATATCTGCAAACGTAACGGCAAGAAGAAACTGCTGTGGCTGGGCGACAAGAATAAAACCCTCAACTACGCTCCGGCAGCAGACGAGATGATCCTGACTGTTCATCGCTGGTTTGCCAACAAAAGCTGTCCCGGAAACTGGCTGTATGCCCGTCTGGGTGATCTGGCCGCAAGGGTGACGGCGGCACTGGGCGGTTCAGCTTCATCCTGCCTGCAGGCATCTTCCCTTAAGAACCTGTCAGAAGCAGAGGCAGTGGCAAAGATCGGCCCGCTGTTTACCGAAAACCAGAAGCAGTCCGGCATCCTCGCCTGCGTGTCGATGGCGCAGTTTATTCTGGAGTCCGGCTATGGTAAATCTGAGCTGGCACAGAATGCAAATAACTGCTTTGGCATGAAGACCTCTCTTTCCGGGAACAGCTGGAGTGGCAGCAGTTGGGATGGTAAGTCTGTCTATACTAAGAAAACGCAGGAGCAGAATGCCGATGGCAGCTATGTCACGATCACCGCTGATTTCCGAAAGTACGCCTGTGTGGAGGACTCCATTGCCGACCATGCGGCATATCTGCTCGGTGCGATGAATGGCAGCAGGAAACGTTATGAAGCTCTGGCTGGATGCATGGACTACAAGAAGGCTGTGCAGATTATCAAGGACGGCGGCTATGCCACCAGCCACACCTATGTGCAGAATCTCTGCAATATCATCGAACGCTGGAACCTGACACAGTATAATGCTGCAACCCAGAACCATGAAAGTATCATCTCTGGCTGGTATCGTGTGCGTAAGAGCTGGCAGAATGCAGCTTCCCAGAAAGGGGCGTTCCATGATCTGTCCTATGCGAAGCAGTGTGCGGATGCGAATCCGGGGTATACGGTTTTTGACCCGACCGGAAAGGCGGTCTATCCTGTGAATCAGACTGCATCTGTGCCGTATGCGGTTCGAGTGTCCATCAATGACCTCAACATCCGTAAAGGACCAGGCACAAACTACGGCAAGACCGGTTATTACACCGGAAGGGGCGTGTTCACCATCGTGGCAGAATCTGCTGGTGCTGGTTCTGTGAAAGGCTGGGGCAAGCTGAAATCCGGTGCAGGCTGGATCGCACTTGACTTCGCAGCACGTATCTGACCTTCATGGGCTTTCCTGAAAAGGAGAGCCTTTTACATACAACGCAATCGTCAGTTCTGCCCGATTATATGGGCAGATATTCTACGATTTATAGTTCGGATATCACTTGCTATAAGTGCCGGATAGAGCAAATATGTCACTACCCGAAGATAGGAAAAGGCGGTGGCATTACCACACGTTTTCCTTTCGGAAGGAAAATCTGACGAAAGGAGAGGACGATATGGATTCAAATGCTTTTCTGAATGACTTGATGTCAAAGATGAAGCTGCCGGAAGCAAAAGGAAAGAAAAAGGCAGAACAGAGTGAATCGGTGGCGCAGATTCTTGCCGCCATGCAAAAGGTCAAGACTGAGAAAAAGAAGCCGCCTGTAACCAGCTACGCACCGACAAAAGAAATGCCGGTGAATGAGCTGGAGAGTATGGAAGAATTCTCCCAGCTCGCATCCGATGTGATGCAGGAATGCCGGCCGGCAATACCAGCGGTGAAAACATCAATTTCAGAGAAGACTGTTCGGGTCGCCGCATATATCCGTGTTTCCTCCACCAATCCGGCACAGGAGGATTCGTATGAAATGCAGGAACGCTACTTTATGTCACTCCTGGCAGGAAATGCAGGGTGGACATCCGCCGGCATTTATTCCGATCATGGCATTTCCGCAACAAGCAGGGAAGGACGGACAGGTTTCAACCGTTTGCTCCGACACTGCAAGCAGGGGAAGATCGACCGTGTGATCTGCAAGTCCATCAGCCGTTTTGCCCGAAACACGCAGGACTTTCTTGTGGCATTGCGGACCTTAAAGGAAAACAATGTCACGATCCTGTTTGAGCGGGAAGCGATGGATACAGCGGATGCTTACAGCGAGTTCATTCTTACTACGCTGGCTGCCATTGCCCAGGAAGAGAGTCGTTCGATTTCAGCAAACATTGCATGGAGCAATCAGAAACGGTTTCCGGCCGGAAATGTCTGCAACAAGGATATCTACGGATACGAATTCCGCAAAGGGGAGTATACAGTGAACGAGAACGGATACCGATACCGGGCAGTGTTCATCATCCCGGAAGAAGCAGAGATTGTTCGGATGGTGTTCCGGTTTTTTACAAAAGAAGAGCTGAGCTTCACACAGATCGCCCAGAAGCTGGATGCTCTGCATATCCCGCCGCCGAACAGCGGATGCAGACAGCGGCAAAAGCGGAAGCCGACTGTGCTGCCAGCTGGCGCACTAAAGGAAGAAGATAAGCGGGGGTGGACGGCAACGGATGTTCGGTACATGATCGCAAATGTTCGTTACTGCGGTTCCGTACTTTGTCAGAAGACCTACACCGATCACAGGAATGGGCATAAACAGAAGGTCAATAAGGGGGAAAAGCCGAAATACCTGATACGAAATCATCATCCGGCTATCATTTCGGAAGAATTGTGGCAGGAAGCACAGGAAGTCTGGAAGGCATACACGGCAAAGTATAGGGGCATCGAAAAGGGAAGAAACGAAAGAAACTATTCCAAGCTCCTGCTGTGTGGAGAATGCGGACGGTATTTTCAAGGCCATTCCACAACAAGGACAACCATCTGGCGGTGTGCGACGAAGCTCGCCCAGCAGGGACAGAAGCGCTGCCGAATGGAACCGATTTATGAAGAGCAGATCCAGACGCTGCTTTGCAAAGCATTTGCCGAAAAATTCAAGATGGGTGAGAAGATGGATGCAGAAGTCCATGAGGTCATGCAGATGATCTCCAAAGCACCCATTGATAATGCGAGAAATCAGGCATTAAAGAACCTGACTGAGAAGCTGAGAGAGATCCATGATTTCGACCAGATGGAGCAGGAAGGGGATTTTCTGAAACGCCAGCTGTCTGCAGTGAACTATAGCATTCGGGATGTCCACCAGCACATCCGGGATATTCAGGCGGAAAAAGAAGCATTGAAAGTGCGATGTGAGGTGCTGGGAGAACCGAGAGATAAAGAAGCAGTCACAGGGTTAGAAAACCGACTTCTCAATGAAGAAGAACAGCTGGAGAAGCTGGAACATGAAGCCCAGCAACAGGCCGAACAGGTCCGGTACATGGAAGATTACTGGAAGAAGCTGGAGCAGACCCATGAAATCCGGGAGAAAACGCTGCAATGGCTGGATTCTCTGGCGGGAGGGACGCAGATGTTTCTGGATGAAGCAGTTGGAACGTATGTGAAAGCCTTTGTGCTTTCCGTTACCATTTTTTCACCGAAACATTTTAGAATCCACTGGTTTGATGACACCTGTACGGAAGTGGAGTGTGACAGCGTATTTGAGGGCTATCAGCAGCCTGGCATGATAAGGAGGAAGTATTGATGAACAGACAAATGACACAAGGGACGGTTGCAAACAATGTGCAGGTGATTCCGGCAACGAAGCGGAGAGTGTCTGCCGGCGGTCAGCTGAAAAAGGCAAAGGACATCCGGGTTGCCGCTTACGGCCGTGTTTCAACCGATGAGCTTGCCCAGCAGACTTCGTATGAGGGGCAGAAAAGCTATTACACGAAGCTGATCAATGAAAAAGAAGGCTGGACTTTTGCCGGAATGTATGCAGATGAAGCAATCTCCGGCACCAACCGTAACCACCGCACCGAGTTTAATCAGATGATGCAGGATGCGCTGGACGGGAAGATCGATTACATCATTACAAAGTCCATTTCCCGATTTGCACGAAATACGGTCGATACGCTGAACTGCGTGAGACAGCTTCGGCAGTGTGACCCGCCAATCGGTGTATACTTCGAAAAGGAGAACATTGACACGCTGGATGCGTCTGGCGAACTGCTCCTGACCATCCTTTCAGCATTGGCACAGGAAGAGAGCAATTCGATCTCCAAGAATATCAGCTGGAGTATTCAAAAGCGGTTTCAGGAAGGGATTGCCTTTGGAAATCCACGGTCGGTCTACGGTTATACGGACGGTGAGACGAATAAGGACTGGGTCATTGTAGAAGAACAGGCCAAGGTGGTGCGGTTCATCTTCGATGAGTTCCTTCTGGGAAAATCTTCTTACAAAATCAGCAATGAACTGAATGAAAAGGAAATCCCTTCATCCAAAGGGACAAAATGGCAAAGCGAAAGTGTGGATTTTATCCTCCGGAATGAAAAATATGTTGGTGACTGCGAAATGCAGAAAACGGTTACCGTCGATTTCCTGAGCCACAAGACGATTCCAAACAATGGAGAAGCTCCGAAATTTTATGTGACGGACCACCATGTCCCGATTATCAATCGCGCGGTATGGATGCGGGCACAGGAAATCCTGGCACACAGAAAGAAAAACCGAACGAAAAAGAAGGATGAAAAACGGGAAAAACGAGTGGGCAAGGATGTCTTTGATAACCTGGTATGCGGAAAATGCGGAGCCCCCTTTTACCGCAGAACCCTGCAGGCAAGAGCCACGCACTTCGAGGATGACAGGTGCCTGGATGCCTGCCGCAGTGAGCTGTTGGCACAGGGGAGTTCGCCGGATGACTACTATGAACGGTATTATTACACCTATCCCGTTTGGCGATGCTCAAGTCTAAAAGATACCTCACCGACCAACGATGGGCCATTTATGGGAAAAGCAGACCCGGATGTTGCCTGGCATCCGATTTATATTGGCGAAGGAGATGCAAAGTGCCCTTCCCATTTTGTATACGAGACGGCGGTCAAGCAGAGCTTCATGGAAATGTTGTACGCCATCAAGCGCGATCATGAAGAAAACGGGGAGAACGCATGGATCGATTCGGAATTCCGGATGATCTACCAGAAGGTGCAGGAGCACGTCGCAGAACGGGATTCTTCCAGAAAAACAGAACTGGATGAGCAGATTCTGCAGCTGGAGGAAAAAATGGCTCAGATGCAGGGGCGGCTGAAAGAAGCAGTAGAGCGTGGCCACCAGAAAGCCAGCCCGGAGATTGATACCTACGAAAGACTGGTGGATGATCTGCGAGAGCGTTTGAATGAGAAAATGGACGAACGGCAGCAACTCAGCCAGGAAGAACAGCTTCTTTCGGAGATGAAGCACAACTACGACTTTTTCATCCGCTGCCTGGAAGCCCTGCCCGAAATCAACAAGGCCGGCATGAAGCTGAATGTCAATGGTCTGGATACAGATGGAAGCTGCCTGCGTGACTTTGGCGGCAAGGCACGAAGCAAAATCCTGAGTGATATCCGGCGTGGAAAAAGAAAGATGGGTGCAGACCGGGTGGAACAGGCTCCGGATTTCCTGGAATTTGAAAAGGGCGTTTACTTCGCATTCATCAAGGAAGGAATCGTTGACGGTGATGTGATCACCTACACGACGAATTTTGGAGTCAAGCTGACCAGCACCGGCAACAGCCGGACGCTGATGGCTTTCATCGGATTCCGCAGATGCAATCCGAATAAAACGGTCGAGGTGCTGATGGACGGCTGGCAGGTCAACGGACTCTGCATTCGGTACCATAGAGAAAAGAGAAAGGAAAAAACGGCACACACGCTGATGATCCGGAAACGGAAAGCACAAGAGCGAGCATTGCTGGAGCAGGAAGCGTGATTTTGGGAACCCCACTGGATGAGACACTCTGTCTTGTCTGGTGGGGATTTTTTTGTTTTTGGAGGATTTTTTTCCCGAACCCATTGCTATGTGCAAAATTCTGCTATATGTTGAGAGTACAGAAATACACATAGCAGGAGAGAACGACATGAAGAGATTAGCATGGCTTTCAGTAGAAGATTATGCAGCGACCCAGATGGAGCTGGTGGTCGTGAGTGCAATGAAAGGGTATCTGCGGCGGATGCCGGAGAAAGAAGCATTTAAAAAAGTAGAGGCTATCCTTGACCCGAAGGTAATCCGGTTAGCCGGTGATGATGGCGCACCGATGCCTATACAAAGCAATGTTGACGGAGCAAAGCTCGCTACGTTCATCGATGCGGCCGTGGCAGACAGCATCAGGGAGCAGGAGAAGAGAGAAGATGACCTGTCAAAAGCTGGTGTGACCATGCTAGGAAACGTGGATGGCAAGAGCATGGTGGAACAGATGAGTCCCCAGTTTTTAGAGTTCGTGCTGGATGCGTATCGAAGTTTGAAATACACGCAGTGAGGTTGTACATTTTGGGGAGAAAAGGCGGAATTCAAGTTGATATTTTGGCCTGAGTTGAGTATAATATAAACGGATAAGTTCCGTGTGGCGACACGTTAAAGCTGTACTCCGGCTGGTGAGGTTGATTACCTACACTTTGTGATGCTCGGCAGGGTATCGAGGCCGACGGCCAGCATAAAACACACGATTTTCGGAAAATTATCAGAACGACCTATTGACTTTTAGCATTAAATAGGCTACTGCTAAGTATAGCAAGTGGTGAGCTTGCAAATAATATTGCTGATCTTACTCCGGTGTCCTACGGGCCCGGGTTTTTTTTTATAGGAGAAATACTATGTCAAATGTTCCAAGAGTGTTTAAGGAAACACAAGACCAGATTATAATAAAATAATGTATTTTGCCCACTGGCGTACCGTGTAAATCCTACATGGTACGCTGGTGGGCTTCTTTTTTTGCCTCATCCCGCATGAACCACAGACAGCACCCCGGCATGCTCCGAAGTGCAGTTGTGGCTTATGCGGGTTTTTGTGTTATGTGGTCAACGGGTTACAAAATCATACTCCCAATCCGTATAAAATCGCTTTCAGTTCCTTTACCATTCGGGTAAGAATCTCCTGCTCAAGTGTGTTGCAGTCCAAAAGCAGACGGTGAATCTCGGAATCGGCAGTGGAAGCCGAGTGTGTCAGACTGTCTACGAGAAGGTCGTCTGCTGATATGCCGAGAAGGTTGGCGATATCAACCAGTGCTTCCAGACTGGGACGGCTAGTGGCAGCCTCTATCTGACTAATGTGTTTGCGGGACATATTCAGTTTTTCACAAAACTGTTCCTGTGTAAATCCAGATGCATTGCGAAAATTACTGATACGTTTTCCTAATGCAGAATAATCTAATGCCATGTGTGGTCCTCCTTATGTTTACCCGCATAAGGCTGTCACAATTATCCCGTAGAGAAAAATACATAGCAACTGGTTATAGAAGAGTTTAAGACCGCAAAATCTCACACCCCTATCTGCTGTGTGGTCTTAGGCTGTTTTGCCACCTATCAGGTGGCAAAAATGATAATGTGCCACCCAACAGGTGGCAGTCAAATCGTCATGCAATCCTTATAATATAAATGTATAAAAGACTGCACATGGAAAGGAACGATGATGACGAGCAAAGGAGAAAAAGGGATTCTTACATTATACAGTGATGTACAGGCGACTTCTGTTCGTTGGCTGTGGTATCCGTTCATAGCAGTTGGGAAGATCACATTGCTGCAAGGCGACCCCGGCGATGGTAAGTCCACAATGATGATGAATCTGATAGCAGAGTTATCCAAAGGCGGAAAGCTGCCGGATGGCAAAGCAGTCGGATTATCGCAGAGGGTTATTTACCAATGTTCAGAAGATGGTGTGTCAGATACCATCAAGCCCCGGCTGGAAAAGTGTGGGGCAGATTGTGGGAATGTGGCTTTTATAAATGAAGAAACATACAGTGGCCTGACACTGGATGATGAACGCATCCGGCAGGCTATTATAGAATTTCGGCCGAAATTGGTAGTCATCGACCCGATACAGGCTTATCTCGGAAGTGATTCTGACCTTCAGATTGCAGGCAGAGCCAGAAAGCTGATGCAGCGTCTTGGTATGTGGGCATCTGTATATGATTGCGCCATTGTGCTGATCGGTCACCTCAATAAAAAAGAGGGAACAAAAGGCCTGTATCGGAGCCTTGGCAGTATTGATGTGGTGGCGGCTGCCCGGAGTGTCCTGCAGGTGGAGCGAGATCCAAAGAACACAGATGTCCGTATCGTCCGGCAGATAAAAAACAGTCTGGCTCCGTCAGATGGAGAAATCAAATTTTCGATAACAGCGGAGCAGGGCTTCCAATGGCTGGAATGTGAAATAGCACAGGACCCGGCAGCAGAGCCGGAAACACCAGTATTTGAATCAAAGTCTGAAAAAGCAGCCTACTTGATTAAGAAGCTGCTTTCAGAAGATGATATGAGATCCAGAGAAATCTATATGCGGTTGAGCGATGAAGGTATTAGCCGTAGAACAGCAGAAAACACAAAGAAAGAACTCGGCATCCGAAGTTATCGGAAGATGCGCCAGTGGTATTGGAGCATAAAACCGGGGGAATGAGAGGAACTATAGAATGAGCAGTGGAACAGAAGCGATAGATCGTAAGCAGAGAATTAGAGACCGATATAGAGGCGTGGATACTTCCGAACTGGAGGTTATCCCGGCCAAAATTGTGGAGGGGCTTGGAGAAAGCACCTCTATTCGTCGTGTCGCTGCCTATGTACGTGTTTCCACTGACAATGATGAACAGACCTCCTCGTATGAGCTTCAGAAAAATTATTATACGGACTACATTAAGGCCCAACCCGGCTGGGAGTTTGTTGGCATTTATGATGATGAAGGAATCAGCGGCACTTCGCTGGCACACCGCAAAGGAATGCAGCAACTGATCGAGGATTGTAAGGCGGGAAAGATTGACCTGATTCTTACAAAGTCCATCGCCCGTTTTGCCAGAAATATCGTTGACTGCCTTTCTGTTATCGAAACGCTGAAGAATCTTGACCCACCCGTAGGGGTAAAATTTGAAGCGGATAATATCTACACCCTTGACAGTAACGGACGCATGATTCTGACGATTCTGGCATCCGTGGCAGAGGAAGAATCCCATTCCAAATCAATTATCATGAACTGGTCCATTGATCGCCGGTTCAGCCGTGGACTTTTCCTTACGCCGGCGTTGCTTGGATATGACCAGGATGAGGATGGCAACCTTATGGTGAATCAGGATGAGTCTCAGACAGTAAAGGTCATTTATTACCTGTACCTGAATGGATTTTCGCTAAAGGATATTGCGGAACTTCTGACAGATTACGAGCGGAAGACGAAGCTGGGAAACACGGAATGGAATCCGGGCACGATTGCCGGAATCATTGCAAATGAACGCCATTGTGGGGATGTGCTGGCGAGAAAGACTTTCACACCAAACTTCCTTACGCACAAGGCAAAGAAGAACAACAATGATCGAACGCAGTACCGTCAGCGGGACCATCACGAGGCGATTGTTTCCAGAGATGTTTTCAATGCGGCCAATCATCTGCGCGCATCCCGGACGTATAAAAGGAAAAATCATCCGTTGCCAGTTTTGAGTGTGGTAGATGATGGCATCCTTCGCGGATATGTGCCTTTTGATAAGGATTGGACAGGTTTCTCGGCAGAGGAATACCGGGAAGCATCCGAAAGCGTCATGCGGGAAAAACAGTCCAACACGGTAGAAGTAAGGAATCGTCTGGATCTTACTGGCTATGAAGTAGTCCGGGCACAGTATTTTGCAACCTTGCAGAATCCGGCGATGACAATTTCAAACGGAAGGCTGCGTTTTAATGCTGCCTGTCTGAAAAAGTTTGATGATGTGGAGTATGTAGAATTGCTTCTGAATTCAGTTGACAGATGTATTGCCATTCGGCCGTGCGAAAAGAGCAATCCGAATGCAATCCGCTGGGGCAGATTGAAAGAAGGACGCTGGTGTGCAAATACCCTTGGGTGCCGAGGACTGGCAAAGGCTCTTTTTGACATTATGGAGTGGGACGAAGATTTGAAATACCGCTTCCGTGGTCAGCTTGTGGAGCAGGGAGGCGATAAGCTGATGCTCTTTGAACTCGATCAGCCGGAGATGATCAAGGTGGAGGAAATCGTCCTGCCACCTAAGGAGGAAGAATCGGAAGGCGAAACAGTTAAAAAGACGATTTATATTTTCCCACCGGAATGGGCGGGGACTTTTGGCCAGCCAATCACGAGCGTCGCACAGATTGGTATTTTGCAGCAGGAGCATTATGCCGGCAATTGGGATGTACTTCGGCCGGCATCAGAAATTAAGGAAATGAACATTTTTACCGCAGATGGTCTAAATACACTGCTCCATGAAGCGGAAGAAATAATGGAAGGATGGATTGACATAGATGGAGGAAAACAAAACGTTAATGCCGCCGAAGGAGCAGGCATTGGAGACTGAAAGAGATGCAAAGGCTGAAGAACTGGAGAGCACTTTTTCATATGATGGATATCAAGTGGTGCGAAAAGAACTGTTCGCTCACCTCCGGGACCCGGCAATTGTGATTCGAAAAGACAGCATCACATTCAACACAGCCTGCATCAGTGGATTGGAAGATGTGGTTTATGTACACGTCATGTTCAACAGTGATTTGAAGCGCATCGTTGTACGTGGTTGTGATGAAAATGATAAGGACGCTTTGCGCTGGTGTATTGCGAAGCCGGACAAGCGGAAGAGCAGAAAAATGTCCTGTAAGCCTTTTTCAGAATTGGTTTATAACGAGATGGGCTGGGATAGCGACTGCCGCTATAAGATACTGGGGTATCGAATTAACTTTGAAGGGGAGACATTGTATGTTTTTGACCTTCTTGTGCCAGAAATCTTCCACGAAAGTCAGAAACGGAAGAAAGGGGAAAGTGCGCCACAATCAGAGGAAACAAAGCCCGTGAATACTAGGAAGGGATTTTACCCAGATGATATTGCGGGTACTTTTGGCGTGCCTGTAGAAGAACACCTGAAAGAATCAGAGGTGAAGCAAATAGATGGGTATGTGTCGATGGGCATCCTGACGGGGAAGGTCCCCAATGCCAGTGCGGATTAGACTGATGAAAAGAAACCAAGGGGGAAGTGCGCCCATTTTTAGGAGGTGAGCAAGGTGAAAGAACAGGAAGAAAAAATATGGCACACCGGTGTCCTCGGTATGACATTAAACGTGGATGAAGGACGAATCACCATTTTTCGCAGTACGCTTGAAGTGCTTGGCTGGCCGTCATATTATCGGTTTCTATACAATCCTCAGATGAATCAGATCGCCGTGCAGGTATGTAGTGCCACGGATGCGGGAGCTCATCGGGTGGGTAAATTGAATGAGCTCAGCAGCTGTGAGATCAAGTGCGTGGCCTTCGTGCGAATGGTTTATAAAAATGCCCAATGGGATAAGCGCAGATCTTACCGCATGATTGGAAATCCGTTCCCTGAGCAGAGGCTGGTCAGCTTTCAAATTCAAGAAGCACTGCCTATTGAAAATGGAAGAGTGCTGGACGGAACAGGAAGCCCCACGTTTGCCCTGTGTCGGGCAGAAGGGTCTCCATCGCAAAACAATCCCACCCCGGAAGAAAAAGCCGACAGTGGGGCAATGTGAGGGGCGTGTGGCGAAGCAAAGGAAAAGACTGGATCAGAAAAATAGAATATCCGAAATAAAAGAAGCCCACTTGGTCACCATCCGGCTTGCTTAAAGCATAGCAGGCAGGAACGGAAACCAGGTGGGCTTTTTTCAATAATCAAATAAGTGAGCTTTTTGCACCGATATTTAGGTCATCAATTTTCGAGTTGATGGCCTATTTTTTGCGCCTGAAAACATAGAAACACTATATGTAGTGGTTGATGATTGCTTTATACCGACATATTGTATTTTACCGAAGAAATGCGTAGTAAAGGAATCTCCTCTAACCGAACGCAGGTAGTGAGAGGTACATAGTGAAAATGCCGGAAAAATGACGTATTTACGGCGCTTTTCGAGAGATGAGTAGAGCTGCGAGAGCAGTTTTTATTTCGCCACCTGGGTTTGGTAACAGCAGATGATTTTATCATAAGAACTTTCAGTATCACTACCTGCGTTTGTATTGTGAAAGCGTTTCAGAAAAAGGATGAAGGACCTACTGTCCCGGGAGAACTTACTAGTTTTCAAGCAGCAATGACGTCTGTTTCTGCAATCGTGGGTTCTGGTAATATTGCAGGCGCTGCAACAGCAATTGTTATGGGGGGACCTGGCGCGCTTATCTGGATGATTCTGGCTGCATTTGTTGGAATGGCCACTAAATTTGCTGAGATTGCATTGGGTGTTAAGTATCGTAAAGTTCATGAAGATGGAACGGTCAGTGGTGGTGCAATGTACTATTTGTCAGAGGGGCTGCATCAGAAATGGCTTGGAATGCTGTTTTCAATCTTAGTTATCCCATTTGCATTTGTGATTTCGGGCATGCGCTATGGTATTGCAACGCAGTAAGGAGAGAGTTATGAAAACAACGTTACTTATCATGGCTGCTGGTATCGGTAGCCGCTTCGGAACAGGAATTAAGCAGTTGGAGCCAGTGGATGATGCTGGACATATCATCATGGACTACTCAATCCATGATGCGATTGAGGCTGGTTTCAACCATGTAGTATTTATTATCCGTAAGGATATTGAGAAAGAGTTCAAAGAGGTCATCGGTGATCGCATTGCCTCCATTTGTTCTTCTCATAATGTAACAGTGGATTATGCTTTTCAGGATATCAATGATATTCCTGGCATTCTGCCGGAAGGTCGTACAAAGCCGTGGGGAACCGGTCAGGCTGTGCTTGCCGCAAAGAAGGTTATCAAGACGCCATTTATCGTTATCAATGCAGACGATTACTATGGCAAAGAAGGCTTCAAGGCTGTTCATGAGTATCTGGTGAATGGCGGAAAGTCCTGTATGGCTGGTTTCGTTTTGAAGAACACTCTGTCTGATAATGGTGGCGTGACCCGTGGCATCTGCAAGATGGACGAGAATGGAAACCTGACCGAAGTTGTAGAGACAAAGAATATTGTGAAGACCGCAACCGGAGCAGAAGCGGACGGAAAAGTGATTGATGTTGATTCTCTGGTTTCCATGAATATGTGGGGATTGACCCCTGATTTTCTGGATGTGTTGGAAGAGGGCTTCAAAGAGTTCTTCGAGAAGGAGGTACCGGATAATCCTCTGAAAGCAGAGTATCTGATCCCAATCTTCATCGGTGAATTGTTAGAGCAGGGAAAGATGTCAGTGAAGGTTCTGAGGACTAACGACACCTGGTACGGAATGACCTATCATGAGGACGTTGTAGCAGTAAAGGACAGTTTCAAGAAGATGCTGGAGAACGGTGTGTACAAGGCTGATCTGTTCAGTGATCTGTAAACAGCGATGAAGGAAACGATTGATTTACTAGGGAAAATTCTCACAAACATCCTGACTGCTTTGTATGAACCGTTTGGATTCTCAATTCTTCTTTCCTTTTTGGCTATGTTTTTCTACCTGTATGCGTATGAGCCAATACATGCGGGCAAAGGATGGAAGAGCGCCATAGTGACCTGGTATCAGAAGTTCAAGGAGAGTGTGTTCTTTCGGAAACTATTTTTCCTGGCTTTTGTGACTTCACTTATTCTGTTCCGAACCCTGTTAAACCGTCAGCTGTGGATGAATCCTTTATCCGATGTCATGGGTGGCTGGGGCATCTGGGAAACAGTGAACGGCGAACAGAAGCTGACAACCGAGTGCATCGAGAACGTAATCATGATGATGCCGTTCTCAGCAGTAGTGCTGTGGACATTCGGAGAGAAGATAGGAAACGGCTGGAAGAAAATACTGTGGCAAAGCGGGAAGATAGCGTTCATCTTCTCGATAAGCATTGAGATGTTGCAGTTGTTGCTTCGCTTGGGAACATTCCAGCTATCAGATATCTTCTATAACACAGTCGGTGGGATGATTGGCGGATTGATGTATTGTTCAGTAATGAAGGCAAGAAAGCGTCTGTAAAACTGGATAAAATTGTGATATACTGGGAGCGGTAGCTCCCTACGCTGCTCTGATAATCACACACCTCTTCGTGGTGAGCAGCAGGCAACGATCTTATGATCGGCTGAGATGTGAAGATGTGATAATGAAAAGATGTGAATAGATGAACAGATATAATGTGAAGGTAAATGATCAGATATACCAAGTGGAAGTAGCCGATGTGGAGGCAAACACAACAAATAATGAAGAGTCAAGTGCTTCCATATGCTTTGAAGCAATAAAAGCTGAATATGACTATTGTGTAACACGTGCAGAAAAGCTAGAAAATAAGGTGTATATTCTATTGGCGGCTTGTGCATTTATATTTGTCCTGTTGACAACACAAATCGAAAAAGCTGGAAATGTGAATTTGCCTCAAACGAAACCAGAATTATATGGGATAATAATCTATGCCCTCTTACTTGTTATAGCTATTGTAAGTAATGTTGCGATGCTTATTATGTCGGTCAATCTATTAAGAAGCCTGAGATTTGGACGATTAGATGCAGGACTTTTATTAACTGAAGGTCTGCCGGATGAAAAGGACACGACAGCGGTAAGATTTATTGGAAGTATTTACGCTCAGAACACAGATAACAATAATGCAATTTTGGAAAAGAAGTACACAGCATTTAACAAATGTGTTGGATTATTTTGTGTGAGCACGGTGACGTTAATATCCCTTGCGGTGGTTAGCATTTTTATAGGCATATAAAAGAAAGAAGGAAAAACAATGTCAGATAAAGAAGATATTAGAAAAGCACTTGAAGCGAGCAGAAAAAGTGGACCGATGGATGAAAGTATGGTACGAGGTACAGCGGAGCTAAGCACAAAAAATGACGGTGGATATTATGCAGACGCTATACGAGGCACAAAATATCTCCAATTCTCTCAGGATGAAGAGGACTGTAAGGATAAGAAATAAGTACGGCTAAACAATACAATATGAACATAGAAATGAGGTCTACATATTATGCCCAGAACCAAAGGAAGCAAGAACCACACCAAATCTGATATCGCGTCCCAGATTGCAGAGAAGCAGTCTGTCATCCAAACTCTTACCGCAGAGGTAGAGGAAATCCAGAAGGATATCGAAGAAAAGAAGGCCGACCTGAAAGCTAAGAAATCCGAACTGAAGTCCGCCGAGAAAGAAGTGGTCAAGCTCGAAGCCAAGAAAGCCAAAGCAGATCAGAAAGCAGCTGAAGAAGCAAAGAAGGCTGAAGCCGAGAGTGTACTGAAGAAGCTGCTGGCAAGCGGCATGAGTGCGGACGAGATCCTCGAAAAGCTGAAATAAACAAGAACCAAAAAAAAATAAATGCCGTGTGGACAAACTGAACTCCAGCGAGAAGTTCACACGGTATATTTTGAAGGTGGCTATATAGTTTATAACGAAAATAAAAAGGAGCGTGACACAAAATGAACTTATCAAAAATACATCACATTGCAATCATCGTATCCGATTATGAAGCCGCAAAGGATTTCTATGTAAACAAACTGGGATTCTCAGTCATCAGAGAAAACTATCGTCCAGAGCGTAAGGACTGGAAGCTGGATCTGCGAGTGAATGAACACACAGAGCTGGAGATTTTCGCTGAGGAAAATCCTCCGAAGCGTGTGAACCGCCCGGAAGCCTGTGGGCTACGTCATCTTGCGTTCTGCGTGGATAGCGTGGAGCAGACGGTCAGAGAACTGGTAGAAGTTGGCATTGAATGTGAGCCGATTCGAGTTGATGATTATACCGGCAAGAAAATGACTTTCTTTCATGACCCGGACGGACTGCCGCTGGAGTTGCACGAATAATTATGGGAGAGAAAAGAGCATATAAACCCCGGAAGCCCGGCGGAGGCCGGAAGAAGCTGAAGCCGGAGTACGATGCCGGGAAGAATCTGAAAGAGCAGATGGATGCTGCTGTGGCACTTTATGATTCTGAGATGTCCTTGCAGACCATCGGCGATGCTCTGAACCTAAATCCTATCAAAGTCCGGAAGCTCCTCATCACAGACGGTGTGTATGAATCGGAAGTGGCCGAGAAGGTGCAGGATACATTTGAGGAGTACAGAGAAACACAAGACTACAAAACCTCCATACTCTCAACCGCAAAGGCGCTTAACCTTTCCAAAGCCTCCGTTACTTCGTACCTACCTTATCAGAAAGGCGTGTACTTTCCAAGTACAGAAAAGGAGAAAATCAGTGTTGGAGCAGAGCGGCAACGGAGATACAGAGCGATGAAGCGGTGGAGGGCTGATCCGACAGAAGAGAACTTATGGGGTGTGGTTCTGGCCTATGCCGGAGTGAAATTCAAAACTTACTCTGGGTTGCCATTCTCTTACGAAATTAAAAAAGGCAGGAACGGTGAGTACACAAGAGAACTGTGGATCGACCGCCGGGAGAAGAGTAAAAGTCTGGCATGGAGTTCTATAGTTTTGGCACTGGGAAATATAAAAGGTGAAGTAGTAGAGAGACCCAAAGCTCTGGGGGATATCCGGGGCGTGACTTACATCTACGGGATGTTCTATCGGTTCGGGTTGATCGATGTGCCAGATGAAGTAAAGGAAAAGATGGGGTGTACGAAAGACCGCAAAAAATAGGTTGCTATGTGCAAAAGTCTACGGTAATATGTGCCGTAACTGAGGAGGTGAATCTCAGTTGGGAAGGACGGTAGCATTATAGAAAAACTGAAGGAAATGCTGGAGGAGTATTTGAAGAAAACAGAGCCGGAGTATTACCCACCGGTGGAGAATCTGCTGGATCTGATCTACGAGCATTACACAGAGAAAAACCCAGTAGAGAAAAACACAGTTGCCGGAAAAGCAGCAAAGGCCAAGGAAAAGGAACTGGAAGAGTGGCTGAGAGGGCTGGATGGAATGGATAGGCTCGTAGATGACTACGTCGGAGATAAGATTCCGCTTTGGGAGAAGATCATGGACCGGCAGGGAGCGGTGTGCTGTGCATGGGAGAAGACTGCTTTTGAGGAAGGTCTGAAAGTCGGGATACGACTCATGATGGAAGTATATAGTTTATGACGGAAATAAAATGAACTACTGGAGTTCAAAAAAGCCCTCGCTGTGTGTGATACACAGTGGGGCGCTGGTCAGTTATTATCTTCTGCCCGTATTCTGAGCAATTCCTCTATTTCATTTTTATTCGCCAAGCGCACCGCTGGCTTCTCTTTATATATTTGTGCTCCGCAGTCGGGGCATCGATCTGGCAGCTTCTCAGCAGAGAAGCAGTAACGGCAGGCATCGCAAAAATAGTAATTCAAGTCATATTCACCCCAATCTCTAATATATCTTCAAATGCAATAATGGTCGGCAGCTCTTTGCCGGTATTATTTATAAAACCTGTGTAAATTCGCAGTTCTTTGCTTATCGCATACACGGAGCTGGAGATTTTCTCTGAGGAAAATCCTCCGAAGCGTGTAAACCGTCCAGAGGCCTGTGGTCTACGCCATCTTGCGTTCTGCGTTGATAGCGTGGAGCAGACGGTGAATGAAATGGCGGAGGTAGGCATTGAATGCGAGCCAATCCGCGTGGATGATTACACCGGCAAGAAGATGACTTTCTTCCACGACCCGGATGGACTGCCTCTGGAGTTGCATGAGTAAAATGAAGAAAACCAGAAAGCCCGGTGGTGGCCGGAAGAAGCTGAAGCCGGAGTATGATGCCGGGAAGAATCTGAAAGAGCAGATGGATGCTGCTGTGGCACTTTATGGGGAGGAATGCTCCCTCCAATCCATCGCAGATGCGCTGAATTAACCCTATCAAAGTAAGAAAGCTCCTCATCACGGCAGGTGTGTATGAATCAGAAGTGGCGGAGAAGGTGCAAGCTACCTTTGAAGAATACCGTGAAACACAAGACTACAAAACCTCCATACTCTCAACTGCAAACACCCTGAAACTTTCAAAAGCCTCTGTTACTTCGTATCTGCCTTATAAAAAGGGCGTGTACTACCCAAGTACTGCATCCAAAGAGAAGATTAGTGTCGGAGCAGAGCGGCAGCGGAGATACAGAGCAATGAAGCGGTGGAGGGATGAGCCAACAGAAGAGAGCTTCTGGGGAGCGGTTCTGGCCTATGCTGGTGTGAAATTCAAAACCTACTCTGGATTACCATTCTCTTACGAAATTAAAAAAGGTAGGAATGGCGAGTACACAAAAGAGCTGTGGATCGACCGCCGGGAGAAGAGTAAAAGTCTGGCGTGGAGTTCTATAGTTTTGGCGCTGAAGAATATTAAAGGGGAGGTAGTAGACCGCCCGAAAGCTCTGGGTGATATCCGGGGAATGACCTACATATACGGAATGTTCTATCGGTTCGGACTGATTGATGTGCCGGACAAGGTAAAGGAGAAGATGGGCCGTCTAAAAGACCGCAACTCAAAGTAATAAAACGTATTATGTATGGCAGAAATAGTTTTGAATTATTGAAGGCAAAAGTACTGCTTCATGAACAATTTCGCTGTGAAATCAACTAAGTGTGGAAAGAGCCCTTACTGCCTTTTTATCGTTATGTTCTAAAGCAAAAACCAGACAACCGTGCTTATATTACGAACGAAATAAGCACAATCGTCTGGTGGTAAGGCATAGAAATCCCCCAGTCGTACACAACTGGGGGAGAAAGAAGGTGGCCCGGAGGTCATCTTCCCGGCCTCGGATCTCGCAAGGTTACCGAAACCTGATCACTGTTGAAAGTATAGCCGATGTAGTAGTGCTAGTCAAGCAGAAAGAAAACTTAGGCAGTCTTTTTAGAATTGCAATAGTCATAGAGATTCAGAAGATAGTCGGGGCTTTCTCTCCAAATTCCGGTATCATAGTCGAAAAGTGTTTCATATACCTTTGAATTTGTGAAGCGTAACAGTGCATCTTCACAGGAAATAGTATCACGCAAAGCGAGTTCTTTGACCGTATCGCGCATGAGACTGACAGCACAGCTTTCTTTCTGCGTATCTGTGAAGTTATAGTTTGACATCTCCATAGCGGTCACGCAGTCCGGACTGAAGGATGTCAACAAACTCCTGAAACTGGACCCTTCCAATACAGAACTGGTTGCCTATAAGCAGGAGAAAACGGTATAATTGAAGAAGGCAGTTGGGTATAAGGGGTACAAGTGGTGGAGATGAAAAATATTGTGAAGACGGAAAGAGGGGCTGTTGCATGCTTGTGAGTTAGTGATTTATGGGTATCATGATAAAACAAAAACAATAATTGGAGAACCTCATTGGAATTTTGGAAAATATTGTTAGATGATATAAAAGAACCGGTTTCGTACCTTCCCATGGGAGTCGGAGCGGCGATTATGATGCTTTTGTTATTGCGGCTGGTTGCCGGGGAGAAGGCATGGAAGCGACCGCAGGTGTATTATTATTTTTTATTGGGTGTATATGAAACGGTTGTGTGGATTCAGGCGTTTTTTTCGCGGGAGTCGGGTTCCAGAACGGGGATTGACTGGCAGCTGTTTGAGACATGGGGCAGAACCTGGCAGTCCAGGGCATATATGGTTGAGAATGTGATTATGTTTCTTCCGCTTGGAGTTTTGTTGCCGTTGGCAGAAAGGCGGTGTGCCAAATGGTGGAAAATGCTTTTGATCAGTATGCTGTTGTCGATGATGATCGAGGGGATGCAGCTTGTGACAGAAAGAGGATATTGCCAGCTGGACGATGTAGTTATGAATACATTGGGCGGTTGTCTGGGATATGGGGGGATGCGGATAATCGATGCGGTGCATCGCCGTTTGCATCATTCATAGAGGGCTGCGGTATTTGTTTCAAGGTTATGGCAAATTCATATCTTTGGGGAAGGCAATACGAGAACAACAGCAGTGTTCTTCATCAAATATTTGCCTGATACCATTTAAGGCGAAAGCGTGGCTGGATTTAAAAGAACGCAAGTTAAATGGAGATCAGGTTGACAGCAAAAATATAAAGAAACATAAAAACGATGTGTTCCGATTAGCACTGTTAATCACAGCCAATGGGCTACACCCTCAGCGCAAGAAGTATTGAGAATTTGCTGGCAGTCGGCTATAATGAGATCGAGAACATATGCGTGCAGAGGGGGCGATGAATAGTCATCGACTGTGTGCATAAATATGATTCATTTTGGGGGTTTTATGGGGGCTGAAAGCAAAACGAGGATGACAGAGGGAAGTATCTCTAAGAAGATTATTTTATTTGCCATACCATTGTTTCTGGGGAATCTGTTTCAGCAGCTGTATAATACAGCGGATTCCCTGATTGTAGGTAATTATCTTGGCAGCAATGCGCTGGCGGCAGTCAGTTCGTCGGGAAATCTGATTTTTCTGATGGTAGGTTTTATTAACGGTATTGCCATGGGAGCCGGTGTAGTAATTGCCAGGTATTATGGGGCGAAAAACAAGGATTATCTCCAGAGAGCGATTCATACAACCACAGCCTTCGGTCTGGTGGCCGGAATCACACTGACGGCTGCGGGAATGTATCTGGCACCGAAGATTCTGGTACTGATGGGAACACCGGCAGATGTACTTCCGGAATCGATTGTATATTTTCAAATCTATTTTGCAGGTTCTCTGGGTGTAGTCATGTACAATATTTTCGTTGGAATCCTGCAGTCGGTGGGGGACGGCCGCCATCCGCTGATCTATCTGATTATTTCCTCCTGTGTGAATGTGGTGTTGGATATCTTCTTTATCACAGGACTTGGCATGGGAGTGGGATCGGCAGCCCTGGCAACGGCTATATCCCAGTTTGTCAGTGCGATTCTCTGTATGGTGCATCTGATGCGGGTGAAGGAAGATTACCGGCTGGAGCTTAGGAGGATTCGTTTTGACAGACATATGCTGAGGCAGATTATTCAGAATGGTGTACCTTCCGGTTTCCAGAACTCAGTCATTGCCATAGCCAACGTGTTTGTACAGTCCAACATCAATGCATTCGGTAAAATGACCATGGCAGGCTGCGGAGCTTATTCTAAGGTAGAAGGTTTTGCCTTCCTGCCGGTGACCTGCTTTACTATGGCGATAACTACCTTTGTGGGACAGAATCTTGGGGCAAAGCAGTATGACAGAGCAAAGAAAGGTGCGAAGTTCGGTATCCTCTGCTCCATCTCCATTGCAGAACTGATTGGTATCACCATATATACGGCGGCACCGGTGCTAATTGCAGCATTCAACCGTGATCCGGATGTGATACAATATGGGGTGATGCAGGCCAGAACCATTGCGTTGTTTTATTGTTTATTGGCATTTACTCACTGTATCGCGGCTGTACTTCGGGGTTCCGGCAATGCTGCCGTGCCCATGATTGTTCTGCTCTGTGTATGGTGTCTGTTCCGGGTCAGCTACATCACACTGGCAGTGCGTCTGATTCCGGATATCCGGGTCATATTCTGGGCATACCCACTGACCTGGAGCATCAGCTCCGTGATTTTTCTGTTTTTGTTTTTAAGGGGAAATTGGGTGCATGGATTTGAGAAGAGGCCGAAGAAGGGATAGGTTTTTATTATATCATATGTGAAATGGTTGTTTTGAGTGGTGGACAGCTGCTTACCGGAAATGATGCAGCTGTCAAAAAATTTCTCGCAGAATCAAGTACAAAAGGATTTCGAGACCACATGAAAGTGACAGGGAGGTAACCAGATTAATGAATTATGCAGAATGTTTAGAACTGGCAAGAGGAAAAATGGGAAATTACTGTAAGGCCTGTCCGGAATGCAACGGAAGAGCCTGCAAGAATCAGATGCCGGGTCCGGGAGCCAAAGGAATCGGAGATACGGCGATTCGGAATTATGACAAATGGAAGGAAATCCGTGTCCAGATGGATACACTGGTGGAGAAACGTCCCATCGATACCTCTCTTTCGTTGTTTGGAAAGAATTTTCAGTATCCGTTTTTTGCAGGTCCGGTGGGAGCCGTGAATATGCATTACGGCGATTCACTGAATGATGTTTCTTACAATGATATATTAGTTTCTTCCTGCGCAGAGTTTGGAATTGCTGCTTTTACAGGAGACGGAATGGACAGCAATGTGATGGTGGCTGCCACGGAAGCCATCAAAAAGGCAGGGGGACTGGGAATTCCTACAGTGAAGCCATGGAATGTGGCGATGATTCGTGAAAAGATGGCGCTTGTCAAGGATGCAGGTGCTTTCGCGGCTGCCATGGATATCGATGCGGCAGGCCTTCCATTTTTGAAAAATTTCAATCCTCCGGCCGGAAGTAAATCAGTGGAGGAGCTTCGTGAGATTGTGAAGGCAGCAGGAGTCCCTTTTATTGTAAAGGGTATTATGACGGTAAAAGGCGCTTTGAAGGCTAAAGAGGCCGGTGCGGCAGCCATCGTGGTATCTAACCATGGAGGAAGAGTCCTGGATCAGTGCCCGGCAACTGCAGAAGTTCTGGAAGAAATAGCAGAAGCAGTGGACGGTTCCATGAAAATCTTCGTGGATGGCGGAATCCGTTCCGGTACTGATGTATTTAAAGCATTGGCACTGGGGGCAGATGCGGTTATCATAGCCAGACCTTTCGTCACAGCTGTATATGGCGGAGGCCGAGAAGGAGTTGAAGCGTATATCCAGAAGATTGGAAGTGAGCTTGCAGATACCATGGCTATGTGCGGCGTATCTTCCCTTGCTGAAATTACCCGCGACTGTGTGAGAGTGTAAAAAAGTAAACTATCAAATATAGCAAAAATTAGTAGAAAGGGTGAGTGATATGCGTTTTAATCGTATATTTGTAATCGTACTGGATTCCCTTGGAATCGGGCCCATGGCGGATTCAGCCAGATTTGATGATACCGGTGCGGATACGCTGGGGCACATCTCAGAAACAGTGGAACATCTGGATATTCCGAATCTGCAGAGATTGGGACTTGCCAATCTCAAGGCCCTTAAGCAGGTTAAGCCGGCAGAACATCCGGAAGGATATTTTATGGCGATGAATGAGGCGAGCAATGGCAAGGATACCATGACCGGTCATTGGGAGATGATGGGCATCCGGACGGATAAGCCATTTATCACATTTACAGAACATGGATTTCCCAAGGAACTGATTGACGAACTGGAAAAGCGCTGCGGCAGAAAGATAATCGGCAATAAGGCAGCCAGCGGAACGGAGATTCTGGAGGAACTGGGCGAGCAGGAAGTCAATGAAGGAAAGCTGATTGTCTATACATCAGCGGATTCTGTGCTTCAGATCTGTGGCAATGAGGAAACCATGGGACTTGAGACCTTGTATCATTACTGTGAGATTGCCAGAGAACTGACTATGCGGGATGAGTGGAGAGTCGGCCGTGTTATCGCAAGACCCTATGTGGGCAAAAAGCGCGGCGAATTCAAACGGACAAGTAACCGCCATGATTATGCTTTGAAACCCACCGGACCGACGGCGCTGAATGCACTGAAGGATGCCGGATATGATGTGATTTCCGTTGGAAAGATTAACGATATCTTTGTGGGAGAAGGGATAACAGAAAGCAATCATTCCGACAGCAGTGTACATGGCATGCAGCAGACCATCGATATCGCAAAGCGGGATTTCAAGGGACTTTGCTTTACCAATCTGGTAGATTTTGATGCGTTATGGGGACATCGCAGAAATCCAGTGGGATACGGGGAAGAGATCGAAAAATTTGATAAAAAGCTGGGAGAGCTTCTGCCGCTGCTCCGTGAGGACGATCTGCTGATTCTGACGGCGGATCATGGAAATGATCCAACCTACAAGGGAACGGATCATACGAGAGAGCAGGTCCCGTTTATTGCGTATTCACCATCGGATACGGAAAGCGGGAAGCTTGATACCAGTGACACCTTTGCTGTCATCGGTGCGACTATTGCGGACAATTTCGGTGTCAAGATGCCGGAGGGAACCATCGGAACTTCTATTCTGGATCAGATAAAATAAATGACATTGGACTTGAAGTTAAAAACAGAAAGGCGGCGATTATATGGTTGATTATACAGAAGGAACGGGAAAACAGTACCACACAGGAATCGGCCCGGAGGATATCGGTGGATATGTCATCATGCCGGGGGACCCCAAGCGATGCAAGAAGATAGCAGAACATTTTGAAAATCCGGTGTTAGTTGCGGATAATCGTGAATATACCACATATACGGGAACCATCGATGGGGTAAAAGTCAGTGTGACGTCAACCGGCATCGGTGGTCCGTCAGCGGCTATCGCTATCGAGGAGTTATCCAAGTGCGGAGCCCATACTTTTCTGCGTGTGGGCACCTGTGGCGGTATGCAGGAGGATGTACTGGGCGGAGATATCGTAGTTGCAAGCGGAGCTATCCGCATGGAAGGAACCAGCAGAGAGTACGCTCCCATTGAGTACCCGGCTGTTCCCCATGTGGATGTTATGAATGCCATGATCCGTGCAGCGAAGAATCTGAAGTTCCGCTGTCATGCGGGCGTTGTACAGTCGAAGGATTCCTTCTTTGGACAGCATGAGCCGGAGGTGATGCCGGTCAGCTACGAGCTTGAAAATAAGTGGCAGGCGTGGCTTCGGATGGGATGCCTGGCATCGGAGATGGAGTCAGCAGCACTGTTTATCGCAGGCAGCTTCCTTCGGGTGCGTGTAGGTGCCTGCTTCCTGGTTCTGGCTAATCAGGAGCGGGCGAAAAAAGGTCTGTCCAATGAACAGGCCCATGATACAGAGGCAGCGATCCGGACAGCAGTGGAAGCCATCCGTATCTTGATTCAGGAGGATGCGAAGAATGAATAATGAGAGGATAGAAACACTCATCGAGGAAGCATTCGCAGCACGGAAAATGGCCTATACACCCTATTCTCATTTTCAGGTGGGGGCGGCTCTGCTGACTGAAAAAGGCGGGATTTACCGTGGCTGCAATATTGAAAATGCGGCCTATACACCGACAAACTGCGCGGAACGCACTGCCTTTTTTAAGGCAGTCAGTGAGGGTGAACGCAGCTTCACAGCGATTGCAGTTGTGGGAGGCCCGGAAGAAGCTTCGGAATTTGACTGGTGTGCGCCCTGTGGCGTGTGTCGTCAGGTGATGAAGGAATTCTGCCATGAGGATGCGTTTCAGATCATTCTGGCACGTTCGGTGAAGGAATATAAGGTCTATACACTGGCGGAGCTTCTACCGATGGGATTCGGACCGGATAATTTGCAGTAGGAATGCCGATTGCCTCATAAAGCTGGTATGCAGGTGTCAAAGACCCGCGCACTGTAATCTTACAGTTTCATTAATATAACTTAATATATTGGAACACCTTTTGACATTGCAAAAAAAACAGGGTACACTGTATGACAGGCGGGGATGGATTTACCATTTCCGCCTGTATTCAGAAGAAAAAGCGGACGCAGGTCCGATGAAAAATAGAAAAAGTGTGGGGAGTTTGGACGGATGGCTCAGAAAGAGTGGAAACGGGAAGAAATGAAACAGAATCAGGGAAGAACAGAGCAGAACCAGAGAAAAAAGGTTCAGAAAAAGACAGGGTATAGGGCAGTGCTGGCGGCTTCGATGTTTTTGATTGCTGCTTCGGCAGCCCTGTCAGCGTGCAAAAAAACACCGGCGGCTGAGACAACAGCGCAGACACAGGCGGCAGAGGAAACGGAGGGCGCGGTCAGCACGGCGCTCGGAGCGGCGGATCGGGTGCTGGAGGAGAATGGCATGCTGTACCTCAAATACCGCACGGAGATCCGTTCCCTTTCGAAGGAGACAGGCGAGATGAAGACGCTCTGCCAGTTTGACACAGGAGATGAAAACAGCACCTTCTGGGTCTACGGAGGCGGGCTGTATTTTGACCGGATACAGGCGGAGAGTGGCAGCACACAGGGCACGGAGCTTTATGGGCTGTATCGGCTGGATTTGGAGAGTGGTGTGGAAGAGCATTTAGCGGATCTGACGGATCAGCCGTCGGTGCTCTATGCGTCAAAGAACCGCCTGTATGTCAAGGGTTACAACATGAATGTCATTTATACGCTCGATGAGAATGGCAAAACAGCGGGAGAGTTGTCACCGTCAGACACGATCTACGGGGAGATTCCGGCAGGCTGCAGCGAGCTGTTTAATGGGATTCTTCCATATTATACGGAACAGTTTGGGTATATGCCGGTGCAGAATGAAACCTGCCTGGTGATTGCGGATGTGGACGGCAGCCATCCGAGGGAGATTTCGGATATTACGAATACATCGTCGGTGCTGTTTGCGAAGGACGCATTTTTTGCCCTGCTTCGGGATGGCAATGGAAATACGCAGTGTTACCGCTATGAGGTCTCTGACCCGGAGAAACGGACGCTTTTATATGAGACTGCGGAAAATATCAGCCTGGTGCAGTATCAGGACGGATATTTGTACCTGATGGAAAATCAGGCGTCCCAGATCAGCACGGGAAAGTATTCGTTTAAGCGGATTGCGGCGGATGCTAAGGCAGATGCAGCGGCAAATGCCGCCGAGGCGCAGAATGCGCTTTTTACGGTCGAGGAAGAGCCGGGCATGACGAATGATTTTTCTATGTATGGTAATTTTTATGTGACGGGAAATCAGGCATACTGCCAGCAGTTTAAGGATTACGGCGTTTATCTGGGCGAAAAAACGCTGGATGATGCGGCAGGCGGGGAAGTGACGTTGTTAGAGCCGGTTCTGTTCCAGTCTCCGATCCGGGAGCTGGGGCATGTCGAGGCGCAGTCGGAGACGTTAAAGAGTGCGGATGGAAGCCGGGAGCTGGGAAGTGTGTACGCAGAACGGCTGGTATTTGACGGAGAGGGCGATGCGGTCGAGGCGATGAACCAGACGATGCAGGAGCTGCAGGCGTCGGTTCTGTCGGCGGCGCGGACGGATTCCATGAATCTTGATACGGAGATGAGCATAGATACAGCGGAAACGGATGGATCGGAGGAAGAGGTACTTCCGCAGGAGGCGGATGCGGCGCAGCCGATCTATTCGATGGCGCTTACGATCGACGGAGATGACGCGATTACGTATCTGGATGATCATTATGTCTGCGTCCGTGCGGATGGATACGAATATACGGGCGGCGCACACGGAACGCCGTTCCGCCAGTATTTTGTCTTTGACCGGAAAACGGGGGCACGCCTGTCTTTGAGAGATGTGGTTGAGAATCCGGTGGAGGAGCTGCAGGCGAAGGTTGGTGCGGCATTCCGGGAGCTGGCGGAAAAGACAAATTTTGCCTTTGAATCACCGGAGGATCTGGAACATACGGTGGCAGACGGCATCAGCTACGAATCGCCGTTTTATCTGAGCGAGACGGGCGTGGTTTTCTATTATGCGCCGTATGAGATTGCATCGTATGCGGAAGGATTCCCGGAGGTAACAATTCCGTACAGCGAGTTAGAAATGCGGATTGCGCTTAGCAAGTAGGAATTTTCTGAACTGCAACAAATGCGGATTGCGCTTAAGTAGAGATCTTGAAGTTGAGGAAAAAATCGCTTATAATACTCCATAGAAAAACAGTGTCGAACGAATCTGAAAGAATGGCACAGGATGAGGAGGAAGCAGCATGAAGACAGTTGTTAAGGAAAATGCGAACGGCGGCAAAGGACAGGTAGTTGTAAAATACATTCTGGATGACAATGAGTTAAATGCAAAATGTAAGATGTTTGCCGAGGTAACGATCGCACCGGGATGTTCCCTGGGCTATCATGAGCACCACGGCGAGAGCGAGACGTATTATATCATCAAGGGACAGGGCGAGTACGATGACAATGGAACGAAACGTCCGGTTACCGTCGGCGATAAGACCTTCACGCCGGATGGCTGTGGTCATGGCATTGCCAATACCGGAGATGAAGATCTGGTCTTTATGGCATTGATCCAGCTGGATTAAGAGTGAAGAACAAAACAGAAAAAGGTAACGGTTCACAGTAACCAAAAAAGGCGCTGGCACGGGAGGTGGTTCGATGTGTCGGCGCTTTTTGCCATATATGTCCGGAAAATGCCTATATGTTTAAGCGGAAAAAATTGGAAATCAAAAAAACAGTGGCTCAAAGGAAGAAAAAGGAGGTGTGCCTGCGTGAAACTATTTCATCTTTCTGATCTGCATATCGGGAAAATGTTAAATGGCTATAGCCTGCGCGAGAGCCAGAAGAATGCGTTTTTGCAGATACTTAAATATGCGGAGGAAGAGAAGCCGGATTCGATTCTGATATGCGGGGATATTTATGATAAATCGGTCCCGGCGGGGGAAGCGTATACGCTTTTTGACTGGTTTCTGACCGAGCTATCCGGGCGCTGTCCGGGGACGGAGATCCTGATCATTGCGGGAAATCACGATTCACCGGAGCGGCTGGCGTATGGCGCATCGTTTCTGGCACGCCACCGGATCCATATCGCGGCGCTGCCGCCGGCAGATCGGACGGAGTATTTAAAGCAGGTCACACTTACAGATGAGTGGGGACCGGTTCATTTTTATCTGGTACCGTTTATCCGTCCGGGTCATGTGCGCCATTTGTTTGACACCAATGGTTATACCGATGCATTCCAGAAACTCCTGGCGCGGGAGA
This sequence comes from Clostridium fessum, assembly GCF_003024715.1. Taxonomy (GTDB): domain Bacteria; phylum Bacillota; class Clostridia; order Lachnospirales; family Lachnospiraceae; genus Otoolea; species Otoolea fessa. The sequence continues at coordinate 800,252 of NZ_PYLO01000001.1, read as the reverse complement.
CGATCAGGAAGCAGGAGCGCAATGTGGTTCTGGCGCACCAGTTTTTTGTCTGGAACGGTCAGAATCCGGAAACCTGCGATTCGGAGACGGCGGTGCTGACCTCCGGAGGATTGGATGCGATCGATGCGTCGGTGCTGGAACCCTTTGAATATGCGGCGTTAGGGCATATCCACGGGGCACAGAAGGTAGGGCAGGAGCGGTTTTGCTATTGTGGGACGCCGTACAAATATTCGATCAGTGAAGAACATCATCAGAAGGGGATCACGGTGGTGGAACTGGGAGAAAAAGGAAGTGAGCCTCAGATCCGCCGTCTGCCGATTCTCTGTCATCCCGATGTAAAGCGCGTGCGGGGGACACTGGAAGAACTCAAGCTGCTTTCAGATACGATGGAAAAGATGCCGGATGGAAGCGGACGCGCGGACGCGTATGTGAGCGTGGTCCTGACGGACGAAAAAGAAATGTACGATTTCCGGGAACGCCTGGAGGAGTTCTTTGCGCATATTTTGGAGATCCGGGTGGACAATGAGAGGACGCGGAAACGACTGGAGGAAGAACCGGAGGAAACAGGGGCGGTGACGCCGTTTCAGGCATTTGCCTCTTTTTATGAGGCGGTGCGCCACTGCCCGATGACAGAGGAACAGGAGACGATTCTGGCGCGCATGGTGGAAGAGGCAGAGGAGGAGGAACGCGTATGAAACCGAAGCTGCTTACAATGTCGGCGTTTGGCTCTTATGGGGGCGTGACGCAGATTGATTTCGAACGGGCAGGGACGGGATTGTTCCTGATCACGGGCGATACGGGGGCAGGCAAAACGACAATCTTTGACGCGATCTCGTTTGCGCTCTACGGGGCGGCGAGCGGCGCCGGGAGAGAGGGCGCGATGCTTCGCAGCCAGTATGCACCGGAGGACGCGGAGACCTGGGTGGAACTGACGTTTGAGGATAAGGGGCAGGATTATACGATCCGCCGCAGTCCGGCATACACGCGCCTCAGCAAGCGGAAAAATAAGGACGGCGCATATACGGCGACGAGTGTGGCGCCGAAAGCGTCTCTGCTTTTGCCGGATGGAAGTGAGATGTCCGGCCGGATCCGTGAGATCGATGAGAAGATCCGGGCGATCGTGGGCGTGGACCGCGATCAGTTTTCGCAGATCACGATGATCGCGCAGGGCGAATACATCCGTCTGCTCCATGCATCCTCCAAAGAAAGAAAAGAGATATTTTCGCGCATTTTCCATACCGGGATCTACGGTAGAATCCAGCAGAAGCTGCGGGAGGCAGATCGGACGCTGTATGGAAGGCTGGAGGATAACAAGACCCGGTGCGAGGAAGTCATCCGGCAGGTGACGGTTCCCAGGACGGAGGAGGCGGTAGCTTCGGAGTGGGAAGAAAGATGGCAGTCTTTGAAAGAGCGGTACCGGACAAATGGAGCGGAACTGCTTGCATTTCTGCATCATTTGTCGGAGGAAAGCCGGAGGCTCGAGGAAGAGACGGGGAGACTGGAAGAGAATGCAATCCAGAAGCTTGCTGCCGGACAGAACCATCTGGAGCTTGTGAAAAAGGAAAAACGGGTACTGGAAGAAAAGAGCCGTTTGGAAGCATTTGGACGGGAGATGGAGGCTAGGCGCCGGGAAGCTGCCGCAGCCTATGAGAGCCGGAAACCGGAGCTGGAGGATCAGATCCGGCGGATGCAGGATGCGCTTCCGCTCTATGCGGAGCAGGAGAAAAAACGGCAGGCATATGAAACTTTGGAACATCAGCGGACGGCTCTGACCCAAAACCTGAAAAAAATGCAGAATCAGCTGGAAACGTGCCGTACACAGGAAGAAATACTTCGAAACCAGGAGCGGGAGGCGGTAGAGGCGCGCGCTGCCCTGGCAGAATGCCGGGGACGGCGGGAGCAGATGGAACGGCGCCAGGCGGTTTTGCAGGAGTTAGGGAAATGCTGTGAAGCGGAGCGGACATGGAGAAAGTCACTAGAAAAACGCCAGGAAAAATTTCAGGCAGCCGCGCGGGCGTACCAGCAGTCAGATCAGTTGTATCAGGACGCGTCCTGCCGCTTTCTGGCGATGCAGGCGGGACTTCTGGCGGCAGAGCTGCAGGAAGGAAAACCGTGCCCGGTCTGTGGCTCGCTGGAACACCCGGCTCCCTGCCGTCTGGAGACAGAGCCGATCCGGGAGGAACAGGTGGAAGCGCTGCGTGCCGGGCGGGATGATGCCGATCAGAAGCAGAGGACAGCCGCTGAGGCGTGCCAGGAGGCGCAGATCTCGCTGGAACATGAGAGCAGACGGCGGATAGAGATCCAGGGAAAACTGTACGGCCAAAATCAGGACAGCCCGGCAGCCCAGTCGGATGTGGATGCTCTGGAGAAGGAGCTCCGGCAGATGGCACAAGAAATCCGGCGATGCAGGCAGGCGGAAACCACTTATACTGACCGGATTGCCATGGAAGAAACGATCCGGCAGAAACGGGAGGCGAACGGAGCCGGACAGAAGAAGCTGGAAGCTGCGCTGGAGCTTAAAAGAAGTGAGGTGCAGCAGGCGGCGATCGAGAGCCAGACGAGACGTAATGAGCTGGAGGAACTCTCGAAGCGGCTGGAGTGGAAAGACAGCCGGACACTCCAGGTGGAGCTTGAGAAGCGCAGCCGGGAGCTGGAAACACTTGCAGAGGCGGTGACAGCGGCTGATAAGAAAGCACAGGAGTGCCGGGAAAAATGCAGGGAGCTGGAGGGAAGCTTATCTTCGCTCCGGGAACATATGGAAGCAGATTCGGAAACAGATCCGGAAGAAAAAATCCAGCAGGCGATCCGGCACTGGGAAGAGGAAAAAACCCGCTGGTCGCGGCTTCACCGGGAACATATGTCGGTGCGGACGCGCAACGAGGATGCATATGCGGCACTTCGGGTGTATCTGCAGGAACGGGAGCAGCTTGACCGGGAAAAACAGCAGATCAGCGAGCTTTACCAGACGGCGGACGGAAAACTGAGCGGCGCGGCGCGGATCGATTTCCAGACGTATGTACAGCGCCAGTATTTCCGCCAGATGATACAGGCAGCCAACCGCCGCCTGCGCCGGATGACGAAAGGAACCTTTGAACTTCAATGCCGCGGTCTGGCCGATCTGGGAAAACAGGGAGAAGTGGGACTTGACCTGGATGTTTACAGCTTTGTGACTGACCGGGTCCGGGACGTCAAAACGCTGTCCGGTGGAGAATCCTTTCTGGCGGCGCTTGCGATGGCGCTCGGCATGGCGGATGTCATCCAGAATGCGGCAGGCAGCGTGAAGGTGGATGCGATGTTCATTGATGAGGGATTTGGTTCCCTGGATGAGGAATCACGGACGCGGGCGGTTCAGGTGCTGCAGGAGCTGTCCGGAGGAAGACGCTTGATCGGCATCATTTCCCACGTGACGGAGCTGAAAGAGGAGATGGGACACAAGCTGGTGGTAAAAAAAGGAAATGGTGGAAGCCAGGTGCATTGGGAGATAGAAGATTAGTAGGACGGCGCAGAGCCGTTGTGTGACGAAAGAAAAGAGGCTATTTACATATGACAATCGTAATTCCAGGAATGGTGACGATATCGCTCTTATCTCTGTTTTACTGCAGTATGCTGCCGGAGACGGGGCGGAAGGCGAGAATGCAGGCATTTGAGCGGCAATATATCGCCCACCGGGGATTTCATGACAACCGGGGTGAATGTCCGGAAAATTCGCTCCCGGCGTTTGAACGCGCGATCCAGATGGGATATGGGATCGAGCTGGATGTACAGCTGACAAAAGACGGGGTTCCGGTCGTATTTCACGACTGGGATCTGAAACGGGCGGCGGGCGTTGACCGGAAGATACGCGACTGTACCTTTGAAGAGCTGCAAAGCTATCGTTTGTTTGGTTCATCCCAGACGATACCAGCCTTTGAGACAGTGCTTGAGCTGGCGGATGGACGCACACCGCTTATCATCGAGCTGAAAGCGGAGATTGTCCACCGGGAGCTGTGCGAGAAATGCGCGGCGCTTTTAGACCGTTATCCAGGTGAGTACTGCATCGAATCGTTCAGTCCGCTGGCACTCGGCTGGTTTAAGCGCCATCGTCCGAATGTTTTGCGCGGACAGCTTGCGACCAATCACCGCGGCGAGGGATTGAAAACGCCGGTCATTGTGCGGGAGATGCTTACATACTGCATGCTAAACGGATTTTGCAGACCGGATTTCATTGCGTACAACTGCCAGTTCAGCAACACGCTTCCGGTGGAAATGCTGCGTTATTTCTACGAATGTAAGATGGCGGCGTGGACGATCAAAAACCAGGGCGAATTAAACCGGCACCGGAAACAGTTTGATGTTTTTATTTTTGACAGTTTCGAGCCGGATCAATTCGTGAATTTCAACAAAAAACATCCTAAAAGATAGTGAGAAAGTCCTAAATTATGCTGGAAAAGTTGATTTTCTATGAAAATCTGCTATAATGGCTAGGACAATTTAATAATGAGAGATTATTACGAATTCGAGAGGACAAAGATATGAAAAAGAAACAGCTTCTTTCAGGCGTAATGGCACTTTTGTTATCTGCTTCACTCTGTGCATGCGGAGGCAGCAAGACAGCAGAAGGCACCTCAGAAGCAGCTGGCGAGTCCAGCGAAGCAGAGACCAGTAATACTCTTTCAGAAGGAACACCAGTACCAGGCGGCAGCGTTGTGTATGGCATGACGCAGGACCTGGCTAGTCTTGACCCCCATGTAGATACGGACGCAGGAACTAGAGACGTGGTTTTCAATTTGTACGAAGGGCTTGTAAAGCCTACTTCCGATGGCGGATTTATTCCGGCTGTTGCCAGCGATTATACCATTTCCGATGATGCAAAGACTTATACTTTCACATTGAGAGATGGCATCACATTCCATGACGGCACACCGGTTACCATCGAAGATGTCAAATATTCCATCGATCGTTATGCGGAGATTCAGGGCGAATCCTCCGCTTTTTCTTCGCTTGTAGATAGTGTAGAGGTGCAGGATGACAAGACACTGGTTGTAAACCTGAAAGAAAGTTATTCAGAGTTTCTTCCGATGATGACGATTGCCATCATTCCGCAGTCCAACGAGGACCCGGCAGGCAATCCGATCGGTACCGGTCCATTCAAATATGTTTCCTACACACCGGGACAGAACCTGGAGCTGGAAAAATATGACGGCTACTGGCAGGAGGGCGTTCCGAGCCTGGACAGCGTGGAATTTAAATTTATTGCCGATGTGGACACCGCATTTGTAGAGTTGCAGGCAGGCACCATCGACATTCTGAAATATTTAACCGCCGCACAGGCGGAGACACTGGGCGATGATTACAACATCGTACAGGGAAGCATGAACCTCGTCCATGCGATGTACTTAAACAGCGCTTACGAGCCGCTTTCCAAGACAGAGGTGCGTCAGGCACTCTGCTATGCGGTAGACCGCGATGCGATCAACAACTTTATTTTCGGCGGAAAGAGCCACATCATCGGCTCCCATATGATTCCGGCAATGTCGAAATACTATGAGCCGGAAGCAGAGACCGTATACAGCTACGATCCGGAGAAGGCAAAAGAGCTTCTGGCAGATGCCGGATACGCAGATGGCTTTGATCTGGAAATCACCGTTCCGAGCTCATACAGCCAGCACGTAGACAGCGCGCAGATCATCGCGGATGAGCTGTCCCAGGTCGGCATCAACGTGACCTTAAATCAGGTTGAGTGGAGCACCTGGCTGCAGGATGTATACAAGGGAGGCAACTTCCAGGCGACCGTCATTGGTTTTGACGGAACGCTGGCACCAAGCGACTGGCTTAAGAAATATGTGACAGACGATGCGAAGAACTTCATGCATTACTCCAACACTGAGTACGACGATGTATTTAATACAGCATACACAACCGTTGATGACGATGTAAAAGTAGAAAACTACAAGAAGGCGCAGATGATCCTGGCAGAGGATGCGGCAGCCGTTTACATCGAAGATCCGGCGAACCTCGTAGCAGTCAGCAAGAAGTTTGGTGGCTACACCTTCTACCCGACGGCAGCAGAGGATATGTCCCTGTTATATCAGGTAGAGCAGTAAAATATACAGTTACAATCCAGCAAATTCCTGTTGCTACCACGTTTTCTTACGGCACTTTCGGTTCCAAAAGTGCCTGCCCGTGAACAGTAACCAGGAAATAACAACAGAATAAGAAGCGGTAAACGCAGGAGGGAATTATGAAATTCTTTATAAAAAAACTGATAACTCTCATTATCACATTGTTGGTCATATCCTTCCTGACGTTTACCGCTTTTTCTGTGATTCCGGGCGATGCGGCACTTTCCAGGCTGGGAAAGGACGCGACGGAAGAGCAGTTAGAGCGGGCGCGGGATGAGATGGGATTAAATGATCCACTTCTGGAGCGGTATGGAAGATGGGTGACCGATGCGATGCAGGGAGATTTCGGGGAGTCCTACCGGTATGAGGAAACCTCAGTCCGCTCCCTTCTGGCACAGCGGCTTCCGGTCACGGTGCTTCTGGCAGTCATTTCCCTGCTTATCATCACGGTGATTTCAGTTCCACTCGGAATCCTGAGTGCCCGGTTTGCCGGAAAATGGGTCGATACGCTGACGAACTGCCTGACGCAGATTCTGATGGCGGTGCCGTCATTCTTTCTCGGCATGATCCTGACCTACGTGTTTGGACTGATTCTTCATATGTTCCAACCGGGTAAATTTATCGAACCGTCGGAAAATTTTGGAAAGTCTGCACAGTACCTTTTATTTCCGGCGCTCGCGGTGGCGCTGCCGAAGATTGCGATGGTGGTGAAATTCCTGCGAAGCTCGATTCTGACCGAGATGAACCGGGAATACGTGCGGACTGCCTACAGCCGCGGCAATACGGAAACGGCGGTATTGTACGGGCATGTGCTGAAAAATGCGATGATTCCGGTTGTGACGTTCTTTGCGATGGTAATCGCGGAGATCCTTGCCGGCAGCATCGTGGCGGAGCAGGTGTTCAGCGTGCCGGGAATCGGAAGACTTCTGATCAGCTCGATTTCCAACCGCGATTATCCGGTTGTGCAGGCGATCGTGCTGTACATCACATCGGTGGTCGTACTTATCAATTTTGCGGTTGATATGATTTATCAGGTTTTGGATCCGAGAGTCCGGACGGCGGAAGAATAGAGGGAAGACGAATGAAACGAAAGAATTATAATCTGATGATAGGGGGCGCGATCACGCTGTTCTTTCTGGCAGTTGCCCTGATCGGACAGTTCTGGACGCCGTATGGGACGACGACGATGGACTCCATGGCAGTCAATCTGGCGCCGTGTGCAGCACACCCGCTGGGAACGGATAACTTCGGGCGCGATATTTTGAGCCGTGTGATGGCGGGAAGCGGCAGCACCTTTTTTGTGGCAGTCTGCACGGTTCTGATCGGGTGTGTGTTTGGCACGATCGTCGGTGCGCTGACCGGCTATTTCGGCGGCTTTTTCGATAACCTGATCATGCGTTTCAATGATATCCTTTTATCGTTTCCGAGCATTCTTCTGGCGCTTATTTTCATCAGCCTGACGAAGCCGGGAAGCTACAACATCATTCTGGCGCTGGGAATCCTTTTTATCCCGAGTTTTGCCCGGATCGTCCGCAGTGAGGTGATCCGGTGCCGGGAACTGGATTTTGTCAAGAGTGCGCGGATCCTTGGCGCAGGGCATATCCGGATTATTTTCGCCCATATTCTGCCGAATGCGGCGGTCAGCCTTTTGACGGCGGCGGCGATCGGATTTAACAATGCGGTGCTGGCGGAGGCGAGTATGAGTTATCTGGGACTGGGAATCCAGCCGCCGGAGCCGAGTCTCGGGAGAATGCTTTACGAAGCGCAGTCGTACCTGTTCAATGCGCCGTGGTACGCGATCGGACCGGGCGTGACGATCATCCTGATTATTCTGGGATTCAGCATGGTGAGCGAGGGGCTGCGCTCGATGCAGCAGTAAGGAGGCGAAAAGATGGAACCATTGGTTGAGATAAAAAATCTGTCGATCCGTTTTCCAGAAGGAAATTCGACCTTTGAGGCAGTCAAGGACATCAGCTTTTCGATCGGAAAAGGCGAGATCGTCGGAGTAGTCGGCGAGTCAGGGTCAGGAAAATCCATGAGTGCGCTTGCGCTGATGGGGCTGCTTCCGAAGGACGCCGAGATTGCCTCCGGATCGCTCTGTTTTCAGGGAGAAGATCTGGTGACCATGAAACCGGAAAAGCGGAGACAGCTATGCGGCAGCAAAATGGCGATGGTCTTTCAGGAGCCGATGACCTCCTTAAATCCGGTATTGAAAATCGAACGGCAGGTCGGGGAAAGCCTGCGGATCCATACGAAACTCGGAAATGCTGAGATCCATGAACGGGTCGTGCAGGCACTCTCAGAAGTCGGTCTGCCGGACCCGGAGGGGCTGTGCGGTAAATACCCGCATGAACTTTCCGGCGGCATGCGCCAGCGTGTGATGATCGCGCAGGCGATGATCAATTCTCCGAGTCTTCTGATTGCGGATGAGCCGACGACAGCGTTAGACTGTGTCGTTCAGGCACAGATCCTAGAGCTTCTGCGGAATATCCACCGGACCAAGGGAACGTCGATTCTCTTTATTTCCCATGATCTGAATGTTGTGCGTGCGCTCTGCAGCCGTGTGATCGTGGTTTATAAGGGCGAGATCGTGGAAGAAGGGCAGACGGAAGACGTCCTTCTGCATCCGAAGCATGAATATACGCGCCATCTGGTGGCGTCGATTCCGGAGGGAGAAAAAGGGGAAAGCTCCGGCGGGGAGATCCTGCGCCTGACGGATTTGAACGTATTTTACGATGTGCGTGGCGGTCTGTTCCGCAAAAAAGGGAAAAAACACGTAATTCACGATTTGAACCTGTCGGCAAGAGAGGGAGAGATTGTGGGGATCGTGGGCGAGAGCGGCTGCGGCAAATCGACGCTCAGCAAGACGATCCTGGGACTTCATGACAATTATACGGGTGAGGTGAAGGTGCGTGACGGCGTCCGTCCGCAGATGGTATTTCAGGATCCGGCGGGATCGCTCAACCCGGCGCGGACGATCGGATGGATTCTGGAAGAACCGCTGCGCCTGCGCGGCATCAGGGACCGCGCAGAGCGCAGGCAGCTAGTGAAAGAAATGCTTGAAAATGTCGGACTGGACGAGTCCTTTGCGGCGCGCCATCCGAGAGAGCTTTCTGGCGGTCAGAAACAGCGCATCAGTATCGGCGTGGCCCTTCTCATGGATCCGCGCCTGGTGATCGCGGATGAGCCTGTTTCGGCGCTTGATGTGACGGTCCAGTCCCAGATTTTGAACCTGCTTTTGAAGCTGCATGCCGAAAAGCAGATGACCATCCTCTTTATTTCCCACGATCTGAACGTCGTGCGCGGGCTCTGCAGCCGTGTCATGGTCATTTACAAGGGTGTGATTGTGGAAGAGGGTCTGGCAGAAGAGATCTATGAGCATCCGGCGCACCCGTACACGAAACTTCTGCTGGAAGCGGCGATCGGCGGGGATACAATGGAACTGGATGCGGAGGCAGGAAAGCAGAGTGCGGAGCCGGAGAGAGACAGCCGGATGGAAAAACCTGAGCGGGGACAGACGAAAGAGAACCTTTTGGAAAATCAGGAAAAAGAGCGGTCCGTCCAGAATGCACCAAAGAAGATAGCGGGCAGTGGGGAGAAGTGTATCTTTTATGAGCGCTGTCCGAAGAGAAGAGAGGCGTGTGCCCATGTGCCGCTGTCACCGGAGGCAGTACAACTTTCAAGGACACACTGGGCGCGGTGTATTCAGATAGAAGCATAATCTGATAAGCTGAAATAGAGAAAAACGAAATAGCAGCCGAAAAAAGACAGACGGTTCAGCCTATGCCAGGGAAAGCGGCATGGCTCGAATCGTCTGTCAATGTTTTTTCCTGCGGTGGGAAATCAAAGTGCGCGGCTGCTCACTGGAAGAATCCTGCTGCCCCTGCTGTGCCTCACCGGAAAGCTGCAGCGGCTCCCGGCGGTGCCGGAGTGAATGGTAAAAAAGCCAGATCAGATCCACCAGGGCGATCAGAAACGCACATCCGGCTAATAGATGAAATACCTCATGCGTCAGAGCGGGATACGGCAGAGCGGATATGATATAAGGAGAAGTCATGTTCCGCAGGGAGCTCACCGTCCAGGAGAGACTGTCCGCCATCGTCTGGAGAAGCGATTCATAGGTATCCTCGTTCAGGCGGATCAAACGCCCGTTTAATGAAAGTGCTTTGCGTTCGGGCGGCTCTGGATAGCCGGAAGACGGATCGAGCAGATAGAAATGGCAGGTTCCATTTTCCAGAGAGTAATAATAATATCCGGTCTCTTTCTTTCCATCGTAGGCAGCGCACCCTGTATAATATAAGGAAGGAGCGTTCACCGAGACATAGGGCTGAGCCGGGTTATAAAAATCTTCAAACTTGCACTGGCTGTTTATCGGCCGCGGGGAGTGTGAATTTTCCCCGGCATTCTGCCACAGGAGCAGGATGGACGCGATCAGCACCAGCGCCGGAAGCCACATCTGCCGGCGGTAAAAACGGCGGCTTTTGATGGGGGAATGTTTTTGTTTTTCAGTCAAATTTTTCATACGCTCTAGTATAGTCAGTTCTGCGTGGAACGTCAAGAGTTAGTGTATACGACAAAATCCTGCTGCCATCACGTTTTCTTACGGCACTTTCGGTTCCAAAAGTGCCTACCTGTGAACAATTACTCCATTCCTAGTCATTTGCGTGTGCTTTTTCAATTATTCTTGCAAACAGGGCGAAAAATTGCTATGATGGGAGTGCTGGCATCGGAAGGAGATTGTGCAGTAGGGGAAAGCTTTCGGTGCATGGCAGTCATTTTTGCATCGGCAATATAGAAGGAGAGGCTAAATGGACGCTTACACGAGTTTTGCGGAAGTATATGATATGTTTATGGATAATATTCCCTATGAGGACTGGTGCGGGTACCTGACTTCTCTTTTAAAGGAATATGGGATCAACGATGGTCTGGTGCTGGATCTGGGATGTGGAACCGGCACGCTGACGGAGCTTCTGGCAAAGGAAGGCTATGATATGATCGGCGTGGATGTCTCGGAGGATATGCTGCAGGAAGCAATCGAAAAACGGGCAGAATCCGGGCTGCCGATTTTATATTTATTGCAGGATATGCGTGAATTTGAATTGTACGGGACGGTCCGGGCGGTCGTGAGTATCTGCGATTCGCTGAATTATATTCTGGATTATGACGATCTGGCGCACGTATTTTCGCTGGTCAACAATTATCTGGATCCGAAGGGAATGTTCATTTTCGACCTGAACACGGAGGCAAAGTTTCAGGCAATGGGAAGTGAGACGATCGCGGAGGTGCGCGACGAGGGGAGCTTCATCTGGGAAAATGAGTATGATGAAGAGGAGAAAATTAACTCCTACGATCTGACGCTCTTTATCCGCGAGGAGGATGACTTATACCGCCGCTATCAGGAGACGCATTTTGAGCGCGCGTGGTCGTTGGACGAGATAAAAAAGGCGCTCACAGAGGCGGGCATGGAATTTGTGGCGGCGTATGACGCATTTACGAAGAACGCGCCGCGAAAAGAGAGCGACCGAATCTATGTGGTTGCGAGAGAACATGGAAAAGAGGTATAAATGATGGAAAAGATAAAAGCAGGTGAAATAACGGGACAGACCGGAGATTATATGCTCCGTGCGACGGCGGCGAATGGTCAGATCCGCGCATTTGCGGCGACTTCCCGTGATCTGGTGGAGAAAGCCAGACAGGCGCACAATACCAGCCCGGTGGCGACCGCAGCGCTGGGACGCCTGATGACGGCAGGGGTCATGATGGGATCGATGATGAAAGCGGACAGTGATCTTTTAACCATCCGGGTCGAGGGCGATGGTCCGATCGGCGGTCTGACGGTGACAGCTGATAAGAACGGCAATGTCAAGGGCTACGCGTTCCACCCGGAGGTAATGCTGCCGCCGAATGCGAAGGGCAAGCTGGATGTGGGCGGTGCGCTGGGAGTCGGCGTCTTGAGCGTAATCCAGGATATCGGTTTGAAAGAGCCGTATGTGGGACAGACGATCCTGGTAACGGGTGAGATTGCGGAAGATCTGACTTATTACTATGCGACCTCCGAGCAGACTCCGTCCTCCGTGGCACTGGGCGTTCTGATGAATAAAGAAAATACGGTGCGCCAGGCAGGCGGATTTATCATCCAGCTTCTTCCGGGAGCAGAGGAGGCGACGATCGCGGCACTTGAAAAGACGATCGGTGAGCTGGAGCCGGTGACGACGATGTTAAATAAGGGAATGACCCCGGAGGACATTCTGGAGCTGATTTTAGGACAATTTGGTCTGGAGATTCTGGATAAGATGCCGATTCAGTGTACCTGCAACTGCACCAAGAGCCGTGTAGAAAAGGCGCTGATCAGCATCGGCGGCAAGGAGCTGCAGGAGATGATCGACGAGGGCAAGAGCATCGAAGTCAACTGCCAGTTCTGCAACAAGTACTATGAATTTAGTGTGGATGAGCTGAAAAAATTGTACGAGAAAGCTAAGAAGTAAAAAGAAATGAGATAATAGATATGGCTGCTGTGCGGAAAAAGGATATTTGGATATGTTCCGCATGGCAGGACAGAAAAAAGGTCACTGTTCACACATGTGTGAGCAGTGACGAAAAAAGGGATACTGCCGAAGCAGTATCCCTTTTTATAATCACTTTACTTAGATCAATATAACGTATTCGCAAAATATATATCAAACATATTTGGAAAACAGGTACACTGGAAAGTTGATGATTAAAGCTTGGTTACGTTAGTAGCCTGCGGTCCCTTAGCACCGTTAACAACTTCGAACTCTACCTGAGCGCCTTCCTCAAGAGACTTGAAGCCTTCCATGTTCAGTCCGGAGTAGTGAACGAATACATCGTTGCCCTGCTCGTCGCAGATAAATCCGTAACCTTTCTGGTTGTTGAACCACTTTACAGTACCTCTGTTCATATGATACCTCCAAAAAAATATAAAAAATAGTGATGGCCGCATGGATTTACGACCTGTTCCAAGAATAGCATAGTTTCATATTGATGTCAAACGTTTTCGCATAAAATTTCTGGAAATTCAGACATTTAAAAATAGTTAAATTTTTGTGGAAAATAAGGGCATTTGTTACTGTACACACATGTGCACCCAGTAACGGGTATTTTCCAGAAAGCCGCGAAAGAAAGTGGGGTTGTCAAACCAGAATACGGGGGGTAAAATAGGAGGAAAGAAAAGGGGAAAGAGGTAGGAAAATGAATTATATTTACAATGCGTATCATCATTTTTTGACGATCACGAAACATAAATGCGAGGTCATGAAAAACTGCTTTGCGGTAGGGCTGTACCGCCAGGGACTTCTGCACGACCTCTCCAAGTATTCCTGGGAGGAATTTGCGACCGGCGTTAAATATTATCAGGGAAACCGCAGCCCAAATGCGGCGGAAAAAGAAGAAAAGGGCTATTCGGCGGCATGGCTGCACCACAAGGGACGCAACAAACATCATTTCGAATACTGGATCGATTTTGCACCGGACAAGTCCTGGGGGCTTGTCGGCAATAAAATGCCCCTTCGCTATCTGATCGAGATGGTAATGGACCGGATTGCCGCGTCGAAGGTTTATAAGGGAAAAGATTACACGGATGCGTGTGCGTGGGAATACTTTGAAAGAGGCAGAGATTTTGTCGTGATGCACCCGAGGACGAAGTACCAGCTGGAATATCTCCTCACGATGCTGAAAGAGCAGGGCGAGGAGAGAACCTTTGCGTTCATCCGGGCGCTGCTTGCGCGGGAGAGGGCGAAAGAACAGGCAGTCCGGAGAAAACGGATGGGACACGTGATCCGGGAGATAAGAGAGCGCGGACGGGTGCTGTAATTTATAAGGACAATTCTCTCAGATAATTATGTAAGTACAGCACTGCCGTCTCTGGATCTGTGAAAAGCTGTTCTGAATACGGCACAAACAGCTGCTTACTCTTATAGTCTGCTTTCAGGCATTCATGCCACATCGGAGTGCCATCTGCAAGAAGCGGCTGCGGCACAAACAGCCCGGCTGCGCGGGTGTAGCACGTTTTGGCGGTTGCCTTCTTGCGGGCGGAGCGATCCACATACTGACCGACACTTTTGTGGATGGCGCAGTCCTCGTAGATCATATAGTAATAATTCTCATAATCGCTGTAAAATCGTTTCAGTTCCCCGGAATATAATGGAAGGTCGAGCGTCAGGCGGTTTCCTTCCGCCGACAGCTCCAGATCACCGATGGAAAACTGGAATCCGCTTGTCAGAGAGACGGGACTTTCATAGTGAAGCAGCAGGTGCTTTTCTGAGTTTCCGTCCGCATATGGGATATCACGGCTTTCTGAACCTTTGAAAGAAAAATCGCCGGTCAGAAAGTCCGGGTAGGCGAGAATCGGCAGAATCTGCGGCATTCCCTTTAAGTCATCCTCGTTATGGAGAATCAGAAGGTGTTTCAGCAATTCAGAGTGCGTCTGTAAATATTCACCGTAAACCTCGATGAGCTGACCGCCGTTGTACTTATCTTCGCGGGCAATGCCGAGGAACCGCTCGATGCTTTTCTGTTTCAGATTTTCAAGTCCCAGCAATTTTTTTAATGGGCGTATTTTCTTATAAATATCAAAACTTTCAACCGCTTCAAAATTCCAGTCCTTTTTATAAAAAACACAGCGTTTCGTCAGAAATGGAATGTCAAACCCGTCGCCGTTGAAATGGACGAGGATGCGCTTTGTCCGGAGAAGTGCAAAAAAAGCGTCGAGAACCTCTTCCTCTGCATCCCTCGTCTCGGCAAAATACTGGGTCAGAATCCAGGTGTTTCCGTCGTGCCAGACGCAGCCGATCAGATAGACCGAGGCGTAGTCGCCGGAAAAGCCGGTTGTCTCGATATCGAAAAAGAGCAGATCGGAGATAGCTCCTAACCGTTTGGGCGGATAAGAGGAAGTAAAGGTCAGCGGATTTTGAATGGTGATCATTTGGCAGTATCCTCCTGTGTCGGTTTATAATGTCCGCCCCAGATCCGCATTGCGTCGGGGATTGGTTTCAGACTGTAACCTATGGCGTTATTATAAATTCATCGGAAGTGAAAAGCAACCGTTTAAAAAGACAAAACAATAACACACCCGGTATCGTGAAATATCCGTTCTGGCAGTTGAGTAAAAAGAAAAACAATTTGTAAACCCTCAGTGGTACAAGTTTGGCAATCTTTTGAAATTCCGATATACTAGAAAATGTCGGAAGTGACAGCGGGAAATGTGGTTGTACCAATATGGCAATTCGGGAATTTTTGGCGGAAAGACTGGCAGATTATGAGATCCCGCGCGAATTTGCCTTGCTAAAGGAGTTTTCAAAGACTGAAAGCGGAAAGATTTGTAAAAAAGAACTGTGAAAATTGCTTTTTCTTGTCGAAAAAAGAAAATGATTTATTGTGCAAAATGACAAAAGTGACGTTGACAAAATTGGAAAAGGGTGGTATATTTACATACAGCAATCAAACTATTTAATGTAACGGTTGTGAACGTGACCGGAGAGCTGCTTTCTGTGGGGGAAAAGCGGCTCTCTTTTTATATATGTTTGACTTTTTGTATAGTGACAGCTACAATAAATTCGTAACTGTTCAGTACCTTCACAGTCACGCGCAAAAATCCATTTAAAATTGCCTACGGCAATGGGATTTTTGCCTGCTGGTCCATGTTTTCGTACGGTCAGCGCAGTAAATGCGCAGACCTATTGAACAGTTGCTATGTTTTTAAAAATTATTTATAAGGGAGACAAACCATATGATAAGAGATGGCTTTATCCGGGTTGCCGCGTCAACGCCGGAAGTGAAGGTGGCAGATGTAGAGTACAACCGGGAACAGGTTTGTGAACAGATAGAGGAGGGGCGCAAAAAGGGCGCTTCGATGATGGTATTTCCAGAGCTGGTGCTGACGGGATATACGTGCGGTGAGCTGTTTATCCAGAAATCGCTGCTGGCGAAGGCAAAGGAAGAGCTTAGGAAGCTGATCGCCTTTACAGCTGGCGATTCAATGCTTGTATTTGTAGGACTTCCGTGGGAATACAACAATAAATTGTACAATGTGGCAGCGGCGATCCAGGATGGAAAGCTGCTCGGTCTGGTTCCGAAGAGATGGATTCCAAACTATTCTGAATTTTATGAGGGACGTTATTTCAACCCGGGCTGGGAAAAGACAATCGAGGTTTCCTGGGACGGTTATCAGGTGCCAATGGGAATGAAGCTTTTATTTTCCTGTGACAATGTGGAAAATCTCGTCGTGGGGGCGGAGATCTGCGAGGACGTCTGGGTTTTAAATCCACCGAGTATTGCACACGCGTCGGCGGGGGCAACGGTGATCGTCAATTGTTCTGCCAGCGATGAGGTGACAGGCAAGAGCGAGTACCGCAGAAGTCTGATCAGCGGTCAGTCGGCGCGACTTCTCTGTGCGTATATTTACGCCAATGCGGGCGAGGGAGAGTCTTCCCAGGATCTCGTTTTTGGCGGCCAGAATATTATCGCTGAGAATGGCAATATCCTGTCGGAGTCAGCGCGATTTGAGAATCAGACGATCTACGCAGATATCGATTTGGAACGTCTGGAATGTGAGCGCCGCCGGATGACGACCTATCAGACGGAAGGCCGTGAGGATTACCGGTTTGTAAGCTTTACGCTGGATCGGAAACCGCTTGCGCTGGAGCGCGCGATCGATCCGACCCCGTTTGTCCCACACGATGCGGGCAGCCGGAACCGCCGCTGCGAGGAGATCCTTTCGATTCAGGCGATGGGATTGAAAAAACGTCTCAAACATACCGGATGCCGCCATGCTGTCGTTGGTATTTCAGGCGGTCTGGATTCAACGCTGGCACTTTTAGTAACCGTGCGCGCCTTTGATTTGCTGGGGATTCCGCGTGAAAATATTCTGTCTGTGACGATGCCGTGCTTTGGTACGACTGACCGGACGTACCAGAATGCCTGCCAGCTCACGAAAAAGCTGGGTGCAACCTTGAAAGAAGTCGATATCCGAGAGGCAGTTACTATCCATTTCCGCGACATTGAGCAGGATCCGTCGGTTCATGATGTAACGTATGAAAATTCACAGGCACGCCAGAGGACGCTGGTTCTGATGAACCTTGCCAATAAGATCGGCGGTCTTGTCATCGGTACCGGCGATATGTCGGAGCTGGCGCTTGGCTGGGCGACCTACAACGGCGATCATATGTCGATGTACGGTGTCAACTGCTCGGTTCCGAAGATGCTGGTGCGCCATCTGGTGCGCTATTATGCAGATACCTGTGGCGAGAAAGAGCTTTCTGATATTCTGCTGGATGTACTGGATACGCCGGTCAGCCCGGAGCTTCTGCCGCCGGAGGAGGATGGAAAGATCGCACAGAAAACGGAGGATTTGGTTGGTCCTTATGAGTTGCATGATTTCTATCTCTACTATATATTAAGATTCGGCTACCGTCCGGGCAAGATTTACCGCCTGGCGCGTCAGGCATTTGACGGTGCTTATGATAAGGAAACGATCCTTAAATGGCTGAAGGTGTTCTACCGCCGTTTCTTCAACCAGCAGTTTAAGCGTTCCTGCCTGCCGGATGGTCCGAAGGTAGGTTCTGCTGCAGTATCACCGCGCGGCGACCTGCGTATGCCGAGCGATGCGTGCAGCCGCCTGTGGCTGGAGGAGCTGGAAACACTGGATGAGGATTGCGTTTACGGAGTGCCGGAGACGAACGCGGCAGGAGGCAGCCTGTGATCGCGAGCACGGGCAACGCCCGTGTCAGAGCGGTGACGGCGCTTGCAAAGAAAGCAAAAGCAAGACGGGAACAGGGCGTCTTTTTGGTGGAAGGTCCGAAGATGTTCGGGGAACTGCCGGTGGAGAGACGCCGCGAAGTCTATGTGTCGGAAAATTTTCTGCGCCAGCAGGGGGAAAGAGCAGAAAAACTGCTGGCTGGCTGCCGGTATGAGACGGTGACGGATGAGGTCATGCGCCATATGTCGGACACCCAGACACCGCAGGGTATCCTGGCGATAGCGGAACAGTTTTCCTATCAGCTCTCAGATGTGCTGAAAAATAGCCCGGACGGAAAGGCACCGGAGCTTGTGATTCTGGAGACGCTGCAGGATCCGGGTAATCTGGGAACAATCCTGCGTGCCGGAGAGGGGGCGGGTGTGACAGGCATCATTCTTGACCGTGGTTCAGCTGATATTTACAGCCCGAAGGTCATCCGTTCCACGATGGGCTCGATCTACCGGGTGCCGTTTATCTACACGGACGACCTGCATCAGACGATCGGGGAAGTAAAAAAGCAGGGAATCCGCCTCTATGCGGCACATTTAAAGGGGAAACATAACTACGAAGAAGAAAATTATACAGGTCCGTCCGGCTTCCTGATCGGAAATGAGGCAAATGGTCTGACCGAGGAGACGGCGGCGCTTGCTGACGCGTGGGTGAGGATTCCGATGGCTGGAAAGGTTGAATCCCTCAATGCAGCGGTGGCGGCTTCGGTGCTGCTGTTTGAGACGGCACGGCAGAGACGGCAGTAAATTGCATTTTTTGAAACAATGTTTTAAGCCGGATAGTTTGTGCAAATAGAGAGCAGTGAAGAAATAAATTGAACTGCAGATCGATATGTTCCATTAAGAAGTTTGTAATAAAACCGTAAGTTCAAAAACAGAGCTGATTGGTTGATAAATGTCAGAAAATATCGTATACTAGTTTTAAGATATCAGGGTCAAAAGACCTATATGGAAGGAGGGGATGACATGTCAGTATGGTGTGTCTGGCTGGCGGTGTTTGTAGTGTGTATCGGGCTGGAAGCAGCGTCGATGGCGCTGACTTCGATCTGGTTTGCTGGAGGCGCTCTGATTGCGTGTGTCCTGTCGATCGCGGGAGTGAATCTTTACATCCAGATGGCAGTGTTTGTCGTTGTTTCATTCCTTCTTTTGTATTCAACAAGACCATTGGCACTCCGGTATATCAATCAGAAGACGGTGCGGACCAATGTGGACGCGCTGGTGGGTAAAAAAGCGCGGGTAACCGCAGAGATTGATAACGACGAGGCGAGAGGGACGGCGATGGTGTCCGGTCAGGAATGGACGGCACGCTCGGCGGATGGAAGCCGGATTCCGAAGGATACGATGGTACAGATTCAGGCGGTCAGCGGCGTCAAGCTGATTGTCAGCAAATGTAAGGAGGAGTAGGAAATATGGGAGCAGTTATCAGTTTTCTTGTCATTGCAATTGTGGTACTTCTGATTTTGTCATCCTGTATCCGGATTGTGCCGCAGGCACAGGCATTAGTCGTAGAGCGTCTGGGTGCTTATCTGGAGACATGGTCGGTTGGCGTGCATTTCAAGGTGCCGTTCATTGACCGCGTGGCAAAAAGAGTCATTTTAAAAGAGCAGGTTGTAGATTTTGCACCGCAGCCGGTTATCACGAAAGATAACGTTACGATGAAGATTGATACGGTTGTATTTTTCCAGATCACGGATCCGAAGCTGTTTGCGTATGGTGTTGAGAACCCGATCATGGCGATCGAGAACCTGACGGCGACCACCCTTCGAAATATCATCGGTGATCTCGAACTTGACCAGACCTTAACCTCCCGTGAGACGATCAACACGAAGATGCGCGCTGCACTCGATGTGGCGACAGACCCGTGGGGAATCAAGGTAAACCGTGTTGAGTTGAAAAATATCATTCCTCCGGCAGCTATTCAGGATGCGATGGAGAAACAGATGAAGGCAGAGCGTGAGCGCCGTGAGTCCATTCTCCGTGCCGAAGGCGAGAAGAAATCGACGATCCTGGTAGCCGAAGGTAAGAAAGAGTCCGCGATTCTGGAAGCAGAAGCAGAGAAGGAAGCGGCGATCCTGCGTGCAGAAGCACAGAAGGAAAAGATGATCCGCGAGGCAGAAGGTGAGGCGGAAGCGATCCTCAAAGTCCAGAAAGCGGAAGCAGACGGACTTCGCTTCATCAAGGAAGCAGGCGCGGACAATGCAGTGCTACAGCTCAAGAGCCTGGAGGCATTTGCCAAAGCAGCGGACGGCAAGGCGACGAAGATCATCATCCCGTCCGAGATCCAGGGCATTGCCGGTCTGGTAAAGGGTCTGACGGAAGTTGGCACGGATGTTCAAAAGGCAGAGTAGCCGGGAGTGAGCGGCTCTAAGTTATAAAAAGAAGGTATAAGAAAAGGCTGATGGTTATGTAAAGCAGGAACCGCAGCCTTTTTCGATTTCTTTTTTGACAAGCCTGCGGACATTCGGTATAATATCCCATAGTGATATGTATACCCATATATGTTGATGAAAGGGTATATGCAAGAAGCTATGTGCTATATGAAGAATGAGGCTGTTGTTTGCGAATACGAATATAAGTAAGGAGTGGATGCGTTGAACCTGCAGGAAAAAAGAAAGAAAAGCGCGAATATCGCGTTTGCCCTGGATATGCTTCATATCGTAGTGGGTATATTGATCGTGATATTTGCGGTTCTTGCGTTTCTGAACCCGGATGAAAACCGGATTTTGTTTCCGGTAATCTTTCTTCTGGCAGCGGTACTGAATTTTGCCAATGGCTATGACCGCTATCGCCGGGGAAGGGGAAGAAAGCATCTGCGGACCGGCGGAATGATCCTGATGGCTGTGGGAGCAGGATTGTTCCTTTTATGTATTGTCAGTACACTTACAATATGGTGGGGGTAATAAAAGTGAAAACAGAAGTTTTGCGAATGTTAAAAGAAACGGATGATTACCTGTCCGGACAGGAGATCTGTGAGCGTTTAAATGTATCACGGACGGCAGTCTGGAAAGTTATCAAACAGTTGGAGGCAGAAGGATATGAGATAGAGGCGGTCCGGAACCGCGGTTACCGGCTGCGTTTCCTGGGCGATGTTCTCAGCCAGGCAGAGCTGGAGAGCAGCATCGACAGCGAGTGGGCTGGAAAAAATATTTTATATTTTGACGAGACAGATTCAACCAATACCGAGATCAAGAAAGCGGCGGAGAAAGATGCCCCGCACGGTACGCTGGCAGTCGCGGATTATCAGTCGATGGGAAAGGGACGCCGCGGAAGAAGCTGGGCGGCGCCGCATGGCGTCGGCATCTGGATGAGCCTGCTTCTGCGCCCGGAGCTTCCTCCGACCTGCGCGTCGATGCTGACGCTGGTGGCGGCTCTGGCAGTTGCCGACGGGATTCGGGAGGTTTGTGATCTGGAGGCAAAGATCAAGTGGCCGAACGATATCGTCGTCAATGGAAAGAAGGTCTGTGGTATCCTGACCGAGATGAGCACGGAATTAGAGTGTATTAATTATATCGTGACTGGTATTGGTATCAACGTTGCAAATCACGAGTTCCCGGAGGAGATTCGGGATGTGGCAACGTCTCTGTATCTGGAGACAGGAAAAGAAGTGCGCCGCAGCCAGCTTATCGCCGCGATCATGCGTGCGTATGAGGGATATTATGATAAATTCATGGAAAACCAGAACCTGAAATCCCTGATGGACGTTTATAACAGCCGTCTGGCAAACTGCGGTACACAGGTGCGTGTCCTGTCTCCGGGCAATGAGTATACTGGAATGGCGCTCGGAATTGATGAGATGGGCGAACTGCTGGTCCGCACAGAAGACGGAAAAGTGTGCAAGGTGATCTCAGGAGAGGTATCTGTCCGGGGCATTTACGGATATGTATAAAGATTTTTATGCGTCGTTGAAGCCTTTAGAGGGGGAAATACCTTATGCGGAAGAAGAGAGGCTGGCGGCATCCGGCGCTCCATTGCTCTCCTGGTACCGGAAAAACCGGCGGCTCCTTCCGTGGCGGGAGAATCCGGAACCGTATTCGGTCTGGATTTCGGAGATCATGCTGCAGCAGACACGGGTAGAGGCGGTCAAACCGTACTTTGCCCGTTTTATGGAAGCACTCCCGGACATCACCTCGCTCGCGCAGGTGGACGAAGAGCGGCTTTTGAAGCTGTGGGAGGGACTTGGGTATTATTCCAGAGCCCGGAACCTAAAAAAGGCAGCGGTCTGCCTGATGGAAGACTACGGCGGTCAGATGCCTGCGTCGCGGGATGAGATATTGAAACTTCCGGGCATCGGAAGTTATACGGCCGGGGCAGTTGCGTCGATCGCGTATGATCTGCCGGCTCCGGCGCTGGATGGAAATGTGGTGCGTGTTCTGACACGCTTGTTTGCTGACCCACAGGACAGCACGAAGCCGGCGCTTCGAAAGGAATATGAGCGGCGCTTGGAGGCGGAACTTGTGCGCCGGACGGAGGAAAGAGATTCCTATTTGTCAGCCGGTGATGATGCCGGTGAGGTTTCCACGGCATCACGGTCAGAAGAGCTATTTCATCCGGGTGAATATAATCAGGCATGGATCGAGCTGGGCGCGCTTGTCTGCATCCCGGGCGGACGTCCGCTCTGTGAGAAGTGCCCGCTGGAATCCCTTTGTCTGGCGCACCGGCGGGGAGAGGAGGAGCAATATCCGGTCAAGCCGCCGAAAAAGCCGCGCCGGATCGAGGAAAAAACGGTCTGCCTGATTGAGTGGGAGGATACGGTGGCGATCCGCAAGCGCAGCAGCAAGGGATTGTTGGCGTCCCTCTACGAATATGTCAATCTGGACGGAAAAAAGAGTGCGGCGGAGGCAGCGAAAGAACTGGGGATCGCGGAGGCGGATATCAGGGAAACCGAGGATCTGCCGGATGCAGTCCACATTTTTTCCCATGTTGAATGGCATATGTGTGGACGCAGAATCCGCTTGAAACGGGCATCCGGCTATCAGGATAAAACAGTTTTGATGGTGCGCCGGGCACAGCTGCAGGATCGCTATCCGATCCCCAATGCATTTCGCGTGTATACAAATATATTAATATGAAATACTGTTAGTGTGGGGAAACAGGAGAAATGGCGATTATGAAAAAAATGCTTTTTATCATCAATCCGAGATCTGGCAAAGAACAGATTCGAAGTCGTCTTCTTGAAATTTTAGATAGTTTTGTAAAGGCGGGCTATGGACCGTCTGTTTATATTACGCAGGGACCGAAGGACGCGGAGTATCAGGCGGCACGTGCGAAAACGAAGGAACTGGTCGTGTGCAGCGGCGGGGACGGTACGCTCAACGAGGTGGTATCGGGGCTGATGACGATCACCCCGGAAAAGCGCCCGGAGTTAGGATATATCCCGTCGGGTTCCACGAATGATTTCGCATCCAGTCTGGGACTTCCGAAAAATATGCGGAAAGCGGCGCAGACAGCTGCGCTGGGAAAACCATTTCTGGTGGATGTCGGTGTATTCGGCAAAAACCGGTATTTCGTCTATGTGGCGGCGTTCGGAGCATTTACGGAGGTATCCTATTCGACCCCGCAGGAGACGAAAAATATTTTGGGGCATCAGGCATATATGCTGGAAGCCATCAAACGCCTGACAGGGCTTAAATCCTACCGGATGCGCCTTACGTGGGAACATCTGGGGGAGCAGAGAGAATTGGAAGAGGAATTTATTCTGGGAATGGTGACCAATACGACCTCGATCGGAGGTTTTAAAGGACTGGTTGGTATGGACGTGGCGCTGGATGACGGGGAGTTTGAGGTGCTTCTGGTCCGGAAACCGCGCACGCCGCTTGACATTGCAAGTATTGCTGCTTATCTGATTCAGAGAGAGGGCGAAAATGAATGCGTATTCAAGTTCCGCACCTCGAAACTGACGGTACAGTCGGAGGAGCTGGTGGACTGGTCGCTGGACGGTGAGTTTGGTGGAAGTCAGACAGAGGTCGTGATTGAAAATAAACCAAGAGAGATTGCGATCCGGGTGCCTGAAGTTACGGTTCGCGGGTAGGCACTTTTGTAACCGAAAGTGCCGTAAGAAAACGTGGTGGCAGCAGGAATTTGCCGTATTTAAATGCGAAGCCACGGCAAATTGCGTTGCTGGGCACGTATGCGTGAACAGTAACTGCCTAAATAGAAATAGATCGAAAAATTTCGAAAATTGTTGAAAAATAGAATTTAATCGTATATAATGTACTTTCGGGATATTGCAGGGAAAGGTGCAGGAAAATAAGAGCACACAAACAATCGAGGGACAATATCACGTTAGATATAAAGAAACTTCTAAGCGAAATAAATCGAAAGGACGTTAATTCGTGGAGAAAGAAAATTTTTTAGGTAAGTTAAGGAAACTGGTAGAGTTAGCAAAGTCCAAGCAGAACGCGCTGGACGTGACAGAGATCAATAACTTTTTTATGGGCGATAATCTGCAGACAGAGCAGATGGAGCAGATTTACAATTATCTGGAGCAGAATAATATTGATGTCATTCCGGAGGTGATCGATGATTCGATCCTCAAGGAAAATGATTCGATGCTCGATGATGATGTGGATGATGAATTCCTCAAGAACGAGGAAGAGGATATCGATCTGGATGCGATCGATCTATTAGAGGGAATCGGCACGGAAGATCCGGTCCGCATGTACCTGAAAGAGATCGGTACTGTTCCGCTTCTGAGCGCGGAGGAGGAGATCCGCCTTGCAAAGCGCAAAGCAGAGGGGGATGTGAATGCAAAAGAGCGCCTGATTGAGGCAAACCTGCGCCTGGTTGTCAGCATTGCAAAGCGCTATACAGGACGCGGCATGAGCTTCCTGGATCTGGTTCAGGAAGGCAATCTGGGTCTTATTAAGGGCGTTGAGAAGTTTGATTATACAAAGGGTTATAAGTTAAGTACATATGCGACCTGGTGGATTCGTCAGTCTGTTACAAGGGCTCTGGCGGATCAGGCGAGAACTATCCGTGTCCCGGTGCATATGGTAGAGACGATCAACAAGATGTCCAAGATGCAGCGTAAGCTGACGCTGGAACTGGGCTATGAGCCGTCGGTGGCAGAGCTTTCCGAGGCGCTTGGCATGTCCGAGGATAAGGTCATGGAGATCATGCAGATCGCACGTGAGCCAGCTTCCCTGGAAACCCCGATCGGTGAGGAAGACGATTCCAATCTGGGTGATTTCGTAGCGGACGGTAACGTGGTAACGCCGGAAGGGAATGTAGAATCTGTTATGCTGCGTGAGCATATCGATGCATTGCTTGGAGACCTGAAGGAGAGAGAGCGTCAGGTTATTATTCTCCGGTTTGGTCTGGAGGACGGACATCCGAGAACCCTGGAAGAGGTCGGAAAAGCATTCAACGTAACGAGAGAGCGTATCCGCCAGATCGAGGCAAAAGCACTTCGTAAATTAAGAAATCCGGTCCGGAGCAAACGGATTCGCGATTTCCTGTAAGAGTTGTATCATTTTGATAAAAAGGGGAATTTGTTTGGAATTTCCTGAAAGGTTTAATAAAAAGATAAAGCAGTTTGTACCCGTCCGTGGGTACAGGCTGCTTTTTCAAGTTTTGAAGAATATGAATTATTGTGCATATCTTCATATGACGTCTAAGGATGGAAATGATGTTTGTCAGGAAAGAAGCGTTTCGGATAGAAGTATCGTGTGCTGGATGGAAAATGCACGGACAGATGGGAATTTATAGAAAGAGGAGAGAAAAATGTCGGAACCAATGAAAAATCCGCCAGCCAGAAAGACACAGACGGCGAAACGAAATTATCAGAAAGAAATGGAAAAAGTGCTGGATGCAGCAGTCCGGGACGGCAGAGTTCCGACTTTATTTCTCCACAGCTGTTGTGCGCCGTGCAGCAGCTACGTGCTGGAATATCTGTCGCAGTATTTTTCGATTACGGTGTTCTACTACAATCCGAATATTTCACCGAAAGAGGAATATGAGGCGCGCACGGAGGAGGTACAGCGGCTGATCCGGGAGCTTCCAGCGGTGCATCCGATCCGGTTTGTAGAAGGAAAATACGACCCGGAATGCTACTATGAGGCAGTCCGGGGGCATGAGAAGGATCCGGAGGGCGGCGAGCGCTGCGGTATTTGTTTTGAGATGCGCCTACGGGAAGCGGCGAAGCTGGCAGCCGAGGGCGGCTATGACTGGTTCACGACGACCCTCACGATCAGTCCGCTCAAAAATGCCGGGCGCCTCAATACGATCGGGCAGGCGATGGGAGAAGAGTATCATGTGGCATTTCTGCCGTCGGATTTCAAGAAAAAAGAGGGATATAAGCGCTCGATCGAGCTGTCGGCGCAGTATCATCTATACCGGCAGAATTACTGCGGATGCGTGTTCTCGAAGCGGGAGCGTGAAGAGCAGATGCAGAAGGAGAGGCAGGAAACATCGTGATTTGCGGGGCGATATGTTTGGTTGAAGATGAGTTTGTATGGATGATTGCCTGTAGCTGTGAAAGTATGAAACGGCTGTGAGGGGAAAAAAGTGGTACTGTTCACAGGTAGGCACTTTTGGAACCGAAAGTGCCGTAAGAAAACGTGGTGGCAGCAGGAATTTGCCGTATTTAAATGCGAAGCCACGGCAAATTCCGTTACTGAGCACGTATGCGTGAACAGTAACAAAAAAGTTATAAGAAAAGATGGAAACAGAAAGGAAGAAACGCAATGTACCGCTTATGTATATTTGATTTGGATGGAACTCTTTTAAATACGGTTTATGCGCTGACTTATGTGACAAATTTAACATTGGATGCATTCGGACTGCGCCATGTTACACCGGAGGAAACGAAACGGATCGTGGGAAATGGATACCGGATGCAGATGAAGCGCGCGCTGGTGCTGGCGGGGGATGAGAAGCTGGTTCATTATGAAGCGTCGCTTCCGATTTATATGGAGAATTTCTCTAAATACTGCCTGAAAGACGTAGAGCCATATGACGGTATCCGGGAACTGCTGGCGTCGTTAAAAGAGATGGGTGTACATGTGGCTGTCCTTTCGAACAAGCCGCATGAGCAGGCAATTGTGAATATTGAGACATTCTTTGGGAAAGGATATTTTGATGTGGTGCGCGGCGAGCAGGCGGGAACGCCGAAAAAACCGGCTCCAGACGGGGCGTTCGCCATTTGCCGGGAACTGGGTATAAAACAGGAAGAGTGTCTGTATCTGGGCGATACGAATACAGATATGGAAACTGGGCTGAATGCCGGAATGGACACGGTCGGCGTGCTCTGGGGCTTCCGTGACCGGGAAGAGCTGGAAGGTTGCCATCCGCAGTATATTGTGGCACATCCGTCGGAAGTAGCGGAGATTGTGAAGAAAAAGAATGAGTCACATGGAAGAATGGAGTAGTGTCTGTGTTTGTTCATAGCTTTGAAAAGAGAAACAGTTGTGAAAGAAAATGATATTTGAAAGAGTAATTCGAAATGTTTATTGAAAAACATTTACTGAAATAGAAGAAGTTAAGGGTAAAAAAGAAATATGGTAAAACACAAGAATGAATTTAAATGTAAATGGATATCATGGATGCTTGCTTTTTTGATTGCCTTTTCCTGTGTTCTTACAGCGTGTACGCCACGGCGGGGAACTGCATCGTCTGATTCATCGTCGAATCCGTTAAAAGGGGCAGATGCGTCTGGTGATACGCGCTTAAACGTTGTGACGACGCTATTTCCGTATTACGATTTTCTCCGGCAGATTGCCGGGGATTCGATCCGGCTGACGATGGTCGTTCCGGCGGGCATGGACAGCCATTCGTTCGAGCCGACGCCGGCGGACATGATCACGATCCAGAATGCAGATCTGTTAGTCTGCAACGGCGGTACGATGGAACAGTGGCTTTCGCAGGTGCTTGATTCCTTCGGGGAAGGCACCGGACCGAAGCGCGTCGTGACGATGATGGATTGCGTGGATGTAGTGCAGGAGGAGATCGTCGAGGGCATGGAAGAGGGAGAGGCGCACGATCATGGACATATGCATGTTCATGCGGATGGAACAGTTCATGCGGGTGATCACGATCATGAGTCGGAAGATCATGCTCACAGTGAAGAAGAACATGAGCCAGAGGACCATGTTTACAGTGAAGAAGAACACGACACAGAAGAGCATATTCACAGCGAGGATGAGCATGATATGGAAGATGTGGCGGTTCATGATGAAGATCACGCTCAAGAGTATCTGGATGAGGACGATGGTCACGGCGTCGAGATTGAATATGACGAGCACATCTGGACATCCCCGGTCAATGCGAAAAAGCTGGCCGGCGTGCTGGCGGAGGTGCTGGCACAGGAAGATCCGGCGCACGCGGCTTCCTATGCGGAAAACTGCGCGTCCTATCAGGATAAATTGACGGAATTGGATGCAGAATTCAGAGAAGTTGTCTCCCATGCCAAGCGCCGTCTCGTCGTTTTCGGTGATAAATTTCCACTCCGGTACTTTTTCGATGAGTATGGGCTGGAATACAGGGCGGCATTTTCAGGATGCAGTACGGATACGGAGCCGAGTGCCAAGACCATCGCCTACCTGATCGATAAGGTGCGGGAGGAACAGATATCAGCCGTCTATTACCTGGAGCTTTCCAGCCCGCGCGTGGCGGAGATCATCGGGGAAGAGACGGGCGCGGAACCACTGTTGTTCCACTCCTGCCACAATGTGACGAGACACCAGTTTGATTCGGGCGTTACCTATCTGGAATTGATGGAGCAGAACGTAAAGAACTTGAAAAAGGGATTGTCATAAAAAGAATAGATGATTATGGGAAAAAGTCTTTAGCCATGGTGAATGTTTATGACAATAGAAGAGTAGAGCAGTAGTGAAAGGAATTATAGATGGGATTACTCTTAAAATGTGAGCATGTAGGTTTTGGTTATGAAAACCAGGATGCGGTGCTGGATGTGAACCTGGAGGTAAATGAGGGCGATTACATCTGCATTGTCGGGGAAAATGGTTCGGGAAAAAGTACCCTGATGAAGGGCATTCTGGGACTTTTAAAACCGACTTCGGGCAGGATTGAATATTCAGAAGAATTAAAAAAAGCCGGTATTGGTTACCTGCCGCAGCAGACCGACGCGCAGAAGGACTTTCCAGCGACTGTGTTTGAGGTGGTTATCTCCGGGTGCCTGGGAAAACGCGGCAGCCGCCCGTTTTATTCGATGAAAGAAAAGAAAGAGGCGCGGGCAAATCTGGATCGTCTGGGAATCCGCGATCTGGAAAAAAGCTGTTTCAGAGAGCTTTCCGGCGGTCAGAAACAGCGTGTTCTGATCGCGCGGGCGCTCTGTGCGACGGATAAGCTGCTAATTCTCGATGAGCCGATCACGGGACTCGATCCGTCGGCGATTCTGGACTTTTACCAGCTGATCCGGAAACTGAATCAGGAAGAAAAGGTTGCAATCCTGATGGTTTCCCATGATATGGCAAATATTGTGCATCAGGGAGGAAAAATTTTGCAGATGCGGCAGAAGCCGCTGTTCTGGGGTACGATGAAAGAATATGTGAAGAGTGAGATTGCTCATTCTTTCCTGGGACGGGAAGAGCTGGCAACTCTGGGGCACAGATGCGGAGTGCCGATGCAGAAGGATGGAATCAGGAAGATGCAGAAGCCGGAAATGGGTTCGGAAACTGATTCTGAAACGAAACAGCATTTGAAAGACAGGAATGCGGAGAAGGAGGTGTAGAAGATGGGAATTATATCTGAAATGTTATCATACCCGTTTATGGTGCGGGCGCTGATCGGCGGTCTTTTAGTCTCTCTCTGCGCCTCTCTGCTGGGTGTCAGCCTGGTGCTGAAACGCTACTCAATGATTGGAGACGGTTTATCCCATGTTTCGTTCGGATCCCTTTCGATCGCATTGGCGGCAGGCTGGTCGCCTTTAAAGGTTTCGATTCCGGTGGTCGTGCTGGCGGCATTTTTCCTGCTGCGGATCACGGAACATGGAAAAGTAAAGAGTGACGCTGCGATTGCGATGATCTCGGCCAGTGCGCTTGCAATCGGTATTATCGTAACTTCCCTGACAACCGGTATGACGACCGATGTCAGCAGCTATATGTTTGGAAGTATTCTCGCGATGAGCCGGGAAGATGTCCAGTTTGCGGCGGTGCTTTCCATGGTGGTGCTTGGATTATATCTTTTTTGCTATAACAAAGTATTTGCGGTTACCTTTGATGAGAGCTTTGCCAAGGCGACCGGCGTCAATGTGTCGCTCTATAACGTGCTGATAGCGGTTCTGACCGCGATCACGATCGTGATTGGAATGCGGATGATGGGCGCGATGCTGATCTCCAGTCTGATTATTTTCCCGGCTCTGACCTCCATGCGGGTGTTCAAGAGCTTCCGGGGCGTGGTCGTCGCATCGGGGATTCTGTCGCTGATCTGTTTCTTTGGAGGAATGGTGATGTCCTACACGTACTCAACACCGGCGGGCGCGAGCGTTGTTGTGGTGGATCTGGCGGCGTTTCTGCTCTTTTCGCTGATACAGAGAGGGATAGCTGCTACTGCCCGCAAATAGGATGTTTTTTGTAGAACATACACATTCTGTATGCTCATGTTTCTGTTCACGGGTAGGCACTTTTGGAACCGAAAGTGCCGTAAGAAAACGTGGTGGCAGCAGGAATTTGCCGGGGAGTGGTTGACAAATAAAATGGCTTGCGGTTATAATAATATCCGGTTGCCGGAATGGGCAGATCGCCAGCAAAAGCTTGCAGAGTTGCTGGTCGGCGATAGAAAACGAAAATCGAATAGCTTGTCTAAGCGTTAAAGAGACTATAGGGTTTGTACTGTTTCTGAGATAAACAGTAAAGTCCGTAGTCTCTTTTTTATTTGATAAGAAATGCTTTGCGGAAGAAACCCAGGTGTTTTTTCTGCGAAGAATGTGTCAGAAACGCTCATGAAAAGTGGAAAATAAAAAAGGGAATGGAGATGGAAAAATGGATCAGACTTACATGAAAGAAAAACCAGTTGTCCCGCTGCTGCTTTCGATGGGAATCCCGGTCATCATATCGATGATCGCCGGGGCACTCTACAATATCGTGGACAGCATTTTCGTGGCAATGATCAGTGAGGACGCGATGACGGCGGTTTCGCTTGTCTATCCGATCCAGAACCTCGCGCATGCAGCCGGGGTTGGGTTTGGCGTTGGTATCAATGCGATGGTGGCGAGACGCCTTGGCGAAGGAAAAACACGGATGGCGAACCAGACAGCATCGCAGGGAGTATTTTTAAGTGCCTTACATGGAATGATTTTAACGATTTTAGGAATGGCGGTGATTCCGTATTTCCTGCGGATGTTTACGAGCGATGAGGTAACGATTTCCTACGGACTGACGTATTTTTGCAATGTGTTTCTGTTTTCAACGATTGACACGATGGGAATGGCATATGAAAAGGTCTACCAGTCGGTTGGAAAGATGAAAATATCGATGGCAGCCGTCTTGATTGGATGCGGCGTCAATATCGTGCTGGACCCGATCTTTATCTTTGGATTAGGCCCCATGCCGGAACTGGGAATCTGCGGTGCGGCGTGGGCGACAGGAATCGGGCAGACGGCGTCGCTGCTGTTTTATTTGATTTTAAACCATGTGAAACCGTTAAATGTGGAGATTTCGCTGCGGGAAATGCGTCCGTCGAAGGAGATCTGCGGCGGTATGTATTCAGTCGGAATCGCGGCAACACTCAATATGGCGCTGACATCCCTGCTTCTGACGGCGCTCAATGCGATTCTGGCACCATTTTCGCAGGTATATATTCTGGTGCTGGGTGTTTACTACAAGCTGCAGGCACTGCTTTATCAGGGAGCCAGCGGCGTGGTGCAGGGAATGCGCCCGCTGATCGGTTACAATTACGGTGCAGGCGAGCAGGAGAGGGTGAAAAAGATCTTCCGCGCGGCCCTTATGATTGTTGGCATTATCATGACAGCGGGAACCCTGCTTGGCGAGCTGGTGCCGGATTTCCTGATGGGGCTGTTTACGCAGACGCCTTCGACGGTGGAGATCGGCAGAACGGCGCTCCGGATCATCAGCCTGGGCTTTGTCATGTCAACGGTTTCCGTCATTGCTTCCGGCGCGTTTGAGGGACTTGGAATGGGACTTAAATCTCTGAAAATTTCCCTGATGCGCTATGCCGTGATTATCATTCCGATCGCATTTGTGCTCAGCCGGATCATCGGTCCTACCGGTGTCTGGCACGCGTTCTGGCTGGCAGAGCTTATCACGGCAGTGTATGCTGGGGCGAGCTGGAAGCGGACGATTACTGTGTCTTTATAGGGCGTTTTTGGTCTCAAAAAGGCTGCATATATGTGAGGCTAAAAACGTTACTGTTCACACGCGCCCAGTAACGGGATTTTGCCGATGCTTGACTTTACTAGGTATTTGTGTAAAATAATAAGTGGCTGATCGGAACTTCGGCAGATTCGGGCGATGTAAAGCTATGCATTGCCGGGATGCCAGGTACCGGGCGGACAATGATTTACAGTCAGTACACATTTGTACAGAAAAGAAGGTAAGTAAAATGACAAAGATTGATATTATTTCCGGTTTCCTGGGTGCAGGAAAGACTACGTTTATTAAACAGCTTTTAAAAGAAGCAATTTCAGGCGAGAAAGTCGTTCTGATTGAAAATGAATTTGGACAGATCGGCATTGACGGCGGTTTTTTAAAAGACGCTGGCATCGAGATCCGTGAGATGAACTCCGGCTGTATCTGCTGCTCTCTGGTCGGCGATTTTGGACGTTCCCTCGAGGAAGTTCTGACCAAATATCAGCCGGATCGTGTTATCATCGAGCCGTCAGGCGTCGGCAAGCTGTCTGATGTTATGAATGCAGTAAAAAATGTGGCTTCTGAGATTGAGGTTATGTTAAACAGTGCGGTTACCGTGGTAGATGTCAACAAATGCCGTATGTATATGAAGAACTTCGGTGAGTTTTTCAACAACCAGATCGAAAATGCAGGCACGATCGTGTTAAGCCGTACCGATGTAGCGGATCCGAAAAAGGTACAGGGCGCGGTTGAGATGCTTCGCCAGCACAATGCAAAGGCAACCATCGTGACCACTCCATGCAGCGAGCTGACCGGCGCACAGCTTCTTGAGATGATCGAGCAGGAAGATGATATGGCAGAGGAGCTGATGAAAGAGGCAAGAGAGCATATGCATGAGCATCATCACCATCATGATCATGACGATGACTGCGATTGCGGCTGCCATGACCACGATCATGAGCATCACCACCATGACGATGACTGCGACTGTGGCTGCCATGATCATGATCACGAGCATCATCACCATGACGATGACTGCGATTGTGGCTGTCATGATCACGATCATGAGCACCATCATCATGACCATGATGACGAGTGTGGCTGTGGCTGCCATGACCACCACCACGATCACGAAGGACACCATCATGCAGATGATGTATTTACAAGCTGGGGCTTGGAGAATGTCGGCGTGATGAAGAAAGAAGATCTGCAGAAGATTCTGGATGATCTGGCTTATGGTGATAAATACGGCGAGGTTCTGCGTGCGAAAGGCATGGTTCCGAGTGAAGAAAAGGGCGTATGGCTGCATT
This sequence comes from Clostridium fessum, assembly GCF_003024715.1. Taxonomy (GTDB): domain Bacteria; phylum Bacillota; class Clostridia; order Lachnospirales; family Lachnospiraceae; genus Otoolea; species Otoolea fessa. The sequence goes on along the minus strand of NZ_PYLO01000001.1, from coordinate 766,817 downwards.
TTGATATGGTTCCGGAGCAGGCTGAGATCCGTGAGGGAGCACCGGATTTTACCGGAAAGGTGTGCGTGATCGGTGCCGAGCTGGACGAAGAGGGTCTGAAGGCAGCGTTCAACGCGTAAATACAAGGAGAATGAACTATGAATGAAGATAAGATGCCGTTGTTTCTCATCAATGGTTTTCTGGAAGCTGGAAAAACCCAGTTTATTAAATTTACAATGCAGCAGGATTATTTCCAGACCGAAGGAAAAACACTTCTGATTGTCTGCGAAGAGGGCGAGGAAGAGTATGATGAGGAGCTTTTAAAGCAGACTCATACAGCGGTTGTCTATATAGAGGAAGCGGAAAAGCTGACGCCGGAATACCTACAGGATCTGGAGCTTCTTTACAATCCGGAGCGAGTTCTGATGGAGTGGAACGGTATGTGGAATCTGGATGTCCTGAAACTTCCGAACGATTGGGATCTGTATCAGCAGATCACGATCATCGATGGTTCCACATTTGATTTATACCTGCAGAACATGAAACCATTGATTGGTGCCATGGTCCGCAACACGGAAATGATTATCATGAACCGTTGCGACGAGATCGAGGATCTGGATGTATACCGCCGTACTTTAAAGGGCATGAACCCGCAGGTTCAGATCGTATTTGAGGACGCAGAGGGCGAAATTGAGGAAGTGACCGAAGCGGATCTTCCATTTGATGTCAATGCCGAAGTGATCGAGATTCCGCCGGAGGCATATGGTATCTGGTATATTGATGCGATGGATAAACCGGACCGTTACCGTGGAAAGACCGTTGAATTTACCGGCATGGTACTGAAAACCCCGGATTTCCCGAAGAACAACTTTGTTCCTGGACGTATGGCGATGACCTGCTGCGAGGCAGATATGACGTTCTTAGGTTTCATGTGCAAGGCAAAAAATGCCCGTCTGCTTGAGACGAAAGACTGGGTCAAAGTACGTGCCCGCGTAGAATATGAGTATATGCCGGAGTATGAGGGCGAAGGTCCGATGCTTTATGCAGATTACGTGGAAAAGGCAGAGCCGATTGAGGAGATTGTGCAGTTCTAAGATTTGCAACGGAAAGCTGTGCTTGAATGAAAAGGTGTGCCCCGGAGTGTGGAAGACTCCGGGGTTTTTAAAAAAGAAAGAGAAATCGAACAAATGCTCGATTTCTCTTTCTTTTATTTAAAATTGGATTACAGATTTATCTTACTCCGTCATCTTCGGCACCGGAGTAGGTCTTGACCGGTCAAATACCTCGTTGACATCAAACAGGTCACTCAAATGGTCGCCGCCGACTCCACTTTCCGGAAGGTCATAATACATCCGGTAGCCGTCGAGGTTCCGGCGCCCCTGTCGCATATAATCGTCGCCGATCTGGACGAAATACTGGGAGGAATCTACGTTACAGAAGTAACGGAATCCCTTGTTGTACAGGTACTGGAAGCGCTCGCTGCTTGTATCATACGGATGCCAGTCCCCAATATCGCTTCCAAACGGGAAGAGGATGATATCACACGGACCGGTCAGCGTTTCGACTTCATTTGCCCATTTATCGGTATCTTCACGGAATTTATCCATTGGGATCGTACCCATGTTGCGGTGTCCCCAGCTGTGGGAGGCAATTTCAAAACCGTCGTCGCGCAGGCACTGGACGGCTTTTGCTGCGTTGGCGCGTTCTTCCTCAAAGTTGAAATCCGGGTGTTCCGCTTTGTACTCGTCAGTATTGTAGGCGGAATCGGTGCGGTAGCCCAGGATGCCATTGTAACCGGTAAAAGCAATGCACGCTTTTGCGCCGCGGTAGGAGAAATCCGGATGCTCTTTGATGAAATCATCCAGTAACGGCACCAGATCATAGGAACCGACGGAAACAGAACCGTCGTCCATCTTCATCTCGTTCGTTGGCTTGCCATCCTCGCCGATAATCATACGGGAGGCAAAGCCGTCGCCATCCATGTATTCGTAGTAGCAGACATCATCCTGTGACATGACGAACGGCTTCTTACCTTCCGGAAGCATGATATCGCCCTCCTGGAAATGCTTGGAACCGTCCTCTGCGGTCACCTCATATGCTACATCGTGCAGACGTACCAGAACGAAACCGCGCTCATACATCGACTGGAGAATCTTCATAAATTCATCCTTGGTCGTCATGACCTGATTATAACCCTTTTCGCGGCTGTCGCCGTCAAATGCTTTCGAGGTATCCATAATCAGTGTATGGAAGAATACATGCGTTACCTTGCGCGGATCAGCGCGCACCAGTGTTTCTTTGGTGGCGTTGTATTCGTCGATCGCTGCCGTCACGGACTCGTCAGATGCGTATGTACTGCTGGACAGGAGATTGATTGCCCCGTCATAGTCATAACCGTCTGCCAGAAGCTTTGCCTGAGCGATGACACCCTCGAGGCTGTCATCAGCAGGTGCAGATGCATTATCAAGGGAAATTACTCCATTTTCAGAATCCGTTTCGGTTGCCGCTGGAACCGAAGATACATGTGCTGCCGGAGAGCGGCGCACCCAGAGGAACGCGGCAATTCCAAGCAGTACAATCAGAATGCCGATTAAAATTAAATACGGAAGTTTGGAGGAACCGCCGTGCCGTCGCCTAGAACGTCCGCCACGTGCAGAAAATCCAACGTTTCCAAGGGAGGAATTTCTTCTCATCATAGTTTTCACCTTTTGTTTATTCATATTTATCTGTCGTTTTTTGCGTCAGATAGTAATAACAGGCCGAGAAAGTTTGCCACCGACTCGACACAGCAAGGAAGAGGGCGGAAAACGTTTTTATAAGCCTGTCTGTGTTCTTATAGTATACCATAAAAAGGAAAGGTGGTCTATGACAGTTTCTTACAATTCTCTTTGGCATAGGGACGGGCGGATATGCCATATCTTGAGAAGAGAGTATGTGCAGACGGAGGAAGATATGAATGAAAAATGTATCATGCAGGGAGGCGTGGTATTTGAAATGGAAGCGTGTGGAAAAATGGTGTTGGTTTGTGAAAAAGAAGCTGCTTCGGGAAAATGAATGTATGTGTTGGGACGAAGGGAGCAGAGACAGGAGAAGAGAGTATTTAAACAGAAATGCTTGGAGAGGGCTGGCAGCGATTGGTGTAGCGGTTGTGCTTACGATGGGAGAATGTGTGTCAGGCATACAGCTTGGAATTGGTAAATTGGGGGGAAGTGGTATGCTCACATCTTACGCGGAGGAACTGTGGATTCCCGTTTCAGTAACCGCAGAGACAGCGCAGGCAGCAGAAAATGCCGCTGAGCTTCCCGTCCAGGCACCGGAGGCGATCCTTATGGAGGCCTCCACCGGAACTATTTTGTACGAAAAAAATGCGGACGAGGCGCGAAATCCAGCCAGCGTGACGAAGATTATGACGCTGCTTCTGATTTTTGATGCGTTACATTCGGGAAAAATTCATTTGCAAGATGAGGTCACGACCAGCGCGCATGCGAAATCCATGGGGGGATCCCAGGTGTTTTTGGAAGAAGGGGAGGTACAGACGGTCGAAACGCTGATCAAGTGCATCGTCATTGCATCGGGAAATGATGCCAGTGTGGCAATGGCAGAGTATATCGGCGGCAGTGAGGAGACATTTGTTGCGATGATGAACGAGCGGGCGAAAGGGCTTGGAATGGAGACAGCAAAGTTTGAGGATTGCTGCGGTTTGACGGCGTCTACGACGCACGCGATGTCGGCGCGCGACATTGCCCTCATGTCGCGGGAATTGATCACGAAGTATCCGGAAATTTTTCAGTATTCAACGATCTGGATGGAAAATATAACGCACCGGACCAAGCAGGGAGAGAAGGAATTTGGACTTTCCAATACGAATAAGCTGCTGAAAATGGTGACAAATTTTGAGGTGACGGGACTGAAAACAGGTTCTACATCGCTGGCAAAATATTGTCTGTCCGCAACCGGGCGGAAAGAAGGCGTTGATCTGATTGCCGTCATTCTGGCAGCACCGGATTATAAGGCGCGGTTTGCGGATGCGGTCACATTATTAAATTATGGGTTTGCAAATTGTCATCTTTACAAAGATGACAATCCGGGAGCTGTGCCGGAAACGACGGTGGCAGGCGGCATCCAGGAACAGGTTGCAGGGCGTCTGCGGGGAACCTTTTCTTACCTTTCGATGGGAGGAGAGAATCTGGATGGAATCGAAAAAGAGTGGATGATGGAAGAATCCTGCAAAGCGCCGGTTCGGGAAGGTGATGTGATCGGACATCTGGTCTACCGGCTGGATGGACGGGAATTGGGAAGTGTGGAGATAGAAGCGGCAGAAACGGTGGAGAAAGCGGGACTATGGGACTATTTTAAGAAGGTAATGGGAGTGTTTGCGGCATAAAAATAAAGAGCTGTCATGTTTGAATAGTGATACATGACAGCTTTTTTGTGTAATAGGAAATTCCTTGGAATTTCCTATTACACAAAAAGGCACTAACGTGCCAATGATGCGCACTCGCGCGAAGATGTAGGTTGTCGCAAGCGACCGCGCGAGACGCCCGGATGTGCCAAGGCACATTCTTTTTTGCTAGTTATTCATTCTGCAATCCAGCCGCTTTTTCAGAATACGTGGTCGTTACCAGTTTTTCATAAGGAATCCGTTCCTTGAGTTCACCTGCTTCTTCCAGAATATTTTCCAGAAGCTCAAAGCTGTCCCTGTGGAAAATGGTATCATTTTTCCAGGTGTCCTGCGCTTTGTAGCGTTCAACAATGTGGGCGATTGCCGCGCGGTCTGTTTCCGGAAACTGAGGTTGGATTGTCTCGGCGATTTCATCCGCACTGTGGGAGTTGACGTAAGCTAAGCCCTTCTGGATGGCATTCGTGAACGACTGGATAATTTCCGGATGCCTATTTAGATAGCTCTGCTTTGCACAGTAGGCGGTGTAGGGGACATAACCGGAATCGACGCCGAGCGAGGCAACAACGGTGCCATTTCCTTCGGTTTCAAGGGTGGTGGCGAAGGGCTCGAACTCGACCGTGTAATCCGCATCATTACTCGTAAACGCCGCCGCTGTCAGCCCGAAATTGATACTCTGATCGATGGTCAGGTCATTTTTTGGATCGATGCCATTTTTCTTTAAAATATACTCAAAGACCATTTCCGGCATTCCACCCGCACGCCCGCCAAGCACCTTTTTGCCTTTCAGATCCTGCCAGGAAAAGTCTGGTTCGGCGCTTCGTCCAACGAGGAAGTTTCCGGCACGCTGGGTCAGCTGGGCAAAATTGACGGCATAATCGGCGGAACCTTCCTGGTAGACATAGATACTTGCCTCTGAGCCCATAAATCCGATATCGGCGTCCCCGGAGATGAGCGCGGTCATAACCTTGTCGGCACCGGCACCGTTTACGAGTGTCAGAGCGATGCCCTCATCCTTAAAATAGCCCAGCTCGATGGCGGCGTACTGCGGCGCATAAAAAATCGAGTGGGCTACCTCATTGAGTGTGACCGGTTCAAGCGCCCCGCCCGTCTCCTTCGCCTGTCCACACCCGGTCAGGGTAGTAAGCAGGGTGAGCACAGCCAGGGCAGCTGCAAATTTATTTCGTTTCATGGTTGCCTCCTGCGGTTCGTTCATACTATTAAGATATGGGGAATACAGGAAGGTGTGAGTGGTCTGCTGACTTTTCTTTCCGTCTCCGGAGAAGTCCAATACAAAGCCCGACAAGCGACGGCAGAATCCATCCGAGGTTCAAATCAAACAGCGGAAGCGTCTGTCTGGCAACTGCGATGACGGGTTCCAGATGCAGAGCAGACTGCATTTCGTCCGGCAGAGCTGCTAAAAAGTCAAAGATGGAAGCTGCCCAGGTACAGATGGTAACGCAGACATAGACTTTTTTGTCATGCTGGAATGCATTTCCAACCAGCGCCAGGAGAATCAGCGTGATGGCTGGCGGATAAATCAGCATCAAAACAGGAACCGAGTAAGTGATGATAGCGGACAGCCCCACATTTGATACAATGAGTGAAAAAAGGGTAAAAACGACCGCCCATGCACGGTAGGAAAGGGCATGGGGAAACAGTTTCACAAAGGTTTCCGCACAGCTCGTTACAAGCCCGATGGAGGTCTTGAGGCAGGCGAAGGTGATCGCGATGGCGAGGATCCAGGTTCCCATCCGTCCAAGGTAGTAGTTTGCAATCTGGGAGAGGGCAATGCCGCCGTTTTCTGAAAGTTCGAACTGTCCCAGTGACTGTACCCCAATCAGGATAGTAAGCAGATAGATAAATGCCATCAGAAGCCCGGCCAGCATACCGGAATGGAGAACTTCTTTTGCAATGGCTGAATCTTCCTGCACGCCCATCTGGCGGATAACCGAAACGACCACGATCCCGAATGCGAGCCCGGCAATCGCATCCATGGTTTCATAGCCCTGGGAGAGCGCGGAAAAGAAAGCTCCATTCTGATAAGAGGCGTCGGGAACTGCCCCTGAAACCGCGATGCTCGGATGAAGCAGGGCAGTCACAATCAGAACACCTAGAAACAGAAGAAACAGCGGATTGATGATTTTTCCGATCCAGAGCGTGATGCTGCCTGGACGAATGGAAAATACAAACACCAGCGCAAAGAAGATCAGCGAAAACAAAAACAGCATAGTCTGTTCGGAAAGCTGTGTTCCTAAAAGAGGTCTGACTCCGGCGGTAAAGGAGGTCGTAGCGCACCGCGGAATAGCGAAAAACGGTCCGATTGTCAGGTAGAGCAGACAGGTAAAGAAATAGCTATATCTGCGTCCGACGCGGCGGGACAGATCCTGAAGTCCCTCCGAATGGGTGTTTCCGATTGCGGCAACGCCCAGGATCGGAATGCCGACGGCAGTCAGAATAAACCCAATCGTTGCCGGGAGAAACTGGCGTCCGGCAAGCTGACCGAGGTGCACCGGAAAAATCAGATTTCCGGCGCCGAAGAACATGCCGAATAATGTTCCGGCAACTAAAAGCCGCTGCTTATGGGAAAGACAGGTCTGCGTCATAGATGCTCACTCCTTTTACATGAAAATTGAAAGTTACTGTTCACGCATACGTGTCCAGTAACGGAATTTGCCGTGGCTTCACATTTAAATACGGCAAATTCCTGCTGCCACCACGTTTTCTTACGGCACTTTCGGTTCCAAAAGTGCCTACCCGTGAACAATAACAATTGAAAACTCTTTTCTAATCATCATTATAAAGCCTTCCTTGTGGTTTGTGAAAATCTAGTTTATAATAGAAATATGACAAAATGTAATATTCTAAAAGGAGGTGCGGCATGGATGCCAAAAAACTGGAAATATTGATGACGGCGGTAGATCTTGGAAGTTTTTCGAAAGCATCCGAGGTAGTTGGCTACACGCAGTCGGGGCTGACCCATCTGGTGGACAGCCTGGAGCGGGAGATTGGATTTCCGTTGATCCGCCGCAGTTACAGCGGCATCGCGCTGACGGAGGCGGGAGAAAACCTGTTGCCGGATATCCGCCAGTTTTTGCAGGCAAATGCCACCCTGGAAAATAAAATTCAGGCGGTGCGGGAACAGCAGGAGGAGTCGATCCGTGTGGCGGCATATGCGAGCATCGCGATGTACTGGATGCCGGAGATTTTATACCGGTTCCGCCGCCTCTGCCCGAAGGTGGACGTTGATCTCCGCATGGTCGATCATGCGCTGGAACCATTTGAATTATTACAGAGCGGAAAGACGGATGTCATTTTTGCGAGCAGACAGAAAGAACCGAAATGCGAGTGGATTCCGCTGTATCATGAACTTTTGTATGCAATTCTGCCAAAGCAGTATCCCTTAAATGGGCGCAAAGAATTTCCGCTGCGTGAATTTGAAGGAAAAGATTTCCTGATGCCGTACGGGCGGTTTGACATCGATGTACACGCCGCATTTGCAAAAGAGGGAGTCAGGGCAAAGGAGCAGTCTGTCTATGTGGATGATGAGACGGTGATCCGCATGGTGGGAAAAGGGCTGGGCATTTCAATGATGTCTGAACTGATGATCCGCGGAAATACTGAAGATGTCTACTGCGTTCCGGTTTCCCCGACCTGCATCCGGGAAATAGGAATGGGTATGAAGCCGGGGGCGGAGGAAAGTGAAAGCATTGCGAAGCTGACGAAATGTGTGATGCAGTTTGTGAGTACGTTAAATAAAGGAAGAAACGTCTCTTTGAAATAACCGGAATCAAAGTCCAAACAGTCCCAGCCTTGCCATTTTCCCGGTATAGAGTATATAATTATTAAGAAGAAACGACTGAGACTGCCGGCTTTTCGTTTTTTGGAAGAGCTGGTAGTTAGGTGTTTTCAGATATTGAAATATTCAGGAAAATCAGAAACATAAATACAGATAAATATATGGAAGGAATACACCGTGAGTATAAATAAAAACCTTTTTGACGCTCTCCCAATCGGCTTTTTCAACTGCCTGGCAAGCGGCAGCAGCAACCGCATTTATTCGGACTGTCTTCTGCTCATTTATCATGAGTATGACCGGGAGATCACCTACCGCATTGCCCGCAGCCGCATCCGGGATGCGCTTGCCATCTATCTTCTGGAGAATCACATTGATTATTTGGACGATGAGATGACAACCGACCGGAATTACAACCAGCTTGCCAATTCCGTGATCCGCAAATTCTGCTCGAAAGAGGTCGGATGGCTGGAGGAGGACACGGACGATGCGACGTATGAGAAGCATATCATGATGACGGAGCAGGGCGTCTTTCTGGCAGAATTTCTCCAGAAGATGATGAAGCCGGAGTGGGAAGAATTTTCAAGTTATATTTTCAATATTTATAATATTTTGCAGAATCCCGACCAGTGGGAACCGGATATCTATGTCAATGCGCTGCGCTCGGTCTACCGCAACGCGAAACAGCTCTCCGGTGCGCTCAAGCGCCTGGCGACCTTTATCAAAAAAATCATCGAGCGGATGGTGCGCGAGGAAAGCCTGGAAAGTCTGACCGAGAACGTCCTCGAATACTGTGAGGGCGATTTTATCCGCGAGTACGCGCGTCTGACAAAACAGCAGAATATTCATATGTACCGTTCCTTTATCCGGTCAAAGCTGGAAGCGATGCAGAACCGGCAGGAGCTGTTTGAGGGCCTGGTGGCGGGATGCGCGAAGGAAGAAGAACTGGAACACATTGAGGCGGAGAATAAGGTGCTGGATATGATCCAGACGATTCTGCAGTTTTTCTCAGTCGATTACGACCAGATCATGCGGGATATCAAGCATAAAATTAATATCTATTTACAGATTGCGATTGGACGCGCGAGATTTCTTCAAAACCGGGACAGCGATGTGCGCGGGCATGTCGAGCAGACGATCCGCGTGATTGCGGCGGAGATGAACACACTCGGTTGGAAGGAAGAACTGCCGGAGTCGATGAACGGGTTGTTTTTGCTGGAAAATAATGAGTTTATCGATACCGACTCGATCCGCTATCCGCGACGGGAGCAGATGATCCGCGAGGCAACCTATGCAAAGCTGGAAGAAATGACACAGGAGGACATCGATCGTGCGAGGGAGGCACAGGAGAGGGAGGCAGAGAACCCGTATTCGAAGGATAAGATGAAGAATTATCTGGAGGCGCTTTTAGGAGATCGGACGGAGATATCCAGCGAGGAGGTTCCGATGAAGAGCAAGCGGGATCTTTTAAGCGCGCTCTCGGCGGTTGCCTATGGTTCGGAAAATGGGTATGAGATACAGGCGGAGGATGGTTATCTGGAAACGCAGCAGATGCTTCTGCGGCGCTTTAAAATCGAACGCCGGAAGGAGAAATAAAACATGGGATTTGAAGAAATATGGAATGAATATACATCCTCTGAGAAGGACATGTTCCAGAAAAGTGTCAGGCGTCTTCTGAAGCAGACCTTTATCGTGCGCGACCGTGACGAGGACAGCAAAAAAGCGTACTATTTTGTCTCCAAGCGTTCGGAACCATTTTCAGCGTACCTGGGATATATCGGATATGATATTGTAATTGACCGGGAAAATGGCGTGATTATGCTGCAGAACTGCCGGGATCTCGGCGAGAATGGAAAACTGCAGATCAACCATGTGACACTCAAAAAGATGGAGAGTGTGGTTTTATGCTGCCTCTGGACTCTCTATGCGGACCGGGTGCGTTCTGGAAATCTTTCGAAAAATATTGAGATTTCGGTGACCGATCTGCGCTATGAGATGGAAAAATACGGCATTCGGGATCAGATTGACAAGAGCAGTTTTGCATCGATTCTGACGCTGTTTACTAAATATCAGCTTCTGCAGGTGATTGGAAAGCTCGGCGAGGAGGACTGCCGGATCTGTCTTTATCCGTCGATGCAGTTTGTGCTGGAACCACAGGAGTTTGGCAAATTTGTGGAAAATGTCAACCGGCGGATGCAGGAAAAGTGGAGCCGTGAGGACGAATGGGAAACGGAGCTGACAAAAGAGGAGGAAGACGGCGATGAAGAATCAGACGATCATGAATAGGAAATCGGCGAAAAAACTTTTGATGGTCCAGTGGTCGCGTTTCCAGAATGTCTGTATCGAGCTGGAAGGTTCGACCCTGGTGACCGGTGTCAACGGAAGCGGAAAATCGACGGTGCTTGATGCGATGACCTATCTCCTGACGGGCAACACGCAGTTTAACAAGGCGGCGAAGGACCGAGACCGGACGGTGCTTGGTTATGTGCGCGGCGACACGCGCAGTAATGGCGAGGCGCGTTATTTGAGAAATGGCAGCGTTGTCAGCTATATTGCGATGGAATTTTCCGATCCGACGCTGGGGCAGCCGCTCACGGTCGGAGTATGCATTGAGTCTCCAAGTGAGTCTGGCAAGCCGGTCAGCAGCTGGTTTATCTGTCCAGGGGCGGCGATTGACGATATCGATTTTACACGGATTGAGGGAAATGCACTCCGCATTACGCCGAAAAATGAGCTGACAGTGAATGGCGAGGCGATGAAGCTTTCCTCTTTTATGGGACGGGACCGCGGCACGGAGGCGGTACTCCGGGCACTGGGACTCCGCGTGGACGCAGTTAAATACCGGACAAAGCTTCTGAAAATGATGGCATTTAACCCGGAAAATAATATCGACCAGTTTATTCAGGACTGTGTCCTGGAACCGGGAAAAGTCCAGTCGCTGGAGGAACTGCGCGAGCAGAAGCGCCAGTTTGAGCGCCTGCGGGAACTCTATGAGAGTCTCAGACAGGGCAAAATCCAGCTCGAAGAGGTGCTTCGCCAGAGTGACGAATACGAGAAGAAAAAGCGGGTACTCCGCATCCGGGAGCTGATGCTTTCGTACCAGGCGCTCCGGGAGAAGGAAGAGGAAGAAAAGCAGACGAAAAACCGTTATCAGGCTTTAAAAGACCAGTACGGGCGCCTGACCGAGCGGGCGGGAGAGCTCGCAAGACAGCAGGAAGCTGCACAGGAACGCCTGCGAATTGCAGAAAATAACGATATGGTCAAGGGAATGCAGGAAAGCCTGGATTCCCTGAAACGGCAGATCGAGGAAGCGGATCGTGAGAAAAAGAACTGGGAGGACAAGCTGGCGCAGATTTTGAAATTGAAGAAGAAGATAAGCGCGCTTATCAAGCTTCTGGAAGCAGATCTTCCGTCCTTATCCTCGGAAAACACCTATCTGGAGACACTGGAACAGGCGGATGGGGAGACGGCGAAGAAGCGGGAGGCGTTTGACGCATTCCGCGAGAAGGTGCACCGTCAGGACGGCATCTATGAGGAAAATAAGATCCACCTGCAGGATCAGTGTAAAGAGCGCGAAAAAGAGATAGGGGCGCTGCAGGAGAAGATCCGCCGTCTGGAATCGAATATCCTTGTGTTCCCGGCGGAGGTGGAAAATGCCCGGAATAAGATTCAGAGAGGGTTAGAAAAACAGGGTATCCAGACCGAGGTCCACATTTTTGCCGAATTGGTCCAGGAGGTGACCGCTCCGGAGTGGAGAAAGGCGGTTGAGACATTTCTGGGAAGAAAGCGTTTCTATATCATCGTGGACGGCGCGCACTGCCATAAGGCGATGCAGATTTTACAGAAAGAGCGGATCTATGATGGAAATGTCGTGATCACGGATAAGCTTCCGGAAACAGAGGCGGTGGAAGGTTCCGCGGCGGAGATTCTGCGGATTCCGAACGTCTATGCGAGACGTTACGCCAATTATCTGTTAAACGGCATTCATCTCTGTGAAAATCTGGAAGAGCTGCATGAATACCCGAAGGGCGGACTCATGCGGGATGGCATGCTGGCGAAGAGCTATGCGGTTGCGATGATGGATATGAGACGGACCGAGCTGTGTCTCGGCGCAGACGCGATCCGCTGCCAGCTGGAACAGTCCAGAAAAGAACTGGAAGAATTACAGGTGGTTCAGCGGGCCGATAAAGAGGCACTTTCACAGGTTATCAAATACCGTGATGCGATCAAGGAGATCGACTGGGACGGCGGACACTACGATTTTGGCGCGGCATATGGGCTGAAGGACTGCAAAAAGCGCAGGGACAGCCTGGTAAAGGACCGCGAGGAGATCGAGGCAAATCCGGACTTTACCGCAGTCCTGAAAGAACTGGAGACGGCGGGACGGCTGGCACGCGAGGCAAATGAGAGTGTGAACCAGAACCAGAGTGAGCTCGGCGGCTGTAAGAATGATTTAAAGGGCTGCGAAGGAACACTGGGCCGTATCAGCACGGAGATCTATTTATGCCAGAAGGCATATGAGGAAAAATGCCTTGTCAACATGGAACTCAAAGAGGCGATGCTGGAGGAATATAACCGCGAAAGCGAGAAGCGCGGCACGATCCGCGTGACGACACAGCTTTCCATCGACAAGAGCAAAAATATGCTGGCAGAGCGGGAGCGCCAGCTGGAGGACGCACAGCTGGCGTATTGCCGCCTGGCGGGAATCGACGTCGGAAAGCGCGGCATCGGTTACATCCCGTGGTACCGGGAAGAATACCGGAACCTGGCGCACGTCAAGGTGGAGGAAGCCCAGCAGAAGCTGCAGGAGCAGGCAGGACGACTGGAGAGCGCGTTTATGAACGATTTCGTGGCGGAGATTGACGAGAATGTCCGCGAGGCAAAACGTGAGATGGACGCGATCAACCGCGAACTGCGCCATATGCCGTTTGGCAACGATACCTACAAGTTTGTGATGAAAGAAAAGCCAGACCGCGCTCTCTTCTTCCGCATCTGCAGGCGTCTGGAAAAATATATGAGTTCCCCGCAGGTCTATATGAATTCGGCGCGCGACGACGAGGAGATGGAGAATGATATTCAGGAGTTTATGAGTATCATTCTGGCGGAAGAAGATGAGTGGGAATACACGGATTACAGGAGATATTTCTCTTACGATATGGAGATCAGCAGCCGTCAGGGACAGACTGAGATCACGGCAGAGTTATCAAAAAAACAGGGTTCCGCCAGCAACGGCGAAAAGCAGACCCCATATTTCATCATTCTGGCGGCGAGTCTTTTGCAGTGCTACCCGGCAAACACCTGCTGCGCCCGTCTGGCATTCATCGACGAGGCATTCTCGGCATTGTCGAGAGAGCGGATCGAGCAGATGGTCCGTTATTTCGAAGAAAATCACTTCCAGGTATTCTATGCAGCCCCGCCGGAGAAGATCAACAGTATCGGTCAGTTCATCGATTCAACCGTCAGCCTGATCGTGACAGGACGGTATACGAATGCGGTAGAAGGATTGGTGAAGCAGGCATAGGAAACGAGGAGAAAAAATGGCGGATCGGAAAGAGTGGAAAGAACAGCTTTTAAGTAAATTGCTGGATCAATACGAAAAAAGCGTCACCTACGCCGGTGAAAACAAGGTAAAACAAGTGTTTTCGGTCAAACCATCCGATATTTTCAAGGGCTACAACAAAGATTTTCTCCCGCCGGAACAGCTTTTCCAGGAAAAAGAATTTGAACGACTGATCCGTCAGATGGAATCGGAGGGACTTATTCATGTAGTTCCTCCGAATACGGGTATTCTCCGTCAGATCTGTGCTGTCCCGGAACGCTGGGAAGATTACTATGCCTGCCTGAACCGGACAGAAAAGAATATTCTAAAAAAACGGCTGGAAGAGGTTTATCATCGCTTCTGCCAATGCGATTTATTGGAGGCATATGGAAAAGAAAAGCTTCAGACACTGAAAAACAGCCGTGCGAGAAAGCTGGATGAAAAGAAGGTAGAAAAAGAGATAACCGAGGCAGAAGCTATCTGGAAGCTGGTGCAATTTTTAAAAGAAAATCAGGAAAAGCAGAGAACTACGCTGGAGCGGGAAATGTCAGAGGCAGTTCTGCATGACAGTAAACAGTGGGAAAAGATATATCGGAAAAAGGTGTGTGGGATTTTGGAGCACACAGGACGGTATGATGAACCGCTTGCGGAGCTGGAAGAAGAACGGGAGCGGCAGACGGCGCTTCTGGAGGAATTTTACATTTATTCCAATCCGGCGTATATCTATCTGAAAGGGGATGCGCGGATCTGCCTTGAAGATGGACGCGAACTTCGGATTTATCACGATCTGCCGATGTCGATCCCTTTTGAGACATTCCAGAAGGCAAAAAGCATCCACATCCGGGATGCGGCGCTGATGACGGTGGAAAATCTGACCTCGTTTCATCGGCTGGAGCGGGAACATATATTTTACCTGTTTCTGAGTGGTTACCATACCCGCACGAAACAGGCGCTTTTGCAGCGGATCGCCAGAGAAAATCCGGGACTTTCCTGGTATCATTTTGGAGATCTCGATCCAGACGGTCTGGCGATCGCGGGACATCTGATCCGAAAGACGGGACTGCCGTTTCAGCTGTGCGCGATGGGCGTGCAGGAATTGCAGCAGTTTCAGACATATGCGAAGCCATTGGAAGCACCCGATCGGACGAAGGCGGAAGCGATGATAAAACAGGGCAGCAGCTATGCGGGAATATTGCGGTATATGTTGGAGCACAACTGTAAATTGGAGCAGGAGATTATAAGCTGGCAGGAGACGAGATTGGAGAGCTTTCTGTAAAAAGAATCTTTTCGGTTCAATCCGGATTTTTATATATGATATGATAAAGACAAAGTGAAAGGAATGCAGCGTCTATGGAAAAACAGGAAAAAGCCTACAAAGGCGTCATCGAATATTTCAAGAACCGCATCATGGCGGGCGAGCTGCGTCCGGGGGAGAAGCTTCCTCCGGAGCGGGAGATTGCGCAGATGCTGGAAGTCAGCCGCAATTCCGTCCGGGAAGCGCTGCGGATCATGGATATGACGGGAGTGATTTCCTCCCAGCAGGGCTCGGGGAATTACATCACTTGTGAATTTCAGAAAAGCATTGCGGAGACGATGGGGATGATGTTTGCTATGTCCCAGATTAATTATCAGCAGATCAGCCAGATCCGCTATGCGCTGGAACAGCAGGCGTTTGCCCTGGCGGTTGAACATGCGTCGGAGAGCCAGATGGACGCGCTGGAAGAACTGGTAAAGCGTCTTGACCGGAGCATGGACGAGCAGGAAAACGCCCGGATTGACAAACAGATCCATTTTACACTGGCGCTGGCGTCGGGAAATGTGCTGCTGCTCAATATTTTAGAGGCGTGTTCCGGCGTGATCGATACCTTCATCCGGAATATGCGCGCGGAAATTCTGCGAACAAAAGAGGCGAAAGAAGCACTGAATCTCTGTCACCGGCAGATTGCGGAAGCGCTGCGGAACAAAGATAATGCAGCGGGGAAGGATGCACTGGACCGGCATTTCCGGATGATAGATGAAATTTTGGAAAAACATGAAAAAACACATTCTATGTGAAAAGATAAACAATCGTTGACAACTAGAACGCAGCCCACTATACTAACGAATAAAGAAAATTGGTTCTACCAAAATTCTTTTTCTTTTCAATAAATTGGTAGAACCAATATGCGGATTAAAAATTCTTTACATCCATCATTTAAAGATTTTTACAAAGCATCCATATGAAGGAGGAAACAGAATGAAGATTCTTGTCTGTATCAAACAGGTACCGGAAAGCAATAAAGTAGAAGTCGATCCGGTTACCGGCGTGCTGAAACGAGACGGCGCGGCTTCGAAGATGAACCCATACGATCTGTACGCGCTGGAGACGGCGTTCCGGATCCGGGAAGAAGTGGGCGGAAGTGTTCACGTCATTTCCATGGGACCGCCGCAGGCGCAGCAGGTGATCCGCGAGGCATTTGCGATGGGCGCGGACGGCGGAACGCTTTTATCGGATCGCAAATTTGGCGGTGCGGATGTACTGGCGACCAGCTATACACTTGCGCAGGGCATCAAGAGCTGCGGCGATTTTGACCTGATCCTCTGCGGCAAACAGACAACGGACGGCGACACCGCGCAGGTTGGTCCGGAGATCTCCGAGTGGCTGAATATCCCGAGCGTGGCAGATGTTGTCAAGATCAATCAGATTGATGAGGACGGCATCACCGTCAGCATGGATCTGCCGGAAGAGGTCGAGGTGGCGAAAGTGCAGTTCCCGTGTCTCTTAGCCGTTGACAAGGATATTTTCCAGCCAAGACTTCCTTCGTATGTCCGGAAAATGAACACGAAAGACCGTGAAATCCGGATTCTTTCCTTGGCGGATATGGATGATAAAGACGCGATGCACTATGGACTCAATGGTTCCCCGACGCAGGTTCAGCGCATTTTCCCACCGGCTGTCAATGACAAAAAGGAAATGTGGGACGGAAGCGGCGAAGAGCTGGCGGACCGGCTGTATCAGAAGATCGTGGATATGAAATTCGTGTAGGAGGTGGAATCATGGCTGAGTTAATCATACATCAGGACAAAATCCCGGATAATCAGGAACTTATCAAGCTCTGTCCGTTCGGGGCGATGGAAGAAAAAGACGGAAAGGTGACGATCAGCGCCGCCTGTAAAATGTGCCGTCTCTGCGTGAGAAAAGGTCCGAAGGGCGCGGTTGAATATGTAGAAGACGCGGTAAAACCGAGCGTCGATAAGAGTGCATGGAAGGGCATTGCCGTTTACGTAGATCACGTGGATGGAAAGGTGCATCCGGTTACATTGGAGCTTCTTGGAAAAGCGAGAGAACTTTCCAAGGTAACGGGACATCCGGTTTACGCCCTGTTTATGGGAAATGAAATCGAAGCGGCTGCACACGAACTGCTTCATTATAATGTAGATAAAGTATTCGTCTATGATGCACCGGAACTGGCACGTTTCCAGATCGAGCCGTACACGGCAGTTTTTGAAAACTTCATCCAGACAGTAAAACCATCGTCTATTCTCGTCGGTGCGACCACGGTCGGCAGACAGCTGGCGCCGCGTGTGGCTGCCCGTATGAAGACAGGTCTGACCGCGGATTGTACGATCCTGGAAATGGATGAAAATACTGATTTATCCCAGATCCGACCGGCTTTTGGCGGCAATATCATGGCGCACATCAAGACCCCGAACCACCGTCCGCAGATGGCGACCGTGCGCTATAAGATCATGAACGCACCGGAGCGTGCCGAGAAAGAGAGCGGTGAGATTGTGGTCTGTACAATTGAGAAGGAAAAACTACTTTCCCACGTGAGGGTTCTGGATATCGTAGAAAAGCCGAAGGAAACCTTTATCGAAAATGCTGACGTCCTGGTGGTAGCCGGACGAGGCGTGAAGAAGCCGGAAGATTTGAAAATGCTGGAAAAACTGGCAGATCTGCTGGGAGGTCAGCTTGCCTGCACCCGTCCGATGGTGGAAGCCGGATGGCTGGATGCCAAGTGCCAGATCGGTCTGAGTGGCCGTACGGTCCGCCCAAAACTCATCATCACCTGCGGCGTGTCCGGTGCGGTCCAGTTTACTGCCGGCATGAATCACGCGGAGACGATCGTCGCGATCAATAAAGATCCGAAAGCGCCGATTTTCAAGACGGCACATTACTGCCTGACTGGTGATCTCTATGAGATTCTCCCGAGACTGATTGAGAAGATTGAGATGGGAAGATAAAGATTCACAGGAAGGAGAGCAGGATATCATGGGAAATTACAAGAAAATAGATAAAGATGATATTTTATATATAAAAAACACAATTCAGGATGACGAGCGTGTCCTCGTAGGTGAAAATATCAACGAAGAGTACAGCCACGATGAGCTGAGCGGCACCAGCAGTTATCCGGATGTGGTGGTAAAGGCAAAATCAGCCGAAGAGATCGCGGCGATCATGAAATATGCATACGAAAATACGATTCCGGTGACACCGAGGGGCGCCGGAACGGGTCTGGTTGGTTCTTCGGTTCCGATGGAACATGGCATCATGATCGATACCACCCTGATGAACCAGATTCTCGAATTGGATGAGGAAAACCTGACGGTCACGGTGGAACCGGGCGTCCTTTTGATGGAATTGTCCGCCTATGTAGAAGATCACGATTTCTTCTACCCGCCGGATCCGGGTGAGAAATCAGCGACCATCGGCGGCAACATCAGCACGAATGCGGGCGGTATGCGTGCGGTCAAATACGGTGTGACGAGAGACTATGTCATGGGGCTGGAAGTGGTTCTGCCGGATGGCACGATCACTCAGTTTGGAGGCAAAGTCGTAAAGAATAGTTCAGGCTATGACTTGAAAGATCTGATTATTGGTTCCGAGGGAACTCTTGGCTTTATTACCAAGGCGATCTTAAAGCTTCTGCCGCTTCCGAAGCGTGTCATCAGCCTTCTGATCCCGTTCCCGACCCTGAAACAGGCGATCGACACCGTCCCGGTTATCATCAAATCTAAGACGATCCCGACCGCGATCGAGTTCATGCAGCGGGAAGTTATTGAAGACGCCGAGGAGTATTTAGGAAAAGCGTTCCCGGATAAACAGTCGGATGCGTATCTGCTTTTGAAATTTGATGGTAATTCCACCCAGGAGATCGAAGAAGCGTATGACAAGGTGGCCAAACTCTGCCTGGAACAGGGCGCACTGGACGTGCTGATTTCCGATACCCAGGAGCGTGAGGAATCCATCTGGAAAGCCAGAGGCGCTTTCCTGGAGGCAATCAAGGGATCCACGACTTACATGGATGAGGTCGATATGGTTGTTCCGAGAAGCCGCGTCAATGAGATGGTGACGTATCTGCACGATCTCCACAATGAAATTGATATCCGAATCAAGAGCTTCGGTCATGCGGGCGACGGAAATCTGCACGCCTACATCCTGAAAGACGATTTGAGTGATGAAGAGTGGGAAAAACGGATGTCTGCTGCAATGGAGAAGATCTATCAGAAGGCCCATGAACTCGAAGGTCAGGTGTCCGGCGAGCACGGCATCGGATATGCGAAAAAGCCGTATTTAAGAGAATCCCTGCCGGAGAAGAACCTGGATCTGATGAACGGAATCAAGAAAGTGTTTGATCCGAAGAATATTCTGAATCCGCATAAGGTGGCGCAGAGATAGAAGAAAATAACTGCATTGATATTTTTTTGAGCACCACGCGGTAAGGCTGATTCTAGGAACTGCAGAATATTTTTGGCAGAAAAACAGAATAGAACAGCAGTTTTTTGAGAAAGCCACGATCTGAATCAAAGAGTTCAAATCGTGGCTTTTTAGAGTGGTTGAACTATTTTATAGTTTATATCTATCGACCTATCTTTTCTTCTTCAACGCCTGCATCACCCGAACCAGCGGAATCGCCTTCCTGTAAATCCGTTTCCCACTCTTATTTTCCAAAAATTCCCGAAACGCGCCAATTGCTTTCAAATTCTGGCTCTCATCCGAATTTGAACGGGACCCCGCGCTTGCGTCAATCCCCTTTTTCGGCACCATATACCCGCCGTAGGAATCGCGGAACAGATAGAAATAATCGCGGTCCTCACCCAGCTTTTCAAATTCATTGTAAGCCAGTGTGCTTTCGCGGGTGTTTTTCGGAAGAGAATAGACTTCCAGATGATTTTCACGGAATTCATAGCGGGACGCCGGGAACGGCATGCCGCTTTTTTTGATCTGTTCGGCGAGCTTGTGGGCGGTGTGGTTGGCGGAGCTGTAGGTGCTGGTCGTCAGATAGCAGCCGTAGGCGGCTAAGAGGATGCCCCACCACTCGCTTAGATTGATGATACCTCCGGCGATGAACAGGATGCTTAAAATTGTCCGCGTGATCCGGTTGGAAGCGCAGAAGAGATCGTACTGCATCCGGGACAGGGATTCGAAGGTTTTTTCGTTGTGGTGCATTTCTATCTTATAGTAAATCATGGTAAGCCCTTTCATATAAAAAATCAATCATCACCTATATAAAAACAGTATATAGAAGCATAGAAAATATCTTAAGAAGTAGTATACTGTTTCTTCCCTGTTTCCGCAACTGGATCTGTTAAATCTGTAATGTTGATAAAAAATAAACAAGATTGTTACAAAAATATCACATAAAAATCGACTAAAATCGAGAAAAATTATATAATTTCGACAAAATAGCTTGCCTAATCGTAAAATAAGTGTTAAAATTAGGTAAAAGATGAATAAAGGACCAAAAGCAGAGACGAAGAGATGCGCCATGGTTAGAAACAGCTGGAAAAGACTGTTTTTTAAAAATGATGCTATTTTTTTGCCTAAATGCTGAAATGGTAATTTATTTAGAAAGTAGTAGAAACTGTTGATGAACCGGTCAGAAAGATGACTGGGGGAGGTTAAGAAAAAGGAGAGAAAACGTATGAGAAAAGTATTATCAGTAGTACTGGCAGCGACGATGGCGATGAGCCTGGCGGCCTGCGGCGGTAGCGGCGCAAAGACTGACACAAAGGCAGCAGACGCAGGAACGGCAGCAGGTGACGAGGCATCTGCAGATGATTACTACATCACCATCAAGTTTTCCAACGTATTCCAGCCGGCAGAGTGGAACTACAAAGCCAGCGAATATCTGGCAGACCTGGTAAAAGAGAAGACCGATGGTCATATCACTCTGGAGTATTACGGACAGAACCAGCTTGACTGCTATGCGGAGTCTGTAGCACAGGCACACAACGGCGCTGTCTGGATGGGTCTGGAGGAGCCGTCCTACTTTGCTGATTACATCGGCGATTACAACGTATTAGTTGGACCGATGCTTTACAAGAACAATGCAGAGTATAATGCAGTGATGGATTCTGATATTGTAAAAGATCTGAATGCAAAACTGGCAAGCGAGCACAACATCCACGTTCTGGATACACATTATTCGTTCGGATTCAGAAGCGTATGTACGAACAAGGTAGTTGAGAAACCGGCTGACTTAAATGGTCTGATCATGCGTTCGACCGAGTCTCCGCTGTTTGTTAAGACGATTACCTGTCTGGGTGCTACCCCGTCTGCAATGAGCTTTACGGAGTGCTTATCTGCTATGTCCAGTGGTGTTGTTGATGGTTTCGAAGGTTCCATCTCCACTCTGAAGGATACAGGTGCTTATGAGTACACCAAGAAAGTTGCAAACACGAACCACTTCATCGCAACCCGTTGGTTATTCATGGCTGAGGACGTATATCAGTCCATCCCGGAAAAATGGAGAAACATCCTGGATGAGTGCTGTGTAGAAGCTGGTAAGTGGGAGCAGGAAAATGCTGAGAACGACGAAGCTTCCATGATCGAGTTCCTGAAAGACAAAGGCGTTGAGTGGAACGATGTAGATATTGACGCATTCACAGAGGCTTGTGCTCCGGTTTATGACTGGATCGTAGACGAGTACGGCGCAGATCCGGAACTTCATCAGAAACTGGTTGATTTCCTGAATGACTACCGTGCAAAGAACGAATAATGTAGATTGTTCCGAACAAATACAGTATTTTAAAGCAATTATGAAATGGTAAAACGTAACGGTTATCAGAACCGCTGCGGAGAAGAAAGTATATCTGCCCGGGCTGTCAGAACAAAGAAGATTGTCTGAGGTCCGGGCAGACTTCCGACAAACGTATAGTGCCGGAAATATGAAACTGCTGGTAACTGTTCAGTAGGTCTGCGCATTTACTGCGCTGACCGTACGAAAACATGGGCCAGCAGGCAAAAATCCCATTGCCGTAGGCAATTTTTAATGGATTTTTGCGCGTGACTGTGAAGGTACTGAACAGTTACAACTGCTGGAAAGATGGCTGTATGACAGAACAGTCGTCGGTTATGCAAAACTGACTGCCATTATGAATGCATGAGGATAGACTATGGAAAAGAAAAAAATCACACTGGGGTCGGTGCTGGTAAACCTGGATGCAATTATTACCTGCGTGACACTGACACTCTGTACAATCGTTGTAAACGCAAACGTCCTTATGCGCTATTTCCTGAAAAGACCGTTGTATTGGTCGGAAGAGGTCGCTACGGGGCTCTTCGTCTGGACCGTCTTTATTGGAAGCGCATATGCGTACCGTAAGCACGCACATCTGGGCGTAGACATCCTGATCAACATTCTTCCGGAGAAGATAAGAAAAGTTGTTAAGGTTATTATGGATCTTCTGGAGCTTGTTACTCTGATTATGCTGACCAGAACAAGCGTCCAGTATGTGATGAACACGATGGATAAGCTGACGAATACGCTGCGTGTTCCGAGTTGGTATATTTCCGGCGCGGTTCCGATCGGATTTGGGCTTTCACTGATTTTCTGTATTTACTTTTTGGTTAAGGATATTATCAAGGTATTTAAAGGGAAAGGGGGAAATAACTGATGGGACTCGAATTAATTGAACTCGTTCCGATTTTTATGGTATTTATTCTCTATTTCCTGGGAATGCCGATTGTATATGCACTGTTTGGTTCAACCTTCTTTTATTTTACATTTATTGATACAACCAGTAAAAACTGGCTGATCTTACAGAAGGTTATGACCTCTACACAGTCGTTCTCGATGTTAGCGATTCCATTTTTCGTTATGGCTGGTTCCGTCATGAACTACGGCGGCATCAGTGACAAGATGATGGATTTCGCGGAAGTGCTGACCGGTCATATGAAAGGCGGTCTGGCACAGGTAAACGTAGTACTTAGTATGCTGATGGGCGGATGCTCCGGTTCGGCCAACGCAGATTGTGCGATGCAGTCCAAGATGCTGGTTCCGGAGATGGAGAAGAGAGGTTACTCCAAGGCGTTCTCCGCAGCGATCACAGCGGCTTCCTCGGCTGCTACACCGGTTATTCCGCCGGGAGTAAACCTGATCGTTTTTACACTGATTGCACAGATTTCCCTGGGTCGTACGTTTGCGGCTGGTTATATTCCGGGTATTCTGATGGCAATCTCGATGATGATCGTTGTTTCGATTATTGCACATAAGAGAAACTACCCGACCACCCGTGAAAAATTCCCGTCTCTGAAAGAGATCGTGAAACAGGGTATTACCTCTTTCTGGGGTCTGTTCTTCCCATTTGGTATCATCCTGGGAATGCGTTTTGGCATGTTTACCCCGTCTGAGGGCGGTGCGGTAGCCGTTCTTTACTGTATTATTATCGGACGTTTCGTTTACAAGAAACTATCCCTGAAAGAGCATCTGGTTCCGATCCTGCTTGACAGTATCGCCGGTACTTCCAGCGTTGTCCTGATCATGGTTGCAGCGAATGTATTCGGTTACTACATGACCTGGATTAACCTGCCGAGAGTCGTGGCAACTGGTATGTTAAGCCTGACAACCAACAAGTGGCTGTTCCTCATGGCATGCAACGTAATTCTTCTGATTATGGGTATGTTCCTGGAAGGCGGTGCGGCGCTGATGATTATCACACCTCTGCTGCTTCCGGTTGCAAGACAGCTTGGAATCAATGATTACCACTTTGGACTGGTAGCGATCGTTAACATCATGATCGGTGGTATTACACCTCCGTTCGGTTCGATGATGTTCACGACCTGTGGTATCACGGGATGTCCGATCAGTGAGTTCCTGAAGGAAGTATGGCCATTTATCGTGTCCCTTCTGGTTGTTCTTCTGCTTCTGACCTTCTGCCCGTTCTTAATTACATGTGTACCGGATCTTCTGTACGGCGCAGCATAGAAACAGATTGACAAAACGTTAATAAATTGGATATAATAAAGCCTGTGAGATTAAGAGCAGAAAGGCAAACGTAGAAATACGGATGCTTTCTGCTCTTTTTTGTTCCATAAAAGATACCGGTATCGGTCATGGAAGAGTCTTGTGGAGCGAAAAAGAGCTGTGTTCTAGAAGCTTTACGGGCTTGCAGAGGGAGAAAAAATGGCAGTTTGGAAATGGATTGTGGAGACGGCGGCGACCTGGACAGCGGTCGGCATCTGGATTCGCCTGCTGTTTTCGCTGGCGGTGGGAATGTTCATTGGAATTGACCGTGGCCTGAAACGGCGCGGTGCGGGCATCAAGACGCATGTGCTGGTCTGCCTGGGTTCAGCGCTTGTCATGTTGACGAGTGAATATATGTTCCGGACATTTCCATCTGCAAAAGCGGACATGGCGCGGATGGGCGCGCAGGTTATCAGCGGTGTCGGATTTTTAGGGGTTGGCACGATCATGGTAACCGGGCGTAATCAGGTGCGTGGATTGACTACAGCGGCGTGTCTCTGGGTCTGCGCCTGTGAAGGACTGGCAGCCGGTATCGGATTTGTGGACGGTGCGGTTTACGGTCTGATTCTGATTGCGGTTACCTTGAAGCTCCTGACACGTGTGGATACAATGATTCATGAGCATGCAAAGGTGTTCGATTTCTATCTGGAATTTACCAGCAGCCGGTGTGTTGGGGCGTTCATGGATACCATGCGTTCTAAGAATGTGAAAATCGTGTCTTTTGATATTGCCAAGAATAAGTTAAAGGGCGAGGGTCCCTCCGCGACGATGTCGGTGGAAGTGCAGGACAAGTCGCTTCGAAAAACACTTCTGAGCGATATTCAGGCGATGGAGGAGATCCGGTTTGCAGAGGAGCTGTAGCAGCTAAAGGGTTCAGATGGGCTTACGCACGAAATGCAGCAGAAATAGGATGAATTGTCTAAACAAACAGGATAGTTGAAACGAGAGCAAGAAAACATTTAGTATAAATAATGGAGGATCACAGTATGAACGGAAATACATACGACGTAGTGATTATCGGAGGTGGCGTCATCGGCAGCAGCATCGCCAGAGCGCTTTCGAAATATGAGTGCCGCACCGTGCTTCTGGAAAAAGAAGAGGATGTCTGCTCCGGCACATCGAAGGCAAACAGTGCTATCGTCCATGCGGGCTATGACGCAAAGACAGGTTCTTTAAAAGCAAAGCTCAATGTAAAAGGCAACGCCATGATGGGAGATTTATCCAAAGAACTCGATTTTGATTTCAAGCGGAATTCCTCCCTGGTACTCTGCTTCGCGCAGGAGGACCTCCCGGCGCTGCAGGCACTCTATGAGAGAGGCGTGGCAAACGGTGTGCCGGATATTTCCATTCTGACCGGCGATGAGGTCCGCAAGATGGAGCCGAACGTCAGCGGGGAGGTTGTGGCAGCGCTCTATGCACCGACTGGCGGCATCGTATGTCCATTTGGTCTGACGATCGCGCTGGCAGAGAATGCCTGTGATAACGGCGTTGAATTTGTATTCAACACAAAAGCAGAAAAAGTTGAAAAAACGACAGAAGGATACCGTGTGATAACCAACAACGGTGTCTTCGAGACAAAATATGTCGTGAACGCAGCCGGCGTGTATTCTGACGAGATCCACAACATGGTTTCGGAAAAGAAGCTTCACATTGTGCCGCGCCGCGGCGAGTACTGCCTGCTCGATAAAGAGGCAGGCAACCACGTATCAGCGACTGTCTTCCAGCTTCCGGGCAAGTATGGCAAGGGAATCCTCGTCAGCCCGACGATTCACGGAAATCTCTTAGTCGGACCGACCGCGGTGGATCAGGAAGATAAGGACGGAACCTACACGACCGCCGAGGGACTGGCAGAGGCATGTGAGAAGGCAGCCAAGAGTGTCAACAACATTCCGTTCCGTCAGGTCATCACTTCCTTCTCCGGTCTGCGTGCCCATGAGGACGGCGATGATTTCATCATCGGTGAGGCGGAGGACGCACCGGGCTTCTTTGATGCAGCCGGAATCGAGTCTCCGGGACTTTCCTGCGCACCGGCGATCGGTGAATATCTGGCTGGGATGATCGAGGAAAAAGCTGGATTTGGCAAGAATCCGAATTTCAATCCGGTCCGCAAGGGCATCGTGAAAGCAGCACGTTTAAATACGGAAGAACGCGCAGAACTGATCCGCAAGAACCCGGCATACGGCGCAATCGTCTGCCGTTGCGAGACAATCAGCGAGGGGGAGATCGTGGATGCGATCACCCGTACACTCGGCGCACGCTCGATGGATGGCATCAAACGGCGCGTCCGTCAGGGTATGGGACGGTGTCAGGCAGGCTTCTGCACTCCGAGAGCGATGGAAATTCTCTCCCGTGAGACGGGAATCCCGATCACAGAGATCTGCAAAAACCGCAAAGGTTCCGAAATGATAAAAGGTGAGGAGGCATAACCATGATTCAGCATGACATTGTAATTATCGGCGGCGGTCCGGCTGGACTGGCAGCGGCAGCAGCGGCAAAGAAAAGCGGCGCAGAGGATATTCTGATTCTGGAGCGCGACAGCGTGCTGGGCGGTATCTTAAATCAGTGTATCCACAATGGTTTTGGTCTTCATACCTTTAAAGAAGAGCTGACCGGACCGGAGTATGCGGCACGTTATGAGGAAGAAGTGAAAAAGCTGGAAATTCCGTACCGCTTAAACAGCATGGTACTGGATATCAATAAAGACAAAGAGATCACAGTCGTAAGCCGGAGCGAGGGACTGGAGCTCATCAAGGCAAAAGCGATTATCCTGGCGATGGGATGCCGCGAACGTCCGAGAGGCGCCCTGAACATTCCGGGGTATCGTCCGGCAGGTATCTACACTGCTGGTACAGCACAGCGTCTCATGAACATCGAGGGTCATATGGTCGGTAAAGAGGTTGTCATCCTTGGTTCCGGCGATATCGGACTGATCATGGCGAGACGTATGACACTGGAGGGCGCAAAGGTTAAGGTCGTAGCGGAGCTGATGCCGTATTCGGGCGGCCTGAAGAGAAATATCGTACAGTGCTTAAACGACTTTGATATTCCGTTGAAGTTAAGCCATACGGTTGTGAATATCGAGGGAAAAGAGCGCGTGAAAGGCATCACGCTGGCACAGGTCGGACTGGACCGCAAACCAATTCCGGGTACCGAAGAGCACTATGACTGTGATACGCTTCTGTTATCCTGTGGCCTGATTCCGGAGAATGAGCTGACGAGAAATATGGGCGTGGCGATGAGCCCGGTTACCTCCGGTCCAATGGTCAATGACCGTCTGGAAACAGGCATCGAGGGTGTATTTGCCTGCGGCAACGTGCTTCATGTACATGATCTGGTTGACTATGTATCCGAGGAGGCAGCGCTGGCAGGACAGAACGCAGCGAAATATGTGAAATCCGGCGAGACGAAGAAAGGTCACAGCGTGACACTCAAGGCAGAAAATGGCGTCCGCTACACGGTACCGCAGTCGATCGATACCGAGGCGATGGCAGACAAGCTGACGGTTCGTTTCCGTGTGGCAGATGTTTATAAAAATCGCAGCATTTCCGTTTATTTTGACGGAGAGCGCGTGAGTAGCCGCAAAAAACGCGTGCTGGCACCAGGTGAGATGGAGCAGGTAATCCTGACGAAGGAAAGTCTGGAGAAATATCCGGATCTGAAAGAAATAACCATTTGCACGGAGGTGGATGAGTGATGGAAGTAAGAGAACTGACCTGTATCGGATGTCCGCTGGGCTGTCAGCTCACTGTGACGATGGGAAATGACGAGATCAAGGTAGAAGGAAATACATGCCCGCGCGGCGAGGCGTATGCAAAGAAAGAGGTAACCAATCCGACGAGAATCGTTACTTCAACGGTACGCGTCGAGGGCGGCACGATCGAGAGAGCAGCGGTCAAGACGGCTTCGGATATCCCGAAGGGCAAAATCTTTGATTGCATGAAGGAGATCCGCGCCGTGAAGGTGGCTGCTCCGGTGCATATCGGGGATGTGATTATCGCAGACTGCGCTGGAACCGGGGTTGCGGTTGTGGCGAGCAAGAATGTAGGGCGGGCGTAAAAAACGTAAAAGTGACGCCGCCAGCCTGTCGCAGAATATAAAGATGAGAGATGGGAGGTTGTACAGACTCATAGAAGAGATTTGTACGGCTTCCCATTTTTGAAATTAAGATTTATGAAAAACGTGCTTGCATATTTGTGCAGGATTGGATAAAGTTGTTTTGGAAAAAAATTTAGTGTTTACATATTTACAGAGATAAAAATTACAAGGAGAGAGGCATGGAAAAACGTGAAATTTTAAAGGAGACAGAACTGTTTGTCCTCGATATGGACGGGACGTTTTATCTGGATACGGATGTGCTCGACGGGGCGTTGGATTTCCTGGAGGAAGTGGAGAAAGCAGGGAAGAGATATGTATTTTTTACGAATAATTCGTCGAAATCTCCGAAAACATATATTGACAAACTGGCAAAAATGGGGTGTTATATTAAAAGGAATCAGATCATTACATCCGGGGATGTGATGATTCAGTATCTGAAAGAGTATTATCCTGAAAAGAAAGTCTATCTGGTGGGAACGCCGGATCTGGAGGAGAATTTCCGTGAAAATGGCATTCTTCTGACAGGGGAGATGCCGGATGTGGTCGTGATTGGCTTTGATATGACATTGACCTATGAGAAGCTGGAGCGTGCCTGCACGTATATCCGCAACGGCGCTGTGTTCCTGGCAACGCATCTGGATATCAACTGCCCGACGAAGGATGGTTTTATCCCGGACTGCGGCGCAATGTGCGCGGCAATCTCCTTATCGACCGGAAAGGAGCCGAAGTATGTCGGAAAACCATTCAAGGAGACCGTGGATATGGTTCTGGAGATGACCGGGGCAAAGCGCGAGGCAATGTCGTTTGTCGGCGACCGGATCTACACGGATGTGAAAACCGGCGTGGTAAATGGGGCACACGGAATCCTGGTGCTGACCGGCGAGACGAAGCTGGAGGATGTACCGAAGGCGGATGTCGTGCCGGATGCGATTTTCACAGGGCTGAAAGAGATGGGAGAAATACTCAAGACTATGAGAGAAGAGGAAGCATAGAATGACAATGCTTGAATTACTGGAGGAATCTCCGATAATCGCAGCGATTAAGAGCTGGGAAGGGCTGGAAAAAAGTCTTAAATCTGAATGTAAGGTAGTATTTGTGCTGTTTGGCACGATCTGTGATATTGATCAGATTGTAGCGCGCATCAAGGACGCCGGGAAGGTGGCGATCGTCCACGTGGATATGATCCAGGGACTGAGCACCAAGAGGGTGGCGGTCGATTTTATCGCCCACAATACGCGGGCGGACGGTATTATCAGCACAAAAAATACACTGGTGGAGCGCGCGAAGGAGATGGGACTTTATGCGATCCAGAGAACCTTTGTTGTGGATTCGATCGCACTCGATACGTTGAAAAAACAGATCGAAATGTTCCGACCGGATGCAGTCGAGATCATGCCGGGGGTGATGCCGAAGATTCTTAAGATCATGCGCGAGTACACCGATATTCCGCTGATCGCCGGGGGACTGCTGTCTGACAAAAAAGATGTGATGGCGGCCTTTGAGGCGGGTACGGATGCCATTTCAGCGACGAATGAAGCGGTGTGGTACGTGTGATTTTAAAACTTAAACGATTTAGACGCTGTGAGTGACAGATATATTTGAAATAATGAAATTGATAAAAAAATATCAATCATTTCGCGATTTCGCTTGATTTTTTACCATGAATGCATTAGAATGATGAAGTAATCTCTTTTGGTAAAAATAGATAAAGAGAAGAAAAGGCGAGTTTTCGCATTGTACAAAATATAAGAACCGTGAAAAGGTAAAGCGGTTGCAAACTATACACATGTACAGTGGGGGACACTGAAATCCCCGGTTCGGTGAGAAATGTCAGACAAAATTTAAGTCGAACGTCCGTGAGACTTGGCGCATGATTCTGGTCAGCGAAGCTGACAATTTCACACAGACGGGAGCCGCCGGATAACAGGAAAGGGGTATTAAGATGGCTAAGATCGATTTAAGCAAGTACGGAATCACAGGAACAACGGAGATTGTTTACAACCCTTCTTATGAGATGCTGTTTGAAGAAGAAACCAAACCGGAGCTGGAGGGCTATGAAAAAGGTCAGGTCAGCGAGCTTGGTGCAGTAAACGTTATGACAGGTATTTATACCGGACGTTCCCCGAAAGACAAATTCATCGTTATGGATGAGAACTCTAAGGACACAGTATGGTGGACTTCAGACGAGTATAAGAACGACAACCATGTAGCATCCAAAGAGACCTGGAGCGCAGTAAAGGATATCGCTTTAAAAGAGCTCTCCAACAAGAGACTGTTTGTAGTAGATGCTTTCTGCGGCGCAAATAAAGACACCCGTATGGCGATCCGTTTTATTGTGGAGGTTGCTTGGCAGGCTCATTTCGTAAAGAATATGTTCATCGTTCCGACCGACGAAGAACTGGCTGATTTCGAACCGGACTTCGTAGTATACAATGCTTCCAAGGCTAAAGTTGAGAACTACAAAGAGCTTGGATTAAACTCTGAGACAGCTGTTGTCTTCAATATCACAAGCCGCGAGCAGGTTATCATCAACACCTGGTACGGTGGAGAGATGAAGAAAGGTATGTTCTCCATGATGAACTACTACCTTCCGTTAAAGGGCATCGCTGCTATGCACTGCTCCGCTAACACCGACTTAAATGGCGAGAACACCGCTATCTTCTTCGGACTTTCCGGAACTGGCAAGACTACCCTTTCTACCGACCCGAAACGTCTTCTCATCGGTGATGACGAGCACGGCTGGGATGACAACGGTGTATTCAACTTCGAGGGCGGCTGCTATGCGAAGGTTATCAACCTGGATA
The DNA here is from genome assembly GCF_003024715.1 of Clostridium fessum. Lineage (GTDB taxonomy): Bacteria > Bacillota > Clostridia > Lachnospirales > Lachnospiraceae > Otoolea > Otoolea fessa. The sequence goes on along the minus strand of NZ_PYLO01000001.1, from coordinate 735,976 downwards.
AAGAGTCTGAGCCGGATATCTACAACGCTATCAGACGTGATGCGCTGCTTGAGAACGTTACCCTGGATGAGAACGGCAAGATCGATTTCGCTGATAAGAGCGTAACCGAGAACACCCGTGTATCCTACCCGATCGATCATATTCAGAATATTGTACGTCCGGTATCCTCTGCACCGGCAGCTAAGAACGTTATCTTCCTGTCTGCAGACGCATTCGGAGTACTTCCGCCGGTATCTATCCTGACACCGGAGCAGACACAGTACTACTTCTTATCCGGATTTACAGCAAAACTGGCTGGTACCGAGCGCGGCATTACCGAGCCGACCCCGACCTTCTCCGCTTGCTTCGGACAGGCTTTCCTGGAGCTGCATCCGACCAAATACGCAGAAGAGCTGGTTAAGAGAATGGAGAAGAGCGGAGCAAAAGCTTACCTCGTAAATACAGGCTGGAACGGAACCGGCAAACGTATCTCCATCAAAGATACCCGTGGTATTATCGACGCTATCTTAAACGGTGACATCCAGAAGGCTCCGACCAAGAAGATCCCGTACTTCAACTTCGAAGTACCGACCGAGCTTCCGGGCGTAGATCCGGCTATCCTGGATACCCGCGATACCTATGCAAACGAGGCTGAGTGGGAAGAGAAAGCAAAAGATCTGGCAAGCCGTTTCATCAAGAACTTCGCTAAATACGAAGGAAACGAAGCTGGCAAGGCTCTGGTAAAGGCTGGTCCGCAGTTATAATGCCAGAAATAAATGGTAAATAAATCCAAGAGGTAAACCTGGTGAGATAGAAAACCTCCAGTTTATTTGGATGAGAAATGTGATTCTCATTCGAATGGACTGGAGGTTTTTTGTTTCATAGGAAATTACGTCCTATGAAACAAAAAACGCTCCGCGAGGATGCACACCCGCGCGAAGCAGAAACATGTCGCAAGCGACCGCGCGAGACGCCCGGATGCGCCAAGGCACATTCTTTTTACTGCTGTAAAACACATGTTTGGATTTGAGTATTTCGTGAAGCTGATGGTTATGCTATAATAGAAGCATGTAGTGAGTTTTTAACTGGATTTTCATGTGTACGCTCGGAATCTTTCTGTGCTTGATTTTTTGAGATGATTTTTTACCAGTGGCGCTCAAATTTTAAATTCATAGAGAAGGGAGGATCCTGCCATGCAGAAAACAGTTTCCAGGCGCGCGTACATTGCCATTGATTTAAAATCGTTCTATGCATCGGTCGAGTGCGTAGAGCGCGGTCTGGATCCGTTGACGACGAATCTGGTCGTGGCGAATCCGTCGCGGACGGAGAAAACGATCTGTCTGGCGGTGTCACCGTCACTGAAATCCTATGGTGTGCCGGGGCGTCCCAGGTTATTTGAGGTGATTCAGCGGATTAGGGAAGTCAATGAGGAACGCCGCAGACTGGCGCCGGGACGTCAGTTCCGGGATAAATCGTGGAGAAATGAAGAATTAAAGGCGGATCCGTCGCTGGCGGTCAGCTATCTGGTTGCGCCGCCGAGAATGGCATACTATATGAAATGGAGCACGCAGATCTACCAGATTTATCTCCGGTATGTGGCACCGGAGGACATCCATGTGTATTCGATCGACGAGGTATTCATGGATGTTACGGAATATCTGGGGATTTACAAGGTTTCGCCGCGCGAGCTGGCAAAGCGCATCATCCGCACGGTGTTAGAGGAAACGGGCATCACGGCGACGGCGGGGATCGGGACGAATCTGTATCTGTGCAAGGTGGCGATGGATATTGTGGCGAAGCACGTGGAAGCGGACAAGGACGGCGTGCGGATTGCCGAGCTGGATGAGCAGAGTTATCGGGAGCTTTTGTGGACGCATGAGCCGCTGACTGATTTCTGGCGGGTTGGACCGGGCTATCAGAAGAAACTCTGGCAGGCGGGACTTCGGACAATGGGCGATATTGCGCGTTGTTCACTGGGAAAACCGGGCGAGTTTTACAGCGAGGAACTGTTGTACCAGATGTTCGGCATCAACGCCGAGCTTCTGATTGACCATGCGTGGGGCTATGAGTCGTGCACGATCGCACAGATACGGGCGTACAAGCCGCAGAGTAGCAGCCTGGGCTGCGGACAGGTGCTTCACTGTCCGTACACGGCGGACAAGGCGCGGATCGTGGTTCAGGAGATGATTGACGGGATCTCGCTGGAGCTGGTGGAAAAACGGCTGGTGACCGATCAGCTCGTTCTAACGGTCGGATATGACATCGAAAACCTGACCCGCCCGGAGATACGGAAAGTATACAAGGGACCGGTAACAACCGATCGCTACGGGCGGCGTGTGCCGAAGCATGCACATGGAACGTGGAATCTGCCGCGTGCGACTTCGTCCTCAAGCGAGCTTCTGGAGGCGATGGCGGCTCTGTATGATAAGATTGTCAACCCGGCGCTTCTCATCCGCCGGATGTCGCTCTCGGCATGTCATGTGGTAAATGAGAAAATGGCGAAAGAGCGTGAACAGAAGGAAACTTTTGAACAGCTTGAGTTGTTTACCGATTACGCAAAAAAGGAAGCAAAAGAGAAGGAAGAACAGAAAAAACGTGAGCGGGAGCGCCGGATGCAGGAAGCGCTTCTGACAATCAAGAAAAAATACGGAAAAAACGCGGTGCTGCGCGGGATGAACTTTGAGGAAGGCGCGACCGCCAAGGAGCGCAACGGGCAGATCGGGGGACATCAGGCGTAGATGGAAGATCAATATAGAGTGAATGAATTTGAAAACTTAAAAGGTGGACGAAGCCAAACCCCAAAAGGGCAGGAAAGTGACGCCCAGCGCCGCTACGGCGATATCCTCGGTCATTCTTACCCATTTCCCTTGCGCCATGCACGGATGCCGGTGGAGGACCGGGCGGCGCAGTTTGCCTCGTTTGCTGCACTGAATGGCTATGAGGAGGCGGTAGAGGAGGAAGCGCGTCTGACCGAGCGGGAGATCGATCTGGATGACAGCGTGCGTGAGATGATCAATCAGACGCTTGTGGAAGCGGAGGAGCAGCTGATGCGTGGCGAGACGGTTCGGCTTTCTGTGACCTGGTTCCAACCGGACGTGCACAAGGATGGCGGCGCTTACCGAACGGCAGCAGGACGATTGAAGAAAATCGACTATTACCAGCAGGTTTTGTGGTTGGCGGAAATAAGGAGTGGAAATCAGCCTGGACTTGAAAATATAGGCGGGGAGATCGCGGTAAATTTTCCACAGATCTGCCGTGTGGAGCTGATAGAAGAGGAAGTGGAGTGAAATGTTACATGGCAGCACAGTTGCTGAAGCTTTGTATGGACCTCCTGACCGGCAAAGGAAAATATCGTTACTGTTTACGGGTAGGCACTTTTGGAACCGAAAGTGCCGTAAGAAAACGTGGTGGCAGCAGGAATTTGCCGTATTTAAATGCGAAGCCACGGCAAATTCCGTTACTGGGCACGTATGCGTGAACAGTAATAAAATATCAGAAATCCGTAAGAAAAAAGCACTTTTACTTTTGGGTGAAATAGGGTAGACTGTTAGAACAGAGAAAACCAGATAGAAGAGCTGAATACAGAGTATAAAGAAAAATATTTCACTGGTTTTAGGACAAACTAAAAAGTGCCTGGGAAGTTTTGAAAAATTTCAGAGAAGTCCCTGGGAACAGACAGGGAGCAGGCATAAGAACAGTCGGAAGGAGATTCAAATTATGAAAAAAAAATCGTTATATATTACGGGGATTTGTGCAGCACTGTCGGTAGGTGCGCTTGGGTGCGCTTCCAGTGCAAAAGCGGGCGATGAGGAGAATAAGACGGCTGTCGAAGATACGAAGGCAGCTGGGGAGAACGTTGCAGCGGAAACCAGCGAGAGTAATACGGTTATCGAGAAAAACGCCCCGTCCGGTCCGGCATCCGGTACAGGAAAGAAGGTTTCATCCGAATTTATTTGTGTGTATGGTCCGGTTTCGGAGGTTACCAGCGATTCCGTCACGATCGACAATCAGTCGGGAATCAGCAGTGCCGGCGAGATGGTGATCACATTTTCACCGGAAACGCCGATTTTTGACGCAGAGACAGGCAATCCGGTCGATATGACCGAGGCGGAGACGGGAACCGTTGTATATGCCTACATCGGGGATGCGATGGCGATGAGCGAGCCGCCAATCACGAACGGACAGCTCTTCTTCGTCCATGTAACCGATGTGAGCGCCGTGCCGGTTTACACGGAGATCGAGTCGGTGAAAAAGAGTGCCGAGAATGATGATACCGTCTGTGTGAAAGCAAAGGATGGCGTGACCTATACTGTCAGCGCTGAGACACGTATTCTGCCGTATTTAACCCGGAACATCGTGACCGCAGACGATCTGGAAGCGGGAAAGAAATGCGCGATCTGGGCGGACGCGGAAGGAAAGGTATCGAGACTGGTGCTGTTTCAGCAATAAGGGCGGATGTGCATAAAGCGATAAAATTATAAATATGTCATGTAGATCGGACGGTTTGAACAGTGAAAAACACAGCGAAAAACCGTCCGATTTTTGGTTTGACTTTTTGTTGCACAGTAAAATACATTTGTGAAACAAAAAAATTGCATAAATGCATATTGGCTGCTCTGGTTGAAGCGCCGGAAAAGCAGACGTTCAGTCTGTATGTAGATGAATTGCTATATGACAAGACAGATGTAATAAAAAGTGTCAAAATTTCATTGACACAGCTTTTCTCTTAGAGGTATAATCACAGAAGTTTACCGTGTGGAAGCTATATGGACAGAGAAATATGGCGTGGCAAAGATGTCGGATACATTGTAAAGAAGAAAATGAACCGCAGCTGTCGGAAAAATGGTATGGTTTCTGTCAATCGATGGGGATTCGGAAGCGTGAACAGAGCGGTGAAAAAAGGAGAGGGAAAAGAGATGGATCAGGAGATAAAGCAGCGGATCGAGACATTAAAAAAAGAGAAGGATGCCGTGATTCTGGCACATTATTACGTTGATGGGGAAGTGCAGGAGATTGCCGATTATGTGGGCGATTCGTATTATCTGGCGGAGCTGGCGACGACGGTGCCGCAGAAGACGATCATTTTCTGTGGCGTGTCATTTATGGGCGAGAGTGCGAAGATTTTAAGCCCGGAGAAGACGGTTATCATGGCAGACCGGAGCGCAGACTGTCCGATGGCTCACATGGTTGAGGTGGAGAAGATCCGCGAAGTACGCAAAGAGTATCCGGATGTAGCCGTTGTCTGTTATGTGAACTCGATGGCGGAGATCAAGGCAGAATCGGATGTCTGTGTTACCTCATCGAATGCACTCAAAATCGTGAAAAAACTGCCGAACAAGGATATTTTCTTTATTCCGGATGAGAATCTGGGACGTTTTATCGCAAAAAAAGTGCCGGAGAAACATTTTATTTTCAATGACGGTTTCTGCCATGTACATAAGAGTATTCATGCGGAAGATGTAAAGAAAGCAAAAGAGCTGCATCCGGAGGCAGTTGTGCTGGCGCATCCGGAGTGTACCGGCGATGTGCTGGAGCTGGCAGATTTTGTCGGAAGTACCTCCCAGATTATTGATTATGCGACGAATTCGGATGAGAAAGTCTTCCTGATCTGCACCGAGATGGGCGTGTTCTATGAACTGCTGCAGAAGAACCCGGAGAAGAAGTTTTTCTCCGTAGGTCACCGCCAGTTTTGCCCGAACATGAAGAAGATTCATCTGGACAGCGTACTGCGGGCGCTGGAAAATCCGGAAGAGGAAGTGGAGATGGATGAGGCGATGCGGCAGAGGGCGGTTGGTCCGCTGGCGCAGATGCTGGAATTGGCAAAATAAAGGAATAAATAAAGATACAATATAAACAAATAAACCAAAAAGGATCATTCAAAGGATTCCCACAGAAAATGCTGCAAATCAGCGTTTTCGGCTGTGATTGCCTGTCAGGAAAACATACAATCACAGCTAGAGACCAGACAGCGGCATTCCCTGTGGGATTTAAATTTTAAATGGAACGGCTCTGCTTATTCAGCCACAACCGCTTTCACAATCTCCGCAATATACATATCATGATAGTCCTTTTCCGGATAGAACTTGCTGTCAGCGTCCTTATCGATAAAATCTGCCGGATTCATGGATGTGCGGTACATTTTGCGGCAGATGAGGATGGTGTCAGCTTCTTCAAATGCCGGTACGCCGTCGATGAAGACCGGGGTCAGGCCGGCTTCCTTGATTTTGTCGTGGTCACGGCCAGATACGGAGCCGCAGAGTTTGAGAGCATCGCGGTGTCCGTCTTTTAAGAAGCTGACGGAGAAGAGTTCTTCTTTGTCTATAAATTCTTTGGTGTAGCGCTGGGGACGGATATAGCAGGTAACAGCCGGTTTGCCCCAGAATACGCCTGCGCCACCCCAGCTGGCAGTCATGGTGTTGAATTTATCCTCGGTGCCGGCGGTTAAAAGCATCCAGTCGGAACCGATGCGGGTAAACGGGTTAAAATTTAATTCTTCTGGCTTTATTTCTTTGAAGCTCATCGAAAAATCCTTCCTTTCCTGTCTGAATTGATTATTCTGTGAGTACCTTACCATTATCAGAGAAGAAAATCAAATATATTTTCGAAAATTCATTGACAGATGAGAAAAAAAGAGGTAGTCTTTAAATTAAGGTTAGAGACATCTAACTTGAGTTGCGGCATTCTAACCCGAGTTTGTTCATGCTAATTATGTTTTGTTTTTGATGAAACACAATATAATATGAGCACTTAGTGCGAGTCGTATCTAAGGACTTAATGAGGCTGAGCCAGAGGCAAAAGCGGAATTTAGTACTTGCAAAAAGAGTGGCAAGCAGAGTATGCTATATATTTTAAACGAACAGTTAGTCTGCGCTAATAAAAAGCCGGGTTGTGGACGGAAACGGCAGATGTGCGGAAAAATAATTTAGAAGATATGGAAAGAGAGATGATACGATGCAGCAGAGAGAGCAGATTATCAGCGAACTGAAGAGACGGGGGAAACGGATGACCGATCAAAGAAAGATCATGTTGGATGTGATCCTGGAGGGAAGATGGAGCAGTTGTAAGGAGATCTACTACGAGGCATCCAAGCGCGACCCGGGGATCGGCAAGGCAACGGTGTACCGGATGATTGCAGTGCTGGAAGAAATCGGCGTTTTAAACCGTTGCCGCCAGTATTCTCTGCGGAATGAGGATGAGCTGTCAAGTATAACTTCGGATGCCAGTTGATAAAAAATCTCAATAAGGAAAGTTAGGTTTGACTATCATGGGGGTAAGCTGTTACCATCTACTTGTACCTCAGAAATGAGTCATTAAACGCAGCTATATTCGCATTTGAAATGGAATAAATAGTTTTCAAAAATCATATGTGAATATAATTTAGATAATATCAGAGGAGGAGTAATCATGATGGACATTTTCAAATTAAAAAAATTAGGTTTATTTGCAGGCGGCGTTTTGTTCGGAACAGCAGGTGTTAAGATTCTTGGCAGCGAGGATGCAAAGAAATTTTACGTAAACTGCGTAGCAGCCGGACTTCGTGCACGTGATTGTGTGATGACCACCGCTACCAATATTCAGGAGAACGCTGAGGACATCCTGGCTGAGGCAAAGCAGATCAACGAGGCTCGCGGCTATGAGAGCTTTGGTGAGGATGAGGATTTCAACGAGACTGCTGAGGCAACCGAGGCCGCACCGGAGGCTGAGAAGGCAGAGCAGTAATAGCAACTCCAAGAATACATGAATCTAAATAACAGGGGGGGCTGCCGCAAGATAGCATGGGATGCTGTCTCGCGGCAGCTCTTCTATAACCGGAGGAAGATGAATCATGAAATTCATTATAAAGCATGAAATCAAAGGAAGAATCCGTATCAGCCTTGCCCGGAAATTCCATACCGTGCGCGAAGCGGACGTTTTGGAACAGTATCTGCTTGGCCTGGACGGCGTGACGGCGGCTAAGGTGTATGAGCGGACAGCAGATGCGGTTATCTATTATAAGGAGGATCGGGAGGCGGTACTCGTACAGGTAGCGGCGTTTGATGGTCAGATTACCGAAAAACAGGAGATGGCAGTTAAAAGCAGCGGACGCGCCCTGAATCAGGAGTACAAAGAAAAGCTGATTCAGAAGGTACTGACCCGCTTTGCGACGAAGACATTTCTCCCGGCGCCGGTCCGTGCGGTATACACGTCCGTGCAGGCGATCCGTTATATCGTGAAAGGTATCCACTGCCTCGTATTTAAGCGCAAGCTGCATGTGGAGGTGCTGGATGCGACGGCGATCAGTGTTTCCCTTCTGCGCCGCGATTTCAATACGGCTGGCTCCGTTATGTTCCTGCTCGGCGTCGGTGAGCTTCTGGAGGAGTGGACACATAAGAAATCCGTTGGGGATCTGGCGCGGAGCATGTCCTTGAACGTGGAAAAGGTCTGGAAAAAAGTGGACGGGACCGAAGTCCTTGTACCGCTTTCGGATGTTACCGCGGGCGACGAGCTGACCGTCCATATGGGTACAGTGATTCCACTGGATGGTGTCGTAGTGAGCGGCGAGGCGATGATCAACCAGGCTTCGATGACCGGCGAATCCCAGCCGGTCAGAAAAGAGCCGGGCAGCTATGTTTACGCAGGAACCGCGCTGGAAGAGGGAGAGATTACCTTCAAGGTAGAAAAATCCGCCGGTTCCACCCGTTATGAGCGTATCGTACAGATGATCGAGGATTCGGAGAAGCTCAAATCATCCGTTGAAGGCAAGGCGTCGAACCTGGCAGATGCACTCGTTCCGTGGAGTCTGGGCGGTACCGCGCTTACCTATCTGTTGACCCGCAACGCGACGAAAGCACTGTCGATCCTGATGGTTGATTTCTCCTGCGCACTGAAGCTGGCAATGCCGCTTGCAGTCCTGTCTGCGATGCGTGAGGCAAGCCAGCATCACATTACGGTCAAGGGCGGCAAGTTTCTGGAGGCTGTTGCCGAGGCGGAGACGATCGTATTTGACAAGACCGGAACCCTGACCAAGGCAAAACCGGTTGTATCCGATGTAGTATCTTTCAATGGCATGGAGAAGGAAGAACTGCTTCGTATCGCAGCCTGCCTGGAAGAACATTTCCCGCATTCGATGGCAAACGCGGTCGTACAGGAAGCGAAAAAACGTCATCTGGTACATGAGGAGATGCACTCGAGAGTGGATTACATCGTAGCGCACGGTATCGCTACCTATGTGGGCGAAGAACGCGTCGTGATTGGAAGCCACCATTTCGTATTTGAGGATGAGAAGTGCACACTGCCGGAGGATGGAAAAGAGAAGTTTGAGAACCTTCCGGAAAATTGTTCCCATCTTTACATGGCAATCGGCGGACAGCTTGCAGCCGTTATCTGCATCGAGGATCCGCTGCGTGAGGAAGCACCGTCTGTCATCCGCCAGTTAAAAGAGGCTGGATTTAAGCGCATTGTCATGATGACCGGCGACAGCGAGCGGACCGCAGCGGCGATCGCGAAGAGGGTCGGCGTGGATGATTATTTCTCCGAGGTACTTCCGGAGGATAAGGCGCGCTTTGTTGAGGAGGAGAAGGCGAAAGGCCACAAAGTTATCATGATCGGTGACGGCATCAACGATTCACCGGCCCTGTCAGCAGCAGACGCGGGCATCGCAGTCAGCGAGGGCGCGGAGATTGCCAGAGAGATCGCGGATATCACGATCAAGAAAGATTCCCTGGATGAAGTCGTGCTTCTGCGTCATCTGAGCATGGATCTGATGAAACGTGTCCATGGAAACTACCGTTTCGTCATCAGCTTCAACCTGGGTCTGATTCTCTTGGGGGTGGCTGGTATCATCACACCGTCTATGTCGGCGCTGCTGCACAACAGCTCGACACTGGCGATCAGCTTAAAGAGCATGACGAACCTGCTGCCGGAGGAAGAGCGGGAAGAGGCGTAAGGAGTCTGGATACGGGCTTGATTATATCCTCAATTATAAAATAAGTACAGTGAAACAGATGTAGAATGGGAAGAAAAAAGCCTGTTTTACATCTGTTTTTCTGCTATCTATTAACATTTGTTTTTTTATATAAATAATGCTATAATCGAAAAGCATCAGGGAACGTAAACTAAATAGGAGGATAAACCTTTCATGAAAAATGACTTATTCACAATCGGCAGCATCACGATCCACGGCTACGGTCTGATGATTGGCATCGGCATTATCGTTGCGTATTACCTGGCAGAGTACCGGGCAAACAAGCGGGGGATGGATGTCGATATGATCCTCTCGATCGCGATCTGCGGTGTTGTATGTGGAATTTTAGGTGCAAAACTTCTGTACTATGTCACAATCTTTGACGAAATTCTGGCAAACCCGAAGAAATTGCTAGATATCAGCGACGGATTTGTCGTGTACGGCGGCATCATCGGCGGTGTGCTGGGCGGTTATATACTGAGCCGGATCAAGCATATTTCCTTTTTCCAGTACGCGGATCTGGTCATGCCGTCGGTTGCGCTCGCGCAGGGCTTTGGACGGATCGGCTGTTTTCTGGCTGGCTGCTGCTACGGTATGCCGACCCACAGCCATTTTGCGATCGTGTTCCACGATTCGGACTTTGCCCCGAACAACATTCCCCTGGTTCCGACCCAGCTCATCTCAAGCGGTCTGGATTTTCTGCACTGCCTGCTGCTTCTCTATGCGGCGAAAAAGTGCAAAAAACAGGGGCAGGTGGTATCCCTGTATCTGATCTGCTACAGTCTGGGACGCTTCGTGCTGGAATTTTTCCGCGGTGATTTGAACCGGGGAGCGGTCGGATCCCTCTCGACTTCACAGTTTATCTCGTTGTTTATCTTTGCGGCGGGCGTGGCGATGTTTGCGTTCTGCGGGAAGCGGACGGAAGTACCGTTAGAAAAGTGAAAATTTTCAAATGTCAACCCAAATAAAAATCATTCTTGACATTTTACCAAAATTGCTGTATGATACCTCTGATATGGAAAATCTTAACATTTTAAGAGTCATCCATGCAAATATATCTGACCACCTGTGAAACAGGGAATGGCCATACGGACAGCCGGGTCAAATGCCGATTGGCAGTGCGAACTGCCCTATTGATTGAGTTAAAAGCTCAATTTTATAAGTTGGTTACTTTACAACCAGTGCTCATGCACATCAACTTGTAAAACGGTCAATAAGAGTGGTAAAAGTAGATATTTGCTATATAGACTCTGAATGTAAGATTTCTGTGGATAAAAAGGTTTGAAGCAATGTGCAGTATATGCGGTAAATAGGGACAAGGGAAGATTTCGCAGATATACGGCAGATTTGTAAAAATAGAGCGAAGCAGGAAAAGAACGTTTTTGCGGATGATGTGGAGACACATCATCCGCTTTTTTGATCAACACCATTTATATTTCAGGAGAAGGAAGATATGGATCACAGCGAAAAATTAAAATTATACGGCTTTAATAACCTTACAAAGGCGCTTAGCTTTAATATCTATGATGTCTGTTATGCCAAGACACCGAGGGAGCAGAAGGATTATATTGCCTACATTGATCAGCAGTACAATTCGGAACGTCTGACCCGGATTCTAACGTCGCTGACAGATATGATCGGGGCGCGGGTATTGAGTATTTCCCAGCAGGACTACGATCCGCAGGGGGCTTCGGTTACGCTTCTGATTGCGGAAGACTCTATGGTGCCGGTGCAGGGGGAGACGCAGGTGGCGCATCTGGACAAGAGCCATGTGACCGTCCATACCTATCCGGAATACCATCCAGAGACCTGTCTGGCGACCTTCCGGGTGGATATCGACGTGGCGACCTGCGGGGAGATCACGCCTCTTTCGACTCTCGATTACCTGATCGGTTCGTTTGATTCGGACATCATTACGATGGACTACCGGGTGCGCGGATTCACGCGGGATGTGGACGGAAAAAAGCTGTTTATGGATCGTGAGATCCGCTCGATTCAGGATTATATCTCCAAGGAAACGCTGCGGCGCTACGATGTGGTCGATATCAATGTGTACGAGGCGAATCTGTTCCATACCAAGATGATGCTGAAAGAGATCGATCTGCAGAATTATCTGTTTAAGACAGATGTCTATGAACTTCCGCCGACCACCAGACTCAGTATTATGGACAGCCTGCGGCGGGAGATGATTGAAATTTTCAGCGGAAGAAATGTGTTTTAAAAGAAATGCTTTTTGAGAGGAAAGAGAATGGTTTGACTGGAAAATACCGCGAAAACCAGGGAAATTCGATAGAAGAAACGAATGAGTGATTTTCAGGAGGGACGGCAGATGGAAGAAGAGAGAAGAAATCTGGAGCCGGGCGTCGGACGGAGTGCACGGCGCAGAAAGGAAGCTTCAGAACCGAAAGAAACGGGGGGAGGTAGTCGAAGAGATGACGCGCTGACCCAGGAGCGCGCGCCGATCTATGAGGCGCTGGAAGCATTTCAGAAGATGCGCGTGGTGCCGTTTGATGTGCCGGGGCACAAGAGGGGGCGCGGCAACCCGGAGTTGACGAAACTTTTAGGAGAGACCTGCATGCGGCTGGACGTCAATTCCATGAAGCCGCTCGATAACCTCTGCCATCCGGTGTCCGTCATCGCGGATGCGGAGCAGCTGGCGGCTGAGGCATTCGGGGCGGCACACGCATTCCTGATGGTCGGCGGTACGACATCGGCGGTCCAGAGCATGGTGCTGACGGCAGTCAAGCGGGGCGAGAAGATTATATTGCCGCGAAATGTCCACCGCAGCGTCATGGGTGCCATGGTGCTTGGAGGCGCGGTTCCGGTCTATGTGAATCCGGCGGGTGATAAGAGACTGGGGATTCCTCTTGGAATGCGTGTGGAAGATGTGCGCCGGGCGATCAAGGAAAATCCAGATGCTAAGGCGGTGTTTGTGAACAATCCGACGTATTACGGCATTTGTTCGGATCTGCGCTCGATCGTAAAGCTGGCACATGAGCATGGGATGTTGTGTTTAGCTGATGAGGCACATGGAACCCATTTTTATTTCGGGGAAAATATGCCGATTTCCGCGATGGCAGCTGGGGCGGATATGGCGGCGGTTTCGATGCACAAATCAGGCGGAAGCCTGACGCAGAGCTCGATTCTTCTGACGGGTCCGGGTATGTCCGCCGGGTATGTCCGCCAGATTATCAATCTGACGCAGACGACGAGTGGTTCCTACCTGCTCCTTTCCAGTCTCGATATCTCCAGACGGAACCTGGCGCTTCGCGGGCGTGAGGCATTTAAGCAGGTGGTGGAGCTGGCGGAGTATGCGAGAACAGAAATCAACCGGATTGGCGGTTATTATGCCTATTCGAAGGAGCTGGTAAACGGCGACAGCATTTATGATTTCGATGTGACCAAACTTTCAATTCACACGCGCGATATCGGGCTGGCGGGGATCGAGGTTTATGATCTTCTCCGGGACGAGTACGATATCCAGGCGGAATTTGGTGATCTGGGAAATATTCTGGCATATCTCTCCATCGGTGATCGGCAGCGGGAGGTAGAGCGCTTGGTCAGCGCGCTGGCGGAGATCAAGCGCCGGTTCAGCCGGGATAAATCGACGCTGATGGATTTTGATTACATTGAACCGATCGTGGCGATGTCGCCGCAGGAGGCATTTTATGGGGAAAAAGAATCCCTTCCGATCCGCGAGACAGCCGGGCGTGTGTGCAGTGAGTTTGTCATGTGCTACCCGCCTGGCATTCCGATTCTGACGCCGGGCGAGCAGATCACGGAAGAGATCATTGACTACATTGCGTATGCGCTGGAAAAAGGATGTTCAATGACCGGACCGGAGGATCCGGGGATTGAGCGCCTGAATGTGCTGAAATAGATAAGCAGTAGATAGAAAGGGGAAAATTATGAATTTCTGGTTTTCAGAGAATCATACGCCAAATGTAAAAATTTCCATCCGGGTGGATCGCCAGCTTTACAGCGGAAAGAGCGAGTTTCAGCGGATCGATGTCTTTGATTCGCCGGAATTTGGGCGGTTTTTGACTTTGGATGGATATATGATGCTGACGGAAAAGGATGAATTTATCTATCACGAAATGATCACGCATGTGCCGATGGCAGTGCATCCGTTGGTCAAAAAGGTACTGGTAATTGGAGCCGGGGATGGAGGCGTGATCCGGGAGCTGACCCGCTATCCGGAGATCGAGCACATCGACATGGTGGAGATCGACCCGCTGGTGGTGGAGGTCTGCCGGAAATATCTGCCGAAGACAGCGTGCCGTCTCGATGATCCGAGACTCTCGATCCACTATGAGGATGGGCTGAAATATGTCCGCTTTAAGGAAAATGAATACGATCTGATCATCGTGGATTCAACCGACCCGTTTGGACCGGGCGAAGGGCTTTTTACCCGGGAATTTTACGGGAACTGCTATAAGGCGTTAAAAGAGGACGGCATCATGGTCAATCAGCATGAAAGCCCGTTTTATGCCGAAGATGCGGAGGCGTGCAAGCGGGCTCATAAGCGGATCGTGGAGTCATTTCCGATCAGCCGCGTCTATCAGGCGCATATCCCGACCTACCCGTCCGGGCACTGGCTGTTTGGATTTGCGTCGAAGAAATACCATCCGTTAAAGAATTTGGATGAGACAAGATGGAACCTGCGGGGGCTGGACTGCCGGTATTATACGACGACCCTGCATAAAGGGGCATTTTACCTGCCGGCATATGTGGAGGAGATGTTAGAAGATGTTGAAGGCAAATATTGAGACGTTTCTGGCGTGTGACGCCAGCTATGAGGAGGCGGGGATCGTGCTCTACGGCGCGCCGTTTGACTCAACCACTTCGTACCGCCCGGGCACCCGGTTCGGCTCACGGGCGATCCGCTCGGAATCCTATGGGCTGGAATCGTATTCGCCGTACCAGGACCGTGATCTGACCGATTACGCCGTGTTTGACGCGGGCGATCAGGAGCTCTGCTTTGGTGACGCATCGTTGGCGTTAAAGGATCTGCGGGAGCGGGCGGCGGAGATAGCCGGGGATGGCAAGATCCCATTTATGCTGGGCGGCGAGCACCTGGTGACGCTGGCACCGGTGCAGGCACTGGCAGAGAAATATCCGGATCTGCATATCATTCATTTTGATGCACACGCCGATCTGCGGGACGATTATCTGGGCGCGAAACTTTCCCACGCCTGTGTGCTGCGCCGCTGCTGGGAAGTCCTGGGAGATGGCAGGATCACGCAGTTTGGTATCCGCTCCGGCGACCGGGAGGAATGGCGCTGGGGAAAAGAACACGTGACGACGCATCCATTTATCGTGGATATGGAAGTCCTTCAGGAAACTCTTCGGAAACTGGAAGGAAAACCGGTGTATTTTACCCTGGATCTGGATGTGCTGGATCCGAGTGTATTTCCGGGAACAGGAACGCCGGAACCGGGCGGAATCAGTTTTGAGGAACTTCGACGGGCAGTCACGCAGATCTGCAGTGCAGCTTGGATTGTTGGATGTGATGTGAATGAATTATCCCCGGCGCTGGATGCGTCCGGTGCATCGACGGCGGTGGCGTGCAAGATTGTAAGGGAGATGCTGCTGGCGCTGTTGGGAAATCCAAAGATTAAGTAAGAAATGTTTTTGGCGGGTCCCAAGGTCAAAAATTCTCCTGCAAGCAAGCTTGCGTCGAACTTCTGACCTTTTGACCCTGGTATCATCAAATAAAAGTGTGTGTTTGAGACATGAACTGAAAAGTGTTTGAACAAAAGCAAATGTGAAATTTGGATTATAAAATGGAACAAAAACAGAGTACATTTCAGAATACAGGAGGAAAAAAAGATGGGAAAAGCGTTAATTATCGGATGTGGAGGCGTAGCTTCCGTAGCAATTCACAAGTGCTGCCAGAACAGCGAGGCATTTGAGGAGATCTGCATTGCAAGCCGGACGAAGTCCAAATGCGATGCGCTGAAAGAAAAATTAGAGGGAACCACCAAGACGAAGATCCAGACTGCACAGGTGGATGCAAACAACGTGGACGAGCTGATTGCCCTGATTGAGAAATTTAACCCGGATGTGGTGCTGAACCTAGCGCTTCCGTACCAGGATCTGACGATCATGGATGCCTGCCTGGCGACGAAGACCCATTATATCGATACTGCGAACTATGAGCCGGAGGATACGGCAAAATTTGAGTACAAATGGCAGTGGGCATATCGTGAGAAATTTAAAGAGGCGGGCATTACCGCACTGCTGGGAAGCGGCTTTGATCCGGGTGTAACCGGCGTATTTTCGGCGTATGCGCTGAAACATGAGTTTGACGAGATCAACTACATCGACATTCTGGATTGCAACGGCGGCGACCACGGCTATCCGTTTGCAACCAATTTTAACCCGGAGATCAATATCCGGGAGGTGTCGGCAAACGGTTCTTACTGGGAAGATGGACACTGGGTAGAGACGAAACCGATGGAGATCAAGAGAGAGTATGATTTTGACGGCGTCGGCATGAAGGATATGTACCTGCTTCACCATGAGGAGATCGAATCGTTGGCGCTCAATATGCCGGGAATCAAGCGGATCCGCTTCTTCATGACCTTCGGCCAGAGTTACCTGACCCATTTAAAGTGTCTGGAGAACGTCGGCATGACTTCGATCGAGCCGATTATGTACGAAGGAAAAGAGATCGTACCGCTGCAGTTCTTAAAGGCAGTGCTTCCGGATCCGGCATCCCTTGGTCCTCGTACTGTTGGAAAAACGAATATCGGATGCATTTTCCAGGGTAAGAAGGATGGAAAAGAGAAGAAGTATTACTTATATAATATCTGTGATCATCAGGAGTGCTACAAAGAGGTTGGTTCCCAGGCGATCTCCTACACAACCGGTGTACCGGCGATGATCGGTGCGATGCTGGTGATGAATGGAACCTGGCAGAAACCGGGCGTTTATAATATTGAAGAATTTGATCCGGATCCATTTATGGATGCGTTAAATAAATGGGGACTTCCGTGGAAGGAATCCTGGGATCCGGCACTGGTGGATTAAGATAAAAATACCTCCATGTAAGAAACTGGTTTTATTTTGCGTTTTTTAGGCGCAGGAAGAGAATGGACAGGGAAGATGGAAGCGAGAAGGAAAGGAAGGAAAACAGATGCAGGAACGGGAGGCGGCTGGGGTTCTCCGGGACACGGCGGCGATCCGCACGCCATTTTATGTGGTGGATGAGACGCTTTTAAAGAAAAATCTGGAAATTTTGAAAGATACGGCAGAGCGGGCTGGATGCCGGATTCTGCTGGCACAGAAAGCATTTTCCATGTATTCGGTCTACCCGCTGATTCGTCAGTATCTGTCGGGAACCGCGGCGAGCGGGCTTTATGAGGCGCGGCTTGGAAAAACGGAGTTTGGCGGGGAGACCCATGTGTTTTCTGCCGCCTACCGCCCGGATGAGTTTGATGAGATTTTAAATTATGCCGACCACATCGTTTTTAATACGCCGGGGCAGGTGCTGAAATATGGTGAAAAAGTAAAAAAGGCCGGAAAACAGGCGGGACTCCGGCTGAACCCGGAGTGTTCCACGCAGGAGGGGCACGCGATCTATGATCCGTGTGCGCCGGGATCCCGCATGGGGACGACTCTTCCGATGCTTTCGGAGACGGGAAACTTTGAAGAAACCATCCTTCCGTATCTGGATGGATTTCATATGCATACGCTCTGCGAGCAGAATTCAGATGACCTGGAGACGACGCTGCGGGCAGCGGAGGAGAAGTTTGGAGCCTGGTTTTCAAAGGTAAAATGGCTGAACCTGGGCGGCGGACACCACATTACGAGAGAAGATTATGACCGGGAACGCCTGATCCGCCTGGTGCGCGGGCTGCGCGAAAAATATGGGGTAGAAGTATACCTGGAACCGGGCGAGGCAGTTGTCTTAAACGCGGGATTTCTTGTAACTTCCGTGCTGGAGACGATGGAAAACGGCATGCAGATTGCGATTCTGGATACCTCGGCAGCCTGCCATATGCCGGATGTGCTGGAAATGCCGTACCGTCCGCCGCTTATCGGAGCGGGAGAAGCGGGCGAAAAGCCGTATACGTTCCGCCTGGGCGGACCAACCTGTCTTTCGGGGGACTGCATCGGGGATTATTCGTTCGATGCACCGCTAAAAGAGGGTGGACGGCTGGTGTTTGGCGATATGGCGCTCTATACGATGGTCAAAAATAATACCTTTAATGGAATGCCGCTTCCGTCGATCGTATACCGGCATGAAGATGGGACAGCGGAAGTGGTGCGGGCGTTTGGATATGAGGATTTTGTGGGACGGTTGTAAGTCTGGGGCGAGCCGAGGGATTGTATTTTTTTAATAAAAAGAGTAAAATGAAGAGACTTGCAGAAAGATTACAAAGAATGTCTGCGAGGACAGCCGTTACACAGTATGGAAATAACGGTTACACAAGTTTTGGAGAATAAAAGGATAGAGAGATAAAGTTATGATACAGGACATCGCACCACATCGCTACGACAATACATACCACATTCAGAAACCTGGATCACAGGACTACGTCTTCTGCATCCAGAAAAGCCGGATTCTTCTGCGTGAGACCGCGGAGGAACATGTGCTTACTATCCCGCGCCGGGAGGAGATTGAGGCGGCAGTTCCGGAACTGATGGATCGGGCGGTCTATCTCTTTTCGGTTGATGAGAAGCCATATTTTCTGGTCAGTGTGCCGGAGAAAGAAGCAGAAGAGATTCTGGCAAAGCTAAAAGAAGGGGCTGGTCAGATGCCTGTTTCGGACAAAAATAATATGGAAGCTGGGAAGACGGATTCTGGTGCACTGGAAGGGGCAGAAAAAGAGTTGGAACAGCTTTACTATGCATGGAAAACGCCGACCGACATCCGTGCGATGGAGCCGATGCACCAGGCATTTGCAGCGATCACGGCGGTGCAGCTGTGGCGCTGGAGACAGAGCCGTCAGTTTTGCGGACGCTGCGGGGCAAAGACGCAGGACAGCAAGAACGAGCGGGCGCTCGTCTGCCCGGTCTGCGGCCAGACGGAATATCCAAAGATCTCCCCGGCAGTTATCGTGGCGATCACGAACGGGAACAAACTTCTTATGTCGCGCTACCGTGTCAACCACAGTACCTACCGTGGCTATGCGCTGATCGCTGGATTTGTCGAGATCGGGGAGACATTTGAAGAGACCGTCCGCCGCGAAGTGATGGAGGAAGTCGGGCTGAAAGTTAAAAATATCCGCTATTTCAAGAGTCAGCCGTGGGCGTTTACTGATACGGAGATGATCGGATTTTTTGCAGAACTGGATGGGGATGATAAGATCCGTCTGCAGGAGGACGAGCTTTCTGAGGCAGGCTGGTATACGCGTGAGGAGATCCCGGACGATGCACGCCTCATCAGTGTCGGAACCGAGATGAAGATGTATTTTAAATACGGTCCGGACTGGGAGAAAAAGTGGAAGGAACACCAGAAATGATGTGTTGATATATCGTTAATGTACACAGGTAGGCACTTTTGGAACCGAAAGTGCCGTAAGAAAACGTGGTGGCAGCAGGAATTTGCCGTATTTAAATGCGGAGCCACGGCAAATTTCGTTACTGAGCACGTATGCGTGAACAGTAATGATATAGCTCTGGGGAATACTAAGCATTCCTTTTAATTAGTTGACAAACTGAGAATTGGTTGCTATCATTAAGGCTATACGAACAAGACAGAAGAGCAAGGTGGGAAGATTGCATGAGCAGAATTGTGTTATCACTGCTGGTAGATAATACTGCCGGCGTTTTAAGCCGTGTGGCTGGACTTTTCAGCCGCCGCGGATATAATATCGAAAGCCTTACAGTTGGCGTGACCGCGGATCCGAGATACTCCCGTATGACGGTTGTATCGCTGGGCGATCATCAGGTTCTGGAGCAGATTCAGAAGCAGCTTGGAAAACTGGAAGATGTACACGACATAAAGGAACTGCGGGAAGGTCATTCCGTATACCGTGAGCTGATGCTCGTCAAGGTGAGAGCAAATGCAAACCAGCGGATGGCGATCAATGCAATTTCCGAGATTTTCCGTGCGTCGATTGTCGATGTGGGAAAAGATTCTGTCACTGTTATGCTGACAGGCGACCAGTCCAAACAGGACGCGCTGATTAATCTTCTGGAAGATTATGAGATTCTGGAATTAGCTAGAACGGGTCTTACAGGTCTTTCCAGAGGTGCCGATGATATCCGCTATCTGCCGTAGTACATCAATTGATAGACTGGATACAAGGCATTCAAGAGGTTTACAAAGTTTGGTCCAAAGACGCACAGAGAGGCGCCGGTCTATGCTTTATAATAAATTTATTTTATTTTTGTTAGATCCAAGGAGGAAATGAAAAATGGCAGCAAAGATTTACTATCAGGAAGATTGTAATTTATCCTTATTAGAAGGACAGAAGATTGCTATTATCGGTTACGGCAGCCAGGGTCATGCACATGCCTTGAACTTAAAAGAGTCCGGATGCGATGTTATCATCGGTCTTTACGAGGGCAGCAAGTCTTGGGCAAAAGCAGAGGCACAGGGATTTAAAGTATACACCGCAGCAGAGGCTGCAAAACAGGCTGATATCATCATGGTCCTGATCAACGATGAGCTTCAGGCAGATATGTACAAGAAAGACATCGAGCCAAACCTGGAAGAGGGCAATATGCTTATGTTCGCTCATGGCTTTAACATCCACTTTGGATGCATCAAACCGCCGAAGAATGTCGATGTAACCATGATCGCTCCGAAGGCACCGGGTCACACTGTAAGAAGTGAGTATCAGGCTGGTAAAGGTACACCGTGCCTGGTAGCAGTAGAGCAGGATTACACAGGCAAGGCACTTGACCGCGCACTGGCTTATGGTCTTGGCATTGGCGGCGCTAGAGCTGGTCTTCTGGAGACTACATTCCGTACTGAGACTGAGACAGACCTCTTCGGTGAGCAGGCAGTTCTTTGCGGCGGTGTTTGCGCTCTGATGCAGGCTGGTTTCGAGACTCTGTGTGAGGCTGGTTATGACCCGAGAAATGCTTACTTCGAGTGTATCCACGAGATGAAGCTGATCGTAGACCTGATTTATCAGTCTGGTTTCGCTGGTATGAGATACTCCATCTCCAACACAGCTGAGTACGGCGATTATGTAACCGGACCGAAGATCGTTACCGCTGAGACAAAGAAAGCTATGAAGAAAATTCTGTCCGATATCCAGGACGGTACCTTTGCAAAAGAGTTCTTACTGGATATGTCCCCGGCAGGTCGTCAGGTACACTTCCAGGCTATGAGAAAGCTTGCTTCCGAGCATCCGTCTGAGAAAGTCGGCGCAGAGATCCGTAAGCTTTACAGCTGGAACAACGAGAACGATAAGCTGATCAACAACTAATCGTTTTTCGAATATAGGAAATCTTATACAGGGCTGCTGCAGGTTTGCAGCGGTCCTGCTTTTTGTGGTTTCATAGGAAAATGCATCCTATGAAATAAAAATCACTCCGCGTGGATGCACACTCGCGCGAAGAAGAAACATGTCGCCGGCGACCGCGCTCGGCGCGAGAATGTGCCAAGGCACATTCTTTTTATATGAATGGGAAAGGAAACGCGGATGAAACGCTATGATGACGTAAATATAATCAAGGCATACGCCTGTCTGGCGGTCTTTGGAAGTCACTGGTTCGGTACATTCGGGAGCTGGGGCAGCAATAAGGTAAATGCGCTGATGGAAATAGGACCGCTTCCCCTGCTCCGCTATGGAACCTTCGGGGTTAGTCTTTTTTTGATGATCAGCGGAATGCTGATAGCCGATAAGGTATATTCCGGGCGATTTACTTCGTGGAGTTTAGAGATCCTGCGCCGCTATCTGAAACTGACCTGCCCGTTGACGGTCACATTTCTGCTGGCATATCTATTTTACCGGAGCGGTCTCTTCTACACAGTGCGGGTTGCGCCGCGTCTGGAAAATGAGTGGCTGAGCAACTTTTACAGCTATCTGCCAGGCGGTCTGAAGGCGCTCCGCTATGCCTGGTTTGATACAATCTTCAAGGCTGATTCAACGTACTATGGTCCGTCCTGGATGCTGACCTACACTTTCATGGGAAGTATTCTGACTCTTGTACTTTCATCCGCCCTCCGGGAAGTAGGAACCCGCCAGAAAATTCTGATTCTGGCAGGCGTCGCGGCAGTGCTGATCGGAATGAACAGCTTTTATATCTGCCTGCTTCTGGGAAATGGGATCTGTCTGCTGATGCGGGCAGTTGAGAAGTCCATGAAAGAAAGAGAGCGAAAAGAGAATCTGCTTAAAGATGGAGAAGAAAAATATGGCATTTTTGGTGCTGCCCTCTGGATTTTCAGCATCTGGTTCGTTCGAAAATCTTTCTGGATCGGAACCACATTGGGAGCGCATGGATTTCCAGGCGGACTCGGAACCATGGAATTCTATGGTCATGTTGCTGCATTCCTGATGATTTTAGGCTTCCGTCTCTTCTGGCTCGGCGGTCTGGAGACCTGGCTCCCGGAGATCCTCAAAAAAATTATTCTGTGGATCGGCGAGTATAGCATGGGAATCTTCCTGACACACTGGCTTGTGATTGCCAGCTTTTCCTGTTGGTTTTACAGCATTTATTCTGAGGCGGGAGAGAAGCTGGCGATCGGGGTGAATCTGGTTCTGAGCTGTATTTTAATAGGAATTTGTTCGAAAGTGTATGTCTGGCTGGTAGATGGGAAAATATTTCCATGTGTGTGGAAATGTGCGAAGAATATTTTAAAAGAAAATCGGTAACTGCTCAGTAGGTCTGCGCATTTACTGCGCTGACCGTACGAAAACATGGGCCAGCAGGCAAAAATTCCATTGCCGCAGGCAATTTTTAATGAATTTTTGCGCGTGACTGTGAAGGTACTGAACAGTTACGAAAATTGATAAAAATAGGAACTAAACAGAAAAAGTCCGGCATATGGCAGCTTGACCGCCATGCGCCGGACTTTTTCGTTTCATAGGAAATGGCGTCCGTGTTGCCAATTATTTCATTATTCCGAACAAAATTGCACAAAATCATTCATCGTCCGCGTCATCGCCGTCGGATGATAAGCAAATCCAATCGTTCGGTTTCGGATTGGCACTTCCAGCGGGAGTTCGATCAGCGAACCATCTTTTAATTCTTCCCGCACAAATTCGCGGATCACACATCCGATTCCAAGTCCCGTTTTGGCAAATTCAATCAGAAGATCCATCGTCGTCGCCTCTAAAATCTGCTTCGGTTCAATTCCGTGCTCTGCAAAGTACGCGTCAATGTGCGTGCGCGTCATATTGCTGCGGTCGAGCAGCAGGATTGTCCCGGATTCGAACGGATCGACATCGGCACCTTCGCGGATCCGCAGATTTTCCAGATAAGACCGGGTACAGACAAAGGTGTCCTCGATTCGCATGACGGGAAGAAACGAAAGGTAGCGGCGGTTTTTGGGCTCGGCGATCAGACCGATGTCGAGCTTCTGCTGTTCCAGCATCGAGATTGTGCGTGCGGTGTCCTGACTTTCAATCAAAATGCGGACATGCGGGTACTGTGCAATAAATTCTTTTAAATAAGGAAGAAGAATATATTTGCACAGAGTGTTGCTGACGCCGATCTTGAGCTGTCCGATGTGGAGGTTCTGGATCTGTTTCAGCTCATTTTCACCGCGATCCAGTGCTTCAAAGGCGGCTTCTACATGCTGAAATAAGACCTGTCCCTCTGCGGTCAGGGAGACGCCGCGGGAATTGCGGATAAAAAGTGCTATGCCGAGGCTTTCTTCCAGCTTGCTGATTGATTTGCTGATCGCGGGCTGGCTGATAAAAAGTTCCTTGGCGGCGCGGGAAATATTGCCGGCGCGTGCAACGGCGTAGAAAATACGGTACTGGGTTAAATGTTGTTCCATAATACTCCTTTATATCTATAAAGCTACAGTTCACACGTTGTGCAAAATGTGACAGGATTTTGCGGATGCTTCGTATTCCAATCGGAAAAATCGGTGACACTATAACGTTACTGGGCACGTTTTCTTACGGCCCTTTCGGTTCCAAAAGTGCCTACCCGTGAACAGTGACACTATAACTTCGACTCATAGTATCTATCAACAATATATATTTGTATTATAACAGAACCGGTGTTATAATACAAATATAAAAAAGCAAAAGATGTCAGCGGCACCGTTGGAACAGAGTTTTTTCCTACAACAGTAAGGGCATCGGAGCCGTTACCAAGTATGTATATGCAGGAGGAAATAAATCATGGGAATGACAATGACACAGAAGATCCTGGCAGCGCACGCGGGTCTTGCAGAGGTAAAAGCAGGACAGTTGATCGAAGCAGATCTGGATCTGGTTCTTGGAAATGATATCACAACACCGGTAGCGGTCAATGAGATGAAGAAGATGGACAACCAGACGGTATTCAATCATGACAAAATTGCGCTGGTTATGGATCATTTTATCCCGAATAAGGATATCAAGTCGGCGGAAAACTGCAAATGCTGTCGTGAATTTGCCTGTCGTCATGATATCACCAACTATTTTGACGTAGGAGAGATGGGAATCGAGCATGCACTCCTTCCGGAAAAAGGTCTGGTTGTAGCAGGTGATGCAGTCATCGGTGCGGATTCCCATACCTGTACATACGGCGCACTTGGCGCATTCTCTACAGGTGTCGGCAGTACCGATATGGCAGCTGGCATGGTAACCGGTAAGGCTTGGTTCAAGGTACCGTCCGCGATCAAGTTCAACCTGATCGGCAAACCGGCAAAATGGGTCAGTGGTAAAGATGTCATTCTTCACATTATCGGTATGATCGGCGTAGATGGCGCGCTGTACCGTTCCATGGAGTTTGTCGGCGAGGGCATCAAGAACCTTTCCATGGATGACCGTTTCACGATCTGCAACATGGCGATCGAGGCAGGCGGCAAGAACGGTATCTTTCCGGTTGATGAGAAGACCATCGAGTACTTAAAAGAGCATTCTAAACGTGATTTCAAGGTATATGAGGCAGATCCGGATGCAGAGTATGACGAAGAGTACACCATAGACTTATCTGAGTTAAAGCCGACCGTATCCTTCCCACACCTTCCGGAGAATACGAGAACGATCGATGAAGTGGGTGACATTGCGATCGATCAGGTTGTCATTGGCTCCTGTACGAACGGACGTATCGAGGATATGCGTATCGCAGCTGAGATCTTAAAGGGCAGAAAAGTGAAAAAAGGTCTGCGCTGCATCGTGATTCCGGCGACACAGGCGATCTATTTACAGTCCATGAAAGAGGGACTTTTAGAGACCTTCATCGAGGCTGGTGCCGTTGTCAGCACTCCGACCTGCGGTCCGTGCCTGGGCGGTTATATGGGTATCCTGGCAGAAGGCGAGAGATGTGTATCCACGACCAACCGTAACTTCGTTGGACGTATGGGACACGTGGATTCTGAGATTTATCTGGCAAGCCCGGCAGTGGCAGCAGCCAGCGCCATTACCGGAAAAGTGAGCGGACCGGCGGAACTGGGACTGTAATAGGCATAAAAGTTTAGGAATAAGTAAAACGGATGTAACTGTTCAGTAGGTCTGTGCGTGACTGTGAAGGTACTGAACAGTTACAAACGGATATTACGGTTCGGGGAAGGGTTTCCTGCAATCGCAGGTGCCGTCTCGTGAATTGGAATAAAATAACAGGATAAATCGCAGGAGGATATAGAAATGAAAGCAAATGGACATGTATTTAAATATGGAGACAATGTAGATACAGACGTTATCATCCCGGCAAGATACTTAAACTCTCCGGATGGCAACGAGCTGGCAAAACATTGTATGGAAGATATTGATAAAGAGTTTGTAAATAAAGTACAGAAGGGTGATATCATCGTAGCAAATAAGAACTTTGGCTGCGGTTCTTCCCGCGAGCATGCGCCGCTGGCAATCAAATGTGCAGGAGTAAGCTGTGTTATTGCTGAGACGTTTGCACGTATTTTCTACCGCAACTCTATTAATATCGGTCTGCCGATCATCGAATGCCCGGAGGCTGCAAAAGCAATCGCGGCTGGTGATGAGGTAGAGGTTGATTTTGACAGCGGTGTGATTACCGATAAAACCACCGGCCAGAGCTTCCAGGGGCAGGCGTTCCCGGAGTTCATGCAGAAGATCATCACAGCCGGTGGACTGGTAAACTATATCAACCAGAAATAAGAGGAGTGCACTAAATCTGTCTCCAGAAAGGGTTTAGCTTATGACAAAAACAAACGTAATGCGTCTTTTAGACGCGGCTGGAATCGATTATGAAGCAGGCGAGTATGAAGTAGATGAGGACGACTTATCCGGCAGCCATGCGGCGGATATGATGGGGATGGACCATGACACGATGTTCAAAACGCTCGTTTTAAAGGGCGATAAGAACGGCTATCTGGTCTGCTGTATCCCGGTCGATGAGGAGCTGGACCTGAAAAAGGTGGCAAAGGCTTCCAAGGACAAGAAAGTGGAGATGATCCATATGAAGGAACTTCTTCCGCTGACTGGCTATATGCGAGGTGGTTGTTCCCCGATCGGCATGAAAAAGAAGTTCCCTACTTATATAGAAGAAACAGCGCAGATTTTCGACAAAATCAGCATCAGCGCGGGTCAGAGAGGTGTTCAGGTCATTCTGAATCCGGAGGAACTTGCAAAATATGTGGATGCACAGTTTGCAGCGCTGATCTAGAGTGGTAAGGAGTCTGTCTGACACCTTTACAGATACCATAATTGTTCTATTACAGTTGACATAAAAAACAGGCGACTTGATTCGCCTGTTTTTTTGACGGGCAGAATTTAACAGAATTGTAAAAAATTAAAAATTTTATACCAGCCAAAGTTTATAAAAATTGGGAAGAAAAAGCAAAAAAGTTTATAAAATGCTCACATAAATATTAAGGAAAAGTTAAATGAGAATGTGATTTGTCACAAAAATGTAAAAAAGACGTTGACTTTGAAGCCGGAAACCACATATAATGTCTCCCGTCACTTGAAGGAAGCGGCACAGGCAGAGAGGATCTGTCGTAACTGTTCACAGGTAGGAATTTTCTGAACTGAAAATTCCGTACGATACAGTTCTGGCAGCAGATTTTGCCGATTTGGAATGCGTAGCATCGGCAAAATCCCGTTGCTGGGCACACGTGTGTGAACAGTAACGATCTGTCCGTAGCTGTCAGAAAAAATCAGACAGCCAAAGAAGATGCCGCAGATGTTAAATGGCAGTCAGACCGGTTTTGGGAGGACTGCACTGATAGAAAGAGGAGAGTGTATGCCAAGCATTGACACATTTCTTCAGACTGCTTATCAGTTTATAAAGGCATTATTTGTCCGTGTGACAAAAAGGATGTACCGGACCGCAGCCGTATTGATGACGGGAGCAGCGGTTGTGACGGTGATAGCATTTAATTCGGTCAGTTTTGGCGGCGTTGGCAAAAATGCAGCCTCGGCACACCGGGAATATCCGGATGATGTGGAACTGACAGAAATGCTGCAGTCAGAAGAAACGACAGAGACAGAGAGCTTATCAGAATTTACGATTCTCGCCTCCAACGAGGAGAGTCAGCATCTACTCGGACAGAGGCTGGAGCAGGGGATTCAGGATGAACTTGCGAAGGAAGCTCTGGAAGTAGAGGTAATCGAACGAGAAGTACGAATGCAGACCCAGCAGGCGGCGCAGGAAGCAGAAGAACGGGAGCGCCGGGAACGCGCAGTCATCTCTTACAGCGATGAAGATTACAGTGTTCTGCAGAAAATTGTGCAGGCGGAGGCGGGTGTGTGTGACGACAGGGGAAAGATACTGGTTGCAAATGTAATCATCAACCGGGTGAAAAACAAGAAATTCCCGAACAGCGTTAAAGCCGTTGTGTACGAACCATCCCAGTTCTCACCGGTACTGGATGGAACGATCAACAGCTGTAAGGTAACGCAGCAGACAATTGACTGCGTCAACCGTGCACTGGAAGGCGAGGATTACTCGGGCGGCGCCCTGTACTTCATGAACCGCGGAATCTCTGCTTCCTCCAATGTACGCTGGTTCGATGGCAAGCTGACCTATGTCATGCAGCATGGTGGACATGAATTTTACAAATAAAGAGTGAAACACGTTACTGTTCACGGGTAGGCACTTTTGGAACCGAAAGTGCCGTAAGAAAACGTGGTGGCAGCAGAAATTTGCCGTATTTAAATGCGAAGCCACGGCAAATTCCGTTGCTGGGCACGTATGCGTGAACAGTAACTGAAACGCAGAAAAGAAAGATGGCTGGAGAAAAGTTGTCTTTCTTTTTTGCGTAAAATGTATTAGAATGGTCGTAAGCAATGAAAACGTAGTTTTTTCAAGCTGGTGTGCTGCGGAGTAATGCACCGCGGACTACAATAAGGAGAACGAACCATATGAACCATATCATACTATTTGACCTCGACGGAACCCTTACAGATCCGAAGGAAGGCATCACAAAGTCTGTCCAGCATGCGCTGCAGGCATACGGGATCGATGAGCCGGATCTGGATAAACTGTGTCCGTTCATCGGACCGCCGCTGTCGGACAGTTTTAAAGAATATTACGGATTCAGCGAAGCGCAGGCGCGCGAAGCGATTGACCATTTCCACGAATATTTTACGAAACAGGGAATGTTTGAAAACAAAGTCTATCCGGGAATCCGGGAGATGCTGGCACGTTTAAAGGATGCCGGTCTTACGCTGGCGGTGGCAACCTCGAAGCCGGAACCGTTTGCTATTCAGATTCTGGAGCATTTTGATCTGCTTTCCTACTTTACCCTGGTTGGCGGGGCGGATATGGAGGAGATCCGGGTCCGCAAAGGCGATGTGATTGCCTACACGCTGGACCATCTGGGAACAACACCGGAGGAATCGAAGGTTATCATGGTGGGCGACCGGAAACACGATATTATCGGGGCGCATGAAAATCAGCTCCCATGTGCGGCGGTGCTGTATGGATATGGTTCCCGGGAAGAATTTACGGAAAATGGGGCAGACTACCAGATTGAGACGGTGGAAGAGCTGGGAGATTTCCTGATGAAGTGGGGAGAAGTATAAAAGACAAAAAGGAGTTTCTTAATCCGTTACTGGGCACGTATGCGCGAACAGTAACAACCTGACCGCATTATCAGAAAATGGAACTTGAAAAAACATCCGACTTGCGGTATAATAGCCGTATCAAAAGAGAATATTTGTAATTCCTGGGATGCTCGACAACTCTTGCTTTTTTTGAACCTACATTTTGACTAACGGGATTCCGATATTTTTAGATGGATGTCAGGCCTCCTCTCGAGTGGAAGACAGAAATCTAAGTGAGGTTGCCCACCTAGCAGCGCTAGGCGTCAATATGGTAAGAGCCGGCATTTTGGGGTTACAAAGGATAAAAGCAGCGAGCAATCGCTGCTTTCTCTGTAAAAGAAAGTGTGTAAAGAAAATGTAACATTTTCCAGAAGCACATTGTAAAATCAGAAAAGAGGAACGGATAAGAACATAAGTATGGAAAAAAGAGATTTCAAAGAATACATTTATATGGGTATGACGGCAGTTTCGGTGATTGCGGTCTGCATACTGCTCTGGTTCAGCATCCAACACTGGGATGTGGTGTCGGCGGGCACCCGCAAGGTTGTGAAAATCCTTGCGCCGATTCTCTGCGGTGCGGTGCTGACGTATCTGACCGCCCCGGCATATAACTGGGTAGCAGGGATCGTGGAAAAGACCCTTGGCTCTGTCACTAAGAATTCCAAATACGTCCGTGGTGCAGCCCGGATGCTTGCGACGGCAGCATGTCTGGGGCTGGTTATTGTGCTTGTGGTAGGGATGTTCCAGCTTATGATCCCGCAGCTGATCGAGAGTTTGATCGGTATTCAGGATTCATTTCCGCTGTATGTGCAGAATGTGTATGAATGGATTCAGCGTATTTTGAAAAATAATCCGGAGATCGAAAATATGGTTCTGAGCAGTTTTGAAAATAACCTGGCAGTTTTTCAGAACTGGGCGGAGAAATCGTTTACCAACATTGATATGCACCGGATTGGACAGATCGTGACAGGCCTTTCCAGCAGCGTGCTGGGTGTCCTGGAATTTATCAAAAACTGGCTGATCGGTCTGATCGTCATGGTGTATCTGCTAAATATCAAAGATACACTGGCAGCACAGGGAAAGAAGATTGTTTATGGCTGCCTGAATCTAAGACAGGCGAATCTGGTAATCGAGGAGCTCCGGTTTATCAATCAGATGTTCGGCGGCTTCATCATCGGCAAGCTGGTGGATTCCCTCATTATCGGTATTATCTGTTTCATCGGTGTGACGATCTTAAATATGCCGTTCCCGATGCTTTTGAGCGTCATTATCGGTGTGACGAATGTGATACCTTTTTTTGGACCGTTCATCGGTGCGATACCTGCAGCGTTCCTGGTATTCTTAGTCAGTCCGCTCCAGTGTGTGTATTTCCTCATCTGGATTCTGCTTCTGCAGCAGTTTGACGGCAATATTCTGGGACCGAAGATCCTGGGCAATTCGACAGGACTTTCGAGTTTCTGGGTACTGTTTTCGATTCTCTTCTTTGGCGGACTCTTTGGTTTCGTCGGCATGATTATCGCAGTACCGGCATTTGCGGTTATTTATGACTTGATCTCCCGCGCGGTGCACCGGTCGCTGCGGCTTCGGAAATTGCCGATGGAGACAGACGAATACCGGAAGTTAGACCACATTGATGAGAAAACAGGAACGTTTATGGAGTTAAATAAAAAGTGACTGTGAATGAGAAAGGACAGTTAAAAAATAAAGGCGGCTGGAGAAATATGGAAAAGAAAACAGGCAGATCGCGAAAGGCAGTACAGTCTCTGAAACCTAAAAAGCTGGTTTACTGGGCAGTGGCGATTCCGGCTTTTCTGGCACTCCTGCTCTTTGCAATTGTATTTTTGGATCACTCGGATAATGATATTTCACGCGCCATGGCATCGAAAGCTATGGCGTTATCATTTGCAGACCGGGACGACATCGTTGCGTCGCAGGGAGAACACGGAAGCCATTTTGGAACGCCGGATCAGGATGAATGGTATGCCAAATATATTGACTATATGATTGAGGAAGGCTATCTGGAGCCGGGAGACGAGAAGATAAGTAAAAGCTACGCGATGGGCGCACTGACCTATGGCGAAGCGGCATATGCGGCGGATCGTGTTTCCAAAGGGCTTTCGAGCGCCCTGAATGTATCTAAAAATAAATATAAAAAGGCAATGCCGAAGGAAGAATGGTGGCTGTTTTATGAGTCATTCTTAAAAAAGGCAGATTCGGAAAACGCGGTCAAAAAACAGAAGCTGGTGCTTTATGGAACACCAAAAAATGTGAAGGAAGCAGCGGCATGGACGGCATATACGGATCAGGGAACGATGAATTTTGAGGGCGTGTCGCTGGATGCCTGCATCGATCGGAAGATCGAGGTCTATGAGCGTGATGGTTCGATCATCACGCTGTGCGGCGTACAGTCTGAAAAAGTTACATATAAGAATGTCTGGATCGTTCCGGGAGAATCGGGTGGGATGGATGTGTATATTGGCACGATCGTCCGGACATTTCCAGAGGAAGAAAAGCTCAAGGATCGTACCGATGGAGTGCTGGCGGATGTAGAGCTGGATAAGGGCAAGATCCGCAAGCTGTCGCTCAAGGAAGATATGATCGAAGGAAAGGTACTCTCGGTCAAGGATGATACGATCGAGATTGACGGGTACGGAACGCTGAAACTGGACGATGATTTTAAAGTATATAAAACATATGGAGTCGTCAAGGAGCAGAAAAAGCGGGATGTGCTGGTCGGCTATGATCTGGGAAAATTTGTCGTGGCTGGCAAAAAGGTTTGCGCAGCACTCTTAAATCATGATTTTTCAGCGACGAACATCCGCGTGCTGATCATGAATGATGATTATTCCTCCTTGTTTCACACGAAAGTGGTACTCCAGTCGGACAGCACGATGCATGTGACCTGGGGCGAATCAGAGGAGACTTTGAGCCCGGGAACGAAATTGTCCGTGAGTCCTGGCGATGACCGTCTGAAAGAAGGGCGCATGACGATCACGCTGGAAGATCCGCAGAAGGAGATCCGCATCCTGAGCACCAAGCGGGCGCAGGGAACGCCGTCGTATTTCGGCAGCTTCGAGTTGAGCGAGGAGTCGGATGGGCTGCTTCTGATCAATGAGCTGGACGTCGAAGATTACCTGACACGCGTAGTGCCGAGCGAGATGCCATCTAATTATGAGCTGGAGGCGCTCAAGGCGCAGGCAGTTTGCGCACGGACGTATGCCTACCGGCAGATCAAGGCGAATGCTTACAGCCGTTACGGCGCACACGTTGATGACAGCACGAACTATCAGGTGTACAATAATACAGAGAGCAGTGAGCGGACGAATCTGGCAGTCAAGGAGACGGACGGGAAGATTGTATATTACAACGATACTCCGGCGGAAACGTATTATTTTTCAACTTCCTGCGGATATTCGACCGATGGAACGATCTGGGGCGCCAGCAAAGACGAGGTTCCGTATCTGAAAGGGATCGGTTTGACGGAAAAGAAGAAGATTCCGGATTTGACGGACAACGACACATTTCTCAAGTTTATCCAGGGACAGGGTGAGCAGAATTATGATTCCTCGTTCCCGATGTACCGCTGGAAAACAACGATCACGAATAAGAAGCTGCAGCAGAAGGTAGATACCATCGGCGAGATTCAGGGTATTTTTGTGACTTCCCGCGGTAAGGGTGGTATCGCCCAGACGGTGCAGATCGTCGGAAGCGAGGGAACCAAGACACTGAAAGGTCAGAGTCAGATTCGGAGTGTCCTCGGCTCGGAATCACTCGTTTATAAGAAAAATGACGGAACCGAACTGACAGGATGGAGTACGCTTCCGAGTGCCTTTTTCTCGGTGGATGAAACTGCCAGGGATGAGGAAAAAGACATCCGCACATTTACCATCTGGGGCGGAGGCTACGGTCACGGAGTCGGCATGAGCCAGAACGGCGCACAGGAGATGGCGCGCGAAGGCAAGAATTATGAAGAGATTCTGATGTTCTTTTATGATGGGGTTGAAATTCGGGATTGTGAGGAAGATTAGATTTAGAAGATGGCTGCGCTGAAAGGGCACGGTCAGGATTCCTCCCCAAATGATAAGAGTGTGTGATTGGGGTAAATTAGAAAAAATTCAGGTATTATGTATTATTAAGTAGAAAAGAGACGCATTCGTAAAATGAAAGAAGCGTCTCTTTTTCTGTTGCTTGTATGGATTTCAAGGATGAAGCAGTTATACTGCGTGACGGACTATTTGCGGTACAAATATTTTGGAAGTCCGTTTTCCATAATATGGGAAACGTCCCCTTGGATCAGCGGCTGCGAGTAAGCCAGGAAATCATCGCTGACATCGGTACCGTTTTTCGTGATCCACTCAGCAGGTACTTTCTTTTCCTGATTGCAGATCAGATTGACATCCTTGAGAACTGGATGAATTTTATATACAGTGTTACGATGTTTTACGCATGAAGCGGATGCTGCGCCTAAGTCCGCAGCGTTTGAAACGGCAGCAGCTGCATGAACAGGTTCAGAAGCAGCTGTATCAGTCTCACGCTCAAATGCGACCATCTGTCCAGTGTGACCGTCCAGGGCTGCCTGGACGCCGAAACGACCTGCCATTTCAGCCTCGTTTAAATCAGTACCGGAAACGGTGAGACCGGAGCAGCGCTGGTTGACGTTGAGCTCAACCGAGCGCACCTTGACTCCGAACTGGTTGCGGACATAATTTTCCAGAATTTTGCCGCATCCGGCTAACATTTTGTGACCGAAGGTGTCGACCTGGGCTTCGGTTGAATATTCGCAGATAAAACGACCACCGTGGTCGCGGATGCCCTCGGAGACGCAGACGATGACATTCGCTGTCTTTTCAAACGCTTTCTTTAAGTCGTCATTAAATTGTGCCAGCTCAAATGGAGCTTCCGGCAGATAGATTAAGAGCGGATTGTCACCGGATTCCTTGCGTGCTAAGGCAGAGGCAGCCGTCAGCCATCCGGCATGGCGTCCCATGATCTCAACGATGGTGACCGATTTCTGCTGATAGACAGAGGCGTCCAGCGCAATTTCACGGACGGATGCAGCGACATAGCGGGCAGCGCTGCCGTATCCCGGCGTGTGATCGGTCAGGACGAGATCGTTGTCGATCGTCTTGGGAATGCCGATAAAGCGGATCGGGCTTTTGATCTGCGCCGCATAGCGGGAAAGCTTGCTGACGGTGTCCATCGAGTCGTTGCCGCCGATGTAAAAGAAATAGCCGATGTCCAGCCGCTCCAGTTTTTCAAAGAGGACGCGGTAGAAGCTGTCGGAGAGGTTCTCAGGGAGTTTAAAACGGCAGGAACCCAGATACGCCGCCGGAGTCAGGCGAAGAAGTTCCAGATCGTCATCGGAGAGTGTTTCTGAAAGGTTCATATAAGAATCCGCGAGAAAGCCCTCGATTCCATTTATCATACCGTAGACGCAGCCAACCGCATCGCTGTGGCGCGCACCTTCGCAGATAACACCGTAAAGGCTCCCGTTGATAACCGCGGTCGGTCCGCCGGACTGTCCGACTAAGATGTTTTTCTTGTTCATAAGGTAAATCTCCTTTTTGTGAGGTAAGTACAAGGTTTATGATATAAAAAGTTTCAAATCAATATAAAAATGTACATAAAATGATTTGCTGGAGTTGTATTTTTCATAGAGATAAAAATAAATTAAAAAGTACAACTCAAAACGTATCTATTGTAACGGAAAGAGAGGAAGAAAGCAAGGGAAAAAGGTATGTATGATAAATAATATGAAAACCGGATACTCGGAAGCAGATAAAAGGCGTATAAAAATTTGGAGATTGATGTATAGAATAACAGAAACGGGTCATACTGTTAGTATCACAAAAGAGAAATTTTTGAATACTTATCCTCCCCTTTTTAATACCCTGTTCGTTGGCTTTGTGCAGCGGACGGGGTGTTTTTTTGTTTCATAGGAAATTACCGAAAAGCCTTTTTTAACAGGAAAACCGCGAATTTTAACCCAGATTAGCTTGCAGAGAAATGGAAGCTGCCGCTCAATCATCTATTTTTGATAATGATTTTGCAACAGCCTCTTTGTTCTTGTGATTAAAAGTATTTCCGATTCCCCCACAAATTTGCCTTTTTCAGATCCAGATACTCATTGTAGGCTTTTTCCAGGATCTGTTTTTCGTTGGAAAATTTCAGAAGATGGTAGGCTTCGTAAAATTTGTAGTAGCCGGAATCGACGAAGTATTCTTCGCGCTGCGGCTTGCTGTAGTAGCTGTCCGCCATCATCAGATACCAGTGCACGGTCTTTTCGATGGTATCCTGAGGGGTGTTGAAGGTGTACTGGCTTTTGCCAATGTACTTGATGATGGAGGCGGCGACGCCAGTCTCCTCATGAACCTCCCGGAGGGCGGTCTGCTTGAAGTCTTCGCCCGGTTCTACGGTTCCTTTGGGAAGAACCCAGCCTTCGTATTTGTTCCGGTAGTTTTTGTAAAGAACGAGTAATTTTCCCCGAAATATAACCACACCGCCGCAGCTCGTTGCTTCGATCATCTGCAATCCCTCCTGTCCTGGTGTGTGCATGGAAGTTGATTCGTGGCGTATATCCGTGTGCCGGGAACCAGCTTTATGCATATGATTTAAACTGGTTTTAGTATACCGCGTTTTGCATGATTATGCAAGATTGGAAAGTCACATAAGGCATCATGAGAAAATCCTGTTACAGTTTGCACAATGTGTGAACTGTAAAAAATCATAAGAAAGATATAAGAAACAGAAGAAAGAAAATCTGGTATGATGAAGATGGAAATGGCTCATATTACAAAAGAATGCAGGCATATGTGCAGCGGAACCTAAAAAATACACAGAATTTGGATGATAGAATTACGAAAAAAAGACAGGAGGCAGGAAAATGGCACAGACAGAACAGAAGAATCAGAATGTAAAAAAACAGTTTGAGGAGCTGCAGTCTCTTTTGGAGCGGGCGATGGCGCTTCAGACGTCGATGGTTTTGTTTGAGTGGGATGATGAGACGCTGGCGCCGAAGGGTGCAGTAGAGCATACCGCGCGGGTGATAGGTTCACTTTCGGAGCAGTATCAGGAGATTCTGGCGTCAATGCGTTTTAAGGAGCTGCTGGATGTCTGCCAGAAGGCAGAAAAAGAGAATGCGGGCGTATTTGATGAGGTGCAGTCGGCAATTCTCCGGGAAGCAGCCGAGGAGCAGGAGCGGCTTTCTTGCATTCCGCCGGAGGAATACCGTGCGTATGCAGAACTTACGGCGCGTGCGACGGGAATCTGGACGCGTGCGCGAGAGAAAAATGATTTTGCTTCATTTGCCCCTGTTTTGAAGGAGATTATTTCCTATCAGAAGAAATTTGCGACGTACCGGGCAAAGCCGGGACAGAAGCTTTACGATGTGATGCTGGATACCTACGAAAAAGGTTTTAATATGGAGATGTTAGATCCATTTTTTGAGCTGATGAAAGGGAAAATCGTGCCGCTTTTGAAAGAATCGGCAGAGCGCTCGAAGACGGTTCCGGACGCCTTTTTATCCGCAGATTATCCGGAGGCGGCGCAGGCAGAGGCGGCGCGTTTCCTAGCAGAATATGAGGGCTTTGATTTTGATCGGGGAGTACTGGCACTCAGCGCCCATCCGTTTACGACGAATCTGCACAATCATGATGTACGGATCACGACGCACTATCAGAAACGGATTGATTCTTCGATTTTTTCCGTGCTGCATGAGACGGGACATGCTATCTATGAATTTGGCATCCGGGATGACCTGACACAGACGCTGGTGGGGCAGGGAACTTCGATGGGAATGCATGAATGCCAGTCCCGTTTCTTTGAAAATATCGTGGGACGCAGCCATGCATTCTGGAAACCGATTTATGGAAAAGTGGCGCAGATGTTTGGAAGCCCGCTGACGGAGACGAGTCTGGAGGATTTTCTGGCGGCGGTTAATAGAACCGTTCCGGGGCTGATCCGGACGGAAGCGGATGAGCTTTCTTATCCGCTGCATGTGCTGGTGCGCTATGAAATTGAGAAAATGCTGATTGAGGAGGATCTGGAGGTGGAGAAACTGCCGCAGATCTGGAATGATAAGTATGAAGAATACCTGGGAGTACGCCCGTCCACGGATCGGGAGGGCGTACTGCAGGATATTCACTGGTCACAGGGATCGATCGGCTATTTTCCGTCCTATGCATTAGGAAATGCCTTTGGCGCGCAGATTTATCACCAGATGAAGAAGGAATTGCCGGTAGAAAAACTACTGGAGGCTGGAAACCTGGGAGAAATCCGCGAATATCTGCGGAAAAATATTCACCAGTATGGCAAATTGAAGGACAGCCGTCAGATCCTGCGCGATATGACGGGGGAAGATTTTAATCCGTCATATTATGTGGCATATCTGGAAGAGAAGTATGGACGGCCGGAGAAAGAGCAGTAAGGCGGTCGATCTGTTCTTTCTTGAATTCCAGAGAGGAATGAAAATAGTATTCAAGCGTGACTTTCAAATCGGAGTGTCCCAGAATTTCGCTGAGCGTTTTGGGATCCATGCCATTTGTGATACAGCGGGTGGCAAACGTGTGCCGGATTGCATGAAAATTCAGATAGCGCAGTCCGGCTTGTGATAGAATGCGCTGGTAGTGATTCTGGAAGGTTCGCGGATCCATCGGGGAGTTGGCAGATTGTGACAGCAGAAAATAATCCGGGTGTTCCGGATGAGAATATGGCTGTAGGATCGGCAGAAGGAAAGCGGGCAGGGGAACCAAACGGTTGGAGGAGATGCTTTTGGGACCGGATAAAATGAGTTCTGATTTATGAGTTGTGTCAAGGCGCGTCAGGCGCTGCACCGTGTGTCGGACATGGAGATAGCGATCGGAAAAATGAATATTTTCCCAACGCAGGGCGCAGAGTTCTCCAACCCGCAGCCCTGTATAGAGTCCCAGATAGATGACGGCTTCGGAGATTCCTGTATGGGCAGTTAGATAGTGTTCGAGCTGTTTCTGTTCCTGAAGGGTAAAAACAGGTACTTCAGGGCGCTTTTTTGGAAGACGGGGCGGGAGATAGAGAATGCCGTTTGTCTGCCCGGTTTCATAGGAAAGACGCAGAATGGAGTTGACGAGCAGAAGAATACAGCGGATAGTTCCGTTCCCAAGCGGATGCAGGGAATCCGGGGATAAAAGGGAATTGCGGAATGTCTGAAGCATAGGCAGATCGACCTTTGAAAGCTGGATGGATCTAAAATAAGGGGAGATATAACGGTCTGCCAGATGCCGGTATTTCACATAGGTAGACAGGGCTCGCGCCTGTTTCTGCTTTTCCAGCCAGATGGAAAGAAGATCGTTAAAGTACATTGTTTCGTTTTTCATGATGAAACCTCCTGTATAAAAAATAGTTGTCGTGGACAATCGTTATTTTACAGGTAGATATGCAGAAGAAATATGTGACTGCTTATAGCGGATGGTTTTAAAATGAGATGTGTCTATATGATGACTGACGAAAATATTACAGCAAATGCTGACAAGAAGATTCTTTTTTGGTATAATGAGACAGAATATGTACATGACTGAGAAGAAAGTCTATATCGAAGGTGCCGGTCAGGCGCTATTTAGGGATAAACGACATATTTTATAGAAGATTCTATTTTGAAGAATCAATAGATTTATCATATTCTTGAGATAGAGATACGAAGGCGGGAGTGTCTGAGGCGGTATGATGGCAGCGGCTCGCCTGGTTGGAAAAAGGAGGAATAATTGTATGTGTGGTATCGTAGGATATACAGGAGACCAGCAGGCGGCTCCGATCTTATTAGCGGGTCTGGAGAAGCTTGAATATCGTGGATACGATTCAGCAGGTCTGGCAGTCAGAGACGGAGAACGTGTACCGGAGGTTGTAAAGGCGAAGGGACGTCTGCGCGCGCTGGCAGAGAAAACAGACAATGGACGCGCAATGCGGGGCAACTGCGGTATCGGTCATACCCGCTGGGCGACACACGGGGAGCCGTCTGAGAACAATGCACATCCGCACTGCACGGATGACCGCAGCGTGGTAGCGGTTCACAATGGTATTATCGAAAACTATCAGGAAATTCGCGAAAAACTGATTAAAAATGGATATACGTTTTATTCAGATACTGATACAGAGGTGGCTGTAAAGCTGATCGATCATTATTATAAGAAATACAACGAGGGACCGCTCGATGCGATGGCGCGTGCGATGATGCGTATCCGTGGCACGTATGCACTGGCGGTTATGTTTAAGGATTATCCGGAGGAGATCTTTGTAGCCCGTCAGGATAACCCGATGATCATCGGAGTAGGCGAGGGTGAATCCTTTATCGCGTCGGATGTTCCGCCCCTGCTTCCATATACCCGCAAGGTATACTATATCGGCAATCAGGAATTGGGACGCTTACATAAGGGAGAGGTTACTTTCTATAATATTGATCAGGAAGAGATTCAGAAAGAACTTGTGACGATTGAGTGGGATGCAGAAGCTGCTGAAAAGGGAGGTTATGAGCATTTCATGATTAAGGAGATCCATGAACAGCCGCGTGCGGTTCGGGATACATTAAATTCAGTCATTCGCGATGGTCATATTGACCTGACCGAGGCGGGACTTTCCGATGATGTCATTCGTTCGTTAAAGCGTATTTATATCGTAGCGTGTGGTTCTGCTTACCATGCAGGCGTGGCAGCTCAGTATGTGATCGAAGATCTGGCGCGTATTCCGGTCCGCGTCGAGCTGGCTTCCGAGTTCCGTTACCGGAACCCGATTCTGGAAGAGAACAGTCTGGTTATCATCATCAGCCAGTCGGGCGAGACAGCCGACAGCCTGGCAGCCCTGCGTCTGGCAAAGAGCCAGGGCGTTCCTACGATGGCGATTGTCAATGTAGTAGGTTCCACGATTGCGCGTGAGGCAGATCATATTTTCTACACATTGGCAGGTCCGGAGATTGCGGTGGCGACCACCAAGGCATATAGCACACAGCTGGTTGCCGGATATCTTCTGGGCGTGCAGTTTGCCCATGTGCGCGGTACGATCACAGAAGAAAAATATGAAGAACTCCTTGCAGCCCTGCAGGAACTGCCGGATCAGATCGCGAAGCTGCTCGAAGATGACAAAGAACGCATCCAGTGGTTCGCAGCGAAATATGCCAATGCAAAAGACGTGTTCTTCATCGGCCGCGGCATCGACTACGCAGTCAGCATGGAAGGCAGCCTGAAATTAAAAGAGATCAGCTACATCCATTCCGAAGCGTATGCAGCCGGAGAATTAAAACACGGAACCATCAGCCTGATTGAGGATGGTATCCTCGTAGTCAGCATCCTGACCCAGGAAGCCCTGTATGAGAAGATGATCAGCAACATGGTAGAAGTAAAATGCCGCGGCGCCTACCTCATGGGACTCACAACTGCAGGCAACTACAATATTGAAGACACCGTCGATTTCGCAGTCTATATACCGAAGACTGACGAGCACTTCACACCGAGCTTAGCGGTTGTGCCGCTGCAGCTGCTGGGATATTATGTAAGTGTATCGAAGGGACTGGATGTAGATAAGCCTAGAAACCTGGCGAAGAGTGTTACGGTAGAGTAATAGAGCTTTTTATGGTGTTGTTATAGATCTAGAAAAAGTAATATAAATGGAAAGAAAAGACAAGGTTTGCAAAAAGGCATAAAATGTCAGACGCAGACCTTGTTTTTTGCTTGAAACTAAACAGAAAAAGAGAGTTCTCCGTGTGATTTTGCAA
Source organism: Clostridium fessum (assembly GCF_003024715.1). Taxonomy (GTDB): domain Bacteria; phylum Bacillota; class Clostridia; order Lachnospirales; family Lachnospiraceae; genus Otoolea; species Otoolea fessa. The sequence goes on along the minus strand of NZ_PYLO01000001.1, from coordinate 695,229 downwards.
TCACGCGGAGGACTCTCTTTTTCGTCTCGTATGCGATTTTTTATCGTCTTTATTTTTTCTCCACCCCATGCTCACTCATCAAAGATTTCATCACATAAGCATAAATCTCTTGGCTTCGATCCTTCCAGTGATTGCACATGATTTCCGCCTGCTCCTTATCCGGAACGGAGATATCGAGATTGACAAGAACGGCTTTTCCTTCCCGCACCTCGCAGTGAACGATGTAGTCCTGATTGGTCGATTTATAGAAATCGGAGATCAGTCCTACCTCGTTTCGCATGCGGAAGCGGTTCTGTTTCAGGTATTCATCCATGTCGCTGACGATGGCAGGAGAGATGTTTTTGCCGAAAAATTCCAGCGTTTCCTCGCCCTCCTTAGTGATCTCATAGCGGGAGCTGTTCCGCATCGTCTCCTTTTTTACCAGACCTGCATCCAGAAGCTCGTTCAAAGCCTGCTGGAGTGTGAAATACGTGGTGTACTCACGATCCAGGAAAAAATTGGAGAGCTGCGCGTTGGTCAGCGGAAAATTGACCTGGTGCAGCATATAGAGATTCATCAGTTTGTAAAGTGTCATCGGTTCAGCCAGCATGGAAAAACTCCTTTATTATTATTTCGTAACTGTGTAAATTTTGTGCGGTTCTTACGGTAAATGCGAGAATCGCTTGAATTGTTACGTTTATTTCTTAATGTGTTCCTTCACAGCCTTGGAAACAGCGTCAGCTACACGCGGATCAAATGCTGCCGGAAGAATGTTCTCGTCGCTCAATTCGTTGTCATCAACCAGAGCAGCAATTGCGTTGGCAGCAGCCAGTTTCATTTCTTCGGTGATAGCGGTTGCACGTCCTTCCAGAGCGCCGCGGAAGATGCCTGGGAAGATGAGAACATTGTTGACCTGGTTCGGGAAATCGGAACGTCCGGTTCCTACGACTCTTGCACCAGCAGCTTTTGCCAGATCCGGCATGATCTCCGGAACCGGGTTTGCCATTGCGAAGAGAATGGAATCCTTATTCATGGAAGCAACCATCTCCTGGGAAACGATGCCCGGAGCAGACACGCCTACGAAGATGTCAGCGCCTTTTAATGCATCGGCAAGTGTGCCCGTCTTGTGCTCTAAGTTGGTAACTTCGACCATCTTTTCCTGCATCCAGTTAAGCCCTTCCATGCCCTTGCAGAGCATACCGGTCTTATCACACATGGTGATATGCGGGAATCCGTAGTTTAAGAGCAGTTTGGTGATGGCAACGCCTGCGCTTCCGGCGCCGTTGACAACAACTCGGCAGTCTTCCTTCTTCTTGCCGGTTACTTTCAGGGCGTTGATGATACCTGCCAGTACGACGATGGCGGTTCCGTGCTGATCATCGTGGAAAACCGGAATGTTTAACAGTTTCTTTAAACGTTCCTCGATCTCAAAGCAGCGCGGTGCGGAGATGTCCTCCAGGTTGATACCGCCGAATGCCGGGGCAATGCGGACAACTGTCTCGATGATCTCCTCGGTGTCCTGTGTGTCGAGGCAGATCGGGAATGCATTGATGCCGCCGAACTCTTTAAACAGAACGGCTTTTCCTTCCATAACCGGCATAGCTGCTAACGGTCCGATATTGCCAAGTCCCAGAACGGCGCTTCCGTCGGAGACAACGGCTACAGTGTTGGACTTGATGGTGTAGCGGTATGCAGCTTCCGGATCTTTTGCAATTACCTTACATGGTTCTGCAACGCCCGGTGTGTATGCCAGAGCCAGATCCTCTCTGGTTTTTACCTGTACTTTGGAGACGGTATCGAGCTTGCCGTTCCATTTTTCATGAAGTTCGAGTGCTTTTTCATTGATCGTCATGGTTTTTATCCTTTCGAATGCTTTCATTTTATTCTTACATTATAATAGCAATTTTGACATTTTAAATCAAGATGCATATTTTAGAATGCAGGAAGGGCAGTACCATGTTACTGTACACACACAGTACCACTTATTTATAATACTTATACCTATCATGTAGCATAGCATATAAATGAAGTCCGTAAATGTTATTTTTATGCATAAAACACATGAAAAATGCATAAAACACGTTTTTATACAAAAATTATTCATAAAAATGCAAAAAAAGTATTGCATAATTAGGATCAAGGAGGTATAATCTGGGTAATTTCACGTGAGGCATATAAATCTGCCGGTCTTAGTTGACTGGATGGACAAAGAAAAAAGCATCACGCAGGCAAATGATTGGAGGAAATGAAAAATGGCTAAGAAATATAATAAAATTGTTCTTGCATATTCAGGCGGTCTGGACACATCGGTTTTAATCCCGTGGCTGAAAGAAAACTATGGCTGTGAGGTTATCGCAGTTTCCGCTGACGTAGGTCAGGGTGCGGAGCTGGATGGTCTGGAAGAGAAGGCATTAAAGACAGGTGCTTCCAAGCTGTACATCGAGGATCTGAAGAAAGAGTTCGTAGATGAGTACATCATCCCGACCATGAAGGCTGGCGCTACTTATGAGCATTACCTGTTAGGTACTTCCTTCGCTCGTCCGATTATCGCTAAGAGAATCGTTGAAATTGCGAAGAAAGAGGGCGCAGACGCTATCTGCCACGGCTGTACCGGTAAAGGAAACGATCAGGTTCGTTTCGAACTGGCTATCAAGGCATTTGCTCCGCAGATGGATGTTATCGCTCCGTGGCGTTTCTGGGAACTGAATTCCCGTGAAAAAGAGATCGAGTACGCAGAGGCTCACAACATTCCGTTAAAGATTACGAAAGAGACCAACTACTCCAAGGATAAGAACCTGTGGCATCTGTCCCATGAGGGTCTGGATCTGGAGGATCCGGCAAACGAGGCTCCGATCAACAAACCTGGATTCCTTGAGTTGGGCGTATCTCCGGAGAATGCACCGGATAAAGCTGCTTATGTAACCATCCACTTCGAGAAGGGTGTTCCGACCAGTGTAAATGGCGAGGAGATGGATGCAGAGAAGGTAATCGAGACTCTGAACAAATTAGGCGGTGAGAATGGCTGTGGTCTGCTGGATATCGTAGAGAACCGTCTGGTTGGCATGAAGAGCCGCGGTGTTTATGAGACTCCTGGCGGAGCTATTCTTTACAAGGCACATGAGAAACTGGAAGAAATCACTCTGGACAAAGAGACACAGCACTACAAACAGCAGCTGGCTCTCAAGTTCGCTGAGTTAGTATACAACGGTCAGTGGTACACACCGCTTCGCAAGGCGATGAGCGCATTTGTTGATTCCACACAGGAGACCGTAACCGGTGATGTAAAACTGAAACTCTACAAGGGCAACATTATTCCGGCATCTGTTACATCCCCGTACAGCCTGTATTCCGCAGGTATGGCTACCTTCGATGAGGATGACTGCTACGATCAGGCAGATTCCGCTGGATTCATCAACCTGTTTGGACTTCCGATCAAGGTTCGCGCCCTGAACGACGAAGTTCTGGCAGCAAAGACCGGCGAGCATTTTCCAGACGTAGAGTAATTTAGGAAAATAATAAATAATCTGCAGGCGACAAGCCCGCAGCCGATGGTGACCATTGGTTTTCCGGTATCTGCCGGTTCCAATGGTCGCATTGGTTCTAAATCAGAGAATAAAAAGGAGTTTACACTTATGGCAAAGTTATGGGCAGGACGATTCGGAAAAGAGACGGATCTGGAGGTGAATGATTTTAACTCATCGATTTCCTTTGACTGTCGTCTTTATAAGGAAGATATCACAGGCTCCATGGCCCATGCGGCTATGCTGGGCAAGCAGGGCATCATTGCGAAGGAAGAATCAGACAAGATTATCGAAGGACTGAAAGGTATCTTAGCGGATATCGAGGCGGGCAAGATTCATTTCTCACAGGATTATGAGGATATTCATATGAATGTAGAGCAGATTCTGACCGAGCGCATCGGCGATGCCGGAAAACGTCTTCATACGGCGAGATCCAGAAATGATCAGGTTGCACTGGATATGCGTCTTTACGTGAAGAAAGAGATCGTGGCAATCAAGAAAGAAATCATCGATTTCATGGAAGCACTCTGTGAGAGCGCGAAAAATAATCTGGAGACTGTTATGCCGGGGTATACGCACCTGCAGCGGGCACAGCCGGTTACATTTGGACATTATATGATGGCATACGCCAATATGATGCGCCGCGATGTGATCCGTCTGGAAAACTGCTTAGAGGGCATGGATGATATGCCGCTCGGCTCAGGCGCACTGGCTTCCACCACATATCCGATTGACCGTGATTTTGTACGCCAGCAGCTTGGTTTTGCCAGAGTGACCAACAACTCCCTGGATGGTGTTTCTGACCGCGATTACTGCGTGGAGCTGACAGCCGCTTTATCCATCCTGATGATGCATCTGTCCCGTTTCTCTGAGGAAATTATTTCCTGGTGCTCCTGGGAGTTCAAGTTTGTAGAGCTGGATGATGCATTCTCCACCGGTTCTTCCATTATGCCCCAGAAGAAAAATCCGGATGTATGCGAGCTGGTCCGCGGCAAGACAGGACGTGTCTACGGCGATTTATTTACTCTTCTTACAATGTTAAAGGGCATTCCGCTGGCATACAACAAAGATATGCAGGAAGACAAAGAGGCTGTCTTTGATGCGATTGACACCGTAAAACAGTGCCTGCGTGTGCTGACACCGATGTTCTCTACGATGCAGATTCTGAAAGACAATATGAAGAAAGCCGCTCTGAAGGGCTTTATCAATGCAACGGACTGTGCAGATTACCTGACCAAGAAGGGAATGCCGTTCCGTGATGCATACAAGACAGTCGGACAGCTGGTTGCACAGTGTGTACGTGAGGACAAGTCTTTAGCCGATCTGACTCTGGAAGAATACAAGACGCATTCGGATGCCTTTGAGAATGACGTATATGAAGCGATAGACTTAAAGACCTGTGTACGTGGACGTAAGGTGATTGGTGGACCGGCTCCGGAGGAAGTAACCCGTCAGATTTTGGTGATTGAGAAGTTTGTGAGCGAGCACGAAACGGTTTAGTGCATTCTGGTCAGCGCCGGATGCGGATGGTGATGGCTGCGTAAGCAATGACGGGCGTTGGAAATGTGACATAAGAAAGACGGATAGGAAACGGGGGACGAACAATGGCGAAACCGAAGATTTATATAGACGGAAAAGAAGGAACAACCGGACTGCAGATTTATGATCGTCTGGCCGGGAGAGAGGATATCGAACTGCTTCTGATTGATGAAGAAAAGCGGAAAGACAGTGAAGAACGGCGGAAACTGATTCACGCAGCAGATATTGTATTCTTGTGTCTGCCGGATATGGCGGCGATCGATGCGGTTGCGCTGGCAGAAGGTTCCAAGGCACGTATCATCGATGCCTCTACCGCACACCGGACGGCAGCCGGATGGACGTATGGTATGGCAGAGCTTTCGAATGCACATCGCGAGGCAATTCAGAAATCGAACCGCGTAGCGAATCCAGGCTGTCATGCGACCGGATTTATCACTTCAACGTATCCGCTGGTTGCACAGGGCGTGATTCCGAAGGATTATCCGATGACGGTATTTTCGCTGACTGGCTATTCGGGCGGCGGCAAAAAGATGATTGCCGAGTATGAATCCCCAGAGAAGCCGCAGAGTTATTTTGCACCCCGTATCTATGGCCTGACTCTGAAACATAAACATCTGCCGGAAATGCAGAAAATCTGCGGACTGGACTTCCCGCCGGTATTCAGTCCGATCGTGGATGACTACTATAAAGGAATGGCAGTCACGATTCAGCTTCAGAACCGCCTGCTTCCGGGGAAGCCGACCGCGGAAGATATCTACGAGAAGCTGGCTGGCTGGTATGACGGACAGAAGCTCATTAAGGTACATCCGTTTGGATATGACGGTATGATCGCGGCGGCAGATATGGCAGGCCGAGACAGTCTGGAGCTGATTGTCAATGGTCACGGGGAACAGACCATGGTGACGGCGCTCTTTGATAATCTTGGAAAGGGTGCTTCAGGCGCAGCCGTTCAGAACATGAACCTGATGCTTGGATTTGAGGAGACAGCTGGACTGGCACTATAGAGGGGTTGAGAGATAAAACCATAAATTAGCTGCGGGGGACTATAGACACGAAGTTATATAAAAATGTACTCTCGGAGTCTTTCTGCACTTGCTTTTGTGGCTGATTTTCCGCCAGCCGCACCCGAATTTCATCAACGTACGCGCCGCGTACGCCTCAGAAATTTGGGCACAACTGACAAAAAAACATCTCACAAAATCAAGCACAGAAAGATTCCGAGAGTACATTAAAAATGACAGGAGGAATGTCATATGAAGATAATCGAAGGCGGTGTTTGTGCTGCAAAAGGATTTAAAGCGGGCGCGATGCGCTGTGGAATCCGTAAATCTCATACAAAAAAGGATCTGGCGATGATCCTTTCGGACTGTGTCTGCAACGCATCGGCGGTTTATACGACCAACCGCGTCAAGGCATCACCGATTTTACTGACAAAGGAACATCTGGCCGACGGAAAGGCACAGGCGGTTATTGTCAATTCCGGAAATGCGAACGCGTGCGCTCCGTTTGGCATGGAGAATGCAAGAAGACAGGCAAAGGCAGGCGCGCGAGCGCTGGGCGTTTCGGAGGAAAATGTAATCGTAGCATCGACCGGCGTCATCGGTCAGACGCTTCCGGTTGAGGCGATCGAGGCTCATGCAGGCGAGATGGAGATGAAATATGACAACTCCCTGGTAGCTGCAGAAGCGATCATGACGACCGATACAAAAGTGAAGACGATCGCTGTTGAATTTGATGTAGATGGAACAACCTGCCACATCGGCGGTATCTGTAAGGGTTCCGGCATGATTCACCCGAATATGGGAACGATGCTGTGCTTCATCACAACCGATTGTGCAGTCAGCAGCGAGATGATCCGCAAGGCGCTGTTATTCAATGTAAAACGTACCTTCAACCGTGTGACTGTTGACGGCGATACTTCCACCAACGATATGTGTACCGTTCTGGCAAATGGTATGGCTGGCAATGCGGAGATTACTGCAGAAGATCCGGCATACGAGGCATTCCGCGAGGCATTGCAGACGGTTATGCAGGATCTGGCTCGTAAGATTGCGGCAGACGGCGAGGGCGCAAGCAAGCTGATGACCTGTACCGTGAAGGGAGCGAAGGACGAGGAGACAGCCGAGGTACTGGCAAAATCCATCGCCGGTTCTTCCCTGACCAAAGCAGCAATGTTCGGTTCCGATGCGAACTGGGGACGCGTTCTCTGCGCGATGGGCTATTCCGGAGCTGAGTTTAACACGGAGAAAGTGTTAGTCGAGTTTGCTTCCAAAGAGGGCAGCATTGCGGTCTGTGAGGACGGCAGAGGACTTGATTTTGATGAAGATCTGGCAAAGAAAATCTTAAGCCAGGATGAAGTGGAGATCAATGTAACGCTTCAGGAAGGCAGCGGAAGCGCTACCTGCTGGGGATGCGATTTGACCTATGATTATGTGAAGATTAATGGAGATTATCGGACGTGATGAAAACAGGATCAAAAATGAGCGCAGAAGTCCTGGTAGAGGCACTGCCTTATATTCAGGAATATGCAGGTAAAATTATCGTTGTAAAATACGGCGGAAACGCCATGATTAATGAAGATTTAAAGCAGGCGGTGATTGAGGATATCGTCCTTTTAAATCTGGTAGGCATCAAGGTCGTGCTGGTACACGGAGGCGGTCCGGAGATTTCGGAGATGCTCAAAAAAACCGGAAAAGAGTCTAAATTTGTCAAAGGTCTGCGCTACACAGACCGCGAGACGATGGATATTGTCCAGATGATTCTCTGCGGCAAGGTTAACAAAAACCTTGTTTCCCTGTTTGAGAAAGCAGGCGGACATGCCGTTGGTCTGGGCGGCATGGACGGCGGACTCTTCAAGGCGATCCAGTTAGTCGATCCGGATGGAACGGAATACGGCTATGTGGGAGATATTAAAGAAGTCAATGAGAAAGTCGTTCTCGATGTTTTAAATGAGGGCTTTATCCCGGTTGTTTCCTCCGTGGCAGCAGGCATGGACGAGGAGACAAACTATAACATCAATGCAGATACGGCAGCGGAGAAGCTGGCGGTGGCACTGAAAGCGAAAAAACTGATTCTTCTGACGGATGTATGCGGTCTGATGCGCGATCCGAAAGACGATTCGACATTGATTCCGAGACTGAAAGTTTCCGAGGTTCCGGCACTCATCAAAGAGGGCGTGATCTCCGGCGGCATGATTCCGAAGGTAGATTGCTGCGTTGAGGCAGTGCGCCAGGGCGTAGAACGTGCCAATATCCAGGATGGTCGTGTGCCGCACTCGATTCTGGTCGAGCTTTTGAGCGATGACGGTGTAGGAACCATGTTCTCGTAAACAGCAGATGAACTAGATTCTGCACGAATCCGGGCTGTTTTAGCTGAAATGCAGGACGGATGCTGGAAGCTTTGCGGGCAGATGTGGGCGTTAGGAGGTTTTTTATGACATTTGAAGAAATCAAGCAGGGCGAAGAAACATATATCATGCATACATACGGCCGCTTTCCGATTGCGCTGGATCACGGAAAAGGCGCGACGCTGTGGGATACGGAGGGAAAGAAATACATTGATCTGACCTCCGGCATCGGTGTCAACAGTCTTGGCCATGACAACGATGCGCTGACGACTGCGATATCGGAGCAGGCACATAAGCTGATGCACGCCTGCAACCTGTATTACACCGAGCCTATGGTGCAGGCAGCAAAGAAATTGGTCGATGCAGCCGGAATGGGAAAAATCTTTTTTGCAAACTCCGGTGCGGAAGCCAACGAGGGCATGATCAAGCTGGCAAGAAAGTATTCCTTTGACAAATACGGCGAGGGAAGAAATAAGATTATCACGCTGAAACAGTCCTTCCACGGACGTACCGTGACGACATTAAAGGCAACCGGACAGGACAAGTTTCATCAGTATTTCTTCCCATTTACGGAAGGATTTGATTATGCAGCAGCCAATGATATCGAAGACATGAAGCGCAAGATCGATGGTACGACCTGCGCTGTCATGATGGAGATGATTCAGGGCGAGGGCGGCGTCCTTCCGCTTGATAAGGAATTTGTACAGGCAACTGCCGAGTTCTGCAAGGAGAAGGACATCCTGCTTCTGATTGACGAGGTTCAGACGGGCATCGGACGTACCGGAAGCCTGTTCTGCTATGAGCAGTACGGCGTTCAGCCGAACATCATCAGTATGGCCAAGGGACTCGGCGGCGGTGTTCCGATCGGTGCTGTCATGGCGGATAAGAAATGCCAGGATGTACTGGGCGCCGGTACGCACGGTACAACCTTCGGCGGCAATCCGCTCTGCTGTGCGGCTGCCAATACCGTATTAGATATCGTAAATAAGCCGGAATTCCTGAAATCGGTTCAGGAAAAGGGCGAGTACCTGAAAAAGGAGATTTTAGCGATCGGTTCTCCAAAGGTAAAGACTGTTCGCGGCATGGGATTGATGTTAGGCATCGTAGTGGACAAAGATGAGAGAGCTGCGATGGTCAGTCAGTTGATGGAAAAAGGCGTCCTGGTCCTGACAGCCGGTACAGAGGCGATCCGTCTGCTTCCGCCACTTGTCATCACGAAAGAGGAGATGGACGAGGCAATCGCTGCTATGAGGGAGGTATTTTAGACATGAAGCATTTATTAAAGCTGTTAGACTGCACACCGGAGGAGATTACCTCGATCCTGGATCTGGCAGATCAGTTAAAATATGAACGAAAACATCACATTTCACATCGTCTTCTGGAGGGCAAATCTATCGGCCTGATTTTCCAGAAGTCATCCACCCGTACCAGAGTTTCCTTTGAGACAGGTATGTTCCAGCTCGGCGGACAGGCACTGTTCCTTTCCTCCCGCGACTTACAGATCGGACGCGGTGAGCCGGTACAGGATACCGCACGCGTACTGTCCCGTTATCTGGACGGCATCATGATCCGTACCTATGAGCAGAAAGAAGTGGAGGATCTGGCAAAATACGGTTCTATCCCGATCATCAACGGTCTGACTGATTTCTGCCATCCGTGCCAGGTACTGGCTGACCTGATGACGATCCGTGAGAAATACGGCGTACTGAAAGGGCTCAAGATGTGTTACATCGGCGACGGCAACAACATGGCGAACTCCCTGATCGTAGGCGGTCTGAAATCGGATATGCAGGTATCTATCGCAACTCCGGATAATTACCGTCCGGCGAAGGAAGTGCTGGATTTCGCAGCTGGCAATGACGCATTTACACTGGTAAATGATCCGATCAAGGCAGTGGAAAATGCAGACGTTGTCATCACAGATACATGGACTTCCATGGGTCAGGAAGAAGAGAAGAAGATCCGCCAGCAGGCATTCCAGGGATATCAGATCAATGATGAACTGATGGCTGCGGCAAAACCGGGGGCGATGGTAATGCACTGTCTGCCGGCTTACCGTGGACAGGAGATTACCGAGAAGATCTTTGAAGAACATGCGTCAGAGATCTTTGAAGAGGCGGAAAACCGGTTGCATGCCCAGAAGGCGGTTATGGTTACGCTGATGAAATAGAAATATATAGAAATGCATAAAAATGGCAAGGTGACGCGCCAGAAGCCAAATGCCCTCCGTTGCGGTTTCGGAGCCGGTAACACTAGGCTTGCATAGATTTGTTAAAAGCAGAGTCCAAAATACAAACTCGCTTCGCTCAGACAGGTGTATTTTGAACTCTAACACAAATCTCTGCGAGCCAAGAGTTACCAAGACTCCTGCAAATGCAACGGAGGGCATTTGGCTTCTGGCGCTGTATGTTGTATGCTTTTTGGGGTGTTTAAAAAGTGGAAATGTATGTTATAATTGGCATAAATAGTACAATATAAAAAATTTAGCAGATTAAGAAAATTTCAGGAGGTATCAGTATGACAAAAGAGGAGATTTCAGCGCGTCAGCAGCAGGCGGCTCAGTTTCATGCAATGGGGTATAATTGTGCCCAGTCGGTGGCGTGTGCGTTTGCGGATAAGGTGGATTTGGACAAGGTGGCGCTGTTTAAGGTGACGGAGGGGCTTGGTCTTGGCATGGGCGGCATGAATGGTACCTGCGGGGCCATTTCGGCGGCGGCTGTGCTGGCGGGGCTGAAGGATAGTACCGGGGATCTGGAGCTGGCGAATTCGAAGGCGGTTTCTTATAAGGATGCCAGAGAGTGCATCGCGCGTTTCCTTGAGAAGAACCAGAGCGTGGTCTGTAGGGATTTGAAGGGTGTGGAAACAGGAAATGTGCTGCGTGCCTGTCCGGACTGCATCAGCGATGCGGTGGAGATTATCGGAGAAGTATTGTTCTAATATATCCTCACAAATTGGCACGTTTGAAACTTCAGATCTATGTTTTCCGTACCGTAGAATGAGTCAGACTGGATGGCAGATATTCTCCATTGTGTGAGAATATCTGCTTTTTATATATAAGGCTTGAAGATCTGAGAACAGGGGTGGCAGCGACTGACTTAATGCGCATCCCCTTAAATTTTTCTTAGAATACATCTAAATCCTGTCCATTTACAACGGCACCTTCATATCCGGCATCACGGATTTCCTGCAAAATGGCGGTGTTTCTGCGCGCCATCTCAGCCTCGACATCGCGGGTGTTGTCCTGGATTTCCATGTGATAGATACGGTGGTAGGTAACCAGAAGCCGCGGGTGCGCTTTGGCGGCAATCTTTGCCAGATCAACGCTGAGAGTGTGAACTTCCTGGTGGTATTTCTGCCATTTTGGCTCTCTGGCGGAGAGTCCGGCGGTGTACTCGACCTCATGGAGGAGAATATCGCAGCCTTCCGCTTTCTGCGCCACGATCTCAAGCGGAGCCGTGTCACCGCTGATCACGATCACCTTATCCGGTGTTGTAAACTTAAATCCGTAGCTTTCAAGCGTACCGTGGCTGACTGGAAATGCCTCAACCGTCACGCGGTCATCCTGATAAATGATACTAGGCTGGATATCGGTAGTTTCGACTTTGTAGCCATTTTCGTTGGCTTTTTCAAAGCCGTGGATACGGAAGTCGATGTCCGTCTCATATGCTTTTAAAATATGTTCGGTCATGTTCTGGATGCCTTTTGGACCGAATACTTTCAGCGGCTTCGGGCGTTCCAGCACCCACGGGGTAAAAATGAGATCCGGATAGCCGGCCGTGTGGTCGGTGTGCAGATGTGTGCAGAATGCGATCATCAGCCGGTCCGGGCGCAGGGCATCAATTCCCTGTTGGTATGCTTTCGCCGCCTGACGGACAACGCCAGGACCAAAATCTACAAGATAAGCGCGGTCGCCTACGACAACTGCGGAAGAAGGACCGCTGGCATTCGGGCAGGCATTCGGGGTGCCGGTTCCGAGAAGTACAAGCTTTGTTTCCATCATAAATATTCATCTCCTAAATTCATATGTAATATATTTTGCGCGAAATCATGAAAATAGTTCGGGCAAATTAGATGTGTTCAGCCTTTGCACAGGTAAACACCGTGTCAAAGGCTGCATATATGTTTCGATCATTTTGTTTTCATCAAGTGAAAGGTTTAATTTTGAGCGTCGTCTGTATGCCGGATGGAGATTCCCGTAAATCCATAGAAAATACTGAACAAAGGAGTTAAGTACAGTAAGAACAGGTACGGGAAGAATACGGACCAGGCAACGCCGAGGGTTCCAGACATGTATACACAGTAACCGTGCCACGGAATCATCGGACCGGATAAAGTACCTGCGTCCTCAAGGGTACGGGAAAGGATTTCCGGTGCGATTTTTCTGGATTTGAACAGCGGTTTCATCATATTTCCAGTCAGGACGTGGGACATCGGCTGGGAACAGCTGATTAAGCTGGTTACATAGCCGACTAAAAGGCTTGCTGCAATCAGGCTGCCATCGCTGTTGATGTGATTTACGATGGCGTTTAAGAGATTGCCGAGAACGCCAAGGCGATCCAGCATACCGCCCATACCAACTGCAAAGCAGATGATTGCCACATACTGAAGCATGCTGCTCATACCGCCGCGGTTTAAGATGGTCTGTAAAATACCTTCCTCAATGCTGGTACTGTATCCGTTGTAAGCAACACGGATGATACTCTGCAAAGTTGCGCCCTGATAGAAGAAAGAGACAGCTCCGGCGCAGATGGCGGAAAGACCAAGGGAGACAACCGCGTTTACTTTGCATAAAAGCAGAATAATGATTGCGATGGCTGGCAGCAGAGTGATGAAGCCAAGTTTAAACTCACCTTGCAGGGCATCGATGTATGTCAGAAGATTTCCAGTTTCATAGTTCCCTGAAGTCTGGCTGATGCCAAGAATTACAAAGAGAACCAGGCTGATGACAAAGGTCGGAAGCGTGGTCCAGAGCATGGAACGCACGTGGTCGTTTAATTTAGAGCCAGCAACCGCTGGAGCCAGGTTGGTTGTGTCGGAAAGCGGGCTTAATTTGTCACCGAACATCGCGCCGCAGATGACAGCACCTGCCACCATGCCAGGATGGATGCCCATCGCGTTGCCGATTGCCATCATGGCAACACCGGCACTGCCGACGGAACCGTAGGAGGTTCCGGTCACAAGGCTTAATACGGCACAGAAAATCAGGGTCAGAGGCAGCAGCCAGGTCGGGTTGATCAGTTTTAAACCGCCGACAATGATGGTTGCAATCGTGCCGCTTTGCAGCCAGGTACCGATCATGACGCCGATTGCCATGAGCAGGCACAGGGTAGGAACGACAACCCGGATCGCGTCGTAAGCGCCGTTTACAACATGCTCATAATTTATGCGTAATACCTTACAAAACAGATAGATGATGATCCAGCTCATAAATAGTCCAATCATCGGTCCGCCCGTTTTCAGCCGGATGCAGACTGCAACCGCTCCGATGATCAGGAGCAGAAGCAGAAGCGACTGAGGCATGTTTAATTTTTTGTCTTCGCTCATAACATAGTTCCTCCCTAATGTGAAAGTCGTGCTTTTTTGAATTTAATGCGTTGAGGTTTAACGCGTTAAATTGTAAATTTATTTTCATTATATAGAATAATTCCGAAAAAATCAACCGTAGGAATAATATTTATTTGGCTCAAGGGAGAAGAGGTGCAGGTGATGTTCCGTGATGTGAAGAATTATGATATAATGAGCGCAAGTGAGCCAGAAAGCTGCTTGCAGATTTATGGCGAACGGCGAATGGCGATCACGATAGCTGCGTCAGCAGCGGTAAGCATCGAAGATGCGAATCGTGATATAATGGCAGAATTACTTAAAAATTTGACAGGAGAATGTTATGGAACAGAGGATTCAGTTATCGGATCATTTCGGTTTTGGGAGATTGATCCGGTTTACAATTCCATCTATTTTAATGATGATTTTTACCTCCATTTACGGAGTGGTAGATGGATATTTTGTATCGAATTTTGTAGGAAAAACGCCGTTTGCGGCGGTCAATTTCATTATGCCGTTTCTGATGGTCGTAGGTGCCATGGGATTTATGTTCGGCACGGGTGGAAGTGCCCTGATTGCCCGGATTATGGGCGAGGGCAGGCGTGAGAAGGCCCAGGAGATTTTTTCCCTTCTGATCGCTGCGACCGTTGTTTCTGGTCTGGTAATTGCGGTTATCAGTATTCTGTTTTTACCGCAGATCGCTGCCTTTCTTGGCGCTAAGGGAGGGATGCTGGCGGACTGCATCCGGTATGGACGGATCATTCTGGTGGCGCTTCCGTTTTTAATGCTGCAGTATGCGTTTGGCAGCCTTTCCGTGACGGCGGAGAAGCCGAAGCTGGGGCTGATTGTAACGATCATTTCGGGTGTGCTCAATATGACGGGAGATGTTCTGTTCATGGGGGTGTTCCATTGGGGAATTGCCGGAGCGGCGATGGCGACTGCGATGGGACAGATCATAGGCGGAACGATACCGCTGGTTTATTTCCTGCGGAAGAACAGCAGCAGCCTCCGCCTTCGCAGACCAAAGTGGGATGGAGGAGCGCTCAGACGTGCCTGCACCAACGGTGTATCGGAATTGATGAGCAGTATTTCCATGTCCATTGTCGGCATGCTGTATAACGCGCAGCTGATGCGCTACGCGGGAGAAAACGGAGTCGCAGCTTACGGAACCATCATGTATGTGGACTTTATTTTCCTTGCGATTTTCATCGGTTATGCGACCGGCGTAGCTCCGGTTATCAGCTATCACTACGGCGCAGGAAATAAAAAGGAGTTAAATAACCTGCTAAAGCGCAGTGTGGTTCTGATCGCGGCAGCGTCTCTGAGCATGCTGCTGCTGTCCGAGGTGATGGCGGCACCGTTGGCAGCTATTTTCGTAGGATATGATGCCGGGCTTCTGGACATGACGGTACATGCGTATTCCATTTATGCGGTTTCGTTCTTATTCTGCGGTTTCTCCATTTTCAGTTCCGCCTTTTTTACGGCGCTGGGAGATGGACTGACCTCGGCGCTGATAGCTTTTTTGCGTACTCTTGTGTTTGAAAGTGCATCGGTTATCATTCTGCCACTGCTCCTGGGCCTGAACGGAATCTGGGGTGCAATTATCGTGGCGGAATATATGTCCGTGACGGTGTCAGTTATCTTTTTGGTGGCGAAGAGAAGGAGGTATCAATATTTTTAGACGCAGCGGATTTATAACCGGCTGGATGGCATGATTTTTAGCGCCCTTTCTAAAATCGGAAAAGCAAGTGGTGCACTGGAAAAGCCACCGAAGCATAAACTATCAGTAAGTAAGCTTCAGGGTGGCTTTTTCTTTGCATACATTTCCAAAGCCTTTGACACCTGGAGAGGAACGGTCCTGTCTGGAACGCATGAAAGAGGGAGACCATGAGGCACGCAATACTCTGATAGAGCGAAATTTACGGCTGGTGGCGCATGTGACCAGAAAATATCAGGGTACAGATTATGAAATGGAAGATCTCCTGTCGATCGGCACCATCGGGCTCATTAAAGCGGTCAATACGTTTCATCCGGAGCGGGGATCGCGGTTGGCGACATATGCGGCGAAATGTATCGAGAATGCTATCCTCTCACGGATGCGTTTATGGTTCCAAACCAGTATCCCCAGAGCCGAAAAGAACCGAGATGGCGTATTTTGGCACAGGTATCCGAGAATATGTATATCCTTTGCTCTGCTTTGGACGGCTGCGTAAGGTATGCACCTATGTATATCCATAGTTTCCGACCGATCGCCCCTCGCAAGATCTTGGAAGCACAGCTGTTCAATCAGCAGTATCAGAACTACGAAGATATTCCCAATGTACCGGACAGGCTCCGTTGGTGCCGTCATCACATGGGCCTGATGCAAAAGGAAGTTGCAGAGCTGATCGGTATCAGCCGTGGACATTACATAGATTTTGAAGTCGGATATGTTGACTACTATCCAAAGGAGATTGTGGACAAGTTGGCAGAGCTATATGGAGTACCGGTGGATGACCTGCTGGATGATTACAATCGCTTCTTATATAAAGGACAAGGAAAGATGATACGAGAATATCGTGAAAGTTTGGGACTAAAAAAGAAACCGTTTGCTCGGCTGATGGGAATTTCACCTAATCTGCTTCGAGCATGGGAAGATCATCAAAAGCGAATGAACATCAATTCCTGGAACAAGTATTTCAAAGGGAAAATAAAAGCATAAGAAAAGCAGGTGAGGGGGCCTTAATCGGTTTGCTCACCTGCTTCCTTTTTTGCGGATGCGATAACCGCACCCAGCAACTCCGCCTTTTGATCGGATGGACAATTTAATTTTTTGATATACTGATTGACCATATCTGCGTGGACACCGGCTACTCGCTCTGCCAATTCACGTTTCCCCTGTTCTGTTTTAGGATAATGGACAATTACATTGATTGGAGCACTCTTTCTTGCGATACCACGCACCTCCCTCGGTATTTCAGTTTATGAGAGAGAAGTTGTCCGCTATAACCACATTACTGCAGCCGCTTTGCTACTTCAAAAAATAGGAATTGATGCTATAATAAAAGGTAAGATATTCGGAACTTCTTTCGTGATATCATTCTATCAAGAAACTGTCAAAGGCACATTGAGTGCCAATTGACCATAAATTGACTACTTTTCGAAGGGAGGGCTGTTTATGGAAAGATGTGATTTCAGTTCAGTCATGACCATTGTTCGACGCTTTATCAGCGACGATTACGATACAAACCAAACTGCATTGTTAGAAGATGTTTTTAGCTCCTTGTTTACCCAAACAAAGGAAACGATTACATTTGATATGGCATTGGTCTGCCGCTGGTTCACCGGGCAGGCAAAAATCAGTCCGAAAATAACGCAGTTTTATTCCAGAGATGGCAATCGTGAAAAACTGGCAGCAGATTTGGAAAACAATGTACTGCTTTCAATGTATGATAGTTCTATGGCTGCACAGGAAGTATACCGACTGCTAATGCAGGATGATACCATTTCGGAACGAGTAAAAAAAGAATGCTCCCGGCACTATCCTTGTGATAGCCGAGAGGATGAAGCATCGTTTATAGCGGATGTTCTTTGCTTCGGCATGGAGCGTGAGTTTATCAAGCGTGACCCAAAGGTAAAGAATCTCCTTGCTGACGGAAAGCTTTCTCCAATTCTCAGTGATTTCATTGCTGATGAAGGAGCACCAAAGCCTTGCCGACATTTCTGCGGACGTGAAAAAGAACTGGAAATGCTTCACGAATTGTTATTGGAGCATGGAAAGGTATTTCTTCATGGCATCGCCGGTATCGGTAAGAGCGAACTGGCAAAAGCCTATGCAAAGCAGCACCGCAAGGAATACACCAATGTTCTGTATCTGACCTATACCGGTAATCTGATGCAGGATATAGCGGATATGGATTTTGCTGATGACCTTCCGGATGACAGCGAGCAGGAACGCTTCCGCAAACACAATCGCTTCCTGCGTACATTGAAAGAAGATACGCTGTTTATTGTAGATAATTTTAATACTACGGCTTCTCAGGACAGCACTCTTTCTGTTGTGATGAAATATCGCTGCCGTATGTTGTTCACGACCCGCAGCAGATTTGATAACTACGATTCCATGGAAGTAACCGAAATTGCAGGCAAGCAGGCGTTATTATCCATTGCCGGTTGCTTTTTCTCGGACGCAGAAAAATACCAGAGTGTATTGGAACAAATCATTGATACGGTTCACAGTCACACGTTGGCGGTAGAACTGGCAGCTCGACTGCTTGAAACGGGTATTCTGGAGCCGATGGATTTGCTGGAAAAGCTGAAAGAAGAAAAAACATCCTTGGATGCTGATGATAAAATCGGCATCACCAAGGACGGTCAGAGCCGCAAGGCAACTTACTATGACCATATCCATACATTGTTTTCCTTGTATCAGCTTGCCGGTGATGAACAGGATATTATGCGGAGCATGGCGTTTGTACCGACAACCGGTATCAGTTCCCGTGTGTTTGCAGGCTGGTTGATGCTTCGGAATATGAATACCATCAACGATCTGGTGGAAAAAGGATTCATACAGACAAAGTCCTGTCATTCGATTGCCTTGCATCCGATGATTCAGGAAGTAGCAATTACAGAAACCAAGCCTTCTGTCCGGAACTGCCACACCCTGCTCAACAGCTTGCAGGAACTTTGTCTACGGCATGGCGAAGAAGTTTCCTATTACAAACAGTTGTTCCAGACGGTCAATAATATCGTGACTTCGATTGAAAATGACGATACTGCATCCTATCTCCGGTTTTTGGAAGATTCCTTTCCGTATATGCAGAAGTATGGCTATGAATCTGGAATGGAATTGATTTTGACAGAACTGGCTTCTATGCTGAAAGACAATACCATTGGTTCTGTTTCTGACCGTGCTTTGCTTCTGGACTTCCGTGCCGCTAATGAGAAGAAACCGGAAAAGGCAATCAAGCTGGAAAAAGAAGCTGTGACGCTGATCTCCGAAGTGACCGCAGAGAACGCCCTTCTTGCAGCGAATCTCCATGCAAACCTTGGCGGTCTGTATAAGCAGACCAGTAAGTTGGAACTGGCAAAGCAGCATATGGAAACGGGTATTCACTTGCTTGAGCAATACGGCTTGGCGCCTTATCATGACAGTATTCCGCAAATCACCAATTATGCGGTACTGCTGACGGATATGGGTGAGCCGTACCTCGGGTTATCTGCATTACAAAGGCTGTCTCGTGTCATCAAAGAATCTAACTCTGATGTGTCCGGTGATTATGCCGTTGTACAAGAAGCTATGGGCAATATCTGTCTGTCAATCGGCGATGTGCTGCAAGCTACCACACACTTTAAGAACGCTCTGGCTATCTATGAGGTGCTGTTTGATGCTGAACCGGAACTGATTGAAGAAAAGAAGCAGGACATATTAGAAACTTATACTCAGGCTGGGGTGCAATTAGGTAGACAGTGGTTGGATGCGAAAAATTGAATTTTGTGAGGTGTTGGCATGAGTGAATTCATGAAATTAGCGATTGTATTTATTTCAATGTTAGTTTTGTTTTATTTTTTATGGGTCAACGGATATATGATTTTGAACGCAAAACGAGCCTTATTATTTGTTGTTTCACTCAGAGGGAAAAATAAATGCGAAGTTTCTTTTTCATCTTGTAGCGGATATGTAAAAAAGGTAATAAAATTTAACGAAAGTCGTTAATATACTTTTAAGTTGGATGGCGATGTCTCAAAAGGAAGTATCCATGTTATTGTAGAAAATGAAAATAAAGAGACCATATTAGATTTGACACCAGAGATAAAAACCGGTATGTTGACTGTCGATGAAAAATGTAGATATTTTCTAATACTATAAATGAGCAAATTTGAAAAATTGCACAAAACTACGCTATAGATTTCATAAAAGTGCTAAAGTCATGACTTTCCTTTGCACATCGGAAAAGATAATGATACTTTTCCAACTGGATAAGGGAGCTATAGAAAATATTGATGAGCGATTAAAAGAAAGTTTGTCAATTTATTTAAAAAGAAAAGAAAAGTTACAATTCCTGAAAAAAGCATTGTATTTTGCACCTACATTAACTGAGACAAAACAACACATTTTGCTTTCAATATGCCACATGCTCTGTAACCGCTTAACTGGAAAGAGAAATTTAGAAGCAAAATATCTGCAACTAATCAGGATTGCTATTCGAACATTAAAGAAACGTGAAGAGTTTTTTAATAAGTTATAGTATAATTTTTGCTTAAAAGTTGCAAGGAGCAAATTAAAACCAGGAGGATAATTATGGGACATTTTTATATGGAGAATATATGCACGATGGACGAACAAAGGAAATGTGAATTAAAAATAATTGCCGGCAAAATAGGATGGATCTTATTGATTGCGTATTTGGGTTCGCTAATACTTATGCGAATAATGCCGATTTTTGCTGAAAATATGGCTTTTTATATATTTTGGGCTGGTATCGTATGGGTGGGAATGAAAAAATGGGGAAGGTTGTCTTTGCTGGATACATGTTATTCTAAAAACAAATATGAATTATCCGTATTGGAAAAAGGTTTATTAACGGCATTTGTAATATTTTTATCCCATGTTTTTTGTGCATTCTTTTTGTTTTTGTATGCAAAAGTATTTCAAGACATCGTAATGATGAATGATAAAAGTTTACACAGTGTTTTAGATATTTTCACAGGTGTAATACTGGGACCTCTGGTAGAGGAATGGATTTTTCGGGGAATTCTATGGTCTAAGCTGAAGTCTTATGGGGAGGGATTTGCAATTTTAGCAACAACTATACTGTTTGCTATAATGCATGGTCAGGGGTTATTATTAATATTTCTTTTGATTGGTTTTTTTTCAGGTGTTTTGGTCTGCCTCACAGGAAATTTATGGTATGCTATTACTTTTCATGTTATTCATAATCTGGGGATTTTCTTGTGGGAAAATAAATTGTTTTCCTTTTCAATGAATATGGTTTTAACCATGTTATTAAATGCAGGACTCTTTTTAATGCTTTTAATCCTGCTATTGCTCTGTAGTAAGAAGAATATACTTTTACATTTGTATTATTGTAAAAAGAAATTATTAGAAAAAATTATTTCTGAAAAAAGTAGATTAGTAGTTTTTTTTAATACAGCTGGAATTATGTCATTTGTTTTTTATTTTGGAGTTTCATGGCTGATATCGTTGGTTTCTTTTGGACTAAATTTATAAAGGTAGGTGTTATTTCATGAAAGGTAGTGAGTCGCAGAAATGGTCTGTCAACTTTATTGATGGCTATTTTGAGTATATTTTGAGTTTATATAAAAAAGAGGAATCATCACCCAAATGCTATATGGATTTGCTTATTATTATTTCGGATGCAATAGATTATCTAAAGGATCCTGTTTGGGAAGAAGTTGGTTATTCTATATGTAAAAAAATATAGGTTCCTTTGCAAGTGCAACACATATAATGGACAAATGACATCATCAGCCAGTATCTCTGGATTCCTTTTTGGGAACGCAGCTGATATTTATCCAGACCAAGCTTTTTCTTGCTTTGTCGGAAAAACAGTTCAATTTGCCAGCGTTGGGTATAAAGTCTCAGGATTTCCTGCGTGGATAATGCTGCATTCGTTGAAACAAAGATCCGCAGTGCTTTTGGAATCCCAAAACATGGTGTTGGATAGCTCAGTAGAACCACTGTATTGGGAACATCATTCAGATTCCCTTCATACCGATATACGTAAAACTGCCTTTTATCAACGGTCACAAGGCTGATGTTTGGATCTGTTTTCCGCAAGTGAAGGGCAAATGCACTGGCTTTCTGACGGATTCCGCAAGGATAGAGGATTCGGTTGGTTTTTAAAGCCCCTATGGTGTAGAATCCTTTTTTAGCAAAGCAATCCATGACTTTGGCTGAAGTATACCAGCTGTCACAAAGGAAGTAGGAAACTATCGGTGCAATAGGAAGTTCTGCAGCAATATCCTGTATGATCTGGATCTTTGATTTTGTTTTATCATACAGAATAACGGCATAATTCAGAGTGATTCCATTGCAGAAAGCATGACGGACACGATCTGGTGCCCATAATCCTGTCTGCCTTTCAGATGAGATTGATGAAAATACGCAGCTTCGATTGGATGCAAAGCCTGTGACGAAAGCTTTGTATGGGAAGCAATCGTATCATCCACAATGCAAAAGATAGGCTGACCGGAAATAGTCGCCTCCCGGTAGATCAAATATGCAACGCTGTTTCTTAGGGCATCCTGAAAAAGGAAATCATTCCACTTTCCCTGATTCAGGAAGTGAGCCACAATCGTTCTATGATGTTGGCTGGTCAAGGCGAAATCCGTTGTTTTGCCACGGTATCCACGCAAAAAGGTAGAAAGAATGATAGCCATAAAATGCTGCAGGTAAATATCGGATAAAAAACAGTTGAGGTTGAGAACTTTAAAGTAATTGTAAATCTTATTGGAATGATGTATAATGTTTGCAATAGGCACCCCCTTGTTTGAATGAGTAGGTTGTTGGTCGCACTTCAATTATACATCATTCAGCAGAGGGTGTCTTTCTTTTGTGCAAAATTTAGGATTTACTCATTTATAGATCTAATACTTAAATTTGAAAAAGCAGATGGCAAGATTAAGTTACAATGGGATTAGTGGGTATATAGTTTATAAAATCATCATTTTTCAAATCGCAGTCTGTCGTAGCCTCAAATTAAATAAAGAACTGCCTTGGGCAGCCATGTACTTAACGGTGTGTGGCTGCTTTTCCTTTGTTGAAACAGAATAAAACAATGAGAGAATACAGGGATAATATCCTGATTGAAGCATATAATAGGCTTTAGAACGGAAAACTGTGTTAAGTTGCAAAAATCTTTCCTAAAACCGGTTATACATATTGATTTGAAGGTTGCGATATGGTAATATAGAACAGAAAACTGTATTAAGTTGCAAAAATCTTTCCTAAGGAGGTTATCGTATGGAGATTCGCAGAGATTTTTACTTAGACAAATTGATTAGAAGAAAGAACAATGGATTGATTAAGGTAATTACAGGTATTCGCAGATGTGGAAAGTCCTATCTGCTGAATAATATTTTCTATAATCACTTGTTAGAGTCCGGTGTCCCTGCTGACCATATTATTCGTTTTGCGTTTGATTCCGCAGATGACCTGTATTTGATTGGAGAAAGCCTTATCAAAATTGAAAAAGAAAAACGTGGAGTTGATCCGGAGAAATTTATGGCATATATCCGTTCCCAAGTTACCACGGATGGAATGTATTATCTGCTTTTGGATGAAGTTCAGCTGATGGACTGCTTTGAATCTGTATTGAATGGTTATCTTCGCAAAGATAATATGGATGTATTCGTAACCGGAAGTAATGCAAAATTCCTGTCCAAAGATATTGTTACGGAGTTTGCCGGACGTGGAGATGAAGTCCATATGTATCCACTGAGTTTTTCGGAATTTATGTCGGTTTTCAAAGGCGACAAGTATATGGGATTGTCTGAATATATGCTTTACGGAGGCATCCCGCTGGTCGTTCTTCGTGAAAGTAGCAGCGATAAGGCGGCAGCATTGCAAAACCTGTTTAGCGAAATTTATATTCGAGATATTTTCAAACGTAACCGGATTAAAAATATTGGAGAACTGGAAGACCTGCTGAATATCCTTTCCTCTGCTATTGGTTCTCTGACCAATCCTGAGAAGTTAAAGAATACCTTTAAGACTGTAAAAAAATCTAAAATCACTTCAAAAACGATCAAGAAATATCTGGATTGTTTTGAGGATTCTTTCCTGATTGAATCAGCACAGAGATATGACATCAAGGGTAAGGCATATATTGAAACTCCAAAGAAATACTATTTCTCTGATCTTGGGCTTCGCAACGCAAGGATTAACTTCCGTCAGTTTGAGCAGACACATTCCATGGAAAATGTGATTTATAACGAACTGCGTATGCGTGGATACAGCGTGGACGTTGGTGTTGTTATTATTGCGGAAAAAGACCAAGAAGGAAAGGTAACCCGTAAACAGCTGGAAGTTGATTTTGTATGCAATCTCGGTTCTTCCAGATATTATATCCAGTCAGCTTATTCATTACCTGATGAAGCGAAACGTACTCAGGAAATCAGACCGTTTAGAAAGATAGACGATTCTTTCAAGAAGATTGTTATTACAAAAGATATTGTACAGCCGTACTATGATAACTATGGTATTTTGACCGTGAATATCTATGATTTCCTTCTTGACCCGCAAATTCTTGAAAAATAGTACAATGTAAACTCTTGTTGCGGATATGCAAAGTCGGTGTGGTGGTGAATTATAGTGATTTTAAGTACAATGAAGTCACCAAGCAAAGGAGGATTTCATATGAAACTATCTGATAAAATTGTAGGACTGAGAAAGTCCAATGGAATGTCTCAGGAGGATTTGGCTGAAAAACTGGATGTATCAAGACAAGCTATTTCTCGTTGGGAATCAGGAGCTGCGATGCCTGATGCAAATAACATTCTTCAACTTAGCAAGCTGTTTGATGTTACAACAGATTACTTACTGAACGATGATTACCAAAGTGATAATGACTTGCCGAAGATAAAAGAAGTTCAAAACGATAATCTCGGTCAGATTATGATCTATCTGGTGACACTTGAAGTGATGATACTTTTGATGCAGTTTATGACAATGTTCATTCTTCAAAATGTGTTTTTTGCATTTCTAAGTTTCCTGCCGTTTGTTGCAGCCATTGGCGGGTTTGAATATGCGTATCAGAAGAAAGTATCCAGTGCAACAGAAAAAACAAAGAACTTCCGTAGAAAGTTTTACAAAATTTCTGCTTGGTTGGGACTTTATTTCCCGATTAGATTTATCGTAAGTGTTGCGGCAGGATTCTACCCTCGTCCGTATAATACTTTGGTATTAGAGGCTATTATTTTAGTAATCTATATTGCAGTAGCAACTTGTGTTAATCTTTCAATAGACAAAAGTTATTTGCCAAAAGAATAAAAGGAAAAATGATTTTGTATAGCAGTCATGCACTACGGCGTGTGGCTGCTTCTTTTTTTTGCTCAATTTCCACTCAATCCACGCTCAATGTGCTTTTGCCCTCTTTCCAGTAGAATGAAATTGCAATGAAAACAGCACCAAATTCAAAAATCCGGTGCCACTTCAAAGCAAATCTACTGAAAAGAGGGCATTTTTTATGACTATCAAATTTTTTGAGGAGGAATTAAGCAAATGAAAGAACTGAAAAGCATCAAAATTATCGCCGTAGATCATGGCTACGGCAACATCAAAACAGCAAACACCGTCACCCCTACCGGCATTACTGCCTATGACACAGAACCGATTTTCTCCGGTAACATTCTGGAATACAACGGCACCTATTACCGCATCGGAGAGGGACACAAGGAATTTATTCCGGACAAAGCCATGGATGAGGACTATTATCTTTTGACTCTGATGGCAGTTGCCAGAGAGCTGAATGCGTATGGCATCCGTGAAGCAGATGTTCATCTGGCTGCCGGTCTGCCGCTGACCTGGGTTCGCAAACAGCGTGAAGATTTCCGAACTTACCTGCTCCGCAATGAATATGTATCTTTCCATTTCAATGGTAAGGAGTACAAGCTCCATTTTGTCGGATGCAGTTTGTTCCCTCAAGGTTATCCCGCTATTGTCAGCAGATTGGGCGATTTCAAGGGAACCAATCTCCTTGCAGACATCGGAAACGGCACCATGAACATTCTCTATATCAACAATAAAAAGGCGGTGGAGAGCCGTTGTTGGACAGAGAAGTTTGGTGTGAACCAGTGTATGATCGCTGCTAAAAATGCCGTGCTGGACAGCTTTGGTGTCAAAATCGAAGAAGTCACCATTGAGCAGGTGCTTCGCTATGGAACAGCGGACATCGGCAAGCCTTATCTGGACTGTATCACTGCCATTGCGAAAAGGTATGTAGCGGATATTTTCGCCACACTCCGCCGCTATGAATACAATCCGGAACTGATGCGACTGTATATTGTTGGCGGTGGTGGCTGTCTGGTCAGAAACTTCGGGCAGTACGATGAAACCCGTGTAACCATTCTGGATGATATTTGTGCGACTGCTAAGGGATATGAATATCTCGCCCATGCCAGCCTTCGCAGGAAGGAGTAAGCATGAGTGAGAATATCCGCAGCACAAATCTTCGTTTCAATCTGGACAAGGATGTGCAGAACCGGGCGTGGCAGTATCTGCAAACGATGGATAAAAAGAAATTCAAATCCTACAGCCAGATTATCGCCATTTCTCTGGTGGACTACTTTGACCGTTACTACAAGAAGCAAGATGAGCCGTATCTGGAAACCAGAGAGCGTGAGGAACGCTTCGTGGAGCAGATTGTAACAGCGGTGGAAAATGCCATGAACAGGACCCTACCGGTATATTTGGCAGGCTGTATGGTTGGTATTGCTCAGATTACACCGCAGGTAGCTGTTGCAACATCCGAACCGGAAGATGCAGACCTTGACTGGGATTTTCTTGGGGAATAACCGGTATCTATTCTGACAACGGAAGGAGGTGAACGCATGACACAGTTTCTAATAAAGGATACCCTGATACCGCCGTATATGGCATTTCCACGATTTTTACTGGATATGGAGCAGCTGAGTGAAACCGCAAAAATACTGTATGTACTTTTGTTGGATAGAGCAAGACTTTCACAGAAAAACGAAGGCTGGGTAGATGAGCGTGGGCGTGCGTTCATATTCTTTCCAATCAAGGATTTGGCAGAAACCATGCACAAAAGCGAAATGTCTGTTAAGACCGCTCTGGCAGTTCTGGAAAAAACGGATTTGATTTTCCGCAAGCGTCAGGGACCGGGATTGCCAAACAAAATCTATGTAAAAGTCCCACCGGAATATCTGGTGCAGACGGACAGAAATCTTTCCCTGATACAGACAGAAACCTATCCGTCTGACGGACAGGAAACTGTCTCTGTAAGGGAAAGAAAAGTGTCCGGAAGTAATAATGAAAAGAACAATAACAAGATAAAGAAACAAGGGAGTAAGGCTGACCGCACCGCTTACGGAAAATATCAAAATGTTTTCCTGAATGAAAAGGAGCTGGCACAGCTTCAAAAGGAAATACCATTATACCGGGAATATATCGAAAAGCTGTCTGGCTATATACGTTCCAGCGGGAAGCGGTATCAAGACCACGCTGCTACGATTCACAGCTGGTATACGCAGGATCACCCGGCTCCCGTAAGACGCAGCTATGAATGTAAGGAGGATGAAAGCCTATGAACCAAATCACTGGCACCATTCAGAATATCTTTTCTGACCGCCCTTTGCAGGAAGATGAATACCGCAATGAATCAGACAACCTCATCCACTGCGCCAAATGTAAAACACCCAGGCAGCACCATGTGGTTGTTCTTGGAAAGGAAATGGTGGTTCCCATTCGCTGCCGCTGTCAGCAGGAAGTCCAGGATAAAGAGGAAGCGGAGAGAAAGCACCGTGAATTTCTGGATCAGGTGTCCCGTCTGAAAGCCAACGGCTTACAGGACAAGTCCCTGCGGGAATACACCTTTGCCAATGATAAGGGTTACAACCCGGAAATGCAGAAAGCCCATGACTATGTTGTCCATTGGAGCGAAATGAAGGCAAAATCCATCGGCTTGCTTCTCTGGGGCGATGTGGGAACCGGAAAATCCTTTTTTGCCGGATGTATCGCCAACGCTCTGCTGGAGCAGGGTGTTCCGGTGCTGATGACCAATTTCTCCCGGATTCTCAACGCCCTGTCCGGGCTGTATTCCGAGGAGAAGAACCAATATATCGACAGCCTGAACCAGTACAGTCTGCTGATTATTGATGACCTGGGAATTGAGCGCAGTACGGAGTTTGCCTTGGAACAGGTATTCAATGTCATTGATAGCCGATATCGCAGCAAATTGCCACTGATTGTGACAACTAATATGACCTTGGAGGAACTGAAAAATCCGCAGGATCTGACTCGCTCCCGTATCTATGACCGAGTATTGGAACGGTGTGTGCCGCTGAGAATCAACAATCAGAATATCCGGCAGAGAAATGCCGCTGAAAGCATGAAAGAAGCACGGAAAATACTGGAAAGCGGTACTGGAACGTAAGACCGGCGGTGCCGGATTGTCTCCTAATCAGCGGTGCATTGATAATTCCGCTCATGCAGCAACAATCCCGGCACCATTCTTTTCTAAAACAAGTACCAAATAAAAATCAGTTAGACCGGATATGGTCAGAAAGGACGTAAATATGACCGAGGATGAAAAGAAATTATTGCAGGCGAAACACAGACAGGAAGCGGTTGAAGCCAGAAACCGTCAGAAAGAGAGAAAACAGCGCACAAGAAGATTGATTCAGCAGGGAGCTATTCTGGAAAACGTATTCCCGGAAGCACAGATAATGGACTTGGATAATCTAAAAATGGAGCTGGAAAGACGATTAAGTGCAGAAGTTACGGAAAAACATTGAGGTACGAAAGTATCTCTATTCCCGAAGGGCGCACTTACTCACCACCCGATAACATCGGGCGGTGGTATCCCCTTCGGGGCCGTGCGCTCTGCGAGGCGGATGCGGCTCCTGCGGGAGCCTTATGGACAATGCCACAATCCTGCGAGCTTGCTGTCATTGTCCACGCAGCTGGTGGTCGGTGTTACCACCTATAAAAAATACCGTCGCTTTAACCGACGGTATTCCACCAACTGTCTGCAAAAACCTGCCACCGGCAGCTTTGTTGCAGAGATGGGCATTGTTGCCAAGCCCCATTTGCTTTTTCTAAAAAGCAACAAAAACAAAAGCGAAAGGACGGTGATGAAGAATGGCAATCTATCATCTGGAAGCAAAGGTCATCAGCCGTGGAGCCGGGCGCTCCGCTGTGGCGGCTTCCGCATATCTGAGCTGTTCACAGATATACAACGACTACGATGGGATTCAGCATGATTACACCAGAAAACGAGGGCTTGTCTGGCAGGAAGTATTTCTTCCGCCAATCGCTCCGGCTGCGTGGAGTGACCGAAGCATTCTGTGGAATGCGGTGGAGGAAAACGAAAAGACCAAGGACAGCCGCCTTGCCCGTGAATTTGTGGTAGCACTTCCCATAGAACTGGGAAAGACAGACTGGCAGAGCCTTCTCACAGAATTTATTCAGGACAATTTTGTGGCCGAGGGAATGTGTGCGGATGTTGAATCCATGACCCATATCCGCCCGGACACAATCCACACGCCCACATTATGCTGACGATTCGCCCCTTACAGGAAAACGGTAAATGGCAGCATAAAACCGAAAAAGAATATCTGTGCGTGAGGGATGGCGCAGAATGGGGATTTACCTCTGCTGAATATAAGATCGCACAGGCGGAGGGCTGGGAGAAACAGTATCAATATCTGGTTGGCGAGCGAAAGGTGTATATGGCACCTTCAGAAGCTGAGAAGCAAGGTTATGAACGAGCCAACAAGTATCCCAAAAGTACAAAGTATGGCAGACAGAATCCAATTTCTCAGCGTTGGAACAGCGATGAACAGCTACTCATCTGGCGGGAAAAATGGGCAACCGTTACCAATCGGCATTTGGCACAGTATCCGGAGATAGATGCCCGGATCGATCACCGCAGTCACGCCGCACGGGGATTGGATGAACTGCCAACCATCCACGAGGGCTATCACGCACGAAAGCTGGAAGCGATGGGTATCGTTTCTGACCGCTGCGAAATTAATCGCCAGATCAAGGCGGACAACGCCCTTCTCCGGGAGCTGAAAGCGAAGGTCAAAAAGCTGGCTGCTGCAGTAAAAACTTCGATTCCGGAGCTGGCAAATGAACTGGAATCCCTGCGTGAGAATATGATTGTTCTTATGTACCGCATCAGCCATATCCGTATCAGCAAGCAGAAAATCTCTGACTATGTGGATGCTGTAAAACCGGTCGTGGAACGATATACGGAAATCAAACAGGAAATCAAAGAGAAAAACACAGAGCGAAAGCAGCTCCGTGCAGAACAGGATTCTCTACCCTTTATTCATGTGATA
Organism: Clostridium fessum; assembly: GCF_003024715.1. Lineage (GTDB taxonomy): Bacteria > Bacillota > Clostridia > Lachnospirales > Lachnospiraceae > Otoolea > Otoolea fessa. The sequence continues at coordinate 665,274 of NZ_PYLO01000001.1, read as the reverse complement.
AAGCATCAGAAATTGTCGGAGCAGGTTGCTACGCTGACTGAGGATTTGGAGGAATTGAAATCCGAAAAGTCCATGCTTCTGAACAGTATGGAATGTGCGGATGATGCAGCCTTCTCCAAATTCAAAAAGGAAGTCAAGAATCTTGATACACAGATGGACGCACTGGAACAGGCAGAAAATAAATTCACTGCCGAACTGGACAGAACACTGGAGAGATACAGGGATTTGGAAAAAACCGTTGCCGATGTGGATGCAGGCGAATTGACCGACACCAGAATGGAGCTTCGCACTGGCAAAGAGCAATCCGCAGCCAGTCAGCTTCAAAAAATCTACGGCGTTAAATATGATTATGATATGATGCGTCAGAGCAAGCTGGAAGTGAAGAAAATGCTTGGGGAAGTTACCAGAAAGCCTTCTATTACTCAAATGCTTCAGCGCAAAGAACCAGAATCACAGATGCAAAAACCTCCCAAAAGAAAGCAAAAAGATTACGAGCGATGATAACAAAATCCACCATTACCACTCCGATTTTGGAATGGTAGTGGTGGATTGCTGCTCTACAATATATCTGAGCCAGTGAAAAATATACTGTCCTTCCTGTGTACATATCGTACTACACAGTATTTTCAACAGAAAAAATACCATCGCTGCTACTTTGGAAGTATCTGCGATGGTATTCCTTTACTAAGGATGCAATAATTATATTTGACATTGTACTTGGACAGTTATCGAATTTCAAATTCTACTGCCAGATAATGAGTATGGATTTCATCTTCTATCGTTTCATATATTTTCTTTATGATGCGATATTTACCGTCTGACAAGTCGCCATACCACGTTTTCCAATTCGTAGAAAAAGCCGTAATTTCTCCCGCTGGAATCTGGTATAGAGTATCTGTCTACAATCCATCCGTCAGCTGATCCAGCCTGTGTCATTCACCGTTTTCCCACTTCTGAATATCATACCATTCCCAGGTTTTCAGTCCTTTTCCACTTTGATTTGAAATTTCAATATCGCCTTCCCGGGATTTATACTTTTCCATCATCATAGTCACGTTAGGCAAGGTATTCATCGCTATATGCCTTTTTTCCAGTAACTGTTTTCTGTTCTCCGGTATTGCCGTTGGTTACAGCAATGCTGGCAATCTTAGAAGCATCCACCATTGAAACTCCTGCCACTACTGATGTAGTTTCTCCCGACTCAGCTCCGTTTGATCCGTTAACATCTCCATCAGCAACAGGAAATTGAATATCCTGTCGCACTTCTTCAGTAGCAAAGATGCACCATTTACCATCCATGTAGATTTCAATGGTTCCTTCGGCAGCACCGTACTGATATGCGTATCCCTCGCCAAAATTCGATTGATCATTTACGGTAGGCTTGGTGTTCCCGTGAACAGAGGATGTGATCTTGCCATTCATCACATCGTGGTGAGCATCTGTATTTTCAAATCCTGTGTACAGATAGAGTGTGTCATTCACCATAACCATCGGAATCACAGCACCACTATCTGCTGAGTGAGAAGTATGTTCCGAATTTTCATTGCCCAAGTTGGTACTATCAAATGAAGCACGAATCACGATTGCATAATCTACATTTTCCAATCTTTCAGGTTCATTGACAAGCACTTCGGGACTAAATACCCTCACTCCATTTCCCACATCAAATACCATAGCTGCCAAAATTTTTTCCGCCTCGGATTGGATTAGAATAGGTTTATTCAACTCATAACCGTTGCAGCTCCATCCGAGGATGGAATAATTCTCAGGGAATGCAAAATATGTGATGAAGGAACCACCATGTTCGTTGGTATCGACTTGAATATCAACACCTACTGAATGACCGTTTTCACGACGAACATCCAATAAGATGTTTATCTCATCGACTTCACTCGTTAATACGGCAGGCGTAGATTTTGTGCAAGTGCCATTACTCCACTGCTCGGCATAAACAGTGCCGCTCATTACACTTTGACCAAAGGTAGTATCATAGGTAAAAGTATTACCATTTCCGGGTGTAGACTGTTCAACAAGTGTTATAGAATCACCAATCGTTTTGGGATTTGTCAGGAAACAAACCGCCGTAACGATAGCAGCAATTATTGCTACGACAACAATCCAGAACGCAGGCTTTTTATAATTCAACACACGCTTCACCCTTTCTTTTACGCCAACCTCGCCAAAGGCAAGCGGGCAAACCAAAATCGTTCTTCTATTTACGCTACAAGAGAGTAATGTTTCGGAATAGGAAATAGACTCGCTCTGATTTAATTCTCGAATGACTTTCTCGTCGCAAGCCAACTCAATATCTCTGCAAAGTAAAATATACGCAATCCATACAAGCGGATTGAACCAATGGATTGCTAAAACCAGATACCCCAGCGGCTTCCACCAGTGGTCACAGCGTTTTAAATGAGCGTTCTCATGGGCGATGATATGGGGAAGCTGCACTTCATCCGTTCCGGACGGAATGTAGATTTTTGGCTTAAAGCAGCCTAGGATAAATGGTGTTTGGATATCATCGCAAATCCAAATGTTGTCCCGCACATTTAACGATGGACGAACCTTGTTGTGGATTTTTCGGTAGCTCACAAGAGCAAATACAGCAAAAGTGAAAATGCCAACTATCCATGCAACACTGAGAATCGTTGTTATGTTAGCTCCGTTGTTTGCAGGAACCGTCACACCTTCAAAGTAGCGGTCGCCAAGGTAATCATTGATTTGTGTATCTACGATATTGAAACCTGTATTCACATCAAAGGATGGTCCGGAAACGACCTCATTCGGAAAAACCTCTGCGCTTGGCACCATGCTCAAATTGCTTTCGATGGTAATCGGGCATAAGAGTCGAATTGCAACAGCACCCCAAAGCAGAACATTGATCCACTTAGGTGCCTCTCTCAAAACTACACGCAAAAGTACGACCGCAAGGATCAGCCAAGATGCGGCGATACTCATATTTACAATTTTCAAAAAGAGTGAACTCATAGATTACTCCTTTCCGGCGGCTGCATCAATCATGTGTCGAATCTCCGCAGCTTCCTGTTGAGAAATACCCTTCCTTTGTGTAAAAGCCGCAATGAAAGCAGGGAGGGAGCCTTCAAAGGTTTCATCTACAAACTGCTCGCTCTGAACAGCATAGAACTCGTTCTTGGTCAGCACAGAGGAAACAGTTCCTCCGTTGTTTTGGAAAATCCCACGCTCACAGAGTTTGCGTAACACGGTATAAGTGGTAGAACGGTTCCAATTCAGTTCCTTCTCACAGAGCTTTACCAAATCTCTGGAGTGCAAAGGCTCATTCGCCCAAATAATATCAGCGAAGTGGGATTCCACTACGCCCATTTTAATCTCAGCCATAAAGATTTCTCCTTCCAGTTGATAGTCAATAAACTAATTATAGTTTACTCTCAATAAACTGGAATGTCAATAGGAAACAGTCATGTTCATAATAGTTTCACAAGTATTTGGGTTTCTGCATTTTCTAACTTTCCGACAAGCTGGTGGGATGTCAAAACAACTTCTGTCCAACTCGGATTCAAGGGAAAAGAGAGAACTTGTACCCATGATGTGTACAAGCTCTCTCCCTTGGCGTTAGCAATATATTAGTTCATTCAAAACAATTTCCTCCGCAGCATTGCGGATGTTATTGCAGGCACCTACCCAGATCATCTGATCAAGAGCTTTTAATTCCTCGTTTACACCATGCTGCTCCTGCATTTGTCGAGTCAGCAGCTCCATCCGTTGACGAGCCGTATCATCAATGTCGTTCAAGTGTGATACCAGCTTTCCGTCGAACAAAAGCTCCGTATACAACCCCGGGCGATGCTCTTTTATGTAATTCATTCGCATACGACCATACTTACCGTAATGTGGTTCTTCTTCAACCGGAAGCTCCAGGTTCGGATAATACATTCCGTCCTCGCCTAAAGTGTAGGTGCCGCCTAATTCTTCAAAAATCGATTTCATAGAAAACCCTCCTGTCATGTTTACTTGGTGCTTACTTTATGTTATAATAGCACATGATACATCACATAGCAAGAGAAGGAGGAAAAGCAGATGCGACAAAATGAAGATGTTATCGCCCTCTATTCCCGTAAATCAAAATTTACAGGGAAAGGCGAGAGTATTGGCAATCAGGTTGAACTTGGCAAAGAGTATGTTCGTGTGCATTTTGGTGATGCCGCTGTAGATAAAATCGTAGTATATGAAGATGAGGGATTTTCCGGAGGGAATCTGAACCGTCCGGCATTCAAACGAATGATGGATGCAGCAAAAAAGCGACAGTTTAAGGCAATCATTGTCTATCGTCTTGACCGTATCAGCCGTAATGTCAGCGACTTCTCTGGATTGATTGAAGAACTTGCCCGTTTGGATATTTCTTTTATTTCCATCAAGGAGCAGTTTGACACCAGCACCCCGATGGGACGAGCCATGATGTATATTGCATCTGTTTTTTCTCAGTTGGAGCGTGAAACCATTGCCGAGCGTATCCGTGACAATATGCATGAGCTGGCAAAGACCGGACGCTGGTTAGGTGGTACAACCCCTACCGGCTTTGAATCCGAAGCTATAAAAAGCATTACAGTGGACGGAAAGACAAAGAAAGCCTGCAAGTTGAAACTTGTTCCGGAAGAAGCAGATATAGTCAAAACGATTTTTGATTTGTATGTGGAAACGGATTCTTTGACTTTGACAGAAGCGGCGTTGATTAAGCAAGGGTTCAAGACAAAGAACGGAAAATATTTTACCCGTTTCTCGGTCAAAGCGATTTTGCAGAATCCGGTCTACATGGTCGCTGACCAAGAGGCGTATGATTTCTTTATAAAGAATGATACAGACCTGTTCTCCGAGCATGATGCCTTTGACGGTGTTCACGGCATGATGGCATATAATCGTACCGATCAGGAAAAAGGCAGAGCGAGTATCTCGTTACCGCCGAGTGAATGGATTGTGTCCGTTGGCAAACATCCCGGACTAATTCCCGGCAAGGTGTGGGTGCAGGTTCAAGAGTCATTGGAACGCAACAAGTCCAAGTCTTTCAGAAAACCACGCAGTAACGAAGCGTTGCTGACCGGTCTGCTGTTCTGCAGCTGCGGTGAGCGTATGTATCCGAAGATGAGCAAGCGAAAAACTGCTGACGGCAAGGTGATTTACACCTATGTGTGCAAAATGAAAGAGCGCAGCCAGCGTACCGTGTGCAACAGCAAAAACGCAAACGGCAATACACTGGATATGGCAATCATCGAACAGGTAAAAATGCTTGCAGATGATAAGGAGACTTTTGTCAGTCAGTTGGAGCAGAGCCGAAAATTCTATACCGGCAATCGCATGGACTACGAACAGCGGATTTCCGATATGAGAAAAGAGAAGGCAGAAACAGAGAAGAAAATCAATTCACTGGTGGATTCTCTCGTGGAAATGGGTGACAGCCCTGCCAAGGCTCATGTAACAAAGCGAATTGAGCAACTGAACGAAGAATACCAGTCCCTTGAAAAACGTATTCAGGAGCTGGAAGGACTGACTACGCAGCACGCTCTCAGTGATGTTGAATTTGACTTGATGCGCCAGCTGCTGACTGTCTTTAAGGACGGCATTGATGAAATGACCATAGAACAGAAACGAGCAGCCATCCGCACCATCGTGCGTAAGGTTATCTGGGACGGAGTCAATGCCCATGTGGTTCTGTTCGGTGTGCAGGACGATGAAATCGAATACCCGGAAATCGCTTCTGCTGCTTCTGATAATACAGACGATGAGGACGATAATGATGAATTGGTGGCATTTTCCGATGTAGATTACGAAGATGATGATACGGAGGATGACCGCCTGGGAAAAACTAATCCCCTCAGTGCATCAAAAACGCATTGGGGGGAGGATAGCAAATGAGATTCTGATGACCTTCCGTGCTGGTAAAAAATATGCAAAGGATATCTCGTTATATGACCCGATCGGGGTAGATAAAGACGGAGAAACCGTCAGCCGGATGGATGTGCTGGAGGCAGAAGGAAAAGAAGTTCTGGAAACCATTATTTTAAAGCAGGAAATTGAACAGCTTTACCGCGCCTATGAAGCGTGTTTAAAAGAAACAGAGAAAATCGTCTTACGCAGCCGGTACGGGCTGTTTGGCGGAAAGGAACAGACGCAGCGGGAGATTGCCGCCAGACTTGGGATTTCGCGTTCTTATGTGAGCCGGATCGAGAAGCGGGCGCTGGAAAAAATGCGGCGGGGATTTGCGGAACACAAATAAAGAACAGAAAAAGCGGCTGGCAGATGTTAGGATGGACATCTGTCAGCCGCTTTTGTCATGTAATAGGAAATTTTCTGGAATTCCCTATTACACAAAAAGGCACTAACGTGCCAATGATGCGCACTCGCGCGAAGCAGAAACATGTCGCAAGCGACCGCGCTCGGCGCGAGAATGTGCCAAGCACATTCTTTTTCATCTCTTAGTCCTCAGCGTCCCGATATCCGTTCGGGTTCATCGACTGCCATTTCCAGGAGTCAGCGCACATCTCCTCAATGCCGTACTGAGCTTCCCAGCCGAGTTCATTTTTCGCTTTGGTAGCATCGGAGTAGCAGGTTGCGATATCGCCGGCGCGGCGTGGCTTGATTTCATAAGGAATTGTTTTGCCGCAGGCTTTTTCGTAAGCCTTGACAACATCGAGTACGCTGTAGCCTTTGCCGGTGCCGAGGTTGTAGATATATACGTTTGGCTTATCGTTAAATTTCTGGAGTGCTTTTACATGACCGACTGCAAGGTCAACTACGTGGATGTAATCGCGCACACCGGTTCCGTCCGGAGTCGGGTAATCATTGCCGAAAACACCTAGGCATTTCAGCTTGCCGACAGCAACCTGTGCGATATAAGGAACCAGGTTGTTCGGGATTCCCTTCGGATCCTCGCCGATCAGACCGCTCTTGTGTGCACCGATTGGGTTGAAGTAGCGGAGCAGAACGACATTCCATTCCGGATCTGCCACGTGCAGGTCAGTTAAAATCTGCTCAAGCATTCCCTTTGTCTGACCGTAAGGGTTTGTGATTTTGCCTTTCGGGCATTCTTCGGTGATCGGGACGAATGCCGGATCTCCGTATACAGTAGCGGAGGAGCTGAAAATGATTTTCTTGACGCCATGATTGCGCATTACGTCGCAGAGAATCAGGGTTCCGGTGATATTGTTGTGGTAATATTCCAGTGGCTTCGCAACGGATTCCCCGACTGCCTTTAAGCCTGCAAAATGAATGACCGAATCGATGGATTCTTTCTCAAAAATCTCATTGACTGCCTCGCGATCCAGCATATCTGCCTTGTAAAAGGTTACATGCTTGCCGGTGATTTTCTCCACGCGGCGCAGCGCTTCCTCACTGGCATTGTAAAGGTTGTCCATGACAACAACCTCATATCCGGCGTTTAAAAGTTCGATGCAGGTATGACTGCCGATGTAACCGGCGCCTCCAGTAACTAAAATAGCCATTGTAAACTCCTCCTTCATCCTACCTATAAGAATAATTTATTCTATACCTTCAATCTTTCTTTATTATAAACGCGGCTTGCGAGGAAAACAATCGGAAATATTGTCATGTGTTATCGAAATTATATTTTAAGAGGAAGTTTAACAATGCTTTGCGTAGAATTGGAAAGACTCGGATACAGTGTGCGTGATGATAGAATGTGTGTTCGAAAAACAGCTTGCATTTAAAAAGAGGGTGTGATATGATAAATACAGAACGGATGTTCGAGAAACGGGAGGAGGCAGAACCTCATGCTGATACAGGAAAATCTTTCAATCGAAGAAAAGTTAAGAATTTTATCGGATGCGGCGAAGTATGACGCCGCCTGCACCTCCAGCGGCGTGGGTAGAAAGGGAAAGGAAGGCTTTCTTGGAAACAGCCGGGTGGACGGCATCTGCCACAGTTTTGCCTCGGATGGGCGCTGTATCTCCCTGCTGAAAATTTTATTTACGAACCAGTGCATCTATGACTGTCATTACTGTGTCAACCGTCGGAGCAATGACACGGTCCGTACCTCCTTTACGCCGGAGGAGGTCTGCCGTCTGACGATGGAATTTTACCGGCGCAACTATATAGAAGGATTGTTTTTAAGTTCCGGTGTGCTGGAGACACCGGATCACACGATGGAACTGCTGTATCAGACCTTGTACCGCCTTCGGCGCGTCCATCGATTTAACGGTTACATCCATGTGAAAGCAATTCCGGGGGCAGATCCGGAGCTGATTGAGAGAGTGGGCTTTCTGGCGGACCGGATGAGTGTGAATCTGGAGCTTCCGACGGCTGATGGTCTGGCGCGCCTGGCACCGGGAAAGACGCGGGACAAGATACTGCGCCCGATGCGCCAGATCCAGACTGGGATCGCGAGACAGCTGGAGCAGGAAGGGCGTCTGGAGAGCAGAGGGGCATGGCTTCCGCAGAAAGAGCGCGGAGAAATTCAGATTCCGGGAGACGGGAGATATGGAATTGGTGGTAAAGCGATAGGAAAAGGGGAAAGGGAATGTCTGCAGGCTGATAAGGGAATTCTGAGTCCGAATCAGACAGAGACAAAGATGGATTGGGGGCGGAATGGAGACAAGGTAAAAGGATTTATGAGGTCGAAAGAGCCGGGGGAAATGGATGAAAGGGTTGGAAGGACACATACACCGGAGATCCCCCGTGTCATCCCAGGACGATCGATCTATGGCAGTTTCGGACTGGGAAATATCTCAAACCGCAAGAATTATTTCGTCCCCGGCGGTCAGAGCACACAGCTCATTGTCGGGGCGACTCTGGAGAGTGATTATCAGATGGTTGCGGTCGCGGAAGCGCTGTATCGGAATTTTGGATTAAAGAGGGTCTTTTATTCGGCGTTTATCAAGGTGAATGAGGACAGCCTGCTTCCGGATCTTCCGGACGGACCGCCGCTTCTGCGGGAACACCGTCTGTACCAGGCGGACTGGCTGATGCGCTACTACGGCTTCCGGGCATCGGAACTTCTGAGTGAAAAGCACCCTAATTTTAATGTGTTTCTGGATCCGAAGTGCGACTGGGCGCTGCAGAATCTGGGTGAGTTTCCGGTGGAGATAAACCGGGCACCGTATGAGACACTTCTGCGTGTTCCGGGCATCGGGGTAAAGTCTGCGATGCGGATTGTCGCAACGAGAAAACAGGTGGCGCTTCGGTTTGAAGATTTGAAGAAGATGGGAGTTGTGCTGAAGCGGGCAGTATACTTCATTACCTGTTCAGGGCGGATGATGTACCCGGTGCAGATCCATGAGGATGCGATCGCGGCACAGCTAATCAGTGAAGAGAAGCGAAAGCAGTGGCAGTTGTCACAGAGCGGGCTGTACCGCCAGATGTCGCTGTTTGATGATTTTCATATGGCGCAGGCATGAAGCAGACGGAGGAGAGAAAAATGGTTGTATTTGTATGCGAAGACAGTCCAGAAGGTATATTCACAGGAGTATATGATGCCTGGAACAGCCGCTTAGGGCATGAGAACGTGCGGCTGGAAGTACAGGGCGAATATAATTACAGCCTGTTTTCGGAGTACCGAGAGGTGGCGGTGGATCGGCTCAAGGCACAGAAAGTCGTGCGCTCGGTGCGTCGATCCCTGTCAGAACTGGCGTACAGCTGGATTTACCGCACGGCGCTGAGTGAGCGGGAGGATCGGGCAGAGGCGGTCTACCGCTTTCTGGTCTGTGGGTTTAGCGCAGGGGCAGCAGGGAGACGTATCACGGAAAATTTACAGATACCGGCGGTGCAGACAGTCTTTCAGATCAACCGTGCGGTTGCCAATGAAGCGCATTTGCAGACAGAATTTCTGCGGTTTGCAGAATATTCCGATCATGTACTATTTTCTGAGATTGGTCCGAAAAACCGGGTGACGGCATTGCTGATGCCGTATTTTACAGATCGCCTGCCCTCGGAACCATTTATTATCTATGATAAAAATCACCAGGAAGCGGGAGTCTGGACAGGAAAGGGGCGGTGGTATATGATGCGTGGGGCTGAGACAGAACCCCTGCAGGCGCTTTCCGGGAGAACCGATCAGAGCGAATATGCGGCGCTCTGGAGTGCATTTTTTCATCAGATAGGAATTAAGGAGCGGGAAAATCCAGCCTGTCAGCGGATGCATCTGCCGCTTCGCTACCGGAAATATATGACGGAATTTCAGTTCGGTTCCAACCGTTCAAATTTGGCTAAATTGTGAACAAATCGTAAACACAAAATCGAGAACCTTGTTCATAAAGAAACGAAAAAAGAATAAAAATAAGCCGGAAATCGGAAAAAAACAGCATTGAAACGAGAAAACTGCTGCATATATATTAAGATTTAAAGACCTTAAAAAACAATGTAAAGTCAACAGAAACAAGGACTTTTCTTACGAAAACTTTCGATTTTTGTAAGAAATACGGGATTTATTTAGTGAATGTTAATTATCTGTTCATATTTTGGACATAATTTGTTTTTATTATAGGTCACGTACCGATGAGGTACAAGAAAACATAAATCGTATGTTTTAAAGAGGAGAGAATAATTATGAGAAAGAATCTTACAAAAACAGCAGCAATCTTAGTTATGAGTGCAATGGTAGCAGCATCTGCTCTGACCGCTTGCGGCAGCAAAGCAGAGGAGACAACTGCAGCAGCAGAGGAGACTGTAGAGGCAGAAGAGACTGAGGCAGCTGAGGAGACCGAGGCTGAAACAGAAGAGACTGAGGAAGTTTCCGAGGAAGAGACCGAAGAGGCATCTGAGGAAGAGACTGAGGCAGCTGAGGAGACTGAGGCTGAAGCAGAAGAGACTGAGGCAGCTGAGGAGACACAGGCTCAGTAATCAATCTTTGATTGTAGAAGTTTGTTTCTATTCGGATATAACCGAAAAGGTTGTTAAGAAAATCGTAAGAGGGCAGTCGGTTGACAATCGGCTGCCCTTTTTGTATACTATAACTGTATTAAATGAACTAATACACTTATGATTTTTGATACAGGGCAGAATGGAGGAAAGGAGAATGTGAGCATGATTCTGATTGATTATAAAGATCGACGACCTCTCTATGAGCAGATTGTTGAGAAGCTGTCGGATCTGATGGTCCGGGGGATTTTGGAGCAGGACAGTCAGCTTCCATCCGTGCGGAGTCTGGCAACGGAGCTGTCGATGAATCCGAATACGATCCAGCGGGCGTATGCAGAGCTGGAACGCCAGGGATATATTTATTCGGTTAAGGGCAGGGGCAGTTTTGTGGCGGATAACCGGCAGATTCGGGAGAGGAAGCGGCAGGAGATCTGGGATCAGCTGGAACTTCTGATCCGGGATGCAAAAGGAACCGGCATCACGATGCTGGAGTTCCAGGAGCAGGTCATCCAGAGCTATGGAAGTGAGGAAGGAGGAAACAGGAATGATAAAGGCTGAGAATCTGACGAAGCGTTTTTATGATACAGTGGCAGTCGATCATATCCATGCGGAGATTCACAATGGAAGTGTCTTTGGTCTGATCGGAACTAACGGCGCCGGAAAAAGTACCTTTTTGCGGATGGCAGCCGGTATTTTAAAGCCGGACGAAGGGAGCATTACGGTTGATGATGAGACAGTATTTGAGAATACAAAGGTAAAGGCACGATGCTTTTATATCCCGGATGAGCCGTATTTCTTAAGCAATGGAACGGCGGAAGATATGAAGGTGTTTTATCAGGGAATTTATCCGAAGTTTGATGCAGCCCGGTTTGATAAACTGCTAAAGAATTTTGAACTGGAAAGCCGGCGGAAGGTGCAGACCTTTTCGAAGGGTATGAAAAAACAGCTCGCTGTGCTGCTGGGCATTTGCGCGGGAACCGATTATCTGTTCTGCGACGAGACGTTTGACGGGCTGGATCCAGTCATGCGGCAGACGGTCAAGAGTCTTTTTGCCAATGATATCGACGAGCGGAACCTCACGCCGGTCATCGCCTCCCATAATCTGCGGGAGCTGGAAGATATCTGCGACCATGTGGGTCTGCTTCACAAGGGAGGAATGCTTCTCTCAAAAGATCTGGACGATATGAAGTTAAATATTCACAAGATTCAGTGTGTGCTTCCGGCGGGAGTGGGGAGCAGCGATTTGCAGGGAATCGATATTATAAAGACGGAACAGAGGGGAAGTCTCCTGACGCTTACTGTGCGCGGAAAACGGGAGGAGATTCAGACAATTTTACAGGCGTATCATCCGGTGTTTTTTGAAATGATACCGCTTTCCCTGGAAGAGATCTTTATCAGTGAAACGGAGGTGGCTGGTTATGACATCAAAAGGCTTGTTTTTTAAATATATGAGAGAAAATACGAAGCAGCGTCTCTGGAGCGTGGCGCTTACCGCACTTTTGTGCTTCTTTCTGTTTCCGGTCCTGACAGCGCTGGAAACCAGCATAATGCTGCGTCCGGATAACTTGTCTAAAGAACTGAGCGTCGAAGTGGCGTTAGCAGAAGCAAAATTAAAGCTGACCAATGAGATGCTGCATATGTATTCGATCCAGAATGCAATGCTGGTATTTATCCTGATTGTGACGGCGGTGGTGCTGGCAGCGTCCGGTTTTTCGTATCTCCATTCGAAAAAGAAAACGGATTTTTTTCACAGCCTTCCGATCAGCCGTGAAATGCTTTATACTGTGACCTGCCTGGACGGTATCCTGTATCTGGCAGTCCCGTATCTGGTATTTCTGCTGGCGGCAGGAGTGATGCTGCAGGTAAAGGGCGCACCATTTTCATGGGGAACCCTGCTGATTGGGTATGTACAGCATATGTGCTTTTTTACACTGGTGTACATGACGGTTGTGCTGGCAGTGATTCTGACAGGCAATCTGATCGTGGGTTTACTGGGAACCGGCGTGCTTTTTAGCTGGGGACCGGGTGTGGCTGCAGTGGTATCGACGTATTTTTCCGAATACTTCATGACGTTTTATGACAATGGCAATTTTCTGCTGCGCTGGTGCGAGCGGACCTCACCGGTTTTCTGGTACGGCACGGCAACTGGTTCGGATCATCCCACCCGGATGGCAGTCATTGCATTGGCAGTGGCAGCCCTGCTCTTTGGTCTGGGAATGTTCCTGTACCGGAAACGCCCGTCTGAGGCGGCTGGAAGAGCGATGGCATTTAAGGTAAGTGAGCCGGTGATCCGTTTCCTTCTGGTTGTGCCGATCACGCTGTTTTCCGGAATGATTTTCCGGTCAATCCTGAATGATGATATCTGGACCGTGTTTGGCTTGATCTGCGGACTGCTCATCACCAGCTGCCTGATCGAAATTATCTATCATTTCGATTTTAAGAGCTTGTTTGCGCATAAGAGACAGCTTGTCATCAGTGCGGTGGCAGTGGCAGCCATTTTCTTAGGGTTCCGCCTGGATGTGGCAGGATATGACAGCTATCTGCCGGATGCTGACAAGGTTGCATACGCGGGTATTTACTGTGATGCGCTGGACAACAATGCGGCAGGGGCTTACCATGTGACTCCGAGAATGTATAGGGATGGCTACAGTGTTGGAATGGAATGGGCGTCCCAGGGAGATGTGGCAGATAAAATGCAGATCTCGGATGAGGATGGAATCCGTGTCCTGCGGGAAATTGGCGCGCAGGGCATCGAGACAGCTTCCAGACAGCGGAAGCATTTGAACGGCGGACAGGATTGGATGAGTGAGGCGGATCTGGATTCACGCTATGATTCGATCGTGCTGTCCTGGCATCTAAACAATGGAAAAACCGTTTACCGTAATTACCGCACGATCAATGTATCGGAGCTGCGGGAACAGCTAGATTCCATTTATGAAAATCAGAGCTATAAACTGGGAATGTACCCGGTGCTGTCCCTACAGGCAGACGATGCCGCAGGCATCAATTACAAAGAGGAAGAGGACTGCAGCCATGTGAAGCTTCCGGATGAGCAGACGAAGGCGGCACTTCTTGCTGCATACCAGAAAGAGCTGATGGCTCTGACGCCGGATATGCGCCGGGAGGAGATGCCGATCGCGGAGATTCAGTTTAAGACAAATGAGATGCAGGCGATGATTGATGTGATTCGTAAAAATGGCGGCTATTATGACACATTTAACCAGTTTGATTATTATCCGATTTATCCGTCCTTCCAGGAGACGATCGCGATTCTGGAACAGTGTGGTACCGAGGTCGGCAGCAAGGTGACACCGGAAAACACAGAAAAAATCGTGCTTCAGTATCAGGGCGGCAAGATTCCGGAGGATCAGCTGGCACCGGCAGATACAGAGCTTGGAAAACGCCAGCGGGAGTATCTTCAGAATGACAGCAGACGCGAGGTAACGATTACAGATCCGGAACAGATTGCAGAAATTCTTGCAAACTCCGCTTCGGATGATATGGTGCAGATCAATCAAATGGCGGAGGCATATCAGGGGATCAATATTGCAGTATATGTGTCCAGTACAGAGGACACAGGGGCAGTTTCAGAGGATGATTTGAGGGATTCGGTAAATTCAATGGAGGAAAATGAGATAGGTCAGACATATACGGTGGATGCCGGTCAGAATGCCCTGTATGATGGGGAATATGCGGCGGACTATGAAATGGATGAATCGGGTCAGTATGGCATCTACCGGCGCTCATTCCGCTATGGCAAGGTTCCGGAGTTTGTGAAATCGACCTTCGGCCTGACACCGGAATTGATGCGGCTGAACCGGGTGTTTGCGTATTAAAAAAGCTGCCTGGAGTTGATTCAGGGATGCAAAAGATTGACTTTCTCCCCCGTAGGGGCTAAAATAAAGGGAAACGTAGCGGTTCAGCCGGTTTATGTATTTGATGCAAAAACCGGCTGAATCGTTATGAGAAAATATCAGACGCTTTGGTTTTGCATGAACCTGCCTTTGGATTTAGAACAGCGATGCGCTGTCCCATCAGGCAGAACAAAATTTGAGGCGTACATATCCCGCAGAGGAGGAAGAAATATGGCATTTTTCGATGAACTTGGAAAGGTGATCAGCGATAAGAGCAAGGAAGCTGCGAACCGGGTAAAGGACATTACAGGCGTATTACAGCTGAAATCGAAGTTGTCCGCCGAGAAAGATAAGATTAATAAGGCATATATCACACTGGGAAAAGCATACTATGACAGACATGAGGGCGAGCTGGAAGGGAAATTTGCAGATGAGTTCCACACTATCCAGGCTGGGCTTGTGAAGATTGCGTCCCTGGAGGATGAGATTGCCGAGTTAGAGGGCACAAGAGTCTGCGCGGAGTGCGGCGCAAAGGTGGAGAAAAATGCGGCATTCTGCAGCCGGTGCGGTGCGCCGATGGATTCGACGACATCTGCAGATGTGCATGAGCCGGAAGAACTGGAGGAGATGCAGGAGACTATCTTTGAAGAGAAGGATGAAGCTGCAGCAGATAAGGCGGTTGACAACGCAGAAACAGAAGGCACGGCTGGCCCAGACGCGGATGCTTCGGACTCTGTTTCGGAGAACACCACCGATACTGCGGCACAGAATGAAAATAACAGCGGGGAGCAGGCATAATTTATGGATTCACTGGTACAATGGTTTACAGCTAATTTATCCGGAGTCATATCGAAGGAGGCAATTATCTTCATTATCTCGATGATTCCGATTCTGGAACTTCGAGGCGGGCTTCTGGCTGCGTCACCGGCACTCTTAAATGTGCCGATCCTGCGGGCGATCCCGATCTGTATCGTGGGAAATATCCTTCCGATCCCGTTTATCCTGCTTCTGATCCGCCATGTGCTGGAGTGGATGAAGAGGGTTCCGTGTTTCCGTGGTATTGCGCTCTGGCTGGAACGCAAAGCGATGAGCAAAAAAGGGCAGATCGAGAAATATGAGTTCTGGGGGCTGATGCTCTTTGTCGGCATCCCGCTTCCGGGAACCGGCGCATGGACAGGCGCACTGGTGGCATCCCTGCTTCACATGAAATTTGGCAAGGCATTTGGCGCGATTTTAGTCGGTATCGCGCTGGCGACGGTGATTATGTCGATTCTGTCCTACGGCGTGCTGGGCGTGCTGTTTGGATGATGCACAGATAAAAATGGAATAATGTCTATGCCCGCCAAAGGGCGGCATAGATGCGAATGTATAAAAGACTCTGTAAGGGGAAATTCTCCGGACAGGGTCTTTTTGCGCGTGACTGTGAAGATACTGAACCGTTACAGATTATAAATGAAATTGGGGTTGACATATACCCTGTGGGGGTATATTATAAGGACAGTTAAGAGATAGGAGGAGACCATGAAGCAATATACAGTAACCGGCATGAGCTGCGCGGCATGCAGCAGCCGGGTTGAAAAGGCAGTATCGAAAGTGCCGGGTGTCACGGCATGCTCGGTCAGCCTGCTGACAAATTCGATGGGCGTCGAGGGCGATGTGCCCCCGGAGACCGTGATTCATGCGGTGGAAGATGCCGGATATGGCGCATCCCTGAAAGGACAGGGCACTGCAGCGCAGGCGCAGAGCGCGTCGGAGGCAGAGGACGCCTTAAAAGATCGGGAGACGCCGGTTTTAAAACACCGTCTGATCGCATCGATGGGATTCTTAGCAGTCCTTATGTATATGTCGATGGGACATATGATGTGGGGCTGGCCGCTGCCGCACTTTATGGATGGCAACCATGTGGCGATGGGACTTTTGCAGCTCCTTTTGGCCGGAATTATCATGGTGATTAACCAGAAATTCTTTATCAGTGGTTTCAAGGGACTTTTACACCGCGCCCCGAACATGGACACGTTGGTAGCACTTGGCTCTGGCGCGTCGTTTATTTACAGCACATATGCGTTGTTTGCGATGACGGACGCACAGTTAAAGGGCAACGACACGGCAGTCATGTCCTACATGCATGAATTTTACTTTGAGTCGGCGGCAATGATTCTGGCGCTGATCACAGTCGGAAAAATGCTGGAGGCGCGTTCCAAGGGAAAAACGACGGATGCCTTAAAGGGACTGATGAAACTGGCACCGAAGACAGCTGTTATCATCCGGGATGGAGTGGAAACAAAGGTTCTGATTGAAGAGGTAAAGAAGGGTGATGTATTTGTTGTACGCCCAGGTGAAAATATCCCGGTGGACGGCGTGGTCCTGGAAGGAACGAGCGCGGTCAACGAGGCAGCACTGACCGGCGAGAGTATTCCGGTGGATAAGGCACAGGGTGACCCGGTTTCGGCGGCAACGGTCAACCAGTCTGGTTATCTGCGCTGTGAGGCGACGAGAGTCGGTGAAGATACCTCCCTGTCGCAGATCATCCGCATGGTCAGCGACGCGGCGGCGACGAAAGCGCCGATTGCGAAGATTGCAGACCGGGTTTCCGGCGTGTTTGTCCCGGCGGTTATCACGATCGCAGTGGTGACAACGATTGTCTGGCTGCTGGCAGGACAGACGTTTGGATTCGCACTGGCGAGAGGTATTTCCGTACTGGTTATCAGTTGCCCGTGTGCACTGGGACTGGCTACGCCGGTTGCGATTATGGTCGGCAACGGCATGGGCGCGAAAAACGGAATCTTGTTCAAGACAGCTGTTTCACTGGAAGAAACCGGAAAAATGGACATTGTAGCGCTTGATAAGACGGGTACGATCACCAGCGGCGAGCCGCGTGTGACCGACGTCATCCCGTCCGGAGGTGTGACTGAGAAGGAGCTGGTAAGCCTGGCGCTTTCCCTGGAAAAGAAGAGTGAGCACCCATTGGCGAAAGCTGTTCTTCTCTATGCAAAAGAACAGCAGGTGGATGCGCCGGAGGCGGCTGATTTCCAGGCGCTGCCGGGAAATGGACTTTCTGGTACGTTAGACGGCGCTTCACTGGCAGGCGGAAGCTTTTCCTATATCAGCGGACATACGACGGTGTCCGCACAGGAACAGGCATCCTTTGAGCGTTTGGCATCGGAAGGCAAGACACCGCTGTGCTTTATGAAAAATGGTCGTCTGGCTGGTATGATTGCCGTGGCAGATGTCATCAAGGAAGACAGCCCGCAGGCGGTCAAGGAACTGCAGAACATGGGAATCCGTGTGGTCATGCTGACCGGGGATAATGAGCGGACCGCCCGTGCGATTGGGGCACAGGCTGGTGTGGATGAAGTCATTGCCGGAGTACTTCCGGATGGGAAAGAGAGTGTCATCCGCAGCCTGAAAGAACAGGGTAAGGTGGCAATGGTCGGTGATGGTATCAATGATGCCCCGGCGCTCACGCGTGCCGATATAGGTATCGCGATCGGAGCTGGTACAGATATCGCGATTGATGCCGCGGATGTGGTGCTGATGAAGAGCCGTTTGAGTGATGTTCCGGCGGCAATCCGTCTAAGCCGTGCGACGCTTCGAAATATTCACGAAAACCTGTTCTGGGCATTCTTTTACAATGTTGTGGGTATTCCACTTGCAGCCGGTTTGTGGTATCCTATCTTTGGATGGAAATTAAATCCGATGTTCGGCGCTGCAGCGATGAGCTTATCCAGCTTCTGCGTAGTGACGAACGCGCTGCGGCTGAATCTGTTTAAGATGCACGATGCATCGAAGGATCATCCGATGCGGAAGAGGGCTGAGAAGGCTGCTAATAAAGGTGGAGATAAAGCAGAAAACGCAGGTGCAGTTAGGACGGGGGCAGAAGACACCCGGTCAATTGGGCAAACAGCAAATGAAAATGAAACTGTTTCAAAAGAAATGCAAAAAAGTGAGAATCAAAAAAATCATATAAATATGGAGGGAATAACGATGACAAAGACAATGAATATCGAAGGAATGATGTGTGGACACTGTGAGGCACGCGTAAAGAAGGCGTTGGAGGCACTGGCAGGCGTGGAGAGCGCAGAGGTCAGCCATGAGAAAGGAACCGCGGTCGTAAGCATGAGTGCGGATGTGGCGGACGATACGTTGAAAGAGGCGGTTGAGGCACAGGATTATAAGGTGGACTCGATTCAGTAGGATGAAAAAAGCTGCGAAATGGTGGAATTAATATGCCATTTCGCAGCATTTTGATAAAAGATAGGAGAAAAGCATGGGCTGTTGTAAATGTGAATCACAAGCGCAGGTCTGTCAGGGAGGAGAGACGGAACGCCACAAACACAGAAATCTGACCGAAGAAAAAGATCTGCTGAAACGTTTAAACCGGATCGAGGGACAGGTGCGCGGTGTGAAGGCGATGGTGGAAGACGAGCGATACTGCGTCGATATATTAAACCAGGTATCAGCGGTTCAGGCGGCGCTGAACAGTTTTTCCAAAGTCCTGCTGTCCAACCATATCAAAACCTGTGTGGTCGATGATATAGAGGCGGGAAATGGGGAAGAAGCGGTTGAGGAGCTGTGCAAGACGATTCAGAAGCTGATGAAGTAAATATAAATTTATTGAATTGAGCAAACACAAGCAACTATAGCGAAATATTAAACATAATAAATATTTTTAAAAATTCTTCAAAAAAAGTGTTGACATTCTCCTGAATTTATATTATACTACGTCATGTAATCGAGGCGTGGCTCAGTTTGGTAGAGCGCTGCGTTCGGGACGCAGAGGTCGCGTGTTCGAATCACGTCGCCTCGATTCTATTATAAAACATACGGCCTGTTGGTCAAGCGGTCAAGACGACGCCCTCTCACGGCGTAAACCCGGGTTCGATTCCCGGACAGGTCATCGAAAGTTGCTTTGGGTTTTCCAGAGCATTTTTCAAATTAAAATGCTTCCTTGGCTCAGTTGGTAGAGCGACGCATTCGTAATGCGTAGGTCGCCGGTTCAAGTCCGGCAGGGAGCTGATGAGTGGAAACCCTTGTAAATCAAGGGTTTTTCTTGTATCTGGATATAAAAAATGCCGTCCGAAAAGGGCGGCTTTTTGTGTTTTTGGGGACTATTCGGGGACTGAATTTTTTGTATTAGCCTTTTTGGATAAGGTATCAGCCAGAGCGTCAGAGGCTTTTCGATCTAGTTCTTTCAAGGCGTGACTGTAAATATTTAGTGTTGTTGTTACGTCAGAATGTCCTAGACGGCTTGCAACCGTGCGGATGTTGACGTTTGAGCCGATCAGCAGAGTGGCGGCGGTGTGCCGGAGTCCGTGCAGAGGAATAAGCGGCAGCAGGGCGCTTTCGTCTGCCTGCGTGGCGTTGTAATTGTTTATAACACGGTGTAAAATCTGGTAAGGTGTTTCAAGCCCCATCATTTCCCCATTCCAGCGGGTAAAGATATATCCGCCGTTTTTCCATTGGGAGCCAATCGAAAGCCTGTAATATTCCTGTTCCTTCTTCCATTCCTGTGCAAGGGAGATAACGATCTCCGGAAGTGAGATAGTGCGGGCAGATTTTTTCGTTTTGGTACTCTTTATGATGATTTTTTTCTTTACACGGCAAACGCTTTTCACTATGCTGATAGTCGCGTTCGTAAAGTCCAGATCGTCCCATGTGAGGGCGACAAGTTCCCCACGCCTGCAGCCGGTAAAGATTGCCAGATAAAAGAGAAATTTATATTGTGTCATGCTGCGCCGGTTCGCCCGGAGATCATCGAGGCGCTGCGCTGTGGTGTCGAGTGGTCGCGCCAGCCTACCGGATGCGGTGTAATAGGCGGGATTCTCCAGGGCTTCAAGGAAGCGTTCGGCTTCCGGCTGTGAGAAGAACACGATCTTCTCATCCTTCGGTGTGTCTGGTGCTTTTATCTGTACGCGCTCCATCGGGTTCGCGGATAGAAGATTCCAGCGGATAGCCTGCGAGAGCATGGCGGACAGAACAGCAGCCTTGCGCTTGACGGTACCGCATGAAAGTGTTTCCCCGGATCCGTCTGCCTTTTTACGTTTCAACAGCGCATTCACATATTCCTGTAAATAGAGCGGCGTGAGGTTTTCCAATGTCATATACCCGAACGCGCTTATAAATTCCTTGATAGCTGATTCTGTAGATTGAAGCGTCCGCGGTGCCTGGTTCTCTTCGGCGTATTCTGCCAGATATTTGGCGGCGTATTTCTCAAACGTCATAATATGCCCGTCTGTGTACTGACCTGTTAATACCTTGCGCTCAAAATCGGCGGCAAAGGCGGCAACGTCTTTTTCGATAGATGCCGCGCTTTTTGGGTTTCCCTTAGCCGTCAACAGCTCCGGCTTGTAAGTGATTTTCCGGCGGATCTTCTTGCCGATGCTGTTATATCCACAGCTCACAACGATTTGATAGGCGTTTTCGCCTGTTTTTTTAATTGATGCCATCGTTTACTCTCCTTTTTGTTCCTGCCGGGCTGGGGCGTCTGGGACAAACAGAGGAAGTGCAGAACGATTCGTTCGGTCAGATTTATTTGTGATCCGGATCGGTTGTATCTGGTTTTTCTCGAAGCTTTTTTTCAAGTTTTTCAATACGCTCGTCTAAGTCTTGTATTTCTGCAGTTAAAAAAATAACCTCTTCTTTTAGGTTGTCTCGAGCATTTCTATACAACGTGAGTAAATTTTCAAAAGAGCCTCTTGTTCTATTATTTAATTCAACATCTGTGAGCTGAAAGCCGTCATATCTATTTATAAAATAGTCGGTAGGTACATTTAAACTAGCGGCTATTTGCTGCAATGTTCCTAGTTTTGGCTTTCGTTTCCCGTTTTCGTATTGTGCAATCATCTGCGCTGAAACCCCTAGTGTATTTCCGAGTTCCTTTTGGGTCATGCCTCGTTGCTGTCTTAAATCGCGGAGAGTATCGCCGAATGTCATTACATAAACCTCCTGCCTGTTTTGGGATAAATTAATAATAACATGATGAAAACAAAAAAGAAAGCAAAAGATTGATAAAATGACTTGACTAAAGCAGATGATTGTGTTTTAATTAAAGCAAATGATTGAGAAAGGAGAGAAAAAATGGCGAGAATTGATAGAAAAAAATTTGTTATTGCATTGATGGATGCAGATTTGAAACTAATTGATTTAGCAAAAAAGTCAGGTTTGTCAAGGAGTACTATAACGGCAGTAAAAGGCGGAAAAAGCTGCAGCAAAAGGACGGCGGACACTATTGCCCGCGCTCTGGGCGTGGATGTAACCGAAATTATCGAAGATTAACAAGACGATCCGGGCTGGGGCGTCTGGGATGCACAGAGGGCATCAGAAAGGAGAAAACAGAACTATGACAGTACCAACGATGGTAACAATCAAAGAAGCATCTGAAAAAACCGGAATTTCCTATAACCGGTTGCGGTGCTTATGCTTGGAAAAGAAGATCGTGTATATCACGGCGGGATGCCGGTATCTGATTAACTTTGAAAAGCTGGTTGAATATCTTAACAACGGCGATCCGAGACAGTAAGGGGGCGAGGTTATGAATGAACAGCTTTATGAGAAAATGTGGCAATCTGCAGAATCATGGCTTATACCGGAATTCCGGCGGCAGTATGTCGAATGTGGCAAGGTTGAGGACTGCCCGGAATACGACCAGATGCGGGACTTCTGCCAGGCTGTGAACATTGTTGGAGCTTGGGCGGGCGCTCCGGAAGTATCGCCGGAAAGTATCGTGTGCAACGTTAAGACGCGCGATCTAGGCATCACAGGGACGGAGCAGCGGAAAGAGGACTTGAAAGCGGCCTATTGTTGGCTGTGGGAGGTTGTCCCGCTTTTGTCCGGGAATGAGGGCGATTTAGAACGTGCTTCTAGGATGTTTTTGCAGAAGCTAAACAGCATTCACTACGAAATGGAGCGCTTGGGCGTGTTCAGAACGGAGCGGAGGCGGTAAGATGCAGATAGTTGATCTTATGGCGCTACGTGTGAAGAAACAAGGCCGTTTAGACTTCAAGGCGATACAAATGACAGCGGAGCAGATAACAGCACGGCGGGCGGCGCTCCGTCAGTGGCTCATGAAAAGTCGCTTTGCGAATCTGCCGAATGATACGCTGGATGCTGTACGCTTCTGGAAGCTGGCAGCAGGCGGCTACATACTGGAAGATGCGGGCGGCTATGAATATTACCTGTCTGAAAGTCAGTTGAACGGCGAAGAGCCGGAGCAGGCAGCAGGAGAAAGGGCGAACGATGGCAAATAGACGCTTTTACTGGATGAAGCTACCAAGTGACTACTTCGGGCAGCTGATCCAGAAGAAAATGAGGAAGCAGCCGGACGGGGCAGAAATGCAGCTGATTTATTTGAAGTTGCTGCTTTACTGTATCGATAAGGACGCGGAGATCATCTTTCAAGGGGTTTATGATTCCGTAGAAGATGAAATAGCTGAGGAAATAGGCGAGGACGCGGAAGCGGTAAAGAAAACACTCACTTTTCTGGAGGCAAACAAGAAACTGGAACGAACGGAGCACGGTTTTATATTGCCGGAGGCGTTGGAGTTGGTTGGTTCTGAAAGCGTATCAGCCGAACGGGTTCGAAGATTCAGAGAGCGGCAGGCGTTACAATGTAACGCGGATGTAACGGAGTGTAACGCGGACGGCACACAATGTAACGTAGATATAGATAAAGATATAGATAAAGATATAGATCAAGAGAAAGATAAAGATAAGAGTAAGATAAAGAGTATATACTGCGTAGAGCTGTCAGAGACACCTCAACGCCAGCCGCCGCCAAAAACTGATAAAAAGTCGGAGACAATAGAAGTAGAACCGGTTCCAAGTGGCTACAAGATTATCTTGCTTGATAAGAGCTTTTATGAAATCCCGCTTGAAAAGCTGAATTTCTGGAAAGAATCCTATCCGGCTGTGGATGTGGAACAGGAGATCCGGAACATGGAAGCGTGGGCGGATGCGAACCCGACAAGGCGAAAAACCCGAAACGGGGTAGTGCGTTTTATCACTAATTGGCTTAAAAGGGAACAGGACAAGGGCGGCAGTTACCAGAGAGGAAGCAGCCAGAAAGGGGCGGCTTTTAATGCGTTCGATTACATACAGAAACAGATAAGTGGAGGTAGTGAAAATGATTACACGGGAACAGGCTTTTAAAATTATCGGACTCTTTCAGACGGCTTACAAAGAGAGTTACCGAGATTCTACACCGGAAGAGATAGAGCAGAAAGCGGCCATTTACCGGGATATTCTTCAAGATTATACCTTTGAGCAGGTGCAAGCCGGTATTCGGGCGTATATGTCACAGGATCATCAGTATGAGCCGAAGCCGGGGCAGATTATTGCCAGAATCCGGGGAAATATAGGCAACCTGGACGAGTTAGCAGCAGAAGCATGGGGCGAAGTATGGAAAAAGATTGTTTGCCGGGCAAGTGTGGCAACACAGGAAGATTACAACGCTCTTCCGGAGCTGACACGGAAAACGGTTCCGTTCGGTCTGTTGCTTACCTGGGGAAAGGCGGAGGATCCGGGTGCCGAAGCATTCGCCCGCAGGGACTTTATGAATGATTACAAGATTGTTTTAGAGCGGGAACAGAAACGGCAGGCGATACCAAAGGCAGCGCTGGAAGCTTTGCAGCGTTCAGCAGAGCCGGAGAAGCTGGAAGAGAGGACGGCAGATTCAGCTATAACGCCTTGCATCGGTGACAGGCAGACAGCAAAGAAGAACACTGGCTATACGGATTCAGAAGAGTACCAGCGGAAGCGGGCGGCTTTGTACGAACGATTGAAAAAGTAAAATAAAAAAAGCCCTTAGGATGTTGGCGCATCCATAAGGGCAAGGCTTACAGCCGGAGCTGTGAAACAAAAGAATATAATCAAAGCTATGGAATATAATACCACAGCCCGGCGGAAAGGACAAGAGAATGAATGTGAAAATTATAGACAAAACCGGGAAATTTATTATTTATGACAAGAGAAATACGCTGCTTATAACTGCGGATATGGCGCAGGCGGGAAAGCTTGCCGAATTGATACAGATGTATTTTTCGCTGGAATATTGGCAGCGCCGCGAGGTGGCGGAGCATGGAAACGAAAAGATTCGCGCGTTGCTTCGGTATCTGGATCGGGTGGATAGGATGTCAAGGAAGCGGCAGAAAGCAGCGTATAGAACGCGCATAGAACGGGATGTAAATATTTCACGGTATCAAAACGTGGTATTCATAAAGGGGACAGAACTGGGGGATTTGTACGAGGCAATGCGGAAAAGATGGACGGATAAAAACGAGCGCTTTTGTAATGCCTTTGATGCAAGTTTATTTTACAATTTAGGTTTTGTGCATGGAGTCCGGGAAGAACGGGCGAGGCGAAAGCGGCGGAGTTTAGAAACTCAATAACGAACTGTTTTTTTTAAAGTCGGATTTTCCGACATTTCAAGCTGCTTCCCAAATTGGGAATGTGGGACGGCTTTTAGACAAAAATGTCCGAAAGTACAGACGGCTTTACATAGATTTAATCAGACTGAACCGCTGACCGCTGCGATAGTGCGGGAAGTAACGATATGTGACACCCTTGGAGGAATAAATGGAGTAGCGAAACGCGACCCCATTGGAGGTATAGGAATGAATGAAAGAATGACATGGGAGTTTCTGAAAGCATCGTTGTTTATCAATTTTCTGTTTGCGCTGGCGTTCTGCTTCGTGAAATAGGGTCGGAAACCGCGATGGTAAAGGAGGGAAAGCATGATAAAGATAAAAATATCCTATGAGCGGCCGGAGGAGCTGCAGGAGGTTCTCAAAAGGCTGGCGCCGAATGTGAAGAATTTAAAGGTAGCTCGGAAGCAGGACGGCAGATTCTTAAAGGCATATGTGACAATGGAATAAGATTTTGGCAGGGGACTGGGCACTTGGAAAAGGTAGCCTATCCCCTGTTTTTTCTTTGAAATGGCTTGAAAAACAGCCGGAATCCTTTGTAAAATCAATGGTTTTCTTGAATATATCCCCCTATTATGGTATAATAGACATAGCAAACAAAACATTGATAGTACCCCACAGAAAAAATGTGTGTGCCTGTTTACTCTCCAAACTGTGGAAGCCTTTGATAGAATGGCGCGGGAATAGCTTAGTTCAGAAATGAACGAAGTTGTTTCTGCGCCTTTTTGTTTGCTTAAAATAGCCCACCGGGCGTAAAACGGGAAAGGAAATGGAATGGAAAATAACACTAACACTCAGACAGAGGGAAACAACACCCAGCAGACAGCGGGGGATAGCACAGAACCGAAGACGTTCACACAGGAAGAAGTGAATAGAATCGTTCAGGACAGATTAGCGAGAGAAAGAAGAGGCACCGGGCAGACTATCGAGGAAAGAGAATTGGATCTTACCCGGCGAGAAAATAGAATGAAATGTGCTGAAAAGCTGACGGAAGCAGGATATCCGAAAGAATTGTTAGATATCCTTGATACATCAAACGCTGAAACGTTCATGGAGAATGTCGGGAAACTGGCAGCGATGCAGATCCAGGCGCCGAACGCAGCACCGATCCCGCGGGTGGTGGGCGTTACTCCGGGCGCTCTCAAAGATGGCGAGGAGGCGGATATTCGAAAGGCTTTCGGCTTAGACTGAAAGGAGTTAATGAATGTCGATTGATTTAGTAACAAAGTTCGCCCCGTATACGGACGAAAAATTTAAGGCAGAAAGTAAAATTTCACTGCTTACGAACCAGGACTTTGATTTCGTAGGTGCCCGCATTGTCAAAATTTATAAAATCAGTACCGCGGAAATGAACGATTATGTCCGCCATCCGGTTTCTGACTATGCGGCATCCAGATACGGAACAGCAAAAGACCTTGACGCCACTACAGAAAGTTTTGAAATGACAAGAGATCGTTCGTTCACATTCACGATTGATAAACTGGATGAGGACGAAACAAATCAGCAGCTCACAGCGGCAAAGGCACTTGCCAGACAGCTCCGTGAGGTAGTGATTCCGGAAGTGGACGCATACACATATAAAGCGATGGCAACGAAAGCGGGCAATAAACCGGATGCGGTAGCGCTTACCGCTGAAAATATCTATACGGAGATTCTGAAAGCGAGCAAGGCGCTGGATGATGAGGAAGTGCCGGAGACTGACAGACAGCTTGTTGTCAGCCCGGAAGTGTACCAGCTTATGAAGCGTTGTAAGGATATCACAATGGAAACGGAGATCGGGAACGATTTAAGGATCCGCGGCGTAATTGCCAACCTTGACGGCACGAACGTGATCAAGGTGCCGGCGGTAAGACTTCCGGAACACTTCGGTTTCATGCTGGCTCATCCATCCGCGACGGTAGCACCAACCAAACTGGCTGACTATAAAATCCACCAGGATCCGCCGGGAATCAGTGGCGATCTGGTAGAGGGGCATATCGTCTATGATGCGTTTGTGCTGGATAATAAAACAAAGGCTATTTATTATCAGGCACAGCCGGAATAATAAAAGAGCGCTTCGGGCTTTCCTGTTGGATTGTTCGGGGCGCTTTTTTTATGTGAGGTGGTAGATGGGAAAAATAAGATTACGGACAAACAGTGCAACGGAGGTGCGCCGGACTATATCACGGGTAATCAACATGGTCGCGAACGGAGAAATGGACAGCAAGACCGGAAATACAATCATAGTTGGCTGTAATGCGGTTCTGTCATCCATTCGCACAGACGAACAGAAACGCCGGATTGATGAGCTTGAACGGCTTATCAGAGAGAGCGAGGAAGGAGAGGGCAATGGATAGGATAGAAAGCCTTGAAAGGAGATTTAATCGCCTGCAGCGCTGCGAAATAGAAGATATGTTTGATGTAGAGCTGAATATTTACGGCTATGATTACGCGGTGGAAGAGTACGGGAAAGAATACGTTGATCGCCGGATGAAAGGAGGAAAAGAGAGTGGATGAGATTCTGAAGGTGCTTGCGATCGTACTTGGGGTTTGGCTGGGGCGCTGGATTGCAGGAAAATGGGATAAATAACAAAGAGGGGTAAGGACATGACGAACGAGGAAATTGTGATCCGGATCCAGGCCGGGGAGGATGTGGGAAACAACATGGCGCTTCTGTATGGACAGGTAAAAAACTTTATTCGGTCGATTGCCTGGCAGTACCGGGACAGCGGAGAAATGGAAGATTTAGAGCAAGAGGGCTATCTTACATTGTATCCGGCTATAGACAACTTCGATCCGGATGCAGGCTGTAAGTTCCTTACCTATGCAGCACCTTGGATCCGGCAGGCAATGCGGCGCTATCTGCAGAACAGCGGCGGTTGTGTGCGGCTCCCGGTGCATTGCCTGGAACAGATTCAGAAGATGCAGAAATATCAAGCCGAATATTACAGAAAACATGGTTGTGATGCGTCAGATGCCGAGATTTGCCGCTTTATGGGTCTTACCCTTGAACAGGTCGAGGGACTTCGGGAAAACGCCTGTATGATGAATCTGCGAAGTCTGGAAGCACCTGTAACAGGGCGCGATGGTTCAGAGGATGCCACAGCGGGCGAACTGGTTGCATCTGCTGAAAGTCTGGAAGAGGATGTAATAGAGCGGATCCAGCGCGAGGAATGCAGCCGGGAGGTGTGGGCGTGTGTGGATGAGCTGGAGCCGAAGCAGGCGGCGATCATCCGGGCGAGGTACCAATATAGCGCCACGCTGGAAGAGGCGGGGCGGCTGTGCGGTCTGACGGCATCAGAGGCACGGACAAAGCAGAGCAAGGCGATCCGGCGGCTGCGGAGCTGGTACTATCGGGAGCGCCTGGCGCGGTTTCTGCCAGAGTACGAAGAAATATACGGCGATGGACTGCGAGGAAATGGCGTGGAACGCTTTCAGAGGACATGGACAAGCAGCACCGAGCGCGCCGCGCTGCATCTGGTAGAGTGATGTTTCTTAGGGACTGTTTGGGGACTGAAATCGTAAAAAGTCCCCGAAAGTTAGAAAAAGATAGAGAAAATGGGATTCGAAAAACCCTTATAAATCAATGGTTTCAAGACTTTTTACAGAGCATGGAAAGACTTTTCTTCTCGTTCGTAATGCGTAGGTCGCCGGTTCAAGTCCGGCAGGGAGCTGATGAGTGGAACCCCTCTTGATTATCAAGAGGGGTTTCTTGTATAATTGGAAATACCTTGGATTTTGCCGATGCTTCACATTTTAAATTGGTAAAATATGCAATCAGAACTGTGTCGCACGGAAATTCCAGTTCAGAAAATCCCTATCTGTGAACAGTAACGGTACAGTCTTTATTCCATATAACCACTTGCATGATCTCCGCAAATGATATAAAATAATAACATACAAAAGACAAGGCGGCAGACGGCAGAGTTCGTACTGCCGCTTCCGTTTTCCAGGAAAGGATATTTCATGCCATGAGACAAGAAGAATGGACGGTAGAAGCGGCAGATGCATATCTGAATGAGATACCGAAATTTACCAGTGAAAAACATACGGCGGAGGGGCTTCGCAGGATGCTTTCATACCTGAATGCATTGCCGCAGGAGGAAAGAATCGTACATGTGGCCGGAACAAATGGAAAAGGGTCGGTCTGCTCGTTTCTCGATGCGGTTTTGCAGAAAGCCGGGAAGCGGACGGCGCGGTTTACGTCTCCTCATCTGGTGCGCGTGACGGAGCGTTTTTCTTTTGATGGACAGGAAGCAGACGATGCACTGTTCCTGGAGGCGTTTGAGGCGGTTAAGGCATCATATGCTCATTTTGAGCAGGAAGGACTGGGGCATCCGACGTATTTTGAATATCTGTTTTTGATGTTCATGTGGATGGTGCGCCGGAAAAAGCCGGAGTATGTGATTCTGGAAACGGGGCTTGGCGGACGGCTGGATGCAACGAACTGCATCGAGCATCCAGCGCTTACGGTTATCACTTCGATCAGCCTTGACCATATGGAATACCTGGGCGGCACGGTGACACAGATCGCGGGCGAAAAGGCGGGAATTCTGAAAAAAAATATGCCGGTGGTGTACGATGATACGGATGCGGCGGCTTCGGCTGTTATCAGAAATCGGGCGGCGGAACTTTCCTGTCCGGCATATCCGATCAGCCCGGCAGTGTATACGGATCTTCGGCGGGAACATGGCGGGATGATTCTGATGATAAAAGAGAAAAGCCAGCGTCTGTTTATTCCCTTCGAAGCGGAATATCAGGCAGTCAACGCCTGCATCGCTTACCAGGCGGCGCGGCTTCTTGCAGTGGACGGGGAGACAGCGGCAGCGGGCATCCGGAATGCGGTATGGCACGGACGCATGGAGGAGATCCAGGACGGAGTTTATCTGGATGGCGCTCACAATGAGGGCGGAATCCGTGCGTTTGTGGGCGCGGCGGCAGAGGTGGCAGCGCGCAGAAGAGAAGAGTCCGGGAAAGATGGTCGGATTTTTCTGCTGTTTGCAGCCGTTTCAGATAAAAATTATGAATCGATGCTGGAAACACTGATGCGGAAACTGAAGCCGGATCGATTGGTGCTGACTCATTTATATACATCGCGGGCACTTTCGATGGAGGCGATGGAAAAAGCAGCACACCGGGTGGCAGATGGCTGTGAGGTTCAAAGTATACCAGATGTAAAAACAGCTTATCAGACACTGGTTCAGGAAAAACGTCCGGAGGATACCTGCTTCTGTGTGGGTTCTTTGTATTTAATCGGAGAGCTGGAGAAAAAGATTTCCCGAACTGGATTTGACAGCACCGCCAGAATGGTGTAAGATTAGCGGGAATGTATATCCATGTAATAAAGGAAGAAACTCTGGAGGAAAAACATGAGTGGCGAAGGAATGACAATCAATTTCGAAGAAGAAATCGAACATTTTAAACCGAGTCTGGAGGTCGAGGAGGTCGGCGAGGCGATCGTGAAGAGTGACCTGACAGATATGTCGGATATTATGATGGAACTTTTAAAACATATGAAGGAATAGGCGGACATGATGGATCGAACAAGAAAAATTCGCCTGATTTCCAACAGCTTTTACAATGCCGGGCTGGAACGGGCAAAGAGACGGGATTTAACAGGGGCGGTCGAGTATCTGAAAAAATGCCTGAACCTGAACAAGTATCATATTGATGCCAGAAATCTTCTCGGACTTATCTATTATGAGATGGGTGAGGTGTCGGAGGCGCTGGTGCAGTGGGTTATCAGCATGAACTTTAAGGAGCAGGATAACCGGGCTGATTATTATTTAGACCAGATTCAGCGCAAGCAGGATCGTCTGGATCAGGCGAGCGCGACGATTCAGAAATATAATCAGGCGCTTCTGCAGGCGCAGACCGGAAGCGACGATCTGGCGACCTTACAGCTTACAAGAGTTGTAGAAGCTAATCCGAGATTTGTAAAAGCGCATCTTCTATTGGCTCTTTTGCATATTAGTCATGAGGATTATACGAAAGCGGGCAAATCCCTGTATAAGGTACTCAAGATTGATAAAAACAATCCCAAGGCGAACTGGTATATGGAGATTGTTAAGGAACATACCGGCAAGGCGGATATCGAGCGGAGAAAGCTGAAAAATGCATTTTCCCACCGCCAGATGCAGGATGATGATGTCATTATGCCGCCGACGTACAAGGAGAATACGGGACTGCAGTCGGTGCTCAATATCGGCGCGGGACTGCTTTTGGGCGCGGCAGTTATCTTTTTCCTGGTGATGCCAGCCAAGATTAAGCAGGCAAATAATGCACATACGCAGGAAATGCTCCAGTACAACGAGCAGCTCAATCAGAAAAATGAAGAGATTGACAGTTTAAATGAGAGCATTGAGACCTCGAAAAAGGACAAAGAAGAGGCGGAGAACAAGCTGGATACGATGCTCAACAGCAATGACAGCGTTCTGAACCAGTAT
Organism: Clostridium fessum; assembly: GCF_003024715.1. Classification (GTDB taxonomy): domain Bacteria; phylum Bacillota; class Clostridia; order Lachnospirales; family Lachnospiraceae; genus Otoolea; species Otoolea fessa. Next base: position 633,732 of record NZ_PYLO01000001.1, on the reverse strand, counting down.
GCGAAGCTCGTCAAAATGCTGCAGGCATACCGCAACAATAACCTGGCAGAGGCGGTTACCTATTATGAGGGCTTTGATCCGTCGTTATTTACGGACGAGACGGTCGTTTCCATTGCCAACGGGGTAAAGCAGGACATCGAGACAAATGGCTACCAGACGCTGGAGGATCTGGCATACACGATGTGGTCGGCAGGCCGTATGGCGGAAGCACTGGCAGATTACCAGACCTGTCTGGCGATCCGTCCGGCAAACCCGAAGGTTATCTTCAGCATGGGTATGATTTACCGGGCACAGGGCGAGACAGACAAGGCGGTCGAAATGTTTACGCAGATTGTGACCCAGTATGCGGATTCCGAGCAGGCGGACAAGGCAAGACAGCAGCTCGCCGAGCTTGCGCCGGATAACCAGCAGGCTGCAGTTCCAGGTCAGTCCATCATCAGTCAGGGAGAGACTGCGGCGGATGAAACGGCAGCAGGCAGCGGAGCGGAGACGCAAGCGGCGCAGTAAGTACAAATATAATACGGCAGATAATTAAGAAGAAAAGCACTGTAAAGATAAAAACTTTACGGTGCTTTTTTGTTTCATAGGAAATTACGTCCTATGAAACAAAAAACGCTCCGCGAGGATGCGCACTTGCGCGAAGCAGAAACATGTCGCAAGCGACCGCGCGAGACGCCCGAATGTGCCAAAGCACATTCTTTTTAGGTATATAGGAAAAGGCTGCATAAAAAATCGAAAAAGGGGGAATCCTGATATGGAACGAAATATGTTTACATACGAAGCGATCGATTCGGCGCTGGTGATTCATCTGCCGAAGGAGGTAGATCATCATAACTGCCTGACACTCAAATATGAAACAGACCTGCTTCTGGCGGAAAATTATATTAACCGGATTATTTTTGATTTTTCAGGGACGGAATTTATGGATAGTTCCGGGATCGGTGTAATTCTCAACCGGTATAAGCAGATGGAGGGTAGCAGCGGCACGGTGGCGGTGTACGGGGCAGGCGAGCGGATGCGCCGGATTTTGCGGATCGGCGGCGTGTATCGTTTGGTGCAGTCGTACCGGACGAGAGAGGAGGCACTGGATGGGAGACATTAAAGGAGAGATGAATATGTATGCGGATGATATATCTGTATCAGAAACGGAAGTGAAAGGAAAACTTAAAAAAATAAAAAATTCAGAAGAATACAGAAAATTTGAACAGAATGAACAGAGACAAGCAGAGAAGAATGGCACGTGGATGCACCTGGAGATAGACAGCCATTCATCGAACGAGGAGTTTGCCCGTGTCACAGCGGCAGTCTTCATGAGTCGGATGAATCCGACGATGGAGGAGCTGGAGGATGTGAAAACGGCGGTCTCGGAGGCGGTGACAAATGCGGTGATTCATGGGTATAGCGATGAAATCGGAATTATTTACATAGAAGCGCGGATTGAGGGAGAAGAACTGATAATTTCGGTCCGGGATGAGGGAAAAGGAATCCTGAATGTGGAAAAGGCGATGGAGCCGATGTATACGACAGACACGACCGGCGAGCGCTCAGGGATGGGCTTTTCGTTTATGGAAGCGTTTATGGATGAGGTCGAGGTGGAGTCCAAGGTGGGCTGCGGAACGTGTGTGACGATGAAAAAGCAAATTGGAAGGGGATATATGAATAAAGAGCAGGAAGAAAAAGAAACGGCAGAGTCCTATGGATAAAACCATCGAGCAGATCAAACGGGCACACCAGGGCGATAAGACGGCGCGGGAGGCGCTGGTAAAGGACAATCTGGGACTTGTATGGAGCATCGTCCGCCGCTTTGCGGGGCGGGGGTGTGAGACGGAGGACTTATTTCAGATCGGAAGTATCGGGCTATTGAAGGCGATTGATAAGTTTGACCTATCATATGAGGTGCGTTTTTCGACGTATGCGGTGCCGATGATTGCGGGGGAGATCAAACGTTTTCTCCGGGATGACGGGATCATCAAGGTCAGCCGTTCCATCAAAGAGCAAAACCAGCGGCTCCGGGCAGCACGGGATGCGCTCTGCACGGCGCTTGGGCGGGAGCCGACGCTGGAAGAGCTGGCGGCGCAGATTGGAGTGAGCTGTGAGGAAGCAGCCGCATCGATGGCGGCGGACAGTCCGGTTGAATCGCTCTCTGCACCAGCCAGCGCCGGGGAAGAAACTGGCCTTCTGCTTCAGGACCGGATTGCTGGGGAGACAGCGGAGAATGAGGTTCTGCTTGACCGGATGCTTTTGGGAGATTTGCTGAAAATGCTCAATGGACGGCAGCGGGAGATCATTGTGCGGCACTATTTTTATGATCAGACACAGACTCAGATCGCGGCGCAGCTCGGCATTTCACAAGTACAGGTGTCGCGGATCGAGCGGAAAATATTAGGGCAGATGCGCGCAAAGCTGGAAGAAACATGAGAAAAAAAGGCAGGCTCATAATTCAGAATATATGAATGTGCATACTCCATTGAAAGACAGCCATACTACTGGATGCAGGAACTTTTAGAGTTTCCAGAATACACAGGAAGGATGGAAAAAAATGACGGGAAATGTGAAAGTGACAATGAAAAAAAAGATGGGAATCTGTGTCTGGGTCGGATGCATGATTCTGATTGTAGCAGCGCTCTGTCTCTGTCTGATGGCAGTGGGGCGGGACAGCGTCTACATTGACGGAACCTTCGTACAGCATTCCGGGGACAGCGCGGAGGCATTTTTGAGACCGGAGGCACAGACGGAGAAGGCAGCATTATGACACAGACGGTCTATCTGAAACTCAGCCAGATCACGCAGGTACATGAGAAAAATGTACCGCTTGCAAGCCTGGGAGAGGTTTATTGCAGTGAAAAAAGCGTGGAAAGCCGCTGCCGTGCGATGATCGTGAAGAGGATCCGCGGCGGCGGGAAACAGCGCGAAAGCCGTCTGGTTGGAAACGTCATGGAGATTATCCAGCAGATTGAACGGGAAATTCCGGGGACATCGGTGCAGAATCTGGGGGAGACGGACTATGTCATTCATTATCAGCCGCCGCGCCGTCAGGCGCTTGTCTGGCAGTGGTGCAAGACGCTGTTCGTCTGCCTGATTTGCTTTTTCGGGGCGGCATTTGCGATCATGACATTCAACAACGATGCAAACGTGCTGGATGTATTCAGGAAAATATATGAGATCACGACGGGGCAGGCGTCGGACGGAATAACGGCGTTGGAGGTCGGTTATTCGATCGGGCTTCCGGTGGGGATTTTGCTGTTTTTTAACCATTTTACTTCGTGGAAATTCAGTCTCGATCCGACGCCGCTGGAGGTAGAAATGCGCCTGTATGAGGAAAATGTCAATAAAACGCTGATTCAGAACGAGGAGCGGAAGGAGGATGACATCGATGTTTCTTAAAGAAGCGCTGCTTTTGCTGGCGGGGCTGGCGGCGGGAAGCACGGTGGCAGCGGGAGTCTACGCCTTTCTGGTGGTCATCGGCGTTTATCCGCGCCTGATTGGAAAGACGGCGACGGCGTCGAAGGGGAAAATCTTCTTGTATGAGACGATTATCGCGCTGGGGGGATTGTTTGGAAATGTGGTGGATTTATTTACAGAGAAAGTGAAACAGCTGACCGGGAGTTTTCTGAGAATAGCGTGGCCAGCGGCAATGCCGGAGGCAGAGTTGTGGCAGAAGGCAGCAGAAGGCGGTGGCAGAACGGGAGCTGGTGCTGGATTTCTGGTGATGCTTGGAAATGTCTCCGGACAGCTGCTTCTAGCGGCTGCGGGACTTTCCTGTGGTATTTTTGTAGGCTGCCTCGTCATGTCGCTGGCAGAGACATTGAAAGCCCTGCCGGTGCTGAGCCGCCGCCTGCGTCTGGCAGTGGGGCTGCCATATCTCCTTCTCGCGATTGCGGCGGGGAAATGTGCGGGTTCGCTGTATTATTTCTTACATGGAATTGGAAGACAGTAGAAGAGAGGAGAAACCATGGAAGCCAGAAAAGATCAATATGAAGCATATGTCAAATCGGTTACGCCCGTCCACAGTACATGGAAAAATGTGTTGATGGCGGGCATTTCAGGCGGGCTGATCTGCCTGGCGGCGCAGATCAGCACAAATTGTCTGGTTCAGACAGGCATGGAGGAGAAAACGGCGGCGCTCTGGACGATGCTGGGACTGATTCTGCTCAGCGTTATCCTGACAGGGGCAAATGTATTCCAGAGGCTGGCGCGTGTTTTTGGGGCTGGTGTGCTGGTTCCGATCACCGGATTCGCCAATTCAGTTGCATCCCCGGCGCTGGAATACAAGGCGGAAGGACAGGTGTTTGGTGTCGGATGCAAAATATTTACAATCGCGGGTCCGGTGATCCTGTATGGGATTCTGAGTTCGTGGGGATTAGGGGTTGTGTATTGGGGGTGGATGATGCTGACTCAATAATAAACGAGAAAAAGTCTCAATAATATAATAAGAATCTTTCTTGTTTTGTGAAAAATGAGGGTTTACAATCCGGAAATAAATACCTATAATAGCCATAGGGTAATCTGACCGTCTGAACAGCCAGATTCATTATAGAAAAAAGGAACCAGAGAGATGGACGTTTGCTAAGAAGGATAACCGCTTTCGTGACGAGGCGGCTGTCACAGATCAGACAGACCGAGCATGAATGTCTCAGCCGGTCCCGGAAATGGAGTGCTTTATGGCAGAAAAAGTGTTAGAAGTAAATCAGATAAAAGCAAATATAGAAGAAAAAGAGATCCTGCACGGCGTTGATTTGAGCGTCGGCGCAGGAGAGGTACATGTCCTGATGGGACCGAACGGCGCGGGCAAATCGACGCTCGGAAACGTCCTGATGGGAAACCCGCGATATCAGATCACGGGCGGTCAGATCTTATTTAAGGGTGAGGATATCACACATGAGTCCACGGACAAGCGTTCCAAAGCCGGTATGTTCCTGTCCTTCCAGGAGCCGCTGGAGGTACCGGGACTTTCGCTGGAAAGTTTCCTGCGGAGCGCGATGCGCCAGCAGACTGGCAAGAACTTAAAGATCTGGGAATTTCATAAACAGCTCAAAAAGGCGATGGACATTCTCCAGATGGATGAATCGTATGCACAGAGAAGCTTAAACGTGGGCTTTTCTGGCGGTGAGAAGAAAAAATCTGAGATTTTACAGCTGATGCTCTTAAATCCGAGCCTGGCAATCCTCGATGAGACAGACTCTGGTCTGGATGTTGATGCAGTCCGTCTGGTTTCTAAGGGTGTGGAAGAGTACCAGAAGAACCAGAACGGCGCGCTTCTTATTATCACGCACAGCACCCGGATTCTCGATGCACTGCATGTTGACTATACGCACATCATGGTAGATGGAAAGATCGTGGCAACCGGTGACGGCTCCCTAGTTGATAAGATCAACCAGGAAGGCTACGAATCCTTTATCCGTGAGGCGGGTGTGGCAGACGCCCGGAACTAATCGTTACTGTTCGCAGGCAGGCATTTTTGGAATCGAAGGTGCTGCAGGATAACGCGACAGTAATAACGAAACAGCACGGGTAATATGGAGGCATCAAACATGAAAGAAAAAACGTATGTAGATGACATTGATCGCAGCGTCTACGATATAAAAGACAAAGAAAATGACGCATATAAAGTAAAAGCGGGTCTGACCCCGGAGATCGTTGAGAAGATTTCTAAGGAGAAAAATGACCCGGCATGGATGCAGCAGTTCCGTCTGCAGTCCTTACAGATTTACAATTCCCTGCAGGTTCCGAACTGGGGACCGGATATCGAGGATCTGGACATGGATAACATCGTAACCTATGTCCGTCCGAAATCCAAGATGAGCGCTAAATGGTCGGAGGTTCCGAAGGACATCAAAGATACCTTTGAGCGTCTGGGAATCCCGCAGGCGGAGCAGAAATCACTGGCAGGCGTGGGCGCCCAGTATGACTCGGAGTTAGTATATCATAACGTGCGCGCGGAGGTAGCGGCGCAGGGCGTTGTCTACACCGATCTGGAGAGCGCAATGCACGGCGAATATGCGGAAATGATCCGGAAGCATTTTATGCATCTGGTCAAACCGCAGGAACATAAGTTTGCAGCGCTGCACGGGGCGGTCTGGTCCGGCGGATCTTTTGTGTACGTGCCAAAGGGCGTGTCGGTTACGATCCCGCTTCAGTCCTATTTTCGACTCAATGCACCGGGAGCCGGACAGTTTGAACATACTCTGATCATCGTTGATGAGGGGGCATATCTGCATTTCATCGAGGGCTGTTCTGCGCCGAAATATAACGTAGCAAACCTGCATGCGGGCTGTGTTGAGCTGTACGTCGGCAAAAATGCGAAACTCCGCTATTCGACGATCGAGAACTGGTCGAAAAATATGTACAATTTGAACACCAAGCGCGCGATTGTGGAAGAGGGTGGCACGATCGAGTGGGTATCGGGTTCCTTTGGTTCCCATGTATCGTATCTGTACCCGATGAGTATTTTAAAGGGTGACGATTCAAAGATGGAATTTACCGGCATTACTTTTGCCGGAGAAGGTCAGAACCTCGATACCGGTGCGAAGGTAGTCCACACGGGAAAACGGACTTCTTCCTATATTAATACGAAATCTATTTCCAAGGACGGCGGTATCAGTACGTTCCGAAGCAGTGTGCAGATTGGAAAACAGGCATCCGGTTCTAAGGCATCGGTTTCCTGCCAGTCCCTGATGCTGGATGATATTTCACGTTCCGATACGGTCCCGGCGATGGATATCCGGACCCGCGACGCGAACGTCGGCCATGAGGCAAAGATTGGACGGATCAGCGACGAGGCTGTTTTCTATCTGATGTCACGCGGCATCAGCGAGGAGGACGCGCGCGCAATGATCGTCAGCGGATTTGCGGATGATGTATCGAAGGAGCTGCCGCTTGAGTACGCGGTTGAGATGAACAACCTGATTCAGCTTGAGATGAAAGGCAGTATCGGATAATAGATGGTTACTGTTTGCAGCGGGAATTTTGAAATAACAGATTCCGCTGCGGGGCATGCAAGTGCATGAATGGTAACGACAGGAGGAAACAATGGGACAGAAAGAAATGACAGTAAACATTCTTCCGACCCGAACCTGGAACCGGCTGGGAATGAACGAAAGCCAGATACAGATTGAGTGGCCGGAGGAAAGTGTTTTGATAAAACCGGAGCGCCTGGCAGCAGGTGTGACCTGGGAAAAAGAAATCTCCGGAAAAGAGTGGAATGAAATCCAGACCGGCATGGGACGCGAGTACGATGCGATGGCGGCGGAATGCGGAACGGCTGGCGCAAATAGAACGGACACTGTAAATGGAACGGCTGTTGCAGAAGAAAATGCCGGTGCGGGAAGTATCTACCGGCTGACAGCGGAAGCGGCAGCTGTGCTTCAGAATGAAAATACAGAATGGACGGTTCTCTGCGTCGATTACAAAAACGGCAGTTACCAGAACCGCCTCTGCCTGGATGCAAAGGAAAACAGCCGCTTAAACGTGCTGATCGTATTCCGCTCCGGGGAGGACACACAGGGAACATCCTCGTTCCAGGTAAAGGTTCATGCGGAAAAGAATGCAAAGGTACAGCTTCAGGAAGTGCAGCTTCTCGGTGCCAGATATACCTGCCTGAGTGATATCGGTGCGTCCTGCGGGGAAAATGCCACATTTGAGCTTTTGAAACTGGAGCTGGGCGCAGGCAAGGTCTACGCGGGCTGCCTGACCGAGCTGGAAGGAAAAAAGAGCGCATTTGACGCGAAGATCGGCTATTACACCAGTGTAAACCAGAAGCTGGATATGAACTATACAGTACGCCATCGCGGCAAAAAGACAGAGAGTATGATGGAAGTCTCTGGCGTTTTGCAGGACGGTTCCTCCAAGCTGTTCCGCGGAACGATCGATTTCGTGCCGGGATGCGCCGGGGCAAAGGGAACTGAGCGCGAGGATGTGCTGCTGCTCGGCGATGAGATCGTAAACCAGACGATTCCGCTGATTCTGTGTGCGGAAGAAGATGTCGAAGGAAATCACGGCGCTTCGATGGGCGATCTGGACGATGCAACGCTGTTTTATCTGTGCTCCCGCGGACTGTCGAGAGAGGAAGCTGAGCGCATGGTAGCGCGGGCGAGAATCGACGCGCTGAATGAGCTGGTAGCTGACGAGGCAGTACAGAAGCAGGTTCAGGAGTTCATGAACCAGAAGCGATAATAAAATGAAAAAACTGTAAGTTGGCTGCGGTTTGTTTTTGCAGCAAGTATACAAACAAATATATAAGAAGGAACAGAACATGACAGATTACAAGAAAGATTTTCCCCTGCTTGCGGGTTCGGATATCGCATATCTGGACAATGCGGCAACGGCACAGCGCCCGGAGGCGGTATTAAAGGCAGTGGAAGATTTCTATACAAAGAAAAATGCCAATCCGCTCCGCGGGCTCTATGAGCTGGGAATCGAGGCGACGGAGGCATATGAAGCGGCAAGAGAGCGCGTGCGGGAATTTATCAATGCTGGAAAGACGAGCGAGGTCGTGTTTACACGCAACAGCACCGAGAGCCTGAATTTGATCGCGTACAGCTATGGTTTAACCAGTCTGAAAGCAGGCGATGAGATCTTAATCAGCATTGATAACCACCACAGCAATATCCTGCCGTGGCAGATGGTATCCAGACAGACAGGCGCGAAGCTCGTTTATCTGGAATGTCAGCCGGATGGTTCCTACCGGGATGAGGATATGGAAGCCCTGGTGACAGAAAAGACAAAGATCGCAGCCATGCCGCAGATTTCCAATGTCCTTGGCCGCAGAAATCCGGTAGAGAAGCTGACGAAACTGGTGCATGAAAAAGGCGGTGTCATCGTCATCGATGCGGCACAGAGCGCCCCGCATATTCCGGTGGATGTGCAGGCACTGGATGCAGATTTCCTTGTATTTTCCGGTCACAAGCTGATGGCACCGATGGGAATCGGCGTCCTGTACGGAAAAGAGACCCTTCTGGATGCGATGCCGCCGTTCCTGACGGGCGGCGAGATGATCGATTCGGTCAGCCGGGAATCCGCAGTCTTTGCCGAACTGCCGCACAAATTCGAAGCCGGTACCGTCAATGGCGGCGGTGCGGTCGGCTTACAGGCGGCGATCGATTATCTGATGAACGTCGGATTTGACGAGGTGCGGAAGCGTGAGGAGCTGCTGACAACACGGGCAATGACGGCGATGCAGCAGATTCCGGGCGTTCATATCCAGGGAAGTGATAAGCCGGAAGAGCACAACGGAATTATCAGCTTTACCGTGGACGGCGTACATCCGCACGATATCGCGTCGATTCTGGATGCCGCAAATGTCAATGTGCGCGCAGGCCACCATTGCGCCCAGCCGCTTTTAAAACATCTGGGTGTATTTGCAACAGCGCGTGCCAGCTTTGCGTTCTACAATACGGAGGAGGACATCGACCGTTTTGTCCAGAACCTGAAAGAAATCCGGAGGAAAATGGGATATGGAGAATAGAACCTTTTACAATGAAATACTGACGGATCACAATCTGCATCCGTTACATAAAGAAAAGCTGCCGGATGCCAATCTGGTATTAGAGGGCGTCAATCCGAGCTGTGGAGATGACATCATTCTTCAGCTGAAGGTCGAAGATGGACAGGTGGTAGACGGTGCTTTTGAGGGAAGCGGCTGCGCAATCTCCCAGGCATCCGCTGATATCATGCTGGATCTGATCATCGGAAAATCCGAAGAGGAAGCACGCCATCTGGCGGATCTGTTCCTGCGGATGATCAAGGGCGAGGCAGGCGAGAACGAGATCGAAGAACTCGAGGAAGCCGGTGCCCTGGTCGATGTTTCCCATATGCCGGCGCGTGTCAAATGCGCGGTGCTGGGATGGCATACGATGGAAGAGATGCTGGATAAGGAAAACGAGAAATAAGAGAGAAGATAAAAAGAAACGGGAGCTATTCTTTTGGGAGTGTCAGGGCGGGACGTACCATTTCCGCTCTGATGATCTATATACCTGAAATAGTCTGGAAAAGAAAGAAAAGTCAGATGTGTTGGTGAAAATATATACAAAAATAGATTGGCAAAAACAAAACACGTATAGAGAAAATAGCAAAAAAAAGCCGATCTAGATGCGTGTTTCGTATAAAATATCCAAAAGATTGACGGCATATTTACAAAAACAAACAAAGATGTTAAAATAATGATAAAAAGGATGCAGATGGCGATGTACATACGGATGGCGTACAGCTGAATCCTGTGGCTGGAGGTATGAGAGATGCCAAATTTTTCATATAAAGCGCTGGGACGGGATGGAAAAGAAGTCCGGGGAGTGCTCCAGGCTGAGAGTGAAGCGGCAGCCGCTTCCAGAATCCGGGAAAACTATCCGATTCTTTTGAGCATCAGCCAAAAGAAAGAGAAGAAAAGACCTGATGAGGGCAGTCTCCTGGAAATGGAGATCGGAAGCAGGCGGATCAAGACGAAGAAGCTGGCGATCCTGTGTTCACAGTTTGCGCTCACCCTTCATTCGGGCATGACAGTGGCACACGCGATGCGTATGCTGGCAGATCAGAATGAGGACAAGCGGATCCGGAAGATCCTGGGGGCTGCGGCAGAGGAAGTAGCTGCAGGAAGTACCGTTGCGTCGGCGCTGGAAAAGTATAGCGACCGTTTTCCGCTCACATTTATCGAGACGATCCGGGCAGGCGAGCAGTCTGGTACGCTGGAACGATCCTTTGACAGGCTTCAGAAGTTTTACGAAAAGTCCTACAAGACGACGGAGAAGATCAAGGGAGCGATGACCTATCCTTTGTTTGTCGTTGCGGTTGCGGTGGTTGTCCTGATTATCGTCATGGCGAAGGTTATCCCGACACTGGCAGATGTATTTGCCGATCTGGGCGGTACGCTGCCGCTGATGACGCGGATGCTGATCGCGACTTCTCATTTCTTCGCGAAGTGGTGGCTGCTGATGCTGGCGGTGCTGGCGTTTTTGAAGATTGGTTCGCAGGTCTACGGCAATACGCCGCAGGAACGGATTGAGAAAGCAAAGATCATGTTATCCCTTCCACTTGTGGGCGCGATCAACCAGATGAACGGCGCAGCGCAGTTTGCCAATACAATGTCGGTGCTTCTGGCAGCGGGTATCACGATCAATCAGGCGGTTGACACGACGGCGAAGGTCATGGACAATGCACTTCTGAGCGAGGATGTTCGCTCCATGCGCGAAGGAATCGAGCGGGGACGCAGTCTGGTGGAATGTCTGCAGGGAAAGAACTATTTCCCGCCGACGATGGTCGATATGTGTTCCGTCGGAGAAGAAACCGGTGAGCTCGAGGAGACACTGGACAATGTTGCCGATTATTACGCCAACGAGGCGGATTATCGAATTCAGCGGCTTCTGGCACTGCTGGAACCGACGATGCTGGTGGTGCTTGCGATTTTTGCGGGTATCATTGTAGTGTCGATTTATCTGCCTATCTTTACGATGTACGATCTGATGTAAGCGTAATTGACTGCACACATGTGAAATGTGATACAGCATAGGCTGGATGGCGCAGAGATAATTCTCTGTTCATTAATATAATACTATACAAGGATATTGATTTTATGAAAGGTTTAATCAAGAAAGTTCGTGGGAACAAAAAAGGTTTCACACTGGCTGAGCTGTTGGTGGTTGTTGCAATTGTGGGCATCCTGGTTGCAATCTCGATTCCGGTATTTACGGCACAGCTGAGCAAGGCTAGAAAGGCTACGAATCAGGCGAATATGAGAGCAGCAAAGGCGGCAGCGGTTGCTCAGTATCTGACAGACAGTGCAGATTCAGCTTCAAAAATTGAATATGATTATGACATTAGTACAGGACAGGCTACTGTAGTAACGGGAAACAAAAAAGCTACTACAGAAAAAACTCTTGATGATGTTGATGGAAAAGAAAAGTACGATTTGTTTAGTGTATCAATTGAGCCGAGTAAAAATGGAACAGCATCTACTGATAAAGATGCAATCAATGGTGCGATTATTAAACTGTATGTTGGAAAACAATAAAATTAGTGTTCATAAATAACCACATACGTGGAGAAAATGGATGGGGTTTTTCCCATCCATTTTTGCTAAATGCGCCTGCCAGAGCTTTCATTTGTGGTGGTACACCTGACTGCCAGGCGCATGAAGGTTTAGAAGTAACTGTTCACAGGTAGGAATTTTCTGAACTGAAAATTCCGTACGATACAGTTCTGGCAGCAGATTTTGCCGATTTGGAATGCGCAGCATCGGCAAAATCCCGTTGCTGGGCACACGTGTGTGAACAGTAACGTTTAGAATGGAAGTGATGTTCACATCAGAAATTTTTCAGGATTTAAAAATCCATTCATTGTCAGATACATAAGCGTGACCTGCAACGCACGAATCAAAACAAAGTCAGCAGGTCATTTTGATAAAAAGTGGGTGAGCAAATGAAAAAGAACCAACACGGTTTTACACTGGCAGAGCTGCTGGTGGTGATAGCGATCGTAGGGATCCTGGCGGCGATCAGTATTCCGATTTTTACGGCACAGCGGAAAAAAGCGGTCATCGCAGCCAATCAGGCGAATGTCCGTGCGGCGAAGGCGGCGGCCGTGGCAATGCTGTATGGAAGCAAGGAAAGCCTGGAACGCTACGAGAACCAGCCGCAGAAGCAATACCGCTATTACCGATACAATGTAAAAGAGGGAAAGATTGTCTGTCAGGCAGAGGGAGAGAACGCGCACATTGAGTACGCACAGGGAAGTGGAACAAAGAAGGTAAATGACCTGGGGCAGGAATACCGGAAGACGGCGATGGAAGCCAAGACACCGTGTACAGATATTCTGGTTTACATCGGAAATCCGGCGGCTAATCCATATGCGAATACGTCTCCGCTTCAGACCGCTCCTTTCTATGAGGGAAATGAAGTTGGGGGAACCAGCCAGAATCCATTTGGTCCAAAGCCGGGATTTGGCGCCAAATAAAAGAAATGAAATTGGGCGTTTTAAGATAAAGATAGCGTTTTACATATCTTGGAAGATATAAAATATTGGGGATTTACAAACAGACAGAACATGGGTACGGACAGGAGATATTCCATTGATGCTGCATCAAACCACATTTTTAACAATTTACATTTTGATGATTACTTTTATTCTGGGCTGTGCGCTCGGAAGTTTTACAGACTGTCTGGCAGGGCGGATGTTAAACGGAACGTCCGTTTTGAAAGGGAGATCCCACTGTGATGCCTGCGGTCATGTGCTGGGAGTACTGGATTTGGTACCGCTTTTTTCACGGCTGTGCCTGCGGGGCAGGTGCCGTTATTGCGGAGCGAAGATCCCGGCGGAGGCATTCTGGACGGAACTTGTTTCAGGAATTGCATGCTGCCTGATTATGTACCGGTACGATGTCTCGGTGCTGGCACTGCGGGGAATTCTGCTCTGGATGGTGCTTTTATGTCTGACACTCACAGATCTGCATGCGTGGATCATACCGGACCGGCTTCAGATAGCCGGAATCCTGATCTTTTTCGGCACGGCGCTGGGCTTACCGGAACCGGGAAGACAGATGCTGCGGGGAGTTCTGACCGGTGCCGGACTGGCTGTCAGTATGCTGGCACTTTCCCTGCTGTTTGACCGCCTGACCGGAAAAGAAAGCTTGGGGGGCGGCGATGTAAAACTTTTTTTTGTGACGGGACTGTATATGCGTTCCGCCTGGGAGGTATTATTTTTCCTGATTCTCAGCTGTGTGCTGGGAATTGCAGGTTCTGTCATCGGTCGGAGGGAGAAAATTCCGTTTGGACCGGCGATTGCGGCGGCATGTTTTTGTATGCTGCTGTATGGAGATATATGGACACAATGGTATACAGGGCTCTTTTAAAGGGAGTGCAGAGATGAAGAATTGTTTAGGAATTGAGATTGGACATTACCGTATCAAGATTGCATATGCGGAAAATGGCGAGCTTCGCGAATTTATCAGCGAGCGGGTCGAGGGGATCGACCGGAACGATATGCGTCAATATGCGGATTTAATAAAGGATTTGTTGAAGGAGTATGCGATCCGCTGCCGGAACGTCGTGTTTGTCATCCGGCAGGAGGATGCGTATGTGCGGCGCTTTGAGCTGCCGCTGATGACGGAGGAACAGCTCCGGCTGAATCTTCCATATGAGTTCCATGATTATATCGGAAACGAGATGGATAAGTACGTCTTTGATTATGCGATGATCTATGCGGATCAGGAAAAAATGGATTTGATTGGTGCGGCGTGTACGAAAGAGCTGTCGCAGCAATTTGAAAAACTGGCCAAGATGGCACACTTGAAATTGGTCGGTCTGGTTCCGGCCGTGCTGGGACTGGAATGGATTCTGGAATATGCAGAAGAGAGAATGGCGGATGAGAAGAAGGCTTTGGAGACAAAGCTGAATGCAGAACCTCATAAAAAGGAAGAAAAAGAGAACGCAAAGGGGGCAGAAAAATCGGAAACTGTGAAAGACTATGCGATTCTCGATCTGGGAACCCAAGCATTGCGGATCCATTTCTTTCGCCAGGGGATCTATGATATTACCCGTACCATGGAGCCGGGCTGTGAGGAGATCGAGCAGATCCGTTTGGGAGATAAGAACAAGATGCAGGAACTGGGAATTGAGGTGGAGGAAGAAAACCGCGAGGAGACCGACAAAGAAAAGATGGCGGCTGTGCTGGAGGAGCAGTACCGGACCCGCGCCGTCCAGGTCATGCGAGTTTTGAACTTTTATAGCTTCAACAATGTGAATAATACGATCGACAGCCTCTATTATTGCGGCGGAGGCGCACGATACGGGGAATTGATTGATGCGCTGAAAGAAACGCTGGATCTGCCGGTGCGGAGTGTGGCGGAGCTTCTGCCGGAGGTCTCTTTGGATGAGGAAGACGAGTGGATCGACAGCCCACAGGCATACGGTGTATTACTTGCATAAGGAGGAAGAGCGGTGGCTGATTTAAAATCAATCGCGAATATGCAGATTGGCGGTCCGAAGTATCCGAAAAAACGGCGCATCAATCTGTATCAGAAGCAGACTAAAAAAGGGAAAATAGCGGCGGAGCTGGGCGCGTTTGCCGTTTTTATGGTTTTTGTCTACGGATTTTCGAGATTTGGCGTAATGCTTCCCCTGCAGGAGGCAGACCGGGCAGAGGCGGTTTATGCGGCGACAGAGAAGGAGCTTCGTACATTGGAGAAATCCAACGAGGTGTACGGTGAGGTCCTGGCAGAGTACGCGCATTATGGAAATGGGTATCTGAATGAGGAAGAGAGTAAGCTTCCGGACCGCCGGATGATGCTGGATTCCCTGAAATCACAGATTTTCCCGCTGACGGCAGTTTCGAGTGTTTCGATCACCTCGGATCAGATGTCATTGGAAGGAACCATTCCCAATGGTACACTCTTTTCGCAGCTGGTCCGTGATGCACAGGCGGATCCGAATGCGCGCTATGTGACCGCTTCGCTGGAGGAAACAGTGAAGAAAGATGGCGAAGAGAGAGCTCTGGCATCCTTGAAGCAGGTGGGAGTGTCAATGGCTGTATTTTTTAACGAACCAGAAGAGGGCAAAGAAAAATGAATTCGTTAGGGAAATATGTATTAACAAAAACACAGAAAATAGTGCTGCTGGTTGTAGTCTTTGCCCTGATCGCGGGCGGCTACTATGCCGGATTTTACCTGCCGGTGCAGAGGCGGATTGAGGCGGCGGACACGGCGGAGCTGGATGCCCAGATTCAGCTGGAGCAGATGAAAGCGATGCAGATCCGGCAGATGGAGGAAGAGATCGAGGAAAACAAGACATCGAATGCGCCGATGGTTCCGGCCTACAATCATTTCAAGACGGAGACGGAGGAGCTGAACCGTATTTTTGCGAATGCGTATGATTTTACTTTCCAGTATTCAGAGCCGCAGGTGGACGGAATGGAGATCCGCCGCGCGATGAATATTTCTTTTACGGCGGATTCGTTTGATCACGCTGTTTCGATGCTTCATGAGGTGGTCGAAGGACCGTACCGCTGTCTGATCGAGGATCTGAGCATTCAGGATGATAAAGATCTGGAAAATGAAGAGTTAGAGGATATCCGCATCCACTCAGTGGCGGTGGCGTTCCAGCTGACCTATTTTGAGACCCGCTACGATGCGGAATCGGAGGAAGGTCTGGAGCTGGAACCGGAGGAGACGCAGGCACCGTCGGGACTGGCAAATGCGGATGTGTCGAACCTGCAGCGTTCGGACCTTGAGACAGCGGCAGAGGCGGCGCTGGGAGAATAAAGCATGAAAAAAGCAGAGAACAGTGAAAAACACCCGGAAATCTGGAAGCGGGTTTTCAGCTGTATGAAAAATCAGGATGGCGCCAGCTTGATGGCGGCGCTCCTGTTTTTTGTGTTTTGCGGGGTAGGCGCGTCGATCATTCTGGCGTCCGCCTCTGCATCGGCTGGTAAGATCCGGAATCTTCCGGGAGAAGATCAGAAGCGGTATGCGGTGGACTCGGCGGCGGTATTTCTGCGGGATGAACTGCAGAAGACGGAAAATATAGTCAAGATCAAGGAAGTGATCGTGCATGACAGCCGGGAAGACGAGGAAAACGATGAGGATGATTTCTACTGCTACTACGTCGGCAGCCGGAAAAACACGGATAATGAGGCGTCGTGGCAGAAGTTCTATGGAACGGATTCGGGTTTGTCAAGCCCAGAGAGTGGGAATAGCGCGATTCTCGATTCACTGATCGTGGATATTTATAGAAATAATGAGTATCGGAAGCTGGCAGACAGGGACGATGCGTCGGAGGAAGAAATGGCGTACAAAGATTTTACCCTGTCAGTGAAGAAAGACGGAATGAGCGGGAACACGATTGATCCGTTAAAGACCAGTGTACGTCTGTGGATGACGGATGATTATAAAATCAAGGCGGTTATCTCAGATACAGTAACGGCGGATGACAGGAAGGAAGAGCGGTGCGAGAAACGGCTGGAGCTGGAAGCAGCACATAGCTTCGAGCGTAAGACGGTCACAGTACCGGGCGATGACGACGAATCGGACGACGACGATTCCTACACGATCACGACGACGACCATCATTACGACGATCCGCTGGCAGAACGGAACAATAGAGAAGGAGCTGCTGCAGAATGATAAGTAGAATGAAATGGGCAGCTGGAAGAAAGCTGCGTGCCAGTACGGGTGAGACACTGACAGAGGTACTGATATCGGTTCTTGTGATTGCACTGGGAATGACGATGTTTCTGAGTGCATTTCTGGCGTCCGGCAGGATGCTGCGGCAGGGCGAAGAGCAGATGGCGAGCTATTATGACAGCCGCAATCAGCTGGAGAACAACCGGACAGCGAAACAGGCGTCGGGCAGATATGTTCTGGAGCTGGAGGCATCTGGAACCGGCGGCATGAAGAAAAGCCTGGCGTCAAATGCCTACCAGACAGGCACACAGACGAATTACCGGACGGGACAGTATCCCATCGTGCTGTATGTGAGCCAGGCTGATTCGGATGCAGAAGAGGAAGAGGTAAACTTACAAGAGCTGCTTTACAGATACCGATAGAGGAGACAGAGATGGGACAGGAGAGATGTGAATGCCGCAGATGCAGAAATAGGCATTGCAGGCAGCAGAAACAGACGGCATCCAAGGGTCACCGGAAGCTCTTTTCAGTATGTCAGAAAAAACTCCGGTCACAGAACGGTATGACGCTGACGGAGCTTCTGGCGGCGATTGTGATTCTCGGTATGATCGGCACGGTGCTTGGAGGCGGCGTGATGATGGTAAAAAATGTTTACCAGAGGACGCAGGAACAGGCAGATGCAGAGCAGGCGCTGTCGCTCACGGCGCAGCTGATGACCGATGAATTTGCGAATGCGCTGGAAGTGAAAAATTCTGCCGGGACTTCCGCAACAGGAGAATTGGTAACACCTCTTTTGCGGAGTGGAAACGGCCACCTGTGGCTGCACTTCAGTGCGACAGACTGGTCTGGCACGGGCATTGAAAAATGGTATGGGGATTATACTTACGATGATGCGTATAATAAGATATCCTTGCTGACGCAGGCGGCGATTTCGGATGAATACTATACGGCATTTGACGGCTATACCTATTCGGAGGAGACAGCATGCTTTACGGTTCAAAATCTGGCGATCTACCGGAAAAAAGATACGATGGGAACTTCCCGGAAAGCGGTGGTAAAGCCGATTAACCTGATCGTGCGTGCGGTCAACCTGGATCAGAAATAAAATTAAAAGAGGAACGAGGACAGATGGAGCAGAAGAGACAGAACAAACAGAAGAGAAGGGCGGCGTTTACGCTGGCGGAATTTTTGACGGTGATTGCGATTGTCGGTATTCTTGCCAGTCTTTCTTTTGTTGCGGTGATTCATTACCAAAGAAAGCTCCGCCGTCTGGAGATGGATCAGACGGCGAAGGAGATCTTTCTGGCGGCGCAGAATCATCTGACACTGGAAGTCTCCAATGGGACGATTCCGCGTCTGCTCCATATGGAGGCACAGGGGGAATTTTCGGACGATCAAAAGCAGGCAAAGCTGGGAATTTCGGTAGAAAATACAGTGATGGCAGAGGAGAAAGAGGGAAATATCTACGCGGTTCTCTATGTGCCGGAAAAACAGGCAGGGCAGCCTGAATCGGAACAAGAAGAGTCTGGCGGTGAGGCAGCGCTGGTGTCTGCGAATGTGAACGAGGAGATCCGGCAGCGTCTTCTTCCATTTGGATCGATTGATGAGACTGTCCGTGGAGACGGGAGCTATCTTATTTTCTATGATCCGGAGGCAGGACTGGTCCGCGAGGTGTGGTATTCGGATCATTATCAGTTTGTGCAGACAGATATCGGAAGCGAGGCACTTCTGGCGGCGGCGTCTGATGCCGGAAAACGGGAGCGGTTTACGGGTGCTAACTCCAATTATAAGGATCAGAAGCTGCCGATCGGATATTACGCATCAGGAAATCTGGAAGTTCCGGAACTGCCGGTGGAGAAATTCGAGGCACCGACAGTGAAATTGGTGAATGATGATATTTTATATGCGGAAATCGGGGATCCGAATAAAAATGAACATTCGCTGAGCCTGTTTGTAAAGGGAGAAAAGAGCGGTACAACCGGATACATCGAGATCAATCCCCCGGGAACCGGCCGTTCGGCGCGTGTGGCGAAGGTGTCCGGAGCTTCGGGCAATTCGGATGGAACGTATCAGGTCATTCTGGATGACATAGCGGCGCCAGCCGGCACGGGCACAAGTACAGGATTCAAATTTATAGATTTCAACCAGCCGACACAGACGGATATGACATTTCAGCAGGATGAAAGGGGTTTTGCCTCCTTTATTCCGGGCGAAAATATCTTTGTGTACGCGCAGGTTTTCAACAATGAAGCGCTTTCGCAGGTTAAGACGAGCAATATAGAATCCGGCAGCAGCCTCTTTGCATCGATCAGTACGGACCGAAGCGCGGAGATTGGCAGCTTCCGCCATCTGGAAAATCTGGATGAGCGGGTTTCAGGCTGGGATCCGGATCAGCTGTACACTGGGGCGGTGACTACATCCAAAACGGTTACGGCGATGCAGAATAGTGATCTGACCTGGAAAGCGGGAGAAAACATTGCGGACGAGAGCGGTTACTGCGGACATGTGGCGAAGCTGCATACGGCATTTGGCTCGAATTTTTTGAATCAGAATGCGGAAACCATCTCGATTGCCTACCGGGTGACGGATCAAACGAATGCAGATCGGACGAACCCGACGGCACAGGCATATACCACGGAGGCGGGAAGCTATCTTCCGCTTAGTCTGCCGTATCCACTGGATTATCAGGGAAATACATACCGGATTGATGGTCTGCAGGTGGGAAAAACGACGGCAAGTTCAATCACAGCAGTAGATGGGACGGGCGGACTGTTTGGAACGGTAACGCAGGATATGAGTGTTAAAAATCTGCTGATCTGCCAGCCGGTGGTCCGGACGAAGGCGAGTGCAGGTGCTCTGATCGGTGCGGTGACGCCGGGAACGGATTCCCGGGGAACTACGAATCGGGCAACGGTGAAAATTAAAAATGTGCAGATTGAATATCCGCAGGTGCAGGCAGAGCAGACCGGCGCTTCTGCCGGTGCGTTGATCGGCACATTTGAGGGCGGCAGCCTGACCGTCCAGGATGCGCTGGCGGAGAATCATTTCCGTGATAAGCTGGGAAGCAGCACAGAAAAAGCGGCAGATCTGAAGCAGGAGGAAGAAAGCAAATACCGGATCCGCGCTTTAAAGGGAACGGCGGGCGGCCTGATCGGCACGGCAAAGGGAAAAATTTCCCTGACCGACAGCGCAGCGGCACTCTATGTGGAAGGTATGTATGCCGGCGGTCTGGTCGGAACTGCTGAGAAAGCAGCAGCTGCAGCCGCCGCAAGCGGTTCCACGGTGCAGATTCAGAGCTGTTATGTCGGCGGTCATACAGCAAACAAGAAGTTTGATACCTCCCAAAAACCAGGGAATGGGGCAAACGCCAATACAGCCTTTGAGAATCTTACCGGACGTTATAACGTAGCGGCATATACCGGCGGATTTGCAGGGGGTCTCGCCGCACAGCTTCCGGCAGACAGTCAGATAGCGAATACATATGTGTCGGCGTCGGTGTATTCGCCGACGGCTGAGAAAAAATCGGATGAAACGGAAAATGGAAGCGGAACGGCAGCGGATGAAACAGAGAATCCGGCGCTGAAAGCACCTGCGTTTGTTGCGTTCTATGATTATGCAAATAGAACGGATGGAAGGCTGCCGTCGGAGAGGAGCGGTACGGGAACAAACAAAAAATCAGTTTATCCGGGCTGTTATGTGTGCAGTAAGGTGAATGAGAAGTATGTGCTCGCATACGCAGAAGAGCTTTCAGAACTGTTTGGTGCTGAGGGAACGGGTGCAGACAGCGAGAATACATATCCGTATGATCCAGAATTAAAGAAAGCAGAAATATCGATTTATCCGATGCCGACGATCCAGAAAGTAGCGGAAAAACTTGCTGCGCAGAACGCTTCAAAGGGATTTTCCTGGTTTCTGAATAACCATGTCGGGGACTGGGACAAGGAAGAGAACGAAGAGGCGCTGCATACTGGAAACAGGCTGTATATCGATTATGTCTCTCCGTCTCCGCTTGAAGAAAATCAGAGAATACATCTGATATTTTCGATTACCGGCGAATTGAGCGGTAAAACGATGTGGTATGTTCTCCAAGTCAATACGGGTGATTTGCAGGAAAATACTCTGAGAATGGGATCAAAATTTTGCTTTGTAGATACGGAAGAGAAAGCTGCCAGCTGTGTAAAAAATGAGGCAAATGGCAGTTGGACGAGATTTGCCGACAAAAACAGGGTAAATCGTTTTGAAATAGGCATAACGGAAGAGAAAAAGTTGAAATTGCGTTTCTATCTGGATGATTTATCACGCGAGGGTGGAAATTTCTGTAGTCTGGGTACCGGGGAAGGTTATCAGCCGGGCGGTTACATAAATGGAGAAAATGTTACCGTAAAATTGAGCGAGGATGGCTATCCACCGACAGAAAATACAAGGCTCTCATATAAGTTCAACAGTTGTTTTGCCGATGTAATTGAACCCAATGATGATGGAACGGATACCTATACGGTTAAGGTTGCCAATGGGCGTCATCTGCAGAATCTGAATTTCTGCGGAAAAGACTATGGGGGATTAAAGATTACACGGGTTATCCAGACTGATAATATTCTCTGGCAGGAGGATGATTCGATTATCTCACAGACGGAAGCGTATTGCAAAGAGGTGGAAGCTGCGTACGGAAATATGACGATCTACAGTCCGGGAAATTCCAATTATGTAGGTGGAAGTTTCTGGCCGATTAACAACCCGGATATTATCTCTTATAATGCGGAAGTGGATGAGAAAGAAAAAGCAAAACTGGGTGAATGCTATACGATTGCAGGGTTAAAGATAACTCCTGTTGCCCGGGATGGTGCAGCTTTGTTTCAGAAGACGGATCATCTGACGATATCAAACTTGAATCTGAAGGATCCGGACATTTCCTGTCAGGAGCAGAATACAGCAGGGCTAGTGGCACAGGCAGGTACTTCGGCGGACAGCTATCTAACGATTAAAAATATCCATATATATGGAGAAAAGTCCCGGATTTCTGGAACTATGGCAACAGGCGCGGTGGTTGGGAGCGCGAATAATGGCAGTCTGACACTCGAACATGTAGTTGTAGATGCACCGACGCTGCAAATAAGCGGAGGAAAAACCGGAGGCTTGATCGGGGAGGCAAAAGTAAGTGATTTAGTGATGAATCACGTATATGTTTCAGGAAAAAATGCACGGATACAGGGAACTGATGATAGCGGAGGTCTGGTCGGCTTTGCCGAGAGCTCTGGTCAGATGAAGCTGGAAAACAGTTTCTTCTCTGGATATGTGGATACAACTGAAACCGCTGGAGGTTTGTATGGATATCTGAAAAACAACCAGAATGGCGGAACTGCCGGGAAAGAATTCAGCATTGAAAACAGTTATGTCGGCGGACGGAACCGCCCTTACGGTTATACGGAAAGTGGTGCGGAAGTGCTGTCAGATAGAAAGAATGTGTCAGGCGGCCGGTGTGCCGGAGGTCTGGTGGGAAGGATGTATGGTCCGATTTCGGTAATACGGAGTTTCAGTGCAGCGGATGTGTGTGGAAAAACATATAATGCCATCGCAGGTGGTTTATTTGGAAAATATGATTCTGCAAAACTGGTTCTTTCAAACTGCTATACAACAGGAAGTGTGAAAGCGGCTGGAACCTCAATGTTCCTTGGACACTATATTGGCCTGTTGAACGATATCTGGTGGTGGTGGCCGGACGCCCACATTCTTTCGGTCCCGGAAGAATGCTGGTATCTGCCAAAGCTAAGCGACGCAATCATCGGTGTACCTTATGTGGACGGCAGCTCTGTAAAGGGCAGCTATTCCAGTATTACTAGGACGAGTGCCGCTGACCTGTCCTCCAAAACAGGCACAAATGGCGTTGATCAGACGATTGTAATAGATTATTCTCTGCAAGGAAAAGCATATCCATATCCAATTTGGACGATCTATGAACCAACAGTTTGGCAGACTGGCACACGCCTGTATGTGGGCGACTGGGATTAGGAAATTAAGAAAAATTAGAAAACGATTGAAAACTGGAAACAGGCGCTATTTTACATACCGGGCGGAACCATCAAATTTTTGCCCGGCAGGCAGGATAGCGCTTGTTTTTATCTCAGTCGAGAAGACTCCCACCTCTTCAGGTGGTGAGTAATAGCAAATTTGTCTCAGTGGGAGTTGGGTCTCCGACTGAGATAAACGCTCCGCGAGGATGCGCAGTGATTCTGCACAGAATAAGTGTTTTACTTGCATATAGGAATTTTCTGAACTGAAAATTCCGTACGATACAGCTCTGGCAGCAGATTTTGCCGATTTGGAATGCGAAGCATCGGCAAAATCCCGTTGCTGAGAACAGTATAAGTGAACAGCAACGAATATGTCAGCTTCGCTGACCAGAATCACGCGCCAAGTCTCACGGACGTTCGACTTGAAAAAAATGCCGGATGGGCAATCAGCGAAATTCTCCAATTCCCTGATGTAAATGCAGACAAAATATGGTATGATATAAGGTACGAGATTTCGAACCGACGGAACTGTGGGAAGACGAAGCAGTTACCGGGACAGGATAATGAAACGGCAGGTGATAGGAATGAAAGAGAGAATTAACCGGCTGGCGAAGGGAATCATCGATTCGGAACAGCCGAAGATGACCTGGTCGCCTGAAAAGATAGACGAGACGCTGCGGATGAATACCCTGGTGCAGAGAAATTTATGGATCGGGAGCGAAAATGGATTAAGTGTGAAGGGATTTGTGTATTCCTCGAACCTGCGGGTGCGGATTCCAGGGGATAACAATTCGTTTGGCGGACTTCGGTGCCGGATCGTATATGAAGTGGACACTTCGTTCCTGACGGCAGGCGACACGATCACGGGTTCTTTTTATCTGGTGACAAACTGCGGGGAAGAGGAGATTCCGTATGAGTTTCACGTCGAGGTGGCAGACGCCGGGAAGACTTTAGGTGATCTGAAAACGGCGGAAGATTTTCTGCACGTCGCGGAAAATGATATGGAGACGGCGCTCCGGCTTTTGGAGTACCCGGATTTTGTGGAAGTGCCGTTTATGCAGGATCTGCATGTGCGCGCACTCTATGACGGCCTGAAGGGGCACGGCAGCCGGGCAAATTTTATGGAAGAATTTCTGGTTGGACTGGGCGTGAAAAAGCCGGTCAGTCTGACGATCCCGGGCAAGGCGCGCATATATACCGATCTGGCTGAAAGCGTTGAGGACACCATCGAGATCCGGATGGATAACTGGGGCAGTGTGTACCTGGAGGTGACGGCAGACGGCGAGTTCCTCCATTTGCCAAAGAAGAGTGCGACGCAGGCGGATTTTGAAGATGGTCTGCTCCGTCTTCCGGTACGGATTCTGGCGGAACGGCTGCATGCCGGAAAGAATTTCGGTGCCGTCCTGATTCACACTGCCAGAGAAACCGTGCGGATCCCGATCGAGGCATCGGCTGCCGATGCGGGCGGATGCGACCGGGCACATATGTCATTCCAGAAAGAGCTTGGAAATTATCTGACTGCCCGTCTGGCGTATGAAAATGGGATCGGCGGCACGGAGGCGGTTCACCAGATGCAGCGGGAGCTGGATCTGATGAAAATGACGCACTATGACGCGGGACTGCGGCTTTTGCAGGCGGAATTATACCTTTTGACTGATCGGCGCGAGAAAGCGCAGACGATTTTAAAGGAGCTGCAGGATTCAGCGGCGCTTAAAATATCGGGCGACCGGAAGCTTAACTGCCTGTACCGCTATCTGTACGTGACGCTGACCGGCAATGCCGAGCAGAAGGACACTTTGATCCGCCTGCTGCAGCAGTATGCGTCGGAGGAGACGGGCAGCAGCCTGTTTTATTATCTGATGCTTCTGCGTCTGGATGAGGAATTGCAGAAAAATCCGGTTACGGTGCTGATCAGCATGGAGCAGGAGTTTAAGGACGGCTGTCACAGCCCATTCCTCTATGCGGCGGGACTGAAACTTCTGGAGAGTGATCCGATCCTTTTAGACAATGCGGGCAATTTTGAGCTTCATGCCCTGTACTATGGGGCACGCCGGAAAATCATCAGCCGCGAGCTGGCACTGGCGGCGGTCCGGGTAGTGCGTGCGTCCCGTTCGTACCGGGAGTTTTACAGACGTCTTTTGACGGAACTTTACGGGCTGTATCCGGAGACGGAGATTCTGGAGGCGCTCTGTGCAATGCTGATCCGGGGAGACTGCCGGGAGACAGCCTGTTTTGAATGGTATAGCCGGGCGCTGGAGGCAGATTTGAGCCTGACGCGCCTGTATGAATATTATTTATATGCGATGCCGGAGAATTATGACCGCCTGATGTCGCGGGAGGTGTTTTTATACTTTTCGTATTCGGCAAATTTGGATGCGGGGTCACAGGCGAAGCTTTATGCGAACCTTCTTACCTATGGAACGCCGGATTCGGATATTTACCGGATGTACGAGCGGGCGATGGAAGAGTTTGCGGTGGATCAGCTTTTCAAGGAACGGATAGACGGTGCCCTGGCGGTCCTGTACCGGAAATTGATCTATCCGGAACTGATCGATACGCAGATGGCGCGTGTCCTGCCGGGGATTTTGAAATCCTGCCGGGTAGAATGCCGGGAACCGGCGATGAAATACGTGGTGGTGCGCCATGAGGAGCAGATGACGGAGGACGCGTATGTGCTGAACGAGGGCACGGCGTATGTGCCGCTGTTTTCGGAGCGCGATCTGGTTCTATTCCAGGATGAAAATGAGACGCGGTATGCGCGGGTAAATTGCGCCATCCAGCCGGTATTTACGGATATGGAGGAACTTATACAGACCTGTTTTGAAATGAATCCGATGCACCCGTTCCTCTTTATGAATGCGTGTGCAAAAGCCTGCCGCAAGGAGGTGCTGACCGGGGACGATGCGATCCTTTTGGAGCACGCGGATCAGAAGATGGAGCTGCATCCGCTGTTTAGGGCAAAGGTGCTGTCAGCGATCGTGCGGTATTACAAGACGATGGCGGACGGGACTGAGGATGCGAAAAGGGATGGAAGTGTTTCTTACCTTCTGAGCCTTGATAAGGATCAGCTGACGCGGGATGAGAGAAACGGCGTCTGCGGGACACTGATCCGGTGCGGGCATTTCAGCGAGGCCTATGAGATGGTGTGCCGGTATGGTCTGGAAGGTCTGCCGGTCAATCTGCTGCTGCGGCTTTGCGGGAGAATGCTGCTTCAAAATCTCTTTGACCGGGATGACCACCTGCTTTATCTGACCTGGTATGTCTTTGAACACGAGAAGCCGGACAGTGTGATTCTCGATTATCTCTGCGAACATTTCAACGGTACGGTGGACCAGATGTACCGTGTCCTGATGCAGGGACTGCGGCTCCGGGTGGAGACGTATGATCTGGAGGAACGGCTGGTGGCGCAGATGCTCTTTACCGGCAATACAGCAAAGTTAGACCGGGTGTTCGAGCTTTATGCGTCACGCAAGAAAACCGGGGAAAATATCGTGCGCGCGTATTTTACGGTCAAGAGCGTGGAATATTTTCTGGAAAACCGTCCGACGGACGACAAGGTGTTCGCATTTTTGGAGGGTGCTGTGCAGGGAAGCTCTGATCGGGAGCGGATCCCGGATATTTATCTGCTGGCGCTGACAAAGTATTATGCGACGCTGCCGGAGCTTTCGGAGGAACAGCGGCGTCTGTGCCAGTCGGTGGTGGACGTGCTTTTAGATGCGGGCATGATTTTTGCCTATTTTAAGGATCTGGCGCGGTTTATCCATATCCCGGGCAATATTTTAGATAAAGAAATCATCGAGTATCACGGAAACCGGGCGGTGCGCCCGTATCTGCGGCTGCGGATTCTGCCGCAGGAGGAAGAGTTCCACTATGAGGAAATGCGTCTTGTTTACCGGGATATTTACATCCGTGAAAAGGTGATTTTTGAGGGCGAGACGCTGGAATATCAGATCGAAGAGGAAGAGGACGGCGTCCGGAAGACGAAAGAAAAGGGAGAGATTTCCTGCCGGGAGATTCCGGGACGCAGCCGGGAAAGCCGGTTTGCGGCGCTCAATGAGATGAGTCTTTCTTTAAAAGTAAATAACGAGACGGCGCTTCGGGAAAAGATGCGGGAGTACCAGAAGAGAGATGCGGCGGTAAGCGCACTTTTCCCGATCGTCTGAGGAAAGGGACAGACGGACAAACGATAGATGAATGGACTTATAATTGGCATGGATCTGTGCGATTCATGCACACATATATCCTGTCAGGGTCAGGATACGATCTGGTCTTTTCCGACCCGGATCGGAAAAGAACCGGATTCGGATGTCTGGCGGGTGGCGGAGGAGAGTGCCGGGGGCGCGTTAGAGGGCATGGTGGTGGAAGATAAGCTGCTTTCCCTGGCGATGAAGGACGGCACCGCTACGATCGACGGCGTCCGCTACGAGGGCTTATATCTGCTGAAAATGTTCCTGAAGCAGGTGCTTGCGATTCCCAGACAGGCGTCCGGAAAAGAAGAGATAGAAAACCTGGTGATCACGGTGCCAAAGCTTGAGGTAAAGCTGCTGGACTGCCTGATGTATTGTGCCGATTTTCTGGAAATCGACCGGAGCCGGGTGCATGTGATCAGTCACGCGGAGAGCTTTGTATATTACGTGATGAGCCAGAAACGGGAAGTCTGGAGCAATCAGGTGGGAATGTTTGAGCTTTCGGAGAATGGTCTTCATTATTATGAATTGAGAGTGCAGCGCGGGCTGCGCCAGATGCAGGTGGTCGCGGATCAGGAGGAGCTGGAGGAGTCGTTCCACTTAAATGTGCTGGACAGCGACGCGGGCATCCAGATGGCAGACAGGATTCTTTCCTCCTGTGCGGAACGGCTGCTGCAGAAGCGCCTGTTTTCAGCGATCATCCTGACAGGCAGGGGATTTGCACAGACGGACTGGGCGTCAGATTTTATGCAGCAGATCTGCAAACGGCGCCGGGTGTTTGCGGAGATGGATGTATTTACCCGAGGGGCGCTGATCCGCTCGGAAGATCTCTGTGAAGCGCAGAGTGCGTACCATTTTACCTGTATCTGTGAGGGGCGGCTGAAAACAACGGTTTCCTTAAAGATTCAGGAGCGTGAGAAAGAGGGACAGCTGGTGCTGGCATCCGCCGGGGACAGCTGGTATGAGACGAAAATGACGGCGGAATTTATTGTGTCGGGCACGCCGGAGGTGGAATTTTCACTCCAGCCGCTGGAACCGCGCAAAAAGAAGACGGTGAAGATTCCGCTCGAGGGATTCCCGAAACGCCCGGACCGGACGACCCGGATCGAGATGGCATTTGGATTTACCGGGGAAGACACGATGATCGTCATGATACGTGATTTGGGATTTGGAGAATTGTTTCCGGCGACAAACCGGATGATTAAACAAGAGGTTTCATTATGAGTCTGATACTTTGCCGGCAGGAGCCGGTTCGACATCCTTTTTACATAGAACAGCTGGGCGTCCATATCGCATCGTCGCAGGAGCTGTGTTATGTCATTTATCAGAATCCGCTTCTGGTGCTGGATGGATTTGTGGATGACCGCCTGATTGAGTTTATCCGTTCGGAGCTGGGTCTTTCGTTTCTGGCCGGCAAACTGGAGGCATGGCAGCACAGCGGCGAGAATCAGGACGAGCTGCCGATCGTGATTCTGCAGGAGTGCTGTTATTATACGGCGAAGGAGATTGCAGCGTACCGCCAGAAATTGGCGGCATTTCGAAAAATGAATGCGGCGGAGTTCCGGAAGGAGACGGCGGATTACTATTTCCGCCTGCGGCAGTTTGGGACGGCGATCTATTACTACAACCGGATTCTGGAGGACTGGCGGGTCAAATCGCTGACTGACGAATTTACCGCGAAGATCTGGAACAATATCGGGGCAGCGTATGCCGGGATTTTCTGGTTTGAGAAAGCGTTTACCGCTTATGAAATGGCGTACAATTTCGACAAGAGCCCGGAGATGCTGAAGCACCTGTACCAGCTTGCCTTGATTGACCCGAAGCTGGAGCTTAAGGAGCGCCATGCGGCTGCGATGACGCCGGAACAGAAGGAGATCTGGAAACGGGAACTCGACGAGGCGAACCAGACCGCAGAGAAGTGCGGGAATGTCCGCATGGTCGAAACGATGTTTGACCGCAATCCGGTCCGGCGGATGGAGAGTGCGGGAGAACTTTTAAATGGGTGGAAGCAGGAGTATCGGAAGATGCTCTAATTTTGCTCGCGCCAGTGTCCTTTCCAGGTATACCCGGTCATCAAGATCATTCCTAGTTACCATTTCTTTACGAAAGGAGTATTCCTATGCGCCTTCTGATTGTCCGCCATGCGGATCCTGATTACTCGATTGATT
Source organism: Clostridium fessum (assembly GCF_003024715.1). Classification (GTDB taxonomy): domain Bacteria; phylum Bacillota; class Clostridia; order Lachnospirales; family Lachnospiraceae; genus Otoolea; species Otoolea fessa. The sequence continues at coordinate 604,269 of NZ_PYLO01000001.1, read as the reverse complement.
CCCTGACACCGGCTGGCTGGGAGGAAGCAAAGCTTCTGGCAGACCGTCTGGCACCGGTTCTGGTGGCGGCTTATTATGTATCGCCGCTGGGGCGTGCGAAGGACACGGCGTCCCTGACCTTAAAACAAGCTTGCCGCACGGCAGAAACCTGCAGCTGGCTGCGTGAATTTGCTCCCCAGGCGGTACATCCGGGAAAGGATTCCGGGCATTGTGTCTGGGACTGGCTGCCGGATGCGTGGATGGCGGAGCCGAAGTATTTTGATAAAGATCACTGGCATGAAACAGAAGTCTTTCGGAACGCCCATGTAAAGGAAGAGTACGACTGGGTGACTGGAGAGCTTGACCGGCTGCTCAGACGGCACGGATATGTGAGAAATGGATTGTTTTACCGAGCCGTGGCACCGAATGAGGACACGATTGTGTTATTCTGTCATTTTGGCGTCGAGTGCGTCCTGCTTTCCCATCTCTTAAATATCTCTCCGATGCAGCTCTGGCACGGAACCTGTGCGGCGCCGTCGTCGGTGACGGTGCTCTATACAGAAGAGCGCCGCTCCGGCGTCGCATTCTTCCGCATGAGCAGTTTTGGGGATGTTTCCCATCTGTATGCGGGTGGACGCGAGCCGTCGTTTGCGGCGCGGTTCTGTGAGGTGTATACACGGTTTGACCAGCGGCATGACTGATGGACGTTCGACTTGAACATTATGTATCGCTATCATTTCACTCAGCGGACAAATAAATTTTGTGTGAGACGCTATTTACTGCTCAACACCCCTATATTTTTAATCAACACCGAGATTGTCCCGTCCATGTTGGTGATAAACTCCACATGGTCGGGATTTCTGTATTCTTCCATCGGGATCGAGATCTCGATGCCGGTGTCAGTGTACAGCTTCTGTTTCTGGAATTTCTTGATCGTCTGCTCATTTTTCGGCGCGACCGTCTCGTAGGAGAGGTTGTAGCGGTCGAGTTTTTCATCCAGCTCCTCGAGCATCTCCGGGCTTCCGGGAAATACTTTTTCGCGCAGTTCGGATACCTTGATTTCGCCCTGTTCCTCTAATTCATTACAGATAATGTCTTTGATTTCCATCTTTTTCTGTGCATTCTCGTCGCCGTAATATTTTTTGGCAACCTGATCGACGGCGCGGGTGACGATGTCGAGCTTGGATTTCTGGGAGAGCGGGGCGCGGCATTCGAGGAAGAGCTCGGAGAAATAGAAGCATTTTTCGCCGTTGACCTCATATTTTTTCTCAGCCAGAATCAGGGAGCCGTCGGAGAGATCGAGGACAAACGCCTCGGAGAGGCGCTGTCCCTGTCCCGGAAGCAGTGCGCGCTGTAAAATGATCTCGTTGCTGTTGCCGCCGTCCGTTTCCCTGGTCTGATGTGTGTAGGAGGTCTTGTAGTTCATCTTTAAGAATGCCAGATAATCCTTGCCCTTGCAGCCGAACACGGTCATCGCCACATCGGCGGCTGGAATGTCAATATTCGCATTCATGATGTCGTAGAGGCGCTCGGCGAGCTGTTTGCTCGTCTCGACGAAATTATCCGGGGTGCAGTTTTGCAGCAGCTCTTTGACCTCGGATCCTTCTGCAAATGTACAGTGCTTGACATCGTCACTTTCCGTTATTTTCTCGATATGCGCTTTCAGGAAGTCGGAGAAATCGGGTCCGACCTCCATGCTCTGGTCGGAGAGAACCGGGATTCCCACCGAAGAATCGAGGATGTGTACGATGGCTGCCTTTAAAATCATATCTTCACTTTTCAATGTTATCTTACCTCCAGGTTATAACTTCTTTTGTAGAACCATTCTCGACGCACTCAAAGGAAACGGAGTCGCCTGCCTGCACGAACGGAAGCCGCTCGGAAACGGTGATCGCAGCGGTGTAGACGCTGTCGGTGCGGTCATCGGTCAGCGTGAAATAGTAGTAGGTGTTACCGGAAACGACGACATTCTCGATCGCCTCGACCGTGCCGGAGACAGTTTCGCTTGCCGCCGGTTCCTTGGCAGTCGGATCTTCGATTTCCTCCTGTCCCAGCGTCTCACGGTAATTGCGCTTCGCCTCATCGATCGTCTGTCCGGTGCCGACGATCTGGTACTGCGCGACATCGACGAACGCATACATTTTCACAAGCCCTGCAGCATCTTTCAGGGAAATGAAATATGCCGGTCGTCCGGAAATATTTAAGAGAAGCGGGAAGGTCGCACTGTAATTTAAGTGCTGCACCTGTCCGCGCGCGGAATCCATTGCGGCGAGCTCGGTGGCGCCCGGAACGGTGTAAAATTTCGTTTCTTTCGTCCGCAGGTTGACGAGGACGAAGCCAATGTTCGACTCATCTGAGGTTACAGAGCTCATGCCGGTGTACAGCCACACATCGTCGTCGATGGCGAGATAGTTGTAGCCGTAGGTCGTCCGACGCACGCCGCGCTGACCGAAGATAGAGTTTAAATAACCATTCTGGAATCTGCCGTTGTCGTCGAGCTGTTCCATGATGAGGTTCGAATCATAGAGCTGGTCGATCCACTGCGGGACATCCGCCTTGGCGTACCACTTAGATTCGCCGGTCTCAGCATTGACGAGGATCGCGCCGTCGATGTCCTTGCCGTTCCACCAGCCGATCCGGTAGGCGATGGTCGGCGCCACCCAGTATGGGTTTCCATCGTCGTCGATCTCGAAGGAGACCGTCTCAAACATCCGTGTTGGGTAGCAGAAACGGATGTAGCGGTTGATATTGCGGAAGAAATATTCACTGGTGGAATACTTCATGCCGGAGGACAGCCAGACGAGATCGGTATTCTGATCGACCATATTGACAGCAATGTATGCCGGAAGTCCCTTCTTCTGGTTGTACAGCCACTTGATCGGGTCGGCATAGCGCAAAGGCGTCACGCGGTACGGTGTCCCCTTGTAGTTGATCTGTGTGTAATTTTCCTGAATCTCAAACTGGGAGACCAGGTCGGTCATCTCACCGAGCTTTTTGCTTCCGAGCCGGGAGGCGGTATCCTTATCAACGACCGGGATTTGCGACATGCCAAGCTCTGCGACATCTGAGGCAAAATCGCCCTCGGTAACGGTGATTAGATCGCGGTAGCGGGACGCATTAAAAAGCTGGATGCCCGCCGCGGAGGCGATCAGGGAAAAGAAGATCAGGACAGCGATCGCGATCATGCCATATTTGCACGGGCGTCCCATCGCCTTAAAACCGGCAAACGGACTGCCGGAGGCGTCGGCGTACTTGCGCCGCAGAACCATCCGCCCGGTTACCGGGTCGCGCACGATCTCGACGCCGCGGTTTTGCTGCATTGTTTTCAGGAATATGAGAATGCTTTCCATAAAGTTGACTGCCAGTACAATCAGAATGCAGATAATCAGAAATACGATGAAATCGTGATCGTGCAGGTTGATGGCTGGCATCATGGTGTAGAATACCAGAAAAATAAGGACGGCAGAGAGAAACAGACGCCCAAACGCCGAAGTGAATTTTTTCAAAATAGAACCCTCCTGACTCGTTTTATGATAAAAAATAGCTGTTCCCATGAAAAAAAGGATTTCGCTGATTGTAAATGTGATAGAACTCTATTGTATCGCACGACGGGAGATAAAATCAAGCCCGGTAACGGAATTTGCCGTGGCTTCGCATTTAAATACGGCAAATTCCCGGGTTGAAGTCGGGAAAAAAACAGTTGTCCTTCCGCCGAAAATATGCTATGATTACTATGTTTATTCAGGAGGTGCGAAGATGATCAAGACGATCCTTACGATCATATTTATTATTATCTGTGTATTCCTGTCGGCGGTAATCCTACTGCAGGAGGGCAAATCGGCAGGTCTGTCCGGTTCCATCGGCGGTATGGCTGACAGCTACTGGGGCAGAAATAAAAGCCGTTCTATGGAAGGAAAGCTGGAGAAGCTGACCAAATATGCTGCAATTCTGTGGCTGATCCTTGCATTAGTTTTGAATTTGAAATTCCTGTAAGGAACCTTTAAGAGGCTGTCGCGTGGCAGCGGGATCTGTTTCCTGAATCTGATATTTGCCGGTGGTTTCCGAGCAGATGCAGGGGTGAGAGGCAGAGAGCGCTGGACGTGGCAGCTTTTTTTCATAGGAAATGGCGCGAGAATGTGAATTAAGAAAGAGAAGTGAGATAGATTTGAACATATTTGATAAAATCATGGAAAAAATAAAGAGAAGCGAGGCTCAGAAATACGCAAAACAGCAGAAGCGCCAGGCGCAGATGCAGAGTGCGGCAGCTTCACAGAAAGAGGAAGGACAGAAAATGCCGGAAAATCGCAGGAGAGAAAGAGAGGCGTTTGAAAAACGTCAGCAGACGGAGATGAAGCTCTCGGATGAGATGCTGGAGACGATCCGGAAAAATGCAGAACAGCGGTTTGCGATGCGGAAAGAAGAAGCGCGGGAAGAGAAAATGTCCGGAGAAAGCCGGGAGAGCAGCGTACGGCGCCAGATTGACGGGGATGGGCTGATCGGCGAGTGGGAAGAGAGGTACGGAAAAAAGAAGAAAAAACCGGAGCGTGCGAAAGGTCCGAAAGAGGAATCGGTGCGCCAGAAAAAGGATAAAGCGGGAAAGAAAGACCGTGATCGAAAGCTTGAGCGTGAGATGGATAAGAAGCGCGAAAAGCGCGGCAAGAAGGAGCGTGAGGATGCTGGCGTTTCCGAGGAGGAGTTTACCCGCCGCTGCAAGATGATTCAGGATGTCATGAATGAACCGGCATACGTGCCGATGAAGCTGAAGGAGCTGGCACTTCTTTTAAATATTCCGAAGGAACAGCGCCGGGAGCTGCAGCGGGTTATCGATCATCTGCTGGAAGAGGGAAAAATCAGCATGTCCCGCAAGGGCAAGCTGGGACGCCCGGAGACATTTTCAGAGGCAGGTATTTATTCGGGACACCCGAAAGGCTTCGGTTTCGTGGCAATCGAGGGACGTGAGCAGGATGTGTTCGTTCCGCGTGAAAAAACAAAGGGCGCGATGCACGGCGATAAGGTGCTGGTTGTGATTGAGCAGGAGAGCGACGGCGGACGCAGAGCTGAGGGAAGTATCGTGCGGATCCTGGAGCACGCCAATCAGGAGCTGGTTGGTCTGTATGAGAAAAACGGCGGTTTCGGCTTTGTGATCCCGGACAATCCACGGATTTCACGCGACATTTTCATCCCGCAGGGGTGTGACGCGGGCGCAGTGACCGGTCATAAGGTCATCGTGAAGATCAAGGATTACGGAAACAGCCCGGATAAGAAGCCGGAGGGCGTGATCACCAGTATTCTCGGACATATGAACGATCCGGGAGTCGATATTTTATCGATCGTGAAAGCATACGGTCTGCCGGAAGAATTTCCGCCGGAGGTCATGGCGCAGCTTGAAGAGATCCCGGATGCCGTCCGCGAGGAGGACAAGGCGGGACGCAAGGATCTGCGCGATCTGCCGACAGTCACGATTGATGGTGAGGAAGCGAAAGATCTCGACGATGCGATCACGCTGGAGAAGACGGAGCAGGGTTACCGGCTCGGTGTACACATCGCGGATGTGACCCATTATGTCCGCGAGGGCAGCCCGCTTGATCGCGAGGCATTAAAGCGCGGAACGAGCGTGTATCTGACCGACCGCGTCATTCCGATGCTGCCGCATAAACTCTCAAACGGTATCTGTTCCCTGAATCAGGGCGAGGATCGCCTGGCGCTGAGCTGTATCATGGAGATCAATGACAAAGGCGTCGTGCTCGGACATGAGATTGCAGAGACATTGATCCGCGTCGATCGCCGGATGACGTATACGGCGGTCAATGCGATCATCACGGATGATGATGCAGAGACAAAGGAGAAATATAAGGAATTTGTGGATTTATTCCTGCAAATGAAAGAACTTTCGCAGCTTCTTTGCAAGAGACGCCAGGAGCGCGGTGCGATCGACTTCGACTTTCCAGAGAGCAAGATTTTACTCGACGCCAAAGGACGCCCGATCGAGATCAAGCCGTATGAGCGCAACGCGGCGACGAAGCTTATCGAGGATTTCATGCTGATGGCAAATGAGACGGTAGCCGAGGACTATTATTGGCAGGAAATTCCGTTCCTCTACCGAATCCATGAGAAACCGGATGAGGAGAAGATGGCGAAACTAGGCACGTTCATCAACAACTTCGGATATACATTGCGGATGCCGGGCGGCGAAGTCCATCCGAAAGAGCTGCAAAAGCTGCTTGAAAAGATAGAGGGCACGCCGGAGGAGGCATTGCTCAGCCGTCTGACGCTGCGCTCCATGAAACAGGCGAAATATTCGACCTTGAACTCCGGTCATTTTGGATTGGCGGCGAAATACTATACCCATTTCACCTCCCCGATCCGCCGTTATCCGGATCTGCAGATCCACCGGATCATCAAAGAATGCCTCCACGGCAATATGGATGCGCGAAAAACCGCCCATTTTGAGAAAATCCTGCCGGAAGTGGCAGTCCAGACCTCGGCCCTGGAGCGCCGCGCTGACGAAGCCGAGCGCGAAACCGATAAGATGAAGAAAGTCCAGTACATGGAACATTACATCGGAGAAGAATTCGAGGGAGTCATTTCCGGTGTCACCAACTGGGGCTTCTATGTCGAGCTGCCGAACACGGTTGAAGGATTAGTTCATGTCAATGAACTGCGCGGCGACTATTTCGTATTTGACGAAGCACACTATGAGCTGGTCGGAGAGATGACGAGAAAGACGTACAAACTCGGTCAGACCATCCGCGTCCGCGTGACGGCCTGCGACCGGTATGCGAGGACGATTGATTTTATGCCGGCAGTGTACTGGAAGTAGGAGATTGTAAAATAAGATGTAAAAAGTAGAGAGGAAAAGAGGGATTAAAATGGGAGCAGGAATCAAGATGGTGGCGAACAATAAGAAAGCCTACCATGATTATTTTATTGATGATAAATTCGAAGCCGGGATTGAGTTGTTCGGTACCGAGGTTAAATCGATCCGCATGGGTAAATGCAGCATCAAGGAAGCATTTATCAAGATCGAGAGCGACGGTCAGGTGTATGTATTCGGCATGCATATCAGTCCATATGAGAAGGGAAATATCTTTAATAAAGATCCGCTGCGTGTGCGGAAACTCCTTCTTCACAAACTGGAGATCCGCCGCCTGATGTCGATGATCAAAGAAAAAGGATACACGCTGGTACCGCTGCAGGTGTATTTTAAAGGAAGTCTCGTAAAAGTGGAGATTGGTCTGGCACGTGGTAAGAAGCTGTATGATAAGAGAGACGATCTGGCGAAAAAGGACGCGAAGCGGGAGATTGACCGGGCGTTTAAGGCGAGACAGAAATAAAAGAAAAGATTCCATCTATGTACCGACTTCCAAATGTTAGACCTAAAAATCTAACGATTGGAGGTCGGTATTTTTGCGGCTAAATATTCTTTTGAACTTAAATTTCTGTTTCGTTGTAAAAACAACTGAATTTCTGCCGGTATTTTTTTATAATACGCTTGTAAAGCTAAGAAAGACAAAAAGCCGGAAGCCTGGAAGTGCGCGAATGTGTTCTTGAACGTGAGGGTGCCGCAGGTTAGAAATAATGGCAGTTGATTGCAGAACAACGAAAAGGAGTTATAAAGTATGGAGCGGAAAATGTTTTGTTACCAGTGTGAGCAGACGGCAGGCTGTACGGCCTGTACCGGCAGTGCCGGTGTGTGCGGCAAGAGAGCGGACACCGCCAGACTGCAGGATAAGCTGACGGGTGCGCTGATTGGCCTTGCAAGAGCGACGGAAGGCAATGAATACCTGATTACCGGGGATACCAGCAGGCTTGTATTGGAAGGATTGTTTACCACGGTAACAAATGTGAATTTTAACAATGACACCATCACTGAATTGATCCGGCGGGTTGAAAAAGAGAGAGAACGCCTGGTGCCTGATTGTTTCGTGTGCACGGTCTCCTGCGGCAAAAATAACAATTATGATATGAATAATCTCTGGGAGGCAGACGAGGATGTCCGTTCTCTGAAATCGCTGATTTTGTTCGGAATCCGCGGCGTTGCGGCGTATGCTTACCACGCGGCCGTTCTGGGATATACCGATGACACGATCAATCGCTTCTTTTTTAAGGCGCTCTTTGCGATTGGCATGGATGACTGGGGCATGGACGAGCTGCTTCCGATTGTCCTGGAAGTGGGTGAAATCAACCTCAAGTGCATGGCGCTTCTGGATCGGGCCAACACCGAAACTTATGGAAATCCTGTTCCGACGCAGGTGCCTCTGACCGTGGAGAAAGGCCCGTTTATCGTTATCAGCGGCCATGATTTATACGATTTAAAACAGCTCCTTGAGCAGACGAAAGATAAGGGCATCAACATCTACACTCACGGTGAAATGCTTCCGGCGCACGCTTATCCGGAACTGAAAAAGTATCCTCACCTGAAGGGCAATTTCGGCACGGCATGGCAGAACCAGCAGAAGGAATTTGCAGATATTCCGGCTCCGGTTCTCTTTACGACGAACTGCCTGATGCCTCCGAAAAAGAGCTATGCCGACCGGGTGTTTACGACGGAAGTCGTGTCCTATCCGGAAATGGTACACATCGGCAAAGAGAGAGATTTTACGCCGGTTATTGAAAAGGCACTTTCACTGGGCGGTTATCCTGAGGATATGCATTTTACAGGCATAAACGGCGGCAAAACAGTCATGACTGGATTTTCCCACCATGCGGTTCTTTCAGTGGCGGATACGGTCATCGATGCCGTTAAATCGGGAGCCATCAAACATTTCTTTCTGGTCGGCGGATGTGACGGTGCCAAGCCGGGACGCAATTATTATACCGAATTTGTAAAGCAGACACCGGCAGACAGCATTGTTCTGACCCTTGCCTGCGGCAAATACCGGTTCAATGATCTGGATCTGGGTACGATTGGCGGTCTTCCGAGAATAATGGATATGGGACAGTGCAACGATGCTTACAGCGCCATCAAGGTTGCGGTGGCACTGGCAGAAGCATTTGACTGCGGTGTCAACGATCTGCCGCTTTCCATGGTGCTCTCCTGGTATGAGCAGAAAGCAGTGTGTATCCTGCTGACACTGCTTCATCTGGGGATCAAAAATATTCTCCTCGGACCGTCCCTTCCGGCATTTATCTCTCCGAATGTGCTGCAGTATCTGGTGGAAAATTATAACATTGCACCGATCAGCACACCGGAGGAGGATCTGCACAGATGATATTGGGCGCGAGTGCAAAAGCCCCGATCGAGGGGACAATTGTACGTCTCTATTCTTTTGTAACGTGCAGCTATGAATTTGACAATGCTCGGACGATTCTGTATGCGTATGAGACAACGGAATAATTAAGGATGAAAAAGGAAATAGATAAAAAGAAGTCGTGATAATATAATAAGGACGCAGAACCGCCGCAAAAAAGTATAAATAAAAAGGCAGCTATAAAACAGATAAAGAAATTCAAAGAAATATCTGTTTTACAGCTGCTTTTTATTTACAGGCTTGTGCGATATATTTTAAACTGCTTCCTGTTTCTGCAGTTTCGTCAATTTCCGCCAGATGGTAAAAAGCATCGTTCCAAAGCAGGCAATTCCGCCGACAAAGTTGGAAATCGGTTCGGCGGCGAATACGCCGTTGGTGCCCATTCCGAACATACCTGGCAGCAGGATTGTCAGCGGAACGACGATGATTACTTTTCGGAAAATAGAGAAAAAGATCGCTTTTTTGGATTCGCCCAGACCGACGAAAATCGACTGTCCGGAGAATTGGAGCGACATCATAAAGAATCCGAAAAAGTATAAGCGGATCGCCGGAATACCTGCTGCAATGAGTTCTGCATCCTGATTAAAAATGCGGATAAAGAATGCTGGGAAACCATCGACGATCAGCCAGATACCGGTCGTATATAAAATTGCAATAAAAGAGGTAAAGACGATTGCCTTTTTAACGCGGCCGTATTCTTTCGCCCCATAATTGAAACCGAGCACCGGCTGGGCGCTGTGGGTAACGCCGGTTACCGGAAGAGTTGCAATTTCACGGATGGAGTTGATAACGGTCATAACACCGACGTAGAGATCGCCGCCGTATACCTGTAAGGTTGCGTTGCACATGATCTGGACGGTGCAGTTGGTGATCGCCATCGTGAAACCGGACAGACCGAGTCCGACGATTTTCCGGATCCTCCGTGCGGAAAGGTGCATCGAAGAACGTCTCAGTTTCAGGATTGTTTTGTCACTGGTTAAAAACCGCAGAATCCAGATGGCAGAGAGAAGCTGCGACAGGATGGTGGCGAGCGCCGCGCCGCGGATTCCCATGTGAAGCATAAAGATAAAAATCGGGTCGAGCAGGATATTGGCGGCAGCGCCCAAAAGGACGGTCATCATGCCGATGCGCCCGAATCCCTGTGAATTGATGAACGAGTTCATGCCGAGTCCGACCATCACGAACAGGCTGCCGAGCAGATAGATTGTAATGTAGGCGTCTGCATATGGATAAGTAGCGTCGCTGGCTCCGAACAGATACAGCATTGGTTTGCGGAATATCAGGCAGAGTACGGTCAGAAGCACACCGGAAATAACCATCATGGAGAAGGAATTTCCCATGATTGCCTCGGCTTCTTTGATATCCCCGCGTCCGCGCTCAATTGAGCAGAGCGGCGCACCGCCCATGCCAAACAGGTTGGCAAATGCGATGACGAGCGTGATGATCGGCAGCGAAAGCCCGATGCCGGTCAAAGATAGGGTGGCATGATCGGGTATGCGTCCGATGTAGATGCGGTCAACGATGTTGTACAGGACATTGATAAGCTGCGCCAACGTCATCGGGATCGCGAGATTCATGATATTTTTAACGATACTTCCTTTGGAAAAATCGTTCTGTGTATTGGAAGCACTCATACAAACTCCTTTTTTCTTGCGTTTGGATACAATCTGATATTATAATAAGGAAAAAGAAATTTGTCCAGAGAGAAAGTTATTCAAAAGAGATTCAAAAAGGAAGTATATTATTAAAAAAGGCGTTTTATTGAAATGGAGATTACTCTGATTGATGAAAAACTTGGTTTTTAAACGAATCGATATTGCACAAATAAGAGATTTGTGCTATTCTCAAAGAAAACGAAAGGGGTATGTATTATGCCGAGAGGACCGAAACGTTCTGCATTAGAAGTAAACAAAGAGAAGCTGGCATCGGTAGAAGAGAAGCTGGCTAAATTAGAAGAAACCGTTAAAGCTCTGAAAGCAGAGAAAAAGGAATTAGCGGCTGAGATTCGTAAAGCTGAATTAAGCGAATTACTGGATGCGATCGAAGAGAGCAATTTAAGCGTAAACGATGTTCATGAGTTTATTAAACAGAATTCTGAGCAGAAATAAATTAAAAAGTGATAAATCATTGTATTCAAAGAATGAAAAGAGAACTGGAAATTAGGGACATCCTGATTTCTGGTTCTCTCTTTTTGTTTGCGTAAAGACGTTTGCAAACGAGAAACATATGAAAGAATGCCGATGTATAAACAGAGGGTTGTTTGAATCGGATTTGAGCCGGGATTGGCGGATGAAATCGGCTTAATGATAAAAAGGAACCGTGCAAAAGAAAGGTGCATATGCTACAATAGGAATATTCAATCAGAGGAACTTGAGATGACTTCTTTGATCAAATCGGTACCTCAAAGAGAAATAGAAGGAAAAAAACAAGGTTCCGGGAAAAGAACCGCTCAGATGTTAAAAAAGAAAGAGAAGGGAATGAATATGGATCATAATACGCTACTTGGGGTTTTGATTCCGTTTGTCGGTACGACGGCGGGAGCAGCTTGCGTCTTTTTTTTGAAAAATGAGTTAAAGCCGATCATCCAGAAAACGCTTTTGGGGTTCGCATCGGGAGTGATGGTGGCGGCGTCGGTCTGGTCACTTTTAATTCCATCGATGAATATGTGCGAAGCAATGGGGCGTCTGGCATTTCTGCCGGCATCTATTGGGTTTATGGTGGGTATTCTGATGCTGCTTTTGCTGGATCGCCTGATTCCGCATCTGCATCTGGGAAGTGATGAGCCGGAGGGACATATGTGCGGGCTCAAGAAGACAACGATGCTGGTTCTGGCGGTCACACTTCACAATATCCCGGAGGGGATGGCAGTCGGAGTGGTATTTGCCGGATTCTTAGCAGAAAAGAGCGGCATCACGCTTGCAGCGGCGCTGGCACTTTCACTTGGAATTGCGATTCAGAACTTCCCGGAGGGAGCGATCATTTCCCTGCCGCTTCGGAGTGAGTCGGGGATGAGCCGGAAAAAGGCATTTGCGATGGGAACACTCTCTGGTATCGTCGAGCCGATCGGGGCGCTTGCGACGATCGCCGCGTACCGCTATCTGGAATCGGTTCTGCCGGTTCTCCTGGCGCTTGCAGCAGGGGCGATGATTTACGTGGTTGTGGAGGAACTGATTCCAGAGTCGGCGCAGGGCAGTCATTCCGATATGGGAACGATCGGATTTGCGGTTGGATTTGTGCTGATGATGATTCTGGATGTGGCGCTGGGATAAAAGAAAGCTGGCAGTGCTGGCATGGAATCCGGCTGCCTGAAAAGCGAACATTTGTTCTGAAAAATGCGTTGCAAAATTTTTGAATTTATGTAATAATATTTGTAGCTGTTCAGTAGGTCCACGCATTTACTGCGCTGACCGTACGAAAACATGGGCTAGCAGGCAAAAATCCCATTGCCGCAGGCAATTTTTAATGGATTTTTGCGCGTGACGGTGAAGGTACTGAACAGTTACTAATATTTTATAGTAAATGAGAACGGTTTACTACTTTTTCGGTAATGAAAAGTCTATAAAACAATGGCTGGCGGGTGTGATGCCAGAGAGTTAGAATGTTCTATTTGCATGATTTCAAAGTCATAAAATAAATACATATTATAAGTAGAAGAAATCAGCTTGACCTGTGAAATAAAAGCTGCCGTTTGCATCACTCGTGTAAATGGCAGCAAATATGATTCCCAGGTCGGGCACAGGAGGAATGAATCTATGGGTAAAACACAGTATGATGCGGACAGCATAACGGTCCTGGAGGGACTGGAGGCTGTCCGTAAGCGTCCTGGTATGTATATAGGAAGTGTGGGAACGAAGGGACTGAATCACCTGATCTATGAGATCGTGGACAACTCGGTCGATGAGCACCTGGCGGGTGCCTGTTCCCAGATCCGCGTGACACTGGAGGCGGACGGCTCCTGCACCGTCCGGGACAATGGACGCGGTATTCCGGTGGAGATGCATAAAAAGGGTGTGGCGGCGGAGCGAATCGTACTCTCGACCCTGCACGCGGGCGGCAAGTTTGACAACAATGCGTACAAGACGAGCGGTGGTCTGCACGGCGTCGGTTCGTCGGTTGTCAACGCCCTCTCAGCGCATCTGGAGGTCAATATATATAAGAATGGACAGATCCATCACGATGCGTATGAGCGCGGCATCCCGACGGTTGAGCTGATCGATGGTCTTCTGCCGGTGGTTGGAAAGACAAGAGAGACCGGAACGGAGATCAATTTTCTGCCGGATCCGGAGATTTTTGAAAAAACGCGGTTCAAGGCGGACTGGCTCAAGAGCCGCCTGCATGAGACGGCATATCTGAACCCAAAGCTGACGATTCTTTATGAGAATAAGCGGGCGGGCGAGGCTGAAAAGGTGACTTATTCGGAGCCGGACGGCATCGTGGCGTATGTGCGTGAGCTGAACAGCACGAAGACGCCGATTCATGATCCGATTTATTTCAAGGGCGTCAGCGACCAGATCGAGGTTGAAGTGGCATTCCAGTTTGTCGATGCATTTGAGGAAAATGTACTCGGCTTCTGCAACAATATTTTCACACAGGAGGGCGGCACGCATCTGGCGGGCTTTAAGACACGTTTTACCCAGATGATCAACAGCTATGCGAAAGAACTGGGAATCCTGAAGGAAAAAGATACAAAATTTACGGGACCGGATACGAGAAATGGCATGACGGCGGTTGTGGCGGTCAAGCATCCGGATCCGATCTTTGAGGGGCAGACGAAGACAAAGCTGGCGAGTGCCGATGCGACAAAAGCGGTGTTCAGCGTGACAGGGGAGGAGCTGCAGCTTTATTTTGACCGGAATTTAGAGGTGTTGAAGGCGATCATCGCCTGTGCGGAGAAATCTGCAAAGATCCGGAAGGCGGAGGAACGTGCCAAGACCAATATGCTGACGAAATCCCGTTTTTCCTTTGACAGCAACGGAAAGCTGGCAAACTGTGAGAGCCGCGAGGCGGAGAAGTGTGAGATTTTCATTGTCGAGGGAGATTCCGCGGGCGGTTCAGCCAAGATGGGACGAAACCGCCGCTATCAGGCGATCCTGCCGATCCGGGGCAAGATTTTAAATGTGGAAAAAGCTTCGATGGACAAGGTATTGGCGAATGCCGAGATCAAGACGATGATCAATGCGTTCGGCTGCGGTTTTTCGGAAGGATACGGCAATGATTTCGATATTGCGAAGCTGCGTTATCACAAGATCGTCCTGATGACGGATGCCGATGTGGACGGAAGTCATATTGATACGCTGCTTCTGACGTTTCTTTACCGCTTTATGCCGGAATTGATTCAGAACGGGCACGTATATATTGCGATGCCGCCGTTATTTAAGGTGATTCCGAAAAAGGGAAAAGAAGAGTATCTATACGATGAAAAAGCATTGGAGCGCTACCGCAGAACCCACACAGGGGAATTTACCCTGCAGCGCTACAAAGGTCTGGGCGAGATGGATGCGGAACAGCTCTGGGAGACGACGTTAAACCCGGAGAACCGTGTGCTCAAGCGTGTGGAGATCGAGGATGCCCGGATGGCGTCGGAGATCACGGAGATGCTGATGGGAAGCGATGTGCCGCCGAGACGGCAGTTTATCTACGATCACGCAGATGAGGCGGAGATAGATGCTTAATAGAAAGATTATGAGTAACTGTGAAGGCACTGAACAGTTACGATTATGAAAGTATATGACAGGAATTTAGGAGATAGAAAATAGAATGGCTGAAACGATCATTACGACAGAATATTCAGAGGAAATGCAGCGCAGCTATATGAACTACTCGATGAGTGTCATCACGGCCCGCGCCATCCCGGATGCAAGGGATGGTTTGAAACCGGTACAGCGCCGCGTTCTTTACGATATGGGGGAGCTGCATCTGGGGCATGACAAGCCGCACCGGAAATCAGCGCGTATCGTCGGTGATACGATGGGTAAATACCACCCGCACGGCGACAGCTCGATCTATGAGACGCTGGTCGTGCTTTCCCAGAGCTTTAAGAAGGGAATGCCGCTGGTAGACGGACATGGAAACTTTGGTTCCATCGAGGGCGACGGGGCGGCGGCAATGCGTTACACGGAGGCGCGTCTCCAGAAGTTTGCGGAGGAAGTGTATTTAAAGGATCTGGACAAGACCGTCCGGTTTGTGCCGAACTACGATGAGACGGAGAAAGAGCCGGAGGTTCTGCCGGTCCGCGTGCCGAATCTGCTGCTCAACGGTGCCGAGGGAATTGCGGTCGGCATGAGCACCAGCATTCCGCCGCACAATCTGGGCGAGGTCATCGATACGGTGATGGCGTATATCGATCAGCCGGAGATGGAGACGGAAGCGCTTCTGAGCGTCTTAAAGGGACCGGATTTCCCGACCGGCGGCATCATTGCGAATAAGAGTGAACTTCCGGCGATCTACGAGACAGGAACGGGGCGCATCAAACTGCGTGCCCGGATGGAGGTGGAGCTTGGAAAACGCCGTTCTGACCGGGACAAGCTGGTGATCACGGAGATTCCGTACACGATGATCGGCGCTGGCATCAATAAATGTCTGTCGGATATCGCAGATCTGGTTGAGTCCAAGAAACTTGCCGATGTGGTGGATATTTCCAACCAATCGAATAAAGAAGGAATCCGGATTGTTCTGGAACTCAAGAAAGACGCGGATATTGAGAAAATCCAGAATATTTTGTATAAAAAGACAAAACTGGAGGATACGTTCGGTGTCAATATGCTGGCGATCGCGAATGGACGCCCGGAGACGCTGAATTTAAAGGGAATCTTAAAGAATTACCTGGATTTCCAGTATGAAAATAATACCCGCAAGTATCAGGTGCTTCTGGAAAAGGAGCAGGAGAAGAAGGAGATCAAGGAAGGTCTGATCACAGCCTGCGACTGCATCGATCTGATTATCGCGATCCTGCGTGGTTCGAAGAATCTGAAAGATGCGAAAGCCTGCCTGATGGAGGGCGATATTTCCAAAATCCAGTTCCGTACACCGGGATTTGAGGAAGATGCCAAGAAGCTTCATTTTACGGAGAAACAGGCATCTGCGATTCTGGAAATGCGTCTCTATAAACTGATCGGCCTGGAGATCTTGGCATTGCAGAAGGAGTACAAAGAGACACTTCGCAAGATCAAAGAATACCAGAAGATTCTCGGCAGCCGTGAGGCGATGGACGAGGTGATTAAAGAAGATCTGCAGTCAATCAAGGAAGAGTTTGCAGTGGAACGCCGGACGAAAATCGAGGATGGACGCGAGGCAGTGTATGACGAGGCGGCGGAGAGCGCCAGACCGGGCGTGTTCGTGCTGGACAAGTTTGGTTATTGCAAGATTCTGGAACCGTCGATCTACGAGCGGAACCGGGAGACAGTGGACACGGAGAATGTGTATGTACTGCCGTGCCATACGACGGATAAGATAGGATTGTTTACAGATCTGGGTGCATTCCATCAGGTGAAGGTGACTGAGATTCCCTTTGGAAAGCTGCGCGATAAGGGGGTGCCGATCGATAACCTGAGTAAATTTGATGCCACCAAAGAACGTCCGGTCTGTGTGGTGAATGCGGCGCAGTTAAAGGGACAGAAGCTATTATTTGCAACGAAGGATGCGATGATTAAGATCGTGCCCGGCGGGGAATTTGAGACAAATAACCGAACAGTGGCGGCGACCAAGCTGCAGGAGAATGATATGCTTCTCTCGGTACAGCCGGCGGACGGCATGAAAGAGGCGGTCATCCAGACGACCAGCGGTATCTTCCTGCGATTCCCGATCGAGGAGATATCGGAGATGAAGAAGAATGCGAAAGGTGTGCGCGGCATCAAGCTGGGGCGTACCGAGTCGCTGGAGACAATCCATCTGCTGGACGGCACTGAGGATGATCCGATCGTTATGTATAAAGAAAAAACGGTTCATTTGAGCCGTTTGAAAATAGGGCACCGCGATGGCAAGGGAAGCCGGGCGAGAAGCTAGAATCAAACAGAAAGATTCCGAGAGTACATTTACGAAAAAAGGAGGTATTTCATATGGCTGAACTTCAGAACACACCGACCCCTCATATCGGGGCAAAGCAGGGCGAGATTGCGGAGACGATTTTGCTTCCGGGCGATCCGCTGCGGGCAAAGTATATCGCAGAACATTTTCTGACGGATGCAAAACAGTTCAATACAACGAGAAATATGTACGGTTATACCGGCTATTATCAGGGCAAACGCGTGTCTGTCATGGGAACCGGCATGGGCTGTCCGTCGATGGGAATTTATTCCTATGAGCTGATTCATTTTTATGGATGCAGGAATCTGATCCGGATCGGAACTGCCGGTGCGCTGCGTCCGGAGGTAAAGGTGCGCGAGCTTATTTTCGCGATGGGCTCCTGTACGACATCCAACTATGTAAAACAGTTCCGCCTGCCGGGGGATTATTCCTGCGTGTGCAGCTATGAGCTGCTGGAAAAGGCAGTTGAGTCCGCGAAAAAGAGAAATTTAAAATATCATGTCGGTAATATTTTGTGTTCCGATATGTTCTACAACCCGCCGCTTGAGCCGGACGGAACTAGCTGGGCGCAGATGGGCGTGCTGGCGGTGGAGATGGAGTCGGCGGCACTTTACAGCAACGCTGCCTATGCGGGCGCAAATGCGATCTGTATCCTGACCGTATCGGATTCGGCAGTGACCGGAGAGGCGACGACGGCAGAAGAACGCGAGAAGACGTTTACCAATATGATGGAAGTGGCGCTGGATCTGGTGTAAGATAAGCTGGTAAAAGTAGAATTTGAAGTAACTGTTCAGTAGGTCTGCGCATTTACTGCGCTGATCGTACGAAAACAAGGACCAGCAGGCAAAAATCCCATTGCCGTAGGCAATTTTTAATGGATTTTTGCGCGTGACTGTGAAGGTGCTGAACAGTTACAATTTGAAGAGAAAACAGGAGAGAAAAATGATAGGAATTGCTCCACAGGAGTGGAAAACAGATCTTCCGGAGTTTTGTGAAAAAACGAGGGATTTTTATGCAGGAAAGATGGATAAGGGCTCATATAAGGGCTTTTCAGGACGTTACGGCAGTTATGCACAGAAAGGCGGCGCGGCGAGCATGCTGCGTCTGCGTATGACGGCAGGATGTGTGTCGAAGGAGAAGCTTGCATTTATCGCAAAGGCAATCCGCGCATATCAGGTAAATATGGTACATTTTACGACTTGTGAGAGCGTGCAGTTTCACAATCTGGATGAGAAATCAGTCTGTGAATTGATGGAGCAGGCACTCGATGCCGGGATAGTGACGATGGGCGGCGGCGGAGATTTCCCGCGAAATGTGATGTGTTCTCCGCTTTCCGGTGTGGAAGAGGGCGAATATTTCGACGTTATGCCGTGGGCGAAGGCGGCGGGCGAATACCTGATGACCTTCATCAATGCGGAAAAGATGCCGCGCAAGCTCAAGGTTTGTTTCTCTAATTCACCGGCGAATGTGACGCACGCGACCTACCGAGATCTGGGATTTGCGGCTTGCCCGGACGGAACGTTTGAGGTATACAGTGCAGGCGGTCTGGGAAACAATCCGCAGTTTGGCGTTAAAGTTGCCGAGGGCGTTGCGCCGGAGAAGATTCTTTATTACATTAAGGCGATGTGGCTGACATTCCGGGCATATGGCAATTACGAAAACCGCGGAAAAGCGCGTACCCGGTATATGCAGGAAGCACTCGGCGGAGCGGAAAATTACCGGAAGGCGTATCAGGAAAAGCTTCAGGAGGTACTGGCATCCGGGGAACAGCTGGATCTTTCACGTGAGGAAGTGATGGCAGCGGCAGGAATGAAAGAAAAGCAGGGCAAAACAGGCGATGGAAGCAGCGCGTCGGGAGAACGTGTGCTGGAGCAGAAACAGCCGGGACTTTATACGGTTATCTGGCATCCGATTGGCGGACAGCCGCGCCCGGAGACGCTGGCATCCCTGGGAGAACTGATGCAGTCGATTGACGGCACAGAGCTTCGCTTGGCACCGGATGAAACTGCTTATATCATCAATTTGACCGGAGCAGAAGCAGAGAAGATTCTGGAGGCGACGAAGGAGACGGCTCAGACAAAGTTTGAGACATCGGTAAGCTGTATCGGTGCGTCGATCTGTCAGGTTGGTGCACGCGATTCGCAGGCTCTGTTACAGGCGTGTGTAAAGGCGGTCGGGGAGGCACAGATCCCGGACGGCGCACTTCCGCAGATTCATATTTCCGGATGTCCGTCTTCCTGCGGTACCCACCAGACTGGACCGATGGGATTCCGCGGAGGCGTGCGGATGGCAGATGGCAAGGCACAGCCGGCATTTGTATTTTATCTGGGCGGAAATGAGGTACAGGGAAAAGAGACGATGGGACGTGAGCTTGGCACGATGTTTGAGAGCGAGATTCCGTCGTTCTTAGTCAAACTTGGAAAAGAGATTGCGGCAAGGGGGCTTGATTTTGAGAGCTACCGGACGCAGTACCCGGATGGGATTGAGAAGGCTGCAGCGGAATACTTAGCTTAGAAGAACCTATTTTGAGTTAAAACATCGTTAAATCCGTGACAGACGTTATAAATTTATCAAATGTCCGCGAGTGACGTACAAATGTATTTTTCTTGCGGAAAAATGTTGATTTTTTGTTTGTTTTGTTATAGGATAGACAAGAATTACAGCGGCAGAGTGAAAACGTGTTGCAGAGCAGGAGCTTCCTATCCAAACTCCATCCTGCCATGAGAAGCTGAAAAAGCCGCTGTCAGAAGAGGAGAAAAACGATGAACATGGAAAAGAAATTACGTGTAGGCATTCTGGGAGCAACTGGTATGGTAGGTCAGCGTTTCATCACGCTTCTGGCAAATCATCCGTGGTATGAGATTACTGCGCTGGCAGCAAGCCCGCGTTCTGCAGGAAAAACATATGAGGAGGCAGTCGGCGGACGCTGGAAAATGCAGACCCCGATGCCGGAGTGTGTGAAGAAGATGACCGTTATGAACGTAAACGAGATCGAGAAGGTAGCATCCGAAGTTGATTTCGTGTTCAGCGCCGTAGATATGACAAAAGAAGAGATCCGTGCGATTGAAGATGCGTATGCAAAGACAGAAACACCGGTTGTTTCCAACAACAGCGCACACCGCTGGACACCGGATGTTCCGATGGTAGTGCCGGAGATCAATCCGGAGCACTTTAAGGTGATTGAGTTCCAGAAAAAACGTCTGGGAACCAAGAGAGGCTTCGTAGCGGTAAAACCGAACTGCTCCATCCAGAGCTATGCACCGGTTCTGACTGCATGGAAGGAATTTGAGCCATATGAGGTAGTAGCTACGACGTATCAGGCAATCTCCGGAGCTGGCAAGACGTTCAAAGACTGGCCGGAGATGGAAGGTAACATCATCCCGTACATTGGTGGTGAGGAGGAGAAGAGCGAGCAGGAGCCGCTTCGTCTCTGGGGAGAGATCAAGGACGGCGAGATCGTGAAGGCATTCGAGCCGGTGATTACCTGCCAGTGCATCCGTGTACCGGTTCTGGACGGACATACAGCAGCCGTATTTGTAAAGTTCAGAAAGAAACCAACCAAAGAGCAGCTGATCGAGAAGCTGGTTAATTTCAAAGGACTTCCGCAGGAACTGGAGCTTCCGAGCGCACCGAAGCAGTTCATTCAGTATCTGGAAGAGGATAATCGTCCGCAGGTACAGCTGGATGTCAACTATGAGAAGGGCATGGGCGTATCTGTTGGCCGTCTGAGAGAAGACAAAGTTTACGATTGGAAGTTTGTAGGTCTCTCCCACAACACACTGCGCGGCGCAGCCGGCGGTGCGGTACTGTGTGCAGAGCTTCTGACCGCACAGGGATATATTCAGGCGAAATAGAGAAATCTGTTCAGAGAATCCGTGAAATAGAAAATTAAAACTGATAAAAGTAAGAACTGCCGCCCAGTGGCGGAGAAGCTGTTTGAAAAACGATGGCTGACTCTGCTCTGGAAGGCAGTTTTTATTTGTGTCATAGGAAACATGTGTGAACAGTGACGACTCTTGAAATTTTTATAATCAGATTTGGAAAAATGGGTGTGCATGAGGGGAAAAGTATTGTATACTTGTAACTGTTCAGTAGGTCTGCGCATTATAAATCAGCTATTTATAAGTTAGACAGATTTATTCTGACAAAAGTAAGCATAAAAAATGCGAGAAATATTTTTCGGATTCTAAAAATTAAGGGGGATTTGGCATGGTTGAGAAGACAATCTTTGGAACAATGGAAGATGGCAGAGAGGTCAGCCGTTATACATTGACGAATCAGAATGGCGTTTCTGCATCCTTTTTAGATCTGGGTGCAATCTGGTCCACGATGCTGGTGCCGGATCGGAATGGAGAGATGGCGGATGTCCTGCTGGGACATGAAACAGTAGCAGACTGCCTGGTAAGCGATGGACATCTGGGCGAGGCTGTTGGACGAAATGCAAACCGGATTGGCGGCGCGGCGTTTACGTTAAATAATAAAAAATACGAATTGACGGCGAATGATGGTCCGAACAACCTGCACAGCGGTATGGATTTCTACCGGAACCGTATCTGGGCGGCGGAATATGAGACGGGCATTAATCAGGTTTCTTTTACACTGGAAAGCCCGGACGGCGATCAGGGATATCCGGGAAATGCCTCGATCCGTGTGACCTACACGCTGACAGATGAAAATGAAGTAAAGATTCATTACGAGGGGACCTGCGATCAGGATACTATTTTTAATATGACAAACCACGCGTATTTCAATCTGGCAGGTCATGAGAGTGGTCCGGCGCTTTCACAGATGGTTTACATTGACAGTGATGCGATCACGGCGGTAGACAAGGTGCTGATCCCGACCGGTGAGATCCGCAAGGTAATGGGGACTCCGATGGATTTCTCAGATTTCAAGCCGATCGGACGTGATATTGAAGCGGATTACGATCAGTTAAAACTGGGCGGCGGCTACGATCATAACTGGATTCTCAACCATGAGTCAGGCGTATTCAGTCTGGCGGCGGCTGCGATCGACGAGGAGAGCGGGCGCAAGATGGAGGTATACACCGATCTGCCGGGAGTTCAGTTCTACACGGGCAATTTCCTGGACGGACAGGTTCCGGGTAAGGGCGGTGTGAAGTATGCGAGACGCCAGGGATACTGCTTTGAGACGCAGTATTACCCGAACGCAGTCAACATGCCGGGATTTGCATCCCCGGTCGTGAAAAAGGGCGAGAAATACGATACAACGACCAGTTATAAATTTATGACGGTTTAAATTTGTATTTGATTTGTGATCATTTTGACATAGGATAGAGATTGACATGAGTGAGACAAACAACAAGGGAGTAAAAGTGCTGGCATCTGCCAGCCTTTTATTTGTAACAATTATCTGGGGCAGCGCGTTCGTTGTGATGAAAAATTCGATGGACGCGATTACACCTACATACCTTTTGGCGTACCGGTTTACGATCGCGGCGCTTGGGATGGCGGCTCTTTTCTGGAAACAGATCCGGGGAATGTCGATGCAGGAGTTTAAATGCGGCGCACTGGCGGGATTGTTTCTATTTATCAGTTATTATTTTCAGACGTATGGGCTGAAATACACGACCGCGAGTAAAAATGCGTTTATTACGACGTTGTATGTGGTGATCGTGCCGTTTCTGGCATGGGCGGTTAATCATGTGCGCCCGAAGGCAAATAACCTGATCGCAGCGGGATTTGCTGTTGTGGGATTGGCGCTTTTATCGCTGAAAGGCGAGCTGTCGGTCAATTTTGGTGATTTCCTGACGCTGGTGTGCGGCATCTGCTTTGCGGTTCATATGATTTTTCTGGATCGCTTCACGGCATACTGCACTCCGATCCGCCTGACGGTCATGCAGATGGGAACAGCGGCGGCGTGTTCGTGGGTGCTGGGGCTTCTCACGGAAGGAGCATTCCATCCGGAAGTATTTACACTGCCGGGAGTAGCAGTTTCGATGCTATATCTGGGACTCGCATCCAGTATGCTCTGTTTTCTGCTTCAGACAGTGGGGCAGAAATATCTGAGCGCCAGCACATCCTCGATTCTACTGTCGTTTGAATCGGTGTTTGGGCTCCTGTTCTCTGTCTGGCTGCTGCATGAGGAGCTGACGTTGCGAATGTTAATTGGCTGTGGGCTGATGTTTGCGGCGGCGATTCTGGCGGAGTGGACGCCGAAGCGGAAAAGGAATTAGACGAAATTAGGTACTGAACAGTTACGAAATTAGTAAGATAGGAGCAGAACAACGTGGCAAAATCGTTATTTATAGCCGAGAAACCGAGCGTGGCGCGTGAGTTCGCAAATGCACTCAAGGTAAATGGACGATCGGTGGATGGCTATATTGAGTCGGAAAATGCGGTTGTGACCTGGTGTGTTGGACATCTGGTCACGATGAGCTATCCAGAAGTATATGATATGAAATATAAGCGCTGGAGTCTGGAGACACTTCCATTTCTCCCGAAAGAATGGAAATATCAGGTTATCGACAGCGTGAAGAAACAGTTTGGAATCGTGAGCGGTCTCTTAAACCGGGCGGATGTAGATACAATCTACGTCTGTACCGACTCGGGACGGGAGGGAGAATATATCTACCGCCTCGTCGCGCAGATGGCTGGCGTGCAGGGCAAGAGACAGAAGCGCGTCTGGATCGATTCACAGACGGAGGAAGAGATTCTGCGCGGCATCCGCGAAGCGAAGGATCTGTCCGAATACGATCATCTGGCGGATTCGGCATATCTGCGGGCAAAAGAAGATTATCTGATGGGAATTAACTTTTCCCGCGCACTGACGTTGAAATATGGACCATCTGTTTCTAACTATATGCGAAGTTCTGACCGGACCGTGATCTCAGTCGGACGCGTCATGACCTGTGTCCTCGGTATGGTAGTCCGCCGGGAGAGGGAGATCCGGGAATTTGTCAAAACGCCATTTTACCGCGTGATCGGTACATTTGGACCGGCAGGCATCTCGATTGACGGCGAATGGCGGGCGGTGGAAGGAAGCCGTTACTATGGAACGCCGTGTCTGTATAAGGAAAATGGTTTTAAGGAGCGAAAGGACGCGGAGGCGCTGATTGCATGGCTGTGGGAACGCGAGAATGGAAGCGAAAATTCGGGAGTCATGCAGTCAGAGATCAGCGACGCAGAAAAAGCGGACGCGGGTTTAATGGGCGTATATAATACTTCGCAGGGAACCATTTTAAAAGTGGAAAAGAAAAAGGAAACCAAAAATCCACCTCTTCTCTATAACCTGGCGGAGCTCCAGAATGATTGTTCTAAAATGTTTAAAATCAGCCCGGATCAGACCCTGAAAGTGGTGCAGGAGCTGTACGAGCGAAAGCTGGTTACCTATCCGCGAACGGACGCGCGTGTGCTTTCAACGGCGGTGGCGAAGGAGATCAGCAAAAATATCGGCGGTCTGACGCATTATGAGCCGCTGGCGGCATTTGCATCGGAGGCGATGCAGGCAGGGCTGTGGAAGAACATAGCAAAAACGCGTTATGTCAATGATAAGCAGATTACCGATCACTACGCAATCATACCGACCGGACAGGGACTCGGCGCGCTGAGAAGTCTCCCGGAGTTGAACCGCAAGATTTACCAGGTGATTGTGCGCCGTTTCTTAAGCATCTTTTATCCGGCGGCGGTTTACCAGAAATATGCGGTTGAGATTGAGGTAAAAAGTGAACATTTCTTTGCCGGTTTCAAGGTATTGAAAGAAGCGGGATATCTCAAGGTGGCGGAAATTCCGAAAAAGAAAAAGGACACCGCCGGGGAAAGTGTCGGCAGAACGAACCGCCTTGAACCAGGTATAGATGGAAATGATGCGGAAAATCCGGCAAGAGAAGCAGATGGAACAGACAGCAGCCAGCCAAAGGTAATTGACGCGTCCCACCCAGAGTTTATCCAGATGCTGGAACAGCTCAAAAAGGGGATGAAAGTGTCACTGGATGATTTGCAGATCAAAGAGGGCGAGACATCTCCGCCGAAGCGTTATTCCTCCGGTTCGATGATTCTGGCGATGGAAAATGCCGGTCAGCTTATCGAAGACGAAGAGCTGCGCGCCCAGATCAAGGGCAGCGGCATCGGAACGAGTGCAACCCGCGCGGAGATCCTGAAAAAGTTGTTCAACATCAAATATATGGCGCTCAATGAAAAAACGCAGGTCATCACGCCGACCTATCTGGGAGAACTGATTTATGAGGTCGTACACACATCCATGAAGCAGCTTCTCAACCCGGAGCTGACGGCAAGCTGGGAAAAAGGTCTGACCTATGTGGCAGAGGGCAGCATCACACCGGATGAATATATGCAGAAATTAGAGCGCTTCGTTATCGGACGCACTTACAATGCGGTTCATATGGGAAATGCGTATGGGCTGCGGCCGGCGTTTGATGCGGTTGCTGTGTTCTACCAGAATGCAGAGAAAGAGAAGAAGAGTTCGAGAAGTGCGAAGAGCGCGGGAAATATGAAAGCTGCAAGAGCGACAAAAGCTGGAACCAAATAGCTTATTTATAATAATAGAATCAATTGAATTTTAGGAAAGGCAATGATCATGAAAAAAGAAGAAATGAAAATCACAGAATTATATGATTTAACCCATACGCTGGCTTCGGATTATCTGAAACAGTTTACATACCCGTGGGAGGCACTGGCAGGTCTTAGTGATTTTATCATCGAACTGGGAAACAGCCTGGATCCGGCAGAATATGAGAAACGCGGTGAAAACATCTGGGTTCATAAGACAGCGAAGGTATTCGACAGCGCCTATCTGCACGGACCGGTCATCGTCGGCAAAGACGCCGAGGTGCGTCACTGTGCATTCATCCGCGGCAGCGCCCTGATCGGAGAAGGTGCAGTAGTCGGAAACTCTACCGAGCTTAAAAACGTCATCCTGTTCGATAAAGTACAGGTACCGCATTATAATTACGTCGGAGACTCCATCTTAGGCTACAAATCCCACATGGGCGCCGGTTCCATCACCTCCAACGTAAAATCCGATAAACTTCTGGTAGAAATCCACGCCGAAGACGGCAAGGTCGAAACCGGACGCAAAAAAATCGGCGCCATGCTCGGTGATAACGTAGAAGTAGGCTGCGGCTCCATCCTAAATCCAGGCAGCATCATCGGACGCGGCACCAATATCTATCCGCTTTCCAGCGTGCGCGGCGGGGTAGATGCAAACTCTATTTATAAGAAGCAGGGAGAAGTCGCTAAAAAAGAAGATCGCTGACAAATCTCTGTATTAAACGGTTTCTATACTAAATGAAACACATCCACCAGCAAAATCTCTGCCAGTCCATAATAAGTCACAACCGCTACCAGATCATTCACCGTCGTGATAAGCGGACCAGACGCAACTGCCGGGTCAACCTTCAGCTTGTGAAACAGCATCGGCACCAGTACGCCGACCAGGCTGGAGATTACCATTGCGGTCAGAAGAGAGATGCCGACACAGCCGGAAAGTGCAAACGAGAAGAAAAGACTCTTCTGTTTCATAATATGGATGAAAATGCCGATTACGACGAACGAAGCCGAGCCCAGCAGCAGTCCATTTAAAAATCCGATTCGCATTTCCTTGAATACAAATCCCAGCTTCTGCATCGCGGAGATATCCTCATCCATCAGGACACGGATGGTGACAGCCAGCGACTGGGTGCCGACATTGCCTGCCATGTCGAGGATCATCGACTGGAAGCAGATAAGAAGGGCGATACGGTCAACGATCGGCTCGAAAATACCGACCACCGAGGAAACACCCATGCCGAGGAAGAGCAGCAGCACCAGCCACGGGAGGCGCTTTTTCAAACTCTGTAACAGTGGTTCGTGCAGATCTTCTTCTGAAGTAAGGCCTGCCAGCTTTGCGTAGTCATCACCCATCTCGTCATCGATCGCCTCGGCGATATCCTCGTAAGTGATGGCGCCGATGATCTTATGGTTCCGATCGAGTACCGGGATAGAATCCTCGCTGTAATCGATCAGCTCTTCCATACAGTCCGAAGATTTCTCATCCGCGTACACATACGGATAGGAGGTACTGATGATGTCCTCCAGCTTCATGTACTCACGGGCAGTGATTAAATCTTTCAGCTCGATCGCACCGAAATAGCGCCCATTTTCGTCTTCGACGTAGATGGTGTCGATGTTGTCGTTGTCCTCCGCTTGGGAGATCAGATGGCGCATCGCCTGCTTGATCGTACAGTTATTGGGAATGACGATGTAGTTGGTTGTCATCCGGCTACCGATCTGTTCCTCATCGTAGGAAAAGATCAGGTGGATATCATCCTTGGATTCCTGATCCATGCGCGCGATCAGGGCTTCTTTTTCCTCCGGATCTAAATTTTCGAGGATATCGACCGCCTCATCGGCATCCATCTCTGCCAGAACGGCTGCCGCCCGGTCAAGCCCCAGTTCATGCAGATAAGGCGCCGGTTCATCGAGATAGGTGAAAATCTCTGCCGTCATTTCCAGAGAGAGAATATTGTAGAGGCGTTTCCGGGTCGCAGTGTCCAGTGTTTCCAGAACCTCGGCAATATCGTTTGCATGGTAATTGTCGAGGTCATCCCGGATCACGCTTGCCGGTTTTCCGCTGCGGATGATCGAGCGGATATTTTCTTCAAAATTAGCATTATGCTCTGCGGTTGCGGCGATCGGAGCCGTTTCCGGGGAGCTTGTTTTCTTTTCGTCCATTTCTGGAGTCTGATTCATATTTGGTTCCCTCGCTTTCTGTCGTTCTATTTAATGCCGTTTGGGACGTACAGGGCGAGCAGTGCGGGGATAAAAAAATCCACCGCCAGTCGGGAACAGGATGAAATGCCGCAGATGGCAGTTTCAAACCCGCGCCAGGGCGATGGACAAATATATATGAAAACCAATCGTACCGGGAAACGGTCAGCATTGAAGCACTCGCCTGTTAAAGCAGGCAAAAATGTGCTGTCAGACAGCCCGATTCACACTCAAAAAGACCCTGCGGCAGACCAACAGTCTGGTACGCATGGTTGGAATTCATAGTTTGATTTTGCCCATCGCGACGACTTCGCCCGTTGCTGTCACAACTGTCCATGTGGTTCTCCTTTCTGAATTTTTAAAAATTGCAGTTTTATTAAAGCACGGAATTTCGTGAAAGTCAAGCCGGATTTTCCAGCACCCGGATGCCTTTTAGGATAAAGTCCTCTGTCAAGATTGCCATCTGTTCTGTGGATTCCTTCATGCCGCTTTCGATCCAGTACTGAACGGTACCGACACAGCCGGAAACGATAAAGGCGGAAAATGCCGCGAGCGTATCCGGATCGCTGGAACATTTGAGATCCAGCCAGCCTTTTAAACATTTATCGCTGACAATGCGTTTCAGGCGGTTGACAAAATTCAGATCACCGTTTTCTCCTATTAAAATAGAAACAATCTCTGCATTTTCCTGTACAAGAGGAAATAGTTCTGAGAGTGCGAGGGAAGGGCGCGCTACCAGTTCGGGAACGGGATGGTGCGTCAGGACAGACTCAACCTCCTCGATCAGTTCATTTTTGATCTGATCCATCAGGTCAAAGACATCTTTATAATGAAGATAAAAGGTGCCGCGGTTGATGTCAGCCATCTCGGCGAGTTCGCGCACCGTGATATCCTGAATTTTTTTTTCTTTGAGGAGGCGGGTTAAGCATTCTTTTAACTGGCGTCTCGTCTTTCGTACACGCCGGTCGAGTATTTCTTCTTTCATAGTGACTTCCTTTCTGAACGTTTCCAGACAGGGAAACGCCGTATGACTGTGTATCGGAGGCTGTGGATGAAGGGAGTGTTAAAAATAAGTAAAAATGGGCACACCAGATACAAAAAACAAACATAATGTGATGAAATGTTGATTAAAATACAACTGACGTAAAAATGATTATTGTATTCATTCGAACAACTTAGTATAATGCATTATAGTTCAAAAATGAACAAATGTCAATTAAACAGACATGAGTTGTATATGCTCTATTTTAGATGTAACTGTTCACTGCGAAGAAGTCTTTTGTATGGAACGTTTCACAGACGGCAGGAGTGGCTGACAATCGGGAAAGGAACGGCTATGAGAACCTGCAGCATATGCGAAAGCAAAAGGAAATAGATACGAAGGTGGAATCTGGTATGAAAAATTTTGTCATTACAATCGGAAGAGAGTTTGGAAGCGGCGGCCATAATCTGGGGCAGTCTCTGGCAAAGGAACAGGGAATTCCCTGTTATGACCGCCATCTGATAGAGGAAGCAGCGGTGTGCGGCGAATTTAAGATGGAGGAACTGGAAGAGGCGGACGAGATGAAGGCGAACCGTTTTCTTTTTAAGGTTCCGGCCAAGTGCAATCCGTTTACCGGTTATGGAAAGCCGATGAATGATACCTTGTTTGTCGTGCAGTCCCAGTTGATCCGGGAGTATGCGAAGAAAGGTCCATGCATCATCGTGGGACGTTGCGCTGACAAGATCCTGGAGGAGACAGAAGGGCTTATTTCTCTATTTATATATGCCCCGATGGAGGCGCGCGTGAAGGAGATTATGCGGCGTTACGAGACAGATGAAAAAGAAGCTGAATACCTGATCAAACAAGCGGATAAAATACGGAAAAATTATTATAATTTTTATGCAAAAAAGACATGGGCGGATAAAGCAAGTTATGATATGTTGATTGACAGCAGCCGGATCTCGGAAAAGGAGCTGGCGGCGATGCTCCGAGCACTTTTAACGGCACGGGGGGTGGAACTGGAAACAGATGGATCCGATCAATAAGCATAAAGAAGAGTGAGGACAGCGTATGAAGGACAGAAAGTTGTGGATGAAGAAGGAAGAAAAGCGGACGGCGCCGGGGTTAAAAAGGGCGCTGAAAGCGGTTCTGGGACATAAGATAGTACGGCTGGCAGGAATCGCAGGAGTAAGTCTCCTTTTCTCAGCGTCTGCCGCCCAGACAGTGCTTGCGGATGATGCGGGTGTCTGGCAGCCGGTGGAGAATGGTTATTATCTGGTGGGAATGGACGGTTCTTACCTGACGGGCTGGCAGCAGATGGGCGGAAAATGGTACCTGCTCGGAGCAGACGGTTTGATGAAAACGGGCTGGGAGCAGGAAAATGGAACCTGGTATTATCTGCAAGGGGACGGCGCGATGGCGACCGGCTGGCAGAATATCGACGGAAAATACTATTTCCTGAAAGACAGCGGCGCGATGGAGGGAACGACCTTCACAAAGGATGAGACGCAGTATACGATCAACGCGGACGGCAGCCTGGCGAACGCCAAAAAGAAGAAAAACACGGGCGGCGGCGCGTACACGCTGGCATTTCTGGATGCAGATACCCAGGCGATGGCGGACAGCTTAAATGAGCTGAAGGCGGACGCGTTTGACGGGGATGAGGAAGAAGATTACTATGACGATGACAAAAAAGATTACGATAAAGATGCCAGCTTTATTTTAAATGGAAAATTACAGCAGATCGCCGAACACCGCCTGGCGATGGCACGCAGTAAGGGTTATGGAAGCAGCCGGATCCCGGATGAAGGCACACTTGATGATTACCTCAAATCCATCGGGGAAAGCACTGCGAGACGTCATACGGAGATTTACCTCATCAACTGTGATGATGTGACGCAGGCAGAAGAAAAGCTTCTGCGTAATCACGACAGCGACGAGAAAAAGCGCGTGGACCGGGTGATTTATTATAAGGAAATGGGTGTTGCACATCAGCAGGTCGGCGATAAGCATTATTATATGATTATTTTGATGCGGTAAGGATCGCAATCATTGTATGACAGGAGCAAGCAGGCATGAAACTGAAATTTTTACATAAACGCAAAGAAGAAAAACAGACGGAAAAAGAAGCCTTCTCCCTGCCGAAATTCATCATTGAGCGGAGCAGGGCGATCGAGATTGTCTTTCTGGTTCTGGTGCTGATATCAGCGCTCATGGCGCCGTTTGTCGAGATCAACTATGATCTGACGGAATACCTGCCGTCGACCGTCCAGTCCAAACAGGGACTGGACCTGATGGAAGAGAAATTCGGCTACCCCGGCACGGGGCGCATCATGATTGATGATGTTTCGCTTTATGAGGCGAAAGCCTACAAGGATAAAATAGAGGCGTTGGACGGAGTCGATCAGGTCATGTGGCTCGATACATCGACCAGCGTATACGCGGCGGACGCATTTATCAACTTTAATAGTGTTGATGAGTATTACAAGGATAATACGGCGGTTATGGATATTGTTTTTGTAAACGGCGACACGGATAAGAGGACGTCCCAGACGATCGATGAGATCAAGGACATTCTCGGAGACAAGGGACATTACGTCGGCATGGCGGTTCAGAACAAATCGCTGCAGGAAAATGTTTCGAGCGAGATGAAGCTGATTATGACGCTGGCGGTCGTGGTTATTTTCCTGATTCTGACCGTGACGACGAACTCCTGGTTTGAACCGGTGCTGTATCTGACGGTCATGGGCGTGGCGATCGTCCTGAACAAAGGAACGAACCTGTTTATCGGGCGGATATCCTTTTTGACGAACAGTGTGTCGGCGGTCCTGCAGCTCGCCTGCTCGATGGATTATTCGATTTTCTTAAGCCACGCGTTTGCGAGGGAAAAGGCAAAGGGACTGGATCAGATGACCGCGTTAAGCAACGCGATCAATGAGGCATTAAACTCCATTTTCGCCAGCAGCCTGACGACGATCGTCGGATTTATCGTTCTGTGTTTTATGAAGTTTAATATCGGATTTGATATGGGACTCGTGCTGGCAAAAGGTATTGTCCTGAGTCTTCTGACAGTGGTGTTTTTTATGCCGGCGATGATTCTGCGTATGACGCCGATGATTGAGAAAACATCCCATCGTTCGTTCCTGCCGTCGTTTGATAAGCTCAGCCACGGTATCTACAACAGCCGCCGCATCGTGCTGATTCTGATTGCGGTGCTGGCGATCCCGGCATACACGGCGCAGAGCATGAACGATTTCCTCTACGGAAATGACGCGGTCGGCGCCAGCGAGGGAACGACGGTATATGAGGATGATGAGCTGATCACAGCGAAATTCGGACGAAGCAATATGATGATGGCAATCGTGCCGGATACTTCTTTTATCAAGGAAAAACAGTTCACGGATGAGCTGGAAGACCTGCCGTACATGAAGAGTGTAACGTCCTTGTCCGGGCAGCTCCCGGAGGGCGTACCGGAAGATTTCCTTCCGTACAGCATCACAAGCCAGTTACATAAAAAAGATTATGCGAGAATCCTTATTTACGTTAAGAGTAAGGGCGAGAGCAAGCTGGCGTACCAGTGCTCGGATGAGATCCAGGCGATCATGAAGAAATATTATCCGGAAAATTCGTATCTGGTCGGCACAACACCGTCCACACAGGACATCCAGACGACGATCACGAAGGATTACAGCCGTGTCAATGTGATGTCGCTGATCGGCGTATTTGTGGTTGTCATGTGGAGTTTTAAATCACTGATTATTCCGCTCCTTATCATGATTCCGATTGAGGTCGCGATTTTCGTCAATATGGCGGTACCGTACATCGTCGGAGACACGATGATTTTCATTGGTTACATTATCGTAAGCTGTATCCAGCTGGGCGCGACCGTCGATTATGCGATTCTGACGACGAACAATTATCTGGAATGCCGCAAGACGATGGATAAGAAGGAAGCGGCGATCGGGGCGCTGAATCTTGGTATTCCGGCGATTCTGACATCCGGTTCGATCCTGACCTGTGCCGGATATATTGTATACAAGGTATCGAGTGTCGCGGCGATCGGCGATCTGGGACATTTGATTGGACGGGGGGCTCTGATTAGTATGCTTTTTGTCTGCTCCCTGATGCCGGCATTTCTGGTATTGTTTGATCATATCCTGATGCAGAACGAATTTGAGAGGATTCATCTGTTTTTCAAAAAACGGCGCGAACGCCGCCATGCCCGTATGAAACGGGCGGCAAGACGCGTGGCTGGTGCCGTGTGGAAAGGGAAAAAGCCGCTGGTAGATTCAGTTACGTCGAAAAGAAAACAATTCGAAGCTGAAACGAAAGCGCTGGAAGATACAGAAATGACAGAGATGGGCGGTTCTCAAGAGAAAACAGATTCCGATGCGGAGGCGCGGGAGAAACACAGAAGAAAGCTCCGGCTACTCGGAAAAGTGAGAGAACGAAGAAAAGACCGGAAACGGAAGATGACAGAAAAAAGGGAGGCTGGAAGCCATGAAGAAGATCATTAGAAGAGGAGCGGCGGCGACGCTGGCAGCGGTTACGCTGGTAACGAGTGCGGCAGTTCCTGTCCGGGCGGCTGCACCAAGAGTTCAGGTAGATGAAACGATGTATGTCAATCTGGACTATTATGGAACGGCAACGCAGATCAATGTGGTCAAAGGCTGTACCACGAATGGACTGACCGAATATACCGATTATGGTACCTATGACAAGGTGGTCAACATGACGGACGACACGGCGCCGGAAATTGGCGATGGAACCGTCACATGGAAACTGCCGGAGAAGAATTCGCGTTTTTATTATCAATGTACGATGCCGAAAAACAGCGTCGATCTGCCCTGGACGTTTGACGTTTCCTATAAACTTAATGGAGTGGAAGCGGATGCATCCAAACTGGCGGGGGCGTCTGGTCTGGTTGAGGTCAATGTAAAGGCGACCCCGAATGAGGAGGCGAAGGCGTATTACAAAAATAATATGGTGTTGACCGTGCTTGTGCCGGTGGATATGGAGAAATGCTATAGTGTCGATGCGCCGGGCGCGCAGGTGCAGTCGGTTGGAAGCTATCAGGCGGCAATGTTTGCGGCGCTTCCGGGCGAGGACGGCGATTTTACAGTCCGGGTCGGCACGGATAAGTATGAGAATATCGGAGTCATTATGATGATGGTTCCGGGGACCCTGGATGAGCTGAACCGCATCAAGGATCTGAAAGAGGCGAAAGATACCTGGCGCGAGGATGGAAACAAGATGTATGACAGCATGAATGCGCTGTTAAAGACGATGGAATCCATGAAGTCGGATGTTTCCGGCGTGAAGGGCGGTCTGTCAAATCTCGATCAGGCGCGTGGAACCGTCAGTGCTAACCGGAAACAGATCGAGGCGCTCTCGACACAGGCGCTTGCCGATCTGCAGGCGGTCACGGATCAGACGACGGTCATGATTCCGTATTTACAGACGGCGCGCGATGCGGTGACGGATATTAACAGCAACACACAGGCGCTTTCCAATACGATGGAAGATATGCAGGATGAACTAGATCGCCTGTATGATCGTCTGGGAGGTTTGAGTAAATCGCTGCGTTCGGCAGCCGATGAGCTGAACAAGGGACTGCTCAGCCAGCAGTCGCAGGAGGCGATCGAGAAAGAGCTTGCTCAGAAGACGGCGGAAGTCCAGAAAATTTTGGAAGAACTCGATAAACTTCTGGGACAGGGAAATACCTCCCTGGCGGTGACAGAACAGGGGATTGGAAGCCTGAATCAGAGTTTAGCCACGTTAGACGGCATGAAGCTGAAACGGATCCGCAAGATGAAGAGTGCGGAGAAGGAAGAGACATCTGTATCGTCGGAGGCGGCATCTGGAAACGGAAATGGTCAGACAGCGGGGGCGGCTGGCAGCGCAGATATCACGGATTCTGCAGGTGCCGCCGATCATGCAAAAACTACGGGTTCTGCAAATACCACGGATGACGCGGAAATGGCAGCAGGCACTTCGGCCTCTGGCTCAGCAGGAACAGAAAGTAAAGATTCGGCTGAACAGGAAGCAGCGGGCGCAGGCATAGCGTCTGGTGCAGCTGGTAACCAGGCGGAAAAAGCGGCTGAATCACCGACAAAGACGGAAGAGAAGAATCCTGCTTCGACGGCAGACAAGGCAGAGACGGATTCTGCTAAGAATTCGGGTTCCGCTTCGGAAGACAACTCCTCGGGTCAGGATGCAGAGGTGAATGCATTTGGAACCGAGGTTTCTGCGGGAGCCCTGACAGCCGGACCGTCCGGCGAGCCGGGAAGCGGCGGTGTCAATGATGCGAGCTGGGAAGATGAGATTGGCAATGCAGAAGATGATGTAGAGGAGGCGCTGGAGTCTCTGTCAGCGACTACTTATTCTGCGGATGCTGCAAGTCTGGTGGAAGAGACGAAGGGCATTTTCCAGAAAGTGGAGCAGGCGCAGAAAACTGCGAAAACGATTGTGAATAAAGTGAATGGTGCGTTCAAGACGGCGGGAGATATTACTGGCAAGACGGGTTCGACTTTATCGGCGCTCAGAAGTTCGACCGATGAACTGATTAATTTGCTGGATGATATGCGGGTCCTGATTGACACAACGGATAAATATGTGCCGACGATGCTGGATTCCCTGTCTGATTCTGAAGAACTGATGAACCGGCTGACCAGGGCACTTTATACCACACATGATATGCTCAGTCTTTTGAATGACACGCTGATTTCGGCAGGTGATTCGCTGGATGCCGGAACCAAGGCAACGCTGCAGGGCATGGAGAAGATTCTTGATAAGAACCTGACCATGATCGATCAGCTTGCGGCGGTTCGGGAAGCGGGGGAAGACATGAAGAGTACGCTCGATGAGCAGATCGATAAGTTTGAGGATGAGAACAACTTCCTGAACATAGATCCGGAGGCGGAGAAGATTTCCTTTACCTCCTCGAAAAATCCGTCCCCGAACAGCGTGCAGATCGTCCTGCGGACCGATGAGATCAGCGATGATGATGAATCAACCGATATCTCCGATCAGGAGGCAGACGGCAGCAGTGAAGAAGGTCCGTTAAAACGGATGTGGAATGTGCTGGTGGCGATCGTGAAGGCGATTATTGAGATATTCCAGAATCGGTAAAAGATGCAGAATAAAAATAGATAAGAAAAAGAACTGCCGCATCAGCAAATGATTTGCTGGGCGGCAGTTCTTTTTAGTGGACCAGACGGGAGTTGAACCCGTGTCCAAAAACCAATTCCCTGTTCTTCTACTATCATAGTCCGTTCTTTGACATTCCCTCTATCCTGCGGAAACGAACATCCTCAGAACTTCAGTAGTTCCTGATACGCCTGACAGTCCGGAACCCGCCTGTCATCGTTTCTCACATATTCGATGCCAGATTCTTAAAGTGTGAGTGCTCTAAGGCTGACAACTGCCAAATTAGGCAGCGTATGCTAATTTGTTGTTAGCGTTTAATTTTAAGTTTGCCATTTAACGCATCGCATGCGGATAGCTTCACCAGCTTCATGATCCCTGTCGAAACCGGTACTGGCCCTTATATTTAGATCCTTATTATCATACCATGAAAGAGGCGGTCTGTCAATGCAGTGAAAACTCAAGAGAAAAATATCTTGACAAAATAGAAACAGCTGATATAATCGAGACTGTAATGATGAACCAGAAACGGGTTTATCTATATAAAGAAAGTGTTGAGAAGACCAGTAGGATTGTGGAACTGGACAGAGAACGGCGTCGCAGGAAAAGCCTGAAATAACAGAGGCAGGTGGCTGTGGGTGGAAGCGCCGGACAGGAAAACAAATCTGAATAC
Source organism: Clostridium fessum (assembly GCF_003024715.1). Taxonomy (GTDB): domain Bacteria; phylum Bacillota; class Clostridia; order Lachnospirales; family Lachnospiraceae; genus Otoolea; species Otoolea fessa. The sequence continues at coordinate 567,489 of NZ_PYLO01000001.1, read as the reverse complement.
CAGCTTTGAATGTCCCTTAATCGGGAACGGTGATTCCGTTATCATCAGAATGAAGTGGAATCGATCCGAACGATCGATTCAATAAGGGTGGAACCGCGATTTATCGTCCCTTAGTCAGAAATATCTGGCTAAGGGACTTTTTGTTTCATAGGAAATTGCGTCCTATGAAACAAAAAACGCTCCGCGGGATGCGCACTCGCGCGAAGAAGCAACATGTCGCAGGCGATCGTGCTCGGCGCGAGAATGTGCCAAGACACATTCTTTCGTGGTTCTTCTGGTCAGGAAGCTTTTATTATTTCAGAACGAAAAGGAGAAAAAAGATGAAGATCACATTAAAAGATGGCTCTGTCAAAGAATATGCGAGCCCGATGTCCATCATCGACATTGCAAAAGACATCAGCGAAGGTCTGGCGAGAGTGGCATGTCTGGGTGAGGTTGACGGTAAGGAAGAAGATCTCCGTACCGTGATCGACCATGACTGTCAGTTAAATATCCTGACTGCAAAGGATGAGAAAGGTCTGGCAGCTCTGCGCCATACCGCCAGCCATGTAATGGCACAGGCTGTAAAACGCCTTTACCCGGAGACAAAACTTGCGATTGGACCGTCCATCGCAGACGGTTTCTACTATGATGTCGATCCGGCTACCCCTCTGACTGCAGAGGATCTGCCAAAGATCGAGGCAGAGATGAAGAAAATCATCAAAGAAGCACTTCCACTGGAGCGCTTTACTCTGCCGAGAAATGAAGCGATCGAGTTCATGAAGGAGAAAGAGGAGCCGTACAAGGTAGAATTAATCGAGGATCTGCCGGAGGATGCAGAGATCAGCTTCTACCGTCAGGGTGATTTTACTGACTTATGTGCAGGACCTCACATGATGAACACCAAGGGTGTTGGTAAGGCATTTAAGCTGATGAATCTGGCAGGCGCATACTGGAGAGGCAGCGAGAAGAACAAAATGCTGACCCGTATCTATGCGACCGCATTTGCAACCAAAGAGGATCTGGAAGCATACATCACAATGATGGAAGAGGCAAAGAAACGTGACCATCGTAAACTGGGCAAAGAACTTGGCCTGTTCATGATGCACGATGCAGGTCCGGGTTTCCCGTTCTTCCTGCCGAAGGGCATGGTACTGAAAAATACCCTGCTTGATTACTGGAGAGAAATCCATAAAAAAGCTGGTTATGTAGAGATTTCCACTCCGATCATCCTGAATCGCAAGCTCTGGGAGACTTCCGGACACTGGGATCATTACAAAAACAACATGTATACAACTGTGATCGATGAAGAGGATTACGCAATTAAACCAATGAACTGTCCGGGCGGCGTTTTGGTATACGCTTCTGAGCCACGTTCCTACCGTGATCTGCCGCTGCGTATGGGTGAGCTTGGTATCGTTCATCGTCATGAGAAATCTGGTCAGCTTCATGGTCTGATGCGTGTACGCTGTTTCACACAGGATGATGCACATATCTTCATGACACCGGAGCAGATCAAGGACGAGATCAAGGGCGTTGTACACCTGATCAACCAGGTATATTCCCTGTTTGGGTTCAAATATCACGTAGAGCTGTCCACCCGTCCGGAAGACAGCATGGGAAGTGATGAAGATTGGGAGATGGCAACCGAAGGCTTGCGTTCCGCTCTGGAAGAGCTGGGACTGCCGTATGTGGTAAACGAGGGCGATGGCGCATTCTATGGACCGAAGATCGACTTCCATCTGGAAGATTCTATCGGAAGAACCTGGCAGTGTGGTACCATCCAGCTTGACTTCCAGCTTCCACAGCGATTTGAATTAGAGTACACCGGAGCAGACGGCGAGAAACATCGTCCGATCATGATTCACCGTGTTGTATTTGGCTCCATCGAGCGTTTCATCGGTATCCTGATCGAGCACTTCGCAGGTGCATTCCCAACCTGGCTGGCACCGGTACAGGTAAAGATTCTTCCGATTTCTGACAAATACGCAGATTACAGCAAGGAAGTTCTGGACAAGCTGACCGAGGCTGGCATCCGTGCAGAGATGGATACACGTTCCGAGAAGATCGGCTATAAGATCCGCGAGGCACAGACCCAGAAGATCCCGTACATGCTGGTTGTTGGACAGAAAGAGGAAGAAGAGAAGACCGTTTCCGTTCGCAGCCGTTTTGCAGGTGACGAGGGTGCAAGCAGTGTAGAGAGCTTCATCGAGTCCATCCAGAAGGAGATCGAAGAGAAAAACCTGCGTGAGACTGTGAAAGCAGACGAAGCTAAATAATTTTGAAAAATTAAAAAATCAGGCAGACGCATCTGTGAGATAAAATCATGGATGCGTTTGTTTTAGTTTACACGAATAAATCCAAAAAAGAAGCAGATACTACTCCTGAATCTAAAAACCAGTAACTGTTCACAGGCAGAAATTTTCTGAACTGAAAATTCCGTACGATACAGTTCTGGTTGCAGATTTTGCCGATTTGGAATGCGAAGTATCGGTAAAATCCCGTTACTGGTCATACATGTGTGAACAGCAACGAAAACCATGACACATTGAAAAGTGTATCGCTGAAAAGTTTGACGGCTGGATGCCGGAGGAGACTTTCGGTGATGCATGTCAGAAAACAGGAGGAAAAATCATGACAAAACTGGATTGTAGTGTAACCGGATGTATGCACAATGCGGAAAACTGCTGCTGTAAAAATACCATTCTGGTAGAAGGAAAGACGGCGCAGGATAAATGCGATACCTGCTGTGGCAGCTTCGACGAGAAGAAAGGCGGCACATTCCGCAACCTTTTTAAAACACCGGAGAGCCGTCTCGAAGTAGAGTGCGAGGCAACAAACTGTGTTTATAATACAGACCGCCGGTGCAGCGCGGAACACATCGGAATCACCGGAGGCAATGCGACAGTTTCTATGCAGACGGAATGTTCGAGTTTCCAGAAACGGTGACTGATGCGGTTTTCTTTTTTAATAGAAGAAAGACTGCATAAATATTCGAAATAAAAAATGCCGCCGGATATGGAAAATTCTGTCAGGAAGGAAGCAAAACCGGGCAGAGGTAATGATATCCGGCGGTAGTTTTTAGTATGTCCGTAAATGTATTTGCGTACGTTGCCGTCATTTGCGCAACACGTGAACCATATTTAAAAATCATTTGTAAATCTTCTCAAAAATCTTCTCAAAAATCTCGAAAAAACCGGTTGACATTCCAAAGAAACCATAGTATACTAACAAAAGTTGTGAGGAAACAACTTTACGAAGACAGGAAAGCAGGTTATCTACCTCACCTCAGCACGAGCAAGTGACTGTGGGTTCATAAATTTGAGAAATTTCCTATATTGGATTTCCTATTATGAGTAAGTGGATGGTCTGTACTGTTCACTTATTTTTTTTGACACTGAATCAACCAAAATCATCACATATCATGGGGGTGCACGACTATTAGCGAGTTAATGATTAACGAACAGATTAGAGACAGAGAGGTTCGTTTGATTGGCGAAAATGGAGAGCAGCTTGGAATCATGTCCGCAAAGGATGCTTACAAGTTAGCGAAAGAAGCGGAACTGGATTTAGTAAAGATTGCTCCGACTGCGAAGCCGCCGGTCTGCAAGATTATCGATTACGGTAAATACAGATACGAGCTTGCAAGAAAAGAAAAAGAAGCTAAGAAGAAACAGAAGGTAATCGAGATCAAGGAAGTTCGTCTTTCCCCGAATATCGATGAAAATGACCTGAATACCAAGATGAACAATGCGAGAAAATTCCTGGAAAAAGGCAATAAAGTAAAGGTTACACTTCGTTTCAGAGGTCGTGAGATGGCACATATGTCAAAGACAAAGTATATCCTTGACGATTTTGCAGAGAAGCTTGCCGATATCGCAGCCGTTGATAAACCGGCAAAAGTAGAAGGAAGAAGTATTGTACTGTTCCTTTCTGCGAAACGCTAGATATAAGGACATAACTATTATTAAGGAGGACTACACCATGCCTAAAATGAAAACAAGCAGAGCAGCTGCTAAACGTTTTAAAACAACCGGAACCGGAAAGTTAGTAAGAAATAAAGCTTACAAATCCCACATCTTAACTAAGAAATCTACAAAGAGAAAAAGAAATCTTAGAAAAGACATCGTTACTGATGCTACAAACAGCAAGGTAATGAAGAAGATTTTACCGTACTTATAAGATTCGAGGATTAAGAAGGAGGAAATAACCGATGGCAAGAGTAAAAGGCGGATTAAACGCTAAAAAGAAACACAATAGAGTATTAAAGCTGGCAAAGGGTTACAGAGGCGCACGTTCCAAACAGTACCGTGTAGCTAAGCAGTCCGTAATGAGAGCTCTTACAAGCTCCTACGCTGGTCGTAAAGAGAGAAAGAGACAGTTCAGACAGCTGTGGATCGCTCGTATCAACGCAGCAGCACGTATCAATGGTCTGTCCTACAGCAAGTTCATGTACGGCTTAAAGCAGGCTGGTGTTGAGATGAACCGCAAGATCCTTTCTGACATGGCTATCAACGATGCAGAAGGTTTCGCAAAACTGGCAGAGCTGGCTAAGTCCAAACTTGCGTAAGCAAAGAGCAGTGCGAAAAAAAGAAGCCACACACAGAAGCGTTGTGTTTACACAAAAGCAGCTGTGTGCGGCTTCTTTTTTTCATAGGGCGAATGCCCGACAGCGAGGAAAAACGAAGTTTTTTCGAGCTGCTGCACTGCGGACTAGAAAGAGGTGACCAAGAAACTTTTTTCCTCCAGCCGCCCCCACGCGGCGCAGAGGAAAGCTCTCTGACATCAGCAAAAATCACAACCCACATTCCCACGATATAGAATTTACTTATGAAATTATATTAAAAAAACTATCCAGAAATCGGAAAACTTGTGGTATAATAGATAAAAATATGGCTGTGAATTATTTAATCAGCCAGGTCGCAGATAGTTGACTCATAATAAAAGTGTATTGGGAGGTATCTTTAGAATGGCAAATGAAAAGAAAAAGCCGGTTAAGATCGTGGAAACTGTCCTTCGTGACGCGCACCAGTCTCTGATTGCAACCAGAATGACAACGGAGCAGATGCTTCCGATCATCGGAAAGATGGATGAGGTTGGATATCATGCAGTAGAATGCTGGGGCGGTGCGACATTCGATGCCAGCCTTCGTTTCCTGAAGGAAGATCCGTGGGAGCGCCTTAGAAAGCTGAGAGATGGTTTTAAGAAGACAAAACTTCAGATGCTGTTTCGCGGACAGAATATTCTGGGTTATAACCACTATGCAGATGATGTGGTAGAATATTTCGTACAGAAATCAGTTGCCAATGGTATTGATATTATCCGTATTTTTGACTGTTTAAATGATATCCGCAACCTGGAGACAGCGGTAAAGGCAGCCAACAAAGAAAAAGCACACGCACAGATAGCGCTGAGCTATACACTGGGTGATGCATATACACTGGATTATTGGAAAGACATTGCAAAGAGAATCGAGGATATGGGCGCTGATTCTCTGTGTATCAAGGATATGGCAGGTCTTCTGACCCCGTACAATGCAGAGATCCTTGTGAAAGCACTGAAAGAAGCAGTTGATCTTCCGATTGATATCCATACGCATTACACCTCCGGCGTTGCATCCATGACGTACCTAAAGGCAGTGGAAGCGGGCGCTGACATGATCGATACCGCGATGTCTCCGTTCTCGATGGGAACGAGCCAGCCGGCGACCGAGGTTATGGTTGAGACCTTCAAAGGTACTCCGTATGATACCGGACTGGATCAGGAAAAACTGGCGGAGATCGCAGATTACTTCCGCCCGATGCGTGAGGAAGCGTTAAAGAGTGGTCTGATGAATACCAAGGTTCTGGGCGTTGACATCAATACCCTGCGTTATCAGGTCCCGGGCGGTATGCTTTCCAACCTGGTTTCCCAGCTGAAAGAAGCGCGCGCAGAGGATAAATACTACGATGTTCTGAAAGAGATCCCGAGAGTCCGCAAAGACTTCGGTGAGCCGCCGTTAGTTACTCCGTCTTCCCAGATCGTTGGTACGCAGGCTGTATTAAATGTCCTGATGGGCGAGCGCTACAAGATGTTCACAAAGGAATCCAAGAAACTTCTGATGGGCGAGTTCGGACAGACTGTAAAGCCGTTCGACAAAGAAGTTCAGAAGAAAGCAATCGGCGATGCAAAACCGATCACCTGTCGTCCGGCAGATCTGATCGAGCCGCAGCTTGAGAAGATTGAGGCGGAGATGAAGCAGTGGAAGCAGCAGGATGAGGATGTCCTGACTTATGCACTGTTCCCACAGGTGGCAAAAGAGTTCTTCGAGTCCCGTCCGGCAAAGAAACCGCCGGTTGAGAAACGTGAGATCCTGAAAGCGGCTGCACCGGAAGTAAAGAAAGCACCGGTGTCCACTGAGGAGATGGATGGAAACGGCATCAATACCTGGGCTGGAAGAAAAAGCGAGTCTTACCAGATCTAAGCTAAAAAGAATTTAAGGATTTTGAGCCAAAAGGAGTGCCAGAATCGGTAGAATGTACCGGGTTGGCACTCCCTTTTTTATTTCATAGGAAATTATGTCCTATGAAACAAAAAAACGCTCCGCGAGGATGCGCACTCGCGCGAAGCAGAAACATGTCGCAAGCGATCGCGCTCGGCGCGAGAATGTGCCAAGGCACATTCTTTTTCATGCGGTCATGCATTCAAAAATCATGTATCCGGAAAACATTTCGAAGCCAACCTATACTGCTTCTAAAAATTAAGAAAATCTTACAATTTCACGCAAAGACCCCAAATTTTGCGAAGTTTTTTCGGTAAGGTTGACACATATGGTCTTTTTTCATTATAATAGATACGATTGTAAAAACGTGAAAAAGATGGAAAACAGTCGAGCGGCTGTCTGGAAATGCGGCGGCAGACAGAATAAGAATTCCGTTGCGGGGGATGAATTGCAGAAAACGCAGCAGAATGAGGAGATAGACGGATGAAAAAATGGAAGTTATTGGGGAAACGGGCGGCGGCGTTTCTGCTGGGCGCTGTGATGGCGGTCAACCCAGGGCTGGCAGGTACTGCAGCAGAGTCTTTGCTGGGGATCGTCAGCTATGCGGAAGAGAGAACCGCGTCGGTCAATGCGACAAACCTGAATGTCCGGAGTGGTCCGGGCACTTCGTATCAGGCACTAGCGAAGCTGTCCAAGGGCGCACCAGTTACAGTACTTGGTGAGCAGACGGGAACGGATGGCGTCGTATGGTATCAGATACGATATAGCGGAAGCGGCGGTGAGCAGACGGGTTATGTTTCGAGCAAATACATAAAGTTTCCGACTGCGATCAAATCGGATTCGGATTTTGAAAGCTATCTGACAAAGCAGGGATTTCCGGAGAGCTATAAACAGGGACTCCGGGAATTGCATGCACAATATCCGAATTGGACGTTCACGGCGTTCCAGACGAATCTGGATTGGAACACAGCGTTGAAAAATGAAAGCGTGATCGGGCGGAACCTGGTTGCGAGCAGCAGCATTTCGTCCTGGAAATCGACCGAGACAGGTGCGTATGACTGGGGAACCGGAACCTGGCCGGGCTTTGACGGAAGCTCCTGGGTACAGGCGTCTTCGGATATTATCGCCTATTATATGGATCCGCGGAATTTCTTAAATGATAAATATATTTACCAGTTCATGAAACAGTCGTATGACAGTTCGCTTCACACGAAGACGGGGCTGCAGAACATGGTGAGCGGAACCTTCCTTTCCGGCACGGTGTCGGGCGGATCGTCGGTATCGGCCGGTACGGGAAGCAGTTCTGGAAGCTCTTCTTCCGGTTCAGCGACGGGACCGGGAAGTTCGTCAGGTTCGAGCGGAAGCAGCGCCGGTCTGTCGTCTCCGATTGCTTCGATCAGCGATCATAAGACGGAGCGGGTGGCAGCGACCAATGGACCGGGCATGGCGGGAGATGGATTTTCTTCCAACAATGCAGACGGGGAGACGGCGCCGGTCAGCAGCGGCACATCGAATAAGTCATCGGGGACAACCAGCAGCACGGCTGGAACCACCAGTGGCAGTACAAGCGCACCGGGAAGCAGCACAACCGGAACAACTTCTGGTTCAACCAGCAGCGGAAGAACAAGTGCACCGGGAAGTGGCACTTACAGCAGTTCGGGAACTTCCACGGGAGTGGCGCAGCAGTCTGCAATCGGTACTTCCTATGTAGATATCATCATGAATGCGGCATCCGAATCGGGAGTCAATCCATATATTCTGGCGTCGATGATTCTGCAGGAACAGGGCAGCCAGGGAACCGGACGCAGTATTTCCGGAACGGTGTCCGGCTATCAGGGATATTATAACTTCTTTAATATAGAGGCATATCAGTCCGGCTCGATGAGTGCGGTAGAACGCGGACTCTGGTGGGCATCCCAGTCGGGAAGCTATCTGCGCCCGTGGAACAGCATCGAGAAATCGATCCGCGGCGGTTCGGTTTATTATGGCGAGAATTATGTGAAAAAAGGGCAGGATACGCTGTACTTAAAGAAATTTAATGTGCAGGGCAGCAACCTTTATAAACACCAGTACATGACGAACGTGCAGGCGGCAGCTGCCGAAGGACTGACGCTTTCGAAGATCACGGCATTGGCAAATACAACACTTGAGTTCTCGATTCCGGTGTATAAAAATATGCCGGCGGGCGCCTGCGTCAAACCGACGCTGGACGGCAGCCCGAACAACAAGCTGTCGGCGCTGGGTGTCGATGGATTTGCACTGACACCGACCTTTAACCGAGATACAGAGTCCTACGATCTGATCGTGGATCCGTCGGTGGCAAGCGTGACGGTAGCAGCGAGCGCGATTGATTCCAAGGCAACGATTGCCGGAACGGGAACGGTCGATCTGCAGAGCGGTGTCAATGAGATCACCGTGACGGTCAAAGCGGCAAATGGAAATCTGCGAAATTACGTCCTTCACGTAGTGCGCCAGTCAGGCGGTCCGACCTACTCAAGCTCGATTGGAAGCGGCGTTTCCTCTGGAAGCAACTCTAGCGGTCCGGCGACGGGACCGGGCATGTCTTCAGGAAGCAGTTCAGGAAATTCTTCCTCCGGCGGTTCGGATGTGCAGATTGTCGGTCCGACCTCTTCGGGAAGCAGTTCAGGAAGCTCTCCTTCCGGGCAGTCTGCACCGGGATCGAATGTGAATGGATTTGGGAGCGGCAGTTCTGGAACCCTGATTGCGCCAAATGGGGAGTCTGTCGGGAGCGCCGGCAGTCCGCAGGGGAGCCAGTCGCCGACCAGCGCGGCGGCACCATCCCAGTCCACATCGGGAACGCATGCGGCATCGTCGGTGCGCGGGGATGTCAACGGCGACGGTAAGCTGAACATCATGGATATCCTGCTGGCACAGCGGTCGATACTGGGACTTGGAAAGTTAAGAGCGGAAGAAATCGCGCGCGCCGACCTAAATGGAAATGGAAAAGTAGATATTTTGGATGTTCTTCTGATGCAGAAGAAGATTCTGGGACTGTAGGGATATTTCACGTACCTGCGGCTGGTCTTGAGAGATGGCAGCGGGTACGTGAAAATTTGTAAAGAAAGGGAACGGTGCAGATATGGGACCGTTACCAATAAAGAATATAGGACAGGGCAGTTGAATGAAAAGGTTTAAAAATATCATATTAGGTATACTTGCGGCAGGTATGCTGACGGTGGCGGCGCCGGTTGGTGGGATCAGCGCCTATGCATCCAGCGCAAAAATTTCATTTTCCGATCCGAGTGCGACGGTGGGGCAGGAGTTCAGCGTCAATGTGAAGATCTCCTCTCAGGATGGAAATCTAGGGGCATCCGACGTGGTACTTTCCTATGATCCGTCGGTCATTGAGTTTGTGAGCGGAAATAACGCAAGCGGCGGTGCAGGTTCCGTCCGCCTGGTTGGAACGATGGATTCCAATTCGACGAAGGCATTTTCCTATACGCTGAAATTCAAGGCAGTGCAGGCGGGAAATACTTCGATCTCTGTGGGAAGTTATGAAGTCTATGACTCAGATGCACAGGCAGTCACAGTTTCTAAAACGGGGACGGCGAGCGTCAAAGTAAAAGCACCGGCGACCTCCTCGGCGGAAGCGGCGCTTTCGTCCTTGAAGATTTCACCAGGAACACTTTCCCCTGCATTTTCGCCAAATGTGACTTCTTATACGGCGCAGGTAGGAGCCAGCGTCGATAAGCTGGCGGTCAGCGCGAGTGCGAAGGACAGCAAGGCGAAAGTCCTTGTCAGCGGTGATTCCGGCTTAAAGGTAGGTGCTAATACCGTTGTCTGCAAGGTGACGGCGGAGGATGGACAGACAACTAAGAGCTACACGATCACAGTCAATAAGCTAGATACGGTCGATGTGCCGTCAGAAGCGGAGACAGGGGCTGAAACAGAGGCAGTTGGGACAACGCCGGTTGTGACAAACGGGCTGGATGTGGAAATAGACGGCGTTTCCTATACGGTGGCGACGGAATTTGATGCCTCCCTGCTTCCGGAAGGATATACGCAGTCTACCTGTACTTATGGCGGTTCAGAGGTCCAGTGTGGAAATGGCAATGACCTGACGCTTCTGTATTTGCAGGGTGCCGATGGAAATGGTGCGTTTTATATTTATATACCGGAATCCGGTGTGTTATCGCCGTATGTGACGATCGATGTGACAGCAAAGTCGATTCTGGTGCTTCCACCGGATGAGTCGGTTCAGATTCCGGATGGATTTATGGAGACGACCATTCAGTTAAACGGCACGTATAAAGTGCAGGGCTGGGTGTGGAAGAGCGATGAACAGCAGAAGTATTGTGTCGTATATGGTATGAATGAGAGCGGCGAGAAGTCACTGTATCGGTATGATATTGCAGAAAAGACCTTCCAACGGTATTTTGAAGACCCGTCTCTGGCAACTAAATACGATGATGCACAAGTGGAAGAGATTGTAGATAAGTACAACGCACTTTGCAGGGATTATAATATTCGCTTTGTCATGCTTGCGGTTCTGGGCGTAGCGTGTGTAATCTTGTTCTTTATCGTGATCAATCTTCTGCTCAAGCGGAAAGAGTGGAGAGAGGAAGCGCAGGCAGCCGGAGGCAGACAGAGGTCCAAGCGTCGTCCGTCATCGCCGAATGCACGACCGGCGGCAGACGCACGGGTGAAACGAGGCACTGGGCGCGACAAGAGAGAAGATGGGGAAATGACGCCGGCAAGACCGGCAGCGCGGAGTGAGAAGGAGCGCATGGCAGCGGATGACAGACGCCGCCCGTCCGCAGAGCGGATGGAGGAAGGGCGTCGGAGTGCGCGCCGAACCCAAGAGACGCTGGAGACAAGACCGGTTCGCCGGGAGCGGGAAGAGGAGCGCGAGATGCAGCCGGTCCGTCGGACAAGGGATGAGGAGCACGTGTCCCAGCCGGTCCGCCGGGAGCGGAGCATGGAGGCAGCAGCATCGGCAGACCGCGCAAAACGGATGCCGGAGGAAAGACGCCGCCGGGAAGCAGGAAGCGAAAATCGTTCCGAACGCGTTCGTAGAGAAATGCCAGAAGAAAGCAGTCCGGCTTGTGTCCGCAGAGAGGCATCAGAAGAAGAACGTCTGCAGCGCACCCGCAGAGATGCGGCAGAGGAAAGCCGTTCAGAGCGTCCGCGCAGAACTTCGGCAGACGGAAGCCGCGCAGAGCGGGAACGCCAGGCAGTGGCAGAAAGCCGACGCACAGAACGGGAACGTGCCGTTTCAGCAAAAGAAAGCCGCCTGCAGCGCGATTACACGCCTGCATCGGCGCATCGTGCGGCGAAAGAGTCTGCAGCATCGGGAGAACGCCGGAATGCGCGCCCGGCGATTTATGTGCGCCCGGCATCCCGCTCGGAGCTTTACTACACGCTGGAACGGGAGGAATACGGTGATCGCCCAACGAGATATGAGTCGGAATCAGAGCGATCCAGACGCGCTCGCGAGGCAAAAGCCCGGTTAGAGCGGGATCGGCGCGATGAGGATGGATTTGAGTATATCGACGATCCGCAGTAAATAAAAGAGGAAAAGATGGATATCTGTCCAGGAGATTTCTGGTGGGTATCTGTCTTTTCTTTTATATCGATTTTTTTTGTAACAAGTTCACGTTACTGTTCACGCATACGTGCCCAGTAACGGAATTTGCCGTGGCTTCGCATTTAAATACGGCAAATTCCTGCTGCCACCACGTTTTCTTACGGCACTTTCAGTTCCAAAAGTGCCTATCCGTGAACAGTAACAAGTTCACACAATTAACACAGTTTTACAGTTGACGAAAACACCTGTTTGTTATACAATCTATATAACAAATGATAAAACAGGCGGCTGACTGTATTTAGAAACGGGGTCTGCCGTCAGAATGAAAGATGGTGGAGTATGATTGTAGAGATTGATTTTAACAGTGAGGAAGCGCTTTATATTCAGCTCATAAACCAGATCATCATCGGGATTGCGACCGACCAGATCCGGGAGGGCGATACGCTGCCATCCGTGCGCCAGTTAGCGGATAACATCGGAATTAACATGCACACGGTCAACAAGGCATATTCTGTACTGAAACAGGAAGGTTTTCTGCGTGTGGACCGCCGCCGCGGGGCAGTGATTGCACTTGATACGGATAAGATGCGGACGATCTCGGAGATGCGCCGGGATCTCAGTGTAATTCTGGCAAGAGGTGTCTGTAAAAATGTGAGCCGCGAGGAGGTTCACAATCTGGTGGATTCCATTTATGACGCATTTACAGCGGAATAGCAGGTTCCGGCTGCGGGCGATGATTTTTGTGTATTGGAACCGTTGCGGGATGTGTATGTTGGGAGGATAAATTATGCTGTGTGAGAAATGTGGGATTCGCGAAGCGAATATTAAATATACAGAAGTGTTTAACGGCGTCAAGACAGAGCATAATCTCTGCGCCCAGTGCGCGAAAGAGATGGATCTGGGACCGTACTCGGCACTGATTGAGGGAGAATTTCCGCTTGGAAAACTGCTTTCGAGCCTTTTGGGACTGACGGATGCGTCTGCCAGCCAGGCACCGAAAGAGGATGTGGTATGCCCGACCTGCGGCACAACGTATGAAGAATTTATCAAGAACAGCCGTTTCGGATGCGCGGACTGTTATCATGTGTTTGATCCGTTGCTTGGAGAGAAAATTAAGAAATTGCAGGAAAATTCGAGCCATACCGGCAAACATCCGAAGATCCAGCCGCGCAGTCAGGCGGCTGCAGAGGTGACGAAGAAAGGAGAACTGGAATTCAGCCCGGAGGAGCAGATTAAGCAGCTGAAACGCAGGCTGGAAGCGGCGTTGCAGGAAGAAGACTATGAGACGGCTGCTGCCTGCCGGGATAAGATACACAGTCTGGAAGGAGAGATGAGACATGACGAAATGGTTTGAGGAAGTGGCGAATGATGCGTCCAATATCGTTTCCAGCCGGGTGCGTCTGTCTCGGAACTGGGAGGAATATAAATTTCCGAGCCGTCTGGAGCCGGATGAGGCGCGGACGATGATTGCCCGTTTAAAACAGAATTTCCGCGATCTGGGTGACCGGGACGGTCAGTTTTATGAATATGAAGATCTGGAATTGATGGAGAAGCTTGACCGCACCGCATTGCGGGAACGGCGGCTTTTAAACCGCACGCTGGCGGAGAAGACGACGCCGGGCGGGATCCTCTGTTCGGAGGATGAGCGGGTCAGCATGGTATTAAATGCGGACGATCATATCCGGTTACAGGTGCTGGCATCGGGACTCGATCTGCAAGAATGTTATGCAAAAGCGGATGCGCTGGATGATTATATCAACGAGAAGATTCCGTATGCATTTAATGAGAAATATGGATATCTGACGTCCTATCCGACGAATGTCGGAACAGCAATGAAGGCGTCCGTGGTCGTGCATCTGCCGTCTCTGACAATGAATAAGAAATTTCAGGAACTTCTGGGCGATATGGGACGTTTCGGCACGACCGTGCGCGGCGTTTATGGCAGAGGCAATGAAAACTACGGCGATTTGTACGAGGTAGTCAATCAGAAGACACTCGGCATCACCGAACAAGAGATTCTGGAGCTGGTAGCCAACGTGGCGGGGCAGCTCTCGGCGCAGGAAAATCAGTTCCGCGAGGTTTCTCTGTCGAGGCACCGCCTGGAGCGGGAGGATGAGGCGTACAAGTCCTACGGCGTTCTGAAATATGCGCGCCGGATGACGCTCAAGGAAGCGATGACATTTCTATCTCATGTCTGGGCGGGCATCGCGGACGGGCTGTTAAAACCGGCAGAATTTGTGAGTATTTACCGCCTGATGATCGGCATCCAGCCGGCAAACTTACAGAAACGTTCGAGCAAGCCGCTGGGACGTGAGGAATTGGAGGCAGAGCGGGCGCGGTATCTGCGTGAGGAACTGCCGAAGCTGGTGTAAAGTAAAAAGAAACAGGAGGAACAGTAAAATGATCGATCGTTTTACTCAGAAAGCCAGAGAAGCGATCCGTCTGGCAGTCGAGACAGCGCAGGAGCTGGAACACGGCTATGTGGGGACGGAGCATCTGCTTTTAGGACTGATAAAAGAGGAAACTGGCGTGGCGGCAGCGGTTTTGGCAGAACATGATGTGACAGAAGAGCGTGTCATGGAACTGATGGAGCGTCTGATAAGCCCGGCAGTGGCGACTCAGGTAGAGGGACAGATTGAATATACGCCGGGGGCGCGCGCCGTGCTGCAGGCGAGTTATGATGAGGCGGTTTTTTTCAAAGCGCCTCTGATTGGAACGGAGCACATCCTGATTGCCATCATCAAGGATGGAAAATCAACTGCGTGCCGTTTACTCAATACAATGAATGTTAATATTCAGAAATTATATGTGGATCTGATGGGGGCTATGGGCGATGATGCGCCGTCCGAGGCGGCGGAAGATGCGGCAGCAGGACGGGTGCGCCCGGAGAAAGGCAATACACCGAATCTGGACAATTTCAGCCGGGATCTGACTCAGATGGCGCGGGACGGAAAGCTCGATCCAGTCATCGGCAGGGAACGGGAAATGAAACGTGTTATTCAGATTTTAAGCCGCCGGACGAAGAATAATCCGTGCCTGATCGGGGAACCAGGCGTCGGAAAAACGGCGGTTGTGGAAGGTCTGGCGCAGTTCATTGTTTCCGGCAATGTACCGGAGACGATCGCGAAAAAGCGGGTTGTCAGCCTCGATTTGTCCGGCATGGTCGCAGGATCCAAGTACCGCGGTGAGTTCGAAGAGCGGATTAAGAAGGTACTTGCCGAGGTGCGGGAGAGTGGAAATGTGCTCTTGTTTATTGACGAGATTCACACGATCATCGGCGCAGGCGGCGCGGAGGGCGCGATCGATGCCTCCAATATCCTGAAACCGTCGCTGGCGAGAGGCGAGATTCAGCTCATTGGTGCGACGACGCTGGAAGAATACCGCAAATACATCGAAAAAGATGCGGCCTTGGAACGCCGGTTTCAGCCGGTTATGGTGGATGAGCCGACGGAGGCGGAATCCATCGAGATTTTGAAGGGGCTTCGCAGCCGCTATGAGGAACATCACAAGGTGACGATCCAGGATGAGGCACTGGTGGCAGCGGTGCGCCTGTCTGCCCGCTATATCAATGACCGTTTCCTGCCGGACAAGGCGATCGATCTGATCGATGAAGCATCTTCGAAGCTGCGTCTGACTGTATATACGGAGCCGGAGGAGATCAAAAAGCTCGAAGCAGAGATTAAAAAACTCGAAGACCAGAAGGAAGAGGCGATCAAGGCTGAAGCCTATGAGAAAGCCGGTGAGATCAAGAAGAAGCAGCAGAAAAAGCAGGAAAAGATTGAAAAGATTCGTGAAAAATGGGAAAAAGAGAAAAATTCACGCAAGTTAGTGGTCGGTGAAAATGAGATTGCGGACATTGTTTCTGACTGGACGAAGATCCCGGTTCGCAAGCTGGCAGAAGAAGAGTCAGAGCGGCTGTTGAAACTGGAGTCCATTCTGCATGAGCGTGTGGTCGGACAGGAGGAAGCTGTATCCGCCGTGGCGCGTGCGATCCGCCGTGGTCGTGTGGGACTCAAGGATCCGAAGCGGCCAATCGGTTCGTTTCTGTTCCTGGGGCCGACGGGTGTCGGAAAAACAGAGCTTTCCAAGGCACTCTCGGAGGCGATGTTTGGCACGGAAAATGCGATGATCCGCGTTGATATGTCGGAGTACATGGAGAAACACAGCGTTTCCAAGATGATCGGTTCGCCGCCAGGATATGTTGGCTACGAGGAGGGCGGACAGCTCAGCGAGAAGGTGCGTCGCAATCCATATTCGGTTATTCTCTTTGATGAGATTGAAAAAGCGCATCCGGATGTATTTAACATTCTGCTGCAGATCCTCGATGACGGGCACATTACGGACGCACAGGGACGGAAGGTGGATTTCAAGAACACGATTCTGATTATGACCTCCAATGCGGGCGCTGAAAATATTATTTCCCCGAAGCGGCTTGGATTCTCGTCGGAGAGCGGTGAGAAAGCGGATTATGCGTTTATGAAAGAACGCGTGATGGAGGAAGTGCGCCGGATGTTTAAGCCAGAGTTTTTAAACCGAATCGATGAGATTTTAGTATTCCATCCTCTGACGAAGGAGAATATCAAGACGATCGCGGGCATTCTGCTGCGCGGCATCAAGAAAAGGACGGAGGATCAGCTTGGAATGACGCTCACGATCACAGATGATGCGATCGATTTTCTGGCAGACAAGGGATATGATTCCAAATATGGTGCAAGACCGTTGCGCCGGACGATCCAGACGCAGATCGAGGATCAGCTTTCTGAGAAGATCCTGGAAGGCACGATCCGGAAAAAAACAGAGGTTCGGATTGAAAAAGATGGCGATCAGCTGAAATTTGAGACGGTCTAAAGGGCTGGAAGCGAAAAGACTGGTAAACCCGGTCGAAGTGTGTTAAAATGATACTACTGAGTAACTGTGTAAGTGCGGAGCAGTTGCGATATTGATTAAAAGGATACTAGGAGGATAAAGCATTATGCCAGTAGTTAGCGAGTTAATCCGCATCGAGGATGACGGAACCATCAGTTTTGGCAATTATATGTTAGCAGCAAAGTCCAAGCTGCAGGATTTTGAATTTCAGGGCGATCTTTATAAGGTAAAAACATTCGGCGAGATTACCAAGCTGGAGCGCAACGGAATGTTCGTATATGAGTCGGTACCGGGCACGGCAGTCAATCATTTCCAGGCGGGAGATACTTCCGTACAGTTTTCGGTTGAGGGCGAGAAGGATGCTCAGATTACCATTCAGTTAGAGGATGAGCGTGAGTATGAGGTATATGTAGACGGCGTATCGGTCGGCGGCATGAAGACCAACGTCAGTGGCAAACTGGTACTGAGCGTGGAGCTGAACCCGGGCAAGGCAACCGCAATCCGGATTGAAGCCAGATAAGGAAAAGAAAAACAAAGCGTTACGTACAAGTTACAATGCGTGAGATGAAAGTTGCTGCATGGCAGGAATGGCGGGCGTGTGCGCCGGAAGCCGGTTTCCGCCATGCAGCAGCTTTTTGTGTAATAAGAAATATGAGAAGAAGTGTTTGGAAAGGAATCAGAATGGCAAAGGCAAAATCAACGGGATTTTTCTGCAGGGAATGCGGTTATGAATCTTCCAAATGGATGGGGCAGTGCCCGGCGTGCAAGGCGTGGAATACGATGGTGGAAGCGCCGTCCGCACCGACATCATCCGGTACGGCAGCAGGGCGGTATGCGGCAGCGGCTTCGCTGACGGCGGCACCGGGGAAACGGGTTGGCGCGCAGGCAAAGCCAGTCAGCTTAGATGAAATTGAGCTTTCCGATACGGATCGGACGAGAACCGGATTTGCAGAACTTGACAGGGTGCTTGGAAGCGGCGTGGTGCGTGGCTCCCTGGTGCTGGTCGGCGGAGATCCGGGAATCGGAAAATCAACCCTGCTTCTGCAGGTCTGCCGGAACCTGGCAGGACAGGAACAAAAGGTTTTATACGTCTCCGGCGAGGAGTCATTAAAACAGATCAAACTGCGGGCAAGCCGGATCGGGACGGTGCGCGGACCACTTTCGTTCTTGAGTGAGACGAACCTGGATACGATTGCGGAGGTGATCCGGGAGGTACGCCCGGATGTGGTCGTGATCGACTCGATCCAGACCATGTTTATCGAGGCGGCAGGTTCTGCACCGGGCAGTGTCAGCCAGGTAAGAGAGTGCACCGGCGTCCTGATGCAGCTCGCAAAAGGACTGGGTGTGACAGTCTTTATCGTCGGTCATGTGACGAAAGAGGGTGTTGTGGCGGGACCGCGTATGCTGGAACATATGGTCGATACAGTGCTATATTTTGAGGGCGATCGCCATGCGTCCTACCGGATTCTGCGGGGAGTGAAGAACCGTTTCGGTTCGACCAATGAGATCGGCGTGTTTGAGATGCGGGAGGAAGGACTGGCGGAGGTGCCGAATCCATCCGAATTTATGCTGGAAGGGCGCCCGGCGGAGGCATCCGGTGCGGTGACTGCCTGCTCGATGGAGGGAACCCGCCCGATTCTTCTGGAAGTGCAGGCGCTGGTGTCAAAGACGAATTTCGGACTGCCGCGGCGGACGGCAGCGGGCGTCGATTACAACCGTGTGAACCTGCTCATGGCAGTGTTGGAAAAACGATGCCGTTATGCCCTGTCCGGGTACGATGCCTATGTCAACATTGCAGGCGGCATGAAGATGAACGAGCCGGCGCTTGACCTTGCGATCGTGATGGCGCTGATTTCCAGCTATAAAGACCGTCCGCTGGATGAGAAAACGATCGTATTTGGCGAGGTCGGACTCTCCGGAGAGGTGCGCGCCGTCTCGATGGCAGAGCAGAGAGTCCATGAGGCAGTCAAGATGGGATTTACAAGGTGCATTCTTCCGATGGTCAATGTCAGTAAATTGAAACCAAGGTCGGATATCCGGCTGGAAGGGGTGGCAAATGTGCGGGAGGCGATTGGGCTGCTGTAGGTTGCTTGGATTTTGGGAAAATTTAAGAAAAATAATATTAGCGTAATGTGAGTAACAGCAAATTTGTCTCAGTGGGAGTTAGGTCTCCGACTGAGATAAACGCTCCGCGAGGATGCGCAGTGATTCTGATAGGAATATGTCAGCTTCTCTGACCAGAATCACGCGCCAAGTCTCATGGACGTTTGACTTGAATGTTTAAAAAAACAAAAAACGCCAATGACTCATCTCTGAATCACTGACGCCTTTAGAAGCAGGGGAAGAGGGATTCGAACCCCCATTAACGGTTTTGGAGACCGTTGCTCTGCCATTGAACTATTCCCCTTCGCTGCTGACTCAGTTATGATATCATAGCCATAACGAAAAGTCAACAATTTTTTTATAATTTTTCATTTTTTTTGATTTAATATATTTTTTTCCATTTATTAAGTTTCATTCATCATTTTATATGGAAACTAGAGGTCGGAATAATTTGATAAAAGAGAATTTGTGTGTCCAGGCTGGGTGGGAAATTTGCAATGAATATTTGGTTTAACTGCCCAAAACCAATCCGTCAAACCCTTTGATTTATATAAATAATGACAATATATCATGAAATGAATACGACGCATAGTTTCAGATGTCAGAATATTTTACCAAGAAACACACTGCTTTATTGGTAAAAATCATATATTGAAAATATGTGGTATAAAAGAAATCAAATTGACATTCGACAAAAATCGTGCTATAAACACTGAATAAATCTTGATGATTTTAAATGTGCCTAAAAAACGGAGGGAAAAATTCTGTTGGTACATTCAGTAAAAAGGAGTTGTTTATTATGAAACAGAGAAAAATTATGCTGAAAACGATAGAAGATGCAAAGAAATTTGTCAATGCTTCTATGAAATGCGATTTTGATATTGATGTTTTTTATAACCGTGTTGTCATTGACGCCAAGTCGATTCTGGGAGTTATGAGTTTGGATCTGACACAGATTCTGACCGTTGAGTACACGGGCGAGGATGCAGAGTATGAGGCGTTCCTTGACACGATGGAAGCGGACAATGTGACAGCGGCATAAAAGGGCTGGAAGGCTGGTTCAAGCGGAACATAGATATCATAGATATTTTAGGATATGTATGGTCCGAATCGGCATGATGAAAGAAAAGTTGATAGTACGAAAATAAAGAAAGACTGCGGGTGCCGGAGAGAAGATGGTGTCTGCAGTCTTTTTGATAGACATATATATGTACTCTCGGAGTCTTTCTGCACGTGCTTTTGTGGCTGATTTTCCGCCAGCCGCACCCGAATTTCATCAACGTACGCACCGCGTACGCCTCAGAAATTTGGGCACAACTGACAAAAAATCATTTCACAAAATTAAGCACAGAAAGATTCCGAGAGTACATGTACGGGGAAGGGAGGAACCACACATGGAGCTGACCGGCAGGCAGATACGGATCTCCGTCCGCAATCTGGTTGAGTTCGTTCTGCGTTCGGGGGATATTGATAACCGGCGCACGGCGGGTGCACAGAAAGAGGCGATGTTAGCTGGGGGACGGATGCACCGGAAGATACAGCGGCGGATGGGATCGGGGTATCAGGCGGAGGTGTCGCTGCGCCATTCGGTGGAGGAGGATGGATTCCAGATCGTGGTCGAGGGGCGTGCGGATGGAATCATCCGGGATGGAAGAAATGTCACGATCGATGAGATCAAGTGTGTTTACCAGGATGTAAACTGTCTGGAGGAGGCGGTCGGCGTGCATATGGCGCAGGCGCGCTGTTACGGCTATATCTATGGATTACAGGAAGCGCTGGACGAAGTGACGCTGCAGCTCACCTACTGTAATCTGGAGACGGAGGAGATCCGCCGCTTTCAGCAGATCCAGACAATGGATGAACTTTCCGAATGGTTTGCTGGTTTGATCCATGAATATGTCAAATGGGCGCGTTACCTCTATCACAACGGACTGCGACGTGATGAATCAATCAAGGCGCTTGAATTTCCCTATCCGTACCGGGCGGGGCAGCGGGAACTGGCGGTGGCGGTTTACCGGACGCTGGAGCGCGGGCGCAGGCTGTTTGTCCAGGCTCCGACCGGGATTGGAAAGACACTTTCGACGGTATTTCCGGCGCTTAAAGCGATCGGGGAAGGGCATGGACAGAAACTCTTTTACCTGACAGCGAAGACGATCACGCGGACAGTGGCGGAAGAGGCGCTGGCGATTTTGCGGGAACGCGGGCTGTATTTTCGTTCGGTCACGATCACGGCAAAGGAAAAGTTGTGTATTTTGGAAAAACCGGTGTGCAATCCGGAAATGTGCCCACGTGCGAAAGGACATTTTGACCGGGTCAACGATGCGGTGTATGAAATTTTGCATCAGGAATTTGGAATCACGCGTTCGGTAATTTTAGAGTATGCGGAAAAGTTTCAGGTCTGCCCGTTTGAGTTCTGCCTCGATATTTCTTCGTTTGTGGATGGGATCATTTGCGATTATAATTATGTCTTTGACCCGGATGTGCGCTTGAAACGTTATTTTGCGGATGGGGCCGAGGGAGACTATTTCTTCCTGATGGATGAAGCCCACAATCTGGTATCGCGCGCGCGGGAAATGTACAGTGCTTCTATTATAAAGGAAGAAGTGCTTTTGACGAAAAAAGTGTTGGGACATCGTGCGCCGGCGCTGGGGCGGCAGCTTACAAGGTTAAATAAGGCGCTTCTGGAGATGAAGCGGGAGTGCGGCGGATACCAGGTGATCACGGATGCCGGACATCTGGTTCCAGTGTTAAACAGTGTTTTTGGGGAAATGGAAAAGTATCTGGAAAAGCCGGGCGAGGAAGATGGACGGGACACGATTCTGGATTTTTATTTTTCGGTGCGCCATTTTTTAAATATGTATGAGCGGGTCGATGAGCATTACCGGATTTACACGGAACTTCTGCCATCCGGCGAATTTGTCATCCGGCTTTATTGTGTCAATCCGATTGAAAATCTGGCACAGTGCCTGTCGCAGGGAAAGGCGGCGGTTTTTTTCTCGGCAACACTTCTGCCGCTCCGGTATTACCGGATGCTTCTGTCAGATCAGGAGGAGGACTATACAGTCTACGTGCCGTCCCCGTTTCCACAGGAGCAGCGTCTTCTGCTGGCGGCGACGGATGTGACGAGCCGCTATACGCGGCGCAATGAGCTGGAATACCGGCGGGTGCTGCGGTACATCCAGACGATGGCAAGTGTGAAAAAGGGCAATTATATTGTGTTTTTTCCATCGTATCAGTATATGAACCGGGTGCGTGAGGTGTGTGAAGGGGAATATGCGTATCAGAAGGTTGAATTGGATGATAATGAAAAAATGAAAAATCATTCCGGGGAAAACGGAAAAAGTATGGAAATCCTGGTCCAGGATTCTCACATGACCGAGGAAGAACGGGAAGCATTTTTACAGAAATTTTCTCCCGAACGAACAGCTGAACGTGATACTTCTCTGGTGGCGTTCTGTGTGATGGGCGGTCTGTTTTCGGAGGGAATCGATTTGACGGGCGACCGCCTGATCGGAGTGATCGTGGTAGGAACCGGGCTTCCGATGGTATGCACGGAGCAGAAGATTTTGCAGGGATATTTTGAAGAAGCGGGAAAAGACGGATTTGCATATGCCTACCAGTATCCGGGCATGAATAAGGTACTCCAGGCGGCAGGGCGGGTCATCCGGACCGCGTCCGATCAGGGTGTCATCCTTTTACTGGATGACCGGTTCTGGCATCGGGAGTACCGGGAATTATTTCCAAGGGAATGGAGCGATGTCAAACGGGTCAGTCTTTCGTCTCTGGAGCAGGAGCTTCAGGCGTTTTGGAGCCGTTTTCCAGAAGTTCAATAAATTCACGCGATGCCTGCGAGATCGGCATTGTTTCATTGTGGACGACGACGAGCTGGCGCGGCGGCAGGGTTTCGGTCAGGGTCAGGGCATAAAGTTCTTTTTCGCCAGCCGGGAGACAGAAATCCGGGACAAATGCGATGCCGAGACCGATGCGCGCCAGATCGATGAGCAGATCGTTGCTGCTTAATTCAATCTCCGGTACGAGGTCGAGCTGGTGCTTCTGGAACATGTTGTGCAGAAATTCGCTGGTGGTACTCTTGCGATCCAGCATGAGGATCGGGAGCGCCTGCAGCTCGTGCAGTGTAACCGGGCGGTCTTTCATCGGGAAATAGGTTTCATTAGCGACGAATATATCGTTGAATTCGCGCAGCACATGGATATTCTGCGTTCCACCGAGCCCGGAGTTTGGATAATTCGTCAGGATAAAATCAACCTGTCCGTTGTCCAGAAGCCGTGCACATTCGATGGAGGTACGGTTGGTAACTTTGATGTGGATATTCGGGTAGCGCTTGTGAAATTCGCTTAAAAATGGCACCAGATAATAGCGGCAGATCGTGTCGCTTGCGCCGATGCGGAGCTGACCGCCGTTTAAGCTGTTAGAGTCGAGCAGCTGGTTTTCGCCCTGACGGATCAGGTTCATCGCCGGTTCCACGTGCTTGAGCAGGATCTCGCCTTCCGGGGTAAGCTGTACTTTTTTTGTGCTGCGGATGAAAAGAGTCTGGTTCAGTTTCTTCTCCAGTACCTTGATCGACTGGCTGACCGCCGACTGGGAGATGAAAAGCTGCTTAGATGCCTCGGAGAAACTTAACGTCGAGGCTACGTGGTAAAATACTTTATATAATTCATAGTTGATATCCATTTATTAGTCCTCCTTATAGAACTGTATTCAGTGTAACATGATTGGAGGGCGGAGTCAATAATGATTGTATCTGTGTCTTGTTTGTGATAAAATGACGGAATCATCTTAGAAGTATGTATTTTTTAGGAGGGAATACCACATGGAATCTAATACATTTTATGATATTTACTTAGAGGAACTGAAAAATCTCCCGCAGGGCACGCCGGAGGAGGAAACGGCGCTTCTGAAAAA
Source organism: Clostridium fessum (assembly GCF_003024715.1). Taxonomy (GTDB): domain Bacteria; phylum Bacillota; class Clostridia; order Lachnospirales; family Lachnospiraceae; genus Otoolea; species Otoolea fessa. The sequence continues at coordinate 543,589 of NZ_PYLO01000001.1, read as the reverse complement.
ACTGACGGAGGGGGACAAGACAGCGGTTTCCCGTCTGACGGAGTTAAAACTGACGAAGGCGGTTCAGATCGCGGAGGAGTATCACGATCGGGGACTTCCGGCGGGCGATCTGGTGCAGGAGGCAAATATGGCGCTGTTTCTGTTCGCAAGCGAGTACGAAAACGGTGATTTCGACGCGCAGATGGAGAAAAAGGTGCGCGCGGCGATCGAGGATGCGCTGCAGATTCAGAACCGCGAGACGAAGATTGAGGAGGAGATGGCGGCGCGCGTTAATGTCCTCAAGGATATTTCTGCGAGCATGGCGCGGGAGCTGGGACGCGAGGCGACCCTTGCGGAATTGGCAGAGCGCATGAAGATGAGCGAGGATGAGATCCGTGACATCATGAAGCTGACGATGGATGCGATGAAGGTCAGCGGTCAGGCGGCAGAGATGGCTCAGAAAGAGATAGATGAACAGGAGTAATAGAAAATGCTGTTTTATTTGGTGCGCCACGGTCAGACTGACTGGAACCGGGCGGGAAAGATACAGGGAACGACGGATATTCCGCTGAATGAGACAGGACGGCAGCAGGCGGAGCAGCTAGCCGCTGTTCTAAAAGAGAGGAGTGGCTATCCGGCGGGAACGCGGATCGATGCGGTTTATACCAGCCCGCTTGCGCGGGCATTCCAGACGGCGGAGATCCTGGCAAAGGAAGGAAAATTACCGCTCCGCCGCCTGACGGGGCTGCGGGAGCGCGATTTTGGATGCTGGGAAGGCAAAAGCTGGCAGCAGGTGGAAGCAGAGTACCCGGACGAATTTCATCTGTGGAGGGAACAGCCGATGGTCGGTATCCCGTCCGGCGGAGAATCAAGAAAATCCTGCGAGGCGCGGAGTGAACGGGCGATCCGACAGATTTTGGAGGAGACAGCCGGGGATGCGGTGATCGTGGCGCACGGTGGGATCCTCGTCTTTTTGATGAATTATCTGCTCCGTTTCCATCGGGAGCCGCAGGAGATCATTGTGGCGAATGCCAGTCTGTCGGTTGTTTCGTATGACCGTTCGACGGGGATGGGAAAGCTGCTTGCACTGAATGAGACAGGGACGTTGGAACAGAAAAAATTGTTTTAAAGAATGATTTCAAAATGAAAAAGCAGGAATGAAATAAGGCAAGAGATACAATAAGAGTTACTGTTCACGGGTAGGCACTTTTGGAACCGAAAGTGCCGTAAGAAAACGTGGTGGTAGCAGGAATTTGCCGTATTTAAATGCGAAGCCACGGCAAATTCCGTTACTGGGCACGTATGCGTGAACAGTAACCAATAAGATATGTTAATAAAAAATATTAAATATATTAATTTTACTAATCTATAAAAATTGTGTATGATAAAGGCAGATGCTAGAAGAAGGCATTTGCCTTTTATGCTAAAAAATGAATGTATTTTACAGAACATGAAACATTAAAATACGAAAAAACAGGAGGAAAACATGAGCGTAAGACGTATTTTCGTTGAGAAAAAACCGGAATTTGCCGTATTGGCTCACGATCTGAAAGAGGAGATCGCAAGCTATCTGGGGATCGACACGATCACCGATGTCCGCGTACTGATCCGCTATGATATTGAGGATGTATCGGAGGATGCATATCAGAAAGCGCTGATTACGATCTTCTCTGAGCCGCCGGTTGATTTTGTCTATGAGGAGGCATTCCCGTCCAAGGAAGGCGATACGATCTTTTCCGTTGAGTTCCTGCCGGGACAGTTCGATCAGAGAGCCGATTCCGCAGAACAGTGTGTGAAACTTCTGAATGAAGAGGAAAATCCGGTGATCCGTTCCGCGACAACTTATGTTATTTCCGGAACACTGACCGCGGAGCAGATCGAGGGCATCAAGTCCCTGTGCATTAACCCGGTGGATTCCCGTGAGAATAACAACGCAAAGCCGGAAACGCTGGTAACGGTATTTGAGCAGCCGGAGGATGTCAAGATTTTCGATGGCTTCTGCGGTTATGGCGAGGCAGAGTTAAAAGAACTCTACGATTCCCTGAACCTTGCGATGACGTTCAAGGATTTCGAGCATATCCACAACTACTTTAAGAACGAAGAGAAGAGAGATCCGTCTGTGACCGAGATCCGCGTGCTGGATACATATTGGTCCGATCACTGCCGTCATACGACCTTCCAGACTGAGTTAAAGGACGTTACCTTTACAAAGGGCGATTACAATGAGCCGATGGAAGCTTCCTACAAACAGTACCTGGCAGACCGTGAGGTTATTTACAAAGACCGTGACGACAAGTTTGTCTGCCTGATGGATCTGGCTGTTCTCGCTATGAAGAAGCTTCGCCGTGAAGGTAAGCTGGAGGATCTGGAGGAGTCTGAGGAGATCAATGCCTGCAGTATCGTAGTTCCGGTTACCATCGACGGCAAGGAAGAAGAGTGGCTGGTTAACTTTAAAAATGAAACCCACAACCATCCGACCGAGATTGAGCCTTTTGGCGGCGCTGCCACCTGCTTGGGCGGTGCTATCCGCGACCCGCTTTCCGGACGTACCTATGTATACCAGGCTATGCGTGTGACCGGTGCGGCTGATCCGACCCGTCCGATGTCTGAGACACTGCACGGTAAACTTCCGCAGAAGCGCATCGTAAAGGATGCAGCACATGGCTACAGCTCCTATGGCAACCAGATCGGTCTTGCTACTGGCTATGTAAAAGAGATTTATCATCCGAATTATGTAGCAAAACGTATGGAGATCGGTGCTGTTATGGCAGCAGCTCCGCGCAAAAATGTCATCCGTGAGACTTCCGATCCGGGCGATGTAATCATCCTGATGGGTGGACGTACCGGCCGTGACGGTATCGGCGGCGCAACCGGTTCTTCCAAGGTACATACCGAGGAGTCCATCGAGGTCTGCGGCGCAGAGGTTCAGAAGGGAAATGCACCAACAGAACGTAAATTACAGAGACTGTTCCGCCGCCCAGAGGTCAGCCGTCTGATCAAGAAGTGTAACGACTTTGGCGCCGGCGGCGTGTCGGTAGCGATCGGTGAGTTAGCTGACGGACTTCAGATTGACCTTGACAAGGTTCCGAAGAAATATGCAGGTCTGGACGGAACGGAGATTGCGATTTCCGAGTCACAGGAGCGTATGGCTCTGGTGGTAGACCCGAAAGATGTTGATAAGATGCTTGCTTATGCAGCAGAAGAGAACCTGGAGGCAGTTCCGGTTGCCGTTGTTACTGAGTCCCCGCGCCTGGTTCTGAACTGGAGAGGCAAGACGATCGTAGATTTAAGCCGTGCATTCCTGGATACCAACGGTGCTCATCAGGAGACAACCGTTACCGTTGAGGTTCCGACCAGGGAAGGCAATGTATTTGATAAACAGGAAGTAAAGGATGTCAAAGAAAAATGGCTGTCCATGCTTTCTTCCTTAAATGTATGCTCCCAGAAGGGTCTGGTTGAGATGTTCGACAGCACCGTGGGCGCAAGCAGTGTATTCCTGCCATACGGCGGTGTCCACCAGATGACCGAGACACAGGCGATGGTGGCAAAACTGCCGATGAGCAAGGGCAAATGCGATACCGTTACCATGATGAGCTACGGCTATGATCCGTACCTGTCCAGCTGGAGCCCGTACCACGGCGCTACTTACGCAGTGCTGGATTCTGTTGCTAAGATCGTGGCAAACGGCGGTGATTTCCACAAGATCCGCTTTACCTTCCAGGAGTACTTCAAACGTATGACGGAAGATCCGAAGAGATGGGGCACACCGTTCTCCGCTCTGCTCGGTGCTTACAGTGCGCAGCTCGGATTTGGACTTCCGTCCATCGGCGGCAAGGACAGTATGTCCGGCAGCTTCTATGATGAAGAGCACGGCGAAATCGACGTACCGCCGACACTGGTTTCCTTTGCAGTTGATATTTCCGATACCAAACACGTGGTATCTCCGGAATTTAAGAAAGCGGGCAGCAAGATTGTTCTCTTTACCATCGAGAAAGATGCACATGACCTGCCGGTTTACAGCCAGATCATGGATGGTTACGAGAAAATCTACCGCGATATGGAGTCTGGAAAGATTATTTCCGCATATGCGGTTGAGGGTGCTGGTGTAGCAGAGGCTGTCAGCAAGATGGCATTTGGTAACCGCCTGGGCGTAAAGATTGAGCACAATGTAGATCCGAGAGACTTCTTCGCCGCTGGCTGGGGCAATATTGTCTGCGAGGTTCCGGACGGCAAGGTAGGCGAGCTGTCCATTCCGTACACCGTGATCGGTGAGGTAACCGACAAGGGAACCTTCGAGTATGGCAGTACCGTGATCTCCATGGAAGAGGCTCTGAAAGCATGGACCAGAACCCTGGAGAAGGTATTCCCGACTGCTTCCGGCGCGCCGATGAAGGCAGCAGAAGAAACACTTTACAATACCGATAAGGTATATGTATGCAAACATAAGGTGGCAAAGCCAACCGTATTTATTCCGGCAATGCCGGGTACCAACTGCGAGTTAGACAGTGCGAAAGCCTTTGAGGCAGCCGGAGCGGAGACGATTGTGCGTGTATTCCGCAACCAGAATGCATCCGATATCCGTTCTTCCATCGAGCAGTACAAAGAGGATATCAAGAAATCCCAGATCATCATGTTCCCGGGTGGATTCTCCGCAGGTGATGAGCCGGATGGTTCGGCTAAATTCTTCGCTACGGTATTCCGCAACGAGGCGATGATGGAGGAGATCGACAAACTGCTTCATGACCGGGATGGCCTGGTACTGGGTATCTGCAATGGCTTCCAGACATTAATCAAACTGGGACTTTTAACCGGAGGCAAGATTGAGCCTCAGAAAGCAGATTCCCCGACTCTGACAACCAACAACATTGGACGCCACATTTCCCGCATGGCATACTTAAAGGTTGTATCTAACCTGTCCCCGTGGCTCAGAAAAGCAGAGCTGGGAGGCGTATACTGCAACCCGATGTCCCATGGTGAAGGACGTTTCGTAGCCAACGAGGAGTGGCTTGCAAAACTTCGCGCAAATGGTCAGATCGCGATCCAGTACAGCGATCCGAACGGAAACTTATCCGTCAGCGAGGAGTGGAACCCGAACGGTTCCTACCAGTGCATCGAGGGTATCACAAGCCCGGATGGACGTATTCTTGGTAAGATGGGTCACAACGAGCGCTGCTGGAGCGATACAGGCATGAATATCTATGGAAATCAGGATATGCAGCTGTTTGCTTCAGGTGTGGAGTATTTCAAATAAAATGAACACCTGCTTTTAAGTAAGGTAGAAATAGACCGGACCGCAGAAATCTGCCCCGGTCTATTTTTTGTGTGATAGAAAATTCCTTGGAATTCCCCATCACACAAAAAGGTACATTCTTTTTTATGTCACAGGAAATATCAATTATGATATAAATTCTACCATTGACGAAAATGTCAGAAAACCTTAAACAAAAAGTTATTCTCAGGTAATAAAAGTGTGCTATCCTGTCAATAACAGAAAGCAGACATCTACTTCAAAAAAACAAGGGGAAAATTTTGAAAATACCGACAGTTTATTTTGACGCAGGCAGATATGTTTGTTATAATGAAAACAAGATTTTGTACGCGAGAGTACATTAAAAAAGGAGGATGGGATATGAGACATAATCTGAAGGCAGCGGCGGTTTCCGCTCTTGCTATCATGGCGGCACTGGCTATGAGTATTCCGGCATACGCGGCTGACAAAAAGATCTCGGAAGTTAAGTTCCGTGTCAATGCGAAACCGGAAGCGGGCGACAGCATCGGGGATCCGGATGTACAAGTTACGAAGGGTAATGTTGAGATTACCGAGCAGGAGTTTGACAATGACGACAGCGAGTGGGAGAGAGGTGATAAGCCGGTCATCTACCTGACGATCGAGGCAAAGGACGGTTATCAGTTATCCGGCACAAAGCTTTCTGCAACCAAGTCGGCTTACAAAGTTACGAAGCGATCTGGCGATAAGAGCGAGTGGAAAGTTAAGATTACGATGTCAGCTGTTGACGGCGATTTGGATACGGTCGAGGATCTTAGCTGGAGCAATCGTACCGCAACCTGGGACAGTGTATCGGATGCAGGCAAGTATGAAGTTAAGCTGTACCGCAACAGCTCTACCGTAACGACTGTTACAACTACAGGCACAAGCTACAATTTCTACCCATACATGACGAAATCCGGCGATTATACCTTTAAGGTGCGCGCGGTTGACGGAAGCGATAAGGGTGAGTGGAGTGACGAGTCCGATGAATATTATATGAATTCTTCAGATGTGTATACAGGTACACCTCCGACCGATAATTCTTCTGGTGGTTCCACTCCGGCAAATGCGAATGGTCAGTGGGTAAACAGCATTTACGGCTGGTCTTACTACATCAATGGTGTACCGGTTAAGAACAACTGGGTATATGTTGATAATGAGTGGTATCATCTGAATGCAAACGGATTCATGGATACAGACTGGATCTATACTGATAATAACTGGTTCTACTTAAACCCGGTATCCGATGGTACAAGAGGCAGAATGCTGACCGGCTGGCAGCAGATTGGACCGTACAAGTATTATCTGAATCCGGTATCCGACGGCACTCGCGGTGCAAGAAAGACAGGCTATCAGTTCATCGATGGCGCATGGTATCTGTTTGACCTGAATAGCGGAGCACTCTGGACTAACATGGTAGCTCCGAACGGTATGATAGCGGATGCAAATGGTGTTCTTCACTAGGGAGCTATCTGGCAGCAGATCCAACTCCCACTGAGACAAATTTGCTATTAATCACCACCTGAAGAGGTGGGAGCCTTCTCGACTGAGATAAAAATCAGACAGCGGCAGACAGCGGACGAGCGAAAGCAAGTGGCTGATGCCGCTGCCTTTTTGCTTTACGAGGAAGGGTTGTGCCATTTTTTGTTTTTCTTGCACAGCAGGGGAGAAAAAGGATATAATAGAGAATCATATTGAGAAGCCGGAGAATTGATGAGGCGGGAATAAGAAACAGAGAGGAGAACCGATAAATTACGATGAAACCAACCGTATTATTGTATAATTTTACTGATTCCAAAAGAAAAATGAAGGTGCAGCAGGCGCTTATGCCGCTGGGATTCCGCTTAAGGGCAGTGACAAAGGAGGAGTACGGGCTGCCGGTGGGCGTGCTGGCTGGTGTGAAAGGACTGAATGAGGATGTCCTCAAGGAAGCCGGACAAGCAATAGAGGCTGTGGAGGAAACGCAAAAAGAAGAGTCCGCTCAGAAACAGGCAGACGGGAGGCTGCAGCGAGAAGTGCCGGAGAACGATTCTTCCAGGAAAATGGATTTCTCAGATGAGATGGCGATCATGGCAGGCTTTTCTTCCGCCCAGATCGATGCATTTATCTATGCACTCCGAAAAAAGGGAGTCGGACGGATTGATTATAAAGCAGTCCTGACACCGTATAATATGAAGTGGGATTCGGTACAATTATACGAAGAGATCAAAAAAGAGCATGAGATGATGACGGGGAAAGGTAAAGACGAAGCATTGTGATGCCATGGGATTGGTGAAAGGTCATTTTACTGCTTGATGTGGAGGTGGAAAGATGCTGGAAAAAGTTGATTTGAATAAATCAGTGGATAAGGAAAACTACAAGAAGCTTCGGGAAGAGATGGATGTGAAGCTGGGAGAATTGCAGCGCGCCTGTAAGGAGGAAAAGATCCCGGTTGTCATCGTATTTGATGGATTCGGGGCAGGCGGTAAGGGAACGCAGATCAACCGCCTGATTCAGCCGCTGGATCCGCGCGGCTTTGATGTTTATGCGAGCCGGGAGACGGGGGAGGAGGAACGGATGCGTCCATTTCTCTGGCGGTATTGGACGAAGACACCGGAAGATGGACGTATGATGATCTTTGACAAGAGTTGGTACGATAAGGTTACCGTTGACCGGTTTGACAAAGAGACGAAGCGGCAGGAGCTAAACGGGGCGTTCCGGGATATCCTTTCATTTGAAAAGCAGCTGGCAGATTCCGGCATGATTCTGATCAAATTGTTTCTGTATATTTCCAGGGACGAGCAGAAAAAGCGCTTTAAACGGCTGGAAGAAAGCAAAGAGACTGCGTGGCGTGTGACGGAGGCGGACTGGAAGCGCAACAAGGATTACGATACATTTCTGGAGATGAATGAGGAAATGCTGCAGCGGACGGATACCGGGTACGCGCCGTGGACGATCGTGGAAGCGACTGATAAAAATTATGCGGCAGTCAAGATTTTATCCACCGTCACAGACCGGCTGGAGTATGAGCTGAACCGCCGCCGAATGGAACGCGAGGAAGGGGCGGTGCATCCGCCGGTCAAACTTCCAGATGAGCGGTTTAAAAATGGCGTGCTTTCCGGCGTGGATCTGACGAAAACGCTGACACGCGAGGAATATAAGGAACGTCTGGATAAGCTGCAGAAAAAGCTGGAGGTGCTGCACGGCGAGCTGTACCGGCTGCGGATTCCGGTGGTGATCGGCTTTGAAGGCTGGGATGCGGCGGGAAAAGGCGGTGCGATCCGGCGCCTGACAAGCCACCTGGATCCACGCGGCTACAAGGTCAATCCGACGGCGGCACCGAATGATGTGGAGAAGGTACACCATTATCTGTGGCGTTTCTGGCGGGAGATGCCGAAAGCGGGGCATATTGCGATCTTCGACCGCACCTGGTACGGGCGCGTGATGGTGGAGCGGATCGAGGGCTTCTGCAGTGAGGCGGACTGGAAACGGGCATATCAGGAAATCAACGAGATGGAAGAGCACATGGCGAATTTTGGCGCGGTGATCGTGAAATTCTGGATTCATATTGATAAAGATGAGCAGGAACGCCGCTTTAAGGAGCGCATGGAGGCTCCGGCAAAACAGTGGAAAATCACGGACGAAGACTGGCGCAACCGTGAAAAATGGGACGCATACGAGCAGGCAGTCAATGAGATGCTGGTGCGGACCTCTACTACCTATGCCCCGTGGACGATCATAGAAGGAAATTCCAAATATTTCGCGCGCGTCAAGGTGCTGGAAACGGTTGTGGAGGCGATGGAGGAGAAGATCCGTGAGGTAAAAAAGCTGCGTAAGTGATAGAAAGAAGCGGACGGCCGATTTGGTAATCATGTGTGGAAATATGAAGAAGCGCGGTTGCAATTCTTCGTAAGATACAGTAAAATCAATATTTAAAGAAAAAGACGGCAATTTTGAAAAATACAAACATTTGTGTAAACTTTGCGTTAAATGTAGCGATAGAAAGGAAGCGGACAAAATGGAGCAGACAGCAAAAGAGCGCACACTAGCATTTATGGCAGAGCATGCGGGGGATCCAACCCCGATGGAATTATTTCATATGCACGTAAAACACGTGGGAATCAATACGAAATCGGAAGACGAGGCCTGGGAGGTTGCTGAGACACTGGCGCGCCTGATGGGGCTGATGCCGCGCGAGACGGAGAAAGCGGTGTTCAGCGGTGACCTGACGGAAAATATGAAGGTGGAGAGCCACGGAATCTACGGCCATATTGGCTTTGGCGTAAATGATTGCGAGGCGGCGATCCGATACTTTGTGAACCGCGGTATGATGATTCGGGAAGAGACGAAGCGCTTTGATGAGCAGGGACGCTGCATTTTCGCCTGTTTTAAAGAAGAAGTCGGCGGATTTGCGATTCACCTGGTACAGGATTGATAGCACCAGGCAATATAAAAACGAAAAGGATAGCAATATGAAAAAAATAATCGTGATCGGCGGCGGGGCAGCCGGTATGGCGGCTGCGATTGCGGCGGCGGAAAATGGCTGCGCGGTAACGATCTATGAAAAGAATGAGAAACTGGGAAAGAAAATCTATATCACGGGAAAAGGGCGCTGCAATGTGACGAATGACTGTGATATGGAGGGTCTGTTTGACAGTGTTGTGACAAACAGCCGCTTTTTGTACAGTGCATTTTATGGTTTTACCAATCAGGATATGAAGGATTTTCTGGAGGCGAACGGCTGTCATGTTAAGGTGGAGCGCGGCAACCGTGTCTTTCCGGTGTCTGACCGGGCGTCGGATGTGACATCGGCGCTTGCAAGACGGCTGCGGGAGCTGCGCGTGAAAGTAGAATTGAATCAGGGAGTCCGGGAACTGTGGCTGGAGGATGGTGTATTAAAAGGTGTGATTCTGGCGCAGGGCGGTAATGAGCGTGGGAAAAAGGACTCCTACATAGCTGCGGATGCAGTGATCGTGGCGACGGGCGGTTTGTCCTACCCGACGACCGGCTCAACCGGCGATGGTTACCGGTTTGCGGAGGCAGCAGGGCACAAGGTGACGGAACTTTCGCCGGCGCTTGTTCCGTTTGAGACGAAGGAAGATGTGAAGGAGCTGCAGGGACTCTCCCTGCGGAACGTGGAAGCTGCTGTTTTAAATGGAAAGAAAGAGGTTTACCGTGAATTTGGTGAGATGCTGTTTACCCATTACGGCGTTTCGGGTCCGGTACTCTTGAGTGCCAGCAGTTATGCGGCGAAAAAACTGAAAAAGGCTCCGCTGACTCTGATGATCGATCTGAAACCGGCGCTTTCCATGGAACAGCTCGATGCGCGGATTCTGCGCGATTTTGAGGCGGAGAAGAATAAACAGTTTAAAAATGCGCTGAACCATCTGTACCCATCAAAACTGATACCGGTCATAATTCGCCGCAGCGGCATTGAGCCGGACAAGCAGGTCAACGCCGTGACGAGGGAAGAGCGGAGACGGCTGGCGGAGGTGACAAAGCATTTTACCCTGACGCTGACCGGGCTGCGAGGTTTCAATGAGGCGATCATTACCCAGGGCGGTGTGACGGTAAAAGAAGTTAATCCATCCACGATGGAGTCGAAGAAGCTTCCAGGGCTTTATTTTGCAGGGGAAGTGCTGGATCTCGATGCAGTCACGGGCGGCTACAACTTACAAATTGCGTGGTCGACCGGTGTGCTGGCAGGACGGAGCGCAGCGGAAAATCATGAATTATAACGATATGAAAAAGGGGAAACAAAATGCCGATTAATATAGCGATTGATGGACCAGCCGGGGCTGGGAAGAGCACAGTGGCAAAGAAGCTGGCAGAAGATTATGGATATATTTATGTAGATACGGGGGCGATGTACCGGGCGATGGCATTGTATTTTCTGCGCCAGGGCATCGACAGCCATGATGAGGCGGCGATCGGACGCGCCTGTGAGACGGTTTCCATTTCACTGGAATATGAAAATGGGATCCAGCAGGTTTATTTAAATGGGGAGAATGTCAGCAGCGAGCTTCGGACGGAGGCGGTTGGAAATATGGCTTCGAATACCTCTGTCTATGCGCCGGTCCGCAAAAAACTGGTGGAGCTGCAGCGTGAATTAGCCGGACGCCGGGATGTCGTGATGGATGGCCGGGATATCGGAACGGCGGTTCTGCCGGATGCGACCCTGAAAGTATATCTGACCGCGAGCAGTCATGTGAGAGCTGAACGCCGTTATAAAGAGCTGACCGAACGCGGGGAAAGCTGTTCCCTGGAGGCGATCGAGCAGGATATCATCGAGCGCGATTACCGCGATATGCACCGGGAATTGTCGCCTCTCAAGCAGGCGGAGGACGCCATTTTACTGGATACTTCTGCGTTGAATTTTGAAGAGGTAATGCGGGAGATGGAGAAGTTGGTTGAGGCGGCGAAGAAAAATCCCATTGCCGTAGGCAATTTTTGATGGATTTTTGCGCGTGACTGTGAAGGTACTGAACAGTTACGAAAACGCCAGGAAAAAGGAGAAGCCGAAAAGGGGCGGCAGCAAACATGAGACGATTGAAACAAACATGGATCGCCGCAGCACTTGGGATGAGTGTATGGATGACCGCCTGTGCGGGCGCGGCATCGGAGACAGCCACACAGGAAGGGGCTGTCGATGAGGAGAGCCAGGGGGCGATCCGTGAGGCTGTGGCTGAAAATGATCAGGCGCAGGAGCAGCCCAAACGGGATAAAACGCAGGAAACTGAGCGGACGGAACCGCTCACGGTTGAACCAGTCCGGGAAACCCTCAATATGACGCATTTTGACAACTGTACCTTTGCAGCTGGGTTCAAACCGCAGCAGATCCATCAGGATGAAAGCAATGTTATCATCACATTGACGGTCTATGACTATGAGCATTTTCATAAGGCAGATATCGATGAACTGCAGGCGGGAGATACGCTGCTTATCGATGGGAAAGAATGTCTCATTACTTCGATTGACCGACAGGAGTCTGGGCGGATCGAGATCAATGGCGGTCCGGCACAGGGGGGAGAAGAGCTGAGAATGGTAGAGGAGGATTCCTTTTATGGCTCGGAGATGGCAGTCGGGAGAAGTTACCATAAGCTGGGAGAGGTTACGCTGCAGATGGATGAGAACTTTGTCCTGACAGATGATTCTGACCCGGATACACCGCCGCAGGTGTATACCGCGGAAGAATTATTCGCGATCCGTGATCGGCTGATCGGGGAGTTTAAGCCATACAACACGGCTGTGACGGTGAAGAATGAGAAAATTATTTCGATTTACCGGAAATTTATGCCATAAAAAATATAAAATCATTAAGAGGAGGAGAGCACCTTTTATCCGGATGAGAGGTGCTTTTTTGTGTAACAGGAAATTCCTTGGAACTCCCTATTACACAAAAAGGCACTAACGTGCCAATGATGCGCACTCGCGCGAAGCAGAAACATGTCGCAAGCGACCGCGCTCGGCGCGAGAATGTGCCAAGGCACATTCTTTTTCAATATAATTTCCGGGATAAATTGACTTTTAAACATACCCCATCTATAATGAAACAAGCTGATATGGGCAGTGGGTGCCGCTGTTTGTGCCAGATCAGTCAGATTGCTCGGATTGGCAGGCATGGACAGGGGGTAAAAGGGAAACAGGTGCAAAACCTGTGCGATCTCGTCACTGTGAACCGGAGAGTGGCGCCGCAGATGCCATTGCGAAAGTGAGAAGGCGCGGCGTGCATGATGACCCGAAAGCCAGGAAACCTGCCGGCTGTCGTGAACATATCAGTTAAAACTATTTTTGTGCGAGTCACACAAGGAGGAAAACATGAGAAAAAACAAAAAAGTAGTTGTAAGTGCAGCGGCAGTTACGATGTCCGTATTGCTTGGAGCCTGCGGCGGCAGTACATCCAGCCAGGCAACCTCGACGGAGGCGGCTTCTGAGGCAGAGACCGAGGCAGCTGAGAGCGCCGATTCCGATCAGGAAGCAGCAGATAAGGTGGCAAAGCTGATCGATGACATCTATGTACAGGAGCGCACCGATGACACGGATGAGCAGTGCAAGGCAGCCAAAGAGGCATGGGATGCCCTGACTGACGAGCAGAAGGAGCTGGTAGAAGGCGAGAACGCAGATCCAGATTATTTTGGTCGTGATACCGGCGACGCGAGCCTGGACGATCCGCGCAATCAGGATGAGATTGGCGACAAGGAGATCCTGGTAGTCAGCTTTGGTACTTCCTTCAACGACAGCCGTGTGAAAGATATCAAGAGTATCGAGGATTCCATCCAGGAGGCATTCCCGGATTGGGCAGTCCGCCGTGCATTTACCGCACAGATCATTATCAACCACGTTGAGGCTCGTGACGGCGAGTGCATCGACAATATGGATCAGGCACTGGAGCGAGCCGTGGAGAACGGAGTTAAAGAGCTGGTTGTCCAGCCGACCCACCTCATGCACGGTGCTGAGTACGACGAGATGGTTGAGGCGATCGAGAAGTATCAGGATAAATTCGAGCAGGTAGCTGTCGCAGAGCCGCTGTTAGGTGAGGTTGGCGACGATGCAACCGTTATCAATGCAGATAAAGAGGCAGTTGCAAAAGCAGTTGTAGCAGAAGAAGCTTCGGAAGCTGGTTTTAAAGATGCAGCTGACGCAGCCGATCAGGGAACCGCATTCGTTCTGATGGGTCATGGTACCGCACACGTTGCAAAGGTAACCTACAGCCAGATGCAGACCCAGATGCAGAATCTTGGATATAGCAACGTATTTATCGGTACCGTAGAGGGCGAGCCGGAAGAGACTTCCTGTGAGTCTGTTATCGAGGCAGTGAAGGCAGCTGGTTATAAGAACGTCGTTCTTCGTCCGCTGATGGTAGTTGCAGGTGATCACGCAAACAACGATATGGCAGGCGATGATGATGATTCCTGGAAGAGCCAGTTTGAGGCATCAGGTGCATTTGACAAGGTAGATACTCAGATTTCCGGTCTGGGCAGAATTAAAGCGGTAGAATCATTCTATGTTGCTCATACACGGACAGCCATTGATTCTATTGCGAAATAATGTATATGAAAAAGAAATTGAATTTAGCGGCGCTTCTGCTTGCTGCCGCTTTTCTCGGAGCGTGCGGAGGACAGAAACAGGACGCAGCTGACACCGTGGCGCAGACAGAGAGCGCAGAAACCGAGAATGCCGATCAAAAGAGCAGCATTGACCTTGCAGACGGCGTCTACACCGTCGATTTTAAGACGGACAGCAGTATGTTCAAGGTCAATGAATCGAAAAATGGAAAAGGCGTCCTGACGGTCAAGGATGGCGAGGCGACACTCCATATCAGCCTGACCTCGAAAAATATCGTGAATTTGTATCTGGGTACTGCGGACGAAGCCAAGGAAGATGAAGCCGGTTGGCTGCAGCCAACCGTGGACACGGTTACTTACAGCGACGGTCTGAGCGAGGAGGTCAACGGCTTCGATGTGCCGGTTCCGGCGCTCGGAGAAGAATTTGACCTGGCTCTGATTGGTAAGAAGGGCACCTGGTACGACCACAAAGTAAAGGTAGAAAATCCGGTTTCCGGAGAGGCAGAGGACGCGGAAGCGGCATCATCCGAGACGGAGAATAGCGATGATGCGGCAGATGCCCAGAAAACGGCAGGGCAGACTGCAGATGTGGCAGACGGCACTTATACCTGTGAGGTAACCCTGCAGGGAGGTTCCGGCAGAGCATCGGTGGACAGCCCGGCGACCATTATCGTCAAGGATGGAAAGGTGACTGCCGATATTGTCTGGAGCAGCCCGAACTATGAGTATATGCTGGTGGATGACGTGCAGTATGATCCGATCCAGACCGAGGGCAATTCCGAGTTCCAGATTCCGGTAACGCTGGATGAGGATGTAGCGGTCAGTGCCTTGACGGTGGCGATGAGCCAGCCGCATCTGATTGATTATACGCTGCATTTTGACAGCGTGACGTTATCAGAAGTTACAAAATAAAAGTAGATAGAAATACCTGTCCAGGAAGAACCTCCCGGTCCTTTTGTACATATTTTGATTACAGAAGGATCCGGGAGGTTTATGTCTATGCGTATCTGTGAACTCAAACAGCGGGAAGTTATAAATGTAAAAGATTGCAAGCGCCTTGGTTTTGTGGGCGACGTCGATTTTGACATCAGCACGGGAAAAATGCTTGCGATCATCGTGCCAGGACCGGGCTGTGTCTGGGGCTTTCTGGGGCGGGAAAAAGAGTACATAATTCCATTCTGCGACATCTGCCAGATAGGGGATGACATTATTCTGGTGAGGCTGAAAGAAGAGAGAGAAAAGAAGGAATAAAGAAGGAATAGCGGAAAACTTCTGCTTGCAGAAGCGCACTTCCTGCGATATTATAATAAGTATGATATGTTATGAAAACCTGGCGGGGGCATATCAATAAAACCAGAAAAGGGGAAGAGCGATTGAAGTGTCCATTTTGCAACGCGGCTGACACGAAAGTAATCGATTCACGGCCTGCGGATGACAACAGTTCTATCAGACGCCGGAGACAGTGCGAGACTTGTGGAAAGCGTTTTACCACATATGAAAAACTTGAGACGATCCCTCTGATGGTTGTCAAAAAGGATAATACCCGGGAGATGTACGACCGGGCGAAGATAGAGGCAGGAATCCTGCATTCCTGCCACAAGCGCCCAGTCTCTCAGGGACAGATTTCGGCGTTGATCGACGATGTGGAAAACAATTTATTTAACCGGGAAGAACGGGAGATCTCGACCGCGGTGATCGGGGAACTTGTGATGGAGCGGTTAAAGGATCTGGATGTGGTTACCTATGTGCGGTTTGCATCGGTATACCGGGAGTTTAAAGACGTCGATACATTTATGGAGGAACTGCAGAAGATACAGCAGCGGAATGTGCCGTCGTATGAGCCTGGAAAGAACGGGGAAGAGACCAGATGATGGGAAATGCGTTTTATCCGGATGAATGGCTGGATTCTGCGTATGATATCCCGTATGAGCAGTTTTACCAGAAGGGAATGCGGGGTATCATATTTGATATTGACAATACGCTGGTGCCGCACGGTGCCCCGGCGGACGAGCGGGCAGTACAGCTGTTTGAACGTTTGCGGGCGATCGGGTTCCACACCTGTCTGCTCTCGAATAATAAGGAGGCGCGGGTCGCCCCGTTTGCCGGACAGGTGGGTTCGGATTATATTTACAAGGGCAGAAAACCGAAGCGCAGCGGATACAGGCAGGCGATGCGTCGGATGGGAACGGGCGAGCGCTCGACGATGTTTGTCGGGGATCAGCTCTTTACGGATGTGTACGGGGCGAGGCGGACAGGCATCTATTCGATTCTTGTAAAGCCGATCAATCCGAAGGAAGAGATCCAGATTGTGTTAAAGCGGTATCTGGAGAAAATTGTCCTGTGGTTCTATGTGAGAAGACAGGAAAAAAATAGCGGAAGTTTGTAGTTGGGTGTTTTTGAACGGTTTGAAAGAGCTTGCCAGGCGGCAGAACCGGATGCTGACAGGAGTGCTGGAAACGGTGGAAAATCAGTTGTTTTCAGAAAAAATATCGGCAATTTTAGAAAAATAAGGGGCGGAATTGACATGATGTGCCCTGCGTTTTCAAAAAAGTAGTTGAAAAAGAGGATTTTATAGTATAAAATAAAAAAGATAAAGCGAGTATTTTCAAGGAGGAGCATCATTTATGATATCAGCGGGCGATTTTAGAAACGGCATCACACTGGAGATTGATGGCAACGTATACCAGATCATGGAATTTCAGCACGTAAAACCGGGAAAGGGAGCTGCGTTCGTTCGTACTAAAATTAAGAACGTAATGAATGGCGGCGTTGTAGAGAAAACCTTCCGTCCGACCGAGAAGTTCCCGTCTGCCAGAATCGACAGAGTTGATATGCAGTATCTGTATTCCGATGGCGACTTATACAACTTCATGGATGTAAACACATATGAGCAGGTAGCTTTAAACCAGGAGACAATCGGCGACGCACTCAAGTTCGTAAAAGAGAACGAGATGTGCAAGATCTGTTCTTACAACGGCAAGGTATTCTCCGTAGAACCGCCGCTGTTCGTAGAGCTTGAGATCACAGATACAGAGCCGGGCTTCAAGGGCGATACTGCTACAGGCGCTACCAAACCGGCAGTTGTAGAGACTGGCGCTACTGTATATGTACCGTTATTCGTAAACCAGGGCGATAAGATCAAGATCGATACACGTACTGGTGAATATCTGTCCAGAGTCTAAGTTATAACATATACGTCAGAAAGGTCTTCACGATACCGTTTGTACCCTTGTGGGGAGGCAGTCGTGTCACTGACAGGTTTCTGACTGGAAACAGAGATTACTGTTTGTGGCAGGCATTTTCCTTTGCTGGTTATGCAGCGCATGAACAGTAGCAAGCAGAGAAACTGTTGTAAGATCCGGAGGAAACGTCGAGATTTTACAACAGTTTTTTTGCTTAACATATCGGGGAGGCGTCTATGACGCGTCCGTTGGTTCATCTCAGAGAGCAGGTTCGGAGTGAGCGGTGCTCATGGGGAGTGATAAATATGGAGAACGGAAGAGAAGACCGTCTGCGTCTGGGGGAAGAGGATGAGCCGGGGCGCAGATCTGGTGGCAGAAAGAGGCGTACATCCGGCAGGCAGACGGCAATCCGCCGGGAGCGGACGAGGCAGCAGAAGAAGCACCGTGTGATGATGCGGCTGTTTTTGTGTCTGCTTATTTTCCTCCTGGGTGCGGGAACAGGCTGGACGCTGCGCGGGAAAATGATCCGCAAGCTGATCGATCCGTCCACGATCGAGATGCCAAACTGGGTTGATGAGCAGCTTCTCACGGTCAACCGATATTCCAGACCGGGGACGAATATCCCGGTCATCAACGGGATCGTGATTCACTATGTGGCAAATCCTGGGACGACGGCACAGCAGAACCATGATTATTTTGAGGGGTTGAAAGATCAGAGCGGCAGTAACACTGTTTCCGTCAGCAGCAATTTCGTGATCGGTCTGGACGGCGAGATCATTGAGTGCGTTCCGGTCGGGGAGAAGGCATATGCCTCCAATGAGAGGAATGCGGACACCGTTTCGATTGAGTGCTGCCATCCGGCGGTAGACGGAAAGTTCACAGACGAGACGTATGACTCGCTGGTAAAACTGACTGCATGGCTGTGCAAGCAGCTCGATTTAAGTCCGAAAGACGTGATCCGTCATTATGATGTGACTGGAAAGGCGTGCCCGAAGTATTTCGTGGATCATGAGGATGCCTGGAAGCAGTTCCGCAAGGATGTGAAAAAGGCAATGCGGAAAGATATATAATATACGATATAAATTATGAAAGGGAATCTAGTATGAAAACGATTTTAGATTTGATCGTGGAAGAACTGAAACCGGCGTTTACCGGCTGCGGGTACGATGAGAAGTACATCCGCGTAACGGTATCAAACCGCCCGGATCTCTGCGAGTATCAGTGTAACGGCGCGATGGCAGCTGCCAAAGCGTATAAAAAGAAACCGATCGATATTGCCAATGAGGTGGTGGAAAAGACAGCCGGAAGCAAGATGTTTTCTGAGATCAACGCCGTGATGCCTGGGTTTATCAATATCCGCCTGAATCCGTGCTACCTGGCATCCTATGTACAGCAGGTGGCAGAGGATGAAAAGTTGGGACTCAACGCAGCTGAGAAGCCGGAGACGATCATCATTGATTACGGCGGAGCCAATGTAGCAAAACCACTGCATGTCGGACACTTACGTTCCGCGGTCATCGGAGAGAGTATCAAGCGCATCAGCCGCTATATGGGACACCATGTCATCAGCGATGTGCATTTGGGTGACTGGGGATTGCAGATGGGACTGATCATCGAGGAGCTGCATGACCGTCAGCCGGATCTGGTATATTTTGACCCGGATTATACCGGCGAGTATCCGTCGGAGCCGCCGTTTACGATTTCCGAGCTGGAGGATATCTATCCGGCAGCGAGCGCGAAATCCAAGGTAGATGCGGCATTCCGTGAGCGGGCACAGCAGGCAACCTTCAAACTGCAGAGTGGCTATGCACCGTTCCATGCGATCTGGAAGCACATCATGAACGTGTCCTTGAAGGATCTGAAAAAGAACTATGGCAATTTAAATGTATCGTTCGACCTCTGGAAGGGCGAGAGCGATGCGCAGCCATATATTCCGGGACTGATCGAGGATTTACAGAAAAAAGGTCTCGCCTATGAGAGCGATGGCGCGCTGGTTGTCGATATCGCACAGGAAGGGGATGCGAAGGAATATCCGCCTTGTATCGTCCGCAAATCCGACGGTGCGGCGCTGTATGCGACTTCCGATCTGGCGACGATCATCGAACGTGAGCAGGATTTCCATCCGGACCGCTACATTTACGTCGTAGACAAGCGCCAGGAGCTTCATTTTATCCAGGTATTCCGTGTGGCGAAGAAAGCGGGCATCGTCAAAGAAGATACGCCGATGATCTTCTTGGGCTTCGGTACGATGAACGGCAAGGACGGTGGTCCGTTCAAGACACGTGAGGGCGGTGTTATGCGTCTGGAGCACCTGATCAAGAATATCGATGAGAAGGTATATGAGAAGATTCAGGAGAAGCAGAAAGTTCCGGCGGACGAGATGACACGCACGGCGGAGATTGTCGGTCTGGCGGCACTTAAATATGCCGATCTTTCGAATCAGGCGACCAAAGATTACATTTTCGATGTAGACCGCTTTATTTCCTTCGAGGGAAATACAGGTCCACATATCCAGTATATGATCGTCCGCATCAAGTCCATTCTGGAGAAATACAAGGAACTGCGCGGTGCGGATGCTAAAGTGGTTCCGATCCGTCCGGCTGAGAGCGAGACAGAGAAAGCACTTCAGATGGCGCTCTGCCGTTTCGGCGAGGTGACAGAATCTGCATTCTACGAGACGGCGCCGCATAAGCTCTGCCAATACATGGCGGCAGTGGCGGATGCGTTTAATGCATTCTATCTGGAAAATAAGATCCTCTCCGAGGAGGACGCAGCGAAGCAGGCAGCCTTTATCAGCCTGATCACGCTGACCAAGCGGGTGCTGGATACCTGTATGGATCTGCTCGGAATGGAATCGCCGGAACACATGTAATCTGTAATATGGAGGAATCCTCATGAAAATAATAAAAATGTCCGTAGATACCTTCTGGAAGGGCGAAGTACGGGTACAGGGACAGATTGAGGATGAGACAAAGGTATATCAGACAAGAATTTTTATCAAGGGTAGTCAGATCTATGACTACTCTTGTTCTTGTGCGGAGGGAAATTCATTCCGGGGTCCCTGCGTGCATGCAAAAGCGCTTCAGGAGGCGTTTGCCCGCCAGCAGAAAGCCGAGCATACACCGCCGGTTTCGACTTCGCCGGAGATCCGGATGATGATCCGGGAGTACACGAACCGGGAAGTAGCGCGGATTCTGGGCGAGGAAGAGCGGGAACCGGTCTATCTGCATCCCTATTTACAGATCCGGCGCGGCGAAGTGCTTTTGGAGGCACGGATCGGACGGGAAAAACGGTATATTGTGAAAAACCTGCTGGAATTTGCACAGGCGGTTCACAGCGGAAAACGGGTGGAATACGGAAAAGGCATGGCGTTTGAACACGTCCCGTCTGCCTTTGCGCCGGAAAGCCGCCCATTTTTAGATCTTCTGCTGGAGGAGGCGGACGCCTACATACGCCATTATGAGGAGATGCGCGGTCATGCGGGGCTGCCGCTTCCGGTGATGCGGGCGTTAACGCTGGGATCTGCAGCGAGGGATCGGCTGTTTGATCTTTTAGAGGGAAAAGAAGTCCAGACGGAGGACGAGAAAGGTGCTGAACGTGTGTGCCGGGTTGAGCGTAAGGATCCGCGTTTCCCGGTGGAGGTGGAAGCAAGGGGCGATGGAATTGCGGTTACGGTTCCATCGGCTCTAACTTCGTTCCGGGGAGAACAGCGTCTGTATGTGGCAGATGGATTGCATCTGTTTGGATGCAGTGAACTGTATACAGAAACGATGGGCGTTTTTCTGGAGCAGATGGAACAGGGCGGAAGAGAGTGCGGAAGCCGGAAAGAGAAGCGGGAGCTGCTGGTTGGAAGCCGGGATATTCCGCTCTTTTATGCGCGTGTGCTGGAAGGCATGGAGGCACTTGGGATCTTGCAGAGCCCGGAGATCGATTGGGAGAAATACCGCCCAGAGGCGTTGAAAGCCCGGTTTGAGTTTGACAGTGATTCGCCGGACGAGCTGCGTCTGCGTCCGACGCTTTCCTACGGAGATTTTACGTTTTCGCCGCTGGCGGACGAGCATGTTCCGCGGGAGATCTGCCGGGATGTACCGGCGGAATTTTATATCAGCCGCCTGATCACGCGGTACTTCTCTTACTGGGAGGATGAGAGCGGCGAGCTGGTGATCCGCGGGGATGAAGAAGCGCTGTACCAGGTTCTGAGCGAGGGAATGACGCAGTTTCAGGAGGTGGGCGAGGTATGGCTGTCAGAGTCTGTCCGCCATCTGCGCGTCCTGCCTCCGCCGGAAGTGTCGATGGGGGTTTCTCTTGGAGGCGGCTGGCTGGATCTGAAGATTGAGACGGCGGGAATCAACCCGGCGGAGCTTTTGCAGGTACTCAGTGAATACCGCCAAAAAAAGAAATATTACCGCATGAAAAATGGCGAATTTTTGCAGCTCTCGGGCGGCGGTCTGCAGGCGCTTGACAGCCTGACTGCGGATCTGGGACTGACAAAGAGTGAATTTCAGGCGGGGGAGGCGAAGATACCTGCCTACCGTGCTTTTTATCTGGACAGTCTCTCGGGCGACGGCAGGATGAAACTGTTTCAGCGGGATGAAGCCTACGGGATGATGGTGCGCGATCTAAAAACGGCGCAGAGTGTCAGCTATGCGGTTCCGGCGGTGCTGGAAAAGACGCTGCGGGAATATCAGAAGATCGGATATACGTGGATGCGGACGTTGGCGCGGTATCATTTCGGCGGGATCCTGGCAGATGATATGGGACTGGGAAAAACGCTGCAGGTGATTGCGCTTCTGACAGCATTTTATCAGGAAAAAACCGAGCAGAAAGCGGCTGGAAATGAAGGCAGTGGGTCAGAATTACCTCTTCCGTCTTTGATCGTCTGCCCGGCGTCGCTCGTCTACAACTGGGGACAGGAATTTGCCCGGTTTTCGCCGGGGATCCGCGTGCTTCTGATTGCCGGGACGGCGAAAGAACGGCAGGAACAGCTGGAGGAGCAGATGCGGATGGAGGCGTCTGAGGGGGCGCAGGTGATCATCACGTCCTATGATCTGTTGAAACGGGATCGGGAGGCGTATCTGGGACGCACGTTTGAATATGAGATTATTGACGAGGCGCAGGTCATTAAAAATGCAAAGACACAGGGCGCGAAGGCGGTAAAGGAGATTTCGGCGAATGCCCGTTTCGCTCTGACGGGAACGCCGGTGGAAAACCGGCTCAGCGAGCTTTGGAGCATTTTTGATTTCCTGATGCCGGGATTTTTATACAGTTACCGGAAGTTCCGTGAGCGGTATGAGCTGCCGATCGTGAAAAATCAGGATCCGGAAGCATTGACGGCACTGCGGCGGATGACGGGACCGTTTGTCCTGCGCCGCTTGAAAAAGGATGTGCTGCGGGAGCTTCCGACCAAGGAAGAGAGGATCGTTTATTCGGCGGCGTCGGGGCGGCAGCAGAAGCTTTATACGGCGTCGGCGTTGAAACTGAAAGAGGCGCTGGCTGGCGGCGCGTGGTCGGGTAATGGAAAATTGGAAGTGCTTTCCCAGCTCATGCGGCTGCGCCAGATCTGCTGCGATCCGGCACTCTGTTTTGAAGATTATACGGGGGAATCGGCGAAGCTGGAGACCTGTGTTTCGCTGATCGCATCGGCGTCTGCGGCGGGACATAAGATCCTGCTCTTTTCCCAGTTTGCCTCGATGCTGGAGCGGATTCGGGAACGCCTTTTACAAGAGGGCATTTCGTCCCATCTTCTGGTCGGCGCGACCCCGAAGGAAGAACGCAGCCGGATGGTGCAGGCGTTTGCCTCGGATGAGGTTCCGGTGTTCCTTATTTCCCTGAAAGCCGGGGGAACGGGACTCAACCTGACGGCGGCGGATATCGTGATTCATTACGATCCGTGGTGGAATGTGGCAGCGCAGAACCAGGCGACCGACCGCGCGTACCGGATCGGGCAGGAAAAGCCGGTCACGGTATACAAACTGATCTTAAAGGATACGATAGAAGAAAATCTTTTGAAGCTGCAGAATGCGAAACTTGCGCTGGCGGCGCAGGTGGTTTCAGAGGGAATGGTTTCACTGGGCGATTTGAGCCAGAATGAACTGATGGAGCTGTTTGAACAGAATCCATAAAAAAATTTGCAGAAATAACGGGCAGGAGGAAAAAGCGTGAAGCAATGGAAACGATACAAATCATATATACTGCCATATAAGAGCGCCTTTATTCTGGGACCGCTCATGATGGTAACGGAGGTGCTGGGTGAGATTCTGCTGCCCAAATTTATGTCGATGATTATTAACCATGGCGTGGCGCAGAAAGACGGCGGATACATTCTCAAAATGGGACTTGTGATGGCGATTACCTCCTTTTTGATGGCGGCAGGCGGCATTCTGGGGGCATATTTTGCAGCGAAGGCGTCGATTTCCTTTACCAGCGATCTGCGCCGCGACTTATTTGCCAGAGTGCAGCAGTTTTCATTTAAAAATATCGATACGTTCAGCACGGGATCGCTGGTAACCCGTCTGACGAACGATATCCAGCAGGTACAGAACCTGATTATGATGGGACTTCGGATGATGCTGCGCGCGCCGGGCATGTTCCTGGGGGCGCTTGTGATGGCATTCTGGATGAATGCGGAACTGGCAGCTGTCATCCTGGTGGTGATTCCGCTTCTGACGGCGGCGATCGTCTGGATCCTACGGACTGCCTACCCGCGGTTTACAGCCATGCAGAAAGCGCTGGATACGCTCAATAGCGGCATCCAGGAGGTGCTGACGAACGTGCGGGTGGTGAAATCCTTTGTGCGGGAAGACTACGAGGAAAAGCGGTTTGCCGACACGAACCGGGAGCTCAAGGAGGCAGGGCTGCGGGCGCTGAAGATCGTAATTGCGACGATGCCGGTCATGATGTTCGCGATGAATGTGACGACACTGGCAGTTGTCTGGTTCGGCGGAAACCTGATTATCGGCGGACGGATGGCGGTCGGGGATCTGACGGCATTTACGACCTACATTGTACAGATTCTGATGTCACTTATGATGCTCTCAATGGTATTTTTGCAGAGTTCCCGCGCGATGGCGTCCATCCGGCGAATCGATGAGGTGCTGGATGAGCCGATTGATCTGAGCGATGAAAATGCATCACAGAAGGACCGGAAGGTTGAGAAAGGACGCGTGGAATTTAAGGATGTTTCCTTTTCATACCGCGAAGGCGGTGAGCCGGTTCTATCCCACATCAGCCTGACGGCAGAGCCGGGAGAGACGATCGGCATCCTCGGTGCGACCGGAAGCGGAAAAACGTCGCTGGTACAGCTGATTCCCCGCCTCTATGATGTGACAGAGGGGAGTGTGCGGGTGGATGGTATCGATGTGCGGGAGTATTCCCTGAAAAATCTCCGGGACGGCGTTGGCATGGTTTTACAGAAAAACGTCCTGTTTTCCGGCACGATCGAGGAAAACCTGCGCTGGGGTGATGAGACGGCGACGGAGGAAGAAGTGCGGCGGGCAGCAGTGTATGCGCAGGCAGATTCCTTTGTGAATTCGTTTGCCGAAGGCTACAAAACGGAGATGGGACAGGGCGGCGTCAATGTATCTGGCGGTCAGAAACAACGGCTGTGCATCGCAAGGGCACTCTTAAAGAAGCCGAAGATCCTGATTCTCGACGACAGCACCAGTGCGGTCGATACGGCAACGGAGGCGGCGATCCGGACGGCATTCCGGGAAGATTTGAAAGATACGACGAAATTTATTATCGCACAGCGGCTGAGTTCGCTGGAATACGCGGATCGGATTCTCGTCCTTGAGGACGGCAGGATTATCGGAGAGGGAACACAGGAGAAGCTGCTGGCATCCTGTGAGGCGTACCGGGAGATCTATGAGACGCAATATGGAAAACGGGCAGACGGGGAGGGGATGGCATGATGGATGAAAAACAGATTGAAAGCCTGAAACGCCGATATGGCAGCCGCATAGCCGACGCGCCGAAACGCCGCCGGGGACCGGAACGGATGGCGGTCATGAAGGGCGGAAAGCCCAAGGCGGGCGGTCAGACGATGCTGCGCCTGCTTTCATACTTAAAACGCGACCGGATGGCGATGACAGCCGCCTTTTTCTGTGTGATCCTGGGGACGGTGACGAATCTGGTGGGCGCCTATATGCTGCGCCCGATCATCAATCGGTATATTGTGCCTTTAGATGGCAGCCGGGGCGATGTGGCGGGGCTGTTCCGTTCCCTGTGCGTGATGGGAGCGGTTTATTTAGTCAGCGTTGCCGCTTCCTATATGCAGTCGCGCATTATGCTGCAGGTGGCGCAAAACGCGCTGCAGCGGCTGCGGGAAGAGCTGTTTAACCATATGCAGACGCTTCCGCTTCGGTTTTATGATACCGGCAGCAACGGCGATCTGATGAGCCGTTTTACAAACGATGTGGATACGATCGGCATGATGCTCAGCAGTACGCTGGTGCAGCTTTTATCCGGCGCACTCAGTATTGTGGGAACGCTGGTGCTGATGATTTACACGAACGTGTGGCTGACGGTGATTACGCTTGCCATGATGCCGGTGATGCTGCGTGCCGGTAAATTTGTTGCCGGACGGAGCCAGAAATATTTCTCTGCCCAGCAGGCGGCGCTTGGCGCGATGAACGGCTATATTGAGGAGACCGTGCAGGGGCAGAAGGTCGTCAAGGTATTCTGCCATGAGGAGATCGCAGAGGAAGAATTTGGATGGCTCAATGCGGATCTGAAAGAAAAACAGATCCGGGCGCAGTTTTTCGGCGGTGTGATGGGACCGGTCATGAACAATTTAAGCCAGTTAAATTATGGACTGACAGCCTGCATTGGCGGTCTGCTCTGTGTGTTCCGGAACTTTGATGTCGGTGGACTGACCGTATTTTTAGGTTTTTCGCGGCAATTTTCCAGACCGATCAACGAGCTTTCCATGCAGGTTGGAAACGTATTTTCGGCGCTGGCAGGCGCGGAGCGCGTGTTTGCAGTGCTGGATGCAGAACCAGAGGCGGCAGATGCGTCGGATGCGGTTTCGATCGCGCCGATCCGCGGTGAGGTGGTGCTTGACCATGTGACTTTCGGCTATGAGCCGGGGCAGGTGATTTTGAAGGATATTTCGCTCTATGCGAAGCCGGGACAGAAGATCGCCTTTGTCGGTTCGACGGGAGCCGGAAAAACGACGATCACGAATCTGATCAACCGTTTTTATGATATACAGGGCGGCTCGATCACGGTGGACGGCGTCGATGTCCGCCGGATGCACCGGAAGGAGCTGCGGGAAAATATCGCGATGGTTCTGCAGGATACGCATCTTTTTACCGGCACGGTACGGGAAAATATTCGATACGGGCGGCTGGATGCCACGGATGAAGAAGTTGTTGAGGCGGCAAAAACGGCATCGGCGCATTCCTTTATCATGCGTCTGCCGGATGGGTATGACACGATGCTGGAGGGCGACGGTGCAAACTTAAGCCAGGGACAGCGCCAGCTATTAAACATTGCGCGGGCAGCAGTTTCTAAAGCACCGATCCTGATTCTGGATGAGGCGACGAGTTCGGTCGATACGCGGACGGAGAAGCACATCGAGCACGGCATGGACCGGCTGATGGCGGACCGGACGACCTTTGTCATCGCCCACCGGCTTTCGACAGTCCGCAACGCCAATGCGATCATGGTGCTGGAGCACGGGCAGATCATTGAGCGCGGCGACCATGAAGATCTGCTGGCGCAGAAAGGGCGGTATTTTGAGCTGTATACCGGAATGAAGGAGCTGGAATAAGGCTTTCGTTGAGAATTAAATGAGAATTTGTTTCCTGTACGCGTGAACTCACCTATATTGAAAAACGGATGGATCTAGTGTATAATGGGAACACTTGAAATTTTTAAGTAAAATCGGATCGCGTAAGCTGGAAAATAGAGCCGGATCCGTGGCAAATTTTGTACCGTTAGGAGGAATATCTATGAGTATCCGAGTTGGAATTTTAGGATATGGAAATCTGGGACGCGGCGTGGAGTGTGCGATCCGCCAGAATCCGGATATGGAACTGAGAGCAGTATTTACACGGCGTGCGCCGGAAACGGTTAAGATCCTGACCGAGGGCGTACCGGTTTATCATGTAGATGAGGCAGAGGCGAAGAAAGACGAGATTGACGTTTTGATTCTCTGCGGCGGTTCAGCAACGGATCTGCCGATCCAGACCCCGAAATATGCACAGTGGTTTAACGTAGTGGACAGCTTCGATACACATGCAAAGATTCCGGAGCATTTCGCAGCAGTCGATGAGTCCGCACAGAAATCCGGCAAGGTCGGTATCATTTCCGTTGGCTGGGATCCGGGTATGTTCTCCCTGAACCGTCTCTATGCAGCTGCCTGCCTGCCGGAGGGCGAAAATTATACGTTTTGGGGCAAGGGCGTCAGCCAGGGACATTCCGATGCGATCCGCCGGATCGAGGGCGTCAAGGATGCCAGACAGTACACAATCCCGGTTGAGAGTGCACTGGAGGCAGTCAGAAGCGGCAGCAGCCCAGAGCTGACCACCCGTGAAAAACACACCAGAGAGTGCTTTGTTGTGGCAGAAGAGGGCGCGGATCTGGCAAAGATCGAGAACGAGATCAAGACCATGCCGAACTACTTCTCTGATTATGACACGACGGTTCATTTTATTACTGAAGAAGAACTGAAACGCGACCACAACCGTCTCCCGCACGGCGGTTTCGTACTCCGCAGCGGCAAGACCGGCTGGAACAAAGAGAACCACCATATCATCGAGTACAGCTTAAAGCTGGATTCCAACCCGGAATTTACTTCCTCCATCATCGTGGCATACGCACGCGCGGCATACAAGATGAACCAGGAAGGCCAGAAGGGCTGCAAGACCGTCTTTGATGTGGCACCGGCGTATCTGTCGGCAGAGAGTGGGGCAGATCTGCGGAAGAAGTATCTGTAATAATTTCAAATTTTCCTTTCAACTTGTATTGTCGCTTAAAATGAAGTAAAATGTAAGACAGATTGGCATGATTTGTACCTGCGCAGCACTGGCAAAATCCGTTAAAGTCCGCGCAATGAGTGAACGTAACTTTACGTTTGCGGGAGCTGGCGGGTAGGAGAAAAGCGAAAATACATACAGGAAGGACAATATACGATGAATAAATGGAAAAAATCCGTGCGTTCCCTCTGCCTGGGAATGGCACTTATGATGTCTGTGTCATGGACGGCATTTGCTGCGACAGACGGGGCGACCGGTCCGGGACAGGCGGCAGGAGGCACGGTCTCCGGCGCAGTTCCTTCGGGAGCAACGGTTACTTCACAGAATGCAGCTCAGCCGACGGTGGCAGCGCAGGGCGCAGTGCTCTATGATGCGACGCACAACCAGTTCCTGTTTTCCAAGAATGCGGATACGCAGTATTATCCAGCCAGCATCACGAAGCTGATGACGGCGCTTCTGGTAGCGGAAAACTGTAATCTGAGTGATACGGTAACCTTTTCCCAGACGGCAGTTTCGAATCTGGAATCGGGCGCGGTGACGTTGCAGGTCAAGGCGG
The DNA here is from genome assembly GCF_003024715.1 of Clostridium fessum. GTDB lineage: Bacteria > Bacillota > Clostridia > Lachnospirales > Lachnospiraceae > Otoolea > Otoolea fessa. The sequence continues at coordinate 514,580 of NZ_PYLO01000001.1, read as the reverse complement.
GCGATACCTTTACGGTTAAGGACTGTCTCTATGGTCTGCTTTTAAAATCGGCAAATGAGGTGGCAAACGGACTGGCGGAGCATGTGTCCGGCAGTGTCAGCGCGTTTGCGGATAAGATGAATGAGAAAGCAGCGTCCTTAGGATGCACGCATACGCATTTTGCAAATCCGAATGGTCTGAACAATGCAAACCATTTTACAACCGCACATGATATGGCGCTGATTGCAAATGCTGCATTCAATAATGCGACGGTGCGTCAGGTTGCATCGACCCTGCATTACGATTTCCCGGCGACTGCCAGCGTGCCGACGGTGCGGACGCTTACGATTGGACATAAGATGCTCAATCCGGCAAATTCCCAGTACTATGAGGGAATCATAGGCGGAAAGACCGGTTATACCTCCCTGGCAGGCAACACGCTGGTAACGTGTGCAGAGCGAAATGGCGTGCGCCTGATTGCAGTTATTTTAAAGAGTTCGCAGACCCATTATGACGATACGAAGAAGCTGCTGGACTATGGTTTTGCAGTGGCGGGAAGCGCATCCGGCACACCGGCTGGCACGAACACCTCGGTATCGGATGCGGCGAACAACGGTACGTCAAATTCCAGCAAGCCGTCCGGCAATACGACCAGCACAAATACCTCGTCTTCCGGCAGTCAGGGCGGACCGGGTAGCTCTGGAGCTGGCAATACAGCTGCTCAGGGCGACGGTGCGTGGCAGCAGTTTGGAAATGAATGGAAATACCTGAAAGCAAACGGAACCTACGCGGCAAATGAGAGTCTACTGATCAAGGGAGAGACATACTATTTCCATGCGGATGCGTGGATGGCGCGTGACTGGCAGATGGTAGACGGCTCCTGGCATTATTATTATACCGAAAGCGGGGCTATGGCGAAGAGCCGCTGGATTCAGACGAATGGATACTGGTATTATGTGAGTGCTGACGGAGCATTGTTTGTCAATGGAACGACACCGGACGGATATAGAGTCGATGCGAATGGTGTCTGGATTCAGAAATAAAGAAGAGAATAAAACGGAGCCGACCGGCAGAAAAGACCGGGGCGGCTCCGTTTTTCACAGCTCTGCGGTCGCAAAAAGACCGGCGGCATAGCTGGCAGATGGGGGTGATGTTATTATAGTGTGATCAATTCATACTCCCGGCTTCCCAGACCGATCTTCTCCGCGTGTGCCAGGCAGCTTTTCCACTCAGATTCTGGTGTGGAATTTGTGAAATGGTCATGGTGATCGTGGAAATCCGGATCAGCAAGATGTTTTGCAAGCTGGCTGCCCGGCATCGGAGCAGCGGCCAGACAGGCGTCCACACAGGCCTGATCGAGTGCCAGCGGATCGAAAGAAGCAAACATACCAAGATTTGGAAGGATCGGTACGTCATTTTCACCGTGGCAGTCGCAGTTCGGGGAGACGTCAACGACCAGGGAAATATGGAAGTTTGGACGTCCATCCACAACGGCTTTTGTGTATTCCGCCATACGGCAGTTTAACAGCTCGTTGGCTGCGTTGTTGTCAAATTCGATTGCGTCAAAATTGCAGGCGCCGAGACACCGTCCGCAGCCGACGCAGTGCTCAGCATCCACGTGCATTTTTCTGGAGGCTTCATCGAAAACGAGACCGCCGTTGGCACATTCCTTCTGACAGCGGCGGCAGCCCCGGCAGAGCTTTTCCTTGACGTGTGGTTTTCCACTGCTGTGCTGATCGGTCTTACCGGCGCGAGAACCGCAGCCCATGCCGATATTTTTGATCGTACCGCCGAAGCCGGTCATCTCATGTCCCTTGAAATGGGTCAGGCTGATAAAGACATCGGCGTCCATGACGGCGCGGCCGATCTTAGCTTCTTTGATGTATTCGCCTCCGGCCACCGGAACAGCGATGTCATCGGTGCCTTTTAATCCATCACCGATGATGATTGGACATCCAACAGTCAACGGGGTAAATCCGTTTTCCCAGGCGCATTCCAGGTGCTCGAGCGCATTCTTGCGGCTGCCTGGATACATCGTATTGCAGTCTGTTAAAAATGGTTTGCCGCCCAGCTCTTTGATGACATCAACAACGGCTTTGGCATAATTCGGACGCAGATAACTGATATTTCCAAGTTCACCAAAGTGCATCTTGATAGCGACAAATTTACCATCCATATCGATGGAACCGATCCCGGCTTTACGGATCAGTTTTTTTAATTTGGTAGGGAGACCGTCGCCAAATGCAATGGTGTGGAAATCTGTAAAATATACCTTTGCTTTTTCGTTTTTTGACATATGAATACCTCCTGATAGATGGCTTTTTTTGATTTTTTTCTCAGTCGAGAAGACGCCCACCTCTTTAGGTGGCGAGTAATAGTAAAGTGATAAAAATATCAATTCTATTATACCGGAATCGGGTGGATGTGTCAAAAATTTACTTTTCTTTTTAATGTAGTTCCTATATAATAGGAAAATACGGAAAAAGCAGATTTCAGCTGCAGGGGGATTCTGGCAAGATACCTGTATCTGGAAACCTGCTTTTGAAAATACGAGGGGACTTGTCTGCATAGAAGGGACAGTGACCCGGGCAGGAGATGACAGTATGAGAAATGCACCGGTTATCTATATCGTGGTGCCTTGCTACAACGAAGAGGAAGTTCTGCCATTGACGGCAGAATTTTTAGGTAAAAAATTAGATGATTTAACCCGCAGCCGCCGGATTCATCCGGGAAGCCGGGTGCTGATGGTAGACGACGGTTCGAAGGATAGAACATGGAAGCTGATCGAGGAACTCCATGAGAAGGACGAGCGGTTTGCAGGTGTGAAGCTGAGCCGCAACCGCGGTCATCAGAACGCGCTTTTAGCCGGGCTTTTTGAGGCGGCGAGACGGCGGTGTGACGCGGCGATCTCGATGGATGCCGATCTGCAGGATGATGTGGACGCATGCGACGCGATGATCGAGCGGTATATGGCTGGCTGTGACATCGTGTACGGTGTGCGCCGTCACAGGGCGACGGATACATTTTTTAAGCGTACAACTGCGCTGGGATTTTATAAGATTATGAATGCGCTGGGAGCGAACACCGTGTATAATCATGCGGATTACCGCCTGATGAGCCGGAGGGCACTGGAAGGGCTGGCGGAATTTTCGGAGGTCAATCTGTTTCTGCGCGGGATTGTCCCGATGATCGGTTATCCGTCCGATGTGGTATATTATGACCGTAAAGAGCGGGCAGCAGGGGAGAGCAAATATCCGCTGAAAAAGATGCTGGCTTTTGCGATCGAGGGCATCACTTCGCTGAGCACAAAGCCGATCCGGATGATTACGTTCATGGGAATTGCGGCATTTTTTGTCAGTATTGGATTCCTTATCTGGGCGGTGGTTGATTTCTTCCGGGGCAATACGATCACCGGCTGGGCGAGCATGATGGTATCGCTCTGGTTTATCGGCGGACTGCTTCTTCTCTCGGTCGGAATCGTCGGAGAGTATGTCGGAAAGATTTATCTGGAGTCGAAGCACCGCCCGCGCTATATCATTGAGAGCCGCACGCCGGATCGCATCCGCGAGCGTGAGAAAGGGCGCAGCCGGAAACAGGAGATGCCAGGAGAAAATTTGCGCCGCAGCCGTGCAGAAGCACGGGAACTCCAGACATCAAAAAGAAGAGAAGCTGTGCAAAAACCGGAGCAGGAGTGAAATAGCTCTAAAAAATAGCTCTTAAAAATTCAGGAAACACTTGACAAACCCGGAAAATGGGTGTATCTTCATAAACAAATAATTCCTATCAGGAATAAGGGAATATAAGCTGAAAGGGGACAGGTCCGATGCGTCAGAGTAAAGCCATGCAGATGAATATGATGATGAACGGCATGTGTATGATGTGCTGTCATATTTGTGTGCATGAAAGACGGAACGGGCTGGTCGGATAGACCTGTAAGTATAGCATAGGAAGCCGCGATCCGTACTGGATTCGCGGCTTTTTTGTGTCATAGGAAATTCCTTGGAATTCCTTATGACACAAAAAGGCACTAACTGCTTCCTGTGACAGAAAAACAGTAGTGGCATCTTTTATGCGACAGGGTATCAATGCTGTATATTCGAAAAAGAGAGGGGAAAAGACAATGGAGCAGAGAAAGAAAGCGATCATCTGCCTGGAAGGACTGGGAAAGCAATTCCAGACAACGAACGGAACGGTGACCGCGTTAGATGATATTAACCTGGAAATCCTGCAAGGTGAGATTTTTGGAATTATCGGTCTGTCGGGTGCGGGAAAGAGTACGCTGGTCCGGTGTATCAATTATCTGGAGACACCGACGGCGGGACGGGTTATTTTTGAGGGACAGAACCTGTCGATGATGAAGGAGTCGGAGATTCGGAAAGCCAGACAGTCGATGGGGATGATTTTCCAGCAGTTCAATCTTCTGGCACAGAGAAATGTACTCCAGAATGTGTGCTTTCCGATGGAGATTGCCGGTGTCCCGAAAGCAGAGGCGAAGAAACGGGCGGCTGAGCTTTTAAAATTAGTCGGTCTGGAAGAACGGATGAAGGCATATCCGGCACAGCTCTCCGGCGGACAGAAGCAGCGTGTGGCGATTGCACGTGCGATGTCCACGAACCCGAAGGTGCTGCTTTGCGATGAGGCGACGAGTGCGCTCGACCCGAATACGACAAAATCGATTTTGGAGCTTCTCAAGAAGATTAACCGCGAACTCGGCATTACTGTGATCGTGATTACCCATGAGATGGCGGTGATTGAGTCTATCTGTGACCGTGTGGCGATCATCGACCACAGCCACATTGCAGAGTCTGGCAAGGTATCAGAGATTTTCTCCGGTCCGAAGTCGGAGATTGGGCGGCAGCTGATTCTAGGAGAGACGGCAGGGCAGAAGACAAGCTTTGCCAGAGCGCGCCAGATCCGCGTTATTTTCAATGGACAGGAATCTTCGGAGCCAATTATTTCTAATATGGTATTAGCCTGCAAGGTTCCGGTCAATATCCTTCTCGCGGATACCCACGATATTGGGGGCAAGGCGATGGGACAGATGCTTCTGCAGCTCCCGGAGGACGAGGTAGATGCAGGGCGTATCTGCAATTATTTAAAAACGGTCGGTGTGACCTATGAGGAGGTGCGCTAAGATGGTATTTGATGCGAAGACAGTCAGTATGCTGGTAAAAGAGACCTGGAGAACCTTATATATGGTAGGTCTTTCTTCCCTGATTTCTTATTTGATCGGCATCCCGCTCGGCGTGGCGCTGGTTGTAACCGATAAAGACGGCATTCGTCCGGTGCCGCTGTTCAACAAAGTGGCGGGCGTGATTGTCAACCTGCTCCGTTCGGTGCCGTTTATCATCCTGTTAGCGATGGTAATGCCGCTGACCCGCGCGATCGTGGGAAAGACGATCGGAGCAAATGCGGCAGTTGTACCGCTGGTAATCGCGGCGTTCCCGTATATCAGCCGTATGGTAGAGGCATCGTTAAAGGAAATTGATGCAGGCGTGATAGAAGCAGCAAAATCAATGGGCGCTTCGACCTGGCAGATTATTTTCAAGGTGCTGCTTCCGGAGTCCAAGCCGTCCCTGTTAGTTGGCGCGGCGATTTCGATCACGACGATCCTCGGATATTCCGCGATGGCAGGCTGCGTCGGTGCCGGTGGTCTGGGCGATGTGGCGATCCGATATGGATACCACCGTTATCAGGCAGATATGATGCTGGTTACCGTTGTGATTCTGGTTATTATCGCACAGCTGATTCAGGAGATCTTTACGCGGAGTTCGAGAAGAAGTGATAAGAGAATCCGTTAATAAGATATTTACAGAAATGAAATGCAGCCTATCGTCTGTGGCAGATGCAGGACATTTCTGAAATATAAATTTAAAGGAACTGTTTAAACACACAAAGAGGAGGAAATCACTATGAAAAAATCATTCTTAGGAACCACATTCCTGGCACTGCTGGCAGCTGCATCCTTAGCAGGCTGCTCTTCCAGCTCGAATGAGACAACTGCTGAGACCGCTGCAGAGGCAGCAGAGGAGACTACCGCAGAGGCTAAAGAGGCAGACGGCGATCTGGAGAAGCTGGTAGTAGGCGCAAGCCCGGCACCGCATGCTGAGATCCTGGAAGCTGCAAGAGACCTTCTGGCAGACAAGGGCTACGATCTGAAGATCGTAGAGTATACTGATTATGTACAGCCGAACAACGCACTGGAGTCCGGCGATCTGGATGCAAACTACTTCCAGCACAAACCATATCTGGATACCTTCAATGAGGAGAATGGCACTCACCTGGTAAGTGCAGGTGCAATCCATTATGAGCCATTCGGCATCTACGCAGGCAAGAGCGATTCTTTAGATGAGCTGGCTGACGGCGCAGAGGTTCTGGTGCCAAACGATGTAACCAACGAGGCAAGAGCACTTCTGCTTCTTCAGGATCAGGGTCTTCTGACACTGAAAGAGGATGCAGGTCTGACCGCAACTATCAATGATATTACGGAGAACCCGAAGAACCTGGATATCGTAGAACTTGAGGCAGCACAGCTTCCGCGTTCCTTACAGGATGCTGATATTGCAGTTATCAACGGCAACTACGCAATCGAGGCTGGTTTAAAGGTAACCGATGCTCTGGCAGTAGAGGCTTCTGACTCTCTGGCAGCCCAGACATACGGAAATGTTGTAGCAGTCCGTGAGGGTGACGAGGAGAGCAACAAGACAAAAGCTCTGATGGAAGTCCTGACAAGCGATGATATCAAAGAATTTATCGAGACGAAGTACGATGGAGCGGTTGTTCCGCTGTTTTAATTGACGGCAGGGACCTGATTACAGCAACGAAATTGGGAAGAGGCGGATGCTTTGCGGTGAAAACCGCAGGCGGAGGTCTCTTCTTTCAATTTATGGGAATGTGCGTCAGATGAAAAATGTTTTGCGTGAATTTTTTTAAATCATGTGATAGAATAAGAAAAAGATAAAGGTGACAGGCGGGTGATAAGAATGGAAATTCATATACAGAACAGGAAAAAGGGCTTTACGCTGGCGGAGCTTTTGGTAGTCGTTGCGATAGTTTCCATTTTAACTGCAATTTCTATTCCTATTTTTACCAGGCAGCTGGAGACCAGCCGGGAGGCCACGGATCTTGCCAATGTCCGTTCTGCATATGCAGAGGTTATGGCAGCGGTCATGATTGAGGATACAGAGAATGAAGTGAAGGTTGTAAAGCTGAAGCAGAAAAAAGAAAAATGGCAGTCGCATGACCCGGTGACGATAGGTGGAGTGATGCATTATAATGATCAGGGTGATACGGCCAACTGGATTGGTTATCCGGTTCCGGGTGGGGAGTGTGAAGTTTCCTATCGGCCGGATTCGGGAGTGCTTTTTAACTGGAAAAGCGGAAAGGGTACAGGCGGTTCGGAACAGAAATACGCGTTTAATATCAATTGCGATGTACATGCGCCCTTGAATGACAGCGGCATATTGGAAATGCTGGGTGATAACAACAATTTTGAAATTGATTCCAACTGTACAAAATCCAATATGCTTCCCAAGATACAGGCGAAGATTGAGGAGGACAGCCTGTTAAAAAAGGGAACCTGGGCCTATCTGGGAGATGCAAAGGATAAGTCGAAGCGATATTTATTTTGGACATCTGTAGATATATCCTCAGATTCGGTTGGTGCAGGAAAGAAGATACCGGTTATTATCAGTACAGCAGATGGAAGGTTTTATATTTCAGAAACAACTACCGCTATGCGAGTGAATAAAGCTGGTAATTATATAGCAATCGCCGGTCATCTGACTCCAACACAGTATAAGGAATATCTTTCGAAGGATAAAAAGTATGAGAATCTGCAGGAGGCATATGATGCATACGCAAAGCTGGTGACAGATGGGACGTATCCACAGTATAAGGATACGCTGCCGAAGTAGGGGCTGTGCGGCTGTTACAGCGGGGCGTCTTTAAAGTGGGAGAAGCCAGGGCATATGTTACTGTTCACGCATACGTGCCCAGTAACGGGCATATATCATTTACCAACCTGTGCCGAAAACCTTGACATTTTCCTAAAAAACCTCTATGATAACAAGGAACTGAAAAATGAAAGGCAGTGAAGAAGAGGAGTACACATAGAAGCCCTGACAGAGAGAACCGCGCAGGTTGAGAGACGGTTCCGGGAAACGGATGTGGAAGGTAGCTTCGGAGCCGGATTTCTGAAAAACTGCGTTCTGCTATGACTTAGGAATGGTGTGAAAGAGAGTGGTGGATAAGAGATCCCGGGAGTTCCCGTTATAGAATCAAGAGGATTGGGATAAAATCTGGATGTGTGCAAAGAAAACACCGGCAGATGGAAATCCTGATTGAATTAAGGTGGTACCGCGTATATGACGCCCTTTGCAGATGATATGTCTGCAAGGGGCTTTTTCATTTCATAGGAAATTACGTCCTATGAAATGAAAAACGCTCCGCGAGGATGCGCGCTCGCGCGAAGCAGAAACATGTCGCAAGCGACCGCGCTCGGCGCGAGAATGTGCCAAGGCACATTCTTTTTCATAGGAAACGCGCTCCGGAAAGGACAAAACAGATGAAAAAACAAGGTCCGCTGACAAGCTGTGACACGTGCGGCAATTATGTCTATGACGATGATTATGGGTATTATCTGTGCGAGGCAGATCTGGATGAGGACGAGATGGCGGCATTTTTAAGCAGCCAGCGTTTTGTCTGCCCGTACTACCAGACGGATGATGAGTATAAGATTGTCCGGAAACAGATGTAAGAAACTGCATCGGAAATTACACGAAATGAAGGTAAACAAGATGCGGTTCATGATAGAATGCAGGGATAAACAGCATTTGATGAGTTAAAACGCAAAAGGAGAATCGATCAATGAAAGAACTGGAAAAGACATATAATCCGGCGGATATTGAAGATCGCCTGTATCAGAAATGGCTGGACAGCAAATATTTCCACGCCGATGCAGAGCGCGGACGCAGAAACGGTAAGAAGCCGTTCACGATTGTGATGCCGCCGCCAAACATTACCGGACAGCTTCATATGGGACATGCGCTGGATAACACCATGCAGGATATCCTGATCCGTTACAAGAGAATGCAGGGCTATGAGGCACTGTGGCAGCCGGGTACCGACCATGCGGCGATCGCAACGGAGGTTAAGGTTATCAACAAGCTGAAAGAGCAGGGCATTGACAAGCATGATCTGGGTCGTGAGGGCTTCCTGGAGAAAGCATGGGAGTGGAAAGAAGAGTACGGCAGCCGCATCGTAAAACAGCTTCACAAGCTGGGTTCCTCCGCTGACTGGGACCGCGAGCGTTTCACGATGGACGAGGGCTGTTCCGAGGCGGTTCTGGAAGTATTTACCAGACTGTATGAAAAAGGTTATATTTACAAGGGATCCCGTATCATCAACTGGTGCCCGGTCTGCCAGACTTCCATTTCGGATGCCGAGGTAGAGCATGAGGAGCAGGACGGCTTTTTCTGGCACATCAATTACCCGATCGTCGGCGAAGAGGGACGTTTCGTCGAGATCGCAACCACCCGTCCGGAGACGCTGTTAGGCGATACTGCGGTAGCTGTCAACCCGGAGGATGAGCGCTACAAGGATATCGTAGGCAAGATGTTAAAACTGCCGCTGACCGACCGAGAGATTCCGGTCATCGCGGATGAGTATGTAGATAAAGAGTTCGGTACCGGCTGCGTAAAGATCACACCGGCACATGACCCGAACGACTTTGAGGTAGGAAAACGCCACAACCTGGAAGAGATCTGCATCATGAATGACGATGCAACCATCAGCGTACCGGGCAAATATCAGGGCATGGACCGCTACGAGGCGAGAAAAGCCATGGTAGAGGATCTGAAGGAAATGGGACTTTTAGTCAAAGTCGTTCCGCATTCCCACAACGTAGGTACCCACGACCGCTGCGGCACAACCGTAGAACCGATGGTAAAACCGCAGTGGTTTGTCAAGATGGAAGAGATGGCGAAACCGGCGGTAGAGGCACTTAAATCCGGCAGACTTAAATTCGTTCCGGAGAGCTTTGGAAAGACCTATCTGCACTGGCTTGAGGGCATCCGTGACTGGTGTATTTCCCGTCAGCTCTGGTGGGGACACCGGATTCCGGCATATTATTGTGATGACTGCGGCGAGATGACCGTTGCCAAGAACGCACCGGCGGTATGCCCGAAATGCGGCGGCACCCATCTGCATCAGGATGAGGACACGCTGGATACCTGGTTCTCTTCCGCCCTGTGGCCGTTCTCCACGCTCGGCTGGCCGAAGGACACACCGGAATATGAATATTTCTATCCGACCGACGTGCTGGTAACCGGATACGATATCATTTTCTTCTGGGTTATCCGTATGGTATTCTCCGGTCTGGAGCAGACTGGCAAAGAGCCGTTCCACACCGTCCTGATCCACGGTCTGGTACGTGATTCTCAGGGACGTAAGATGAGTAAATCCCTTGGAAATGGTATCGATCCGCTGGAGGTTATCGACAAGTACGGCGCCGATGCACTCCGTATGACCCTGATGACCGGTAACGCACCGGGCAACGATATGCGTTTCTACTGGGAGCGTGTAGAAGCAAGTCGCAACTTTGCAAACAAGGTGTGGAATGCATCCCGTTTCATCATGATGAACATTGAGAAAGCGCCGGTAACGGATGTAAAACTTTCTGACCTGCAGATGGCTGACCGCTGGATCCTCTCCAAGGTCAACACGCTGGCAAAAGATGTCACCGAGAACATGGATAAGTACGAGCTGGGAATCGCCCTCCAGAAGGTTTATGATTTCATCTGGGAGGAATTCTGTGACTGGTACATTGAGATGGTAAAACCGAGACTCTGGTCCGAGGAGGATACCACCAAGGCAGCTGCACTCTGGACCCTGAAAACGGTTCTGATCCAGTCCTTGAAACTGCTGCATCCATATATGCCGTTTATTACCGAGGAAATCTTCTGCAACCTGCAGGATGAGGAACCGTCCATCATGATTTCTTCCTGGCCGGTCTACAAGGATGAGTGGAACTTTGCAGAGGAAGAGAAGGCAGTTGAGACGATCAAGGATGCAGTCCGCGCGATCCGCGGTGTCCGCACATCCATGAACGTACCGCCGAGCAAGAAGGCAAAAGTATACGTTGTATCTGAAGATCCGGAAGTTCTGTCCATCTTCGAGCACAGCCGCGTCTTCTTTGCAACTCTTGGCTATGCGAGCGATGTTATTCTTCAGAAGGACAAGAGCGGAATCGCAGACGATGCTGTATCGGCTGTGACTGCAAAGGCAACCATCTATATGCCGTTTGCAGAGTTAGTTGATCTGGACAAAGAGATCGAACGCCTCAGCAAGGAAGAAGAGAAGCTGAAAAAAGAGCTTGCCCGTTCCGAGGGTATGTTAAGCAATGAAAAGTTCGTCAGCCGCGCACCGGAGGCAAAGATTGCCGAAGAGCGCGAGAAGCTGGAGAAATACCGCCAGATGATGGCACAGGTACAGGAGCGCCTGGCACAGCTGCGGAAATAGTTGAATATGAAGTAAAAGGCAGGATCGAGAGATCCGCCTGATGCGTGAAATAAGCCGATGTGTATGGGGAAAACTATATGCATTGGCTTATTTGCAAAGAAAGAACCGAAATTATTCTGTTTTTATTTATATGGGCGAATGCCTTTGAAGAGAGAAAGGAGATTATTTTTTTATCCTCGAACGAGGATAATTGGATGATACGAGATATTATGGAGATAAGAACAGCGACAATAGCAGATCTGGCTCAGATTGCAGCCGTGGAAGCAGAATGCTTTCCGGCAGCGGAAGCCGCAACGAAAGAGGAGTTTGAGGAGAGAATTAAGTATTATGGAAATCATTTCTGGCTCATGTTTGAAGGCGAAAAGCTGATTGCGTTTGTGGACGGCTTCGTCACAGACAAGCCGGATCTGACGGATGAGATGTACGAACGGGCAGAAATGCACGATGAAAACGGCGCATGGCAGATGATTTTTGGTGTCAATACGATCCCGGCATACCGGAAACATGGCTATGCGGGACAGTTGCTCCAGTGCGCCATCGAGGATGCCAGAAAACAGGGGAGGAAGGGACTTGTGTTGACGTGCAAGGAAAAATTGATAGCCTATTATGCCAAGTTTGGATTTGTGAATGAGGGGATCTCGGAATCGGTGCATGGAAACGTGATCTGGTATCAGATGCGGTATAAGTTTTAAATTTAAGAAGAAATACGTGATTGCCCGCAAATACTAATAATACTTATTATAGGAATCGAAATGGCGTTTTTAATAGAAGTGTGATAAGATACAAGTATCAGAATTAAAAATGAGACGCCATTTCGATTTTTTGTAATTGTTTGCAACAAGCATTACAAATTCTTTTCCATCTTTCTGCGTGTATCTTTTGCGTGTGTTTTATATGCATAACGGGCATCGGAAGCAGGCTGCACGGGATTGGGTGAAAAAGGGTCAAAAGGGGCGTCCGCAAACAGGAGGGGTTAGAGAAAACATGAAATCATTGCAGGCGCGTTATCTGGATCGACTGGCAGAGCTTTACCCGACGATTGCAGCGGCATCGACGGAGATCATCAATCTGGAATCGATCTTAAATCTGCCGAAAGGAACGGAACATTTCCTGACCGATATCCATGGGGAATACGAGGCATTTTCTCATGTATTGAAAAATGGTTCCGGTTCCGTCAAGCGAAAGATTGACGATGTATTTGGAAATACCCTGAGCCGTCAGGATAAGCAGTCACTGGCAACCCTTATTTACTATCCGGCGGAGAAAATGAGCCGGATTCTGCAGACGGAGAAGAACCCGGATGACTGGTATAAGATCACACTCTATCGTCTGATTGCGGTCTGCCGCCGGGCAGCGAGCAAGTACACGCGTTCGAAGATCCGCAAGGCGCTTCCGAAGGAATTTGCCTATGTGCTGGAAGAACTTCTGACTGAGCGCGGTGATCTGCAGGACAAGGAATCCTACTACGATGCCATCGTCCAGACGATTGTCCGTGTGGGACGGGCGAAAGCCTTTATTATAGCGCTAAGCGAGCTGATTCAGCGCCTGACGGTCGATCATCTTCATATCGTAGGCGATATCTATGACAGGGGTCCGGGACCGCATATCATCATGGACAAGATGATGACCTATCACTCGATTGATGTCCAGTGGGGCAATCACGATGTGCTCTGGATGGGCGCGGCAGCGGGACAGATGGGCTGTATTGCAAACGCAATCCGTATCTGCGCGAGATATGGAAACCTGGATATTTTGGAGGATGGTTACGGCATCAACCTTCTTCCATTGGCAACCTTTGCGATCAATACATATGGGGATGACCCGTGCACCTGCTTCCAGTTGAAGGGCAGTGACTCTTACAGTGCGTCTGAGCGCGAGATGAACCAGAAGATGCACAAGGCGATCTCGATCATCCAGTTCAAGGCGGAAGGGCAGATCATCAAGCGCCATCCGGAATTTGGTCTGGAGAAACGAAATCTTCTGCATCATATTGATTTTGAACGCGGCGTTCTGGAAATGGATGGCAAAGAGTACAAGATGCTCGATATGAATTTCCCGACGGTGGATCCGAAGGATCCATATGCATTTACACCGGAAGAAGCGGATATCATGGAACGTCTGGAACGTGCGTTCATGAACTGCGAGAAGCTGCAGCAGCATATGAAGTTTCTGCTGGCGAAGGGAAGTCTCTATAAAGTATACAACAATAACCTTCTCTACCATGGCTGCGTTCCGTTAAATAAGGACGGTACCTTCAAGGAGGTAGAGATCTACGGCAAGCAATATAAGGGAAAGGCGCTGTACGATATTTTGGACAATTATGTCCGCAAGGGGTTTGTCGCGGTCGATAAGGCAGAGCGGGAAAAAGGCAGGGATATGATGTGGTATATCTGGCTGAATGAAAATTCCCCGCTGTTCGGCAAGGACAAGATGGCAACGTTTGAACGCTATTTTCTGGCAGAAAAAGAGACACATAAAGAAGTAAAAAATCCGTATTACGATATGCTGGAAAATGAGGAAGTGCTTGACCGCATTCTCCGTGAATTCGGTCTGGAGCCGGAGGGCGCGCACATCATCAACGGTCACGTCCCGGTCAAATCCAAAGACGGCGAGAGCCCGCTCAAATGCGGCGGTAAGCTTCTCGTCATCGACGGTGGTTTCTCAAGGGCATATCAGAAAGAAACCGGTATCGCGGGGTATACGCTGATTTACAACTCCTACGGTCTGATTCTGGCAGCGCACGATCCGTTTGAGTCCACCGAGGCGGCGATCGAGAAGGAGAGTGATATCCACTCCGAGAGCCGTATGGTCAAATGGGTGCCGGAGCGCAAGTGCGTCGGGGATACCGATATCGGACGGGAACTGAAAGAGAAGATCAAGGATCTGGAAAAATTGCTGAATGCGTACTATAGCGGTGCTATAGCAGAAAAATTTACGCGATAGCGATTTGAGAACGAAATCTTAAATAAAGATAAAATGGAAAATCGCTCAACCCGGAAGAGGGAAGAGCGATTTTTTGTGAATGCTATAGTATTATTTCGTACCAAAAATCCGATCCCCTGCATCCCCCAGACCTGGGCAGATGTAAGCGTTTTCATTCAGGCAGCGATCGACATGACCGACATAGATCTGGACATCCGGATGTGCCTCATGCAGTCTCTTTAATCCTTCCGGAGCAGCGATGATTGCCATGAATTTGATGTTCTTTCCGCCGCGTGCTTTGATAAAGTCGATTGCCTCCACTGCGGAACCGCCGGTTGCCAGCATCGGGTCGGTGACAACGATGGTACGCAGTTCGATCGGGGTTGGCAGCTTGCAGTAGTATTCGTGCGGCTCATGGGTTGTCTCGTCGCGGTAGAGTCCGATGTGACCAACCTTTGCGGACGGAACGAGTGCCAGAATACCATTTACCATACCGAGACCGGCACGTAAGATCGGGACAACGGCAAGTTTTTTACCAGCCAGCATCGGAGTGCTGCAGGTTTCGATCGGAGTTTCTACTTCCTGATCTTCCAGCGGAAGATCGCGAAGCGCTTCATAGCCCATCAGCATCGCAATCTCATCGGTCAGGGAACGGAATTCGTTGGTTCCGGTGTTCTTGTTGCGGAGGAGCGAGATCTTGTGCTGAATCAACGGGTGGTCGAGAATTGTTACATTTTTCATATTCATAACCTGCCTTTTCTTGAATTTTGATGATGAACGTTTTTTCGTAACGGTGCATAGCGCAGACCGCTTGCGAATTTTGTGCTATCTTCATGCCGTCATTTCCCAAAATCTGTATACATATGTGAAATGTATCGCCCTGATGGCATATTTTCTTTAATTATACACCGAATTGTACAGATTGAACAGTCTGTTTTATGATGTATTTTGTTCACAAGCATCGGTAAAGTTACTGTTCCCGGGTAGGCACTTTTGGAACTGAAAGTGCCGTAAGAAAACGTGGTGGCAGCAGGAATTTGCCGTATTTAAATGCGAAGCCACGGCAAATTCCGTTACTGGGCACGTATGCGTGAACAGTAACTCGGTAAAAGGGCGGTTTGTCATGAAGTAGTGCAGAGCATTTGTAAAAGAATGCAGGTGCTTTTATATGTTTATTAGAATAAAAAATAATACCAGTATTATATATAAGCAATACTTCTGAAAACAAATCAATAAATCTAACTGGAAATGAGAATAGAATGTGGTAAAATATAAAGTAGTGAATTATTGCACAACAATGAAGGAGGAAGCTTTGCCATTATGAAGACTGTATCGATAGCAGAGGAACTGAAAAACAATTCTTATCCGGGACGCGGAATTATCATTGGACGGACGCCGGACGGAAAGAAGGCGGTTACGGCATACTTTATCATGGGAAGAAGCGAGAACAGCCGCAACCGTGTGTTTGTAGAAGAAGGTGAGGGCATCCGCACACAGGCATTTGATCCGGCGAAGCTGGAAGATCCGAGTCTGATTATCTATGCACCGGTCCGTGTGCTGGGAAATAAAACGATCGTGACCAACGGCGATCAGACTGATACGATTTATGAGGGAATGGATCGCCAGATGACCTTTGAGCAGTCCCTCAGAAGCCGCGAGTTTGAGCCGGATGCGCCGAACTACACACCTCGTATTTCCGGTATCCTGCATATCGAGGATGGCGGTTACAACTATGCGCTGTCGATTCTGAAATCCAACGACGGCAATCCGGATTCCTGCCATCGTTATACATATGCGTATGAGAAGCCGGTTGCAGGCGAGGGACATTTCATCCACACCTATATGCACGACGGCAATCCGCTTCCGAGCTTCGAGGGTGAGCCGAAAAAGATCGAGATTCCGGACAGCCTGGATGAGTTTGTAGCGACACTCTGGGAGAATCTGAACCCGGATAATAAGGTATCTCTGTTTGTGCGCTATATTGATATTGCGACCAGAGAGACACAGACGAAGATCATTAACAAAAATAAGTAGGAACAGACTGGAAAATAGTTAAAAAAGTCAAAAACCGTCTGAAAATGAAAACAGGTCAGAAACAAAATTGTTTATCTCAGTCGAGAAGACTCCCACCTCATCAGGTGGTAAGTAATAGCAAGTTTGTCTCAGTGGGAGTCCATTCTCCGACTGAGATAAACGCTCCGCGAGGATGCGCAGTGATTCTGTAAAGAATATGTCAGCTTCGCTGACCAGAATCACGCGCCAAGTCTCACGGACGTTCGACTTGAAACAGCATTTGAATCATGCGTTTAAATGGGTATACAGGAGGAATGAAGATGAACGAACTTGAGTTAAAATATGGATGCAACCCGAACCAGAAACCGTCCCGCATTTTTATGGCGGACGGCAGTGAGCTTCCGATCAAGGTACTTTGCGGCAAACCGGGATATATCAATTTCCTGGATGCGTTCAATGGCTGGCAGCTGGTAAGAGAACTGAAAGAGGCAACTGGGCTTCCGGCGGCAACTTCTTTTAAACATGTTTCGCCGGCAGGTGCAGCGGTAGGACTTCCGTTAGACGAGACGATGCGTAAGATTTACTGGGTCGATGATATGGGAGACTTATCTCCGCTTGCGTGTGCATATGCCAGAGCACGAGGTGCAGACCGCATGTCTTCCTTCGGCGATTTTATTTCTCTGTCGGATGTCTGCGATGCAGATACGGCGCGCATCATCAAGAGAGAAGTATCGGATGGCGTGATTGCTCCGGGATATACCAAGGAGGCTCTGGAGATTCTGGAATCAAAGAAAAATGGCAAGTACAATGTCATTGAAATCGATCCGGATTATGTACCAGCTCCGGTGGAGCGCAAACAGGTATTTGGCGTGACCTTTGAGCAGGGTAGAAATAATCTGGCAATCAACCGTGAGCTGCTGGAGAATATCGTGACTGAGAATAAAGAGCTGCCGGATAACGCGAAGATCGACATGATCGTATCTTTGATTACCCTGAAATATACACAGTCCAACTCTGTCTGCTACGTGAAGGATGGACAGGCGATCGGTATCGGCGCAGGTCAGCAGTCCCGTGTACATTGTACCCGTCTGGCAGGTCAGAAAGCCGACAACTGGTATCTGCGCCAATCTCCGCAGGTGTTAAATCTTCAGTTTGTGGATGGAATCAAGCGTGCAGACCGCGACAATGCGATCGATGTTTATATCGGAGAAGAATATATGGATGTGCTGGAAGAGGGCGCATGGCAGAAAATTTTCAAGGTAAAACCGCCGGTATTTACCCGTGAGGAAAAACGCGCATGGCTGGACGGCATGAAGGGTGTAACCATTGGTTCTGATGCATTCTTCCCATTTGGCGACAACATTGAGCGCGCGCACAAGAGCGGCGTTCAGTACATCGCACAGCCGGGCGGATCGGTTCGTGATGACAATGTAATCGAGGTTTGCAATAAATATGGCATTGTAATGGCATTTACGGGAATCCGTCTGTTCCATCATTAATGAAAAAGGGCGTGTGAAAAAACTCTCGTTTTTTCACACGCCCTTTTTATTTCGAAATAAAGTGGCTATGATTTCTTATATTTTGCCTCATAATCCCGCAGGCTTACAAGCGCTTCTTTCGACATCGGAATCAGCGCGATCAGGTTGAAGACGGTCATCAGACCGACACCGACATCACCGAGATCCCAGACAAAGGTGTAGGCGGTCAGTCCGCCGACAAACATCATGATCAGGGCGAGAATCTTGTACGCCGTCTGGGCGGCCCAGGTGTCTCCGAAGAGGTAGCTCACATTGGAGCGGGCGTAGAAGAGGATGCCGATGAAGGTAGTGAAACTGAACAGCCACAGGATTACGGCTATGAAAATGACGCCTAATTCCCCGAAATGCCAGCTCATTGCCGCCTGCAGCAGATCCATGCCCTCCAGACCGGAGATTTTATCAGCCGGGACCAGCAGCATGATCATGGCTGTACAGGTGCAGAGAAGCGTGTCGATGAAAACGCCCATCGCCTGCATCAGTCCGACTTTGGCAGGATGGGAGGTTTCTGCCGTCGCTGCCGCACACGGGGCGGAACCGCTTCCTGCTTCATTGGAGAAAAGTCCCCGTTTGACACCGTTCATCAATACGGCGCCGAAGCCGCCTGCGATTGCCTGGCGCAGACCGAGTGCTTCCTCAAAAACGCGGGCAAAAACGCCTGGAAGCTGGCGGAAGTTCACGATAATTAAAAACAGGGTCAGGATAATGTAAATGCCTGCCATGATCGGAACCAGCAGATCCAGAACCCTGACGGAGGCATTTTTCCGAAGAACGATGACTGCCGCAAGGAAAACTAAAAACAAGCATGAGTAGATCGGCGGGATGCCGAATGCATTCTTAAAAGAAGAGGTCACGGAATTACTGATGACCTGGCTGATACCGCACCAGCAGATCAGACCGGAGAACGCAAACAGTACGGAGAGAAGATTTTTCTTCGAAACCGGCGTGCCCTGTTTCTGGCGTTTGCTGTTGATCCAGTCGTGAATGTAGTAAGCAGGACCGCCGCGGTAACCGCCGTAGAGCGGATCCGGCTGTTTGTGAAGCTGGGCTAAGGTCGCCTCGATGAAAGCGGTTGCCGAACCGAGCAGCGCGGTTACCCACATCCAGAACAACGCACCGGCGCCTCCGGCGGAGAGAGCGGCAACGATACCGACAAGATTTCCCATACCAACGCGGGTCGCAGTTGACACGATCAGTGCCTGGAGTGCGGAGAGAGAGCCACCTTTGTGTCCGGTTTCGGCCTTTTCCAGCAGCGCGCGCAGCATATCCGGAAGCATTCGGATCTGCAGGAACCGCGTCCGGATAGTACAGAAGATACCGGTCGGGACGAGCAGAAGAACCAGAAGCGGCAGGTTGATGGTTGTTCCGCCAGGAAGCGGCAGATGAATCCAGTCACCCCAGAGGAAATAGTAGGTTTTTTCGATTAAATTGATAATTGTATTCATGTTTTCACCCCAAAATTTTATATAGTAAAGGTGCGCCCGCAGGTGCTTGACGATTGATTGAAAGATAGTTATAATGAGTGGCAGGGAGTTTTCAGACTCTCAGTATCATAAGGAAAAGGAGAATTCATATGCAGTACGCAATTGCACATTTAGATCCGAATGAGGACAATCCTTCCATGGAAGAGAATCCATGCATTAATGTTGATTTTGAAAACGAAGAGGAATCATGTCTGGAAGCTGCAACCATGATGATGGATGAAGGCTACAAGATGGTAACTCCATTTTTCATTGAGGATGGCGGCAAAGCGGGCACATACTCCTGGGAGTATGTCAATGCCCATCTGGTTGTCCGTACCAAATAATGTTTCACGTTGTTGTTTAAAACTGTATTGTTTTAAAGTGTGTGAGACTTAAAATGCCGGAAAGAGAAGATCTTTCCGGTTTTTTATATTTACATGTTAGCTGTCCTTGCACGTTTATAATAACTATTTCTTGAATATGTAATTAAATCTACTTATTTATATTCCGTATTGTACCGCACAGTTGAGGAAAGTGCAAGGGGAAAATGAGGGATTGTTACTGGAATTTTAAATAAAGATAAATAGTAATAAGTTGAAAGTCGGGTGTAAATCTCCTATAATGGACAGAAGAATCTTCAGGCAGAAAATGGCATACAGGGAGGCAGATGGAGACGGAAAAGAAACAGACAGATGAAAAAAAGGAACTTCGAACCGGATTTACGACCGGAACCTGCGCGGCGGCGTGTACGCGGGCGGCGGTGTTGTTTCTCTGCACAGGGGAAGCACCTGCGGCGGCAGAGACAGTGACACCTTCCGGCGTCCGGGCGATTCTGCCGATTGTCCGGGCAGAGCGGGAGGAAGATAGCGCAGTATGCGGTGTACAGAAGGACTCCGGTGACGATCCGGATGTGACGAATGGGACATTGGTTTGTGCACGGGCCGTTCTGGCTTGTCATGATAGCATAACTGAAAGCGGTTACACAGACCCGGCGTATCCGGGAATTGAGGTAACCGGCGGCGAGGGCATCGGCATGGTGACGCGGGACGGTCTTTCGTGTCCAGTGGGGCATTACGCGATCAACCCGGTACCGCGGACGGCTATTTTCCGGGAGGCGGCTCTGGCACGCCGGGAGGCGGGCATGCCGGAGTTACCTTTGCGGATTGAGATTTCTATCCCTTCCGGGCGGGAGCTGGCGGAGAAAACGTTTAACCCGCATCTGGGGATCATCGGTGGTATCTCGGTGCTTGGAACAACTGGGATTGTGAACCCGATGAGTGAGGCGGCATTGGTTGAGACGATCCGGCTGGATATCCGGGTGCACGCCCAGGAGGATGTTTCGCTGCTGGCAGTGGCGCCAGGCAATTATGGAGAACGATTTTTAAAAGAAGAAACCGGGCTTTCGATGGAAAATTTCATCAAGTGCAGTAATTTTATCGGGACCAGCTTTAAAATGCTTTCACAGGAAGGAATTCACCAGGCGCTTTTGGCAGGGCATGTTGGAAAACTGGTCAAAGTGGCAGGTGGTGTGATGAATACACATTCCCGGTATGGTGACAGACGGATGGAGATTTTGTCTGCATGCGCGCGAACCGTTGGATTTCCGGAGGCAGATGCCCTGCTGCCGATGAATACGACTGAGGAAGCGGCAGATTTCCTATATGAACATGGATATCTGAAACAGGTCATGGAGCAGGTGGCGAATCAGGTCAAAGCGGTATTGGAAGAAGAGAGCGGCGTTCAGACGGAGGTAATGCTATTTTCAAGCAATTATGGACTGATGGCGCGGACAGCTGGGGCGGATGCGTATGTGCGGGAGCTGCTGGAGATGGAGAGAGGCATGGAAGTAATGATAGATAGAAGAATCATAAATTACGAAAAGTTGAGATTCGAATATTAAATAAAAAAGGAGAAATCACATATATGGTATATTTCGTCGGAGCAGGTTCGGGAGCGCCAGATTTAATCACAGTGCGGGGAGCACGCCTTTTGAATCAGGCAGACCAGATTATTTACGCAGGTTCTCTGGTCAATCCAGAGCTTTTGGATTATAAAAAAGAATCAGCCGTTGTCTATGACAGTGCGAAAATGACGCTGGAAGAAGTGGTCGAAAAGATCCAAGAAGCGGAATCGACGGGTAAGATGACGGTGCGGCTTCACACGGGCGACCCCTGCGTGTATGGTGCGATCCGGGAACAGATGGACGAGCTGGACAAGTTAAATATCTCTTATAAGGTATGCCCGGGCGTCAGCTCTTTCTGCGGCGCGGCATCTGCATTGAATCTGGAATATACCTTGCCGGGCGTTTCGCAGAGCGTGATTATCACCCGGATGGCGGGGCGGACGCCGGTGCCGGAGAGGGAGAGCATCGCGTCGTTTGCAGCGCATCATGCGACTATGGTTATATTTTTAAGCACGGGAATGCTGAAGAAGCTTTCGGAAGAGCTGATAAAGGGCGGATATGAGGCGGACACGCCGGCGGCGATCGTGTACAAAGCGACCTGGCCGGATGAAAAGCGGGTTGTCTGCACGGTTGCCACGCTTGCAGAGGCGGCAGAGCGGGAAAATATCAAAAAAACAGCTCTGATTATCGTCGGGGATGTGACTGCCCAGGCGGGATACGAGCGCTCGCGTTTATATGCGCCAGAATTCACAACTGAATTCCGTCAGGGGACGGATGGTTTTGTATATGAGTAATAGAAAGGGATTGTTATAAATGGAGCAGTTGAAACTTCGGGTCAGGAACGGTATCTGCATTTGCTTTACTGCACAGGGAAAAGAGACGGCGACGCGCCTGCTGGAGAAATTAAGCCAGCAGATGGAAGAGGCGTTTGACTTTTTAGATTATACAGGATCCGAACATTCGAAACCGCTGAAACAGGTGGTCAAGGAAGCATTTCAGGAGAAGGAAGCAATTTTGTTTGTCGGGGCGGCGGGGATTGCAGTCCGTTTGATTGCGCCGTGGGTGCAGGATAAGCTGAAAGATCCGGCGGTGCTGGTGATCGATGAGCAGGGACGTTATGCGATCCCGATTTTGTCTGGACATGTGGGCGGATGCAATGAACTGGCAGAGGCAGCGGCGCAGATTCTGGGGGCAGAACCGGTAATTACGACGGCAACGGATCTGCGGCAGGCATTTGCAGTTGATGTATTTGCAGCGGAAAATGAGCTGGTGATTAGTGATCGGGAACTGGCGAAACAAATCTCCGCGGCGGAGCTGCGCGGTGAAAAAATTGGCTTTTTCAGTGATTATCCAGTAGATGGAATCGTTCCGGCAGAGATTACTCCGGGCGTATGGCAGAAGGAAAACATCTATGTGACGCTGAAACAGGGCGGATGCCCGAAAAATGCCCCAGCGTCTCTGGTGCGCCGGGATATGGTGATTGGGCTGCAGGAGAAGAAGGAACAGCGGGATGCAGTCAAAGCAGCGGCGGTAGTGGCAGTGGAAACCGGCGATTCGGCGAAGGCGGCTGAGATAGATATGTCTGTCGGAAAATCCGATATAGGATCTCCTGGGCAGAAAAGTGAGCAGAAGAAAGAGCAAAGTTATGAGTCGGAAAATGAATCAGGTACGCCGGAACTTCTGCGCCTGTATCCGCGAACGGTTGTTCTTGGAATGGGATGCCGCCGGGATTCCTCCCTGAATGCTGTCCGGGAGATGGCAAGAGTGGCACTTTCTCGGGCGATGATTGATAAAAGTGCGGTGCGGGCGATTGCAACGGTAGATCGGAAGAAAAATGAGATGGCATTTCTGGCGCTTGCGAAGGAGTGGGATGTGGAACTGTGGAGTTTTACCCCGGAAGAGCTGGAAAGTGCCGGTACGAAGTTTGCAGAATCGCCGTTTGTGCGGAAGACAGTAGGGGTAGGAAATGTTTGTGAGCGTGCAGCCGTCATGGGGGTGCGCCGGATTTACCGGGAACGGGAGATGGATGAGAAAAATCTGCCTGCGATTGATCTGAGAGTACAGAAAATGGCGTTTAACGGTGTGACGGCAGCAGTAGCGGTTCCGGCATCGGAGCAAGTAAGGAGGCAGCAGTGGAAGAAAAAAAATTATACGTGATCGGAATTGGACCGGGGGCGAGAGAACAGATGACGGTCCGGGCAGACCGCATTTTGCGGGAAAGCCAGGTGATCATCGGTTATACGGTATACGTGGACCTGGTAAAAGAATTTTATCCACAGGCGGAATTTCTGACAACGCCGATGCGCCAGGAAAAGGAACGCTGTGAGATGGCATTAAAAGCGGCGCAGGATGGTCGGAAAACAGCAATGATCTGCAGTGGGGACAGCGGCGTCTATGGCATGGCGGGGCTGGTGTTGCAGATGGCAGAGGCGTACCCGGATGTGAACGTGGAAGTAATTCCAGGAGTGACGGCAGCGCTGGGAGGCGGAGCCATTCTCGGTGCACCGTTGGGACATGATTTTGCGGTGATCAGCCTGAGTGACCTTCTGACGCCGATGGAAGTGATCGAAAAAAGGCTGCGTGCAGCGGCGGAAGCGGATTTTATTATCTGCCTCTACAATCCATCCAGCCGGAAACGCCACGATTATCTGGAGCGTGCCTGCCGGATTCTTTTAGAGTATAAAAGTGGTGAGACTGCCTGCGGATATGTACAGAATATTGGCCGCGAGGGCGAGGCGGTGCACCTTCTGACACTGGCAGAACTGGAAAAGACGTCGGTGGATATGTTTACGACCGTATTTATTGGAAATAAGGAAACGCAGATGTTAAATGGATGTCTGGTGACACCGAGGGGATACCGCGATGTGTAAAATATGGATATTTGGAGGAACGACAGAAGGGCGCCTGCTGGCGGAATATTGCAGCCGGGAAAAGATTGAGGCGTGGGTCAGCGTGGCTTCGGAGTATGGAGAGGAGCTTTTGCAGGAGGAGCTGATGGAATCTGGGAATGCAGGGAATCCAGATTTGAACCACAATACTTGCCTTGCAAAGAAAAACTTGAAAACGGTTCAGGCATCCTCAGTGATAAAAGTCTTACGTGGACGGATGGATCGTTACCAGATGGAAGAATTTATCCGAAACCAGGGGATTCATCTTGTGATCGATGCAACACATCCGCATGCCAGACTTGTTTCAGAAGAAATCCAGGAAGCGTGCGGACGGACCGGTGTCCGCCTGGAACGGTGCCTGCGCGCAGAGGGCGAACAAAACAAAGCACGTGATTGGGTCGAGGTTGATTCCATTCAGGAGGCAGTGTCATTTCTTTCTTCTGTTTCCGGCGTGATTTTTGCCACAACCGGCAGTAAAGAACTGGAAGCCCTGTGCCAGATACCAGATTATCAAAAACGGGTGTATGCGAGAGTGCTTCCAACTTCGAATGTTTTGAAGAAATGTGAAAAATTGGGGATAACTGGCAGCCATCTGATTGCGATGCAGGGACCTTTTTCCACCGAAATGAATACGCTATTTCTCCGGCAGACAAAAGCGGAGTGGCTATTGACGAAAGATTCCGGGCGTGCGGGCGGATTTCAGGAAAAGGTGGAAGCGGCGCGTGAAAATGGAACCAGAGTGGTTGTGATCCGCAGACCGGAGGAGGATGGTATTTCGCTGGAAGAGGCAATGGAGGTGCTGAAGAAGGCGGATGAGGGGAATGTTGGAGAGTTAAAAACACATTTGATTCTGGCGGGAATTGGCATGGGACAGCCGTCCCAGATGACAGGGGAAGTCCTTCGGGCAATTCGAGAGAGTGACGCCTTGATTGGCGCGGGGCGTATGCTGGAATCCGCGGAGAGAGCGCTGCAGAATGATTTGCTGATTAGCAAGGAAGGAAAAGCTGAAAACAGACAGGAATCAGCGGCTGCGGTGGAAAAAGAAACGAAGTGCTATAAAGCATATCTTCCTGACGATGTGATACAGATTGTATCGAAGCACCCGGAATGGAAGCAGGCGGTCATCCTGTATTCGGGTGATACCGGCTTTTTCAGCGGGGCATCCAGGATGGCAGAGCGGCTGCGGGAAGCTGGTTATCCATTTACCGTCTATCCGGGTACATCCTGTGTCAGTTATCTGGCGGCACGCCTGGGGACGCACTGGGAAGATGCGGCGATTTATTCCGCACATGGAAGAGAATTGTCTGTCGATCGGGTGATGAAACGTCTGTGTGATCCAGAAGAACCGGCTAAGCGTGCGTTTATCCTCATGGGCGGCAAAAATGGAGCTGGACAGTTTTGTGAACGTCTGACACAGGCGGGATATGGAAATGTACAGGTGACGGTTGGTGAAAACTTATCGTACCCGGAAGAGCAGATCCGGAGCGGAACCGCGGAAGAAATGAAAAAATTGGAATTTGCGGATTTGAGCTTGATGCTGCTGGAAGTCACGGATGAAATAAAGCGTGGGCAGAACGAAGAGGAAAAGATTACAGATGGTAACAATACAGAAACAAAAAATGTAGAGAAGTTGATATATGAACAGAAAATGGTGTCAGAAAAAATGCCATCCGATGTTCGAGTAACAGAATCATATAAAAATGATGCAGATAAACTTTTGCCACATGAGGCTTCTGTCAGAGCATGTCCACGCATCATGCTTGCCGCCCCCAAAAGCGGCAGTGGAAAAACTCTTTTGACCTGCGGACTGCTTGAAATCCTTCGCCGCCGCGGTCTGAATCCGATCGCGTGCAAATGTGGACCGGACTATATCGATCCAATGTTTCACCGCTATGTGCTCGGCATTCCCGGGCGAAATCTCGATAGCTTTTTTCTGCCGGCGGAAGGCGTGCGGAAGGTTTTGGTGGATGCAGTGCGGGAAGAACAGGCGGGAATTGCAGTTTTAGAGGGTGTCATGGGCTATTATGACGGCTTGGGCGGAACAGAAACGTCCGCCAGCAGCTGGGAGATTGCAGAGATCACAGACACGCCGGCGATTCTGGTGCTGGACTGTAAGGGCGCATCGTTGTCGGCGGCAGCAATGGCATCTGGATTTTTGCATTTCCGGAAAAAAAGCCATATTGCCGGAGTGATTTTGAACCGGGTTTCTTCGATGTATTATGAGCGGCTGGCAGCAGCCGTGGAAGAGGCGTCGGGGCTTCCGGTGCTTGGTTATCTGCCGGAATCCGAGGAATACCGCATGGAAAGCCGCCATCTGGGACTTTTTCTGCCGGGCGAGATCGATCGGCTGCGCGAGCGGATCGGGCGATTGGCAGATCAGATGGAGAAGTCGATTGCGGTGGATCGGGTGCTGGAAGTAGCGGGGATGCTGCCATTGAGGATAGAAAACAAAGAGAAAGAAAAAGCAGAAAACGAATCAATGGAGGCGGAAAGTATAGCGAAATTCCCAGCATGTCAAGAGCAAAAAGTCACCTCGCGCGTCCGCATCGGTGTTGCTCGTGACGAGGCATTCTGCTTCTACTATCAGGAAAATTTCCGCCTTCTGGAACAGATGGGTGCGGAGCTGGTTTATTTCAGTCCACTGAGGGATAAAAAAATCCCGGACAGAGTGGATGGGCTTTTATTTGGCGGCGGTTATCCGGAGAATTATGCACGGGAGCTGGCAAAGAACGCGGCGATGCGTGAGAGTATCCGGCGGTCGATTGCGGCGGGAATGCCGTTTCTGGCGGAATGCGGTGGATTTTTATATTTACACCGTACTCTTGAAGGAAGCGATGGAAAACACTGGGAAATGGCTGGCGTTTATCCATTTGACGCTTACCGGACGAACCGCCTGCGCCGGTTTGGCTATGTGCGTCTGCTGACCTCATCCGGTCAGGAAATTCACGGGCATGAGTTCCATTACTGGGAGAGCGAAGATCCGGGCACCGACTGGGAGGCAGTCAAACCGACCGGAAACCGAAGCTGGCGCTGCATCCATGAAAAGGGAGGACAGATTGGCGGATTTCCGCATCTCTATTATGCATCCTGTCCAGATTTTTTGCGAAAATGGCTGGATGAATGTGCCAAAGGGAGTCAGCAAAAATATACCAATTGAGTGAATTTATATGAGAATTTAGAAAATGGGGAGTACCAAATGCGAGATGAATGGTTTATCCGGGGCAAGGTCCCGATGACGAAGAGTGAGGTGCGGACCGTGTCATTGTCCAAGCTGGAATTGTATGAGGACTGTGAGTTCTGGGACATTGGCGCGGGAACGGGTTCTGTCAGTGTGGAAGCGGCGGTAAGCTGTCCGGGGATTCATGTGTGTGCGTTTGAATATAAGGAAGAGGCGGTTGATCTGATCCGGGCAAATTGTGAGAAAGCCAGAACAGAGGCGGTCACGATCGTGCCGGGAAAGGCGCCGGAGACATTTGCACAGGTAAGTGTTCACCGACCGGATCGGGCATTTATCGGGGGAACAACCGGACAGATGCGCGAGATTCTGGATGAATTGTTCCGCTTGAACCCAGATATCCGGATTGTGATCAATCTGATTGCGCTGGAGTCCCTGACAGTGCTTATGAGTTACCTGAAAGAGCGCGGGATAGAGGCGGAGATTCTGTCCATGCAGATTGCAAAAGCGGAGAAGATTGGTTCCAGTCATTTGATGAAAGGGCAGAATCCGATCTATATCATATCACTGGGAGGAAATGAAGCGTGAAGAAAATGATTCAGCCAGAGGCATTAAAAGTGGGCGCGAATCGTATAAGCGCGAACGATGCAAGGAGTGTAAAATTAGATTTTGCACCAATGGAGGGAATCACGGGATACGTATTCCGGCAGGCGCATGCAGTCATTTATGGGGGCGTTGACCGGTATTACAGTCCGTTCATTGCACCAGGTTCCAGCCATAAGCTGATATCCAGGGAGAGGAACGATATTCTTCCAGAGCATAATCAGGGATTATGCCTGATCCCGCAGATTCTGACACATTCGGCGGAAGATTTTCTGTGGGTTTGCGAGGAACTGGCGGAGTATGGATATAGGACGGTTAATCTGAACCTGGGCTGTCCGTCGGGGACGGTGGTTACGAAGAAAAAGGGCGCGGGATTTTTAGCCGAGCCGGAAGATTTGAGCTTGTTTCTGGAGGAAGTTTGCAACGGATTGGAAAAAATCCACGCGTCGGATGGAAAGCCGGTGCGTTTGTCGATCAAAACCCGGATCGGCATGAAAGAAGCGTCTGAATTTCCACGCCTGCTTGCTATCTATAATCACTATCCGCTGGAAGAACTGATTGTACACCCGAGAGTGCGCGAGGACTATTATAAGGGGAAAATACGGATGGAGTCATTTGCGTATGCGCTGGAGCAGAGCCGCTGCCCGGTCAGCTATAATGGAAATCTTTTTTCGGCGGCGGATGCGTCTGCACTTATGAAAGAAATTGTAGGACAAGATGAAGCATCTGATAGCGGTAAAACGCAGAAAAAAATGAAATTAGCCGCACTGATGTTTGGGCGCGGTGCGGTTGCGAGCCCGTGGATTTTTGGAGAGGTGCGGAATCTGCCATCCTCGAATCATCTCCAATCTTTCCAGCAGTTCCACGATCGCCTCCTGACCGGTTATGCAGAAATCATGTCCGGCGACCGGAATACTTTGTTTAAAATGAAGGAACTCTGGTACTATTTCCAGTGCCATTTTCCGGGATGTGAAAAAGAATTGAAGAGGATTAAGAAGGCACAGAAGCTGTCTGACTACCGGGCTTCTGTTCAGGCGATGTTTGCGAGCGGGCGGTTTGTGGAAGATGGTTTTCGCAACCCGGCACCATAGGAGTGATACCGGGCTGTCCTGTAACCATCCTCTCATTCAGGCAGTACAGTGTTGCGAATATCAAATTTTACACAGATTTTACATTTCCTGCTGGTTATTTTTACATTTATTTGATATAGTGAAGACATACTATGTGTAAAGATCAAAAGATGATGGGAGAATATGTATGTCTATTAGTACTTTGGGAACACTCTTTCAGTTCATTGGAGGACTGGGAATGTTCCTGTATGGAATGGAGTCGATGGCGGATGGTCTGCAGAAGTTTGCGGGCAACCGTTTACAACGTGTGCTTGAGATCCTGACTTCGAACCGCTTGCTGGGCGTGCTGGTGGGCGCGGGTGTTACCGCGATCATTCAGAGTAGTTCCGCGACGACGGTTATGGTCGTTGGTTTCGTAAATGCCGGAATTATCAATCTTCTGCAGGCGACCGGCATCATCATGGGTGCCAACATTGGTACGACTGTGACGAGCTGGATTGTGTCGATGAGTGAGTGGGGCGAGGTGTTAAAGCCAGAGTTCTTTGCACCGGTTCTCTTCGGTATCGGCGCATTCATCACGATGTTTGCGAAGAGCCACAAGAAAAAAGAGGGTGCCGAAGTCCTGATCGGTTTTGCACTCCTGTTTATCGGTCTTTCTTTCATGTCCGGTTCGATTGAGCCGTACCGGGATGCGCCGATCTTCTCCGAGTCCTTCCGGGTACTGGGACAGAATCCACTTTTAGGTATTTTAGTCGGTCTGGCAGTTACCGCAATCATCCAGAGTAGTTCCGCGTCCGTCGGTATTTTACAGATGCTGGCGATCAACGGCATGGTAAACTGGCAGTCAGCAGTCTTTATTACATTGGGACAGAACATCGGTACCTGTGCGACCGCGCTGTTATCTTGTATCGGTACGACCCGTACGGCAAAGCGTGCGGCGGTCATTCACCTTCTGTTCAATGTGACGGGTGCAGTTGTATTTGGCGTCGCTTTATACATCGTGTTTATGATGAATCCGGAGCTTGCGATGACGCGTGCGGACAGTGTGGGAATTTCGATTTTCCATACGATATTTAACGTTGTCAACACCTGCATTATGTTCCCGTTTGCTGGTTTCCTGGTAAAGGCATCGGATGTGATTGTTCCGAAGCCGAAGGAGACAGAGAAAGAGTGGTCGGCAAACAGTGTCGAGACCGAGATGATCCGTCACTTAGACGACCGTATCCTCGAAACTCCGTCCTTTGCGATTGAGACGGCGTGCAACGAGGTTGTCAACATGGGCAAGGTAGCGGTTGCCAACTTAAAAATAGCGACAGCAGCCTTAGTAGATGCAGATGATAATTTTTGTGAACAGGTATTTGAAAATGAAGAGACGATCGACCGCATGGAGAAAATGCTGACCGAATATCTCTTAAAGATCAACAACCTCTCCTTGAATGATGAACAGCATCTTCTCGTTAAGAATATGTATTATACAATCGGTGATCTTGAACGTGTCGGTGACCACTGTGAAAACTTAGCAGAGCTTGCCAAGAAACGGATTGAGAATGTGAATATTGATTTCTCGGATCTGGCGCTGAAAGAGCTGCGGACGATTGCAGATGCAACGCTTAAATCGGTCGAGGCGTCCGTGGAGGCGCGTCAGGCGCATGACATGCAGAAGGTGCGTCAGACTGCCCGCTGGGAGGAAGAGGTTGACAGTATGGAAGAGGAGATGCGCGAGAACCATATGAACCGTCTTTCCAATGGAGACTGCAAGATTGAGGGCGGTGTTATCTTCCTGGATGCACTGGCAAATTATGAGAGAATCGCGGATCATGCCAAGAATGTAGCTGGCTACGTAAAGGAAGAGATGCAGTAATGAAATATCGGATATATGTGATTGAGGATGATGAAAATATCCGGAATCTGATCTGCGTGGCACTGGAAAACTTCGGTTACTGCGCCAGCGGATTTGAGACGGCAGAGGAAGCGCTTGACAGCCTCTCGGAGCTGCTCCGGAGAGGCAGGGAGGCGCAGCGGGAGTATCCGGCGATGTTTGTATTCGACTGGATGCTGCCGGGGATGGACGGCATGGCGGCGATCCGCAAAATCCGGGAGATGCCGGACTTTTCCGCAGCCCCGGTCCTGATGCTGACGGCAAAGGATCGTGAGATGGATATTGTACAGGGACTTGACAACGGTGCTGACGACTACATGACGAAACCGTTCGGTATTCTGGAGCTTTCGGCGCGCGTCAGAAACCTTTTAAAGCGGGTGGAACCTGCAAAAGAGGAGGTTTCCAGCCTGACGATCGGTGAAGTCAGCATCAACCGGGAGACGCGTGAGGTGATTGCCTGCGGCGACCGGACGGAGCTTACACTCAAGGAATTTGAACTTTTAACATATCTCATGGAACATATCAACCGGGTGGTGACGCGCGACGAGCTTCTCGATCATATCTGGGGCTATGACTATGATGGGGAGACGAGAACGCTGGACATGCACATCAAGACACTCCGGCAGAAGCTGCATGATGCCGGAGCTCAGATCAAGACAGTGCGCGGCGTGGGCTATCGGTTTTTAAGGGAAAAAGAAGCGGGAAAGTGATGAAACGATGCGAAAAGCGATTTTGACGAAATTTATTCATCTGTTATTCCTGGCGCTGGTTCTGAATACATTTATCGCTCTGGTGGTTACCAGCAGTGTATTGCTCAAACGGTCAAGGGAGGACATGCATTTTGCATTGGAATCCGTTGACCGTATGTTGGATTATACGGGAAATGTGGAAGAACAGCTGATGGATTTGAGCGACCTTACGGACGACAATAATAGCCGTTATACGCTGATCCGGATGGATGGCACGGTGGTGGCTGATACGGAAGTAGCGCAGGTGAATCAGATGGAAAATCATCTGGAGCGCAAGGAAGTGAAGGATGCGCTGGCGACGGGCTATGGATATTCGGTGCGGCGCTCCGGAACGTTAGGAATGCAGATGGCGTACGCGGCGATCCGTTCATCGGACGGCAAATACATACTGCGCCTTTCTGCCTGTTCAACCGGTTTGGGTGAATATATCCTGATGTTGATTCCGGCCGCTTTTTTGAGCTTTGGAATAGCTTTTTTTGCATCGGCAATGGAGGCGGAACGGTTTTCCCAGTCCATCACGCGTCCTTTGCAGGAAATTTCCAGTGAAATGGTGCGGATGGATGACGACTACACGCGTTTTCAGTTTGAAAAATGCCCGTATGAGGAGATCAATGTCATCGCGGACACGACGACGCGGATGTCCCGAAATATGAAGAAATATCTGGAGCGCATTGAGAAAGAAAAACAGATCCGGCAGGAGTTTTTCAGCAATGCATCGCATGAGCTGAAAACACCGATCACTTCGATCCGCGGTTACGTCGAGCTTTTGGAAAGCGGCATGGCACAGGATCCGGGCACGGCACGTGATTTTCTGGGACGCATAAAAAAAGAGGCAATGCGGATGACGAACCTGGTGGATGATATTTTGATGATCTCCCGTCTGGAATCGCGCGGTGCGAAAGCAGATATTGTGACGATCCGCACGGTGGAACTGCTGGAGGACAGCCTGTCTTCGATTGCCGCGCAGGCGGCGTCGCGCGGCATCACAGTCCATAAAGAGTGCGAGAATTTCACGATTCGTGCCGATCTGCGCCAGATGCAGGAGCTGTTTAACAATCTGTTGACAAACGCGGTCAAGTATAACAACGAGGGCGGCGAAATCTGGGTGCAGGTCAAGCACTGGGGCGCGGATATGATACTGACGGTCCGCGACACCGGCGTCGGCATCCCGGCGGAGAGCCAGAGCCGTATTTTTGAGCGGTTTTACCGGGTGGATAAAGGGCGCAGCCGCAAACAGGGCGGCACCGGGCTTGGTCTTTCGATCGTCAAGCATATCGTGAATTTTTATCATGGAAGCGTGAAGGTAGAGTCGGAAGTCGGAAAAGGTTCAACGTTTACGGTGAAACTGCAGATCGCGGAAGCAAAATAAAAAAGAGTCAACCTAAATTCCCTATAAAATAGTGGAATTTTAGGTTGACTCTTTTTGGAGTTTGTAGTATGATTGCTTTAAAGCGTAACAGTTCAGCTCTTTAAAGTGAAAAATAAATCATGGTTTGATGCATAAGAGGAAAATCTGTTACATACGTTGAAAAGGTTCAGGAGGATGATATTATGAGAAAGACAAAGAAATTAGCAGCCCTGATGCTGGCTGGCGCGATGGCGGCATCCCTGGCAGCCTGCGGAGGACAGACAGCAAGTACGGACACGACAGCAGCGGAGTCCGCAGACGGAGAAGAAAGCAAAGAGGCAGAGCAGACAGCAGACGGCGAGACCTATAAGATTGGCGTATTACAGCTGACCCAGCATGTGGCACTGGATAAGACCAATGAGGGCTTCGTGGCAGCGCTGGACGATGCAGGCATCAAATACGAGATCGACCAGCAGAATGCAGCTGGCGAGCAGTCTGCATGCCAGACGATCGCAGAGAAACTGGTCAACGATAAAGATGATTTGATTTTTGCAATCGCAACCCCGGCAGCACAGGCAGTTGCAGGTGTGACGGATTCGATTCCGATTCTTGTCAGCGCTGTTACCGATCCGGCGGCTTCCGGTCTGGTAGAGAGCAACGAGGTTCCGGGCGGCAACGTATCGGGTACTTCTGATCTGACTCCGGTTAAAGAGCAGATTGACCTGATGCAGCAGATTATTCCAGATGTAAAGAAGGTCGGACTTCTGTATTGCAGCGCGGAGGCAAACTCCGTTCTTCAGATTGACATGGCGAAAGAAGCACTTGATACAGCTGGTATTGAGTATGAAGATTACACCGTTTCCAATTCCAATGAGATTCCTACCGTTGTAGAATCTATGGTTGGCAATGTAGACTGTGTATACACACCAACCGACAACATGATCGCAGCTGGTATGGCAACCGTAACGATGGTAACAAATGAGAATAAACTTCCGGTTATCTGCGGCGAGAAAGGCATGGTAGATGCAGGCGGTCTTGCTACTTACGGTATTGATTACTACCAGTTAGGCTACATGACCGGTGAGCAGGCCGTTAAAATCCTGACTGAGGGCGCCGATATTTCTAAGATGCCGATCGGTTATCTGGACGCTTCCAAGTGCGAGCTGAGTGTCAATGAAGAGACAGCGCAGACGCTGGGAATCGATGTATCTGGACTTGAGAAATAAAGAGTACCAGAAAGACCTAAACTTCAAATGAGATGGACTGTCAGATCAGAAGCATAAAATAAATATGCCGATCTGGCAGTCTTTACAGTTAATCAGATGAAGAAAATACAAAACACGAGGAGGTAAAAGTTTGAGCGGTTTATTAGTATCCCTGCAGGGCGCGGTCGCACAGGGTGTTCTCTGGGGAATCATGGTATTGGGAGTTTATATTACATTCCGCCTGATGGATATCGCGGATATGACGGTAGACGGAAGCTTCGCGTTGGGTGCCTGCGTTTGTGCAGTCCTGGTAGTTAACAAAGGAGTGAATCCGGTGCTGGCACTTTTAGTTGCAGCGGCAGCCGGTGTCGTGGCTGGTGCGGTAACGGGTATTCTTCATACTGTATTTGAGATACCAGCGATTCTGGCAGGAATTCTGACTCAGATTTCCCTCTGGTCGATCAACCTCCGGATCATGGGAGGAAAGAGCAATCTGCCGCTTCTGAAAGTCAAGACACTTATCAGCGGTCTGGCTGCTTCCTTCGGGATGACCCAGGCACAGGCATCGATGATCGTTGGAATTGTGCTGGCTGTGGCGGCTATTCTGTTTCTTTACTGGTTCTTCGGAACCGAGATCGGAAGTGCGATGCGTGCAACCGGTAACAACGAGGATATGGTGCGCGCGCTGGGCGTGGACACCCGTATGACGAAGCTTTTATCCTTGATGGTCAGCAACGGCCTGGTCGGTCTCTCTGGCGCACTCGTCTGCCAGAGTCAGAAATATGGTGATGTTGGAAGTGGTACCGGTGCTATCGTCATCGGTCTGGCGGCGATCGTCATCGGCGAAGTCCTGATGGGACGATTGACCTCTTTCTATTGGAAACTGACCTCCGTGGTTGTCGGTTCGGTCATTTACTTTGTGATCCGTGCGGTTGTACTCCGCATGGGTATGGATGCAAACGACATGAAGCTGCTCTCTGCTGTCATTGTAGCACTGGCACTCTGTATTCCGGTAGCACTCGCTAAATACCGGCTGAGAAAAGATTATTCAGAAGGGGGTGAGGAGTAATGCTGACGATAACAAATGTAAAGAAAACTTTTAATAAAGGAACTGTTAATGAGAAAAAAGCCTTAAACGGTATCAACTTACACCTGGCACCGGGCGATTTCGTGACGATCATCGGCGGAAACGGTGCTGGAAAATCCACTATGTTAAATATGATCGCAGGCGTATATCCGATCGATTCCGGTAAAATCGAGATCGATGGCGTAAACATATCCAGAGAACCAGAATACAAACGCGCTAAATATATCGGCAGAGTCTTCCAGGATCCGATGCGCGGCACCGCCGCCAATATGGAGATACAGGAAAATCTTGCCATGGCGCTGCGCCGCGGCAAATCCAGAGGACTCGGCTGGGGCATCAAAAAGAATGAAAAGGACTTCTACCGTGAGGCGTTGGCACAGCTCGACCTGGGGCTTCAGACCCGTATGACCAGCAAAGTGGGCTTACTCTCCGGCGGACAGCGCCAGGCGCTCACCCTTCTGATGGCAACCCTCCAGAAGCCAAAGCTCCTTCTTTTAGACGAACACACCGCCGCCCTCGATCCCAAAACAGCCCGCAAAGTCCTCGATCTCACCGAAAAGATCGTAGATGAGCAAAATCTGACCGCGCTTATGGTTACCCATAACATGAAAGATGCGATTCAGATCGGCAATCGTTTGATTATGATGCACGAAGGTCGGATTATCTACGATGTAGCAGGGGAAGAGAAGAAGAGTCTGCAGGTAGAAGACCTGTTGGAGAGATTTGAAAAGGTAAGCGGAGAAGAATTTGCGAATGATCGTATGATGCTTGCCAAATAAGCAGGGGTTATAAGATTTGAAGGGTTTTATCTCAGTCGAGAAGACTCCCACCTCTTCAGGTGGTGAGTAATAGCAAATTTGTCTCAGTGGGAGTCCATTCTCCGACTGAGATAAACGCTCCGCGAGGATGCGCAGTGATTCTGATAGGAATATGTCAGCTTCGCTGACCAGAATCACGCGCCAAGTCTCACGGACGTTCGACTTGAATAAAATCAATAACCGATAACAGACAAAAAGTATACGGAATGAAAAGTGGGTCAACAAATTAAAAACCACGACTATAAGTGAGAAAGAATGCCCTCCGGCGGCGCGAGCGGTCGGAGGGCATTCTTTCTCACTAAGTAGCCGTGCATTCTCCTCTCCCATATTTCCAACTAATTCCCCCTTTCACGACTTAACCGTTTATCTACAACTTAACACTTCTGTAATAATTCATTCATAGAAAATTCATTTTTTCCTCCACATCCTTCCTTGGCAATTCCCTACGAATATGATAAAATAAAAATTACGTTTAAGATATTAAGTCATAATTTCAAGAAAAATCAGGAGCGATCCATATGTTAGAAGAAGAAAACAAAAAAGAAACGCAGGAGTCAGAACAGGTGCCAGCGGCGGAGCGGATTCAAGAGCCGGAAGCAGTTCAGAGTCAGGAATCAGAGCCAGCTCAGGATCAGACACCAAATCCGGTCCGGGAATCCGCGGGACATTCGCGCAGGCGCCAGGGCGAAGATAAGAGTCAGAATCTGCGCTTCGGAGTGATAGCAGCAGGGGTGGTGATTGCTCTTGCAGTTGCAGCATTTGCAGGCAAGTCCCTGCTCAGCCGTCAGGCGGGAGCCGGAACTGCAAAGAATGGGGCGGCGACAGCATCAGAGCTTTCGAAGGACGAGGCATCCGAAGAGTCCAGAGCGGAGGAGATCAAAGAGAAAGAAGCAGTGGTAGCTTCCTATAAAAATTTGGGTATCGTGCAGGTGTCCGGTTATCTGAATATGCGTGAGACGGCGAGCACGGATGGCAACATCATCGGCAAGCTGATGGGCGACAGTGCGTGTGAGATCGTGGATGATTCAGCCGAAGGCTGGTATCAGGTCGAATCTGGCGGTATTTCCGGTTATATCAGCTCAGAGTTTGTTCTGACCGGGGATGAGGCGAAGAAAAAAGCGTTGGAACTGGTTGAAAAGCGTGCGCTCATCACGGCAGATTCCCTGAACATCCGAAAAGAGCCGAACACGGAGTCAGAGGTTGTCGGTCAGGCATTAAAAAATGAGCGCTATGTGGTCGAGAGTGAGCCGGAGAATGGCTGGATTCAGATTTCGAGCGGTTACATTTCCACGGATTATGCGGAGATCAAATACGCACTCAATGAGGCGCGGAAGCTGGATATGCGTGCGATGGTGCTGAATTTATACAAAAATCTGGGTATTTCCAGTGTGGATAATTACTTGAATGTGCGCGATCAGCCAAGTGAGGATGGCAATATCATCGGTAAGATGACGAGCAAGTCTGCCGGAGAGATTCTGGAGACGAGCGAGGATGGCGGCTGGTATAAGATCCAGTCGGGTCCCGTCACTGGATATGTGAAGGCGGAGTATATCCTGACAGGAGATGCGGCGAAGCAGGAGGCGATGGAGGTTGCAGAACTGATGGCGATCGTTTCAACCGACCGCCTGAATGCCCGCACGGAGCCGAGCACGGATGCGCCGATCTGGACGCAGATCTCTAACAATGAGCGTTACGACGTTATAAGCCAGCAGGATGGCTGGGTCGAGATTGCGCTCGATACGACGAGTGCGTATGTGGCGACTGATTTCGTAGATGTGCGTTATGCATTGCCGGAGGCGATCCCATTTACCCCATTAAAAGAAAAGGAATCCTTGCGGACCCAGATTGTCAACTATGCCCTTCAGTTTGTCGGAAACCGTTATGTCTGGGGCGGTAATGACCCGCATTCGGGTGTGGACTGTTCTGGTTTTACAAAGTATGTATACAGCCATGTGGCGGGCGTGTCCCTGCCGCGGGTGTCCCGGGAACAGGCGCGGACGGGTACGAAGATTGATTCTTCGAAGATGCGTCCGGGCGATCTGATTTTCTATACGAATCGCAAGGGAACGGTCAACCATGTGGCGATGTACATTGGCAATGGTCAGATCGTCCATGCGGCGAGCCGGAGAAGCGGCATCAAGATTTCTACCTGGAATTACCGGAATCCGTACCGGATTGTCAATATGCTGGGAGACTGATAGGGAGAGGATAAGATGGAAGAGCAAAAGACAGAAGATTATAAAGAACGCCTGCAGAAAGTACGTCAGAGACGAAATGGCAAAGATCCGATGCACTGGTTCATGATCGGAGGCTGTGCTGTCATTGTGGTGCTGGCTCTGGTTATCATCGTGAAGCTGGCACAGGGCGGCACGTTCGGAGGTTCTGGAAACGCCCGGGTGGCATCGGCATCCGAGGCAGAGGTGCAGGAAACCGTGATCGGAGAGACGCTGCCGGAGGATGAGGAACAGGCAAAAGAGGACGAAGAAAAGAAAAATGTAGTCGAGTCCTACCAGAATCTGGGTATTGTGGATGTATCTGGTTATCTTAATATGCGTGAGAGCGCCAGTACAACCTCCGATGTCATTGGCAAACTGATGGGCGGC
This sequence comes from Clostridium fessum, assembly GCF_003024715.1. Taxonomy (GTDB): domain Bacteria; phylum Bacillota; class Clostridia; order Lachnospirales; family Lachnospiraceae; genus Otoolea; species Otoolea fessa. The sequence continues at coordinate 475,820 of NZ_PYLO01000001.1, read as the reverse complement.
AGTGCGTGCGAGATTCTGGACGATTCCCAGGAAGGCTGGTATCAGATATCTTCCGGCGGTCTGGAGGGCTACATCAGTTCAGAATTTGTACAGACCGGCGAGGCGGCAAAAACAGAGGCATTTGAGCTGGTCAAGAAGATGGCGGTCATCACGACTGACAAGCTGAATATCCGGAGTGAGCCGAGTGAGGACGCGCAGGTGCTGGAACAGGCGCTGAAAAATGAGCGTTATTCCATTGTCAGCGAGCAGGAGGGCTGGATTCAGATCAGCGGGGGCTATATTTCAGCGGATTATGTGGATGTGCGCTATGCGTTAAATGAAGCGCGTAAGCTGGATCTGCGGACGATGGTTCTCAATATGTATGACAATCTGGGTATTTCCAATGTCAATAACTACTTAAATATCCGCGTGGAGCCGAAGGAGGATGCGAAGATCATCGGTAAGATGACGAGCAAGTCCGGTGGTGAGATTCTGGAAACGACCGAGGATGGCGGCTGGTATAAGATCAAGTCCGGTCCGGTTACTGGCTATGTTAAATCCGAATTTATTCTGACTGGAGATGCGGCGAAGCAGGAGGCACTGCAGGTTGCACAGCTGATGGCGATCGTATCAACTGACCGTCTGAATGCCCGTACGGAGCCGAACACGGACGCGCCGATCTGGACGCAGATTTCCAACAGCGAGCGGTATTCGGTTATGAGCCAGCAGGATGGCTGGGTGCAGATTGCACTGGATGAGACGAGTGCCTATGTAGCGACTGAATTTGTCGATGTGCGGTATGCGTTAAATGAGGCGATCGAGTTTACACCGGTTGAGGAGACCCCGGAGCCTGAGACCAAGGCGGCGAGCAGCAAGGGAGGCTCTGGAAGCAAGAGCAGCAGTAACGGTGGTTCTGGCAGCCAGAAAGCATCTTCAAGCGGCTCCTCCAAGCGTGCGCAGATCGCAAACTACGCGACTCAGTTCCTTGGGAATCCGTATGTATGGGGCGGTACCAGCTTGACAAATGGTACGGATTGTTCTGGATTTACGATGTCGGTTATGGCACACTTCGGCGTCGGTCTGCCGCATCATTCGGGTTCCCAGGCGGGAGCAGGAAGAAGTATCAGTTCTTCCCAGATGCGTCCGGGTGATCTGATCTTCTACACAAACAGCGGTGGAACGATCAACCATGTAGCACTCTATATCGGCGGCGGGCGCGTGTGCCATGCATCGAATGCAAGGGATGGTATCAAGATTTCCACCTGGAATTACCGTACCCCGGCGAAGATCGTCAATGTACTGGGCGATTAATTCCATGGAAAGTCAATAAAAATTATTTGAAAGAGAGCAGGGAGAAAAGGCAGCTTTTCCCAGCTCTCTTTTTTCTGTTTCATAGGAAATTGTGTCCTATGAAATAAAAAACGCATCGCGGGGATGCGCACTCGCGCGAAGCAGAAACATGTCGCAAGTGACCGCGCGAGACGCTTGAATGTGCCAAGGCACATCCTTGTTTGTATAAAAAGCGGTTTCAGTGAATAAAGATAATAGGAAGACAGAATACTAAGAATGAATTAGGCAGTTGAGAAAAAACATTGAATCCGCGTGTAAGATGGAAAGAGCGCAGAAAAGAGGAAAATATGATTCGGGCAAATCGTGAAAACAGGGAATGGGAAAATGAAGCGTGGGACAAGCAGGCAGATAAGGCGGGAGAAAGCCGGGAACAGGCGCAGGAGGATCCGATTCAGAAGCGTGAAAATGGACAGACGGATATTACGGGAAAGAATGGCAATCACATTGAATTAATCTCGATCATCGGAGAGATAGAGGGACATGAAAATTTGTCCGGCAATACGAAAACGACGAAATATGAGCATATTCTGCCTAAGCTGGCGGAGATCGAGGAGAGCGGTGAGACGGAGGGAGTTTTAGTTCTGATTAACACGGTGGGCGGCGATGTAAGCTGTGGACTGGCGCTCGCGGAGATGATTGCTTCGCTCAGCAAACCGACCGTTTCACTGGTCATCGGGGACAGCCATTCGATCGGTGTGCCGCTCGCAGTGGCGGTCGATCACTCTTTTATTGTCCCGACCGGGACGATGATGGTACATCCGGTACGGATGACGGGGATGGTGATCGGTGCCGTGCAGACGTATGATTATTTTGAAATGATTCAGGATCGTATTTTAAGCTTTGTGTCCGGACACAGTCAGATCTCCTATGAGCGCCTCCGGAGCCTGATGCTCAATACGGAGATGATGACAAAAGATCTGGGAACGGTCCTGGTTGGCGGGGAGGCGGTCCAGGAGGGACTGATCGATGAATGCGGCGGGATCCGGGAAGCGCTTGCATGGCTGAACCGGGCGATCGATGGGAAGAAACAGGAAATAGATGCACACGACCGGATGACGAAGACGGATTTTAGTGAAAATCTGAAAAGAAAGTAGAACATACGTGCGAAAATTTTAGGAAAGCGTTGCTTTTTTCCCTGAATTTGGGTATACTGAATGAGATAATAAGAATGTAAAATGAGAAAAGCAGTCTGCGGGAGGCTGTATTTTGTGAAACAGGAGGAACCGCAGATACATGGGAAATGTTGGAGGCATGAGACAGGTGGCAGATACAAGCAGGAAAAGACAGAGTACAGAGCGTGCCGGGGAGACAGCTGGGACAGAGAAAAAAGCCGGGCGATCCAGAAAGTCCCCTGCGGCGAAGAAAGCGGAGGAGACGCTGAACGAGAAAAAGAGTAGGGGGAAGAAGAAAGCTTCGTCTGGAAAAGGCACCGCGAAAGGAACAGGAAGCCGAAGCCGCGCCAGCCAGGCGCCGGAGCCGGTGGAGAAAAGTGGTACAGGGGCATTTATGGGAACGGAAGTGGCGATTATTGTATCATTTGCAATATCGGTACTTTTGTTTTTGAGCAATTTCGGGCTTTGCGGCTTTGTCGGAAGTTTTCTGCGATCGACTCTGCTTGGCGTATTCGGCGTGATGGGGTATCTGGTGCCATTCCTTTTATTTATGGGAACTTGTTTTTATCTTTCAAACCGAGGCAACCAGAAAGCTGTAGCCAAGTTGGTGGCGGTTGGCGAGGTGCTTCTGGCACTTTGCGGACTTTCCCAGCTTCTTATGGGAGGCGGTCAGCATCTGGACTGGAATCTGGGCGATTATTACGCGCAGGCAGGTGGAGGCGGCTTTATCGGTGGCATTCTGATGCTGCTGTTGTGCGGAACAGTGGGAACGATCGGAGCAGTTCTGATTCTGCTGGTGCTTTTGGCACTCGGTGCTGTGTGCATTACGGAGCGTTCCCTGGTAAACTTCGTTAAACAGGGCAGCGGAAGGGCGTATGAGTATGCGAAAGAAGATATGAGCCGCCGCCGTGAGATACATGAGGAGAAAAAGGAAGAAAAACGCCGTCTGCGGGAGGAGCAGCGGGTCCGTGGCGTTGATCTCGAGGGCGCCAAGCTGACCGAGCTGCCAGTGATGCGAAATTTCTCGGAAGGAGTCCCGGAGGGAACCGTGCTGGGACCGGAGGATGCACCGGAGGAATTCCGTGAGATGCATGGAAGGCAGGAAAACTTGCAGGATGAGGCCGCGGCTTATGATGATTGGACCGATGTTCCGGCAGAGGGAAAAAATCTGGCACAGGATTCCGGACAGGGAGTAGAGAAGGAGAATCCGGCAGATGTATTTCGCGGGCAGATATTCCACGGTGGCGGAGCGGTAGAACCAGAACCGATGGAGTATGAAGAAGAGCCGGTGGAATCGGAGCAGGATACATATGCATACGCTGGTTCAGAATCCCAGTTTCAGGAAGAATCGGAGCGCGAGACGGCGCGGGCGGTAAGAGAGACAGAATTTGCAAAGGAGCCCGCAGAGACAGAGGACAGTGCGAGCGACCAGCTGTTGAAACGCCTGTATGTACGCCGTGATACCCGGACGATGGAAGAATTTGCTGGCAGCGAGAGCCGGAAAGGTCCAGGCTATTATCCGGTAGAGACACGGGAGAAACCGGCTGCGGAGGCGGCGTCCGGTTTGACCGCAGAGGAGGTTCATACAGATTTAGGGCATCAGGATGTCTTTGAGCCATCGGAAAACGAGTGGGAAACCGTTTCGATGGGAAATGAGGATGAATGGAACGAACCTATATCTGGGGAAACGGATTCCGAACCAATCGATGGCTATTATAAGACGCTGGAATCAGAGCGGGGCGAGACAAAGGGCAGTTTCTTTGTCCCGGAGGATTCCAAAACGGTCGTGACCGCATCCGGAAAGGTGATCGAGACAGATACAGAGGCGATACAGAAAAAACTGGAGCAGAAACGGGAAGAACGAAAAGCACTTCCAGTTGAGGAACTGACGGTTCCAGAGCAGATCGAGCGCAAGGAAGAGGAAGAAAAGAAGATCCAGAAAGAATACATATTCCCGCCATTGACACTTTTAAAACGCGGTACGGGACAGACCGATTTCTCGGATCAGGAGTACCGGGAGACAGCGATCAAGCTGCAGCAGACGCTCCAGAACTTCGGCGTGGGCGTGACGGTTACAAACATCAGCTGTGGACCGACGGTTACCCGCTATGAGCTTCACCCGGAGCAGGGGGTCAAGGTCAGCAAGATTGTAGCGCTGGCGGATGATATCAAGTTAAATCTGGCAGCGGCGGACATCCGTATCGAGGCACCGATTCCTGGCAAGGCGGCGGTCGGTATCGAGGTTCCGAACAAGGAGAACCATGTGGTTCTGCTGCGCGATCTGCTGGAGTCAGAGGCATTTAAGAAATATCCGTCCCGGCTGGCATTCGCGGTCGGAAAAGATATCGCAGGTCAGACGGTTGTCAGCGACATTGCGAAGATGCCGCATCTTCTGATCGCGGGTGCGACCGGATCGGGTAAATCAGTCTGCATCAATACGCTGATCATGAGTGTGATTTATAAAGCGAAGCCGAGCGAGGTCAAGCTCATCATGATCGACCCCAAGGTGGTTGAGTTAAGTGTATACAACGGTATTCCGCATCTTCTGATTCCGGTTGTGACCGACCCGAAAAAGGCGTCCGGCGCCCTCAACTGGGCGGTGGCAGAGATGACCGACCGTTACCAGAAGTTTGCAAAATACGGCGTGCGCGATCTTAAGGGTTTCAATGCCAAGGTTGAGTCGATCGCGGATATCGACGATCCGAAGAAACCGGAGAAACTGCCGCAGATCATCATTATCGTGGATGAGCTTGCCGATCTGATGATGGTAGCGCCGGGCGAAGTAGAAGATTCGATCTGTCGTCTGGCCCAGCTGGCGCGTGCAGCGGGCATTCATCTGGTGATTGCGACGCAGCGACCATCGGTCAATGTCATCACCGGTGTGATCAAGGCAAATATTCCGTCGAGAATTGCTTTTTCCGTCTCTTCCGGAGTGGATTCCCGTACCATTATTGATATGAACGGCGCGGAGAAACTGCTCGGAAAGGGCGATATGCTGTTCTATCCGTCGGGCTATCAGAAACCGCAGCGTGTACAGGGCGCGTTTGTGTCCGACAATGAGGTTTCGGATGTGGTCGGATTTTTGAAACAGGAGGGGCTGACCGCAGAGTACAGCGCCGAGGTTGAGTCCAAGATCCGTTCGACGGCGATGGATGCGGGCTTTGGCGGCGGTGAGCGCGATGCCTATTTTGCACAGGCAGGTAAATTTATTATTGAGAAAGACAAAGCATCCATCGGCATGCTGCAGCGTATGTTTAAGATTGGCTTCAACCGTGCCGCGCGTATCATGGATCAGCTTGCAGATGCAGGCGTGGTCGGTGAGGAAGAAGGCACGAAGCCGCGTAAGGTGCTGATGAGCATGGAGCAGTTTGAAAACATGATGGAAGAAGGATATTAAAAAGCGGAATCATTATAAAATATCAAAATCAGGAGGTATCCTATGAAGCTTAAAAGCTGGCTGAAAGAATTGCCGTATACATTATTGCAGGGCAGCCTGGAGACGGAGGTTGACGAGGTGGTCTACGATTCAAGAAAGGCGGCGCCGGGGACGGTGTTTGTGTGTATGCGCGGGACAAACGTCGATTCGCACACCTTTATCCCGGATGTGGTTGAAAAGGGCGCGCCGGTTCTGGTGGTCGAGCATCCGGTTGAGGCGCCTGAGAACGTGACGGTCATTCAAGTGGAGAATGGACGGAACGCGCTATCGCTTCTTTCGGCGGCACGTTTTGATTATCCGGCGCGGAAGATGACGGCGATCGGTGTGACCGGCACGAAGGGAAAGACGACTACTACTTATATGATTAAGGCGATTCTGGAGGCAGCCGGACAGAAGACGGGTCTCATCGGAACGAACGGCGCTGTGATCGGTGAGAATCATTATCCGACCAAGAATACGACGCCGGAATCTTATATTTTGCAAGAATATTTTGCAAGAATGGTGGAAGAGGGCTGCCGTTACGTCGTGATGGAGGTTTCTTCCCAAAGCTACCTGATGCACCGGGTAGACGGACTTTTCTTTGATTATGGAATTTTCCTGAATATTTCCAATGATCATATTGGTCCGAATGAACATGCAAGTTTTGAAGAATATCTTTACTATAAAAAGCAGCTTTTGAAAAACTGCCGGACTGCGCTCGTCAACCGCGATGATCCGCACTTTGATGCGATCGTAGAAGGGGCGACAGCAAAGATCCTGACCTTTTCATTGGAACAGGCGGCTGATTTTACAGCGGATGACATTCGCTATGTGCGTGAACATGATTTCGTGGGCATCGAATTTCAGACGCATGGACGATATGAGAGCGATCTGCGCGTTGGCATTCCGGGCAAATTTAACGTGGACAATGCGCTGGCGGCAGCGGGCGTGTGCAGCTTCTTTGACCTGCCGAAGGAGAAAGTCTGCCATGCGCTGGAACATATCCAGGTCGATGGACGGATGGAGATTGTATATAAATCAGCAAAGTGCACCGTGATCGTTGACTACGCCCACAATGCGGTCAGCATGGAAAGTCTTCTTCTGACGCTGCGCGACTACAAGCCGAAGCGTCTCGTCTGCGTCTTCGGATGCGGCGGCAACCGGGCGCGGGATCGCCGGTACTCGATGGGAGAGATTGGCGGAAAGCTGGCAGATCTGTCGATCATCACGGCGGATAATTCCCGCTTTGAGAAAGTGGAAGATATTCTGGCAGATATCAAGGTCGGACTTGCAAAAACCGACGGCAAATACGTTGAAATCCCGGATCGCCGCGAAGCGATTGAGTACAGCTTGTCCCATGCGGAGGATGGCGATATCATCGCGATCATCGGAAAAGGGCATGAGGATTATCAGGAGATCGAGGGCGTGCGCTATCATTTCCTTGACCGGGAAGTAGTGCAGGAGACGGTGAAGAAGCTGCATATGTAATCAATTTGGAGGCAAAATATGGACCATATTACAGTCAGACATATCGTGGAAGCAGTGTCGGGAACACTGCTCTGCGGAGATGCAGATACAGAGTTAAAACACATCAGCATTGATTCCCGGAGTATGCGCGGGGCGGATCTGTTTGTTCCGCTGATCGGGGAGAAATCAGACGCGCATCGTTTCCTGGTTCAGGCGATGGACAATGGGGCGGCAGCCGCACTGACTTCGGAGCATGAGGCGGCACCGGAGGGCTTTCACGGCGCCCTGATCCAGGTGAAAGATACGAAACTGGCATTGCAGACGATCGGACGCTGCCTGCGGGCACGCCTTTCTATCCCGTTAGTTGGTATCACCGGCAGCGTGGGAAAGACGACGACGCGCGAAATGGTGGCGGCGGCGCTTTCAGCGAAATATAAGACATTCAAGACACCGGCAAACCACAACAGCCAGATCGGTGTGCCGCTCACGATCTCGGAGATTTCTGAGAATGATGAGATCGGCGTGCTGGAACTGGGAATGAGTGAGCCGGGCGAGATGGCGGTGATCGCGGAGATTGCGGCGGTGGATTCGGCAGTCATGACGAATATCGGTGTGACGCATATTGAGAATCTGGGCTCTCGCGAGAATATCTTAAAAGAAAAGCTGCATATCCAGGACGGTATGAAGGCAGGCGGAATCCTGTTTGTAAATGGAGATAATGATATGCTTTCCACCGTGCATGCAAAAGCAGGCTGCCATACCGTCCGTTATGGACTTGGAGCAGATAACGACTACCGCGCCGAGGATCTTTCATATCCGGATGGATTTCCGTCCTTTACGATGGTACACGGCGAGGTGCGCGTCCCGGTGAAGCTGACTGTTATGGGCGAGCACAATGTCATGAATGCGCTGGCTGCCCTGGCGGTTGCGGATGCCTACGGTGTGCCGCTTGCCGATGCAGCGGAAAAGCTGCTTGAATTTGGCGGGTTCAAGAACCGTCAGCAGATTTATCATAAAAATGGTTATACGATCGTGGACGATACCTACAATGCAAGCCCGGATTCGATGAAAGCGGCGATAGGTGTGCTTTCTTCCCTGCCGGCAGGACGCAGAATTGCGGTTCTGGCAGATATGAAGGAACTGGGAGAGAATACGATTCAGTTCCACCGTGAAGTTGGTGCGTTTCTGGCGGAAAAACCGGTCGATATCCTGGTTGTATATGGCGAACTGGCGCAGTCCATCGCCGAGGGAGCAAAGAGAGTCAAACCGGATCTGCATATCGTTTCGTTTGAAGAGGACGAAAAAGAAGATATGCTTGACTGGCTGGATGCACAGATCGGCGAGGGAGATGCGGTCCTGTTCAAGGGCTCCAACAGTATGAAGCTGGGGGAGACGGCATCGAGGTTTATCTCAGTCGAGAAGACTCCCACCTCTTCAGGTGGTAAGTAATAGCAAGTTTGTCTCAGTGGGAGTCCATTCTCCGACTGAGATAAACGCTCCGCGAGGATGCGCAGTGATTCTGTAAAGAATATGTCAGCTTCGCTGACCAGAATCACGCGCCAAGTCTCACGGACGTTCGACTTGAATTAGAAATAGAAAGAGAAGGAATCATGGCGTATCAATACGCGGATATTATTATAGATATATCCCATGAGAAGGTGGATCGCCCGTTTCAGTACCGGATTCCGACGCGGCTGGCGGAGGAGATTACGGCGGGAACGTGCGTAACGGTACCGTTTGGAAAGGGTAATTCACTTCGGACTGGATATGTAGTGGGGATGGGAAATACGGCGGAGTATGACCCGTCCCGCATCAAGGAGATAGCTGGGATCGCACCGGGCAGTATGTCGGTGCAGTCCCAGCTTATCCGTCTGGCGTGGTGGATGCGGGAGCGTTATGGCGCGACGATGAACCAGACGCTCAAAACCGTACTTCCCGTCAAGGAAAAGATAAAACCCCGCGAAAAAAAGACGCTGCATTGCCTTTTAAACCAGGAAGAGCTGGAAGCGGCAATCCTGGCGGCACAGAAGCGGCATTATAAGGCGCGGGTGCGGATCCTTGAGGCATTCCGGGACAACCTGGATATTCCGATGGAATTTGCCCGACGGGAGCTTGACCTGACCTTGACGACGATCCGCCCGATGGAGGAACAGGGACAGATTTCAGTGAAAGTTTCCCGTGAGGAACGCGGGTTAAACCATGCAAAACTGCCGCGTCCAGCCGGACAGACCGTGCATCTCAATGAAGAGCAGCAGGCGGCGGTTGACCGTTTCTGTGAGGATTATGAGACGGGGAAACGTGAAACGTATCTGATTCACGGCGTTACGGGAAGTGGAAAGACCGAAGTCTACATGGAGCTGATGGCGCGTGTCCTGCGGGATGGAAAGCAGGTGATTCTGCTGATCCCGGAAATTTCGCTGACATATCAGACGGTGATGCGGTTTTACCGGCGATTTGGCGATCAGATCGCGATTCTGAATTCCCGTCTCTCTGCGGGAGAACGCTATGATCAGTGGGAACGGGCGGCGCGGGGCGAGGTTTCCGTGATGATCGGACCGCGGTCGGCGCTGTTTGCCCCATTTTCCAATCTGGGACTGATTCTGATCGACGAGGAACATGAGGGCGCCTATAAGAGCGAGACGATGCCGCGCTATCATGCAAGGGAAGTAGCGGCGGAGCGCGCCCGGCTTTCCGGGGCTTCGCTGGTCTTGGGCTCAGCGACTCCTTCCCTGGAATCGTATCTGCGGGCGCAGAATGGCGAATATGTGCTTCTGACTCTGCATCACCGGGCGGTGGCGGGAAGTATCCTGCCGAAGGTACAGATCGCTGATATGCGTGCGGAGATGCAGGCAGGCAATAAATCGGTGTTCAGCCGGTCATTGGATGCAATGTTGACAGAGAGACTCGCACGTGGCGAGCAGACGATGCTTTTTATGAACCGGCGCGGCTATTCCAATTTTGTTTCCTGTCGTTCCTGCGGAAAGGCGGTGACCTGTCCGCATTGTGATGTTTCCCTGACACTACACGGGAAGAACCGTCTGGTCTGTCATTACTGCGGCTATACGATTCCACTGATGAAGCAGTGTCCGTCCTGCGGATCACCGTATATTGCCGGGTTTGGGGCCGGAACGCAGAAGATGGAAGAATTTACGAAAATTCGGTTTCCAGATGCGAGGATCCTGCGGATGGATGCGGATACAACGGCAAAAAAAGGCGGACATGAAGCGATTCTGGAGGCATTTGCAAATCGTGAGGCAGATATCCTGATCGGCACGCAGATGATTGTAAAAGGGCATGATTTTCCGGGAGTGACGCTGGTCGGAATCCTGGCGGCGGATCTTTCCTTAAATACGCCGGATTACCGCAGCGCGGAGCGGACGTTCCAGCTTCTGACGCAGGCGGCTGGCAGAGCGGGACGCGCCGGGAAGCACGGCGATGTGGTCATCCAGACGTACCGGCCGGAACACTATGCCGTGCAGGCGGCAGCGGCGCAGAATTATGAGCTGTTTTACAGCCATGAGATCAATTACCGGAGGCTGCTTCATTATCCACCAGTCTGCCAGATGGCTGCGGTTTATTTTGCCTGCGGCGATGAGGCGGTGCTGGATGAATGTGCGGAAATGGCGGCGCGGCGGCTGCGCGAAAGTGCCGAGTGTATCGGTCCGGTTCCGGCACCGGTATACAAAGTTAATGACATCTACAGAAAAATTTTATATATAAAGTGTGAAAAATGTGCTATACTGGATCAAATCAGGGGTCAGATTGAAACCCTGGCTGCCGCAGATACAAAATGGCAGGCGGTCCAGATTCAATACGATATATCATAGAGAGGAAGAGTGTATAAAATGGCAATCCGGTCAATTAGAACTATTGGCGATGAGGTACTGAAAAAAGAGTGTAAGGCAGTGACGGAGGTAACCGATCACACACTTGAACTGATAGAGGATATGTTTGACACGATGTATTCAGCCGGTGGCGTAGGTCTGGCAGCACCGCAGGTCGGTATCCGCAAACAGATCGTAGTAATCGACGTGGAGGACGGCAACCAGTATGTCCTGATCAATCCGGTCATCGAGGAAATGTCCGGCAGCCAGACTGGTCAGGAAGGCTGCTTAAGCGTTCCGGGCAAGGCTGGTCTGGTAACCCGTCCGAGCCACGTAAAGGTACGCGCGCTGAACGAAAAAATGGAAGAGTTTGTCCTGGAAGCAGATGATTTCCTGGCACGTGCGATTTGCCATGAGTGCGATCATCTGCACGGACATCTGTATGTGGAATTGGTAGAAGGTCCGTTAGAGGATGTAGCGGCAGAGGAAGAATAAAGCACATTGCCAGAATGAGAGAGAAACAAGAGTGGGGTGACAGGCAGATATGAAGATCGTATTTATGGGAACACCGGATTTTGCGGTTCCGACACTGGAAGCGCTCTATCAGAGCCGGCATGAAGTAGCGGCGGTGGTGACACAGCCAGATAAGCCGAAGGGACGCGGCAAGGCGATGGCAATGCCGCCTGTCAAGGAAAAAGCGCTGGAATATGGAATCCCGGTGTATCAGCCGGTGCGCGTCCGCAAGGATGAGGCATTTTTTGAGGAATTGACGAAGATTCAGCCGGACGTGATCGTCGTGATTGCATTTGGCCAGATTCTGCCGGAGCGGATTCTGAACCTGCCGAAATACGGCTGTATCAACATCCATGCGTCGCTTCTGCCAAAATACCGTGGGGCAGCTCCGATCCAGTGGGCGGTCATCAATGGCGATGAGGTCAGCGGTGTGACGACGATGCAGATGGATGTCGGTCTGGACACCGGAGATATCCTGGATACCGTGGAAGTACGCCTGGATCCGAAAGAGACAGGCGGCAGCCTGTTTGACCGCTTGAGCCTTGCGGGAGGAAAGCTGATTCTTTCCACGCTTGAGAAAGCGGAGGCGGGAATCCTGCATCCGGTTAAACAAGATGAGGCAGAGGCAACCCATGTGACAATGCTCGATAAGTCGATGGGGCAGATCGACTGGTCGATGGATGCGGCAGTGATTGAGCGCCTGATCCGCGGCTTAAATCCATGGCCGAGCGCTTATACAAAATTTGAAGGAAAAACCCTGAAAATCTGGTCGGCGGATGTCGAGGAAGATGCGGCGGGAAGGCCGTCACCGGAGACATTCGGACAGGTGGTACGTGTCGGTAAAGATGCATTCTCTGTCCAGACCGGCAAAGGGCTTCTCACGATCCGGGAACTTCAGCTGGAAGGCAAGAAGCGGATGGATACGGCGGCATTTTTACGCGGATATCCGGTGGAAACGGGAGTAAAGCTCGGATAAAATGAATGCTTCAGCAGGGACTGAACTGCTACAGGCAGCCAGGCGTTTGAAAGGAGTTGGAGTGATATGTACGGATACGGATATGGATATTACAGTATGTTTGATCCGACGATGATTCTGGTATTAATTGGTGTATTTCTGTCATTAGGGGCATCTGCGAAGGTAAAAAGCACCTACGCGCGGTTTTCAAGAGTCCGGAGCATGACCGGCATGACGGGAGCCGAGGCGGCGAGACAGCTTTTAAATTCACAGGGCATCTATGATGTCCAGATCCGCCAGGTGGCAGGCAGCCTGACCGACCACTATGATCCGCGGACCAAGACCGTGAATTTATCTGAGAGTGTATATGGTTCTACTTCGGTCGCGGCGATCGGTGTTGCGGCGCATGAGTGCGGACATGCGATGCAGGATGCATCTGAGTATGTTCCGCTGCGCCTGCGCGGTTCAATGGTGCCGGTGGTCAACATCGGCGCACAGCTTTCCTGGCCTATGATCCTGATTGGTGTCCTGGTCGGCGGCATGGGATCTCCGATCGTTTCACTTGGAATTCTTTTATTTTCCTTGTCGGTGCTGTTCCAGCTGGTGACGCTTCCGGTTGAGTTCAATGCATCCGCGCGTGCGGTACGTCTGCTTGATTCAACAGGGATTCTTCGCGGGGAAGAAGTAGGATATACCAAACAGGTGCTTGGTGCGGCGGCACTGACGTATGTGGCAGCGGCGGCTGGTTCGATTTTACAGCTTTTGCGTCTGATTATATTATTTGGAGGACGACGCGATGACTGATGGAACAGCGCTGCGTGAAATAGCGGCAGATATTTTGACCGAGATTCTGGAAAAGGGACAGTATGCACATCTGGCCCTTTTTCAGGCTCTTTCTAAATATCAGTATCTGGAAAAAGCAGACCGCTCGTTTTTAAAACGGATTGTGGACGGGACAGTGGAGTATAAAATCCAGATTGATTATATTATCAACGCATATTCCAAAACAAAAGTTCATAAGATGAAACCGTTTATCCGCACACTTCTGCGGATGAGCGTGTACCAGATTTATTATATGGACCGTGTACCGGATTCGGCGGCGTGCAATGAGGCAGTGCGCCTTGCGAAAAAACGCGGATTTTCCGGACTTTCCGGCTTTGTAAATGGTGTGCTGCGTTCTGTGGCGCGTGGAAAAGGCAAACTGACCTTCCCGGATGATTCGGTGCGGTATTCAATGCCGGACTGGATTTTATCTCTCTGGAAGGAAAACTATGGGGCAGAGACGACCCACAGGATGGCACAGGCTGGTCTGGAGAAACGTCCGTTTATGGTGCGGTTTGCCGAGAGCCGTGCAGGGAAAGAAGAGATTCTTGCCTCTCTGTCCGCCCAGGGTGTGACGGCGGAGGAGACAGCGGCGGGAAGCGGCGTTTACCGTCTGACGGGCGTGGACTATCCAGAGAGTCTGGATGCGTTCCGCGAAGGGCTAATCCGGATTCAGGATCTGAGCTCATCGCTGGCTGGAGATGCGGCGGGCATCAAAGAGGGTGATTTTGTACTCGATGTCTGTGGAGCGCCGGGTGGAAAAGGACTTCATGCGGCGGATCTGCTGCACGGAACCGGACAGGTTGAGATCCGGGATGTGAGTGATTACAAGGTATCTCTGATCGAGGAGAATATTGCCCGCAGCGGCTGTACAAACGTCTCTGCCTGCGCTTGGGATGCATGTGAGTTCGATGCTTCGATGGAGCAGAAAGCGGATGTGGTCATTGCCGATCTGCCGTGTTCGGGACTTGGCATTATCGGACGTAAGCCGGATATCAAATACAACGCTTCAATGGACGGAATCCGGGACTTGGCTGCATTGCAGCGGCAGATGCTGTCGGTGGTCTGGCAGTACGTGAAGCCGGGTGGAGTGCTGGTTTACAGCACCTGCACGGTCAACCGTCTGGAAAATGATGAAAACCGGGCATGGTTTTTAAACGAATATCCATTTGAGCCGGTTGATATCAGTGGTCGTCTGGGGATTGATTTTCAGGAAGACAGCCTGAAAGAGGGATACATCCAGCTCTATCCGGGCGTTCATCCGTGTGATGGATTTTTCATCTCTGTGATGAAAAGAAAAGGATAACTGGACGGAACAGTGTATGAATACAGGAAAGACTCCGAGAGTGCATATAGGAGAGAGGGAGGCAGTCCGATATGGAAAAGCAGGATATAAAATCAATGACGCAGGAGGAACTGCGTGCCTTTTTGGTGAGTCTGGGCGAAAAACCATTCCGGACCGCCCAGATCTATCAGTGGATGCATGAAAAACTGGCATCTTCCTTTGACGATATGACAAACCTTTCCAAGGTACTCCGGCAGAAGCTGCAGGACGCGTGCGAGTATGTATCGCTGGAAAAGGTACGGGTGCAGATT
Organism: Clostridium fessum; assembly: GCF_003024715.1. Lineage (GTDB taxonomy): Bacteria > Bacillota > Clostridia > Lachnospirales > Lachnospiraceae > Otoolea > Otoolea fessa. The sequence continues at coordinate 460,787 of NZ_PYLO01000001.1, read as the reverse complement.
TCGCAGATCGATGGAACCCGCAAGTACCTGTTCCGCCTCGCGGACGGCAATGTCATCGAGAGTGTCCTGATGCGTTATAAGCATGGAAATTCCGTTTGTATTTCCTCGCAGGTGGGGTGTCGGATGGGCTGCCGTTTCTGTGCTTCGACCCTGGACGGCCTGGAACGGAACCTGCGCCCGTCGGAGATGCTGGACCAGATTTATCAGATTCAGCGCGATACAGGCGAACGCGTTTCCAACGTGGTTGTGATGGGATCGGGTGAACCGCTGGACAATTACGATAACCTGATCCGCTTTATCCATCTTTTGACGGAGGAAGGCGGACTGCATATCAGTCAGCGAAATGTGACGGTTTCCACCTGTGGGCTGGTTCCGAAGATCCGGGAGCTGGCAGATCAGGGACTGACCATCACGCTGGCACTTTCTCTGCATGCGCCGAATGACGAGGTGCGGAAGAGCCTGATGCCGATCGCGCGTACATATGCGTTAAAGGATGTATTGGCGGCCTGTCATTACTATTTTGAAAAAACGGGACGCCGCATGACGTTTGAGTACAGCCTGGTGCAGGGAGTCAACGACAATCTGGACGAGGCGCGCGAGCTGGCGGCGCTGATTCAGGATCAGCACGGGCATGTGAATCTGATTCCGGTCAATCCGATCAAGGAGCGCTCTTATGTACAGTCGGGACGAAAAGCGATCGAAGCATTTAAGGGATGTCTGGAATCTAAGGGAATCAATGTGACAATCCGGCGCGAGATGGGGCGCGACATAGACGGTGCCTGCGGACAGCTCCGGAAGAGCTATATGGATAAAGAGCAGGAGAAAGAAGGTGCGGCAGTCAAATGAAAGCATACGCACTGACGGATATCGGAAAAACGCGTAAGGTCAATCAGGATGCTCAGTTTGCCAGCACGGAGCCGGTGGGAGAACTTTCCAACCTGTTTGTCGTGGCGGACGGAATGGGCGGTCATCAGGCGGGAGATTTTGCTTCGCGCTATCTGATCGAGCATATGCCGGAATATATCAAAGAGAGTGGTGAGAATGAGCCGGTCGCGGCGCTTCGAAAGGGGATCGAGGCAGTCAATCAGGAACTTTATACCCTTTCCTGTGAGCGCGAGGAGCTTGCCGGCATGGGAACAACGCTGGTAGCGGCTTCAATTCAGGGAAATACACTCTACGTGGCAAACGTGGGGGACAGCCGTCTCTACCGGATTGAGCGCTCCGGCATTCATCAGATTACCCGGGATCATTCCTACGTGGAGGCGATGGTCTCGCTGGGACAGATGAGCCGCGGCAGCCGGGAATATGAGACGAAGAAAAATATCATTACCCGCGCAGTCGGGATCGGTGGGCATGTGGAGCCGGATTTCTTTGAGGTTTCACTGAACCCGGGCGATTACATACTGCTGTGTTCGGACGGGTTAACCAATATGGTGGATAATTCAGCAATTTACCGGATGGTGCTTCTGCCGGGAACCCTGGACACCAAGGCAAGGGCGCTCACGGCGCTCGCAAACCAGAACGGCGGGAAAGATAATATCGCGGTCATATTGATTGACCCGCAGATCAAGGAGGTGAGAGAATCATGATGCTGAAACCGGGAACTTATCTGCAGGATCGCTATGAGATCCTCTCACTGATTGGTACGGGCGGCATGTCAGAGGTGTATCAGGCAAAATGCCACACTCTGAACCGTCTGGTGGCGATCAAGGTTTTAAAGGATGAGTACAGCCAGGATGCGAATTTCGTCAGCAAATTCAAGATGGAGGCGCAGGCGGCGGCAGGGCTTTCCCATCCCAATATTGTGAGTGTTTATGACGTTGTGGATGAGGGCAGTCTTCATTATATCGTCATGGAACTCATCGAGGGAATCACGCTGAAAAGCTACATTCTCAAGAAAGGTCATCTGGGCGTTAAAGAAACGATTGGAATTGCCATCCAGGTAGCGCAGGGGCTGGCAGCGGCACATGACCAGCATATTGTGCACCGGGACATCAAACCGCAGAATATGATTATCTCGCGTGACGGCAAGGTGAAGGTGGCGGATTTCGGTATCGCCAGAGCTGTATCGTCCCAGACGACCGGGGTCAATGCGGTCGGTTCCGTGCATTATATCTCGCCGGAGCAGGCAAAAGGAAATTATAGCGACGGACGAAGCGATCTGTATTCACTGGGAATCACGATGTATGAGATGCTAACAGGAAAACTTCCGTTTGACGGGGATACCCCGGTTTCAGTGGCACTGGCACATCTGGAAGAACCGGTGCAGCCGCCGAGCCGCATCAACCCGGAGGTGTCGGCAAGCCTGGACCGCATTATTTTAAAATGTACCCAGAAAAAGCCGGAACGCCGTTACCAGAATGCGTATGAGCTGATCGCGGATCTGCGCCATGCGCTGGTGGATCCAAACGATGATTTTCTGAAAAAAGAACCGGAATTTGATGAAAATTCCCCGACAGTCGTGCGCGGGGCAGAGGAACTGAACCGCCAGATGGAGGCACAGAGAAATCGAAATCTGGAACAAACGATGGAACATCCGGCAGTGAGCGAAAAGACCGGACCGGTTCCGACAGAAAATGAACGTGGTGAGGTAGTCTGGAAAGAGCCGGAACCGCCGGAGAAAGAGATAGAAGGTTGGCAGGAAGAAGAGACGGATGTCTATGAGGAAGAAACCTCAAGGCGCCCAGACCGTAGACGGAAGGGACGCCGTATAGAAGAAGACAGCGAGGATGTCAATCCGCAGATGGAGCGCCTGCTTACGATGATTGGAATCGGTGCAGCCGTATTGATTGTGGTGGTTGTGATTGTCATTGCTGCGAAGTTGACAGGCATCTTTAATCTGGGATCTGGTAGTCAGAAGCATCCGAAGACGACCGTTGAAGCTTCTTCGGAGGCGTCTGAGAGCGAGAGTCTGGAATCAACGGAGTGCAGGGTTCCGCCACTGGACGGCATGACGGAGGATGAGGCGAAGACAGCATTGGAAAAGCAGTCGTTGAAAATCCGTTATGAATATGCAAAGTCGGAAACCTCTGAAAAAGGGAAGGTCATCGGTCAGAGTATTGCCAGCGGCACGGTTGTCTCGAAACAGACGGAAGTTATCGTCACGATCGGAGAAGGCAATGAGGCAATAGATTTGACGAAACTTGGACTGGAAGAGATGTCCGGCGAGGATGCGGAGACGCTTCTGGCAGAAGAAAATAAACTGACCGTAGTAGTGCAGAAAGAGAGCAGCGATACGGTTGCCTCCGGTATAGTGATCCGATACAGTCCGTCCAGCGTGGATCCGGGCGGCACGGTGACGCTGTATGTCAGCACAGGTCCGAACGTACCGACGGTACCGATGCCGAGGATTACAGGGCTTTCAGAGGAAAATGCAAAAGTTGTTCTGGAAGCGGTCGGATTAGAGCTTGGCGAGCGCAAGGAAGCGAAGAGTTCGGAAGTGGCAAAGGGCAAGATCATCAGTCAGGATGTCCTGGAGAAAACAGATACACCGGAGGGAAGTGCCATTGGCTATACAGTCAGTCTGGGAAAAGGGACCCGCTATGTGGCGGCGATCAACGATGAATTCCAGATGAGTGAACTGTTTGGACCAAGTTCCGGAGATACGCATATCCGCGTCAGTATTGTGATGAAGCAGACGATTGCCGGCAATACTGTGACTAAGACGGTCATGGAACCGAGGGAGATCGGCGGCGATATCACGCTTCCGATTCATTATAATATCGAGGGAGCGGACGGTGTGCAGACAGGCGAGCTGCAGATCCTCGATCTGACGAACGATCGGGTTCTAAAAACGTATCAGCTTGAATTTGTGGAAGTTTCAGATAATTAATAAGAGGTAGTTGTAAGGTACAGGTATGCAGGGAAAGATAATTAAAGGGATCGGCGGTTTCTATTATGTACACGACGGTATTGGAAAGGTATATGAATGCCGTGCAAAGGGAATTTTCCGAAATCGCGGCATCAAGCCGCTGGTAGGCGATGACGTGGAGATCAGTGTTCTCGATGAGGAGAAGGCGACAGGCAATCTCGATGAGATCCTTCCTCGTAAAAACCGTCTGATCCGCCCGGCGGTTTCAAATGTTGATCAGGCGGTGGTGGTTTTTGCCATCACCGATCCGATGCCAAATTTAAACCTTCTCGACCGCTTCCTCGTCATGATGGAACGGCAGGAAGTTCCGGTCAGCATCTGTTTCAACAAGATCGATCTGGTCGATGCAGCCGAGCAGGAGAAGCTGCGTGCGATCTATGAACCGGCGGGCTATCCGGTGCATTTTATCAGCACCTACGAAAAATCAGGGCTGGAGGAGTTTCATCGGTTGATCATTGGGAAAACAACGGTCTTAGCAGGACCTTCGGGTGTCGGAAAATCGTCGATCACGAACTTTATCCAGCCGGAGGCACAGATGGAGACGGGCGGTATCAGTGAGAAGATCCGCCGGGGCAAACATACGACGCGCCATTCAGAACTGTTTTTCGTGGAAGAGAGCACCTATATGATGGATACGCCGGGATTCAGTTCTCTCTATATCGAGGATCTGGAGCCGGAGGCGCTCAAGGACTTTTTCCCGGAATTTGAGGCATATGAGGATGAATGCCGTTTCTTAGGCTGTGTCCACATTGGCGAGCGCGAATGCGGCGTCAAGACGGCGGTGCAGGAGCATAAGATCGGGCAGAGCCGGTATGACAATTACCGTTTGATGTATCAGGAATTAAAAGAGAAAAAGAAATACGGCAGAAGCAGCCGTTGAGGATATTATACAAAAAATGGGAGGAAAGAACCATGATTATATTATCACCTTCGATTCTGGGGGCAGATTTTACGAAGCTGGGAGAGCAGGTCGCTGAGGTGGACAAGGCAGGCGCACAGTACATCCATCTGGATGTGATGGATGGCGCGTTTGTGCCGAGTATCTCCTTTGGAATGCCGGTAATTAAGAGCCTGCGCCCGGTGACGGATCGTGTGTTTGACGTACACATGATGGTGGAAGAACCGGGACGTTACGTAGAGGATATCAAAAAAGCGGGGGCGGATCTGATCTGTGTGCATCAGGAAGCCTGTCTTCATCTGGACCGCACGATCGCGCAGATCCGTGAGGCAGGGCTGCAAACAGGTGTAGCGTTAAATCCGGCGACCCCGGTCGAGACACTGGATGTTATTTTGCCGGAGGTGGACATGGTTCTTCTGATGACGGTCAACCCGGGATTTGGCGGTCAGAAATTTATTCCATATACGGTAGAAAAAATCAAGAAGCTGCGCGCAATGTGCAGCGAGAGGGGACTTTCCACCCGCATTGAGGTGGACGGCGGAATCACGCCGGACAATGTGCGGACGGTATTAGAGGCAGGAGCCGATGTGATCGTGGCGGGAAGCGCCGTATTTAAGGGAAACCCGGCTGGGAATGTAAAAACATTTTTAAATATTTTTCAGGAATTTGAACAGGGATGATGAAGATGAAGCGTTGTTTGATTGTGACAGGCGGAACGATTGATATTGCGTTTGCGAAAGATTTTCTCTCACAGCGCTCGTATGACTATGTAATTGCGGCAGATGCGGGGCTGGAGGTTCTGCGCCCGCTGCATATTTCTCCAAATGCGGTGGTCGGCGATCTGGATACGGTGGACAAAAAGGTTCTGGAAGAATATCAGAACCAGCCGGACATCGAATTTGAGATCCATAAACCGGAGAAGGATGAGACGGATACGGAGCTGGCGCTTTTGACGGCGGCGCGCCAGGGCTGTGAGGCAGTTGATATCCTGGGGGCGCTGGGCGGCCGTATGGATCACGCCATCGGCAATATCCAGCTGATGTATCAGTTTTTCTGCCAGGGAATGGAAGTGAATATTTATGATGCCCGCAACCGCCTGTATCTTCTGGGCGGGCATAAGGTATTTCACCGGGAAGAGGTGTATGGAAAATACATTTCGTTCCTGCCGATGACCGAGACTGTCGAGGGGCTGACGCTGCGGGGATTTAAATACCCGCTCCAGCGGCGGACGATCGGGCTGGGGACGAGTCTCTGCATCAGCAATGAACTCAAACGGGAAGAGGGCATTCTGGAGCTGGAGAGAGGCGTCCTTTTGTGCGTGGAGGCACATGATTAATCCGGATAAAAAAGTGGCAAGTTATAACTGACCTGCTTAAAATGATAAAAACTGTATGTTTTTCAGGGGACAAGATTGTGCTATGATGAGTCCAATAACAAGGGAGGATGAAACATCATGGCAAACAAATCAAATCAGGCTTACAAGATCGCGATGGTCGGTCTGCTGGCAGCTCTCTCCTATGTCGTATTTACATACGGACAGGTGAAGATCACACTTCCGGGCGGCGATGCAACTTCCATTCATCTGGGAAATGCAGTCTGTGTCATCGGGGCACTCTTAGTCGGCGGCTTTTACGGCGGTTTGGGAGGTGCTATCGGCATGACGATAGGTGACCTTCTCGATCCGGTTTATATTGTATATGCACCGAAGACATTTATCTGCAAACTCTGCATCGGACTGATCGCCGGATTCGTAGCACATCGTCTGGGCAAGATTGACCGGAGCACCGATAAGAACCACATCCTTGGTTTTACGATTGCAGCAGCGGTGGCAGGTCTTTTATTCAACGTCATTGCAGATCCGCTGATCGGATATTATTATAAACTCTGGATCATTGGTAAACCGGCGGCAGAGCTCACACTTGCATGGAATATCGCAGCGACTTCGATCAATGCGGTGACATCTACGATTGCGTCTGTTGTTATATATATGGCAGTTCGTCCGGCACTCCGCAAGGCAGGTTTTCTGGATGCATTGTCTGTAGAAGCGAGAGCATAAGGCAATTTATCTCAGTCGAGAAGAATTAAAATGAAATACATACAGGAGACTGTGGTTGGGCAGAATGGGAAAAACATCTGTCCGGGCGCAGTCTCCTTGTTGCGTCATTGGAGTGTGCGGCTTATAAAACACAAATGCATAGATACACGCTTGTAGGAACCAGAATCATGCCGCAGGCAGTCGTATCTGCTGCGAGAATATGTTAGATTATAAGGTTGCTTAAAATTGATGTTGGGGTCAAAAGACGTTTTGACCCCTCTGATACCAGATTGCTCCGCACTATATGCTCCCGCAATCTTCAAAAACATTCGTAATTCGCTCATTTTTCTTGGAAAAATGGCTACTTACTCATGTTTTTGGCGGGTCCCAAGGTCAAAAATTCTCCTGCAGGCAAGCTTGCGTCGAACTTCTGACCTTTTGACCCTGGTATCTTAAAATTAAGAAAATGAGGAAAAATTATACATGGAAGGAATTCAGAAGAAAATAGCGGTTTTAAATGACCTGTCAGGCTACGGGCGCTGTTCGCTGACGGCGGCGATGCCGGTTATCAGCGCCCTCAAGGTACAGTGCTGTCCGGTGGTGACGGCGGTGCTGTCCAATCACGCGGGATATCCGGAATGCTATATGGATGATTATACCGATCGGATGGAGGCATACCTGGAGCCGTGGCGGAAGATGGGATTTGAGATGGACGGAATCATGACTGGATTCTTAGGTTCTGCCAGACAGGCGTCGATCGTGGCAGATTTTATCCGGGATTTCAAACGGGAAAATACGCAGGTTTTGGTAGATCCGACGATGGGAGACCACGGACATCTCTACAGCGTCTGTGACGAGGATCTGATCGAGGCGATGCGGGAGCTGATGCAGTATGCGGACGTTGTCACGCCAAATCTGACGGAAGCCTGTGCCCTGACGGACACGCTGTATCAGGAAAATGGATGGAGTAAGCGCAAGCTCTCAGATCTGACCTGGAAGCTTCACCTTTTGGGCGCGCGGTCAGTCATTTTGACAGGCGTGGTCAAGGGCAAACAGATCCTCAACGTGATCCATGAGCGCGGCAAGGAGCCGGTCTTTCATGCAACTAAATTTGTGGCGGGCAATTACCACGGAACCGGGGATGTCTTTGCAGCAGTCATCGGTGCCAGCATGGTGCGAGGTGTGCCGATGGAGGAAGCCGTCAGACGGGCGGCAGCTTTTACAAAAAAATGTGTGGAAAAGACAGAAGAACTTGGTGCCCCGGAGCAGGACGGACTGTGCCTGGAGGAGTGTCTGTCCTATTTGACGAAATTGAGTTAAATATAATGGGGCAGTCTATCCTGTTTTGTATCAAGAAGAACAGAGGTTACAGTTCACGGGTAGGCACTTTTGGAACCGAAAGTGCCGTAAGAAAACGTGGTGGCAGCAGGAATTTGCCGTATTTAAATGCGAAGCCACGGCAAATTCCGTTACTGTTCACGTATGCGTGAACAGTAACGAACAGAGGAACTCTTGAAACAGGGCTTTTCATTCGTACAAAGTTGTAGTATAATTATAACTAGTTTTCGTGCAGTTAATTGCATAACAGTAGGAGGAAGATATGTTAGATCTTAAATTCGTCAGAGAAAATCCTGACATTGTAAAGCAGAATATTAAAAATAAGTTCCAGGACAAGAAAATTCCGCTGGTAGATGAGGTAATTGAGCTGGATGCCAAGAACCGTGCAGCGAAGAAGGAAGCAGACGATCTGCGTGCGAACAAGAACAAGATTGCAAAACAGATCGGCGCTCTGATGGGTCAGGGAAAGAAAGAGGAAGCAGAAGAGCTGAAGAAACAGGTAGCAGAGCAGTCTGCCCGCCTGTCTGAGCTGGAAGAGCAGGAGAAGGATCTTGGCGAGCGCATCTTAAAGATTATGATGACCATCCCGAACATCATTGATCCGAGTGTTCCGATCGGTAAAGACGACAGCGAGAACGTAGAGATCGAGCGCTTCGGCGAGCCGGTTGTACCGGATTTCGAGATCCCGTACCACACCGAGATTATGGAGAAATTCAACGGCATCGATCTGGACAGTGCCAGAAAGGTAGCTGGAAATGGTTTCTATTACCTGATGGGCGATATCGCAAGACTTCATTCTGCTGTTATCGCATATGCAAGAGATTTCATGATTGACCGTGGATTTACCTACTGTATCCCGCCGTTCATGATCCGCAGCAATGTTGTAACCGGCGTTATGAGTTTCGATGAGATGGATGCGATGATGTACAAGATCGAGGGCGAGGATCTTTACCTGATCGGTACCAGCGAGCACTCTATGATCGGTAAATTCATTGATACCGTAGTTCCGGAGGAAGAGCTTCCGAAAACACTGACCAGCTATTCTCCGTGTTTCCGTAAAGAGAAGGGCGCTCACGGCATCGAGGAGAGAGGCGTATACCGCATCCACCAGTTTGAGAAACAGGAAATGATCGTAGTCTGCAAACCGGAAGACAGCAAGATGTGGTATGACAAACTGTGGAAGAACACCGTGGACCTGTTCCGTTCCATGGATATTCCGGTTCGTACTCTGGAGTGCTGCTCCGGAGACCTGGCTGATCTGAAAGTAAAATCCGTTGATGTAGAGGCATGGTCCCCGCGTCAGAAGAAATATTTCGAGGTTGGAAGCTGCTCCAACTTAGGTGATGCACAGGCAAGACGTCTGAAGATCCGTGTCAACGGCAAAGACGGCAAATACTTTGCACACACCTTGAACAACACTGTAGTAGCTCCGCCGCGTATGCTGATCGCATTCTTAGAGAACAACCTGCAGGCAGACGGTTCTGTCCGCATTCCGGAGGTTCTGCGTCCGTATATGGGTGGTAAGAGCGAGATTCGCTAAGTTCATTTGAGTCCAGTAAAAAAACGCCATGGGTTGTGTGCCTGTGGCGTTTTTTACTGGACTCATTGTGAATTGCAGAAATATAGACATTGTCTTTTTTCAGGCGGCATTATGATGGCAGTTCTTCCAGCTGATTCGACGGCGTCGCCATCATCGAATAATTCGTATGATAAATCACAAATCCCGGAGCAGCGCCCGCTACTTTTTTGACCTGCTTTTTCTGTACATAATCGATCTCAACTTTTTCATTTTCCCGTCCCTTGGAATAGTAGGCAGCCAGCCCGGCAGCTTCCTCGAAGGTGCGGTCCGGAAGCTCTTTTCCTTCGGATTTCACAATGACATGGGAACCCGGGATTCCTTTTGCGTGGAACCACCAGTCATTTCCAGTCGCGATCTTGAAGGTCAGCTCCTCATTCTGGTAGTTGTTTTTGCCGACGTAGATATGGAATCCGTCGGAGGAAAGGTAGTGGAATGGGCGGCTTGTGATTTTCACTTTCTTTCCAGCCGGACCGTGCTTTTTGATGAAGCCATATTCCGTCAGCTCCTGCTTGATCTGGGTCAGATCTTCCTCCTTTAAGGCAATATCGAGGGAGGTACTGATGGATTCGAGGTGCTCGATCTCCTGCTTCGTCTCCTCAATGAGCTGGCTCTGAGCCTCGAAAGTACGTTTGAGTTTTCCATATTTGTCAAAATACTTCTGCGAATTTTCGCGGGCGGTCAGCTGCGGGTCAAGCGGGATCTTGACCTCTTTTCCTGTGTAGTAGTTCGTGCAGACAAGTTCTTTTTCGCCGCCGGTCAGCTCATAACCGTAGGTGTTTAACAGCTCGCCGTAGAGCTTGTATTTATCCCGTTTTTCGGTGTCCTTTAACTGTTTCTGCTGCAAATCGTATTTTTTATAATTGCGCTCCAGGGCAGTCTGGACGATCCGGCGCAGATCCGAGGATTTCTGGCGGATTCGTGTGATGACGTTCTTGGACGCATAGTAGGTCTCCAGCACTTTACTGATCGAATCAAAGTGTTCGACCTGATATTCCGGCGGGAACGAGGCCAATGGGAGAGCGGCAAATTCCATTGGCTCATCTTCACGGTATACGATGCAGGGCGAGAACTGTCCATTTTTGATGGATTCCATTGCCAGTTCCAGCGTGTGCCCGAGGTGCGTGCGCTCCAGCTCATTCAGTTCCGATGCGGGGCGGTCGGCATCGATCGATGCCTCATAGCAGAATTCTTCTGCCATGACCGGGCTGATACCGGTGAAATTCGTGTAAATGGCTTTTCCTGCCGGTGCCGGTGACTGTGCCAGAATGGAGGCGAAATCATCGGCAGATGCAGTCAGCGGATCCTGCTTCGCGACCGTCTGCGGGAGGAAATATTGCCGTCCCGGCAGAACCTCGCGCACGGAGCTGACCTGCACGGAGATATGTTTGATACTGTCGAGGATCGTGCCGTCAGGGCTGCAGAAAATGATATTGCTGTATTTTCCCATCAGTTCGACGATAAGCAGCTTGCGGCAGAGGTCACCCATCTCGTCCAGATGTTCGATCTCAAAATGAATACAGCGTTCCAGACCCGGCTGGCTGATGGACACGATGCGTCCGCTTCCGATGTGCTTGCGAAGCAGCATGCAGAAATTCGGGGCAGTCATCGGTCCCTGCTTGTTGGTATCCGTCAGATATGCCAGCGGGAGACTTGCGTTGACCGAGAGAAGAAGTCGTTTCGTCTCCCGGAAGTTCTTTATGGTAAAAAGAAGTTCATCGCGCTCGGTCTGCGTGATCTTTGCGATCTTGCCGCCGGTAAGCGCGTCACTAAACTCCTTAACCAGGTTTGCGATTACAATTCCGTCAAATGCCATGGTTTTGGTGCTCCTTTATTTGTGTAGTATCTACTATTATAATGAAAGAAGACACGAAAAACAATCACTTTTAAATTCGGTTGACGCTTGCGGCGATTTGCATTATAATACCATTATCTATGGATGAAAGAGAGAGGCGTCACTATGCTTAAAAGTATGACTGGATTTGGCCGATGCGAGATGGCAACGGATGAATATAAGATTTCTGTGGAGATGAAGGCGGTAAACCACCGTTACTTGGATCTCAGCATTAAGATGCCGAAGAAATTTAATTACTTTGAGGCGGCGATTCGCGCGCAGCTCAAGAAATACATTCAGCGGGGAAAGGTAGATGTCTTTATTTCCTATGAAGATTATACGGATGAGAAGATGTCCTTAAAGTACAATCGTTCCCTGGCCGGCGAGTATATGGATTATTTCCGTCAGATGGCGGACGAGCTTGGGATTCCGAATGACGCGACGGTGATGCGTCTTGCACGGTGTCCGGAGGTCTTTACGATGGAACAGGTGCCGGAGGACGAGGAGCATATGTGGCAGATTCTCGAAAAGGCGATCGGCGAGGCGGCAGAGAAATTTGTCGAGACACGCACACGCGAGGGTGAGAATCTGAAGCAGGATCTGCTTGGCAAGCTGGACTATATGGTAACGCTGGTCGATCAGATTGAAGAACGTTCCCCGAAGATCGTGGAAGAATACCGGGCGAAACTGGAAGATAAGGTGAAAGAGCTTCTGGAAGGAAGCAGCGTCGATGAAGGCCGGATTGCGGCAGAGGTTGTGATTTTTGCAGATAAGATCTGCACCGATGAGGAGACGGTCCGCCTGAGAAGCCACATTGAGGCGACCCGCAAGGAGCTGACGGCGGGCGGAAGCGTCGGACGTAAGCTGGATTTCATTGCACAGGAGATGAACCGCGAGGCGAATACGATTCTTTCCAAGGCAAACGATCTGGAGGTTTCCGATTGTGCGATTGCACTCAAGACAGAGATCGAGAAAGTCAGAGAGCAGATTCAGAATATTGAATAGCCGATCATGCTGGAAGAGGTATTCACGGAAAGCTGCCGTTGGCGGTGAAAATACGGAGAATATGAAATATTGTAATAATAGATAGAATTTAGAAAGCAGGCGAAATATATGGATAATCAGGGAGTACTGGCAGTTATATCCGGATTTTCAGGGGCAGGCAAGGGAACATTGATGCGTGCATTGCTGGAGCGGTATGACAATTATGCCCTTTCCATCTCCGCGACCACCCGCGCACCGCGCGAGGGCGAGGTTGATGGAAGAGAGTATTTCTTTAAGACCCGGGAAGAGTTCGAACAGATGATCGAACACGATGAGCTGGTCGAATACGCCCAGTATGTCGGAAACTATTACGGCACACCGAAGGAGTATGTGTTTTCCAACCTGAAAGCGGGCAAGGATGTTCTTTTGGAGATTGAGATTCAGGGTGCCCTGAAAATCAAGAAGAAATTCCCGGAGGCAGTTCTCATTTTTGTCACGCCGCCGAGTGCCGGGGAGCTTAGAAACCGGCTGGCAGGTCGTGGAACCGAGACACCGGAGAAGATTGCCGCACGGCTTTCGAGAGCAGCAGAGGAGTCCAAGCAGATGGATGACTACGATTTCATTCTGGTGAATGATGAGGTAGACCGCTGTGTAGAAGAAATGCACGCACTGATTCAGGCGATGCATGCCAGAACAGAAAATCACAAGACTTTGATTGAAAAAATAAAAGAAGAGATGAAGCAATTCTGAAAGGAGAAAGATGTATTATGATGCTGCGTCCGTCATATCTTGACTTAATTAATGTTGTAAACAAAGAGGCTGAGCCGGGGAAAGAACCGCTGATTCAGAGCCGTTACTCCATCGTAATTGCGACTGCAAAGCGTGCAAGACAGCTGATCGCCGGTGATGAGGCACTGGTCATTGAGAATGGAAGAAAACCGCTTTCGATCGCGATCGACGAGCTGTACCATTCTAAGGTTAAAATTGTAGCAGAGAACGATTCCCCGGAGGAAGAGGTCTAAAAGGCGACAGAAGACCGTCCCGTGTTCATTATGTACATGGAGATGGTCTTTTCTTAGATATAGAGTAACTGTTCAGTAGGTCTGCGCATTTACTGCGCTGACCGTACGAAAACATGGGCCAGCAGGAAAAAATCCCATTGCCGTAGGCAATTTTTAATGGATTTTTGCGCGTGACTGTGAAGATACTGAACAGTTACGATATAGAATTTTTGTGACGGTTCAAATCGATTATGGTTACAGAAATTTTTTAAATATGGTATTAGGAGAGAATTGAATGAAATTACTTTGTATATCCCTTGGCTGCGATAAAAACCTGGTTGATGCAGAGCGTATGCTGGGTTCGCTGAGCCAGGACGGGTACACGTTTACCGATGACGAGCAGGAGGCAGATGTCATTCTGGTCAATACCTGCTGCTTTATCAACGATGCCAAGGAGGAGAGTGTCAACACCATCTTAGAGATGGCAGAGTACAAAAAGAGCGGAACCTGCAAGGCGCTCTTAGTCAGCGGCTGTATGGCACAGCGTTACAAGGAAGAGATCCTGCAGGAGGTGCCGGAGGTGGACGGTATTCTCGGTACGACCAGCTATGATGAGGTCAGCAAGGTGCTGGCGGAGGCGCTGAAGGGCGAGCGGGTATCTGATTTCCACGATTTGTCCGAACTTCCGGAGACGAAGATGCGGAGCAAACGTCTGGTGACGACCGGCGGACATTATGCTTTTTTAAAGATTTCCGAGGGCTGTAACAAACGGTGTACCTATTGTATTATCCCGTCCCTGCGTGGACCGTACCGCAGTGTGCCGATGGAGCAGCTTCTCGCAGAGGCAAAGGAGCTTGCGGATCAGGGTGTGAAGGAACTGATTCTTGTCGCACAGGAGACGACGCTTTACGGCGTGGATTTGTATGGAGAGAAGACCCTGCCGAAACTTTTACATGAACTGGCACAGATCGATGGAATCGAATGGATCCGTATCCAGTACTGTTATCCGGAGGAGATCACCGAGGAGTTGATTCAGGCGATCAAGGCGGAGGAAAAAGTCTGTCATTACCTGGATATTCCGATCCAGCACGCGAGCGATGCCGTTCTCAAGCGGATGGGACGCCGTACGAATCAGGCGGAGCTTCGGGAGCGGATCGCGCATCTGCGGGAAGAGATCCCAGATATTGCACTCCGCACGACCTTAATTTCCGGTTTCCCGGGTGAGACACAGGAGGATCATGAGGAACTGATGCGGTTCGTCGATGAGATGGAATTTGACCGCCTGGGCGTGTTTGCATACTCTGCGGAAGAGGACACACCGGCAGCCGGATATCCGGATCAGGTACCGCAGGAGGTCAAGGAAGACCGCCGCGACGAGATCATGGAGCTGCAGCAGGAGATTGCCTTTGAGAAAGCCGAGAATATGAAAGACCGTGTGCTTGAGGTTATGATCGAGGGAAAAGTGGCAGACGAGAATGCTTTCGTGGGACGTACCTATAAGGACGCGCCGAACGTAGATGGTTTGATTTTTGTCAATGCGGATGTTCCGCTGATGTCCGGCGATTTCTGCCGTGTCCGCGTAACGGGAGCACTCGAATATGATTTGATAGGAGAGTTGGCTGATGAATTTACCGAATAAGCTTACGACGCTTCGCGTCATCATGATTCCGTTTTTTGTGTTTTTTCTTCTCTGGCAGAATGGTGAAAACCGTACCTTCCGTATGATTGCACTGGCACTGTTTATCATAGCCAGCCTGACCGATCTTCTGGATGGAAAGATTGCCAGAAAGTACAATCTGGTTACGAACTTTGGAAAATTTATGGATCCGCTCGCGGACAAGCTCTTAGTGTGCTCGGCGCTCATCTGTCTGATCGAGCTGAACGCGCTTCCAGCCTGGATGGTTATCGTCATCATCAGCCGGGAGTTTATCATCAGCGGATTCCGTCTGATCGCCTCGGACAACGGAGTTGTCATCGCCGCCAGCTATTGGGGCAAATTTAAGACGACGTTTCAGATGGTATCGGTGGTGTTATTGATTCTGGATATTCCGGCGCTTGCGTTTGTCACGACGATCTGTGTCTGGATCGCGCTGCTGCTGACGATTGTGTCACTTGTTGATTATATTTACAAGAATCATAAAATACTGACAGAAGGGAGTATCTGATATGATAGTCGAACTGATCTCGGTAGGAACAGAGCTGCTGCTTGGCAATATCGTCAATACCAATGCGCAGTATTTATCGGAAACGTGTGCAAAGCTGGGGCTTAACGTCTATTACCAGACGACGGTAGGGGACAACCGGGAGCGCATGACAGAAGTCTTCCGGACGGCGCTCTCAAGAGCCGATCTCGTTATCATCGGCGGCGGTCTGGGACCGACGGAGGATGATATCACGAAGGATGTCTGCGCGGAGCTGATGGGAATGCCGTTAGTCGAGGATCCGGAGGTGCGGGCACATCTGGAGGACTGGTACCGGCAGCGCAAGCGCACCGATATTCCGGATAGCAACTGGCGTCAGGCGCTGGTGCCGGAGGGCGCGGTGGTATTTTCCAACACAAACGGCACAGCTCCAGGACTTGCCCTGGAGAAAAACGGTAAGACCGCGATTCTTCTTCCGGGACCGCCGAACGAACTGTATCCGATGGTGGAAGATCAGGTTTGTGCTTATATTCAGAAACGATCTGACTGTGTGATCTATTCCCAGATGCTCAAAATCTGCGGATACGGGGAGAGCAAGGTGGAGGAGATGCTTCTCGACCTCATCGACCAGCAGACGAACCCGACGATTGCGACCTATGCAAAGACGAAAGAAGTACATTTGCGCGTGACCGCGAGAGCCGAGAGCGAAGACGCGGCAAAACAGCTGTTAAAACCGGTTATCAAAGAGATTAAGAAACGGTTCGGTAATGCGGTTTACACGACGGATGAGCATGAGAATCTGGAGGATGTCGTTGTTCGCCTCTTAAAGAAATACGACCTGACTGTGACAACCGCAGAGTCCTGCACAGGCGGTCTGATCGCCGGACGCATCGTCAACGTGCCGGGGGCCTCAGAGGTCTTTAACGAGGGATACGTGACGTATTCCAACAAGGCAAAGAAAAAGATCCTGGGCGTCAGTAAGGCGACCCTGAAAAAATACGGCGCGGTCAGCGAACAGACGGCGCGTGAGATGGCTGCAGGCGGTGTATTTACGACGGATGCGGATGCCTGTATCGCTGTGACCGGCATCGCCGGACCGGACGGCGGAACCGAGGAGAAACCGGTGGGACTCGTCTATATCGCATGTTATATGAAGGATAAAGTCAAAGTAGAGGAATACCATTTCCGCGGAAACCGCGAGAAGGTGCGTGAGCAGACGGTGATTCAGGCGCTGGATCTGCTGAGACGGTCGATTATTAAGAATTATAAAAAAGATTGATCATGTAAAGGAGGGAGAGCTGACAGGCGGGGAGAAATAGCCGGAAACGTGCTGTTTTTAGAGCGCCATGGATCAGGCTCTCCTTTTTTAGGAGGCGGGGACGATGATTTGGTATAAATATCTGTATCTGGGAGAAACTGCTAAAAAGCATCGTTTTTCGATTCTACAGAAACTCCGCCTCGGAAAGCTACAGCCGGGCGTTCACGTGATCACGCCTGCCTCAGGCGGACACAACCTGCTTGATATCCAGCCTGCCTATGTGCTCCGGCAGAATTATTACCGGGAGCAGGCGGATCTGCTGATCGTAGGGGTCGGCGCGAGCTACCAGGATGCCGTGGAGACGGTGGGGCGGATTGTGGATGAAACGTACCGCGAGACGGGTGGATTTGATGTGAAGACGTATCTGAGAGAGAAGGAAGACAGGCTGAGGAAAAAGAGGTAAGTATTTTGTAGCCTTTGATGAAGATTTTTTGGACTGAAAATGTCTTTTGACCCCAACATCATATGATACGGAGCTGATACATGAATTTGTCAATGAAAGAATAAGAAGGGGGAGGGGATGGATTGCTGCATATTTTGTTCATAATCTTGAAAATACTCGGAATCCTGCTTCTTGTCATTCTGGGACTGTTGTTTCTGTGCCTGATGGCGGTTTTATTTGTCCCGATTCGATACCGGGGGAACGGAAGCTACCACAGTATCAAGGATTTTTGTGTGCATCTGCATATCCATTGGCTGCTTCATGCGGTGTCGTTGCGGATTGCTTATGAAAATGGGCTTCGATATACGGTTAAGTTGTTTGGATTCCGGATTTTCGGGAGTGAGAGTGAAGAGAAAGATACGGAATCTAGGAGTGTGCGGGAAGGCACGCAGGCAGCGGATTCGGATGAGCTGGAATTTGTAAATGCGCAGGAGAAAACAGAGGATGATGATTTAGACACCGGTGAACTGATTTTGCGGGCGGAAGCAGCATCGGAGAAGACAGACGCCGCGATCGAGAAAGCGGAGGAAACTGCCAGGCTGCTGGAGGAGGCGGTGAAGAGACGGAGTGCGCAGAGGGAGGCGGAAATGTCTCAAGCTGTGAAGAATGCAGATGCATTTCCAGATGTGAAGGAGGCGGGAGTGTCAGAGGCAGAAGGAAAAACGCATCGGGCAAAGAATGAATTAAAATCAAATCCCAGCCAGGAAAAGCGTGAATCGTTCCTTCATAGAATCATTAGCTGGTTCAAACAAAAATGGAGCGCCCTGCGGCAATCCCTCTCAAAGCTGCTTACCCGAATCAACAACCTGGAGCACAAACGCCAATCCGTCCTTGCATTTATAGAAAATGAAGAAAATCAGAAGTCATTTCGCCTGATCAAACGCCAGCTCATGCGAGTTCTGCGGCATATATTTCCCAGAAAGCTGTCCGGGCAGGTTACGTTTGGCGTGGAGGATCCTTATTTGATGGGACAAATTTTGAGTGTGGCGGCTTTTTTGTATCCAGTTTACGGAAAGAAGATTGATTTGACTCCGGTCATGGATGCAAATGCGCTGGACGGGGAGCTTTCGTTCCGGGGCAGAGTCCAGATTGGCGTGCTGGCATTGATGGCGCTTCGGATCTGGATGGATAAGAATGTACGGACACAGGTTTATAAATATAGAAACCGAGGAGGAAGATAATATGGCAGACAATCAGTTTGCATCGACAATCGGTGCATTATTTCAGGGTATGGATGAGTTCGTCACGACGAAGACAGTCGTGGGAGAGCCGGTGACAGTTGGCGATGCGATTATACTTCCACTCGTGGATGTAACCTGCGGCATGGCGGCGGGCGCGTTTGGTCAGTCGGCGAAAGAGAAGAATGCGGGCGGCATGAGCGCCAAGATGACGCCGAGCGCGGTGCTGGTCATTCAGAATGGCATGACGAAAGTGGTCAATATCAAGCATCAGGATGCATTGACCAAGGTTCTCGACATGGCACCGGATCTCGTCAATAAATTTGTCGGCGGAAGCACCGGACCGATCGATGCGGAGACGATGCAGACAGCTGAGAAAATGGCGGGCGAGATGGAAGAGAAGAAATAAAGAAATTAAAATCAAAACGCTTCATAGAATGATCATAGCACACGATCGAATGTCAGATGTCTCTGGCAATGATCGCCTGCTATTTAACTTCTTTTGAAAACAGACATTTCAGAGAGGTATCATTCTATGAAGCGTTTATTTGGTTTAGTCCTTTTTTCAATGGGATTTGGCATGACCCTGGTGCTCATTTTCCCAAAGAATTTTCTATGGGTCAGCATCGCCATTTCTCTGATGATTGTCGGGTACAATATGTTTTGCCGATGAGATTCTATGCTTTTTCAAGTGGCAGAATCACTGTAAAGCAGCTACCCTCGTCCACCTGGCTGGATACCTCGATGGTACCGTGCATCAGGTCGATGATCCGTTTCGTGATGGAAAGTCCCAGCCCGTTGCCCTTTTCATTGGGATCCGAGTTCCTGCTGTAAAATTTTTCAAAGATCCGTTTCATCGTGGCGTCATCCATGCCGACGCCGGTATCGCGGATGGAGACACGCACCTTATCTCCTGTGATAACGAGTTTGGCAGAAAGCATACCGCCAGCCGGGGTGAATTTGATGGCATTTTGCAGGAGATTGATCCAGACCTGCTGCAGCATCTCACAGTTGCCGTAAAATTTGCACGCCGTCAAATCAATGTCGAGATTCAGATGCTTTTTCTCCCAGAGCGGTTCCAGCAGAAGAATCGCCTGCCGGATTTGTTCGTCGAGGCTGAACGTCGTGCGGCCGGTCACGATCTCCTGCTTTTCCAGGCGGGAAAGCAGAAGAATGTTGCCGGTCATCGTGGTGAGCTGGCGCGTGCTGTCGATGATGATGCGCGTGTATTCATTCCGGTCCGCCTCTGAGAGAGATGGATCCTGCAGCAATGTCGCATAGCCCTCGATGGCGGCGAGCGGTGTCTTGAACTCATGGGAAACCGTGGTCACAAAATCATTTCGCAGCGATTCGATGCTGTTTAACTCCTGCACCATACGGTTAAAATTGTAGGTTAGTTCACAGATCGCCTGCAAAGACTTCGAATCTGGCACATGAACAGAAAAGTCTCCGTCTGCTACCTGCTTAGCGGCAAGGCTTATGGAACCGATGGGGCAGAGAATTTTCGACCAGAGGAACAGCGACAGCGCGATACTGAATGCAAGGCTGCTCAAAAATGACATCAGACTCGGAAAATTCGGACCGAAAATCCGAAAAACTTCGTGTTTATCTGTTCCGCTTGTGAGCAGCGAGACAAAATATCCGGTCAGCATCGGCATCAACGAGGACACCAGGAAGAAAAAGACCAGGAGGGTCAGCCAGTAGAGTGGAATCTGGAAATATTTGGTAAAGTTTTTGCTGATCATACTTCTGTTTTCACCGCCTTATAGCCGAGACCCCGCACGGTCATGATGATAAAATCATCGCAGTTTTTAAACCGTTCGCGCAGCCGGTTGACATGCACATCGACCGTCCGTTCGTCGGTTGTCGAGTCAAGCCCCCAGATTTCGTCCATGAGCTGCTGCCTCGTGAAAATCTTATTTGGATAAGAAAGTAATTTATATAGAAGGTAAAATTCTTTCTGCGGCAGAAGTGTCTCCTGCCCGTTGGCCGTGACCGTCAGTGCATCGTAGTCGAGAATCGTATTTTGGCAGACAATCCGATGCTCCGTCGCGATCTTGGCGCGTTTGAGCAGGGCGCCAACCCGCAGAACCATCTCATTGACATCGATCGGCTTCACCATGTAGTCATCCGTGCCTGCCTGAAAGCCGCGCTGCTT
This sequence comes from Clostridium fessum, assembly GCF_003024715.1. Lineage (GTDB taxonomy): Bacteria > Bacillota > Clostridia > Lachnospirales > Lachnospiraceae > Otoolea > Otoolea fessa. The sequence continues at coordinate 440,013 of NZ_PYLO01000001.1, read as the reverse complement.
GTCTTCGAAGCGCTCTTTGGCGGTGATAATCAGGATCGGCATCGTAAATCCACTCGTCCGCAGGTGATCAATCAGTTCATATCCGTCCATTCCGGACATCATAATATCCGAAATAATGAGATCTACATATTCAGAATCTAAAAGAGATAATGCTTTTTCGCCGCTTTCTGCCGGAAGCGCCAGATAACCATTGTTGGTGAGTACCGTGCAGAACAGGGAACGCAGTTTCGCATCATCTTCTACCACGAGAATGTGAAACATATCCGTAAATCCTCCCTATAATTCAATTAAAAAGATGTAATATCATAAATACTCATAGTATACCATAAGTACTAAATTCAGCTCTCACCTTCGGCTCGGCTTCATTAAGGACTTAGGTATGACTCGCACTAAGTTCGAAAAGACCTCACTAAGTGCTCATATTATACCACATAAGTTTAAACTGATTGTGAACGGTGCAACACATTTTTTTCACGGTTCGTTTACATTCAGTTTATATTTAGTTGAAACTCGTTTAAAAATGGGATGTTATACTAGGGACAATTAGGAAAAACCAGAAAGGAATATGCGAAATGAGTAAACTATCTTCTCTGATGGAAACGGTAAAGCAGAATAAAAAGAAAACAGCCATCATTGCGGTGGTGGTGCTGATCGTACTTGCGGCGCTTTTTATGCGTTTCAAGGGTGGCAGCAAAGGAGGTTCCGGCGGCGGTCCGGGCGGTCCAGGCGGTATGCAGGACACGCAGATGGACAATGTGGCGACGGTTGCGGCTGAGAATCCAAAGAGCGGAACGATTGAGCGGACAACCAGCACATCCGGTACTGTCGAGGCATCGGACGTTGTCTATGTCTATGCGAAGGCATCCGGCGATGTGACGGGTGTCAACGTCAGCGTCGGTGATATGGTGACAGCGGGTCAGCTTCTCTGTACGATCAATACCGAACAGGTTGAGACGGCGAAAAATGCGATGGACTCCGCCTCTGTTAACCTGACCGAGGCACAGAGCAATTTAAGCCGTATGCAGCTTCTTTATCAGGGAGGAGATATTTCTGATCAGGAATGGGAGCAGTATCAGAACCAGGCGAAGACGGCACAGTTAAATTATGAATCGGCAAAATTAAACTACGACCGTCAGGTGGAATACAGTTCCGTGACCGCACCGATCTCCGGCAAGATTGAGACGATGGATATTGATGTATATGATCATGTCAACCAGCAGACGCAGCTCTGCGTTATCTCCGGTGAGGGAGATAAACGGGTATCGTTCTACGTATCCGAGCGTGTTATGAGCAACTTAAATCAGGGCGACGCGATGACGATTGTAAAAGATGGAACGACTTATGATGGTGTGATTACCGATGTCAGCAGCATGGCGGACGAGAGCAACGGTCTGTTTAAGATAAAGGCAGAGCTGCCGGAGGCGAACAGCCTTTCAACGGGAAGTAATGTCAAGGTAACAGTAACTTCTGAGCATGCAGAGAATGTCATGACCGTGCCGGTAGATGCAATCTACTATGATAACGGCGTTGGAAATGTCTATGTTTACCAGGATGGAACGGTACATAAAGTGGAAGTCGAAGTGGGGCTTTATAATACGGAGCTGGCGGAAATCAAGTCCGGGCTGACGGCCGATGATCTCGTCATTAGTACATGGAGTTCCCAGCTTTATGAGGGTTCAACCGTTAACTTAAAGGGTGAAGAAACAGATGCGGCAGCAGCGGATGAAGCTGGAAACCAGAAAGCTGATGCCCTGGCAGGGTCTGAAAATGGACAGAAAGCGGGCGCTTCGGCAGATGGCGGAAACGATCAGCCTGCGGGTGATGCAGGTGCTCCGAAAGATGCAAAAAATGGACAGAAACAGTAGGACAGGAGGAATGTAAGACATGGGAGTAACGAAATATATCCTGAAACATCCGGTTACTACTGTCATGGCTCTGTTGTGTCTGGTTGTATTCGGTATTTCATCGGTCTTTTCGGCAAAGCTGGAGCAGATGCCGGATATGGAGACGCCAATGCTGATTATCATGGCAAATTATTCAGGCGCAGGACCGGAGGATATCAGCGAGCTGGTAACCGAACCGATCGAGGATGCGATCGGTACGCTGGAAGGTGTGGACACGGTTACCTCCGAATCGAGCGATGGACGTTCGATGATCATGCTTCAGTACGATTACGGCACCGATATGGATGAGGCGTATGACAACTTAAAGCAGAAACTGGACAATATCCAGCGGGAGCTGCCGGATGATGTGGAACCGAGCGTTATGTCGATGAACTCCAATCAAGGAGACAGTATGATGCTTTCGATTGCACATAAGACGCAGACAAACCTTTACGATTATGTGGATCAGAAGATAGTACCTGAATTAGAGCGAATTTCTTCAATTGCAAACATTGAGACGCGAGGCGGTTCTTCTAAGTACGTCAGCATTGAATTACAGTCTGAAAAAATGGATCAGTACAATCTGACCATGCAGGATGTTGCGAGTGCGATTAACGATGCGAACGTGGCATCCCCGTCGGGTGAGGCAGATGCCGGAAACCTGGAGCTTTCCGTTACTACCTCCTTAAAAACAGAACAGGTAAATGAGCTGCAGGATATTCCAATCAAGACGCCGGCAGGACAGATTATTTCTCTGTCGGATGTGGCAAATGTGTATGAGGCAACGAAAGACCGGGGCGGCATTTCCCGTTACAACGGTCAGGAGACGATCTCCGTTTCGATTCAGAAGCAGCAGGACAGCACAGATATGGAAGTGTCCTCGGCTGTAAAAGAGAAAATTGAAGAATTGATGGCAGATGATTCGGATCTGACGATCACGGTTGCAAATGATACATCTGACACGATTCTTGATTCCTTAAAAGACGTAGCAGAGACAATGGTTCTGGCGGTTATCATCTCCATGTTTATCATTTTCCTGTTCTTTGGCGATTATAAGGCGTCTCTGATCGTCGGAAGTTCCATTCCGACTTCGATTTTGATGTCCTTGATTGCGATCACGATGGCAGGATTTTCGTTGAACGTTATCACGATGAGTGCGCTGGTACTCGGCGTCGGCATGATGGTCGATAACTCGATCGTTGTACTGGAGAGCTGTTTCCGTGCAACGGCGGAGCAGGAAGACAAGGGGGCGCTTGGCTATTTTTCAGCAGCGCTTCACGGAACCGGCATTGTCATTAACTCGATCATCGGTTCGACGATTACGACCTGTGTCGTATTCCTGCCGCTGGCATTCTTAAACGGTATGACCGGACAGATGTTCAAGCCGCTGGGATTTACGATCGTGTTCTGTATGTCAGCGTCCCTGCTGTCTGCGATGACGGTGGTTCCGCTGTGTTATCTGTTCTATAAACCGAGCGAGGCGAAGCGCGCCCTGATGGGACGTCCGATTGAACGTTTACAGAAATGGTACCGCGGCATCATGGACCGTCTGTTAAACCACAAGGCGATGGTTATGGGATTTTCGGTTCTGGTACTTGTACTGACGGTAATTCTGGCGAGCGGAATGCAGACGGAGCTGATGACATCGGATGATACCGGTACAGTCAGTGTCAGCATAGAGACGCGTCCGGGGCTGAAACAGGAAAAGATCGAGGAGGCGCTGGCAGAAGCGGAGGCGATTGTTTCCGCGAGCGACCAGATTGATTCGTACATGCTGCGTTACGACGGAGACAGCGGCGAGATCAGTGCCTATCTGAAAGATGACCGTACCATGAAAACAGACGATGTAGCCGATCAGTGGCAGAAAGAGATGGATAACATTGCAAACTGTACGATCGACGTATCGGCATCGACTTCCATGAGCTTCATGGGAAGACAGCGCGGCTATGAAGTGATTCTTCACGGCACGCAGTATGATGAATTAAAAGAAGTTAGTGATAAGATTGTCAAGGAAATGACAGCAAGAACGGATGTCATCAACATCCATTCCAGTATTGAGAATAATGCACCGATCGTTACCCTGAAGATTGATCCGGTCATGGCAAAGGCGTATGGACTCACGGCTTCCAGTATCGGAACGACGATCAACCAGATGTTGAGCGGTATCGACGCGACGACACTTAAAATTGACGGCGAGGACATTACGGTAACGGTTGAGTATCCGGAGGGCGAGTACGAGACAGTTGATAACATAAAAGATATTATTTTGACGGGAACAAACGGACAGAAGGTGGCACTGACCGATGTGGCAAATGTCGTATTTGAGGACAGTCCGGCTTCGATTTCCAGAACCGACAGTGCATATGAGATCACAATCTCTGCTGATTACACCGGTGATAATGTACAGCAGCAAATCAACAGTGAGGTAATTACTCCGAACTTAAGCGGTACAATCAGCATTGGGCAGAACAGCCGTGACCGTATGATGAAGAGTGAGTTCAGCTCCCTGTACCGCGCGATTGCGATTGCAGTCTTCCTGGTATTCGTTGTCATGGCGGCACAGTTTGAGTCTGTGAAGTTTTCCATCATGGTTATGACGACCATCCCGTTCAGTTTGGTTGGTTCCTTCGGATTACTGAAGCTGACCGGCGTCAGCATCAGTATGACGTCCCTGCTTGGCTTCCTGATTCTGGTCGGAACTGTTGTAAATAACGGTATTCTCTACGTGGATACGGTCAACCAGTATCGCTCCACAATGGATCTGCGGACAGCGCTCATCGAGGCAGGTGCGACCCGTATCCGACCGATTCTGATGACAAGTATGACAACCATCCTCGCGATGATCCCGATGGCACTGGCAATCGGAAGCAGCGGTTCCACGACACAGGGCCTGGCGATCGTAGATATCGGCGGTCTGACCGCAGGTGTGATTGTCGCGCTCTTCATGGTTCCAGTATATTACGCACTGCTGAGCCGGAAAGCAAAGGAAGAGATACCGGACATAGATTAATTGGAAACAGAATAGGATAATTGTTAAAATCAGATATATCGGAATGGAGTGACATACATGAATCGAAATAAAAAAATATGTCTGAAGCATCGGATTGCGACCGGTGCAGCAGCCTGCTCACTGGGGCTTTTTCTGGCGGCAGGTGCGCCGGTCCAGGTATTGGCAGCCAGCCCGCAATTTGCATATTCTACAGAAAAATGGGCTTCGCTGCAGGATGATAAGCTCGAATTTGACGAGATTGCTGATCTAATCCATGAGTACAACAGCACAGTGGAGAAGAACCGGATCGAGTACAAGGATTATCAAGGCAAAGACAGCAATGAGATCGCGCAGGAATATTATGACGCGGCAGATGAGATCGAGAGCAGCATCGAGTACCCGGATTCAGATGATGCGAATTATGGTTCCGCTCTGGCAGCAGCACAGAGAAGCGAGGCTTCCGCGACCCAGATGCGCGAGCAGGGCGATAATAACGTCGATGATGCGAATGTTAAGGCGTGGGGGTATACGCAGACCGAGAAATCGTTGGTACAGCAGGCGCAGAACCTGATGATCCAGTACTGGAATGCCCAGGAAAACTTAAAGAGTGTGCAGAACCAGGTGTCCAAGGCAGAAAAAGACTATGAGACGGCAAACTTAAAGCTTTCATCCGGAAGCGCGACCCAGACGGATGTGCTGGATGCCAAGGAGACTCTTTTAAAGGCGCAGGCGTCCATCACGACGGCGGAGAGCAATATTGCATCGACGAAGGAATCCCTGTGCCAGATGCTTGGATGGAAATATGGCGCATCAGTAGAAATCTGTGCATTACCGGACCCGCAGGAACAGATGAGTGCATCGGTCAACCTCGAAGAGGACATTGCGAAAGCACAGGAAAATAATTATCAGTTAAAGATTCTGGTACGTCAGGTCAACAATGCGATGACAAGCACCCTTAAAGAGCAGTACCAGACAACTCTGACCAGCGGGAAGGAGGCAGTCAAGTCGAATGTCCAGTCGGCTTATCAGAATCTGAAGATGTCTGAGGCACAGTATGAACAGGCAAAACGCAGCCTTGAATTAGAAGAAAAGACGAAACAGACCAACGACCGCAAGCTGGCAGCCGGACTTATCAGCCAGAACGCATACCAGAGCGCAACCTATTCCTATGAATCGGCATCCGTGGCAAAAGAGACGGCAGCGATGTCGCTTCTCCAGGCGCAGCTCGCCTACCAGTGGGCGGTGGGCGGTCTGGCGTCCACGCAGTAGAAAGGGGTGGGCGGATGATGCGAAATCTGAAAGGAAAATGGATGAACGCGGAAGCTGGGACAGAGCAAAAGATGCGCAAGGGGCAAGAAAGAGACCGAAGCGGTGCAAGTGCTTTGGATGTGCATCTGGACGGTTATAATGTGAAACGAATCGGAAAAAGCAGATTGACTCGTTCGATCGGAATTGCCCTGGCGGCTTGTATTCTTGTATCGAGCCCGGCGCAGGCGGCGAAAACGCCTTTGATTTCCGGCACAGAAAGTGATTCAGACAGCGAGGCAGATGGTCCGGCGCTGGAAGATGGCACCATAACCGAAAACAGCGCAGACAACACGATCGCCAGCCAGTCCGGCTCCTATACGGAGGAACAGCTCGCGGATTCTGTGATAGAGTACGGGGAACTGGAGGCGCTGGTGCGGCGCGGCAATGGAACGGCTGTCAGCGCCGATTACAGTTATCAGGACAGCCTTGCCGTCCACCAGGAAGCCTACGATGCGATGATTTCCGGTGCCCGGGATATGAACTATAAAGCAGATGAGCTCGAAGATGCGGGCGGAGATGAGGCACTGATCGGCACCTATGAGCGAAATGCACAAACGCTGTCGATGGCAGCGAAGCAGTATAAAAAGTCGCTCACTTCCTTAAATTCGGCGTCAAGCCGTGCGTCCAGAAACCGGACGGTCTGGCAGGTCGTAAAGACCGCACAGATCCAGTGGGGCACCTGCCGGCAGCTTCAGGACGAGGTGGAGGCGGCTGCCAAGACGGCAGAGAACTATCAGGCGCAGGCAGATCGCAAAGAGCGGGAACTGGCAGCGGGGCTTTGCACGGAGACGGATCTGCTGCAGGCTCAGAAAAACCTGCTAAGCGCCCAGACAGCATTACAATCCACGACCGATCAGGCAAATAAGGCGCTGCGCCAGCTTGCCATTTTACTTGGAAAGAGCGGAACTTCTATTACGCTGGGGGAAATTCCAGCCGTATCGGCAACGGAACTGGCTTCTATGAATCTGGATGCGGACCGTGCGGCAGCTGTCGTTGCAAGTTCCAGTGTCAAATCAGCCAGACGATCCTCCGCAACCGGAGATGCGGCGCGCAAGCTGCGCCACCAGCAGATCGAGGAAGCCGAGAGCGCTGCAAGCGCCTCAGCGGATGAGCAGTACGCTGAGATAGCGGCATTAAGCCTAGAACGCGACGCGGCGCAGGCAGCCTACCAGTCTGCCGAAAAAACATACAGCGCCACCCAGATCAAGTATCAGTCCGGTGCGATCAATAAAGCAACGTATTTACAGGGCGAGGCGTCCTATCTGCAGAAAAAAGCAGAACTAGAGACTGCCGAGATTTCCCTGCGGACGGCATATGATGCGTATGAGTGGATGTTGAAAGGGGTTGCGTGAGGACCAAGTGATTGCGCTTCCTAAGATTATATGTTTTATATGGATATGTGGAATAGAATTTTATAAGATGGGTTTGAAAAAAACGGCACTGCCCGGATGGGGGTGTCGTTTTGTTACTGTTTTCGTACTTTCGGTGTGAGAACAAATTTGTATTTGCGTATTGTTCCGGTCAATGGTACAATCATAGGCGGAATTTTGAACCGGTAAACGATAGACTGAAAGGGTACGCCCGTTCACGGACCCATGGAAAAGGCCGGAAATGAAAACGGGAGGAACATATAGATGCAGCAGGAGAATATGAAGACATTGGAATCTCTGGAAGATTTTCGGCATTTTTCGGAAAAAGAGCTGGAAATACGGTTTGACCAGCTTAAGAAACAGATTGTACCAGCGGACAAGACAATCCGGGAGCAGGCAGAAAAGCATTGGGAGCATGTGGCAAAACCGCTTGGCAGTCTGGGAGTCCTGGAGGAAGATATTGTGCGGGCGGCGGCAGCGCAGGGGGAGGAAGTGCCAGACTTCTCCAAGCGTGCGCTTTTAATTTTTTGCGCAGATAATGGGGTAGTCGAAGAAGGAGTATCACAGACCGGGCAGGAGGTTACGGCGGCAGTTGTTTCGAATATGACACGCGGGAGGAGCTGTTCCTGCCTGATGGCAGTAAAGGCAGAGACAGATGTGTTTCCGATCGATATGGGAATTGCCTGTGAGGTAGAACATCGGGGAGAACTTTATCCCCTAACGGAACGGAAAATCCGCCGTGGAACTTCCAATTTTACAAAAGCAGCAGCGATGACGCGTCAGGAGGTGTTGACAGCCATTTTGACGGGAATCGATGCAGTGCGTGTGCTGAAGGAGCAGGGGTACCGCTTGTCTGCAGTGGGTGAAATGGGGATCGGCAATACGACGACCAGCAGTGCGGTCGCATCGGTTCTGCTGCAAAAGGATCCAGAACTTGTCACTGGAGCTGGGGCGGGTTTAGATTCGGCTGGATTGAAACGGAAAACGGAGGTAATCCGGCGTGGAATCGGACTGCATCACCCGGATCCCATGGATGGCATGGAGGTATTGCAAAAGGTAGGCGGATTCGATCTGGCGGCGATGGCAGGTGCTTTTTTGGGCGGTGCCATCTATCATGTTCCGGTTGTGATTGACGGGGTTATCGCGGCAGCTGCGGCGGCAGCTGCCGGAAGAATTGCACCGGCAGCGACGGACTATATGCTGGCAGCCCATGTATCGGCGGAACCGGCGTCTATCTGGCTGCTTGATTTGATAGGAGTAACTCCGGCTATCCAGGCGGGACTTCGACTCGGAGAAGGTACAGGGGCGCTGGCGCTGTTTCCACTGCTGGATATGGCGCTGTCCATTTACCGGGATATGGATACGTTTGCGGAGATGGAAATAGAGGAATATAAGCCGCTGGTGTGATGAGATATACGGATTAAAACATTTTTTGCGTATGTTTTTAAAGCATGGAAACTGCTGCAATTCGGTGAAAAAGAGGATAAATGAACGATGTTATATATAGTTACAGGCGGCAGTGGCAGCGGTAAGTCCGAATATGCCGAACAGACTGCCGTGCAGTGCCGGAACAGGACCGGCGGGACACTCTGGTATCTGGCGACGATGCGGATTTGGGATGATGAAGGCAGAAAACGAGTGGAGCGCCATCGGCGGATGCGCGCGGCAAAAGGGTTTGAGACGATTGAGCGGTATACGGGGTTAGAAACAGTAGAATTAGAGGAGAGATTCGAAGAGTCCAATTCGGCTGGTTTGGACGCTGAACAGGAAAACGATAGTTTGAAGCGCTGGGAGTCCTGCCGAGTGGCACAAAAACCAGTGCTTCTCCTTGAATGTATGTCCAACCTTGTCCTCAATGAATTTTATGCTCAGGAAAATGGTGCGCAAGAGCGGATTCTGCAAGGAATAAAACACTTGCAAAACCAGTGCCATGACCTTATCATTGTAACGAATGAGATCTTTTCGGACGGTGTGACGTATGATCTGGAATCGGAGCGGTACATAGAGCTTCTGGGACGGATCAACCGGGAACTGGGACAGATGGCGGATTCGGTGACGGAAGTGGTGTATGGAATTCCGCTTGCGGTGTCAACACCTGTTTTTGCAGCCGGTGAAAGGACAAAAGATGTAGGGTAGTCAGTGAGTGGAACAGAGCGGAATGCCTGCTAAAGTTATGGTTGCCAGAATAGAGTCAGGGGGATCGAAGATTGAATCTGATAGGAAGTTTTGTCATTGCATTTTCCATGTATTCACGCATTCCGATGCCGCGCATGGACTGGACGGAAGAGCGGATGCGCTATGCGCTTTGTTTTTTTCCGCTGATCGGGGCGGTGATCGGGGCGGTAGAGATAGCCACGTTTGCGCTCTGTGAAATTTTGGGTGCTGGAGTTCTGTTCCAGACCTGCCTGTTGACGGCAGTTCCACTATTGATTACCGGTGGAATCCATATGGACGGGTATCTCGATGTGACGGATGCGCGCCATTCCTACGGCGAGCGGGAAAAAAAGCTGGCGATTTTAAAAGATCCCCATACGGGGGCGTTTGCGATCATCGGTCTGGGGCTGTACCTGCTTCTCTATGCGGGGGCAGTTTCTGAGCTTGTGGGAGCAGATGTGTGGCTGCTGCCGGGGGCGCTTATGCTGGAACGCGCCTGCAGTGGCTATTCGGTGGTGGCATTTCCAAAGGCGAAAAAGGACGGGCTTGCCGCTGAATTTTCCAGAAGTGCCGAGACAAAGGGTGTTCGCGTGAGTATGGCAGTTTTAGCAGTGTTGGCGATCAGCTGGATGATTTACTGGGGACATCTGCGCGGCGCTCTGGCAGCCTTAACAGCCCTTGTGACTTTCGTTTGTTATTATCGTTTTTCCATGCGGGAATTTGGCGGCATCAACGGCGATCTGGCAGGGCATTTTCTGCAGAGCTGCGAGCGGAATGTGGTGCTGGTGCTGGCGGCGATGCGGCTGGCAGGTACGTGCCTGCGGTTTTTGAATTTTTAAGCGAGGAAAAGCAGAATGATTTTTATAATTGGCGGCAGGGAACAAGGAAAGACAGCGTATGCGATGAAATTGTGGGAAAAACGTACTTTGGAACGGAGGAAAGCAAAAGACTTATCCACCGTTCTGAATCGATCGAAAAATCCAGAAGCGTGTAGAGTTACGGCACGCATCGCGGATGGGAGATTAGAAACGGACGAACAGACGATCATGCAGGCGGATCTGATCACGCATTTTGAACTGTTTGTGAGGCGTGAGATGGAAGCCGGGCGCGATCCATACGTGTTTGCAGAACGCCTGATGCAGGAAAATCCGGATGCATTCGTGACGGCGGATGAAATCGGCTGCGGCATTGTGCCGATGGAAGCATTTGAGCGCGATTACCGGGAGACAGACGGGCGCATTTGCCAGCGGATCGCCGCATATTCGGAGGAAGTGCACCGGGTTATCTGCGGTCTGGGAATGCGGATCAAATAAAAGAATAGTTGGGAGTAGACAAAATGACAGCAATCAGTAAAGTATTGACAGGAATGATAGAAGGTAGAATGGTCGGATATCACTTAGCTGCGATTCTGGCAGGTTATCTTCTGGATCTGTGCCTGGGTGATCCGCATTCGATGCCGCATCCGGTCCGGGCGATCGGAAATCTGATTGTGTGGCTGGAAAAATATTTGCGTCCAGCTGGAAAAAAGCATGCAACGGAACGGGGGGAACGCCGCGCGGGCGTTCTTTTTGTGTGTCTGGTGCTGCTTGTGACAGGCAGTGTGGCAGGCGCAATCCTCTGGATTTCCCGTCTGGGCGGCATCTGGATTCAGACAGTAGTCGAGGCGGTCATGACTTACTATCTGCTGGCGGCGCGCTCCCTGCGGGATGAGAGCATGGCGGTCTGCCGGAAGCTGGAGGCGGGAGAGATCGAGGAAGCCCGCTATGCAGTGTCGATGATTGTCGGGCGCGATACGAAACCTCTTTCAGAGGCGGGGATCGCACGGGCGGCAGTTGAGACGGTAGCGGAAAATGCGTCGGATGGAGTGATTGCGCCTTTGTTTTATCTGGCCATCGGAGGTCCGCTTCTTGGCTGGCTGTACAAGGCAGTCAACACGATGGATTCGATGGTCGGATATAAAAATGACAGATATCTGCATTTTGGACGCGCGGCAGCAAAACTGGACGATCTGGTAAACCTGATTCCGTCGCGTCTGGCAGCGCTTTTATTGATAGTCTCTGCATACCTTTTACGATATGACGGAAAGAATGCTTACCGTATCTGGCGGCGTGATCGCCGGAACCACAAAAGCCCCAATTCCGCGCAGACCGAGTCGGCATGCGCCGGCGCGCTGGGCTTGCGACTGGCGGGCGATGCCTGGTATTTCGGCAAGTTAGTTCCGAAGCCATATATCGGTGATGAGATACACCCGATTGAACCGCAGGACATCCGCCGGGTCAACCGCCTGATGTATGGAGCGGCGGGAATCATGGGGATTATTGCGTTGGTGGTGCGCGGTGTGATTCTGTTTTTATAGAATTGGAAGAATTCCGGAATGATAAAAATATTAAAAACAGAGTAACTGTTCAGTACCTTCACAGTCACGCGCAAAAATCCATTAAAAATTGCCTGCGGCAATGAGATTTTTGCCTGCTGGCCCATGTTTTCGTACGGTCAGCGCAGTAAATGCGCAGACCTACTGAACAATTACAAAACAGAACGAAATAAGAGAACAGTAAACAGATAAAGAATATATAAAAAGAGGGAACAACAGGGAGGAAGCATCTATGCCATACACGCACGGCGGCGATATTTACGGTGATGCAGCCGTAGAGTTAGATTTTTCAGTCAATACAAATCGTCTTGGAATGCCGCAGGCTGTCCGTGATGCTGTGATGGCATCGGCGGCTGCTTGGGAACAATATCCGGATGCTTTATGCCGGAAGCTGCGGCGTGCAGCGGCTGCTTTTTATGAGGCAGACGGCACGCCGATTCCGGAGGACTGGCTCGTGTTTGGAAACGGTGCTTCGGATATTTTATATGCAGTTGTCTCAGCGATTCGGCCCAAACAGGCGATTTTGCTGGCACCGGGATTTTCGGAGTATGAGCAGGCGCTTCGGATGTGCGGCTGCGAGATCCGGTGGCTTCATTTAAAGGATGAAAATGGATTTTCCCTGGAGAGTGCGAGGGAAGAATTGTATGCCATGCTTTGCGATGGCTCCGGGGATGCATCGAAGATAGATTCGGTCCCAACTTTATCCTCTAAACGTGAAAACGTCTGGGAAAAAATTTTGATTCTCGGAAATCCCAATAACCCGACAGGGCGCGCCATTTCAGCCACCGAGCTGGAAAGGTTGGCACAGGTCTGCCGGGAAACACATACCTGGCTTATGCTGGACGAGTGTTTTCAGTGGTTTTTGGATACACGGAGAGAATGTTCGTTTGTTGGAAATTTGTTAAATGGTGTTGGAGATCACGTTATCCTCTTAAATGCCTTGACCAAAATCTGCTCAATGGCAGGCCTTCGCCTGGGCTATGGCATCATCTCCAATGCCGGACTCCGGGAACGCCTCGAGAAGTTCCGCCAGCCGTGGAGTGTCTCGGCTCCGGCACAGGCGGGCGGGGTGGCGGCATTTGCGGTACTGGCGGATCATTCAGAAGGAAATCTGCTGGAATGGACGGTTAAATCTTTGCAGACGGAACGTCCGCGGCTGGCGGAAAAACTGGAAGAACTGGGATTTATCGTTTATCCGTCCCAGACAAATTATCTGTTGTTCCGTTCGCCGGATGAGGATTCGCGCGATTACAAACAGGGTTGTTTAGAGCATGGCATTTTGATTCGCGCCTGTGAGAATTTTGAGGGGCTGAACCGTCATTATTACCGGGTGGTGGTGCGGAACCGGGGAGAAAATGAAAGGTTGATAAATATTTTGAAAGAGGTACAATCTGAAGAAAAACACAATGTGAATTTGTAATATAAAACGAACCCGTAACTGTTCAGTAGGTCTGCGCATTTACTGCGCTGACCGTACGAAAACATGGGCCAGCAGGCAAAAATCCCATTGCCGTAGGCAATTTTTAATGGATTTTTGCGCGTGACTGTGAAGGTACTGAACAGTTACACGAACCCATAAAATAGCCTCTGTCATTTGAAAGGACAAATGGCAGAAAAATAGTTTCGGTTAAGCACAAAATAGCTTCGAATTAAATAGCTTTGAGCAACCATTATTTGGTAAGACACTCAAAAATAAGGAGGATTTCACCGTGGCAAAAGCAATCATGATACAGGGAACGATGTCCAATGCGGGAAAAAGCCTGCTGGCGGCGGGACTCTGCCGGATTTTCAAGCAGGACGGCTACCGCGTGGCGCCGTTTAAATCGCAGAATATGGCGCTGAACTCCTATATTACCAGCGAGGGATTGGAAATGGGACGCGCACAGGTAGTGCAGGCGCAGGCGGCGGGCTGTGAGCCATCGGTGGACATGAATCCGATTCTCTTAAAGCCATCCAGCGATGTCGGTTCTCAGGTGATCGTGCGCGGTGTTCCGATCGGCACAATGCCCGCGAAGGAATATTTCAAGTATAAAAAGCAGCTAATCCCGGAAATCAAGAAAGCGTTTCAGCACTTGTCCGAACAGTACGATATCATCGTGATCGAGGGCGCCGGCAGCCCGGCGGAAATCAACTTAAAATCGGATGATATCGTGAACATGGGAATGGCGCGCATGGCGGGTGCGCCGGTGCTGCTTGCCGGGGACATCGACCGGGGCGGCGTGTTTGCACAGCTCTATGGAACGGTAGCGCTTCTGGAACCGGATGAACAGGCGATGGTAAAGGGGCTTATCATCAACAAATTCCGCGGCGATAAGACGATCCTGGATCCAGGTGTTGAGATGATCGAGAAATTATGCAAGATTCCGGTGGTCGGCGTCGTTCCGTACATGGACGTGGATATCGAGGACGAGGATAGCTTAAGCAGCCGCCTTTCATCCACAGGGCGGAATAATACCCTTAAACAGGAAAACGAGTCATCTGAAAAACATGTAGAGGCATGGATCGACATTGCAGCCATCCGCTTTCCGCGTTTATCCAATTTCACTGATCTGAACGTCTTTGACCCGATCCCCGGCGTTTCGGTGCGTTATGTGAGCCGCCTGTCTGAGCTGGGACGACCGGATCTGATTGTTCTTCCGGGAACGAAGAATACGATCGAGGATCTGCTCTGGATGCGGCAGAATGGTCTGGAAGCGGCAGTTTTAAAGAAAGCAGCCGGAGGAACGCCGATCTGGGGCATCTGCGGCGGCTATCAGATGATGGGACAGACGCTGTCAGATCAGGAAGGAACCGAGGCGGGTGTGCCTGGGCGTACGATCTCCGGTATGGGACTTCTGCCGTTACAGACACAGTTTCAGGAAGAAAAGACCAGGACACAGGTCAAGGGATGTTTCGGGACGGTCAGCGGTATCTTTTCCGGGCTTTCGGGGATGGAGGCGGAAGGATATGAAATACATATGGGAGAGACATCATCGGTCGGCGGTGATATTGTTAAGAACGTGATCAAGGAGCAGGAAAAAGCCGTAAATCATAGTTTATTGAAACTCAGGGAAGAACAGGCGGGAAACCACACTGAAAAACAGGATGGCTGCTGCCGGGACAACCTCTACGGCACTTACGTCCACGGCATTTTTGACAAGGCAGAGGTGGCGGAGACGATTGTCTGTGCGCTGATGAAAGAAAAAGGAATGGAGCCGGAAGTCGGCGGATTATCGTTTGATTATGAGAAATACCGGGAAGAGCAGTACAACCGGCTGGCAGACACGATGCGGAAGTACTTGGATATGGAAGCAATTTACCGGATTCTGGAAGAGGGAGTGTAAATAGATGGATGAAAAAATGAAAGAACTCAGTCAGGTATTGCCGTCGGAGATCGAGGCGAGAAGTTTTGAGATTATCACCGAGGAGCTGGGGGAACGGACATTTCCGGAGAAAGAAGCACCAATTGTGAAACGCGTGATTCACACGACAGCCGACTTTGAGTACGCAGATTCGCTTGTATTTTCACCGGGCGCAGTCGATAAGGCGTTGGAAGCCCTGAAAAATGGGGCGTGCATCGTGACTGATACGAATATGGGAAAATCCGGCATCAACAAGCGCGCGCTTGCGTCGCTGGGCGGTGAGGTCTACTGTTTTATGGCGGACGAGGATGTCGCGAAGAAAGCGGCAGCGTCCGGGACCACCCGTGCGGTTGCCAGCATGGACAAGGCGGCAGAAATGGGAAAAGACTGTATTTTTGCAGTTGGGAATGCACCGACCGCGCTGGTGCGTCTGTACGAGTTGATTCAGGAGGGAAAAATCCACCCGAAGCTCATCATCGGCGTGCCGGTCGGCTTTGTCAATGTCGTGCCGTCCAAGGAATTGATTATATCCTTGCCGGACACTCCTTATATTGTGGCAAGAGGCAGAAAGGGCGGCAGCAATGTAGCCGCCGCGATCTGCAATGCATTGATTTATCAGTTGACGCGCAAATAAGATGTGATGGTGTTAAATCTGCGGTATTAAAATGTACATGGATGCATTCTCAAAAGATATGCTGGATATGGGCGGATGTTTATCAGCAGCCAAAGCCACCGCCGCCACAGCAGCAGCACAGGAGCAGGATCCAGATCAGGCAGTCGCAGTTGTTGCCGCCGCATCCGTGATCAAAGCATCCGCCGCCACATCCGCCGCAGCACAGCAGAATCAGAATCAGGAAGAGACAGTTGTTGTTGCCGAAACCGCCGCATCCACAGCCACAATTACAGCCGCAGCTTCCTCCGTTGTTATCACATCCGCAACCGCAGTTGGTAGCCGCTAAATCACTCATGGTTATGTCCTCCGAGATTTTCTATACACTTCATCATATGAGGGGCAGCTTGCCACAGTTTCCATAAATCAGGAAAATTAGGACGGAAATATTTTACTATAAATTTTTTGTTGAAATAATCGAGATAACCGGGCGGATCGACATGGATGTTTATCCATAACGATTTGTCACAGAACATTGTACAACGAAATGAAAAGAGGAATGAAAATGGAACCGTTATATTATCAGACACCGTATGTAAAAGAATTTGATGCCATCGTCACCGCCTGCCGTCCGGCAAAGCACGGATTTGAGGTGGAACTTTCCCAGACCGGATTTTACCCGGAGGGCGGCGGACAGCCGTCGGACACCGGACGGATCGGGGAAGTGCACGTGACACATGTGGAGGAGAAACATGGCGTGGTTGTTCATGAGACGGACGCTCCGCTGGAGGTGGGAAGCACCGTTCACGCGGCCATCGACTGGGAACAGCGTTTTTCCAACATGCAGCAACATACGGGAGAACATATCATATCGGGGCTGATTCATGCCGCATACGGATATGATAATGTCGGATTTCATATGGGACACGATGAAGTGACGGTCGATCTGAATGGTCCGCTTAACTGGGAACAGTTAAAGGAAATCGAGAAGAAGGCAAATGCGGTTGTCTGGGCGAATCTTCCGGTACAGGTGACATATCCGGGTGAGGAGGAATTGAAAACCATCGATTACCGTAGCAAGAAAGAGCTGACCGGTCAGGTCCGCATCGTAGAGATTCCGGGGGCGGATATCTGTGCCTGCTGCGGCACACACGTGGATTACACGGGAGAGATCGGCGTGATCAAGGTGCTTTCCCTGATGAATTACAAGGGTGGCGTGCGTTTCTCCATGCTCTGTGGTGACCGTGCGCTGGAGAATTTTGAGGCGAAGACGGAGCAGATGCAGACGATCTCTAACCTGCTTTCTGCAAAACCGGAGAAGGCGGCGGAGGCGGTCAGCCATCTGAAAGAGGAGAGCGGGCGCAAGGACGGTGAGATCAACCACCTCTGGCAGCGCATTCTCACCATGCAGGCAGACGTCTATCCGCAGGGTCAGAAAGCGCTGGCTGTATTTGAGCAGGGCATGACGCCAGTTCTGGTGCGTCAGTTTGCAAATCTGCTATTGGAACAGGAAAAAGGAGAGACCGTGCTGGTGTGCTCTGGCGATGACGCGTCAGGTTATAACTACACAGCCGGAAGCCTCGGCCGTGATATGCGTGCATTCGGAAAAGAATTAAACGCCCGTCTGCAGGGACGCGGCGGTGGGAGCACCCAGATGGTGCAGGGAACATTCCGGGCGTCGCGGGAAGAAATTGAAAAAGTCTTTCAAGAGCTGGCGCGGATAGAAGCGTAGCTGTTTAGAAGGTTTGCGTGTTTACTGCGTGAAGTATGAGAAACGGTTTGACTTAGATTCATAAAACGGAAAAAAGCTTCCTGTGCAGCAGAGCCAATCTGCCATGCAGCCAGGAAGCTTTTTTATACAGTTTCTATCGTATCATTCAAACATTTTTTTATACAACGGCAAGATACATACCGTGTACACCTTAGAAGAGAGCTTACTCCCCCTGATACATAAATTTAATCAGTCGGTCTAAGTCCTCTTTCTCATAAGCAACCAGTTCCAGCTCTTTGATATAGCCATTGGAAAAAATATTTGCCATCGACAGATACTGGGACAGCTTGGATTTCAGGTTGATGCGGTCGCCCTCCGGGGAAACCAGCTCGACGGTTCCTTTGCAGGAATCAATTACTTTAAAAAATGTGTTTACATCGGAAATATTCTGGATTTTCATATTTAGCCCTCCTTCATGGATTGGCACACAACCCTGTGTGCAGTTTATAATTTCGTCAATCTTTTAACAATGATAATTATAACAGACCTCTATAAAGGGCGCAATGCTCACATTTTCCAAAAAAATCCTTAAAAAAATATCCCTGTATGTCAAAAATACAGGGATGTCCAAGAAAAGATTGTCTATTAATTGTCAAAATCAATATGAAACGTGTCGTTATTTGCGGTAATATGAACATAGGAGAGATTGAAAGACTCATCCAGAATGTCTACCTTGTATTCAAATACGACGCCATTGTCTTTTTTGGAGAGAAACAGATAGGTTCCATTTTCTTTTTCCTCCATCTGATCGCAGATGTCGTTGTAGATATCCTCGCCGTTTACCTCGCCCGGATAGCCGGAAGCTTTGATCTTGTCTTCGATTGCTTTGTAAAATTCTTCCATCGTTGTAACTCCTTTATTGGTATTAGTCAATCTTTTTATACTCATTGTATTGAATTTAAATGTGTTATAAGTATACAAAATCTGCACTGTTCTGGCAAGACAAAACAAGGATTACTTTTTACGTATACGGGTATTAATAAAAGAGGGTTACTGTACACGCATACGTAAAAAGTAACGGAATTTGCCGTGGCTTCGCATTTCAATAGGGCAAATTCCTGCTGCCACCACGTTTTCTTACGGCACTTTCGGTTCCAAAAGTGCCTACCCGTGAACAGAAACAAAAGAGGTTCTAAAATGAAAAATAGATCTGCCTCATGCTTGATTTATAAAACGTGAAACCTTATAATAATACGGAAATACGGTTTTGAAGAGATGAACTCAATTCCGGTGGCATAGAAACAAACGAAGTAACTGTTCAGTAGGTCTGCGGATTTATTGCGCGTGACTGTGAAGGCACTGAACAGTTACCAAACGAAAATAGTGGGAGAAGAGAAATGTCCTATTTTCCGATTTTTATAGATATGACAGATCGGCAGGTACTGGTTGTGGGAGCTGGAAGTGTGGCATCGAGGCGGGTCGGCGTGCTGGAAAAATTTGGCGCAGCGATCACGGTGATTGCACCGAACACTTCGGAAGAGATACGGAAGCTGGCGGATTCACGGAAAATCCGTCTGATTGAACAAACCTATGAGGAAGTTCGAGATACGATCTGGCAGGAAAAAAACTTTTTTATGGCGCTGGCAGCGACCGGGCAGACGGGGACGGACGCAGGGATCAAGGAGGATGCGTCGAGCCATTCCGTCTGGTTTAATATGGCTTCCGATAAAAGTCAGTCAGAGTTTTATTTCCCGGCGATCGCCCAGGGCAGAGAACTGACAGCCGGATTGATTTCTGGCGGAGCGGATCCGGGATTAACGCATCGTGTGGCAAAAGAAGTACGCCGCGTGCTGGCGGAAGCAGAGGTAGAAGATACTTAATATATTTTATAGAGGAGATTAAAAATTGACAGATAAAAATAGGATCCGCGTAGGCAGCCGCGACAGTGCGCTGGCAGTTGTTCAGTCAAAGATGGCGATCGCAGCGATGCAGAATGTCTGTCCGGAGACAGGATTTGAATTGATCACGATGAAAACGACGGGAGACAAGGTGCTTGACCGTCCACTTGATGCGGTTGGCGGCAGGGGATTGTTTGTAAAAGAGCTGGATCAGGCGCTTTATGAAGGGCGGTGCGAGCTGACAGTTCATTCCTTAAAAGATATGCCGCTCTGTCCGCCGGAGGAGCTGCCGGTGCTGGCGCTTTTAGAGCGCGAAGATTGCCGCGATGTGCTGGTTCTGCGTGAAGGCTTATCCGAGCTTCCGGCACACCCGGTAATCGGAACTTCCAGCCACCGCCGCGTCCTACAGGGGCAGAGATTATTCCCGGATGCAGAATTTAAGGGGATCCGAGGTAACCTGAACACGCGTTTGCGAAAGCTCGATTCTGGCGAATATGATGCGCTGATTCTGGCAGCGGCGGGGCTGATTCGTCTGGGATTTGCAGATCGCATCAGCCGTTATTTTTCTGTGGAGGAAATGATCCCGTCAGCAGGACAGGGCATTCTGGCAATCCAGGGACGGCGTGACCGGGAGATCCCTTTTGTGAAAATGGTTCACTCTGAGGAGTCTGCGGTTTTAACTAGGGCAGAACAGGGCTTTGTCGCCACGCTTGGAGGCGGATGTTCGTCGCCGACGGCAGCTTCGGCGGTGCTTGAAAATGGAAAAATCAAGCTGCGAGGTCTTTATTATAAGGAAGAAACGGGAGAAGTCTGTATTGGTTCCATTGAGGGCGATGCAGAGAAAGCAGCGGAGCTTGGAAGAAAATTGGCGGAACAGTTATCGGGAAAGCCTGCACTGTCTCCGCTGGGGAAAGTCTACCTTATCGGCTCGGGCCCTGGCGATGCAGGGCTTTTTACCCTGCGCGGCAGAGAACTTCTGGAGCAGGCGGATGCCGTCGTCTACGACGCTTTGGCAGGCGACGCGGTACTGGGCTGGATTCCGGAGCATACGCGGAAAATTGACGTTGGTAAACGGAGTGGACGCCATTCGAAGAAGCAGGAAGAAATCTTAGAAATTTTATTAGAGGAAGCGAAAAAGGGCGGAACGATCGTGCGCCTCAAGGGCGGGGATCCGTTCGTCTTTGGACGCGGCGGCGAAGAAGCTGAATTTTTAAAGAAACATCAGATCCCGTTTGAGGTGGTTCCGGGTATCAGCTCCAGCCTGGCAGTTCCGGCATATTTTGGCATCCCAGTGACGCACCGAGGATTGGCGGGATCATTTCATGTGATTACCGGACATCGTATGGAGGGTATGCCGGCTCTGGATTTTGAGGCACTTGCTCGGGTCGGCGGCACCTTAATTTTTCTGATGAGTGTTGCGAATGCGCCGAGGATCTGTGAGGGGCTTCTGAATGCGGGAATGAAACCGGAGACGCCGGCGGCATTTCTGATGAACGGAACCCTTGCGTCCCAGAGAATGATCCGCGCAACCCTGCAGACACTTCCGGAAGAGGGTGTGCGTCAGGGCGTCAAGGCGCCTGCCATCCTTGTGATCGGGGAGGTCTGTGCGCTTGCTGATACGTGTGCATGGAGAGAAGAAAAGCCGTTGGCAGGAAAACGGATCGTGATTACCCGCCCGAAGGAGCGCAGCCAGAAGCTGGCGGAACATCTGCGCGATGCCGGAGCGGAGGTGCTGGAATTTCCAACGATTGAGTTAAAACCGGTCTGGAAAAAATCAGAAAAAGCGGATGCTGGCACAGCGGATAAAGAAAAACTGTATGAACTGGTTCGGAATCTGGAATCGTATCACTGGCTGGTGCTCACGAGTCCGGCAGGGGCGCAATATTTCTTTGAGCTTTTGAACCGGATGCAGAAAGATTTCAGGAGCCTCTCCCATCTGCGTTTTGCTGTGATCGGTGAGGGTACCGCGTCCGTCTGCCGGGAACACGGCATTTACCCAGATTATATTCCGGAGCGCTTTTATGCGGCAGATCTCGGAAAAGGGCTGGCAAAACAGGTGAAGCAGAACGAACGCGTATGCATCCTGCGCGCCAGACATGGTTCGCCGGAACTGACGCAGGCATTTGAAGCTGCCGGAATATCCTATATGGATGTGACACTTTACGATACGATCACGCCGGAGGAATCGCCGCTTGCAGAGCGCATCCGTGAACTCCTAAAAGAGGGCGCGATCGATGCGGCCACGTTTACGAGCGGATCGACGGTACAGGGATTCCTGGATATTTTACAGCCGGATAAGGAGACATTGAACGGATTTACAGCCGTCTGTATCGGAGAAAAGACAGAAAAAACCGCCAGCGCGGCGGGAATGAAAGCCGTACTGGCGGAGTCCGTCTCGGAAGAAGGGATTGAGCAGGCGCTCTATCATATGTAAACATATAAACAGACGTCTGTTCAGCAGGTTCATGAAGAAGTTTTCATATAGATTGTAAATGCCTGAACATACGGAACCGATAGAAGCGTGAGCGGGTAAATCAGCATTTTAGCTGTTTTTCTGCTGTAACCGGGCTTTTATGTTGTCCAACAGCAGTGCAGAAACCCGCAGACCGCCGTAGCCGCTTCCGAGATGGATATCTGGTTTGTTGGCACCGTGAAAATCGGAACCGCCGGTGGAGACCAGACCGAGACGGGAAGCTATTTCACGTAAATGAAGACTGTCGGATTGAGAGTGTGAGGAATAATAAACCTCGATGCCCATCATTCCGGCTTCTTTTAAATAGGAGAGAAGCTGCTCGGTCTTTTTCCAGCCAAGTTTATACTGGAGAGGATGTGCGAGCGCTGGTAAACCGCCAGCTACACGGATCAGGCGGATCGCTTCCTCCGGCTCAATCATCTGCTTCGGGCGGTAATATTTTTTGCCGTCCCCGAGGTATTTATCAAATGCCTGGCTGACCGAAGTGACACAGCCTTTTTCAAGCAGTGCGCGTGCAAAATGGGCACGGGTGATGACAGTGTGTTCATTTCCATGAATTAAATCTTCATATTTAATGGGAAATCCATCTGCCTGAAATAAAGCGAGAAGCTCTTCATTGCGCCGGTTGCGGATCTCGCGGACCTGCCGCAGTGCAGATAAAAGTTCCGGGCAGTGCGGGTTCAGGTAGAGCCCCAGAATATGGATTTCTTTTCCTTTATAAGGACTGGAAAATTCGGCACCGGGAATGACAGTCAGGGAGGTGTTCTCGGCTGCCTGCATGGCTTCCGCAACGCCGTCAACTGTATCATGATCCGTCAGCGCATAGGCGGTCAGACCGCATTGGAGCGCCAGCTTTGTCACTTCGGTGGGCGTGAGTGTTCCGTCCGAAGCAGTAGAATGAACGTGTAAATCAATTAACTGCATAGATGCAGACCTCCTTCTGCTGTAAGACTACCCGCATTAGATGGAAAAGTCAAGTATGCGGCAGATACCCGCTGCAGTTTGCCAGTGTGTAAACGGGAACAAAAATGATTGTTTACATCAGATATATTTGAAAGAAGAAGCGTTATACAAAAAACAGAGCGGCTGTGGAAATTTGTACCAGGAAACGGTTGTGGGGATCAAAAAAATTTATAAGTTAATTTAAGAATAATGTTATTTTCTTTTCCTGGAATTGTGCTATACTGTAGCAGGGATATTTTCAAATAAACACATATAATAAAATTTCATGGAAAAGACGGACAGGTGATGGAAAATGAGTGAGTACAACAGAAATTCTTCAGGAGGAAGGAATTTTGAACATAGAGGATTGGAGGGCGGAACGCTGAGTTCGTACAGCAGTACCGGGCATCGTTCGTCGTCCGGAACATCCAGCCATACAAAAAGTACAGCTGCGCACACAAGCACGGGACGCCGGGATACTGCGATGAACCGGGCGGCAGCCGGTCGGAGTGGGCATACTTCTGGGCGTTATAAAAAGAAGAGAAGAAACCGTCTGGATATTACACAGATCCTTTTGATCGTGATCGGTGTCCTGGCGGTTATCCTGATAGCGGCGATTGCCTCCCGCGGGTGCGGTGGGGGCAGCGCGGCAGGCGGGGCGACCGAATCGGATGCCGTACAGGAGAGTACCGTGGCAGATGGAGCGGTGACCGTCAACGGCGTCAATATTTACGGAATGACGCAGGAGGAGGCGCGCAAGGCGATCCTTGATTCATTTGACTGGAAGATGAAGGTCAAATACGAGGACAAAGAGGCCGACGTCACCAATCTGATGGCGGATAAAGTTGATCAGCTTCTCGAGGAGATCTATGCAAGTGATCTGAAACCGGGTGAGACATATGAAGTCAACACGGAAAATATGATCGAGGATGCCAAGGCAGAGGCAGCACTGATTGCCGGAAACTGGAACATGGCAGCCAAGAGCGGCGGTATCTCCGGTTACAATAAGGAAACGGGCAAGTTTGAGTTCAGCGAGGGCACCAAGGGACTTGTCATCGATCAGGACAAGCTGGCACAGGCGATGGTCGATGCGATTGACAAGAAAGAGTTTGATGCCGTTCTGACCGCAGAGACGAAGGAAGTCGCAGCGGATTCGTCGGTACAGGATAAGTACAAGACAATGTCCACCTACACAACCACGACGACCTCCAACAGCAACCGAAACGAGAATATCCGTCTGGCGGTCGCAGCGTTAAACGGAACGATTGTCAAACCAGGACAGGAATTTTCCTTTAACAATACGACCGGTGCGAGAACCGAAGAAAAAGGCTACAAGCCGGCAACCGCATACTTAAATGGCGAGGTTGTCCAGGAGCCAGGCGGCGGCGTCTGCCAGGTATCTTCGACCTTATATAACGCGGTTGTATTTGCGGGGCTTAAAAGTACGGAGCGCCACGCACATAGCTACGAGCCGTCCTACGTTACACCGGGCGAGGATGCGGCAGTCAGCTACGGCGGACCGGACTTCAAGTTCGTCAACAACTCGGAATATCCGCTGGCTATCAAGGCAAGCTTCAGCGCATCTGATCGAAAACTGACGATCGCACTGTATGGAGTTCCGATTCTGAAAGAGGGTGTCAAGATTCGTATGTCTTCTGAGAAGACAGGCGAGATTGATCCGCCGTCTGCGGTTTATACCGAGGATGGTTCCTTGCAGCCGGGTCAGGAAGTGCAGACAAAGGCAGCGACTCCGGGCAGCCGCTGGTCCACGGATCTGGTTACCTATGAGAATGATAAAGAAGTGAGTCGTGAATTTTTTCACAATAGCAGCTATCGTGGAAAGGCAGCGCAAATCAAACGTAACAGTTCCGCTACTGTAGCGACCAACGCAACGGAGACAACGGCGGCAGCAGAGAGCACCGCAGCTGAGACAAATGCAGCTAATGAGAGCACAGCGGCACATGAGACAACCACAGCGGCACCGTCCAGCCCTGACGGCGAGACAAAAGCTCCGACCACGACAGCGGCGGCATCCAACGAAGGACCACAGGAGACAACTCCAGAGCCAGAGGAAACGAACCCGGTTGTGGAAGCAAATGGACCTGGAAGCAATTAAAATCAAGGCAAAACTAAGGTGAAATATAGAAAGTGCTGTAAGATAGATTGCAAAAATGAATGATAAAAGGGCATTCAAGCGGCATTTGAATGAAAAGCACCGCTGGATGGAGAGTCTTTCTTCATCTGGCGGCGCTTTTTTTCATATTTTATGGTTTTATCGACTATCTGAAAAAACAGTAGACAGCTTTTTTGTAATTGTTCGAAAAATAATACCGGATATAAATCAAATTTATTTGCATTTTGACGAGAATTTGTTATAATATTATCAGGTAAATTTCCAGGACAATCTATTTGGGGAGATTTATTACTGAATACATTCACTATCAATAGGAGGAATATTCATTATGGCAAGAAAGATGAAAACCATGGATGGAAACCACGCAGCAGCGCATGCTTCTTACGCATACACCGACGTGGCAGCTATCTATCCGATTACCCCTTCTTCTCCGATGGCTGAGGCTACCGATGAATGGGCAACAGACGGAAGAACCAATATTTTCGGCCACACAGTTCAGATTACAGAGATGCAGTCTGAGGCAGGTGCAGCAGGTGCAGTACACGGATCTCTGGCAGCAGGTGCGCTGACAACCACGTACACCGCTTCCCAGGGTCTGCTTCTGATGATCCCGAACTTATACAAAATTGCAGGTGAGCAGCTCCCGGGCGTATTTAATGTTTCTGCTCGTGCACTGGCCAGCCATGCGTTATCCATCTTTGGTGACCATTCTGATATTTATGCGTGCCGTCAGACAGGCTGCGCGATGCTGTGTGAATCCAGCGTACAGGAAGTTATGGATTTAACCCCGGTTGCACATCTGGCATCCATCAAGGGCAAGATTCCATTCATTAACTTCTTTGATGGTTTCCGTACATCCCATGAGATTCAGAAGATCGAGACCTGGGATTATGAAGATCTGAAAGATATGGCAGATATGGATGCAATCGATGCATTCCGTAAGAATGCACTGAACCCGAACCACCCGTGTCAGCGCGGTTCTGCTCAGAACCCGGATATCTTCTTCCAGGTAAGAGAGGCTTGCAACCCGTACTACGATGCACTTCCGGCGATTGTTCAGGAATACATGGACAAGGTCAATGAGAAGATTGGCACAGACTACAAGCTGTTCAACTACTATGGCGCTCCGGATGCAGAGCACGTTATCATCGCAATGGGTTCTGTCAACGATACCATCGAG
The DNA here is from genome assembly GCF_003024715.1 of Clostridium fessum. Classification (GTDB taxonomy): domain Bacteria; phylum Bacillota; class Clostridia; order Lachnospirales; family Lachnospiraceae; genus Otoolea; species Otoolea fessa. Next base: position 413,646 of record NZ_PYLO01000001.1, on the reverse strand, counting down.
GAGACGATCGATTACCTCGTAGCAGCTGGAAAGAAAGTCGGCGTTGTAAAGGTTCGCCTGTACCGTCCGTTCGTAGCCAGCGCACTGGTAGACGCTATTCCGGATACAGTTAAGCAGATTTCCGTATTAGACCGCACCAAAGAGCCAGGTTCCCTTGGCGAGCCGCTTTACCTTGATGTAGTAGCAGCATTAAAGGGTACAAAATTCGATCAGACTCCGATCTTCACAGGTCGTTACGGACTTGGTTCCAAGGATACCACACCGGCTCAGATCGTAGCTGTATATGAGAACACAACCAAGAAACAGTTCACCATCGGTATCGTAGATGATGTTACCAACCTTTCCCTGGAGCTTGGCGCACCGCTTGTTACCACTCCGGAAGGAACTGTAAACTGTAAGTTCTGGGGTCTTGGTGCCGACGGTACTGTAGGTGCAAACAAGAACTCCATCAAGATCATCGGCGATAATACCGATATGTACGCACAGGCTTACTTCGATTATGACTCCAAGAAATCTGGTGGTGTTACAATGTCCCACCTTCGTTTCGGTCATAAACCGATCAAATCCACCTACCTGATCCACAAGGCAAACTTTGTTGCCTGTCACAACCCGGCTTACATCCGTAAGTACAACATGGTTCAGGAACTGGTTGACGGCGGTACATTCCTGTTAAACTGCCCGTGGAACATGGAAGAGCTGGAGCAGCACTTACCGGGACAGGTTAAGAAGTTCATCGCTGACCACAAGATTAAATTCTACACCATCGACGGTGTTAAACTGGGTATCGAGACCGGTATGGGTCCGACCCGTATCAATACCATCCTTCAGTCCGCATTCTTCAAGCTGGCAAATATTATTCCGGAGGAGAGAGCGATCGAACTGATGAAGGCTGCTGCAAAGGCAACCTACGGTCGTAAGGGCGAAGATGTTGTTAAGAAAAACTGGGCTGCTATCGATGCAGGCGCTCAGAACGTTGTAGAGATTCAGGTTCCGGAAAGCTGGAAGAACGGCGAGGACGAGGGACTTGAGATGACTCACGCAACCGAGGGAAGAGCAGACGTTGTTAAGTTTGTCAACACCGTTCAGGCTGCTGTCAATGCTCAGGAGGGTAACAACCTGCCGGTATCTGCATTTACCGATTATGTAGATGGTACAACTCCGTCTGGTTCCGCTGCATACGAGAAACGTGGTATCGCAGTCAATGTACCGGTTTGGAATCCGGACAACTGTATCCAGTGTAACTTCTGTTCTTATGTGTGCCCGCACGCAGTTATCCGCCCGATCGCGATGACCGAGGAAGAGGCTGCTGCCGCTCCGGAAGGAACAAAGACACTGCCGCTTACAGGTATGCCGCAGTACAAGTTCGTGATGACTATTTCTTCCTTGGATTGTACCGGATGTGGTTCCTGTGCAAATGTCTGCCCGGGCAAGAAGGGTGAGAAAGCACTTACGATGGTAAGTCTTGACAAGAATCTGGAGGCTCAGAAGGGTTATGACTACGGTCAGACACTTCCGATCAAACAGGATGTCATTGATAAATATAAAGAGACAACCGTTAAGGGAAGCCAGTTCAAACAGCCGTTACTTGAGTTCTCCGGCGCTTGTGCAGGATGCGGCGAGACTCCGTACGCAAAACTGATTACTCAGCTGTTCGGCGATCGTATGTACATTGCCAACGCAACCGGATGCTCTTCTATCTGGGGCAACTCTTCACCGTCCACACCTTACACCATGAACAAGGCTGGCAAGGGTCCGGCTTGGGACAACTCCCTGTTCGAGGACAACGCAGAGTTCGGTTATGGTATGCTTCTGGCTCAGAACGCAATCCGTGACGGCTTAAAGGGTAAGGTTGAGGCTGTGATGGCGGCAGAACAGGCGACCGATGAAGTGAAAGCAGCTTGCAAAGAGTGGCTGGATACTTACGGAATCGGTGCATTGAACGGCGCAGCTACCGACAAGCTGGTAGAGGCTCTGGACGGCATCGACTGCCCGAACTGCAAGGATATTGTGAAGAACAAAGACTTCCTCGCTAAAAAATCCCAGTGGGTATTCGGTGGCGACGGTTGGGCTTACGATATCGGTTTCGGCGGTGTTGACCACGTACTTGCTTCCGGCAAGGATATCAACATCATGGTATACGATACCGAGGTTTACTCCAACACAGGCGGACAGTCCTCCAAGGCGACTCCGACCGGTGCAGTTGCACAGTTCGCAGCAGGCGGTAAAGATGTGAAGAAGAAAGATCTTGCTTCCATCGCTATGAGCTACGGCTATGTATATGTTGCCCAGATTTCCATGGGTGCTGACTATGCTCAGACAGTTAAGGCGATCGCTGAGGCAGAGGCATATCCGGGTCCGTCCTTAGTCATTGCTTATGCTCCGTGTATCAACCACGGTATCAAGAAAGGTATGGACAAGGCTCAGACCGAGGAGAAACTGGCGGTAGAGTGCGGTTACTGGCACAACTTCCGTTACAATCCGGCTGCAGAGGACAAGAAGTTCACTCTGGACAGCAAGGCACCGACAGGTGACTACCAGGCATTCTTAAAGGGTGAGGTTCGTTACGCATCTCTGGCTCTGAAGAATCCGGATAGAGCCGGCGCGCTGGATGCAAAGAACGAGGAAGAGGCAAAGGCTAGATATCAGTACCTGAACAAGCTCGTTACTCTGTATACAAACAACTAATGAATCACTGATTCATGAATATATGACATACGATATATAAAACGTATGACTGCAGAAGCTCCGTCGAAAGATGGAGCTTTTGTTGTGTAATAGGAAATTCCTTGGAATTCCCTATTACACAACAAGCCACATTCTTTTTTTAAGGGGGAAAATCGTATAATAGAGTGTTTTTGTGGTATCCTGTATATGAAAAGGATCTGAAAATTATATGCTTCAATAAAACAGGAAAATAAAAAATATTTCAGGCAATGTTGAGAGAGATAATTCGATATAGCATTTAGAAAGCGGGGAAATCAGGATGGCACAGGGCAAAGATTTTTATATTCCATTTCAGGATGGGAGCGGCAGAATCCATGGCATCTGCTGGGAGCCGGAGGAAACACCGTGGGCGGTCATTCAGGTGGCGCACGGTATGATCGAGCACATTGGCAGATACGAAGAATTTGCACAGGCGATGAACCGGGCGGGGATTGCGGTCATCGGGCACGATCATCCGGGACATGGACGGACAGCAAAACCAGGGGAATTGGGCGAGTTCGCGGAGAAAAATGGTGTCCGCCGCGTGAACGGTGCGATGGCGCAGGTGGCACGTTTTGCGAAACACAAGTTTCAGGGCATTCCGCATATTCTTCTGGGGCACAGCATGGGTTCGTTTTTTGGACGCCGTTTTATCACGCATTATGGAGAATGGCTGGACGGCGCAATTTTCATGGGAACCGGAAGCCAGCCGGAACCACTTTTGTGGCTGGGCGGAACCGTCGTGGCAGCGGCAGCGTGGCTGGAAGGAAGAAATGGACGAAATGAGCGGCTGCACCAGCTGGTTCTTGGAAGCTATAACCGCTATTTTGAAAAAGGAAAAACGGAACATCAATGGCTGTCGCGCGTGACGGAGGAGGATGAAAAATACGAGGCGGATCCATACTGCCAGTTTTTATTTACCGATGGGGCATTCGTCGATTTTTTCCAGGTCATGCTGGATTTGAAGCGGAAGAGAGGCTTTGATGGAATTCCGAAAAATCTGCCGATTCTGCTGATATCGGGAGAGGAGGACCCGGTCGGAGAAGGCGGACGCGGTGTGCGGCGCGCGATGGAAGATCTGCAAGAAACCGGATGTACCAATGTGGCGATGCAACTTTATCCGGGGGCAAGGCATGAACTGTTTCATGAGATCAACCGAGAAGAGGTATTTGGTGATATTGTGGACTGGGTAAGCAAATTATAAGTAATACTTATAACTTACTTAATGAAAAATAATATACAAATGAAAAAACAATCTTTACAGTTCATATGCTTTTTTTTATAATTGAGAATGTTTTGGAAACTGTGTAAAAAGGTAGTTTTAAATTGGGTACAGGGAGAGAAAATCTATGGAAAATGAAAAGAAATTTACGGGACCTGCCTATGAGTTTGAGGCGAAGATGCCGTTAAAACAGGCGATTCCGCTGGGACTGCAGCACGTGCTTGCGATGTTTGTCGGTAACCTGACACCGCTTCTGATCATCACAGGCGCCTGTGGTATCACGGGCGGAAACGATCTGGCACAGCTGCAGATCGAGCTTCTGCAGAATGCGATGTTGGTGGCGGGACTGATCACGCTGCTGCAGTTATTTTCGGTTGGTCCGGTCGGCGGCAAGGTTCCGATTATCATGGGAACCAGCTCTGGTTTCATCGGTGTATTCAACAGCGTGGCGGCTACGATGGGCGGCGGTATTTTAGCGTACGGCGCCATTATGGGTGCTTCGATCATCGGAGGTCTGTTCGAGAGTGTGCTTGGATGCTTCTTAAAGCCGCTTCGCCGATTTTTCCCATCGGTCGTAACAGGTACGGTCGTTCTTTCGATTGGTCTGTCATTGATCGGGGTCGGCGTCAATTCCTTCGGAGGCGGCAGCTCGGCGCAGGACTTTGGTTCCATGGAAAATATGCTGCTTGCTATTTTTGTCCTGATTGTGATTCTGGCAGTGAAGCACGGAACGAAGGGATATTTAAGTTCTTCCTCGATTCTGGTCGGAATTATTGCCGGTTATGCTGTAGCATTCATCATGGGTTTGGTGCTTCCTCACACGGGCATTGCAGCGGACGGAACCGAATATACCAAAGCATGGGTATTAAACTGGGATAAGGTAGCACAGGCGAGCTGGATCAGCATTCCGCCGATCGTCCCGGTTAAAATTGTCTTTGATATGCGCGCAATTTTGCCGGTTCTTATCATGTTTATTGTAACCGCTGTTGAGACGGTCGGAGATATTTCCGGTGTCGTTGAGGGCGGTATGGACCGTGAGGCGACCGATAAAGAGCTTTCCGGCGGCGTTATCTGCGATGGACTTGGTTCCAGTATTGCAGCGCTGTTCGGTGTTCTTCCGAACACTTCGTTCAGCCAGAACGTAGGTCTGGTTACGATGACAAAGGTAGTCAACCGCATGGCACTTGCAACCGGCGCGGTATTCCTGATTCTGTGCGGTCTGATTCCGAAGCTGGGTGCGATCGTTTCGATCATGCCGCAGTCGGTACTGGGAGGCGCAGCGGTTATGATGTTCTCTTCGATCGTAGTTAGCGGTATTCAGCTTATCACGAAAGAGAAGATGACTTCACGCAACCTGACCATCGTCTCTGTTGCACTGGGTGTTGGTTACGGCATGGGTGCACATGCAACCATCCTTTCCAAGATGCCGGAAGCAATTCAGCTTGTATTCGGCGGATCTGGTATCGTTCCGGCAGCTTTCATGGCGATTATCCTGAATGTGCTGCTGCCGAAGGATGAGGCGTAAGAAATAGGAAGATTAGAAAAAGGTCATAGGTACATAAAAATATAAGATCCATCTATAAAATATGGAATGTATGGCTGAAAGTGATACGTAGATTGATAAAAAGGGACTGGCATCATGCTGCATGTATGATGTCAGTCCTTATAGTTTTATTCAATTGTTACCAGATTCTCCAGGCGTTTGAGCTCCTCCGGCGTGTCTACATCCATCAATTCCTCCGGCGCTTCGGCAGTCACATACTGGACAACGTCCGGATGCTGGCGGAGAACATGGCTTCCGCCAGCTTTTTCCGGCAGATGGAGCAGTTCGTCAAAATATGCCCGGTCGAAGAGAATCGGGCTTCCGACGGTGGTTGAGACGGAAGGTTCGGGAGAAGCCGTCATTTGGACGCTGCAGAGCTGTACGATCGGTGATTTTTCTGCAATTCCTGAATTCTGAGGCAATTTTGATTCCAAAATAGAAAAATCAGAATCTGGGAAAACAGATTTTGAGTGACCTGGTGATATTCTGCATTCGAGATAGCGCCGGCATATCCGTTCCAGTGTCCGTGGACGCAGAAGCGGCTGATCGCCGAGTGCAAAGAGACAGCCTGATAAATCCGGGTGCCTTTTTAACATGTGTGTAAGTCCCAGGCAGAGCGCCTCGTTTCGATTGGGAAGTGTATGAATCAGCACCGGAATCCCCAGGGACTGACAGTAATCGTGAACCTCCCGGGAGCGCGTCACAACGAGATGATCGGCAAAGAGCGGAACAGAACCGGTCACATCCAGAACCGAGTGGATGAGCGGAGTACCGTGGAACGAAGCCATGAGCTTGTTTGAGCCGAAACGTTTTCCAAGACCGGAGGCCATGATGATGCAGGCGATCCGGACATCGTTTGAATTTTGCAAACAAGTGAAAGAGGGCGTTTGTGTTCCAGAAGAGAAAAAAACAGATTTCCGTCTGCAAAAAAATTCTTCATATAATTGTTGCCCACTCTCCGTACATGCATCCCGATATGCCTCATACTTAGCTAGAAACTCCCTCGCCTCCGCCGTCATCTGGCTGCCTCCGCCGCCTTTTCCGCCGGTGGTGCGGACGGTCAGTGGAAATCCAAGCGTGGCTTCGGCGGAGCGGATAATCCGAAGTGCTTTTGTATACGCCATATTCATGGACAGAGCGGCGGAGCGGAGCGAGCCGGTTTCATCGATGGCATGAAGAAGCTGACGAGGACCTTCGCCAAAGAAACGATGGTTTTCGTCGTTGCAGAGGTAGGTACGGATGGATGGTTTCATAGTTTTGTCAAATTCTCCTAATCTTTTCTGGAAAAAGGGGCCTCGTTGTATTTTAAAAATAACAACGGAATTATACCATGTTTTATGCTATAATAAAAGATGGATAATTTTGTTATTTAAGAAATAGATGAAAAAGAGGAAAAACCTATGATGACGATTCGAGAATATAAACGGGTAGAAAGCCTGGAGGAAGCCTGGGAGCTGAATCAGAAAAAAGCGAACCGGGTGATAGGCGGTATGATCTGGCTGAAGATGAGCCGGGGCAATGTAGGAACCGCGATTGATATTTCAGGGCTGGGGCTGGATCAGATAGAGGAGACAGAGGATGCGTTTGAGATTGGCGCGATGGTTACCCTGCGCCAGCTGGAAGAACATCCGGGATTGGCGGCATACACAGACGGTGCCATGCGCGAGTCGGTGCGCCATATCGTCGGCGTGCAGCTTCGGAACCTGGCGACAGTCGGAGGCAGTATCTATGGCAGATTTGGATTTTCAGATGTCCTGACGATGTTCCTGGCGATGGACACCGAAGTGGAACTTTACAAAGCTGGACGGATGCCGTTGGTGGAATTTGCAAAACAGATCGGCGGTCGGGACATTTTAGTCAAATTAATTGTCCATAAAGACAAAGCCGTATATCACTACCAGTCTGTGCGGAATACGCAGACTGATTTTCCAGTGCTGACCTGTGCGGCGGCGAAACGGGCGGATGGAGCATATCGTTTTAGCATCGGTGCGCGTCCGGGGCGTGCTGTGTTGTTCGAGGCATCAGCGGAGACAATACAGGCGCTTATAGAGGAAAAGCAAAAGGCTGAAACAAAAGCAGATGCGGATGCCGATACCAGAGAAAATCAGGACAAGGCGCAGACCGGGAAGAAAGCAGCCTGTCTTGCAAAGTGGATCCGTGATCAGGTTCAGACGTCTTCAAATATGCGCGGCAGCGCTGAATACCGGAAACATTTAACCGGTGTTCTGATAAAGCGGGCGGTGCGTGTGCTGGAAGAGTGCTAAACGAAATAGGACAATAAAATGATCGTATAATAGTATGAATATTAGGAGATTCACATATGATGCAGATAACGATTACTCTAAATGGAACGAAGATTTCTCCGGAGATTGAGCCGGATACGCTTCTGATTGATCTGGTACGCAGTCAGGGCTGTTACAGTGTCAAGCGCGGCTGCGAGACGGCAAACTGCGGACTCTGTACCGTATTTCTGGATGAAAAACCAGTGCTTTCCTGTTCCGTGCTGGCGGCGCGGGCGGACGGTCACAGCGTGACGACGCTGGAAGGACTCCAGGAGGAGGCAAAAGAATTTGGCGCATTCATTGCCGATCAGGGAGCCGAACAGTGCGGCTTCTGTAATCCGGGCTTTATCATGAATGCGCTGGCGCTGTTCCGGGAAAAAGAGTTCCCGGAGGAGGATGAAATCCGCGAATATCTGGCAGGAAACCTGTGCCGCTGTTCCGGTTATGAAGGACAGCTTCGCGGCATTCTGGCATTTTTAGACTGGAAGAGAGAAAAACAGAAGGAGGCGGCAGAATGAGAGTAGTCAATACTTCTGTACGAAAAAAAGATGCGATGCAGCTGGTAACCGGACAGCCGGTTTACGTGGATGATCTGGCGCCGCAGGACTGCCTGATCGTCAAACTTCTGCGTTCCCCGTATGCGAATGCGATGGTAAAAACGATCAACACCGCGATCGCAATGAAAGTTCCGGGCATCGAGGCAATTTATACCTGGGAGGATGTGCCGCAGGATGCAAAGCGCTACACACAGGCGGGGCAGACATACCCGGAGGCGAGCCCGTATGACCGTCTCCTGATCGACCGCCATGTCCGTTTTCAGGGCGATATTGTGGCGATTGTAGCAGGAAAAGATGAAAAATGTGTCGATAAAGCACTCCGCCTGATCAAGGTACAGTACGAAGTCTTAGAGCCGGTTCTGGATTTCCATACGTCAAAGGACAACCCGATCCTGGTTCACCCAGAGGACAACTGGGAGAGTCTTGCTCCGGTCGGCGCAGACAACAAGCGCAACCTCTGCGCGCACGATGAGTGCGGCAACGGGGATGTCGAGGCGGTTTTAAAGGACTGCGACATCGTGATTGACCATGTATACCACACAAAGCCGTGCCAGCAGACGATGATGGAGACATTCCGTACCTATTGTTCGATCGATACCTACGGAAGATTAAATATTTTAAGTTCCACGCAGATCGTGTTCCACTGTCGCAGAATCGTGGCAAATGCGCTTCATATCCCGAAGTCGATGGTGCGCGTGAGCAAGCCGAGAATCGGCGGGGGTTTTGGTGCGAAGCAGACGGCGGTCTGTGAAGTGTATCCGGCATTCGTTACCTGGATGACGAAAAAACCGTCGAAGCTGATTTATAGCCGGATGGAGACACAGACGGCGTCTTCGCCGCGCCATGAGATGGAGATGCATGTACGTCTGGGCGCGATGAAGGACGGCACGATCCGCGGCATCGATCTTTACACATTGTCCAATACCGGTGCTTACGGCGAGCATGGACCGACAACCGTTGGACTGTCAGGACACAAATCGATCCCGTTGTATGGAAGTGTTGAAGCATTCCGCTTTATCAGCGATGTTGTCTATACGAATATCATGTCGGCAGGCGCGTACCGTGGCTATGGTGCGACACAGGGACTTTTCGCGATCGAGTCGGCGGTCAATGAGCTGGCAGACCAGATTCAGATGGACCGCTTTGAGATCCGCCTGAAAAACATGGTTAAAGAGGGCGATCTGATGCCAGCATATTATAATCAGGTTAATACAAGCTGCGCACTCGACCGTTGTGTAAAAAAAGTGCGTGAGATGATCGGCTGGGAAGACAAATATCCGGTGCGTGACATGGGCAATGGCAAGGTCCGCAGCGTCGGCATGGGTATGGCGATGCAGGGATCGGCAATCACGGCGATGGATGTCGGAAGTGCCCGTCTCAAAGTCAACGACGAAGGGTTCTATACATTGTCGCTCGGAGCGGCAGATATGGGAACCGGCTGTGACACGATTCTGGCGCAGATTGCGGCGGAAGTGCTGGAATGCCCAATTGACGCAATCACGGTGCTGGGCGCGGACACGGATTCATCCCCGTATGACTCAGGTTCTTATGCATCGAGTACGACTTATCTGACCGGAAAAGCGACCGAACGGTGTGCGCTGCGCCTGCGCGAGCAGATCTGTAAACTGGGGGCAGAGCTTCTGGGCGTCCCGGCGGATGCAGTGGAATTTGACGGAAAAGAGGTATTCACAACCGAAAAAGCCGGGGATGAGACGAAGAAGATCGCTCTGGCTGATATCGCAACGGCGTCCATGTACGGGCATGAAATTCCGCTGGAGGTAACCGAGTCGAGAACCGCCCACATTTCCCCGCCTCCGTTTATGGCAGGTGCGGTTGAGCTTGAGATTGATATGGAGACAGGCGAAACCAGCGTTATTAATTATGCGGCAGCGGTAGACTGCGGTACACCGATCAATCCGAATCTGTCCCGCCTGCAGGTTGAGGGCGGTCTGATGCAGGGAATCGGCATGGCGCTGACGGAAAATATTACCCGTAATGCACAGGGTGGTGTGCGTGAAAATTCCCTGATGCAGTATAAGATTCCGACCCGGATTGACTATGGACATTTAAACGTTGAGTTTGAGAGCAGTTATGAGCCATCTGGTCCGTTCGGAGCAAAGTCGATCGGCGAGATTGTTATCAATACGCCGCTTCCGGCGATTGCTGATGCGGTGTACAATGCAGTCGGAAAACGATTCTATGAGCTTCCGATCACGCCGGAGCAGATTGCACGCGCGGCGGCAGAGAAGCTGGGAGAAGATTTTATTTAAAGAGATAGATTAAAAACAAAAAGCTGCAGCAGAATGTTATATGTTAGCATTTTGCTGCAGCGTTTTGTTTTTGTGTGCGCACAATGTCAATTAATTAGTGTCATAGTTCTAAGCTGTTTTGGCTTGCATTCTGCCGCAGGTCTATATATAATGAAAGAGTGAATATCTATTTTAGGTCTGGTAAATCTGATTTCATGATTCAAATCTATTTATTTTAATTTCAAATCAAATTCAAGTAGAATCTCTTTTATCTCAGTTGAGAAGACCCCACCTCTTTTGGGTGATATCAATTTCAGAGAAGATAAGATTGTTATAATATATTTTTAATTCTAAAAATTCAAAATATCATTAAAAGTATCCAAATTTTAAGCCTGTATGATATGAAAAATACAAGGCAAGATAAAAAATCAATAATAGGGGGAAATATATGTTCAGTAAAATAAACAGTTTCAGCACCCGCGGCATCGATGGCTACCGGATCACGGTGGAGGTTGATGTGAGCAACGGATTGCCGAGTTTTGTCATGGTGGGCTACCTGGCGGAGGAGGTGCGGGAGGCGCAGGAGCGCGTTCGGACCGCACTTCGGAATGCGGGGTTTTGCCTGCCGCCGAAGCGGATCACGGTCAATTTATCGCCAGCTGGGGTGCGGAAAGAGGGAACGGGGTGTGATCTGGCGATCGCGGCAGGAATTTTGAGGTGCTTGTGGGAACAGGGTGAAAAGGCAAAAATAAGAAAGACGGATGAAACCTGCCCGGAAATGGATGGGATGGAAGATGAGGAGAATAATTCTGCACCGGATTGGGACCAATGGGCGTTTATCGGTGAACTGGGTTTGGACGGCAGCATCAAGCCGTTGACCGGTGTTCTTTCGATGGTCTATGAAGCGCGCCGCTGCGGAATGAAACGGGTTTTTCTATCCGAAGAGAATGTACAGGAGGGACGGGCTGTGGATGGAATCGAGATCGTCGGAGTCCGGGATGTGAAAGCGCTGACGGCTTGCCTGCAGCATCCGGAACAGATTCACGGACAATGGTTCACACCAGATCTGTTTCAGGCGGGACAGGAAGAATTTGACGTCGATTTTGATGAGATCGTCGGACTTCCGCTGGTGCGGCAGGCAACCGAGGCGGCAGCAGCGGGGCGTCACAACATTCTCTATATCGGACCGGCTGGAACGGGAAAAACGATGGCAGCTCGGCGTATTCCGACAATTTTGCCGCCGCTTACGCTGGAGGAAAGCATTGAAGTTTCGAAGATATACAGTATCTGCGGTCTCCTGAAGCCAGACACACCGCTGGTTTTGCAGCGTCCGTTCCGCAGCCCGCATCACAGCACGACCGCCCAGGCGATGGCAGGCGGAGGACGAAATCCGAAGCCCGGGGAGATCTCACTCGCCAGTTATGGAACCCTCTTTTTAGACGAGTTAACGGAGTTTCAGCCGAAAATCTTGGATCTGCTGCGTCAGCCGATGGAGGAAGGAAGCATCACGGTTTCCCGTCTCAACCAGACGGTTGTATTTCCGGCAAAAACGATGATTGCGGCGGCGATGAATCCCTGCAAATGCGGTTTTTTCCCAGATTTGGGAAAATGTCGTTGTACTCCAACCCAGATCCGCCGGTATCTGAACCGCGTTTCGGGACCATTTTTGGATCGGATCGATATTGGGGTGGAAGTACCGCGGCAGGATTTGGGGATGATGGCTGCAGAGAAGAGTATAGATGAGGGGAGTTTTCCACAGACAGAGCAGAGGAATTCCTCCGCTGTCATGCGAGCCCGCGTCATGGAGGCGCGCGCTCGACAGGAAAAGAGGTTTGCAGACGAATCTATCTCCTACAACAGCCAGATGACCCGCCGCCAGATCGAAGAGTATTGTCGTCTATCCGGGGAAGATGCGGTATTTTTGGAAAAGGTCGAACGGCAGCAGGGAATCAGTGCCAGGGGACACGGAAAGATTTTAAAAGTAGCGCGCACACTTGCCGATCTGGATGGACAGGCGGAGATCGGGCGGACGCAGTTGGCGGAGGCGATTGGATTCCGGAGTTTTGAAAAAAAATATTGGGGGAGTCTCTGAAAAGAAGCATGTCTAAAAGATTGAAAGAATAAAAAGTTTAACAAGGGTTGTAATTGTTATATCAGATGTGAGATGACTCCCACCTTTTCAGGTGGCGAGAAGCAAATTAGTATCAGTGGTGGGCGCCAATCCCCCATCTGATATAGCCTCCGGCAGGATTGCTTAAGATGCGCAAAAGAAGTATGTCATGCTTTGCATGACGCGCATCTCGCAGCAAGAATGCCGAGGCATTCTTGAAGGTAAAAGGCAGCCGATCTGACATATATAGGGGGAAAGATATGGAAATAGGAAAAGAAGAGAGCAATGTACAGAATGCTCAGCTTTCTATGCAGGAACTATATGGAAAAACACAGGAACCGCCGCATAAAAAAATGCTTCTGACAGAAAATATGCAGTATTCCGACCGTGAGCGCATCCATGCCTACTGGTTATCGAGAGTGGATGGAATCGGCGCGGTGACGGCGGCTAAATTATATGAATCCTGCGGCAGTTTTGAGGGAATCTATGAGCGGGTTTTATATAATAGGAAGAAACTGGATCCGTTTATATGTTCCTTTCTCGGAAAGGCTGTGAAAAAGGGGCTGGAGGAAGCAGTTCCGCTCTTCAAACAGCGCGTGGAAGAATACGATAAGCTGGAGGAACAGGGGGTACGTTTCATTCTGTGCGGTGAGGCGGCATATCCGAAGCGCCTGATGCATATCTATGATAAACCGATGTGGCTGTTTGTGCGTGGAATGCTTCCAGAAGATGCGAAACCATCCGCGGCAGTCATCGGGGCGCGCAGCTGTACGCCGTATGGACGACAGGAGGCAGAGTATTTCGGCCGGATTCTGGCAGAAAATGGCGTGCAGGTAGTGAGCGGCATGGCGTTGGGGATCGATCAGGCGGGGCATAAGGGCGCGATGGATGGCGGTGGACTGACGTATGCCGTGATGGGCTGTGGGATTGACACCTGTTATCCGCCATCCGGCATCCGGCTGCATGCGCGCATCCGTGAACAAGGCGGCATATTGTCAGAATATGGACCGGGTGTACCGCCGACGGCATCCCATTTTCCAATCCGGAACCGGATCATCAGCGGACTTTCCGACCTGGTGCTGGTCGTGGAAGCACGAAAAAGAAGCGGCTCCCTGATTACGGCGGATCTGGCGCTGGAACAGGGAAAAGAGGTATTTGCGCTGCCGGGACGGCGCATCGATCCGCTCAGTGAGGGCTGCAACCGGCTGATTGCACAGGGGGCGGGGATCGTGACGAAACCGGAGGATGTGTTGGATTTCTTCCATATAAAATGTAAAAATTCTTGTAAAAAAACAATAAAATCAGTAAATGCACTTGCCAAGTCGGAAAAAATGGTGTATAGTTGCCTAGATTCACAACCGAAACATCTGGAAGCGGTCATGAAAAGCTGTGGGTTGACAGCAGGGGAATGCATGACTGCGCTTTTAAATCTGGAAATGCAGGGAGTGATCCTGCAGCCAATGAATCAATATTACGTTAGGAAGATTGTATAGAGGTCTGTTATGGCAAAAAATCTGGTTATTGTAGAGTCTCCGGCGAAAGTCAAGACAATTAAAAAATTTTTGGGTTCCAACTATGAGGTGGACGCCTCCGGCGGTCATGTGCGCGACCTCCCTAAGAGTACGCTGGGAGTGGATGTGGAGCACGGATATGAGCCGAAGTATATCACCATCCGAGGAAAGGGCGATGTGCTGGCGCGTCTGCGGAAAGAGGTCAAAAAAGCGGATAAGATCTATCTCGCAACTGACCCGGACCGCGAGGGAGAGGCGATCTCCTGGCACCTGATGAAAGCATTAAAGCTGGATGAACAGAAAGATAAAAAGGTTTACCGTATCAGTTTCAATGAGATTACAAAAAACGCCGTCAAGGCATCTTTAAAAGAGCCGCGTGCCATCGATGAAAATCTGGTGGATGCACAGCAGGCGAGACGTATGCTCGACCGTATGGTGGGTTACCTCATCAGCCCGCTTCTCTGGGCGAAGGTCAAGAGAGGACTCAGCGCCGGTCGTGTGCAGTCGGTCGCGCTGCGTATGATCTGCGACCGTGAGGAAGAGATCAATGCGTTTATACCGGAAGAATACTGGACGCTGGATGCACAGCTCCACGTACATGGCTCCAGAAAGAAGCTGACCGCCCATTATTACGGCGATAAGGACGGCAGGAAGGCAATTCACAGCAAAGAGGAAGTGGAGGCGCTTATGAAGCGTCTGGAGGGCTGTGAGTACGAAGTGCGCGATGTGAAGCTGGGCGAGCGCGTGAAGAAGGCGCCGATCCCGTTTACGACCAGTACGCTGCAGCAGGAGGCATCCAAGACGCTGAATTTCTCAACGCAGAAGACGATGCGCCTTGCCCAGCAGCTCTATGAGGGCGTGGATATCAAGGGACGCGGCACAATCGGTCTGATCACCTACCTGCGTACCGATTCCACCCGCATCGCGGCAGAGGCAGATGCGGCGGCGAGAAGCTATATCGGCGACCAGTTTGGGGCAAGTTACGTGTCCGAGGCGCCGGCGGCGGCAAAATCAGACGCCAAGATCCAGGACGCACACGAGGCGATCCGTCCGACCGACATTACACTGACGCCGGTACAGGTAAAAGAACAGCTTTCCAGAGACCAGTTCCGTCTGTACCAGCTTATCTGGAAGCGCTTCACGGCGAGCCGGATGCGCCCGGCGGTTTACGAGACAACCTCCGTCAAGGTAGCAGCCGGAGAGGAGCTTTTTACCCTGTCGGCGTCCAAAATCAAATTTGATGGCTTCATGTCCGTCTATTCACAGGACGAGGATAAGGAGACCGACGGCGTTCTGAACGAGTCGCTGGAAGCAGGCATGAAGCTGGATTTAAACCAGTTAGAACCGGCACAGCATTTTACACAGCCACCGGCACATTATACAGAGGCGTCGCTCGTCAAGGCGCTGGAAGAGCAGGGCATCGGACGGCCAAGTACCTATGCACCGACCATCACGACAATCATCGCGCGCCGCTATGTAGCGAAGGAAAATAAGAACCTCTATGTGACAGAGCTTGGCGAGGTAGTCAACCGGATGATGAAGAAGGCGTTCCCATCCATCGTCGATTTGCAGTTTACGGCAAATATGGAGTACCTGCTCGACAGCATCGGGGACGGCACGATCGGCTGGAAGACTGTTATCGAAAACTTTTATCCGGATCTTGACAAGGCGGTTAAAGAAGCGGAGAAGACGCTTGAGAGCGTCAAGATTGCTGACGAGGTGACGGATGTGATCTGTGACCAGTGCGGGCGCAACATGGTAATTAAGTATGGCCCGCACGGCAAATTCCTTGCCTGCCCGGGATTCCCAGACTGTAAAAACACGAAGCCGTACCTGGAAAAGATCGGCGTGAAGTGCCCGAAATGCGGTGGTGAGATTGTCATCCGTAAATCGAAAAAGGGCAGAAGATATTACGGCTGCGAAAATAACCCGGACTGCGATTTTATGACCTGGCAGAAACCGTCAAAAGAAATGTGTCCGAAATGTGGACATATTATGCTCGAAAAGGGAAATAAGCTTCTTTGTTCTAACGAAGCCTGCGGTTTTGTAAAAAACTCATAAAAACTCTTGAAATAGATATTAATTATTAAAAAAAATGAAAAATACAGAAAAACTCTTGCTATTATACGAAAATCGTGTTACAATTCTTACAGGTTAGGATCGAATTCTAATTTACGATAAAGGCAAAGGAGGTAACTGGTAAAATGAGCGTTCAATTACTGGACAAAACTAGAAAAATTAATAAGTTATTGCACAACAACCATTCTCATAAGGTTGTGTTCAATGACATTTGTGAAGTCCTCAGTGACATACTGGAATCCAATATTCTCGTAATCAGCAAGAAAGGTAAAGTACTCGGAGTTGCGATTCATGAGGGTGTGGATGAGATCGAAGAGTTGATCAAGGATCAGGTCGGCGGTTTTGTTGACCGTATGTTGAATGAACGCCTTTTAAGCGTTTTGTCAACGAAGGAAAATGTCAACCTTGCCACATTGGGATTCGCCGAGGAGAACGTGAAGAAGTATCAGGCGATCATCACGCCTATTGATATATCCGGTGAGAGACTGGGTACTCTGTTCATCTACAAATCAGATGCACAGTACGACATCGACGATATCATCCTGAGTGAGTACGGAACCACTGTTGTCGGACTTGAGATGATGCGTTCTGTCAACGAGGAGAATGCAGAGGAGACAAGAAAGATCCAGATCGTTAAATCAGCGATCAGCACCCTGTCCTTCTCCGAACTGGAAGCAATTACCCACATCTTCGATGAGCTGGAAGGCAACGAGGGCATTCTGGTAGCCAGCAAGATTGCAGACAGAGTCGGCATTACCCGTTCCGTTATCGTCAATGCACTCCGCAAGTTTGAAAGTGCAGGCGTTATTGAGTCCCGTTCGTCCGGTATGAAGGGAACCTACATTAAGGTTCTGAACGATGTTGTATTTGACGAGTTGAAAGCGTTAAAAGCGCAGAACAACCGTCCGTCATCCAATGTATAAAAACATATAAGACATTTTAAACAAAAACAAAAGTTTTGACAAAACGTGAAAAAGTGTGAGGGATAAAAAAGGACTCGGTGAGAGCCCTTTTTTATGTAATAGGAAATTCCTTGGAATTCCCTATTACACAAAAAGGCACTAACGTGCCAATGATGCGCACTCGCGCGAAGCAGAAACATGTCGCAAGCGACCGCGCTCGGCGCGAGAATGTGCCAAGGCACATTCTTTTTCATTTGCGCAATATTTATTCTAATGCATCCTTAATCTCCCCATCCGGCACATCCATCGGATAGTTTCCGGTGAAGCATGCCGTACAGAGCGGCAGTCCGCCTGCCATCTCCTCGAGATCTTCAACCGGCATATATCCAAGCGAATCCGCACCGATCTCCCGGCAGATTTCTTCGACGGAATGACTGCTGGCGATGAGCTGTTTATTGGAGGGGACATCGGTACCGAAATAGCAGGGGAAGAGGAATGGCGGAGAGCTGACGCGCACATGGATTTCCTTCGCCCCGGCTTTTTTGAGCATGCGGATCAGGTTTTTCATCGTCGTACCGCGCACGATGGAGTCATCGACGAGGACAATGCGTTTTCCCCTGACAGCCGGTTCCAGAATATTAAGCTTGATCCGGACGCTATTTTCGCGTTCTTCCTGGGTTGGTTTGATGAAAGTTCTGCCGACATAGCTGTTTTTATGGAAAATAATCTCATATGGAATGCCGGATGCCTTCGCATATCCCATCGCGGCGGTCAGACCGGAATCCGGTACACCGGCGACGAGGTCGGCATCGGCAGGGAAGGAATGTGCGAGAGCCGCGCCGCCGCGCAGTCTTGCCTCATAGACGCTCACATCATCGATGTGGCTGTCGAGGCGGGCAAAATAGATGTATTCGAAAACGCAGTGCGCCCGTTTTTCCTGCTGCAGGCTTTTATCAGAAAAAACGCCGTCGCGGGTGATGGTTACGATCTCACCCGGTTCGATATCACGGATAAATTCGCCGCCGACCGAGGTGATGGCACAGCTTTCCGATGCCATGATCCAGACATTTCCCTTTTTGCCGAGGCAGAGAGGACGCAGACCAAATGGGTCACGAACACCGATCAGCTTGCGCGGGCTGGAGATAATCAGGGCATAAGCGCCACGTGTTTTTGCCGCGGTCCGTTTGATTGCCTCTTCAGCGGTCGGGGCAGCCAGACGTTCTCTGGCGATGTGGAACGCGATTACCTCTGAATCCATCGTCGTCTGGAAGATTGCGCCGGTTTCTTCAAGCTGGCGGCGCATCTCAAACGCATTTACCAGGTTTCCGTTGTGCGCCAGACAGAGTGTTCCCTTAAAATACTTAAGTACCAGTGGCTGTGTGTTTTCGATGGTAGAAGAACCGGTTGTGGAGTAGCGAACATGACCAACTCCCAGATTGCCGCCGAGGCGTTTTAACGTCTCCTCATGAAATACCTCATTGACAAGTCCCAGCCCTTTGTAGCAGTTGACAACGCCCTTTGGGCCGTTCGTGTCACAGACTGCGATGCCGCATGACTCCTGACCGCGGTGCTGGAGTGCGCTGAGTCCGTAGTACATATCTCTGGCAACATCGCCGCCCTCCAGGTCAAACATTCCAAATACGCCGCATTCCTCACGAAGCCCGGTTTCGTATGTGAGTGACTCCCTCATGATATAAACCTCCTTTGTATTCAAGATACCTGAATGATAAGAAAATAACAGGGATAAGAACCCAAAATTGACTGCAAAATATCAGTATAAAAGACAATATACCAATATTTTGCAGCCAAATCATAACACATTTTTCTCGATTTTTCAATCAAGTCATAATATTGACATGTCAGATTATACGGAGAACAGCAGTTCATCGTAAGTCGGATACGGCAGGAAGGAATCTGGAATCAGGGCTTCTGCGGTATCAACGCTGCTTCTTAAGTCATCCATCTTGGCAAGAATCGTATAGTGGAAATATGCAACCTTCTCGATATTATCTTCCATGGATTCTGCCGCTTTTTCAGCCTCTGCCAGTGCTTCGGTTTTCTCGGAAATCTCGGTGTAGAGACCGGACAGCTTCTCAAGCAGTTTGCTCTCGGCGCTGATCGGTGCGTCCGGTAGGATTGCCTTTGTCTTTGCGGCGGTTTCAGCCAGCTCCTTGCAGTAGGAGAGGACGGACGGCAGGAAGGTCTTCTTCATCATCGAAAGCATCGTCTTTGCCTCGATGTTGATGGTCTTGATGTAGTTCTCTTCCTTGATTTCGTAGCGGGAGAAGAGTTCCTCCTTGGTGTAGATGCCGTGTTTCAGGAACAGTTCTACGTTTTTCTCAGCAATCAGGCGCGGAAATGCCTCTGCGCAGCTCGGCAGGTCGAAGAGTCCGCGTTTGTGAGCTTCCTCTACCCATTCGCTGGTGTAACCGTTGCCGTTGAATACGATGCGGCGGTGATCACGCAGCACTTCCTTTAAGAGCAGATGGATTTCTGCCTCCAGAGCTTTGCCTGAAAGACCTTCCAGACGGTCTGCAAATTCGCCTAAAACTTCAGCTACGGCTGTATTGATGACAATGTTCGGTTCCGATACAGAGAGAGCGGAACCTGGCATACGGAACTCGAATTTATTGCCGGTAAAGGCAAACGGAGAAGTACGGTTGCGATCGGTTGTATCTTTGATAAAGTGCGGCAGAACCTTTGCGCCCGGCTTCATGGTCTGGACTTCTTTTGCCTCAGACTCGAGATCTTTTTCCACAATATCGAGAACTGCTTCCAGATCATCTCCGATAAACATAGACACGATAGCTGGCGGTGCCTCGTTGCCGCCCAGACGGTGGTCATTTCCAGCAGTTGCAACTGATACGCGGAGCAGATCGCCGTAGACATCGACTGCCTTGATCGTTGCGAACAGGAAGAGAAGGAATTGTAAGTTCTTTGCCGGATCGCGGTCCGGATCAAGAAGGTTTTCGCCGGTGTTGGTCGATAAAGACCAGTTGTTGTGTTTACCGCTTCCGTTTATGCCCTCAAATGGTTTCTCATGGAGCAGGCACACAAGACCATGTTTCTCTGCCACACGTTTCATGATTTCCATAGTGAGCTGGTTGTTGTCAACTGCCACATTGGTAGTCGTGTAGATGGTGGCAAGTTCATGCTGCGCCGGAGCTACCTCGTTGTGTTTGGTTTTTGCCGGAATACCGAGCTTCCAGAGCTCTTCATCCAGTTCTTTCATGAAAGCGGAAACTCTCGGACGGAGAGCGCCGAAATAGTGGTCATCCATTTCCTGACCCTTCGGAGCTGGTGCGCCAAACAGAGTTCTTCCGCAGAACTTCAAATCGTTTCTCTTATTAAACAGCTTTTTATCAACCAGGAAATACTCCTGTTCCGGACCAACGGTGGAGACAACGCGGGTCACATCTTCATTTCCGAAGAGCTTCAGGACACGCAGCGCCTCGCGGTTGATGGTTTCCATCGAACGCAGAAGAGGGGTTTTGGTATCAAGTGCCTCGCCGCTGTAGGAACAGAATGCGGTCGGGATGCAGAGTGTATCGTCTTTAATAAATGCCGGGGAGGTTGGATCCCAGGCTGTATAACCTCTTGCCTCAAAGGTGGCACGAAGTCCGCCGGATGGGAAACTGGATGCATCCGGTTCGCCCTTTACCAGCTCTTTGCCGGAGAAATCCATGATAACTTCGCCATTGCCAACCGGGTTGATGAAACTGTCGTGCTTCTCAGCAGTGATGCCGGTCATCGGCTGGAACCAGTGTGTGAAGTGAGTTGCACCATTTTCAACGGCCCATTCCTTCATTGCAACTGCGACTGCATTTGCAATGTCGAGATCCAGATGACTGCCATTTTCAATCGTTTTGCGGAGTGCCTTATAAACATCTCGCGGCAATTTGCTTTTCATGACTTTGTCGTTGAATACAAGACTTCCATACAGTTCAGGGATGTTTTTTTTCATAACTCATGTCTCCTTTCAGGTTTTATGTCTGCGATTTTGTGATGATTAAATCTACGTAAGATGAATGTGCTCTGACACATTTTACATAAAGAAAAGGGCACCTCGATCATCTCGAAGCGCCCTTGCTTTTATGTGTAGTAGTATACACGAAAAATTCTGAATGTCAATACAATTTGCACACGAATTTTGAAAAAATGTTTCAAGGGAGAATATTGTACAAGATTTCTTCTATTCAAGTCGAACATCTGTGAGACTTGGCGCGTGATACTGGTCAGCGAAGCTGACCTATTCCATACAGAATTACTGCGTGAAAAAAAATTAAAAAACCTCTTTACAAACTCAGAAAAATAGTTTATAGTTTGAACATAAAAAATTGAATCCAACGGGGTGGGCAAGGATGCCATGATAATCATGGTATTCGTGCCCACTTTTTTAAAAGGCAAAGATGGAGACTCTGTTTCGAAGAATCCGACAGAAAGACGCGGTCACCGGCTGAGAGCCGTGTCAGGAGGGAGCGGGACAATAGGGAACACTCCGGAGCCGGATGACTGAGAGCGACACTGGACACCCCGCCAGCCGCCGCAGGTAGGTCATCACGTGACTGCGCGTTAAGCAGCGAAAGAGTAAAAAGAAAAACAATCGTTTCTTTTTAAATGCGGGTGGTACCGCGGGAATATCCCGTCCCGGAATGATGTGAGTGAACGTCATTCCGGGACTTTTTGTGTAATAGGAAATTCCTTGGAATCCCCTATTACACAAAAAGGCACTAACGTGCCAATGATGCGCACTCGCGCGAAGATGTAGTTTGTCGCAAGCGACCGCGCTCGGCGCGAGAATGTGCCAAGGCACATTCTTTTTCATTATTCCCGTCCCGGACATATCAAAAAGCAGAGAAAGAGAGGAAACAGCGATGGAATTTATGACAGGTAAAAAGGAAAAAGAAGTGCTGGATCTGGCAGCCGTGTTTGCAGACGGTATGGAAGGACGGGAAGTAAAGGTAAACGGCGCGATCATGAGTGTCCGCAACATGGGCGATATCGCATTTGTGATTCTCCGGAAACGTGACGGCGTGTTGCAGACTGTCTATGAAAAAGGTGTGACCGACGCGGATTTTGCTGAATTAAGAGAAGAAACATTCGTAGAAGTTTCCGGTGTCCTCCGAAAAGAAGAGCGGGCGCCGAGAGGCATGGAACTTCGTTTAAAGAGTGTTCGGATCCTCTCGAAACCGGAAGAACCGATGCCGATTGCCGTATCAAAATGGAAAATGAGCGCATCCCTGGAAGCCAAACTGGATATGCGTTCTCTGACACTCCGCAACCTGCGGGAGCGCGCACGTTTCAGAATCCAGGAAGGAATCGCACGGGCATTCCGGGAGTACCTGCATGGAGAAGGATTTACGGAAATTCATTCCCCGAAGATCGGAGCAAAAGGAGCCGAGGGCGGAGCAAACGTCTTTAAACTCGATTATTTTCACCGCCCGGCGGTGTTAGCGCAGAGTCCGCAGTTTTACAAACAGATGATGGTCGGCGTGTTTGACCGTGTGATGGAGGTTGGTCCGGTGTTCCGTGCGGAGAAGCATAACACGAAACGCCATTTAAACGAATATACCGGACTGGATTTTGAGATGGGATATATCGATGATTTTACCGATATCATGGCGATGGAAACCGGATTTCTTCATCATATGGTGGAAATTTTAAAGAAGGAATATTCCACGGAGCTGGAAATCCTTAAAGTCAAACTTCCGGAAGTAGAGAAGATTCCGGCAGTGACCTTTACCGAGGCGAAACGCCTTGCCTCCGAAAAATATGGAACCCAGATCAAAAACCCATACGATCTGGAGCCGGAGGAAGAACACCTGATTGGACGCTATTTTAAAGAAGAGTACGGCGCCGATTTCGTGTTTGTCACCCATTATCCATCCAAGAAGCGTCCATTCTATGCGATGGATGACCCGACAGATCCGAAAGTAACACTCAGCTTTGACCTTTTATTCCGTGGACTGGAAGTCACAACCGGCGGACAGCGTATCCACAGCTACACCGAGTTGATGGAGAAGATTGAAAAACGCGGTATGGATACCGAGGGAATGGAACAGTATTTAAGCACCTTCAAACACGGTATGCCGCCTCACGGCGGACTCGGTATCGGTCTGGAACGTATGACGATGCAGCTGCTTGAAGAGGAGAATGTCCGTGAGGTTTCGCTCTTCCCGAGAGATATGAGCCGTCTGGTACCGTAACGTGACAGGACGCAATTTCCTATGAAACAAAGAGCTTGTCCATAACACATATTATAATAGGAAGGAACAGAACTTATGGCAGTGAAAATAGACGATGAAATGATTGATTATGTTGGTATTTTAGCAAAGCTTTCCCTTTCCCCGGAGGAAAAGGAGGCAGCGAAAAGCGACATGAGCCGGATGCTTGAGTATATCGATATGCTGAATCAGCTTGATACTTCGGAGGTAGAACCGATGTCGCATGTCTTTGACATTCACAATGTGTTCCGCGAAGATGTCGTGGAAAATGGAGATGAATCAGATGCGATGCTTTCGAATGCACCGGAGCAGAAAGAAAAACAGTACAAGGTGCCTAGGACAGTGGAGTAAAAAGAATTAGAGATATAAGCAGCGATATGGAGGAAATCAGGATGGGAATTTCAGAATTAACAGCGCTGGAGCTGGGAAAAGAAATTAAAGAAAAACGAATCTCCGTCCGGGAGGCGGTACAGGCATCTCTGGAACGGATTCATAAATATGAAGATACAGTTCATGCTTATGTAACGCTGACCGAGGAGGCAGCACTGGCACAGGCGGATGAGATCCAGAAACAGATTGACGATGGCACCCTGACCGGACCGCTGGCGGGCGTTCCAATGGCGATCAAGGATAATATTTGTACAGAGGGAATTGAGACAACGTGCAGTTCCAAAATTTTAAGGGGATTTGTACCTCCGTACTCAGCGGAGGCAGCGCTGAACCTCAAAAAAGCCGGTGCGATCCTGCTTGGCAAGACAAATATGGATGAATTTGCGATGGGAAGTACGACCGAGACATCCTGGTTTGGACCGACGAAAAACCCCTGGAATACAGAGCATGTACCGGGCGGATCTTCCGGTGGCTCGTGTGCGGCTGTCGCAGCGGGAGAGACCTTTTTTGCTCTTGGTTCAGATACGGGCGGTTCCATCCGCCAGCCAAGTTCCTTCTGCGGCGTGACCGGCATCAAACCGACCTATGGAACGGTTTCCCGGTATGGTCTGATCGCCTATGGTTCCTCGCTGGATCAGATTGGACCGATTGCGAAAGATACCGCAGACTGCGCGGCAATTCTGGAGACGATCGCTTCCTATGATAAAAAGGACAGCACTTCTGTCAAGCGGGAGGCGTACAATTTTACCGCTGCCCTGACCGGAGAGGTAAAAGGAATGAAGATTGGAATCCTGTCCGACTATCTGGGCGAAGGACTCGATGAAGATGTAAAAAAAGCTGTTCTGGAGGCAGCTGATGCGTTAAAAGAATGCGGGGCAGAAGTGGAGTTTTTTGATTTAGGCATGGTTGAGTATGCGATTCCGGCATATTACGTCATTGCATCGGCGGAGGCAAGCTCCAACCTGTCCCGGTTTGACGGTGTGAAGTACGGTTACCGCACACCGGAATATGAAGATTTACATGAAATGTATAAAAAGAGTCGTTCCGAGGGCTTTGGACCAGAGGTAAAACGCCGTATCATGCTCGGTTCGTTCGTTTTGAGTTCAGGCTACTACGATGCATATTATCTGAAAGCACTCCGCACAAAAGCATTAATTAAACAGGCATTTGACAAGGCGTTTGAGAAATACGATGTCATTCTGGGACCGGCAGCGCCGTCCACGGCACCGCTGCTGGGCGACAGCCTTTCCGATCCGATGAAGATGTATCTGGGCGATATTTATACTGTTTCGGTCAACCTGGCAGGTCTTCCGGGCATTTCAGTTCCGTGCGGGCTGGATTCGAAGGGACTTCCGATCGGGCTTCAGATGATCGCAGACTGCTTCCAGGAAAAGAAGCTGTTTGGCGTGGCATCTGCATACGAAAAGGCGAGAGGTGCATGGAAGCTTCCGGTTATGACAGACAAGGAGGGCAGATAAGATGAAGAAAGAATATGAGACAGTCATCGGCTTGGAGGTACACGTAGAGCTGGCGACGAAAACCAAGATTTTCTGCGGCTGCTCCACCGAATTTGGAGCAAAACCAAATACTCATACCTGCCCGGTTTGTACCGGTATGCCGGGTTCTCTGCCGGTTTTAAATAAGAAGGTCGTTGAATACGCGATGTCTGTCGGTCTGGCGGCAAACTGTGGTATCAACCAGTTCTGTAAATTTGACCGGAAAAACTATTTTTACCCGGACAACCCGCAGAACTACCAGATTTCCCAGCTGTATCTCCCGATCTGCCACGACGGCTATATCCCGATCGACACGCCTGCCGGTGAAAAGAAAATTCGTATTCATGAAATTCATATGGAGGAAGATGCCGGAAAGCTGATTCACGACGAGTGGGAAGACTGCTCGCTGGTTGATTACAACCGAAGCGGCGTGCCGCTGATCGAGATCGTTTCCGAGCCGGATATGCGGAGTGCTGATGAGGTTATTGCCTACCTCGAACGCCTGCGCCTGCTGGTACAGTATCTGGGCGCATCCGATTGCAAGTTGCAGGAAGGTTCGATGCGTGCCGATGTCAACTTATCGGTTCGTGAGGTGGGAAGTGAGACATTTGGTACGAGAACCGAGATGAAGAACTTGAACTCTTTCAAGGCGATTGCCCGTGCGATCGACGGCGAGCGCGCCCGCCAGATTGAGCTGCTGGAAGAGGGCAGGAAAGTCATCCAGGAGACGAGACGCTGGGATGACAACAAGGAATACTCCTATGCGATGCGTTCCAAAGAGGATGCGAAAGATTACCGTTATTTCCCGGATCCGGATCTTCCGCCGGTCTGCATCAGCGATGAGTGGCTGGAATCTGTCCGCGCCGCCCTGCCGGAATTGCAGCCAGAAAAAATGGCACGTTACCAGAGCGAATATGGTCTGTCTGAATATGACAGCCGCATCCTGACTGAGTCTAAGAAAATGGCGGATATGTTTGAAAAGACCACCACCCTCTGCCAGAAACCGAAGAAGGTGGCAAACTGGCTGATCGGCGAGGCAAGCCGCCTGCTCAAGGAAAAAGGAGAAGACGCTGAAAGCCTGTGGTTCTCCCCGATACATCTGGCACAGCTCACCGATCTGGTCGATGCCGGAACGATCAATAACAACACGGCCAAAGAAGTATTTACAGCTATTTTTGAGCAAGATGTCGATCCGTCCGCCTATGTCGATGCACACGGACTTGGCATGGTCAATGACGACAGTGCTCTGGAACAGGCAGTTTCCGATGTGCTTGCCGCAAACCCGAAGACGGTGGAAGAGTACAATAGCGGAAAGACAAAGGTACTTGGTTTCCTGGTCGGTCAGGTGATGAAAGCGATGAAGGGCAAGGCAAATCCGGGTAAAGTGAATGAAATGATGACGGAGAAGCTGAACGCGTAAAAACGCCTTTTTATAAATGAAAATTATAATTAGCTTTTAAAGAAAACTAAAAAGAAACTGTCTACAGATGCCGGCTTTCTGGATGATTCGTGATTTGTAATCGGAATTACCAGAAATACCATCTGTAACAGTTTCTTTTTTATAATCGTGTTATAAATGATGCGATGTGATTACTCTACAATATCCAGCTCCTTGCTGAAGGAGTTCAGAATCTCGCATCCATCCTCAGTAATCAGCACCAGATCCTCGATTCTCACGCCAACTTCGCCTTCTACATAAATACCTGGTTCGATGGAGAAGATATTGCCAACCTCAGCGACCTTGGTGTTCGCAGAAGAAACATCGCCGTACTCATGTACTTCTAGACCGATGAAATGTCCCAGCCGATGGGTAAAGTTCGGACCATATCCGGCATCCTCGATGATCTGGCGGGCAGCTTTATCGACTTCGCAGAGCGGAACGCCCGGTTTCAGAATTGCTTCTGCGGCAGCATTTGCGCGGCGGACGGTCTCATAAATAGCGCGGTGCTTCTCAGACGGTACTTTTTTATAGAAGAAAGTACGTGTCATATCGGCACAATAGCCATCCTTCCTGCATCCAACATCAAACAGGACGGTGTCGCCCTCTTTCAGAACCGTGTTGTCCGGACCGTGGTGTCCAAGCGCGCAGTTTGCACCGAAGCCAACCAGTGGTTCAAAGGAATATCCGTCTGCACCGAGACTCTTATAAATATCTAACATCTTGGAAGCGATCTCTTCCTCAGTCACGCCCTCATGGATCAGACCTCGGAACTGTGCCATCGCCTTATCATTGATTGCGGAAACCGCACGCATTTTTTCACGTTCTTCGTCATCCTTGCACGCACGGACCTCATCGATGCAGATGGAGCTGACCTTGTAGGAGGAAGCGCCCGAATGATCGATGACCGGAATCAGGAAACGGGCAGCAAATGTTTTATCAATACCGAGCGGTTTGCCTGCCTCAACACAGTCGCACAGAGGAGTCAGGTAATCGTCTGTATCCGAGAAACGGAATTTCTCTACGCCCAGATCTTCCGGAACGGTAAAGAGGTTATTGATAAAGATCTTATTCTTTCCGGACTGGTTAATGTAAAGTGCCAGCAGACGTTCACCCGGATCAATAAAACGACCCGTCAGATAATAGATCGCATAAGGATCGGAAATAATCATCTGCTCGAGTCCTTCTGTTTCCATTTTCTTTAAAACTTTCTCAAGTCGCTGTGTGTTCATCATGATGTCCTCCTTATAAGTAAAGTGGCTGTAACTGTGAAGATGCCAGACAGTTTACGCCGTAAATTATCTACCCTTATTATAAAACGCGCCGGGAAAAAGTCAACGATTAAAAGAACGCTTGAAAAGCGCATGGAAAGGGGGTAGAATAGTATCAACTGACCAGCCTTCGAAAAATGAAAGGACTTTTATTTTTAAGATACGAAAGGATGAAAAACATGGCGAAATCCTATGAAATGGATATGTGCAATGGTCCGATTCTCGGAAAGGTACTTACATACTCCATTCCGCTGATGCTTTCCGGTGTGCTTCAGCTTCTTTTCAATGCGGCAGATGTGATCGTGGTGGGACGTTTTGCAGGCAGCCAGTCTCTGGCTGCAGTCGGCTCGACCAGTTCCCTTATTAATCTTCTCATTAACGTCTTTATCGGTCTGTCGATCGGTGCGAACGTCCTGGTGGCACGCTATTATGGCGCGAAGAATGACCGCGACATGAGCGAGACAATCCATACGGCGATCACGGTCAGCCTGATGAGCGGGCTGTTTCTAGTCTTTTTGGGTTTGTTTACCTCACGTTTCTGGCTGGAACTGATGGGGACGCCGGACGATGTCATCGATAAATCGACGATCTACATGCGGATTTATTTTGCCGGTATGCCGGCAACGATGGTGTACAATTTCGGAAGTGCAATCCTGCGCGCGATCGGCGATACGAAACGCCCGCTGTATTTCCTGACCGTGGCAGGTGTTATCAATGCGGCACTGAACGTATTCTTTGTTACCCAGCTCCAGATGGATGTAGCAGGTGTCGCGCTGGCAACCGTGATTTCCCAGTGTATTTCCGCATTTCTGGTTATCCGCTGCCTGATGCGTTCAGATGGCGCGATGAAGCTGTCGCTTTCCAAGCTGGGAGTCAACCGGAGGAAACTTCTTCTTATTATAAAGGTAGGTCTTCCGGCTGGTATTCAGGGGGCGATTTTTGCGATCTCCAACGTACTGATTCAGTCGTCCGTCAATTCCTTCGGTTCGATCGCGATGGCAGGCAACACGGCATCGCAGAATATCGAGGGATTTGTGTATACCTCGATGAATGCGCTGTACCAGACCAATTTAAGCTTTACGAGCCAGAATATCGGAGCAGAGAAATACACGCGGATCAAAAAGATTCTTGCCACCTGCCAGGGCGTCGTTGTGACAGTAGGACTGGTGCTTGGATTTGCAGCATACCTCGGCGGTCCGTGGCTGTTGCAGATATATTCAGAAGACGCCGACGTTATTTCCTATGGACTGCTCCGGATGTCGATCATCTGTACGACGTATTTCCTGTGCGGCGTGATGGATACGATGGTCGGAAGCATCCGCGGACTTGGGTATTCGATCCTGCCGACGCTAGTCTCTCTGACCGGCGCCTGCGGACTGCGAGTGATTTGGATCTTTACCATATTTGCAGCGCAGCGGTCGCTGGCGATCCTGTATCTGTCGTACCCAATCTCCTGGGCGGTCACTGCGACGGCACATATGATCTGCTTCTGGCGGGCGGCGAAGAAGATGCCGAAGGAAGATGGCCATCCGGTGCGGGGATAGAATTTGAAAAACATAAACAGAACGTCATTAAAAAATAATTCGATTGATAATCTGATTGGTGTAAAGAAAAAATACTTGACACCAATTAGATTATCGTGTATGATAACACAGGTGATGAGGAATGGAAAAAATTGTTGAACAGGGTCTTTTGTATGATTTCTACGGAGAACTCCTGACAAAGCATCAGCAAAGTGTATATAAGGATGTGGTATTTAACGATCTGTCCCTCAGCGAGATTGCAGACGAACAGGGCATTACCCGTCAGGGTGTGCATGATCTGATCCGGCGCTGTGACCGTACACTTCTTGGTTATGAGGAAAAGCTTGGACTGATTGCCAAATTCCAGAAAACCAAGGAAAAAGTAACTGAGATTCATCGGTTGACGGAAGAATTCAGCCAGACACAGAATCAGGCGCTGATTGAGGCAATCGGGCGAATCTCAAACGAGATATTGGATTTATAATGCAGGAGGTTTTTGATGGCATTTGAAAGCTTGGCAGACAAACTGCAGAATGTGTTTAAAAACCTGACAGGCAAGGGACGACTCAGCGAGAGCGACGTAAAAGCCGGACTCAAAGAAGTCAAGATGGCCCTTCTGGAAGCGGATGTAAGCTTCAAGGTAGTAAAACAGTTTATCAATTCTGTACAGGAGCGGGCGATTGGAACCGATGTTTTAAATGGTCTGAATCCAGGACAGATGGTAATAAAGATTGTCAACGACGAGCTGGTCAAGCTGATGGGCTCCGAAATGACAGAGATTGCGTTAAAACCGGGCAATGAGATTACCGTCATCATGATGGCAGGTCTCCAGGGTGCTGGTAAGACGACCACGACGGCAAAGATTGCCGGAAAGCTCAAGGCAAAGGGAAAAAATCCATTGCTGGTAGCATGTGATGTCTACCGACCGGCGGCAATCGAACAGCTGCAGAAAAATGGTGAAAAACAGGGTGTTCCCGTATTTGCGATGGGAACGAACCACAAACCGGTCAATATCGCAAAGGCAGCGCTTGAGCACGCGGCGAAAAATGGCAACAATGTGGTTATCATCGATACAGCCGGTCGTCTCCACATCGATGAAGCGATGATGGATGAGCTGGTTGAGATCAAAGAGAATGTGGATGTTTATCAGACACTTCTCGTTGTAGATGCCATGACTGGTCAGGATGCAGTCAATGTAGCGAGCATGTTTAACGACAAAATCGGCATTGACGGTGTGGTTCTGACAAAGATGGATGGCGATACGCGAGGCGGTGCGGCTCTTTCTATCAAGGCGGTAACCGGAAAACCGATTCTCTATGTCGGTATGGGCGAGAAACTTTCCGATTTGGAACAGTTTTACCCGGACCGTATGGCTTCCCGGATCTTGGGCATGGGCGATGTTCTTTCCATTATCGACAAAGCATCTGCTGTGATCGACGAGGAGAAGGCAAAAGAACTCGGCCGCAAGATTAAGAAGGCAGAATTTGATTACAACGACTTCCTCGATCAGATGAACCAGATCAAGAAGATGGGCGGCATGGCGAGCATCATGAGCATGATGCCGGGCATGGGACAGCTTAAGGGTCTGGATTTAGATGAAAATGAGAAGACGATGGGGCGCGTAGAGGCGATCATCCTCTCGATGACAGCCGAAGAGCGGCGCAACCCGGATCTGATGAATCCGTCCCGCAAGAAACGAATCGCACAGGGCGCAGGCGTGGATATCGCAGAAGTCAACCGCCTGGTAAAACAGTTCGGAGATATGAAAAAGCTGATGAAACAGCTTCCGGGCATGGCAGGCGGCGGAAAACGCAAGGGTCTTGGCGGACTCGGCGGTATGCTTGGCAAGATGAAGCTGCCGTTTTAAACAAGTGTTAGTAGATGCAGTGTGCATTAGCTATATTTTATAATTCAAGGAAATAAGGAAAATTTCAGGAGGTAATTTAAAATGGTAAAGATGAGATTAAGAAGAATGGGTCAGAAGAAAGCTCCTTTCTATAGAATCGTTGTTGCAGATTCCAGATCCCCGAGAGATGGCAGATTCATCGAGGAGATCGGTATCTACGATCCGAACACAGAGCCGAGCACTCTGAAATTCGATGAGGAAGCTGCTAAGAAATGGTTAGCAACAGGCGCTCAGCCGACAGAGACTGTTGGTAAACTCTTAAAGATCGCTGGTATCCAGTAAATCAAGCATACTGACCTGTGAGGTGCAAAGGTATGAAAGAATTAGTAGAAGTTATCGCGAAAGCACTGGTTGAGAACCCGGACGAGGTAGTGGTTACAGAATCGGTCAAAGACGACGAGACTGTAATCGAGCTTTCCGTTGCACCGGCCGATATGGGTAAGGTAATTGGAAAACAGGGTCGTATCGCGAAAGCGATTCGCTCGGTTGTCAAGGCGGCTTCATCCAAGGAAGACAAGAAAGTTATTGTAGAGATTCAGTAATACAGACGAAGCTGAAAAGCCGGCTGCCTGAAAGGGTGTCCGGCTTTTTTATATCACAGGAAATTCAAGAGGATGCCAACGCAACCGCACCCCGGCGCGGGAATGCAAGGCACGTTCTATTTCATACAGGAGGATTATAGAATGGTTGATTATCTGAGAGTTGGTGTAATTACATCCCCGCATGGCCTGCGCGGAGATGTGAAAGTATTTCCTACCACCGATGATGTGAATCGTTTTAAAAAATTAAAAAAAGCGTATATCGACACTGGAAAAGAAAAAATGCCGGTGACCGTGGAACAGGTGCGTTTTTTCAAAAATATGGTCATTCTTAAATTTAAAGAGATGAATCGGATTGAGGACTGCGAGCCGTTTCGTAATAAGGATATTCTGATCACCCGCGATCAGGCGGTGAAACTGAATCCAGATGAGAATTTCATTGCCGATCTGATTGGTCTGAAAGTGCTGACGGACGAGGGCGAGGAGTTCGGTACGGTGAAAGATATCCTTCAGACAGCGGCTAACGACGTGTACGTGATCGAAGGACCTGAGGGCAAAGAATACCTTTTCCCATCCATCAAGGAATGCATCCTGAATGTGGATCTGGAGGCTGGCACTGTAACGGTTCATATCATGGACGGTCTGCTGGATCTGTAAATGGAATGAAAATCCTAAAATGAAAGTACCGTTGTGAAAGTGCTGTATAAATATAGGAGAAACGGATGAATTTTCATATTCTGACCCTGTTTCCGGAGATGGTAATGGGGGGACTGAACACAAGTATTACGGGGCGTGCGATTGACAAAGGGCTGATCTCGGTCGAGGCGATCAATATCCGCGATTACTCGAAGGACAAACACCACCATGTAGACGATGCGCCCTATGGCGGCGGCGCCGGTATGGTGATGCAGCCGGAACCGATTTACGATGCATATGAAGCCCTGGCGGCGCGCACCGGAAAACGTCCGCGCGTGATCTATCTGACTCCGCAGGGGCAGGTTTTCAACCAGAAAATCGCAGAAGAACTGGCGAAAGAAGAGGATCTGGTGTTCCTCTGCGGGCATTATGAGGGGATCGATGAGCGCGCGTTAGAGCTGGTTGTGACCGACTATCTCTCGATCGGCGATTATGTCCTGACGGGCGGTGAGCTTCCGGCGATGGTTATGATCGACTGCATTTCCCGTCTGGTGCCTGGTGTGTTAAATAATGACGTATCCGCGGAATTTGAGTCATTTCACGACAATCTGCTGGAATATCCACAGTACACCCGCCCGGTTGTATTTATGGATAAGGCGGTCCCGGACGTACTTCTGACCGGGCATCACAAAAATATCGAGACCTGGCGCCGTCAGAAATCGATCGAACGGACGCTGGAACGCCGCCCGGACCTTTTAAAGGATGCGGTTCTGGATAAGAAAGAGAAGAAATATCTGGAAGAGCTGATTCGTCAGAAAGAGGAAAAAGAAACAAAAAAACTCTAAAAAAGAGAGCAGAAAGTCCTTGCAAATCAAGGATTTCTATGATAAAATCATATTCTGTGAAATAAAGAGATGTTCCGCTGTTACAGGAAGCACGTTTTTACGGGATAAAAGATCGTATTAAGAACATCAAAGATTTTAAAGGAGGTTCACAAAGATGAACGAGATTATTAAGAACATTGAAGCAGCTCAGTTAAAGGAAACCGTTCCGAGTTTCAACGTAGGCGATACAGTACGTGTATCTGCTAAGATCAAGGAGGGAAACCGCGAGAGAATTCAGGTTTTCGAGGGAACTGTTATTAAGAGACAGAACGGCGGCGTTCGCGAGACTTTCACTGTTAGAAAGAGCTCCAACGGTGTTGGTGTAGAGAAGACCTGGCCGTTACATTCTCCGTCTGTAGAGAACGTTGAAGTAGTAAGAAGAGGTAAAGTAAGAAGAGCAAAACTGAACTACCTGAGATCCAGAATCGGCAAGGCAGCGAAGGTAAAAGAGTTAGTAAAATAATTTCTGAAGCGGATGGGGCTGCTGTACAGGTCAGCCTGCTGTGCATCCGGATATGCGGTTATGTGTGTCCGGCGCGGCGGGAGGAGCTGTGCAGCAGCTTTTTTTCGTGTAATAGGAAATTCCTTGTGATTCCCTATTATAAAAAAGAATGTGTCCTGGCACATTCTCGCGCCGAGCGCGGTCGCTTGCGACATGAGCGATGATTCATGGGGAACGGATAGAGAGGGAGTGACATATGGAGCTGAAAGAGGATAAAAACCGCATCCGTCTGGTGGTTGGATGGATCGTGGATATCGCGGTGGTAATTTCGATCGCGTGGTTCGCCGTGTTTGCGATGGGGACGCAGATACGGGTGAGCGGTCAATCAATGGAACCGGTGTTGTCGCAGAACGAAAAGGTTCTGATGAACCGCCTGAGTTACCGCGTGATGCGCCCAAAGCGCTATGACATTATCGTATTTGAAAAAGAAACGGGAAATTACAATATAAAACGCGTCATTGGACTGCCAGGTGAGACGGTGCAGATCAAGGACGGTTATATTTACATTAATAATGAAAAATTAGACGCCCCGAACGACTTGGGTAAGGCGGCTCTGGCTGGACTGGCGGAATATCCGATTAGTCTGGATAAAAACGAATATTTTCTGCTGGGTGACAACCGCTCCGGCAGTGAGGACAGCCGCTTTTCCAATGTGGGAAATGTGAAGTTCCGGCAGATCAAAGGAAAGGTCTGGCTGCGGATCCAGCCGGTTAGCCGGTTTGGGTTGATTTCGTCGAGATAGGTTCTAAGAAAGGAAGAAAATTTCATGCAGATACAATGGTACCCTGGACATATGACAAAGGCAAAAAGAGCCATGAAGGAAGATATCAAGCTGATCGATCTGGTGATTGAGCTGGTGGATGCGCGCGTGCCGCTCGGCAGCCGCAACCCGGATATTGATGAGCTTGCGAAGGGAAAGGGACGGATTGTCCTTTTAAATAAGGCGGATCTGGCGGACGACGGCTGTACAGAGCGCTGGATCGCATGGTTTAAGGAGCAGGGCATCCATGCACTCCGGATCAACGCGCGCAGCGGCATGGGAATGAAGCAGATCCAGCCGCTGGTGCAGGAGGCATGCAAGGAGAAAATTGAGCGTGACCGCCGCCGCGGTATCAAAAACCGCCCGGTGCGGACGATGGTAGTCGGCATTCCGAATGTCGGAAAATCGACCTTTATCAATTCCTTTGCCGGAAAAGCCTGCGCCAAGACTGGAAATAAACCGGGTGTTACCAAGGGAAACCAGTGGATCCGCTTAAATAAGACACTGGAACTTCTCGATACGCCGGGAATCCTCTGGCCGAAATTTGAAGATCCGAATGTGGGACTGTGCCTTGCATTTATCGGCTCGATCAACGATGAGATTCTGGATAAGGAAGAGCTGGCAGCCGAGCTGATCAAAAATATGTCCGGACGTTACGGAAAGCGCCTGGAAGAGCGGTATGGTGTGACGCTGGTTGAGAATACGGCTGGGGACGGCGAAGATACAAAAAAAGCCTGGGAAATTCTGCGTGAAATCGCAAGGGCACGTTCCTGTCTTTTAAAGGGCAGCGAGCTGGATACGAAAAAAGCGGCTGGCTTCCTATTAGATGACTTCCGCAGCGGCAAACTGGGGCGCGTGACGCTGGAAGTGCCGGAGGTATAGGAAAACATGAGAAAACTAACAGGAGAAAAACTGGAAGCAGAACTGGCGCGTCTCGAAGGAATGCGCGCCTATGAACATCAGTACGAAAGTGCAGGGATCGTCTGCGGCATTGATGAGGCGGGCAGAGGTCCATTAGCCGGTCCGGTGGTGGCGGCGGTCGCGGTACTTCCGAAAGACTGTACGATTCTGCGGCTGAACGATTCCAAAAAATTGTCGGAAAAATGCCGGGAAGAATTATTTCTGGAAATCAAAGAAAAGGCAGCTGCCTACGGAATTGGAATTGTAAGCCCGGAGGTGATCGATTCCATCAATATTTTGCAGGCGACCTATGAAGCAATGCGTCAGGCAGTCGCACAGCTTCCGCAGGAGCCGGATATCTTTTTAAATGACGCGGTCATCATTCCGGGGATTTCGGAGGAAAAGCAGATTAAGATTATCAAGGGCGATGCAAAAAGTGTCTCGATCGCGGCAGCCAGTATCCTGGCAAAAGTGACGAGGGATCATATGATGATGGAGTACGATAAAATCTATCCGGAATACGGGTTTGCGAAGCATAAAGGATACGGAACCAAGATGCATAACGAGGCAATTTTAACCTATGGTCCATGCCCGATCCACCGGAGAACCTTTTTGAAGAAGCTGCTGGGCGAGGAAGCCACGATGCAGGGAATGAAATAACAGAAAGGGAGCTGAATGGGAGAAAGAAACTTTCATCTTCATGGAAATTCATTCAACCGCCGTGCCATCGGAACTGAATATGAAACCCTGGCGTGTGAATATCTCACCCGGCATGGTTATCAGATTCTCTGCCGGAATTTCCGCTGTCGCCAGGGTGAAATTGATATTATCGCAAGAGATAGAGACTACCTGGTTTTTATCGAGGTCAAATACCGCCGCGATGAACACGAAGGCGATCCGGCGGAGGCAGTGGATGCCCGCAAGCAGGCGCGGATTCTTCGTACCGCCCGGTATTATATGACGCGTTATCATATTTCCGAGGACACGCCGTGTCGGTTTGATGTGGTGGCGGTGCTTGGCAGTAACGTGAGATTAATTCGGGACGCGTTCTGGTGCGGATAATTACAAATGAAAGAATTCAAAAACTGCACAATCAGATTTGAGCAAGAGACAGAAAAAGGATGTGACAATCATGGCGCTTACCTATATACAAAAAACAGTTCATCCGACACCAATTACCCTTCATGAGTCAAACGGAGTGGCTTATTTTACCTTTCCGCTCTTAGAGCAGACCAGGATGGTGCGCCACGCATTTTCTACCCGGCTTGGCGGAGCGAGCAAGGGGTATTTCAGTACGATGAACTTTTCGCTGACGCGCGGCGACAACCGGGACGATGTGCTTGAAAATTACCGGAAAATGGCGCGGATTCTGGGAACGGATGTGTCAAAGATGGTGCTCAGCCATCAGACACACACGACGAATATCCGTCTTGTTACGGAAGCGGACGCTGGAAAAGGAATCTGGCGGGAACGCGATTATGAAAACATCGACGGGCTTATCACAAACGTGCCGGGGCTGACGCTGGTTACATTTTTTGCGGACTGTGTACCATTATATTTTGTAGATCCGGTGCATCATGCCATCGGACTGTCGCATTCCGGCTGGAAGGGAACCGTTCACCGGATGGGACAGAAAACGATCGAGGCGATGGGAGAGGCGTTCGGCACGAAGCCGGAGGATCTGTGCGTCTGCATCGGACCGAGCATCTGCCGGGACTGTTATGAGGTCAGTGAGGATGTGGCAGACGCATTTAAAGAAGAATTTGGAGCAGAAATCAGTCAGGATGATTCAACATCCTGTTATTCCTGGAATGGGAAATCGATTCTCATGAATAAGGGGAATGGCAAGTATCAGCTTGACCTCTGGGGCGCGAACCGCCGGGTGCTCCTGAATGCCGGAATTTTGCCGGAGCATCTGGCTGTGACGAATGTATGTACGAAATGCAATCCGGATCTTTTATATTCACACCGCGTGATGGGAGATAAGAGGGGGAATCTGGCGGCATTTTTATCGCTAAAGTAAGTATACAATCTGTCTGTCAAACAAGTGAATGAATGTTTTGCAGAAAAGAACAGCAGCATGATTGAAAATCGGTCGTTCAAGTCCGGTTTTGTCAATCATGCTGCTGCCGTTTTTTTCGCCGTTTCAGCGAAGATTCAGAAGAGCCCTACGATGCCTTATTTACCAGCCATCTTTTTTTCCTGTTCCTCAATCATCTTTTTGACCATATAGCCGCCGACGGAACCAGCCTGTGCGGAGGTCAGGTTACCATTGTAGCCCTCGCTTAACGGAACGCCAATCTCATTGGCAACCTCCATCTTAAAGCGGTTCATCGCTTCCTTGGCTTCCGGTACATTGGTTTTGTTCGTGTTGTTGGAACTAGACATAACAGACGCCTCCTTTTTTGCGTGTGCCCCTTCAAACTTTCGTTTGTCCGGGTGTCTCTTTTTGTTACATTCTCAGTATGCGGATCTTAAAAGTGAAATACACTAGAAGGTTTTGTGCGAATTGACATTTTGGGGCAAAACTCCCACAATGTAGGGAAAAAAGTTAGTATTGATCCGATTTTATGCTTGTATATCAGTAAAACTCATACTATAATAGAACAGATGTAGTGTTAAAAAATACGCAAACTGTTTGGTGAATTTTACGGTTGCAGTTCAAAATACATTAATATTTCTAGTAAGATGGAGAAAAATCCATGCGGGTAATAGCAGGAAGTGCCAGAAGGCTTACTTTAAAGACGATCGAGGGAATGGATACGAGACCGACGACGGACCGTATCAAAGAAACTCTTTTTAATATGATTCAGAATGATATTTATGGATGCACATTTCTCGATTTATTCAGCGGAAGCGGGGCGATCGGGATCGAAGCTTTAAGCCGCGGGGCAAAAGAAGCTGTTTTTGTGGAGAAGAATCCGAAAGCGGCGGACTGCATCCGTGACAATCTGAAAGCGGCCCGCCTTGCTGATAAGGCGACGCTCTTAAACTGTGATATTTCGGATGCATTGAAACGGATAGAAAACCGGAAGAGCGCGTTTAATTTCATTTTTATGGATCCTCCGTACAACCATCTCTGGGAGAAAGAAGTGCTTACTTATCTGGCACATTCGTCCCTGGCAGATGAACATACGATGATCATCACAGAGGCATCGAAAGAGACCGGG
The DNA here is from genome assembly GCF_003024715.1 of Clostridium fessum. Taxonomy (GTDB): domain Bacteria; phylum Bacillota; class Clostridia; order Lachnospirales; family Lachnospiraceae; genus Otoolea; species Otoolea fessa. Next base: position 374,849 of record NZ_PYLO01000001.1, on the reverse strand, counting down.
TGCAGCTACCTTTCAGAACTGGGATACCATCTCGAAAAAGAGAAGATATATAAGACGAATAAACATCTGTTTATCCGAAAAGCTTGAATACCAAAGGAGAAAAAAAGATGAAAACAGCCATTTATCCGGGCAGCTTTGATCCGGTGACGCTCGGACATTTTGATATTATAAAGCGATCCTCCGAAATTTTTGATCAGGTCATCGTGGGAGTTTTGTGTAATAACGCAAAATCTCCGTTGTTTTCTGTCGAAGAACGTGTTAAGATGTTAGAGGAAGTGACAAAAGACATTCCTAACGTGGAGGTGCAGTCGTTTGACGGACTTCTGGTCGATTTCATGCGCCAGAATCACGCAAAGGTCATCGTGCGTGGTCTGCGTGCGATCACGGATTTCGAATATGAGCTGCAGCTCGCGCAGATGAACCGGGTGATTGCACCCGAAATAGATACCCTGTTTCTGACAACGAACCTTAAATACGCGTATTTAAGTTCCAGTATGGCAAAAGAGGTTGCGATGTACGGCGGAGACATTTCCGAATTTCTCGATCCGGTCATTGCAAAACAAGTACAGGAGAAATACCAGGCGCTTCAGGAAGACAGGGAATGTAAGTAAGGAGAAAAGCTATGAGCAGAATTGAACAGATCATCACAGAAATTGAAGATTATATCGACAGCTGCAAGTTTCAGCCGCTGTCCAACACGAAGATTTTAGTAAATAAAGAAGAGATTGAAGAACTGCTCGTGGAACTGCGTCTTCGCATTCCGGAGGAGATCAAGAAATATCAGAAGATCATCAGCAACCAGGATGCGATTCTGCAGGAGGCACGTTCCCAGGCAGACGCGATGGTAGCCGAGGCGACCGCCCAGACCAATGAACTGGTTAATGAGCATGAGATCATGCAGCGTGCATATGCAGAAGCAAACAGCATTATTGAGCAGGCAAATGCACAGGCACAGCAGATCGTGGACAACGCTGTCACAGAGGCAAACAATATCCGCCAGGGTTCCGTTCAGTACACGGACGACATGCTCCGCAGCCTGCAGACCATCATCAAGCATTCGATGGAGGGCGCGCAGAGCCGTTTCGAGTCTTACATGAGTTCGATGCAGTCCAGCTACGATGTCGTATCTTCCAACCGCAATGAGCTGGCTGGCAGTGTCGTGACCGAGCCGGAGGAGAACACAGGCGCCGAGGCAGCAGCGGCCGCTACACAGGCGGCATCCGGCGAAGCAGCAGAATAAAGAGAACGAACGAGAGACTGGCGTGAACCAGTTTCCACAGTACATAATGCCGGATGGAAAGTCCGGCATTTTTTTCTCTGTCTTTTCGGCTGTCCCGTATGACTGAATTTGTCTGGGCGATCCCGGATAACCCGCCGAACGCAGCACATGCCGCTATCGCGCCGGATTGAACCGGGATACTGAATATGGCACCAGAACGGGCGATCGCATCGATGCCGGTTGTCATTTCAGCCGTCCCGATCAGAACCAGACGCAGCGTGCCGGAACAGAAGGCGTCGGCAAAGGCAGCGAGGATCGAATACAGCATGATCAAACCGCCGATGCGGACCTGCAGTTCGATGCAGTCCATCAGGATGGTGTCGAAGGAAGCGGGAACGGAGACAGATGTGGATTTTGTGCGGGCAGGCTTGACAGAGCCGGTTTCTTTCGAAAAAAATCGGTTTTGAAGGGTAAAAGAAGTTACTTTATTATAAATGCATAGAAGACTTCCAACCAATAAAAGCGGCGTATATAGTGCCAGAACCAGATAGTTTGACGGAACTGCCGGGTTCAGCCTAGGTGCAGCATATCCGGCGATAAACATGGGGCTTGGCGAAGCACTGATGGCGGTCAGAAGCCGTTTTTCATGTGCCGAAAGCAGCGATTTCCGGTTAAAATCGGCGGCAGTTTTCATTCCCATCGGGTAACCGCAGAGCAGCCCGGCAAGCAGGGCATAGCCGCTGTAGACAGACATCCCAAGATGTTCCAAAACCGGATGAAATGGCGCTAGAAGCAGCCGGACGCCGCCGTGTTCAGCTAAAAGCTTTGAGAAGAGCATAAAGGGAAATAACGTCGGAAAGACCGTATTGAACCATAAAAGAAGTCCTTTCTGTGCCCCATCCGCAGAGAGACGCGGATGCGAGAGCAGAAGCGCCAGGATAAGTGCTGGGAACAGGGCGGATAATATTTTTTTTATATATGGCATGGGAGCGCCTTTCTATCATTAAAAAGTAATATAAAGATAGATTATATATATGTAGACAGAAAATGGCTCATTCCTTTTGGAAGCCTGAAAACCGGCATACCGAACAAAGAAAGAACGAATGAGCGCGAAGAAAAAGTCTTTAGAATCACGATTATAAATGGATATACAGAGCAATAGACAAAAACAGGAGGAAAACGATTGGATTACCGAGAACTGCCGGAAGAATTTCTTGAAAAAATGAAACAATTTCTGGGGGAGGAATACCCGGAGTATCTGGCTTCGTATGAGGAAGAGCCGCGTTCAGGGCTGCGCGTCAACACGGGCAGGCTGACACCGGAACAGTTTTTAGAGATGGCACAGACGGCGGACTGGAATTTGAAACCAGTGCCGTGGACGAAGAACGGTTTTTATTATCAGGGCGAACGCCCATCCAGGCATCCGTGGTACTACGCGGGACTCTACTATTTGCAGGAACCGAGTGCGATGTCACCGGCGGCATGGCTGCCGATCAAGCCGGGCGACCGGGTTCTGGATTTGTGCGCGGCACCGGGCGGTAAAAGTACGGAACTGGCGGCGAAATTAGCCGGTACAGGTGTCCTGTTTTCCAATGATATCAGCAATTCGCGCGCAAAAGCGCTTCTTAAAAATCTGGAAATGTTCGGAGCGGGAAATATCTGTGTAACGAGCGAGGCACCGGAAAAAATGGCTGGCATCCTGCCGGAGTTTTTTGATAAGATTCTGGTCGATGCGCCGTGCTCCGGCGAAGGTATGTTCCGCCGCGATCCGTCGATGGTAAAGAGCTGGAACGAAAAAGGTCCCGATTATTATGCGCCGCTGCAGCGCCAGATTCTCGACTGTGCCGTGCAGATGCTTGCGCCGGGCGGGAAACTGGTTTATTCGACTTGTACCTTTGACAGGGGCGAGGACGAGGGAACGATCGAGTATATTCTGGAGAAATATCCTCAGATGGCGGTCGTGCCGCAGAAACCGGAATATGGCTTTGAGGGAAGCCGTGGCATTGAGGGCTGTCTGAGATTGTTTCCGCACCGTCTGGAGGGCGAAGGACATTTTGTTGCGCTGTTGGAGAAGCGGACGGAGAAACCAGACGCAAATGTCAAGGATTTGGAAAATGCCGGTGAGAAAGCATTGAGCGATCCACTTTTGGTAGAGGAAATAGAAGCGCGGTTGTGCCGTGTGGCGGAAGACGGTAAGTCCAGACAGATGGCTTCCGGAAAAGCGAAAGGGAAAATGTTTGGAAAGGGAAAAAACGTGGCGCAAAACCAGACCGCCGAGGATTTTTCCCCCCTGTTTGAGCTTCTGCGCCAGCTTCCGGTAAGAACCTGGAATCCGGAGCAATTCTACCGTGACGGCGAGCGCATCTATTACCTCCCGGCAGCGCTGGCAGGCGACAATACACGTTATTTTAAGCCGCTCCGCTGTCTGCGTACCGGACTTCTGCTCGGAGAACTGAAAAAAGGGCGGTTTGAACCATCCCAGGCGCTGGCAATGAACCTGCGGATGCAGGAATTTGTAAATTACTTAAATTTTAATGCCTCGGATGAGCGCACGATCCGCTATTTAAAGGGCGAGACATTGACAGCCGCAGAGGAAGAGGCAGCAGATGGTCTTGTACTAATCTGTGTGGATGGATTTCCGCTTGGCTGGGCGCAGAAACGGGGCGGTCAGCTTAAAAATAAATACAATCCCGGATGGAGGTGGCAGTGATGGGACAGGGTAAAAGTATACGTTTAGACCGTTTCCTGGCAGAGATGAAGCAGGGAACGCGCAGTCAGGTAAAAGAGATGATCCGCAAAGGGCGGGTTCTGGTCGATGGAACCGTCTGCCGCGAGTCTGACCGGAAAATATTCCCGGACGAAACCCGGGTTACACTGGATGGACAGCCGGTTGGCTGGGCAGACACGGAATATTATATGTTAAATAAACCGCAGGGCGTCGTTTCCGCAACGGAAGACGGGCGCTATCAGACTGTCATTGACCTTATTGATGAAGCAAAGCGAAAAGACCTCTTCCCGGTCGGACGCCTCGATATTGATACGGAAGGACTGCTTCTCATCACAAACGACGGTGCGCTGGCGCATGAGCTTCTGGCACCGAAAAAACACGTGGATAAGGTCTATTTTGCACGCGTAAAGGGAACACTGAAAGAAGGAATCGAAGCGCGCTTTCAGGCAGGACTGACGCTGAAGGATGGCACACCGGTACGGCCGGCAGAGCTTGTGATCGAGAAAAAATGGAACGACGCAGGAGAAGACCTCTGCGAGGCGCGCCTGACCATCCATGAAGGAAAATTTCATCAGGTAAAGCGGATGTTTGAGGCAGAGGGCGGCGAAGTCATTTACCTGAAACGCCTTTCGATGGGACCGCTTGCCCTGGATGAGGCACTGGCGACGGGAGAGTACCGGGCGCTGACGGAAGATGAAATTAGAGCGTTAATAGAAAGAACGCTAACCTCACAAAATTGTGTATCGAATGACGAAAATTTGTCAGACACCCAAAATAACACACCTCCTGAAATCAACTGGAACACAGTAGACGCCGTCCTCTTCGATCTCGACGGCACCCTGGTCGATTCCATGTGGATGTGGAAAGCGATCGATGTGGAATTTTTAAAGCGTTACGGCTATGACTGTCCGGAAGATCTTGAGAAGGTGATCGAGGGCATGAGCTTTTCCGAGACAGCAATCTATTTTAAAGATCGCTTCCAGCTGCCGATGACCCTGGATGAGATAAAGGCCATCTGGATTGAAATGTCGATCGATAAATACCGCCATGAGGTACCGCTGAAATCGGGTGTTGCGGAATTTCTTTCATTTTTAAAGAAAAAAGGAATCCGCATGGGAATTGCGACGAGCAATGCACAGGATATGGTAGCAGCTGTGCTGGATTCTCTGGAAATCCGTTCCTATTTCGGTGTGGTGGCAACTGCCTGTGAGGTGGCGGCAGGAAAACCGGCGCCGGATATCTATCTGAAGGTGGCGGCGGATCTGGGCGTACAGCCGGAAAAATGTTTGGTATTTGAGGATGTCCCGGCGGGGATTCTGGCTGGAAAACGGGCTGGTATGCGCGTCGGCGCGGTCGAGGACGTATTTTCACTTTCCATGATCGAAGAAAAGAAAGAATTAGCTGATTTTTATATCCGGGACTACCGGGAACTGATACAGGGGGCAAGATAAAATGATACATGATTTTTTACCGATCTGCAGGGCGGATATGGACAAGCGCGGCTGGGAGAGCTGCGATTTTGTCTACGTGTGCGGGGATGCGTATGTCGATCATCCGTCGTTCGGCCACGCGATCATCAGCCGTATACTCGAAGCGCACGGCTATAAAGTAGGCATCATCGCCCAGCCGGACTGGAAGAATCCGGAATCCATTCAGATTCTGGGCGAACCGCGTCTCGGATGGCTTGTGAGCGCCGGAAATATGGACTCGATGGTAAACCATTATTCGGTTTCGAAAAAGCGCCGCGCAAAGGATTCCTACACACCGGGCGGCGAGATGGGAAAACGTCCGGATTATGCGACGATCGTCTATTCTAATCTGATCCGCACCTGGTCGAAAAAGCCGATCATTCTCGGCGGTATCGAAGCCAGCCTGCGGCGTCTGGCACATTATGATTACTGGTCCGGAAAAATGAAACGGTCCATTCTGCTGGATTCCCAGGCAGATCTGATTTCCTACGGAATGGGCGAGCGCTCGATCGTGGAGATCGCGGATGCACTGGCCAGCGGCATCGAGGCAAAGGATATCACCTTCATCGAGGGAACTGTTTATAAGGCGGAAAACCTGGATTCTGTTTACGACGAAATCCGTCTGCCGTCTTACCGCGAGGTTTCCTCCGATAAAAAGACGTATGCGGAGAGCTTTTACACCCAGTACAGCAACACCGATCCATTTTCGGGAAAACGCCTCGTTGAGCCGTACAGCGACCGCCTTTATGTGGTCCAGAATCCGGCGGCGAAACCACTGACCCAGGAAGAGATGGACGATGTCTACGCACTTCCATACATGAGAACCTGGCATCCGTGTTACGATGCAGCGGGTGGTATTCCAGCGATCACGGAAGTAAAATTCAGCCTGATCAGCAACCGCGGATGCTTCGGCGGATGCAGCTTCTGTGCGCTGACCTTCCATCAGGGACGCATCGTGCAGACCCGCAGCCATGAATCGATTATTCAGGAAGCAGAACTTTTGACCCAGGAACCGGATTTCAAGGGCTACATCCACGATGTCGGCGGTCCGACCGCAAACTTCCGTCACCCGGCATGCGAAAAACAGATGACCTACGGTGCCTGTCCGCACAAACAGTGCCTGTTCCCGCAGCCGTGCAAAAACATGAATGCCGATCACAGCGACTATATTTCCCTGTTAAAGAAGCTGCGGGCGATTCCGAAGGTAAAAAAAGTTTTCATCCGTTCGGGTATCCGTTTCGATTATCTGCTGGCGGAGAAAAACCGGGCATTCTTGCGGGAGCTTTGTCAGTACCATGTCAGCGGACAGCTCAAGGTAGCGCCGGAACATATATCGGATAATGTATTAAAACGGATGGGAAAACCGGAGAATAAGGTTTATCGCCAGTTCATGAAGGAATATGCAGCGATGAATGACTCGCTGGGAATGAAGCAGTACCTCGTTCCGTACCTGATGTCCTCCCATCCAGGTTCCACGCTCAAGGAGGCGATCGAACTGGCAGAATATCTGCGCGACCTCGGCTACATGCCGGAGCAGGTGCAGGATTTCTATCCAACGCCATCCACACTGTCTACGTGTATGTATTACACGGGATATGATCCGCGCACGATGGAAAAAGTGTACGTGCCGACCAACCCGCATGAGAAAGCGATGCAGCGTGCGTTGATCCAGTACCGCAATCCGAAAAACTATGATCTGGTGCTGGAAGCACTCCGTCTGGCAGGCAGAACGGATCTGATCGGTTTTGATAAGAAATGCCTGATCCGTCCGCGGCAGATCAAAGGACGCGATTTCGCGGCTGGCGGATATAAAGGGGCGCATCATGGCAGCCAGGCGGCAAAACCGGCTGCTGCCAATCGTGCAAAAGACGACAAAAGACCGGCTGTGGGCGGTATGACCGGGCACAAACAGACCGGCGTAAATGGAAATGGACGAAATGCGGGGGGATTTGGCGGCGCTGTAGGTGGAAAGAGCAGCGGAAGCGGAAAGAAAAAAACCATCCGGAACGTGCACAAGAAGAAATAAAACGTATGTACGCTCGGAATGCAGGAACGACTCCGAGCGTACATACTTGAGACGGGAGGAATTTCTCATGAAAATTGCGATAATTACAGGTGCCTCTTCCGGCATGGGGCGCGAGGCAGCCAGACAGCTGGCGGATCGCTTTTCGGGACTTCAGGAAGTCTGGCTGATTGCCCGCCGGATGGACCGGATGCAGGAGCTGGAACGGACGCTGCCGATCCCGGCGCGGTGTTTCGCCATCGATCTGACGGATGCATCCCAGCGGGAGACGCTGGAAAACGAGCTGGCGGCGCGCAAGCCCAATGTAAAGCTTTTGGTAAATGCTTCCGGCTTTGGTAAAATCGGAACGGTCGGGAACCTGCCGCTTGACGATGAAACGGGAATGGTAGAGCTCAACTGCAAGGCGCTGTGCGCGGTCACGCATATGGTGCTTCCCTATATGAGCGAAAACAGCCGGATTCTCCAGTTCGCGTCAGCAGCCTCCTTTCTGCCGCAGCCGGGATTTGCCATCTATGCGGCAACCAAGGCATTTGTCTTAAGCTACAGCCGCGCCCTGCGGGAAGAACTCCGCCCGCGCAGAATCGGCGTGACGGCGGTCTGCCCCGGACCGGTCAAAACCGAGTTTTTCGACATTGCCGAGACAACCGGGGAGATTCCGCTTTATAAGCGTCTGGTGATGGCAGATCCGCACAAAGTTGTAAAACTTGCCATCCGCGACTGTATGGCGGGAAAAAGCGTGTCGGTTTACGGCGTATGGATGAAGGCATTTTTTGTGCTCTGCAAGGTAGTTCCGCATGAATGGATTCTGCGCGCGATGCAGGCGTTAAACCATTAAATCAGACAAAAAGCTAGTATCATTCAATAAAAACATGATAGAAAGGATTTTTACACCGTGAAAAAGATAAAAAAAGGCGATTATGGCTACCGCAATCATTTCAAGCGGAAACAGCTTTTTATCATCGCACTTCTGGCATTATTTATCATCGCACAGCTGGTTGGGCGGTCTTTTACAGACAATGATTCCGTCAAAAAAATTCTGACGGTCATGGCGATCGTCACGGTACTTCCGGCGGCGAATCTCGCTTCCCCGCTGATTGCCATTTTCAAATACCATACGCCGGAGCAGGCGTTTCATGAGGCATATATGCCGTATGAGGAAAAATTTGAAGTTCTCTATGATCTGGTTCTGACGACACCGGAAGATGTGATTCCGTCCGATGTGACCGTCGTTCACCCGACCGGCATCTATGTGTACTGCATTAATCCAAAGCTGAATGTAAAGCGCGCGGAGGCAGGTTTAAATGAACTGTTAAAGGCTAACAAACTGGATCCGAACCTGAAAATCGTGACCTCACGCAGCACCTTTGACAAGCGGATTCACAGCCTGAAACCGGCGTCAGAGTATGAGGACGATGGAACTGTAGAGTACGGCGTGCGCGTAATAAAAGGATTATCGATGTAAAAAAGGGAGGCGGCAGCCATGCGGATGCTGACAGTATCTAAAAATGAGGCGGGGCAGCGCCTGGACAAGCTGCTGGCAAAATATCTGAATCTGGCGGGAAAAAGCTTCATTTATAAAATGATGCGGAAGAAAAACATTACCCTGAATGGAAAAAAATGCGACGGTTCCGAACATCTGACCGAGGGCGATGAGATCAAGCTGTTTCTGGCAGAGGAGACGATCGAGAAATTTTCGGAAGTGAAGATTCAGAAGGTTCAAAAGAAAAAGCTCGATATCGTCTACGAGGACGAACATATTTTACTGATCAATAAGCCATCTGGAATGCTGTCCCAGAAAGCGAAAGAGACGGATGAATCGTTGGTTGAATACCTGATTGACTATCTGCTGGATTCCGGCAAATTAAAGAAAGAGGACCTGGCGTGCTTCCGTCCGTCCGTCTGCAACCGCCTCGACCGCAACACAAGCGGCATCGTGGCAGCTGGACGTTCCCTGCCGGGACTGCAGATCATGTCCGAAGTCATCAAGGATCGGAGTCTGGGAAAATATTATGTCTGCGTCGTGCGGGGAATCGTAAAAGGTGAAGCTCGCATCGAGGGATGGCTGACGAAAAATGAAAAGACGAATCAGGTGTCGATCCGAAAAGAGGAGACCCCTGGAAGTCTGCCGATCCGGACTGCATACAGACCGCTGGTATCTGGAAATGGATATACCTTTCTGGAGGTTCATCTGATCACCGGACGCTCCCACCAGATCCGCGCCCACCTGGCTTCCATCGGACACCCGATCGCCGGGGATCCGAAGTACGGCGATCCCCGGGTCAATGAGGAAGTGAAGAAACGCTTCGGCGTCCGTTCGCAGATGCTTCATGCGTGGCGGCTGGTAATGCCGGAAACGATCTCCGAGCCGCTTTCATATCTGGCGGGCAAAGAATTTACCGCGCCTATGCCGGCGGAGATGAAACGGATGGAAGAGATGATGAAATCAGCTCCAAAACGCCCAGCCAATCATCGCCTGTAAATTTTAAATTGTGCGAAAAATCAAAAAAATAAGTGGAGGAGCAACAACATGGGGACTTGGAACAGCCGGGGACTTCGTGGTTCAACCCTGGAGGATATGATAAACCACACAAACGATCTTTACCGTGAGAAAAAGCTGGCATTGATCCAGAAAATCCCGACGCCGATCACACCCGTTTCGATCGATAAAACCAGCCGCCATATCACGCTGGCGTATTTCGACCAGAAGAGTACCGTCGATTACATCGGCGCGATTCAGGGCGTCCCGGTCTGCTTTGATGCGAAAGAATGCGCGGCAGATACATTTCCACTGCAGAACGTCCATCCGCATCAGGTCGCATTTATGCGGGAATTTGAAGAGCAGGGCGGGATTGCTTTCTTAATTATATATTTTTCACAGAGGGATGAACTTTACTACCTGCCATTTTTCCATCTGGACGCATACTGGGAGCGGATGCAGCAGGGCGGACGAAAGAGTTTTACATATGAGGAAATGGATAAAACGTGGCGCATCAAAAGCCACCGGGATATATTAGTCCATTATCTGGAACCGCTGAGCCGGGATTTAGGAGAAAGAGAGGATGATTTTTCATGACAACAGCCGTAGAACGTTTTTTGAAATATGTATCATATGATACGCAGTCAGACGAGGCATATGACACCTGCCCGAGCACAAAAAAACAGCTTCTGTTAGCCAATGAGCTGAAACGCGAGCTGGAAGAAATGGGTGCATCCGATGTGCGGATGAGCAAGTACGGATACTTGTTTGCACGCATTCCGGATAATACTGACAGTACCTCTGCACCGCAAGAAGCGGAAGCTTCTTTTAGCACTGCGTCTGCTCACGGTGCATCCGACGTTGGGCAGAAAGCTACCATCCCGGCACTTGGCTTCATTTCCCACATAGACACCGCGCCGTCCTTAACCGGAACAAACGTAAAGCCGCGCATCGTCCAGGCATATGACGGCAAAGATATCGTATTAAATGCAGAAAAACAAATTGTCATGAAAGTTTCAGAATTTCCGTTTTTAGCCGACTTAAAAGGTCAGGATCTGATCGTAACTGACGGAACCACGCTTCTGGGCGCCGACGACAAGGCAGGCGTGGCGGAGATCATGACGATGGCAGAATATTTCCTGAGCCACCCGGAGATCCCGCACGGCGAGATCTGCATTGGATTTACGCCGGACGAGGAGATCGGACGCGGCGCGGATCGTTTCGATGTGAAAGACTTCGGTGCAGCGGTTGCTTATACGGTAGACGGCGGTCCGATCGGCGAGATCGAATATGAAAATTTCAACGCCGCTTCCGGCAAAGTCCGGATTCAGGGAGCCAGCATCCATCCGGGAGATGCGAAGCTCAAGATGAAAAATGCCATTCTCATCGGCATGGAATTTCAGAGCCTGCTGCCGGTCTTTGAAAATCCGATGTACACAGAAGGTTATGAGGGATTCTATCACCTGGATGAAATGAGCGGAAATGTAGAAGAGGCGCAGTTAAATTATATCATCCGCGATCACGACCATGAAAAATTTGAACAGAAAAAGAAATTTTTCGCCGAAGCCGCCGATTTCCTGAACCGCAAATACGGTAAGGGCACCGTGATCGCCGAAGTAACGGACAGCTACTACAACATGAAAGAAAAAATTGAGCCGTGCATGTACCTGATCGATACCGCCAAAGAGGCGATGACAGCCTGCGGCATCGAGCCGGAGGTCGTTCCGATCCGCGGCGGCACCGACGGCGCCCGCCTCTCCTACATGGGGCTCCCGTGCCCGAACCTCTGCACCGGCGGGTATAACTATCATGGAAAATATGAATTTATTCCGGTGGATTCGCTTCAGAAGACGGCGGAGATACTGGTGGAGATTGGAAAGCAGTTTGCAGCTCTGGCTGAGTGAAATAAATAGTAAAAGGAGATCCTCACCATTCTTTCTGGTAAATACTGAAAAATGAAGTTGATCAGGACTTCCAGCTTTTTTTCTGCTTATTTTACAGAGGCAAAAGGGTTGAACAGTTTGGTGGTACTTATGAGGACTTGGAAAAAGCAGCTTTATCCGTAACACTGGTTTGAAATTTTCTCCCAAATTCAAGAAAAAACCATTGACAGATCCATATTCCGATGCTAGAATATCTAAGTGTGCCGCACAGCGAGGCTAAAAGTGCGCAAGCCGCCATAGCTGGCGAGTAATGATAATAGGAGGTGCCATCAGATGTACGCGATTATTGCAACAGGTGGTAAGCAGTATAAGGTTGCCGAGGGCGATGTAATCAAAGTTGAGAGACTCGGTGCTGCTGCAGGTGAAGCTGTTACTTTCGATCAGGTTCTGGCTGTTAACAACGGTGAGATGAAGATCGGATGCCCGACTGTAGAGGGTGCTACTGTATCCGCAACAGTTGTTAAAGAAGGCAAAGGCAAAAAAGTTATCGTTTACAAGTATAAGAGAAAAACTGGCTACCATAAGAAAAATGGTCACAGACAGCTCTTTACAGAAGTTAAGATCGAAAAGATCAACGCTTAATTGAAATGATTCAAGTAGACGTATACTCCGATTCCAAAGGATGTACCACGGGAGTGGAAGTAAAGGGACATGCTGGATATGATGAGTACGGCAAAGATATTGTCTGTGCGGCTGTATCCGTTCTGACTGTCAATATGGCTAATTCGGTGGAAAAATTTACCGATGACGGTTTTAAGGGCAGTGTGGATGAAAAGACAGGTCAGTTTATTTTTCATTTTACCGGTACTGTAAGTGCGGAATCAAAACTCCTGATGGATTCGCTGATACTTGGACTTACCGATATCGCGGAGAGTTATGGAGATAAATACATTAAAATTCGATTCAGGGAGGTGTAACGCATGTTTAAAATGAACCTTCAGTTATTCGCTCATAAAAAAGGTGTTGGTTCCACAAAGAACGGTCGTGATTCTGAGTCTAAGAGACTTGGTGCGAAGAGAGCAGACGGACAGTTCGTATTAGCTGGCAACATTCTTTACAGACAGCGCGGAACCAAGATTCATCCAGGTGTGAACGTAGGACGCGGTGGAGATGATACATTATTCGCTATGGTTGACGGCGTCGTAAAGTTTGAAAGAAAGGGCAGAGACAAAAAGCAGGTTTCTGTTTACCCGAGAACAATTAACGAATAATTATAAAGAAGCTCCATACGGATTGTATGGAGCTTTTTTCAGATCAGAAGGAGGTATTTATGTTTGCCGACAGTGCAAAAATTTATATCAGATCCGGAAAAGGCGGCGACGGTCATGTCAGCTTCCGCCGGGAACTTTTCGTAGCTGCTGGCGGTCCGGACGGCGGCGATGGCGGTCGCGGCGGCGATGTCATTTTTGAAGTGGACGACGGACTGAATACCCTGACCGATTTCCGTCATGTCCGCAAATATGTGGCTGGCGACGGAGAGCAGGGCGGAAAGCGCCGCTGTCACGGAGCAGACGGCGAGGATCTGATTGTCAAGGTTCCGGAAGGAACCGTTATCAAGGATTTTGAATCCGGTAAGGTAATCGCGGATATGTCCGGCGAGAACCGCCGAGAAGTGATTTTAAAAGGTGGCAAGGGCGGTCTTGGAAATATGCACTTTGCGACCTCGACGATGCAGGTTCCGAAGTATGCACAGCCGGGACAGCCGGCACAGGAACTCTGGGTACAGCTGGAATTAAAGGTAATCGCAGATGTTGGTCTGGTTGGTTTCCCGAACGTCGGTAAATCGACCTTGCTTTCACGCGTTTCCAATGCACGTCCGAAGATTGCCAATTACCATTTCACGACGCTGAACCCGCATCTTGGCGTGGTTGATCTGCAGGATGGACAAGGCTTTGTCATGGCAGATATTCCGGGGCTCATCGAGGGTGCTTCCCAGGGAATCGGTCTGGGACATGATTTCCTGCGCCATATCGAGAGAACCAAGGTTCTCGTTCATGTTGTGGATGCGGCATCCGTCGAGGGACGTGATCCGGTTGAAGATATCCGTACCATCAATGCGGAGTTAAAAGCATATAATCCGTCGCTTTTAGAGCGTCCGCAGGTGATTGCTGCCAACAAGGTAGATTCGATTTACAATACTGGCGAAGAGGACTGGGAAGACCCGGTAGAGCGCTTAAAACGCGAATTTGAGCCGGAAGGCATCCAGGTATTTGCCATTTCTGCAGTTACCGGGCAGGGTGTAAAAGAGCTCCTTTACCATGTAAATGATCTGCTGAAAACGGTTGACCGCAAGCCAGTTATTTTCGAAAAAGAATTTGAATACCAGTATCAGGGCGAGAATCTTCCGTATACCGTGGAACGCAATGAAGATGGTATTTATGTGGTAGAAGGACCGAAGATCGAGAAGATGCTCGGTTACACAAACCTTGATTCTGAGAAGGGCTTCCAGTTCTTCCAGAAATTCTTAAAGGACAGCGGTATTCTGGCTGAGCTGGAAGAAGCTGGCATCGAAGAGGGCGATACAGTTCGTATGTATGGTCTTGAATTTGATTACTATAAATAATTGACATTTACGTAACTGTTCAGTACCTTCACAGTCACGCGCAAAAATCCATTAAAAATTGCCTACGGCAATGGGATTTTTGCCTGCTGGTCCATGTTTTCGTACGGTCAGCGCAGTAAATGCGCAGACCTACTGAATAGTTACACATTTACAATATTTCAAACTCAGAAATCCACACTGGATCTGAGTTTGAATTTTAACAGGAGATAGATTTTATGACAAGCAAACAGAGAGCTTATTTAAAAGGTCTCGCGATGACCATGGATCCGATCTTCCAGATCGGCAAATCCAGCCTGACGCCAGAACTGACCGCTGCTGTGGCAGAGGCGCTGGAGGCCCGCGAGTTAATTAAACTGAATATTCTGAAGAACTGCGTCGATGACGGCAATGAGCTGGCAGCCGTTCTGGCTGAGCGTACCCACGCACAGGTAGTACAGGTAATCGGCAAGAAAATTGTTCTTTATAAAGAGGCAAAGGACGAGAAAAAACGTAAGATCGTTCTGCCAAAATAAAGGGGCTGCATTCTGCGAATGAATCTCTGACAGAAAGGATACGGATGACGATGAAAAAGATCGGTATTATGGGGGGAACATTTGACCCGATCCATAATGGACATATCATGTTGGGAAGACAGGCGTATGAAGAATATGATCTTGACTGCATCTGGTATATGCCCTCCAGGATCCCGCCGCATAAAAAGGATCATACGATCACAGCGGCAAAGGACCGTTTGGCAATGACTGCAGCTGCGATCGCGCCGTATCCTTATTTTAAGCTGTCTGATTTTGAACTTCGCAGAATCGGCGGAAATACCTACACAGCAGACACGCTTCGCTTATTGAAAGAAGAATATCCGGATGTTGAATTTTTCTTTATCGCGGGCGCAGACTCAATTATGGACATTGAAAAATGGTATCATCCCGAATATGTTCTTCCAGCCGTCACATTTTTGGCGGCAGCAAGAGAGCATGAGGAGGCGGATCGTTCGCTGGATGAGCAGATTTCCTATTTAAACCAGAAATATCAGGCGCATATTCTGCGTCTTCACTGCCGTGAAATGGATGTCGCTTCGGCGGAGATCCGCGCGGCTTTCCGGGCAGGACACGCAGCAGACGTTCGTTCCCTGGTGCCGAAGGAAGTCTGTCAATATATCGAACAGCACGGCTTGTATCAGGAGGTAAATGTGTAATGGACGAAAGAATTACAGAGATACGGAAGCATTTGAAAAAGAAATTGAACCCGATGCGCTATGAACATACGCTGGGTGTTTCATACACATGCATGGCTCTGGCTATGCGTTACAGTGCCAATCTGGATCAGGCGGAGATGGCTGGACTTCTCCACGACTGTGCAAAGCGCTATGATGATGCGACTATCATCTGCAAATGCCAGGAGCATGGCATTGAACTGACTGAAGGTGAACTGCGGGCTCCGGCTGTGATTCATGCAAAATTAGGCGCATGGATGGCAGAACACAAGTATGGTATTACCGATCCAGAGGTCTTATCTGCAATCGCCTGCCATACGACCGGAAAACCGGCGATGTCCCTGTTAGACAAGATCCTGTACGTAGCCGATTACATCGAACCGCGCCGTGATAAGGCGCCAAATCTGCCGAAGCTCCGCCGTCTTGCATTTGAAGATCTGGACGAAGCGCTGTATCAGATTCTGGACAGCACCCGCAATTATTTAAAGGAAACGGGCACGGCAGAGGATGATACAACCGAACAGACCTGGGAATACTATCATGAACGTCATGTTCATCAATAGACACATTAACAGGATTTAAATAAAATAATGAGGAGGATAATCCCCGTGGAAGCAAAAGAACTGACCAAACTTGCCGTAAAGGCGCTGGAAGATAAAAAAGGCGAAGATATTCGCGTCATTGATATTCATGGAGTATCTGTACTGGCTGATTACTTTGTCATCGCAGACGGAAGCAACGCCAGCCAGGTAAAGGCAATGGCAGATAATGTAGAGGAAGAACTCGGCAAAGCCGGTCATGAGTGCCGTCAGATCGAGGGCTATCAGACTGCCGGATGGATCCTGATGGATTACGGCGATCTGATCGTACACATTTTCTCCCGCGATGACAGACTGTTTTATGATCTGGAGCGCATCTGGAGAGACGGAAAAGTAGTTGAGAATGTGGAGGAATTGTAATAGATTTTTGTTTCATTCCTTTTATATCACGAACAGAAAGGGAAAAACCTGCAAATGGTTTTTCCCTTTTATCGCGAATAAGAGAGAAAAACTTGAAATCTGTGTTTTCCCATCTATCGCGAACAAGGCTGATAAAGTGTTTTCCTTTCAACTCAAAACTTACTTTTTAAAAGCGCTCCATTTTGTAAATTTCAAAAATAGTGAAATAAAACGAGTTACAAGGTTGGAATACGCTAATTGCAACGAACGCAATTTGTTTATTGAGAAGTGTTGTATCAAAGCAATAAGTATATATATTGATATTTTTTTAAAAGATCATATAATAGTGGTAGGAAAAACCCTACATTCCCTACTGCTATAGTATGATTGGTACTGGTGGGTCTGTCCTTTCCGTGGTAGAATATTTACGTTATCAAGAAACACGGTCCTGAATCATGGAGGTGCAAAGTATGGAACCAATGTATTTGTCAATCCAGCCGGAAGAGACAGGGGAACGCATAAGAAGACTGCTTTTGGAACAAGGGTATACGATTCGGGAAATCCAGGGAGCTTTCGGGTTTGAAAATCCGCAGGCCATTTACAAATGGCTGTCCGGTAAATCGTTACCCAGCATCGACAACTTCATTATTTTAAGTAGATTATTGCATACTACGATTGAAGATATCCTCGTCATTGACGGGGATATTCCTCGTTTATGGGGAATTTTAAACCGATGGTTGAACGACATCCGTTGCCGTATGATTTACAATCGGATCAGAAACAAATGATAGAGGAGAGGACGGTGAAACATGGAATCGGAACATAAATTTATGTTAAATGATATTCTGCGAAAGAAACGGAAAAGTAAGATGCGCAAACCGGAATATCCTGTTTTTCTTACTTACGGACCGATTCACGTTTTCCCCTTGGGATGGATAAAACGTTGGAAAGAAGATATCATCTGCATCTGTCAGAGATTGCGTTACGGATACTGCTACCGTGATGCCTGGGCGATTGACCAGTGGTTTCTTGTTATCATCCCCAATATGCTCAACGATCTACGTATCAACGGTCATGGATATCCGGGATCTTTCACAGGAACCGAAGAAGAGAATGTGCGGAAATGGAACCGGATCCTGGAACATATGGAATTTCTGTTTCGGGAGGCAAACGAGGAAACCTGTCACCGGAAAAATCCATATGAAGAAGCACATGATCAGGCAAGAGAGGCTTTCACCCGGAAATACGGGATGTTTGGTGAAAAGCTGAAAACCGAAGAAGAAAAAGAGCAGGAAAAAGATAAAGGTTATTACTGTGTGCATACCATGTCCGATGTGCCGGAATACAAGGAGATATTGGACCAATGGTTTGCAGCGGAGAAGGAACTGGCAGCATACCGAGATCGGTGTATGAAAGAAGGAATGAAGCTTTTTACCAGATATCTCTGGGATCTGTGGGACTGAGATCATTTTTATTTATATTGATAAGAACATTGTGGGAGGCGAAAATCATGCAGAAAATTACATCGGCTTATGCAAATAAGATGCTGAGAAGCCTGGAAGAAGACAAGGCATTCTGGGTAAACAAGGAATCGACATCCAGTACTTACGTGGCTGCGGTCAACGAGGAACCAGTCGTTCCGGAATATGATTACATGACTGTTGCGAATACGATTGATGAGATTGACAGGAAGATCCTTACTATCAAGCACACATTGAATCTGACCAATGCCACCGCAAAAGTGCAGGTCGGCGCTCAGGAAATGAGCATTGACGGCATCCTAATCCGGATGGCGCAGCTCAACAAGAGAAAGACGGTGCTTGACGATATGCGCAAGAGACTTCCAAAAACGCGAGTCTATGGCAACTCCTTCGGTTCTTCTGGTTCGGCACCGGAGTATAAGTATATCAACTACGATCCGGAACTGATCCGGCAGGAATATGACCGCATCTCCAATACGATCATGGAAATGCAGATTGCACTGGATCGTTATAATCAGACGGTGCTGTTTGAGGTGGATATCTAAGTAGAATTTCCGTACAGGGCATACTTCTAACAAAAAATTACGAGTGGTTACGGTTCATTGTCATCGCTTATCGGTTATTTGTTATCGGGTTATGTGTTTCGGTTCATGGAGACGGCTTTGGAAAAGCATATCATGCAGATTTTCAAATCACCCTGTAAAAAACCTGTGAGGGATCACGGTGCCAAGGTACGGTTTTCAGGCACAACGGCTGCGGAAGCAATTCCGTAGCCATTTTTCATGGTAAGAAGGATTTCGGTCTGAAAGAGTTCAAAACCTAACTCAAAACTTACTTTTTAAAATCGCTCCATTTTGGAAATTTCAAAAATAGTGTACTGAAGTGGGTTATAAACACGGAATGGATTGGGTCACAAGAATTCCAAAACCGGAATTATGATAAAGCGCTTTATGATTTCAGGCAGGAACGTCTGAGCGAAAATTTGACTCAAAACGTTATCCGCAGAAACCGCTAATTGGAAATTCGAATTCGATGATGATATAGTTGGGCAGAAAAAATCGAAAGGAGATCAGACTATGGGAAGACTTTACAAAATCAACCAGCCGTGTCCCAAGTGCCATGAGGAACATAATTGGTGGCATATTCAGCTGACGGATGAGGAACAGGCGAAGATGGATGCGTATGTGGCAGCCAGTGAGGGAAAATCATCCTTGGAGTTACTTCTGGGCGAGCCGGGAATTGTTGTTACGTGAAAGCTTAAGTGTTGTTGCTACGGTCACGTATTTGAAGTGAAACAGTACATTATTCAAGGGTATATCAGCATATGAAGCATAAAACAGCTTGTTTCTAATAGTAAATTCCAGTTTTGAAGAACTTTGCAAAACTAACGTCCATAAAAATCATGATATTTTGATTTGCCAGAATTTACTTTTGCAAGTGATTAGCTAAATCAGAACTTAAACTTGCAAACTGGAAGCTCGGATTCCAATTCAGCTCTCCTAGAAAGATCCCTTCGATTTTTCGGGGGATCTTTTTGTGACATAGAAAACCTCATCCTATGGTGAAAAAACAAAACAAAAAACAGAAAAACAAAGAAAAAGAAAGATTAGTACTTGCTTTTCCTATAAAAGGTGCTTATAATGTATGTAAATAAATCAGCTGCTAGTTAGTAGCAAAACTAATAAATACATATAAGAGGAGAAGAAGAGATGAGAAAAAAACTTGCAGTAATGATGGCTGCTATGGCCGCAACCGCGATGGTAGGGGGCTGTGGTGCAAAGGATGCAGCACCGACCGGCGCAGAGACCAAACCGGCTGAGACTTCTGTTGCTCAGGAGACAGAAGCAGCTCAGGAAGAAACCAAAGAGGCTGATGCCCATGAGGCAGAATACCTGGCAGAGTTTTTCGATGTACAGATCAAAGAAGATCCGGACAGTGCTGCTTTTTCCGCTGACCTGAAAAAGGTAGCAGGAGATGAGGCACCGGCTGTCGAGGGGGACATGACCTGGTTTTCTGCTGTGAAAGCTGCTGTGGCTGCTGCTGATTATGAAGAGCTTGCTCTTAGCTATCCGGAAGATAAGATTAAAGATCGTCTTGAACAATATGGGGTAAAGATGGATGAGACGAATGAATATGCCAGATACGTTGCTGCTGCTCTGGATACCAGCCTCATCACTTCCGAAACTGCGAAAAAAGTCGTTGCAGAAGATGCCTTTACAGCTGAGGATGAAATCAGTCTTCTGATGGCAATTGCCAATGCAAATGGAGACGCAAGAAACTACCTTGGCATGTCAAATGATCCAGACATTTACGCGAAACTGGACCAGGCATGGAATTCCTTTATCTTATTTGATGACAGCAAACTGGCAGAGATCGGAAAAGAAGCTGTACAGAACAAGGTAACCACCGGATATGGATTAAAATCTGCTGCATACAGTGCCCGCTTTTTACCGGAACTGACCTTACAGTACGGTCATTCTGATATCAAACATGTACATCAGCTGATGGGGCTTCTGAACAGCGAGAATATCACAGCAAAGGTTCAGCTTGAGCCGAAGATTAGTATTTACCAGTATCTGCCGGAGTGGGGTCCGATCCCGGAGGCTACTCCAACCTACGAAGTAAAAGAATATGAAGATCTTGCACTGGTATATGCAGTAGAATATGACCTTGAGCTTGAGTTCGACAATCTTGAGGATATGAATCGTTTTGACGAAGTAATCAAGACGTACGCAAAGAAAAATGAAGGAAATGAAGAAGCAAAGGGCCTGATCTATGCATCCTGGTGGCAGCCGCTTTATTCTTCAACCAGAACAGATATGCCGGAGACTGATTATCATCAGATCTATGATTGCGTAATCACGAACGATACGTATTCCATTCATCCATTTACCTTACCGGAAGATAAAGATGAGGTTGTTGAAAAACTGACGGAAATCTCCGACGGCCTGGAAGTTGTACCGGTTGAACGCTTCTGCAATACCGCTTTCTATAATTACCTGGAAGGTGAGGACTATCAATAACATGCATGCAATCGAACGTGCAGAATACATCTTGTCCATGCTGGAGAAGAATAAAGTAGTCATGGTGACGGATCTGAGCCGTGAAATGGGAGTTACGGAAGAAACGGTTCGAAAGGATCTGGAAAAACTGGAAAAACAGGAGAAATTAAACCGTGTTCACGGAGGTGCCTACTTAAACGAAGGTTTTGGCAATGAAACTCCCATCTCGGTTCGCAGCAAGGTGATGCAGGAAGAGAAAAAGCTTCTTGCATCTCTCTGCATGCAATGGATCCACGAAAAGAGTTCCATTTTTCTGGATTGCAGTACCACGGCTCTTCATATTGCAAAGCAATTAGCGGATTTTCCCGGCAAGCTGACCGTCATGACCAATTCTCTGGCAGTGGCAAAGGAGATTGATGCGAATCCGCAGATTCGTCTTATTTTATTTGGCGGTGAGCTGAATCGCGATCGGGAAGCGTTTGAAGGACAGACCGTACTGGAACAGATGAAAACCTGCTTTATCAATTATGCATTTGTCAGCAGTGCCGGCTGCAGTCTGGAGGCAGGTATTACAGATTCCACCCGTGAAGAAGCAGATATCCGTCGTCAGGTATTAAAGCAGGCGAAACATAAGATCCTGGTGGTGGACAATACGAAGATCGGACGCAACGAGGTGTATGTGATCGGAGAGTTGGAGCAGCTCAGTCAGGTGGTTGTGGATCATTCCATCCGAAAAACCAATCCGGACCTATGGGAATGGTTCCAGGCACATCAGATCCCTGTCCTGGAAGGGAAAGCGGAAAGAAAATCAAAAACCAAAGGAGATGAGCGATAAGATTATGACAGATTTGAAGGAACTGAAACAAAATGTGCTGATGACAGCGAAAAAGGCCTATGATGAAAAGCTGATGGCCGGAACAAGCGGCAATATCAGTGCTTACTTTCGTGAGAAGCAGTGGATCGTAATTACTCCCAGCTCCTATGATTACAGTTTGATGGCGGAAGAGGATATCGTAGTGATTGATCTGGATGGCAATCTGGTCGAAGGAAGACACAAGCCATCTTCCGAGTGGAAAATGCATGCCGAGATTTACCGTCACCTGTCCCATGCTAATGCGGTGGTGCATACACATTCTCCTTATGCAAGCAGTTTTGCGGTAAACCATCAGGAAATTCCAGTTGTACTGATTGAAATGATTCCTTTCTTAAAAGGGAAACTGGAGGTAAGTCCTTATGCACAGCAGGGAAGTGCAGAGGTTGGTCTGAATGCAGTTCCAATCCTGGAACGGAAAAATGCCTGTCTGATGGCCAATCACGGTGTCGTGGCTATCGGCGGAACATTACCGGAAGCATATACAAACAGTGTTTATGTGGAGGATGCTGCAAAGATCTATCATCTTGCACTCTGTTCAGGACATCCGGTTGTGATCAAAGAATACGAGGAGGTCTGATATGACAAAGGCGTATGAACGATTATTAAAATGCTATCAGTGCTTTAAAGACAAAATTAATTTTAAGCCAGAGGTGGCACTGGTGCTGGGATCCGGACTCGGTGATTATGCAGATACCATTCGGGTAGAAGCTGTTTTGGATTATCATGATATTGAGGGTTTTCCTGTGTCCACAGTCAGCGGACATAAGGGCAGATTTGTCTTTGGATACGTAGGAGATGTCCCGGTCGTAATCATGCAGGGACGTGTCCACTACTATGAAGGATATTCCATGGAGGATGTAGTTCTTCCCACCCGTCTCATGAAGATGATGGGGGCCCGGGTCTTGTTTCTGACCAATGCTTCCGGCAGTGTGAATTATGATTACAAAGCCGGTGATTTTATGATGATCACCGACCAGATCAGTAATTTTGTACCGTCTCCTCTCATCGGACCCAATGAGGAGATGCTGGGAGAGCGTTTCAGCGATATGTCTGAGATTTACCGTAAGGACCTTTGTGAGATCATCCGGGGTGCTGCTGCAGACCTTCAGATTCCGCTTCAGGAGGGAACCTATATCCAGCTGTCCGGTCCGAATTTTGAAACTCCCCATGAAGTAAAAATGTGCCGGATACTTGGAGGAGATGCAGTAGGAATGAGCACCGCATGCGAGGCCATAGCTGCCAATCATATGGGCATGAAGGTCTGCGG
The DNA here is from genome assembly GCF_003024715.1 of Clostridium fessum. Lineage (GTDB taxonomy): Bacteria > Bacillota > Clostridia > Lachnospirales > Lachnospiraceae > Otoolea > Otoolea fessa. The sequence continues at coordinate 351,659 of NZ_PYLO01000001.1, read as the reverse complement.
TATTTCCTGCATTTCCAATCTGGGATGCGGAATGACTGATCAGCCTTTGAGTGCGGAGGAAGTGAAGGAAACAGCTGACCGTGTTGCACCGTTATTTAAACAGCTGATTACGGAATCCATAGTTCGAATCGGTAAAATGATCTGAGTGATGAATAAAAAACAAAGGAGATGATAAAGTGGACAATCAGTCAGAAGCAATCAAAAATGTGTACTTGCATGAAGACGGCAAAGCTGTGACCATCATTGATCAGACTAAGCTTCCAACGGTTACCGAATACCTGACCCTTGGAACGGCGAAGGATCTGTATGATGCCATTTTTGAATTGAAAGTCCGGGGAGCACCGGCAATCGGAATTTGTGCGGCATTTGGAATGTATGTTCTGGCCGGAACGATTGAAACCGGGGATTACGATGAGTTTTTAAAGAAATTCAGAGAGTATAAGGATTATCTGAACTCTTCCCGTCCAACGGCAGTGAACCTGAGCTGGGCATTAAACCGCATGGAGCAGGTAGTGACAAGCCACAGCGATGCTTCTGTACCAGAGATTCTTGGATATCTGAAGAAAGAGTGCATGGATATTCAGGAAGAGGACAGCCAGATGTGCAGAGCGATTTCTGAATATGGTTTAAGCCTTATTAAGGACGGAGACGGAATTCTGACACATTGCAATGCCGGACCCTTAGCCACCTCCCGCTATGGAACTGCCTTAGGACCTCTCTTCCTTGGAAAAGAGCAGGGCATGAATTTCCATGTATTTGCAGATGAGACAAGGCCGCTTCTTCAGGGAGCAAGACTTACCTCATATGAGTTAGATCAGGCAGGAATCGATGTAACATTGATTTGTGATAACATGGCCAGCATTGTAATGAAAAACGGCTGGATCCAGGCCTGCTTCGTAGGCTGTGATCGTATCGCTGCCAACGGTGATGCGGCCAATAAGATTGGAACCAGTGGTGTTGCAATCCTTGCAAAACATTACGGAATTCCGTTCTATGTATTAGGACCGAGTTCAACCATCGATCTTGACTGTGCAACTGGCGATGATATCCAGATCGAACTTCGAAGTCCGGAAGAGATCAAAAGCAAATTTTATGAAAAACCGATGGCACCGGAGGGTGTCAAATGTTATAATCCGGCATTTGATGTAACCGATCACACGCTGATCGCCGGAATTGTAACGGAAAAAGGAATCTGCAGACCACCGTATACGGAGAGTCTTGCAAATATGTTTGGCAAAAACAAAAAATAGGAGGAAAAGATTGATGAAAAAATTATTTGGTATTGTAGCAGGTGTAGCAGTATCCGTAGCGTTAATGACAGGATGCGGTGGAAACAATAATACAGCCGAGACAAAGGAAAATACGGCTGAAACAGCAGCAGCTTCTGCTGAGAACGCTGATGGAGATTTAAAGATCGCCATCGTGACCAGTCCATCCGGTGTAGATGACGGCTCCTTTAACCAGGATAACTACAACGGTATCCTGAAATTTATCGAGTCTCATCCGGGAGCAACCGTAACTCCGGTTCGCGAGGAAACCGGTGATCCGGCTGCAGTTATTCAGGCAGTTGCTGATATCGTTGCAGACTACAATGTGATCGTATGCCCGGGCTTCCAATTCTCCGGAATCGGAACCATCGCAACCGATAACCCAGATGTAGATTTTATCCTTGTAGATACGAATCCGACCGATTCTGAGGGTAATGACATCGAATGTGATAATATTTATGCAATGACTTTCAAGGAGCAGGAAGGAGGTTTCTTCGCGGGAATGGCAGCTGCACTGGAGTCTGAAAGCAAAAAGGTAGCTGTAGTAACCGGTATTGCATACCCAAGCAATGTAAACTATCAGTACGGTTTTGAGAGTGGTGTCAATTACGCAAATGAGAAATATGATACCGGTGTTGAGATCGTAGAGATCCCATCTTACGCAGGCGTTGACGTTACCAATAAAAATGTAGGTGGAAACTATGTGGGAAGCTTTGCAGATGAAGCAACCGGTAAAGTTGTTGGAAAAGCTCTCATCGATGAGGGCTGTGATATTCTGTTCGTAGCTGCAGGCGGTTCTGGAAACGGTGTATTTACTGCTGCTAAAGAAGCTGGCAATGTAAAGGTAGTAGGCTGTGACGTAGACCAGTATGATGATGGTGCTAACGGTTCTGATAACATTATTCTGACTTCTGTACTGAAAGTTATGAGCATGAACGTAGAGAAACAATTAAATGCTATCGCAGACGGAAGTTTCCAGGGAGCAAACGCTCTGTTAGGTGCAGATTCTGATTCTGTTGGTTATGTAACAGAGGAAGGACGTCAGAGCATGTCTGAGGATACCGTGAAGAAGATGGACGAAGCATATGAACTTGTAAAAGATGGAACTATCGTTCCGGCAGCAAACTTTAACGGAATTGAGCCGGAAGATTTCCCGGGATTGAAATAATACGTTCTGTACCAGAAAATGAGGAGGCTTAAATGTCGGAATATATCATTGAAATGAAGCACATCACAAAACGTTTCCCAGGTATCGTGGCAAACGATGATGTGACGCTTCAAATTAAAAAAGGTGAGATCTTCGCACTGCTTGGCGAAAACGGTGCCGGAAAATCAACTTTGATGAGCATGATATTTGGTATGTATGAACCGGATGAAGGTGAGATCTTCATCCGGGGTAAGAAAGAACAGATTCATTCGCCAAGCTACGCAACAAAACTCAATATTGGTATGGTCCATCAGCATTTTAAGCTGGTACAGAATTACACGATTACAGAAAACATTATTCTGGGTTTAAAGAAGAAAGACAAACTGTTTGGAATCCTTCCCTATGTTGATTTAAAAAAAGCAGATCAGGAGATCGAGGCGCTTTCTAAGAAGTACGGCCTGGAAGTCAATCCGACCGATGTGATCGAAAATACAAGTGTATCGACACAGCAGCGTGTCGAGATCCTGAAAATGCTGTACCGGGAAGCTGAAATTCTGATCTTTGATGAGCCGACAGCAGTGCTGACGCCTCAGGAGATTGAATCCTTGCTGACGATCATCCGCAACCTCAGAGATGATGGAAAAACCATCATCCTGATCACCCATAAGCTGGAGGAAATCAAAAAAATTGCAGATAGATGTGCGATTTTAAACAGAGGAAAGCTCATCGATGTTCTGGATGTCGCCACGACCTCTACAAAGCAGATGGCCAATTTGATGGTTGGACGGGAAGTTTCTTTTGAAGTAGAGAAATCAGAGCCTCATTACCGGGAGACTGTGTTAGAGGTAAAGAATCTCACTGTAAAAAATCAGGATCATTTTGAAGTAGTAAAAAATGTATCCTTTTCTGTCCACGGCGGAGAAGTATTTGCCATTGCCGGAGTATCCGGCAATGGTCAAATTGAGATTGCAGATGCGATTGCAGGAGTTGAGAAGGCAGCTTCAGGTAGTATTCTTCTGAATGGAGTCGATATCACCAATTACTCCATCCGCAAACGAACCCTGGAAGGAATCTCTTATATTCCGGAGGATCGGCAGAGCTGCGGCCTGGTCATGGATTTTACCCTGGAGGAAAATCTGGGACTGAAAAACTACTTCCGAGAACCATTTTCCCATAAAGGTGTACTGGATAAAGCAGAATTTTCCCAGTACGGAAATGAACTGATTGACCGGTATGACATCCGGAGCAGTCAGGGAAACAAGACCATTGTCCGCTCCATGAGCGGCGGTAATCAGCAGAAGGCCATCATCGGAAGAGAGATTGAACTTCAGTCTCCTCTGATGATCTTTGTGCAGCCAACCAGAGGTCTGGATATCGGAGCCATCGAAAATATCCATAAGCAGATTATCCGACAGAGAGATGCAGGAAAGGCAATCCTGCTGATTTCGTTAGAGCTGGATGAGATCATGAATTGTGCAGATACCATCGGAGTAATATATAATGGAGAAATCCAGAAAATAGCAGCTGCAAAAACGCTTACATCAAATGAAGTGGGAGAATTTATGATGGGGGTGCACCAAAATGCTGAAAATTAAACACAGATTGAAAAAGATGCTTGTCAGACTCCTGGGAAATGAAAAATACCAGGGTATCACCATTCCCATGTCGGCCATTTTCTTAAGCCTTCTGGCTGGAGCTGTGATCATTCTTTTGCTTGGCAAGAATCCTCTGTCGGCCTATGGTAACCTTCTTCAGGGGGCTGGATTCCTCCCGAAACCGAGTTATGCCGGATATAAGAATATGCTGACCGACTTCACCAGTTATATGAATGCCTGGACTCCGATGCTTTTTGCGTCTCTGGCAGTAGCAGTCGGTATGTGTGCCGGACTCTTTAATATCGGTGTCTCCGGTCAGATGCTTACCTCTGGTTTTATCACAACTCTGGTGATCGGATATAGTTCCCTTCCGGCAGCGGTGGCTAAGCCATGCGTACTGATTGTCGGAGCAGTCGTTGGTGCACTCATCGGTGCACTTATTGGCTGGTTAAAATACAAATTTAATATCAATGAAGTCGTATCTTCGATCATGATAAACTATACGGCCCAGTATGTGATCAGCTTTTTCATCAACACGTACTATATCAATCCGGTTTCCAGGCAGTCCCAGGCCGTCTCGAAAGCATCCCGCCTGACTCTGATGGACACACCCGTCGGAAACTTGAAAATGGATATTCCCTTAGGAATCCTTCTTGCAGTTCTGACTGCAGTCCTGGTGAAGTTCGTGTTAGATCGCACCGTATTTGGCTATGAACTCAAATGCGTGGGACTTGGAAGAAAAGCGGCCATGTATGCAGGTGTCAATGTTGGCAAAAGCATGATCATGGCGATGATGTTCTCCGGTGCATTAGGAGGCCTGGCAGGAGTGACGTACTACCTGGGGTATTTTGGTTCGATTCAGCCCCGCGTCCTTCCAAGCACCGGTTTTGATGCCATCGCAGTGGCACTTCTTGCAGGAAACCATCCCATCGGCATCATATTTTCATCTCTTCTGATCACAGTGATCAGCAAGGGCAGTACCTACATGAATTCAGCATCCGGTCTGGAATCAGAGATCGCATCCGTTATCACCGGATTGATCCTGCTGTTTTCCGCCTGCGGTGTATATATCCGTTACAAAGTGAATCGAATGAAACAAGAGTTAAATGAAGAGACAGAAAGGGGGATCAGCTGATGGAACGAATCCTGATTGATGGTTTATCCTTTGCGATCCCGCTGTTCGTAATGGCAATCGGAGGGATCTACAGCGAAAAGAGCGGCGTGACGAATCTGGCTTTGGAGGGATTGCAGGGAATGGGGGCATTTATAGGCGCCTTTGTGGCCGTTCTGGCTGCAGGCTATTTTGGAAGCAATTCCCAGGTTCCTTATTATCTCGCAATTGTATGTGCCATGGCAGGTGGAATGCTGTATTCGCTCTTATATGGACTGTTATGTATCCGTCTGAAGGCAAATCAGATCATTGGCGGAGTCGTGATCAATATCCTGGCTATGTCACTGACTGCATTTTTTACAAAACTTTTAAACCGCCTTGTGTTCGGTGCAGCTTCGGAAAAATTTGTTCTGGGTGTGTCTGCACGGTTTACAATTCCGCTGCTCTCCGGCATCCCAGTAATTGGAGCCGCATTTAAAGATGTCTATCCATTTGAGATCCTGATCCTTCTGATCGCAGTTGTTGCCTGGTATGTGCTGTATAAAACGCGTTATGGCATGAATCTTCGTGCCTGTGGAGATAATCCTCACGCAGTAGACGCAGCAGGAGAGAATGTTACCCGGATCCGTCTGATTGCAGTCCTTGTATCCGGTGCTTTGTCCGGTCTGGCTGGAATCAGCTTTGCTTATTCCATTTCAGCGAACTTTTCTTCCAACATCTATGTGGGATACGGATATCTGGCGATTGCAGCCATGATATTCGGAAACTGGAAGATCCTTCCTACACTTGGATCCTGCCTGCTGTTTGGTTTTGCCCGATCCGGAGGCTATTATCTTGTCCAGAAGATGCAGATGCCCAGCAGTTACTCGGATCTTGCCATGACGCTGCCTTATATCGTTACAATGCTGCTTTTGATTTTCTTCTCAAAATACAATCGTGCTCCTCGTGCACTTGGAGAGATTTACGACAAAGGAAAGAGGTAGAACATGAATATTCGTTTTTATAATGCCCAGATTCTTCCGATGAATGGAAATATGGATATCATCCACGGAGAGGTATGGGTCGAAGGGAACACTATTACATATGTAGGTCCTCATAAGGAATGCGGCAATGTGTGGGACCGTGAGATCGATGCAGAAAAAAATCTCATCATGCCGGGCTTTAAAAATGCACATACGCACACAGCCATGACGTTTCTTCGATCCTATGCGGATGATATGCCGCTGCAGGACTGGCTGACAAAGCAGATCTTCCCGATGGAAGCAAAATTACAGCCGGATGATATCTACTGGCTCTCCAAACTGGGAATCATGGAATACCTGACCAGCGGTATTACCTCCTGCTTTGATATGTATCTGAATACAGAAATGATGGCTAAAGCATCGGTAGAATGTGGATTCCGGAGTGTACTCGTCAGCGGAATCAATGATTTTTCCTCTTCATTGGAGGAAGTGGAGGCAGATTTTAATACCTACAACCAATATGATGAGCTGATCAGGTATTGTCTGGGATTTCATGCAGAATACACTTGTTCCGAAGAACTCTTAAAAAAGATTGCCGAGCTGTCACAGCGCTACAAGGCTCCTGTATTTGCTCATATGTCAGAAACAGAACGGGAAGTGGCAGAGTGTGTACAGCGCCATGGAACTACACCTGCAGCTTATCTGGATTCCTTGGGCTTATTTGAACATGGGGGCGGTGGATATCATTGCATTTGGTTTACCGATGAGGAAATAGAACTCTTCCGCAGGAAAGGACTGACAGCGGTAACCAATCCTGGATCCAACACAAAACTTGCAAGCGGCATCGCCAACACTACGGCATTTTTGAAACACGGAGTCAATATGGCCATCGGCACAGATGGACCAGCCAGCAACAACTGCCTGGATATGTTCCGGGAAATGTTTTTAGTGACGGGACTGGGAAAACTTCATGATCGGGATGCATCTGCAGTACCAGCAGAAGAAGTTCTGAAAATGGCAGTAACCGGCGGTGCAAAAGCAATGGGACTGACAGACTGCGACTGCCTTGCAGAAGGCAAAAAGGCGGATCTGATTATGATCGATCTGAACCAGCCGAATATGCAACCTATCAACAACCCGATGAAAAACCTGGTATACAGCGGAAGCAAACAGAATGTGAAGATGACCATGATCAACGGCAAGATCCTCTATGAAGACCAGAAATTCTTCATTGGGGTGGAGCCAAAGGAAGTTTACAAAAGGGCAAATGAGATCATAACCCGAATGAGACAATCGTAGGTAAAAGCGTTAAATTCCGTTGACAACACATTCTTTATTTGATACTATTTATCAAGTAAATTCAATATTCCATGAGGGAGTAGTTAGCGCGAAAGTGTGGTTTGTCAACATTCTGATTATAGCAACTGTATAATCTGGCAAATCTTAAATAATGAGACTCATGTATATCGATGGACAGTTTTTGTATGATGCATAGCTGTCAGTTGATATACATGAGTTTTTCTTTTGTGCATTGATGCAAAAAAGAGAGGACATCATAATCGACAGTGAGCGGTGAGGGAACATGCATTACATCTAGGAGGAAATGAAAAATGATGCTGTTTTTTAAAGTGTTTTTTACAGAATTTATCGCAGAGATGGGCGATAAAACCCAGCTTATGCTGATTGCTCTGACTTCAAAATATAAGTTGAGAGATATTATACTAGGAACTGCGGCGGCGATTCTTGTTCTGAATGGTCTTGCCGTTCTGGCGGGCGGACTTGTCAGTGAATTTATTCCTGACTGGCTTATTAAGATGATTGCAGCACTTGCATTTCTGTATTTCGCCGCATCGACTCTTGCCGGTGATGATGACGAAGAAGAGGAGGAGGGCGGTAAATCAAAGATTCAATTCGCACCCTTAGCTGTTTTTTGCACATTTTTTGTGGCAGAACTGGGAGATAAGACTCAGCTTACAGCCATCACGTTCGGAGCCAATGAAGGCATGAAATCAGCCTTTGTTGTATGGATTGGATGCTCTCTGGGACTTTTTGCAGCGGATATTCTCGGAATGCTGGTTGGATATCTTTTAAAGAGCAAAACTCCCGATGGGCTGCTGAATACACTGGCATTTGTTATTTTTTCCATATTTGGTGCTTTCACACTTCATCAGGGACTGAACATGATGAACGCAAGAGTCTGTCCGATTCCGGTATGGCCGGTATGGATTGCTGCGGCTGTTATTTTTACTGCCTTATGTGCCTGGATCTATATAAAAAGAAAGAAGGAAAATAAATGCGATATTTAAAACCACATTTTTATGATAAATTTGTCTGTACAGCAGGAGATTGTCCGGATAGCTGCTGTGCCGGATGGCAGATCATGATTGATGAAACCTCTCTGGAGCGATATGGAAATGAAAAGAGCGAGTTCGGAACGCGATTACGCAATTCTATTGACTGGGATGAAGAATGTTTTTACCAGAACAATCGGCGCTGTGCATTTTTAAATGAAGAAAATCTCTGCGATCTTTATAAAGCACTGGGACCAGATTCTCTTTGTGATACCTGCCGGATGTACCCGAGACATACGGAAGAATACGAGGGACTTCGGGAATTATCTCTTTCCCTGTCCTGTCCGGAGGCGGCTAGAATCATTCTTTCCTGTAAAGAACCGGTCCGTTTTCTGGAAGAAGAGGACGATTTGGAGGACGATTTTGAAGAATTCGATTTTATGATGTTTTCCCAGTTGGAAGATACAAGAGATGTTCTGTTTTCGATTTTACAGGATCGATCCCTTCCTCTGACACTCCGAATGTCGGCATCCGAACAGCTGACAGAACAATATCAGATCCGGGTGGAAGAGCAGAAGGAATATGAAATTGATGAACTTCTGCGAAACTGTGAAGCTCATCATCAGAGAAAAAAACTCCAGGAATTTGTATCAGAAAGTCTTGCTGAAAAAGGCATTGATGCAGCATCTCTCCATCGGTGGGCACGCCAGATAGAAGAATTGCAGGTACTACGCGGTCTGGAACGCCTGCGTCCGGAATGGGATGATGTGCTGGATGGTGCTGAAAAGTGGCTGTATCAGGGAAGTGAGGAAACCTATCATAAAATTTGCGAAGAATTTCATAAGGCATATGGAAGCTTAGGAAGTCACAAAGAAGAATGGGAAAATCTGGGCGAGCAGCTTTTAATGTTTTTTGTCTATACCTATTTTTGCGGGGCTGTCTACGACGATATGGTCTGTTCCAAGATGGAACTGGCATTGTTCTCTGTCCGCTGGATACAAGAATTTCTGATGGTCCGATGGCTTGAAAATGGAAAGAAACTTTCCATGAAGGATGTGGAAGAAATCTCCTGGAGATATGCCCGGGAAGTAGAACATTCCGATGATAACTTAAATGCACTGGAAGACTGGCTTTTTGAGCGGTATGCACCGGTTTAATCACCGAAAGAAGCATATTGCAAAAATGAATCATACGAACAAAAAAGCTCTATTCTATAAAATTGAGCGTACCGTATCTCCGGACGTCAACGAATAGCATAGAGCTTTTGAGTTAATTTTTGCCACATAATGCTTCTGTCATTTTCATGATAATAAGCAAAAGGTAAGCGTCAGTAAACCAAAAGGTTACCGCATAAGGCGCAGCAGACCGATTACTTTGCCAAGAATCTGTACTTTATCCACAATAATCGGATCCATGGTTGCATTCTCCGGCTGGAGACGATAGTGACCGTTCTCCTTGAAGAAACGCTTAACGGTAGCTGAATCATCGATGAGTGCAACCACGATCTCGCCATTCTCTGCGACACTGGTCTGTTCCACGATAACACGATCTCCGTCATAGATGCCCACATCGATCATACTATTGCCGCGGACTTTCAGCATAAAAGTTTCGCTGTTCGGAAGCAGTTCTGCCGGAATCGGGAAATAGTTCTCCACATTCTCATCAGCCAGAATCGGCGCACCGGCTGCTACAGTACCGATAAGGGGTACATTTACCAGTTCACGGCGGGACAGGTTAAAGGTGTCATCAACGATCTCGATGGCTCTCGGTTTCGTCGGATCCCGGTGAATATATCCGTTCTTCTCAAGCTGTTCCAGATGAGAGTGGACAGAAGAGGTAGACTTAAGCTGTACCTTTTCACAAATTTCACGTACCGTCGGCGGATAACCTTTCTTTAAAATGCATGCTTTAATAAATTCCAAGATCTCTTTCTGTTTATCTGTAATACGTCCCTGTGCCATATAGATTCCTCCTGTCGATGAAGTATATAAAATGTTTTTAATATCGGATATACAGTGATTCTGGCAGGATACAAGTCGAACGCCCACCTGATGGGACCAGCAGCTGAATCACTGAAAGGTCTGGCCTATAGTAAGCCCTTATTATATTATATATAGTAACATATGTTCGGGCAAAATGCAAACTATTGTTCGTCTTTATCAATGTTTTCTTTTTTAAGCTGTTCTCTTGCCTGCTCAAGCAGCACTTCCAGACGGGCATTTTCTTTGTCTGCCTGACGAAGGAGTTCCTGCGTTTCCCGTTCTTTTTTGAATAGTGCGCGCTCCATCGTAAGCTCCGCCTGGGCTTTGCATTGCTGAAGACCCATATCAGCATCTGCTTTTTGTTTTGATAATTCCTGGGTAAGTTCTGTGAGTTTCTGCTGTAGTTCTTTATTTTCAGTTTCAAGTGCCAGAATCCGATCGGATGCATGCTGATAGGACTCTGACTTTACCTCCTGTTCCTTCTGAGAGTGAGAGAGCGCAAGTACGGTATCATGAAGTTCCTGTTTGCATTGTAAAAGTTCATTCTTAAGCATTTCTTCTGATTCTTTTGAATGTTCATTTTTCTTCAGCTGATTTTGTGCCTCTTCTAGTTTCTCCTTCAGCATCTGGTTGATCTGTTCCTGGTCAGCTGCGCTTTTTCTGAGCGATTCTAACTGTTCAGTGAGTGTCTGTTCCTGCTTGGTCAGCAAAGCGGACTCTGCATCCATTTTTTTCTTTTCTGCTTGAAGTTGTTCCACTTTTTTCTGTAACTCTGTGAGGCGCAGTTCTTTTCTCTGAAGTTCAGAAGAGAACTCCTCCCGTGCTCTGGCTTCTGCATTCTGGTTCAATTCCAAGCTATACAGATATGCGGAGGTGATGGACTTAACCATGGTTTCAAACTCCTCAATCTCGACACTTCTCCCCGGGATTGAGGATTTGGCTTGATTTAACTCAAACACCTGCATCACATGATCAAAGCCCTGGGCCTGGTTCATTCCTTTTTGTTCGCAAAATGCACGGAAAGCATCCGCTGTATCGGAATCGATTCGAAAGTTTGCCTGTTTAATTTCTCCCATATTCTATATTCTCCAATCTATTTTTTTGTAACTGTTTATGCAACTATTCAGTAGGTCTGCGCATTTACTGCGCTGACCGTACGAAAACATGGGTCAGCAGGCAAAAATCCCATTGCCGTAGGCAATTTTTAATGGATTTTTGCGTGTGACTGTGAAGGTACTGAACAGTTACCTGTTTGTTTAATACCCTGACATTCTTGCTGCGAGATGGTAACGGTTCATACTCATGTAGACAGTTACGCGAGATAATACTCTGCTTATCAAACTGATTTCAAAGAAGTGCTTTGCAAAGATCATGCGCCAAGTCTTATAACGTTCGATTTAAATTGAAATTTCAAATTGCGTCATACTTTATTTTATATATATAGATTATCATGAAACCACAAGGGCGTCAATCTGATTCTGTGATATGTTATATATATGTTATACATGATTATTGTTATACATAGATTATGATTTTGATAGTAAAAATAGGAATGAAACTATCAACTATTCGTGAAAGGATGCTTTCGCGAATAGTTTCATCGACTTTTGTGGTTATATTTGCCAGAAATAGCAGCGCAGTTTTGTGCAATATGTATGATTCCCTATAAAAATCTATATACCTAAAGTATTTAGATTTTTATAGGGAGCAGGTGTCTGCTGCTTACGAGCAGAGCCGCGTTTTCTTACGGCACTTTTGAAACCGAAAATACCGTAAGAAAAGGTGGTGGCAACAGAAATTTGCCGTATTTAAATGCGAAGACACGGAAAATTTCGTTACTGGGCACGTATGCGTGAACAGTAGCAAGCTGCGAACAAATGTTTGCTTTTTTCTTTCGAAACCATTGACAAACATTTGTTCGTATCGTATAATGTAGCTATACAGAACAGATGTTCCTGACATTTTTATAATATTCAAATCTCTTCTCATTCTTTAAGAACAGATTTGAATACAAAAAGACGATTCCAACAAAACACGAGAGGAGAAGATTGCAAATGTATACGTTGAAAAAAGGTGTTATGGTTTTAGCTGTTGTTTTCATCATGCTGCTTTCGGGCTTTTTTGGACGGAGTCTGATGTATGTGATGGCTGAGGAAGAAGCAGATACTAGACCGGAAAAGTACTATACCAGTATTCATCTGAAAGATGGAGATACGCTCTGGAGCATTGCTCAGACATATTGTGCAGATTCGGAGGAGTCAGTTGAAGAGTATGTACGGGAGCTGCGCCAGATGAACAGTCTTTCGGATGACCATATTGACGCAGGGCATTACCTGACCATTCGTTATTATAAATAAATCGTTACCGTTCACATACACGTACACACAACCGATAACAGAGACAGAATCAAATTTATAGAATTTTCCATATTCCTGTCCGTAGTCTGTTCATTTAATCTATTTTCTGGTAGAATAAAGTTTAGCAAGCAGTCTATATCTGATTAAATGACAAGCGACAGAAGAACAGGAGGAAATAAGGATATGAGTATTGTATATCACGAATCATCGAAGATATTTCATTTATATAACCAGACCATCAGCTATATCATGATGGTTCTTCCAAACGGACATATGGGACAGCTGTATTATGGGAAAAAGATTCGTGACAAGGAAGATTTCTCATACCTTCTTGAATTAGCTCCCAGAGACATGGCATCTTATCTCTATGAAAACGATCGCACCTTTTCACTTGGACATATTAAGCTGGAGTACGGTACTTACGGAAGCGGTGATTACCGTCATCCGGCAGTAGAGATTCTCCAGAATGATGGAAGTACCTATTCAGATTTTCAATTTACTGGATATCAGGTTACATCCGGAAAGCCAAAACTGCCAGGACTTCCTGCTACTTATACTGAACAGGACGGGGAAGCTGAAACTCTTATTATTACGTTAAAAGATACCCATACTAATCTGGAGCTGCATCTTTTATATACAATATTTGTCGAGGGCGGTGTCATTGCCCGAAGTGCTTCTATTTCCAATCAGGGAGACATTTCTGTACAGGTTCAGACCGCGATGAGTCTTTGCCTGGATCTTCCTGACCACGATTATGAGTGGATGCAGTTTTCTGGGGCATGGGCGAGAGAGCGCGCACTCCACACACGCAGGCTTGAGTATGGCATTCAGGCGATTGACAGCACCCGGGGACATTCTTCCCATGAGCAGAATCCGTTCATTATTTTAAAACGCCCTTCGGCTGACGAATTTCAGGGAGAAGCCATTGGCTGCAGCTTGATTTACAGCGGTAATTTTCTGGCTCAGGCAGAAGTGGAGTCACATGGAACCACCCGTCTTATGATAGGAATTAATCCGTTTGGCTTTAGCTGGGAGCTGAACCCTGGTGAAACCTTCCAGACTCCGGAGGCAGTGCTTGTTTACTCCTCTCAGGGACTTAACGACATGAGCCAGACTTTTCACCGGCTGTATCGGCGCCGACTGGCAAGGGGGTACTGGCGTGATCGCGAGCGCCCAATCCTGATCAATAACTGGGAGGCAACTTACTTCAATTTTACCGAAGAAAAACTTCTACAGCTGGCTTCCAGAGCGCAGAAATGCGGCATAGAGCTGTTTGTTTTAGATGACGGCTGGTTTGGTGCCAGAAGCAGCTCAAAAGCCGGACTGGGCGACTGGGAGGCAAACCGTGACCGTTTGCCAAACGGTCTTTCCGGACTGGCACAGAAGATAGAAGCGCTCGGTATGAAGTTTGGTCTCTGGATCGAACCGGAGATGGTAAATGCCGATTCCGATTTATTCCGCACGCATCCTGATTGGATCCTCCAGGTTCCAGGGCGAACGCCTTGTCACGGACGTTACCAGTATGTATTGGATTTTTCCCGGCAGGAGATCCTTGATTACATCTATGAAAAGATTGCATCGATTCTGGAAGGCGCCTCCATTTCCTATATCAAGTGGGATATGAACCGAAGTCTCAGTGATGTATGGAGCAGAGGAGTTTCCGCCAGACAGCAGGGAGAAGTATTTCACCGCTATATTCTGGGTGTTTATCAGATGTATGAGCGGCTGACAACACGCTTTCCGGACATTCTGTTCGAATCGTGCGCCAGCGGCGGAGCGCGTTTTGATGCAGGTATGCTGTATTACGCACCGCAGGGATGGCTCAGTGATAATACAGATGCGATTGAACGCCTGCGGATTCAATACGGTACTTCCTATGGTTACCCGATCAGCTCGATGGGATCCCATGTATCTGCTTCTCCGAACCATCAGCTTCATCGTCAGACACCGCTTTGGACACGTGCCAATACCGCGTTCTTCGGAACTTTCGGCTATGAACTGGATCTGGCACAGCTCGGAGAAGATGAGCTATCTGAATTAAAAATTCAGACCGCCTTTATGAAACAGCACCGGTCCCTGATTCAGTATGGTACTTTTTACAGACTTTCCAGTCCGTTTGAAAACAATATCACTGCCTGGATGGTAGTCAGTGAAGACCGCACAGAAGCCCTGGTCGGCTGGTACCGGACACTGAATGTAGCCAATGGTCCGTTTACGCGGCTGTATTTACAGGGACTGGAAGAATCCGATCTTTACAATGTCACGGAATATACAGAAGGACATGAAAGTGCCGTAAGCACCCACTATGGTGACGAACTGATGAATTTAGGACTGATTACCAGTGACGCCTCTTCCGGACAGTATATGGATGGTAGAAGAGAGAGCTGCGACTTTGATTCTCGCCTGTTTTATGTACAAAAGCAGGCTGAATAATAAATAAGATAAAAGCATTGAAAGGGGATGCTCCCGAATCTGGTTTTTAAAGAAGAATCCCTGTAACTGTTCAGTAGGTCTGCGCATTTACTGCGCGTGACTGTGAAGGTACTGAACAGTTACGAATCCCTTTTAATTTAAGTCCGGCGTTTCCCCGTATAATCCCGCTTCCGGCGTTCATTTACGATATGATTCAGAATCCCGCCACCGATAATAATAACGGCTGCCATCATCAGCACACGTTTCGCCCCTTCCTGCGGAAGTGTGCTCTTAGACGCAATCGACGTAGTATTGAATTGAAGGGTATATTCGATTTCATGAGGCGTTCCCATCGCCAGTGTATCCGCCCTGACTGTAAGTTCTTTTGTCAGATCCAAAACAGGGATCGTAAAATGAGAATTTGCGTCCTTGGCACTTTCATTCTCGTATTTTCTATTATCTACCACCATGTAATCATAATTGGAACTGCTCCATGTGATGGATATGTATGCCGTTCCATCTGTCACCGTCAGAAGAGCAGGACTCTGGATCGAAGCCTTTCCGCTTCCTCCGGTCATTGTTACCTCGATGGCATATTCACCATCCTTCAGGGAAAGCAGCGTTCCAGCACCTGCCTGCGCTGTCAACGTCCACCGGCTGCTAAATAAGATACAAATGATTCCCAAAAGAATGAAACCTATTTTTTTCATAGACAGAAAACTCCTTACCCTGTGTTTATAAATTCTTTTTCTTATACAGAAACCAGGACGCAGCAATCGAAAAACACGCCAGATACAGAAGCAGGATCCCAATCGTTGTATAAGAAAATGCCTCATGATTGGCGATGCTGCGAAGCGCCGCACTGGTCTGCGATAACGGCAGATATTCAATCACCTGGCGCAGACCATCCGGCATACTCCGGGCTGAAAAGAATGTATTGCACAGATATGCCATCGGCATAATCACGTAATTCGAAAAGCGCGGCACATCGGCATGGTTTTTGGCATAAAAAGATACCACAACTCCAATTGTGGAAAACACAGATCCGTTTAAAAACATTAGAAGAAACGACCAGCCGTTAAAACAGAGCCCCGTTCCGATCGGCAAAATCAGAAGAATAATCACGGCTCCCGCATATAATCCCCGGAGACTTCCGCCGATGATCTGTCCCGCGATGAACTGCCACAGCGGGGTAGGAGAGATGATGACCTGGTCAAATGCTTTTTCGTACAATCTCTGGACGTTTAAATTCTGGGCGATAGCATTGAAACTGCCGTTCATGGTCGTCAGGGCAACCACTCCCGGAATCAGAAAGTTCAGATACGATTGTCCGTGCGACATGGTCTGGATTCCAAGACCAAACACCAGAATATATAAAAGAGGGGCAATCATGGCAGCCAGCGTGATTTTATAAAAATCCCGCCGGAATTCTACCCATTTTTCCCATAACACAGTAAGAATACCCATTTTTACCGGCATTCCAGCTGCTGCCCGATTGTCTCCAGAAATACATCTTCCAATGTCGTACTGCGAAGCGCTGTTTCCTGTTCTGACGCGGACAAATACTGAATTGCCTCCTCCTTTCCATGAAAATAGTGTGATTTCAGCCCATCTGGTGAAGTCTCATCAACCGCATACCGCCCCAGCGTCTCTATCATATGCCCCGGAGCATCTGTTTCCTCCAGACGTCCACCGCACATAAAGCCGACACGGTCACAAAGCGTTTCTGCTTCCTCCATATAATGCGTTGTCAGAAGAATGGTAAGCTTTTGCTGATTCAGCTTTTTCAGAAGATTCCACATCTGACGGCGGGCAAATGCATCCATCCCTGCAGTCGGTTCATCCAGAAGAAGGATTTCCGGTTCCGTTAAAAGTGCCCGGCAGACCATCAGCTTCCGCTTCATGCCTCCGGAAAGCTTTCGGACGGTTCTCTTCCGATAATCGATCAACCCGCAGAATTCCAGCAATTCCTCTGACCGCTCCCGAATCTTTTTGATCGGCATATAATAAAGATGTCCCTGATATTCCATAATCTCGTTCATCGTCATATCCTGACGCATCGAGTATTCCTGCGTAACGACACTGAGTTTTTGTTTCAGCTGATTTTTCTGACGGGTCAGCAGCTCTCCGTTGATCCAGATTTCACCCGAAGTCGGAAGCAGGAGAGTGGAGAGCATTCCGATGGTGGTCGTTTTTCCGGCACCATTCGGTCCCAAAAGCCCAAAGAACTCGCCTGTCTCAATTTTCAGGTTCAGATCCTCGACCGCCAGAAAATGATCGTATTTTTTTGTCAGATGCTTTAATTCAATCATGGTCCCCTTCCTTCACGACAATAATCGAATAATAACTTGCCCGTTCTGGAATTTCATCGATTTTATGATAAATATGCTCCTCTGGCATACCACAATTTTCGATCATGATACCTGTCATATGCTTTTCTTTCAGGGTCGCCTTGACAAGCGGCATCTTGGAAGCTGCTTTCATCAGAACCTTGGTACCTGGAAGTTCCAGCGCCGCCTCAATATCATAAGTGGACGGAATAATATGAAGCTGTTCTGAGCGGTCAACAAGACTGTCCTGAAGCTTGGCGCTGACCGCGCAGAAGGACGGAATGCCATTGATGATTTCAGTTGCATAACCATGTGCTTTTACAATCCGATGGATATAAATATAGGTACTGTAAATCGTCGGATCTCCGAGCGTGAGGCAGGCAACATCCTTCCCCTGTTCCAGCTGCTCTATAATCTGATTCGAGGCAGCCTGGTATGCTGCATTTAAAACAGCTTTATCTTTTGTCATCGGAGTAGTGAGGTTTAAGCATTCCTTTTCATCCAGATTTTCCACGATCCCACTGGCAATTTTATAGGAAACTGCATTTTCCTTTCCATCCGCCGGTACCGCAATCACCGGGCACTTCTGAATCGTGTCAACTGCCAGATACGTCATGAGCCGCGGATCGCCCGGACCTACTCCTACGCCATATAAGGTTCCTTTTATCATAAACATTTCCTTTCTGTGAAAACTGTGAGAAATTCAAGTGTTCAACTTTTAAAATTTTTGTACGATGCCTTTTTTGCTTTTTTAATAAAGTACGAAATTAGCCTTTTTCAAAAGTAAAAAATTTTGTACTTTATAGTTAGTGGTTAATAAATGGCTTAGATACAAGGATTATAGCATAAAGTACAAAAATTTCAAAATGCACTTTATTTCAGAATGTACTTTATTTCGAAACAGAATAAAGTACATTTTCAAATCGCTCCATTTTGGAAATTTCATAAATAGTGGAATAAAGTGGGTTACAAGAATTCCAAAAGCAGTTATCCGCAAAAAGGGTTAATGTCAATGGAATGTATTTTGGATATGTTCCCCAAAATGGAAAACAAATACAGATGAGCTTACCCGATGGCTTTGACTGTTATCAGTCTACACCATCGGTTTCCTCAAGTCCAGCTAACCCCTGAATAGTAACTGAGAGGTCATTGTATAGTATGAAGTTGTATTCTAGACAGAAAAATTTTTTGGATGTATACTATAGAGTTGGATTTACTAAAAAGCAAAAGCAGGAGGAAATAATACTGTGCGCGATGTACTGCGGGAAGAAAAGAAATTTCTGCTGAATCAGGCAGAAGCTTTAAAACTCCGGAATTATCTGTCAAATGTGGTTCATACCGATTTACATAATGGATCCGATGGTTACCAGGTACGTTCTTTGTACTTTGATTCTTTGTCAAATCGGGATTTTCAGGAAAAAGAAGATGGTCTGGAGTTAAGAAGGAAGTTTCGTTTGCGGGTATATAGTCCTGATGCGGATTTTGCACTGTTTGAAATGAAGCAGAAGCAGGGACCATATCAGCGAAAGCGATCATTAAGATTATCCAGAAAGGAAGCGCAGGCTCTCATTGAGGGTGATTATTCCGTACTTTTAAACAGTGGCAGTGAGTTTGGACAGGAATGTTATTCAATTATGGAAATGTGGGCATACCGTCCTAAAACAGTTGTAGAATATGACAGATTTGCATTTATCGCGCCAGAAAACTCTATTCGAATAACCTTTGATTCCAAAATACGGGCTAATGAAGTGAATTTTAATGTGTTTGATAGAAATCTGGTGTTAAACAGTGTAATGTCTCCTTTTGCTGTAGTGCTGGAAGTAAAATACAATGGCTTTTTGTTAAGCTATATCAAGCATATGCTTCTGCCCGTTCAGAAAAGCGAGCTTTCCGTGAGCAAATATTGTATGGCAAGACAAATTGGCTGTAACTACAGGTTTTAGGAGGAAAGGAAATGAAAGAGACGATTTATAACCTGCTTGCCCAACAGGGGGATATGACCTGGCAGCAAATTATAATGCATATTCTGGTAAGTGCTGTCATTGGTCTGTTTATTTTTATTTCATATGTGATTTCACATAAGGGAACGATTTACAGCAAAAAATTTGGAGTAACACTGATCGTTCTGACGGTTATGACAGGAACAGTTATGACTGTCATAGGAAACAATATTGCATTGTCGCTTGGTATGGTCGGTGCATTATCTATTGTGCGTTTTCGAACTGCAATAAAAGATTCCAGAGATACTGTATATATTTTCTGGACGATTATTGTGGGAATATGCTGTGGAGTTGGAGATTATCTGGTTGCTGCAGTAGGCAGTTCTGCTATTTTTCTTATTTTTCTTATCATGGGAGCGATTCGCAGTGATAACCATATGCTTTTGATCATCCGTGCAAAAAGAAGCCGCTGTGAAAATATAGAATCTCAGGTCTTTCGTTATTTTGGGACTGGTGTCGTTCTTCGGGTAAAAAATACGACAGAGGAAAATGCTGAGTACATTTATGAATTATCCAGAAAAATACTGGAGAAAGTTCAGAAACAGTATCCGGCTTTAACAGATGATTTCTATAACCTTGGACAAATCGAAAGTGTTAATATTGTAGCTCAAAGCGATGAGATTTATAACTGATATGAAATACAAAATAATAGGATTTATATGCTGCTTTGCGGTTATCCTGATTGCCGTTTTTGCGCCATTGTCTTATAAGGACTACCGAAAAACAGAGAGAATTCATCAGCATGAACAGGAAATTCCCCAGGAACCATGTACGGATCCTGCGGATGGCGGTCTGTGTACATATCTTCCGATTGTCAAAATTGATACAGATGGGATGGAAATCCCGGGAAGACCCATTAAGGATGATGGAAACAACCGCATTTATACACGCGCTACGGATGGGGAAACTACAATTGCTGCTCAGATGGATATAATTGGGAATGACAGCAAAGAGTACCATCATGCAAATGAAACGGCAGATGTATCTTCTGAAATCCGTATACGAATGAGAGGTAATTCCTCAAGAAAGTTTGATAAGCCAAGCTATGCCATCAGACTTGTAGATAAAAAAGGGGAAAACAATCCGCTTTCCATTATGGGAATGGATGCGCACCATGAATGGGTATTATACGGTCCCTGGCTCGATAAAACAGCCATACGAAATTATATGTTTTACAATCTTGCCGGAGAAATGATGTCTTATGCGCCAAATGTAAGATTCTGCGAAGTAATTCTTAATGGTGAATATGAAGGTCTATATGTAATGACTGAAATGATAACCGGCGGAAAAGATGGCGCCAGGCTGGGACTTCGTGTAAATGCCAAGCGCAGCGCATTTTCCGGATACCTGCTTCGCCTGGATCATCAGCATGCGGGCGAAGCAGCTTTAAACAGCTTTACAACGTATACCTACAAAACCCCCTTCCTGCTGCAGATAGAATATCCCGGAAGCAGGAACAGAGATGCCAGACTGACAGAAGAAATCCGGCAGGATTTTTCAAATTTTGAAAAAACTCTGTATTCATATGATTATGACAGGGAAAAACATGGCTACACTTCTATGATAGATGTAGACAGCTTTGTAGATTACTTTATAATCAATGAGCTTTCCAGTAATGCAGATGCCGGAAACTATTCCACTTATATTTATAAGGGAACCGATAATCTGTATCGTATGTGTGTATGGGATTTTAATAATGCCTGCAATAACTATTTCGAGGAGGAACTTCCTTATACAGGATTTTTCCTGAACAACCGATTATGGTTTGAAATGCTTATCAAAGATGAGGATTTTACTGAACGGATCATCCAGCGATATCATTCCTTGCGAAAAGGTCTGTTAAGTGAGGAATCACTTTATCGTTATATCGATGAAACCCTTGATTTTATCGCACCAGCTCTTGCAAGAAACGATGCACGATGGGGAAGTGTGGAACAGCAGGCAAAGGGACTTCTGGTTCCGGTATCGAGAAATCTTGACAGTAGATCTGCCGCTGAAGGACAGTTAAAAGGTTACTTGCGAAACAGAGGAAAATGGCTGGATGAAAACATTGAGACTCTGCGTCAGTATTCAGCATCCTCCCGTGTAAAGCAGTATAATGAGGTTAATGATTAAAATATGAAACGATTTATTATCAGTATATCTGCCATCATTCTGCTTGTATTTATTGGATTTATAGCTGTGTTTTATGGCGGATTTTATGTGGACTCAGGCCGGGACAATCATATAAACACATTTGTCCGGACTGAGAATAAAGAGATACTTATAAAGGACAAAGATAAGTGGAAACCATTTGAAGTCAGAGGAATTGACATGGGAAGCGGTATTCCAGGTGAATGGTCTACAGATTATGCGATTACCAAAGAAACCTATCTGCGCTGGTTTCAGCTGATCCAGGAAGCAGGAGCAAATACGCTGAGAGTCTATTCTGTCCAGAATCCGTCTTTTTATAAAGCGTTCTATGAATACAATTCCCAACATGAGGAGCCGTTATATTTACTTCAGGGAATCTGGGTAAATGATTATATACAGAACTCCCTAGTGGATGCATATGCCGACTCCTTTGCAGGAAAGCTTCTGGATAATTGCCTGGTCACTGTAGATGTGATCCATGGAAAACGACTTATCATCAATAATGATGCAGATACAAGTACAGGACTTTATTTACACGATATCTCGAAATGGGTGCTGGGATATATTATCGGAAATGGATGGGAAGATACAACCGTTGCATATACAGATGAGAAATATCCGGATATGGAACCGTATAAAGGAACCTATCTTACTGCTTCAAAAGATGCCTCTGCCTTTGAATCCCTGCTTGCAGAAACAGGTGACAGGATGCTGTACTATGAATCAACAAGATATGATGAGCAGCGTCTGATCTCCTTTTCCAGTGGAAATGCAACAGATCCCTTTGATTATCCTAAAGAGATTGCAGAATATTTCCGAAAATGTGCCCGGATCGACGCAGAACATATAACTGCAACTGATAAATTTATATCAGGTCAGTTTGCCAGCTACAGTGCATCTCCATATGATCAGGATTACCTTTCCTGTATGGAATACACAACATGGAACAGTTTGTCTGATAAAAAGATCGACTTTAGTGACTGTATCACTCCTGACGGAAAACGGAATACTTATCGGGCATATTTAAGACTTTTAAACGAACATCATACAATGCCGGTTTTGGCTGTTGAATTTGGTGCAGCCACAGGACGAGGTGAGATTCAGGAGAATCAGGTGACCAGCAGAGGACTTGGATACTATTCTGAAAAAGAACAGGGAAAGATTCTGGTAGATTGTTATGAAGACATTATGGCTGCCGGACTTTCCGGAGGCTGTGTCTATTCCTGGCAGGATGAATGGTTCAAGCATACCTGGAATACCATGTATGCTGTAGATTTAAGCCGTAATATTTACTGGGAAGATGCTCAGACAAATGACCAGCATTTTGGCTTGCTGGCATTTGACTGTGGGGAAAAAGAAAGTGTTTGTTACGTGGACGGGGATACTTCCGAATGGACAGATAAGGATATGGTGATCCAATATGAAGACGGCTCTTTCATCAGTGTGAAGTATGATGCCTCCGATGTTTATTTATATCTCCATAAAAAGGGCTTTGATCTGGAAAATGACACGCTGTATGTTCCGGTTGATACGACCCCTAAAACAGGCAGTACCCGTATGGAAAATTGTACAGCAGAATTTGAAAGACCTACAGATTTTGTACTGATCTTGAATGGAAAAGATAATACTCGTCTGTTGGTTCAGGATCGGTATAATCCCATTCATGCCAATTATGAGGAAGATATTACAGGAGAAGATTCTTATATTGATCCACCGGCTCGGGATAGCGCTGTATTCGAAAATATCTGCATGGTATTACGGGATGTTATTGGTCAGTATCAGGATGCTGCCACACCGTTAAGAACCTTTGAAAGTGGAAAGCTGTATTATGGTAATGGAAATCCATCTGCATCTGCTTATGATTCCAGGGCAGATTTTATCTGTAACGGAGATGATGTGGAAATTAGAATCCCATGGCAGCTGCTGAATTTTTCTGATCCGTCCCGAATGCAAATTCATGATGATTATTATGACGGAAATTATGGCATTGAAGCAGTGGGGATCAAAGAGATGTTTATAGGTCTTGGCAGAGAAGGAAATACTATCGAGATGGGACGGCTTAAACTGAAAGGATGGGAAAATACAGTATCTTACCATGAAAGATTAAAAGAAGCATACCAGGTTCTGAAGACATACTGGACAGGAAAGGAACACGAATGATAGCACAATTTGTGATTGTTTTTTATTTTATTGTCTGTGTGGGGATTATTCTGTTTAACTGCTTTATAGAGATAGTTTCAAGATATCGTTCCTGTGTTCTGAAAAGGAGGGAACAACGATATTGCGAAGAATACAGACAGCTGTTTTTAGATAATATAACGGAAAATAAAAAGCAGGAAAAAAGGCTGGTTAAAGAGCTCCAGTCAACCAGTAGACTTCTGACGTTCAGTGAAGCATTATATAAAGTTGAAAACCGTATGCCGGAACAATTCCAGCAGGGAATAGCATCTGTAAGTCGGCTGATGGAAGAACTGATACCAGTTTATAAAAGAAAATCGGATATGGAAAAAGCCTGCTTGGCTTATGTATTTGCCATATTTCATATGACGAAATTCCAGGCTAAGGAAATTGTTTTCCCATTTCTTTTTGACCTGCTTGGAAATAAAAGTCTCTATTGCAGAGAGAATGCTTTGCGGGCGTTATACAGTTCAGAAGATATACACGCAATTATGCAGGCATTGGAATTCCTGAATGCAAATGAGCAGCTGCTTCCGCATAAAAAAATACTTGCAGATGGACTTCTTTCCTTTAATAAAAAAGAAGAACTGATACCACTCCTTTGGAAAAAATTGAGTGAATTTCATCCAAGGATGCAGGTAAACCTGTTGGATTATATTCGATATGCATCGTCAAACTGGAAGGATGAAATGCTGTCTATGTTGGAAACAAGCCAGGATATGGAAATTCAGATCGCATGTGTCCGCTATTTTGGCAGATATCAGGATGAAAGAAGTGTTTCTTTTTTGCTTCATCACGCCGAAGAAGAAAAGGAAGGGTTCTGGGAATTGCAGAATGCCTGTATTTCCGCTCTTGCTGTGTATCCCGGACCGCAGACACTGGAAATTTTGAAAAAAGAGATTTCCAGTAAAAACTGGTATGTCCGGCATAATGCTGCAAAAAGCCTTGCAGTTCTGAATACAGATAGGGACGCATTAGCTGATATTTTACAGGGAAATGACCGCTATGCAAAAGAAATGTTAGAGTACCAGTTGGATGCAGCAAAAGCACAAAGGAGGGCGGGTTTATGACCGATGCATTTCGTTTTTTTCTGGAATGTGTCAATCTGTTTTTTATTATATATCTGATTGGATATTCCAGCTTTTTGTTTTTGTCGGTTGTAGCAGGAGCAATTGAACTGTACAAATCATACCGCCTTGAACAGCTGCACAATAAACTGTGGCAAAGCTATTACATACCTGTTTCCATTCTTGTTCCGGCTTATAACGAGGAGATCACGGTGAAGGACACAGTTACTTCACTTCTCAACCTGGATTATAAACTATATGAAATTATAGTGATAGATGATGGTTCTAAAGACAAAACATCTCAGATCCTGATTGATGCATTTCATATGGAGCGAGTGGCGCGCCCGATCCGTCATCTAATCCAATGTCAGCCCGAGGAAGATGTTTATGAATGCCCGAACCAGAAAGTACCCATTACTTTGATCCGCAAGAAGAACGGCGGAAAAGCAGACAGCCTAAATGCCGGAATCAATGCAGCCAGGTATCCTTGGTTTATCTGCATGGATGCGGACTCTATTTTACAGCATGATTCGCTGGAGAAAATCGTTCGTCCGGTTCTGGAGGACGAAAATGTAATAGCCGTTGGTGGAAGTGTCCGTCCAGCCAATGGTGTTGTCATAAAAAAAGGTCATGTGATAAAATATAGGCTGCCTAGAAATATAATAGCAAGAATGCAATCCCTGGAATATGACCGTTCTTTTCTGGCAGCACGTATCCTGTTGGATAAAATCAATGCAAACATGATCATATCCGGAGCTTTTGGATTATTTGAGAAAAAAACAGTGATTGCCGTAGGCGGATATGACAGCAGTACAATGGGCGAGGATATGGAACTGGTAGTCAAACTTCATGAATTCAGCCGCATGAATCGTAAGCCATATAAGATTGATTTTGCACAGGATGCCATCTGCTGGTCGCAAACACCGGAAAAATTAAGTGAATTGGGCAAGCAGCGGAAAAGATGGCAGAGAGGATTGTTCCAGTGTATGTGGGGACACCGTAAAATGCTGGCAAACCCACGGTACGGAGCTGTAGGACTTTTATCCTATATTTATTTTCTGTTTTACGAATTATTGTCACCATTTATTGAATTTTTTGGTATACTTACAATGGTTTTATCTGTGATGATGGATATGCTGAATGTGAAATTTATGCTGGCATTTCTTGCCTGCTATGCCCTGTATGGTATTTTACTTACATTAACTGCATATTTTTCAAGAATCTATACCATTGACCAGAAGCTTTCTTTTCGAGAACTGATCCTTGCTATTGTTGCTTGTTTTTTTGAAACAACTTTTCTCCGCTTTTATCTGGCATTTGTCCGTGTGACTGCATTTGTGGGATACAAGAAGAACAAACTGAACTGGGGTAAACTGGAAAGAAAGAAAATGAACGGAATATAATTTTATTACTATGTCAATTTAGATTGATCGAAACGACGGGAGGAATTGCGTCCTATGTCACATTATTTAAATAATCCATGTTACATAAAGAAGAACAGAAAAAGAGAAGAAGAATAGAGGAATAAAAGAAGAGAAAAAGGAATGATGCAGACATGTTGAGCGCAGGCTCAATGTGGCTGCATTTTTTTCTTGTTTTTTTATAAAATCCTATTGACAAAATGATTCAGAAACACTAATATGATATCATAACATTATATAATGATATATAATCAATCGATTGAAGAGGAATTCGACTAAAGAAGCTGAGGAAATGAAGGTAATAGGGATTGGGGACAATGTATGTGATAAGTACATCCATTTAAAAACCATGTTTCCTGGGGGGCAGACGCTGAATTTTGCAGCGTATGCCGGAGTGCTTGGAGCAGATGCTGCATATTATTTTAATCCGTTTGAACATGATAAGAAAAATGTACGGAATTTAAAAATGTATATGCAGTGACGAAGATAAACAGAGGGAGGAGCAGCTATGCGGTTTGCAGCGGTAGGATTCACCTGTATTGATGTATACAAAAACTTAAATATCAGTTACCCGACAGGCAATGGAATCGATCTGATGTTTAATCTGATGGATTTGGTTCCCGAGCTTGTGCCGTCCGTGGTGACGGCGATTGGAGATGATGCCTATGGACAGTCTATGCTGGAAGCGTGTCAGAAAAGGAAGGTAGATACCGGGCATGTTACCATTGTTCCCGGGGGACAGACGGCAGTGATAGAGATGCTGTTAAATGGCAGAGACCGGGTGCATCACAGGGCGGAAAAAGGAGTCATGATTCCATATCAGCCAACGGGAGAGGATATGGATTTTATCCGGACACAGGATTACATTCATACCGATCTTTCGTGGAATGTGACAGGATTGCTGAAGGACATGAGAAGCAAGGGAACGAAGATCTATTTTGATTTTTCTAAGCGGTATCGGCATGAGGATGTTCCGACCATTCTAAAAAATATCAATTATGGTATTTTTTCATTTGAAGAGGAGACCGAGGAGGTAAGAGAGCTTTTGCGGATGGGCTGTTCCATGGGAGCCGAGGTGCTGCTTGCCACATTTGGGGAAGGAGGCTCTCTGGCTTTTGACGGAACAGAGTTTTATCGACAGCCGTGCATACCGGCACCGAAGCTGGTGAATACCGTAGGCGCGGGAGATTCCTATGGCGCCGGCTTTATGAGCGGAATTCTTCGGGGCAGGAGCATACCGGAATGTATGCTTTCCGGCGCGAAAAAGGCTGCTGAGATTGTCAGTATATTTGAACCTTATCATGTGTAAAGGAAGCTTTGGAGAGAAAGGAGTTGTCGTTTCGTGATTATTGATGTACATGTACACCCGGTGTTATTTGGGCCGATCTGTACAGATTCGGACAGGGTGAATTTCAGAAAGAAGGCGTTTGGCCTGTACAAATCATCTCCTGTGCCCATGGAGCAGGTCATGGCCGTGATGGATCATGCCGGAGTGGATCGGGCGGTAATTCTTGCGGAAGATTATTCTGCATCGATGGGACAGCCGATTGTGTCAAACGAAGAAGTAAAGAGGATCGTAGAATTGTTTCCGGAACGCTTTATCGGCTTTGCCAGTGTCGATCCGCGAGAGGAATGTGCGGCAGAAAAACTGAAGGACGCGTTTGAAAAGCTGAATTTGATGGGTCTGAAGCTGAATTTATCCCATTTAAATATGTATCCGGATGACAGACGGTTAAAACCGTTATTAGATCTGTGCACAAAGTATGACAAGTCGGTGCTGTTTCACAGCGGCTTCAGCTGGGAACCGGATTCCCCGTCAAAATATACACGTCCGATTTTGTTTGAAGATATCGCCGTGGAATATCCGACGCTTCGGTTCTGCCTGTCGCATCTGGGATGGCCCTGGGTGGATGAGCTGTGCATGCTGTTGTTAAAGTATCCCAATGTTTATACAGATACGGCGACGGTATTTATGGACAGCCCCAAAAACTATTATGAACAGATTTTCTTGAAAAATATGGCTCCGGGATGGCTGCAGAATAATCTGATGGATAAGGTGATGTATGGATCCAACCTCCCCAGATTTCGCCAGGTCAGAACAAAGGACGGTCTGGAAAAACTAAATCTTCGTCCAGATGTGCTGAAAAAAATCCTGGGAGAGAATGCGGAAGTGTTTCTGGGAATGAAAGGAAGAGGCTATGATTATTAAATCTTATACGCATGAAATTGCCAGCAGACAGGAATTTGAAATGGTAAAAATCACAGATCAGGTGCAAAAGGACGTGGCTGCCAGCGGAATCACAGCGGGAGTTGTTTTTGTCATATCCATGCACACGACTACGGCGATTATGATAAATGAAAGCCTTCCCTGTGTGGAAAAGGACATTGAACTGACGCTGGAACGGTTGATACCAACAGACGGAGATTACGTGCATACCCATATGCTCCCAAGCTATGGAACCTGCAGCGGAAATGCCCCGGGACATTTGAAGTCAATGCTTTGCGGAAATCATTGTGTGCTTCCGGTAATAGATGGAAAAACAGCGGGCGGAAGTGCCCAGGATATTTATTTTGTGGAGTTCGATGGACTGAAGATAAGAAAATATACGGTTCAGATCATGGGAGAATAACCTGATTTTTCCTGTAACAGAGAATAGCGCCTTGCTTTGCCAAAGTGAGGCGCTATTCTTCTGTATCGAATTCGATGCCAGTGTGTGCACACGATTATAAGTGCTCACCAAAGCAACGGATTCTTTATCAAAAACGAAACATGGATGCTTGTACTTTCTGTAAAGGTTTGCGAAGAAAGGAACGGCATTATATTTGACTAAGAGAAGGTCACTTTACATCCCTCAAAATGGGTAAAGTGACCTTTTTATATTATCTTTTATTTAAGGGGAATCATGTATTAGAAGCAACTTGTGATAAGAAAACTAGGAATGTAACATTTTTAATCCTCTTTTTAAATAAATTGGATTCTTATAATATTATGGTTTTCAGAACTTATTTCTTATCTTTTGGTATTCTCTAGGTGAATATCCTTTTAGCTTGTGGAAGAGTCGGCTGAAATAAAGCTGGTTATCATACCCAACAATCTTAGAAATCTCATTGATGGAATAAGTTGTTGTTTCAAGTAAAATCTGAGCATTGGTGATTCGGATTCCTACTGGATAGTGGATTTGAAAGTCAAAGAACGTTTAACCGAACATTTAAAGAAAGATACAAAATATCGCCGAGTGACTATCGGAGTAAATGCGTGAAAGATATGTTGTTATAAACGGTTCTATTAATGGAAAAGAGCTTTCTGTATCCACAAAGGAAAATCCGGAACGGAAGTTTCAGACGGAAACCCATACCGTTATAGGAAAAGCAGCCGGAGACTTCCAGAACCAACAGAAGATCCAGAAAAATGATCGTGAACAGAGGCTGGCAGGAATCTACTACAACCGAGGAAGAAATGCAGGCTGTAAACCGGAACATCAATGAGCAGAAAACGCAGACCATCGAGACGCTGCGGCAAACCATTAAGGAATGGGACATTTCATGAAGAATTGGAGAAACTGTTTCCAGAATTAAAATAGACACATATAATTGAACCGGCCTTTCATACATTGAGAGGGTATTCTTAATCAAAACATAAGGGAAATCCGTATAGAAATCAATGAAGATACAAAGGAAACAATGCAGGAGAAGATTAAACGGATGCCGGTTACAGAAGCAAGCCGAATGGCAGTGTACTAAAATTTGGTGGATGTAACTGAAGAAAAAATATGATATAATGTGAGTAACAAGTCGGGATTTATAAAGGAGAATATTGATGAAACTATTTTTATGTTCGCACTTTTCAAGTGTAGGAAGTCTGATAAAGGAAGAAATTGAAAATAAGAAAGTCGCATTTATTCCAACAGCTTCACTGCGTGAAGGCTACACCGGTTATGTCGGCTCGGCTCGAAAATTATTCAAAAAGTTGGGAGCAATCGTAACTGAAATTGATATTTCAACGGAGGCTTATTCAACGATACAGTCTGTTTTTGAAGAAGCAGATGTGATATATTTTACCGGCGGAAATTCTTTCTTTCTTATGGACCAGCTCCGTAAAACGGGAACTGATGGACTGCTGAAAAAGGAATTGGCAAATGGAAAATTGATGATCGGCGAGTCGGCAGGCGCAATTATATGCGCTCCAAGCATCCAATATATCGAGCAAATGGATGAAAAGCCGGAGGACTACTCACAAGAAGATGATGCAGGGATTGATTTGATTGATTTCTATGTTCTTCCGCATTATCTTACAGCACCATTTAAGAAAGTTACCGAGAAAATAATGACTGAGTTTTCGGATTTGAATCTATGCCCAATTAACAACCGTCAGGGAATTGTAATTGATGGTGAAGATTCAAAGGTTATTTGCAAAGACTAATTTGAAAATTTCAGTTTGCCGATGCTAAAAGGTTAAAACAGAATATCGCGGAGACGATGGACTATACGATTTATTAAAATATATTATCTATGCGAGTTTCTACATAATTGTGATTAAAACGGGTATGGATTTCTATGGGTATAAGCGCTTTCCGAAACTATACGAATCGTATTCTGCACCGTGGTATACAGAAGCATTACTGTATATCGCTGCCTCGCTTTTCGTGATTGTCGTATGTTTTGTGCTCAGAGTAATCATTGGACGAAAGATGAAGAAGAGGTGAGCTATATGTTTATGCTGTTTGAGTTTATGTTTCCGATTATCTTCGTAATGGTTTTTGGCATGATCATCTTCCAGTTTGTGACAGGAATCGGAACATGGCATAAAAACAATCAGTCACCGCGTTTGTCGGTGAGTGCAACCATCGTCGCAAAGCGTGAAAATATCACACATCATAGCCATGCAAATGCGGGTGACCTGTCTGGAACTCATGGCTACCATTCGACTTCAAGTACCAGCTACTATGTCACGTTTCAGGTAGAGAGCGGTGACCGGATGGAACTGTCGGTTTCTGGCAGAGAATATGGAATGCTGGCGGAAGGCGACATTGGGAAACTTACGTTTCAGGGAACGAGATATCTGTCATTTGAGCGCGTGTGATTCTGGAGGTGATAGTGTGAAAGGAAGTAGACGAGGAGGTGATTTTAAGAAAAAGTTTATGTCAATTCAAGTTAACGAATCCAGAATTAATGTCGCGATGGTCTTCTAATAATGAAGAACCAATGTCACATTATTTAAATAATTCATGTTACCGAGCACTCTGGAAATGCCCTGATTGTGGTGGCGAATATATAAGTTCTATTCGAGATATGGCAACGGGAAACGTGGATTGTGTGTATTGTTCAATGAAAGAAGTTCTTCCGGGTGTTAATTCCTTTGCCGTATTGCATCCGGATTTAATGAATGAGTGGAACCATTTGGATAACTATTTGTTATGTGATCCTGATCAGATTTTGGATAATTGCATAACACCTGTTTGTTGGACATGCCCAGTGTGTGCACACGATTATAAGTGCTCACCAAAGCAACGGATTCTTTATCAAAAACGAAACATGGATGCTTGTACTTTCTGTAAAGGTTTGCGAAGAAAGGAACGGCATTATATTTGACTAAGAGAAGGTCACTTTACATCCCTCAAAATGGGTAAAGTGACCTTTAACATCAATTATGCGACGGGGGACAGCTCGGCTTCTGGAACAAACAAGACGGCAGAAACAGAGCAGGCCACACAGGCTGTTACGCAGGCAGCTTCTCAGCAGACCAGCACGGAATCCTATATCCTCAATACCAATACAAAGAAATTTCATCGGCCGTCCTGTTCATCGGTCAAACAGATGAAGGAGAGTAATAAAAAATCCTCATCAGAGAGTAGGGATGCGCTGATTGCTGCAGGTTATGATCCGTGTAAAAAATGCAATCCGTAAAAATGTGTCAGATATTTAAAAAATATGGAAGAGGACGGTTGTAGTTCTATATTGCAATACTTCTTCTTTGCGCATATTGGATATGCTGTTGAGGGCGACTGTTGCACGCAGAAGATAAGTTGCGCCGGTCTGCGATAATGTGCTGTTTGTATAAGGAAAAGGACAAGGAGTTATGATGAATTTTAGTGGGATATTGATTGGTGTGCTTACCTTTTTTCTGATTGGATTGTTCCATCCTATTGTTATATATGCGGAGTATTACTTTGGAAGCCGCTGTTGGCCGGTATTTTTGCTGGTGGGCATTTTGTGTATGATTCTATCCGTAAGAATGCAGGAAATACTTTGGTCGGTTTCCCTGGGTGTTTTGGGCGTCAGTTGCTTTTGGAGCATTAAGGAACTGAAAGAACAGGAAAAAAGAGTGGAAAAAGGATGGTTCCCGAAGCGGAAGGTGAATAAGCACTAAAGAAGAAAGCGGGGAGATGAGAAGATGGCGGTATGGAGATTACAGGTGAATACTGGAGGAGCGAACGTTGCGGATTATTGCTTGCAAAACCATGTTGCAGCACTTTGGGCTGGCAAGGTACTTGCTATGGAGCGTTTACGAAATGAGAGATAGAGCGTATGGAAATAATCTATACGTTGTCAACGCACCATAGCGTTTACTATACGTTTTATTTTTTTCCTTTTTAAGAAAAGTGATTAAAAAACTATTGACAATTTGTTACTGGGAGAGATAGAGAGTGCGTTTTGATGAACTTTTTGAAATGAGAAAACTGACAGGAATAAAATTAAAGGACTACATCAGTGGCAATGGATTCTCTAAGGTATCGTTCTGCAAAAAGACAGAAATTTCTCGACCTACTTTAGATAAAATTTTAAATGGCGAGATAGATAGTAAAAGCTCATTCGATAAGCATTTGAATAAAATTTTTACCAGTTTGGGCATTGGCCCGGATACTTTGATGGAATTTTCAACGAAAACGCAAAGCGTAGATGCGATGTACTCGCAAAAGGCTCTGATAAATTATCAAATGAATGATAAGGCAAAGATGGAGTATGATCTGTTGCAGGATATTTTAAACCTTTGCAGTGTTTATTATTAGAGGCAGAAGGCTATGAGTGAACAAACTACAGCAGCCAACTTAGACGAAGTTATTGAGACACAGATGAAGCAGAGTGAGAGTGCTTGAACTAGGAAAACCGATGGCATAGACTATAAGCAGTCGAGGTCATCGGTTTTCTTGGCAAATATGAATTTTGAACTTTATTTTAGCAAAATACTATTTTCACTTTACACGGAAATAAAGTACGAAATTAGCCTTTTTTACCTAAAAATTTTTTTACTTTTTGCCTTTTTTGCCCTTTACTCTTTTTCTCTCAGCTGCACCTTATTCCTTGCGCTTCGCCGCCGTTCATCCTCCAGCGCCGCATAATGCTTCTTCGTCGTATTGACATCACTGTGTCCCAAAACATCCGCGACGAGGTAAATATCGCCGGTTTCACGGTACAGATTAGTGCCGTAGGTGCTGCGGAGCTTATGTGGCGTGATCTTTTTTAGCGGTGTGACGAGCTGTGCGTATTTTTTGACCATTTTTTCCACACTGCGTACGTTAATGCGCTTACGCTGCATGGAGAGGAAGAGTGCTTCTTCGCTGCCTTCCTCTGGGACAATATGTTCACGCTCGCTGAGATAGTCCTGAAGCGCATATTCTACCTCGGCACCAAAATATACGATGACTTCCTTTCCGCCTTTTCGATGAATCCTAAGACCACCGTTTCGGAAATCAACATCGTTGATATTCAGTCCGACACATTCTGATACACGAAGCCCCGTACCAAGCAGAAGCGTCATCATCGCCAGATCTCGCAGCTTGGTCTTTGCATGGTAGGCTTTCTGTTTTTCGGTCAGACATTCGCCATCCTCAACCTCATCCAGGAAACGCGCCACCTCGTCAACATCGAGGCGTATAATTTCTTTTTCATGAATCTTGGGAAGCTGCAGAAGAGAAGCGGGGTTATTCTGAATCCGCTCGGTCCGGTAAAAGTAGTTGTAAAAGCTCTTGACCGTCGAGACTTTCCGCATGATACCCCGCTCTGTATTCATCAGATCCTCACGTTTTTCGGTCGAATAACATTTCAGATACTCCATATATTCTTCCAGATCCATCAACTTGATTTCATCCAGAATAGAAAGCGGAAAATCACGCAGCTCCTTTGTTTTAAGCTCTGGATTTGCTTGTTTCAGGAAATCAAAAAATGTCTTTAAATCATAGGCATACGCAAGCCGAGTGCGCGCCGATGTACGTGGTTCAATGCCGCGGAAGAAATCGGTACAGAACGGTGGCAGCTCTTTCAGAATGCCTCGGATTCGTTTTGTATTTTCGATGTCTTCCTGTTCGTGGTAGGAGAGTACAGCCATATCACAATTCCTCCTTTGGTGATGATGAAAGGTCCGAATGTATCAAATTTTTCAGATGGCGATCGGTCCGTTCCGGCCATCCGGGATTGTTTCCATCAATAATCGCATGGAAAAAGCGATCTTTTACCCCCGGTGAATCATGGTTGAGTTTCTTTGTTAATTGCTTCACATACTCGCGTTTTGTTTTTCCATCTACCGGGCATGGATTTTTACAGACTGGAAGATGGTATTTGTTTTTAAATCCGATCACATCGGCTTCCTGGACATACATCAGCGGGCGGATCAGAGTTAATCCCGTTTTGTCCAGATGGTTTTTCGGCGAGAAGGAATAGAAACGTCCCTCATAAATCAGGGATAAAAGCATGGTTTCGATCAGGTCGTCGCGGTGATGTGCATAGGCGATTTTATTACAGCCAAGTTTCAGAGCCGCTTCATTTAAAGCGCCTTTTCGCATCTTGGCACAGAGCGCACATGGATTGGATTCCTGACGGGTTTCAAAGAGAATCTTGCCGATTTCCGTCGGAACGACCGTGTAGGGCACGTTTAATTCATCACAAAGCTCCTGAACCGGTTTTAAATCAAATGCAGCCGCATCCGATGAAAGCGTCGGCGACAACCGGTTCGAAACCTCCGGAGAAAGCGCCTGAAAGCCCAGATCAACTGTAATAGCACAAAGTTCAAATGGTTCCGGGTAAAACCGGCGAAGCCCCTGTAAAGCATATAAAAGTGTCAGGCTGTCTTTACCGCCAGAAATACCGATAGCTATTTTATCGCCGGATTGAATCAGACGATAGTCATCAACTGCCTGGCGGGTTAAACTTAGAAGACGTTGAAGTTTCATGAGAACATCCTTTCAAATATAACGAATGAATAGTTTAGCAAACAGATTAAGTGCATACACATATTTATATTTCAAACTATTCGATAAAGTCCCACTTTCACGAAAGAGTAGGCGGAGACGAAGCGGCAGTTCCGGCGCGCGACCATTCGTTTTCCGCCTAAGGGAGCGCGCGGGTTTCGGAACTGTTCCGTGAAAGTTTACTTTATCGAACTAGTTGAAATTTATCCAACTATTACATTTTAGTTTACTTTTACGAATAGTTTCTAGCGTTTATCATTCTAACACGATTTTCTCTATCCAGCAATAGAAGAGATTTGAACCTTATCGAATGGCTGATTCTCATCATCAAGCAGTTCCACAAAACCATCGCCGACAAAGTGAATATTGTGCTTCAAAATGTCATGCGAGGTATAATGAATCACATGATGAAAGCGACGCAGGAGAGCGCACCATGTTTCCGGTTGTTCCCGCTGGAGCTGTGTATATTGTTCCGTCAACGGAATATTCGTGATAACATACACTTTTGTATAGCAAGCGACTTTGTTCGCATAACGGCAAGGTAATTCAAGCGGATAACCGTCTAAGAAGTTCAGCATATCCCCAATTCGAACGCTTGAACGAAATTCCTCAAAAATAATCACGTATTCGTGAAGAAGACTATCCAGCAATACTAGAACACATGGAATCTAAAGGATATAAGAAATTAAGCGGATATATCAAAGACTTGATAGCACAAGACATGGAGCAATAAGACGCACAAGGGGGAAATGATATGATTATTCACGTTAAACCAGGAAGAAACAAGAAGCCTGTATTCTACGAAGAAACACCTCTGGGATTGCCACCAGTCCCAGAGGACAAAAAGGAATTACCAGGCGGCGGGCAGAGACTTCCCGGAGTTATAGTGCTGGGTGACATATTAATCCCCCTATGGCGTTTCCTAAAATGGGGAATTGCTTGTGTAGCTATGGCGGGAGTCATTTTCTTTATGACAGTTCGTTAAGAGGATGAAATGCATCCTATAAATATCAAATACGGTATATTAAGCAGACTAAAAACAGTTTGCCTAATATACCGTATTTTTCTTTTTCAACTATTCGATAAAGTAGGCTTTCACGAATAGTTTTATCTATCTTCCTATCATACCATGTTTCCCTTTATTTGTAAATAAATCATTTTATGAATTATTCAATATCGTATTTCAGCATAAAAACAAACCTAAACACAAAATGGATGGATGCCGCCTTTGCCATTTACCAGCAAACACTCCAGCAAAAAACAAAGGCAACATCCATCCAGCTCAAAATCCCTTATGACTAATTCATATTCATTTTATTCTTTATTCACTTCTTAATCCAAAAACGCCCGGTAATACGGCCAGACCGTATGGACCTTTCCGACCGTTACATTGCTTGCACTGCCGGATTCATGTACGCCCAGTATGGTTCCGTCTGCGTTCCAGCCTAAAAACATTACAACGTGCGAATTACCGCCAAGCTGGACAAGCAAGTCGCCCGGCTGAAGCTCTGCGCTGTTGATCGCCCGTCCTGTCCGCACAATCTCGTAGGTGCTGGCGGCACCCATTCTATTGCCAAGCGCGGTCCAGTATACCCAGTTGACCCATCCAGAACAGTCAAGCCCTGACAAAATCCGTCCCTTGTAATCCGGGCTTGTCACGCTGGCAAAATGATTGCCGGAAAGTCCTGCTGTACTCGGTTTTCCTCCATAATAATATGGAATCTTGCCAACGGAATTGAGCGCGCATGTGATAACGGCACGCCGCTCCGGTGATAAATCCTCTGGAAGTAAATCCAGGTAAGACGCAATTTCTGCCGGTGTCAGCGGATTCCCGAGTGCAAACTCTGAACTGGCAAGCCCGTACATTTCCTGCCAATCCTGAGCAGCGAGTGTCTGGGCGGCTGTCTGTTTTTCTTCCGTCCAACCCTGCCAGTTCCCGACAGTCTGATTTCCCGTTCCATCGAGCGCAAACAGATTATGCTTCTCTTTCAGACCGGTTGTCTTAACGGTAATGGTCAGATCAACGTGTCCCGGGCAATATTTTCCGTTTTCATTTAATGTAACTGCCGCAGCGCTCTCCGCACTGAACGTCGCCTCTGACGGGGACGCAGCCGCTTTTGATTCGGCTGCCTGCTCCTGTGTGGAAGCCCCCGGTCCCTGTGCCGGTTTGACATAATTATTTGCTGTGGATGCCGCCTCGCTCTCCGTTAACGGCTCCTCTGCCGCTGTCTGACCGTCTCCTGCGCCCTGGGCATCTAAAGCCTCCGAGGATGCCTCTCCTGCTGCACTGCCGCTCTCCACATCGTCATCTGCTGTTTCCTCTGTCGCCGGCTCGTCCGGCAGTTCTGTACAGCCCTCACAGTAATACACATTGCTAATGCTCACGTGGTACTGGTGGGAACTGGTCCAGAGCTGATTGATATAGGTATTGAACAGGTCTGTATTTTTCCAGTCCAGGCTATATGTATATACGTTTGCCATGGACAAAATATCGGTCGCATTGGATGCGAGGGACGTCGGCTTTCCGTCTCCGTCGCATATCTGGAAACGGATATTTTTCCAAGTTGGAACTACCCAGCTCGCCGGGTCCTGCGCGTTATGCTCTGGATTGGAGGGATCATAGCTGCCGAGTACCTGCGCAGCTGGCAGTCCCATTTTCTGGGAAGCTGTAAGCGGTGTCGTCTGGATCCACCCGTAGATCTCCGATATCCACTGTGCATCCCTCGCTCCAAGCGCTTCGTACATCTTCGCGCCCCAGGTATCTTCTGTCCCCATACTCCGGAATTGTTTTGCAAGTTTATACCATGGAAGAGACTCAAATGCCGCCAATGGATCAGACAAATCAACAGCGCTCTCTTCCGTCCGGAGCGCCATCAGGTTATACTCCGTTTCCGACGGAACATATTCTTCCGAGTCTGCCCCCAGACCATTTAAAAACCGGGATGCCATGTGAATCGGGTGTACCATTTTCTTCATCAGACGGTCGCAGAAGGATTCGTCTGTATCATTTTGTGTCTCCTGGTCTAAAATCCCATCTGCAATCACAACTTTATCAGCAGGCACACCGACTGATAAATCCACCTCCGGGCGCACTGCTTCGGCAATCCCGCACAATAAAATACCCGATGCCGCCATGAGCGCCGTTCGGATTATATAAGAATGTCTTTCTTTCATCATCATTTTCTTCATGTATCTACATTCAAAATCTTAAGTAACTATTTTGTTTTTATACCCCAACGCAATCTTATCTTCAAAACATCCAGGCGCAAAAAACCGATGCGTCCTTTCTGATTCTTCACCAGAAATTCAAACACACCGGTTTTAATTATACTTTTATGCGTTCTCGTTTATCTTAAGAAATTCTTGTTTCTTTTTGGCGAATTCCTTAATAATTTCTACGGCACCGTCGATGCCTACGACACTGCTGTTGATGCAGAGGTTATAGCTCTTGGAGCTGCCCCAGCGTTTGCTGGAATAATAGTTATAATAACCAGAACGCTGCTTATCGGTCTTGATCATCACATCTTTTGCCTTATCGCGGGTAATATTGTGACGTTTCATCAATTCCTGAATCTTCACTTCCTCATCTGCACAGATGAAAACAGACACTACGTTCGGATAATCTGCCAGCGCATAGTCCGCACACCGTCCTACAATGACACAGGATTCTTCATCTGCCAGTTTCTTGATCGTGTCAAACTGTGCCAGGAAAATCTTGTGGTTGATCGGCATATCCATATAAGCCGATGTATTATAACCCATCGAATAGGTGTCCATTACCAGTGAATATAAGAAGCTGTTGGTTGGTTTCTCATCATGCGTCTTAAAAAGCTCTTCACAGAGACCGCTGTTCTTCGCTGCCAGTGCAAGAAGCTCTTTATCATAGCACTTGATTCCCAATGATTCCGCCAGTTTTCGTCCAATCGCTCTTCCGGAGCTGCCGCATTCGCGACCGATTGTAATTACTAAATTTTTTTTCATGTCTCCCTCAACTCCTTTCAAGTTCTGCCTTTATTATAACACAAGCTATCTGAAAAGTCATCATTTTTTCGGAATAAAAGGTATTTCTTAGCGACACAGAAATAAACTATCTGAAAAGAATGTGTATACGAATTAGAACGATCTTACTATTCACGTCACTTTTACTTTCCAGCTTTTTTCCGCAGCTTCTCCAGCAGTTCTTCAAAATACGCTGGCAGCGGCGCAGAAAACTCCACATACTCCCCAGTCCGCGGATGGATAAAGCCTAAGACTCCCGCATGCAGGGTCTGCCCTTCCAGTGAAAATGGCTGCCGCGCCGGACCGTACACCTCATCGCCCAGAAGCGGATGACCGATGCTTGCCATATGGACGCGGATCTGGTGTGTGCGTCCCGTCTCCAGGCGGCACTCGATAAATGTATACGCCCCGAAGCGTTCCAGTACGCGGTAATGCGTGATCGCATCGCGCCCCTGTTTGGAGTGGATGCTCATTTTCTTGCGATCCGTCGGATGACGCCCGATCGGTGCATGGACAGTGCCCTCATCCTCGCGCAGATTGCCAAATACGATGGCATAATACACGCGGGTGATCGAATGCACCTTGAGCTGTTCTGCAAGTGAATTATGGGCGAAATCATTCTTGCACACCACCAGCACACCGGTCGTGTTCATATCGATCCGATGGACGATCCCAGGGCGCATGACTCCGTTGATGCCGGAGAGCTGATCCTTGCAATGGTATATCAGCGCATTGACCAGAGTCCCCGTATAATGCCCTGCCGCCGGATGGACAACCATCCCCTTCGGCTTATTGACTAAAATTATATCCGAATCTTCATACAAAATGTCCAACGGGATATTTTCCGCCTCGATCGCCGCCTCCTGCGGTTTTGGAACTTCAAAGGCGATAGTTTCCCCGCCATTTACCTTGAAACTGCTTTTAACCGCTTTTCCATCTGCTGTCACGCTGCTCTCTTTCAGAAGTTTCTGCAAAAAGGAACGGGACAGATCCGGGCAGGCGTCCGCCAGAAATTTATCGATGCGGGTTCCAGCCGCCTCTTCTGGAACCAGATATTCCTGCATCATCGCCCCGACTCCTTTTTCGCACCTTTAAAAGAAAGAAATTCCAGTTCCTCATCCGAATAGAAGAAGAAAAACAGAAGGATCAGCGAGAAAGTCGCGATCACCACATAGCAGTCTGCCACATTAAAAATCGGGAAATCAATCAGCTTAAAATACAGGAAATCCACCACATATTTCTGTGTCAGACGGTCGATCATATTGCCAACTGCGCCTGATACGAGCAGAAACAAGCTGCACATCAGCGGCAGATACCGTTTCCCTGCCGGCATCCGGTAAACCGCCCACAACACTGCCAGAATGACTGCCGCTGCAATCAGGAAGAAGAATCCCTGCCGTCCCTGCAGCATTCCAAAAGCAGCGCCGCGGTTTTCAGAATAATAAAATTCAAACACACCCTTAATGAGCACAAATGGCTTCTGCCCTTTCAGATGGACAACTGCCAGATGTTTTGTAAACTGATCCAGTCCGATGCTGACTCCCAGCCCGATAAAAAAGATAAAGAACTGTCGTAATTTCGTGTTCATGCACCTGATTCCTTTCCTGCTATTATACCAGCACCTGATCGAGTGCCTGTTTCATCTCGTCCTCGGTTACTGTGCGATCCACGTAGGCGTCGCCGATAGAATGAATGAGAATAAATTTGATGATGCCAGAATCCATCTTCTTGTCGTTCTTGGACGCTGCCACAATCGCATCTTTCTCAAGCCCGGATACCTGCGTACCGATATGGAATTCTCCCAGTGCTTCTTTGAAGCGGTTTGTTTCCTCCGGTTTGATCATGCCGCGGTTTTCCGACAGCTTCA
This sequence comes from Clostridium fessum, assembly GCF_003024715.1. Classification (GTDB taxonomy): domain Bacteria; phylum Bacillota; class Clostridia; order Lachnospirales; family Lachnospiraceae; genus Otoolea; species Otoolea fessa. Next base: position 310,357 of record NZ_PYLO01000001.1, on the reverse strand, counting down.
TCGCTGCCAGCGCGCCGAGTGCCACGCATTCACCGTGCAGAAGTTCAAAGTTTTTCAGCTTCTCGATCGCGTGTCCCAGCGTATGACCAAAGTTTAAGAGCATACGGTCGCCTTTTTCGGTCGGATCCTTCTCTACCACAGCACGCTTGATCTCATTGCTCCAGGTCACTGTCTTGCGGAGTGCCTCCGGCTTTCTCGCCCAGATATCTGCCGCATTTTCAAGCAGCCACTCATAATATGCCGCATCCTTGATCAGACCATGTTTGATAACCTCGCCCATACCGGCGGAAAACTGGTTGTCCGGAAGCGTCTGAAGCGTATTGATATTGGTAAATACCAGCTTCGGCATATGAAACGCGCCAACCATATTTTTGTACGCGTCAAAATCAACGCCCGTCTTGCCGCCAATGCTGCTGTCCACCTGGGAAAGAAGCGTCGTCGGAATCTGCATGAAGGCAACGCCGCGCAGATAAGTCGCCGCCGCGAATCCGCAGAGATCGCCCACAACTCCGCCGCCGAGTGCTGCCAGCATATCGTTGCGGTCAAAATGGTTCAAAATCAAGGTCTCATATAAATCCCGGACGGTGTCGAGGTTTTTGTGCTCCTCGCCCGCCGGAAATACGAACGAAATTACCGTCTTGCAGCACGGCGCCAGAAGTTCTTTTACCTCATTCAGATATAATTTTTCTACGTTCGAATCCGTCACGATGCAGAGACGGCGGTTTGAAATGGAGAATTTTTCGATTTCACCCGGAAGTGCCGAAAAATCTTCGGTCATCACAATATCATAGATCGGCTTCTCGTCCAGGTGAACGGTTACGCGATTCATTTTCTCATTCTTTACAGCTGTCATTTGTTTTCAGTCCTTTCTTTTTTACACATATTTATCCGCATAAACATACAGACGTCCCTTTTTCGACAATCCCCCGCTCCCGGCAAAGCGGAATTTTCCCATGCCGCGCACAGATACAATCTCGCCCTCTTTAAGCTGCACCGCCGGGGAAGTCACCTGTTTCCCGTCAATAAACACCTTTTCACCCTCAATGAGCGGCAGTATCTTCGTGCGGGAGGATGAAAATACCATCGCGATCACACTGTCAAGACGCGGTGATGCAACGCTTCCACTCACGCGCTCCATCTTCGGTGTGATCGGCTCCGTCGCGTCCGCCTTGCGGCAGATCACAGAGGTGTGGCGCACCATCGTGAGTTCCTGGCAGAGATAATCCGCCATCTTTTCCTGGCAGAAGACGCAGCAGCCATTTTCCTTCATCAGAATATCCCCGATGCAGCTGCGCTCAATCCCCAGGTTCATGAGCGCCCCGAGATAATCCCGGTGCGTCAGCGCCTCACTGTAACGCAGGTTTGCCGGAATGACCTCCAACACGGCAATCGGAAGTCCAAACTCCTCATCGTCATACGAAGCCAGAAAACAAAGAAGTTTGCGCTCTGCGCCCTCAAAGCCACCCGTCAGGCAAGTCCGCACCGGCGGCAGCGTCTTCTCGATCGAGTGAAAGATCGTCTGTTCATTTAACGACAAAAAGCCGGTACTTGTCTGTATATCGCGCTGATAACAGAGTCCGGCCAGTTCTATCATTCTCTTTTTTAAAAGCTGTTCTTCTTTTTCCTGCAGCATCGCGTGTTTCTACTCCTGTTCGAAAGTGCTTATATAAAGTGTGCTCCTGCTCAGAGAGCCTGTATACAATCAGAAATCACACAAATTTCCGATTGTATAATAAATACTCCCAGGTTCAGATATATAGCGAACCTGGGAGTATATCAGTATCAGAAGTGGAGATTCATCCCGGAAACATTCATGGAACCGTCTGCTAAGAGTTCGGGAAAGTCGCCGGACAGCTCAACCGATGACGGTGTCGCAATAAAAATGTAATTGGAAATCTTCTGGAGATTTCCATCCATCGAATAGGTCGCGCCACAGGTAAAATCAATGATACGCTGTGCAACCTCCATGTGGATTCCTTCCATATTTAAAACAACAGCTTTTCCAGCCAGCAGGTAATCGCAAATCTCTCTCGTATCCTCCATGGAAGTAGGTTTGATCAGAGATACTTCCATGCTGCGGCGCATCTGCACTACCTTATTGTTAGAGGAACGTGGCAGAAAACGCGGCTTAGATTCCTCCTCGTGGCGGTAATCATCCATCTCTTCGTCCCTCTTGCCGAAAGAACGCTTCTTAATCACCGGTTTTTCTTCTTCGTAATCTTCCTCATCGAAGTAATCGTCATCATTCTCTGTGAGACGCATTGTATCCATTAATTTGTTCAGAATACTCATAACCCTATTTCTCTCCTATCTTTGCCCTGGTTCCAAAAATGCCCGTACCGACTCTTACCATAGTTGCACCTTCTTCAATCGCTGTCTGATAGTCTCCGGTCATTCCCATCGAAAGGACATTCATAGTAACATTATCAATGTTTTTCCGTTTCATGTCAACATATAATTCATATAATTTTTTAAAAACACCACGATTTTCTTCCGAATTCTCTACAAATGGTGCAATCGTCATAAGTCCCTGTATGTGGACATGCGGGTACTTTGCAATTTCGCGTGCCGCTTCCTCGACTTCTTCCGGGGCAAAACCAAATTTGGACTCTTCTCCGGCGACATTGACCTCCAGAAGAATAGAAACGTCCAGATCACGTTTGACCGCTTCTTTTTCGATCTGCTCTGCCAGTCCCACCGTATCGACGGAGTGAATCAGAACTGCCTTGTCAATTACCTGACGGACTTTATTTTTCTGTAAATGTCCAATCATATGCCAACGGATATCAGACGGCAGCTGCGGTTCCTTCTCCAGAATCTCCTGCACCTTGTTTTCGCCGAAATCTCTGGCGCCGGCATCATATGCCTCTTGAAGCATCGGCACCGGCTTTGTCTTACTGACCGCGATCAGCGTGACATCCTCCACCTTCCGTCCGCTCCGCTCGCAGGCGTTCCGTATATTCTGACGTACTTCTTCTAACTGTTCCTGAACCATATGTGATACACCTTCCTTATCTCTATATTTTGGAAATATCATTACTGATATACGATCTGGCCATCCGATACGGTGCTGGCATCCAACACGATATGGTCATAAACCGATAATCCATATTTGGTTCCTTTTTCTACAATGTAATATTCACCGCTATTTGCAAGTTCTTTCACCTGCTTGAACACCGCGTATCCCTTATTAATATTGTAAGCACCTGTCAGCTTTGCCGTCGGTCCTACCTGGAAGCGCTCGTTTGAATCCGGCTTCACCAGATAATCGCCGCTCTTTAACAGCCCATCGTCGCTCTTCTCGACATAATAATACTCATCGGTCGAGCTGTAAATCTCCGGCGTGACAAATTCAATCGACGCCTTTCCGCCTTCGCCGTAAACTTCTTTATTGAAGCCAGCCTCATCTTCAGTAGCGTTACCGCCCGTTGTCATATAATCAACTGGAATGGTATAAAATTCCTTCTCCATCACCGATGATACCGGAATTTTAAGTCCCTGCGTTTCCTCGCTGGAGATCTCGAAGTTCATAAAACGCTCGGATTCAAACTGGATCATGTAACGGTCCAGATCCAGGCGTCCATACAGATTGCCATCGGAACCGGTAAACATCGAATAATTTCCCCGGAATTTCATATCACTTCCCAACGGCTCGATCGTCAGTGTATCTTGATCGGCAAACTGCTCTTTATCCTTGTCATCCATCTGAAACACGATACTCCAGTTCTCCGATGTGATGATCTTGTACACCGGCGTGCCCGCCTCGATCAGTTCCCCAGCTCGTCCCACCTGCCGCGTATATTGACTCCGGTCAAACGAATCCGCCGTCACCTCCTCCGGCGCGACCCCCTCAAAAGAATCGGTCACATAGGAAATAATACCCGGCTGGGGCGCCGATATCTGTTTGTAATTGATACCCTGTGCCTGAAGCTGTGCATCCATATCGCCCAGCGCATTGAAATTCATATACTCTGCAACCGAAGCCTGCAAAGAATATTTGGCGTCGTAGACGCTTTCAAAGCGCTGATCGTTGTAGGATAAACAGAACGAACTGAGTTGTTTCTTCAAATCAGCCAGATTTTCTGCTGACAGGGACACCCCAGAGGACTGATTTTCTTCCAAAAATTTCCCCAGCTCGCCGGTCTCATCTAGCGAATAGACGCGCGCCCCAGCGCCTGCCCGCTTTCCCTCGCGCACATAATAGTTGACGTACCCGGTCTGCGGTGCATTTTCCACTGTCTCATCCCGAAACAGGATTCCGTTGTATTCTTTATTATTTACAATACTTCCCTCGACGACCTCATAAAACTGGACGTGATCCCGCCTGAGATATGTATAGACACTGAAAGAAAGATAGACGAAAATCATGGCAAAAATGATCATGCCTACATTGATATTCAATGGCTTTCTGTAGCGTACAATTTTCTTGTTTTTGGCCATGCAGCTCTATCCTCCCTTTTCCCGATGTACTTCTCTGGCAGCTGTTTCTGCAGTTTCACAGTTACCAGACAAAAATCCACGCAAATTTGTCTACGGCCATGGACTTTTGCAATATTCTGTATAGCCCAACGTACAGCCTTTATTATACGAGTGAATTGTCCAAATTTCAAGATCAATTCATCCCGTCAATTATACAGAATCATCCATAATCTGCAAATGCCAGAAGGAGCGGCAGGGAGTATCGCCCGCATTCCGCATCGTGTGATAGAGATTCGGCTTGATATAGATCGAATCGCCCGGTCCTAAGAGATAAACCGTTCCATCCAGATTGACCTCCATCTTGCCTTCCAGAACGACTCCGACCTCCGCGTATGGATGCAGCCCCCAGGACGGCGGTGTATCTTTTGTCTCTGGATCATAGGTTGAAAACTCATAAATACCGCGTTTCTTTCCAAAATCCAGACGGCGGATTTGAAGCTTGTACTCATCATATTCATATAACTGCTGCTCCTCCTGGCGGATCAGGGTTCTCTCCTCGCCGGAAGGACTGAGCAGATCCCGGATCGAAATACCAAGCGCCACGCAGATGCGCTGCAAATTGTTCAGCGTCGGGCTTGCCTGGTTCCGCTCTAGATTGCTCAGATATCCCACTGACAGATCGGTAAACTGGGACAGCTTCTGGATCGTGATAGATTTACTCTTGCGAATCTCCTTGATCCGCTGTCCAATATTCTCCACTTCTTCAAATTCCATGCAATCCCTCCGAACGTTTTATTTTTACGGTTCTGCTATTATTCATTATGCGTTCTTTCCATGCCGCCTCGATCTGATCGAGCGCCTGTGCAATCACACTGCGCGAACTGCCCAGATTAAAGCGCATAAATCCAGATCCCTGTTCACCCGAATGCGTGCCCGGATCCAGCCATACCTTCGCTTCATTCGAGAAGAATGCCATCAATTCATCATCCGTCATCCCCAGTTCACGGCAATCCAGCCATGCCAGATACGTTCCCTCCGGTTCTACCAGTTGAATCTGCGGCACACGGTTTTTACAGAAATCGCGCACCAGTGCCAGATTGCCAGCCAGATAGCCGATAAGCTGATCCAGCCATTCCCCGCCGCCTTCATACGCTGCACGGCAGGCGAACAATCCCAGACGGTTCATATTTTCCTGACCAACATCCAGCAGCTCCGACCGGAATTTACGCCGCATCTCCGGATCCGGGATAAAGAGGTTTGATGTCGCCATGCCAGCCAGATTGAAGGTCTTGCTCGGCGCTGTACACATCATCGAATGAAGGCATGCTTCCTCTGAAATCGACGCATACGGAGTCTGCTCATGCCCCTGCCATACAAAATCGCCATGGATCTCGTCGCTGATCACGTATACATGGTGGCGCAGGCAGATGTCAGCCAGTGCGGTCAGCTCTTCCCTCGTCCAGACACGGCCAACCGGATTGTGCGGATTGCATAAAATCATCAGTTTGACATGCTCATCCAGCACCTTCTGCTCCAACTCTTCCAGATCCATCTCATAATGTCCATCTTTTAAAACCAGCGGATTCTCCACCAGCGTCCGCTTATTGCGGAGGATCGCCCGGCTGAATGGATGGTAGACCGGCGGCTGGATCAACACCGCATCGCCCTCCTGGGTAAAAGCCCGCACTGCGATCGAGAGTGCAAACACGATACCTGGCGTGCAGGTCATCCACTCCGGCTGCAGAGTCAGATGATGGCGTTTCTGATACCACGCTGCCACCGCATCAAAGTACGACTCATCTGCCCGGCTGTAACCGAAAATCCCGTGATCTACTGCCTTTTTCAGCGCTTCAACCACGCTGTCCGGCGATCGAAAATCCATATCCGCCACCCAGAGCGGCAGAATATCATCCGCTTTCCCATTTTCTTTCTTAAAATCATGCTTGATCGACCAAGTATGGGTCCGATCGATCGGTGTATCAAAATCGTACTGCATAGAAAATCCACCTTTCTGTTATATATCGTTAAAATTTTCCAAATTCAGCCATAATTTTAAAAAAATTCTAACTAATATTTTACACCAGTCGGCGATCAATGTCTACAATTACTCCCTCAATTAGCCAAAAAACTAAGAAGCTGACGAGGACAGGGCGGTCTGGCTTTCAGCTTGTCAAATTGTACGCATTTTGAGCACAGATGTCCGAATGAGGCAGATGTAAGTCCGCATCAGGCGAGCATCTGTAGCGAAAGCAAGCGAACAATGATAAGTCTGAGAAGCCAGGCTGTCCTGTCCCCGTCAGCTTCGACGCCTTCACGAATCTATTTAATTTACTTTACCATATGACAAGCCACAAAATGCCCCGGCATCACTTCCCGGAGTTCCGGCAGCTTCGCCCGGCACTCCTCCGTCGCATACGGACATCTCTCGGCAAAACGGCAGCAGTCCTTCGGGTTGATCGGGCTTGGAATCTCGCCCTTAACCATGATACGCTTCTTCTCACGCACCAGCCTCGGATCCGCAACCGGAATCGAGGACAGAAGCACCTGCGTGTACGGATGCAGCGGATGTGCATACAGCTCTTCGGAATCGGCAAATTCAACCATCGTTCCCAGATACATAACGATAACACGGTCGGAAATGTATTTGACGACGCTCAAGTCATGTGCGATGAAGAGATAGGTCAGTCCCATTTCTTCCTGCAGTTCCTTTAACATATTTAAAACCTGCGCCTGGATTGAAACATCCAGTGCGGAGATTGGCTCGTCGCAGATCACAAACTCCGGTTCGACCGCTAATGCCCTGGCAATACCAATTCTCTGCTTCTGACCGCCGGAAAACTCATGCGGGAAACGGGACATATGGTCGCGGTTCAGACCGACGCGCTTCAGGATCGCCTCTACCTTCTGATCCACATCCTTGTCCGTCGCCAGTCCATGCAGTTTCATGCCGGAACCGATGATATCCTTGACCGTCATACGCGGGTTCAGGGAGGAATGTGGATTCTGGAAGATCATCTGCACATTCTTGCGGAATGCTTTTTCCTCTTCACGGGTGTATTTAAAAATATCTTTTCCTTTATAGGTGATCGTGCCTGCTGCCGGCTCATAGAGCTTTACCAGGCACCGTCCCGTCGTGGACTTGCCACATCCGCTCTCACCTACCAGTCCCAACGTTTCCCCTTTATAAATCGTAAAATGCACGTGATCAACTGCTTTCAGCACTTTTCCCCTGCCGACGTTGAAATACTGGCAGAGATCCGTGACCTGGAACAGGGGTGTGCTCCTATCAATTCGTTTTGCCATGGTGTCCCCTCCGTTTCTCTTCCGGCAGAGCCGCAACATTTTCCTCTTCTTCCTGTTTCTGCGCCTCAGTCAGCCCTTTCATGATATCCACCTTCGGCGCATATTCATGCTGCAGCCAGCACGCACAGGTATGTTCGTCTGAAAGCCTGTGAAATTCCGGCTGTTCTTCATAACAGACCTTCATCGCAAACTCACAGCGCGCTGCAAACGGGCATCCTTTCGGCGGTGCAAACAGATCCGGCGGAGTTCCATCGATCGGCACCAGCTTCTGATTCTTGGAGGTATCCAGCGTAGCGATTGATTTGATGAGACCTGCCGTGTACGGATGTGCCGTCTCATAGAAGATCTCATCAACCGTTCCTTTTTCAGCCACCTTGCCGCCATACATAACAAGCACGCGGTCGCACATCTTGGCGATAACTCCGAGATCGTGGGTAATCAGGATAATCGAGGTGTTCATCTTATCGCGCAGTTCCTTCAGAAGATCCAGGATCTGTGCCTCGATCGTTACGTCCAGCGAGGTCGTCGGCTCATCCGCGATGATGATGCTCGGCTTGCCGACCAGCGCGATCGCGATCATGACACGCTGCTTCATACCGCCGGACAACTCATGCGGATACTGTTTATAACGACGCTCCGGCTCATTAATGCCGACCAGACGCAGGATCTCCAGCGCCCGTTCCCTGACTTCTGCCCGGGTCATCCCCTTCCGTCCGACAAAAACCTCCTCGATCTGTTTTCCAACCGTCATGGTCGGGTTTAACGAGGTCATCGGATCCTGAAAGATAAATCCAATCTCCACACCGCGGATTTTCCGCATCTCGCGGTCTGTCTTGGTGATGATCTCCTCGCCTTTATACTTGATCGAACCGCCCTCAAAAAATCCCGGCGGCTCCGGGTTGAGCTTTAAAATGCACTGGGAGGTAACGCTCTTGCCGCATCCGCTCTCGCCTACAATTCCAAGAATCTCGCCTTCGCGTACATTAAAACTGACATCCCGGACGGATTTTACCACGCCGCCGTATGTATGGAACGAGAAGGTCAGATTCTTGATTTCCAATATATTTTTAGCCATTGTCTCCTACCTCCTATTCCGTTCCTCTCAGTCTCGGATCAAATGCATCCCGCAGACCATTTCCGAGCTGGTTGAGCGCCAGTACAGTTGTACAGATAAAGAATGCCGGCACGTACAGCATATGCGGCGCTGCCGTCATCATACGGGTTCCCTCTTTTGCCAGAACGCCCCAGCTTGCCTGCGGCGGGGAAATGCCGAGACCGATATAACTCAAGAACGCCTCCTGGAAGATGGCGCTCGGGATTGCCATTGTCAGGTTTGTGATCAGAAGACCCATGATATTCGGGATGATCTCACGCACGATGATTGTGAACGCCGACTCGCCCATGACGCGGGCTGCCAGTACAAAATCCTGCTCTTTCAAGCGGTATACTTCGCCTCTGGTAAAACGGCAGGTTCCCGTCCATCCAACAATAACCATTGCAATGATTAAGCTTTTAACGCCGGAACCTAATACTACCATAACCAAAATACAGACGATCAGGGATGGAATACCATAAATAACATCGATGATACGCATGACGATCATATCAAACTTGCCGCCATAATAGCCGCAGAAACCGCCCAGCACTGTACCAATTACAGTATTTAAAAGGGCTGCCAGAAGACCGATCGTCAAAGAAACACGCGCGCCCATCCAGACACGTACCCAGAGGTCACGCCCCAGAGAGTCGGTTCCCAGCCAATGAGCTGCTGAAATCCCCTTGCTCATCGAGTAGGCATCCTGCTGGTCAAATCCGTAGTGGCTGAACATCGGTGCAAAGATCGCTAACAGTCCATATGCAATCAACAGAATCAGACTGAAATATGCCGCCTTATTTGTCCGGATTCGTCTCCACGCCTCCTGCCAGAAGGTCAGGCTTGGTCGGGAGATCGATTCCATTTTTTCAATATTTTTACCTACCATCTCAAACTTGTCGAGGGTAATCGCGCGTCCATCTGTCAAGTTTTCGGATGTACCCGCTGCTGCGCCGGAATTCTCAGAAGGCAGCACATTTCCATCTTTCATTTTCATCTCACCCATACTGCCACCTACTTTCCACCGATCCGCACTCTCGGATCGATCACGCCATACAGAATATCAACTACCATGTTGCAGAATACCAGGAATGTGCCGTAAAACGCCGTCATGCCAAGGATCAGGGAGTAATCGTTGTTCTGCACACTCTCAACATAATATTTACCCATGCCGGGGATAGCAAACAGGGACTCAATAACAAATGTACCGGTCAGAACGGCTGCTACCGTCGGACCAAGGATTGTGACAACCGGCATGATCGCGTTCCGGATCTGATGCTTCCAGGTCACACGGAACTTCGAAATACCCTTCGAGCGCGCTGTCTTGATATAATCCTGCTGGACTACCTCCAGCATACTCGCACGCATGATACGCGAGACGGATGCCATCGTGTAGAATCCCAGTCCGATCGACGGCAGGATCGTGTACGAAAAGCCCTTGTACTGCGCGATCGGGAACAGTCCCCATTTGACTGCAAAGAAATGCTGCAGCAGTGCGCCCATGATAAAATCCGGGACACTTGTACCAAATACAGCTACAATCACAAAGATTAAATCAATTTTATTGCCACGGTTTAATGCAGAAATAATACCAAATACAAGACCAAAGGAAATCGCAAAACATAATGCGCGGATACCAAGGTCTGCCGAATACGGAAATGCGCCTGCTAACAGGTCATTGACGGTACGGCTCGGATATTTGGTAGAAAAACCGAAATTTCCATGAATCAGATTATTCAGATATGTCAGATACTGCTGGAGTAAAGGTTTATCGAATCCGTAGTAGGCACTTAAATTGGCCTTTGCGGTTGCTGACATTTTCGGATCATTGAACGGTCCGCCCGGCATCAGCCTTGCCAGGAAAAATACAACGGATACGAGAACAAACACAGTCACAATGGATATTCCCACCCGCTTCAGTATATATTTTTTCATAGGTTCACGCTCCTTTAACTACGGGAACATCCCAAATCCGGTTGTTCCGGCCGCCGGTTACGGCTCATTCATCCGCCAGGTAGCCACCGGATATGTACTGCGCTTCAGAAATCCAGCCGCTTTGCCGGATCCTGAAGCGCAGGTGCTTCAATCATCTTCTAAGGTTTTTCAATATGTTTTGGATAGATGATGGATTAGTTTGTGATGTCCACATACATATAGTCATAGTTCAGTCCAACAAAGTATGCGCCCAGATTCTGTACACGGTCAGATACCATATACGGAACCTCTCTTAACTGAAGCGCTACCAGTGCGCCGTCTTCCAGGAGTGTCTTCTCTGCATTGAACAGATTGTCCATACGCTCTTTACCGGAAGTTGTCTTGGAAGCGTCGATGTACTTATCGTATTCATCACTGTGGTAATTTAAGTAGTTGTAGCCGGAGGTGCTGTACCAGAGCTCCAGGTAGCTGTACGGGTCAGAGTAATCCGGTGCCCAGCCGCTCATGATGATATCGTACTCATCACTGTCCGGAACCAGGAGTGCGTTTTTCGTTGCGTACGGAACCATGTTGATATCTACGTTGATACCCAGGTTGTTCTTCCACTGGTTTGCAACAACCTCTGCCTCTTTCTTCGCTGTGTCAGAATCGGATACAACCAGTTTCAGGGAAATATCAGAAGCACTGGAAAGACCTAATTCAGATAATGCCGTATCCAGATACTCTTTTGCCTTATCCATATCACCCTGAAGTGGGAATGCCTCTAACGGATACTCGGTGCCGTACTCACCGTCCACGCCGCGAACCTGCGGAAGCACATATCTCTGGTTAGCCTGATATAAGCCATTGTGGGTCAGAAGAATGTATTCTTCACGGTTGACTGCGTAGTTCATCGCCAGACGCAGGTTCTTGTTTGCCAGATATTTATTCCGGTGATTCAGTGCCGCATAATCGTCTGCGCCGTTGTAGTAGGACTGTGTCTTGCCCTCATACTGCGCTGCCAGCTCGGTTGGAACCTCTGCCAGATCCAGCTCGCCTGCATCGAACATCGAAACAGCGGTAGTCTGATCGGCTACGGTCAGAATCTCAACGCCGTCCAGACTGATCTTTTCATTGTCATAGTAATCTGGATTCTTCGTCAGTTCTACCTTGCCGTTACTGTATTCACTTACAACGAACGGTCCATTGTAAACCTGTTTATCGGCACTTCCGCCGAACTCATTGCCATATTTCTCAACCAGGTCTTCACGTACCGGCATGAATGCACTCATGCTTGTCATGCTGACAAAGTAATCAGCCGGATTCTCAAGCGTAATCTCCAGGGTAAAGTCATCCAGTGCCTTGACTCCCAGTTCATCCACCGGAAGTTCACCCTCACTGACCTTGGCACCGTTCTTTAAAACAGCACCCAGATAGCTGGCAGGGCAGGCTGCTGCCGGATCGCAGAGACGCTTCATACCGTACTCATAATCCTTAGCCGTAACAGTCTGTCCATCACTCCACTTTGTATCCTGACGGAGTTTGAAAGTATATACGAGACCATCATCGCTGACTTCATAGCTCTCAGCGGTTGCCGGCTGAAGCTCGCCCTGTACGTTGCGGTACAGACCATCATAGATATGATAGGAGACGGTCGCGTCTGCTACCGAGTTTGTCTTATCAGGGTCAATCGTCGCGATATCCGCCGTGTTGGAATAACGGAAAATCTTTTCGCCCGCTGCTGCGCTCTGGGAACTGTCACTTCCCGATTCAGCTGCCTTCGTATCATCCACCGAAGCGCTCGGAGTGGAACAGCCCGCTACACTCGCTGCCATCAGTGCAGCTAATCCCAGTGCAAGTAGTTTGTTTTTTCTCATAATATTCCTCCTTGTCCTTTTTTATTAAAGCTCAATCAGTTCCTTTGTGGCGCTGATCAGGTTTTCATTGCCTGTCTCCGTGATGAGAAGCTGATCTTCAATGCGGATACCGCCCCATCCTGGAATATAGATACCCGGTTCCACGGTCATGACATTATTGGCATGCACGATATTTTTAGAAACAGGGCTCATAAATGGAATCTCATGGACAAACATGCCGACGCCGTGTCCGATTCCTGTGTAGTGATATGGAAAATACTCGGTCCCCTCGATGATCTTCGTGGATTCATAATATGCATCCGATGCCGAAACCCCATCTTTTAAGAATCCTTCCACCGCAGCGACCATCTGCTGCTCAATCTTGTATACTTCCTTCTGCTTCGGCGTTGCGCGTCCGACTACCAGGGTACGCGTCATATCAGATAAATAACCATGATACTGGCATCCATAATCCATCAGGACCAGATCGCCGTATTCAATCGCCTTCTGGGACGGAATTCCATGAAGCAGGGATGTTCTCGCACCGGAGATGAGGATATTGCCGTATGGCTGTGTATCCGCGCCCTCCAGAACCATATAGAGGCTTAAACGCGCCGCCAGCTCTTTCTCGGTAATGCCGACCCGGATATCCTTCTGGATCTTTTCATATGCCCTTGAAGCAATATCACAGGAGATACGCAGGCACTCAATCTCTTCCGGCCTCTTGATGGAGCGGAACTCCTCGATGATGCCGTCCGCCGGTACCAGCTCTGCTTTTACCTCCGACTGGAGGTTCTGGTACTGTTCAACGGTCAGGTGGGCTGCTTCAAAGCCGATCGTCTTTGCCCCAACCTTTTCCGCCGCGTAGGCAAGTGCCTTTCCGATGGAACCGTAGGTGTCTCTCCAGTTCAAAATTGTGTAATCCGGGCACTCATAGGAAACCTGCTCGGTGTAGCGCGGATCTGTCAGAAAGAATTTTTCCTGCTCCGTGATAAAAAGCCAGGAATCTTCGCCGGTATAATGGCTGACATACTTTACATTGACCGGGCGGCTGATGAACATGCCATCCAGGTGCTCTTTCTGCATATACGCAAGTAACTGTTCCATGCTTACTCTCCTCCCATCACTGATTCTATTTCCTCTATCGTTCTGGGGATGGATGCTGTCAGATTCTCACAGCTATCCTCCGTTACCAGGCAGTTATCCTCGAGGCGGAAGCCGATGCCCCATTCCTCGCAGTAGATGCCGATATCCACGCAGAAAACCATACCCGGCTCTACGATATCGACATCGACCAGATCATGTGTGTCCCAGCCAACATGGTGGGCGCCGCCGTGCCAGATATATCTGCCGACATCCTCATACCGGTCACATAAGCCGATCGCTTTGAGCTGTTCGAAATTGTATTCCCTCGCCAGCCGGTCCACGTCTGCCATCTTCATTCCCGGCCGGATGATAGAGAACATGTGCTGCGAAGTCCGGTATGCACATGTGTAAAGAAGTCGCTGCCGTTCGGAAAACTTTCCGTTGCACGGCCAACCGCGCGATACATCATTGAAGAGGTGGTCGTACTGGGCGCCTACGTCGTTGAGAATCATATCGCCGTCCTTCGCCTGCCCTGTGTACTCATAATAGTGAATACAGAAATTATTGGCTCCCGCGGAAATGATACTCGGAAATGCCGGTTCAAGGCATCCGTGCTGCGCCAGTGCGTAGTCGAATTCGGCTTTATACTGGTATTCGTACATTCCCGGCTTTGATGCCTTCATCATCGCCAGAATGCCGTCCCTTGTAATCTTGACTGCCTCCCGCATCGCCTCGATCTCACACGGCTGCTTGATGGTGCGCTGGCGGCGTATCTGACGGGAAATATCCGTGAGTGTGGCTGCCGGGTACCACTTTCTAAGTTTCCGTGCCATCCGGATACTCTCGGTATCTGCATCCTCCGGATCGTGCCGATACAGATCCATCGCAATCCGCTCAAACCGTCCGCTCCGCATCAGAAGTTTCAGACGGTTTTCCCACTCGCCGCTCGATGCGATCTGCGCGGCCCCGGATCGCGCCCTGGCCTCCTCCGGTGTGAACCGTTTCCCGGTCCACCGCTCGGCCAGCATATCCGGCGGAAGTATGTAAAGTGTTTCCTGTACCTCTTCTCCGTCCTTCTCTGCCATCAGGACTGTGTGTTCCTGCCCGATGCCGGTCAGATAGAGAAAACTCCGATCGGCATAAAACGGATAATTTTCATCGGCTGTTTTTCGGATGGAAGAACCGGAAAACAGGAGAAGCAGGGTGTGATCCGGAAGGCTGTCATACAGCCGCTGTCGGTTCCCTTGGTAAAATTCTGCATTCATAGTATTTTCCTTCCTGTCTTTTAAATGATTTCCGTATACTTTTGTATCTATCTCACAAATAGATGTATCGTAATCTTTTGTCTCCCGACATGTGTCATTATACCGTATAAATCAAAATTTTACAATTATTTTTCAGTATATTTTGTAATTTTTTCATTTAATGCAAAATTTCATATATATGATAGGAAATCCTTTCAATTTTGAAAAGAATGTAAAAGCATATCTATTTTTTCCCAAAGGTGGTACCTGCAAAAGAAGCATTTCAATGAAAATGTGGAAAGATGGTTTTGAGCCCAAACTAGAAAATTAGAAAAAAAGAGACCATCCAATTCTCCTTTTTCAGATGAATCGGACAGTCTCCTGTCTCCGCCCTGCGCTGACAGCTGCGGTTTCGTTCATTTTGAATCTCTTATAAAGATACTACAACACTTTCTTTCGCACACTCTGGAAGATCGGCTGCATTCATGGATATGCTTAAAACGAATTTTACATGATATTTCTCACTGATGGTCTCCAGCGTCTTGTAGGTCTCTTCAATATCCGCTCCCTCGAGGCAGGCAAGTTTCAGGAAGCTGTCAAGATACATCTGCTCCAGATCGTGATCCTGGCAGATAATACCACAAATAAATCCGATAAATCCATCGCTGGTATCAATCGGATATTCCTGTACATTGATAAGGCGAATCTGGTTATTCAACTCATACATATGTTTGGAACTCTTATCCAGATAGACAACGGAACCCTTGGCTTCTTTGACAGCCGTGTTCGCCATATCGAGTAAATATTTAGTTTTTCCTTTTCCCTTTGCTCCTGCGATGATCTGAACCATAACAATCTCCTCCTTGAGTTTATTTAAGTTGTATGTAAAATCTTTTATTGTATAAATAATTATAGTATAAATTTATAAATATTGCAATCACTTATTTGAAATTTTAGTCAAAATTTCCGTCATATTGTCATAAAGTGACGGACGATTTGAAGATTTTAGCACAACCGATATATATTCCTTGCCATCGTCCCCATCGCTCGCCATGATCAGGCAGTAGCCAGCCGCCTGTGTGGTGCCGGTTTTGCCGCCTAAGACAGTCACTCCCTCCGGTGCCTCGCGGTCTCCCTTCAGATACCAGTTGCCAACCTTCCAGACCTGCTGTTTTGCGGCTCCATTTGCATCGGTATAATCAGCTGTATAAGACTGCGCGTTGATGATCTCACAAAACAGCGGCAGTTTAAGCGCCTCGTTGAAAATCAGATAGAGATCATATGCCGTTGTATAGTGGTCGGTGCTGTGCAGACCATTTGCATTGACAAAATGCGTGTGGGTCGCACCGAGTTCCTTCGCTTTCGCATTCATCTTCTCCACAAACGCATCCGTGCTTCCGGCGATATGATCCGCAATCGCATTGGCTGCATCGTTGCCGGACGGAATCATCAGTCCATATAAGAGCTGCTCCAGCGTAAAGGTATCGCCCGGCTTGATGCCTGCCATCGAAGTGCCTGCCTCGCGGATCACGACATCATCATTTGCCGTCACCTCATCGGAAAGATTGCCTTCCTCGATCGCGATGATCGCCGTCATTACCTTCGTGATGCTCGCCGGGTACATCTGGTCATAGATGTTCTTACCATATATAACGCTGGAGTCGGTCACATCAAACAATGCGCCCGCCTGCGCCGTCACCGCATCATCTGGAGCAATATCGCCGTCTGCAGATTCCGGTACGCAGAGAGAAGACGCAAAAAAGGGCGCCAGCCCGGCACCTGCCGCTGGCGTCATCTGCGCTTCCCGTTTTTGAAATGAATATGCCTGTTCCAGACCGCGGGCACCACAGCCGGTCAGCATGCCGATACCGCAAAGCATCAGTGCACCCGCAAGTCCGATTGTCTGTTTTCTCATTTGTACATCTCCCGCCATTCCATATCGCCGCGGTCAAGCGCCTTGACGAGAAGCTCTGCCGTCGCCAGGTTTGTCGCCATCGGGATATTGTGAATATCACAGAGGCGGACAACATCATTAACATCTGGCTCATGCGGCTTCGGCGCCAACGGATCGCGCAGGAAAATCAGCAGATCGATCTGATTGTGTTCGATCTGTGCGCCGAGCTGCTGGGAACCTCCCAGATGACCCGGCAGATATTTATGGAGGGTCAGATTCGTAACCTCCTCAATCAGGCGGCCTGTCGTTCCTGTCGCATAGAGTTCATGCTTGCTCAGGATGCCGCGATATGCGATACAGAAGTTCTGCATCAGTTTTTTCTTCGCATCATGTGCGATTAACCCGATATACATCTATACCTGCCTCCTTAATGATTCCTATTTTTCATAACCATAAAATTCAATTTCCATGCAGCTTCACAGTCCATGCATGTACTTACTGAACGGTTACGTTATTTCGTTGCAATCCAACATTGAGAACAACTCCCATTCCGATAAACATACTGAGCAGTGAACTAAGTCCGGAGCTTATAAACGGAAGCGGAAGACCCGTGTTCGGGAAGATTCCCGTGGCTACCGCAATGTTGGCAAAACTCTGGAACGCCAGAAGCGCCGCCATGCCCGATGCAATCAGACGTCCAGCTGTGTCTTTTGCGCGCGCCGCAATCCAAAGGCACTCATACACCAGCAGCGCATAGAGGGCAATGACCGCCACGCCGCCGACAAACCCAAGCTCCTCTCCGATAACAGCGAAGATAAAGTCCGTCTGTTCCTCCGAGAGGAAATTTCCATTCTTGACGGAGCTTAATGTGTTGTTAAAAAGCCCCTTGCCGCGCAGCTGCCCGGAGCCGATCGCCATCATGGAGTTATCCTGCTGACGGTTCAGATCCGTAAATTCACTGCTGCTGTGGAAAATCTTTCCCATGATACGCTGTGCCTGGTATTTCTGGAGAAACGGGATGAATCCCTGCAGCGACAGATAGATAAGCGCCGCAAATCCAGGTACCCCGACCGCCACCGCACCGGCAATCCATTTGTAACTGATACCGGCTACATAAACCATGCACAGAATCATGAAGCAGATGACGATGGTGGTGGAAAGGTTCGGCTGTAAATATACCATGCCGACCGGAAGGACACAGATAAGCGCCGTCATCCCCAATGTCTTTGGCTCATTGATTTTATCCCGGTTTCTGGAAAGAAAATTCGCCAGGATGAGGATCAGACCGATCTTTACAAACTCGGACGGCTGGATCTGAATCCCGCCGATCCGCAGCCAGCGGGTCGCGCCCTTGGTGGTACGTCCAAACAAAAGAACTGCCGCCAGCATTCCGGCACAGACCACATAGATAAGCGTGGTAAATCGGAAATACTGATGGTAATCAATCAAAGACAGAACCAGACAGATAATCAGGGATACAACCACTCCGATAATCTGTTTTATCACAGAGGAACGGTCCTGATTGCTGGCGCTCCCGACAACCAAAATGCCGAGAACACTCAGCAGAATCATATAAATGAGGGCTCGAAAGTTGTAATTTCTAAATTGGTAATCGAATATCATGCTGTAAATGGCTCCTTAAAGTAAGAACCGGCACCGACGCACAGACCGCCGGGAATACCTCCGCCGGCTGTTCTGAGGATGTCCTCAGAATCCGGAGTGTCACATCCCCCGGATCAATCTCCAGATAACGTGACACGCTCCTCAGGAAATCTGCGCGAATCAGATCCAGAAGTTCCGGCGAACAGCCCGCCCGATCGGCAGTCAGAAGGTGTTTTAAACGCTTTCTGGCTATCTCGCCGGAATTCTTTTTCGTAAACAGTTCTGCAATCAGAATCATAGCGTCCCCTCCTATGCACGTTTGAGGAAGCCGGATATCCGGGACCAGAAGCCCGGAGACGCATCAAGCTGTATAAATGGTACCGATTCTCCAAGTATTCGTTTGCATATGTTTAAATATGCCTGCCCGGCATATCCATTCATGCCGACCAGCGGTTCGCCCTGATTCGTGGATATAACGATATCCTCATCGTCCGGGACTGTGCCAATCACAGGGACAGACAGAATATCCATCACATCATCCACCGACATCATATCGCCCCGGCGCACCATATCGCTCCGGATCCGGTTGATGATCAGGTCCATACGCCCGACCCCGGATGCTTCTAAAAGTCCGATGATCCGGTCAGCATCCCTTATCGCGGATACCTCCGGTGTCGTGACAATCAGCGCCCGGTCCGCCCCGGCGATCGCATTGCGAAAGCCCTGCTCAATCCCGGCGGGACAGTCAAGCAGTATGTAATCAAACTCTTCTCTTAAGTCTTCTACTAATTTTATCATCTGCCCCGGACTCACGGACGACTTGTCCCGCGTCTGGGCGGAAGGTAATAAGAACAGGTCAGGATATCTTTTGTCTCGAATCAGCGCCTGCTTCATCCGGCAGTTTCCCTCGATCACATCGACCAGATTGTAGATAATCCGGTTTTCCAGTCCCATGACGACATCCAGGTTTCTCAGACCGATATCGGTGTCGATGAGAACCACCCGTTTGCCAAGCATGGCAAGCCCGGTGCCGACGTTCGCTGAGGTTGTCGTTTTGCCGACGCCTCCTTTTCCGGAAGTAATAACGATAACTTCGCTCATAGGAACATCCTCCTGTATTCTGTTTTACCATTTTATTCTACTCTAAAAAGTAGAATAATTCCAGTCTTAAATCCATTAAATACGCTAAATAAAATGAAAATAATCTAAAAAACTTTTTTTGACCGATTCTACGTCAATGTTTCCACCGGATACCGATGCAATCATCGGTCCGCGCCCCATCTTTTTACCCTGGCTGCGCGTTTTGGCTGTCAGATCAGCAATCCGAAGGTGCATCGGCGACATCTCCAGCGCGGTGATCACCGCGTCCTCACTTCCCGCCGCCCCAGCATGGGCGGAACCCGCCAGCGTGCCGAGGACGACGATATTGCCCCGTGCGCTGACACGCGCGCCGCGCTCCACATCCCCGATGATCACGATGCTCGCATCGGATTCCAGCAGATCGCCCCGGGATAAATTACCCTTATAGAATTGTCCCGTCCGGGCAGTCAGCTCCATCAGCCGCTCGGTCAGCGCCTTTTCACAGCGGGCGATGCGGTTAGCGTCAGTATCCAGCAGACAGAGAATCTCTATCTGGGAATTGGCGGTAATCGCATCCGTCACCTGCAGTTCCTCGATTGGGGTCAGTTTTCTCCCCTCCAGGGTCAGCGTCATCTGGGCGGATCCCCAGAATTTTTCACTTTCTTTAAACTTTTTCCCTACATCCTCCAGTAACTGTTCAAAGGGGGTGTCCGGATTCAGAATTACCGTCATACCGGACTTACATCCCTTTATTACTACGGAACTTTTCATAGTTCCATCACCTCTTAATCTCCATTGATTCGTTCATTGGACGCATCCAATGCTCCTGAATTCAGGATATCGTCCAGACTCGCATAGCCATAGAAATAACGATATACGTGTTTTGCCACCATCGCTGCATTCGAAGAAGAATATCCATTCGGGATACTGACCGTCACCGAAATTTCCGGATTCTCATACGGTGCAAACGAAATAAAGAACGCGTGGTTGCCCCGTTTTTGGGACTCCTGCGCCGTACCGGTCTTACCGGCCACGTGTACGTCCAGACCATCAAACATGCGCTTGGTCGAACTGTTGGTAACTACCTGGCGCATACCTTGTTGGACTGCATCCCAGGTGCTTGTCTGGAAATCAAGGGTTGACGCCACAGCCGGCGAATAATCCTTGACCAGATTACCCTGGGAATCCGTCTCCTTATCAATCAAGCTCAGATCATAGACCGTGCCGCGGTTGGCAAGCGCCGTCACATAGCGGGCAAGCTGCACGCTCGCAAACTGGTGCGTACCCTGTCCCATACTGGAACGCTCCGGATCGGTATCACTGATAGACGGCGTCGCCTCCGAGATTTCAATGCCCGAAGTCCGGTCCAAACCGAACATGGTCGCATATTTTTTCAGCGTCTCCAGACCTTTCTCCGGTTTGTAGCTTCCATCTGTCTCTGTGGACAGGCGGTGCGCCACCTCCGAGAAGAAATAGTTACAGGAATTTTCGATACCTCCCACGACGTTTAACGGTCCGTGGAAGCCTGGATATTTCCAGCATCGGATCGGATTGCTGACTTCCTCATAAATACCGGTACAGTTAATCATATCAGAAAGCGTGATTGCCCCCTCTTCCAGACCTGCAATCGCCGTGATCGGCTTAAAGGTGGAGCCTGGTGCTTTCAGCGTCTGCGTCGCATTGTTTCGCAGCGGCAGCGACTGATCGGCATTTAGCTGGGCAAAATAGGTGCTGTCCGAAATCCGGTTGTTGTCATAGCTTGGATAAGATACC
Organism: Clostridium fessum; assembly: GCF_003024715.1. Taxonomy (GTDB): domain Bacteria; phylum Bacillota; class Clostridia; order Lachnospirales; family Lachnospiraceae; genus Otoolea; species Otoolea fessa. Next base: position 289,093 of record NZ_PYLO01000001.1, on the reverse strand, counting down.
AGTGCCAGCACCTCGCCAGTCTTCGCGCTCGTCACGACACAGCTCGCCGTACACGGGTCAAGTGCCAGCTGCGCCGGTGTGATCTCAATATTGCGGATCTTATTCATCAGGAACTGGTACGCATATTCTTCCCCGCTGACACGCAGCAGGTTGACCTCATTCTCATCGTATGCAAGCACATTCTGGGAATAGAGCGCCATGCAGAGCTCGCGCCCGGTCACAACATTGTTATTGATTAAATACTGATAAATCAGTTTCTCGAATGCCGGATCCTGTTCCAGATCGCGGAAACAGTCGTCCAGCAGTGCCGTGAAGACATCGTCCGCATTCGAATACCGGCTCTGTATGTCCAGCTTCGTCGTATCGATCCAGTTGTTGGCAATTCCATAATATAAGTATTCCCGCAGACTGATCGTACCGTTCTTCCACGCCTGATACATGTCACTGGACGTATCGATCGCATCACGCTGGACAATCGCCTTGTTGCTGGAAGAAAGATACGAATAGATATACTGCATATATGCCTGCATTTCCTCTGACAGCGCGTTCATCGGCGTTGCATTTTCAGACTGCAGTTCACCCCGCAGTTCCTGTTCAATCCGCACGCGTGAGCTCTCGTACTTCTGATAAATCTGCTGTTCCACATCGGATGCCTCTTCGGAAGCGAAATTGTCAATCGAGAGGACGTTGTTGTTGATCAGCTGGAAGTATGCCTTCTTGATCGGTATCTTAATACTGGAAGAATCGATATAAGCGATATCTTTCTCATCCTGGTTGACAATCGTCTTTAACAAGACGCCCGCCAGCTGCTTCTCCAGAATGTGGTAAATACCCTTCTGAAGGTTCAGATCGAGGGTCAGCCAGATATCGTTGCCTGCCACCGGTGCGACTTCCCCGGTCACGCTTAGGATTCTTCCGACGTTATCTACATATGCCGTCTGGGAACCTTTCTTACCCTTTAATTCCAGCTCCATCGAGGATTCGATGCCGGTACGGCCTACGACATCATTTAACTCATAGTCATCGTTGACCGTCTTTAACTCCTCCAGACGTTCGCTCGTTACTTTTCCCGTATATCCAATGATCGGCGCAAAGTAGATGCTTTCATTGTACACACGGATCGTCGATTCCTGTATATTGACGCCCACCAGATCGGCTGCGTGCTCTAAAATGTCTGCAACGGTCTCATCGCTGATATCCGTCGCGATCGTTGTAGATTCGTACTTCTGGAACGCGGTAAAACGCATCGTGTAGCGGATACCGACGATCTGCAGCGCCACCTCATCCGAAACATCGATGGGATTGCCGTCTTTGTCAAGCGGGCGCCCGTCCCGGTTCTTATCGTCACCGAGTGTCAGGTGGTACTCCTTTTTCATCCGCTCCAGCAGATCTGGCGCTGAAATGTCGGACGGGTATTTTCCATCTGAATCGTCCATCTCATCCACATTTTTAAGACCATAATAATCACGCAGGAATCGCTTGCGTCCGGACTGTGTCTCGGAGGTATACACGACATTTCCATCGTGATCGAGCGTAAGCTCTAAACTGGTCTGTGCGCTCTCACCGTGTTTATTCAAGATCGATACCAGATCGTAGAGCATCGTGTTCCACTGTGCATCCGTCTTGTACGCACCGGTATCCTGTATGGTAACGTCGTATGCCAGTTCGTTGTACGCCAGCACATTGCCGTTCCGATCGTAGATATTACCCCGCGTGCTGGCAGTCTTTATGACTTTTTCCGTCATCGCTGTATATGCATCCTGATACTCTTCGCCCTTGATGATCTGCAGGTTGAACAACCGCATCACCAATGCGGACGACATCAGGCAGAACACAACCGCCAGGACAAAAAGCCGGGAGGTAATCACTTTTTTGAACCATTCTCGCAGATATTCTTTCAGGTCATCAAACAATGTTCGAATCTCTCCTTTGTTCCCATTCTTTCAGTTTCCGGTTGATAAAAAGGAAAAACCGGTATACGACAAGCGTCGTAACCGTGGTAAATATGATCTCCGGGATAATGATGGAGACCAGATAATGCCCAAAATTCAGACGATTCCGTATCAGGAACCGGAATACATAGATGTACAGGTTATAGATTAAATCACTTGCCAGGCTCAAAAGCAGCGGCAGCGTGATGTAGTCTTCATAATAATACTTGTTGCAGATTCCACTGACATACCCCAGATTGATGAAAAACAGTGTATAAAAGCCAAATGGTCCACTGTAAAACAGATCCATAAAAAGACCTGCCACCAGCCCGTAGAACATCCCCCGCTCGCGCCCCTCAATGAAGCTGCACACAAACACCACAATCAGCAGCAGGTTCGGAGCCGAAGATAAGAAGGCGATCTGTGGGAACACGCAGATCTGGATCGTGAATGCCAGAATCAGCATGACAAGGTTAATCAGCAGCTTCCGCATTATTGTCGCCTCCATCCCCATTTTTCAGCTGGGTGATTACCAGTACCTCCTGCAGGTTATCAAAATCTGCAACCGGAATGATTGTACCGGATTTGGTTACGTTGTTGGCATCGGTCGTCAGCCCGGAGGCATAACCGATGAGAATGCCCGGCAGGAAAATATCACTGATGTTGGAGGTCACGATCTTGTCGCCCTCCTGGATATCTGCCTCTTTCTTGATATGGTCAAGTCCCAGCCGTCCATCCTGGTAAAGCGTCAGGTTGCCGGATACATTACAGGTATCGCCGGTCCGCAGGGACATGCCGCTGACGTTGCTGTCATCATCGATGATCGCGCGGACAGTTGCATAGTTTGCCCCGACATCGGTTACAATACCGACCAGTCCGCCACCTGCCATGACGTTCATATCTTCCTGGATGCCATCGTCCGCTCCCTTGTCGATCCGGAATACCTGAAACCAGTTTCCAGAGTCCTTTGCAATGACACGGGCGGCTATTTTTTTATACTGCATATATTCCTGATCAAGCTGATACAGCTCTCTGAGACGGTCTAACTCGTAAAGCTCCGACTGCAAGCGGTTGTTCTCTTCCACCATCTGATCCAGACGCATCTGGAGATTTTTGTTCTCCTCCTGCGCCTCCCGCAGGGAGGAAAAATTTTCAAGCGCATTGTAGAGACCTGTGCCAATCGCGTTGACGCCTGACTGCAGCGGTACCAGAACAAAACCGACACCCGTCCGAAGCGGCATCAGAAAGCTTGATTTGATAGACGTTGCTGTAATCAGCACAAGACAGAAGGCTGACATACCTGCCAGAATATACTTGCTGTTTTTCATAATGATAGTATTCCCCGTTCTTTGAAACTAAAATAGGCTTGTTCGCCGATAATCACATGATCCAAAAGCCGGATTCCCAGCATAGCGCCCGCCTCCTGAATCCGGACGGTCGTCCGCCGATCCTCCGCACTGGGGGTAGGATCCCCGCTCGGATGATTATGTACTAAAACGATGCTGGCTGCATGATAGCGCAGCGCCTCGATAAATATCTCCCTCGGAGATGCCGGAGAGTGATTGAAGGTTCCCCGAAACAGCAGGATATCCCGAATCAGCTTCTGCTTCGTATTGAGGATCATCAGGTGCATCTCTTCCTGCTCTTTGTGACGCATTTCCTCCATATAAAAAGCGGCGATCGCCTCCGGCGCCGTAAAAGCAGGCGCTTCTGAAAGCGTCAAGGTGCGCCAGATCCGCTGTGACAGTTCTCCCACACACAAAAGTTCGATTCCCTTGACTCTGCCGATTCCTTTCTGCTCCATCAGTTCTGGAAGAGTCAGATGCAAAAGCCCTAAAATCCCCGGCGGCTGCGCCTGCGCCAGAATCCGGGTTGCCAGAGAAAGTGCCGACTCCTGCCGGTTTCCGGTCCGGATAAGGATCGCTAAAAGCTCGGCGTCCGTCAGTGCCCCAACTCCCTCCCTCTCACATTTTTCGTAGGGGCGGTCTTTTTCAGGGATATCTTTCATGGTAAGACGCCATCCACCGGCCGGTTCAGAACTTTTTACTGGTTTCTCTGTTTCTTTTTTCATTGATTGTCCTCCTGCGTGCCTCTCCTCTGCATACAGAAAGCCATTCCCACCAGGCGGGATTCTTTGATTAAATCAGACGATATGCGATCAGTGCAATGACAACGCCGATGATGCTCGCCATCGTCACCCGGATTGACAGACCAAACGTGATAACCAGGATTCCTAAATCAAGAACAACCGGGTCCATCAGACCGAAGGATTGTCCGTAATTCAGCCACGACAGTCCCCTGACGCCGGATGCCATATTTCCGATAAATCCACCTAACACAATCCCTGTCATCAGGAGCAGCAGAAGAATCCAGAAATTTTTTGCTCGATTCATGATACCGAATACCGTCCCTTTCTATAATCTTTATTATCTTAGCACAAACTGCCGGAATGTGTATAGACAGTCCGGCAGATTTTTTTTTAAAGTTTTCTTAAAATTAATTACAAAATCATTCAAAAAACGTCATTTCTAGTCGATTTTGAGCTGCTCAGGTTTTACTATGCCTGCATCCAGAAGCTTCTGCAGGGACATTAAAATGCCTAACTTCGCATGGTACCAGGTCAGTCCGCCCTGGAAGAAGACGCTGTACGGCGGTTTGATCGGACCATCCGCGGAAAGCTCTATCGAGGATCCCTGGATAAAGGCACCTGCTGCCATAATAACCTGGGAATCATACCCCGGCATATCCCACGGTTCCGGCGATACATAGCTGTCAACCGGCGCCGCCGCCTGAATGCCCTGGCAGAACGCAATAACACCCTCCGGTTTTCCAAACGTGATCGCCTGAATGATATCATAGCGCGGCTCCGTGCTGTTTGGAACCACATCAAAGCCCAAGCGCTCATAGACGTTTGCCGCAAAGATAGCTCCCTTTAATGCGCCGGATACAACGGTCGGTGCCAGGAAAAGTCCCTGGAAGAAGGACTGGTTGACGCCAAGACTGGCGCCGACCTCCCGTCCGAGTCCCGGAGAACCAAGGCGGTACGCTGCATTTTCGATGCACTGTCTGGTTCCGGCGATATAGCCGCCGATCGGCGCCAGTCCGCCGCCCGGGTTTTTAATCAGGGAACCGACTACCATGTCCGCACCGAGATCGCTCGGTTCGATCCGCTCAACGAATTCGCCATAGCAGTTGTCTACCATACAGATCACTTCCGGTTTGATGGATTTAACAAATGCAATCAGTTCACCGATCTGCTCTGCCGAGAGGGTTGGACGGGATGCGTATCCCTTGGAACGCTGGATGGTTACCAGTTTTGTCTTCTCGTTGATCGCTGCGCGGATGCCGTCGTAATCGAAGGTTCCGTCCGGCAGCAGGTCAACCTGACGGTATGAAATGCCGTACTCCCGCAGGGAACCGTTGGACTCGCGGATGCCGATCACTTCCTCCAGAGTATCATACGGTTTTCCCACCGGCGAAAGCAGTTCGTCGCCCGGGCGCAGGTTTCCGGCTAATGCCGTGTAGAGCGCGTGCGTTCCGCACACGATCTGCGGGCGCACCAGCGCGTCCTCAGTGTGAAATACATCCGCATATACCTGTTCCAGCGTCTCACGTCCGAGGTCGTTGTAACCATATCCGGTTGTACCGGAAAAATGAATATCGCTGACGCGGTTTTTCTGCATCGCAGCGATTACCTTTAACTGATTGTACTCTGCATTGCCATCGATCTTTGTGAAACGGTCTTCCAGAGCCGCTTCGATTCTGGCTCCATATTCAAGCACTTCTTTCGAAATGCCGAGGTCGCCATACATTTTCTCTAACTCCATGGTGGTTCCTTTCCTGTTGTCGGTTATTCGTAACTGTTCAGTACCTTCACAGTCACGCGCAAAAATCCATTAAAAATCGCCTACGGCAATGGGATTTTTGCCTGCTGACCCATGTTTTCGTACGGTCAGCGCAGTAAATGCGCAGACCTACTGAACAGTTACGGTTATTCTATAATTCTTTTTTTGTTTCTTTAACTTTTCTTGATTTTTACAACTTATAATTTAGAGTGTTCCATCCATCTTATGAATCACACTCCATAATACCCGCTTCCGCCGCTAATTCCTGCAGAATATGTTCCAGCACGCGTTCCCGGTCATTATCAAATTCCGGCAAATATAAGAAACGCACGTCGCGTTCCCGCCGGAACCAGGTAAGCTGACGTTTCGCAAAATGGCGCGTATCGCGTTTCAGGATATTGACCGCTGTCTCCAACGACATTTCGCCATTTAAATATGCCAGAATTTCTTTATATCCAAGTCCCTGCATCGCCACTGAATCACGGCGACAGCCCATCGCCTGCAGCTGCCTCACTTCCTCGACCAGTCCCTCTTCCATCATCTCATCGATCCGCTTCTCGATCCGCTCATAGAGAACTGTCCGATCGGTATTTAATACATAATAGAAGAAATGGTACGGTGAAATCTTTGCCCGCTCCGCCTCATTGTGGGCAGAAATCTTCTCGCCCGTCTGCTCATAATATTCCAGCGCGCGGATCACACGTTTTACATTGTTTGCGTGGATCGCCTCCGCCGATTCTGGATCGACCGCCCGCAGGCGCTCATGCAGGACTTCCGCCCCCTGTTCGGCTGCCAGGCGTTCCATCTCCTCCCGAAACTGCGTATTTTCGTCGATCTGGGTGAAATCAATATCATTGAGCAGTGCCTGAATATAAAAGCCGGTTCCACCTGCCACGATCGGAATTTTTCCGCGGCTGTAAATATCTTCCGCCGCCGCGCGGGCAAGCGCCTGAAACCGCACGACATTGAAATCCTCAGTCGGCTCTAAGATATCGATCAGATGGTGCGGCACACCGTCCATCTCCTCCAGGCGTATCTTTGCCGTACCAATATCCATGTGGCGGTACACCTGCATCGAATCCGCGCTGATGATCTCGCCGCCGATCCGCCTGGCAAGCTGAATGGACAGCGCCGTTTTTCCGACTGCCGTCGGTCCGGTCAGGACAATCAGAGGCTTTTTTTCAGCCGCTTGTTCCAGATTTCCCATAAGACTTTCTCTCCTTTTAATGGGTTATACAATCCGTTTGAATTTCTTCTCCAACTCATATTTGCTCATCGATATGATCGTTGGGCGTCCATGTGGGCACGCATACGGATTTTTGAGTTCCAGAAGCTCATCGATCAGCTTGTCCGCTTCAGCAAATGATAATGTGTGATTGCCTTTGACCGCCGCCTTACACGACATCGTCGCCACACGCTCATTGATGAGATCCGGGGTTCCGCTTCCATTGCCCTCCGCCAGATCGTCGATCATCTCCATCAGAAGCTCGCGTTTTGCGACGGAAAAGAGGTTCGCCGGAACGGCACGCACCGCGTACTCCTTGCCGCCAAACGGCTCAATCTCAAATCCGATCGAGGTAAAATGTTCCATATACTGCTCTAATTTGAGCTGCTCACTGCTGTTGAGACTCAAAATGATCGGCGGATCGATCATCTGGGAGGTGTACTCCCTCTTTTGAAGGGATGCCATCGTCCGCTCATAGAGGATTTTCTCATGCGCCGCATGCTGATCAATGATGTACAGATTATCATGATACTCCACCAGCCAGTATGTGTCAAACAGCTGTCCAATCAGGCGGTGGTTCGCACGCGCCGGTTTGGTCAGGAGTTTATCTTCAAACAGATCCATCTGACGGGGCTTTTCAGATGGGGCGGACTGGGTCGATCCCGTTGAAACAGATGCAGGAGATGCAGTTTGCCCCGCTGAAGCTGAGACGGATTCGCTGGAAGGCGCTGACGTGGCCGGCTCTGGCAGATCTGACTCTGTATTAATTGAAACATTTTCAACTCTGCCGGTTGTGTCGGTTCTTCCAAACACTTCATCGAACCGCCCCGTTCCTGACACAGCCACATTTGATCCGCTGCCGTTTTCAGCCCCATATCCCGGCATATCTTCCGAGACCGACATCATTTCTGCCTGCGACGCCCCCAGACGTTTCGTCTCAAACGGTTCCGGATGTTCCTCACGGATACGGACCGGTTTTAAGGACGGACGGCTGCCCTGGCTGCTTTCCATCTTTCTGGTTGGAAGCTCCGGCAGCACTCCCTTTTCCAGCCCCGGAATCTTCAGCTCTTTCTCTGCATTCTTCTCATTCTCCAGCGAAACCGCCGGAATCAGTTCCCGGTTAGCGAGTGCCATCGCGATCGTATGGTAGACCGTCCGGTAGATCTGTTCGCCGTCCCTGAAACGGATCTCCATCTTCGCCGGATGGACGTTGACGTCAATATACGACGGATCGATCGTAAATTGCAGCATCGTAAATGGATACTTGTGCTGCATCATGAACGGTTTATATGCGTCCTCGATCGCCTTTCCGATGATACTGCTCTTGATATAGCGTCCGTTGATGAAATAATTTTCATACGTGCGGTTGCCGCGCGCGATCAGCGGCTTACCGATGAAGCCGCCTACCCGGATCGGATCCGCTCCGGCATCCACCTCAATCAGGTTTGCCGTGATCTCGCGTCCAAAGACCGCATAAATTATATCTTTTAAGTTATGATTTCCAGAGGTATGGAGACGGCTCTGGTTGTTATTGATGAAACGGATGGAGATTTCCGGATGCGACAGGGCAATCTTTTCGACTAAATCTGCCACATGGGACCCTTCTGTCGCCGGCGTCTTTAAAAACTTCCGGCGTACCGGTGTATTGTAGAACAGATCTCTGGCGATAAAGGTCGTACCTTCCGGCGCACCGACCTCCTCCAGTCCCAGTTCCTCGCCGCCCTCGATGCGGTAACGGGAACCGCTGATCGAATCGTTTGTTTTCGTGATCAGTTCCACCTTCGCCACCGACGCGATCGACGCCAGCGCCTCGCCGCGGAACCCTAACGATGCCACCTGAAACAAATCCGACGCCGTCCGGATCTTGCTGGTCGCATGGCGCTTAAATGCCAGTGGGATCTCCTCGCGCACGATGCCGCTTCCGTTATCCGTCACCCGGATCGTCTGCAGACCGCCGCCCTGAATCTCCACCGTGATCGCCGTCGCCTTCGAATCGATCGCATTTTCCAAAAGCTCCTTGACAACCGACGCCGGACGTTCAATGACCTCGCCGGCTGCAATCTGATTGATTGTATTGGAATCCAAGACCTGAATCGCAGCCATCTATCTCCTCCACATCCTTCCTAAACTCTTTTTTACTGGTGCATCCACCGGTTTTTCAGCTTCGCCTGCAGCTTATCTAATGTATTGAGCGCATCCAGCGGAGACATCCGGTTTACTTCCAGTTCCATGATCTCCTTGATGATATCGTCCTCATTGACCGTGTCAAAGATCGACATCTGCTGCAGATCTACCTCGTCCGGTTTTGCCACCTTTTTGCGCGTCTGGGTTCCCGGACCATTTTCTGCAATCTCCTTCGCACGCGCTGTAATGTCGGCATCGCTCAACTCTTCCACCAGTTCTTTTGCCCGATCGATGACCGGAGCCGGAACGCCTGCAAGCTTCGCCACCTGGATGCCGTAGCTCTTATCGGCGCCACCCTTCACGATTTTACGCAGGAAGACGATATCGTCGCCCTGTTCCTTGACCGCAATACAGTAGTTGTTGACGCCGCTTAAGGTTCCTTCCAGCTCTGTCAGTTCATGGTAATGTGTCGCAAACAGCGTCTTAGCACCCAGAATCTTCGTATTACTAATATACTCCACAACCGCCCAGGCGATCGAAAGACCGTCGAAGGTACTCGTACCGCGCCCGATCTCATCGAGAATCAGAAGGCTGTTTTTCGTCGCATTCCGCAGGATATTCGCAACCTCGGTCATCTCCACCATGAAGGTACTCTGACCGGATGCCAGATCATCCGAAGCGCCCACACGGGTAAAAATACGGTCGCAGAGACCGATATCCGCCTCATCCGCCGGGACGAAGCTTCCGATCTGCGCCATCAGCGTGATCAGCGCCGTCTGACGCATATAAGTCGACTTACCAGCCATGTTCGGACCGGTAATGATCGAAATCCGGTTCTTTCCGTTGTCTAAATATGTGTCATTGGCGACAAACATCTCGCCGCCCATCATGCGCTCTACGACCGGATGACGTCCGTTTTTGATGCGGATGATGCCCTTTTCGTTGATATGAGGTTTCACGTAATTGTAACGCGTCGCCACCACCGACAGAGACGCCAGCACATCCGTCATCGCGATCGCACGGGCGGTACTCTGAATCCGGTTTACCTCGCCCGCGATCTGGTCGCGCACCTGGCAGAACAGATCATATTCCAGAGAAACCAGCTTGTCCTCGGCGCCGAGAATGATATCTTCCAGCTCTTTCAACCGGTCGGTCGTATAGCGCTCTGCGTTTGTCAGGGTCTGTTTACGGATGAAATAATCCGGCACCAGATCCTTAAAGGAATTAGTCACCTCAAAATAGTAGCCAAATACCTTATTGAACTTGACTTTCAGGTTTTTGATGCCTGTCTTTTCGCGCTCGCTCTGCTCTAACTGTGCCAGCCAGTCTTTTCCTTCTGTCTTTGCATGACGCAGACGGTCTGCCTCCTCATGGTAGCCTTCCTTGATGATGCCGCCCTCGCGCACCGTGATCGGCGGCTCTTCCACGATCGCCTTGTCAATCAGTTCCTTCAAATCTGCCAGCGGATCCAGAGCGGCTTCCAGGTTTTTAAGCAGCTCGCCTGAAAACTCCTTCAAAATCTGTTTGATATACGGAAGCATCGCCAGTGAATTGCCAAACGCGATGAGATCGCGCGGATTTGCCGTCCGGTAACTGATGCGTCCGATCAGACGTTCGAGATCGTAGATCGGATTCAGATATTCGCACAGCTCCTCGCGGCTGATATAGTTCATGTTCAGCTCTTCGATCGCATTCTGGCGGCGCAGGATCTCCTCCCGGCTGATGAGCGGCTGCTCCACAAGTGTCCGCAGCATACGGGCGCCCATCGCCGTTTTCGTCTTATCAAGCACCCAGAGAAGTGTGCCCCGCTTCTGCTTTTCCCGGAGCGTCTCAGTAAGCTCCAGGTTCCGGCGCGTGGACGTATCCAGCATCATAAACTGTCCGGTCGTATAGACAGTCAGGCGCGTCAGGTGTTCCAGTGTATTTTTCTGCGTCTCATACAGATACTGCAGGACAGCACCCGCCGCGATCGCGCCCGTCTCATAGTCCGCCAGTCCCAACGCTTCCAGGTGCTCTACATGAAAATGTTCCCGCAGGATTCTCCGGCAGGAATCATCAGAAAAGAACCGATTTTCAAGTGCTGAGATCACGGCATTTAACCGTACTTTCAAGTCCTCTAAATCGATTCCTGACATGTAAAAAGCCTCGTTGCAGATAAGCTCCGACGGCGAAAATTTATAAATTTCATCTAACAGACTGCGCTCGTTGCGAACCTCCGTCACAAGATAGTCGCCCGTGCTGACATCAACCGTCGAAACGCCGAATACACCGTCTATGTATACAATTCCCATCAGGTAATTGTTTTTTGATTCTTCCAGAACCTGTGAATTTGTCAGGGTTCCCGGCGTCACCACCCGGATTACCTCCCGCTTCACAAGTCCCTTTGCCTGTTTCGGATCCTCCATCTGCTCTGCGATGGCGACCTTATAGCCCTTCTGGACGAGACGGCTCAAATAACCCTCTACGGCATGATAAGGAACGCCGCACATAGGCGCGCGCTCCTCCAGTCCGCAGTCTTTTCCAGTCAGGGTAAGTTCCAGTTCTTTCGAAACAGTCTGGGCATCCTCAAAAAACATCTCATAGAAATCGCCAAGACGATAAAACAGAATACAGTCCGGATACTGTTTTTTCGTCTCCAGATAATGAGTCATCATTGGTGAAAGTGCCACAATTTACCTCTCTTCATCGCGATCTGCCCGTTTTCCGGCACTTCACTCATCTGAATGCCAGACCAGACAGACCGCTGTCGTTTTATTTTAGTTGAATTTCGGATCCGTCGGATCCCAGGTCTGCTGATCGGAGATCGGTACCAGCTCCGGCTTATCAAATGGAGATGCTACATTGGCATCCTCGTATACCTGTACAGTCGTTCCCAGATGGCAGTTATCATATACCCACTTGGAGTTTCTACAGTTCAGGCGTACACAGCCTAAAGAACGGGAAACACCCAGACCATTATAGCCAACGGTCAGAAGGTTATTCTCATTCGGGGTTGCGTATGTAATCGAATGGAACAAAAATCCCTGTGTGATACGGGTTGCATACTGGGTGTAAGTATCATTTACCATCAGTCTCCAGCGATATTTCTCCGGTGTCTTGAAAGTTCCAATCGGTGTATCATCACCGACGGAGGTCAGCATTGCTTTCACCGGAATAATATATCCGTTATTGCCGTCTTTTGCATAAACCGTCAGGCAGTTCAGTGTCTTATTTACCTTCAGGAGATAATCGGACTGCTTGCCAATCAGGCTGTCTACGTCCTGAACCAGACGACCGCAGGAGTCAAAGTAGAACTTGTAACCATCGATATACTGCCAGCCGGTCTTTGCGTAGCCATTTTCAAAATAATAACGTACAAAGTCATCGGAAAGCCAGCCGTTATATACGCTTCCGTCCTCATTGAACATAACCGTTGCATTTTCTGCTACGCTCAGTCTGCTGGAAGCAGCTGATTTGTAGCGCGGTGCTGCACTCTGCGGACCTGCGCTTCCCTTCGGAACTAATACGACTTCAATCGAAAGGATCTTCTCGCCGATATCCACGGTACCAGCCACTTCGCCGTTCTTCGCATATCCCATCTTGCCCTGACCACTGGATGTAACGCTATAGTAAACATCGTACATCTTCTCAGCCTGACCGGAAAGCTGAATCTGGATCGCCTCTACCCAGCTTCCAGAACCAACCACACCGGTCTGGATGCCGTCATGGTACCACCACAGATAACCGCCTGTGTTGGTATATGCACGGTAGGACACGCCGCCGATCCCCTCAAAGTTTTTCAAATCCATCGCAAATGCAGAAATATCGCCTTCCGCATTATACAGATAATTGACGCCGACATGAAGTGCCGTGTTCTCATCCTGCTGCCCGGTTCCCTGGTTGAACTGCTCTGCCGATGTTGACGAACCGGTGTTTGGCATACCGACTGTACCGTTTGCAATGTCATCTGCCGGTCCTGCATATGCGACGGAAGCACTTCCTGCCAGCATGAAGGCTGACAGCAGAACCGTCAATCCTTTATAATGCTTTTTCATAAATTTATCCTCCTTAATCTACCAGGGATCCCATATAGTAAAATCCCTTGGATTCCTTCAGATATACTTTAACAATTTTACCAATCAGCTCTTTTCCACCTGGGAAATGAACGATTGTGTTATTGGACATACGTCCGGTTACCAGTCCCTCCACGTGACTGTCCGGTTCCTCCACCAGAACCTCCTGCACCGTATGGACATCTCGTCCACAGACCTGTGCGGAAATCGCCTGTACCTCTGCGAGCAGACGGTCGAAACGTTCTTTGACAACTTCTTCTGGAACCTGATTTTCCATCGCTGCCGCCGGAGTTCCGGTGCGCTTCGAATAAATAAAGGTAAATGCACTGTCGTAGCGGACTTTCCGCACAACCTCCAGTGTCTCCTCGAAATCTTCCTCCGTCTCTCCCGGAAATCCAACGATGATATCCGTCGTCAGGGAAATATCCGGTACCGCCTTGCGGATGCGCTCTGTCAGTTCCAGATACTGCTCCTTCGTGTAATGGCGGTTCATCTTCTTTAGGATCTCGCTGCTGCCCGACTGAAGCGGCAGATGCAGATGGCGGCAGATCTTCTTGGAAGATGCCATCACTTCGATCAGCTCATCCGACAGATCCTTCGGATGGGAGGTCATGAAACGGATCCGTTTAAGCCCCTCAATCCGCTCTACCCGGCGCAGAAGTTCTGCAAAGGTAATTGGAGATTCCAGGTTCTTTCCGTAGGAATTGACATTCTGCCCTAACAGCATGATCTCCACGACGCCGTTCTTAACCAGCTCTTCAATCTCACGGATGATGTCCTCCGGCGCACGGCTGCGCTCGCGTCCGCGCACATACGGGACGATGCAATAGCTGCAGAAATTGTTGCAGCCAAACATGATATTAACGCCAGACTTAAATGTATATTTGCGCTCCGACGGCAGATCCTCAACGATCTTATCAGTTCCTTTCCAGATATCGATGACCATCTTCCCCGTCTCAAAGCGCTGTTCCAGCAGCTCTGCCAGTTTATATACATTGTGTGTGCCGAAAATCAAGTCCACAAAGCGGTAGCTCTTCTTTAATTTCTCTACAACCTCCGGCTCCTGCATCATGCAGCCGCAGAGTGCGATCATCATGTGCGGATTCTTTTTCTTGAGACTGTGAAGATACCCTAAACGTCCATACACGCGCAGGTTCGCATTTTCACGGACTGTACATGTATTGTAGAGGACGAAATCCGATTCCTCACTGGTTCCTTCCACAAATCCTGCTTCCAGCAGAATACCGAGAAGCTTTTCTGAATCGTGCGCATTCATCTGACACCCGAACGTCGAGATAAAGCAGGTCAGCGGACGCCCCAGTTTGTCCGAAATCTCCTGTACTTTCTGACGGCAGAGTGCCATATAATACTGCTGGCGATCCGGTTCCTGCTGCGGTATACCGCCCACCGGAATCTGACATTTGTCAGACACAAACACGCCTGCTGCGGATTCGGACGAATCGTTTGTATGTAAATCCATAAATTGTATTGCTCCTTACTATTCTTTCATTATCCTAATAATCCTAATATTTCATACATTAGATAATATTACTATATGGCGCTCATTTTCGCAAGTCCCATTCCTGCCAGAATCCTTTCCAGTTTCTTACAAAATATTCCGGTTCATGTATCTGGAAGCAAAAACAGAGTTTACCACACGGCTGCTCTGTTCCTGTATGCCTTTGATATGTTTCTGCTTCGCGCGAGTGCGCCAGACATTACAAAACTTTAATTGTCTGCTCCGGTGTCACAATATATGCCATTTTTTTATCGTGCTTTTCGGTTTCAAATGCCGGAAACAACTGGAATCCATAGCAGATCCCCACCGCCATATGGTCCGGTTCTGCCGCAAAAAAGCGGTCATAATACCCCGCCCCATAACCGATGCGGTTTCCGTCCTTGGAAAACCCCACGCCAGGCGTGATCACCAGCGCTTTCGGCGCATCTGCCTCCTGACATCCGTCCGCCGGTTCCGGGATGCCATATGCCCCCGCCACAAGCTGGCTCCGATCTGTGACATAGAAAAAACGCATCTCACGCCCAAACACCCGCGGCAGCGCTACCCGGCAGCCGCGCTTTAACAGCTCGTCAATCAAATATTCCGTACTTGCCTCACCGCGCACACTCGTATAGGCATACACTGCCGTCCCGGCTGATGGAAAGAGGGGGTGGAGACGTTCTAACAACGCCTCATCCCATCGTTGTTGTTCTTCTGGCAGCAGAGTCCGGCGTTTTTGAAGGACATATGCGCGAATCTCCTGTTTTGATATCTGCGATCCAGATGAATGAATAACCATCTCTTCTACCCTTCAATTAATTCTTCGTATCCGTAACGCCGCCGTATTTCTTACCCAGATCCGTGATAGAACCGTCTTTCTCTTTAATCAGTATCGAATTTAACTGTCCTCGCATATTTCCACGGATTGACTCAATGTACTCCTTCCGAAGCGCTGCCTGCTCTTTTTTCTCTTCTTCGGTCAATCCAACTGCCTGGCTCTTATGATATAACGTATTAATACGGTCAATTCTTTCCTGTTTCATCTATCATTTCTCCTCTTATAATGCTTGTTTCTTCGCAGCTACAGGCAGACATCCTTACTATAAAGCCTAAAGCCGCTGAACCATTCTCTCTCACAATTTAATTTGGGGGATAGCATACTTCGCGATAATTGCCTCTGCCGTCTTCATCCCATCCATCGCCGCCGAGGTAATGCCGCCCGCATATCCAGCGCCTTCGCCGCATGGGTAGATGCCCGCGATCGTGCTGCTCTCCATCGTCGCGTGGTCACGCGGAATCCGCAGCGGCGAGGAGGTCCGGCTCTCTACTCCGGCAAAAACCGCATCCTCACGGTCAAAGCCATGAATCACATGTCCAAAATGTTCCATTCCCTCTAACATCGCTGCCGAAAGCGCTTCCGGCAGCACCTCCCGCAGATTTCCAAATGCAAACTGCCCTTCAAACTGTGGTGTCACTGCTCCAAATCCCGTTGAAATCCGGTTTTCCCGGAAATCTCCATAAAGCTGTACCGGGATTTTTCCGCCGCCGCAGCGGTATGCCGCTTCCTCCAGTTGACGCTGGAACGTCACGCCGCCAAGTGTGCCCGGCTGTGGAAAATCCTCCGGTGTAACGGTCACAATCAGGGCGCTGTTTGCGTTTGCACCGGCACGATCATGGTTGCTCATGCCGTTGATTGCCAGCCGTCCCGGCTCTGAGGATGCATCCACAACAAAGCCGCCCGGACACATACAGAAAGAATACACGCCCCTGCCTCCGGAGGTCTGTGCCGTCAGCTTATAGCTGGCAGCCCCCAGATTCCCGGCTTCTTCCCGTCCGTACTGGCTTAAGTTGATCTGCGTCTGTGGGTGCTGGATCCGCAGTCCCACCGCAAATGCCTTTGCCTGCATGTCGAGCGGTTTCTCTGCCAGCATCGCAAACGTATCGCGGGCGCTATGCCCGATCGCCAGCACCAGTGCCGATGCCGGAATCTCCTCCACCGTCCGTACTGCCTCCGACGTGCCTTTACGGGCACTGACGCGGATGGAACACAAATGACCATTCTGTGTCTCAAAGTCCTCCAGACGGCAGCCAAACCGTACCTCACCGCCCAGACTCTCTATCTCACTTCGAATATTCTTTACCACCGTCCGCAGAACATCCGTTCCAACGTGCGGCTTGTTCACATAGGTAATCGTCGGATCCGCGCCCGCCTGCGCCAAGATTTTCAGCACTTCCTTATTCCGCCCAGACGGATCCTTGACCAGCGTATTCAGCTTTCCATCTGAAAACGTACCGGCACCGCCCTCGCCGAACTGCACATTGCACTCCGTATCCAGCGTTCCATCTGTCCAATAACGTGCAACTGCCTTTGCACGGCTGTCCGCATCCAGCCCCCGTTCCAGAATAAGCGGACGATATCCGGCACGCGCCAACATCAGACCACAAAACATACCTGCCGGACCAAAGCCCACGATTACCGGTCGTTCCCGAAGCGGCTCTATTCCCGGATCGGGCAGGCGGTACGCCTCTTCCTTTCGAATCTGCACATTTACACTGCGCGCACGTTTGACAATCGCCGCCTCTTTCCCTGCCACTGCAACATCTAATGCATATAAATAGTACAGATCTGGCTTTTTGCGCGCATCCAGAGACTGGCGCACCAGCTCCACCGACTGTATCTGATCTGCCGATACTCCCATCATTTTGGCAGTTTTCTTGCGAAGATCCGCCTCACTGTGGCTGACCGGCAGTTTTACCTGATTTACTCGTATCATTTATCTGACTCCCTTCCAGCACATTTTCCAGCTGCTGCGCCGCTGCTCCACGCCCACTGGAGATTATAACCGCCGCAGATGCCATCGACATCCAGAATCTCCCCGGCAAAATATAACCCTTTTACCTTCTTCGATTCCATCGTCTGTGCGTCAACCTCCCGCACATCGACGCCGCCGCAGCAGATCTGTGCCTGTTCAAAGGAATTTGTACCGTTCACGCTGACCTCAAACCGGCAGAGCAGATCCCCCAGCGTCTGAATCTGTGCCTCTGTCAGGCTGCCAACCGTCCGATCTGGCCGGATTCCTGCCTGTTTTAAAAACAGAGCTGCCAGTTTTTTATGTATCCAGCCGGAAAAAAAGTCCTCCACCTGCCGTTCTTTCAGGCGCTCACTCCGCTCTTTTAATATCCGGCGTGTCTCCGTTTCCGGACATTCCGGATAAAAATTGAGTACCGCCCGTACATCCCGTCCCTCATTGAGCGCGCGCGCCGCAAAGCGGCTGACCTGGAAAACCGGAATCCCCGAAATACCATAATCCGTAAGCTGCACCTCGCCCTTGTCCTCCGCCAGCTTTCTGCCATCGCTGTAGAGTATCACAGAGGCATCCGCGCGTACTCCAGCGAGCTGTTTAAAGAACTTTTCCGGGCAACGAAGCTGAACCAGTGCCGGAAGCGGCTTGATGATATGGTGTCCCAGCCGTTTCGCCAGCTTATATCCGCTTCCATCCGAACCTGTACCCGGTGCCGCCTTGCTGCCGCACGCCAGAATCAGCGTCTCGCCCGAAAAGCTCCCCTGGGACGTCTTCACTTCAAACCGGTGTTTCGCATCTTCGCGCGGCGTGATCGAGAAAACTTCACATTCCGTCACCACCTGAACCGACTCCCGCGCAAGTCCCAGACGGAGTGCATCTAAAACAGCGCTTGCCTGCCCGGAATATGGGTACAGATATCCGCCCCGCTCCCGCGTCAAAACGCCGAGATCCTCAAAATATTCCAGTGTCATCGGAAGCGTAAACGCCCCAAGCGCCTTCCATGGAAAATCCGGCTGACCACTGCGGTAGCAGAACGGCTCCTGCAAACGGTTTGAAAGGTTACAGCGTCCATTGCCGGTAGACAGGATCTTCTTGCCGACCCGGTCTTTATGTTCCAGCAGAACCACCTGAGCGCCCTCCCTGGCAGCAAAAATGGCAGCCGTCATTCCGGCTGCTCCCGCTCCCACTATGATTACTTTATTCTGACTCATCCCTATTTCCCTTCCTGACCGTTTGCTTCGTACCGTTCATACGCGGACTTTCTTCTTTGTTTTTTGACTGTATTATAATCACATCTAACTGCTGAAAGACTCCAGATAGTGAAACACATCCGTCATTGTGTCGAACCAGACTCCTTCCAGCAGTTTTTCCTGTTCTTCCACGGAAAATTCTGAGAGCGGCATATGGGTTTGGAAACAGACTTCGCCGCTTGTTCCATCAAAGATAAGCAGCATCCCATCCTCCGCCGTCAGACAATAGCCGGATTGTTTCTCCGCCACTTCCGGTTCCGGATTCAGAACCGCATTATTCTCCGGCATCCGCTCTGACTCATACACGCGCCCCGGTACCGGTTCCGCCCGCCGTGGACGGTACCACCAGAGCCCTGCCGCCAGAAGCAGAAGCATTGCAAAACAAAAAAGCGCCGCAAACAGTATTCCCTGATATTTTCTCATAATAAGGATACCTCCTGTTGTGTATCCTTATTATTCACTTTTTTCTAAATTTTAATCATAGCTAAATTTCTAACCCTACATCAGATGCAGCTTCCGGCAGATGCGTGTGAGTTTCCGTCCCATCGGCATCGAATACATCTCATCTTCCTCGATACAGTGCAGCTTGATAAGAAGCACGCCATATACCGCGACCGCCACAAGCACCGCCAGCAGCGTTCCCAGCACATTGCTGTGGATCACCAGCGTAACCCCACGGTACACGCCATATGCCGCCGCGCCCATAAATGCTGCGCTGATCGCCGGCAGCAGGAAGGTCTTGACCATCTCCTGGCGGTAACCAAGTGTGTTGCGGATCGCGATCGCATTTAAAATGCACATAAAGAGCGCAAATAAAATACTTGCAAATACCATACTGTAGATACCCATATTGAAGATCATCAGCATAATATACAGCGCAATCACGTGTAATGCCAACGAAATCAGGGCGTTCCGCACCGGAACATTCATCCGGTTCAGTCCCTGTAAGATTGCATTGGTAACCGTCGAAAGCGACAGGAAGATAACGGCTGAAGCGCCAATCATCATCATACGGATCGCTTCCGCATTGTTGCCGCCCCGGAATAACAGGTTATTGACCGGTGCTGAAAGTACCGTCAGCCCCACCGCCGACGGAATCGCAATCAGCATAGCAAACCGGATCGCAAGGGCTGTCTTCTCAATCGCCGCCTTTCGGTCCTTACGCGCTATTGCACCGGACAGCGAAGGAATCAGCGACGAGGATAGTGAATTCGCCATCGCAAGCGGGACGTGTACCAGCAGCATATATTTGTTGTTGTAGATACCCCAGAGGGCTAAAAACTCTTTACCGCGTCCCAGCGACTCCATGCCGTGCGCCATGATACCGTTGTCAATAACCGAGTTAATATTGTAAACACCCGAGCTTACGATAACCGGAATAACGGTAAAGAAGAAGATTCTCGAAATCTGACGGTAGGAATCCACACTACCGCTCCGATCCTTGGCAATCCGCCGTTTTGCCGTCGGACGGTAGAGTAAAAACAATACCAGCACAAATAGCAGGGCTGCAAACGCGCCGCTTCCTGTGCCGATCGTACCGCCTGCCGCGCCAAATGCCTGTGCATATCCATCTTTTCCATATACTTTCGCTGTATCCAGTCCCACCTTGAAAAGGACGCTGGCGGCCACCACACTGATAATCGCGTTGACCACCTGCTCCAGGATCTGGGAGATCGCCGTCGGAATCATCGTTCCATGTCCCTGGAAATAACCGCGCAGCACGCCCAGATACGCCATGATCCAGATCGTTGGCGCAAGTGTGCGGAGTGCATACACGCAGAACGGCGTGTTAAACAAGGTCGTTGCAAAAAAGCTTGCAAAATTCCAGGTAATAAAGCATGCCAGACCACCTACGACCGTCGCATAGACAAGCGCCGCCCGCAGAACACGGTTCATATTGCGGTACTGCCCTTTCGCAAGGCGGGCCGCTACCATCTTCGACACCGCCAGAGGCAGACTGTACGATGAAAGGATCAGCATGATATTATATACGTTGAATGCCGTCGAATAATATCCCATGCCCTCATCGCCGATGATATTCGTCATCGGGACGCGGTACAGAATACCGATCAGACGCACAATGATACCGGCAACTGCCAGGATCGTACCCTGAATAACAAAATTTTCTTTTCTCACCGGAACCGCTTCCGGCTTCCGGCTGCTTCCTGACCGGTTACGGCTTCTGCCCGCACTTTCCCGGCTGACTCCAGCTGCTTCTTCTCTACGTCCTGCCGTGCGCTGCCGGCTGATTATCTCTCTTTCTGTCTCTTCCCGCATTCCGGGTTTTCTTCTACTCCGTCTGTTCTCCATAGAATTCCGCCTTATCCATACGGTCATTCGGAAGGATGCAGACCCAGGTCTTGCCCGGATTCAGCTTGATTTCCTGACCGTCCATATCGTAATACTTTGTGACGCCGTAAGCGCCGTCTTTTTCCCAACGAATCAGAATGCCGTGTCCATTTGTAAAATAATACCCCGTCGCCGGTGTATGGACATCGATATCCAGATATTCCGTTGGTTTATAATATTTCCACAAGCAGTATTGGAAAATAATATTTTTAACCGCTATCTGTCCTTCATCTCCCATATGCGGACCGCCATACTGATACCGGTAGTACAGCCCGTCCTCCGGGTGATACTCAAACCAGGGATTGCTTAACTGATAACCTGGCACTACTTTGGCCGCTGCGATACCATCCTCAAAGCACACCGGCGCACTCTCCGGCGCAAAAGTATAATGCCCCTCATAGCTCTCCAGATATGCATCCGCATAACCGCTCGCCTCGATCGCCTGGCGCAGCTTTGGTCCCGATGCATAGGCATTGTGCGGGGTCTTCCGATCCTTGGTCCGGAAATACGCAGATGCCCCATTGCCTTTGATTCCATCTAAATGTTCCATCTGCTCCAGATACGGAAGTGCAAACGTATTCTGCCCATAATGTGCATAGACCGCCTCAAATTCCCTTGCAAAAAAAGTATAGTATGGGCGGCAGCTCCGGACGGAACCGATCCGGTCCAGATCGTCATAGTCCTCTATCAGTGCCATATAGCGGTTCATGCTGCCTTCCACCGGTGCCTCATAGACCACTCCGGCATGGTTGATGCCATACTGCGGAAGCGCCGCCTTGTCATTGCTCATCATGATTGCGAGCGGACGGCGGTTCGCCTTTGCGACATCCGTCCATTCCCCGGTCAGATAACTCTGTATCTTCCCGTCTTTTTCGTAACGTCCCTCCGGCTCTGCTTCCGGCTGCGTTTCGGCCTCCGTCTCTGTATTTAAGGACAGCTCACGTGTCTCCTCCTGTGTCTCTGCTGCCGTTACCGATATTTCTTTGTGAGCCGAACAGCCTGACAGCCAGCAGACTGCCATCAGAGTCAGTGCCAGTGCCCTTATTTTCCAACTGCTTTTTTTCATTCCGTACTTCCCCCATCACATCCCCATATGCCTCATTTCCCGAATGGGCTCTCCCCTTTCCCTCCGGTTCTTTTCCCTGCTTTTAGCGCGTATACCCTTTGCCAGCCAGGATTTCCTCCTGTTTTTTCTCCATCACAAGGCGTTCGTCATCTTCCATATGATCGTAACCGCACAGGTGCAGCATACTGTGTGCCACCAGGAACGCCAGCTCGCGCTCCTTAGAATGACCGTATTTCTCCGCCTGCTCGTCTACCTTATCGATCGAGATCACGATATCGCCCAGAAGAAGTTCGCCCGTCTCCGGGTTAAAATAGTCCTCTGACTGCTCTTCCAACCGTTCAAAATCGGACGGCACATCGTAATCCCCCATCGGAAAAGAGAGGACGTCGGTTGCCCGGTCGATTCCTCGGAATTCCTTATTAATACGATGAATCTCCTCATCATTTGTCAGGACTACATTGACCTCCGCCTCATACGGGCATTTTTCATAATCGAGCGCCGCAACCACGATCTCCTCGATGATCGGACGGTAATCTATCTCCCACTCCCGCTCTGCTTCATATTCGATCTGGATTGTCATCTGTTCTTTCTTCCTCCATCTTTCCGGTCACGCGTCCCGGAACTATTTCTCCGGAAACCGCGGGACGCATCCGCATCTTTTTTCTCATACGCATCGTATGCCTCTACGATCTTCTGTACCAGCGGATGGCGGACTACGTCGCTGCTGGTCAGATAGCAGAAACCAATATCGTCAATTTTCTTGAGTACATGAATCGCCGTATCCAGTCCGGACGTAGCTCCGGCAGGCAGATCCTTTTGCGACTGGTCGCCCGTCACGATTACCTTAGAACCAAAGCCGATACGTGTCAGGAACATCTTCATCTGTGCCGGGGTCGTATTCTGCGCCTCATCGAGAATGATGAACGCATTATCCAGGGTACGACCACGCATGTACGCAAGCGGCGCCACCTCAATCAAGCCCTTCTCAGAATTGTGCAGGTAACTTTCTGCCCCCATAATCTGATACAGCGCATCGTAAAGCGGACGCAGGTACGGATCGATCTTGCTCTGCAGATCGCCCGGCAGAAAACCCAGTTTTTCCCCCGCCTCGATCGCCGGACGCGTCAGGATGATCCGGCTTACCTCGCCACTCTTAAATGCCTGTATCGCCATCGACATCGCCAGATACGTTTTTCCGGTACCCGCCGGACCGATGCCAAATACAATCATCTTCTTGCGGATCAGGTCCACGTACTGTTTCTGTCCCATCGTCTTCGGTTTGACCGGCTTACCCGTGATCGTCCGGCAGATGATATCCTTATCGATCTCGAGAATCTGATCGTCCTTCTCCGTGAAGGACAGCGACAGGGCGTAATCAACATTCTGCTCGGTAATGGTATTGCCGCGCCTGGAAAGCTCTAACAGATTGTTGAACACACTCTTCGCCTGCCGGATCGTCTGCTCCGGACCGATGATTTTCAGCGCGCCGTCGCGTGTGATCATCGTCACGTGCAGCGTCCGCTCAATCTTTTTCAGATACGCGTCAAACTGTCCGCATACATTCCGCTCATGTTCCATCGGAATATCAATCATTGTCTCTATTATGCTCATTCCTTTGCTGTTCTCCTTGTGTCACAACTTGAATCGGCTCCTCCGTCTGAAGCCGTACCTCAAAATGGCAGACTCCGCCATTTATTAGTATTCTACCATCACTTGCCATAATATGTACACCTTTTTCGATCAATTTTTCTTCCGTCTCCTTTTGAAATGCCGCTGACAGCGCCGCAAGCTCTGGTTCTGTATACCTTTTTTCGCAGACAGACGTCTCCCGGTACTCACTCCACCCGACAGAAAGCGGCAGATAAAAATCAAGCGGGAGCCGCAATTTCCGGTACTCCGTCCGGATCGTCCAGGCAGGTTTCATCCGCCTGCTTCGTCTGAAAAAGCCCCACCGCTCCGCCATATCGAATGTATGTTCTATCATATCATAAAATTCTGGAATTTTCCAGTAAAATGTGTGTGTTCCTGCTTCCAAAGCAATTCCGTATCGTTTCTTTCCCGTTTCCGTCCGCATTTCCCTCCAGAGCGGAAGCTCCTTTCTCCCGACCCGCTCCCGGATCCCATATATATCTGCATCCGCCCGCACCCGGTAAGAGGAAATTTCTTCGCCTCCATCATCTGTGATCGGCACCGTTCCCGACACCAGAAGCTGCCCCTTTTCCACCGTATCTCCCGCCTGCACAAGCGGAATTCCGCTCCGGACGACTACCGACGTGATCCGCGCGTCTGATACCGCCGTCAGATCGCACGTCTCGCCGGACTCCACTTCCTGACGGACCGGAACCTCGCTCTCCCGCAGGCGGATGAAAAGGCGCGTCCCATGCAGGCGCACCGACACCCAGGTGATATCTTCAAATGACTCCCGCAGTTCTTCCTCCAGCCTCGCACAGGAAATCCGCTTCTTGGGAATTCCCTCTTCAATCTGCAGTGTCTGGAGGTAATGATTCAGCTCACTTTCGGTATAACGCCGGTTTCCGCTCCAGTCGATCTCCCAGACAAATTGTGCCAGAAACAATAATAACAGAAAAAAAAGAACGAAGCTGATCGCCCACCCTTTCCGTTTCCGGTTCCGCCAGAGAAACACCGGCAGCCCACGCTTTTCAACGATATGCAGACGGACTCCCGCTTTTCTTGCCAGTGGCGCACACCGCTTAAAATCGCGGATTTCCATATAAAACAGCAGATTTTCCTGCTCTTTTTTTACCTGCCAGACATTTAAACCTGCCAGCGTACAGAGATTCAGGAATCTCTCCGGGGAGGTGCCGCGCATGTTAAGCCGCACTATCCCATGTAGAAGGTGTCTTACCTTCGCCATACTCATTCCTCACAGCACCCCAAATTCGACAGACACAATCTGCCCCGTGACCCGCAGATTGTCGCGGTCATAATACTCAATCGAAAGCCCTTTCCCCTTGATAGTAAGCCGGATGTTCTTTCCCGTCAGCCGCAGCATTTCGTCGGAAAAAAAGAGAATGCTCCTGTAATTTTCTACCACAGCCGCCCGACTGCCGGTAAAATACAGAAGCATCTCTCCGAGAACGACGTCCTCCGGCAGATGAAGTGCCGAAACGATCGCTTTTTTCTGTCTGCCAAACAAGCGCCTACCGCCTATTTCATTGTTATTATCTAATATATGTAGGAAAGCAGAAACTATGCCGTTTACTATTTTCCCGTCAAACCCACTATCATTTCCAGCATCCGCGGCACACAGTAAATCAACGGCAATGCATACCGCAGGGAAACCACCGGTCCCAGCAGAAGTGTTCCCCAGCAGCCCAGCAGAAGCATCAGCGGAATGATCTCATACGCCCGGTGCTTCCAGACTGCAAATCCTGCCGCAAACAGCATCAGCCAGAACGGAAATGCCTGATTGAGAAGCACCGACAGCACCGGAACCGACTGGAATGCCGGTGTCAGTGTCGCCTCCCTCAACCAGTCCGAAAACGCCTGGAAATGGCTGTTACGTGTGATATGCAGGATATTTAAATTACCTTCCAAGTATGCCCCATCGTATAAAATATAGCTGATCCAGTACTGGCTGTCTCCCATATACCAGTACCCCCAGTTCCCCATCAGAAATGAATCCAGATAAATACCCGGATGGCGCTTCCCGATTTCCGCCCAGGTACGAACGAAGCGTCCTATATCTGCCTGCATCACTTCCGTATGGAATCCATTTTTCACTGGATCCGCATTGACACGGACATACTCACTGAGCGCCTGCGGGTCAATCAGCGTCTCGATATATTCCTTTTCCTCCGGCGTCAATTTCTCCGGAACTTCATGATACATGCGCGCCAGCTGCTGCATTGGCACGCACAGCATCTCCCTCGCATCGCCCTTTCCCACGCCGAACGCCGTTGGAATCGGACCAGATAAAACATACCATAAAGCTGCCACCATCAGAGATGCCCTAATAAACCTGTTTTTGCAATACACTTTTTTTCGTAGAAACAGGCAGGCTGCCAAGACAAAAAACAGGAAGACATAGATTCCCTGATTCCGGAACAGGCACATAAAAAGCACACTCACAAAAAAGAGCAGCCAATCACCCGTCTTTCCCACTTTTTTCTGAGAACCTGTTTCGTTCAGATTTTTCTCTTTATCCAGCTCTCTTTCTTTATCCAAATCTTCTTTCTTCTGGCACATTCCCCGCCAAAAATGCTCCGGATCCTCCGCCAGACAACATGCCGTATCAAATGCCAGCAGGAAAAATGCGCCAAAGAGCACATCCTTCGTCGTGACAAAGGAAAAGACCGTCAGATACGGATTCAGGATCCAGAACGTCCATGAAGCAACGCAGAGCCATCGCGGTGCCCGCCGCGCTTTCATCCGGCACAGACACAGGGAAAAGACCGCACTCATAAAAAACGACTGCGACAGCGCATACAGCGCCATCCCTGCCTGATAGGTATGGAACAGACGCCCCGCAATCTTCATGCAGAGTCCCAGATATAGCGTGTGAATTAATGGATGGTGGGTTGTCAGCGGCAGTTTTCCATAAAACTGAAGAAGCTGCGCGGACGCATCGTAAGAATAAATGCCCGGATAAACTGCCAGAAAAACTGGAAGATAGACGCACCAGGAGAGAAACACCCATTTCAGCCATGTCCCCAAATCCAAATTTTGCGTTGCGCGCAGTTTCGATTCCCGTCCCTGGCTTTCCACATCGCGGCTGCTTCCCTGGTCTTCGCAGTCTTTCCCCCTCCGTGCTTGCGTCCGTTTCTGGTAACTGTTCACAGGCAGGAATTTTCCGAACTGAAAATCCCGTATCTTAGGCCAGCCACGCCCCAAAGCATCCAGTCCCACACAAATCGCCCAAACCATCACCGTCATACACACCACCCAGCCCGCCAACTGTCCCAAAAACTGACCCGCCGTCCGGTAAATCAGCTCATTGCGGCTGTAACGGATTCCCAGAAGAATCATCAGCCCCATCAAAACACCCAGCACAAGGCTGACTGCTGCCAGGCGCCGATCCGCAATATATTGTTTCAATCCCTTTCCCCGTCTCTCTTTTTCCTGCTTCTCTCTCATGCCCCTCACTCCATCATCCGCCACATCGCATTTCTTCTCTTTCTCCTATTGCACAAAAAAGTCCTGGTTCATATGAAAACCAGGACTTTTGCGTTACTTAATTGTATTTGCGTTTTCTAGCAGCTTCGGATTTCTTTTTACGACGAACGCTCGGTTTCTCGTAATGCTCTCTTTTCCGAATCTCCTGCTGGATACCAGCCTTAGCACAGTTTCTTTTGAATCTGCGTAAAGCGCTGTCCAGACTCTCGTTATCTTTAACGATTACATTTGACATAGCTCACACCTAACCTCCCTCCAGTTGTGTAATAAGTGCATATTAATACAACTGTATGGGTATTTTTTTAGCACTAAAAAGATTATATCATAAAAAAATGATACGTCAACAACATTTTACATTTTTTTATGATTTTTTTATTTTACTTGCTCTGCTACTACTTCTGCCGCTTTTTCAAGGGCTGCTGCAATACCAGACGGATTCTTTCCGCCAGCCTGTGCCATGTTCGGACGGCCACCGCCGCCGCCGCCGACAAGACCTGCGATTGCTTTGATTAAGTTTCCAGCATGTGCACCCTTCTTCATCGCACCGTCAGTTACAGAAGCCATCAGGCTTACCTTGCCATCCAGAGTAGATGCAATCAGAACAACGCCGTCGCCCAGCTTCTCTTTCAGCTGATCGCCCAGATTACGCAGACCGTTCATGTCTACATCCTTAACCTCAACTGCCAGCAGCTTCACGCCGTTTACATCCTGTACCTGGTTCATAACATCGCCCAGAGAGTCGTTCGCCAGCTTACTTTTTAACTTCTCATTCTCTGCGTGCAGAGTCTTGATCTCCTCTAACATGGACTCAATCTTGCTGCTCAGTGCCGCCGGAGTGGTCTTTGCCAGTTTCGCCGCCTCATGCAGCTCATTCTCTACCTCTTTGTAGTGGTTCATCAAACCGGTGGAGGTCAGCGCCTCGATACGGCGGACGCCTGCTGCAATACCAGCCTCAGAGAGAATCTTGAAGGATGCAATTGTGCCTGTGTTGGATACGTGTGTACCGCCGCAAAGCTCGGTGGAGAAATCCCCCATCTTGACAACACGGACTTTCTCGCCGTACTTCTCGCCAAACAGTGCCATCGCGCCCGTCTTCTTTGCCTCATCCAAGGACATAACATCGGTTACAACCGGCAGGGATGCTGCAATCTCATCATTTACAATCTTTTCAACCTTCTCTATCTCCTCTGGAGTCATCGCAGAGAAATGAGTAAAGTCGAAACGCAGACGGTCACGGGTTACCAGGGAACCAGCCTGCTCTACATGGCTACCAAGTACGGTACGCAGCGCTTTATGAAGCAGATGGGTTGCGGAATGGTTGCGGGAAGTCAGTTCACGGTTTTCCTTATCAACCGACATGGTTACTTTTTCTCCCACCTCGAACATACCCTTTACTACAACACCGACATGACCGATCTTGCCACCCTGTAAATGAATGGTATCTTTTACTTCAAACACAGAGCCGTCCGGAGCGGTAATCTGACCGAAGTCACCCTCCTGACCACCCATGGTTCCGTAGAACGGGGTTTCCTTGGTGATAATTGTACCAGTCTGACCGTCAGTCAGTGCCTCTACAATCTCATCCTCGGTCGTCAGAACGGAAATCTCGGATTCCGCTGTCAGACGATCATAGCCGATAAACTCAGTTGTAATAGCCGGATCGATGGACTGATATACCGTAACATCCGCGCCCATATAGTTAGTCGTCTTTCTCGCCGCTCTCGCCTGTTCTTTCTGGCGTTTCATCGCTGCGTTGAAGCCGTCCTCATCGATACCGAGACTCTTCTCCTCGAGAATCTCACGGGTTAAATCGATCGGAAATCCATACGTATCGTAGAGCTTGAATGCGTTGTCGCCGGACAGCACTTTCTCGCCCTTCTTGTTCATATCTTCTTCCATATCAGCAAGGATCGCAAGACCCTGATCAATGGTTCTGTTGAACTTATCCTCTTCCTCCGAAAGAACCTTGAAAATCATCGCGCTCTTCTCTTCCAGTTCCGGATAACCATCCTTGGAAAGGTCGATAACGGTGCGGGACAGAGCTGCTAAGAACTCACCCTCGATGCCAAGTTTTTTGCCATGGCGTGCTGCACGGCGCAGAAGGCGGCGCAGAACATATCCGCGTCCCTCGTTGGATGGCATAATGCCATCGGAAATCATGAAGGTGCAGGACTTGATATGATCCGCTACAATACGCAGAGAAATATCGGTCTCATGATCTTTCTGATATTCGGTATGTGCCAGCTCGCAGACACGGTCTAACAGAGCTTTGTTGGTATCAACCGTAAACAGGGAATCTACATCCTGTACGATCACTGCCAGACGCTCCAGACCCATTCCGGTATCAATGTTCTTGTGCTCCAGCTCGGTGTAGTTGCCGTGACCGTCGTTGTTAAACTGGGAGAATACATTGTTCCATACCTCCATGTAACGGTCACACTCGCAGCCTACCGTACATCCCGGTTTGCCGCAGCCGTATTTCTCACCGCGGTCATAGTAGATCTCAGAACACGGACCGCACGGACCAGCGCCATGCTCCCAGAAGTTATCCTCTCTGCCAAAGCGGAAAATACGCTCTGCCGGAATACCCATCTCTTTATTCCAGATATCAAATGCCTCGTCATCGCTCTCGAACACAGACGGATAGAGGCGATCCGGATCAAGTCCGACAACCTCGGTTAAAAATTCCCAGGACCAGTGAATCGCTTCCTCTTTGAAATAATCACCGAAGGAGAAGTTGCCAAGCATCTCAAAAAAGGTACCATGACGGGCAGTCTTACCGATATTCTCGATATCGCCGGTACGAATACATTTCTGACAGGTACATACTCTTGTTCTCGGCGGAATCTCCTGACCCGTAAAATATGGCTTTAACGGAGCCATACCAGAGTTGATAAGCAGAAGGCTGTTATCATTATGCGGAACCAGAGAGAAACTCTTCATTGCCAGATGTCCCTTGCTCTCAAAAAAGTCTAAGAACATCTTTCTAAGTTCGTTCACACCGTATTTTTTCACGTTGCTTCCTCCTATAGTTACTTCTATTTAAGTAAAATTTTCCTCATTCTTTATATCCTATCATAGGAATTTACATTTCGCAAGAGGTTTATCGGTACAAAAAGTGTACAAAAAGTGTGTAAAAATGGGACCCTTACCGCAATTCTATATGCCGCAAAAGTCCCATTTTCTAATTTTTTCACTACTCTGCCGGAAGATACGATTCATACAAATCCAAAAGCTCATACGCCCGATCCCGCGTCGAATTTGCCAGCGACGCCGTGTACTCGACATTTTCCATCGTGCCGCCCTTGTAGCGCTCCGCCGCCTGTTTCGCCGCCGTATCACGTTCCCGGATCCATCTGCGTTCCCGACCACGCAGCGTGTCTGTCTCCTCGTCTGGAAGCACCGCCATGATTGCCTGATAAATCTGATTTAATTCGGCATCCCAGAGCCGGTACTCATACGCGACCGCCTCCCGCATCGCGTCGGTCGTATTCGCACTTCCCGAATTTTCCAGGTTTTGAATCGTATTCTCGATCTCGCCCAGCCGGTTCCGGTAATCTTCCGCTGTCCGGTCCGAGCCTGCACCTGTCCCGGAGGACGCGCCTCGCGCAGGAGATACAATTCCATTTTCAACCGGGGACACAACCTCCCCTGTATTCACAGAATGATCCGACTCATCGCCCGCGCTCTGCTTCTCTGCCGCCTTAGCAGCCGCCCGATTATCTGCACGTTTTTCCTTTTGTTCACCTAAAGACTGGACAGAAACATCTCCTTCCGCCTGCATACAGGCTCTATCTTCTGTCCCCACGCTTTCCACATGCGCCATTTTTTTAGAAGATGGCTCCGGCGCATCCTCCGCCAGACCATTTTCCGCTGCTTCCGCCGCAAATGGTTCCGCCTCATACATCGCCTCCGGTCCGACCGTCAGGCTTCTCTCACTTCCCGCCTGCTCCCGGATATAACGCCGCGTTGCCGCCGTCGTCACAATCCCCAGCACCAGAATCAAACCGAGGGCAGCGATCATTCCTTTATTTTTCAAATTACTCTCAACCGCCTTTGCTATTCCTGTTCACTTGATAATTTTAAAATAGCACATTTAATACGGTTTGAAAATAGATGATCGAAAGATGTAAACATATCGTAAGGGTTGTTATAGTAACTGCTCACATGTAGGAATTTTCTGAACTGAAAATTCCGTACAATACAGTTCCGGATGCAGATTTTGCCGATTTGGAATGCGAAGCATCGGTAAAATCCTGTTACTGGTCACACATGTGTGAGCAGTAACGAGCTATACCCCCGGATCCACCATCAGCTCGTCCCCATCCGCCGCCGAAGTAGCCAAAAAGTCACATCTCTCATTCTCCGGATGCCCATTATGCCCCTTCACCCAGAAAAACGAAATCTGATGGGGTTCCTTGGCAGCGAGCAGGCGCTTCCATAGATCTACATTCTTAACCTCCTCATTTTTGCCGCGTTTCCAGCCCTTTTTGATCCAACCCTCGATCCAGTGCTGGTTAAAAGCGTTGACAAGATACTGGGAATCTGAATAGAGTTCGATCTCGCAGGGGCGGTTGAGCGCCTCGAGACCGGCGATAGCTGCCATCAGCTCCATACGGTTGTTCGTAGTTCGTTTGTAGCCGCCGGAAATCTCTTTCGTGTGCAGTTTTCCTGCCGGATCTACATAGTGAATGACGGTTCCAAATCCGCCCGGACCATCTGGATTGCCGCGGGCGGCGCCGTCTGTGTATATAGTTACTTTCAAGTCAGAAATCTCCTTTATGTCTATTATTGAAGCTTAGCGGTCCCACTTATCGCAGAGCGAGTTGATCTGGTCGGCAAAACGTGCCAAATCTTTGTTCGCCCCGCCCTCGTTATGCATAACAACACGGCGCAGGCGGTCGCAGGCTGCCAGCAGGCGGGCAAATACACCAGCCGCTTTCTTCGTTGCTTCGTTCACTGCCGGTTTCTGAATCGGAATACCCTTCGTAACAGTCACGAAGCATCCCTCTTTCAGGTCGTAGGAACTGCCGGAGAACGGAGCCATCGCATTGATGCCGTAAGTCTCCTTGACCGTCTCTGCAAATGCATCGCACACTGTGTCATCGCCGTGTACCACGAAGACCTGGGACGGTTTTTCCATAAAACTGCCAACCCACTCCAAAAGCCCGGTCTCGTCCGCATGGCCGCTGATGCCCTCGATCTTCTCGATCCGTGCTTTGACCTCGATCGACTCACCGAACAGCTTCACTTCCTCGCGTCCCTCAATAATGCTGCGTCCCAGTGTGCCGACTGCCTGATAGCCAGCAAACAAAATCGTACACTCCGGTCTCCAGAGGTTGTGTTTCAAATGATGGCGGATACGGCCCGCATCACACATGCCGGCTGCCGAGATGATAACCTTCGGTTCCTCGTTGAAGTTGATTGCAACGGAATCGCTGCTGGTGATCGAGAGATGCAGACCCGGGAAAGAAATCGGATTGATGCCCTTTTTTACCAGCTCCTTCGTCTCTTCATTGTAGCAATCCATCATATTGTCCTTGAACACGCCGGTCGCTTCCACCGCCATCGGGCTGTCTAAGTAAACCGGAAATACGCCGTGCCCGGTTACAAGGTTCTTCTCCTTGATAATACGGATGTAATTCAACACTTCCTGCGTTCTGCCGACCGCAAATGCCGGGATCACGACATTGCCGCCCTTATCCAGCGTCTCCTGAATCACGCGGGCAAATTCTTCCACGTGATCGCCTGTATTCTTGTGGAACCGACCGCCGTAAGTGCTCTCCATGACAACATAATCCGCCTGACGGATGTACTGCGGGCTGCGGATGAGCGGCTTGTTTTTGTTACCGATATCACCTGAAAATACAATCTTCTTGGAACAATCGTCTTCCTTCATCCAGATCTCGATCGAAGCCGAACCAAGCAGATGTCCCACATCGACAAACCGAATCTCCAGATTGTCATTCAGACGGATAATCTCATTGTAATTGCAGGGGACAAAGTGATGCAGTACCCCTTCTGCATCGTTCATCGTGTAAATCGGCGTCACCTCCGGTTTTCCGGCACGCATGGCCTTCCGGTTTTTCCACTCCGCTTCTGACTCCTGGATATGGGCGCAGTCTTTCAGCATGATATCACACAGATCGCAGGTCGCGCGCGTCGCCATAATCTGTCCGCGGAATCCCCTCGCATAGATAAGCGGAAGCAATCCCACATGATCAATATGGGCGTGCGTCACCAGCACATAGTCCACATCCGAATACGGAATCGGAAGTTCTGCATTTTCATACTTGTTGATCCCCTGTTCCATACCGCAATCAATCAGAATATTCAGTCCGCTTGCCTCCAGGAAATGACAGCTGCCTGTAACCTCATGATCCGCACCGATAAATGTAAGCCTCATAAAATCAGCCCCCTGTTCTGTCGTTTATGTTTCCGCATACCCCTTGCGGAAAATGTTTTTGCTATTAGCTTCATTATAACTGATTTCTGACAATTTTGCAATTTCCCCGATAAAGTTTCGATAAAATTTTCATAAAATCACCTTATCTGTCCCACATTCCCATTCCAGACAACGCACCATTTTCCCAACAAGAGCCAGACCTATTCTATTATATAATAATACAGATCATCCCCCCATTGCTGTCATTGATGATTTTCTGCAGCGTATCCTGCAGCTTCACCTGGCAGTCCTCAGTGAGCTGGGAGATCTTGGCCTGAATCCCGTCATCGACGATCTGGGCGATTGATTTTCCAAAAATATTGGTTTCCCAGATGCCTTCCTCACCTTTTCCAGCATTCTCCCGGATGTATCGGATCAAATCCTCTGCCTGCTGTTCATTTCCCACAATCGGCGCGATCTCAGTCTCAATCTGCGCCTTGATGAGATTGATGGACGGCGCCTGCGCTTTCATTTTGACTCCATATTTATTGCCGTGGCGCACCACCTGCGGCTCATCGAGGACGATCTCCCCGCGTTCCGGCGTGACAACCCCATAGCCCTTCTTGCGCGCCTGCGTGAGCGCCACGGATGCCTTTTCATACTCGCTCTGCATCGACGCCAACCGCTTCAAGGTCTGCATCAGCTGGTACTCGCCCTCGATCGGCATTCCCACATACTCGCTGAGGATCTGATAATAATGCCCGTCGTCCAGCTCGACCACCGCCTGAACGCTGCCATCATCCATTTTCATTGATACAATCCGGATCCGGCGGATCGCTTCCCCGGTTTCCTCTGGCAGCGCCAACGCCACATCGCGCATATGTACCGTCCGATCCATCATCCCCCGGACTGCCTGTATGACCTCCGATTTAAGCCAATGGCTGTTTGGCAGAATCTCCAGCCATTTCGGAATCGAAAAATCGATCTCCGTGACCGGGAATTCCAGAAGCACCTGCCCCAGAATCTCCCGGATATCCTCGGCGCGCAGCTGTTCACAGTTGACTGGGAGCACCTGCACCTCGTATTTTTCGGTCATCCGGGCTGCCAGCGCCCGCGTCTCCTCCGAATACGGTTTCTGCGAGTTTAAAAGCACCAGAAACGGCTTTCCCAGTTTTTTCAGTTCCTGCACGGTCTTCTCTTCCGCCGGAACATAATTCTCCCGTTTCAACTCCCCGAAACTGCCGTCCGCCGTAACCACAAGCCCGATCGTCGAATGATCCGTGATGACCTTGCGCGTTCCCAGCTCGGCTGCCGCTGTAAATGGGATCTCCTCCTCATACCACGGCGTCCGCACCATGCGTTCTTTCTCGTTTTCAATATGACCGGCAGCGCCCTCCACCATGAAACCGACGCAGTCGATCAGGCGGACCCGCACCTCCACACCGTCCCCAAGCGAGAGCTTTGCCGCCTCTTTAGGGATAAATTTCGGTTCCGTTGTCATGATCGTTTTCCCCGCCGAAGACTGGGGAAGTTCATCCCGGGCGCGCTCGCGGGCATGGACATCTTCCAGCCCCGGAAGGACGAGAAGTTCCATAAAGCGCTTAATAAAGGTCGATTTCCCTGTCCGAACCGGACCAACCACTCCAATATAGATCTCGCCGCCGGTTCGCGCCTGGATATCGCTGTATACATTAAAATGATCCATAAAAATACCCCCTTGGTCTGCTGATACAATGTATTCAGACCATAAGGGGGTTATGAATATTCCCATTTGGAAAGCTCCGGCTCACAGAACATTTTTATTCGCTCAGATAAGCCTTCTTCACTCTCTCATTATTCATCAGTTCTTTCGCATCACCGCTCAGAACGATATTGCCCGTCTCAAGCACATATGCTTTATTGGAAATGGAGAGCGCTTTTTTCGCATTCTGCTCGACCAGAAGAACGGTCACTCCGTCCTTGTTGATTTCCTGGATAATATCGAAAATCTCATTAACATAGAGTGGGGACAGACCCATCGACGGCTCGTCGAGAACGATCAGGCGCGGGTGGCTCATGAGGGCGCGTCCCATCGCAAGCATCTGCTGCTCGCCGCCGGACAAAGTTCCGGCAAGCTGGTTCTTGCGCTCTTTCAGACGCGGGAAACGCTTGTAAATCATTTCGATCGTATCTTCAATTTCCTTCTTGTCATTTCTCGTATACGCACCCATTTTCAGGTTCTGGAGAACCGTCAAGGAGGCGAACACACGGCGCCCCTCCGGCACGTGGGCGATTCCCATTGATACCAGCTTATAGCCCGGTACATGGGTAATATCCGTTCCCTCAAATGTGATATTGCCTGCCTTGGACGGCAGCAGACCCGTGATCGTGTGAAGCGTCGTCGTCTTTCCGGCTCCGTTGGCACCGATCAGCGCTACCACATCGCCCTGTTCTACCTCAAAGGAAATTCCCTTGAGTGCCTGTATCACACCATAATATACCTGTAAATCTTTTACTTCCAGCATTGACATACGAAACTTCCCCCTATTCTCCCAGATATGCTTTGATAACTTCTGGATTGCTGAGCACCTCGCTGGTCGGTCCCTCTGCCAGCATATGACCGAAGTTTAAGACCGTCAGGCGCTCGCAGATACCGGAGACCAGCTTCATATCATGCTCAATGAGAAGTACGGTCATATCAAAATGATCGCGCACGAAACGGATCGTCTTCATCAGCTCTGCCGTCTCATTCGGGTTCATGCCGGCTGCCGGCTCGTCAAGAAGCAGAAGCTTCGGCTCGGTCGCCAGCGCTCTGGCGATCTCCAGCTTTCTCTGCTTGCCGTATGGGAGGTTCGATGCCTTATAATCAAACTCTTTGTCGAGGTCAAACACCTTCAAAAGCTCCATCGCGCGCTCATCCATCTCTTTCTCAACCTTGTAATAGGACGGAAGACGCAGAATGCCGCTCAGCGTAGAATATTTATGATGGTTGTGAAGACCAACCTTTACATTGTCAAGCACGCTCAGCTCCTTGAACAGACGGATATTCTGGAAGGTTCTCGCGATGCCTGCCTGATTGATCTGGATTGCCTTGTGACCGGTAATGTCCTTTCCATCCAGCAGAATCCGTCCGCCATCCGGCTTGTACACGCCCGTCAAAAGGTTGAAAATAGTCGTTTTACCAGCGCCGTTCGGTCCAATCAGGCCGTAGAGCTGTCCTTTTTCTATCGTGATGCTGAAATCATCGACCGCTTTCAGACCGCCAAAAGAAATACTTAAATTTTTTACATCCAGCATTGCCATGATTTACGCCTCCCCTTCTGTCTTCTTTTTCCGGAATGATGAAAAGATGCGCCCGCGGACCTCGATCGCCTTCGGACTGGAGGTCAAAAGCATCATTACAATCAGGACGACCGCGTAAATCAGCATACGGTAATTATTGAGGCTTCGAAGCATCTCCGGAAGCAGGGTTAAGATAACCGCCGCGATCATGGAACCACGGATATTTCCGATGCCGCCCAGAACCACAAATACAAGGATCATAATGGACATATTATAACCGAAGCTTTTCGGGGTCGCTGCCAGCGTCGCCAGGTTGTGTGCGTACAGAACGCCTGCCACACCGGCTAAGGAAGCAGAGATGGTAAATGCCATCAGTTTGTATTTCGTGATATTGATACCCACAGACTCTGCCGCAATACGGTTGTCGCGGATCGCCATGATCGCACGGCCTGTCCGGGAATTGATGATATTCAATACAATAAACAGGGTCAGGAGTACCAGGATAATGCCGATCGTAAAGGTCGCCGTCTTCGGTGTACCTGTGATACCCTGTGCACCCTTGATGATCACCTGACCGTCCGCTGCCAGCTTTAAGGAAGCTACATCTTTCATGGAAACGTGGATTCCGTTTCCGTCGATGCCGACGTACAGAACATTGATAATATTTTTAACGATCTCACCGAATGCCAGCGTTACAATCGCCAGATAGTCTCCTTTCAGACGCAGAACCGGAATACCGATGAGGATACCAAATACCGCCGCTACCGCCGCACCGACAAAGAGCGCCAGAATGAAGCGTACCTGGTTGCTTGCGATCAGATTTTTCATGGCATGATTAAAAAATGCACCTGAAAACGCACCCGCACACATGAATCCGGCATGACCCAGACTCAGCTCGCCGAGGATACCAACCGTGAGGTTTAAGGAAACCGCCAAAATCGTATAGGTACAAAGCGGAACCAGAATACCCTTTAAAAGACTGTTTACATGGCCGCCTGCCATCATAATCTGAATCAGAATGTAACAGCCGATTACAATCGCATATGTGATCGCATTCTGAATCCGAATTTTATTTTTATATGCGTTCATTTTAAACACCTGCACTTTCTCTTGCTTATTGCAGTTCATGCACCATCTTGTTTTCACACGGCACTTTCCGTTTCAAAAGTCCCCGGCATGAACCATCGTATAATTTTCTCTATTATACTTTCTCCGTCATCTTCTTGCCGAGAATACCGGTCGGGCGGACCAGAAGCACGATAATCAGGACAGAGAATACGATCGCGTCAGAAAGCTGGGAGGAAATATACGCCTTGGCAAGGTTTTCAATGATACCAAGCAGGATACCGCCGATAAATGCGCCTGGGATCGAACCGATACCGCCAAATACCGCTGCCACGAATGCCTTGATGCCCGGCATGGAACCGGTGTACGGAGACAGGGACGGGTACGCCGAGCAGAGCAGCACGCCTGCTACTGCCGCCAGGGCGGAACCAATCGCAAAGGTTACGGAGATCGTGCGGTTTACATTGATACCCATCAAGGTTGCCGCACCGCGATCCTCAGAAACCGCCAGCATCGCCTGCCCCATTTTCGTCTTGTTGATAAATGTCATCAGGGCAGCCATAATCACGATACAGCTTAAAATCGTCACGATCGTGACACTGGAGATCGAAAGCTTGCCGCCAGCCAGCTTTAATGCCGGTACAGTAATAACTGATGTAAACTGTCTCGCATTGGAACCAAAAATCAGAAGCGCCACGTTCTGGAGCAGATAACTGACACCGATCGCGGTGATCAGAACTGCCAGCGGGGACGCGTCACGCAACGGTCTGTATGCAACCCGCTCGATGGTAACGCCCAGCACTGTACACACAACCACCGAAGCCAGAATACCCACAACCGGAGAACCGCCCATCGTTGTGACAATCGTAAACACTGTGAAACCGCCTACCATGATGATATCGCCGTGTGCGAAGTTCAGCATACGCGCGATGCCATAAACCATGGTGTAGCCCAGTGCAATGATCGCATAGACACTTCCCAGACTGATGCCATTGATTAAATAAGAAAGAAAACTCATATGTATACACCTACCTCTTTGTTTCTACGTTTTCGCATTTCCCTGTACACGCATTTCGCTGCACATGTTTACCTGTGACCGAATTTAGCAGAACAAACATGACCGTCTCGCAGTCCGCAGAAAGCAAACACCCAGTCGCCGTCGCAGGCAAGCATGTGCAGTGAACCGTTTTAAAAAGAAAGCTGTTACTAAATGCCCGGCAGCCATCTGTGCCGCCGGACATCCAGTAGCAGTCCCATCAGAGCTACATAAATATAGCCGCAACGGTTCTGCAGTTTTTAAATTTTTAATTACTGCATCATCTCGTATTTGCCATCTTTGATCTCTACAGCTTTCGGAGCTTTCTGCGGTTCGCCTTCTGCAGTCCAGTGCATCTCTGTACCGGTCAGACCATCTATCTGGATCTCAGTCATAGCTGTTTTCAGTGCATCGCAGATATCGGAAGTGCTCATATCCGGTGTGATCTCTGCCTTCTCAGCAGCCGCCTTAATTGCATATACGCCGTCGTAAGCGTCTGCTGCGAACTGAAGCGGGTCGATGCCGTATGCATCACGGTAAGCAGTTACGAAGTCTTGGCTGGACTCCTCGTCTACGGAGAACGGAGTCAGAAGCATCAGACCTTCTGCTAAGGACTCATCAAAGCCATCAACGCTCAGGATACCGTCCATACCATCACAGCCGAAGAACTGCGGGTGGAAATCTTTATCGTTTGCCTGTTTCAGGATAACAGATGCCTCCTGATAGTAGATCGGCAGGAATACCAGATCAGCGCCAGACTCTTTTGCTTTGTCAAGCTGTACGGAGAAATCGGTATTGTTATCAGATGTAAATGCCTCGCTGGCTACTACCTCCAGACCCTGATTCGGAGCCTCTGCTACGAAGGACTCGCGGATACCATCGGAGTATTCGCTGGAGCTGTCGTAGATGATAGCGATCTTGGTTGCCAGTTTGTGCTCGCCGATGTACTGAGCGGATGCACGTCCCTGATCCGGGTCAGAATAGCATACGCGGAATGCGTTGTCGCCGGAAATACTCTCAACAGCAGATCCGGACGGAGTCAGCTGGAACAGGTTATCTGCTGTTGTCTCTGCTACAACTGCGATACACGGCTTGGAAGTAACGGTGCCAAGAAGCATCTGCATGTTCCAGTCTTTTAAGGTATTGTATGCGTTGATCGCCTTCTCCGGATCATTCTCATCATCCTGGAAGTTGAACGCTACCTGGTAACCATTGATACCGCCAGCCTCGTTGATCTCATTGATTGCCAGCTCAGTACCATTCTTTACAGCCTCGCCGTAAGCGCCAGCCGCGCCGGTGATCGGTCCGATGCCGCCGATTTTAAATACTTCGCCGTCAGCTCCCTCTGCGCCCTGTGCATCTTCTGCTGCTGATTCAGAAGTGCCCGCATTTCCAGAACCGCCGCAAGCGGTCATAGACATCGCCATCATAGCTGCAAGCCCAAGACTAACTACTCTTTTTTTCATAATATTCTCCTCCAATTCTATGCTGCAATGGAATACAACAACTATTTGAATGAGGCAATTATAAATTTTACCCCTCTAATTGTCAATACAAAAACCACTTAAAAAAGAGGGAATTTAGCGGATTTTCGTTTTTTTTCGCTAAATTCTCTCTTTTCCAGATCTCGTAGTTATATTAAGTATTCTTACAGGTTATAGCAAACACTTTTATAAGCTTTTGTCCACCTGACGTGGACACCTGCATTTTCCAGAAAAACATAGTAGATCTCATTGCTATTATTCTGAATTATATCACTCAAATTCAGAATAATGACTGCCGTCTGAATTATCCCTTCCATGGAAGATCGCTCGATTCAATCCGCGGATCACGCATCATCAGATCCGCCAGCGCCTCTTTCGGAGATTTCCCGTCAAACAACACCTGGTTGACCTGGGAAACAATCGGCATATCGCAGCCGTATTTCTGTGCCAGCAGAAGGCCGGCTTTCGCAGAATAAACGCCCTCGACAACCATCTGCACTTCCTTCATCGCCTCATCCATCGTGTATCCCTTTCCAATCAGGATACCCGCCCGGCGGTTGCGGCTGTGCATGCTCGCACAGGTTACGATCAAATCACCGATGCCGGATAATCCGTAGAAGGTCTGCTGTTTTCCGCCCATTGCAATACCCAGACGGGCAATCTCCGCAATTCCGCGGGTGATCAGCGCCGCCTTCGTGTTATCGCCGCATCCCAGCCCATCCGCTGTACCGGCTGCCAGCGCAATGACATTTTTAAGAGCCGCACCAATCTCGACGCCCAGCATGTCCGGGCTGGTGTAAATGCGGAAC
Source organism: Clostridium fessum (assembly GCF_003024715.1). GTDB lineage: Bacteria > Bacillota > Clostridia > Lachnospirales > Lachnospiraceae > Otoolea > Otoolea fessa. The sequence continues at coordinate 247,773 of NZ_PYLO01000001.1, read as the reverse complement.
ACCGGACTCATGAACACACTCTGCATGAACTCGGCAGTCTTTTTGCGGTGCGCCGCTGCCACACAGGTAGTCGGAAGTCCCCGGCTCACCTCCTCGGCATGGCTCGGTCCGGAAAGGACGGCTACCTCCGCCAGCGGAAGTTCCTCCTCGATGACCTGTGACATCGTCATAAGACTCTGCTCCTCGATTCCCTTCGCCACATCCACGACAATCTGACCGTAACGCAGATATTCCTTCATCTTCGCCGCCGTACTGCGGACATAGACGGACGGAACCGCCATAATCAGCATATCCTTCTCCGCCATCGCAGTGCGCAGATCCGCTGTCATCTGGATCGGATCCGGAAGTACAACCTCCGGCAGATTTTTGTGCCGTCTGGTGCGGCTCATTTCCTGGATCTCTGTATCAAATGCGGACCAGATTGTCACATCCTGCCCATTATTGTTCAGAAGCACCGCCAGGGCTGTGCCCCAGGTTCCGGCTCCGATAATTCCTACTGCTGCCATCCTGATACCTCCCGACCTGCTTTTCTCTCTTCTTCTCTCTACAGGTCAATGTTATTTGGAAATTTTTATACATTCCCATTAATTCCCATTACTTATGACGTTACTGTTCACGCATACGTGCCCAGTAACGGGATTTGCCGTGGCTCGCATTTCAATACGGCAAATTCCTGCTGCCACCACGTTTTCTTACGGCACTTTCGGTTCCAAAAGTGCCTACCTGTGAACAATTACCTTATGGCAACTATGTAAAGTGTTGTTAAACTTCTCTCATGATTTCTTCGCGCCCAGTTTGTTTTCTGTGCCGGACAACAGACGCCCAATATTGCTCCGATGGCGCCAGATCGCCATGCACATCAGGATCGCGCCCAGTGCATAGAACTGGATGCGGTTCGGCGTGCTTACCCGGTAGGAACCCATGCTCTCAAAGATCACAAGCTCTGCAAAAAAGGTGATCGACACAAGAATCGAACCAAGCGATACATAGCGGGTCAGGAACACCGTCACGGAGAAAATCACGAAACAGGTCAGCGTAATCCGCAGATCCATCGCTGTCATGATGCCCGCCATGCAGGCAATTCCCTTGCCGCCCTTGAATTTCAGGTAAAACGGGAAATTGTGACCGAGTGTGACTCCCAGACCCGCATACAACGCAAGAAGATCCACGTCCGCATTTCCCTTAAACAGCAGACGGCAGACTGCCATTGCAAACACCGCCTTGAAAAAGTCCCCTAAAAATACGATCGCGCCCGCTTTCTTTCCCATCACACGCAGGACGTTCGTAGAACCGGCATTTCCGCTGCCGTACTGGCGGATATCCATATGATTCGCCTTTCCATACAGATAGCCGGACTGGATCAGACCAAAGATATAGCCAATCACAATACAGATGAGACGTTCCATTATTGATCCTTCCCCTTTCTCTCGCGGATCAGGAATTTTAAGGAAGTTCCCTTGAATCCGAATGCGTCACGGATCTTGTTCTCGAGATACCGTGTATATGAGAAATGCATCAGTTCCTTATCATTGACAAACACAACGAATGTCGGCGGTTTGACCGCTACCTGTGTCATATAGTAGAGCTTTAAACGCTTGCCCTTGTCAGACGGCGGCTGCTGCAGTGCCACTGCCTCTGCCAGGATCTCATTGAGAACGCCGGTTGCAATACGCAGTGTCTGATTTTCGCGCACCATGTCGATCATCTCAAACAGCTTATTCATACGCTGTCCGGTCAGTGCGGATACGAACACGAACTCCGCATACGGAATAAAGGACAGAACGGTCTTAATCTTATTGGTGTACTCATAAATAGTCTTATCGGTCTTATCGATCGCATCCCATTTATTTACCACGATGATAATACCTTTTCCACGCTCATGTGCGATACCGGCAATCTTTGCATCCTGCTCGGTTACTCCCTCTTTCGCGTCGATGACCATCAGAACCACATCAGCTCTCTCAACCGCCGTTACGGTACGGATGATGCTGTAGCGCTCCAGCTCCTCCTTGATCTTGCTCTTGCGGCGCAGACCTGCCGTATCGATAAAGACATACTCGGTACCGTTGCGGACAATCTCTGTATCGACTGCATCGCGGGTCGTACCGGCGATATCCGATACGATGACGCGGTTCTCGCCCAGAAGCTTATTTATAATAGAAGATTTACCTACGTTTGGTTTTCCGACAATCGCCACTCTCAGACGGTCATCCTCTTCCTCGTCGCCGCTTCCCTCCGGGAAATGTGCCACGACTGCATCCAGCAGATCGCCCAGTCCCAGACGAGAGGCTGCCGAGATCGCTACCGGATCACCGATACCGAGGTTGTAGAACTCATAGACGTCATTGCCAAATTTCGCCGGATTGTCTACTTTATTGACCGCCAGAACAACCGGTTTTCTCGATTTACGCAGCATATCCGCCACCTTGGAATCCGAATCGGTCATGCCCTGACGCACATCTACGATAAACAGGATCACATCCGCCGTCGCGATCGCGATCTCCGCCTGCTCACGCATCTGGGACAGGATAATATCCTTCGTATCCGGCTCGATACCGCCAGTATCGATCAGGGTAAAAGAATGGTCTAACCAGGTACAGTCCGCGTAAATACGGTCACGCGTTACACCTGGAGTATCTTTTACAATCGAAATCATATCGCCCGCAAGGACGTTGAAAAGGGTGGATTTTCCCACGTTTGGACGTCCAACGACCGCCACCACCGGTTTCTTTTTCATATTTATGCCTCCATTTATTTTCATGCTCCGCAGCTGGTTTGTAAATCCACAGCTGCTATTTTTATTGTCCAGTTACTTGTTTCATTCATTGTGATGCATTTCACATCCAGACGCTTTCTTTCTGTGTGTCCGAAAGCACGTTTTCCACTGTATTTCCAGCCATCACGTTTCTTTCTCATCCTCCAGATCTAAGTCTTCCTCTTCAAAACAAACGACTTCGTCCGGGGCATCCTAATCCAGGTCTTCCGGCTCATATGCGTACACCTGTACGCCATCCAGATCTTCTTCCTGCCAGTTATCATCCATCTGAGCGGCAAATTCCTCCGGATCCGGCTCATACTCGCCATGCCTGGAGCTTTCCTCCTTCACAGGAGCCAGAATTGCTTCCACAAAATCACGTCCGCTTGATTTTACAATATCCACCGGAACTTGTAAAGCATTTTGTACATCCGTGCGGGTCAGATCATCCAGAAATGTCTCCTCGCCGCTTCGGAACATGGCGCTTGGAAGCAGCAGGCGGCTGCCAAGCGGCTGTTCCTTTAACTGTGCAATCAGATCCTTTGCCGTGATCAGCCCCGCCACCGTGATCCGCTCACCAAAGAAGTCATTGCGGATCGCATATACATGTACCTTTTTCCCCGGGAACTGGCGGCACACGCGCTCTACATACTGCTCAATATACGGAGCAGCCAGCCGTCCCGTTGCAATCGAAATCTCCTCCGGGCACACCTCGCCAGCCTCTCCCGGATGCAGCTGCTCCAGCGCCTCGGCTATCTCCTCCTCCATCAGGCGAATCATGCCGACCCCATTTTCCAGCTGGATATAGCCATCATAGCGATCCGCTTCCGGAAGCGGGCGCCCGGCGCCCATGTAAAACTCATCGCTGGCGTGAATGAAGTGAATACCGTGTTCCGCATAGATCTTCTTCTGCCATTTCTCTATCAAATCAATGGTATCGCCCAACTGCTCCGGTGTAAACGGCTCAAGCGGATACAGACCATCGCGGTACTTCGAGAGACCGACCGGCACGACCGAAACACTCTGCATCGCCGGAATGTATTTCGTCAGATCATGGATCGAACGGTCTAACTCCGCCCCGTCATTGACGCCCCGGCATAAAACGATCTGACCGTTCATCGGGATATCCGCCTCATACAGGCGGTCGATTTTCTGAAGCGCCTCACCGGCAAAGCGGTTATGAAGCATCTTGCAGCGCAGCTCCGGATTTGTCGTCTGCACTGAAATATTGATCGGCGCCAGCTTAAACCGGATAATCCGCTCAATATCCTTATCCTTCATATTCGTCAGCGTGATATAGTTGCCCTGCAGGAACGAAAGTCTGGAATCATCGTCCTTAAAATACAGTGTCTCACGCATGCCCGGCGGCATCTGGTCGATGAAACAGAAGATGCACTTATTCCTGCAGGAACGATAATCGCTCATCAGACCATTTTCAAAGGTAATCCCCAGATCCTGATACTCATTTACGATATCCAGTTCCCACTCCTCACCGTTTTTCTTGCGGACCAGCAGCGTGATCTCCTCGCTGTTTATCTTATATTCATAATCAAAAATATCCTCTATCTCATCTCCATCGATCGTCAAAAGGACGTCCCCCGGCTCCAGCTCCATTTCCTCCGCAATCGAGCCCGGATCGACCGATTTTATCAGATGACCTTTTTTCATTTATAAAATCCTCATTTCAAATATTTTTAAACCCTAAGAATCCAGTATTATATTAACAGTAATCAGCTTTTTTGTAAAGTTGTGCTTCCGATTCGCAGATGTGGATTTTTTGTTTCACAGGAAAATACGTCCTATGAAATAAAAAATGAAAGCAAGCCAAATATTTGATTTTTTTTGTAATTTTCTCATTTGCTATTGACGTTTCTTATCGTAAAATGGTATAAAATAGTTGTATTATGTCCTGCAAATGGCAGACAAACTTGTACGCTCTGCCCGCATGCACCGAAGGACCTACACTGTTTGGAGGTATAATCATGTCGAATGACTACGTGTTTAATGACACGCTTCCGGTTGCGCCGCTTAAAATTGCCGCACTGGAGAGCTGCCGGGATCTGGCTGAGAAAGTCAACTCCCACATTATCAATTTCCGCCGCAACGATATTGAAGTCCTGAAAAAGCGTCAGGAAAATTTACAGTACCGCGGCTATGATGCTGATTCCTACATGCTTGACTGCGCGTGCCCGCGTTTCGGAAGCGGTGAAGCAAAAGGCATCGTCAATGAGTCTGTCCGTGGTACCGATATTTACGCCATGGTCGATGTAACCAACTACAGCCTGACCTACAAAATGAGCGGATTTACCAATCATATGTCCCCGGACGACCATTACCAGGATTTAAAACGTATCATCGGCGCATCCATTGCTACCGCACATCGTGTCAATGTTATCATGCCGTTCTTATATGAAGGACGCCAGCACAAGCGCAGCGGTCGTGAATCCCTTGACTGCGCGATGATGCTCGAAGAACTGATTCAGATGGGCGTAAGCAACATCATTACTTTCGATGCACATGACCCGCGTGTACAGAACTCCATTCCGTTAAGCGGTTTTGATAATTTCATGCCGACCTACCAGTTTATCAAGGCATTACTGAACCATGACAAAACCTTAAAGATCGACAAGGACAACCTGATGGTTATCAGCCCGGACGAGGGCGCTATGTCCCGCGCCGTATATCTGGCAAACAACCTGGGTGTTGACATGGGTATGTTCTACAAACGCCGCGATTACTCCCGTGTTGTCAATGGACGTAACCCGATCGTTGCCCATGAGTTCTTAGGTTCTTCCGTTGAAGGAAAGACCGTTCTCATCATCGATGACATGATCTCCTCCGGCGAGAGCATGCTGGACACCTGCCGCGCCCTCAAAGAGCGCAAGGCAAAACGCGTCGTTGTATGCGCTACCTTCGGTCTGTTCACCAACGGACTTGAGAAATTCGACGAATTTTTCGCAAAAGGTTACCTCGACTGCGTTGTAACCACCAACTTAAACTACCACACGCCGGAACTTCTGCAGCGTGACTGGTATGTAGAAGCTGATATGAGCAAGTTTATCGCTGCAATCATCAACTCCCTGAACCATAACGTATCTCTGGAGAACGCACTGACTCCGACTGCGAAGATCCAGAAGCTGATTAAGCGATATAACGAAGGGAAAATGTAATGAGAATTGACGGCTGATAAACGGCTGGAAATTTCAAAAAACTCCTGCATACACAGATGAATCTTCATTCTGTGTATGCAGGAGCTTTTTCTAATTAATCTACTCAAACCGCGATTTGCAATTCAATCCATCCCCATCACAAATTCACCTTCTCCCAACCTCTCTCCAAATACCCATTCATCTTCCGTTTCAGTTCCTGATTCTCCTCCGCCTCCAACAGCGGATCTTTATCCATTAATTTCTTCACTTCATCCGAAACTGCCTTCAATATATCTGCATCTGCAAATATATCCGCTAAATGGAATTCGAGATCGCCGCTCTGGCGGACGCCGAAGAGGTCTCCGGGACCGCGCAGTTTTAAGTCTTCGGAGGCGATGTAGAAGCCGTCATTTGACTTATTGAGAATATCCAGCCGCTTTCCGGCGTCTTCCTCGCCGGAGGCGTTGACCATGATGCAGTAGGACTGGTCTTTTCCTCGACCGACGCGCCCGCGGAGCTGATGAAGCTGCGCCAGACCGAAACGCTCGGCATTTTCGATCATCATAACGGTGGCATTCGGGACATTGATTCCGACCTCGATGACCGTGGTGGATACCAGTACATGAATCTCATTTGCCGCAAATGCTTCCATGATCGCATTTTTTTCTTTTCCCTTCATCTTTCCGTGCAGATATTCCACCCGGATCGACGGGGACAGGGCGCGGCGCAGCTCTTCGGTATAATCGATGACGTTCTCTGCCTCCAGCATCTCGCTCGGCTCGACCATCGGGCAGATGACGTATGCCTGACGGCCGGCACGGACTTCATTTTCGATGAAACGGTAGGCATTCGGGCGAAATTCACGGTTCACGACACAGTTCTTGATCGGCTGCCGGTTTGCCGGAAGTTCATCGATGATGGAAATATCAAGATCCCCATATAAAATAATCGCCAGCGTCCGCGGGATCGGCGTCGCACTCATGACAAGCACATGCGGCTCGCCGCCTTTTTTGCTCAGCATTTCCCGCTGTGCCACTCCAAAACGGTGCTGTTCATCCGTGATTACCAATGCCAGATTGTCGTACACCACTTTTTCCTGAATCAGCGCGTGGGTTCCAATCACGATATCTGCCTCATGATTTTCAATCGACTCTCTGGCAAGCCGTTTTTCCTTCGCTGTCATCGAACCGGTCAGAAGCACCGGACGATATGTGATTCCCAGTGACGCAAACAATTCGGTCATCGACTCGTAATGCTGGCGCGCCAGTACCTCCGTCGGCACCATCAGTGCCCCCTGATATCCATTTGCCGCCGCCTGTAGCAACGCCAGAATCGCCACAATCGTCTTACCCGAACCAACGTCGCCCTGAATCAATCGGGTCATGATATGCCCGCCGGACAAATCGGCGTACACCTCCCGGATTACCTTTTTCTGTGCCCCGGTCAGAGCATATGGGAGGCGCTCTTCCACCGACGCCATTTCCCCAGAAATCGTAAATGGATATGCGCTCTTTTTATCTTCTTTTTTGTCTTTGAGCAGGCGCACTGACATCAGGAACATGAAAAATTCATCAAACACAAGACGTTTCCGGGAAAACATCAGTTCTTCCCGGTTTGCCGGAAAATGGATGTGCTCCAACGCATAGTTGATTTCCGCCAATCCGTACTTTTCCCGCAGACCAGCCGACAGATATTCCCGTTCCATCTGGTGCATCGTGAGGGCTTCCGTGACTGCCTTTGCGATCGTCTTATTGCCAAGTCCCTTCGTCTGTCCGTAAACCGGCTGCATAGACGACACGACTTTCGCATACTGTTCCGGGCGGTAGATCTCCGGCTGCTCCATCGTAAGTCTTCCCCTTTTTTTTACCACACGGCCACGGAAAATAAAGCGTTCCCCCGCCTTGAGCGTCCCGCGCAGATAGGGCATATTGTACCATGCCAGCGCCAGTGTGCCTCCGCTGTCCCGCAATCCAGCCGTCGTAACCTGCAGGCGCGCTCCATACCGCACCACATCCGCCGTTTTTGCCAGGATTCCGCCGACTGCCGCGATCGTATCTTCCTTCAGTTCCGCGATCGGCTGCGGTTCCTTAAACTCATCATAAGCACGCGGATAATAATGGAGCAGTTCTTCCACCGTTTCCACGCCTATTTTTTGAAATAGCTTTGCCGTCTTTTCACCGATGCCCTTGACAGCGGTTATATTCTGCTGTTCCATTTATCTCCTCCTGCTTTTCAGAATATTCTCCGGAAAATCAGCCACGCGGACAGTTACCGGACAAAAAATCCGGGAATACATTGGAATGAAAGAGAGGCAGGACGCAGGGATCTCTCCCCTGACCTGCCTCATTTCATACTTATGAATTATTTTGTTTTATACGTCAAATGTTTTATCTGCGCCATCACATAGAAAATTCATTTTCTCGTTATCTGCATTTTCTCAGCCAATAGTGCAGATTCATTTAACGCATTTCAATCACTTTAAACGACCTAAATCTACTCTACCGAAATCATATAATAATAAATCGGCTGCCCGCCATTCTGGCATTCAAATTCGCAGGATATAAATTCTTTGCGGGCTTTCTCACAGAATGCCTCTGCGTCCTCTTCCGTGACATCCTCACCATAATAGATCGTCACAAGCTCAGACTCATCATCTACCATCTTACGAAGAGACTCCATCGCGGTCTCCTCGATATTCTTGCCAACTGACAGCATGCCGCTGTCGCCGATCCCCATGATATCGCCCTCTGCGATCTCCATACCATCGATCGATGTATTGCGGACTGCGTAGGTAATCTGAGCGGTCTTAACGTGGCTCATCTCCTCGGACATCTGTTCCATATTTTCTTCCGCCGTCAGATCCGGAGCAAAATTAATCAGCGCCGTGATACCCTGCGGAACCGTCTTGGACGGAACTACATATACCTTGGTATCTTCTGACAGGCTCTTTGCCTGCTCTGCCGCCAGAATAATATTTTTATTGTTCGGCAGAATGTAAACTGTCTCGGCATGGACTTTTTCGATTGCTTCCAGCATATCCTCCGTACTCGGATTCATCGTTTGTCCGCCCTCGATGATATAGTCAGCGCCGATACCCTTGAAAATCTCAGAAAGACCTTCTCCGACCGATACGGCGATAAATCCATATTTCTTGCGTGGTTCTTCCTTCTTCTCTTTGGCTTCCTCTTCTGCCTTCTGCTGTGCCGCCAGACGTTCGGAATCTTTGATCAGTTTCTCCTGATGTTCCTCACGCATATTGTCAATCTTGATGCGGGACAGGGAACCGTAGGTCAGTGCTTTCTGAATCGCCAGACCTGGATCGTTTGTATGAACGTGAATCTTGACAATATCATCATCTGCCACAACTACCAGAGAGTCGCCGATCGTGCTCAGATAATCTTTCAGTTCCTGCTCTGTCGTCTCATCCGCCGGTTTTTCTGCATTGATAATAAATTCCGTACAATAACCAAAACGGATATCCGCTGCCTGCGTGCTTCCGGCGCCTGTTGCTGTTTTTGCCGCTCCATTTCCCGATACAGACGGAGTAACTGCCGCGTCGATATCCACGACTTTTCCTTTTAAGCCCTCAATACAGCCCTTGATAACCTGAATCAGACCCTGTCCGCCAGAATCCACTACACCTGCCTCTTTCAGAACCGGAAGCATCTCCGGTGTCTGGCTTAAAACATATTCGCCGTACTCCAATACTTTCTCTGAAAATTCAAGTACGTCCTCGGTCTGCGGTGCCAGTTCTGCCGCTTTATCCGCCATTCCCTTGGCAACCGTCAGAATCGTACCTTCCTTCGGCTTCATAACTGCCTTATAAGCTGTCTCCGTCGCACGGTTAAATGCGTCTGAGAGAACACTCGTCGTAATGACATCTACCGTCTTAATCTCTTTCGTAAATCCGCGGAAGAGCTGTGAAAGGATAACGCCGGAATTGCCTCGTGCGCCACGCAGGGAACCGGAGGAAATCGCTCTCGCCAGCGCCTCCATCGTCGGATTTTCAACGGCTGCCACTTCTCTGGCGGCTGACAGAATCGTCATCGTCATGTTCGTACCGGTATCTCCATCTGGAACAGGAAATACGTTCAGCTCATTGATCCATTCCTTGTTGGCCTCCAGGCCCTTTGCTCCAGCCAGAAATGCATTCTTTAACATCCCGGCATCTATATAATTCATGCCCACAGGGTTTGTTCCTCCTTAATCTATCACTCTTACGCCTTCAACATAAATGCTGATTTTCTCAACCTTCATGCCAGTAAACTCTTCTACTTTATATTTTACACTCTCGATCAGGTTGTCCGCAACGGTAGAGATGCTGACTCCGTATGCCACGATTACGTGGAAATCGATGCTGAGTGCATTGTCCTTGATGGCTACGTTGATACCGTGTGTCAGGCTTTCTTTTTTAAGCAGTCTTACCAGACCATCTTTCATACTGACAGCCGCCATGCCAACGATACCGAAGCATTCTACTGCTGTCGTTCCGGCGTACATTGCAATTACTTCCGGATCGATCTGGATCGAACCCATTTTATTGTCGATGCGTCCTTTCATATTGACAGCCTCCGTTTCTTTACTTGTTTTTGTTTGATTCGAATTTTATGCCATGATTTTTTACGGGCTGGACATGCGGAGCCGGGGCGGCTTCTGTGTCGGCGCGTGGGATGAGTACTTCACGGGCTGGATATGCGGAGCCGGAGCGGCTCCTGTATCTGCGCGTGGAATGAAATATATGCGTCTCTCTACCCCGTCATGCAGCTCGATTCCGCTTCGCTCCATCTCGCTCACGGGCTTCGCCCTATGGATAAAAATGTCTGAAATACGGCTTATGTGCAAGCACAACACCGTTTTTCAGCCTTTTTTATCCGCATGACTCATGGCTTACGCGTATATTATACACCACCCACGTTAAAAAGGAAATAGAAAATAGACATCTGTCGAAAACTTTTTTTATTTTTTTTGGTTTTTCACTTGCATATTTTCCTATTTTCTGCTATTATACCTTTGTTATGGATTTTAATAGGAAGTCCAATGATCGGTTAAGGAGGTGCTACGATGGCTAAGTGTGCAATCTGCGAGAAAGCTGCTCATTTTGGTAATGCAGTGAGTCATTCACATAGAAGATCTAACAAAATGTGGAAAGCTAACGTTAAGTCTGTTAAGGTTAAAACTAATGGCGGAGCTCAGAAGATGTATGTATGTACTTCTTGCTTAAGATCCGGTTTAGTTGAAAGAGCCTAAATCGAGTTTAACTGGCCTCAGGTGTCTGCCTGAGGCTTTTTTCTTGTCCTTAGCATAATGAACGACAAAAAATGTTGGAAATATGCTTTTTGAGCACATTCCAACATTTTTTGGAATCATTTAATAGATTTCTAATTATCTCTTTAGATGTTCTTATATGCCGGTATAGCCCGTTATTCCGGGCTTTTCCGGCACTTTTCATATCGGAAGAACCTCACAAATCTTTTTATTACCCCTTATGTTTTCGCTCTCAAAAGTAGTAAAAGCAGTAGTAAATTCTGCGTACTACTTATGCCGCCTTGGTTTCCTCGGCGCTTTCCGCCGCAGGCTCCGGCTTGGCCTCTGCGGTGGTTTTTGCCTTGGCTTGCAGCCGTTCCATTTCCTCCTGTGCGGAATGGAAAGTAGCGTGGGCGTAATAGTTCAGCGTCATTACAATGTTGGCGTGTCCCATGATGTACTGCAATGCCTTGGGGTTCATGCCCGCGTTTGCCATTCTGGTACAGAATGTATGCCGCATGGTGTGCGGCGTCATCACATCGGGCAGCGGCTCCTTGTGGCACTTGTTGTACTTCTTGGCAAGGCACTTGAACATGGCGTCATAGTTGACGGCGGTTTTGGGCAGGCCGTCCCGGTTCAGGAACAGGAAGTCCTTATAACCGTCAACCTCAATGCACCTGCCGTCCCTGCGCTTCTTCAACACGCGCTCAAACGCTTCATAGGCGGCTGCGCTCATAGGCACTTGACGGAATCCGCTTTCTGTTTTTGGCGCTTCGGTATAGTAACCGTCCTCGGTGCTTCTCAAAAGCTGGTGGTCTACATTCACAAAGCGCTTCTCAAAATTCAGGTCGGCTGGCGTCAGGCCGCAGAGTTCGGAAATACGAAGCCCGGTTTCCAGCAGGATCACCACCTCGTCATAATACTTGGCATAGACGGGATCGTTCTGCATGAAGTCCAAAAGCTCGTTTTCCTGTGTAGGGGTAAGCGGCACCTTTGGTACGGTATCGTCGTTGATAACCTCATTGATCTGGAAGTCAAAGGGATTCTTGCGGAGGCAATCGTCCTGTACGGCCATATAAAAGATGGCTTTTAAGGAACGCTTGCTGTTGCAGATGGTGTTGTAGGCAACGCCCTTTTCCTGCATACGCAAGGCCCATTCTTTCGCGTCAGACAGCTTCACGCTGTCAATGCTGGCCGCGCCCAGCTTATCTTCGGACAGAAGTTTCATCAACTGCTGGCGGCTCTTTTGGGTTCCTTTCCGCACATTCCCGCGCTGCCGGGTGTACTTTTCATAAAGCTGGCACACGGTCATTTTCTTGCCGATGGTGTCTATCCCGTCGTCAAGGTCTTTCTGTATCTGCTTGATTTTCTCGCGCAGGGAAAGACAGGGCCGTTTCCCGGCAGGTACTTTGTCGGTGGGTACTAACTTCCATGAGTAAACAAACTGGGGTTCTCCAAAGGTGTTAATGTATTTGTAAGCGTATCTTCCATCTGATCGCTGGCTCTCTCCAGACTTCAAAAGGCGGCCTTTGTTGTCCCGTCTTTTTTCATCTCGTTCTTTTCTTGGCATTTCGTCATGCTCCTTTCCATGACGGAAAGAGCCTTGACACGCTTATAACCTATTATAACACGCGCAAGGCCCTTTTTCACTATATTGTGTCAAGGGAATCAATGATTTTTTCAAACTGCTTCCGCTTGATCTGGATGCGGTTGCCGTTCAGGATCACCCAGCCAGCGGTGGGGTTTTCCTCGGAAAGCCGACGCAGTTTGTTTTCCCCAATCCGAAAATATTTGGACGCTTCCTCAATGGTAAGCGTGTATTTTTCCCAAATAGGCACATCGTTATTACTCATAACAAGGCCCCCTTTCTTTTCAAAACAAAGGTTGTTTTTGTGAAAGTGGGCAGAAAAGAACGGACGGCTGCTGGCACAGCTCCACGGGAATCTCACCCCCGCGTGGTTCTCACGCGGCCCTGCTCGTTGCCTGCGACGCTTCAAACGCTCGGACTACGACGGCAAGGGAGTATCATTGTCCTATCTGCGCGTCGTCGCCCGCAGGCTGCCACACCTGCTTTACGGCACGGTAAAATCGCTCCGCTTACCCCAATGAGGGAAAGCCTCTTGGCGCACCTGCCGCCCGGCTCGGCACAGACAGAATGTATCCGTCTGCCCTATGACGCGCCGCCATTGTCCTGCGGGCGTATTTGTCAAGGAGCAAAGGGGCCGCCGGGAAAACAGGCAGGCGGGGAAAGGGAAAGCCGCCTGTCTATGGCCGGGGCCTTAACCGTCAGTCGCCAATGGGACTAACGATGGAATGGATCAGCTTGATTTGCAATCGGCGCTTCATATACTCGTCAATGCAGATATGAGGCTGGCCGCTGCCGTCATAGAGCGTCCGGGTACACAGCTTATTGATATAGCCGTCGTAATGCTGCAAGACACGCTCCACGGCTTCGGCGTTACCGGCGCAGGCCGCGTCGATCACAAAATCCGGCAGAGGGCTTTTGCCCTTGTAACTGGATTGCTTCATCCGCGTTTAACCTCCCTCCGGCATGAACGCCATCAATTTTATACGCAAGTCTTTCAGGGTGCTTGTCCTGTGGCGCTGTACTGCGCTGCGGGACATTCCCATCAGGCGGCCGATTTCTTCGTCAGTCAAATCCAGAACAAAGCGGAGAATCAAAATACTCTGCTCGTCTTTTGGCAGGCTGGCAAACGCTTCGGCCACAAGCTCGTTGTCGATATGTAGGTCATAGCCATGCGAACTGAATGTAAAGCTGTCGCAGGAATACCGATCTACGGTCGAGAGCTTGTCCCAATCAGCCGGGGAAACAGCGTCCAGCGACACTTCACGGTCGCGGCGGCACTTCATTTCCCGCAGATAATCTATCGCCTCATGGTACAGAACCAGCTTGCAGTAGCGGTCAAACTGGCTCCATTCACCGTATTTGCGGGGGATCGCTTCCATCTTCTCACCCCCTTTCTATGGGGGATGTGGTGGTTCTCTCCCTTTCCGCCAATAGAGCGAATGGAATCTCTCTGGCTGCCCGCTAAACGCCTCCTTTTTTCACTTTTTTGAAATTTCTTTTTGCGCCGGATAGCAGGCCGCAGGAAACAACAAAATTCGCCCGGCAGGTCAAAGACCCACAGGGCGAAACAAAAGCAATATGTTCTTTCCCTACATGGTATAGTACATACGCACAGCCGCTTGTCCCCGCTGCCGGGGGACGGCTTTTTTTGACAGGCTAATCCCTGTCGGATTTTGTCGAAGTAGTTTTCGTTGCATAGCGGCTCCCTCCTAAAGCCGCCATGCCAGAACACGGTGCAGGGGTCGTCGAAGCAAAAAAACGGCGGCCTTGATCTACTCAAAACCGCCGTATCCGTCAGTGATACAGGAAAGCGCACGAAATCCTCTGCCCGTCAGCGGTTTTTTTCTTTTCCCCGCTGTGGAGGCAGATGTTTGAATATGTAGGCTCGTTTCATTCCACAAAGAACAGAACCCGCCGGATCAGCTCCGGGATATTGACCGGGGCGGTGATATAGTCGTTCACGCCCTCATGCCGGTATTCATATTCCATGGCAAGGTCGTTGTTCTCGGTGAGGATAAAGAACGGCAGAAGCCGGACAGGGGGATTCTTCATCTGGAACATCCCTGCCACCCGCCGCAGCGTATGAAACAGCTCCATTGCTGTGCCGTCCGGCAGTTTCAGATCGCACAAGATCAGTTCTATTTCCTTATCCTCAAAAATCCGGCGCTTGGCCTCCCCAATCGAGGGAACCAGAATCAGGTCAAAGCCCTTTTGCAGCATAGCCGCCTGCAGCACTCCGGCGCTGGTATCTTCTGCATGGACAAAAAGCAGCTTGTGAAAAGTCGGGGCCTTTTCGCCGGATAGCTGCCGGTAGGCATATTCCACCAGCTTATCTTGCAGCAGCAGTCCTTTCATTTTGTCCATGCACAGCGTCGCGCCCCGACGCTTGGCCTCCTGTTCGTAGTCGTCCCTGTCATGGCAGGATGCCAGAATAAAGGGCAGCTCCTTGTCTGCCGCCCGTACCTCGTCCAGAAAGTCCATGCCGGAACCGTCCGGCAGGTCGAGATCACAGCAGACCACCAGCGGCATTTCCTCTTGGATGGCGGCCCGCGCTTCTTTCAGCGTACAAGCCGTTTTTACCGGGTAGCCCCGGTGCTGTAAGTATTTTTGCAGACACCATGTATAGGTGTCGCTGTCGTCAATCAGCAGTATCTTTTTCATGTGTCCTCACCCCCAATATTGATTTACCACAAGCATAAACTACAAATGTTACACAAATGTCCGAGGTGCCTTT
Organism: Clostridium fessum; assembly: GCF_003024715.1. Classification (GTDB taxonomy): domain Bacteria; phylum Bacillota; class Clostridia; order Lachnospirales; family Lachnospiraceae; genus Otoolea; species Otoolea fessa. The sequence continues at coordinate 232,303 of NZ_PYLO01000001.1, read as the reverse complement.
GATTTCGACAGAAAAACAGGCTGAATTGTTACAACGCTCGGACATTTCAAAAATTTTTTTGAGAAATGGCGAAAAAAGCGGGGCAGCACACGCCGCCCCGCCGATCCCATACGGCTATTCCATCGTCCTGATTTGCTCAACAAGAGATTGTTTTTTCAGATTTCCAGTTGTGTAAGAAATCAAGGTGAATTGCACAATCAGCAGGATTGCTAAATATATCAATACGATCAGCCACGGAAATGAATAGTAAAAGTATGGATTCATCGTTTTCACAACTACCTGTACGGATAGGAAGCCCAGTCCAGTCCCCAAAACCAATGTTACCAGCGTAGCAAAAACTGAATACATCAACCCCTCATAGCACAGCATTTTGATAAGCTGCTTTTTACTCAAACCAATCGCCTGTAACATTCCAATTTCCTGCCTACGGGATAAGAAGTTTGTGATTGTCGTATTGACAAGGTTGATTAAAGAAAAGCACACAACAATAACAGCCACGATCAACAATACCCCGAAGGAAAGTTGTTGAAGTCCGCTATAATAAGTGATACTTTCTTTTATGGTTTCCATAATCAAATCGCTATTTCCGTCTATCAGTTGATTTAATGCAGCTTCAACTGTATCAAATTTTTCCATATCGGTAATTACAGAAATCGTACCTGTGCAATCTATCCCGGTCGCTTCATTCATAAACTGCTCCGGAAGCGCAAAGCATTTTGAGAAGCCGGAGTAAGAATATTCGTTTACAATGCCCATGACGGTATAGGTCTTTGTGCAAATTTGGCCGGATTCGGTTTTATAGTCCACTTCGACGGTATCACCCAACGCAGCCTCAATATCATAGAGATCGGCACGCTCTTGAAGCAAGACAATTCCATTTCCTGCCACCAGTTCATCATAATCAGTCGTTCCCGCAATTCGCTCTTTCTCCAAATTCTGCTGTTCATCTCGGCAAAAGCCCTGAATCCATTTTCCAGAATTACCATTTACACGATATTCTGCGTCCGTGTAATACCAGTGCTTGATTCCTGTAACGCCATCAATAGTTTCTACTGCATTTATAAAATCGGCATTTAGAAAATTCTTTTGCTGCAATCCAGACAAAGAAATACCGGCAGTGTCCCACGATTGATTTGCGTTGAGTTGGATGTTAAATTCACCGACAGGGAAAGCCCTGCCTCTTGCCTCTGCAACGCCATCATAGGAAACTAACATTGTCGAAATCAATACAACCAATACTCCGCCGAGTGAAAGAGAAAGTATTGTTAAAGTGGACTTTGCCTTTTGTCTGGACAGATTCATTTTAGCAAGTGAAGCAGGCGTTATTTTACGGTGCAGCACGGAACTTTCTTTCATTTTTCCCTGATAATCGGAATATCGCAATGCTTCCAGCGGAGATACTGCCGCAGCTCTTTTTACAGGAGTATGAATGGCAATCATCACAATAATAAATGCAAAAAGGCCAACCCCGACCGTCACACATAAAGTAGTCAGCCAGTACCAACCGGCAGGAATCAGGAAGTACCCAATCACATTTCCAATAACCAGACCAATCGGGATAGCAATGGCAGCAAGTAATTTCCCCTCGCGGTAAACCATCTTTTTGATCTGTCGTTTTGTAGTTCCGATTGTGCGAAGCTGTCCATAGTTACGGATACTGCTTGCTACTGAAATATAAAAAATCGAATAGATCACAATGCCGGAACCAATGAAAGTTACAAAACCAATCAAGAAATAGAACAGCATATCGCTTCCGTGATTTTCGTCCTTTAAGTTAAAATATGTGGAACGGACAATCACATTATCATCGGAAATTTTTAATTGCTGCGCCAGAGTGTTTGCATAGTTGGTGGCTTCTTCCTCGCTCATATTTTGAGCGCCTTTCAGCCCAATGTAATAATCAATCATGCCCTCGTCGCCATACTGCTGTCTTACTAATTCTTTCGATATAATGGCTGTATAGCGCCCAATATCGCCGGTTTTCACATCTAAGATTCCCGTCAATTTGAAATCATGGGTAGTGCCGTCAGAAAAGGGGATTTGAATTGTCTGTCCCAATTCATTTGAATAGCCCAAACTATCCAAAAAGGATTCTTGCACTACAATTTCATTCTCCGAAGCTGGTAAATCTCCCGAATAGGGCATACTTTGGGATTTTAGCATATCTGCATTTGCATAAGTAAAATTCACGGTTGAATGGTTTACCTGTTCAGAAAATGCGTTAAAAAATTCCCCAACCCACGCAATTTCTTCTTGCTTGTATAGTTCCTGTCCCTGTTGTTCAGAAATCGCATGATACATAATCTGCGCTGTTTTTTGGTTGCGGTTCTGCGTTTCCTGCATAACCCCAAAGCCATAGAGGACAATAGCAGATAGCAATGCGCTGGCAAGTGCAATCGTCAAAATAATAAAGATATTTCTTTTTCGATTTGCCGATATACTGCGGTTTGATATGCGCTTTACTATGCCGCTGGTATCATTTTCAAAAGGCCATGTCATAGCCTGCCACCTCCTTACTCCACAATCTTTCCGTCCTCAATGCGGACAATCCGATCTGCAAGGCGGGCTATGTCGTCATTGTGGGTAATCATCACAACAGTTTGCCGGAACTCCGCACTGGTGCGCTTGATAAGCCCCAGCACCTCGGCGCTGGTCTTGCTGTCAAGGTTGCCGGTCGGCTCGTCGGCCAGCACGATAGCCGGTTTGGTAATCAAGGCGCGGGCGATAGCCACACGCTGCTGCTGTCCGCCGGAAAGATTGTTCGGCATATTTTTCAGTTTATCTTCCAGCCCCAGCAGGTGAACGATCTCGTCCAAAAACTTCTGATCCACCGTGTCCCCGTCCAGCTCCACCGGCAGGACGATGTTCTCATACACATTCAGGATGGGAACAAGGTTATAGTTCTGGAAGATAAAGCCGATGTTGCGGCGGCGAAAGATGGTAAGCTGTTCGTCGTTCATCTTCGACAGTTCTTTGTCCCGGACAATCACATTGCCAGAAGTAGGGGTGTCCAGCCCGCCCATCATGTGAAGCAGGGTAGACTTGCCGCTGCCGGAGGTTCCCACAACGGCCACAAATTCGCCGTCCTCCACGGAGAAGTTCACACCGTCAAGGGCGCGGGTGATGTTCGGCTCTGTGCCGTAATACTTTTTCAGGTCGATAGTCTGTAAAATGCTCATAAAATTCAATCCTTTTTTTGTTTGTTGTAAATGCGGAACGCTGCTGCGCCGGTGGCAGCCAACTGCACCAGAATCAGCACAGCGAACAGGCCGAAGCTCTCATAGTAGAACAGTTCATCCCAAAATAGGAGAACATCACAGAGAGCAGTCAAGGCAACCGTCCAGCGGATGTGCCGGGCCAGCCATTGCCGGAACACCAGCACAAGGGCAACGGGCGGGACGATCAGCAGCGCCAGATTCAAAATCAATGTCGGGGTCAGTTCCATTGCGTCGCCTCCTCACTTTTGTTGATAAGGGTATTGTAAAACCCAAATGTCCGCGAAATGTTACAGCGGCCAAAAAATTTCATTGAAAATCGGGGTGAAATGTTACAACGCTCGGACATTTCAAAAAAATTCACGGCGGACAGCCGGAAATGGTCGTCCGCCGAATCATACTACACAATCTTTTAGATAGATTGATTGTGAAATAATTTCAATCCAATCACCACATCTATCATAAGTTCCACAATGAGAATTATACTAATGGCAACATTAAAATTACATAGGTTATATAATCCGATATAGATTTCACAAGTAAGAAATACAACTTGCAGACACAAATTTAAGTATGTCACTAAATGCTCGTTAGTTCTATTCCACAATCTAAACAGGAACATTGTAAAAATAGGTTTTCCCGTAAAAGCAAAAAGCACTGACAATACCGGCATCAAAAATACATAGTAAGAATCTACTGCATTGCTGGGGGATGTACCTACCCATTGAATTGCTATTTTATCAGGAACAACGAAAAATAAAACAATAGATAAAATAACATTGATTATTAAGATGATTGTTGTTGCTTTGCAAAAATTGATTTTTTTCATGGTGTTTTCTCCTGTTATAAGTGTGCTTTATTTAGTCGGCAACATAATGGAAAATTCCGAACCCTTGCCCGGCTCCGAAACCACTTTGATATAGCCGCCCTGCCGTGTTACGATCTCGCGGGCCAGATACAGGCCAATGCCCACGCCCTGCTGTTCGTGTACTTCTTCCTCACGATAGAAGCGCCGGAAGATGGCAGCCTGATTACTTTCGGAAATGCCCTTGCCGGTATCGGCTACTTTGATCTCCACATACATTTCCCACGGTATCACCGACACCGTAATTTTTCCACCTGCCGGAGTATACTTCACCGCATTGTCCAACAGGTTAAAGAGGGCTTCGGATGTCCACTTGCTGTCATGTGAAAAGGTCAAATTCTCCGGGCAGTCCACAGATACAGCGATTTTCTTTTTTTCCGCTGCATACACGATCCCACTCATGGCTTGCGCCACGGTATCAAAGAGGCGGCCCGGTTTCTTGTCCAACTGGATCACGCCTGTTTCCAGACGGGAGGTTTTCACAAGGGCCTGAAAGAGAAAGTCCAGCTTATCCGTCTGGTTGCGGATTCCACGGATAAAATCGGTACGCTCCGCCTCGGTCATGGGCTTTTCCAGCAGGGTGTCCGTCGCCATTTTCAGATTGCTTACCGGCGTTTTCACCTGATGGGAAATATCCGATACAAGGGTCTGTAACTCCTGCCGTTCCTCGTCCACCCGGCGACGGTTCTCCTGCATGATCTGGTAAAGTCTCGCCAGCCGGTGCCCGATTCTGGCGAGCTGGGTTTCACTGTCCTCCGGGCGTTTTGGCGCTTCGTTTCCGGTGATCATGTGGTCTAAGGTTTGGCACAGGTCTACGGTAAACTGCGACAGCCGCTTTCCAAATGCCTGCGTCAGTACAAAGATCCCTGCAAGGGCGCACAGCAGCATCGCTCCGCCCGTCAGCAGCACCGCCGTCTGTTTTGTCACAAAAAACAGGGCTATGGTGATCCCGGACATGGAGAGGACAAGTCCTATTGCCACCCAGCCAAACAGCCGCTTTACCGAGAGGTTTTGAAACTTCATTTTGCCTCGCCTCCCGTCCATTGATAACCCATGCCGTAAACGGTCTTGATGTAGGGGGCACCTCCGTCGGATTCAATCTTGCTGCGAATCCGACTGATGGAGGTTGTCAGGGTGTGTTCGTCCACATACTTCTCGTCTATATCCCACAGCTTTTCCAAAAGCTGTCCACGAGTCAGCACTTGCCGGGGATTTTTGCGAAACAGGTTCAGCATTTTGTACTCCATCGGGGATAGAGTCAGAGGCTTTCCATTTAAGGAAGCCGTCTGCTCTGAAAAGTCCAGAAACAGCCGTCCATCGTCGTAAATGTCTTTAGCTGGTTTGTGGTGTTCCAGCATGGCGAACATGGCTTTGATTTTTCGCTGCAAGGCTCTGATCACAAAGGGCTTTGTGATGTAGTCCACCGCGCCCACCTCATAACCCCGTATCTGGTCGCTCTCCTGATCGTTGGCGGTCAGGAAAATTATGATGGTGTCCGGGTGCTGGGGCTTTATTAGCCTGCACAGTTCAAAACCGTTGCCGTCCGGCAGGTTGATGTCCAGCAGCACTAAATCAAATTCCCGCTGGCGTATGGCTTCGGCTGCGGTTCTGGCGTTTAGGGCAGAAGTCACGCCGTAGCCGTCTGCGGTCAGGTTATAGGCCAACATCTTATTCAAAAAACTGTCGTCCTCGACAATTAAAATCTGCTTCATATCCTCACTTCCTTTGCTTTTTGCAGATAGTATAACAGGCAAATGTCCTTAGTTGCAGAAAACACAATTTTCTGATAAAGGAAAATTTACTCCATTGTTTTAATGCGCTCGATCACAGGATGTCTTTTGCTATATCGTACAGAGAAAACGGAGTAAGCTGCCAGTATGAAGAAAAGCGCTACAAAATATATGCTTATTTCTAAAACTGGAAAATGATAAGTCAATGTCCCGAATGTCCCAACCTGATTGAAAACTTTGCAAAGTACAAATCCTGTTAAAGTTCCAATCGTTAAAGTTAGAATAGCCGTACCAGAAACATAATAGAAACATTCTGTTTGCAGCATTTTGGAGAATTGCTTACTGCTCAATCCCACAGACTGTAAAATACCAAATTCCTGCTGTCTTGATATAATGTTTGTCATTAGCGTGTTGATAAGGCTGATTAGCCCAAAAACAGCAATGAAAAATACCAATCCGTATAACGGCATTTTTATGTTATTCATTTCCTCTTGCAGATAAGTAATAATATCGCTGATACTGAAAACTTCTATACCTCCACGATTTTCCGCCAACTGGAAAATCTTATTCTCAACTTCTGTAAGCTGATCTCTTTCCACATCTACAATGCAGGTTATGTTGAAGTTGGAAACATTTTCTTTCATCATAGGTAAGAGTTCCTGCGGAAAATAGAAAGAAGCTGAATCCCCACCGAGATTAGGAGCTTTCCCAATCCCCATTACAGTAAATTCTTCCCATTGTCCATCCGCTGTTTCCACTTTGACTATATCGCCAATTTGAGGAGTGTAATTATAATAGTCGCTTAACAGCTTGGCGGAATTATCTACGATAACTCCTTTTCCGTTGATAAGTTTCTGGCGGTCTGCGGTTCCCTCAATTAGTCCTTGTGAAAAGGCCTCGTACTGATTTTCGGGGATTCCAATTTGGGTAAAGAAATGGCTGTTACCATCCTTGAAAGGAGTGGGAAATTCCATATTTGAAACACAGCCCTGTATAAATTCAATATTCTTTACGCCATTCATATCTGAAATCGTTTCTTCCAAAACTTCATCCAATGGATTTTTCGTTTGAAGTGCATTGATCCCGGCGGGGCGATCTTCCGCATTTGTGTTGGCGGGATCAAGGGAAAGTACAATGTCGCCATTTGCAAATTGCTGTTTTGCCATGCTTTCTACATCAGTTGAATTAAGGTAGGTGGCGGCACACATCAGTAAAACTCCGGCAAATCCCAAAGACAATACGGTTAGTATAGCTTTTTTCTTGTTCCGGGCAAAGCTCATTCGGGCAAGCGAAGATGGCGTGATTTTTCGATGTTCGATCCGCGTTTTTTCTGTCGCCGGTGTATCAGTCGTATTGATTCGCAGCGCCTCAATAGGCGATACCATAGAGGCTTTCTTTACAGGGGTATGGACAGCAATTTTCAAGGCAATTTCTGTAACAAGGGCAATCACAACGGCACATTCCAGTGTAGTCATCCAATGCCAGCCGTCCGGCACGAAACAATAGCCCAAAACACTTCCCAATACAACGCCGATAGGAATTGCAGCACAGGATAACAAAAAATTTTCTTTTCGCACGATACGCTTGATCTGAACCGATGTAGCCCCCAGCACACGCAGTCTGCCATACTCATGTGTTTTCCCGATAACAGAAATGTAGAACAGACTGTAAATAACCAAAGAACAGGCCAGTACAATTAAACTGCTTGCTCCGATAATCACTAATAACTCCTGCGTGGATTTTTCTTCTGCCAATCCAAAATAAGTAGAGCTATACATAACATACTGTTCAGGTACACCGCTTTGTTCCGCAATTTCGTTTATCAACAGCTTCAAAGTTTCGCTGTCCATATTTTCGGTATTTTTCAAGCGAACCAAAAGATCGTAACAGTTTGCTTTTCCATACCGGCTATATAAGCCATTCGATACAATGACTTGATAAATACGGGACGCATTTCTGCTTTGAATAATGCCGCAAACATGATATGTCTGATTTTCTCCAAAAGGCATATCCAGTGTAACGGTCTGATCCAGTTGAACCGGAAGCCCTAAATGCTCCAAATAGGACTGTTCCACAATGATTTCATTTTCTGCCTCCGGCATTTTTCCCAGTAAGTCGGTAACGCCTTTTAGTTCAAGTGCATTTTGATCTCTGTAATACACATCCAAAGTGTAGTCATTGATACGGCTCGTTCCCATTGCAGCCTCTTTGCCGACTGATTCAATCTGGTTGTTATGTTCCAGTTTTTCAAAGACGGTACTGGTACTGTTAATAAAACTGCTCTGGTAGCGTCCTTGCAGATAAAGCCTATTTTCACGGTCTGTTCCGAGATTATATAGTGCTAATACCATCATCAAACTAACTGCAAAAGCAATCGTTATGATAATAAACGCATTGCGTCTTTTATCCGCTTTCATGCTTCGATCTGCTAATTTTTTTACAATGGCGCTGGTGTCATTCTCAAAAGGCCATGTCATAGTTGTATCACCTCCATATTTGATAAGGCCATTGTAAACCCCAAATGTCCGCGAAATGTTACAGCGGACGGATTTTTTCAAAAAAGTGCTTTTTCTTTATTATAGGATAGCCCGCTTTTCCGTACAAGGCACAAAATATGAATTATAAAGTTTAATCTTCCTGCATATAGCAACATTCCATTGAGAAAATATGAAATATACAATGTAGATGGGTGGTGCTATATGGCAAATATCAAAGATTGTCCCGGCTTTGAAACTTTCGGCGCTGATGTAAAAGAGGCGCGGAAAGTCAAGCAGTTATCGCGTAAGACGCTGGCAGAACAGGTCAATATCGACTGGCGCTATCTTGCCAACATCGAAAATGACGGCACGATTCCCAGCCTGCCGGTTATCATACAGCTTATCAAAATCTGCGGGCTTCCCGTGGAACGGTATTTTAACCCGGAGATTATGCGGGAGGAAAGCGCACAGCGGCAGCGGGTCAGCCACAAGCTGAAACTCTGCCCGGAAGAATTTCTGCCGGTCATCGAGGGCGCGATTGACGGGGCCATTCAAATTCAACAGAAGAATGACGAAACGGAGGGTGCATGACAACCCTCTGTTTTGTTTTTGGGAGGACGCAAGCTGCGCCCTCTCTTTTTTTGTACGGTTTTCGGAAAAACCGGGATTTTGCGGGTATTTCCTTGGGGTCAGAACGCTTTTTAGGGGAAGAAGAACAAAGACAGCAAGCATAGGGAGTGTAGCCACACTCCCGGCAAACGGCTTCCCGTTTGTATCTTGGGGAAGTCCCCAAACCCCTGAATGAATGGAGGTGAGAAAGTGGCAAACCGAAAACGGAAGTTTGTGCTGCGCGTCCCAGTGACGCCGGAGGAACGGGCGCTGATCCAGCAGAAGATGGCCCAGCTTGGCACAAAAAACTTTTCTGCCTACGCCCGGAAAATGCTGATCGACGGCTATATCGTCCATATCGACACCGGCCCCGTCCGGGCGCAGACCGCAGAGCTGCAAAAGATCGGCGTCAACATCAACCAGATTGCAAGGCGTATCAACAGTACCGGGACTGTGTACGCGCAGGACTTGGAGGACATCAAGGGGGCGCTGGCACAGATATGGCAGTTACAAAGATCCATCCTATCAAGTCAACGCTGAAAAAGGCGCTGGACTACATCGAGAACCCGGACAAGACCGATGAAAAGCTGTTCGTTTCTTCCTATGGCTGTTCCTATGAAACGGCGGATATTGAATTTCAAATGCTGTTAGATCAGGCGTACCAAAAGGGCAATAATCTGGCCCACCACCTGATACAAGCCTTTGAACCGGGGGAAACCACGGCGGAGCAGGCCCACGAGATCGGGCGGCAGCTTGCCGATGAAGTGCTGCAAGGCAAGTACCCCTATGTAATTACCACCCACATTGACAAGGGCCATCTGCATAACCACATCATTTTCTGCGCCGTGGATATGGCGAACCAGCGCAAGTACATTTCCAACCGCCAGACCTACGCCTTTATCCGGCGCACCAGCGACCGGCTGTGCAAGGAACACGGCCTGTCTGTGGTAAAGCCCGGCAAAGACAAGGGCAAGACCTACGCCGAGTGGGACGCACAGAAAAAGGGTAAGAGCTGGAAAGCAAAACTGAAACTTGCTATCGACGCGGCCATTCCGCAGGCCAAAGACTTTGACGGCTTTTTGCGGCTCATGGAGGCGCAGGGCTATGAAGTCAAACAGGGCAAGTTTATTTCATTCCGCGCGCTGGCAGACGGCCTCCGTCCCGGACAGGAACGCTTTACCCGCTGCAAGACCTTGGGGGAGGATTACACCGAGGAACGGATCACCCAGCGGATCAAGGGCATTGCCATCGACCGGGGGCCGCGCAGAAGAAGCGCCGGGGAAATCTCCCTGCGGATCGCCTTGGAGGACAGTATCAAGGCCCAGCAGTCGGCGGGCTATGCGCGGTGGGCGAAGCTGCACAACTTGAAGCAGGCCGCCAATTCCTTAAACTTCATCACGGAACACCAGATCGACAGCTATGAGGGCTTGGAAAACAGGCTGGCCGAGATCAGCGCGGCAAACGACGCGGCGGCCTCCGCCCTGAAAGACGCGGAACGACGCCTTGGGGATATGGCGCTGCTGATAAAAAACCTCTCCGCCTACAAGCAGCTCCGGCCTGTGGCGCTGGAACTGCGAAACGCCAAAGACAAGGCCGCGTTCCGGCGGCAGCATGAAAGCCAACTGATCTTGTATGAGGCGGCGGCAAAGGCACTCAAAGAGGCCGGGATCACAAAGCTCCCTAACCTGTACGCCCTCAAAACCGAGTATAAAAAACTGGACGCAGAACGGGAACGGCTGTCCGCACAGTACAGCGAAGCGAAACAGAAGTTGAAAGAATACGGCATTGTCAAACAGAATGTAGACAGCATTTTGCGGACAGCGCCGGGAAAGGAGCATACGCAGGAACGATGAACATACCGAGAATGAGTTACCCCCAATACCGCAAGGCCCGCAGGCTCACCCATGAGTGCTGCAACTACTGTAACGGGAACTGCCTCCTGCTGGACGATGGGGAGGAATGTGTCTGTGTGCAGAGTATTTCCTATTCGCTGCTGTGCCGGTGGTTCAAGGTGGCCGTCCTGCCGCTGGACGCGGCCCTGTGCGCCGAGATCACCAAAGGCCGGGACGAGATCAAACGCTGCGCCGTCTGCGGGGCGGCGTTTACGCCCAACTCCAACCGGGCCAAATACTGCCCGGATTGTGCGGTGCAGGTACGCCGGAAGAAAGAGGCGGAACGCCAGCGGAAAAGATACCTCCTGTCTACGCATTTAGGGCGGTAAAAGTCCACGGAAATCAAGGGTTTTTCCGCATGGTCGGCAGGCAGGTGGATAAAGTTATCCTGTTCCCCTCAAAACGGGGTTCTAAATGCGGGAAAATGGACAAAAAAAGAAGCGCCGGACGCAGAGGCTTTGACAGCCCCCGCACCCGGCGTTTTGCTTATTCGTCTGTGAAGTGGAACCGCTGCGCCGCAAAGTCGGCGTCGCTCATGGCGTCCAGCTTATCGGCGGTCTGGCAGGCCAGCACCGCCATTTCCTTGTCCATGTCCGGCAAAGCTGCCCGGAGATTTGCCGCCGTCTTGCGGCGGTCGGCGTTGTGGTACAGACAGATCAGGTTTTCTTCTTCCACGGTGAAATACATTCCTCATACCTCCATTTCTTTTGATTTTTCCCGCACCGGGGGTTTCTTTTTCTGTTCCTCCTTGGCGGCGGCAAGCTGCGCCCGGATGGACGGTTTCTTTTGCTTCTGCGTCGTCTTTCGGGTCTGCTTGGGCTTTTTGGCCTCCGCCTTGGCTGCCTCGGCCACATCCAAAAGGGAAATCTGTTCCCCGGCTTTTGCCCTTGCTTCCAGTTCCTCCATAGACGGGGCATTGTTCATCATGCCATCGATCATGTTGTAGTTCTGCTCGGTGGACATTTCCGCCGTCTTGATATGGCTTTCCTGCTGGGCGGGGATGGCAAAGGCCCTTGTGCCGTTTGCCATAATAAGATACCTGCCGTCCTCCGACTGGTGGTGGAATCCATACCCGGCGGCCTCCATCTGTTCCCGGCTCCTGTCGGTCAGATAGAAACGGCCCCTTGGCGTCTGGATTTGTTCGCCGGTCATGCACTCGTCCGGCGTGAGCTGCTTTTCCGGCTGGGCGAAAAACTCCGGCACCTGCCGGTAGTCGGCCCCCTCGTCCACATAGTAGGCAGTCTGTTTCCCATCCTGCCGGAACACCACAATATCCCCCGTAGAGAGGGAATGTCCCTTGTAATCGGAGGGATGTTCTATGTTGAAGCGGCGGTAAATCTCGTCCAGTGTGGTGTCCTTGTCCAGCGGCGCGGTGTAGACAAGCTGATAATTCTTCCTGTCCACCGAAAGCCCGTCCGCCTGCAAGTCCTCATAGGAACGATAGCGGAAGTCGCGCCCCTCTGGGCCGGGCGGCACTTGGTAGATGGAAAAGTTGGGCTGCGCTGGTGCTTCATAATCAGAGGCAACATATTCCTCCACCGTCAGCCCGGCAGCGGCGGCCTCCTGTTCCAGCTCTGCCTCGATCTGTTTTTTGTAGTCCTGCAAGTTCTGGTCGAAATCGGCAAGCTGCGGCGGCTCCGGCAAATGGTACTGGCCCTGATTGAGAAGCGGGCGGCACTCCTTTACATAGTCCAGAACCGCGTTGAAATAAGCGGTCTGTTCCGGCGTCAGGGTTTCCCCGGATCGCAGGGGACGCCGGGCCTCCTGCTCCATAGCGGCCAGATTGCAATGCAGTTCCATATATGGGACGAACTCATGCAGCAGCATATCCCGCTGGGCCTTGTCCGCCTCCCATGCCTCCGGCCCCTCATGGTGCAGCACATGGTTTTTCCAGCTTTCATCCTGTGCATAGTATTCGTGGTAGCCCCGGATATGTTGGATCAGGGAACCGTCCCCGTCGCCAAAGTCCTGCCGTCCCTCGTAGCTGTCCGGCTGGCCCTGCATGGTAAAGTCAATGCGGAACTTGGTCTTGTCGTACCAATGGCCCGTATAGCCCGGCTGCTCCCGTTCATGGCGTCTGGCACTGTCCAGCTCCTTGAAAACGGCCTCGGCCTCATGCAGCGGCATTTGCTGTCCGTCTTTCAGATGGGGACTTTCGCTCCAAAGGATCGTGACAACCGGCTCCGCTGCCGGATTCTGCGCGATCTGCCGCTGGGCGTTGGCAACGGCAATCTCACTTCCGATCTCGCTTTTCACAAAGGAATCCATCTGGCCCTTTTGCAGCTCATAGCCCTGTTCGCACAGGCGGTTGATAAGCCCGATTACTTTGTCGGTATCGCCCACGGCCTCGGCATAGGCCACGATCAACTGCCGTTCCTCGCTGCCCAAACGCGGGGCGTTTTTCTCTGCCAGTTCAATCAGAGCGGCGGCTCGGTCAGCCGGGGACGCCTCCGGCATGAACGGCTTTCCATTCAACAGGCCGTCGATCCCATTCCACGCCTGCGGCTGGGGAATGGCGTTGGCCTGTTCGGTTGCTTCCAGAAAACCATCCAGCCCGTCGCCGGTCAGGGGTTCCATTGTCCCAGCCGGTCGCTCATGGATCGCAAGGATTTCTTTTCCGGCTTCCACAAGGGACAGGCCGGGATTGTCAAGCTGGCCTCCGTCCAGTTCTTTGTAGTCGGGGCCGTACAGCGTGTAATCATAGCCGGTTTCCGATGTCTGGATATACAGGTAATCGCCGCTTTCCAGACGGTAGGCGGCCTCCTGCGGGGCTTTGGCCTGTTCCAGCGTTCCATCCCCGGCAATGGTAAAGCCCTGCACCTGCGCCGCCTCCTTGGTTCCCTGCGACACTTCGCCGGTGGATTTCAAATCCGCGTCAATCAGGGTTTGCAGCATAGCTTTTACGCTGGCGGTCATTTCCTGCTGTTGCTCCGGGGGCAGCTTGGAAAATACGCTGTCCGGGTCTGGCTGCTCGGCGGCCTGTTCCAGCGGCGCGGCCTGCGGCTGCTCCTGCTGGGCCTGCCGTTCTTTCTGAAGCTGGGCAAGGTGGCCGTCAATGGTGGTAATCAGTTCATGGGCGGTGGCCCGGATGGTTTCAAGGGAGGCTTTCAGCTCTTTCAAGTCCTTGCCGGAACTCCAACCGGCCACATAGCCAAAGGAATAGTCGGAGGTGTCCAGCCCGTAATGCTGGCATACGGCATAGGCCACGCTTTCAGCCTGCACTTCGCGGGTGCGGCTGTCGGGGCGGTCGGCCTGCTCAATGGCCGGGGCTTCCGGGTCGATGGCGTGTAGCTTGGAATGGGCGATCTCATGGATGGCTGTCTTTAGGGTCTGTAATTCGCTCATGCCCTCCTGAATGGCGATCCGCTTTTCCGTCAGGTGGTAATAGCCGTGGGAACCGCCCGGAATGTCCTCAAAACCAATGGGAACCGGGGAGGTCTGTTCCAGCGCCTTGAAAAATTCCCCGTAGCGTTCCACGCTGCCGGTCAGTTCTTCCACGCCGATAGAGGGCAGCGGTTCCCCCTCGGTCTGGCTCACATCAAAGACAGAAACGATCTTAAAGGCCGGAACCTGTATTTCCTGTACTTCGGTAACAGGCTTTCCGTCTTTTCCCATCACCGGCCTGCCCTGTGCGTCCAGCTTTTGCACTTCCTTTTTCGCCTTGAACGGGGCCGGGGCCAGTATCTTGATGGCCTTTTCGCCTTTCTTTACATTGCGGTGAAAATCGTCCCGCCACTTGTTGTAGCCCGCCACAAGCTGTCCGCCCTGCATGGCGATCAGGAGGGTGTTGTTGAAGCTGTAACTGTGGAACTTGGACATGGTGGTGAGATAGGCTTTGTAGCGTTCACTCTCGAAAAGCTCCTGTATGCCGGTTTCCAGCCGGTCGGTGATCTCTTTCATGCGCTCGGCGCTGTTCTGGCCGTTTAAGAGAATGGGGGTGACAGGCTGCGGGGCCTTTGTAGGCGCTGCCGCCTCCGGCTGTACCTTGCTTTCCTCCCGCAGAATTTCCGGCGCAGGATAGGCCATCACCCGGTATTGTTCCGGCACTGGCTGGCCCTCATGGACGCGCTGCCATTCGTCGCCGCTTTTTACCAGATAGCCATAATCGGTAAAAACACCATGCTCTGTGTTGGCAATATGCAGGCCAAAACGGGGCAGGAGAATCCCTGCTTTCCATTCCTCCGGCATATCCACCATGCCGGAACGGTTTAGATAGTAGTCGCCCAACTGTCCTGTGCTGGTGACATCCGGCAAATGCACATAAAAGTCCACATTTTCGGGATAGTCGATAATCTGGCCGATATTGTGAAAATCACTCTGCGGGCTTGTCAGGGCGGCGTTCAGCTCCGTAAGTTCGGCGGCGTCCAGCTTTTCCAATCTTGCAGCAAGGAAGTTTAATTCATCCATGCCTGCGGACAGCACCATATCACGGGGCAGCTTAATAGGTCGCTTCTGTGGGCTTCTATACCCATATAGAAAAAAGTCCTGTGGATTGTCGGTGCTGATTCCGATTTCCCGCAGGGCTGCTTGCAGTTTTTCGGTTGTGGTCGGCAGAGAAAACCATAGGCCCTCTTTGCCTTGCTCATAACGCTGTCGGTTATGAAGAAGTACGGAAAACACTTCGCTCATTGAATCGCTCCTTTCACATAATATAAGGGTTTGGGGCTTCCCCAAAGAGAAAATCCCCGGCCCGGCAGGTGCGCCGGGTCAGGAATTTTGCCGGGAGTGTGGCTACACTCCCTATGCTTGCTGTTTTTAGTTTTTGCCCCTCTGTTCCACGCGGTAGTTCACATACTTGCCGCCGGTATCGGCCAAAAGCACCGTCCCGTCATAGGTTTTGCCGGTTTTCATGGAGCGCAGGCCCTTTACCTTTGCTTTTCCGTCTTTAAGGAGCGCGGCGGCGATCTTCGGGGTGAACGCCTTGCCTCGTTCCTCAAAAAATCGGTCATTCTTCCACATGACAAACTGGCAGCTTCGGTTTCCGCAGTAGTAGTTCTTTTTGCCCTCGTAGACGCTTTCCCCGCAGCGCGGACATTTGCCGATAACCACACGCTCGGTCTGAAACAACTTCTGCGCGTCCTCGCTGATCTGGGAGTAGCCCACGATCAGGCCCCTTGTCATTTCTGCAATGCCAGCCATGAAGCCCTCCGGGTCGGCCTGCCCCTTGGCAATGGCCGTCAGCTCCGTTTCCCACTGTGCCGTAAGCTGGGGAGAGGTCAGCACTTCCGGCAGCACACAGGCAAGGTTGTGGCCGTCCTTGGTGGGAAGTAGCTGTTTTCCCCTGCGCTCCACAAAGCCCATCTGCACCAGCTTTTCTAAGATGGAGGCGCGGGTGGCCGGGGTTCCCAATCCCTGCCGCTCGGCGTCCTCCGGCAGATCGTCCGCACCGGCGCGCTCCATAGCAGAAAGCAGGGTATCTTCCGTGTAGGATTTTGGCGGTGCGGTGAAATGCTCGGTGACGGCGGCAGTTACCTTGTCAAAGGTCTGTCCCTCGGTGATCTCCGGCAGTTCCCGCGCAGGCTCCGGGGCGGTGTCGTCGGCGTCTGTTTTGAACGACGCCTTAAAGCGGCGGTCAAGCTCTTTCCAGCCGGGGGTCAGGATGGTTTTTCCCTTGGCGGTAAAGGTGTTCCCGGCACAGGTGAATGTGGCGGTGACAGCTTCATACACATGGGGCGCGGCCACGGCGCACAGCAGCTTGCAGCACACAAGGGACAGCAGTTTCTTTTCCCCCTCGGCCAGCCCGTCAAAGCCTTTCTGCACAAATTCCATCGTCGGGACAATGGCGTGGTGGTCGCTCACTTTTTTGCTGTTCAGCACCCGGCCAAACTGCGGGGACAGGTCAAGCCCCGTTGCAAAAGGAAGCAGCGGCCACAGGCCGGACACAAGGCTTTCCGCCGTTGGCAGCATATCATCGGTCAAATACTGACTGTCGGTGCGGGGATAGGTCAGCAGCTTCTTTTCATAGAGCTGCTGGGCATAGTCAAGGGTCTGCTTGGCGGTAAATCCAAACAGGCGGTTTGCTTCCCGCTGCAAGGTGGTGAGGTCATAGAGGCGGGGCGGCTGCTCCGTCTTTTTCTCCCGTGTTACCGACACACAAACGGCCTGCGCCGTTTCACAGGCGGCTTTCAGGGCCTTGGCGTCGTCTGCGTTTCTCATGCGTTCACTGGCCGCCTCCATGCCGCCCGCCGCAATCTGGACGATGTGGTATTTCTCTTTCTGAAAGCTGCTGATCTTGGCCTCCCGGTCAACCAGCATTTTCAGGGTCGGCGTCTGGACACGGCCCACGGTCAGGGTCTTGTGGTAGAGGATGGAGAAAAGTCTTGTCGCGTTGATCCCCACCAGCCAATCCGCCTGCGCCCGGCAAAGGGCCGACTGATACAAGTTGTCATAGTCAGTTCCCGGTTTCAGATGGGCAAAGCCGTCCTTGATGGCCGCGTCCTCCATGCTGGAAATCCAAAGGCGCTGAAACGGTTTCTTGCAGCCCGCCATCTGGTAGACGAAACGGAAAATCAATTCCCCCTCGCGCCCGGCGTCAGTGGCGCACACAAGGCCGGTAACATCGGGGCGCTCCATCAAAGAACGCAGGGTGTCAAACTGCTTTTTCTTATCATCGGGAATGATGTACTGCCATTCCTGCGGCAGAATCGGCAGGTCGTCATAGCGCCATTTTTTGAAACGCTCGTCATAAGTCCCGGCGTCGGCAAGGGAAACAAGGTGGCCGATACACCAGCTCACCAGATAGCCGTTTCCCTCCATGTAACCGTCCTGTTTCTTGTCCGCGCCGATCACGCCCGCAATGCTGCGGGCGACGCTTGGTTTCTCTGCAATTACTAACTGATAGCTCATACTTCGTCCTCCTTATTTCCATCTTCACTTGTCATATCCTCGTCCGGCTCCGGGGCTTCGTCCTCGTCGTCCTCGTCCTCTCCAAAGTCATACTCGGCCAGATCGTCATTGCCTGTGGTGTCGGCTTTTTCCTTTTTGAATTTCAGGAAGTAGAGGGCTGCGCCGCCGCCCAGCAGCACCACCACAAAGAACACCACAAGGCCGCCCATGCCGCTTGGCTTTTCCTCCTGCGGCTTTTCTTCCTCCGGCTGGGGCTTCGGCTCCGGCCCGTTGCAGGCGGTCAGGTTGTTTTTACAGACCGGGCAGGCCGTATTGACGGCCCCGGCTTGACACTTGGCCGTACAGGTGCAGACCTCCGGCTCTTTTTTCCCGTCCTCCAACAAGGCTTGCAGGTCGGCGTCGTCCACTTGGTTGAGGAAATGCACCGCCGTTTCCTTGTCCTCGTTGGCCCGGTCGATCAGGATGTAAAAATAATTCCCGGCCTTGGTGGTAACGGTGATAAGCTGCTTATCCCCGAAAAAATCATCCACCAGCGTAGCGTTGCCCTGCGGGGTGACAGGTACGCCCTCCGGCTCCATGCCGCCGGTGGTGGGTTCTTCGGTTTCCTCCGGCACTTCTGCGGGGGCCTCGGTGGTTTCCGGCAGCGGCACCGGGTCAGGGTCAGCGCCCCCGGCGTAGGCGGTAACGGTCGTGGTCGCCATGCAGAGCGCAGCGGCCACAGCCAGCGTCAAGGTGCGGAACAGTTTAGATTTCTTCATGGGCGCTGTCCTCCTGTTCAAAGTCCGGGATCGGGGCCGGGGCCGCCTGCAACGCGCCGCCGCGCACAAAGGCGGCGAACTCCTGCGGGGTCATGTTGAGGCCGCGCACAAGCTGGACGATCTGCAAGTTTTCCTGTTCGGTCTTGGCCGCTTCCAGCTCCCGAAGCTGCTTTTGCAGCTCCGCGATCTTGCCCTTGGTTTTCTCAATATCCTTTTCAATGCGTTCCAATTTGTTCATTGCCATAGTGATTTACTCCTTTCTGGCGTTTAAGGCAAACGCCCGTAACAATAAAAATGCTGCTGCCAGTAGCTTGAATTGAGGTTCGTGTAGGAAATGGGGTCGCCGCAGTGCAGCATGACCGAATTTCCCACATACAGCCCCACATGGGACATCCCGGCAGTGTCATAAGTGCCGACGAAAAATACAAGGTCGCCGGGCTTGGCCTGCTCCGGGGAAACGGGAGTGCAGATGTTGTAAAGCCCCTGCGCCGTCTGGCGTCCCACATTCCAGCCGGAATGATTGATAACCCAGCTAATGAAGCCGGAACAATCAAAGCTGGTGCTTGGGGAGCTGCCGCCCCACACATAGGGATAGCCCACATACTTTTCCGCCTCCGCGATCATGGCGGCAAAGGCTTCGTCCTTTAGCGCCTCCGGGGGGATTTCATAGTAGGTCGGCTCTTTCGGGGTGGAGGCGTGGGGATAGCTGCCGTTGGGAAACAGGTCTGGCCGGTTGCCCAAAGTCTGCATATAGGCAGCATAAAAGCCCATCTGTTCCTCGGTGAGAATGTAGATGGGCAGGTGGGACAGGTCAAAGTTTTCCAGCTTCACATTGCAGATGTAATAGGTGTAGGGAACTTCCACGGTATAGGTGTTTCCCTCGCTGTCCGTCCTCGTTTCGGTGCGGTAGCGGGTTTCCGTTTCGATGGTCTGGGTCAGGATGTACTGCTTTTCAAAGAGCATGGCAAGGTCGCCCTGTACCTCCCCCAAAGTGAACACGCCGTTATGCAGCGCGGAGAGGATGGAGGTCAGCACATAGGGGGCATGTTTGATCTCGTCCAGATCGAAACGGTATTCGTCATAGCCAGGGTGCAGGCTTTCGTAGTTGTCAAGTTCGTGCTGCAAGTCTGCTTCCAGCGCGGCATAGGCGGCTTCGGCTCCCAGCATATCGCTGTCCTCGGAGAGATAGGAGGTGGCGGCAAGGCCCGTCCCGGTGCTGCCAAACATGGCGGTGCAGGATTGCAGGCCGCCCATCACCAGCAGGAGCATGAGGCCCACGCCGCCGACGATCAGCGCCCCTTTCCAGTGCCGGGCGGCAAAGGACGCGGCCTGTCTGCTTTTTTCTGCGGCTTTCTTGGCTGCGGCACCCGTGGTCTTGGCGGTGCCTGCGGCCCCCTGTGCGGTCTGACCCGCCGCCCTTGCTACCTTGGCATATTCCCGCTTGATGTGCTGTTTCTGCCAGAAGCGGGAAACGGGGTTCTTGACCGCCTGCGCCAGCTCCGGGTTGTCCCGCAGGGATTTTTGATACGCAAACTCGGCGTTGGCAGCGATGGACTTTCGCTCGGCCTTGGCTGCGGCCCGGTAGGGTTTGAGCTTGTGGCGGTGGACGCCGCTGCGGATCATGCGGCCCACCTGCCGTTCCGCCAGTTCCTCCCCCTTGTGGCCGCCCTCCACGCCCACATTTTCGTGTTCTACCTCGTGGATTTTTCCGTGGAGATAAAGCCCGGCTTCCTGTATGGGGCGGCTGGCCGGGTTTGGTTTGAGCTGGGGAGGGGATTTCTCCACCTTGTCAAAATACAGCCTGCTTTTAGCCTTGCCCTTGGCCTCGTCATAAACGGTTTCCTTGGTGACGACGCGCTTTTTCGGCAGGGCTTCTTTGGCCGCTTCCAGCTGATCCGCCCGTTTTTCTGCCTTTTTGATATACGGGGCCAGCTCCGGGGAGGCCCGTTCCTCGGCGGTAAACTGCAACCGGGAAACGGGGCCGGTGGCCTGCGCCACGGTTTTTCCGGCGTCCTTGGCCGCTTTCCTTGCCTTGTGGCGGTCGTGCAGTTCGTCCGCCCGTTCCAGTATTTTTTCCGCCGCGCCCTCCGGCTGGGCGGTGTATTCCTGCTCGGCCTCCCGGCTGGACACATTGACGCTTTCGCCGGTGGTCTGGTTATCCAGCGTCAGGCCGTCGCAGGTCATGTGCTGCGTTACCTTGTCGCGGGGTTTTAAGGGTTCCATATCCGATCACCTCCTTGCTGTCTGTTCCGGCAGCGCCCGGTTTCAATCTCTGCAATATAGCGCAGGATGGGGTACACCTGCGGGGGAACAACTGCGTTTCCCAAAGTCTTTAACCGCTTTGCCACATTCGCCGGCGGGTCGCTGATTAAGTACGGGATTTGCGCCGGTTCTTTGGCCCACATGGAATGTCCGTCCATCTCCGGGGGAATCCCATCAGCCATTCCACCCAGTCGGGGTTCAGTTTCACATCCCCCGGCGGGCTGCCCAGCAGTTTGTAAACCGCCCATGACAGCCGCGCCGTCCATACGGTTCCGCTGGGATTGTATTTTCGGAAGCTCCCGGTCGGGGTCATCCGCACATCGACAGTTTTCCCCACATCCCCCGTGTCGCTGGCAAGGGGCGTGGGAAGCAGCATGGCCGATGATGAAAGTTCTTTTGCGCTCATGCCATGCGCCGACGGCGACAGCAGGAAGTACGAAAACCCTAACGGCGTAGCCTGCCTGCTCCAAGTCAAAAACCGTCTTGTCGAGCCCCAGATGGATGAAGCCAGCAACATTTTCTCCAAGCACCCAAGAGGGGTGCAGTTCCCGGATAACGCGGAGCATTTCGGGCCATAAATACCGTTCGTCCTCAAATCCCCGTTGTTTCCCGGCGCTGGAAAAGGGCTGGCAGGGGAATCCCCCGGAAATAAGTGTGGTGGTTTCTTGTCCTGTTTTTTCAAAAAATGCCTCCTTTGTCACTGTGGTAATGTCCCGGAATTTTGGTACCTGCGGCCAGTGCTTTTTCAAAACTTCCATCGGGAAATCCGCCCATTCGCACTGGCATACGGTGGTAAACCCTGCGGCTTCCGCCGCAAGGTCGATCCCGCCGATCCCGGAAAACAGGCTGAAATGTGTTAAGGCGCTCATACCGTCGCCCCCTCGCCTAACCGGGTCGTCATGATCTGGTAGAGCTGGGTGTTTTTCGGGATGGGGTTCTTAAAGGGCAGGATCACATTTTCGTAAATGAGAAGCCCCTCGCCGGGTTCGGAATTGTCCACATACCGTAATTGCTGGGGCGAAATGTTCAGCCGTTCCGCAAGGATTTTGCGGTCGCCGCTGGCCTGATTGAGCAGGCAGATAAAGTCGCTGTTTTCCAAAATGTTCTCAATTTCCGGGGAGGAAAGCAGGTCTTTTACATTCTGCGTCGCACCTGTGGGAATCCCGCCCCACTTACGAAAACGCTTCCAAATCTCACAGGAAAAGGCCGCCGTCTGTTCCTCACGCAAAAGCAGGTGGAACTCATCACAGAAATACCATGTCGCCTTGCCCTTGCTGCGGTTTTGGGTGACGCGCCCCCAAATCTGGTCTTGGACAATGAGCATACCGATTTTCTTTAGCTGCTTGCCCAGTTCCTTGATGTCAAAGGCCACAATGCGGTTTTGAATGTCGATGTTGGTTCTGTGGTTGAACACATTTAGGCTGCCGGACACATACAGGTCAAGGGCCTGCGCCACCCGGTCAGCCTCCGGGATATGCTGGTCTAACAGGGCTTTATGCAGGTCTGCAAGGATGGGCATATTTTCCGGCTTGGGGTCTGCCAGATAAGGCCGGTAGATCACCTGTACCGCCCGGTCGATCACCGTCTTTTCAATGGCTTCCAGCCCGTTCTTGCCGCCCATGACAAGCTCACAGAACGACAGCACAAAGTCGGATTTCAAGGCCAGCGGGTTTTCATCCTCGGAGTAATTCAGGTTGATGTCCAGCGGGTTCACATAGTTTTTGCTGGTAGGCGACAGCTTCACCACCTGCCCATGCAGCCGCTTCACAAGGGGGTAATACTCGGCTTCTGGATCACAGATATACACATCGTCCGGGGTGCAGAGGAACACGCTCAAAATCTCGGATTTACAGCTCATACTTTTGCCGCTTCCCGGTGTCCCCAGCTTTAGCCCGTTGGGACACCTCGCCCGTTTGCGGTCGAGCATAATCATGTTGCCGGTCTTGGCGTTGATCCCGTAATACATGGCATCGCCGCCCTGAAAAAGCTCCTGCGTCACAAAGGGGACGAACACGGCCACGCTGGAAGTCGTCAGGGAGCGTTCAATCTGGATGTGGCTGGCCCCAAGCGGCAGGCTGCTCATAAGCCCCTGTTCCTGCTGGTAGTCCAGCCGCACAAGGGAACAGTTGTATTTCTGTGCAATACCGGCAGCCCAGAACACATCGTTTTCCAGCTTTTGCCGGGTGTCTGCGGTGTTCAGCACCAAAAAGGTAAGCTGGAACATCCGTTCATTCCGGCTCTGCAAGGTCTTTAACAGCTCCTTGGCGTCCTGCCCGTAGGTGGCAAGGTCGCTGGGAAGTATATCCATGTCGTAACCACTTCTTACCGCCCGTTTCTGTTCCTGAATCTTCATGGCGTCAAGGTCGGTGATCTTGCGCTTGACCGTCTTAATGGCGTCGCTCTGGTCGATGGCCTGCACATGGAGGTTCACCACAATGCCGTTTTCTGTGTTGAGGAAGTCGGCCAGCATTTCATCCGACAGCTCCGGGGAGAGGATTTGCAGGAAGCTCACCGCCCCGTATTTGCCGCCCAGCCCGAACATCCGGGCATTGCCGAAGCGGAACGAGGACGGGGCGATAAAGTCCTTGGTGGAAAGCCCCGACGGGGCAAGCCACTTCCAGTCAAAAGAAAACGGCTCCCCGTCCGGGTGGAAAATGCTGTGCATGACTTCCAGCCGCTGCTTGGCGTCCAGTCCCCACGCGGAGGCCCCCATGCTCTTGAAATAGCCCAAAAGGTCGGTTTCGATCCGGCGCAGTCTGGCGCGGGCCATTTTCAGGCTGTCCGCCTCGATGGTGTAGGTCATAAATTTCCGCTTCATCAGGCCGTTGTTCCCGTTCACAAGCTGGTCTTGCAAAATGTCGGAATACTCGCTGCGGATGTCGTCGAAGTCGTCCCCCTGCGCCCGGATTTCAAAGCTCTTGGCGTACTGCTTGGGGTCGATCTTGCGGTTGATAAAGGAAAACTGCACATGAATGGAGGCGTCCAGATAGTTGTAGAGGTCGCACAGGTTTTCAAAGATGGCGGTCTTGGTGTCCGCCTGCGCCAGTTGGTAGCTGATGTCCGTAAACTCAATGCACTTGGAAAAGGTGCGGGGCGTTACCCGGCATACGCCGTCCTGATACATGGCCTCATAGGGAATACTGGCCTGTGCCGAATGGGGCTTGCCGTCGCCCTTATACTTTCGGATGACGGCCTGAATCTCTTTCTTTTCGGCGCGGGTGAGCTTGACCGGCGCTTTTGCGCTCGTTTCGTTCTTTTGCTTTTTGGACAATGGCGTTGACCTCCTTTTCCATTTGGGATTGCCGCACAAGGGCGGTATAAGCGTTGTTGGTCTGGTAGGGCCGTTCCTTGGGCTGGATGAAGCAGCACTCTACGATCTGGCGCACCACCATTTCAAGGGGCTGGCCGTGTTTTTCGTAAAGCGCCAGCAGAAAGCCCGGCAGCATGGCGAACACCATAATGAGCGCCGCCGCGCTGGTCGGGACGCGGCCCCGGATCAAAAAGAAAAGCGGGACGCCAATAAGCAGCGCACCGCCAAAACAAATGA
The DNA here is from genome assembly GCF_003024715.1 of Clostridium fessum. Lineage (GTDB taxonomy): Bacteria > Bacillota > Clostridia > Lachnospirales > Lachnospiraceae > Otoolea > Otoolea fessa. Next base: position 208,102 of record NZ_PYLO01000001.1, on the reverse strand, counting down.
GCTGGCGTTTCGTCAGCCCGAATACTACCTTGGATTTGACCTTGGTTAAATCCTTGGGGACAGTTACATAAGCCATAAAAAGTCACCTCGTTTCTGGTACGGACAGGGAAAAATCGCTGTCCACTTCGTTGCCCCACGCATCCCAGCCGGGGATTTTCTGTCTGGCAAACAGTTCTGCGCGGGGCAGGTCGCCCGCAAGCTCTATGATTTTCTCGCGGGTAATGTCTGGTTTCTTGCTGTGTTCCTCCACCGGGGAAATGATAAACTGATGGACGCTTTTGGAGTAACGCTTGGGATGGCCCCGCTTGGCAAGCAGGCAGATTTCCGCGTTTCCTCTCGTCCAGTAGCCCAGCCCGTAAAACCATGTGGGGCTTTTGCGGTTCAATTTCAGCCAGATAAAGGCCACGGTCTTAAAGGTGAAGCCCCACGCCTTAATCAGACGCAGCGCCTCCGGGAGTTGGGGGAAAGTCGCCCACAAAAACAAGAGGCAGTCTTTTTCCGCCAGCGTTTCCACCGGCAGGGCGCACAGCTCGTCAATGCTCATGGTGGGATAGTGCTTTTCTGCTGCACCCTGTACTGCTTTCTGTTCATATCGCCACGGCGGGTCGGCGTAAAGGATGTTGTAGGTTTTCTTTTGTGTTTCTTCGATAGTTGGTATTCCTCCTGTCTGTCAATGTGCGGTAAATACGGCTTTCGATATGCTGCCGGTCTTGAACAGACAGAAGCAAAGCAAAACGGTATAGCCCATACAGCCCCAGATTGCACCGGATATGTCGTCAGCGGTTCCGATCTGCTGGATCAGCACCGCATAAATCCCGACAACCACCATGATTAAAAAGGCTTGGAAGCCCAGCGCAAGCAGGGATTTCAAGTAGTTCTGGCCCATGCCGCGCCACTCTGCATTGCCCAGCGTGGCAAGGGGGATCGGCCCCAATGCGGTCACGGCGTAAATTTCAATCATTCTTCCATAGGTCACAAGGAAAATGCAGATGGAAAGAATGTTCATCGTCAGCCCCACAACAAGGGTCTGGAACCACAGGCCCAGCAGCGGCCCGATGTCCATTGCTTCAAGGCGGCTTTCCAGATCAGGGAGCAGCGTGTCAAAATCAATGCTGGTATCTCCGATAATCACCCCGGCGCTCTGGTTGACGACCTGCTGGGTGGCGTCAAATACGCCCATGACGATATTCCATGTGTTTGTCACAATGAGGATGGCAAAGGCGCTTTTGAAAATCCAGCGGAAGAACATGGAGCTGTCGAAGTCGTGCATATTGTTCTTTTCCACAATCATGTCGATCAGCTCATAGCACATCACAAGGGCGAGAATGGCCGCCGCAATGGGGACGATCACCGTTTCAGACAGGTTTTGCAGCATGGAGAAAATGCCGCCGTTCCAGTCCTGCGGGGTACTGCCCACATCCGACGCGATTTCCCCGACTTTGGTATTGACTGTGTTAAACAGGCCGGACAGGTTGCCCATGATACCGTCAATCAGGATTCCTTTGATCCATTCCCCGATTAAATCACCGATCATGTGAGGACACCTCCTTTCCCGCGCCCTCCCAGATCAGAGAGGGCGCGGAGGGTTTTCTAACACACATGGGGGTTATCCCAGCAGCCCGGACAGCAGCGGAACAAGGGTCATACCGATCAGGGCAACGCCACCTCCGGCGACAAGCTGTTTTATCCCCAATTAGGTGTAAAACTCTGCTCGATGGCGGGCGGCGGCGTACAAAAAATCTATATGGTGTTTTTAAGAGAACCGTCCCGGCGGGGCAGGTCAGGCAGTGACCTGTTCCACCTCCGGGATGGGTTTGAGATTAAAATGAATTTCGATAGAAATGTGTCTTGTTTTATCTTCGTCAATGCGCTCATGCACGACGATTTCTTTGATTAAGCGGTTAAGGGTGGCTGCGTCCAGCTCTGTGAGGTTGGCGTATTCCTGAATGGCTTCCACCCATTGTTTTGCGTCATTGGCAAGCTGGACTTCATCGGACAGCCGCTTTCTGCCTTCGGACACTCTGGTTTTAAGCTCCGTCTGCTCGGTCTGTGTCTTTTCCAGCATGGTGTTGAAGTTCTGCTCACTGATACGCCCTGCAATCATATCCTCATAAAGCCGCATGACCATTTTGTCCAGAACCTCAATCCGTTCCTCGTCCCTTGTAAGGGAGCGTTCCATTGCTTCCCGCTGTTCCCGCTGCTCGGCTTCACAGGTATTGGTCAGGCGGTCGGCAACCGCTTCCCCGTCCATCAGGGCAGCTCTGGCACATTCCCGTATTTTCCGCAGCACATGGCTGTAAAGGGTGTCATAATCAATCCGGTGCTGGGTGCAGTGGTTCTTTCCAAAGGCATTGTAGGTCTTGCAGGAGTATATCCGCTGGGGATGTTTTGCGTTTGTGTAGCGTACCGTCAGCGACTTCCCACACTCGCCGCATTTTAGCAGTCCGGCAAACAGGCTGATTTCATTGGTCTGCCCCGGACGCTGGCGGGATTTCAGCTTGTTCTGCACAATGTCAAAACTCATGCGGTCAATCAGCGGTTCATGCTGTCCCTCCACCACAATCCAGTCCTCCGGCTTCTTTTCCCCAATCGTGCCGATTTTGAAGCGGTAGTCTTTTTTCTGGGAAGCAATCGCCCCGGTGTAGACGGGATTCATCAAAAGGTCTTTGATAACGGAGAAGTCCCACATATACCGCCCGTTTTCCGGGTCTTTCTTTTCCCATTTGGTACGGGTATTGCGAAGCCCCCGTTCCCGGTTCCACCATGTGGGGCAGGGGATTTTTTCTTCCTCCAGCCGTCTGCGGATATAGTTCGGACCATGACCGTTCATGGCATATCCGAAAATCAGCCGCACAATCGGGGCGGTTTCCTCGTCAATGAGCAGATGGTTTTTGTCCTCCGGGTCTTTCCGATACCCAAACGGGGCAAGACACCCGGTAAACTGTCCTTTCTGCGCTTTCAGAAGATAAGAGGAATGGACTTTCTTGGAAATATCCTTGCTGTACATCTCGTTCAGGATATTTTTGAACGGGGCGATGTCGTTGTTATCCCGCAGGGTGTCGATACCATCATTCATGGCGATATAGCGGACACCGTTTCTTGGGAAAAAGTCCTCAATCAAATGCCCGGTTTGCAGATAGTTCCGCCCCAGTCGGCTGAGGTCTTTCGTGATAACAAGGTTGATTTGCCTGCGCTCAATGGCTCTCAACATCCTCTGTAAATCAGGACGCTCCATGTTAAGACCTGTGAAGCCATCGTCCTGATAGACTGCCACAACCTCCCATCCCTGCTTTTCGCAGTATTTTTCCAGCATATCACGCTGGTTTGCGATACTGGCACTTTCGCCTTGCAGGTCATCGTCCTTTGACAGCCTGCAATAGACCGCTGCACGATAGCCCCCGGCAAGTGCCTTTCCGATTGTTCTATATTCCATTTCGTTCATCATAGCCATTTACCCACACAATCCAGACGGTATCTGGCTCTTTTGAACCTCATCTTCATTATAGCTCATATCTTTCTTTTTAGCAAGATATTCTTTCACATTTGTTTTTACGTATTTCTGGGAAATCAGGCTGACGAACACATCGGTTGCGTCCAGCTCCCCGTCAAACACTGTTGTAACATGAATCTCTGTTTTGTTTTTTGCCATAGGCAGTTATCCTCCATACATGAAAATAGCCAGACAGAGGGTGTCGGCAACGAAGTCCGGCAACGGGCTTCAAAAGACCTTGCAAACAATCTCAATCTGGCGGTGGTTACTATTTATACTTTTCTTTTATTTTTCTGTTGTTTTGGTTGTCATAGGGGAGAAAATCCCGGAAATAAGGGATTTTCCCCGGCAACCGGCTCGGCAACGGGATAGCAATAGGGGGTGCAACGGGCTGTCATTTTCAGAATGGAAGCTCCATCTGTTCTGTGACCTCCACAAAACCGTCCATCGTTTTTTCAGACGGGTTGCCGGAATCCGTTGCCGGGTTTTCACGCTCCCAGCCCTTTTGTCTGCCATATTCGGAAAACATTCTTGGGTTCGGGAAGTACCGCCAGCCAGTAATGCACTGGTTCATAATCTCGTTGATTTCCCGGATTTCCCATTGCTTCGGCTCGTCAAAGGTGTGGTTCAAGGCTTCCTTGTAAAGCTGCTTGGAGCAGACCATGCTCCCGGTGTACTTATCAAGATACGCCTGTATCATTCCGGCTTTGGTGTCCTCCGGCATAAAATCCCGCTGGTGTTCTTTGAGATACCGCTGCATGGCGGGGCTGAAAGCCAGCTTGAACCTGCCGCTTCGGTAAATCTCCATCGCTTCCGCCCACATCTGCCCGATATAGGCTCTGGAAGCAGCTTCGTCCTCCAAAATGTGAACCTCGGCTTGCTCCGGGTACACCATGACGGGGATAAAGCGGCGGTTGCCGGAACGGTCAAGGGGAAGAAAATCAAGGGCATTGGAAGTGCCGCCAAACACGCATTGTCTGGGGCGGTCTGCCGGATGGGTTTCATAGGGTATCTTGTAAACCTCTTTCTGCCGACTTAAAAATGACTTGATTTCCTCAATGCTCTTGGCGTTGGCGGTTGCCATCATTTCCGACATTTCGATAATCCAGTGACCTTGCAGCTTGCGGTAAACATTGTCATCGTCCAGCTTCCGCAAATCATCGGAGAACCACTCGTCCCGGACTGCCAGCAGACGGAAGAAGGTGGACTTGCCAGCCCCCTGACCGCCGACCAGACAGAGCATGATTTCAAACTTGCACCCCGGCTGAAAGGCTCGTGAGACTGCACCCAGCAGGAACAGCTTCAACGCTTCATAGGTGTAATCGTCTGCGTCAGCCCCCAGAAAGTGCCGCAGGCAGAAGCGGATTCGCTCTGTACCGTCCCACACAAGTGTATTGAGGTAGTCCCGGATGGGGTGGTACTTGTTTTCATTCGCCACAATCCCGATGGCGTTATCAATCTTTTTCTCATTGGTAAGCCCGTAGGTTTCTTCCAGATAAAGAAGCAGATACTTCATATCCGTATCATTCAGAGCGGTGCTGTCCCTGTGGAAACCGATGGGTTTTATGATGTCCTTGCGGTCGGTCAGGATGTTGTATGCGATAGCCCCGGAAAGCAGCGGGTCACGCTGGAATACGGTCAGGCAGTTCCGTATGCTCTGACGGACACCGCCTTTCTCGGTGGTTTCCAGCCCCGCCTTGATTTCCTCAACGCTCTGAGGCGGCTGCATGGCGTTCATGGTATTTTTTAGTTCTTGCTGCGTCTGCGGCTGCAAGCTCTGCCATTCGCTGTTCAAGCTGTATCACATCCTTTCCATAGTCCGTAATCAAAGCCGCTTTTTCCTCCGTCTCCCCGAACAGCAGCACATCCAGCAGATATTCCACATGGGCTTGCTTTTGTAAGGCTTCCGCAAACCGGGGATGAAAGGCTTCCTCCGGGGAGTGCGGGGCGTAGTCCTTTCTCCATGCCCGGAGCAGGTGGAGATAATCAGAAAGAATACGGAAGCAGCGGTTCTTTGCTTCCTGAAACTGTTCCTCCGGGGATTTCTGCCGGGGCTTGGGCTTTTTCGCCTTTCCCGGCGGTTTCCAGTCCTCATAGGAAAGCCCGAAGTCCTGTGCCAGTTGTACGGCGGCTTCTTTCTTTCCCAGCCCATACAGGGCGGCGGCAAAATCAATCACATCCCCATCCGCACCGCAGCCGAAGCAGTGGTAACGCCTATCCAGCTTCATGCTTGGGTTTTTATCGTTATGGAACGGGCAGCAAGCCATTCCGTTCCGACCTACATGGATTCCATAATGCTCCGCAGCCTGTCTGGTTGTGACGGACTGCTTCACAGCTTCAAATACATTCAAATCTATCCCTCCTTAAAAAGAAAAAAGCACCTGACATTCTCTGCTTGAAAATGGCAAGTGCCTGTTAAAGTTCCATATCATGTTGTCTGTGTTTCGTCTGCGCCGGGGCGGTTCTTTGGACTTTTTTCTCGTCCGCCTTATCCTGCAAGGCTTCTTTGATGGGCTGCTTCCTGGGCGGCTCTTTGCTTTCCTCTGTGCCGGGTGTGGCTTTCCGTACCCAGTAGCGGATGTCCCGCAGCTTCTTCAAATCCTCCTGTACCTCGGTCAGCGGTACTTTCAGCTCTGCGATTTCGCTAAGAAGCGTTTCATGCTCCTGTTGTAACTCATTTTTCGTTTTATCCTTATCGTCCGGGTGCTTGGCAAGATAGGCGGCGGCTTTCGCATACCGGGCAACCTCCGGGTGTTCCTGTTTGAATTTCTCCTTTGTTTTCTTGAAAAATATCTTCTGGTACTTCTCATAGACAGGCTTACATTCCTTGCAGTCTGTCCGGCTGGAAAGAATCCCGTCAATCACTTTGCTGCGGGCTTCCTTTGGCTTCATCTGACTGCGGTAATCTGCGGCTGATTTCCCGGAAGATTCCAGAAATGCTTCTAAGTCCTCCACAGTGGAAAGCCCCTTTTGCCGGAGATAAGACAGGGCTTCGCTGACTGCCTTTAAGTCCTGTGAAGTCCCCCGGTTCTGTCCAGCCCTTGTCCAGTCCTTCCGTTCTTCCTTTCGTATCTCCATATATTTCATCAGCAGATTGGGAAGAAGTGTCGCTTCCTCCGCCGCTTTTTGTGCAAGCAGCTCTTTCCGTTTTTCTCCCAGCTCGGTAATCCAGCCTTTGAGATTTTGGATAAGCTGCCGGATGGACTTCATCAGGCGGTTGGCGGCTCTGATTTCCCGGTTCAGGTTTCCGATATTCGTCTGGATACCACGCTTTTCCATCTGCCGGACAGCAGCACCCTCATGGACAGTGGGAATTATATCAAGCCCCTGTCTGGCATAGGAACGCAAGTCCACACGCTCCGGGCGGTCATTGGCTTCCAGATAGCGGTTCTGGATGACCTCCCATTCATGCCGCCAGATTTCACAATACTTCTGGTCGTTCCAGTCAACCGTATCCTCCTTGTGGCTTTTCCATCTGCCGGATGGCAGCTTTATCCGTTCCCCATTCTCGTCAAGGTCATAAACCTTATGACTCTTGGGAAGCCATTTCCCATGTTCGTCCATTGCCCGCATGGTCAGCAGGACATGGGCGTGGGGATTATGTCCCGGCGGATGAGGGTCATGGATGGCAAAATCAGCAATCATGCCTTTGGAAACAAACTGCTTCTGGCAAAACTCCCGGACAAGGACAGCGTACTGGTCGGGCGGTATCTCTCTGGGGATGGTAAGCACCCACCGCCTTGCAAGCTGGGAGTTCCATTGCTTCTCCACCGCTTCGGCGGCGTTCCATAAGGTATTGCGGTCTGCATATTCCTGTGGGGCATTAGGTGGGAGCAGGATTTCATTGTGGACGATGCCACGCTTTTCCGGGTAGTGCTTCACTTGCTGGTCGTATTCACAGAACAGCTTTTCGCCGCTTTGGTAAGCAGCGGCGGCAACCGCAGACTGTCGCTGGCTGCGCTGTACAATCGTGATTTCGTTGTGTGGACAGGGCATTTCGTGTCCCTCCTTTCTATGCTTGGTGGATGGGGTGGCGTTTTACCACCTCATTTTGAGCAGAAAAAAAGCAGGAGACCTTTTTTCAGATTTCCTGCTCGGTGTGCCGCTGTGTGGGCGGCGGGTATTTAGTTGTAAAAGTTCGGGGCAAGTTGACCTGATGAGTGGATGATAAATAGAAAATTTGCAAAGACTATTGACATTTTTCCAAAATATTTTTCAGCTGAGCAGTCAACACATCTTCTTGACCGAGAAGCTCATCTTTTTCATATACAATGGTATTCCACAGATTGCTGAGTTCTGCGGAAATTTCAGGGCTATCACAAAATTCGTGTGCCACCCAAATATTGCTGGCTATCATTTCTGGTGCGCCATCAATGGATAGACCTTTATCTTCGATTGTGTCAATCGCACGAGAAATATATTTATCAAATTGTGCTGCTCGACTTTCTGTATGTGACTTGTCGCTCACATAGTGTCCAATAAAAAAGGAAATTGCAAATCCAGCGATGATGAACACGATAGTCAATGCTGTACCTATTCTTTTCATACTTCCAACTCCTTTGTCAAATTCAGGAACTATTTTTATTGCTTCCTATCCAGTAACATCCTGCTCCGATTACCGCTGATAAAAATTCAATTCCTTTCAAATACATATCGTAGTTTGTATATCCGATAATTGGACCAGATAAAACATAAATTATAACAAACACAATAACTGTAACTATTGCTCTCTTAGCAGTGTCCTTCACTTTTATTCCCTCCATAACTTCGACATTGTTGCTATGAAATTTTCTTTTCATCATTTCTTGGTGGTCGGACATGATATAACATTTCTTTTTCACAAGCACCAAATTTTGAGAAATTGGATTTCGCTTCTTTTAGTGTTATTCCATGATTAGAGTCGCTTGGTTCGTTATCAGAAGCAATGAACGGGTCATTCTCCCAAAAACAAACGGGACAGATATATCCACAATCTTCATTTGCCGGAACATTATAAGTAAAATATCCACAACATGGACATCGGTATTTTCCCATTTTGTATTTTAGCCTCCATTAAAATTCTACTTTTCTATTCCTGCATCATCTCTTTGTTCAAAAACGATCCACTTTTCATTCATAAATATTTCTATGGTATCATCTGAACCATATTGATATTCAAACCCTGTTCCAAAGTTAGATTGATCATTTTGGGTTGGTATTTCAGAACCATCAACAGTTGAAATAATCTTACCGTCCATTACTCCACACCGACCATCTAATGTACTTTCTTTTCCAGTGTCATAATAAAGCTTATTATTTACCATGACCATAGGAATTATATCCCATTGAAGTCCAGTGGAATTTTGTTCAGATATGTTATTTTCAACTTGAAAAAACTCCTGCTTTGTTCCAATAATATCTTCATAACTGCTTTGAATTACAGTGACTTCCAGACAATCCCCCTTATTTTCAATTTCTGCTTTTATATCATTTCCCCTGTCATCTTTACCGCTAAATTCAAGAATCCCAGTCTCAGAATTATAAATTCCAACTGCGTTTTCAACATAAAGTAAATGTGTAATGCCATATTCGAGGATATTATATGTTCCGTCATCTTCCTTTTTAATTCTTAGAATTTCATCATATTCATTACTGTAATAGCCTTCTTCCGGCATTAAAAAATTTGTAGTATCATTATCGGGCAAAAGCCTATTAGCATAATTATTAAGAGCTTCACAAGGTTCATATTTGCATTTATAACCAATACCATCAATGATGATAAATGGATTGAATTCGGTAATTTTCACTTGGGAACCGTCTGCCAACGATAGAGTGAAAACAGCCCCTTGTCCGGCATATTCTGTATATGAGTTGTCCTTATTATAAATAACTACTTCTTTGAGATATGATACTAATTCCTCTGTTTCTACTATTTGAACTGTTGTATCAGGAGGCGATAACCGAACATTCGCCGAAGTAATGTCTGTTGCTTCTAAATCTTTGAATGGTCTATGACCAGAAAACAAAAAAATGCTACTAATGCCTATGCCAATCAGACATATCAGCGCAATTAACAGAACCTTTTTATGCTTCATTTGTTTTCCTCCTTTGCCTCCAATTTTACTTTTTTCTTTTCAAGTAGAAGAATATTGCTGCTACCAACAATATAACACCTATCACAATAAACATGCTAACCGAAGAACTATTTAACTTTGTTGCAACAAAAACCGATGTAGGACCATCTACACCTCCAATTACAGAAATCGCATTGTTATTTATCTTCAATGCAGCACCTATAATAACAAATATCAATCCAACAATACCTGCAACAATTACTAATATTTTTTTCATTGGTTAATCTCCTTTACTTATTTTTTCTTTTTTTAATAATCCCTAAAATAAAGATAATTAGTGCCGGAAGTACAAAATATAGAGCATTTACCAAAATCCAAATATCAAAAGGAGCTGAAGTTAATGTGCTTGAATATTTCCCATAGTCAAAAATCGTCTTTATAATGAAGCATACAATTAAAACCAAACTTATAACATTGCACCATTTTGAAATCCTATTATCCATGTATTTTCATCTCCTCGTTATAAATTATCCTACCCACTGCGACTTTAAATCTATGCTTCTTATTGCCAAACTGCGATAGAAAAAGAAGTGTCAGGGTATTGTCTCATTGTTTGGTCAAAAAACAAGATGTCTTTATCAGAATATATCTCAATATACATCTCGGTTCCGTAGTGACAACTCCAAATATCGCATAATTCGTTTTTTACATTGATGGTAAAATATTTTGTCATTTTATTATAAATTTCCTTATCAGCAGGATTTTCTTCCATCAACTCTAATAATAACTCATCTACAAAAGCGCCTTTGATAGATATTTCGTTGCCATCCGCTATTGCTTTGCCATACCGTTTTACTTGTAAAATTTCTTCCGTTTCCTCTTTCCAACATCGTATCTCAAAATTATCCCCCACTTTGATGAAATGATGAATAATTGTTTTCCACCATTCCGACGACACAGTGTTGTCTACCATTTGTATGTTAAATTTCATTATAACAAATCACCGTCCTCTTTCCCCAAATCTGTTACTGGCTACTGACTTCATTATACTGTATTGCCTATTGAAAAGATAGCGTATTTTATGAAACTTGTCGGCTGGGAACAGCTTGCAACGCAAGATGTCCCCAGATGGCAAGTCCACAAAAGGGTAGCTGGCGGCAGCCAGCGCAGGGGAAGCGTAGCGTCCCCTGTTTGATTTGGAGCAGACCATGACTGCGGAAAATCATAGCCCTCCGGCGAGGAGCCTTCGGAGAACGCAATGCACCAACCTCTGGGTGGTGTATAATTGCGCCCTTAGTAAACTAAGGGGTTTCCGGCTTCTCCCGTTCCAGCAGTTTTTTCAACAGTTCCTGCGTGTCCTGCCTGTGAAAAATGAGTTTCAACAACAGCATGACATCATCATCTGTCAGGTGTTCCGGCTCTTGCAGAAAACTTTCCAGCATACCGCCACGGGTACAGAGCCGGTGCGTCCGTTCCTTTCGGGTAAGCTGCTTTAACTGGTACTGCAATGCCTTTTCATCATTGATGGCTTTCCGCAGTTTCTTTTCGCTTTTCTCCAGCTCCCGGTTGAGCTTTTCCAGCTTTGAGGTATCAGGCAAGGGCAGCGTCCTCCTTTCCCGGTATCAGCACATAAATCCTGTTTGGTTCTCCAACGCCCTGACGCACCCGCATGATAAGTCCGGCAGTTTCCAGTTCATTCAAAGAACGCTTGACCGTCATGGGGCTGCGGGACAGGACTGCGGCAATGGCTGTGACAGGGAAGCAGACAAACAGGATTCCGTTCTCGTCCTCCTGTCCTTTGGATAGCATAGCGTCCAGCATCCGGCAGTACATGACCTTTGCGGTGCTGCTAACTGGAAATCCTGTCAACGCTCTGGGAAATGGCATACATGGCGGCAATGGTGTGTCTATCGTCATAAATTCAAAATTCATTCGGTGTGTTCCTCCTTATTCTTTGCTCGTTTGGATAAATAACGGGGGCAGTCAATCACAACCGCCCGGAAGCTCTGCTTGCACCCATGCTGGCATTTCCGGCATAATTCGTTGTAAGTGACACGCCCCCGGTCATTGAGGTAAAAAGAAAGCTCATGCTTCCTCTTTTTGCTCATTCTCGGCATATTGTGTTTCCTCCCGTTTTAGTGTATGGTTTCGGGGCGATTTTCGGCAAAATTACGGTCATAGAGCCGCCTAAAATCTCCCGAAGTATCAGCGATAGGGTAGACTATCCCCCTATCAGATTGTCGTGTTTCGGTATCATTTCGGTGTCAGTTCGCCAGTTCTCCCCGGTGTCGTTCCTCCCCTGAATCTCACAGCGGCGTATCGCTCCCTTTGGTATGCTCGTTTCGGTCAGGGTTCCTCCATATCCCTGCCAAAAGTCATGGCACTACATCGCCGGGGAAGCATATCCCACACAGGCTGGTCATTCGATTGGAATAATCCATCGATGAACTACCTGTATCATAGAACATTTTTGTGCCTCGTGCGGTATGTCCACAAAGTAGGAATTCGGGGTAAAAATCAGAAATTTCCACGATTGCGGAATTGATATGGTATAATCAATTCAACGGTTATAAATGTCGTTAGAAAGGGGGAACTGCTTCAATGAACGGAGCTACTACAATACAGGAACGGCTAAAAGATTTACGATTAAACAAAGGATTAAAACTGGAAGAACTGGCAGAGCAAACGGGTATTTCAAAATCGGCTCTTGGCAGTTATGAAAAAGATGACTATAAGGAAATCAATCATGGCAACCTTATCCTGCTGGCAGATTTTTATGGGGTGTCCCTCGATTATCTCTTTTGCCGGACAGAGAACATGGTGGAGATCAACACGCCATTAAGGGAACTGCATTTGAGTGATGAAATGGTGGCACTTCTGAAAAGCGGAAGGATTAACAACCGTCTGCTGTGCGAACTTGCCACCCATAAGGACTTTATCAAGTTTCTTGCGGATATTGAGATTTATGTGGACGGGATTGCTACCATGCAAATCCAAAACCTCAATGCCCTTGTTGATACCGTCCGGCATGAAATCATTGAACGGTATCGCCCTGGCGAAGACGACCCCCATTTGAAAGTGCTGCAAGCCGCCCATATCAGTGATGATGAATATTTCAGCCACATGGTTCTGGATGACCTCAACCTCATTATCCGGGATATTCGGGAAGCTCACAAAAAAGACAGCGAAAGTGCTCCCCAGACCACCGTTGCCGATGAACTGAAAGAAAATCTGGAAGCGGTCCAAAATTTCAAAGGCAGCCGGGATGAAAAGCTGGTTATCCTTTACTGCAAGCAGCTTGGTATCAACTATAAAAATCTGTCAGACGAAGAATTTCGCTGGCTGATTCGGATTCTCAAAAAATCAAAGAAAACGGGAACGCCTATCAGCCAGAGGAAAAAACGGTAAAGAAAAACCGCTGTTGCATGGTTTGTTGGCTTCCATGTAGCAGCGGTTTGTTCTGTGGTTATTCAGTTAAATTTTCAGAATGACAGTCGAGTAGACTAAGACCTGTATATAACTTATCTAATATCTCTTCTATACTTGCGTTCGGACCTGACATAATAGCTTCCACTACATTTCTATTAGGCACACTATCCATTATCTTTTGAATCCACTCTGAAACTTCTTCATCACTTCCCATACCATAACTTATTTTTTCAACCAATTCTTTTACTTCTTCTCTACTTAATTTATCCATATCCTTTCTCCTTAATTTTATCATTTAATGGCAGTCAGTCCCCATATATTCATACATATTAAAATTATAATACATCACTCTGTACACCCACTATTTCTATTCGTTCATTAACAAGCCGAATACCAATTCCCATTTCCAAATCCCACTTTGTTTTAAATAAAACATTAATTATTCTCTTATCTTTTGATCTTGGTATCATAATTGATTGTGGTTTCACAAATCCCACAAGCTGACTAGGCTCATCTACTATTGGCGCATATAAATCTGCTTCTTCACCATACATTTCCCTATACTCTGCACAAACAGTTTGATAATATTCAAATACTTTTTCTTCTATCTCGCTCATTAATATCATTTTTTTATTGATAAACGATATATATGCTTCCTTTTGTATATTAGTAGGAGCCTCGTCTTTTTCTCCTTGTATAAACAAAGTAATTTCAAACTCTTTTCCATAAAGAAAATAGTTGTCCTTTTTTTGCCACATTATCTCGAATTGAATCTGACCAAAAATATCATCATTTAGCATTTAAAATTTCTCCATTAATCCATATTCTGCACATCCACCAAAATGCCTAAAAATCGGTCTATTTATATCTGATGGAATTAACTGTATCATCAATTTCAATATGATACGGCTCATGAATAAATCATCTCATGCAAAACAATTTCTTCTGCCCGGTTATGAATGTTATTGCAACGCTGCACCCATTCCATTTGACAGGTACGCTTTAATTCCTCTGTCACGCCCTCAATAGCTTTCATCTGCTCCATGATGGTATCTAATCGTTCCTGTGCCTGTTCGTTCAGGTCTGCAAGATATGTCCATAACTCCCCAGTCAAGGTCAATGTGTTCAATCTGGCTGGGTGGGCTTCCCTTAAATATTCCCGGTGCATCCGTCCATACTTTCCGATGGGGCGGCGTTCTTCCGGCAGTTTCAAGTCTGGGATGTAGTAATCTCCGACAAGGATATAATCAATTCCGTTTTCCGTTATTCTTGGTTTCAATTCGCTCATGTTCCTTACCTCCTGTGGAAGCAGGCTCGTCTGGTACTAACTCAATCACATCGGTAATCTCACAATTCAGCGTTTCGCAGATACGGGCTAATGTGTCCATGCTGATGTGCTTTCCCTCTTTGCTCATGTTGGCAATCATATTCGTTGTCATACCGGCGGCAAGCCTTAAATCTTCTTTTCTCATATCACGCTCTAACAGTGTGTGCCAGAGTGGTTTATAGCTGATGTGCATATTGCTTTCCTGCCTTTCTATCCACACCGCCGGGGCGGCTGCCCCGTCAGGAGCTTTTCTCTTATTATAGCACCAATCTTGTGTAATCACAATTTATTCTTGTAGCCTGCCGCTGATACCGTCTGGATTGTGCTTTTCCTTTCTTTTTGTTCCCTTTAATTAGCCATGAACTGTTTTATGTCTTTTATGAGAAAATATTTGCTCGAAATGAGCCTTGAAAAGATTAAAATAGATTAAATTTTGATAGATTTTTCTTATTTATGGGAGCCGGAACCTCTTTCGATGGTTCCAAGCTCCGGTATTGGTTTTAAGTTGAAATGAATTTCCATTGTGACCGTTTCAGGAGTACGGCAGTAATTTTCTGTTCCGTCTTTCTCCTGCGGTTCTGAGATAACGATTTTACTGATCAGCCGGTTCAGAAGATTGGCATCCAGTTCTTTGATGTCCGCATACTCGCTAATATCGTCAATCCACTGCTGGGACTGTGCATCCAGTTTTTCTTCCGTATTCAGCACACTCTCATTCTGGAAAAGTTCCTTTTTGATATCTGTCTGCTCCTTCTGTGTCTTCTCCAGCATCTTATCAAAAACAGATTCTGTAATCTTGTCATTGATAAGGTCATCATACAGTTTTGCAATCAGCCGGTCTAACGTTTCCAGGCGGTCTTTCTGCTTTGATACCAGCTTCTCCAGACTTTCCCTGTGTCCCTGTGTATCTTCCTCGCATAACTCCTTTACCCGGTTTTCCAGTTCTGTTCCGTCTCCGGTAACTGCTTTTGCACATTCCTGGATTCTGGTAAGGACTGCATCATACAGGTCATCAGCGTCCACCCGGTGCTGGGTACAATGTGCTTTCCCCTTATGGATATAAGTGGAACAGGTATAAACTTCATGCTGGTCTTTGGTGTGCGTCTTCTTCAACGTCAACGCACCGCCACACTCTGCACAGCGGAGTAATCCGGCAAACATGCTGTATTCTCCCTGTTCTGTCTGGCGTTTCCTGCCTTTCATCTTTGCCTGTACCAGATCAAATACATCCTGCGGAATGATTGCTTCGTGGGTATCCCTGACTGTGATCCAGTCCTCCGGAGCTTTATCTCCCTGATTGCCAATCTTGAAACGGTAGTACCTTTTCTGGGAAGCCATGTCACCACAGTAAACGGGATTCATCAGCAGGGATTTCAGATAGGATTCATCCCATACATATTTCCCATTTTCCGGGTCTTTCTTTTCCCATTTTGTGTAATAGGTGCGGAGTCCCCGTTTCCGGTGCCACCATGACGGGCAGGGAATCTGCTGGCGTTCCAGTTCTCTGGATATAAAGTTAATCCCATGACCGTCCACCGCCCACTGGAAAATTTTCCGGACAATCGGTGCTGTCTCGTCGTCAATCAGGAGATGTCCCTTTTCCTCCGGGTCTTTCTGATATCCCAGTGGTGGAACAACACCTGTAAACTTTCCCTTGGTTGCCTGCAGGTGATAGGACGCATGGACTTTCTTGGAAATATCTCTGGAATACATCTCGTTCAGCACGTTCTTAAATGGGGCAATCTCATTGTCTCCGGCAAAGGTATCCACATTATCATATAATGCGATATACCTTACTCCATGCTTTGGGAAAAACTCCTCCATCAGAAATCCTGTCTGTACATGGTTTCGTCCCAGTCGGCTCTGGTCTTTGGTAATTACAAGATTCACCAGTCCTTTTTCACAGGCTTTGAGAAGTCTCTGCAAATCAGGTCGGTCTGTGTTCAATCCTGTATAACCATCGTCCTGAAACACATCCACCACCTGCCAGCCCTGTGACTGACAGTAATTCACCAGTATGTCTCTCTGGTTGGAGATGCTGGCACTCTCTCCGGTCAATTCGTCATCTTTGGAAAGTCGGCAGTATACACCAACTCTCCAGGTTGCATTTCTTTCTATATTGTTACTCATATATCTGTTGTTCATCTGATACCTCCGTTACTTTGCACATCCTACGCAGATTTCAGATTACTGAACTCATAATCATTATACTGCTTATCTTTCATTATTGCAAGTTTATCTTTTGTTTTCGTGTCACGTATTTTCTGTGCGATCACCTCTGCAAACACTTCTTTTGCGTCCTGATCACCGTCAAAATATACTCTGATGTTGATAATTTTCTTCTTCACTGCCATTGTAAAACCTCCATTTTTTGCAAAAAAAGAGCAGCTAATCCATTTTTACAGATTAACTGCCCAGACTGTTGGTTACATATATTAAAATTTTTGTATTAACATTTCAGAAATTGGGGATATAATAAAGACAGGGATAAATCCCTGTCAGATGAACTGCATATTTTAATTTTCCCATTGAAAACAAGAGGAATGTGTGGTACATTTGTTATAGGAAAAGCACCCACTCCAAAGTGGATGCCGCCTGAGTTGACTAAATGGTCTTACGACCACCGCCTATCCTGTTGGCAGACAGGATAGGCATTTTTATTTCCTCTTGTTCTTCCGATCAAGAAAGGCAATAATCGCAATTAACAGGCTACCAAAAGCGATCAGTAAACTGAGTACGCCTAAGAATATTGAGATAATCTCATAAGCTGTCATATCACGCACCTCCTTTCTTTCATCTCAGAACCCCGAAAGGCTCCGGTCTGTAAATATCAGGAGGCAGCCACACCCTGTCACAGGTGCTTCCCCGTAACATTGCTGTTACCGGATAATCATACCATTATATCCGCCATATTACAATTCATTTTTGTTCCAGATTCACAGCAATCCTTATTCTGTATGGATACCTGCTATTTCCGTTTGATTGCCTTGCACCGGCAGACGGCAGACGGCAGATAGGGTATCTATAAAGCCTGCCGTTCACTCCAAAATTCTGCCGTCACCCATTCTCCCTTGTTTTTTTAATCGAATGGTATTTTCCTGCTTTTCATTCATCCGATAATCCAGTTCTTCTTTCATCCGGCTTCTGGCTTCTCGCATGGTTCTCTGGGAGATTCCCTGTGCTTTTGCCTTTTCATCCAGTTCCCGGATTGTGACTGCATTTCCGTCTGCAAGCAGTTCATAGATCAGTTTCGTTCCCCGTTGCAGTTTTGTTTCTGTCGGCTTTCCTTCCTTTCCGTCCAGAAGATCATCTGCGGAAATCTCATAAGCTCCCACCCAGCGGAATCCTTCTTCATCTCCAAGTTTAAATGCCATCGTCTCACCTGGAGGTGCAAGAGAACTTTTCTCATGGATCAGTACTCTTGTTGTCGGGTCTTTCTTTACTTTCCCGATAAAAAGCAGGCTTCTCACCGCCGCCATGATATCAATAGAACCAAGTCCCCGGTAAGTACTCTGTGTCCCTGAAGATTTATTCAGATGTCCGATCAGCACAATCGCACAACCGGTCTTTTCAGCGATCATTCCCAGTTTCCGGAATACCGGACGGACTTCATTTGCCCGGTTCATATCCACATCGGCACCGATAAAAGCCTGTACCGGATCAATGATTAAAAGTCTGACCTGATTCTGACGGATTGCTTTTTCAATACGGTCATCGGATAACGTCAATGCTTCCTCTGTATCATCAATGACCATCACCCGACTCAGGTCTGCTCCTGCTTCCACCAGCCTCGGCTTAATCGTATCTCCCATACCGTCTTCTGCAGTCTGATAGATCACATTAAAAGGTTCAATCTCTTCCATGTTCGGGAAAGTCTTACGGTTCGTGCAGGCTGCGGTCAGCATCATGGCAAAATAAGTTTTTCCCTCTCCTGGATTGCCCTGAATAATCGTCAGTTTTCCAAATGGCAGATAGGGAAACCACAGCCATTCTACACTGGTCTGTTCAATGTCTTCATAACACAACATCGGCACCAGTTCTTCCTTCTCCGGTACTTTCATTGTAACTGTTTCAATGATTGATTTCTTCCTGTCTGCATTTTTATCACAGAGGATTTCATTCCAGTCCTTTCGGGACGGTTTCAGACGGATGACACTGTATCCGTCCGGGATTTCTATTGCCAATTTCTCACTGGCTTCATTCCCTGCATGGTCATTATCCAGGCACAGGAAAACCGAAGTAATCTGAGGGCGTTCAGAAAGAAAAGCCATCAGTGCCGCACTGGAAATGCCACCCAGACTCAGGTAGCTCCGCTTTTTCCAGTCTTTGGGAAATAATTGGATAAAAGAAAGCAGATCAATGGCTGCTTCAAACACAAACAACTGATTATCCGTCCCTCTGTGACAGAATCCGTAAGATTTATCAGATTCAGCCACATCTCCCCGGTATTTTGTTTCACCAGTTCCCCTGCAATGGGCATATCTTGGAATACCGTCTGCATCTCTGCCAACAAACACCACATTATGGTGCTTCTTTTCTTCATAAATATCCCCACTGCCGATCCATTCCTCCACCATATTCTTTTCAATCCCTCTGTTTTCTGTCAGATATCTGATGATTCTATCATTATTTTCCTCTTTCTCTGGTAATCGGAAGTCAGGGGACGGGGCGGGGCAGGTACTGTTCCTGCCTTCGCCTTCCTCCCCGGTTAGCATCTTGACAGCTTCCGGAAATGTGGCATTGTAAAATTCCATCACAAAATCCACCGGATAGCCACCCCTCCCCTGACTGTGCCTGTACCACCGGTTTCCGGATACCGTTACACTGTCATGCTTTTTCCAACGGTATTCCTTTCCGCTTTTCCCTAGTTGTTCTCCCTGTGCGCTCAGAAAAGAAACAAGATCTGTCTGATTTGCTCTTATAATTTGTTCTTCTGTATACTGCATTTTGCTCATCCTTTCCCGTCTGTCCTGCTGACAGACTGTTATAAACTCATGTCATAGTTTCGCTTTTTCTTCACTGCCTGTTGTTTTGCATCACGCTCTGCACACTCTTTCTTTTTTTCATCCAGTTTTCTCAGAAGAGAGGTCTTCTTTTCTGGATTCTGCTCCGACTGGTTCAACGGCTGTTGCTCTGCTTTCCCGTTTTCTTCAAGAATCTCTTTCGCCTGAACTGTGTAAAATGTCGGGAACTTCACCTGCTTCTCCCTTTTTTCTTCTGAACGCCCGGAAGTATCTGCTTCTGCCATTTCCCGGTCACGTCTGGCAATATCCGCACAGCTCTGTACCTTTTTCACAAAAGTTAGTTCCTCCTGGTACGGCTGATTATCTGCTTTCAGCTCTTCGATCCCCGCCTGAAGTTCTTCTTTCTCCCGTTTCCATCTGGCAGTTGGCACTTTTCCATTTTTATCCAGATGTTGTTTCAGTTCCCGTTCACATTTGCGGTAATAATTGATTTCTTTTTTATGCTGCTGATAATATCTCTCCCGTCTTTTCTGAAAATAGAAATGGTTATACTCATCAATCAATGGCTGATTTGTTTTTATTACCTCTGCCATCTTTTCCAGATTCTCAAGTTCCTTTAACTGTTTCCGCTTTTCAGAAATTTCTTTTTTACTGACAGAAACAACACCGTTCAGTTCCTCAATCCGTTCCTGCAAGTCATCCATCGTTTCTATCTGATGTGTCTGAAGATAACTGATGGATTTTGCAAACTCCTGTAAATTGGAGAGATTCTTACCTCTCTGTTTCATCTCCGCATAAAAATTGGGAAGTGGTGGTCTGCCCTGTGTCTTTTTATCATAATAATCCTGCAGGCTTTCCAGCAGTGTCGGGTTCTGCCTGCGATCCAGCTCTGCTTTCATTTCCTCATAAGCTGTCTTCATCCACTGAATGGATTCTTTCAGAGAAATAAACATCTGGTTAAACTGCCGGATTGCCCGGTTCAATTCTCCGATCACCGTTTTGATTCCCTTTTTCTCCATTGCCCGGACTTCATATCCCTCATGGATGGTCGGGATCAGGTCAATCCCCTGTTCTTTGTAGGAACGGTGGTCGATTCTGGATGCCATGTGGCACTCCCTGAATTTCCCATTTACTTTCTCTGTCCATGCCCGCCGCCATTCTTTTAAAAGCTCCGGATCATTCCATCCGGTAGTAGAAACAGCATTGAACATATCTTTTCCTTTGGCATCCTTCACCCGGTTTCCATCCTCATCAAGAATATATTCCCTTCTCTGCTTATTGCCCCAGATTCCTTCCTCTGTAAAAGGACGGATTGGGACAAGCACATGGAAATGGGGATTATCCGGTTCTTCTTCATTTTCCGCTTTTCCCTCATGGACTGCCAGATCCACGATCATGCCACGTGCCACAAACTGCTCCTGGCAGAACTCTTTTGCCAGTCTGATATTTTCCTCAAGTGTCAATTCATTCTGCAGTGCAATGTCAAACGAATAGGCAAGCTGTGCCTTGTTGTTCCGTTCCACATGCTCCACCTCGTTCCAGAGTGTTTCCCTGTCAGTCAGACGCTCTGGCACATACTCCGGTGTCAGGATTTCTGTAAATATCACACCTGACTTGCTCGTATAATCGTGTATCTTGTTGTAATAACTGTCAAAAATCCTCTGCCCGGAAATATAGGCTGCGGAAGCGACCACCATCTGCCCTTTCCCTCTGGATACATTCCTTACTGAAAAATGATACAGTGCCATTAACTGTCATCTCCCTTCTCTGTCTTTTTTACTGCTTCTGCAATCTGCTGTTGATCTTTGTGTAAGGCGGCTATATGAGCCTGCCGCACAATACTCTTGTTGTAACTGCTGTTCTGCAGTTGATTCATCATGTCCTGGACGTCTTCCTGTTCCAGATCTCTGGACAGCGGAAATACTTTCTCAAACTCTGCCCCTTTGACAATCAGCCGGTGGGAACGTTCCCTGCGTTCTACCAGCTTCTTCCGCTGCTCCAGAATGTTTTTGTGGTGAATTGCTGCCTCCAGTTCCTGTCTGCTCTTTTCCATGTTGGCCTTCAGTTCCTCCAATGACATGGATTCATACTTTGGATTTTTTGCTCTGCTCATTTTCTTGTACTCCTTCTTTTTTCTGTAAACAAAAAGAACCGGCTTATTCATGAATGCCGATTCCTGGGTATAAAAAACTGAGGTCGTTGTCCTGTGATTAGGAAATGCTGACCTCAGCGTTTTTGAAATATTTAATTGTTGCTCCTTGGAATGAAAGTCTTTGTCACCATTGTCGTATAAATTTAAACTCACATCCCATATCAGGATTTCTTTAATTCTTCCATATACAGTTCAGCTATATATGCCGGACCAGTGCACCACAGCTTTGTCTTCTCATCATACAGTGCTTTTCCTGTCTTTGAACACAAAAAATCTGTCAATACCTCGTTTCTGTCCTTGCCTGTCTCTTCTGCGATTTCATCTGTCACCATAGTGATCAGAAGGTCGATTGTATAATTCATTTTTTCCTTTGGAATTGTTACTTCAGCCATATCTTCTCACCTTTCACAAATTTCAGACACTCAATAGCTGCCTCAGTTTTAAAGCAGTATTGATCTTTCAATTTATTCGGCAGCAACTGTCTGATACAGAAATCGTCTGCTACTTTATCACCTGCAGTCCCAAAAGCACCCGCAAGATAAGCGGTAAGAGTAGCGTTTGTTGCATCATCCGCAATCTTTCCTGCAATGATATCATATTTTGCCATTTCACGTTCAACCTCAATAAACATTTTTTTCTTTCGGTGAGCGGCGATACAATGTAACCAGTCCACATCTGCATTTTCAAAAATATGCGTTTCAAGATTTTCTGAAAGTTTGAATTCAAAAGTTGAAATATATCCAAACTTCTGCCCCTCTTCAATTGTTCCGGTTGCGATGGCTTTGGCTATTGAGGTTCTCAGAAAACTTTCTTCCTGTTCCTTTGATGTGGTTAAATAAAATCCCTGTCCAAAATCTTTTCTCTTTGCACATTTGGCAAGATCTGGCTCTTTTACTTCACAATAACTTCCATGATAGAGAACAAATCCATCTTTTAACTCAAGCACTAATCTCTATCCCCTTTCTTTGCAAAAATTCAGTAATATCTTCAAGCACAGCTTCATCGCCTTCACAATGAAAAATCCCATAGCATTTTTCTATATATCCAAGAACATCGGCTTCTTTAAACAAGTGGATAATCTGTTCAACAGGTAAATGCCACTCTTCTGAAGCAAGCCGGATTAGTCTTGTTTGCATAAAAGTAATCTCTGTTTTCTCACTCATTATGAATCCTCCTCATTTTCTTAGTCAGTAAAACCGGAATTGTTGATTACCAAGGCATATTTCCAAATCGACTAATAAAAGTTACTGTTAGTCCGGTTTTATCAATCATTGCAAGTTTTACGATTGCGCCTGTACTGTTTGCTTTCCTCCGTCGACATTCAAATCTGTTGCCGTGGCACCTGGATCAGCGCAGTTCACCTCTTATGTCTTGGAGTCCTTTTGCATACTTCCAAAAGAACCCAGTCCGCTTGAAACATTTACGATAATAGTTTTATTTTTTCTCTCATTGTCATACAATGCACCTACTTCCCCAGAATTTATTTTACCACGTATTCTTCTGTTCGTCTGTCACCTGCATCGTATCTGCATTTACCAGATAAAAATCTACCAATTCGGTCTCGTAATTGCCATCCGGATATACTTTTTCTAACACCAGTTCTTCGCAGGAATTACCATCTGCATCTGTCTTGGAACCATTATCGTACAGACAGTATCTCACATTTACCGTATTACCGTTCTTTGTTTCCTGCGTTTCGCTGACGACAGCATAGACTTCTCCCTTTGCATTCGCCGTGTAACTGAACGCCATATTTTGAAGTGTATTCTGCTCCTGAAGGTAATTATAAACTGCCAGCATTGCATTTTGAATTGTCAGACCATCATGCTGCCCTTCTGTCTCGTAATCTTCTATGGTATTTCCACTCTGAATATCCTCTGAATCTGTTGAATTCTCTGTATCCAAATCCGGTAATTCTGTAGTATCCTCTTCTTGATTATCTTCTTCATCTATTGTATCCGAAGACCACCACAGACCATCCATACTCTGCATAACAAATGGATTATTGGTTCTGTATCTCCGTTCACCACCATAATCTTCCTGCACAGTTATATACGTATATTTGCTGTCACAACCAGTCACCGTTTCTGTTCCATCCATTCCGAACACTACACTCAGACCACTCATTCCAATAATCAAAAGTGCAAATATCGCAGCAGCTCCATAGACAATTATCAATGCCACTTTGTTTTTACCGAATTGTATGGATAATGCCTGGCAATTGTGTCTGTATAAACTCACGATCCCCCAGATCAAAAGAACCGCCAGACTGATTGTAATAACAGTAATCGATATTTCTGCGAAACGATATCTCACTTCATATCCCATATCACGTTTTATACCATACCACAATCCATAGAAGAAGGTACTATACGCAAGAACCAAAGTAATGATACTGATCCGTATCGGATGCTCTTTTTTATCCGGCACTGCCTTCTTCAGTGCCTCTGCCATCTGCGCTGCCGCTCTCTGCTCTATCCACATAGCAAGCTCTGCTTTTGACGGATATGTGCATTTAGTATCCGGAATCCCTGCGTAACACATCTGGCTCTCTTGAATCCCTGTCGCATCTCCTGCTGCCATTGCTGTAACCACTTTCAGGTAATAATACAACTTCAACTGTGCTGGATTGAATTTATCTATACGAATATCTGCCAGCTCCTGTGCAGCCCGTTCATAATTGTTAAGGAGTACACTCATCCGTGCCATAACCAAAAGCATCTGATTCGCTACAGCAGGGTAACGGTGATATTGCTTCTCATATAAATACCGTGCATACTCATGTCGTTCTTCCGGTGTTAACCGATAGGACTTCTTTCTATTCTGTGCCAGCATCGCAATTCGCAGACCATAAGCCAATTCCAAAATTGCAATCAGCTGGCAGATAAATGCACCAAATCCCCAGATATCCGTTGTATACCGCACATAGGTCACCAACACAATGCCTAGCATTGCCGGAATCACGATCAACCATTTTGTCCAACCTGATCTTCTCATAAAAATCTCCTGAATTGTTTTTCTGAATATAGTATATTACCGCACACACCAATCGACCATATACATATTGTGACGATGCTGTTACTTACCATAACAGTTGCTGTTTCTAAGGTCATCTATTTATAGCCTGAGAAATAACTGGTTTCCCATCTCTGTCCAACAATGGAGTCAGTCCACCTGAATACCCACATGCATGATATAAATAATTCACACCAGTTTCCTTATCCACCCATATCTCAGTAGTAGTTAATGCTCCCTGAGAATATATTTTTTCAAATCTCTCTTCTTTCGCCATTTTCAATTTCCTCCCATAATCAATTTTTCGGTTTTATAAAAAATGTTTCTCTGTTACTTTCTCGATTGTATCATGACATACAGTTCCATCTTCGGCAATCGTCGATTTTCTGATAAATCTCGAATGATGCTTTAATACTCCATAAGCATACCAGTCATGGTTGCAAAATACTTTGCAGAACTCTGCATAGCCATGTTCCTTACAGGTATCGAAATACAGACACCTGCTGATTTCATAAGTAAATCCACTATCATCATCCTGCAAAATTTCTGTCTCCCAACATACCTTTTTTTCGCCCTCCAGATCATCTACCAGAGACTGTCTCACAATCTTATAGCCATTCGGCAATAAATCGACATGCTTTTTTCTCTTTTTCCGTTACCATATTTTCTCCCAACTTGCACACTAAGTCATAATTTTCCAAACACTAAAACTTGAATTTCTATTTCTGCTGCCATGCCATTACATAGTCTTTTTCTCCAGTAGCTTCATCCAAACCGCTATACTGAATCTCAAATCCTTCTCTTTGATAAAAGGATATTGCCCGTGTATTTTTTTGATATACATTTAAGATTAATTTGTTTCTTTTTCCCTTTACATAGTTTAGCAAAATTTTACCTATACCTTGAGATTGCATTTCGGCAGAAACAAAAATACCTTCAATGTATTCGTTACTTAACCCTATAAAACCCTGTATTTCCTGTTTATCCTCGTAAACATAGACAGTTGCCTGTAATAGAAGTTCTTTTACTAACTCAAAATTACTTTTCCAATATTGAGCAGAGATAAAATAATGTGTCTTTATATTTGTATCTAACCATATTTCTGCAACTTTATTTATATCCACTTTCCGTAATTCTCTAATCATAACGGTGATGCTCCTCAAACTCCGATTTTCTCAATTTTTCAAACTGGAATTTACGAACTACAATATCTTTTCGAGAAAAAGATGGTTTTTGTGTGCAATTACATCTCCAACTTTTTTAGAAGCACTAGCAATTATTTCAAATCCATTTTTTTGATACAAAGATAGCGCAGGAATATTTTGACTTCCTGTATCCAAACGTAGTGCCCTACAACTATTTTTTTGTGCTAATTCTGTAGCGAATTTTATTAGTGATGATGCAATTCCTTTACCAGACATACTCGGACGTACCATTAAAAGGTGAATTACCATTACCTCATCTTCAGATAATTTTTCTTTCCAAGGAATAGTTGCATATTCTATTGGTTGAACTTTATCAATAATGATACTTCCAACAATTGTTCCGTTTTCTTCATATACAAACAAAGCACCAGCATAAATAGCCCGTTCTGCATCATCTTTCGTTGGATAAACCCCTTTCTTAAATACAGTAAAGGCTGTATGATTCAGTTCATACTGGAAATGCTCATTGTAAGTATCTTCAATCGAATTAACATCTTTTAGTATTGCTTTTCTAATCATAAAATCTCTCCACAAATTTTGATTTCACACTTTCTTTCCCCTTATATGTCTATATCTGAAATATTCAGTCACAAACTTTATCAGGGATAGGCATCTGTGCCGCAAGGGGATCTTCCCCTTGTACGAAATCTCTGATTTCGCTGTATTTCCCGGTTTGAGATTTCTTGAAATCGGGAACAGCACCGCAGGTCGCACGATACAGGCAGATGGAATTGCCTGTATAGAAGTGCGCTCTTAGCGTTGCTAAGAGATTTATGCCGTATCCGGCGTGTTATCTTTTTTCAATTTCTTTTTTCGACTTCTGAAGCATTCTTCCAGTTTTAATAATTTGACATGTCTGCTCTTGTTACTCATCATCTGTAGATTCCAGCATCTCATCAACGGTGCAGTCCAGCTTCTTGCAGATCTTCTCAATCGTCTCCATTGATACATACTGGTTTTTTCCCATCCTGGCAAGAATATTTCCACTGATCCCGGTGAGGTACTGCATCTCTATCCGCTTCATATTTTTATCTATGAGCATTTTCCATAATCTGTTATAACTTACGCCCATAAGCAACCTCCATATTTTTCATCTGAACATATTTTGATTATATCACGATTTCGTTAGGTTGAATACCTGTAATTTTTGATGTCTTCTGTAAAATGGAAAAGAGGATGCCCCGACAAAGGGCAACCTCTCCAACCATTTACTTCGGTTTAGTCGAATGGAACCTCACCTTCCGGTGCTTCCATAAATCCGTCCTTATCTGTTTTCGGTGTTTCCGATGAATCAGCTCCAACACCATTATCCTTGTTCTGGGCAAATTCATGTTCTTCCACGATCACATCTGTAGTATAAATTGTTTTCCCGTCCTTGTCCTTATAATTGCCAGTGCTGATACGACCGCCAATCACAATCCTCATTCCCTTGTGAAGATATTTCTGTGCAAACTCTGCACTCTTTCCGAATGTGACACAGGAAATAAAATCCGCTTCCTGTTCACCGTCACGTTTATATCTTCTGTTTACCGCCAGTGTATATCTTGCTACTGCCATATCATTATCTTTTCCGGCATATTTGATCTCCGGATTCTTTGTCAGTCTTCCCATTAAAACCACTTTATTCATAATCGTTACTGTCCTTTCCGCAGCTACGCTGCCATTGCATATTCTTCATCATCTGTTTCATCGTCCGGCATAAACATTGCACATGCTTCCGGTGGATTGGTATCATCCGGTGAAAATATTTTCCGGATCATTTCATACATGATCGGATACCGATATGCGATTTCTTCTCTTGCAAGGAATCTGCATACCCTGTAAAGATTCTTTTTCATTTCTTCATCTGTTGTAAGCATGGCAACCAGATGGATTCTCTCCCTTGTATAAATCAGATTCGGGCATCCAAACCAGTTAATCAACTGCATTTCTTTCATTTTCAGTTCTGTCATAAACTGCTCCTTTCCGGGCATTTTGCCCTGTAAACATTGTCATCAGTTTCATTCGTCCGGCGGTCTGGCGTGCGTTTCCCTGTCACCTGCAGCCGTCTCAGACTGCCTCTGCCTGCATCAGCAGGTCACTGACCATAAGGCTTCGGTCAGCCGCCCATCATCGGGAGTGTCATTATAATTTCGCTCGCTCTCAGAAAAAGAAAGGTCATGGCATAACTCCTGTTAGGCTTCCAGGGTGCACTTATCGGTTGTCAAGGTTCATCGAAGGAACATTCCAAAACGTCCTCTGATTACTAGAGTCAAATGACTTCGCAAGATGCAAAAGATTCGTGATATTTTTTTGCATTTTTATCATTTTTTCTTTTACTTTTGTTAGTCCCTTCACATACTCTGTACTGAGACAGGCAAAAGCGGACATCTTTGGGGTAAAATTTTTAAAATAATTGTTCCTCTACCTATAAAGCCTGGGAAGCGGTATTTACCAACCCCCTTTTGCAAGTTTTTTTCGCATAAATGAAATATTCCCTCACTAATAGCAAGTTTCAGAGGGCATTTGGACGGTACTTTTGCAGAAAAAATTATTTTTCCACTAATCACACGTGGGAATTTGAAGAATGTCAGATAATTTTGAAAAAATCCAAAAAAGAAGCACCGACCGTTATAGTCAGTGCTTGTAAGATATTATATTCGTTTTTCTCAGGAAAGATCATCCCAGTTTTTATATGTTCCATTGTACAGACCTGTAAGTTGTTTTATTGTAAGATTTTCCAGTGGATTTTCTTCATTTATCACAATAGCTATAGCATCTTTTCCAATGACTTTTGTTTCCAGAAGCTCTGCTTCATAATCCTTTAATTCTCTGGATGACATTGCGAAATCACACTCTCCACTTATCACCGCCGTAATCCCTCTTGAAGAATCTGTTGCTTTTACTTCTATTTCAGCATTTGGATTTTGTTTCTGATAGTCATCTGCCAGTGCTTTTACCATTGGTTCCATTGAAGTGGATCCTTCAATCAGAATCTTTCCTTCTGACTTGTCAGAAAGGAATGTTGTTGTACTGTCAGCCTGAATACAATATTGTTTCACAATATCCTGTCCTTTACTCTTTACATAAGTCAGGAAATCCTGTTCCACATCTGTCAGTTCTCCATTATAAGCCAGATAATAATCCCTGCAAAGAGGATAACTGTTATTGTCTATTGTTTTCTCAGAAGGAAGAACTCCGTTGATTTGAAGTATTTTTCCATTCGTATCTGTTGCGGAACTATATGCGACATAACCAACTGCGTTTTTATCTTCTTCCACCTTTTTCAGAACTTTCTCTGTAGAATCAACAACTATTCCTGTATCACTCTCAGGCAGTTTCAAAAGATTCTCAAATTCTGCTCTGGTTCCTGACCCTTCTTCTCGTGATACAGCTGTGACAGCTCCCATAGCAGACAGATCCGGCAATGGCTCTTCCTCGGTTCCACATGCTGTTATTCCCGTTGCCAGCATTATCATTATCAGCAGAAGTGCAGATTTTCGGATGTTTTTTTTCTTTACCATTTTATACTGCACCTCTTTCCATCATTGATTTTCCCGTCTCTTCATCAAGGTTTATAAAAGCCACATTATCACAGGCTTCTTCTGCAATGCTGACACAATTATCTGCCATACGGTCAAAATTATACATGATCCCAGAAAAATATCTTGTCATAGACGCATCACAAACCTCATTTTTTACACGGTTTAAATGTGCCTTACTGTATTTTTTCTCTGCTTTATGCATTTTTTTCTTATTTTCAAAAACTGTTTCAGCCACTACAGCATCACCCTTACGGATTGCCTCCATTGCTTTCTTTAAAAGCTGCTGGATAATATCAATGCAGTCTTCCATTTCTGAGGAGGCTTCACTGGTCAGTCTTTTTCCATTGTTATTTACTTTTTCACATATCTGGTCAATATCTTCACATCTGTCTGCAATCCTCTGAATACTATTGTTTACATACAGTAACCCTGCCGTCTGCTCAGACTGTTGTTCTGTAAGGTTTCCGCTTGCGAATAATCTGGTAATATATTCTGTCACACTGTCCTGTAACTGATGTACAATCTCCAGATTTTCTATAAACGAACCATGAGTTTTTGAGTCTCCATCTGCTACAATCGCCGTTTTTAAATCACTTAACAGAGATTCTGCCAGTTCTCCAAGTCGGTTCAGTTCCTTAGATACCAGAACCATAGCAGCCGCCGGCTGTTCAATCACTTTCATATCCAGATATTTGGGTTCAAAAGCTGCTTTCTCTGTTTTGTCATTTCCACGGATGATTGTTGTAACAATTTTTACCATCAGCGGAATCAGTGGCAGCCAGACCAGTGTACAGACGATATTAAACGTTGTATGTGCATTTGCAATCTGTCTTGAAATCACATCAATCTCATTTCCCTTTGGTGAAATAAACTGGACAAATTTTGCAAACCACGGAACCAGGAAAATAAAAACGCAGCTTCCACTGATATTAAAAATACTATGCGCAATTGCTGTACGTTTTGCATTTTTAGATTGTCCAATTGATGCAAGAAGTGCTGTGATCGTTGTACCTATATTATCTCCAAGAAGAATCGGAATCGCACCGGTAAGCCCTATTACACTGCTTACTCCGTCCGGTCCTGCCTGTGATGCAAAATTCTGCAGAACTGCAATCGTAGCTGAACTACTCTGCACAACCAATGTCATGACCGCTCCCAGTACAACACCAAGAACCGGAATGGATGAAACTTTTCCCATCAGATCAACAAAGACCGGACTTCCCGCCAAAGGTTTCATGACTTCACCCATGATTTCAATTCCTTCAAATAAAAGTCCGAATGAAAAAATTACCATACCGATATTTTTAACCTTTTCTTTTTTGCTAACAAAGTTCAGAATAAATCCAACAAAGATAATTGGATAAATATAATTGCTGATTTTAAATGCCATCAGCTGTGCCGTCATAGTGGTTCCTATGTTGGCACCAAAGATAACAGAAATTGCCTGCGGAAGACTCATAAGTCCCGCACTGACAAAACCGATAACCATAACTGTCGTCGCTGAACTGCTCTGCAATACAGCTGTTACAAGTGCTCCGGCAAGTGCTCCCATAATTGGATTTCTTGTAAGAAATCCAAGGATTTTTTTCATTCGTTCTCCTGCGGCTTTCTGAAGTGCATCACTCATGCTGTTCATTCCATAAAGGAACAAGGCAAGGCCACCGATCAGACCAAAAACCACTTTCACATTCTCGTTCATTTCTCTTTCCTCTCCTGTTATTATATAAGATCTACATTTTCCTATACAATTATAGAAGACAGAAATCAAATCTATGTGAGTGCTTGTGTAAAATAGGTGTAAAAATCAATGGAAATCTTTATAATGTTATAATTGACTTATTCATTTTTCACCTGCTGACATATAGTTTTCATTACGATTTATTATTCAGTCTACGTAATACCAACATCGCCTCATTCCTTACATTTTTGAACGTTCTGTCCGGTCTTCCAAGAAAATATCCTTGTCCGTAATGAACACCTAATCTACACAGACACTCCAACTCTGCTTCTGTTTCTATCCCTTCTGCAATCAGAATTGCTCCTGTCTCATTACAGTAATGCAACAGAAATTCCATCATAATTTCCTTTTTCTTATGTTTTTGAATATCTCTGACCAGTTCTATATCAACTTTTAAGTAGTTTGGCGATGTATTTACTACACGGTTCAGACCAGAATATCCAGCTCCAACATCATCCAAAGCTATTTCATATCCCTGATCTGCATAATGCTTCATAATCTGTTGCAGAATCTGATAGTTTTCTATATCCGACCGTTCCGTTATTTCAAATACAATGTCACAGGACGGTACTCCGGCTTTCGCAGCCTTACGGTTTGTAAATCCCTGTATGAACGATTTATCCTGAATGATATTACCATCTACATTAAGAAATAATTTTGCATGTTCTGGTTTATTCGCCGCTGCCTTCAATGCTTTATTTCTGCACAATTTTTCCAATTTCCAAACACAGCCTACCTGTTCAGCAATCACAAACAAATCTGAAATCATAAGAGTCGTATCATGCCTGTCGATACGACTAAGAGCTTCATATCCTGCCACATCTCCAGTCTGTAAATTTACAATCGGCTGAAATACCGGATATATAGCCTTTCTTTCTAATATTTTATAAAATTCATCTGCATTTTTTACTTTCATTATTTCTTCTCTGCCTCTGTGAATACATTTTCTGTAACCCTATCAACCCACTATATGATATCATCACTTTTTCATCCTTCAATCAGATTTAAGTAAAATCATAGTAAATTTTCACCATTGTTCAGCCAGACCAATTCTTATATAACACAAAGCAAATACGTACTACCACCTGTTTTTTATTATGAAAACTATATTAAATGAGGCTCTTACTGTCTATACAATAAAAGCCTCGTTATATATAGTCTATGTTCTGATTATTCAGATCTTACTGTCTTTTTCACACACCAGTCTTTCATAATCCAGAAATCCCCGGATATACATTTCTTTTGCCACAATTCCCTCCATTGCATTTTTCGCTGAAATAATCCTGTCCAGTGTCTGCCACATCTCCTGTCCGCCATCTCTGAGGACCGGTTCCAGTATTTCTATGTAATGATGAATTTCTGCTTCCAGAGTGAACATCTCCGGGTCAGATTCAAGAAATCTTTCCAGCTCCCGCTGGTATTCTTCATAATAACTTTCAATCAGTTCTCTTCTCATATCTAGAATCCCCCTTATACATAAATCAGTTCCTGCTTGATGATCTCAGCAGCCCGGTTGCGGATATTGTTACAGTGGCATAGCCATTCCATAGGATTCTGTCTCTTCAGTTCCTCGGAAACTCCCTCCGCACTTCGCATCTGAGTTTCGATCAATTCAAAGCGTTCCTGTGCCTGTTCATTCAGATCTGCCAAATAACTGTCCAGCCTGGCGGTCAGAAGAAGATATGTATAAGTTCCAGATTTATGTTCTTTCAGATATTCCTTCCGAAGCATTCCCCATAAGCCAATCGGTCTGGTTTCCTCCGGGTAGTAAAGATTCGGTAAATAATAGTCTCCCACTTTTGTGTATTCGATTTTCATGGTGTCTCCTTTCGCTTTGCATGAAATTGTCATGTTATCTGCGTAGGATGTGCATTTTCTCTTTAAAATCTTTTCACATAGAAGACATTAAGTGCTTAATTCCCTGTGACTTGCTTGCCGGGTTGTCCGCCCCGTATCCCTCCAAAAGATTGACGCCGCCCCATACGCAAAGCGCGCCGCCGAGGCCCACAACGATGGTCTGCAAAGTATCAACTGCACTATTGAAAAATTCCATAAAGTTACCTCCATAAATTCAGATTGTGATGGTGTTTGGGTACAAAAAAGCCGCCGTTCACAGCGGCAGCCTCACAATCCGCTGACGGCCCGGAGTTACTGGCCGTCCCGCCATTTCAGCACAGCCAGCGAAAAAATTTCGCCCCATGCTTCACACAATTCACGGTTTACTTCCGCCTCCATCTGTTTCAAACCGGCGTCGTCAGGCAGTTCAAAATCGTGTTCGATCATCCACCGCAATGCAACGGCAGCGGAGATCATGCCACGGAAAACAGCCTGCTCCTGCTTGAAATAATCCGCAAATGTCCATTCGTCCGAGTGTCCCATCGGTCACGCTCCTTTCTCTATGGCCGCTTTATTCTGCGGCAAAATCTTCCTCCGACAGCTCAATGTCGTAGAGGTCAAAGGGTTCGTCCTCCGTTATCACGCGCCGCTTTTTCCGGCGCAGGGACGACAGGTAGCTGTCCACATCAAAGGTGTTCTTTTTGTCGGCGTCCGAGAGGTATTGATAGCGGGGGTGGCGGGTGATGTCGTATTTCTCACTGAAAAACGGCCTTACGCCGCGCACCTGCAAAATACACTTGCCTCCGTCCATCGTTGCAATTTC
This sequence comes from Clostridium fessum, assembly GCF_003024715.1. Classification (GTDB taxonomy): domain Bacteria; phylum Bacillota; class Clostridia; order Lachnospirales; family Lachnospiraceae; genus Otoolea; species Otoolea fessa. The sequence continues at coordinate 174,546 of NZ_PYLO01000001.1, read as the reverse complement.
GTCTTGGCTCATCAGCTCCTTTCCGAGTTTTTGGTAGTTCAGTCCGTGGGAGGTCTGCGCGCCCCGGTTCTCGCTCTGGTTGTAGCTGTCAATAGTTTCCTTGCCCAGCACCTCCGCGATCTCCTTGGCGTTCTTGCCCCTGCCACTCAGGAACAGCGTACAGTCGCAGTTGTCGGAAATGATTTCCGCCGCGTCCTTGTAAATGGCCTTTAGCTGCGACTGGCTCTGCAAAATAATAGAAGCCGAGATTTCCCGGCTTCGGATAGTGGCGATCAGCTTGTCAAAGTTTGGAATCTGGCCGATGTTGGCGAACTCGTCCAGAATCAGCCGCACATGGACGGGCAGCCGCCCACCGTATTTGTCATCGGCCCGGTCACACAAAAGGTTTATGAGCTGGCTTTGCACCATTGCCAGAATGAAATTAAAGGTCGTGTCCGTGTCCGACATAATCAGGAACAGAGCTGTTTTTTTATCCCCGATGGTGTCAAGTTCCAGTTCGTCGTCCTCCATCAGCTCCCGCACCTCCCGGATGTCAAAGGGCGCTAATCTGGCTCCGCAGCTTATCAAAATGGAGCTGCGGGTCTTGCCCGCCGACAGCAGGAATTTACGGTACTGGCGCACCGCAAAGTGTTCCGGGTCTTTTTCTTCCAGCCGTTCAAACATCTGGTCTACCGGGGATTGAAATTCCGGGTCGTCCTCGCGGGCTTCGCTGGCATTTATCATTTCAAGCAGCGTCGTGAAATTCATTTCATCGTCCGGCGCTTCGTACCAGATATAGCCAATGAGGGCCGAATACAAAAGCCGTTCCGATTTTATCCAAAAATCTTCCGCGCTCTTTTCGCCCTCGCCCTTGGTGTTACAGATCAGCGTGTTTACCAGCTTCAAAATGTCCTTTTCCGAATGGATGTAGCGAAACGGGTTGTAACGCATACTCTTGGAAAAGTTAATGGTATTCAGCACTTTTACCCGGTAGCCGCACCGCACAAGGAGCTGGCCCAACTCGCCGATCAGACTTCCTTTCGGGTCAGTAATCACGAATGAGGTCGGGTAGTCCTTGGACACGCACTGCATGAGGTTGGGTTTCACAAAAAATCTCGTCTTGCCGCTGCCGGAACCGCCGATCACCAGCACATTTTTGTTCCGGGCGGTCTTGGGGTCTTTGGGCCGGTTGTTCATGGTGAGGCGTTCCGTCTGGGTCAGGAGGATGTTGTTGTCAAACACCGGGTCGATGTACGGGGCTATATCTTTGGGGCCTCCCCAACGGGCGCTGCCGTACTCGACGCCCCGGCGGTATTTCTTGGCGTTCTTGCTCTTGCAGTACACTATCAGCCGCAATGCCACCGCACCGGCCACGCCCACCGCCAGATCGAACAGGTGGAAGCTGGGGGCGGCGCTTTCAAAGGCAAGGGAAAAGCCGTCCGCAAGGTGCAGCAGCTTTTCCGACAAGTCCGCCCCAGCCGCCAGCCGGTAGGTCTGTCCCAGCTTGCCGAACAGGTACACAAACAGCAGATAGGGCAGGTTGGCGATTATCAGCTTTTTCATTTCCGGCTTCATCGTGACAGCCCCCTTTCCTTGATTTTCTCCTTGGCCTGCTGGCTGCTTCTGGCCGCTGCCTTTTCTTTCAGGACGGCAAGGGTTTTTCGGATGGAGGGGCGTTCCTGCTGTTGGAGCTTCTTGGCTGTAAACTCCTTAAACGCCTGTTCCAGATTGTCCGCCTGCTTGGATTTGAAGATCACGATATACCGGGGCGGATGGGTAGTGCGGTCTTTCCGCAGGGTAAAATCAATGTCGTATTTCTTGGCGCAGGGCTTAAACAGGCCAATGTTGGCGTCGGTGATCTCAATGTTGGACAGGGCGGAACCGTCCTTTTTGAGCTGCCGTAAGCTCTGCTGGCCGTGATGGGCCTTACCCGTCCCTTTCTGCCGGGCGGACAGATATTTTCGGATGGCCGCTTGCAGCACTTGGGCGGTGAGCTTGCCCGTCTTAACCGCTAACGCTATGGTTTTCTGGTCTACTTCTTCCTGCAACTGCTATCCCTCCTTTGGAAAGTCAGCAGGCAGGCGGATGGCTTAAATCCGCACCCGCAGGCCGGAGAGGTCGTTGGCATGGATTCCCACCAGATACCAGTTCTCGGCCATTTCAATGCGGGTCGGCCTCCATCTGCCGCCCACCATCACATCAAAAGTTTCTCCGCAGTGCAGGCCGCCGTAATAGTCCGCAAGGTCAAAGCGGATGTCGTAGCGGTCTGTCTGCTCGTCAAAAATCAAAGCACCCTGTTTCATAGGGCCGTCCTCCTTTCTCGTCGTCACAAGCTCCATATCGCTTGTTTCCACGCAAGCGTGAAAAGCTCGCTCATTTCGCTGTTCCTCCTCTCCCCACAAAATCACCGATTTTGCGGGGTTCCCCAACTGCCTGTGTTCATGTCGTGGGCCACCAGCGCCGTGTAATAGCCGTTGATGGTGCTTGGGGCGTTGAACAGAACCGCCAGCAGGTATTTTTTGATGTTCCGTATTTCCGTGGTGTTTTTGCTGATACAGTCAAAGACAAACTCAATGTGAGAACTGTTCAGCTTCATCAGCTTGGATTTCACCAGCTCGGCGGGGTAATCGTCCCCGGCAATGCGGATGGTCTTTCGGGCGCTGCATACGGTTTCCACCAACAAGTCCACGATCTCGTCCAGCATATCCCGGTCAATCCCCTTGGCGTACTGGCAAAGGTGTTCATACTCGATGTTGTCCTTGATGATCTCCCGATAAATCTCTACGGCGCTCTGTGACTTCGCTCCCGTTCCTTTCCGTTCCGGCGGCGCAGCCGCTTCTTCCCCCAAAGGAGAGGGAGGGGAAAGGATAGGAATGGAATCGGTATTTGATCCATCTGTAATTGATTTCTCTTTACTTGATCTATCTTTATTTAATTGCGTTGGTTTTTCCTGCGTAGGCTTTTCCTGCGTTGGATTATCCAATGTTGGATTTTCCAATGTAGGTGAATCCGGCACAGGCTGGGGCTGTTCGTAAATGATGTAATCCGCCCCGCGCAGGCGGCCTTGGCTGTCACGCTCACGGGAACGCACGATATAGCCCGCCTGTTCCAGCTCCCGGACAGCCGCCCGGATCGCGTCGATCTGCTCCCGGTTGATAAGGGACAAGCCTTTCAGCGTAAAATCCCAATCCTCCGGCAAGGACAGCATTTGCGACAGCAGGCCCTTGGCTTTCAGGGACAAGTCCTTGTTCCGCAGGTGGTGGTTGGACATCACCGTGTAGCCCCGGTTTTTCTCCACTCGAAAAACTGCCATCTCGTCGTCCACTCCTTTCACTTGAAATTTCACCGCGCCGTCAAGGGCGGTGAGCTTGCCCGGCTGGTAGGGACATTCCTCATACACACAAAACTGGTACTTCCAGTGCGGGCGGTAGAAACGGCAGGTGCCGCAGCCCTCCGGCGCTCCGGCCTCGCCACTGTCAAAATGATCTGCGCCCGGCCTCGTCTGCATGAGCTGTTCAAAGGCCCGGTCGCTGCCGGAAGTAAAGTACATAGGCGGTCGCCTCCTTTCTGGTTTTGGGCGCAAAAAAGCGGCGTCCTGATCTCCCCAAAGGGGAAAAGAGAACGCCGCTGTCTGCGGTGTCGTATTCAATTTTCGATGTGTCACTATTTGGGCGGTGGGCTTCACGGGAGGAAGAAGCGTGTCAAAGCTCAATCCGAAAGTAGTAAATCGGTAGTAAATTCAGTTCTTATATCCCGTGAAATGCCCGTATTTCCGGGCTTTTTGGAGATAATCAGAGTTGTTTATATAAAACCTTTCCTTAAAAACACCTTAAAACAAGTTCAGCAGCGCTCCATACAGCTTCTCATTTCCCATCACCACCAGCGCCAGTTCTTCTTTTGCCTCGCTGAGCTGATAAAAAAGATGTCTCACATCGCGCTCCGTCGAGCGCAGATATCCCATTTCATCATAATAATAGCGCCCATCCAGCCGATGCACCATGCGATCGACTTCTCGCGTATGGCGAGATTGTATTTCTACGGCAGAATCGGATGGCTTTTCCGGTTTTTCCTGCCAATCGGATTCCTGGCACTCATATCCCTGACGAATGTAATCATTCAGCAAATTAGCTGCTTCTGACTCATCGTTGGCATAAACCACCGCGACATGGGGATAGCGCCGCATTCCGCGTCCGTGCGGCAGGTGCATCATATTTTGTATAAAATAGGAAAGTTCTGCATTCGCACGGATCCGATTCGTCAGATGGAATGTCTGGATTCCCGGCTGCTTCCCCAAGAGCTTTATTGCACCCAGATCCAATTCTTCCGGCGAAATCATATCCTCACAGTTACTGGAAAAAATAACCGGACGCGTTTTGCCGATCTCCAGCAAAATTTCCAATGTATTGGGTGACAGAAGGTGTGCCTCATCTACTAAGATCGCGCTGTATGCTTCAAACCTGATTTCCGCTCCCGTTTGAACACTATCCTCCGCCAGGTACTCCACCCGCCGCAGCCGCTCATGCAGCACCTTCCACTCTTTTCCCGCTTCACCGCAGTGGATCATGCACACCCGCTGCCGCCCGGAGAGTTTCATCGCAATATCATATAAAAGCAGCGTTTTTCCCGTCCCCGGAAGCCCGGTAAACCAGAAATATCCCGTCCGGTCTGCCCGGATTTTCTTTAAAATCTGGCGTTCAATATCCCTCTGCTGGTATGTCAGGAAATATTCTTTCTTTAAGAACCGTCCCGGCTCTGTAAGCGGAGAAATCAAGTACAGCTCCGCCTGAAACAAGTCTTCGATATCGCCTGGATAATCAGCACTCTCCTGCTGCAAATCCCGGCAGAGCTGTTCCCAGTCCGCCTCCACAATGCGGTCATGATTCGTCAGACGCACCAGGCGGTTCTGGCTGCTAATATAAGTGTACGAACGAATCGGCTTTCCCAGCGCCGCCAGATAATACCGGTTCTGTATGAGCTGCTTGCGGATCGCCTCATCCGACACCTGTCCGCTCTTTAATTCAAGGTTTAAAATCTGTTCTTCCTTGATCTGAAGCAGATCAAACTCTTTTCCCAGTCTCGGAATCTGAAAGGAATAGAAAAAACGCAGTGCGTACACCGCCTGTATATGTCTCTCCAACTCCGAAACCAGCGCTTTCATGCTGTCCAGCTCCCATTCCCGTATTTTCAGAAACACATCCCGCCCCGAAAGCTGTCGTTCCAGCTTTTGAAGGTATTCCGTATTCTGATTTCGGGTAATCGTGTAAATAGAGATTGCTTTCATACCACCTGCGTTCCTTTTCGCCCTTTCCAAACTTTATAGATCCCTCTTTTTGCCGCAGCACTCCATGAGCGCCGCTACCACCTTATCAATCTGCAGTGGTTTTGCCAGATGCACATTCATCCCAGCCGCCAGGCACTGCCTGGCATCCTCTTCAAAGGCATTTGCCGTCATGGCAAGAATCGGAATCTGCCTTGCATCCGCCCGCGGAATCGCCCGGATCGCGCGTGTCGCAGCCAGACCATCCATCACCGGCATCATCACATCCATGAGAATCGCATCGAACGTCCCCGGAGGTGCCGCCTCAAAGCAGTCTAATGCCTTCTTCCCGTTCTCCACAATCGTGACATGGGCACCCGCATCGGTCAGAAGTGTCTCCGCGATGTCTGCATTCAACTCATTGTCCTCCGCCAAAAGCAGCTTCAAACCGTGAATATCTCCTGACGGCGCTGCTTCCTTAACCGGAAGCTCCTCCGGCGGCGGTGCAATCTCAAATGGAATTTCCACCACAAACGTCGTTCCAATGCCGACCTCACTCGTCACTTCGATGGTTCCGTGCATCTGTTCAATCAGCCCTTTGACGATCGTCATACCAAGCCCAGTTCCCTGATAAACACTGCGCGCATCATTTTTCTCCTGTACAAACGGATCAAAGATGTGGTCCAGAAATTCCTGGCTCATGCCAACTCCCGTGTCCGAGATCGTCCACCTATAGACGCACCAGCCGTCCCGTACATCCTGCGCCTCCACCCTGGTACTGATTTTTCCGCCCGGATGATTGTATTTGATGCAGTTTCCATAAATATTCAGGAAAATCTGGCGCAGATGGAGCTGGCTGCCATAAATATACGGATACGGAATCTCCGCTTTTCTTTTATCATACTCCCATTGAATGCCCGCATCTACCGCGCGCTCGATGATGATGCTCACGATATCGTGCGTCATCTCTGCCAATGAAATATAATCATGTGCCAGAATGATCTTTCCTTCTTCCAGCTTGCTCATCTGCAGCACATCATTGATGAGGGACAGCAGATGCCCCGCCGCCACCTGCATTTTCCGGTGATTTTCCATCAGCATCTCCTTATCATCAAAATGTGCCTCATCTATTTTCAAAAGCCCGATAATGCCATTGAGCGGTGTCCGGATATCGTGGCTCATGCGGCTTAAGAAATCTGTTTTCGCCCGGTTTGCCGTCCTCATTTCATCAAATGCCGCCTGCAGGCGCGCGTGCTCCTGTTCATCCCGCGCGTGCATCTGCGACGTATCCTGCAGAAGAATGATCGCATGAACCACCGGCATCTCACAAGAAAGCTCCGTATCAAACACGATCGTCTGCGTCATCAGAACTGTTTTCTGTACCCAGCAGATCGTGCCATCTTCCTCCTGGATACAGTATTCCACAGAAATATGTTTCTCCCCTGCCTCAAACCGCTTCAACAGCTTAGCCGGATCATCTGCCAGACGATAGCTTCCCAAGGTCTCCTGGGTGACCATCTTCATATATTCACTGCAATAATCACGGTAAGAACACGGCAGCGGATAGTCCATAAATAGCTCCCGGCATTCCTCGTCTTTTCCATTCAGGACAACACTCTTCTCCAGAATATCCTTTGTCAAATTAACTGTATATATCATATCCGACAGATCCAGGAGTGCATCCACATAGCTGTCATTTTCCAGAATCGACTGTTTGAGCTGTTCATAATAAAGCGTCAGCTGTTCCTTCGCATCTGCCCGCCCTTCTGAACTTTTCCGGATCGTCTCAAATGCCAGCAGGAAATGATGCAGCTTTCCTTCCTCATCCCAATCTACCGGGATCAGCGTCAGGCGGCTGTAGAGTCCCTGACCGTTCGTGTCATACTGCAATTCGAGTAGATCTCCCTCCGCCTGCAGCTTCCCGGAAAGCTCTGAAACCTGCAGGCTCTGGCGGATGTGGGCGCGGTCAGCACGAGCCACCCGTTCCGCTGCTATCTGCTCCGCCGCACCGGAATAGCTTCCGTCTGACGCCAGAAAGAAATCAGCACTGGCACGGAGTGCCCGGTAAGTATCCATGTGCGCGTCGCAGTAGAGACAATCCGAAAAGTTTCTCCCGTACCGGTTTAAAAGCTTGAGCAGGTGGAAATCCAGCCGTTTTTCCGCTGCCGCTTCCTCGCGCTTTACATGGTTTTTGTTGATATACATATTTTTATCGGCAAAACTGAAAAGCTCCCGCATCGTGCTGCCCGGAAAATCACTGGCAAGTGCATACCCGGCCGCATAGCTGAGCGGCATATCCGGATATCCCTTTGACTCCTCTGTCATCGCCTCCCGCACATGGGTGAGGCATTCCCGCATGGCCTCCTCATCCAGACCATGCGTAACGGCAATAAATTCATCGCCGCCGTCCCGCCCTACGAACTGTTCCGCAGGCATGGACGCGCGCAGACAGACGGCGAACCGCCTGATGTAGGCATCCCCCGCCTCATGCCCCATGCTGTTGTTGATTCGGCGGAGATTATTCAGGTCAAAACTGCATACTCCCACATTCTCTGCCGCCGGTTCCGGATCATCCAGCAATTCTTCGCATTTATTCTTATTGGGGAGTCCGGTCGCCTTGTCCAAATACACCTTTTTCTGCAGCGCACGGTTCATCGCCGCAAAGCGCACCGCCTTGATAAATTCATATCCAATCAGAAGCATCAGAACAATAATATCAATCGTGATATATTTTTCAATTACCGTCAGCGAGGATGCCTTCCTCTGGGAATACGCCTCCGCCAGTCCCGTCGCCTCATCACAGATTTCAAAGAACCGCTCGCTCTTATCAATGATCTCTGTATTCTCATAGCCGACTTCTCGGACACGCAGGATTTCATAGTGAAGCGCGGCAAAGTACTCCTCCAACTCCTGCATCTTACTCTGAAACGCCCCGTCATCAAGGCGCACCAGCCCCAGTTCGCCATTGCCATTCCGCAGACCGTCGACGAAGGCCTCAATATCCTGAATCATACCATCCTCCGGCTGACCGGAAATTTCCAATTTAATGATACGCTGTGTCTTTCCGCGCACCAGTCCCGCATAATTGACCACACGCGCCGTTCCCTGAATACTGGAGACAATTCCCATCATCACGATAATCAGTGCCGCCAGCACAACCGCCAGCACGCCGATGCAGATCTGTATTATGTTTGAAGTCTTTTTCTTCTTACTCTTATTCGCATTCTCGGAATCCATCGCTCCGTCCTCCCGCAAAAACCCTGGCACGCCCGTTTCCCTGCACCTGCCATCTTGTTATTTTACATCTTATATCCCAGAAAGCATTCATCCTCATGCGACTCAATCCGCCCGACCGCCTGCAGATACGAATAAATAATCACCGTCCCGGCAAACTTCATCCCACGCTTTTTGAGATCTGCCGACACTGCATCTGAGAGCGGCGAGCTGACCTTGCCTGTCTCATGAATCACCGCGTCTCCTGTCCAGTGAGTCAGATACGCGTCAAAACTCCCATATTCATTCTGAATTTCCCGGAATATCCGTGCATTCGTGACAGCGGCATGAATTTTCAGCCGGTTATGTACAATTCCCGGTGCGGTCCGGAGTGCTTCCTCCTTCGCCTCGTCGTAACCGCACACCTTGTCTAGGTCAAATTCATCGAACGCGGCGCGGAACGCCTCCCGCTTATTGAGGATGCACTCCCACGAAAGCCCTGCCTGAAAGCATTCAAGGATCAGCATCTCAAAGAGCTTCGCATCATCCCGAACCAGCTTTCCCCACTCCTCGTCGTGATAACGGATATACAATTCATTCTTTGGATTCGCCCAGCGGCAGCGGTGTCTTCCATCGTGCCATTCCATGTTTTTCTCCCTTCGCCTACATAAGCGGCGCCAGAATCCGCAGCGCCTTCCCCGCAAACCGCCGGATAAACGGATACTTCCGGCAGTTTTCCAGAGTGATTCGCTCGCTCTTTGCAAGTGTTTTCTGGAAATCTTCTTCCACATCCATCACAACCGCATTGCGGAAGAAATAGGACGCGCACTCAAAATGCAGATACAGGCTTCTGAAATCAAGGTTGATCGTTCCGACCACCGCTTTCTCATCGTCGCTCGTAAACATCTTCGCATGGATAAAGCCCGGCGTGTATTCATAGATCTGGACACCAGACCGCAGAAGCTCCGCGTAATAGCTGCGAGCCAGCAGGTACGCATATAACTTATCCGGTATATGCGGCATGATAATAATAACCTCCACGCCGCGCTTTGCCGCAAACTTGAGCGCCGCCAGCGTCGTATCATCGAGAATCAGATACGGGGTCGTGATGTGCACATACCGGCGTGAACGCCCTAAAATATCGAGGTACACCGACTCGCCGACATTTTCCCCGTCGAGCGGGCTGTCCGCATACGGCATCACAAAGCCGCCGTAATCCATCCCCTCCGGCATATGAAATTCCGGCGGACATAAAAATCGGCGGTACTCCTCTCCATCCCGCTCCGTCACATCCCAGAGCTGCAGAAACATCATCGTAAAACTATCCACGGCTTTTCCTTTGATCAGGACTGCCGTGTCCTTCCAGTGTCCAAAGCGCACCCGCTGGTTGATATACTCATCCGCCAGGTTCACGCCTCCGGTAAACGCAGTATGACCATCAATCACGCAGATCTTCCGGTGATCGCGGTTATTCTGATAACTCGAGAGAGCCGGACGCACCGGCGCAAAAATCTTGCACTGGATCCCCTTCTCCTGCATCGCTTTCTCATAGCCGTGCGGCAGCGTGAAGAGATTTCCCATGCCGTCATACATAAACCGGACTTCCACGCCCTCGGCGGCCTTCGTCTCTAACACCTGTAAAATCGCATCCCACATCACTCCGTGTTCTACGATAAAATATTCCATAAATATAAAATGTTCCGCTTTTTTGAGTTCTTCCAATAATACTGGAAACATATCATCTCCCAGCGGGAAATAGCGTACCCCCGTATTTTCATACGCCGGGAAACGTCCGTACTGGTTCATATAGCGGACGAGATTGCCGCCGCTGGCGCTGATGCTCTCATAGTGTGCCAGCACCTCCGGATCCTGTAAAAGGTACGGACGCAGTTTTGTCCCAACCTCCTCGATCCGCCGGTTAATGCGGCGCGTGCCCGGCTGCAGCGTCAAAAACAGATAAAACAGCGTTCCAAACACCGGAAATATCAATATCGGCACTACCCAGGACAGCTTGATCGTGCTGTTTCCCTCATCGCTGATAATATAGATCAAAACCAGCGCACTGAGTATCGCAGATCCGCCATACATATAGATCAGGTACTCTCTAAACCAGTCAAACCCGGCAAAGAGCACAAGAATCTGTATCAGCAGAAACAGCGTTCCCAGCGTGGTACGACCGAAAATCAGACGCAGCAGTTTTTTCAATTTTTTAAGTATTTTCTCCATTTTCTACCAGTCCATTTCTCTATCTTGTTCATCGGGCATCTGCCATATCATTTAAAACTACAGTGCCATCTCTCATAGTATGACAGATTTTTGCAAATAAAACAAGAGGTCAGCCAGAGACTGACACAGATTTATGTGTCATCCCGACTGACCTGTCATTGCAAGCGCTTATTTTAACAACCGCATTGAAACATCTCACTGATATTCCGCATAAGGCTTATATATCGCCATTTTCTGGAATTTTAGTCCTCCAGTGCCTGACGGATATCCTCGATGATATCATCCGCATTCTCAATTCCGACACTCAAACGGATCAGGCTCGGATCAACGCCCGCCTCCTTGAGCTGCTCGTCGGAGAGCTGACGGTGAGTATGACTTGCCGGATGCAGCACGCAGGTTCTCGCATCGGCAACATGGGTTACGATGGCTGCCAGTTTCAGCTTATCCATGAACTCGCCGGCTGCCTGACGACCGCCCTTTAAGCCGAAAGAAATAACGCCGCATGTACCGTTCGGCATATATTTCTGCGCCAGTGCATGGTATTTATCATTTTCAAGTCCCGGATAATTCACCCAGGCCACATCTTCACGGCTCTGTAAATACTCGGCGACCTTCTGTGCATTCTCACAGTGGCGCGGCACACGCAGATGCAGTGTCTCCAGACCGATATTCAATAAGAAGGAATTCTGCGGGGACGGGATGGAACCGAGATCACGCATTACCTGTGCGGTTGCCTTGGTGATATAAGCCGCCTTACCGAATTTCTTCGTGTAAATAATGCCGTGGTAAGACTCATCCGGCGTCGTCAGACCCGGGAATTTATCTGCATGTGCCTCCCAGTCAAAGTTGCCACTGTCCACGATGCAGCCGCCGACGGTCATCGCATGTCCATCCATATATTTTGTAGTAGAATGCGTTACAATATCTGCGCCCCACTCGAACGGACGGCAGTTGATCGGAGTTGCAAACGTATTATCTACAATAAATGGAATACCATTTCTGTGTGCAATCCGGGCAAATTTTTCCAGATCCAGCACTACCAGAGCCGGGTTTGCAATCGACTCACCGAAGATACACTTTGTGTTCGGGCGGATCGCCTTCTCGATCTCCTCTTCCGGCGCATCCGGGTCAACTAACGTAACATCGACGCCCATTTTTTTCATCGTAACGACAAACAGGTTTGATGTGCCGCCGTATACGGTTGCCGAGCAGACCAGATGATCGCCCGCGCCGCAGATATTAAATACCGCATAAAAGTTTGCCGCCTGTCCGGAGGATGTCAGCATTGCTGCCGCGCCGCCCTCCAGCTCACGGATCTTATCTGCGACTGCATCATTGGTCGGGTTTGCCAGACGGGTATAAAAATATCCGTTTTCCTCCAGATCGAAGAGTCTTCCCATCTGCTCACTGGTTGAATACTTAAAGGTCGTGCTCTGGTAGATCGGCAGAATTCTCGGCTCGCCATTTTTCGGCTGCCATCCGCCCTGGATGCACGTTGTTTCCATTGAACGTTTCATTTTTCTTCTCCTTCATATGTTTATTTTTAAATAATTATATAGTAATTGAGCCTATTTTTTAGTACAGCTCTTTTACATCACCATATCAAACAGCGAAAGCTGATTGCTCTCCGGCAACCCCGTCAGAATTCCCAGCTCTGCCATCAGATCGCACACCGTTTTCGTAACCTTGGTACGGTTGATAAAGTCCTCTTTCGACAAGAACTTTCCATCCTCCGCCGCAAAAACAATCGCGTCTGCCGCTTTCTCGCCGAGTCCGTCGATACTGCTTAACGACGGCATCAGCTTTCCGTCTATGATCTGGAAATTGCGGGCTTTTGCCCGGTAAATATCGATCGGCATGAACTCAAATCCGCGCGCGTACATTTCCTGTACGATACGCATATCGCGCAGCGTGTCCTGCTCTTTCTTGGAAAGAGAATCCGACCGGCTCTTGTATTCCGCCAAATGGTACTCCAGCTTATCGCGCCCCTGGCACATCAGCTTGTAGGTAAATCCACTCGCACGGATGCTGAAATATGCCGCATAGTACGCCAGCGGGTAAAATACCTTACAGTACGCCACACGCCACGCCATCATAACGTAAGCCGCCGCGTGCGCCTTCGGGAACATATACTTGATTTTCAGGCAGGAATCGATATACCACTGCGGCACATCATGAGCTTTCATCTCCTCGATCCACTCCGGTTTCAGTCCTTTTCCTTTTCGGACAGACTCCATGATAGTGAAGGAAAGTCCCTCTTCAAGTCCTTTCTGAATCAGATAAATCATAATATCGTCTCGACAACAGATCGCCGTCTGAATCGTCGCCTGTCCGCTCAGGATAAGATCTTTCGCGTTTCCTAACCATACATCCGTACCGTGGGACAGACCGGAAATCCGCACCAAATCCGAAAAATATTTCGGTTTGGCATCGATCAACATCTGCATCGCGAAGTCTGTACCAAACTCCGGAATGCCAAGCGCCCCGAGCTTACAGCCGCCGAGATCCTCCGGCGTGACACCGAGCGCCTCCGTGTTCTGGAAGAGACTCATGACCTCCTTCGAATCCAGTGGAATATCCTTAACCGGGTCGAGTCCCGTCAAATCCTGCAGCATACGAATCATGGTCGGATCATCGTGTCCGAGAATATCGAGTTTCAACAAGTTGTGGTCGATCGAGTGGTAATCGAAATGCGTCGTGACGGTACGTGTCGTCATATCGTCCGCCGGGTGCTGCACCGGTGTAAACGTGTCAATCTCCTCTCCGAGGGGCAATACGATGATACCGCCCGGATGCTGTCCGGTGGTACGCCGCACGCCGACGCAGCCGGACACGATGCGCTCAATCTCGCACCGGCGCTTACGGATTCCCTTATCCTCATAATAATGCGCCACAAAACCATACGCTGTCTTATCCGCCAGCGTACCGATCGTCCCCGCACGGAAGGTCTGTCCTTTTCCGAAGATGACCTCCGTATAGCTGTGCGCCCGGCTCTGGTACTCGCCGGAGAAGTTTAAGTCGATATCCGGCTCCTTATCGCCCTTGAATCCCAGGAACGTCTCAAACGGGATGTCGAACCCGTCTTTTTTCAACGGTTTTCCGCACTTTGGACATATCTTATCCGGCATATCGCAGCCCGCCATACCCGAAAACTTCTTTACGTCTTCGGAATCAAAATCGTAATAATGGCAGTTCGGGCAGTAATAATGCGGGCTCAGCGGATTTACCTCCGTGATACCAGACATCGTCGCCGCCAGCGAGGAACCAACGGATCCTCGCGAACCAACCAGATATCCATCCTCATTCGACTTCCAAACCAGCTTCTGCGCGATGATATACATAACGGCGAATCCATTGGAAATGATCGAGTGAAGTTCACGCTCCAACCGATCGACTACCACCTTCGGCAACTTATCGCCGTACATATCATGCGCGTGGTTGTAACAGATGGTACGCAGCGTATCATCCGAATTCGGAATAACCGGCGGACACTTGTCCGGGCGTACCGGGGAAATGCGCTCGCACATCGCCGCGATCTTGCGCGTGTTTGTGATAACGATCTCCTCCGCCTTATCGCTGCCTAAATATTCAAATTCCCCCAGCATTTCCTCTGTGGTCCGCAGATACAGTGGTGCCTGATCGTCTGCATCCTTAAAGCCCTTGCTCGCCATGATGATACGGCGGTAGACCTCATCCTCCGGATCGAGAAAATGTACGTCGCAGGTCGCGCAGACCAGCTTGTTCCACTGTTCGCCAAGTTCAATCACTTTGCGGTTCAGATCCTGCAGATCCTCCCAGGTGTTGACTGAACTTTTCTCATCCCTCAGCATAAATGCGTTGTTTCCAAGCGGCTGCACTTCCAGATAATCGTAGAAATTCGCTATTTTTCCCAGTTCCTCCTCCGGAACCCCGCGCAGGATCGCCTGAAACAGCTCGCCCGCCTCGCACGCCGATCCAAGAATCAGCCCCTCGCGGTGGCTCGCCAGCAGACTCTTTGGAATCCGCGGACGTTTTGCAAAATACGTCAGGTTTGACTGGGAAATCAGCCGGTACAGATTGATTCGCCCGACATCATTCTTCGCCAGAATAATAATATGGTAGGTCGGCATCTTCCGGATCATTTCCGGCGTCATTTTGCTGAGTTCGTTGAGCTGCGTCAGATTTTCGATATCACGAGCTTTTAACATCTCGATAAACTTGACAAAAATCTCTGCCGTCGCCCCCGCATCATCGACCGCCCGGTGATGGTTTTCGAGGGAAATTTTAAGCTCTTTCGCTACCGTGTCGAGCTTGAAGCGGTTCAGGTTCGGCAGCAGAACACGCGCCAGCGAAACCGTATCGAGAACGGTCGGCTGGAATGTGAGTCCCTGCCGTCTCGCATTTTCTTTGATGAAACTGATATCAAACGACGCGTTGTGCGCGACCATGACCGCACCCTCGCAGAATGCCAAAAATTCCGGCAGAACCTCTTCGATCGTCGGCGCGCTGATTACCATGCCGTCGTTGATGCTTGTCAGCTGTTCAATGTCATAGGGGATTGGCACTTCCGGGTTGACAAATGTGCTGAATTTGTCCACAATCTTTCCATCCGTCACACGCACCGCGCCGATCTCGATGATGCGGTTCTTGATCGGGCTGAAACCGGTCGTCTCGATATCGAATACAACGCAGGTGTGATCTAACGTCTGTCCTTTCTCATTCTCCGCCAGTTCCTTCATATCATCGACGAGATAGCCCTCAACACCATAGAGGATCTTGAAGTTTTCGCCCTTATCAACCGCATGGTTCGCATCCGGAAACGCCTGCACACAGCCGTGGTCGGTGACAGCGATCGCGTCCATGCCCCACTGTTTGGCACGTTTGATGATATCCTTGACCTCGGAAACACCGTCCATATCGCTCATCTTTGTGTGACAGTGAAGCTCCACGCGCTTGACCGGACTGTTGTCCATCCGCTTGCTGGTGAAATCTTCGCATTTCTTGATGCCGGAAACCGAACCGATCGTCAGCTCGCCGTCAAATTTATCAATGTTGGCAACACCCTTGATGCGGACAAACTGTCCCGCCTTGGTCGCCGTCTTCAAATCATCCAGCGTATCTTCCCGTGCAAAGATCTTGACGCCGATTGTATCTGTAAAATCCGTTACCGAAAACATAAACAGTGTGTTGCCGCTGCGAAGCTCCCTTAGCTCGCAGGTCAGGATCTTTCCGCGGATGACAACCTGCCCAACCTCGCCTTCCAGCTCCTCGATCGGGCTCGCCTCCTCATCGAAATCGCGCCCAAACAGCACATCCGGGTTATCGGACTTCTTCATATAGCCCGAACGGCGGTACTCGCCGCCCTTGCCGGATCCAGCATTTGCGCTGCCCGCCTGGTTTCTGCCTGCTGCCGGATTTCCCCCGGTTTTCAACTTACCGACCGGTTTTAAAACAGTCTTTCCCTCGTCAAATGGCAGATCGACACCGCCAGAGGCAGGTTCCGCCCCCAACGGTTCCATATACGCCTCATTGGCACCTGCTGCCCCGGCAGCCACGCCGCTTCCGCCTGCCGCCTGCGGCTTCATGTAGATGATCTCCGGCTCGGTATTCTTCTTCTCAACCGGATGGTAGGAAGTCTTCACAACCACCGGCACATTGCAGCGCTCGGTGAAGATTTTCTCCAGAATCCGCACCAATTCCGGTGCCTTATCGCGCACGATCATCGTGTCCTCCAGCGACAGCTTCAGGTATCCTTCTTCTTCAAAATCCATCTCCGCCTTACGGAACATATTATAAAGAAGGATACTGTAATTTTTCAGCTCCATCAAAATGCTGTCCCGGTATACATTCATGAGTTTTTCCGGCGTGTACTGGCTGGACAGATGGTATTTCTCCAAAATCTTGATCGTCACCCGTTTGCCCGGAAACAACTGCTCCTTGATGCCTTTTTCCAGATCGTAGATACTCGGCTTGTGCATCAGGCGCGGGCTGTCGATGTATACGCGGATCACGCTCCGGTCACGGTTCGTCGAGATCTTCTCGATCCCGACCATTTCAAGCAGTCCCCGCACATTTTCCGCAATATGTAAATCTGGAAATACCTCCAGAAATGTTTTCATTCTATCATTCCTTTGCTTTTTTATCTTCCACCATCCGGTCAAGCTCCGCTTTGAGCGCCGGTAAAAGTTCACTCTCCGGCAGTTTTTTCACAATCTCGCCCTTGCGTATCAGAAGTCCTTCGCCGATACCGCCGGCTACCCCGAGATCGGCTTCCTTCGCCTCGCCCGGTCCGTTGACCACGCAGCCCATGACGGCAACCTTGATATCCAGCGGATATCCCTGTACCAGCGTCTCCACCTGGTTTGCCAGACCGATGAGGTCGATCTGCGTGCGTCCGCAGGTCGGACATGAAACAACTTCCACTCCTCCCCGACGAAGGCCCAGCGTCTTCAAAATCAGCTTTGCCGACTTGATCTCCTCCAGCGGGCTGCCTGTCAGGGACACGCGGATCGTATCACCGATTCCCTGACTCAAAATCAGTCCCAGACCGACCGCTGACTTGATATTGCCCGCAATTACAGTTCCCGCCTCTGTGATACCGACATGCAGCGGATAATGAGTCTTTTTTGCAATTAGTTCATGTGCTTTTACACACATCATAACATCCGAAGATTTGATGCTGATAACCAGATTGTCATAACCCATCTGCTCAATCAGGGCAACCTTATCCAGCGCACTCTCAACGAGTCCTTCCGCTGTCACGCCGCCATATTTCTCTACCAATGGCTTTTCCAAAGAACCGCTGTTGACGCCGACACGAATCGGCACGCCATACTCTTTTGCCTTGTCAACCACCGCCTGGATCCGCTCTCTGGAACCGATATTTCCCGGATTGATACGGATTTTGTCCGCGCCGCACTCGATCGCCGCGATCGCGAGACGATAGTCAAAATGAATATCCGCCACCAATGGAATATGTATCTGGCGTTTAATCTCCGTCAGGGCAGCAGCCGCCTCCATTGTCGGCACTGCCACACGGATAATATCGCAGCCCGCGTGCTCCAGCGCCAGAATCTGCTCGACGGTCGCCTTCACATCCTCTGTTTTCGTATTACACATCGACTGGATCAGAATCGGATTGCCGCCGCCGATCTGTCGTTTTCCAATCTGCACCACTTTCGTCTCGTCCCGGTATCCCATATCGTTCCTCCCAAACCATTCTTCTCCGACACAAAATTTCCGGCCTTTTTCGAGCGAATCTTTCATGCCTTTGAATCAAATGAATTAGTAACTGTTCAGTACCTTCACAGTCACGCGCAAAAATCCATCAAAAATTGCCTACGGCAATGGGATTTTTGCCTGCTGGCCCATGTTTTCGTACGGTCAGCGCAGTAAATGCGCAGACCTACTGAACAGTTACATGAATTATTACAATAAATTTCTAATATCATTAAACAATACAAATAACATCAGCGTCATCAACGCCGCCATGCCCGCCATATGGACCATGCCCTCTTTTTCCGGATCAACCGGCTTGCCGCGCAGCATCTCCAGAATGATAAATACAAGCCGTCCGCCGTCCAGCGCTGGAACCGGAAGCAGGTTCATGACACCCAGATTGGCGCTGAGCAGAATACACATATTGGCCAGATTGACAAGCACAATCATAAGTCCGTAGCTCTGGCTCTCCTTGACCGTCGTGCCGATCATCGACACAATCCGCACCGGACCCGCGATATCGTTCGAGCTGACCTGCCGCTTCAGAATCATGCCAAGGCTGCTGAACGTCACACGGATCCAATAGCGCACTTCATAGAAGCTATACTGCGCCGTCTGAATCACGGACGCCGGTTTCTGGTAAACACCACCGCTGATTCCAATAAGATAGCGTCCCGCTTCCTCAGAATAGCGCGGAACCATCTGCGTCGTGTAGGATTTCCCATCCCGCACATACTCCACCGTGACACTCTTTCCCGGATGAAACTGCAGATACGTCTGCACATCGCGGTACAGATAGGTGCGCGTACCATTTAAGCGCTCGATCGTATCGCCCGCCTGCAGCCCCGCCTCCTGTGCCGGATAGCCGTCCTCAACACTGACAACCGACGCCGCATCAAATCCCACACAGCTAATCACGAAAAAGGCGCAAAACCATGCCAGAATGAAGTTGAATACAGGTCCTGCCACCACGACTTTAAAACGTGTCCAGGCAGAAACCGCATTAAAATAAGTCCCCGTTGCACCCGGAGGCAACAGGAGCCGATCCGTTTTTCCATCTGTCAGACTCTGGTTCTGATCGCAGGAACTCCCTTTTTCCGTCTCATCCGGCGCATCATACCCTTCATCTTCCCCCAGCATCATACAAGAACCGCCAAACGGAAGCAGCTTCAGCGAGTACCGCGTCCCGCCTTTCACAAAACTGAAAAGTCTAGGACCCATGCCGAGCGAAAACTCAACGACGCAGATTCCGCCCCGTTTTGCCAATAAAAAATGTCCAAATTCGTGAAACAGCACGATCAGGCTGAATACAATCAGCGCCGCCAGCAAACTTACCAATCTACCACCTGCTCTCTATAAAATCATAGGTTTCCTGTTCTGCTGCCAGAATCTCTTCGACCGTCGGATTCTCTTTCACGGTGTGGTGTTCCATCGCCGCCTCAATCATATCAGTGATGGTCAGATATCCGATCTCGCGATCGAGGAATTTCTGGACTGCCCGCTCATTTGCCGCGTTGAACACGGTCGGAAGCGTGCCGCCGCGCCGTCCGGCTTTGTATGCCAGGGAAAGTCCGTGGAAATTCTCAAAATCCGGCGCTTCAAAGGTAATCTGTGCCAGCTTTGCAAAATCCAGCCGGTCGCCCGCCAGGAAGCGGCGTTCCGGATAATACAGCGCATACTGGATCGGAAGCTTCATATCCGGCGTGCCGAGCTGCGCTATCACCGCGCCGTCCTCGTATTCTACCATTGAATGAATCACACTCTGCGGCTGCACAACCACCTGCACCTGATCCATCTCCACGCCAAAGAGCCATCTTGCCTCCATAACTTCCAGACCTTTGTTTACCATCGTGGAACTGTCGATCGTGATCTTGCGCCCCATCGTCCAGTTCGGATGTTTCAGCGCATCTTCGACCTGAACACCTTTCATCTGCTCTCTCGTCCATCCGCGGAACGGTCCGCCAGACGCTGTCAGGAGAATCTTGTGGATCTTATTTCCCGTCTCACCGTTCAAACTCTGGAAAATCGCGCTGTGCTCGCTGTCCACCGGCAGAATGCGGACATGCTTCTCCTTTGCCAGCGACATAATGATATGCCCGGCCGTTACCAGGGTCTCTTTGTTTGCAAGTGCAATATCTTTTCCAGCATTCATCGCTGCGATCGTCGGGCGGATACCGATCATTCCGACTACCGCTGTCACCACAATCTCCGCACCCAGCTCCGTTGCCACTGCGAGAAGTCCATCCATGCCGCTCTCGACACGGATATCCAGATCGCGCACACGGTCTTTCAGTTCTTTTGCTTTTTCCTCGTTCCAGACCGCCGCGATCTTCGGAGAAAACTCCCGGATCTGTTTCTCCAGAAGATCAATATTGCTTCCAGCCGCCAGAGCCGTTACTTCTATATCTTTATTCGCCCGGACCACTTCCAATGTCTGTGTTCCGATCGATCCGGTTGATCCAAGTATCGCAATTTTTTTCATTTCTTATTCTCCTGTTTCTGTATTTTCATACATGCTTCCGTTTTATCGTAAAAACGTCAGTGCAAAATAAATCGCCGGTGCCGTAAAAATCATGCTGTCGAACCGATCCAGCACGCCGCCGTGTCCCGGAATCAGGTTTCCGTAATCCTTGACATTGTGGTTCCGCTTGATCGCCGACGCCGCCAGATCCCCGATCTGGGAAATGACCGCCGCAATCGCACACGCCACCGCGCATGCCACCATCGGATTGCTGACCTCGTCCATCTTCGCACCGAAGAAATACGCATAAATGCAGCCTAACAGAGCCGATCCAACCACACCGCCGACGGCGCCCTCGATCGATTTTTTCGGGCTTAAAACCGGTGCCAGACGGTGTTTTCCAAGGAGCATTCCCGCGCAGTATGCGCAGGTGTCACAGCCCCAGGAGCTTAAAAAGATCAGCCAGACAAGGTATTTTCCGTCCGCCATTGCCCGCACCTGATACAGGTAGGAAAGCATAATTCCCAGATAAAAAATGCCGAAAAATGCTACTGTAATCTGCTCGGTCCCATATTTCGGAAACGTGAACACGTAAATGCTCATCAGCACCATCAGGGCTGCAATCGCAAGCAGCGTCACATAATGCTGCCCTTCAAACCAAACCAGCCCATAATATCCCAGACACGCCAGATACCCGGCGATGCCCGGCGCTTTTTTCTCAATCCCCATAACCCGGTAAAGCTCAAACATACCGATCAGGGAGATCGCGGCGGTCACACAGTACAGAAGGACACCGCCCTTTGTAACCAGTAAAATCGCGAGTGCTACAAGCACAATCCCGCTTATCAGCCTCGTTCTGAACATGGCAACTCCTCCTTATGCCTTGACTCCGCCAAAGCGTCTGTCTCTTTGATTGAACTGCTCAATTGCCTTTATAAGCTCGTCGCGGTTGAAATCCGGCCACAGGCAGTCCGTGATATAAATCTCACTGTAGGCAAGCTGCCACAGCAGATAATTGGACAGGCGGATCTCGCCGCTGGTGCGGATCAGAAGATCCGGATCCGGGATGCCCGCCGTATCTAAATAGGACGCAACGGTCTGCTCTGTCACGTCCTCCGGCACCAGCTTTCCGTCCTGACAGTCCATCATCATATGGCGCACCGCGCGCGTGATCTCATCTCTGCCGCCGTAGTTGACTGCGATCACAAAGGTCATGCCCGTGTTTGCCGCCGTCTCGTCTTCCAGGCGGTTAATACCCTCGATGATATCGCTGTCAAAGCGCGTGCGGTCGCCGATCATTTTGACTCTTACATTATTTTTCTTGGCAATCTTTAAAAGCCGTTTCAGATAAAAACGGAAGAGCTGCATCAGCGCCCCTACTTCTTCAGCAGAACGCTTCCAGTTTTCCGTTGAAAAACCATATACCGTCAGATAACGGATTCCCAGTCTCGCTGCATCCTCAACCGTCTGTTCAACCGTCACACACCCCTGTTTATGACCTACGGTTCTCGGAAGACCTCTCTTCTTCGCCCATCTGCCGTTGCCATCCAGAATGAGGGCGACATGCTGCGGAATTACCATGTTTTCGATGTCCCTTTCCATCCAGTTTTCCTCCATAATATTCCCTTAATAGCCAGAAAACAGGACCAGCCGGCCATCCGCATCTGCAATGCCGGCCAGCCCTGCTTGAGGCAGCCTGATTTTTACATTTAAACTCTATTGTATTTTTATACAGTCATGATCTCAGCTGTTTTTTCTTCTACTGCTTTATCAACCTTTGCGATCATCTTGTCAGTCAGCTTCTGGATCTGATCCTCGCCATCTGCCAGCTCATCCTCGGTGATCTCGCCGCCTTTTTCCAGCTTCTTTAACAGGTCGTTTGCATCACGGCGGATATTGCGGACTGCAACCTTCGCGCCCTCGCCCTTTTTCTTAACATCCTTTGCCAGATCTTTACGGCGTTCCTCAGTAAGCTCCGGGAAAATCAGGCGTACTGCACTTCCATCGTTGTTCGGGTTGATACCCAGATCGGAAGTCAGGATCGCTTTCTCGATGTCCTTAATGAGCTTCTTCTCCCACGGCTGGATCAGAATCATACGCGGCTCCGGTACAGAGATATTTGCCACCTGCTGTAACGGGGTCGGTGCGCCGTAGTAATCTACTTTGATTTTGTCCAGTACATGCGGGTTCGCACGTCCAGCACGAATGGATGTATACTCATTCAGCAGTGCGTCATAGGACTTATTCATCTTCTCTTCGTAAACTTTTAATCTCTCCTGCATAAAATCCTCCTAGTTATGCGGTAACCACTGTACCGTTAATTTTTCCGCGCATTGCATTTACAATTCCGTCTTTTTCATTCAGGCTGAATACTGCCATCGGAACGTGATTTTCCATACACATGATGGAAGCTGTGAGGTCTACAACCGCCAGCTGCTTATCGATCACCTCCTGAATCGTGATCGTATCATACTTCTTTGCATCCGGGTTGATCTTCGGATCGCTGTCATAGACGCCGTCGATCGCCTTGGCCAGAAGAATGCAGTCTGCATCCATCTCAATCGCACGCAGCGCTACGCCGGTATCAGTTGAGAAATACGGATGGCCTGTACCACCTGCAAAAAATACGACCATACCCTTTGAGAAATATTTATTGGCTCTGTCCTTTGAAAACAGCTTCGTCATGGAACCGCACTCAAATGGTGTCAGAATCTGTGTCATCATACCCTCGCTCCGGAAGATCTCCGACACGTAAATACAGTTCATGACCGTTGCCAGCATTCCGATCTGATCCGCCTTGGTCCGATCGATTGCATTGCTCTGGCGGCCTCTCCAGAAGTTTCCGCCGCCGATCACGATACCTACTTCGATTCCGTCATCGACCGCCGTCTTAACCTGTCTGGCTACTTCCTTGACCGTTGCTTCATCAAACCCGGTTTTCTTGTCGCCTGCCAGCGCTTCTCCGCTCAGCTTCAGTAATACCCGCTTTAATTCCATAATTCGGTTCTCCCTGTCTATATGTACGTTCTGATGTACATTTTATCTGTGATGACCGTAAAAAGCTGCGTCACCTTATCAAAGATATTCTACCACAAAAAATCCGAATGTGCGATAGAATTTTCGTAAATCCTGTGCATCCTTTCATCATTTTCCCCAAACGCCTTTCTGTATACGGATTCTTCGCCCTATTTTTCATTTTTTCTCAAATTTTAGCGCCCGTTTTACTTTTTTTCTATTTCACCTTTTCCCGCCGCTCTCATTCTGCCCCCAGTTTCTCATTATTTATCTGCACTTATCCTCTGCAATCTTTTTCTGTGCATTATTTAACAGCCTTCCTAGGTGCAATCCATGTATGTGCATTGTTTTATTGGATATGCATTTTATAACATTGCAAATTTGAATCATTATATTGTTTGATAAAAATCAATTTCCAGCTACAATAGTTATATCAGTTGTAATTATTTATTATCTCTGAAATAACAATAACGCATGATTCTTTCGGATCGGGGAGGCACTTGAAAAATATGACAGCAATCGATCAAAAACAAATTAACAAGCAGCAGACAAACCGTTATGAAAAATATTACCGTCAGATAGGTCTCAACATCGCTTATTACCGCAAACTCCGCGGCATGAGCCAGATGGCTTTAGCAGAGGCGACCGATTTAAGCCGGACTCATATATCCAACATCGAGGCACCGAACATGAAAACGAGTCTTTCCTTAGAGAGTCTCTTTGATATTGCAGGTGTTCTGCAGGTTGCACCGCGCGCCCTGCTCGATTTCCGTGATGAGAAACCGCAGGATTTTCATGAATAAATCATGATAGAGCACGTAGATTCATGAATTTCTTTAAAGCATGACATTTTAGGGTTCCAAAGATAAATTGGAACCCTTTTTGTGGTATTCAAAAGTAAAAAATCAAAATTATGGTGAGCATTTTCCACCTATTTATTCGTCTTCCGGTTAATAAACTCCGTCCTCGTCTTCGAGTAGATAAATTTCTGACTCGCATACAGGCTGTAATAACCAGAGAAACTAAAGCTGACTGCAATCACCAGCACGAAAAACGGCATCGCCTCATAGCCAAAAAGCTCAAAGCCCAGCAGAAGCGTTGAGATCGGGCAGTTTGTGACTCCCACGAAGAGTCCCAGCATACCGCAGGCGGTCATAAGACCGACCGGCTGTCCAAAGAGAAATGCAAAGAAACTGCCAAACGCCGCGCCGATCGTCAGGGTCGGCACGATCTCGCCTCCCTTGAAGCCTGCCTCCAGCGTAACCGTCGTAAAGAGAATTTTCATCAGGAAATCCCATGGAAGTCCCTCGCCCTCGAAACATTTTTCAATCAGGGAGACGCCGCTTCCGTTGTAGCGGGTCGAACCGGTCAGAAGCGTCAAAACAATCACAATCGCCGCGCCGGATAGAATCCGCCAGACCGGCGATGGAAGATATTTTTTGTAGAGATGTTCCGTTGTGTGAAGCGTGATGCAGAAAAGCTCCGACACCAGCGCGCAGCCAGCCGCCAGACCGACAGCCACGATCGCTGTTTCAATACTCCACGCAGGAACCGCACCAATCGCAAACTGCTCCGGCATCAGTCCCCAGAACCTCGCCAGCGCCGCCGCCGTAAAGGCAGAAAAGACACATGGAACCAGCGCTGCATAGTACATAACGCCGATGCTGATAACCTCCATCGAAAAGATCGCCGCCGCCATCGGTGTGCCAAACAAGGCGGCAAACACACCGCTCATGCCGCACATGACCGCAATTTTCTTATCTTTCTCATCAAATTTCAGCCATTTTCCGATCTGGGTTCCGATGCTTCCTCCCATCTGCAGCGCCGCGCCCTCCCGTCCGGCAGAACCGCCGCCCAAATGCGTCAGAAGCGTTCCTGCAAAGACTGCCGGGGCAGTCGCAAAACTGATCTCCGTGTTCGAATAGATCGATTCGATCACCATATTTGTGCCCCGGTTATTATCCTCTCCCAGCATGTGGTAAACACCCAGAACCAGAAGACCGGTGAGCGGCAGCAGAAAGACCATCCACGGGTGGCTCTGAAAGAATGCCAACACCCATAGGACACATTTTCCAAATGCCGTGCCGATGCAGCCGCTCACAATTCCAATCACAATCGCGCCTTCCACCCATTTTATAAAATAGGAAATATTTTTTAACACCGGCTCATATTTCTCCCGCTTCATTTCAACTCTCCCCTGTCTGCTCTATCCACACTGCTTTTCATTTCCATCTTAGACATCATAGATATTTTTGGATTTTACCAGCTTCGGACGGTAGCCTGCTTCCTTGAGTGCTTCCACTATCTTATTCTTGTGATCCGTACCAAACGCCTCAACGGTGATCCGCAGCTCCACTGCTGCGTTGCGGTTGATGCTGACAAACTGGTTGTGCTCCAGTTTGATGACATTGCCCTGCTCCGCTGCCATCAGATTTGCAACCTTTGCAAGCTCTCCTGGCTTATCCGGCAGCAGTACCGATACGGTAAATACGCGGTCTCTCTGGATCAGACCATGCTGTACGATGGATGCCATTGTGATCACGTCCATGTTGCCGCCGCTCAGGATGGATACGACTTTTTTCTTCTTCACATTCAGGTGTTTCAAAGCAGCCACAGTCAGAAGACCGGAGTTCTCAACGATCATCTTGTGGTTTTCTACCATATCAAGGAATGCCACGATCAGCTCGGAATCCTCGATGGTGATGATATCATCCACATTGATCTGGATGTACGGGAACAGCAGATCGCCCGGGCGTTTAACTGCAGTACCATCCGCGATTGTGTTGACGTTCGGGAGAGTCACTACTTTTCCTTCTTTCAGGGATTCCTGCATACAGTTTGCACCTGCCGGTTCTACACCGATCACTTTGATCTTCGGATTCAGCAGTTTGGCCAGCGTTGCAACACCGGTACAGAGTCCGCCGCCGCCAATCGGAACCAGAATATAATCAACGGTCGGAAGCTCTTTGATGATCTCCATCGCGATGGTTCCCTGACCGGTGGCTACGTCCAGATCGTTGAACGGATGGATAAAGGTATATCCGTGCTCCGCTGCCAGCTCATTTGCATATGCCAGCGCCTCATCGAATACATCGCCGTGAAGAACCACCTCTGCGCCATAGCTTCTGGTACGGTTTACCTTCATGAGCGGCGTGGTCGTCGGCATAACAACCGTTGCCTTGCAGCCAGCCAGTTTTGCCGCGTATGCAACGCCCTGTGCATGGTTTCCAGCCGATGCGGTGATCAGACCGCGCTGTTTCTCCTCATCGCTCAGGGTGCTGATCTTATAAAATGCACCTCTTACCTTGTAAGCACCTGTATACTGCATATTTTCCGGTTTTAAATATACTTTATTGCCGGTCAAATTCGAAAAATATTCACTGTAAACCAGTTTTGTCTCGGAAATAACCTTGCTGACAACCTCAGTTGCTTCTTCGAATTTCTCCAGCGTCAGTCCCTGCGGCTCAGCCTGTACCACCTCTGCTGTCTCTTCCTTTATTGTCTCACTCATTGTCTTTCCTCCATTTATCCGTATTTCTCAGAATGCGCCCTGCTTTTGCCGGTTCTCTGACCAGACAGTCTGCCGGGTGTGTCCTGTTTATCTGAATCTACGGCTTAAGCAGATTTGTTCTCCGCCAAACCAGTTTCAGCCGCGGCATGCTCAGCTATTTTTAGCTTTATTCATTCTCTGTCAATGCTTCATTTCTCTTAAACAGTGCATTGACGAAATCATTCGCATCGAATTTCTGTAAATCGTCGATTTTTTCACCGATTCCGACGTATTTAACCGGAATACCAAGCTCGGACTGGATCGCAACCGCGATACCGCCCTTTGCCGTGCCATCCAGCTTCGTCAGGATGATGCCGGTGATATCCGCCACCTCCATAAACTGTTTTGCCTGTGCAAGCGCGTTCTGACCGGTCGTTCCATCAAGGACAACCAATGTCTCACGGTAGGCGTCCGGATATTCTTTGTCGATGATCCGGTTGATCTTCTTTAACTCTTCCATCAGGTTTTTCTTGTTGTGCAGACGACCTGCCGTGTCGCAGATCAGCACATCGGCATTTCTTGATTTTGCCGCCGCGATCGCATCGTAGATAACAGCTGCCGGATCAGAACCTTCCTGCTGGGCGATCAGCTCAACGCCCGCGCGTCCTGCCCACTCCGTCAGCTGCTCAATCGCTGCCGCACGGAATGTATCCGCCGCCGCCAGAATGACCTTCTTGCCCTGATCCTTTAACTGACCCGCCAGCTTGCCGACCGAGGTCGTCTTCCCGACGCCGTTGACGCCGATCACCAGCACAACCGACTTGCGGTTTTCAAATTCGTAGGCATTTTCGCCCAGATCCATCTGTTCCTTGATGCTGGCAATCAAAAGATCCTTGCACTCTGCCGGATCCTTGATGTGGTTTTCTTTTACCTTTTTCCGGAGATCCTCGACGATCGCCATCGTCGTCTGGATACCTAGATCGCCCATGATAAGCGTCTCTTCGATCTCCTCATAGAAATCATCATCGATCGCGGAAAAACCGCTGAATACGGAATCAATTCCGCTTACAATGGAATCTCTCGTTTTCGTCAGCCCTTCTACCAGACGGCTGAAAAAACCCTTTTTCTTATCTCCCATGGCTGCGCCTCCTTCTCTATTTCTGAACTCTTTTTTGCAATTATAATTCTGCTTTTTCCTCTTCCCGCTCCATCTGCGCCTCGATCAGGCTGACCGATACCAGCGTGGACACACCTTTTTCCTGCATCGTGATACCGTACAGGCGGTCTGCCGACACCATCGTGCCTCTTCGGTGGGTGATGACGATAAACTGCGTGTAGCGCGTCAGCTTATGCAGGTACCCGGCAAACCGGTCTACGTTGGAATCGTCGAGTGCCGCCTCAATCTCATCAAGCAGGCAGAATGGCGACGGTTTTAAGTTCTGAATTGCAAAAAGCAGTGCGATCGCCGTCAATGCTTTCTCCCCACCGGAGAGCTGCATCATATTCTGCAGTTTTTTGCCCGGCGGCTGTGAAATAATCTGGATGCCTGCCTCCAGAATATCTTCTTCCTGCGACAGCTCCAGCGTACCCGTTCCGCCTCCGAATAATTCCTTAAATACTTTATCAAACTCGCGGCGGATCTCACCAAATTTTTCCCGGAACTGACGCCGCATTCCTTCATCGAGCTCCTCGATAATTTTTTCCAGCGCTGCCTGTGCCGCTACCAGATCTTCATGCTGGTTTTTCATAAATTCGTATCGGCCGGATATCTCCTTGTAGTCCTCGATCGCGTTGACATTGACATTCCCAAGGGCGCGGATCTCCATCTTTTTCTCATTGATCGACCGCTTCATTTCTGGAATCGAGGTCAACTCTTCCTTCCGCAGCTCTTCCGCTCGCGAATACGTAAGCTCATACTCACTCCACATATAATCGACCTGCGACTCCAGGCGCTCATTCAGGCGTTCTCTCTGATTCTGGAGACGGAAGTTCTCTCGGTCTAAAAGCTGGAGACGTTCGTTCAGCTCTTCCTTTTTATCAAAGAAAGTTTTCTGCCGCCCCGCCTTTTCTTCCTTCTCACGCTGCTTGTTCTGGATTACCAGTTCCATCTGCGTCCGCTTGTCCCCGGACGCCTGTATCTCGGCTTCCAGCGCTGCAATCTCGCGCTCTCTGGCAGCGATCGTCTCGCTGCTGTCCGCGTGACCGCCGGAAAGTTTCTCTTTCTCTGCCCGGAGACGTTCCTGCTCCTGCAATACACGGCGCAGATTTTCCTCGATAAACGCGCCTTTCTGCTCCGCCTGGGAATGCCCAAGCTGTATCTCCGAAAGGGCTGCCGCCGCTTCCCCACGCTGCTTTTTCGCCGTCTCAAGACCCGTCTGCTGCTCTTCCACGTACTGGTTCTTCTCACTGCTTAGCGTTTCAAGCTTCGTCTCTTCGGTCTGCAGCTCCCGCAGCGCCCCGCGCAGATCGCCTACCTGCAGTTCGAGTTCCTGATTTTCCGAAGACAGATCCTGCGAGGAATCTGCAATCTCCTGCCGTCTCGCCTCTAACTGGCAGATCGTCAGTTCCAACGTATTCTGCTGGATCTGCATCTGCTGGCGCCTCTCCTGGACGGATGCCTGTGTTCTCTTCGCTTCCGTCAGCCTGCGTCCCGTCTCTGCCAGCTCCTTCTGTACCGCTTCTACCTGTTCCAATGCCTTTTTGCAGGCAGCTTCCAGTTCTTCGATCTCACGGCGGCGTCCCAGCAGATTGCTGCTGTTCTTGAATGCACCACCGGTCATCGAACCGCCAGGGCTTAAAAGCTCGCCGTCCAGCGTCACGATCCGGAGAGAATGCCGATATTTCTTTGCCAGCGCAATCGCATGATCGATCTGATCCACCACGACCACGCGTCCCAGCAGATAGGACACCAGCCCGCTGTATTTCTCATCCGCAGAGACCAGTTCGCTTGCCAGTCCAAGAACACCCATTTCTTTCAGTGCCCCCGGCTGTCCAAAACTCTGGCGGCGTTCCATGCTGGTCAGCGGCAGAAACGTCGCACGGCCATACCGGTTCTTTTTCAGGTGTTCAATCAGGCGTTTCGCCGTCTCCTCGGAATCCGTCACAATGTTCTGGATGCTGCCGCCAAGCGCCGTCTCGATCGCCGTCTCATATTTCTTCGTCGTGCTGATCAAATCCGCCACAACGCCATGAATACCCGGAACGCAGTTCCTGACTTCCATCACGCGGCGGATACTGCCGCCGTAGCCCTCGTAGCGCTCCGCCAGATTCCGCATCGATTCCAGCCTCGTCCGGTTCGTGTGGTAATCCTGCTGAAGGCTCGAAAGTTTCTGGTTCAGGCGGCGTTCCTGTTCTTCCTCCGTGCGCGTCTGCTCCTGCAGCTCTTTTTCCTGCACCGAAAACGCTTCCAGACATTCCTGCACCTTCCCTAATTTGGCTTCTTCTTCTTTTTTCTGCTCTTCCTGAACCGACTCATCGCTCTTGAATTTCAAAAGCTTCTGCGTCACTTCCGCCCGGCGCACATCCGCCTGCTCCAGCATCGTCTCATAGCGCTGACGGCGGGCGGCAAGTTCCGCTTTCTGGTTCAAAGCGTCCATGATCTCGGCTTTTGCCGTCTCGATCAAGGTTTCCGTCCGGCTGACCGCCTCGTCCATCGAACGGACTGCTGCCTCCGCTTCCTGCTGTTTTGCCTCGATTGTCTGCACCGATGCATTTAGTGCCTGTTTTTCAGACTCATATTCCGCCTGTTCTTCCTCTTTCTGATGCATTTCGCCGTCGATCGACACCATCCGGCTGCGGATATGTTCTTCGTTCATCTGCTCCGTCCGGATCTGCTCTCTGAGAACTCCGATCCGTCCGGTCTTCTCCTGGCGTTCCAGGTCTTCCCGGCTGCACGCCTCACGATCCGCGGCAATCGCCGCATCCAGCGCATCCAGCTCGGTTCCGAGCAATTCGTACTCCGATTTCAGTGTCTCCGATTCCGCCCGCACACTCTCCTGATCGCCGGTCAGAATCATCTCCTTCTGCTCCACTTCCCGGATCTGGCGCTTCAATTCCTCCGATTCTGCCAAAAACAGGTTGGCGTCCAGGCAGCGCAGCTCTTCCCGCAGACGCAGATACTCCTTCGCCTCCTCCGACTGCCGTTCCAACGGTCCTACCTGTTTTTCCAGCTCGGACAAAATATCCGTCACGCGGATCAGGTTCTGTTTTTCATCTTCCAGCTTCTTCTGTGCGATCGCCTTGCGCCGCTTGAATTTCACGATTCCAGCCGCCTCGTCAAACAGCTCGCGCCGTTCCTCCGGCCGCCCGCTTAAAATCTGATCAATCTGCCCCTGTCCGATGATGGAATATCCCTCTTTACCGATACCCGTATCGTAAAAGAGCTCGTTGATATCTTTTAGACGGCAGCTCGTTCCATTAATCTTATATTCACTCTCACCAGAACGGTAAAGACGTCTTGAAACCGTGACTTCGTCGTACTCAATCGGAAGTTTGTGATCGGCATTATCCAGTGTGATCGCCACGTAGGCAAATCCCTGCGGTTTTCGAAGCTCCGTACCAGCAAAAATAACGTCCTGCATCGTGCCGCCGCGCAGCTGCCTGCTTCTCTGCTCACCGAGCACCCAGCGCACTGCATCGGCGACATTGCTCTTGCCGCTGCCGTTTGGCCCGACGATGCCCGTGATTCCGTTGTGGAACTCAAACAGAATTTTATTGGCAAATGACTTAAAACCCTGTATTTCAATACTCTTTAAATACATACCTACTCCTGCGGTTTTCTGATAGTGAGGATCCCACGGTACGCCGCACGCTGTTCCGCTGATTTTTTCGTCCGTCCGATGCCGCGGCCGATCTCCTGACCGTCCAGCATCGCGGACACTTCGAAGCTCTTGTTGTGATCCGGTCCTTCTTCTTTCAGAAGAACGTATGTAAGTGTCTCGTCCGTATGGCCCTGCACAATCTCCTGCAAGATAGTCTTGCTATCATAAAAGAGCTTTTTGTGTTCCATATCGTTGAGAATAAATCGATGAATAAACTCTTTTGCATTAGCAAAACCACCGTCCAGATAAATCGCACCGATCAGTGCCTCCATCGCATCCGACACCACCGAATCGCGCCCCCGTCCGCCGGTCGCATCCTCGCCTTTTCCAAGCAGCAAAAATCCACCCAGATCGATCTCCTGTGCGCAGAATGCAAGCGTCGGCTCGCAGACCAGACTCGCACGTGTCTTTGTCATATCGCCCTCCGGCATCTCCGGAAACGTGCGGAACAGAAAATCACTCGATACCACTTCCAGCACCGCGTCGCCTAAAAATTCAAGACGCTCGTTGCATCCCAGTTTTCCAAGATGGTGCTCATTGGCATACGAACTGTGTATCATCGCGTGTTCCAGAAGCTTCTTGTCCTGAAACGAATAGCCAATCCGTTTTTCCAATTTATTTAATGTATACTCCATATATTTCTCTCTTTCCAGCCTGTCCTGCTGCTGACTGATTCCGGCAATCATTGCTATTTGTGTCTGTGAGCCAGAGTCAAACATCCGTTCTTTTTGGAAAGGAGCTGTCGCGATCCTGCCCTTCGGCAGCCCGCCCAGCCCCTTTGCCTGACAGACTTCTCTATAACTTTTTAACAAACATTGAATTAGTTCAGTGCGTTCTTGATCTGCTCTACTGCATCGCCCACAGATACAATCTTTTCTGCCTCCTCAGTCGGAATTTCGATATCAAACGCCTCCTCGATTCCCATGATAATCTGAAAAATATCCAGCGAATCAGCGCCCAGATCATCCACAAACGTCGTATTTAACGTAATTTCATCTGCTTCAACATTCAGTACCTCCGCGATAATGTTCTGTAATTTTTCAAATTCCATAATTTTCTTCCTTTCTATGAACTTATTTTAAAATATTTAGAATTCTAGATTGATTAAAAACATATCGTTTTTTCGCTACATTTTATAATTTTGCGAAAGTTTCACAGACTTTCCTTGATCTTTTCATTAATCGCCTGCTCTTTAAAGGTCACACACTGAAGAATCGAATTGCACACCTCGATGCGCTTGGAATTTCCGTGCGTCTTGACAACCAGCCCCTTCAATCCCAGAAGCGGTGCGCCGCCGTACTGGCTCGCATCGAATGCTTTGAGCGTCGTCTTTAACGCCGGTTTTACAAGCAATGCGCCGATCTTTGAGCGCAGGCTCGTCATCATGCCCTGTTTTACCATGGAAATCAGTGTTGCACCGACACCTTCATAGAGTTTCAGGATGACATTTCCGACAAATGCCTCAGAAACGATGACATCCGCGCCGCCGTGCGGAATCTCGCGTGCCTCGATGCTGCCGATGAAATTGATATCCTTACATTCTTTTAAGAGCGGGAATGTCTCTTTCACCAGCGCATTGCCTTTCTCTTCCTCAGCACCGATGTTGACGATCGCCACACGCGGATTCTTGATGCCAACCACGTGTTCCATGTAGATGGAGCCCATCTTTGCAAACTGTACCAGATGGGACGGTCTTGCATCGACATTGGCGCCGCAGTCGATCAGCAGGGATACGCCCTTTTCTGTCGGAATCAATGGAGCCAGTGGCGGACGTTCAACGCCCTTGATTCTGCCGACGATCACCTGTCCGCCGACCAGAATCGCGCCGGAGCTGCCCGCGGAACAGAATGCATCCGCCTCACCCCTGCGGACCATATTCATGCCGACCACGATGGACGAATCTTTCTTCGTGCGGATCGCATTGACCGGCGGTTCCTCCGTCTCGATGACCTCAGTCGCATTGACAACCTCGATCTGTTCTTTCTTATATGTATGCTTTTTTAATTCTTCTGATACGACTTCTTCCTTGCCGATCAGGAAAATCTGAATATCTTCCCTCGACTGGGCTGCCATCACGGCACCTGCCACGATCTCACCCGGTGCGTTGTCGCCCCCCATGGCATCTACTGCTATCTTAACCATTGCGTGTTCTCCTTCTATATTTATAGCGATACACATACCAAACCTGTCTTCCGCCACTGCGGCATATGTGGTCCGAACGAATCGCTCTTTCATCATCACGCTGCAGCTGTCCCGCTTTTTATTGTCCACAGCCACATTACATCAATCTTTACTATACTAGAGATCAATCTATAAATCAATAAGATTTGAACCAATTTTCCATTGCATGCATCTGATTGGCAGCATCCTTCCTGCCGATATCATACGTCTCCTGCAATTTTTCAACACTATGTTCGGTTCTGCCGATTGGAAGCGCCACGCTCGGACGGATAACAAAAATTTTTCCCTCTTGTTCGAGGCGATCGATCCATTCCACCGTCTTATTATAGAAATAATAGCGGCTGCGAAGCGCCCTCACGAACGCCGGATATTTGTGATATGCCGCCTCCGGCAGCCAGAAATTGCCCGGTTTCTTGCGGTAGCCCGCCGGACGGGTCAGCACAACGACGCATTTTTTATACCCCATCTTAGCGAAGGCACGCAACGGAATGCTGTCCGTGCAGCCGCCGTCCAGAAGCTTCATTCCACCAACCTCGACCATATGGGACACATACGGAAGGGATGCCGTCGCACGGAAATATTCGACATCTTTGAACATATCTTTGATCTCCAGATACTCTGCTTTCCCTGTCTCCACATTGCTGCATGCAACATAAAACCGTGTATTTCCCCGGTCAAATGCCTCGTAATCATACGGATCCAGCCGTTCCGGTATATCATGGAAGCAGAACTGCTCGTCCACCAGATTTCCCGTCCGCAGCCAGTTTTTAAAGCTCATAAAACGCTTGTCATTGCAGTATTTTTTATAATAGCGGATGCTCCGCTCCTTCTGCCCCGACACAAACGAAGCCCCATGCACTGCCCCCGCCGAGACGCCGATCACGCCGTCAAATGAAATATCATGATCCAAAAACACATCCAGGACGCCCGCTGTGTAAATACCGCGCATCCCGCCGCCCTCCAGAACGAGACCGGTCTTTTTTTCTTTTTTTAACTCTGTCATATATCATCAAACTCCTATTAAATATCTTATATACTATAAAACAAGATCAAACAGATAGCAAATACGATTTTTCTATCTAATTCCATATTTTTTAGTATAACGTTACTGTTCACGCATACGTGCCCAGTAACGGAATTTGCCGTGGCTTCGCATTTAAATACGGCAAATTCCTGCTGGCACCACGTTTTCTTACGGCACTTTCGGTTCCAAAAGTGCCCACCCGGAAACAGTAACAGTATAACACCTCGGCAGAAAAAGGGAAAGGGGGACGTGCGCCGCCTATGCACACGTTCCCCTTTCTCTTTTCCTTCGATATCTCTATTATTTTATTTCTGCATCGCGTCCATCCGCGCCTGCACATACTCCTCCAGCATCTTCGTCGTTCCCTCAATTCCCAGCCGGCTGCTGTTGATCGAAAGGTCATAATTTCTGGAATCTCCCCAGCGTCCGCGGCTGTAACAGTTGTGGTAGGATTTCCGCCTCCAGTCCTTCGTCTTTACCAGACGTTTCGCCTCGTCCTCTGAAAGTCCGTGCAGCTGCTCGATTCTCTTCACCCGTGTTTCCTCATCGCCCAGCACAAAGATCGTGATCAGTCCGTCATATTCCTTTAAAACCGTCTCCGCACACCGTCCAACTACCACAAACGATTTCCCTGAATCGGCCTTGTCTTTCAGGTAACTGAACTGCATCTGCGCCAGATTGTTCTCCAGAGAGCTTGAAAATCCGCTGACATTGCGCGCCAGAAAACGGTTTAGCGGCTTCTCGTCGTATTTTTCCAGCACACGCGGATCCACACCCTTTTCCTTGGCAATACTGTCCAGCATCCTATGATCATAAATCGGAAGTTCAAAATGCTCTGCCAGCGCTTCCGCTATCTTGTGTCCGCCGCTGCCAAACTGTCTGCTGACCGAGATGATCACTCTGTTTTTCCTCTCCTCCATATAAAAGCCCCCTTAAAAGTATCTCACATATATACAAACCATGGAAATCAGGATTACCAGCACCGTCGCCGGAGCTGCATACCGGCAATATTTCCCCCAGCCGATAAAATGTCCGTTTTTCGCTGCCACTGAGATACCAACTACGTTTGCCGAGGCTCCGATCGGAGTTCCGCAGCCGCCAATATCCGTACCCATCGAAAGCGCCCACGCCAGAACCGAGAGATCCATGCCGCCTGCCTGCGCCAGACTCCGGATAACCGGGATCATCGTCGCCGCAAATGGGATATTGTCCACAAATGCACTCGCAAGCGCCGACAGCCACAGCACAATCGCTACTACCCATTTTACATTATTTCCACTGACTGCGTCAATGATCCCTGCTAAAGAATTTAGGACGCCCGTCTGCTCCATGCCGCCGACCACGACAAAAAGACCAATGAAGAATAGCAGCGTCTTATAGTCAAGCTTCTTAATCATGCTGAGCGCCTCACCGCCGGATGCCAGCAGCGAAAAAGCACCGATAAATACGCCAATCGTCGCAACTGTCAGTCCCGTCTGTGCATGCGTCACCAGCATTACGATCGCCGCCGCAAAGATCACCACGCTGACCGCAAACCGTTTCCGATCCGTGATCGCCTCCTGTGGGGATGGATATGTAACCGCTTCGTCATGCTTTTCACTCGCCTTTAATTCTTTCCTAAAGGAAAAATAGAAAAACAGTACGACAAAAATCAGCGAAACACCCGCCATCATACCTGTATTTAAAATAAAATCTTTAAATGAATATCCGAGCGAGGTTCCGATGATGATATTCGGCGGATCGCCGCACATCGTCGCAGAGCCGCCCAGATTCGAACAGAAGATCTCTGAAATGATCATCGGAATCGGATCAAAATGCAGAAGATGCGCCAGCTCTACCGTGACCGCTGCCAAAAAAAGAATAACGGTAATACTGTCGATAAACATCGCCAGAAACGCCGACATCAGCATAAATGAAATAAAAATCGGGATCGTCTTATAATGTACCGCCTTGGCGATTGTCAGGCACAGCCACCGGAAAAATCCCGCGCGCTCCATACCCTCCACCATCAGCATCATACCGGCAATAAAAAGAATCGTCGCCCAGTTGATGCCGCTCGAGGACTCTGCCGCCGCCTCAGTCTGAAACCAGAAGTTCGGAACCATGAAGCTCTGCAGGCTCAGTGTCTCCGCCGCTGCCGCCTCACTGTGCATACAGATGCCAAACACCAGCACCAGCGTCAGAAGCCCGCATCCGAGCGATACGATATGCCTCTCAATGTGATCCCAGATGATAAGTCCAAACATTACAATAAAAATAATCACAGCCAAAATTTGTGCTGCCATCTTTGTGCCCCTCCTTTGTCAGTCCTTTTTTTGCCATCCTCCATACTGGCTTAGAACCCCTTGCAGTCTCTTCTCAGACCGCCCCTTCCCCTAGATTGTTAAAAAATAGGCAGTCATGAGATACCACCTCTATCTTACTACTTATTTCACAATATGCAAGTATTCTTTTTGTTAATTTTTTTATTCCATCAGAAATAACTGCCAGCTTGTCCTTCAGCACTCTTTTCATGTATGTATTTTCATTCTATCATCGTTCTGTTTGCAAATATTCTCTTTATTTTTCTCTGTTTTTAAATGTAAAAGAGACAGACCGCATATTCCGTGCAATCTGCCTCTTCTCACATCTATTTTACAATTCTGTCTCCATCTTCCCTGACGGATTTTCATCAAAATTGTTTCTTAAAAATTTTACAGAAGCGCCCCATCTTCCCCGACCTGCTTGCCGTCCGGCGTCGTCGTATTAACTAACATCGCGCCGTTTACATCCAGATAATACCATTTTCCATTCCAGAACACCCAGGTATTCGTCTTGCAATATGCATTTTCATCGAAGAAATACCACACACCGCCGATCTGCTGCCAGTTATTGGTCACATAGCTTCCATCGGAATTGCGGTATTTATAGCCAAGCGCATCCTGTTCCCACGCACCGGCTGCCGGACCGCTGCCTGCTTCCTTGAAGACAAGCGTCTTCTGAATTTCCTGCGCCTGCTCCGCCGTGATTGTGAAGGAATCCGATGTCTGCCATTCGCCGTGCCGTGAATCGCTGTAAACCGCGCGCACATCAAACGTGTAGGTTCCCGCCTGCGTAAGATAACGTCCAAGATTGTATTTCGTTTCTTTTCCCGGTTTTACCGTACTTAAAAATTTCTCATCCCGGTAAACGCGCAGCTCATAGTATTTCGCATCCTCACTGCCGTTCCACTCTGCAACGCCATCCATCTGATCCCACTCTGCCTCATCAACATCCAGGCTGTAATCACTGGAGGTTCCTTTTAAAGCTTTCAGGGTGATCACGACCCGGAGTTCCTCATCGCCCTTGCGCTTGATAGAAGTAACCGTCGCACTGTCACCGCTCAGGGTTACATTCTTTTTCGCATAACCGGATTTAAAATAATAATCATCGTCCGCCTCCAGCGTAACCTCCAGCTTTGGCTTATCCTTGTCCACCCATTTGCCGGACGGCTCATTGATCACATCAACATTGGAAATATCGCAGTCACCGAAATCGAGCGAAACATCCACATCTGAACTCTCATCACCGACATGGATCGAGGACGAAACATTTAAGCCGATCGAGCCAACCGGGCTGCGGTCCTCCGTATCCTTCGACGCAAATGCCTGAAATGGGATCGCCGCCAGAAGCGCGGCGGCTGTGACGGTCAAAAGTAAATATTTTCCCCTTTTCATATGTAAAACCTCCTAACGTGATATTTATAAAATATTATCCCTCTTTTTTCTTTCTTCTCTATATTAACAAAAAATAGCGGCATTGTACACCTTTTTGCATACAACACCGCCATCTACACATTATCTGCGTTACTGTTCACGCATACGTGCCCAGTAACGGAATTTGCCGTGGCTTCGCATTTAAATACGGCAAATTCCTGCTGCCACCACGTTTTCTTACGGCACTTTCGGTTCCAAAAGTGCCTACCCATGAACCAATGTCAGTAAGTTAAGCTTTAGCGTTAAATCCCCTATAGGAGTCTAACATATTTTTAAATTGATACTTGACAAAAATGTCAAAATATGCGACCGCTCTCGCTATTGATCTTTTTCAGAAGTAGCGAGAGCGGCCCCTGTAATTAGAAATATATTTTCATTTACAGGAGGCACATATATGACTTTTGCTAGTAAAAGTTAAATAACAAATAACAGTACATAAAATACTTTGTTAAATAACATTCTTATAGGGATAGTTGAGCTTAATGCTCTTCTATCCCTATTTTTTACATTTTTACTAATAAAAATCACAGATTTGATAATATTCACGAAATATAAAAAATGGAGAGATTATTGCAAATTAATAATCTCTCCTGTTTTTGACCACATTTTATAAGCCATAAGTTATAGTTGCTAAAATCTACCCAAAAACACCTGTTAAACACCCTCTTGAAATGGGCTAAAAATGGGCTAAAATGCGAAAAATGGGTTAAGCAAAAATCGCTTAACCCCTTATTTTTCAACACTTGTAGCTTAGTCTTCTACTTTAACGATTTCTTTCTTGTTGTAGCTTCCGCAAGCTTTGCACACTCTGTGAGGCATCATCAGAGCACCGCACTTGCTGCACTTTACTAAGTTCGGAGCACTCATTTTCCAGTTAGCTCTGCGGCTGTCTCTTCTTGCTTTGGAAGATTTGTTCTTAGGACAGATAGACATGGTTACACCTCCTTAAATTCATTGAATATCTCCTGGATAACCGACATCCTTGGATCGAGCGACCTAGTGTCACAGGTACAAGTCCGAAGATTAAGATTTGTACCACATCTATTGCAAATCCCCTTGCAGTCTTCTCTGCACAGGACTTTCATAGGCAAGCTCAGTAGCAGTTCGTTGCAAACCAACTGGTCTACATCCAGATTGTACCCCTTCATAAAGGGTTCATCATCTAAACTCTCCTCCTGACCGTCCTGCACCTCAAACTCTCGTCCAAAATCCAGTTCGCAGTCGAAAGATACTGGCTCCAGACAACGCGCACAGTGACCTCCCACCGTCAGCGTCGCATGACCACTCATCGTATACTTATGCCGTGTCTTAGCCGTCAGTTCCAGTTCAAAAGGCTCAGCCTTCTCAATCTGAAACGTCTCTCCGTCAAAATCAACAGAGTCCAGCGCAGTCTCGACTGTATAGACTTTCTTTCTACCCTCGCAGTTAAAAAGTTCCGATAAATGAATCAGCATACTAATCTCCTAATACGCACTTTGATATTATACAAAGGTCGAGCGCGTTTGTCAATGATTAATTTTACATATTTTTGCAAATTTTAATTCATATTTAATTATTTTACCAGTGCAAGAGTCTCGCGGGCGATAGCCAGCTCTTCGTTGGTCGGAACCAGAAGAACCTGAACCTTGGAGTCGTCAGCAGAGATGATTCTCTCCTCACCTCTTACGTTGTTCTTCTCCTCATCCAGTTTAACGCCTAAGTAGGTCAGGCTGCTGCAAACATCTTTTC
The DNA here is from genome assembly GCF_003024715.1 of Clostridium fessum. Classification (GTDB taxonomy): domain Bacteria; phylum Bacillota; class Clostridia; order Lachnospirales; family Lachnospiraceae; genus Otoolea; species Otoolea fessa. The sequence continues at coordinate 134,221 of NZ_PYLO01000001.1, read as the reverse complement.
TCATCTTGATGTTGTTCTCGCCAATACCAGCGGTAAATGCGATTGCATCTACACCGTTCATAGCTGCTGCGTATGCACCGATATATTTGATTACGCGGTAATCGAATACGTCCAGGGCCAGCTGTGCTCTCTTGTTGCCAGTCTCAGCTGCTGCTTCCAGATCACGACCATCGCTGGATACGCCGGAGATACCGAGCATACCGGATTTCTTATTCAGGACTTCGTTCATCTCATCCAGGGACAGACCTTCTTTTTTACCTACGAAATCGATGATAGCCGGATCGAGGTCACCAGAACGTGTACCCATAACCAGACCTTCCAGTGGAGTCAGACCCATGCTGGTGTCTACAGATTTGCCGCAGTTTACAGCGGAGATGCTGGCGCCGTTACCCAGGTGGCAAACGATGATTTTCATCTGATCATACGGTTTTCCAACGATCTCAGCGGTTCTCTTAGATACGTAGCTGTGGGAAGTACCATGGAAGCCGTAACGTCTAACTTTGTATTTCTCATAGTATTCATACGGAATACCGTAAGTGTAAGCAACATCCGGCATGGTCTGATGAAAAGCGGTATCAAATACAGCTACCATCGGTACGCCTGGCATAAGTTCCTGGCAGGCACGGATACCGATCAGGTTTGCCGGGTTGTGAAGCGGTGCCAGATCGTTGCACTCTTCGATCGCTTTCATGGACTCGTCGTTGATTAAGCAGGAAGAAGTAAATTTCTCGCCGCCGTGTACGACACGATGTCCAACTGCACCTACCTCAGACAGGCTCTTGATAACGCCGCTCTTCTCGTTAGTCAGGGCTGCCAGAACTGCGTTGATAGCCTCTGTATGGGTCGGCATAGCGATCTCAGATTTTTCTTTTTCGCCGCCCTCCGGCTGGTAAGTCAGCATACCGTCGATGCCGATTCTCTCGCAAAGACCCTTAGCCAGGACGCCCTCTGTCTCAGAGTTGATTAACTGATACTTTAAGGAAGAACTTCCGCAGTTAATAACTAAAATATTCATGGTAATAGATTCCTTTCTTTATAACATCACAATTCAGCCGCAGGTATTCTCTATATGCGGTTCACACGGAAGCATCTGCAAAAACGTCTGCACTGCCCTGTTGTGAACTGCAGGATTATGTATGAATACCGGGCTGAACTGTAATTATCACTTTTAATTCTTAATTAAACGGATTTAAGATTCTCTGACGCAGTGCCAGTTCTCCATCCATTTGATTCCAATTAATATTAATTATGCCTGCTGAGCCTGTACAGCTGTGATAGCTACTACGCCTACGATATCGTCTGCGAAGCATCCTCTGGACAGATCGTTTACCGGCATGGACAGACCCTGAAGAACCGGACCATAAGCGCCAGCTTTTGCAAGTCTCTGAACCAGTTTGTAACCAATGTTGCCTGCTTCCAGGGACGGGAATACTAAGGTGTTAGCATGTCCAGCTACGGAGCTGCCCGGTGCCTTAGCCTCGCCTACAGACGGAACCAGTGCTGCATCAAGCTGAAGCTCGCCATCCAGTTTCAGTTCCGGGAACTTCTCATGAGCAATCTTAACTGCATCTGCTACCTTGGTAACATCATCATGTTTAGCGGAACCCATAGAAGAATAGGACAGCATAGCTACCTTCGGCTCTGCGCCAACCAGCATCTTGAAGCTCTCTGCGGACAGACCAGCGATCTCAGCCAGCTTGTTGGAATCGAAGTCAGTGTTTACTGCACAGTCAGCGAATACGAACAGACCGTTCTCACCGAACTCACAATCCGGAACTTCCATCAGGAAGAAGCCAGATACAGAGCTGATACCCGGTTTGGTCTTCAGAAGCTGAAGAGCCGGACGAATGGTGTTGCCGGTAGAATGGCATGCACCAGATACAGCGCCGTCAGCATCGCCGCACTTGCACATCAGGCAAGCATAGTACATATAGTCTTTCTCCATCTGCTCTTTTGCAACTTCCGGAGTAACACCTTTTTTGCCTCTTAATTCAACGAACTTGTCGATGTATTTCTGCTTATTCGGATCATTGTACGGGTCAACGATGGTGGCACCGGAAATGTCGAAGCCTTTGCCGTTTTTCTCAATCTCTTCCGGAGTACCGATGATGATCAGATTTGCGATACCCTCTTTCAGAATTTTCTCAGCTGCCTCGTATGTTCTCTTGTCCATTGACTCTGGAAGAACGATGGTTTTCTTGTCTGCTTTTGCTCTTTCCTTAATCTTGTCAATAAATGCCATGGTTATAAAACCCCTTTCATAAGTGTGTGTCTATTACTGCTAACATTATATACCAGTTGTTTATTGTATACAAGAGCGATTTTCAAATTTTTGATTAATTAAATTTTTAACAAGATGCACTATAATTTTTCCTTTACGCTCCCGCACTTCCACTATATAATGTAAATGAAGCAGAAAATGGCTGCTATTTTTTACAGATTTTTCTGCCGCAACAGCAACAGTCTTTTATTTTTATTTCTATTATAAATAGGCTGCTACAAAATTCCTCGCAAAAATGCAAAAAACAGGATTGAAATTTATGAAAATCGTTGGTTTAATTACCGAATATAACCCGTTCCATGCCGGACATCTGTATCATATGCAACAGGCAAGGGAACTGACCGGCGCAGACTACTGCGTCGTCCTGATGAGCGGCAGCTTCGTCCAGCGCGGCGAACCCGCCATCTTTGATAAGTACCGTCGTACAAAAGCCGCTCTTCTCGCCGGTGCCGACCTGGTACTTGAGATGCCAGCCGCCTTCTCCACCGCCTCAGCGCATGAATTTGCCGCCTATGGAGTCGCGCTTCTGTCGGCGATCGGTGTGGATGCCGTTGTGTTCGGCAGTGAATGCGGGCAGATTGAGATCCTTAAGCAGGCTGCTTATGCGCTGAATCATGAATCGGCGGAATTTCAGGAACGGCTGCGGAAAGGGTTGAAAGCGGGACTGACTTATCCGCAGGCACGGGCGAAGGCGCTGGGAGAAACACAGGCGGGCGGGACAAGAGTTGAAAATGTGGAAGATTTTCACGCAAATACAGATGTGTCGAACTCTCATATATGGTCTTCCATTTTAAACTCCCCTAATAATATCCTTGGGATTGAATATCTGCGGGCGGCGGAAGATCTGCACAGCCCGATGGAATTTTATACGATTTCGCGGGAGGGAAGCGGATATCATGAGGATGCACTGTCTGAAGCAAAGTTTCCATCCGCTTCGGCAATTCGCGGGATAGTTCGGAAGAGCTATGAAAATCTGTCAGCAGATAGTCCAGCTTCACTAAAACAGGAACCGGGTTCTGATTCAAAAAGTGAGATTTTATTTAATATTTTAATACCTCATCTGCCAGCCGTGACGCATCCCGCATACGCAGGTGCACTTCCCGTTTTTACGGATGACTTTTCAGAACTTTTAAATATGGCTGTTTTACAGATGCAGAAATCTTCAGCGAAAGGTTCCATTGCTGCCACAAACGTCGTTATGCCTTCCAGCACTTTGTCTGTTGATACCAATACGCAGGCTATATCCCGCATCGCAGATCTCTCCCCGGAGCTTGCCGCCCGTCTTGCAAAACCACCTTACTTTCCTCTCTCTTTTGAAGAACGGATTCAGGCGTTAAAGACGCGCCAGCTTACCTACACGCGTGTCAGCCGGGCGCTTCTGCATCTGGTACTCGGTATGCGCGAGGAGGATATTTCCCGGTGGAAGGAAGAGGGCTATGCACTCTATGCACGGATTCTCGGTTTTTGCAGGCAGAGCAGCCCTCTGCTCTCCTGTCTGCATAAAAAAAGCAGCATCCCCCTCATCACTAAAATGGCAGATGCCGCCCAGAACCTCTCCCCGTCGGCGCTCGCGCTGCTGGAGCAGGAGGTGTACGCCTCGCATTTATACCAGACGGTGCGGATGAAGCGCAGCGGCGTATTTCAAAATGAATATACAGAAGGACTGGTTTTTGTATAAAAATGAACCAGTTTTCAAGTCGAACGTCCGTGAGACTTGGCGCGTGATTCTGGTCAGCGAAGCTGACATATTCCATACAGAATCACTGCGCATCCCCGCGGAGCGTTTATCTCAGTCGGAGACCCACCTCCCACTGAGACAAATTTGCTATTACTCGCCACCTAAAGAGGTGGGACTCTTCTCGACTGAGATAAAACTTACAAATGGAGGAAACCACAGTGAATAGAAAATCACCTATTATCATCGGAATTGCCGGAGGAACTGGTTCAAGAAAATCCACTTTTACAAACCGTCTGAAAGACGCATTTGCTAATCAGGTGACCGTGCTTTACCACGACAACTACTACCGCGCCCACGACGATATGCCATTTGAACAGCGCAAAAAGCTGAACTACGACCACCCGGATGCATTTGAGACGGAGCTGCTTCTTGAGCATCTCAACAAACTGAAAAACTGGGAGGCAATCGACTGTCCAACCTACAACTACGCCAACCACAACCGCGCCGAAGCGACCATTCACATCGAGCCGCGCCCGGTTATCCTGTTGGAGGGCATTCTCGTTCTCTATGACGAAGCACTCCGCAATCTGCTCGACATCCGCATTTTCGTCGATGCCGACGCCGACGAGCGCATCCTCCGCCGAATCTTACGTGACACGAAAGAGCGCGGACGCGATATCGAAAACATCATCGACCAGTATCTGACTACCGTCAAACCGATGCATGCTCTCTTTGTTGAACCGACCCGCGCCTATGCAGATGTCGTTACAAACAGCGGACGGAATGAGGTTGCATTCTCGCTGGTGCGGGGGGAGATTGCACGGCTGCTGGAGGAGGCGAAGGCGGAAGAATAATATTTCAAAATATTGGGATCATCGAGGTCACAAATGAGGTCATCGAGGTCATGATTTGATTTCTGACCTCAATGACCTCATTCTGACCTCGATTTACACGCCAAAAAGCAGCAGTATCACACAGTCAGCGCTCCATTCTTTTTTGAATGTCTCGCCACTGCCGATACCGCCGCTTTTTCCTATATACTTTTTCTATGATGCCTGCTCTAACATAACATTTTATTTAATTCATAACCACACAGCTCTGCTCGATCTCAATTTGGCTCTCCGCAATCACTCCCTGAAACCGTTCATATTCCGCCGGTTCCATCCGCCAGGCAATTCCACAGCCTGCTGAGAGTTCGCGTGGGACAGGCACCAGGCGCCCTCTGATTCCCTGTTCCCGGCAGAATGCCTCCATCTCCATCGCCGCAGCCGTCGTGTGAAAGGTAAAAATCCGATATTCCCGTTTCTGCCTCATCATTTCCACCTATTTAATATTCCAGAGCAGCATCACGCTTCAAAGGTAATGGTGAAACAGCCGTTTTCCAGCACCTCGGTGTGCCCCTCTTTTCCATGATACTCCAACGTGCGCTCAATATTCGTCCGGGTGTGTGCCTCATCGCCAAGCACACGGATCTGTTTTCCCGGATGTTCGTCCATCGCATCCATCACCATCAAAACCGGTTCCGGACAGGAGAGTCCCCGCACATCTACCTCAACAAAATCTGACATTTTCCGTTTCCTCTTTTCTTTATTTCTTTCTACGTTTCATATTTGCCGCTGCAATCACGAATAACAGGGCAATACATACAATTACGGCAATTTTGCCCGGCATCGCCGGACCACCCAAAACGGCTACCTCTGTCTCGGTTGCCGCTTTTGCTGCCGCACCAACCAGGTTAAAATTGTGTGCAAGTGCCGCACCTAACAGCATTCCCAGAAAGGTTACCGCACTGTCCGAGGAGCCCTGCCCTGCCAGAATGATCTGACGCAGCGGGCATCCGCCAGCCAGAACGGCTGCAAATCCAACGGCATACATACCCAGAATATTCCAGAGATGCTGGGAGTGCGCGATCGGCTGACCGGAAAAGCTCAAATGGAAATTGCCAGTTGCAAGGTTAAAAATCAGCATGACTGCAAACAGTGCGCCGATAATGCTGAGCAAATCAAAGTTTTTCATCAGAATCACATCACGGATGCTGCCTGCAAAACACATACGGCTCTTCTGTGCCAGTGCACCAATCAGGAGAGCCGCAACCAGGGAAATCAGAATCGGTGCGTGCTTGCTTCCCGGTCCTTCCGTGCTGGCTGCGTATACGCCTGTTACTGCTCCAATGATAAAAAGCGCCAGAAGGAGCACCGGAAGCACATATCCGCTTGATTTCTGCGTCTCATACGCTCTGCCCAGCGAAAATCCCTTTTTCAGGAAGAACGAACCGGTTGCAATACCGCCTGCAAATCCAACCAGCGCTACATACGCATTCAGGTCACCGGCTGCCATACGCAGAACCATACGCAGCGGACACCCTAAGAATACCAGCGCGCCGATTACCATGATCGCACCCAGAACAAAGCGGATCATCGGTGAAGAACCTGCTGTCGCCTTATACTCGTTCGTCACCAGTGAGATTGCAAATGCTCCCACTGCAAATCCTACAATCTCCGGACGGAAATACTGAACCGGTGCTGCTGAGTGAAGTTTCAGCGCGCCCGCCGTATCACGTACGAAGCACGTAATACAGATCGCCATATTGGCCGGATTTCCAAAATACGCCAGCAATGCTGCCAGCACACCCACAAGCGCGCCTGCCACTGCCAGCTTCCATGTCTTGTCAAATACTTTCATACCTGCCTCCTTTTTTATTTCATGTACTCTTAAAGTTTTTCTCACACTCGTCATTGTGGGTGATTTCACGCACCACACTCGCATTTCATCAATACATATCAGAAATTTGAGTGCATCCGGCAAAAAAATCATCTCACAAAATCAAACAAGAAAAATTTCAAGCGCGTACATTTCATGGATCTATCCATACTTTCCGCAGACAAGTATAACATCCTGTATTTTTATGGTAAAATCGTTTATATTGATATTTGCTATAAACTTATTGATATTTTCAATAAATAAAGCTACACTCTTCTTTAGAGATTGTTTTCACCTGTCTACTATTCATTTTAATTTTGGATTTTATCACAGAATCATTAAAAATTGATTTTATCTATAGAAAGGATTTTAAATATATGGACATCCGCCAATTAGAAGCTTTCGTGTACACCGTCAAATATCAGAGTTTTTCGCTTGCCGCCCAGAAGCTGTACATCTCACAGCCGACTGTCAGCGCCCACATCCGCAGTCTGGAGGAGGAATTTCACACCCAGCTTTTAAAGCGCACCACCAAATCGCTCTTCCTGACTCCTGCCGGGACAAAATTATATTCCTATGCCACGGAGATTCTGACCCTGCAGCAGAAAGCAATCGTGGAACTCGCCAACGAGACGAAACCGCAGCTTCGGATCGGCGCATCCTCCGTTCCGTCCCTCTATTTTCTGCCGGAACTTTTAAGCGCTTATCACGCAGTTCATCCTGATATCCGTGTCTATGCCTCCTGCTCAGACAGCCTGGACGTTGTACATAAGGTGGATGACGGCATCTGCGACATCGGTCTGGTCGGAACTACTACCTCGGACACCTCCTGCGAATTTCTCCCATTTGCCTCCGATGAGCTTGTGATCGCTGCCCCCGCCGCACCGCATTATCAGGCTTACCAGTCTATTCCATCACCGCTGGATGCCCTCTTAAAAGAACCGTTTCTGCTCCGGGAAGATAATTCCGGCACAAAGCAGGAAACCCTTCATTTCCTAAAAAATAAAGGGCTTTCACTCGATGATTTAAATGTTATTGCCGTGATGGACGATGCCGCCGCCCTCAAGCAATGTATCATGCTGGGAATGGGCATCTCCATTCTCTCAAAAGCAACTGTGCAGGCAGATGCACGGCAGGGGAAACTGCTTCTCTTTCCGCTTGGGGAAGCTGCCTTTCTCCGGAAACTCTATCTGGTGTATTCGCCGGTTAAGTATATGGCAGAGGAAGGCGGGGTGTTTTTGGAATTTGCGAAGAGGTTTTATAAGTTATAACTTTAACTTTTCATAGCCAATTCTGAAATTTAGGCACATCACCGATCCGTTCAAAAGATGTTCCCATACCTCCATCAAACGGATGGAACATCTTTTCTATTTCTTTTCGTGAATCTATAAGTACAATTACGTCTTTCTTCAATCATTCTACCCCCAACGCCTTAAACACCGCATCCTCCGCACTCTGATACGGAATCAGCTGAAATGCGCTCATCAGATCAGCCGGAACACTTGCGAAATCAACAAATGAGGTACTCGGAATCAGTACCTTCTTTGCACCACTGTCCAGGCACACTTGAAGCGTATTGGCAAGTTCATCCACCTTTATCATTGTGCCACTAATTGTTATATCTCCCAACACTGCCAAGTTGCTGACAACAGGCTTTCCAAGGGCAATCGAACAAAGTGCAATCAATGTTGGAAGTGCCAATTTGTCTGTCATACCGATACCCTGCAAATCCTGATAATTGATGATGTAATCCTTGGTCGAAGTGCTGATAGAACCGCTGATCCGGTTGCCGTTGGCTTTCAGATAATTGAACGCCGTGTTCACAGCTTCCTTGCACTTGGAATCACTGCCTAAGCCTGTCCGTTCAATCTTGCCATTGCCCGGAAGCATCTGACTTTCCAGACGGAACACGCCAATCATGCCGCTTTTTCCTCTGGATACGGTATAAACCTGTCCCGGATTGCACATTCCATCCGGTATCAGTTTACCGCCACCCTGTTCCGGTACGGAAACATAATGTTCTGACATATCCTCCAGGTCAATATAGGAGAAGTTCACATCGTAAAACTCCATGCCGCCCAGCTTTTTCAGCTGTTCTTTTACACGGCGGCGCATTTCCAATGCAATCTGAATGACTTCTTCCAGTTCCTCTTTGGTAAACTCACCATTCGGGTACATAAGCTTCAGATAACCGTCTACCATACGGCGGACTGCAATCGTATCACGCTGATTCAGATTTCTTCCCAGGCGGAAGTAGTGGTCAAGTGCATCACCATACTGTTCTTTGCGAAGTTCCCGGATAAATTCAGCCAGATAATCACTGATAAAACCGTAATCATCGGTAAAATGTTCCGGTCTGAACTTCGGTATCTCCCATCCTAGAAGATAGCAGTGCATACGATCAAGAAATGCTGTATCTGTTCCCATTTCCTGCGGGAAAGGTGCAAACAGGCTGGACGTTTTCAACAGCACATCCACACTCTGATTGATATTTCCCACAAATACCATCGACGCAATAGCAGACTTTTCTTCTTTGCCACGGGCAAAAGAGCCGGATGCCATGTAATCCTTCATAATCTGAATGCCATCTTTATCTTTAAACTTGATACCTGCCACTTCATCAAAAGCTACACAGTCCCATAAGCCGACCAGTCCGACCGTTTTGCGTCCCATATTGTAAAACAGGTTTGCAACCGTCGTCTGCCCACCGGAAATCAAAATACTGTTCGGTGAAATTTCTTTGTAAAGATGAGATTTACCGGTACTTCTCGGTCCCAGCTCACAAAGATTAAAGTTGTTTTCAACTAATGGAATCATACGGGTTAGGAGCAGCCATTTCTCACGATATGTAAATTCATCTGGCTCCATGCCGATAGAACGAAGAAGAATATCCAGCCATTCATCTTTCGTAAAAGCCTTTCGTCCCTGCTTCAGTTCATCAATATCAATGTGCGGCATCTGGATCGGTGTCAGCTTACGGATACTGATCGGAGAAATATCTTTTTGTGTTTGGAACGAAGCGGATTTCCGTCAATATCCTCAATGCCAAAGTTATTGTCGCCCTCAACCTCGTAATCCAGCTGAACGATACACCAGATACCTCCGCAGAGCAGGCGGTCAAATTTCTCCGGGTATTCGTCGGCAATCGGTACATTGCCAACGCCCAAATTGGAAAACTCCGCAAAAAAGCAGTCCTTTTTCATATCCAGTCGGACAGTCACCATATCAATGATAGTGTGACTGCCTTTCTTTCGCAGCTGAGACAGAATCTTCTGCGATTCATCCGGGCGTACAAAATTATCAGCAAGAATACGCTTCACGTTCTGTACGCCTTTTTCAATGACCGTTTCATCATCTGAGCTGCAATACTGACCCAGCAGGAACTCAAGGACATACACCGGGACATTTTCCCCTTCCTTGATTTTCTTTGTCAGGTCTTTCCGAACAATCTTACCGTCAAAGTTCTGACGGAGCTTATTCTTTATTTCTTCACGGGTGCTTTCACCCTCTGTAAATTGCCCATCTTTCTATCCTCCTGCGGTATTAACTAAAGAAATCGAACTCATCCACCGCAAAGGCGATGTCAATCTGGAACGGCTCACGCTGCGGCATCTGCAAGCTCTGTTCATCTGCAATTACCAGATAGTAAGTAGCAGTATTGCTGTATTTCAGAGACTTCAGATTAAACTGGCAACGGAAAGTTCTCTCTGCACCGTTGTCGCTGGTTTTATCTGCAATAATCTTCTGAACATCACTGATCTGCTTGCCATTTTCGTCCGTAAAGTAAACATGATAGGTAGCCGCTTCACGGTTTGCACTGACTGAATCCTTCTGATAAAAGTTCAATGAGAAAATCATATTGCTAATTTTACGGTTTGCAGACAGCAAATTGACTGTTACCGGCTTGGTATCATATTTCTGTTTATTACGCTTGTATTCCATAGAATCATTGCGGAGATAATGGTACTCGATCACCGGAACAACCATTTCCTGTAAGCTGATACCGCCATGGACAAAGTTCATGCCGCCGCCATTCATCTTGATACGGATACTTTCCCTCGGTGCAAATCCATCAAATTCCGTTTTGCCGCCCAGGAACTTCACAGGCAACAGATAGTTCGGTTGTGCGCCTTTTTGCATGATTGCATAGCGTCTGCCATATTCCACATCCATGCCGTTAAAGCTGGTCTTATCTACCTTGTCATCCTCAGTCAGCGGACTATATGTATAAAGGAATCCGTGGTCAGCCGTAATCAGAATATTCGTACCGCCAAATTCATTCACAATAATACGCACAAGGTTTTTTAACTCTGAAATTGCCTTATCACAGGCAGAAAAAACAGCGGTGTCAGAAGTATGGCTGGCTTCATCAATAGTATCGTGATAAATGTAAACCACATCCATGCCCTTTACCAGCGCACTTCGTTCTGCTCGTTTCATGGCAATGATGTCATTGTATTTCAAAGCCACACTCGCCGGATCTTCTGATTTCAGGACTTCATCCCGGTAAGTGCTTGCCGTAGACTGACCATCTGCCAGAACCGTCAAAATATCGTTCCGAACTTCTACTGTCAGTTCTTTATGTGGCAATAACGCTGCCATACCAAACTTTGTGATAGACGGGAAGATACTCTGCATACTACTGATGGAAACCTTACTCTGCGTTTCTCTCTGAAGTTGATCTGCCATAGTTGCCGCCACTTCATATCGCATAGCATCTGAAATAATCACAAATACCTTGGTATTCGAAGTCTTAATGCGAGAACGGTAAAATTCTTCCTGCTGCGGCACTTCCAAAACCTTACCGCAGGTTGCCAGTTCATCCGCACACACATCTGACCAGTTATTACCCAATTCACCCAAGAACCAGTGAGTATAGAGTCCTTCCACTTTATCAACAACGTGCTTAAACAAATCATCCAGCAGAATATTGGAAGTCTCCAGACTCTTTTGGAAACTCAGATGAAACAAACGGTAATAGGTATCCATCTGATAGTAGCTTTCCGTATATTCTTTCCAGATGCCTTTTGCTTCGGCAGTATGGAATCCGACAGAGTGTTCCTTGAAAAAGCTCTGCATATTCGCCACTTGCAGGATACCGTCATAGAAATTCTCAAACGGCTCATACCACGCACAGGTTCTTCGCTTTTCAACGGTGGAAGTAATCATATCTACATCAATGATATGGTCGCTGATCTCTGTCATCAGCTTTGTCAAAATCACTTCGTTGATGCACGGGAAACACTCGGTTCCTGCCAGATCGTCCACCATCAGCTTTTCAAAACGCTGATGCAGACGGGCTTCATCTTCAACATACCGTGCCACATCATATAACTGCTGAATATCCTCGCTGTGCAGCCACTCGGAAATAAAATCATAGCAATATGCCTGATGCGGCATGGAAATAAAGCTATCCAGTCCGGCGAGATATTCCTGCCGCATGGTACGGGTAGCGGCGGTCAAAAGCAAATGAATTGCCAGCCGTCCGAGGTCTGGTTCTTCCTCCACAAATCCGCAGCCCTGGCGAACCATTGTCCAAAATGCACCGTCAACATGATATTTTACAAAATCCTGATAAACAGTATTGTTCTTCAAATCCAATCCAGCACGGAACACGCTACGGAAAATCATATTCGGCTGTGCGTCTTTTAATCCACAAATTGCCGCCATGACAGCCATGTGCAGCTGTGCAGGCGTTGCCGGAACTTTATTCTGTGTGCTGACTTTCAATCGGCGGTCTTTCGCATTGAAATAAGCACGATAATTCTTGACCTGCTTCCGCATGGCCGGATTCGATGTAAGACCCATCTCATCCATCCAAATAGAAATCAGGTCTGCCCGGAACTCCTCACTATAAAGCTCCACATCCAGAAGCCAGTTATCATCCGGGCGGTTATATGCTAATGGACTGTAAACCAGATAGTTTGTGGTCAGATCGTCCACTGAAAGCAGTTTCTTCACAGAAAAGGCATTGTTTCCGGTCAGAGCAATTATCTTTGCATTTTCCAGAACCACTTCGTCCAGTTTATCCTCAAATTCCTTATCTTCATCGTACCAGAAGATGATACGACGCTGATAAAACTCCGGCAGAAGTGCAGCAAACCTGCGGTTTAAGTCTTGTATTACTTTGTCTGTATCCATAAGTCACTTTCTTTCCTTCCTTGGTATCCGGCATTTTGTCGGCACTTTCCCGGCACTTTTTGTAGTATCCGGCGGTTTAACGGCACTTATCCGGCGGTTTTCTCGGCATATTCCTGTTCCAGTTCCTCTGCCAGATACGCATCGCTCATGCAGTGCATATCAGAAACACCATCACGGATCAGCTGATAAACCTGGGAATGATAAAAGAAATCCAATGCCGCATCCAGCGAAAGTCCCTGCTGTTTAGCAAAGCATTCAATAACACGGCTATATTTTTTCTGAAGCAAAATCGGGTTCGCTGTCATAGTGCTTCACTCCCTTCAAAATGCAACATAGATAGTGCTTTCTCTGTGCGGAAACATATTTGCAGGTTCGGCTTTTCATAACGCAGGCGGTTGATAGCTTCCGTTTTATCAATCAGTCCGTCAAAAAACAGCTCCACGGTATTGAACACCTTATCATTGGCAACACCGCCCACAACAAGGTCGTAATCTGTCGAATCTTTTCCGCTGCGGCAGTTCAGAATGAAATCCAGCCATTCTTCGGAATAAGAATCAAATTTCAGCGTTTTCAGTTCAGATTCCCGGCTTTCATCGTATTCATACCGAGAGATAATGCCATCTTTCCCACGGCGTTTGAACTTGCCGCACCACTTCGCCGCCTGTTCATACAGCGGCGTGACATAGAAGCCACGCCCGAAATCTACATTGGGACGGGAATGAACCAAATCCGGCTTTGCAATCTCTAAGAAAGAACCATGATAGAGAATCATACTTCCACACCCCTTTCTTTCATCACATCAAGGAGGTCATCAACGATATATTCCCGACTCTGGGTATGCAGCACTTCATATTCCGGCACGATGTAACCGTGCAAAATATCACTCTGTTCAGTAAATGCCTGATAGACACGCTCTGCATCCACACCCAGCTTTGCTGCTACATTTTCAATACAAAATACAGCAAACTCCAGCTCACTGGAATTTTTGATTCTTTCATCCGTTATCATATGCAAGCCCTCCTTTTACGATAATTTTGAAAAATTGTCTATTAAAATCAAATAAAAAGCAGACGGATAAATTCCCTCTCTTAAAGCTATTCTACTAACCATTCTAAACTGTTTCATAAGTTCTTCTTCACTTTTTGGTGTTGTCTGAACCTTAATCAAATTCATAGCTTCTTTGCATAATGGCAACGCCATATATTCAGGAATTGAATTTGCTTCTTTCTCAATTTCTTCTTTTGTGATCGGATCAAGGGATAATGCATTAAAAAGTTCAAAAAACTTTTTAGCTTCATCAGAATCCGGATATTTTCTACCACAATTATATTGTGGCTGATTCGCATCCAATGACTTCCATAACTGCTTAATATCTGCAAATTCATATGGTTTAGTCAATGGCAATTTCTTTGGCGGCTCACCATACGAATAGAAAACCACCTTATCTAATGAGCTTTTTTCTATACAAGCAAATATATGACTGTCATTCTGTGGTGAAAGCCCTATAATATGCAATTCACCTGAAAGTTTTTCAAGTTCCCCAAAATGATAATCCGTAGCAATTTTCAGTTCTGGATGTTTGATATAAGTATCTATAATTTGAGCTTTTTCTGATTCTACACCTGCTCTCATTATCTCAAATTTCTCTACATCCGAATCATGTAATTGCTTTAGTCTTTGAAGTGCCTCAATTCCTTTCACTTTATCCTGAGCTTCTTTATATTTATTCTGTCCACTAAAATTAAGTAGCGCATTACAATAACATTGCAGATAATCTGGATTCATAACAATTTTTCCGTTTTGCTTGTTCAAAAATCCCTGAACTGTTTCAGGATTTTCAGAATCTGCAAGGACAGAATAATCCCCATGCAAATGGTAAATTGTTTTATTAGTCAACTTTTCAATATTATTATCATAATTCAATGTAAATATCGAATCAAACGATTTAAAAAAATGTTTGACAGGCTTTTTCATTTTTTGATAAATTTCTTGAATTTTACCAGCATTATAGATAGCATCCAGAATCATCCATTCAAATCCTTGTTTTGATGCTTTCCACATATCACTCAAATCTGGATTATCCATGAAGAATAATCGAAGTAACAAAAACCAATCTTCTAATGGAATTTCATAATAATGCTCAAATTTGCTGCGTTCTGCGTTTTGTGCCTTGAACTCCATTACAGCTCTTTTCACTACATCGTCAGCATTGACTTTATCATATTTTCCATCAAGCACAGCATTTACAGTAGGAAGAAGTCCTCGAAATATCTGTTCAATTTCACTTCCCGACAGCGTACCTTCAAAAAGACTATCATACTTATCGCACTGTGCGTTAAAGATAATTCTTGACAAAATGAATCTATTTGAATAGGCTTTTCCACCAAACTGTATGTTTACTCCATTCCCCAAGAGAACAGATTTCTTTTGTTTCGGTTCGATAACTATCCCTCCTTACTTTATTTTAGCCAAAACATCCTGGAAAATTGCATAATTCTTCTTCACGCCATCGTCCAAGTCAATGGAAATCATCTGGTCGGCAAGGTGATGAATCTTTTCCTCGTAGGTTCTGATTTCGGTATCCTGTGCCTGTAAGGTGGTCAGCTTTTTATTCAGCTTCACACGCTCGCCAGTGGAAGCATTGGCAATACGCTGTTCCAAATCGGCAATGGCGGTGCGATAACGAGCCTGCTGTTCATGCACATAGTCGGTACGGATACGGGCAATGGTGTCCGGCTGATAGCGGTGCATATAAATCAGAGCCTTAAAGCCATTCTTTTTACCACTGTCAAACAGCCAGTAAATCGGGCGTTTTTGATAAATCTTGCAGTGGTCGGAGTAGAAGTCGCTCAGGAAGTAATTCCGAATCACATCCTTCGGCTGACCTTTGCCACCCAGAGCGTCGGCAATAAACTTCAGGTTTTCATCCAGAGTATCTGCACCGTAAACGGTTTTCACGAACTCTACAAACAGACCAACCATATCATCCTCGAAGTATTCATCGTCGCAAATCGGGATAATGTTATCCTTATCCGCAGCAAAAGAAGCATACTTGCTGGCATCCCATTCGCCACCTGCATAGGCAAGACCGTCCACATCCAGAGAGTAGCGACCAAACATACAGCCAACCGCATAGGAAATGAAAGAACGAATATCTCTGCCAAGGTCAGCCTTGCGGACAGTGACATCCTTATCCTCAACTTCCGGTGTCAGCTCGTCCTGCAAGCCATAAATGTCAATGAAAATACGGTTCAGTTCTTCCTCATTAGTTTTCAGCTGATTAAAACGGTCATCACATTCCGTTTTCCATTGTTCAAAGGCTTCCGCAATGGTAGAAACTTTACGAAGCAGTGGATGGTGCTGAAAGTCCCATGAGGTTTCAAAAGAATCCCAGTCAGTTTGTGAAAGTTCTACGTTTTTCTCTGCAATAGGTTCAATTTGTTCTCTTTTCTTGAACTGGACTGGTAAACTAAGAATATCTCCAACAGTTGTATTAAGTGTAGGATTATACATGTTTAAAATTGTAGAAGCTACAATCCCATTCAAAAATGCAAGCATCCAAAAATCAAAATTTTCTTTTTTTGCAATAATAGTGGGTGCGGCAGAGCTATAATGATAATTCTTATATTTTATTCTAAAGCCATTTTTGTAAGATGTAATTAAATTCCAACAAATACCTCTCTTTCCACAATACTTCTGATTATATAAACCTCCATGACTTGCATAAAACTCTTTAGCGGCAATAGACCAATCAACAACATCAAGCGAATTTCCTTCCCATCTTCTGAAAGGACCTCCATTTGCATACGGCTGCCATCTGTCCATATCACATATTTCCCACCAATTTCTTGTATATAATTCATTGTTATGTGTTTTATTTCTCCCTGCGGATTCATAGAAATCTTGAACTTGCGGCAATGAAAAAATTTTGAAATTCTCCCACCAATATGCAATAGGACTTCCTGGTATCATTTTAAATTTATTCTGATTTGAAACATAGAGATTTTGAGAATTAAAGAACTCTGCTTCTTTTTCATCACGCTTTGAATAACAATAGTCCACTAATCGTATTGCTGTCATATTTGCTTTAATGTTTGACTTGCAATTCACCCATGCCACGATCGGATTATGCCCTACCTTACCTTCAAATAATTCTGTTCCAAAATCAACCAACGAACCAAAAGTATACCCATCAATCACATACTCTCGTAATTTTTCAAAACTCGATAAAAACATCCATGAAGTTGTTGTAATAAAGGAAACATATCCTTTATCTTTGCATAAATCTCTCAAAGAATGTTTAAACATTACCATTGAAAAATCTGTTTTTACATCTGGATAATGCTCTTTTACAAATGAATCTAATTTAGGACTAAATCTCGAACTACCTAAATACGGCGGATTCGTCACAACCACATCATACTTCTGTGCCAATGCTTCCGCCACCTGCACCAACGGCAGTAATTCTCTGAGTGCCGTCTCACGGGACATATTGATATCTTCCGTAATCTCAGTAAAACGATCATACAATGCAGACCAATCCTGCGGTGTTATGTTCAAAATAGAACCATATTCCTTTGCATCATGCAGCTCTTTGATGATGGTATCCATAGTAGCTGTGAGCTTCATATCACCATTGCAGAAATAGTACATAGCGAATTTATCTACATGATTACTCTCCACAATAGCATATACATGGGGCTGAATGCCGCGGCTGAAAAAACGACGATCATACTGACGGGCTTTCATCATTACCGCAAAGTAAGCCAGCTGTGCCGCACGGTCATCTATATCCAGACCATAAAGATTATTTTCCACAATGCTTGCCACTGCTTCACGGGTGGTATAGCCATAGGATTCATAAATCTTTATCAGCACATCAAACATATATGCAAGAATATGACCAGAGCCAGAGCAAGGGTCAATGACTTTCAGCTGATCCGGTGTCAGTGCGGCGTATTCCTTACGAATCTCGGCAAGCTGTGTCTGCACTTCCGGTTCCTGCTCAGCTTCTTCCAGATAGTAGTGCCATTTGGCATCTTCCAGGTCACGATTTCCGGCAGCATAAGCAGACTGTTCTTCCTCTGTCGGCAGAAGCTGCTCTTTCACATCCGGGTGTCCCTCCAGCCATAAACGACCAAGGCTGTTCTCTACCATATAACGAACAGACCAATCTGGTGTAAAAATCGTTGTTGCTGCTGGCAATAGATCCTTGGAGATTCTTGATTTTGACATATTGCCATTGTAAACCAATTCATTCTTTTCGATGTTATATGCTTCATACAGCCAGCCGATGATCTGGACAGCATCCTTCCAGTCCTCCTCTGGTATCAGCTCGATCATCTGCTGAATCACACTACCTTCACGGAGCAGATTATCCGGCAGAAGAAG
The DNA here is from genome assembly GCF_003024715.1 of Clostridium fessum. Lineage (GTDB taxonomy): Bacteria > Bacillota > Clostridia > Lachnospirales > Lachnospiraceae > Otoolea > Otoolea fessa. The sequence goes on along the minus strand of NZ_PYLO01000001.1, from coordinate 116,030 downwards.
CTCGGTGTAATCCGCAATCTTCTGGAACATTCCCGGCAGAATCTTATTCAGAGCGTTGCACTGCACGATCAGCAAATATTTATACAGTTCTTCAGTCTTTTCAGCATCTTTTAGCTCATAGACCTTTTCCATATTGAGTCCATCCAAATCCAGATGAATAGCTTCGGTTATAATCTGCGGCTTAAAGTTGTTTTCCTCGTCCGTGAATACTCGCACATGGGAAGGAAGATAACCGTTGACTTCCATAAATCGCAGAGCAGAGAAGCGGTTAAACCAAGTGTAGGCAACCTCCTCCATGACCTGCTTATAGCCTTTATCGTTAATCTCGGCAATGAGAGCCTGACGCTGTTTCTTTTCATCGGCAGTGAGGACTTTGCCGCCAACGCTGTCCGCATTGGCATCCTCAATGTTGTCCTCTGTGATACCGTATTCCACACCTTTCAGGGAAACACGGGCAATTAGCTCTGTTCTTGCCCAGACAGCAAATTTTTTAATCGCATTCTTATCCATTTATTTTCTACTAATTTTCCTTTACCAAACTTTTCTATTAATTTCTGATCCCTAATTCTTCCGATTTAACATATTGACATATAACTGGTGCTGATTCAAACGCACTGTTATATCGATATTCTCCAATCTTTCCTTCTTTAATTTTGCTTTCGATTTCAATATATTTCTTTTTAAATGCATCTGTATCTGAAAATCCCATTATTTTAACAGCTTCTTGTAAATGCTCCTTTGATTTCAAACGCATTGCAAATTGCCTGAAAAGACTACTTCCATATTCCGCTTTATCATATATATATGTTATTGGAAACCAAAACCACTTTCTAGTGTAATTTTCAATAAACATAGATGCATTATGACAAAAGATATCAGCAAAAACAAATTCATTCTTGTTACATACTTCTACATTGATATTATTAATCCAATAACTAGCTGTCCCAGAATAATAATTTTTACCATCTTTTTGTGAGACAGCTCTGTCTAAATTCTCATTATTATAATAAAAGGCATCAAAACTCTGAGCTTCATTATATCCATATCTACCTACAAAATATGTCTTTGACAAAATATACGATACGGCATCAGAATTTTTATTTTTCAAATAAAATGCCACTACATAAATGAATATCTCGTGCAGCAAGGTTTTTACGACTTCGCCTTCACATCCACCTTTTTCCTTTATTTCCACACATATTTCTTCCATAAGCGATGCTATAATTTTATATGCCTCTGGAACATAAAGTGAATATTTTAATAAATGCAAAAAATCATCCCGATATAATTTTGTATTAGAATATAATTCTATATACTCATCTGCTGATACGCCATTTTCCAGTTCATCCTTACTAAAATTTACTATTTTCTCTTTTACAGCAAATAGAAAATTTCTATATTCGTCTTTCTTAACATTATCTGATTTCTGTTGTTTTAAACATTCATATCCTGTACGCGTTTTTGTTGAAATAATAGAGCTTTCTTCCAGCCATGATGGTTTTTTACCTAATTCTGGTTTTTCTATTATTTCTATTCCGTATAAGCGTTTCACTAATCTCTGATATTCTAAATCATACTTTTCTTCCTGAGATAAATCAAAATGTAACATCGTTTTTAAATACTGAGGTTTTGGAATTTCTCCGTTTTCTCTCCGTTCAAAAATTACAGGTAAAAATTTCTCCTGTTTAACTTTGTTGTAAATTTCCGGTGAAATAATCTGTGTTTCTGTTCCTACCCCACCATGTCTTTCATTTGCTTTTTTCTCATATATCGGATCCAGTAGTATTAATACATTTGTTATTGTTGGATCTGTCACACTCTGCTCCATAAATGCATATGTATCATTTCCTTCTTTCAAAGACCATTGATCTAACAAAACATCAATACCATTTTCTATTAAGTCTGTTGCAAAAGAACGAACTTTCAATCTATAGTCTTCAGTTCCCCATGCATAAGAAATAAATACTTTTGGATGTTCTATCGTACTTTTCATAACTCCTCCTTAATTCAGCTTGATTTCGTCGCAATGCTTCAGCAACTGTTTCAGCTGAGAACGAATCTTCTCTACATAATCATCAATATCCGCATCCGTCTGTAAGGTCTTTGCCTGGAATACAACCTGTCGGTTATAGGCACGGACAACCTTTTTCTTTGCCGGAGCAGCTTCTTTCCCCGGCTGTGTCGGCTGTACTGGCGGCTTCGGTGCAGGCGGAGCCAGAACAGACTCAATATTGCTGACGGTATCATCCTTATACTGGCACATCGGCAGGAACATGGCATCCAAAAGGGCAAGGCTCTTTAATTCTGCGATTTTCTCCTTGCACTGGCTGAAATACCGATCTGATTTTTCAATCAGATGGGATGCCTTGGAATCGCCGTTTGCGGCAGTGTGGGTCGCTTCCATACACTGACGAACCGTTTCCAGAACCTCGGCACGTTTTTCTTCCAGCATCTTGTCATGGGCGGTACGAACCGTATCCATCAACGGATTCAGTTCACGAATCCGGGTATAGTTGAACTCGTTTCCAGTCTGAACCATCGTAATCAGACGAATAGTATTCAGTGCCTTGTGTGCTTCCTCATTTTCTGCAATACGGTCAATGTCATCATGCAGAGATTTTTCAAACTGCACCGCCTGGTCGAATACTGTTACCTGAGTCTTGAAGAAGTTTTCAATGCCGTTGCTCATGGCTTCTTTGTTATCGAAAAGAGCATCCTCTTTTTTCAGCACACGCTCAATCAGGGCAATATTGTCTTTCTTCTGAGAAAGTACATCATCCATCAGATGAATGGCTTCCTGCATCAATGCACGATCCGGGTATTTATGTCCGTCATAACGGGCATCCAGAGAAGCATAGTAATCACGCTGTTCACTGAATTTCTCAGTCACAAAGCGAATCAGACCATCTTCATCGTCCGGTACATCCATAACATCGAAATAATCCCGGAGCATTGATTTCACATCACGCATCATCGTAGCGGAAATGGTTTTACGCTTGCTGATGGAAGTCTTGCCAATCTCACTCTTTTTACGAAGCATATCCGGCAGTTTCGGGTCATCCGGCTGAATGGTATTGCCTGCATACTTGATGGTTACTTTCTGGGAATAAATCAGCTGTGCCGCAACCGCAGCAATGTCGATTTCTTTCCAGCCATACGGAATCGCACTGTATTTGCTCTGCACATCTGCCATAGAAGTCGGTAGCTTTTTCGCATCCTGCATTTCCAGATATTCTTCCATAGCAGAAGCAGCATCACGGTTCGGTTCCATGCCCGGAAGTGCCGTTACTGCACCTGTCAGAATCGCAATAATATCTGCGTCACTGCCTGCATTATCTGTAATCAGGTCGAGCTTGCTATATACATGAGCAACCAGATATTCAAGAGACTGGTCAATTTTGCTCTTGGCATTTCCGGCTTTGATTTCCAGATGCTCGCCATCTACATAGAACTGTGCCCCTTCGATGGCATTTTGCAATTCAGTCATAGCACTCAGCTCATATTTTCCAGCTTCACTCTGCTGATTTTCAATAATTTTCTGTACTGTATCTGGTAATGAGCTTACATTTCTCTGCATTACATACTTGCGAATCTTCATGGCAGATTCCAGAGATTCATAATAAGGCGTATCAGCCAGAACAACGATTGCTTCGTTGCCCTTGGATTCTGCCATCAGACGATAATCTGTTTTTTCAATAGCATCAATAGCAACGGTCAAGAAACGTAGACACATGCCGCCTGTTGCCACACCAACCGTAATACCATCTACCATCTTGTCAAATGCAAAATCATTGTTTCCATAGCGAAATTTACTGGTTTTAAAAATATCACCATAAATCATCTTGGCAATACGCTCCACAATAGAAACGGTATCCACATTGGTATCTCTGATTTCACGCTGAATGTCCTGTTCCTCATCCGTCAGGAAATTGTAGGTATCGCCAGTTCTGCCGATATAATTCTGGCTCATCAGACGGTCAAGGCTTCCACGGACAGCTTCACGCATGATAATCTTATCTACACGAATATCGTCTGCCATGAGGATAACGATATTGTCCAGATTGGAAGGAATATCATCTAGATATCGAATCAAGTACAAAAGTTTCAGTACATCCACATCCTGCTGTTCGATTCCATCGCCATTGTCAGCAGCTTTCTGGCAACGCTCAATCACTCTACGGATAGAACCGTCCAGGAAAGTATGTACGGTATCATAAAAACGGAAGAATGGAACAAGTGCATACTCGTCCTTCTCCTGAATTTTCTGTGCAGCTTCCTGGAAACCGGACAGCATGGAACGCTCACCACCGGACAGGTGCTTGCCGGAATTTCCGTGCTTGCGGATTTCAGCAAATACCTTCTGCATGATGATGAACTGATACGGCACAAACGGGAAGTTCTCTGTAAATTCCCTCGGACCGGAGTAGCCTTTGATATCCAAAACGGAACCGCTAAAGCTGAACAAATTGCGAAGGACTGAATCATTCTGCTCATAAACATCTTCCAGCTCTTCGACTGCTTCCGCTTTCTTTTTCAGAATACGTTTCTGGATGACTTCATCCACAGAGGAAGAAGATAAACTCAGTCTTGTTTTGAAACGAGCCTGAATACGGGAGAACTCATCCGCACGAACTTTGATGATTTCATCAATGGCTTCCTGCCCAGTGCAGATCACCCAAATCTTACCTTCGCACTCACTTCCGATTTTTTCGGTCAGAGACTGGAGGTTCAAAAGCATATCGGTATCCGTACCAACATACTGTCCAACCTCGTCAATCATAAACAGCAGACGGAAGTTTGCAGGTTTAGTATCTACATAGGCTTTCATATCTTCCACAAGCTGTGCAATAGAAATTTCTGTTGCGGTTTTATCATTGAACCACGTCTTGGCATCGTCCTCACTCATATCTAAAACTTCCATCAGTGTCGGGATGATGAACTTTCCATTGAAAGCAAAGGCACGGCGCATTTCAAGCCATGGCTTGCCTTTCTTTTCTTCAAAAACTCTGCGGAACTCCTCTGTCTTACCCTGCTGGTCAATATAACGCTCCATCATGGCAACTTTAAGATTTTCACCGTAAAATCCCAGATGGTTGTAGAACATCTTTGCAAAAACACGAAGTACAGCAGTCTTGTCTTTATTGCTGAAGCCTTCAATATCAATGTTGAAAAGAATGGTTTCCGTCTGACCCTTCGTGGCACGGTCGATCAGCATAAAAGTTGCCGGGTCATCCTCAAACTTTTTACGGAAACGCTCCACACTGCGAATGCCTTTTACCTCTTTATTTTCCAAAAGGTAGGAAAGCATTTTCAAGAAGTGAGATTTACCACTTCCAAAGAAACCGGAAATCCAAACACCCATATCGGCTGTCGGCTGGTCGAAAGCATCACCGTAATAATTGAAGAATGTAATAAAGTGTTTCTTCAATTCTCTGGTAATGACATATTCATTTAACTCTTGCTCGATTACATCATCAGCAGCCTGATCTACTTTAATTACACCATTGATTTTGCGGTTAATATCATCCGCAAACATATCTCGAATCATCATGGCTTTATCCCCCTTAATCTATGACATTGAATGCCCGGTAATAATCATTTGGTGTCAACCGATTGAACAGTTTTACATGACGACCATCAAACTCACCCGGATACATAACCAAAATCGGAACATCCGAAAAATACGGTTGCAAGGCTTCCAGTAACGTATGGATTCTCATAAACGGGAACACCTCGCCCACACCTGTCAGCATCAGCACATCACCCGGTTCATGTGGCTCATACTGGATTTTATCAATAAACTCTCCATTACCGATTGCGGAGTTAAGCTGCTCCAGAAGATAAACACTCCCGTCAGCTTCCTCCATATCGGGAATCGCATCTGTGATGTCCATATCATCGCAGATAGAGAGAAATGTTTTATATAAATTACAAACGATCAAATGGCAATCTAAGGACTGATCGGTTTCCAACTGATTCACAAAATGGCGGACAACCATTTCATTCTCCGGTTCATAGCAGAAGATTCTGATATTCACCTCATTGCTGAGTCCTTTGCCTTCCAGGAACTCCGGTTCCTGAATCAATACCCGAACTTTGTCCAGGCGTTCTTTTATGTCACTCATTGGCTACCTCCTAAGAAAAGCAATTAAACGCTGGCAGTATCGCTGTGTCGCCATTGCTTCTGATGGCATTCTCCAAAACAGGATGTAGCCATACTGGATTCAAATGATCTGCCTTGAGATTGTCGAGATATTCTGTTTCAACAAGCACTCTGGCAATGATCTGTTTTAACTTTGTTATTGTAGTATCGCACCAGGAAGCCACGGTATCATTCTGCTCCTGCAAGCGCATAAAAAATGTATTCAAATCTATCTTACCAAAAGACGTGTCCCTTAATCTGTACTTCTCACCAATGACGGTCAGCATAAATTCCCAGACCAGTCGGCTCTGCTTCATCAACGCATACAGACAAATCTGTTTTGCTACATCTGTTGGCTGTGACGCAATCGCAGAAACCAGAGAATCATCTTCCAGAGCATGAAGCCGTTTGATACAGGCTTTCGCCATGCGTGTGATAGATTTTTCCGTTGGGTACTGGAAAAGATTCTGCTCTACAATTTCTTTCACAATCGCATCATCTGAATTTCCTTCTGCCATTAGCTTTGCGGTAGAACGCATCTCGTAGAAAAGGAACGGTTCTCTGGTCAGAGACGCAATATAAGGATAAGAATGATCCATACTACCGTACCTCCTTACTGTTCCTCTTTTTTATCAGGAACAAATTCCATGATGTCTCCAACATCACAACTTAAAGCAGAACATATTTTTGATAAAATTTCCGTACTCACATTCTCATCCTTGCCCAATCTGGACATTGTTGTTGTACTAAATCCAGTCAATGCACGTAAGTCTTTCTTCCTCATATCTTTATCAATTAGCATTTTCCACAGCTTTTTATAACTAACCGCCATAATGTCACCTCTTGTTCTATCATTTTTTTTAACAAATACTCTTTCTTCCTTTTATCATATCATGAAAATGCGATGTGAACAATCTTATATGATAAATATCAAATTTAATTTCTGATATTTCGCATTTGATCTATCATTTCAATTCTTTATTCTAAAAGCTTCCAAAATCTGCAATATCACAATTTTCTAAGAACTGTTCCAACTGCTGAATATACACAAAACAAAAACAGGTATAGTTGTTCCTAATAACTCACTTTTTGAACGTTCATTCAAAAAATAAGCTTCAGTATACAACTATACCTGCCACAGTTTTTCTACTCATCCCCCACCAACAACCCATACAACGTCGGCTTCACATGCAATTCCTTCATCATTGCCTCTAATGCCGCCCCGTCTGCTTTCTTGCCCTGGCGGATCGCACGGATCATGATGTTTTTCGGTGTGTGTTCCATGTCGATGAATTCGAGAATCTGCGTCCGGTAGCCGGACATTTCGAGGAGCTGCCCACGGATTCCGTCGGTCAGAAGCGCCGACATACGCTCTTTCAGAAGGCCGTACTGTAAAACCGGCGACAGAAGATCGTTCTGAATCTGCTTGTTAATCTCATGCTGACAGCATGGAACGGAAAGAATGACTTTTGCGCCCCATTTGACCGCTTTTGCCAGCGCATAATCGGTCGCTGTATCACAGGCGTGCAGCGTCACGACCATATCGACCTGATCGACGCCCTCATATCCGGCGATGTCGCCGTGCAGGAAGGTCAGGTTCTCAAATTCAAACTTCTTGCTCAGGCGGTTGCAGAGCGCAATGACATCTTTTTTCAGATCCAGACCGATGACACGGATCGAATATTTTTTCAGCACATGCAGATAGTAATACATCGCAAACGTCAGATATGATTTCCCGCATCCGAAATCAATGATCGTATTCGTCCGGTTCGGATCGAGATTCGGAAGTACATCCTCAATAAATTCCAGGAAACGGTTGATCTGGCGAAATTTGTCGTAGCGGGATTTCACAACTTTGCCTTCTGCCGTCATGACACCGAGATCTACCAGAAATGGGACTGGGACGCCTTCCTGAAGGACGTATTTTTTAGTACGGTTACGGGATAACGAAGCCAGACGTTCTGAAAACGCTGCGGCATCCATGCCAGCCGACAGTCCTGTTCCGGCATTTTTCTGCTGTTTCGCATTGCTCTGCAGTTTACCATTTCCCTGTATTTTAGCACTTCTCTGCATCTTTCCGTTTTCGTGACTTGACTGACTCTGACCCGATTTTTCGAGCGAATTTTCTTTCACATCTGCATGGCTCTTCGCCGGCATCTGCTTTCCAGCTTTCTGCACATCACCTGCTGCCACCGATACTGTCCGATTCTCTGCCCTTTTAACCCCCACCTTCTTCTCTTTGATCGTCACTGTCCCCTTCTTACTGATCAGAATATTGACAATCCCGTGAAGCGACGCGATCTCCGCATTGCGGTAACGGTTTTCCAGTTCTCCGAGCAGGTACTCGGCGGTCTTTTCTGCGTTCTGATTTTTCTGAAATGCCTGTTTTTCCGTAAATTCTTCCGTCTGAAAAGCAAGCGCCCCCCGCAGAAGCAGAGGACGCACAGTTAATTTCAGATAGGATTCACGGGTTCTCGGGTTGCTGAAAATGATTCGCTCCAGATCGGCATCGAGATACCGCAGAAGCACCTCTCTCAGTTCCTGTGATTTATCCATATGAAACTCCTATTAGTTCTTAAAGCTGTGTACTGGTGCCGGGATACGTCCGGTACGTTTGACAAAGTTGTCGCAGGAGAAACGGTTGACCGGAATGATCGGCGCATAGCCAAGCAGACCGCCGAACTCTGCCGTATCGCCCACTGTTTTTCCGATGACCGGAATCAGGCGGACTGCCGTTGTCTTCTGGTTGATCATGCCGATTGCCGCCTCGTCCGCGATGATACCGGCGATCGTGGTCGCTTTCGTATCGCCTGGGATCGCAATCATATCAAGACCTACAGAGCAGACACAGGTCATTGCTTCCAGCTTCTCAATCGTAAGCGCACCCTCAGAAACTGCATCGATCATGCCCTGATCCTCGCTGACCGGAATAAACGCACCGCTGAGTCCGCCCACATAGGAGGACGCCATGATGCCGCCCTTCTTAACCTGATCATTTAACATTGCCAGCGCTGCTGTTGTACCCGGTGCACCACTGCGCTCTAAGCCGATCTCTTCCAGAATCTCCGCCACACTGTCTCCGACTGCCGGAGTCGGTGCCAGCGACAGATCAATGATGCCAAACGGAACGCCCAGACGTTTGGATGCCTCCTGTGCTACCAGCTGTCCAACACGGGTGATCTTGAACGCCGTCTTCTTGATCGTCTCACACAGCACCTCAAAGTTCTCGCCACGTACCTTTTCCAGAGCCGTCTTTACAACTCCCGGACCGCTGACGCCGACGTTGATGATCGCATCCGCCTCAGTCACGCCATGGAATGCACCTGCCATGAACGGGTTATCATCCGGCGCGTTGCAGAATACAACCAGCTTCGCACAGCCGAGAGAATCATTGTCCTTCGTTGCCTCTGCGGTTGCCACAACCATCTCGCCCATCAGACGGACCGCATCCATGTTAAGACCTGTCTTGGTAGAACCGACATTGATGGAGCTGCACACACGGTCGGTGCAGGCAAGTGCCTGCGGGATCGAGCGGATCAGAAGCTCTTCCGCCGGTGTCATTCCCTTGGAAACCAATGCGGAATAGCCGCCGATAAAGTTGACGCCCACTTCTTTCGCTGCCTTATCAAGTGTTTTCGCAATCTCTACAAAATCCTCGCTCTTCTTGCAGGCGCTTCCCCCTACCAACGCGATCGGAGTAACCGAGATACGTTTATTGACGATCGGAACCCCAAATTCACGTCCGATGGCATCGCCGGTCGATACAAGATCTTTCGCATAAGTTGTAATCTTATTGTAGATCTTCTCATTCATCTTCGCCAGATCACTGTCCACACAGTCTAAGAGGCTGATACCCATCGTGATCGTCCGCACATCCAGTTTTTCATGCGCGATCATGTTATTAGTTTCCAGAACTTCCTGCATGTTAATCATTGGTTTTACGTCCTTTCTGAAAATATTTGCTTAGATTCTGTGCATACTGGTAAAAATCTCTTCTCTCTGACAGAGAATCTTTACGCCGATCTCCTGTCCCAGCTTGTCCAGCTCATGCGCCATATCATCAAAGGATGTCTTGGAACCGGAAATATCCACGATCATCATCATGTTGAAATATTCCTGCAGGATCGTCTGCGTGATGTCAAGAATGTTCATGTTGTGGTCAGCCAGATAATTACACGTTTTTGCAACGATACCGACGCGGTCCTGTCCAACGATAGTAATAATAATCTTACTCATAGGTTTCATCCTCCTGTGTGCTCTCCGTCCTATGGCGGAAATGTTTTTATGACTTACTAATTTCTATAAAAACTCAACTGCCATCCGGCTGCTGACTTTTACACCTAAAATGATATTCCGTTACTGGACACGTATGCGTGTACAGTAACGATATTTCTGTCAACCCCACACGTTTGTCCATGCCTCCAAGCCATAACCCCAAATATATCTTCTGGCTTATTTTCAGACTTTGTATAACCAATTTTAATACTTTTACGTCTTCTACACCGTCACAATCTGCGACACTGCATCGCGTTTTGCCACTGTGATCGGGAAATCATTCGCCTTATACGGCGTATCTCCCTCTGTGATCTCCAGACGCACCGTCTCATATGCCAGCTCTTCGTAATTATTTTCCTTACTCAGATGCCCCAGGAAAATGTGCTTCAAATTGTCATGCAGAATGGAACTTAAAAGCCGCCCCGCATTTTCATTGGAAAGGTGTCCGTAATCGCCTAAGATACGACGCTTCAGGTAATACGGATACGGTCCTGCCTCCAGCATTTTGACATCGTGGTTGGCTTCCAGCAAAATCGCATCCAGCCCCTGCAGATGGTCAATGATGTACTGGGAATAATGCCCCATATCCGTCGCCACCGCCACCGATCTTTTTTCATTCTGAACCCGGTAGGCAACAGGATTCGCTGCATCATGGTCGATCCGGAACGGTTTGACTTCCAGATCTCCTACCATAAAATCAACATCCGGCGTAATCGGGTGCATCAGATCTTCCGGAATCTCGCCAAGACTCTTGGAATCCTGAATTTCCTCTAATGTCTCTTTTGTGCTGTAAATAGGTGTGCCATATTTGCGCGCCAGCACGCCGAGCCCTTTGATGTGGTCGGAATGTTCATGCGTGATGAGAATTCCATCCAGTTCCCGCGCATTCAGCCCCAGGTCATTTAACCCCATCTCAATACGCTTGTTGCTGATCCCCGCATCCACCAGAACGTGGGTGTTGTCGCTTCCTATATAAATACAATTCCCGCTGCTGCCGCTGGCAATACTAACCATCCGCATATGTATCCTAATCCTCTTTTCCTAAAAATGACGCTATCTGCTTCCGAATATCCTCAATCCCGCCGTTGTTGTCCAACACACGCGTCGCAAAACTCCGGTAATCGTCCTCGGATGCCTGATTTGCCATGATGCCCCGGCATTTTTCCTCGCTGTAGCCGCGGCTTGCCATCAGACGCTTGATGCGGTTTTCCACCGATGTGTATACATACCAGATTTCATCAAACATCGCATTATGGTCGTCATCATAGAGAGCTGCCTCCACAACGATGATCTCCTTGTCGGAATGGTTGATCGCATAGCGGATCTCCTCCCACGCCATCGGGTGGATGATGGCGTTCATCGTCTCCACCGCCTCTTTATTCTGGAAAATAAGCGCCGCCAGCTTTTTGCGGTCAATGCTGCCGTCCTTATTTAAAAAGGAATCACCCAACGCCTCTACCACATGCTGATAGCCTTTCTTACCCGGCTCCATGAGCTGGTGAGCCACTTCATCTGCCTTAATAATTTCCGCGTCAAATTCCTCCTGCAGCACACGCAGGACCTCACTCTTACCGGAACCAACGCCTCCGGTAATACTGATTATCTTCATGTTTATCTGTACCTTTCCATTATTTCGTTTCAAACCACGAATTTCCCGTCTTCATATCGATTTCCAGCTCCACCTGCAGCTGCGCCGCACGTTTCATCTCCGTCGCCAGAATCGACTGCACCTGTTCCAGCTCTTCTTTCCAGGTTTCAACCAGGAGTTCATCGTGCACTTGGAGGACAATGCGGGAACGCAGTCCTTCGCGGCGCAGGCGTTGATCGACGCGGATCATCGCAATCTTGATAATGTCGGCTGCAGTTCCCTGAATCGGGGAATTCATCGCCACACGCTCACCGAACGAACGCTGCATAAAATTGCCGGATTTCAGCTCCGGAATCGGTCTCACACGCCCATACATAGTCTTGACCTCGCCGTATTTCCTGCCCGTTTTTACCAGACCATCGAGAAAACGTTTGACATCCGGGTAGGTTTCAAAGTAGCGCTCAATGTACTCGGTTGCTTCCTTGCGGGAAATACCGAGATCTTCGCCCAGCCCAAACGCGCTGATACCATATACGATACCGAAATTGACTGCTTTTGCATTGCGGCGAAGCTGCGGTGTCACTTCCTCAAGCGGCACATGGAATACCTGCGACGCCGTGATCGCGTGGATGTCCTCCGCCTGTCGGTATGCCTGGATGAGGTTCTTGTCATTCGACATATGCGCCAGCACACGCAGCTCAATCTGGGAATAATCAGCGTCAACCAGCACACAGCCCTCGCGCGGTACAAACAGCTTCCGGATCTCGCGTCCCAGCTCCATACGCACCGGAATGTTCTGCAGGTTCGGCTCTGTACTGCTGATACGTCCTGTCGCTGTGATCGTCTGGTTAAAGGTTCCGTGGATTCGTCCGTCCTCCCGGATAAATGCACCCAGCCCATCCGCATAGGTCGATTTGAGTTTCGCCACCTGGCGATAGTCTAATACTTTCCGCACAACCGGATACTCCGGCGCCAGTTTTTCCAGCACATCCGCCGCCGTCGAATAGCCAGTCTTCGTCTTTTTGCCGCCCGGCAGGGACATTTTTTCAAATAAAACCTCACCCAGCTGCTTCGGGGAATTAATATTAAATTCACAGCCCGTCTCGGCGTAAATCTCCTGCTCCAGTTTCTCTACCTGCGTCTGGAGGCGCTCGCCGTAGGCTTTCAATTCCTCCCGGCGCACCTGAATACCTTCCTCTTCCATATGATAGAGGCTGTAAATAACCGGCATCTCTATCTCATAAAAGAGATGCATCATTCCATGTCTTCGAAGCTGCCCCAGCAGGATTTCCCGCGATTTCCACGCCGTATATGCCATGTAGCAGACACAATTCAACGCTTTCTCCGGCATTGTCTCAAATGCATCCGACAGCGCCGTTTTTCCAAGCAAATCGACCTGTGACGGCACGGTCATATCCAGGTAATCGCGCGCCAGGTCATCATATCCATAGGTATCCTTGAGCGGATTTAACAGATACGCCGCCACGCCTGCGTCCATAACCGCACGGTTTCCTTCTGCATTCCGGATGCCGTCCACGATCCGGCGGCTGTGATTTTTAAGAAATGGAAGCTGGATCTTGAGATCCAGAACCGTCACAGACGGAACCACCTCCATCAGGCGTTCCAGCTCCTCCGCCAGATACTGTCCGGTCAGGAACCCAACCGCCGGGATCGCATAGATCGATGTCCCGTCCAGGCAGAGTGCCAGTGCCACAACCTCTCCTTTTTCAATCACCAGCTGCGCGCCGATCTCCTCCGTGCGCTGTGCACGGTCAAAAATCACCTGTGCCTCGCCAAAATCATTTACCAGACGGAAAGATTTTTCCATTTCTGATGACGCAAAGGCGTCCTCACCAAATTTCTGCAGAATGGACTTAAATTCCAGCTGCTTCATATACTGATATGCCTCCGGCGTATAAAGCGAATCCAGCTTCGCCTCCTCCAGCGAAAAACCAATCTCGCAATTGATGCGGATCGTTGCCAGATCCTTGCTCATCTGCGCCATGTCATAATGCTCCCGAAGCGCTTTCTGTGCGCGCGGCGGCTTTACCTCATCAATGTGTGCATACGCATTCTCAATGCTTCCGTAGGTGGTAATCAGGCTGGTTGCCGTCTTTTCACCGATCGATGGCACGCCCGGAATATTATCCGAAGTATCGCCCATCAGCGCCTTTACATCAATAAATTCGATCGGCGTCACCTGATACTCCGCCTTCACATCCTCCGGGTAATAGTCGCGTATCTCCGTCGTACCTTTCGAAGTACGCGGCATCCGAATCTTAATGTGCGTATCTGCAAGCTGCAGCAGGTCACGATCTCCTGATACGATAGAAACCTCCACGCCCTCCGCCGCACAGCGTTTCGCGATCGTTCCCAGAATATCGTCTGCCTCATACCCCGCCTTGGTAAGAATCGGCACGCCCATCGCTGTCAGCACTTCCTTCATCACCGGAACCTGCTCATGCAGCTCCTGCGGCATCGGTTTTCTCGTTCCCTTGTATGCCGCATACATTTTGTGACGGAATGTCGGCTCTTTCAAGTCAAATGCCACTGCCAGATAGTCTGCCCCCTCATCTTCGATCACCCGGAACATGATATTTAAAAATCCGTACACTGCATTGGTGTGGAGTCCCTTCGAATTTGTCAACTCCGGCACCCCGTAAAATGCCCGGTTGAGTATACTATGACCATCTATCAGCACTAATTTGCCCATCTGTTTCCGTCTCCTGTTCTATCACTTGTTGCTTTTTTCTATGGTGCCAGCCAAATCCTGACCTGCAGCATCACCGTCACCAATACCGCCATCACGCCCAGCGTATTGACCGCATACTCCATTTTCCGGAAGCGCCACATCCGGCGCACACGGGCATATGACTCAGCGATCCGCTTCTGCAGTGCGCCCATGATATCAAAAGTACCCGATCCGGTGTCCAGCTGTTTCAGTCCGACATCCACCATAAAATAAATTTCCAATTCTTCCTGACAGTTGCGGCAATGTTCCAGATGCTCCAGAAACGCTTCCAGCTCATCCCCGCTCAGTTTATCCTGGATATACGGCGTCACAAGACGCTCCGCTTCCCGACAGGTCACAGACGCCACCTCCTTTTCCAGTCTGTCATTCCATATGAATTATCATTCACGCATGACGCGTTCATAAACCCATTTGAACCTAATCATACCTTATTTTAATGAAACACGCAAGCCCCTGCGAATGCTTCGCTTCTTAATTTCAAAACAAACAAAAAAACAGTTGCAATCTGTCTCCAATTTTGGTAAGATAAAAAGCGTCGATAGACAGCCGGCTTGTCGGAATGGCAGACGAGGTGGACTCAAAATCCATTGGTGGCAACACCGTGCGGGTTCAAGTCCCGCAGTCGGCAGATTTGAAAGCCCTTGAAAATATTGGATTTTTCCTTTATTTTCAAGGGCTTTTGGTGTTTTCAAGCAAATATCTATCAGCCTTTCTTATCCTGTTTCATCTCCCGCCTTTTCTTCGTCATCAGACCGCCAATCCGCCCGCTCTCCTTGGCAGTCAGGCTTCTCCAGCCATACTGCCGTACCTTGTCTGCCAGCCCAATTTCTTCCGCCACCTCATATTTCAGCCGCTCTGCCGGGGTCATTTTCTCAAAATCCACCTTATTTTCATCCATAAAAAATACTCCTTTCCACCTTGTGTACTCAGAGTATGTCCATTTTCTGGAAAACTATTCGCATTGTTTTTCTCTGTCCAGCTGCTCTTCCATCTCATCCGGCTCGTCGATCTCTTCCGGCAGCTGCTCCGTATCATCCCATATTTCCTCAGAATCACCCCAATTATATTTATCCTGAAATTTTTTTTCCTGATCGATCAGAAAATCCAGTCCGGCAGCTGCGCCTCCAATGGCAGCCCCGATCGATGTCACACCGATTCCACCCACAAAGAGGACAGCGCCAATGATTGCCATTTTTTTCATCCATTTTTTCATTTTCCTATCCTCCTACGCCCTGGCTGACAGATAACCTGCCGCCTGACGGCAAAGCTGAATGATTCCCTTGACTGCCCACGGCAGAAATACACCGTAAAACAGGATACAGCCGCATATCAGAAGCAGACAGCTGCCCTCTGCCGCGATACCCAATCCGATGAACATCAGTCCCATCGCAAAATGTTCAAACAGACTCGCCGTACCCAGAACAAACAGCATAATTCCGCCAACAAACACCAGCACCGTCATCAGTCCCAGCACCACCAATATCGCTGCCAGTGCGACTGCCAGCCCAAAAACACTTCCCACAGTTCCCGTTACCAGCGAAAAGATAAATGGAAGAACTGCAAGCACTACCAGAACTGCCACAACCATTCCAATCTTGGAACCGGTTATTTTTTCTTTTAAGCAATGCAGCATCTCGCTCAGACGGCTTCTTTGATTCTCATTGGATGCCGCATTTTCTCCCGTTTCCTCATCCCGAAATTCCCGGAATGGGGCATCCTCGGTTCCAGCCTGAAATCCTGCTTCTTTTTCTCGTTCTCCCTGTTCTGCCCCACCGCTTCTGGATAAAGTCGTCCGCTTTTCTTCAAATCGGCTGTCATTGTACCCCCGGTCTGTAAATTCGCCGCCACTCCATTCACTCTGCAGCTCCGTCCGGATTACCTCGGCAATATGCTCCGGACTCTGAAATTCTGCAAGTACCTCTTCTTCCTTCTCCGGTCCCGCTTCCTCCAGATAATCGCGGTAATAGTCAATCGCATCCCGTTTTTCTTCTTCCGGAATATCCTGCAAGAGCGCTTCCAGCCTCTCTAAAAATGCTTCTTTTTTCATGATCTGCCTCTCCTTATCCCTCTTTCAGTATCTCTGAAATTTTTCCTGCATACACGTTCCACTCACCCCGGTAAAGATTCAGCTGAATCCGTCCCGCCTCCGTTATTTTGTAATACCGTCGGTTTCTGCCGTCGATCGCCCGGTCATATGTTTCCAGGCAGTCATCCTTCTGAAGCCGCCGCAACACCGGATAAAGCGTGGACTCCGATATTTCGATTGCCTGACGGACATCCTGCGTGATCTTATACCCATATGTTCCTTCTGCAGATTTTGATACAACTGAAAGGACGATCGCATCCAGAAGCGCAGCTCCTGTATTAAAAACCATCTTATCCCTCCTAAGATTCACTAATTCAAAATATAATATTTTTTCTTGTTTAATATTATATATTATATAATATTGTATCTAAATTATATATCAGTGTACCTTCTTTGTCAATATTTTTCCAAATATCCTTATGACTCACTCCAATCCATCTTTCTGCTCCCACAACCCTTCACCACGCCGTATCCCGCTCCTCATCACGCAAAAAACAGACCGTACAACCTATGTTCCATCACATACGCCATACTGCCTGTTTTCATTTTTATCTTATTCAAGTCGAACATCCGTGAGACTTGGCGCGTGATTCTGGTCAGCAAAGCTGACATATTCCTATCAGAATCACTGCGCATCCTCGCGGAGCGTTTATCTCAGTTGGAGACCCAACTCCCACTGAGACAAATTTGCTATTACTCACTACCTGAAGAGGCGGGAGTCTTCTCAACTGAGATAAAATCACCAAATAGCTTTCTACAACACCAGAAACAGCCAGCTCTTTCTTCCAATCCCAGAAATACCCAACTGCATTCCGATCAAGAATACCATGCCCCACGCCATCGCAAAAACGGCTGCCACCTCCACATTCTTCCTGTGGAAGTGACAGCCTGATGATTCTTTCATCCTCCGTCTGACGCACTATCTGTCCGATGAGAAACTAGCGTCAACCGTTTGATTAGTTTTCTTCTGCTTCCTGATTCTCAAGAGCTTTCATGCTCAGGCTGATCTTGCGGTCTGCCTCGTTGAAATCAACTACCTTAGCAGTGATAACCTGTCCTACGCTCAGTACGTCGGATGGTTTGTCAACATGCTCTCTGGAAATCTGGGATACGTGAAGAAGTGCATCTACACCTGGCTCCAGCTCAACGAATGCGCCGAAATCAGTCATACGTGCTACCTTGCCTTCTACTACGTTGCCTACAGCATATTTCTCAGCTGCGTTTGCCCACGGATTGCTCTCCGGGAACTTTAAGCTCAGAGCGATCTTCTCGCCGTTGATATCTTTGATCAGAGCTTTTACTTTATCGCCTACTTTGAAAACCTTCTTCGGGTTCTCAACTCTGCCCCAGGACATCTCAGAGATGTGAAGCAGACCGTCAGCGCCGCCAAGGTCGATAAATGCACCGAAATCAGTTACATTCTTAACAACACCTTCTACGGTCTGACCAACAGCGATCTTCTCGAATAATTCTTTCTGCATAGCAGCTTTCTTCTCAAGCAGGATCTGCTTGCGGTCGCCGATGATACGGCTTCTTCTTCCGCTCGGATTGAACTCGGTAACTACGAACTCAATCTCCTGACCTGCGTACTTGGATAAGTCTTTATCATAAGTATCAGAAACCATGCTTGCCGGAATGAATACACGGGTTCCCTCAACCTCTACTACGAGGCCTTTCTCCATAACCTGTGTAACTTTCTCTTTCAGAACTTCCTTGTTCTCGAAAGCTTCTTTCAGACGTTTCAGACCCTTATCAGCAGCCAGTCTCTTGTAAGATAAAGCAGCCATGCCCTCTCCGTCGTTTACTTTCAGAACTTTTGCTTCCAGTTCGTCGCCGACCTGAACTTTGGTTCTAAGATCTACGCCCGGCTCATTGGTGAATTCGCTTCTTGTGATGATGCCTTCGGATTTGCTTCCAGCGATGCTGAGAATGATTTCGTCTTCCTTGACACCGATAACCTGACCGGTAACAGCCTCTCCTGTACGTAATCTCTTGAATGATGATTCTTCAAACATTTGTTCAAAACTTAATTCTGACATTAGTATGAACCTCCTCGATAATTTGATTTGGGGTCGATGCCCCGGCTGTAATACCTACGCTGCGCACAGTACCTGTTATCTCAGGCTTGAAATCTTCCAGTGTCTGAATGTAGTAAGTGTGTTTACATTCCCTGCGGCAAATCTCATACAACTTTTGTGTGTTAGAACTGTTCTTGCCTCCAATCACAATCATAACATCAACCTGTGAAGCTATCTGCCTCGCCTCAACCTGTCTCTCCTGTGTTGCATTGCAAATCGTATTTAAAACAAGTATATCATAATACGTTTTTGAAATTTTTTCAACTAAATCTTGAAATTTATTGTAGTTAAATGTCGTCTGCGCCACGATACAGAGCTTTTCATCCGGTCTGAGTGCCAGATTTTCAAATTCCTCCAGTGACTCGACTGCCAGAGTATACTCATTTCCCCAGCCTTTAATACCCTCGACCTCCGGGTGGTGCTCATTTCCCACGATAATCACGCGGCGTCCGGCTTCGCACTGTTCCCGGACAATCTTGTGGATCTTTTTGACAAATGGACAGGTCGCGTCCACAAGCTCCAGTCCCTGGCGTTCCAGGAGTTCATAGATCTCCCTGCCTACGCCGTGGGAACGGATGACGACCACGCCTTCTTTCAGGGCTTCCAGTTCCTCCTTCGAATGGATGACCTGTACGCCCTTCTCTTCCAGATCCCGCACCACCTCTTCATTGTGGATGATGGGACCGTAGGTATAGATCGGCTTCTTCCCCGTCGCTATCTGATCATATACCTTCTCGACTGCCCGCTTCACGCCAAAGCAGAAGCCAGCCGTCTTCGCAACTGTAATTTCCATGTTCCTGCCCGCTATTCCTCCTATTCCTCATCGTCTTGGATAAATAAATCCCCTCTGTCTCCTTCATAAAATCCACCTTTGCTCCTGTCTCTCATAGCATCCCGCGAATTCTCCAGAATAGAAATTCTTCCGCCTTTAATCGGCAACTCATTTACCCTCATTGTTATAGTCTATCATACTTTAGACTGCTGGTAAAGTCTAAATCGACGTAAAATTATATAAAATTTACACGATTAACTGATTTTGCAACCACATTCCGGAATTTACGCCGCATTCAGTCCCTGTCTTCGGAAATTGCCGTTACTCCTTTTGCCTCCCGGCAGCCGGATCGGCGTCCGGATCATCCGACCGGATGCCTGCCAGACGCATAAACTCACGCATCGCCGCCGTCACATAACGCCCCCGCTTGACCGAAAATGTGATCTCCCGCTCAGACAACGGGTCGTCTATCTTATAATAGACCAGCCTCGGGTCCTCCGGACGCCACTGTACAATATCAGAACGCACAAACATCGCTCCAACCCCATTGGAGACGATATTTAAAGAAGTCAGCACCTGATCCACCATCATCACAGTTTTCATCGTAAAACCGCTGTTGCGGCACATTTTCGCGCCTCGTTTATACATATCATTGCCCGGTTTCATCGTGATAAACGGCACATCCTTAAATTCCTTTAACGGAACTGCCTCCACCTCCGGTTTTAAAAAGGACTTGGACAGAATCTCCTGCCTGGACAGTCGGTATGGCTGCAGCTTCCGGTTAACCGGAAAACTTTCCGGAACTGCCAGAATCAGATTTTCCTTCCGGAATAAATACCGTTTGATCGAAGTATCGTCCTTCTCCATCGCCGTCTCCAACACCAGATCCAGCGACTCATTTTCCAACCCCGCTTTCAGCTCCCGCGTATTTCCTTCTGTTAGGTCAATCGTAACCTGCGGATATTTTGTCTGAAAACGGGCAATCAGATCCGGATACACAAACGAGCAGAAATAAGATGCACCGCCGAGCGCCAGCGTGCCGCCCTGAAGCCCCGCAATATCTTGAAAATACCGTTCCAAATTCCGTTCCAGAAAAAGAATCTTTTCAACGGTACGGATGTAATACGCGCCCTCCTTCGTCACCGTCAGCGGAATCGTACTGCGATCAAAAATCGGCGCTCCCATCTCTTTCTCTGCCTTCCGCACCATGTTGCTGAGTGCTGGCTGGCTGATAAAAAGCTTCTTCGCCGCTTTGGAAAAACTCTTTTCTTTGTAAACCTCATACACGTACTTCATTTCATTCAGCATTTGTCAATTCCCCCTGTCCATTTTCCATCCTGCTTTGCTTAAATGATGTTACGGTTCTTGCACACATGACCCATAACGAATTTTGCCATGGCTCTACACTTAAATATGGCTGATCCGCTTTCCCATATCTCTATGCTAAAATCTGCTATAAACGAATATAACCGCCATATCTAACAGTTATTTTTTATTGTTATTATTTTATCATAAGATTTCTATATCTGTAAACAAATAAACTGTATTTTCCGTCCGTTTTCAGGCAGAATCCAACTTATTTTACAAAACTTCCAGGTGCGTGAATCAGCACTCAAAAGAAGCTGCGAACACCTGCGCTCTGCACATCTAAGGCAGCTAACCTGCGTCCACAGCTTCCATTTTTAATATGGAGGTTTATTCAATTCCTAAGCTTTTACAAATTCCTGATGTTTTATATTGCGGCTGCTCAAGGGGAAATCACAGCCGCAATTCATGCAGTCTTTCATTGACAATTCGTTCTTGATATTTCTTAATATATAGCCATATTATTTGTCGCCCAAACAAACAACCTTGCCGTCTTTTACGATCAGAACTTCTTCTGGTGTTCCCTCGTCGAAGATAACGGTCGGATTGTACTGTACCATGTCGATATGTACGGTCGAACGTGCAGGCTGTCCATAGTAGAATCCGTTGCCCATTGCGATGTGGCAGGTTCCTCTTGCCTTCTTCTCTTCCTCGAAGTCTCCGTTAAACATACAAGCCGGATTAAGTCCAAGTCCGATCTCTGCGATGTTGTCGGAATCTTTAACTTCTGCGATCTGACGGCGGATTTCTTTACAAATCTTCGGATCGCCGCCAACTACCTCTACGATACGCCCTTGTTCGATTCTTAACTCAACCGGTGTGGTCGGGCATCCATAGTAGCAGATAGGTCCATCAATTACCAGTTTGCCATGGGTTGTGTCGATCACCGGTCCTAAGGAAACCTCGCCGTCAGACCAAGCCATTGCATCGCCCGGATTTCTCGCGATACCACATTCGATGATCGGCTCCATCTGATTCATTTCCATGTACAGGTCGGTACCAGCCGGTGTGGTGATGTGAGCCATCTTATGACCTCTCCAGATAGCCTGCAGCTTCTCGCCATCTGCGTAAACTGCTTCGTAGTCTGCCAGAGCGCCGCCTCGTGTGAAGTTATCGATACTTCTTAAGCAGATGGAAACCTCACGGAGTTTCTTCTGGTTGATGAGCTCTTTCAGATGGTTATTGTAGATAGCTGCACCGGATGCAGTTGTCATGCCGACAAATACATCGCAGGCATCCATGCCAAGTTCCAGAGATTTCGGGAAAATGGTTGCTTTATCTTTTCCACGAATCGGCATCATGTATACGCCGTACTCAGCGCCGCAGTTTAAAGCGGCTGCTGCCATCGCCTGGGTCATTCTCTCGTCGGTCTGAGGGTCAACGACAATCAAAACTTCCTCGCCCGGTTTAACAGCCATCAGGTTGCCAAGAAGATACTGTGCACGTTCCATACATTCGATAATTCTGTTATCACTCATAGTTTTAATCTCCTTTTCTTGTTTTGTCTGGTTCCCTTAAATTTTTTCACCTTTGCAAGTGGGAATTATTTCTGTTTTTTTCCTTTTTATCCGGAAAACGTGGACTTTTCAGAACCGGGGGTTCCATATTCCATCTTTGATTCACGTTCTGCACAAATTTGTCGTTTCCCCGCTTTCCGGGTTCCATACATAACTACTGCCCAGATATATTTCACATTTCATACGAATCCGGGATGTCTCTTTCTAAAACTCAAGCTGCCTTTTTGGCTTCTTCCTGATTGAAAATCTCGTGATCCAGTTCGCCCTCCATCTGAGAAATGCAGACAGATGCTACCAGGTCGCCTACGGAGTTAGTAGATGTGTGAATCTGGTCGATGATACGATAGATTCCAGCTACCAGTGCATATGCATCCAGCGGAAGTCCCATCTGGGTCATCAGGGTTAAGCTGATAACCAGACCAATCTGCGGAGTTGCTGCACAGCCAACGCTTAAGAAGGTTGCCTGTACAACCAGCATAATCTGCTGCTGAATACTTAACTCTACGCCGTACAGCTGTGCGGCAAAGAGAACAACGATACCAAAGTATGCACACGTTCCGTTCATCTGAGCGGTACATCCAAGCGGAAGTACGAAACTCGCAATATCTCTCGGAACGCCCATCTTCTTCGGTGCTACTTCCATCGATACCGGAAGAGCTGCTGAAGAAGTACAGGTACTAAATGCAATCATCCAAGGTTCAAACGCTTTGCGCCAGAACTTCATCGGATTTACCTTTCCAATCACGCTAAGGAAAATGCTGTATCCAACAATACTCATGGTGATGCAGGCAAGATAGTCAGTTAAGATGAATTTCAGAACCGGTCCGAAGATGGCAACGCCATATTTTGCAAGTGCTACAGTCATCAAACTGAATACGCCGTAAGGGATGATTCCAAGAATCATGTCGATAACCTTAAACATCGTCCGTGAACAAAGGCTGATGATGTCACATAACTGCTGTGCTTCCTTGCCAATGCTGATGATGGCAAATCCAAGAAACAGGGAAAAGACGATAATCTGCATCATCTCGCCGCTTGTCAGTGCCTGGAATGGGTTGGACGGAATTAAGTCGAGCAGTGTCTGGTAGATACCCGGAAGTTCTTTCACCTCCATTGCTGTCTCTGCCGTTCCCAGCTGCAAGCCACGTCCCGGTTTGATGATATTGGCAAGTATCAGACCGATGGTTGCCGAAATACCGCCAGTTGCTAAAAACCAGATGATGGTTTTAACGCCGATGCTTCGAAGTTTCTTGATATCGCCCAGCGAAAGTGCCGCGTCGATGATACAGAAGAACACCAGCGGAACGACAATCATCTTGATCAACTTGATAAACAAATCTCCAATGAACTGGAAGAACGGAAGGACATATCCGTTAATGATCTCATTCTCCACGCCGCCCATAAAATTTAAAACATAACCAAACGCGATACCTGCAAACAATGCAATGAATATTTTCACGTACAACGGAGTTTCTTTTTTCTCCGCCCCATTTTTAGTTTTCTCCACCATGTGATACCCCCTTATGTAATGGTTTTTTATTTCTCGTGTTCCTCATGAGGTTTGACTACATAGTATCAAAAAGCCGGATTATTATAAACAAATATATCGAATCGCGAATAAGTTATAATAATTCAGTGATACAGAGTTAGTTCTGACTTACTTTTTAGGTATTATCTCCATAATAAAAACAATTTTATTTTTGCAAATCAGTTCCGTGCTGTTTTCTGTAAAATACCAAAAGCGGGTAAAAGTTTTTTCGCTTTTACCCGCTTCTTGCTTGAACCTTCTTCTTAAAGGTTCCATATTTTATTTCTATTTATTTCGTCTGCATCATCTACTGTTTTAGAAATGGCATTACAGGTGAACCAGCTTAGCTTTTACTGGTTGTCCGAAACATAAACCGCTGCTTCTGTTCCTGCAGTCGAACCAAACATAACCGCCTCGGTCAACTCATTGCCGGAGAGCACACCTTCACCGTCTACTGCCGCTGACAGGATTGGACCTGCTGCATAAAGACCATTGATCAGCTCGCCGCTATCTTTGTTTAGCTGTTCCGCATTGTTGCTGACAACCAAGGCAGCTGCCTTTCCATCTGCCTCATATACCTGAGATTCCTCAAAAACCGGAATCAGGGAGACATCGGTCGCTACCAGTGCCAGGCAGTCAATCTCCTGATCCTTGCCGTCCACCGTCACAGTGATGCGGTCAAGCGCACCTTCTTCATCGTAAGCGACGCTCTTTAATTCTGCCTTATATTCAACCGGAATCTTCAGCTCTTCGACTTTTTTAAGCAGCGCTTCCTGTGCAAGCTCGTTCAGATTTCCCTCTTTTGCCGGGAAACTGCGGGCCACCGAGGAACCTGCCTCCTGTGCCAGATCGCCATACTCCATTCCCAGTGTGTCGGCAAGCCAGTCTTTCGCCTCTTCGCTGTTCTGCGATACATATGCCGCCATATCCGAATTGTTCGTATTATTTCCTGCCGTCATAATATCGGACAGATAAATCTCAAAATCATCCGTAAGATTCGCCTGGAACTGCTCATCCGTATCGGCTACATTGACATACGGTGCCATCTCCGTCATATCTGCCGCCAGCTCTTCGCCCGGTGCCAGAATCAGGATCTTCGACGGATCCATGCCCTCGGCTGCCGCCTGAACCGCCGCGATCAGTCCGGCGCTGTCTCCGCCTGCGATGACAAGCTGTGCATCCGATGCTTCTGCCTCTCCGGCCGCTTCGGTTGCTTCCTCGCTTGCCGCTGCACTCTCTGTTGTATCTGCCTTACTGCCGCATCCCGCCAGTGCCGCTGTTCCCAGAACCGCTGCCGCCGTCAGAATCCCTGCCTTTTTAACTGTATGGAATGATTTTTTCATAATCGTTCTCTCCTTTCCCTCTCGCCGGAGTTCCTGCAGCTGTCTTCAAACATGCACAGTACCTCTCGGTTGTGGATTTCAGTCTAACATAGAACCTGCGGCGAATCAATTAAGGTTTCTTTAATTCTTACGGCGGAAAAAACGAAATTTTCTGTTACTTACACAAATCCGCAATCACCTGTGCAAAAATCTTCGCGCTTGCCACCAGATCACTCACATAGGCAAATTCATCCGCCCCATGCATACGGTTGTCCACGCCCGGCATCGACGCGCCAAATGCAACGCCGTTTTTCAGGTCATGCACATATGTGCCGCCGCCGGTGTAGTTGCACTCGCCCTTGTTGCCGGTATAAAGCTCATAAGCATTCAGAAGTGTTCTGACAAACTCGGAATTGCCATCTACAAAATGCGGCTCTCGCAGCTGCGGGGACTCCAACTTCATGCCGTGGGACGCAAGTTTTGCCTCCACCGGTTTCAACAGGTTGTCATCATTGCCGCCGATCGGGAAACGTCCGTCAAAGTACGCTTCCATCCGTGTCTCCGTCATCGTAAGCATCGTGAATGCCAGAGACAGCGCTCCGGATCCTTCTGCCTGCATCGCCACGCCAAGCGCCTTTCCCTCGGTATCATTCCACGGGAAGCACTCAGTCAGGCTGTGAATCAGCTTCGTCTGTCCGCAGGATGCAAATGGCAGGCGATCCAGAAGCAGAAGCAGGGATGCTAGCGCATTTTTGCCTTCCTCTGGTGTCGAGGCGTGTGCGCCCTCACCGACTGCGGTGATCACGATCACATCTTCCTCTGCCTGAAGCTCAAACTGTACGCCAGTCTCCTTCGTCACGCCCTCTGCCATCGGACGTACCTCTTCCTCGGTCAGTCCTGTAATTGTCGCATGCGCCTTGCCCGGAACAACATTGATCTTGATGCCAGCCTCGATGGACAGGATCCGCGCATTCTCCGTCGATACCTCAAAAGAAGCTGTCACATGCCCCGGGAAACGTCCTTTTTCGATATTGATAACCGGGAACGAAGCATCCGGGGAAAATGTCATCGGCGCTTCCTTCTCCACTTTATAATAATGTTCAATATCGCTGCTGCCGCACTCCTCATCCGTTCCCAGAATCAGGCGGACATTTTTTGTCACCGGGATTCCCAGTTCTTTGACCGCACGCATCGCATACAGAGCTGCTACCGCCGGTCCCTTGTCATCCGCCGTGCCGCGTCCGTACAACTTTCCGTCTTTTACAATCGGTTCAAACGGCTGTGTCACAGTCCAGCCCTCGCCTGCCGGGACAACATCCAGGTGTGCCAGAATATCTAGCTGGTGCTCACCGTCGTTTAAATCGGCGGTTCCTACATAATTATCGTAATTGTTGATGGAAAATCCATACTCTTCCGCCATTTTTAGTGCCTGTGCCAGTGCGCGGCTCGGACCTTCGCCGAACGGATCGCCCTCCTGATATGCCGAACGCTCGCTGTTGATGCTGCACAGCGTGCATATGTCATCTAACATCTCTTGCTTGTGCGCCTCGATATACTGCTCGATTTTCTTTTTATACATAAATCTTCCGCCTCGTTCTTTTCCTTTGGTTATTATTTGGACAGAATTCCAGCCAGTACCTGGTTCACTACCTTTCCGTCTGCCTTGCCCTTTACCTTCGGCATCAGGGTTTTCATGATTTTGCCCTTGTCAGACGGTGCCGGATTTTCAATGCCAAGCTCTGCCAGAACACTTTTGATCACCTCTGCGATCTGCTCTTCGGTCAGATCCTCCGGTGCAAATTCCTGATAAACTGCCAGACGTGCCTGTGCCTCCTCGCGGATATCCACACGATCTGCCGGAGCCAGTTCCAGAGTCTCCTTCGTCTGCTTGATCTCTTTCTTTACAACTGCGTCCGCCTCTTCCTCAGTCAGCGGAGAACGCTTGTCGATCTCCGCATTTTTCAGTGCGGATAACAGCATGGATAAGGAATCTTTTCTTGCTTTGTCTTTTGCTTTCATGGCTTCTACCATGGCTGCACGTACTACATCTACTCTGCTCATATGAAATGTCTCCTTTTCTTTTTTTATGGTCTCGCCATGCCCAGATGGGACGATGGGGACTCTCTCTTGTTTCACCATGCCCAGGGGTGCAATAGGGACTCTCTCTTGTTTTACCATGCCCAGGGGTGCAAAACCTGCGGTTTCACACCTCTGTCCGGCTGCGCCGTATAGCAGAAATCCCCCTTTCAGCGCCTGAAAAATAAATTTTCCATTCGCTGAAACGGTGCTTTCCGCTGCATGGCTTTAGTTACGCCCAAACTCGCTTAACTTAAGCTTCGGATTCCGCTCTTCTACCATTCCCACACTCCAACTGTTGACAAACAGAAGCAGTGGATTGTCTTTGAGGTCTTTGATCCGCTTCATATCCGAAGTTCCCTGGATCTTAGCTACGTCGATCTCGTCAGCGTTTTCTACCCAGCGGATGTACTCGTATGGAAGTTTTTCCAGCTTGACTTCTACATTGTACTCATTTTCCAGACGGTAGGTCAGTACCTCGAACTGGAGGACGCCGACTACGCCGACGATGATCTCTTCCATACCTGTGTTGAACTCCTGGAAGATCTGGATCGCACCTTCCTGGGCGATCTGGCTGATGCCCTTGATGAACTGCTTGCGCTTCATCGTGTCCATCTGGCGCACGCGTGCAAAATGTTCCGGTGCGAACGTAGGAATGCCTTCAAATTCTACCTTTTCACCTGTACAAAGTGTATCACCGATCGAGAAAATACCCGGATCGAATACACCGATGATATCGCCCGCATATGCCTCCTCGACGATCTTTCGATCCTGCGCCATCATCTGCTGTGGCTGGGAGAGACGGATCTTGCGTCCGCCCTGCACATGCGTTACTTCCATGCCTGCCTCAAATTTGCCGGAACAGATACGCATAAATGCGATACGGTCGCGGTGCGCCTTGTTCATATTTGCCTGAATCTTGAAGACAAACGCGCTGAAATTCGGAGAGAACGGATCCACCATGCCGGTTGTCGTATTTCTCGGCAGCGGCGAGGTTGTCATTTTCAGGAAATGCTCCAGGAATGTCTCTACACCAAAGTTTGTCAGCGCCGAACCAAAGAATACCGGGGATAAATTTCCGCGGCTGACACGCTCCATATCCAGCTCATCGCATGCGCCGTCCAGAAGCTCGATATCATCCATCAGCTGCCGATGGTAGTCTGGACCGATGATGGAGTTAACCTCATCGCCCTCTAACGAGAACTCCTGAGATGCGACCTCCTTCTGTCCGCCCATTGCTGCTGTGAAGGTTGTGATCTTCTTTGTGGCACGGTCATACACGCCCTTAAAATTCTTACCGCAGCCGATCGGCCAGTTGACCGGGCAGGTACGGATGCCGAGCACGCTCTCGATCTCATCCATCAACTCAAACGGATCGCGCGCCTCGCGGTCCATCTTGTTGATAAAGGTAAAAATCGGGATGTGGCGCATAACGCAAACCTTGAAAAGCTTGATCGTCTGCGCCTCGACACCCTTAGAACCATCGATGACCATGACCGCCGAATCGGCTGCCATCAGAGTACGGTAGGTATCCTCCGAGAAATCCTGATGTCCTGGTGTATCCAGGATATTGATGCAAAATCCCTCATAATTAAACTGTAATACGGAAGAGGTAACCGAAATACCTCTCTCCTTCTCTATCTCCATCCAGTCAGAAACCGCGTGCTTGGCCGCTTTTCTTCCCTTGACCGTACCAGCCAGGTTGATCGCGCCTCCGTAGAGAAGAAACTTCTCCGTCAGGGTTGTCTTACCAGCATCCGGGTGGGAAATAATGGCGAATGTACGCCGTTTTTTGATCTGCTCCGCTATATTTTCCAAAAAAATCTTCCTCCAAACTTACTACCATTCTTTAACTTTGTCTAAACGTATTTATTCTATATTATTTTAAACGAATACGCAAGTCCAAGTTACGGTTCACTCACGCGCGATCGGTAACAGATCTTAAAAACATTTTTCATCTTCTTCTTGATCCTTTTCTTTAAAAAACATATAATCATACTATTAACGTGGATATATAATAAATAGTAACAGTTGAACATATGAAACCGTTGCGATAACTATACAATCAACTTTTTATAAGAGATGTTGATTATTGTAGAGATGCAGGAGATATAAAGGAGTTATTTTATGATTCTAGCTATCGACGTTGGAAACACCAACATTATTATCGGCGTGATCGACGCAAAAAAAACGTATTTTGTAGAACGCATCACGACCACCATCGGAAAACCGAATCTGGAATATGCCGTGGCGCTGAAAAGTATTCTTGAAATTTACCATATTGCCCCAGATCAGCTTGATGGTGCGATCGTCTCCTCGGTCGTTCCGCCGCTTAACCGGACGATTCTTGCCGCCATCCGTAAAATAACGGGACTAAACGCAATGCTGGTCGGTTCCGGCATGAAAACCGGCTTAAACATCCTGATGGACAACCCGAAATCCGTCGGCAGTGATATGATCGTAAACGCAGTCGGTGCCCTTGCAGAGCATGAACCGCCAATCATCATCATCGAAATGGGAACCGCTACGACCATGTCTGTCATCGACAAAAACGGACGCTATGTCGGCGGCGCGATCCTGCCGGGACTTCGCGTTTCCCTCGACAGCATGAGCGCCAGCACTGCCCAGCTGCCGCGCATCAGCCTCGATACGCCGCGCCGTGTCATTGGCAAAAATACCATAGACTGCATGAGAAGCGGCGTCATATTTGGCAATGCCGCGATGATCGACGGTATGCTGGATCGCATCGAGGAAGAACTCGGAGAGAAAACTTCCATCATCGCCACCGGCGGCATCTCCAAGATTGTCCTGCCGCTCTGTTCGCATACGATCACGTATGATGGGGCGCTGTTGATGAAGGGATTACTACATTTATATGAAAAAAACAGGAGAACCGAATAATCAAAAAGGCTGTCTCTCGGCAGATGCATCTATATGATACATTCTGATGGGAGACAGCCTTTTCACCACAGTTTATTATGCTGACATCTATTCATTACCGGTCACGGTCACAGCAGCATTTATTTTACAACCTTCAGCTTCATATTCTCTTTCTCAATCCGATCCAGCTTCTCGCCGTCCAGACGGAGTGCAAATCCAAACGGATTTACCACGATTCCATTCACGTAATCCAGATATTTTTTCAGATCGCGGAAGCGGACTTCCATTGCTCCAAACTGATGTTTACGGTCAAATTTGCCAAATTCTACTAAATCCGTAAATGCCGGGTAATAGCGTACACCCTTTCCGGTGGTCAGAACCGGTACTGCCGTCGTCTTCTGCGGGTCAGCAACCGGAACCAGCAGACGCGCACCGTAAAGCTCTTTGCACATCAGATCCTGCATCTGTGGGAATGCCTGGTGCTGTACCAGTGCCTGATAGAACTGATTTGCAGAACGGACCAGGGACGGGTTCATCACGATCTCGGATGTATCCTTTGGTTTCTCGATGATGCTGAACAGCGACATGGACATATGATTTTCCTGTCCCTTGTCGATCACAACTGCCTCAAAACCGCTGCGGTAGAGGTCGTTGAAAAAGGAAATACGCTGTAATGGGCGGATCTCCAGTACCTTCGTCTCTACACCGACCATCTCCAGCCCTTTCACGAACTCATCTGCATACTCGCGGCTGGTGTAAAGGAAAGCAGCCGCCTTGCCGTTCTCTGCACCCAGGAAGAAGTTTTTCGTCGCATGGACAGTCACAACAAACAGTCCCGGCTCTCTCTGAAGCAGCTCCAGAACCTCTCCCATCACTTTTTTATCTGCTTTATCCTGATGTTCTTTCATCAGCTTACGTAATTTCTCCATTTGAATTCCTCCGGCTCTTTTTAATGTACTCTCGGAATCTTTCTGTGCTTGATTTTGTGAGATGATTTTTTGTCAGCTGTGCCCAAATTTCTGAGGCGTACGCGGTGCGTACGTTGATGAAATTCGGGTACGGCTGGCGGAAAATCAGCCACAAAAGCGAGTGCAGAAAAGACTCCGAGAGTACATTTTATCATGCGCGAGGCTCAATCCGCCTGCGCCTGTCTTTTCTACTCTGTCTGCTGTCCATGACTGCCTGAGTGTCGCATCGCCAAGCTGCCTTTATCACTATATCAGATGGAATACTCCGCTCAACCCCAGTTCAGATAACAGTCATCTGCTTGATTTTCAGATTCTTTTTGCAGACTATATCTCCTATATTTTAACACAGAGCCGCCAAACAATCAATCAGAAGAATCTCACACAATCCCTATAACACAATCCCTATCAACATTCAGCTCAAATAATGCTTCATGCTTTTTAACGCACTCTTCTCCAGCCGTGACACCTGCGCCTGCGAAATATGGATTTCTTCGGCAACCTCTGTCTGGGTCTTTCCCTCAAAAAAGCGCATATCAATAATGCGGCGTTCCCGGTCCGGCAGGCGCTGCATCGCCTCCCCCAGCGACAGATCCTCGACCCAATGTTCCTCTGAATTTTTCTTGTCACTGAGCTGATCCATCACGTAGAGCGGATCGCCGCCGTCCGTATAGACCGGTTCGTACAGGCTGACCGGGCTCTGGATAGCATCGAGCGCATACGCAATCTCCTCTTTGCTGACTCCCAATTCTTTGGCAATCTCGCAGAGTGTCGGCTCCTTTGACTGCTTTTTCAGCAGATTTTCACGGGTATAGATCGCTTTGTATGCCGTATCGCGGAGCGACCGGCTGACCCGGATTGAATTGTTATCCCTCAAATACCGTTTCACCTCCCCCAGAATCATCGGAACCGCATACGTCGAAAAACGGACATTCTGGGTAATATCAAAATTATCAATCGCCTTGATGAGGCCGATACAGCCAATCTGGAACAGATCGTCCACATTTTCCCGGCTGCCCGAAAAGCGCTGTATTACACTGAGCACCAGCCGCAGATTCCCCTTGATATACTGTTCTCTTGCCTCCCGATCGCCCTTTAGAATCCGGCGAAACAGTTCTTCTTTCTCCTCATTACTTAAAAGAGGCAGCTTGGATGTATTGACCCCGCAGATTTCCACTTTATAGACCGGCATTTCCATTCCCTCCGTATGATGGACGATCAACGCAAACGGTTGAATCGTTTTGATTTTTGTTTTGTCACCTATACATTAGAATGGACAATTCAAAGCTCATTTATACCCGGACAAATGAGAACCGTTTTCACTCATTCCAATTTCTTGCCTTTTCTGCCGTTCCATAGTAAAATATATTTTCAGGGGTTTTACGATCAATATTATTTATAGAAAATAGAATTCAACCACAAGGAGATCCATTCATGAACACACAAAAAAAAGCCCGTTCCCTCTACTGGGATATCGTAAAGGGATGGGGCATTATTGCGATCGTGCTGGGGCATACCGGATATTTCGCCGGTGCGTTCGTCTATCTGTTCCACCTGGCACTGTTCTTCTTTATCACAGGCTATTTTTATAATGAAACGAAATACGGGGATACGCCGTTTCTCTACTTCGGCTCCCGTCTCGCCGGTGCATGGCCCAGGTATATGTTCTACACGCTGTTTTTTGTCCTGCTTCACAACTTTTTTGTAACGCACAGGCTCTATGCGGGACAGGAACTTTACAACCATACCAGAATGCTTACGGCATGGATGAGCAGTCTTTCCTTCAACTCCCCGGAACAGGTTCAGGGTGCCCTCTGGTTTCTGCCGGTCTGGCTGGTGTCCTCCGGACTCTTTGCCGGATGCGTCTGGTTTGGACGCGCAGCTGCCCGCTTCGCCCGGAAAGATAATGTCAAGCTTCCTGTATGTGCATTTGCATGCATCCTGATTGGCCTTGCCGGTGTCTTCTTAAATATGAGAAGCTGCCCGCTCCCTTACAATCTGCAGGCGGCGCTGCTCGTTGTTCCGGTCTATCTCATCGCCTGGCTGATGCAGCAGTTTTTCTCCAATTTCCGCCACTATACGGTCTGGTACGGCTGCCTGATAAGCGCCCTGCTTCTGCACCTGACGAACACAAAGCTTCACATTTTCATCGATCTGGCAAGCATGCACATTCCGGGCGTCTTATTTTATCCGATCTCCATCATTGGAATTTACTTCGTCCTTTCGCTCTCTGACCTGTCCGAGCGCATCAGACCGCTGGCAAAGGTCCTTGCCTTTTTAGGACGCCATTCCTTTGACATTATGGCGATTCATTTCACGCTGTTCAAGCTGATCGATTTTGCCTATGCCCGCTTCATTTTGAAGGAAATACCGGAAACGCTTTCCAACTTCCCGGTCTCCTTCCGCTATGAAATGGGTCCGTTTTACATCCTGATCGGTCTGTTTCTTCCAGCACTTATCGGCTGGTATATAGACCGCATTGCTGCGAAATTTCTTTTTTGAGGCGTTTCATAATCTTCTTTTCCAGCCTCGATATGTATGACTGCGAGATACCCAGAAGGTCGGCAACCTCCTTCTGGGTCATTTCATCTTCCTGCTCTCTCCCCAGACCAAAGCGCAGCTTCACGATTTTCTGTTCCCGCGGATTCAGGCGGTCGATCGCCGCATTCAACAGTTTCCGCTCTGTCTCATCCTCCAGATCCCGGTAAATAATATCCTCATCCGTTCCCAAAATATCCGACAGAAGCAATTCATTTCCATCCCAGTCCACATTCAACGGCTCATCGATCGAAACCTCGAGCTTCGTCTTATTATTTCTCCGGAGATACATCAGAATCTCATTTTCAATACAACGGGATGCATAGGTCGCCAGCTTAATATTTTTATCTACGTCAAACGTGTTGATCGCCTTGATAAGACCGATCGTCCCGATCGAAATCAGATCTTCCACGCCCACGCTGGTGTTGTCAAACTTTCTTGCTATGTAGACCACCAGGCGCAGGTTGTGTTCGATCAGCGCCGAACGCGCCTCTTTATCCTCACTGGTTCCAAATTTTCTTAAAACCTCCGCCTCCCGCACACTGTCAAACGGTGCCGGAAGGATATCGGTTCCCCCGATATAATGAACTTCCCCGTCCCGGTGCATCAGAAATGACCGGAACGACGGCATCATTTTTAAACGAAACTGACCTGGAACTGAAACTTTTATAAACATACGCTTTCCCCCTTATGTTGTTCGCTATGGTTCAGACCATAACGGCTGTTTTTCTTCACAACCAATATTTTTCATTGAGCAGCATCTGATACTCGCCCTTCTGCGACAGCGCCTCCTGTGAAATGGCAATCCACGGCTTCTCAATCACCCGCATACCGCCCTGACCGGACACTTCCATCCGCTCCGCCTGATATGCCGGAATCACGCCGCCGCCCTTTCCGACACTCCGAAATGGGATGTATTGGACACCGTCCTCCCAGGAAAAAAATCTCTCTGCCACACACGCATCCAGCACCTGCACCGGACGCCCCGAAAGCGGCATCGTCAGATGGTTGCCTGTGTCGAGAATCGCCTGCACATGCCGCTCCCTGCCTTTGTTAAAAAGCGTTACCGCGTACTGGTGTTCCAACTTCATACACCGCTGCATACCAAACCGCCACACCGCAGATGGAATCAGAAAACTCCCCCCCGCGGTAAACAGCCAGAACAGAAGATTCACCCGTATTCCAAGCGGCTGAACCAGTTCCATGCAGCCAGCCGCCAGCATAGATGCTATGTAAAGCCCGATCGCGGCTTCTGCCGCCTCCGACTTCCTACGGATGGAAAATGCCGTCCATGCCATCAGCACGCTCATCGTGGCGCTTAGGAGCATCCGCCCGGCATATCCCAGCGGAACCGGAGCTAACACCATTCCTAACGCATACACGGCTCCCAGAAGACTCCCTGCCAACCGCCCATACCGGCGTTCCGGCAGACGCAGGCAATTCTTCACCACCGACAGAAGCAGGAAATCCGCTGCCAGATTTTGCAGCAGGATGACATCCGCATACACACGATAGGTCACTGTCTCTTCCCACCTTTCTGTCCGACACGGGATATTATAAGAAAAAAGTTCCGCAAAATTTGTCAAACCGAGGGCGCAAAACGCCTGTTTTGATCGCCAAAAATCGGGGGAAAAACGTAAAATTTGAATAGATTCGACATAAGTCGAAGGTCTGAATCGACGATAAAAAAGAATGTGCCTTTTTGTGTAATAGGGGATTCCAAGGTATTTCCTATTACACAAAAAAACACGCATCAGAAATTTTCACTTCTAATGCGTGTCTCTTCCAAAAACAACTGCTTCTGTATATATTTTGTATTTTTGCTAAAGCAAGAGCAGTTCATCTCTCACTCTTATATTATTTCTTATTTCTCAGAAAATCCGGAATATTGATCTGTGTTTCCTGGCGCATCGGGCGGAACGGCTGTGCCGGTGCCGACTGCGGTGCTTCCTTCGGAGCGACTGGCTGTGCCGGTGCTGCTGCAGATGGTGCACGGAAGGTCGGTGCCTTGTAGGTCGGCTGCGCTGCCGCTGCAGTCTGTGCTGCCGGCTGAGCGTATGTATTGCCAGTCGTCTTTGCCTTGAACGGAGTCTTGAACTCAGTCATCGCTTTTGCGACCGGTGTGTTCACACCGTGGGAATCCAGTCCAGTCGCAATAACAGTGATCGTCGCCTCATCCTGTGCATTCTCATCGTACATCGCACCGAAGATGATATTGGCATCGTCGCCTGCAAGCTCCTGTACATAGCTGGCTGCGTCATTTGCCTCGATCAGGCTGATATCGCCGGAAATATTGATGATAACGTGGCTTGCACCCTCGATGGTTGTCTCAAGCAGCGGGCTGGATACAGCCTGCTTAACAGCCTCAAGTGCTTTGTCATCACCCTTCGCATGACCGATACCGATATGAGCGATACCCTTGTCCACCATAACGGTCTGAACATCTGCAAAGTCAAGATTGATAAGACCCGGAACATTGATCAGGTCGGTAATACCCTGTACTGCCTGCTGAAGAACCTCATCTGCTTTCTTCAGTGCATCCGGCATCGTGGTACGGCGGTCTACGATCTCAAGAAGTTTATCATTCGGGATAACGATCAGAGTATCGACAGCTGCTTTCAGTTTTTCGATACCATTGAGCGCGTTGCTCATACGGGTCTTTGCCTCGAAACGGAACGGCTTTGTGACAACGCCGACCGTCAGGATGCCCATATCTTTTGCGATACGTGCAATAACCGGAGCTGCACCTGTACCGGTACCGCCGCCCATACCTGCGGTAACGAATACCATATCTGCACCCTTGAGAGCCTGTGCCAGCTCTTCCTGGCTTTCCTCAGCTGCTTTCTCACCGATCTCCGGCTTTGCGCCTGCACCAAGTCCCTTGGTCAGCTTCTCACCAATCTGCATAGCTGTGGACGCCTTGCAGAACTGCAGTGCCTGCTTATCTGTATTGATACCGATAAATTCTACACCGGCAATATCTTCATCGATCATACGGTTGACAGCGTTGTTACCGGCTCCGCCGACACCTACTACTATAATTCTGGCAGAGTTCTCTGCTTCATTTATCTTTATCTCTAACAAGATACTTCCTCCTTCATTTTCCCATCTGTTCCGGTTTTATCATCTTTATACTAAAATTAGGGTCTTTTAAATCTAGCCTACCTAATACTATATTTGATTTTCAGCAAAAAATCAATCGTTTCTTTTATAAATTTTCAATAAACCAGTCACAATGTTACTGTTCACGCATACGTGCCAGTAACGGATTTTGCCGATTCTTCCTAGTTTTTATCAAACCGGTACATCGGATTTGCATTCGATTCATCGTAGCTGTCCAGATAGAGGGTTCCGGACAGATCCGGATAATCCCGCAGAATATCCGTCAGCTCCGAAAGTTTCCCGTTCATCTCACTGTTGCTTCCCAGCTCAACCTTCAAGCTCCTGATTTGAAGCGTCGCTTCCTTTTCCTTATTAAAACGGATCTCGTCCACCGCAACCTCGTTGACCGACAGCACCTGCGTCAGGTTCAGAATCTCGTTGAAAACGCTGATATCCTCGACCGGCAGCGGCTGATGCAGCACGATATGTCCAAAGGAAAGTCCGGCAATCTTCGGCACACCCGGCAATGTCTCGCTTGTGCTCTCCACAATGATGCCGTCCTTGTCAAAATACATCCGGCTGTTCATGTAGGAAACGTAACCAACCACACTCTTCTCGTAGACGATCACCTCCACGTCCGACGGGCTGCGGAACACCAGCTTGTAATCCTGCACGAACGGAATTGACTTGTGCGGCCGGAAGCGGTACTGCAGATAGCAGAACACCGGATTCCGGCTCAGCCGCGAATCGAAAATAGACGCCTCTATCTGCTCTGCCGTATATTGCCGGTTTCCACTGACATGGATTGTATTGATCTGAAGCAGCGACAGACCGACAAAAAACGCGGCTGCCACAAGAAGTGCTGCCGCCGTGATCCAGATATGTTTTTTCCCACGGCGGCGCCATACCTTTTCCTCTGTCTTTTTTTCAATCTGTATCTTCTCTATCTCCATCATCCTCCCGGCGCCGGATCTCTGCTCCTAATGCCCGCAAGTCCCGGCAAATATCTTCATATCCCCGCTCAATATGTTCACATTCTGATACTCTGGTCCATCCGTCCGCCCCCAGGGCTGCCACCGTCAGGGCTGCACCGCCCCGCAGATCACGGGCACGCACCAAAGCTCCCCGCAAGGTTTCCACTCCGTCAATCCGAGCAATGTTCCCGCTGCATTCGATGTTCGCCCCCATTTTTTGAAGCTCCGCCGCTGTGCCAAACCGGTTTTCAAATACAGTCTCCCGCAGCATACTGGTTCCATCTGCCCGTGACAGCGCCGCCATCAAAAACGGCTGCAGATCGGTCGGAAACGCCGGATACGGTCCGGTTTTCACCGATACCGCCCGCAGGCGCTGTCCGCTGTGTACATATATAAGTTCCGGTTCCTGATAAAGCGAAACGCCCATATGCTCCAGCACCCCGGTCAATGCACGCAGCTCTTGTGTCTGCACGCCGTCCACGATCACCTCACCGCTGCAGGACGCAGCGGCAAGAAGATAGGTCCCGGCTACGATCCGGTCGCCGCCGATCACAAACCGGCTGTCATGGAGCGGCAATCCGCCTTCTATGATCAGCGCATCCGTCCCGATCCCCCGGATCGATGCCCCCATACCATTTAGGAAATGGCACAGCTGTCCAATCTCCGGTTCCCGCGCGCATCCCCGCAGAACCGTCCGCCCCACCGCTGCCACAGCGGCAAACAGGGCATTTTCCACCGCGCCGACACTCGGAAACGGAAAAATAATCTCTGCCCCGCGAAGTCCCGTTGTCTGTGCATGCAGGAAGCCGTCCGGCTCCGATTCCCGTATTTCCGCGCCCAGCGCACGGAGTGCCCGCAAATGCCAGTCGATTGGACGTTTTCCGATCATACATCCGCCGGGGCTGTAGACCCCCGCCTCGCAAAAGCGTCCCAGGAGCGCTCCCAAAAGCATAATGGACGAGCGCATTTTCCCCATCGCTTTCTGCTCGATCCGCCAGCCATTTATCTTTGAAGTATCGATTTCCAGACGGTTTCCGTGCAACGCACACCGGCATCCCAGAGAATCAAGAATCCCCATCATACAGAACACATCCTGTATTCTGGGGACATTTTCAAGCACGGTAATTCCGCGGTTTAACACCGACGCCGCCATCATCGGCAAAACTGCATTTTTCGACCCCTGCACCGTGAGTCCGCCCTGAATCCGGCACGGTCCGTGAATCTCGATGAAAGCCAAACAATCCCCTCCCACCGGCATCTATGTATTATTATATGCCAACGAGAGAAAATGGTTCTCATTTTCTATATTTCCCGAAGTAAATATGTAACTCCGCCAAATATTCCTACTGCTCCAGCTTAATCTGGTTCGAGACGCTTAACACCATCCCCATCTCCAGCATCAGGAACATGACGGACGTACCTCCGTAACTGATAAACGGCAGCGTAACACCCGTGTTCGGGATCGTATTCGTAACAACCGCGATATTTAAGATAACCTGAATCGCGATGTGCGCCATCACGCCGATCACGATCATCGCACCCATCAGATCCGGTGCATTTCCAGCAATTACCATGAAGCGGTAAATCATAAACATGAAAATCAGAATGACCGAAATCGCGCCAAACAGACCTAATTCCTCACAGATAATCGAAAAAATCATATCATTCTGCGCCTCCGGCACGAAACCGAGCTTCTGAAGACTCTCGCCCAGTCCCTTTCCAAACAGACCGCCGGAACCGATCGCGTACAGACCCTGGAGCACCTGATAACCGCCGGAACGTGCATACTGCACCGGGTTGACCCAGACATTGATTCGTCCCAGCTGATAATCCTTCAGGATATGGAGCTTTACCAGCAGATGCCCTATATAGGGGGCGACCGCCAGAAGTCCGACGCCGCCTCCGATGCAGAGAAAAAACGGCCATTTGATCTTGCACGCCACAAACAGCATCACAAACACGATGCCGCAGATGATGATACCAGAACTTAAGTTGTTCGCCGTAACTAAAAGTGCCAGCGGCGCCGACAGCGCCACGATAAATCCGACTGCCCGCAGCTGGTTGATCCGCACGCCCAGATTGGCAATCAGAACCGCCAGAAGCAGAATCAGGGAAATCTTGACAATCTCGGTCGGCTGGAACTGGAGCGGTCCTAGGCGCAGCCAGCGCTTCTTACCATGCGATGCCACGCCCAGAGGTGTAAAACGCGTCAGAAGCAGCGTCACGTATGAAGCGATATATCCCAGCATCGCAAACCGCGCAAACCAGTGATAATCTATCTTGGAGACGATATACATCGCAACAAAGCTGACACCCGCGATGCCCGCCTGACGAAGCATAAAATATCCCGGATTGCCGTAATCAAGCTGCGCCTTATAGGAGCTCGCGCTGTAAATCATGATCAGTCCGAATACCGTCAGGAAAATGATGGTAAACAGCAGACTGTAATCATAAAACCGATGTGGTTTTTTCTTTTTAATTTTTCCCGGTTCCGGCATACTTCCACTCCCCTGCTTTTTGTTGTTACAGTTTCGAAATTCTGCCTGTAAACGGCAGTTTTTCCTTCAAATCAGGGCTGCCGCAGACAAATGCCGGCTGCGACAGCCCCCCT
Source organism: Clostridium fessum (assembly GCF_003024715.1). Classification (GTDB taxonomy): domain Bacteria; phylum Bacillota; class Clostridia; order Lachnospirales; family Lachnospiraceae; genus Otoolea; species Otoolea fessa. The sequence continues at coordinate 75,459 of NZ_PYLO01000001.1, read as the reverse complement.
TAAATACCTTAAGCCTTTATTCGTTACTGTTCACGCATACGTGTCCAGTAACCTTTATTCTTCCAATACCGAATTGCTGCGTGCTTTGCACTCCGCAATTCTCAAAAGTCACAATTCCTCCTGCAAGCAATCTTGCGTCGGATTTCCGACCTTTGAACCTTGGTATTACAAATTTCTCACAAACTCTTTGAATTTGCGTCCGCGCTCTTCAAAGTTCTTGAACTGCCCCCAGCTTGCACATGCCGGTGAAAGCAGGACGTTATCGCCCGGATTTGCGTAGGATGCACATACCTGTACAGCCTCCTGCAGATCTTCCGCGTACATGATATCATTGAAGCCGTGGCGTTTTGCACACTCGGCAATCTTGTCGCGGGTCTGGCCGATCAGCACCAGATAGCGTACCTTTCCGCCAAAGCTCTCGATCCACTCGTCAAACTCGGAATGCTTATCATATCCGCCTGCAATTAATAAGGTCGGTCCCGGCATCGCCTTGATCGCCTGCATCGCTGCATCCGGGTTGGTTCCCTTGGAATCGTTGTAGTATTTGACGCCGAAACGCTCGGTTACGAACTCAATGCGGTGTTCAACTGCCTTGAATTCCTTGATCACCTTCTGGATCTTCTCCAGCGGAACGCCCATGTTCATACTGATAGCAACCGCTGCCATAACATTTTCATGGTTATGACGGCCAAGTAGCTTCAGATCGTGGATATTGACAATCACGGTCTCTTTCTCGCCGTCGTTGTATACAATCTCATCCTCTTTCAGGTAGAAACCTTGTTTCAGGGTACGCAGACTGGAAAAATATACCACCTTGATGTCTTTTAAAGTCTCACCAAATTCACGCAGTACCGGATCCTCATAGTTCAGGACGCAGACATCGCCCTCTTTCTGGTTCTTGGTAATGCTCTCTTTCGTCTCGATGTAGCATTCCATCGTCTTATGACGATCCAGATGATCCGGGGTAATATTTAAAATAGCGCTTACATTCGGGTGGAAATCGGTCATGGTCTCCAGCATGAAGCTCGATACCTCTGCAACAGTTACGGTCTCATCCGTTGTCTCCAATGCATGGAATGCAAACGGCTCACCGATATTTCCAACTACAAATACGCTGTCATAGAATGACTTCATGATCTCGCCGGTCAGGGAAGTCGTCGTTGTCTTTCCGTTCGTGCCGGTAATGGCTGCCATACGTCCTTTGGCACAGTGATATGCAAGCTGCATCTCGCCCCAGATCGGAATACCGGTTTCACGAATCATCTCTACAAACGGTGCATCGGTCGGGATGCCCGGGCTTAAAATTGCCAGCTCCACGCCTAACAAATCCGTCTTTTTCAGCTCTCCGAGGACGAACGTGATCGTCGCGCCTTCGTCAAATTTCTTTTTCAGCTCCTCTGGATCCAGTTTTTCATTGCCATCGTAAAGCACTACCTCTCCGCCTTTTGAGAGAAGGAGCTTTGCAGCTGCAATACCGCTGATACCTGTTCCTGCTACTAATACTTTCTGACTCATAATCTTCCTCCTATAATCCTAAGTATGCTATAAGGCAAAGGATTGCCGTAATAATCGAAAATACGCCTACGACCCTGGTCTCAGACCATCCGCAGAGCTCGAAATGATGATGGATCGGCGCCATCTTGAAAAAGCGCTTTCCGCCCGTCTTCTTAAAATAGGTTACCTGAATAATAACAGATAATACTTCCACCAGATAAATCAGACCCACGATCGCGATAAAGATCGGCATCTGCATCATAAAGGCACTGGAAGCGACAAAACCGCCGAGTGCCAGTGAACCGGTATCGCCCATAAACACACGCGCCGGATAGACATTGAACAGAAGAAAGCCCAGAAGACTTCCAACTACTGCGCCGGTAATCGGGCTAATGCCGCTGTTCTCCCCGATCGCCACGATCGTAAAGAACGTTGCTACCAGAATCGTCACACTGGTGCACAGGCCGTCCAGACCATCTGTGAAGTTCACGCCATTGTCAGTTCCCAGAATGATGAAGAACAGTGCCGGTACAAACAGCCAGACCGGAAGCTGTAAATACTTGCCGGTAAATGGAATCAGCATCCCTGTTCCGATGTCCGGTGAGGTTACAATATAATAGGCAAAAATACCTGTGATCACAAACTGTCCGATCAGCTTCTGGATCGGATTTAAGCCCTCCGAACGTTTCATCACGATCTTGATGTAATCGTCCAGAAATCCAACCACGCCGAATCCAACGGTCATAAACAGCACCGGAATGATCTTCGGATAATCCCGGATATAGAGCAGAGACGTAATGATGATGCTGGAAAGAATTACCAGACCGCCCATCGTCGGGGTTCCCTGCTTTTTCAGATGCGTCTGCGGTCCGTCATCGCGCACCTGCTGTCCGAATTTCAACCTGTGGAGAAACGGTATCACGATCGGGCACAGCACTGCGCTGACCACAAATGCGATGATAACCGCCAGTATTGTTTCATTTACCATGTCACACCTCTAACTTATCTTCCTATGTATACAGAGATAGTTCCTCAAATTATACACTTCAATAGTATACGTCTTTTTAGGGGAATAATCAACCTCTTTTCTCCACCCCCAGATACGGCAAAATGACCTCAAACAGATCGCGGATCACCGGGGCGGCAATCGTCCCGCCATAGTAGATTCCTTCCGGTTCATCGATGGTGATGAGCGCGATCACCTGCGGATCGTCCGCCGGTGCAAACCCTAAAAATGAGGAAATATATTTTTTCCGGCTCCTTGGAAGTTTCTCCGAGGTTGCCGTCTTTCCGCCGATCCGGTAGCCCTCGATCCGGGCGTTTTTTCCACTCCCCTCCGCCACCACCTGTTCCAGAATATAACGCAGCGTCTCACTCGTCTGCTCCGATAAGATTCTCTCCCCTTTTGGATAGGCAAACACGTGGACTGCCTGACCATCTGCCCGCACGGCGCGGATACCGATGTGCGGTGTGATGCGCGTGCCTCCGTTGATCAGGGAGGACGCCGTTGTAATGAGCTGGATCGGCGTGATCTGAAACGACTGCCCAAAAGAGACGGTCGCCAGCTCCACCGGTCCGATCTGATCCGGCTGGTGCATGATCGTCCCCGCCTCACCCGGCAGATCAATCCCAGTCTTTCCCAGCAGACCAAACTGCTTAAAATACTGATAGTACCGCTCCGGTCCCAGCCGCTGCCCGACATCGATCAGAACAGGATTGCAGGAATTCATCATTCCCTGTAAAAACGTCTCCCCGCCGTGTCCGCCCACCTTGTGACACCGAATCTTCCGATCTTCCACGATCCGAAATCCCGGGCAGGAAAACTGGTCAGTCAGGTTGACCACGCCCGCCTCCAGTCCCGCAGCGGCAGTCACAATTTTGAATGTAGATCCCGGTTCGTATGTATCATTTAAACAGGGATTGCGCCACATCTGATTGAGGAGAGCTTGTTTATTTTGCGCTGATGCTGCGTGTGACTGCACTTCATTCTTCCAGGATATGTCTTCTTCTGTTTCTGAATCTTCGTTTTTTTTATCTGTCACCAGCTCAAACGGCTCATTCAATGAAAACTCCGGTGCATTTACCATTGCATAGATTTCCCCGTTCTTCGGGTTCATCACGATGATCGAGACGCGGTTCGCATTCTTTTTCTGCATCGTCTGGTACGCCGCCTGTTCCGCGTACATCTGGATATTGACATCCAGACTCGCCTGCAGATCCCGCCCTGCCTCCGGCTCGATGCGATCCTCCGCCTCATTTTCCAGCTCGATCCCCGCCGCGTCCGTGAGCGTCAGGATCTTGCCATCCGTGCCCTTTAAATACTTCTCATACTGTACTTCCAGACCGATGATCCCCTGATTATCTCCCCCGGTGAATCCCAGCACTTTCGATGCCAGACGTCCATATGGATAATATCGTTTATAGTCCTCATCCACCTTGACCCCCTCCAGGCGCATTGCCCGGATCGCATCGCCCCGCGTTTTCTCTACATTGGACTGGATCACCTCCCTGGAAGATCGCTTTTCCGTCTTTTTCCGCACCTCCGCCTCCGGAAGTCCCAGTTCTTCGCTTAAAACCCGGATAACTGTCTCCGGATCTTTTACCTGATTATGAATCACTGAGATAGTACACACAGTCCGGTTATCAGCAATCACCGTTCCGTTCCGGTCAAGGATCCGCCCGCGCGGCGCTTTGATACTGCGCTCCCGCTGATGCAGCTCCTCCGCCATCTGGCTGTAATAATCCGCTTTATACAGCATGAGGAAGAACAGTCTCCCCGCCAATCCTGCCATGCACAGGCAGATGGCGGCGCACAAAAAGACAGTTCTTCCTCTGTGATGCGTCCGGTTCCGATTCATACTGCTTCCTGTCTGATCTCATTGCTACAGTATATCATAAGAACCGTTTCTTTATTCTGTATTTTCGTTACTGTTCACACACGTGTGCCCAGCAACGGGATTTTGCCGATGCTACGCATTCCAAATCGGCAAAATCTGCTGCCAGAACTGTATCGTACGGATTTTTCAGTTCAGAAAATTCCTACCTGTGAACAGTTACTCATTATCCGCTGTTCCGGTGTCTCTGCCCGTTCCAGCCGTTTCACCGTTTCCAACCGCCGCCGATTCATCCTGCACATTTCCCATCGTATCCGGATAGCTGTACTCGTCTCCGGAATCGATAAATTCCTCATCGTAGTTCGCCCAGCCGCCCTCCGGAGCCGGAGTCGTCTCTGCCGGTGTTTCAGCTGCATTCGGATCCTCGGTCGCTGTGCCGCTTATAATGCCTTCTTCCTGGCTGGAAAGATTGGTCTCGAGATCCTGTGCCGCGCCGCCTGCCGGGAATACATTCTTATATGGAAGGACTTCCGCCATGATCTTGCTGAAAATCTCGCTGGCAAAAGTCGAATGTGCCTGCTGCTCGCCCGGCAGATGCGGAGTATCTACTACCACATAGCAGAGCACCTGCGGATTGTATGCCGGTGCATATCCGATAAAGGAAACCAGATAATTCTTCTCCGCACGCGGCTGCTTCTGCGCCGTACCTGTCTTACCAGCCACTTCGTAACCGGCAACTGCCGCCGCGCCCGCGGTACCGCCATCACCTGATACTGTCTGGTAAAGCGCATTATTAATGAAGTTCGAGGTCGATTCCGAAACCGTCTCTCGCACCAGATTTGGGGAAACGGATTTGACAACGGATCCTTCGTCGTTCAGAATCTCTTTTACCACATGCGGCTCATAATAGGAACCGCCGTTGATTAAGGACGCATATCCGGCTGCCATCTGCACCATCGTACAGTTATAGTTCTGTCCAAATGCGTTGGTCGCCAGAGAAGCCGGATCCATATTGGACGCCTGATAAATCAGACCGGACGCCTCGCCCGGAAGGTCGATGCCCGTCTTCCCGCCAAATCCGAAAATCTTCTGATACTGGACAAACTTCTCTTTTCCCTCCAGTGATACAATACGCATCATAACGACGTTGCAGGATTTCATCAATCCCTGTGTGATCGTCAGCGGTCCGTGACCGGCTCGGGCAACACACCGGATATCCCAGTCTCCGAAATGCAGTTTTCCGCCGCACTCAAAGACCTCGTTTCCGGAAATCGCGCCTTCCTCGATCGCCCCGGCTACCGTAAATGCTTTCTGTGGAGAACCCGGCTCATAGGAGTCGCTCACGCAGAAGTTTCTCCACATTTTATACCACGCCTCGGACTTCGTCTTTTCATCCATCGCCTGGATTTCCTCATCCGTATAGTAGGTGCTTAAATTGTACGGATCATTCAGATTGTAACGGGTCGTCGTATCCATCGCCAGGATCTCACCGCTGTTCGGATCCATGACGATCGCCGCCGCCAGATTACTTCCAATGCCCGCCTGCCACTCATCCAGATATTTCTGGACAATCTTCTGGATGTTGACGTCGATCGTCAACTCCAGCGTCTTTCCGTTCTGCGCCGGTTTTACCGTTCGCTCGACGTTCGAATCGCCGTTTAAATAACCATACTCACGACCGCTCACACCGTTCAGGATATCATTATAATACTGTTCAACACCGCCGGATGCATTGCCATCCTTGAGGGCAAAACCAACCACATTGCATGCCAGCTCATTGTACGGATACGTTCTCTTATATTCTTCCTCGAACCATACGCCCGTGATACGCTGGTTGCCGCCTTCCTCCGTCGGCAGCGCCCGGTATTCCTTGTTCTTGTCCTTCTCATAAGTCTCAAACTTCTCTTTGTCTTCCGCTGGAAGCTGTTTCGCATAGATCACATACTGGCTGTCTTTTTTCTCCTCGATCATCGCCTGCAGCTCGTCCCGCTTGTAACCGAAGCACTCCACCAGCGCGTCCAGCGTGGCATCGAGATACTGGTAGTTCTCCTCCGTATCCAGAATCTGCTTCGGATCGACGACCAGATTGTAAACTTTCTCGCTAATCGCCAGATACGTCCCGTTCCGGTCGATAATATTGCCGCGCTTGTAGGGAATCGTGCGGCTCTCATAGTCCTGATGGCTCAGGACTATCTGATTGTACGACTCGCCCTTACTTTTTACCAGATTATAAAGCACCAGCACCAATGCAAACAAAGCCAGCATAATTACCAGGACGGTAATTGCCAGCTTTTCCTGCATATATTTCCGAAAGGTCTGTCTGCCGTTAGTGTTTTGGGATGTCCTCATACTGTCTTACATACTCGCTTTCCGTCTTGTCATATAAAAGAATCTGATCCTTATTTGCATATACCATGCCGAGCTCTTCGGTCGCCACTTTATATACATGATCCAGATCCACATACGTGTCAATCCGGGTCTGAAGTGCATCATTCTCGGACTTCAGGTTCTCCAGTTTCAGCTCCAGATCCTCAATGTGGTTGATACGGGTCGTGATCGACGCCTGCTTATGCAGATAATTCATACATAAAACCAGCGTGATCAGCGCAGCGATGGTCAGCGCCAGCACATACGGTCCGTTCATGTAAAGTGCCTTTTCCTGGTTGCGGCGCACGGCGTGTTTATGCCGGTACTCCTCTCTCTCATCTCTTTCTGGTCTTATCTCCACGGTTCTCTGAACTTTTCGCACGGTATTACCGTCCACATACGTGGAGGCCGATACATGTTGTCTCCTTCTGACAGACATAACGTTCCCTCCCTGCTCTTTCGCTTTTTCTCTCTTTTATCTCCCCCGCACCTGAAACGATCTCTGTTCTGCGGTGCAGTTATGCTTTTGTTTATGATTTTTCAAATACCCGGAGCTTTGCGCTCTTGGAACGCGGGTTTTCTTCCATCTCCTGATCGGTCGGAAGAATCGGTTTTCTTGTAATCACCCGGCCGCGGCTTTTGCGTCCACAGACACAGACCGGAAAATCCGGCGGGCAGATGCATGGATTTTCATTCGTCCGGAAACGGTTCTTTACGATTCTATCTTCCAGGGAATGGAACGTAATGATCGAAAGCCGTCCGCCCGGTGCCAGGCGCTCAATCATCGTATCGATCGAATCTTCCAGCACATCCAGTTCCCGGTTTAACTCGATCCGGATCGCCTGAAACGTACGCTTTGCCGGATGACCGCCGGTCGCCCGGACCTTTGCCGGAATCGATGCCCGGATGATCTCCGTCAGCTCGCCTGTCGTCTCAATCTCTTTTTTCTGTCGTGCCTGAACGATGTGTTTTGCAATATTCTTCGCAAACCGATCCTCACCGTAGTCCCGGATGATCCGGTACAGTTCCATCTCACTGTAGGTATTGACGATGTCCTTCGCGGTCTGCTCATTTCTCTGATCCATCCGCATATCCAGCGGCGCATCGTCCTCGCGATAGGTAAATCCCCGTTCCGCTGTGTCAAGCTGGAAGGAAGAAACACCCAGATCCAGATAAATTCCATCCACCTGCGGAATCTCCAGCTCATCTAACACCTGTGCAATCCGCTCATAATTGCTCCGCACAACGGTTATCTTATCTCCAAAGGGAGCCAGACGTTCTGACGCAGCCGCAATCGCGTCAGCATCCTGATCAATCCCGATCAGGCGTCCGCCGTCTCCCAGCCGTGCCGCTACCTCGCTCGCGTGACCGCCGCCTCCCAGTGTCCCATCCACATAGATACCCTGGGGCTTTACACAGAGACTGTCAACCGTCTCATTTAATAATACTGATTTGTGATTAAATATCATATGCCAAGGCCTTCCATATTTTCTGCAATCTCTTCCATGTCATCATAGACATTCTTCTCCGCCCAGGTCGCCTTGTTCCAGATCTCGATCCGGCTTCCGACGCCGACCAGAACAACCTCCTTCTCGAGTCCTGCAAAATCCCGCAGAACCGAAGGAAGCAGGATTCGTCCCTGACGATCCACCTCACACGCCGAGGCACCTGCCAGAAAGAAACGGGAGAATTTTCTGGCATTCTGATTGGTAAGTGGGAGTGCCTGTAACTTCTCTTCGAACTTTTTCCACTCGGTGTTATCGTACACAAAAAGACAGCCATCCAACCCCTTTGTCACCACAAATTCGTCTCCAAGCTGTTCCCTGAACTTCGACGGAACGATCAAACGTCCCTTCGCATCGATTGTATGATTGTATTCTCCCATGAACATATCAATCACCCGTCATCCGATGTGTACCACTTTTGTGTCCCGAAAATCTATTTCGTTCCACTTTTCACCACTTTCTACCACTTGTTATGTTTATTTTAGTACATGCCCATCAAAATGGCAAGGTCTAAATCGAAAAAAAATCAGAAAACTCAGGCACCGGTTCTTTTTCCGAACACATGTACCTGAGTTTTCTGTACTTATCTATATTTGTTTCTATTTCCACTCTTATTTTATAGCGCCGTCTCCAGCCCTCTTTCAGTCTCCGTCTCCAGCCCGATATACTGATTTAAGAGTTTGTCAAGCTCCACACTGTAGTGATAAATTGTGTCATATGCTGCCTTTGTGTCAATATTTTGATTCAGCTGCTGTCTTGCCCGTTCAATCTTTTGAACTAATTCTTCTCTCATATCCGCCATCCTATGCATTCTCCTTTTCTATTCTCTAGTGCCATTCCTCCTTACTTCACTGTCATTTTACGTCTTCCACCAGCAAAAAGCAAACTATTTCGACCGATTAAATTCGACAAAAAACGACGTTTGTTACTGTTCACACACGTGTGCCCAGCAACGGGATTTTGCCGATGCTACGCATTCCAAATCGGCAAAATCTGCTGCCGGAACTGTATCGTACGGAATTTTCAGTTCAGAAAATTCCTACCTGTGAACAGCAACCGGCGTTTGCATATAACAATAGAGCAGGATCCCGAAGAATCCCACCCTACTATATAAATACATTATTCAGAATAAACCTATTTCACGCCAAAGATAGCCATGAATGTACCTGCTGCTACGGCAGTACCGATAACACCAGCTACGTTCGGTCCCATTGCGTGCATCAGAAGGAAGTTGCTCGGATCTGCCTCAGAACCAACCTTCTGGGATACACGTGCTGCCATCGGAACTGCAGATACACCTGCGGAACCAATCAGCGGGTTTACCTTACCATGAGTTACCTTGCACATAATCTTACCGAAGATAACACCTGCTGCAGTACCCAGAGCGAATGCAATCAGACCCAGAACTACGATCTTGATGGTATCCAGGTTTAAGAAAGCCTCTGCACTGGTAGTAGCACCTACGGAAGTACCCAGGAAGATAACGACGATGTACATCAGGGCGTTGGAAGCAGTCTCTGTCAGCTGCTTAACAACACCAGACTCACGGAACAGGTTACCAAGCATAAGCATACCAACCAGCGGAGCAGTTGTCGGCAGAATCATGCAGACAACGATTGTAACAACAACCGGGAACAGAATCTTCTCCAGTTTGGATACCGGACGAAGCTGCTCCATACGGATCTCTCTCTCCTCTTTGGTGGTAAGGAGTTTCATGATCGGCGGCTGGATAATCGGAACCAGAGCCATGTAGGAGTAAGCTGCTACGGCAATCGGTCCCATCAGACCTGTCTGACCAAGTTTACCTGCCAGGAAGATAGAGGTCGGGCCGTCTGCACCACCGATGATGGAGATAGCAGCCGCAGCCTTATCGTTGAATCCCATGAAGATAGCCATGAAGTAAGCGCCGTAGATACCGAACTGAGCAGCTGCACCGAGCAGGAAGCTCTTCGGGTTAGCGATCAGCGGACCGAAGTCTGTCATCGCACCGACACCCATGAAGATGAGGGATGGTAAGATACTCCACTCATCCAGTAAATAAAAGTAATGTAAAAGTCCACCAACTCCGTTCGATGAGTCTTCAATCGATCTCATAATATCCGGATAGATATTAACAAGCAGCATACCAAAGGAAATAGGAAGAAGCAGTAACGGCTCGAATCCTTTTCCGATTGCCAGATACAGGAAAATCAGCGCTACGAAAATCATAACGATATTTCCAAATGTCAGGTTTAAGAATGCTGTCTGCTGAAGAAGATTGGACAATGTAGTTGTTATATATTCCATATTAATTCCTCCAAACGGAATAACATATCCCGTATTTTTTCAGCCAGTTTTATAAAAATTAGATTAGTTTAATGTAGCAAGAACTGCGCCCGGTTCTACCATATCGCCTACTGCAACATTAACACTGGCAACGGTACCGTCCTGAGGAGCTACGATCTCGTTCTCCATCTTCATAGCTTCCAGAAGCAGGATAACCTGACCACGTTTTACAGCTGTGCCAGCTGCTGCCTTAATACCAAGGATCTTACCTGGCATCGGGGATGTGATGGTTACGCCGCCTGCTGCCGGTGCTGCTGCTGGAGCCGGAGCTGCTGCCGGTGCTGGAGCTGCTGCTGGAGCCGGAGCTGCTGCGCCTGCAAATCCTTCTTCTACGGTTACCTGATATGCTGTACCATTTACGGTGATAGTATAATTCTTCATTTTAAATTCCTCCAAATTTTATCGATGATTATTTACGTGTAATGGAGCGGATATTTACGCTGTCTGCCGGTACGCCGGTTGCTGCTGCGATCGCTGCAGTGATAACTGCTACCAGTTCTCCATCGTTTGCCGCATTGCCTGCTGCTGGTGCTGCGGTACGTGCCGGCGCTGCTGCCGGTGCTGCAGTCTGTACAGGTGCCGGTGCTGCTGCCGGTGCCTCTGCTCCTGCTTTTTTAGCCTTTACATTTGCCTCAATCTCGTTAACCTTCTTGAAGCTGCTGATAATTAAGCTGATGAAAATCAGTACCAGGAATACGGTACCCATACCCATCAGGGTATTTAATGCTGCCTTCTCCATCTTCTCACCGAAGCTGTAGTTTACAACAAAGGATAACTCGGTCGGTACCAGAGAAGTACCGCCGTAGCTGCTTACGCTCTCCTCAGCGGTCAGGGAGAAAGTCAAGTCTCTCTTCTCAAAGGAAGCCTGAACAACTGCTGTGTAGCTGTCATCATCGGCGCGCTCTACGGTCACGCTCTGAATCTCACCCATCTTGCCTAAATCGTCCTTAGAACTGGTCCAGGAAGAAATTGCAGACTCAATGACTGTGTTTTTCTGCTTCTCAGCCTGTTTCAGCTGTGCTGCCAGATCTTCGTCACTGTAGCTGGCGAACTGCTCCAGATAGCTCTTAGCGCCATCGCTCATGGTCTGCTCGATCTCCGGAGAAATCGGCTCTACCGCTTCTTCAGAAGCGCTACCACAGGCGGACAGAGCGAAAAAGCAGACTGCCATGCAAAGTACAAGCAGCATTCTTTTCATATTCTGTTTCATAAATGTGTCACCTCGTAATTAGATCGTTCCATGCTTTGACGGACGTCCCTCTTTCTTCGTGAATCATATCCTGACAGCATCCATGTTTCTTTCATGGCGCCATCCGTGATACTTCCCACCTATCTGTGTTTGCAGGTGTTTTTGCAAAATTTCCAGAGCTTGTCATCCACTCCGGGAATTCTCCATCTGACACGCTGCGGCAGCAGAGGATTGTACAATCTCCTCTGCATACATAAATGGCATGCACTTCCGTCTATGCGAATCCGACTTTAATAGCCATGCATACATAAACATCTGTACCACTGACTTGTTATTCGATTCTCACATAAGCGCTGTCCGGTGCCTGACTGATGACAAACACTGCCCTCATCCCTGTTTCCGGAAATGATTCCGGCAGCCAGCCGCACTGACATCCCTTTTTTAGCACTACAACTCCGCCGACGGTTCTGATTATATAATCATTATACAATATGTAAAAACACGCTGCTTCCATGCAGTACTAAATCCGGAATCTGCATTCTCCGACCTTTCCCTGCCTGCGTCTCCGCGTAGCTACCTGCCTGCGAACCACTGCTTTCACAGTTTCCTGCTGACAAACGCCCCCGCTTTCGCACTACTTCTGTGCCCGCCATCCCGATTCTGCGCTTTTGCCGATATAACGCATACCGAGGCTCTTCCTAATTTGCAGCCAGAAGAGCCTCGCATCTTTCGTCAAATCCGCACCGGAACAGCCGCAGCTTATCTTGCACATACAGTTGATATAGCAGTTTGAAACGTCATGTTATGCCAGATTACTTATGCTGGTTTCCTCCATCCCATAAGCAAGTCCATTTTTTTGCCTGTTTAACATTGTATAATGAGGTCGGCAAAAAAGCAAGTTATTTCCGTTCGAATTTGTTTACTTTTTCATTTTTTTAACTGAATCAGCTCCAATATCTGGGTACTGGTTCAAATCATATTTATATTATACCCCTGCCGGACCGGACGGCTGCACCGGTGACTGGCTTCCAGTTATCGGAGTCTGTCCATCCGTCGAACCGCCATTTCCCGCCGCATTCTCCTCCGGCAGAACTACCGTGCAGCTTCCGTCTGCCGCTGCCTGCCAGGTATTTCCATCCATCTCGAACGTAATACCTGCATACATCGCGCCGCTGGCATCCAGGTAATATTTCTTACCGCCAAGATCCAGCCAGCCGGTCCGCATCACGCCGGACTCATTCATGTAATACCACTTTCCGCCGACTGCCTGCCAGCCCGTCGTCATGGCGCCGGAGCCGTCAAAGTAATACCAGCTTCCGCCCAGGTTCTGCCAGCCCGCCTGCATCGCGCCGGATGCGTTCAGATAATATTTCTTGCCGCCTGTCTCCAGCCAGCCGGTCTGCATCAGACCATTGTCCGCCATGAAATACCAGCTTCCATCGACCGCACGCCAGCCCGTCGCCTGTTCGCCAGATGCGTCAAAGTAACGCCAGCCGCCGTCCAGCGTCTTCCAGCCGGTAATCATATGACCGTCCGCCTCCAGATAATACTTTTTGCCCGAAAGCTCCAGCCATCCTTTAGACGGATTGCCCGCCGCATTCATATAGTACCAATTCTGACCATCGTTGATCCACGCCGCTTTCTGCATCACATGGTTCTGATAATAGTAACGGTTCCCCGCGATCGTCCGCCAGGTATTGCCCGGAATGATCTGCGTATAATCTTTATACAGATAATCAATATCCACATTGCCGTTCACGCCCTTGACCGAACCGGTGTTGGACGCCTGCCACATCGAGGTCTTTGAATATGTATACTTCTGCTGGTATTTTGCCACCCATATATCATACGAAATCTTCGACATATCGATCTTATTGGCAATCCAGTATTCATTTGCATAGACCATCGGATAATATCCTGCATCCTGAATCCGCTTACAGAACGCGTTGATCACATCGCTGACCTGAGACTGCGTCAGGGTTCCCAGCGTATTAGCATCCTCGGCATCAAAGACAACCGGGAAGGAGATAGGATAATCCTTGATAAGATTCAGGACAAAATCCGCCTCCTGCTGCGCCATTTCGACCGAAGTCGCATACGAATAAATGTACGCGCCCAGCCGCAGCCCTGCCTGGCTCGCATTTGCCGCGTTCATAGCGAAAAACGGATCCACATTACCACGGAACCGGGTTGCCAGCATCGCAAACTGTACATTATCCGATGCCACCTGGCTCCAATTTACATTCTGCTGCCAGTAAGACACATCCACGCCGCGCGCAATCGCACCGATCCCCTCATTCTCCGTCACCCGGTACACGCCAAGCCCCGATGTGACCGCGCTCACACTCCCATTAGAAACAGAAGTCGAACCGCCAGAGCTGCCTGTACTTCCCGAATTGGAGCTGCCCGAACCGCCGCCCGGCCCCGCATTCGAGGATGACGATGTAAGAGAAGAATCTCCCGCCGGTCCTGCCAGCGCTGTCATCGGCTGAAAGCACAGCGCTGCTGCCAGCATGCCAGCCGCTGCCCGTGAAAGCACACGCGCGCGCCCCGTCCTTTTTTTGTTCGCTCTATTCCGATTCATGCCAAAAAACCTCCTTGATTATCCTTTTATTCCTGTTGTCTGTTCACCATTTTATATACATTTCCCCGCCTGATCCGGCGGGGGCATATGCGAAACAGATATGGTTCATCCACACACTGTGTAACCAACAGCAGGACTTTCCCTATTATGATCTAGTTTAACAGATACTCCCCATCCACTTCAATAGAGAAACTTTAAATAAAATCTGTCAAATTTATTACAGAATGCTTCCCTTTCTGCTAAAAGAATGAAGCCGTCCATGCCAAAAACAGGATTTTCAAGCAGAAAAACACAATAATGCCGGAACAAAGCTTTCCCCCGTTCCGGCATTTCATTTTTGCATATTCAGTTTTCCGCAAAATTCCACTTTTCTTTATTCCTGCAAAGGAACTTCTGTTCTCCTGAAAGATTTTTTCCTATTTCCGATTCCGGTTCATCAGGCGGATAATGTACAGAAACAGGTTGATAAAATCGAGATACAGCTGCAGCGCTGAGAATACCGATGCTTTCTGAAGCAGCTCCGGATCCGCGGAGAAAATCTGGTAATTATCCCGGATCTTGGTTGTATCATAAGCGGTAAAGCCTAAGAATACCACGATACCGGCATAGCAGAGCACTGTCTCAAAGCTGCCTAGATTTAAAAACATTGAAAGCAGACCAAAGAGAATCAGAAACAGCAGTCCGCCAACGAGCAATGGACGGATTCCGCTCAAGTCCAGCTTGAAGATCAGGCTGACGCCCGCCATCATTCCGAAGAACAGCGCGGTCGCCGCAAATACAAACACCATCTCCACAACACCGAAGATCAGGAAATACATCGAGAAAACAACGCCGTTTAAAGCTGCATAGAATAGAAACAGCCCTCTCGCCGCTCCCACCGATAACTTGTGAATCCGGGCACTCAGCCAGATCACCGTCAAAAGCTCCAGTCCCGTCAATGCGAGGGTCGCATACGGAACCTGAAATACATACAAAATCGCTCCCGTCACGTATCCGGCTAATGCGATGCCAAATGTCACAAGAAGCCCTGCAAACATCCATAAATATGTCTTCGCCACATACTGTCCCAGTGTCTCATGGCGTTCCCCCGCCATCTGCCAGGACTCATTCATTGGTTCATAGCCCATAATTCTGCCTCTCTTTCTGACCAGCGGCAAGTGCCTCTGCCCTCTGTTTCGAATCTCCGTTTTATCTGCCGCTTGCGCGGCATCCATCCAGGAAGAAACACTGTCACCTATCTTTTGTAACATAAGAATATCACACTTTCTGAAAAAAATCCAGTACCACCCCGTTTTGTCAATCATTTTCGAAACCATGCATAACTATTTACAGGTTATGAAGCTCCCGCCTCTTTTTCTTCCACGGAAGCGGCACATTCCATTTTTTCAGCGCACTGAAAAAATAATAATAAATATTAAAGAGAACCGTTGTGATCGTCCAGGTCAGCGGATAGCTGAATACCACTGTCAGGATATCCGGGCGGATCGGAACAGCGATCAGGATCCAGACAACCCGCAGGACGCACACGCCCAGCGCCGTCATAATCATCGGAATCCAGCAGTCTCCCACACCGCGAAGTGCGCCGGAATAAATCTCAATACAGAGGTATGTCACAAATGCCGGCACCAGGAAGTGAAGAATCTTCATGCCGATCGCAATTACCGCCGCATCCGTTGTGAACAACAGATAAATATAGCCGCCCGTCAGATACAGGATCGTGCTCAGCCCCACCGTGATAATACAGGAAATTCCCAGGCAGACGTACACGCTGCGTTTCACACGGTCCAGCCGCCCCGCGCCGTAATTTTGTCCGACAAAGGTCGTGATGGAGATCCCCAGCGCATTAATGATCATCCAGTAAGTGCTGTCGATCTTTCCATATGCAGCCCACGCCGCCACCGTGTCTGTTCCCAGTGCATTGACGCTGCTCTGGATCACGAGGTTGGAAAAGGAATACATAACCGACTGGAGTCCAGCCGGAAACCCAATCCGGATGATCCGCACCAGAATCACCGGTGTGATCCGCGTTTTCCGGATCTCAAACCGGTACGAGCCATCCGCACGCATCAGCGTTCCCAATACCAGACACGCACTGACCACCTGGGAAAGAATCGTCGCCACCGCCGCGCCACGCACGCCCATCCGAAGTCCTACTACAAACAACAGATCGAGCGCAATGTTTGTAAAACAGCTGATCACAAGGAAATAGAACGGTCTTTTGGAATCACCGATTGCCCGCAGGATTCCGGCACCCATATTATATAAGAGGTTCGCCGTGATTCCGACAAAATAAATGTGCAGATACCCGCTTGCATTGTCCATGATATCCTCCGGCGTCCCCATCAGGCGAAGCGCCGTGTCGGAAAAAAGGAGTCCGCCAACCGTCATAAGGATACCGCACAGCAGCGAAAAGGCAATCGCCGTGTGGACTGCCTCGCTGACCCGCTGACCGCGTCCCGCCCCGTAAAACTGGGCGATGATAACTGTCGCACCCGAAGAAAGTCCTACAAAAAAGCCAACCAGCAGGTTCGTAAGCATCGATGTGCTTCCGCCGACCGCCGCCAGCGCTTCCTTTCCGACAAAACGGCCTACTACCACCGCATCTGCCGTATTATAGAGCTGCTGAAAAAAAGTTCCAAATAAAATTGGGAAGAAAAATAGCAGAAGCTGTTTCCAGATCACTCCCTCTGTGATCGCATTTGCCCGGCCAGTCCCCCCGGTTTGTCTGACTCCCTCTTCCCGTCTGGTATCTTTCATCCAATCCACCCCCTCTTATGTTCTTTGTCTCTGTTTCCTGTATGCATCCTGCTCACAGATATTTCACCTATAGGCATTCATATGTCTTTTCGTTATTCTTCTCCTGCAAATCCCATTTCCAACTCAATTCAGCTCCGCAATCCGTGAAATTCCCACATAGATATGAGAAATTTTGTACCAGGTGGCAAAATCCACCACACCCGTCTGCGGAAGTCCAAACACCGACTGGAATGCCCGCACGGATGCCTCCGTCCCCGAACCGTAGATCCCGTCCGGTGTGACCCGCGGGATCGCTGTATACACAGTCGCCACCGCGTCAAGCTGCTGCTGCAGCTGCCGCACCTTATCGCCGCTGGAACCCACCTTAAGCGGTTCCCCCGGATAGGAGATCGGGATTCCTGATATCTGTTCCGCAGTGTTGATGTAAATACTATTTCCATAGAAACGCCGCAATATCTCAATCGCGCTGTATCCCTGTTCTCCCAGACTGCACGACCCCCACTGGGTCATCCAGCCCGGGCAGGACACCCGCCGCCCGTCGCAGTACTGTGTCAGAATCGGCTGCCGCACACCGGGGCGGGACAGATAGTTGTCAAAAATGTCATCCACCACCTCTGAGATCGGCTCAAAAATATCGCGCCCGTAAATCCATTTGTGATCGAATGCCGTTGAGGATGTAATCGTAAAATCGTAGCCCTGGTTCCGATACCACTCCGTATACACCCGGTTCAACGTAAACGACATGATCGCCAGCACATTAGCGACGATCGTGCTGCGCGGCCAGGTCGCATAAATCTCGCTCGATGCCACGTTCTTGATATAATCCCGGTATGCCACATAGTAATCTTTTGCGGACGCATTCGTCGGTGCACCGTCATGCACGACGATCGTCTGCGGCACCACCACGCGGCTCAGCACGATCTCTCCGCTCTCCTGCACTGGTTTTACCTCATCCTCGGCAATCTTGGGCGGATAGGAACCATATAAGGTATGGTCCGGAATCTGGATATTCTCCTCCGCTCCGGTCTGAGCTGGAAGCGGAATCATCCGGATCGGCTGGACTGCCAGCACGCCCGCCAGCACCTCCGTTCCCTTTACCTTCACCGACTCATAGCCCTCTGCCCTCACTTCCACCGTATAATCCGCATACGGCTTTTCCCGGTTCTGTTCTTCCAGTGAAAGCGACACAGGAGGCGCTGCTACCGCAATCTCCTCTGTCTGCCCGGATAAATTGGTTCTAAGCACTTCCTGCGTCTGTCCGGAATCGCCATAACTGACCGAAACCTCTGCTCCCTCAATCGGGAAATTGTTTTCACGGTTTACCACATCGATCCTCAGATAGCCGTCCTGCATTCCAGTTGTCTCACAGATTCGAACACGGTCGAACAAATGATAGCGCATACACGCAGCCTCACATTTATTTTACATGGTCATTTACAGTTTATATCCGGCATCTTTTATCTATGCCGGTTTTTAACCGCTTTTTAATGTTTTACTGCCGTATCTTCCTTGTTCTCCTCCTCTAAATCGCTCGCGTCGCCTCTGTCAGCCATGCTTTCTCTTCCTCCGTCATATACGGAGACAGCTTCTTAAACACGCCCTTGTGGTACGCGTTCAAAAGCTCGCGGTCACGCCCTTCCATCAGCGATACATCGATCGTGTCCAGATCAATCGGAACCCAGGTCAGATTTTCAAATTTCATGAACTGACCAAATTCATTCTTCACATCTTTCACACAGAGCATCAGATTCTCCGTCCGGATGCCAAATTTTCCTTCCAGATAAAGACCCGGCTCATCAGAGGTAACCATGCCTTCCTCCAGAACCGCATTTTCAGCGGGCGATGTGAGCAGCCTCCATCGGATGGAATTCGGGCGCTCATGCACACAGCCCAGATAGCCGACACCATGCCCTGTTCCATGGTTGAAATCCAGGCCGTTTCTCCACAGGAGTTCGCGCGCAATATAGTCCAGGTTGATACCGCGGCAGCCATACATAAACTTCGCATCCAGCAGACGCAGCATCGAGCACGCCACCAGCGTACAGCAGCGTTTTTCTTCCTGCGTGATCGGTCCGACCGCGATGGTACGCGTCACATCCGTCGTTCCCTCATAATACTGTCCGCCGGAATCGACCAGATACAGCCCCTTATTCGGCACACTGCTCTTCTCTGTCTCAGACGCCGTATAGTGGCACATCGCCGCGTTCGGTCCCCACGCAGAGATCGTCGTAAAGCTCATATCCAGGCAGTTTTTTTGTTCCAGGCGCAGCTTATCCAGATATTCCCCGGCGGTCCACTCATCCAGTCCTTTTTCACCTGCATGTTCCTTCATCCAGCGCAGGAAACGGGTCAATACCAGACCATCCTGCACATGCACGCGGCGCATATTTTCCTGTTCCACTGGATTTTTGACTGCTTTTGCCGCTGCCGTCGGGTTCATCGCCTCGATCACTTTCACACTCGCATCCAGGCACCGGAACAGACGGTAATTGATCTTCGACTTTTCCAATAATACACGCTCATAGCGGAATGCGGATGCAATCTGGTATACCGCCTCATATGGCATGATCCGAACGCCCAGTCCATGCAGATAGGCACGTACTTCCTCGTTCAGCGTCTTCTCATGAATAAAGAAGAATAATTCCTGTTTTGTCACAATCAAGTAGGACAATACAACCGGCGTATGTACAATGTCATCGCCCCGGATATTTAAAAGCCACGCAATATCATCAAGACTCGTCAGCAGATGCACCGTCGCCTGACACTTTTTCATCTCCCCGCGCAGATCTGCAATCTTCTCCGCCGCCGGTTTTCCCGCATACTTCTCTTCCAGAATCCAGACCGGGTTCATCGGAAGCGCCGGGCGGTCATCCCAGATACTCCCAATCAGATCCTCTCCCTCCGAAATGCGTACCTTTTTCCCAGACAGTGCTTTCGCGATGTGCTCGCCCTCTGCCGTATCGACCACTCTGCCGTCAAAGCCCAGAACACCCTGTTCCGGCATATGTTTTTTCAAAAATTCCAGCGTTGTCGGCACGCCCTCCTGACCGGAGCGATAAAGTTTCACCCCGCTGCCGGAAAGCTCTGCTGCCGCCTGCACAAAATATCTGCCATCCGTCCAGAGCCCTGCGTCCTCCATCGTGATGATCGCTGTTCCCGCCGAGCCGGTAAAGCCTGTCATATATTTCCGGCATTTGAAATACTCGCTCACATATTCCGAGCCATGGAAATCCGATGTCGGAATCAGATATGCGTCCATTCCACGCTCCGCCATCTTCTCGCGAAGCTGTTCAATTCTCTCCCGAACCTCACGTCCCATTTTTCTGCCTCCTATTGTTTCTCTATTATCCATTTTTCAACGCATCTTCGATCGCCTCCGTGATCGCCTCACTGTACGTCGGATGCGCGCGCATCGCCGTCGAGAGCTGATATGCCGTAAGACCGTTGGCGATCGCCGTTGCCATCTCTCCAATCATGTCCGTCGCACGCGCACACATGATCTGCGCCCCGATCAGCGTGTTGGTATACGCCTCAAAAATCAGGCGCACAAAACCGCGGCTGTTTCTCGCCAGAAGCGCTTTTCCATTTTCCGTCATATATGCCACACCGCACTTGATCTTCATATTATAAAGGCGGGCGTCATTTTCCGTAAATCCAACCGCCGCAATCTCCGGCTCCGTATAAATACAGGTCGGCACAACCGGAAGCACGACATACATACCGTTCGGCACGACCGAAAGCTGCATCCGGTGTCCGCGTCCCGCCAGGTTTTCGACCAGATAAGCCGCATGGGACGCTGCCACATGGGCAAGACGTTTCCGCGCCACGGTATCGCCGATCGCATAGACATTTTCCTGCGTCGTGCGGTAGGTTCCCTTGATGAGCGGACGCCCATTTTCCAGCTGTACCTGACAATCGTCCGCCAGAACCTTCGACATATTCGGGCGTCTGCCGACTGCCACCAGCACGCGGTCTGCCGGGCTTTCCTTCCAGCCGCGCTCACAGCGGTAATTGACCGACACCGTATCGTTGCCGCGATCCTTGATCTCCATGACCTGTACATTGCAGTGGACTTCAATACCCTTAGAACGCAGATTTGCTTCCATCTGCTCGGAAATCATCGGATCCATCGACTCCAGCAGACGGTTTGCCTGCTCCAAAAGCGTCACGCGGGAACCGAGCGCCGCGAAGATCGTCGCGATCTCCACACCGATGACACCGCCGCCGATGACCGTCAGACAGTCAAAATTCCAGTCATCCATCCGCAGAATATCACGGCTTGTCATAACCTGCGGCAGATCAATTCCCGGGATATCCGGAATCACAGGGCTGGAACCGGTTGCCAGAATCACATTTTTTCCTTTCAGCGTCAATGCGCCTTTGGAGGTCGTCACACGCACCACATTATCCGCATGCAGGCGCGCATCGCCGTGAATCATCTCCACCTCCGCTTTTTCTAACATTCCCTGAATCATTGAGCGGAATGATTCCACGGACTCATTTTTATAAATCTGCATCTGCCGCCAGTCAAAGCTGACCTTCTCCGCCACGATGCCAAACCGGAATGCTTTCAGCATATCCCGGTAGACCGCCGTCGCCTGCAGAAGCGCCTTGGCAGGAATACAGCCGGTATTGACGCATGAGCCGCCCAGCGCTTTTTTCTCGATCAGGACTGCATCCATCCCCATCGCTGCCGCACGCAGCGCTGCCGTATATCCCGCCGGTCCCGCACCGATAATAATTAAATCATAGATATGATCCGCCATATAAATATCCTATCCTCTCATTCTATGGGCTTCCCATTACATAAAAAGAATGTGCCTTTTTGTGTAATAGGGAATTCTAATGAATTTCTTATTACACAAAAAACTGCCGCAGAAAATCACTTTCCCGGGCAGCTTTTCATCAATTTTATTTTTACAGCAGATGAATGTTGTGAGCCTCTGCCTCTGCGCGCACACCGTCCGGCCAGATCGACGCCTGCACCTCTCCGATATGTGCTTTCCGCAGGAAGAACATACAGATACGGGACTGACCGATACCGCCGCCGACTGTATACGGAAGCTCTCCCTCCAGAACTGCTTTCTGGAATGGCAGCTCCGCGCGTTCCTCACATCCCGCCTTTACCAGCTGCTCTTTCAGGGAATCCTCATCAACACGGATACCCATGGAAGAAAGCTCCAGTCCGATATCCAGAACTGGATAATATACCAGAATATCGCCGTTTAATTTCCAGTCATCATAGTCCGGAGCACGACCATCGTGCTTCTCACCGGATTTCATCTTGTCACCAATCTGCTCAATAAATACCGCACCATGCAACTTCGCAATCTTGTACTCGCGCTCCTTCGGTGTGCAATCCGGATACATATCTTCCAGCTCCTGGGTCGTCACAAATGTGATATTTTCCGGAAGATAACGTCCAATGTACTCATACTCATATGCCATATAGTCCTCGGTCACTTTCAGTGCCTTGTAAACCGAACGGACAATGGATTCCAGTGTCTCACGGGTACGATCTTTTTTACTGATGATCTTCTCCCAGTCCCACTGATCCACATAAATGGAATGGATGTTGTCTGTATCCTCATCACGACGGATCGCGCTCATGTCGGTGTAAAGGCCTTCACCTTCCTGAAATCCGTACTCTTTTAATGCCTGACGTTTCCATTTGGCGAGAGAATGTACAATCTCAGCCTTCCGATCTTTCTGCTCCAGAATTCCAAAGGACACCGGGCGCTCTACGCCGTTTAAGTTATCGTTCAGACCAGATTCCGGCAGTACAAAAAGCGGTGCGGACACACGGGTCAGATTGAGCTGTTTTGCCAGTTCTCTCTGAAAAAAGTCCTTGATTTCCTTGATAGCAACCTGTGTTTCTCTCAAATCCAATACCGGTTTATAACCAGCCGGAGTAATTAAATGTTCCATCTGTTACATCCTCTCTTTTTTCCCGGTGCGTGTCCGGTTCCCTGCCGCACTGCCGATTTCTGCAGCCGCAGTTCATCCTTTTAGTCAAAGCTTGCAGGCACGCGCCTTTTAAGTCATTTCTTGTTATTGTACTGCATGGAATTTCTACTCAAAGAAACTCACCTGTGGACAATAACCGTTTGGTAGCTATTATATCATTTATATAGGAAAATGGGAACAGGTAAAATAGGAAAATAACTTCTTTAAAATAAATGAAGGTGTTCGCACGCTTTATAAATTCCATCTTCCCCGATCGGTGCCGTCACGTAATCGGCTACTTTTTTAAGCGCATCCACTGCATTTCCCATCGCCACGCCGATGCCGGCTTCCTGCACAACCTCAATATCATTCATGCTGTCGCCAAATGCCACTGTATCGGAGAGATCTTCTTTTTCTCCAAAATACACCGCCAGCCTGCGGAGTCCGTCCGCCTTGGAATTGCCTTTCTCGACCACATCCGCGCCATGTCCGCTCGCAAACATCGGCAATTTCAGGGTCGGAAATTCCCGTTCCATCTCCTTCACCTGTTCACGGCTGCCGACAAACGCCAGTGTCCGGACCGGCATCGTGAGCATCTTCCACGGATCCTGGAACTGCCGCCCGCAGCTTCCCCAGAAGCGGATATCATTAGCCGCAATGATCTCTGGATGGATATAGTAATCTTCATCCCCCACCGTCATGCCGATTCCGAATCCCTTTTCATCGCAGAAACTCAGCACCCGGCGCAGGAGTTTCGGATCAAAGATGTGCTCAAACAGCAGCTTATCTCCCACTGTGATCTTCGTCCCGTTCATATGTACAATCGCATCCGGACGGACGATGTCCCGGTACGATGTACTGTAATAATTATCCATATCGCGCCCCGTTGCCAGCACAATCCTGTGCTTCGGGCGCAGCTTTTCAATCGCCTCCAGCGCACTCGGTGTGATCTGATCCGTCCGGTGGTCTAAGAGGGTCATGTCGAGGTCAAAACTTATCATGATGTTCTCCTTGGGGTTGGTTACTACAAAAGGTCACAGCCGAAGACTCTGCTATGACCTTTTCTTTTAATTATCCACGTTTTCATCATACCATTTTTCAAATTTGGAGTCAATATTGGGAAAATTTTCATTCTGTTGATCCATTCCATTGATTCGTAAAATTCCACTCAACCATCAAAATTACATCAAAAAACAAACATCCGGCAGCGAAAATTTAGAAGTCATAGTTGATTTTTGATGTAATTTTGATATAATGATATGCATATGATGTTGGGGGCAAAAGCTTTTGACCCCTCTGATACCGAATTGCTCTGCACTGCGTGCTCCCGCAATTCTCAAAAACATTCGCAATTCGCTCATTTTTCTTTGAAAAATGGCTACTTACTCATGTTTTTGGCGGGTCCCAAGGTCAAAAATTCTCCTGCAAGCAAGCTTGCGTCGAACTTCTGACCTTTTGACCCTGGTATCATGCATATAATATTTCAACAAATGGCGGTATATGTCAGCTGAACATTTGGCAAAGTACAGCTATGATTTATTTTCGGGGTATGGCGTAGCTTGGTAGCGCGCTCGGCTGGGGGCCGAGAGGTCGCAGGTTCAAATCCTGTTGCCCCGATTTTTAGCGTATTCTTAGAGTTCTTAATAACTGAAGGGAAGAAAGCCGGGCAGCTCTCACCGCCCGGCTTTCTTTCCCTCAGTTCACACCTCGTGCAAATTGAATCGCCCTCTCTAGTTTCCGCAGCCACAGCCGCCATTATTGCCGCAGCCGCAGCCAGACTGGCTGTCTCTTCCGGCATCATAGCCATCCCGATAGCCGATTGCATAACCATCGTTGAAACCTCTCCGATAGGAATTTCTTCCGTTATTTCCACAGCTATTCCAGCCCCATCCATTATTTCCACAGCCGCCGCATCCTCCGCAGTGTCCACAACCATTACCCCAAGACCAACACATATGATAATCTCCTTTTCATTTTTCATTGATACTATATCATATGCCTGTCAACGCAAAGTGTGTCCCACTTCCCCGGAAGCCACACTGTCAGCCGTTTCAAGCATCTGTCCCAAAACAAGCCACCAGCCATTTTCTCTGCATCATGGCAGCAAAAATGGGCGCATGCCAAACACATCACGCCCACTTTTATCTACTTACACCCGGAAGTTCCGGCTCTTAAACACATACACATGTGCGAACAGTGTCACCAGCACAACCGCCGCCAGCACCAGATCGCCCGTACCGCCGCCCAGATGAAACGCCATGCCAAACAGCGACAGCGTATCAATCGCAAACAGCCATTTTTCAACTGCATACACCTTTTTCAGGTTATATTTCTTCGGATCGATCGAATCCGATATAAAAATCAGGAAATCTTTGCCGCAGAACAAATCAATTGTCTCTGCCAGTCCCAGACACCCCGTTAAAAAGAACAGTATATCCATCCGTATTCTCCTCCCCTAGAACCGTTTCCAGGTTTCCCTTGAAAACAGCAGAAGTAGCGGAAATATCTCCAGACGTCCTGCCAGCATATCAAAGATTAAAACCAGTTTTGAGAAATTACTGAAAAACCCAAAGTTTCCGGTCGGTCCGACCAGTGCCAGACCCGGTCCGATATTATTAAACGTAGCCGTAACCGCCGTAAAATTCGTCACCAGATCGTATTCATCCAGAGAAATCAATAGAACAGATACCGCAAAAATGAGCACATACGCAACCATAAACACATTCGTCGAGCGCACAACCTCATGCTCTACGATCTTTCCATCCATTTTGATCTTCTCCACTACACTCGGATGCAGGTACTGCTTCAGTTCCTTTTTTACCGATTTAAGCAGAATCAAGACGCGCGACACCTTGATACCGCCGCCTGTACTGCCCGCGCAGGCGCCGATAAACATCAAAAGTACCATAATCGTTCTTGAAAGCTGCGGCCATTTATCAAAATCCACCGTGGCGTAACCGGTCGTCGTGATAACCGAACCGACCTGGAATGCTGCATCCTGGAATGCCTGCAGTGCATTGCCGCAGAGTGATACCGTATTGACTGTAATGATGCCAACCGCCGATGCAATGATTAGAAAATATGCCCGCACCTCCTGCATTTTAAAGGCCTGTCCTATTTTTCGCATCAGCAGGAAGAAGTAAAAGTTAAAATTCACTCCGAACAGAATCATAAACACCGTCACGACATTTTTCTGAAATGCCGTGTAGCTCGCCAGGCTATCATTCCGGATTGCAAAACCACCCGTACCTGCTGTTCCGACCGTAATCGTGATCGCGTCGAAAATCGGCATTTTCCCAAGAATCAGAATCACAGCCTCGAGGATCGTCATCCCCAGGTAAATCTGGTATAACAGCTTCGCCGTCATCTGGACCTTCGGAACGAGACGACTCACGATCGGTCCTGGGCTCTCCGCCTTCATCAAATTCATATGGGAACCGCCCACCATTGGCAGGACACTCAGAAGGAATACCAGAACGCCCATACCGCCAATCCAGTGCGTAAAACTCCGCCAGAATAATAAGCATTTCGGCAGCTGCTCCACACTGCTCAGAATACTTGCACCGGTCGTCGTAAAGCCCGATACCGTCTCAAACAAGGCGTCGATCGGATTCGGAATATAGCCGCTTAATACAAACGGCACCGCTCCCATCACACTGAGTAAAACCCAGCTTAGAGAAACCGCCACAAAGCTCTCCGCCACATAAAAGATCTGATTTTTCGGTTTCCGGCGTACCAGAATCATACCAACCATCAGGCATACTGCCATCGTTGCCAGAAAGCACCATACCTCCGACTCACGGTAAATCAGTGCCACTGCCGTCGGAAGCGCCATAAAAGCCGCCTCAAAATTCAGGATCCAGCCTATGATATAAAATACAATCGAATAATTCATCTATGCCGCCTACTTTCTCAGGATGTCACGGATATCCCGCAGACCTTTCTGGCTCGTCAGGACAATCACTGTATCGCCCTGCTGGATGCAGTCCTGTCCACGCGCGATCTTGATATTGCCGCCGCGGTTGATGCATCCGATCAGCAGGTTGCTCTTGAGATTCAAATTCATCAGCGGAATGCCCGTCACTTCCGACTCCTCGCGGATCACAAACTCCAGCGCCTCCGCCCGACCGTCGAGAATATGGTACAACGTCTCCACATTGCTGCCGATCGTATTCTGCATCGCGCGCACATACTGTAAAATGTAGTCCGCCGTGATGTATTTCGGATAAATCAGACTTCCCAGGTCCAGCTTGCTGATCAGCTCGTCAAAGGCGATCCGGTTAACCTTCGTCACCAGCTTCGCGCTGGAATTTTCCTTGGCATACAGCGCAAGGAAAACATTTTCCTCATCCATATTCGTCAGGGTGACAAATGCCTCCGCCGTCATCAGCCCCTCTTCCAGAAGAAGCTGCCGATCCGTTCCGTCGCCGTTGAGGATCAACGCATCGTCCAGAAGCTCTGTCAGAACCTCGCAGCGCGCTTTATCTTTCTCCACAATTTTAACCCGGATCTTCATCGCCGCCAAAAGTTTCGCCAGATAATAAGCAATCGTACCGCCTCCGACAATCATCGTATTTCTGACCTGGTTTGTCTGGATGCCGATCTTGCGGAAAAATTCTGCCGAATTTGCCGGGGAGGCGATAATCGACACCATATCCCCGTTTTTAATCACAAATTTACCATCCGGGATCGCCACCTCATCGCCGCGCTCAACACCGCCGATCAGGACATCGCAGCGGAATTGGCTGTCAATATCCATGACCGAAAGCCCGTCCAGCTTAAACTCCGGTTTTACCTTAAATTTCAGAAGCTCTACCTTTCCCTTGGCAAATGGATCGATCTTGATCGCTGACGGGAAGCGCAGAATTCTCGAAATCTCCGTCGCCGCCGCATATTCCGGGTTGATAATCATGGAAATTCCCAGCTGCTGCTTGATAAAGGTAAGCTCGTTGCTGTAAATCGGATTCCGCACACGCGCAATCGTGTGGCAATGCCCCACTTTTCTCGCAATCAGGCAGCAGAGAAGGTTCATCTCATCCGACCCTGTCACGGCAATCAGCATGTCCGCCGTCTGCACACCTGCCTCGATCTGCATGGAAATGCTGGCACCATTTCCCACCAGCTTGATCGCATCGATATCATCTGACACCCGCTGCATTCGCTCCGCAGACGTATCGATCATCACCACATTGTAATCCTCCCGGACAAGCTGCTCCGCCAGCGTCGTACCAACCTTGCCGCATCCGATAATGATTATATCCATAGTTTCCTCCGTTATTTTCTGTTTATCCGCCATACCGATACAGAAAATCTCTATTTTATATACAAAATAAAAAATGTGCCTTAACACTTTCCTATGACGGAAAAAGGGTGCCTGAAAACCGCGCCCTAATCCATACGGAATTATTATAACACCTTCTGCGAGTTTTTGAAATATAAATTGTGTTAAGAGGGCATTTTGTGGGCGTTTTGAATATATTTGTCTCTTTCGATCCCAAAAGTGCCTACCCGTGTACAGTAACTTTCCTCCCTTTTTGGCAAGATAAATTTCTTGACTTTTTCAGAAAAAACAGTATACTTAATATATATTTGCAGATATGGTTCATCGGTAGAACGCTAGCTTCCCAAGCTGGAAAGGCGGGTTCGATTCCCGTTATCTGCTTTTTTTGATGGATGCAGAAACCCTTGTAAATGCTGGATTTTTCCTTTATTTACAAGGGTTTCCGGTGTTTTTGGAGCATCTACCACGAAAGCATATTTCAGTATAAAGACCCCCTTTTTCCGGGGAAATATCACACGAAAAAAGGGCTGTTTTTCCTTTATTTTCAAGGAATGACAGCCCCTTATTATACGCTTATATTGTGTTTTTCATCATATTTTATCGTATATGTCCGTCCTCTGCTATCCGATCTGCGGTAATCATCCAGCCATCCGAATCAAACGCATACGCCTGCCCGTCAATCTGGCAGACTGCATCGTGCCGGTAAGTGTACCCACTCAGCAGATACCACCAGCGCCCGTCCTGGCACACCCAGCCAGTAAGATACTTGCCAGACACCCAGCCGTCCGCAGTCTGGATCCACGGATCGCCGTCGGCAAAGCATTTATTAATTGGCTGCACACGCTGATCCTTGGTGTAGCGCTTGCCTGTGTCTGTACCTTTTGGAGTTGTTCGTATGATAAGTGAGGACGCAGTGACTCTCAACCCGCGTATGCCGCTCTTAATTTCTTTAAGATCGGTGATCACCGTTTTTGACTGTTCTGGTACCCTGCTGTTCTCCGCCGCCCAGGTCTTTTTAAACGCCTCAAATGTCCCATATTTCTGTTTCAAAATCCCAGTACCGCTGCCCCAATCCGGCAAATATACGTGTGGCTTGTCTACGATGCTTTTCCAATCGCCGCCCCATCCAAGCCCCAGATTTTTGGCAAGCTCTCCGACTTTCTTAAAATAATCTCCAGACTCATTATAGGCGCCTTTTCCATCTGCCCGGTAGAAATCCGCTGCAATGCCCCATTGGTGCTGGCTGCTATAGCTGCTGCCCCTAGCATTCGTGACAATACTGCCCGGCCGAGTCCGCCCTTGTGCATACAAAGCGTCCTGTTCGGCGACGCTCCGGAAAGATTCCCCGATTTTAATCGGCAAACCTGCACCGACACACTTATCAACGAGCTGCGCAGTCAGCGCCTGGAGACGCGGATGGCATAATGTGATATCTCTCATAGATTTGTCCTCTTTTCTTTATGATATGAAAAATATGACATTTTGTTTTCCGGGGGTATCTTGCAAAGAATTTCCGCATATGCTATAATGCCGATAGGCTAAGAGATAGTAGTTGTCCATCACAGGCAACGACAAAACCCCCAAGGATCGCGACTCCTTGGGGGTTTTTATTCCTACTATCGGCTTTCGTCGATTTTCCCCTATTGTTGCGATGCCGCAACGGCAGCCACGCCCCGAACTGCCGCGGGAGATAGTCGGATCGCCTCCTTCTACTCTTCTTTTCCTGACTGCTTAAAAATCTGGTTTACATACGTAGACAATCCCGCCACAAGGACGCCCTGTGTAAGTGCCGTGAAAACTGCCAGCGCGATATCCTGACCACTGCCGCAGGCACAGGTGGCGAACACATAGATGGCACAAATCGCAACGCCAATCAGCCCATTAATGAGTGGGATGTATTTGTCTTTCACTGTCTCACTCTGCTTCAGCCACATCCCAATAAAGTACAGCACTACTGCTACCACAAGTAATTCCGGCTTTACATAATCTTTAATCTGCATACCTTATCCCTCCATCTGCTTTTCCAAATCTGCGATCCGATGGTTTGCCACCCGGATCTGTTTCTGCATCACTGCCTCGGTCTCCTCTAATTTATATGTACGCTCAATTACTGTATGAAAGCAATTATGAATGATGAAGTCATGGAACGACTGATTGATACGCTGATGGAGTTGCAGAAGAAAGAAAGCACCGATCTGCCTCTTTTGAAAAAGTAGCTTGCAGAAACGGAAAAAGGTATTAACAATATTCTCAACTCCATTCAAGCAGGGATTTTTACTCCGTCCACCAAGCAAAGACTGGACGAGTTGGAGGAAACCAAAAGGCAGCTTGAAGTCAGCATTTTGCAGGAGGAAATGCACAAGCCCCTGCTTACAAGAGAACAGATAGCATTTTTCATTTACCGCTTCCGTAAATTTGATGTGACAAAGCGGGAACAGCGGCAAAGACTGATTGACAGTTTTGTAAATGCGGTGTATCTTTATGAGGACAAGATAATTCCTTACTTTTAACTGTAAGAACAGTTCTAAGACCATCACACTGGCGGAGGTTGAGGGTTCGGATTTATCCTCACTCGGTGCTGGTTTGAAAACCTCCGTAAACAATGAATTTGACATTGTTTACGGAGGTTTTTGTTTTATCCCTTCGCTTTCACTTTATCAAACTCTGGGTTAAACGTATAGAAATTACGACTGCTCAGGTGATCCTGTACATTTCTTAAAGCTTCACCAAACCGCTGAAAATGTACAATCTCCCGCTCGCGCAGAAAACGGATCGGATCGCATACTTCCGGATCTTTGACCACGCGGAGAATATTGTCGTAAGTTGTGCGGGCTTTCTGCTCTGGGGCGACCTTGTAAGTACAACATATACAAAAATATAGAGGGTAAAGCAGATATTCCGCCTTTCCAGTGTATCAATTCAGACGTTCAGAAATGAGCGTCTATTTTTTTACTCTAAAGCCAGAAAGGATGTGATACCACGAAGAAATCACCACCGCCGGAGCGTTCCCCTCCGGCTTCCAGACCGGAACCCGAAACCAACCATCAAACACAACATTCAGAAAGGACAGGTACATCTATATGGAATTAAAATTCGTTATCCCCAACATGGAAAAAACATTCGGCAACTTGGAGTTTGCCGGAGAAGACAAAACAGAACAGAGAAGAATCAACGGACGCATGGCGGTACTCTCTCGCAGCTTCAACCTTTATTCAGACGTACAGAGGGCGGATGATATTGTGGTTATCCTCCCTGCCGAAGCCGGAGAGAAACATTTTAACTTTGAGGAACGTGTGAAGCTCGTCAATCCCCGTATCACCGCAGAGGGCTATAAAATCGGCACAAGGGGCTTTACCAACTACATTTTACACGCTGATGATATGATAAAAGCGTAAGGAAAAGGAGGACATCAGACTATGAGATTAGCAAACGGAATCGTGATTGACAAGGAAGCAACATTCGGGGCATTGAAATTTTCTGCCCTCCGCCGTGAGGTTCACCTCCAGAATGAAGACGGCTCGGTATCAGAAGAAATCAAGGAGCGTACCTATGACTTAAAATCCAGAGGACAGGGGCGTATGATTCAGGTTTCTATCCCTGCCAGCGTGCCATTAAAGGAGTTCGATTACAACGCAGAGGTGGAAATTATCCATCCTGTGGCAGATACCGTGGCAACGGCTACCTTTCAGGGAGCAGAGGTGGACTGGTACATCAAGGCTGATGATATTGTTCTGAAAAAAGGTGCTGCCATGAATCCGCAATCACCAAAGAAAGAACCGCCAACAGAAAAATAAGTATGGACGCAATTACTGGATATGAAGAATACGAACAGGACTTCCGGCTGGTTTCTCTGCCGGAATACTGCTGGATGGCAGGTCAGCTTCTTATCGAAGCCCTAGAAGATTATCAGCCGCCGGAAAATCTGGCAGTTTATATGCCGGAATGTCTGTGCAGGGAGTTGTCCGGCTATACTTTTTTATTTCAAGCCCATATGGAAGACAACAAGAAAGGATATTCGCTGCTTTATATGGGCTATTTTTAATCACGGAAAGGAGGATTGTTCCCATGAAACAGCTTTTCCCCCGTGGAAAACGTATCCGCCCCACGGATAAAGACCTTGTGTTCCATACTGCCCTTGCCGCCCTGTTCCCTGTCTTCCTGCTGGTTGTCCTGCTGTTTCATATCCGGCAGATTGCCGGAACCAACTGGCAGGAAGTGTCCCTTTCCCAGATAGCACAGGACATAAATATCCCTTACCTGTTATTCAGCATGGGCGTGGCAGGGCTGGTGTGTCTTACAGCAGTTCTTCTGTTCTGGCGATACCGCAGGGACGAAGTAAAGCAGCTCATCCACCGCCAAAAGCTGGCAAGGATGGTGTTGGAAAACAAGTGGTATGAATCGGAGCAGAGAAAGGAAGACGCTTTTTTCAAGGACTTGTCTTCCAGCCGTTCCAAAGAAACCATCACTTATTTTCCCAAAATCTACTACCGGATGAAACAGGGCTTGCTCCATATCCGTGTGGAAATCACCTTGGGGAAATATCAGGAGCAGCTCTTACACTTGGAGAAAAAGCTGGAAAGCGGCTTGTACTGTGAGCTGACGGATAAGGAATTAAAGGATTCCTATGTGGAGTACACCCTGCTTTATGATACCATTGCCAACCGTATTTCCATTGAGGATGTACAGGCAAAGGACGGCAGGCTCCGGCTTATGGAAAATGTCTGGTGGGAGTATGACAAGCTCCCCCATATGCTCATTGCCGGAGGAACCGGCGGCGGAAAGACCTACTTTATCCTGACCCTCATTGAAGCCCTGCTCCGCACCAACGCCGTCCTGTTCGTATTAGACCCGAAGAACGCCGACCTTGCAGATTTACAGGCGGTTATGCCGGATGTGTACTACAAAAAGGAAGATATGCTCGCCTGCATTGACCGTTTCTATGAAGAAATGATGAAACGCAGCGAAGACATGAAGCTCATGGAGAATTACCGGACAGGGGAAAACTACGCTTACTTGGGGCTTCCGGCAAATTTCCTTATCTTTGATGAATATGTGGCATTTATGGAAATGCTCGGCACAAAAGAAAATGCCGCTGTCCTCAACAAATTAAAACAAATCGTTATGCTTGGGCGGCAGGCTGGCTTCTTCCTGATTCTCGCCTGCCAGCGTCCGGACGCAAAGTATCTGGGGGACGGAATCCGTGACCAGTTCAATTTCCGTGTGGCTCTGGGGCGGATGTCGGAAATGGGCTATGGAATGATGTTCGGGGAAACCACAAAGGATTTCTTCCTAAAGCAGATAAAAGGGCGTGGCTATGTGGATGTGGGAACCAGTGTTATCTCAGAGTTTTACACGCCCCTTGTGCCAAAAGGACACGATTTCCTCAAAGAAATAAAAAAGCTCATAGACAGCAGGCAGGGAGTGCAGGCGGCGTGCGAAGCGAAAGCCGCAGAAACGGACTGACCTGCTGTGGCTGGTGTGCCGCAAGGCACGCCAGCATGAACCCCTCGTATCTAACAGAGGGGTACAAATCGACAGGCAATAACCAAACAACAGGGCAGAATCCCACGGTACACAAGGGATTTCCCCATATCCGGCGTATGTCAACAAGGCTCTGAAAGTTGACATACGCTTTTTTAGACAGGAGGGATTTTCACTGAATGAAGAAACATGGGTACGGAACATCAAAGAGAAACGGGAAAGTTACGGTATCTCACAACAGAAACTTGCCCTAGCTGCCGGAATCACCCGTCCGTACCTGAGCGATATTGAAACGGGCAAGGCTCACCCATCCGAAGCATTACAGGAAGCCATCACGGAAGCTCTGGAACGCTTTAACCCAGACGCTCCCCTTGAAATGCTCTTTGACTATGTGCGGATTCGCTTTCCCACTACAGATGTGAAGCATATCGTGGAAGACGTGCTGCGGCTAAAGCTGCCTTACTTTATCCATGAAGACTACGGCTTCTACTCTTACACGGAGCATTACTATCTTGGGGATATTTTCGTTTTGGTATCGCCGGAACTGGAAAAAGGGGTGCTGCTGGAACTGAAAGGGCGTGGCTGCCGCCAGTTTGAAAGCTATCTGCTGGCACAGGAACGGAGCTGGTATGAATTTTTCATGGACGTTCTCATGGAGGACGGCGTGATGAAGCGGCTTGACCTCGCTATCAATGACAAAACGGGAATCCTGAACATTCCCCATCTGACAGAGAAGTGCCGGAATGAGGAATGTATCTCGGTCTTCCGCAGCTTCAAAAGCTACCGCAGCGGCGAACTGGTACGGCGTGAGGAAAAAGAATGTATGGGGAACACCCTGTATATCGGTTCCCTCCAAAGTGAGGTGTACTTCTGCATTTACGAAAAGGACTATGAGCAGTACAAAAAGCATGATATTCCCATTGCGGACGCAGAGGTAAAGAACCGCTTTGAAATCCGGCTGAAAAATGAGCGTGCCTTTTACGCCATCCGTGACCTGTTAGAACATGACAATCCAGAACGGACAGCTTTTCAAATCATCAACCGCTATATCCGGTTCGTGGACAGGGACGATACGAAGCCCCGTTCTGACTGGCGTATCAATGAGGAATGGGCGTGGTTTATGGGGGAACACAGGGGAAGTCTGAAACTGACAACGAAACCGGAACCCTATTCCTTTGAACGCACCCTGCACTGGCTCTCCCATCAGGTAGCCCCCACGTTAAAGCTGGCTCTCCGTCTGGATAAGATGAACCACACCCAGATTGTCCATGACATCATCACCCATGCAAAGCTGACGGAGAAGCACGAAAAAATCCTGAAGCAGCAAGCCGCCGCTGCAAAGGAGGTGGTGCTTTAACGGTGGCAATTTTGGAACCTAAGAACTCTTACAGGAAAGAAAGGAGCTTTTATGAATTTCGGACAGAATCTTTACAACTGGTTTTTATCCAACGCCCAGTCCCTTGTGCTGCTGGCAATCGTGGTGATTGGACTGTACCTCGGATTTAAGAGGGAATTTTCCAAACTTATCGGCTTTTTAGTAGTGTCCCTTGTAGCGGTTGGTCTGGTCTTCAATGCGGACGGTGTAAAGGACATCTTACTGGAACTGTTTAATAAGATTATCGGTGCATAGGAAAAAACATATTACACTTCCGTTATGGAGCAAGCTCTGATTGCTTCATGGCGGAAGTCCACTAGGGGCTTGGGGAGCGTAACTCCCCAAACAACCTGACAGAGAAAGGACGTGATACTGATTGAGGAAATGAAAATCTACATCCTGAACACCACAAGGTTTTACCATGAGGATTTTGAGGAATATCCGGGGGCATGGTTTTCCTGCCCCGTGGATTTTGAAGAAATCAGGGAACGTCTTGGGGTTCAGAGTGAGGAAGAAATCGAAATTGAAGACTATGAGCTGCCGTTTCCATTGGAGGGCAACACAAGGCTCTGGGAAATCAACGCCCTTTGCCGGATGGTACAGGAAATGCAGGGAACGCCTCTCTATTATGAAATGGATGTGGTACAAAAGCGGTGGTTTTCCAGCTTTACGGAATTTATCGACCACAAAGACCAGATACGCTGCTATCCGGTGCAGGACGGAGAATCCCTCGCCCATTATCTGGTGCAGGAGATTCAGGTATTCGGAGAAATACACCCAGACTTAATGAACCATATCGACTACGCTGCCATTGGTCGGGAGCTGGAAACCAGCGAAAACTACCTGTTTACGGACAATGGTATCTTTTATTACCGCTAAAAGGAGGTGAAGGAACTTGGAAGAAATGCGGATTTACATTGCCAACTTAGGAAAATACAATGAGGGCGAACTGGTAGGGGCATGGTTCACGCCGCCTGTGGATTTTGAGGAAGTCACGGAACGTATCGGCTTGAATGATGAATATGAGGAATATGCCATCCATGATTATGAGCTGCCCTTTGCGATTGACGAATATACCCCCATTGAGGAAGTCAACCGCCTGTGTGAAATGGTGGAGGACTTACCGGAATATATTCAGGAGGAACTATCAGAGCTGCAATCCTACTTTGGCAGTATCGAAGAACTCTGTGAGCATGAAGACGATATTATCTGCCATTCCGGCTGTGACGATATGGCGGATGTGGCTCGCTACTATCTGGAAGAAACCGGACAGCTTGGGGAACTTCCGGCACACTTACAAAACTATATCGACTATGCCGCCTATGGGCGTGACATGGAATTGGAGGGAACCTTTGTTGTCACGAACCACGGCGTATATGAAATCATACGGTAGACCCGTCTGTATCTCTTTCAGGAAATGCAGGCGGATTTTTTGATTCAGGGGCGGCTTTTGCTGCCCCCATCTTTTAGAAAGGACGGACAACATGAAGAAAATACGAAGCTATACCAGTATCTGGTCGGTGGAAAAGGTACTCTATTCCATCAATGATTTTAAGCTGCCATTCCCCATCACGTTCACACAGATGGCGTGGTTCGTGGTGTCGGTGTTTGCGGTTATGCTCTTGGGGAACCTCCCTCCCCTTTCGTTCATTGACGGGGCATTTTTGAAATATTTCGGCGTACCCTTTGCCCTTACTTGGTTCATGTGCCAGAAGACCTTTGACGGGAAGAAGCCTTACGGCTTCCTGAAATCCGTACTGGCATATCTGGTACGCCCGAAACTGACGTATGCAGGAAAGCCCGTGAAGCTGGAAAAGGAATATCCGGCACAGCCCATCACGGCAGTTAGGAGTGATATTTATGGCATATCCGATTAAGTATATCGAAAATAACCTTGTGTTCAACCATGACGGGGAGTGCTTCGCTTACTATGAGCTGCTTCCCTACAACTATTCTTTTTTAAGCCCTGAACAGAAATATCAGGTACACGATTCGTTCCGGCAGCTTATCGCCCAGAACAGGGACGGGAAGATTCACGCCCTGCAAATCAGCACCGAATCCAGCATACGGGCGGCACAGGAACGCTCCAAACAGGAAGTAACAGGCAAGCTAAAGGACGTTGCCTGTGCAAAGATTGACGCACAGACCGAAGCCCTCATTTCCATGATAGGGGAAAATCAGGTGGACTACCGCTTTTTTATCGGCCTTAAGCTGCTTGTCAATGAGCAGGAAGTCACCATGAAGCAGTTTCGCAGGGAAGCAAAGACCGCTGTTTCCGACTTCCTCCATGAAGTCAACCACAAGCTCATGGGGGATTTTGTTTCCATGAGCAATGAGGAAATCTGGCGGTTTCAGAAGATGGAAAAACTGTTGGAGAGTAAAATCTCACGCCGCTTCAAAGTCCGGCGGCTTAACAAGGACGATTTTGGCTATCTGATTGAGCATTTATACGGGCAGACCGGAACCGCCTACGAAGATTATGAGTATTATCTTCCGAAGAAACGGTTTCAGGAGGAAACGCTGGTGAAATACTATGACCTCATCAAACCTACCCGTTGTCTGATAGAGGAAAACCAGCGGTATCTGAAAATCGAACAGGAAGACGGGACAGTTTATGCCGCCTACTTTACCATCAACAGCATTGTAGGGGAACTGGACTTCCCATCCTCGGAAATCTTTTACTATCAGCAGCAGCAATTCACTTTTCCCATTGATACCTCTATGAATGTGGAGATTGTGACAAACCGGAAAGCCCTCTCCACGGTGCGGAACAAGAAAAAAGAGCTGAAAGATTTGGACAACCACGCATGGCAGAATGACAGTGAAACCAGTACAAACGTGGTGGACGCTTTAGACAGCGTAAATGAGCTGGAATCCACCTTAGACCAGAGCAAGGAATCTATGTATAAGCTGTCCTATGTGGTGCGTGTGACGGCTCCCGACTTGGAAGAACTGAAACGCCGCTGCAATGAGGTGAAAGATTTTTATGACGATTTGAACGTGAAGCTGGTTCGCCCCTTTGGGGATATGCTGGGGCTGCATGGGGAATTTCTCCCTGCCAGCAAACGGTATCTGAACGATTATATCCAGTATGTCACCAGTGACTTCCTTGCTGGTCTTGGCTTCGGGGCAACCCAGATGTTAGGGGAACCGGAGGGCATTTATATCGGGTACAGCCTTGATACAGGAAGAAACGTGTACTTAAAGCCTGCCCTTGCCAGTCAAGGGGTAAAAGGCTCCGTCACCAACGCCCTTGCTGCCGCTTTTGTCGGCTCCCTCGGCGGTGGAAAATCATTCAGCAACAATATGATTGTCTACTACTGTGTATTATTTGGGGCACAGGCACTCATTGTTGACCCGAAAGCGGAACGGGGACGCTGGAAAGAAACCCTGCCGGAAATCGCCCATGAAATCAATATCGTAAACCTGACTTCGGAGGAACAGAACAGGGGCTTACTCGACCCGTATGTGATTATGGAGAACCCAAAGGATTCTGAATCACTGGCAATCGACATCCTGACCTTTTTAACAGGCATTTCCAGCCGTGACGGGGAGAAATTCCCGGTTCTTCGGAAAGCCATCCGTGCGGTGACAAACAGTGAGGAACGAGGGCTTTTCAAAGTGATTGAGGAACTACGGGCAGAGGGAACCACCATCAGCACCAGCATAGCCGACCATATCGAATCCTTTACGGACTATGACTTTGCACACCTGCTCTTTTCGGATGGGGATGTCACACAGTCCATCAGCCTTGAAAAGCAGCTCAACATCATTCAGGTGGCGGATTTGGTGCTGCCGGATAAGGAAACCTCGTTTGAAGAATACACCACAATGGAGCTGCTTTCCGTGGCAATGCTCATTGTAATCAGCACCTTTGCCCTCGACTTCATCCATACTGACCGCAGCGTGTTTAAGATTGTGGATTTGGATGAAGCATGGAGCTTCTTACAGGTGGCACAGGGCAAGACCCTCTCTATGAAGCTGGTTCGTGCCGGACGTGCCATGAACGCAGGCGTTTACTTTGTCACCCAGAACACGGACGATTTGCTGGATGAAAAGCTGAAAAACAATCTGGGCTTGAAATTTGCGTTCCGTTCTACGGACATCAACGAAATCAGGAAGACCCTCGCCTTTTTCGGGGTGGATTCCGAAGATGAAAACAACCAGAAACGGCTCCGTGACTTGGAAAACGGACAGTGCCTTATCAGTGATTTGTACGGGCGTGTGGGAGTGATACAGTTCCATCCTATCTTTGAAGACCTGTTCCATGCCTTTGATACCAGACCGCCCGTGAGAAAAGAGGTGGAATGATGGTGATACATAGAACTTCCAACGGGCAGCAGCTCCCTGTTCCCTATTCAGCAAAAAAGGGCTTGTCTTGGAAAATAGCAGGAAAAGTGATTGGCAGGGTGCTTCTGGCACTCCTGCTCATCCTCCTGCTGCTTGCAGTCTTCGGAACAGCCGCCCACGCTGCCGGACTGGTGGATGATACGGTGGACGCTGCCAACGAATACAGCAAATATCCTCTGGACAACTACCAGCTTGATTTTTATGTGGACAGCGGATGGGACTGGCTCCCGTGGAACTGGCTGGACGGTATCGGAAAACAGGTGATGTACGGGCTGTATGCCATCACAAATTTTATCTGGACAATCAGCCTGTACCTTTCCAACGCTACGGGGTATCTGATTCAGGAAGCCTACTCGCTGGACTTCATTTCCTCTACAGCGGATTCCATTGGGAAAAATATGCAGACCCTTGCAGGCGTTACCACAGGCGGCTTGTCCTCGGAGGGATTTTATATCGGGTTCCTGCTGATTCTCATTCTGGTGGTGGGGCTTTACGTTGCCTACACAGGGCTTATCAAACGGGAAACCACAAAAGCCATCCATGCCGTTGTCAATTTCGTGGTGGTGTTCGTGCTGTCCGCTGCCTTTATCGCCTATGCCCCTGATTATATCGGGAAAATCAATGAATTTTCCGCAGACATCAGCAATGCCAGCCTGACCCTTGGTACAAAGATTGTGCTGCCGAACTCGGAAAGTCAAGGAAAAGACAGCGTGGATTTGATACGGGACAGCCTGTTTTCCATTCAGGTCAAGCAGCCGTGGCTCCTGCTGCAATACGGCAACTCGGATGTGGAAAGCATTGGGGCTGACCGTGTGGAAAGTCTGCTCTCAACCAGTCCAAACGAAAACAACGGGCAGGACAGGGAAGAAATCGTGGTGGAGGAAATCGAAGACAGGGAAAATACCAACCTTACCATCACAAAGACCATCAACCGCTTGGGAACCGTCTTCTTCCTGTTCATGTTCAACATGGGTATCTCCATTTTTGTATTCCTGCTCACAGGGATAATGATTTTCTCACAGGTGCTTTTTATCATCTACGCCATGTTCCTGCCTGTGAGCTTTCTCCTTAGCATGGTTCCCTCTTTTGAGGGGATGTCAAAACGTGCCATTACAAAACTGTTCAACACCATCCTTACCAGAGCCGGAATCACCCTGATTATCACGGTAGCGTTCAGTATTTCCACCATGCTCTACAACCTGTCTGGGGAATATCCGTTCTTCCTGACGGCGTTCTTACAGATAGTGACCTTTGCCGGAATTTATTTCAAGCTGGGGGATTTGATGGGGATGTTCTCCTTACAGAGTGGGGATTCCCAAAGCATGGGGAACCGTATCATGCGAAGACCCCGTATGCTCATGCACGCCCATATGCACCGTTTACAGCATAAGTTGGGACGTTCTGTGGCAGCTCTTGGGGCTGGAACGGCTGCCTACCATGCAGGAAAACAGGCTGGCTCAGACCAGAGAACTACTTCAACATCTGGTTCTTCCAAACGGACGCAGGCAGACCACAGCAGACCAGATGGACAGGCAGCACCGGAAAAGGAATCCGCATGGAAACAGGCTGGCTCTGCGGTGGGTACGGTGGCAGATACCAAAGATAAGATAGTTGATACTGCCGGACAGCTTCGGGAGCAGGCAAAGGATTTGCCTGTCAATGCAAAGTACGCCCTTTATCACGGGAAAACACAGGTATCAGAGGGAGTACGGGATTTTACTTCCAGCGTGACCCAGACCCGAACTGCCAGAGCCGAACAGCGGAACGCACAGGCAGAAAGCCGCAGACAGACCATTGCAGAACGCAGGGCGGAACTGGAACAGGAAAAACAGCCGCAAAAGACAGCTTCCGAAGCCCCCAAAGGGGCGGCTCCCGTCCATGAACGCCCTGTTACTGCAAAGCAGCCGGAAGATTTCCGAAACCATGCAGATACCATTCATGCAGGAAAACCAGCCATGCAGCCTGTTTCCCCATCCATCAGGGAACGGGGACAGGTTCCTTATGGGGGAACTGTGGCAGAACGGGCTTCGGTTCCGGTGGTAAAAGCGGCTTCCATCCACCATGAACAGACACCGCCTGTAAGGACAGAACGCCAGATAGCCCCTCCGGCTCCCCCAGACAAACCAGAGGAAAGACAAAAGACAACTACTACACCTGCTGCTCCCCGTCCGGCAAGACCTGTCCAGAATGATACGGCTCCTGTGATACCGGAAAGAAAACGGGCTGCCCCTGTGGTAAAAGAATCGAACTTTACCATCCGGCGTACCACCGCCAGAAAGGAGTGGACAAAAACGGAAAAAACGGCTTCCAAACAGAAGAAAGGGGAGAAACCATGAAGTTAAGACACCTTTTCTTCGCCTGTTCCGGCGTGTTCGTGATGATGTTCTCCCTACTCCTTTTGGTGGTGATTGTCTTCTCGGATGAGGAAGACGGAGGAAGCGGCGGAAACCTTATCTATGGGGGCGTGAGCGTATCACAGGAAGTCCTCGCCCATAAACCTATGCTGGAAAAGTATGCAAGGGAATATGGCATAGAGGAATACTTAAATGTGCTGCTCGCCATCATTCAGGTGGAATCCGGCGGCACACTGGAAGACGTTATGCAGTCCTCGGAATCTCTGGGGCTTCCCCCGAACTCCCTTAGTACAGAGGAATCCATCAAACAGGGCTGCAAGTATTTCTCGGAACTGCTCGCAGCGGCAGAAACAAAGGGCTGTGACTTAAACAGCGTGATTCAATCCTATAATTACGGCGGCGGTTTCCTAGACTATGTGGCAGGACACGGAAAAAAATACACCTTTGAACTGGCAGAGAGCTTCGCAAGGGACAAATCCGGCGGAAAGAAAGTCACCTACACCAACCCTGTTGCGGTAGAGAAAAATGGGGGCTGGCGGTATTCCTACGGAAATATGTTCTATGTCCTCTTGGTATCGCAATACCTGACCGTGGCACAGTTTGATGATGAAACGGTACAGGCTATCATGGAGGAAGCCTTAAAGTATGAGGGATGGACATATGTGTATGGGGGCGATTCCCCCTCCACTTCCTTTGACTGTTCGGGACTGGTGCAGTGGTGCTATGGCAAGGCAGGAATCGCCCTGCCACGGACAGCACAGGAACAGTACAATGTGACGCAGCACATCCCCCTGTCCGAAGCAAAAGCAGGGGATTTGGTCTTTTTCCACTCCACCTACAACGCCGGAACCTACATCACCCATGTGGGGCTGTATGTGGGAAATAACCGGATGTACCATGCCGGAAATCCCATTGGTTACGCAGACCTGACAGGCTCCTACTGGCAACAGCACCTTGCCGGAGCCGGACGAATCAAACAATAAGAAAGGATGAACCGATATGATTCAGATTAGAAAAGAGGATAACCAGAAAAAGCAGAAAGAAAAGAAACTGAAAGTTTACAAAGTCAATACCCACAAAAAAACCGTGATTGCCCTGTGGGTGCTGCTGGCAATGAGCTTCCTGTTTGCCGTCTATAAGAATTTCACGGCGATAGACATTCATACTGTCCATGAAACCAAAGTGATTGAGGAAACCATCCTCGACACTCACAAGATAGAAAACTTTGTGGAGAATTTCGCAGAAGTCTACTATTCATGGGAACAGTCTGCCGCTTCCATTGATAACCGGACAAACGCTTTAAAAGGGTATCTCACCGGAGAACTGCAAGCCGTGAATGTAGATACTGTCCGAAAGGACATCCCCGTATCGTCTGCCCTCACCGACTTCCAGATATGGGAAATCACAGAAGAAAAGGAGCAGCATTATCAAGTAACCTATACGGTGGAACAGCGTATCACAGAGGGAGAATCCAGTAAAACCGTCCGTTCCGCCTATCAGGTGACCGTCTATGTGGACAGTTCTGGGAACCTGACGATTATCCAGAACCCAACCATTACCAGCGTTCCCGTAAAATCCGGCTACACTCCAAAAGCGGTACAAAGTGACGGTACGGTGGATTCCATCACCACGGAGGAAATCAACGAATTTCTCACTACCTTTTTCAAGCTGTACCCTACGGCAACCGCAAAGGAGCTGACCTATTATGTGAATGAGGGCGTGCTGAACCCTGTGGGGAAAGAATATATCTTCTCGGAACTGGTAAATCCTGTCTACAACCGAAACGGAAATCAGGTGACAGCTTCCCTTGCAGTAAAATATCTGGATAACCAGACCATGACAACACAGGTATCGCAGTTTTACCTTGTGCTGGAAAAGAACGGGGAAAACTGGAAAATTGTGAAATAGTTATAGAGAAACGTGCATTTCTCATTTGGAGATTTGCACGTTTCTCTTACAAAGTATTTAAAAGAAATTTTCGTTTAATCTTTATATTTTTGATTAGCTCCCAGCAGTAGTGTATCAATTGCTTCGGATAATTCTTTTCTTACTTTATCAGGATTTGAAAAGGCATATCTTAATTGTAATGTTGTATAACCATGAAGCATACCTGTTACCATGCTCAAAATTTCAGTGGTCTTATCTGGATTAAAGCCACATGAGCAAATAAGTGTTTTAAGTAAAGATAGATAATCATTAAAAATGATTGCTGTTTCCTCTGTTCCATTCCAACTAGCCCATTGAATTATTTCATACACACCGGGATGTTCAATCATATAATTAAGATATTCAACTGCCACTAATTTTAACGCTGAATCCCCTGTCTTACCGATTGCTGCACGAATCATTTTTTCATTCATAGTACGCATACCACTATGTGCTATCTCCCTAAGAAGTTCATCCAAACTTCCTATATGATTATATAAGGAGGGGGTACGAATCCCTAAATTTTCAGCAATAGCTTTCAAAGAAACATTATGAAGTCCATTTCTATCAGCCATATCAGACGCTGTTTTTATAACTTCGGCTCTTGTAACTCGCATATTCATTTTCCTCTTTCTTCACATCATTTACCTCATTTTAAGTAATTAAATTAGCGAAGTCAATAATTAGGTTAGAAAAAAAGAACTTTTATATTGACAAATTGTCTTATAATATTTAATATTACTAATATAATTAGTTTTAATACTACTATAATTAGTTTATGAAAGGAACTACAAATATGTGTACAAGATTTGTGTATAATGGGAAAGAAACCATTGTTGGGTTCAATTTTGATATTGACCTTTCTGAATGGGAACATACCGTAATTGCTGAAAAAGACCGTTTTTTTATAGGGATAAAAATGTCCGATAATAAGTATCACTCTTTTCACGGAATCAATAGAAATGGGAATGTTGGCACATTGTTGTATGTACATGGAAATGACAATGCACAATTTTGCGGTAATGAATCATGCTATACAATAGCTGATTTGACAGAAAATTTTATAAAAGGCAACCTCTCTTTTGATGATTCATTGGAAATAGTGA
Source organism: Clostridium fessum (assembly GCF_003024715.1). GTDB lineage: Bacteria > Bacillota > Clostridia > Lachnospirales > Lachnospiraceae > Otoolea > Otoolea fessa. The sequence continues at coordinate 30,585 of NZ_PYLO01000001.1, read as the reverse complement.
AAAAAAAGAAAATTACTTATGCTCCTGACACTACTATGCAGGCTATGTTTTCAGATAGAACTGGGCGTGTTCTCATTATTGAACCGGGGATTGGGTATCGTTTGGAAAAAGAAAAATATTCCTTAATAACAAATTACTCCATTTTAAAACCAGAATTGACTAATCCATATGTTTTATCTGGGGATAACAGATATGAAAAGGCAAAGGATTTACTGCAAGGATATGGAGAAAACTTCTCTATTTCCAACGCCTTTGATGTACTTAGGTCAGTACGTCAGGAAGGACTTTGGGCAACCAGAGTTTCTTTTGTATATTCCGTTACTAAAAATAAGGTATATTATGTGTTGAACAATGATTTCAAAAATATTGCAGAGTATCAATTCTAATATCACTGCAATTATAAGCAAAAGTGGAGGATTTACATTTCCCCCACTTCCTTAGATTTGACAATACCATCTGCCTATTGCAATTTTTATTTACTTTTCCATCAATATTTCAAACAACAATTTCTACTTCGACAATCAAGTTAATTTATGTTGTTTAACCTCTATTTCCTTTGTCTACTAAGACATTTAATTATTTACCATACATCTGTGATAATTTTTAATTTGCCTATTGACTTTAACGTTACGTCATAGTATATGATAAAACCAAAAGGAGGAACTAGAATTATGAAAATATCCGCTATCCGTTCTGACAAAGTTTATTCAAAAATTATGAATGCACCGTTAGACAAAAAAAATGACATTTATAGATATGAACTTATGAAGCCTTTTGAAAAAAAGTGGGCTTGTTATAGTGTTCCTATGAAAGCTCTAACGCCTAATGGATATGATGTAATTATGGCAAGCGAAATGCTTGGACATATCGCCCCAACCGCTGTTGACCAAAAGCAACAAAATAATATTAAGCTAATTTCTGATAATACACTCTGGGAAAAATGTGAGTTATCCATTCAGCAGTCGTTGAATTGCTTTGTTGAACACGGTGTTAATCTACCCATTAAAGAATATGCGTTTACAATTTTACTTGCAAATGCTAAAAATCCTTACATTATTTTAAATGATGGTTACTGTGGTGATGGTGGTATTCCAGGATATATTTTTTCTTGGTTACTACCTAATGAATACACTTTATCACATCTTCATGTAGCATTAGCACATGAAACTAATCACAACGTACGATTTCAATTTATTAAATGGAAGAATGACATCACTCTTGGTGAAATGATAGTCAATGAGGGATTGGCAGAAAACTTTGCAACATTTCTGTATGGTGAAGATAAAGCAGGTCCTTGGGTAACAAAAACTGATATAGAAACCTTAAATGAATATATTAAGCCTATTATTCGGGACGGTTTAAATGTTCAAGGATTAGAAAATCTGAATGCATACCTTTATGGTGATGAAATGGCAGCATTACAAAACTATCCTCAGGTCGGATTACCCTATTGTTCCGGATATGCGTGTGGCTATCACTTGATTAAACACTACTTGCAAAAGACTGGAAAAAACATTGTCGAAGCAACTCTATTACCTGCAAAAGAAATTTTAAATGCTACGGAGGATTTTTGGAATGAATGAAAAAGCTAAAACAGTCCATGAAGTTGCTAAATTAACAGGTATTACTGCTCGAACACTACATTATTATGATGAAATTGGTTTATTAAAACCATCTATTATAACCGAAGCAAAATACCGTCAGTATACAGACGACGATTTAACTAGGCTTCAGGAAATTTTGTTTTTTAGAGAAGTTGGATTCGCCCTAAAAGAAATTAAGGAACTGCTGGATTCACCTCATTATGTTCGTTCAGAAGCATTAGAGCGTCATGTACTGATTTTGGAAGCTCAGAAAGAACGAATAGAAGCTTTGATTTCACTTGTAAAAGACACAATCAACGGAAATAAAGAAATTAAATTTTCTGCATTTTCAAATGCAAAAATACTTGAGTTACAATCGCAATTTCAAGAAGAAGTATTAGAACAATGGGGAAATACTGAAAGTTTCAGAGAATACAAGACTATGTTTTCTTCCCATTCAAAGCAAATACAAGAGAAAGAAATAGAATCTTTTTATTCAATGGCTCGCAATATTTTTGAAAAACTAGCTATGTATGAAAATAGTCCTGCGGAAAGTTCAGAAGTACAAGCAATAGTACATGAATGGCAACAATATATTTCTGAACACTTTTATGAATGTAATAAACAAATTTTATCTAATTTGGGAGTTCTCTATATTACAGATGAAAGATTTACCACTTTTATAAATAGATTTAGTAGTGGAAATCTTGCAGCTTTTTTTAATGAAGCAATACAAATTTTTTGCAGAGGTTCAGAATGAATATGATGGAGTGGGTTATTTGTCCTATATGCAACAATAAAACAAGGATTAAAATACGAAAAGATACACAGCTAAAAAACTTTCCGTTGTATTGTCCAAAATGTAAAAAAGAAAGTTTGATATGCGTAAATAACTTCAAAATAGAAATTATCAAAGAGCCAGACGCCTAGACGCAGAGCCGATAATTTATAAGCTATATAGCTTATAGACTATCGGCTCATTTTAATTTCAATCTTATTCTTGCAGGCAATAGAAGTTATTTATCTTCCATTTCCTTGTATTTGACAATACCATCTGCAACGCTTTCCATGATAACAAGGTCTGCGTCTGTAAAATTGTCAATTTTGCTTTCAAGCTGTCTTCGTCTGCTGCTTTTTGCCAGACTATCAGAGGATAAAAAGAACTCATCCACTGATACATTCAGCAGAGATACAAGGTCGTACAGCACCTGTAAACTTGGGTGCTGCCCTTTATTCTCAATATTGGTTAAATAGCGTGGGTCAATTTCAATCATTGCTCCCACCTGTTCACGGGTCAAACCCTGTTTTTTGCGGGCTTCTTTTATGGCAAGCCCAAACGCCCTGAAATCATATTTATCTTCTTTTTTACGCATAATACACCACCTCTGTACATTTTACTGTTCCTGTTGTAATAGCGACAGGTATAGAAAAACGTATTACATAGTTGTACAGTTCCTATTATGCGTATCAAAGATAAAACTATGCTGCCGAAACGGAAATAAAAAAAACCGTTATTTGGCAGCATACTTTCCCTGCGTCAAAATCACATCATCTTTTCCAGACGACGGTTTAACAAAAGCCGCCGTCTTTTTTTGCATGAAATATAGATGATTTTTAAAGTCTACTACTTTATACAGACAGCGGCTTACAGGAGGAAGCCGCTATGCAAAATATTTTCTTAAATATATCTACATTCGGTAAACCGTTAAAAAAAGCCATCCACCTACGCTAGAAAAGTCTGACCTGCAATATGGTTTTTTACAATACATAGTAAGAACTATCGAAGCACACAAGCAGAAATATCGTCTGTTTGCGTGCTTTTTTAGTTGGAAGAAAAAGTTTTTAAATTTTTCTTCTCAAAACGCAACTGCACCCCCTGTCCTGTCGGGACTAAGAGCGAAAAGGGGGAAAGAAGCAGAAATTCCTATCAACTCGCTCCCTTTCAAGGCTGGAAAGGGGGTGAGCAATGATGAAGCCATCTGAATTTCAGACAACCATAGAGAACCAGTTTGATTATATCTGTAAAGTCGCTATGGAGGATGAACGCAAAGACTATCTCAAAGCGTTGTCCAGACAGTGTAAACGGGAAACCCTGTTCTGTGATATGGACGATTACACCGTCAATCTGTTTTCTTCCGAAGACACCTATCCCTCCCATTTCCATACTTTTGAAATGGATGGATTTACTGTCCGCATTGAAAACAGCCTATTAGCAGAAGCATTAGAAAATCTGGATGGAAAGAAACGTGACGTTATCCTGAGATATTATTTCCTCGGATTTGACGATACGGAAATTTCAAAAATTCTGGAAGTCAACCGTTCTACCATCCAGAGAAGAAGACACGCCGGACTGGAATTTATCAAAAAATTTATGGAGGAAGAAGCATGACAGCAAAGCACCCTATGATTCCGTTTCCTGTGATTGTCAGGGCTGCGGACGGCGATATTGAAGCAGTCAACCAGATTGTACGCCATTACAGCGGTTTTATTGCCAGCCGTTCCATGCGTCCCATGAAAGACGAATATGGCAATACCCACATGGTTGTAGATGAAACCCTACGCCGCCGGATGGAAACACGTCTGATTGCAAAGATTTTATCTTTTGAAATCAGGGAACCAAAGTAAAAATAACGCTCTCCTGTGGAAGCATGGACAAGCCAATGCTTCCCAGACAGAGCTTGCCAGTCTATTAAAGTGCATTATCACCAGTGCATTTTAACAGGCTGACAAAGCCAGATTGTTCCTTGAAAAAGAAAGCGTCTAATCAACGCAGCATAAAGCAGCCGAATACGTTTCGATAGAAAGAGAGCCGTTGGGCTGGCACGCCGTAACCCACCAAAGGAGGGATGAAACCGGATAGCGATTCCTGCCAGCGTTCCATAAGCAGCTTACCGCAATAGCTGCCGCCATGACCTTTCTATCGTGATAATGATACTTCCGTACAGCCTTAGTCCGTGTGATGATGTAGCACCGCTGGCAAAGGGTACGGCTGGATGAGAACCATGCAGGGGTGAGATTCCCATGAGCTTTAGCGGAAGCTGTTCGGTTTGCTAAGGATGATTCTTTCATAATGAACAAGCATTTTTGCATAGTCTGTAAACATAGTAAAGACTGTGAGGTGGAATTATGCCAAAAGAAGCAGAAATTTCCTGCAAAAATGTATTTAAGTGTGAAGATAAGTCGGCATTAAAAAAAGAGTTCAATCAGAAATGGATAGAACTCATCAATCAATTAGAAAAATCCAAAGGACAGGTATTACCTGTAAAATGATAGACAAACATTTCTCAACACGGTATAATAAGTGTAGGTGGAATGTTTGTTTTATCTTCTCTTTAAGGGAGATAAAATATGATGAACACAAAGTCAAAAGTTGCTATTTATTGCCGCTTATCAGAAGAAGATAGAAACAAACAACATGAAACTGATGATAGTAACAGTATTCAAAATCAAAAATCCATGCTGATTCAATATGTATTGGAACAAGGTTGGGAAGTCTACAATATATACAGTGATGACGATTATACTGGTTCAGATAGACGAAGACCAGAATTTAACAAACTGTTAAATGACGCTGAACACCGAAAATTTGATATTATCCTCTGTAAAACACAATCCAGATTTACCAGAGAGTTAGAGTTGGTGGAAAAATACATACATGGATTGTTTCCTATTTGGGGGATTCGTTTTATCAGTATTGTAGATAATGCAGATACCGCTAATAAAGGAAACAAAAAATCAAGACAAATCAATGGTCTGGTTAATGAGTGGTATTTAGAGGATATGTCAGAAAACATCCGCAGCGTATTGACTGACCGCCGGAAGAATGGATTTCATATTGGTGCATTTGCTCTTTATGGTTATAAAAAAGACCCCGAACAAAAGGGACACCTGATTATTGACGAAGAAGCTGCTGCTGTTGTCAGAGAAGTTTTTACTTTATTTTCACAGGGATATGGCAAAACAGCGATTGCCCGTATGCTGAATGACCGTGGGATTCCAAACCCTACGGAATATAAACGGCTTCATGGTTTACGCTATAAGCAGCCTACCAGAAAAAATAGTACCTTATGGAAATATTTTGCTATTTCCGATATGCTGACAAATGAAATTTATATCGGAAATATGGTTCAAGGAAAATACGGCAGTGTTTCGTATAAGACAAAACAAAATAAGCCCAGACCTAAAGAGGAATGGTACAGAGTAGAGGGAACACACGAACCGATTATTGACCGTGAACTTTGGGATAGAGTACAATCTATGGTAGCTGAAAAAGCAAAACCATTTACAGTAGGAACCATAGGGCTGTTTGCCAGAAAAGCTCGCTGCATGAACTGTGGCTATACCATGCGTTCTAATAAGCAGACAGATGGAAGACATTATTTACAATGTTCAAATCGCCATGTTGCAAAGGACGCTTGCATAGGCTCATTTATTTCTGTGAAGAAGTTGGAGCAGGCAGTTATTTCTGAACTGAACAAGTTATCACAAGAATATCTTGATAAAGATGAATTGGAACAGAACGTGGAATTTCACTCCAACGTAAAGGAGAAAAAAACTGCTTTAGAAACACAACTTGCTACTTATCAAAAAAAGATTGAAGAAGACGCAAAGGTAATCAGAGAACTTTATCTTGATAAAGTAAAAGGGATTCTTTCCGGAAATGATTTCCTGAATTTGTCAAAAGACTTCACAAATGACAGAGAACGGCTTGAAAAGCTGGTGATTGAAACGCAAAAACAGCTTGATGTAATTGAGAGAAAAATCCAGACAGGCGATAATCGCCGCCAGCTTATTGAGCAATACACAAATCTTGAACATTTAGACAGAGAAACCGTTGAAACTCTAATTGATTATATATTAGTAGGAAAACGGATTCCAGGGACAAGAAATGTCCCGATTGAAATACATTGGAATTTCTAAGTTCTGTAAAATCTGGTGTCTGGCACACCAGATTATATAGAACTTCTACTTAACACTTCTATGTTGCACTTATGCAGTTGCACCATCTGCTGCCATATCCTCATATAAATCCGTGATCGCATCGCCCTTCGACTGGAACTCGCACGCATTGAACGGGATTCCGCCTGCTGCCTGCGGCCAGATTGCCGTGGTGTGGTCGATATAGTATGGTCCGAACCCGGATGACTCGATCTGTGCCGGAGTAAGGTTGCGCGTGAGCTGCTGGACAATGGCGGCAATCATCTCCATATGGGCGAGTTCCTCGGTTCCGATGTCGGTCAGAAGTCCTTTCTGCATCTTATAAGGCATCGTATACCGCTGGGACAGGTAGCGCATAGAGGCTCCGATTTCGCCGTCAGGACCGCCATACTGGCTCATTACATATTGCGCGATCTTCGGATTCGGCGTCTTGATATTGACTGGATATTGTAATCTTTTTTCATATCTCCACATACGCTACACCTCCCCTTCCCACGGCCAGCGCTCTGTAAGCCAGGACCATGTGCATGCATCGTCCGCATCCTCGATCGTGAGCGGTCCAAACGATGCCTCATACGCTTTAACAGCTTCTTTCCGAAGTGCCACCACATACCGGTAATAATTCAGCGCATTCCTGTCATCCGGGTGGGTGTCCAGATAGAGAATCACATCATCCATTGCAAAGCTGGCATCATCAATCCGTTTCATCAATTTTCTGGCAGTCTCATTCATCAGCAGGCACCTCCCATCATAAACGGCAGATCCAGATCCGGAAAAATAGTTCCCCGCCTGAATGCGGTTTCCAGCGCATACGGCTGCTGCCAGGACTGAATCGGTACATATCCCATGCCGACCGGATAATTTCCGCCTCCCAGAAATGTCTGCGGCGGCCTGTTCCCTCCTGTCTGCGGATACGGGCGGGCAGGTCGGATTTCTGGACCCTGCGGGCAAAATGCCCCATTTTCCGAAACAAGATGCACCGAACCAGCACAAGGTATTTCCGGCGGACAGGTTGGCGGTGCGGTATTTATGCAACGATTGCCAGAAATGCCTGCCACCGGGCATGACATAAGAGGCATTCCCGAACGGCAGGCATTTTTCCGGCTGGAGTTATCCTGATAACCATTCATATTTCATTCTCCTACAAAAGCAGTTATACTTTATCTTATGCAGGAAATATATAAATGCGATCGCCGCTGAAAAACAGAGCGATCATTATGTACTATTTTTTACAAAGGTAACTGATAACATCTTTTCTGGTAATAATACCGATAAAATTTTTCTGATCATCCAGCACCGGCACGAAATTCTGGTTCATGATCTTTCCCAGAAGATCTTCCATATCCGCATTGACAAGTACCGGCTGATTATCCGAACGGCGTGGAATCTCAGTGATCCGCACTTTTTCTAGTCCTTTCTGCACCAGATCTGTCTTATTTTTGAGTCCCCACAGCAAGTCGCCCTCGGTTAATGTTCCTGCGTAACGCCCTGCCTTCGTGATGATCGGCACCGCAGAATACTTGTACTTTTCCATCGTATCCATTGCCTGCCCAACCGTGTCCTCCTCATTCACATAAATGACTTCGCTTTTCGGTGTCAGAAAAAATAATATATTCATGGTTTACCTGTTCTCCTTTCATCTTTCCCCATACGTCCCCCATACGTATCTGTAGATTTTGTATATTTTCGTTCAAATCTGCCTTCGTTCTTCTTGATTATACCAAATCCGTCCAAAAAAGATATAAAGAAATCCTTATTTTTCCATCAAATTTTTCTGTAATCGGTACTGTTCATACCCGTGACCAGTAACTATATTCCGCTCCTAATAACCCATCTCCTCATCCACAAACACAACCTCTACTTCCATCCCATTGCTCGGACGCTCCAGGATCACGATCGAATGGCAAATCCGTGCCGGGCTGTTGCAGTCTACGCAGACGCCCGTTTTCGCACACGGGGTCTGGACCTGCAGACGGGCTGCGTTCTTCGGTGCTGCGATCTGTTTTGCACGTTCCATCGCAGATGTCAAATCCGGACAGACTTTATTGTTTCCAATGACAAAATATACTTTTTCCGGTCCGAATAAGGTCTGCGACACGCGGTTTCCGGTTCCATCGATATTGACCAGTTCTCCGGTTTTGGAAACACCATTAGCGCTGGTTATGTACACCTCGGCACTTCTCGCTTCCACAAGCATCTCGCGCCCTGCCTTTTTCCAGTGCCAGATCACCTCATTTTTCTCGGAAAGTGCCTCATAAAGTCCCATCTCCTGTGCCGTCACACTTCCGCCTATCGCAACTTTTTTCCCGGAAATCTGATCTTTCAGATAGTCCGACGCAGCCTTCTTTGTATCAAAGAAACTCGTTTTAAATCCGTGACGTTCAAAATTATTCTTCAGCAGTTCCTGTTCCATCTTTGTCCTCCTTATTAAATCGTTCAATTTATAGTAACTTTTATTTATAACCTACATTGACAGCCTTTGGTCTTTGAAAATATTCGTACTTTACCTATAGTATATCAAATATTGGCAGAAAAACAAGGCAGAGCAAATTAGCTGCCCGCCTTGCTTCAAATCAACAAAATTCCCTGTCTTCATGTTTTCATACAGCAGCTTTCTGTTTCAAAACCACCTGTCACAAAACACAAACTTATCCCTTCATTTCCAATTTCTGCCACAGCCAGAACCAGACTGCAAGGCGTATCATAAACAGCATTTCAGCCTGTCATTCCAGATAGTCCAGCGCATCCACCGGTTCTCCGTCGTGCATCAGCTCGAAATATACGTTATTTCCCTCAATCGAATAGTATTTGGTCGGCTCTGCCACATATCCGAGTATCGTATCTTTTGCCACATACTGCTTCTGCGCCACCTGAACGTCTTTGAGCTGTCCACAGACCGCCGTGTAGCCGCTTCCCAGATCCAGCACAACATAATTGCCGATCTCCTCATTAGAACCGACTTCGGTTACCTGCGCCTCGGCGGGTGCGGCGACCGGTTCACTCACATCGCCCTGGATAATGAGCGCCGGATTGCATTTGTATTGATCGAGCGTCGGAAAATAGATGGTCGAATCCATGCTGTAATCGAGAATTACATTGCCCTGGACCGGCCAGCTTAAGCGATCGGTTCCATTGTAGGAAAGTGCGCGTGCGGCAGCTGCTCCGGCTCCCAGACTGCTCTCTTTTTCCTCCTCCATCGGCTTCTGATCGGCTTCATCCCGGTTATTGACCGAATACGAGGCATCCGAACTTCCTGCCACCTGTGCGCGTGTTTCCGCCTGTCCGTCGTTTTCTTCTAAACGGTTCTGCGGCATCTCTTCCGCCAGGATTCCCTCCGTCTGCGGCACATCCAGATACGGATTTCTTCCATCCTGCGCATTATCTTTTCGAATTTTTACGGTTCCTGCTGCGGCTACGATTGTCAGCAGACCAAGCACTGTCATTACCAGAACAAGTTTGTCCCTGAATAACTGTCTTACTTTATTTTTCACGTTTATCACCTCGGTATTAGTCTTGCCGAAGTGAATCGTTTTATTCAGAAACGATTTGAATATTTTTAAAATAATGCTTTAAAATTTCTTCCGCGCTGCTCCCATTCTCCGCCATGAGTCCCGCCCCGTACTGCGACAACCCGTAACCATGCCCGCGCCCATAAGTAACACAGCGGATTTCGTCCCCGTCTTCCTCGAGGGAAAAAGCTGGCGACGGCACGCCTAACGCATAGCGCACCGCGTCCCCGCTGTACGTCTCCGCCCCAATCTGCACGGTTTCCACATAACCGGCGCTGTCCCGTTTCACGATCTGAATTTCCTCCAGAATCCGCTCTTCTTCCAAATTTTCCAGATCCGGGTGTTCTCCCAATGCATTCAGTCCTTCTTCCAGACGTTTTTTCAGTTCTTCCCGTGTCATGCCCTGCCGCGTCAGGTAGCCGCCAGCGCCCTCATCCTCCTTTGCCGCAACCGACGCCAGATACGGATGCGCCTCATCCCCTTCGCGCGTCCGCCCCGCGCTCACTGCATGAAACAGCGGCTCAATATAATCCCCATCCCAGATCGCCGTCTGTCCTACGCTCTCCCGCACCGCCCCACAGATCGTCTGGTAATATTCCGGCATTCCAGCCGCCTCAAACCGGCTCTCGATCTGCTCCGGCTCCAGATAATCCATATCTAACGCCGATTCCTCGATCGAATCCGCCCCGTCCATCTCCCGGTACAGCGCCGTCCGCGCCAGAATTGCCTGCGCCTTGACTGCCTCCTTCGGATAGCCGTCCGGAATCTGCACTGCAGTCAGACCGATCAGATATTCTTCCAGTGGGACAGCATACCCGGTTCCGTTGTTGCGGACGCCATCCTCCCGATCCAGAAGGATCTGCCGACCATCCGTCTGACTTCCCCCTCCAGATGTTCTATCTGAATTTCCTCCGATTTTTCCTCCATCCGCCCCCTGCACACGCCCGGAAACTGCCAGTGTTGTGATATATGGGATCAAAAAAGCCGCCAGTACGGCGGCAGTTCTCTTCTTCATTTCGGTTCTCCTGTTTTGACTGTTCCAGTACGGTTTCACGCATTTTCTGTTTTGCCATACCAGTAAACTTATGGTTTCAATGCCTTACAAACCTGCTTCTTTTCTCTGCCTTCCTTATCTTATGACAGGCACTCAAAAAATATCACAAGTCTACGCTCCGGCTTTTCCTCCGCCGCCCTTTGCAGTCTCTTCCAGTTTCCCCTCTATCATTCTTTTACTCCCCCAGCGTCACACCATCCAGCAGCCAGCGGAACCATCCCTTTTTCTTCATCACCACAGTTCCATGAAAGTCCATCGTCTTCTCCGGTGCCAGCACCTCATCGCCTTTTTCCAGGCAGAAACGCACCGAAACCGTGTAGTCATACGTCCGCGCCTTCTTATCCCGCCCCGTCTCGCTCAGCTGACAGTTCGTCACATACACGCGTTCCACCGGTGCGGAAAACTGCGATAATAAAAGGACATACGGAAGCCCCGTCTGCTCCAGCGCCTCGCATCCAGCCTCGGTTGCCGTCTTTCCATACTCTTTCGCATAGATCGCCGTCAGACCGTCCTGATACACCTCATCCAGATCAAACGCCCGGTTCGCCGTATAAAGCGAATAGATTTCCTTTTTCGCCTGCTGATAGGCGCTGTTTTTATAAGAAGCAAACAAAAACAGCGAAATGATAAAAAAGAGGGAAGCACCCACAAGAGGAACCGAAAATCCTTGTGTCCCCGGTCTTTTTCTGTATCCTCTCATAGTGTGTCCTCCCTCTTTTTACTCCTTTTACAGTGCCTTTACATCATCATCGTCCACATGGATCTTCTCCAGATGCCAGATGTCGCGCACATACTCCTCGATGGTACGGTCAGAGGAGAATTTACCAGCGCTTGCTGTGTTGAGCATGGCTGCTCTCGCCCACCAGTTCTCGTCACGGTAAGCTGCCTCGACGCGTCTCTGTGCTTCCGCATAGGAACGGAAATCTTTCAGGATGAAGTAGGTATCTGCCTTGGCACTGTTCTTTGTATTTAACAGAGAATTGTAAATATCGCGGAACAGCTCCGGATCCTGCGGTGAATAGTAGCCGTTGATGAGCTGCATCAGCACGCGGCGGATATCCTGGTCGGTGTTGAAGATCTCCTCCGGGTTGTAACCGCCGTTGTTCTCATAATTGATAACCTCGTCAGCGCTCAGACCGAAGATAAATGCGTTCTCCTTGCCTACCTCCTCGACGATCTCCACGTTCGCACCATCCATCGTGCCCAGCGTCAGCGCACCGTTCAGCATGAACTTCATGTTGCCGGTACCGGACGCCTCCTTGCTGGCGGTGGAAATCTGCTCGCTGACATCCGCTGCCGCAAAAATCAGTTCTGCGTTGGAAACGCGGTAATCTTCGATAAACACAACTTTCAGCTTACCATTGATGGATTTATCATTGTTGATAACATCTGCTACAGAGTTAATCAGTTTGATCGTCTTCTTGGCAATCTGGTAACCTGCCGCTGCTTTCGCACCAAAGATAAAGGTTCTCGGAACCATATCCATGTTTGGATTGTCTTTGAGCTGGTTATACAGGTACATTACATGAAGAATATTTAAAAGCTGTCTCTTGTACTCATGGAGACGTTTTACCTGTACATCGAAAATGGAACGCGGATCAACGTCGATTCCGTTGTGCTCCTTGATGTATTTTGCCAGGCGCAGTTTATTCTGGTACTTGATGTTCATAAATTCCTGCTGGAATTTCGGATCATCGACGTATACTTTTAATTTTGCCAGGTGCGGAAGATCGGTAATCCACTCGTCGCCAATCTGCTCCGTGATCCAGTCTGCCAGAAGCGGATTGCCATGCAGCAGGAAACGACGCTGGGTGATACCGTTTGTCTTATTGTTAAATTTCTCCGGCATCATCTCGTAGAAATCTTTCAGCTCCTGATTTTTCAGAATCTCGGTGTGAAGTTTTGCCACACCGTTGACGGAATATCCGGCTACGATCGCCAGATGCGCCATCTTGACCTGACCGTCAAAGATGATCGCCATCTTTTTAACTTTCTCGTAGTTATTCGGGTACTTATTCTGTACCTCGATCAGAAAACGGCGGTTGATCTCTTCCACAATCTGGTATACACGCGGAAGCAGGCGGGAGAACAGCTCGATCGGCCATTTTTCCAGTGCCTCTGCCATGATAGTGTGGTTGGTGTATGCACAACATTTTGTTGTGATACCCCACGCCTCATCCCAGTTTAAGCCTTCCTGATCCAGGAGCAGGCGCATCAGCTCAGCAACTGCCACGGTCGGATGCGTATCGTTCATCTGGAATACGATCTTCTCCGGCAGTTTGTGAATATCATCGTTTGTCTCTTTGAATTTCTTCAGAGCAACCTGTAAGCTGGCAGAAATGAAGAAATACTGCTGTTTAAGACGCAGCTCTTTACCCGCATAGTGGTTGTCGTTCGGATAAAGGACCTCAACCAGGTTCTTCGCCAGATTCTCCTGCTCGACCGCCTTCTGGTAATCACCCTTGTCAAATGCAGAAAGGCTGAACGTGTCGATCGGCTGTGCATCCCAGATACGCAGGGTGTTGACTACGTTGTTGCCGTAGCCGACAATCGGCATATCATACGGAACTGCCAGAACAGACTGATAACCTTCCTGTACAAAATGGTTGCGCTCACCGTCCCACTCGGTCTTGACATAACCGCCAAATTTAACCTCGGTCGCATACTCCGGGCGGCGAAGCTCGAACGGATAACCGTTTTTCAGCCACTCATCCGGCACCTCCACCTGGTAGCCGTCCTGAATTTTCTGCTTAAACATACCGTAGTGGTAACGAATGCCGCAGCCGTAAGCCGGATAACCAAGCGTTGCCAGGGAATCCAGAAAACATGCTGCCAGACGCCCCAGACCGCCGTTTCCAAGTGCCGGATCCGGCTCCTGATCCTCAATCGCATTGAGGTCAAAACCCAGCTCTTCCAGTGCTTCCTTCACTGCTTTTTTTGCACCCAGGTTGATGATATTGTTACCAAGCGCACGTCCCATCAGAAACTCCATAGAAAGGTAATATACCTTCTTTGCGCCTGTCTCGTCAAACTGCTTCTGGGTTGCAATCCAGTCGTCGATAATCACATCCTTGATCGCATAGGACACAGCCTGGAATATCTGCTGCGGTGTCGCCTCGTCGATCGTTCTGCGGTACTGGTTCTTTACATTTTCGATAATACTCTTTTTAAACTCTTCTTTGCTGATCTCGCGCATCCTGTCCTCCTAATATTCGTAGTATCACGGTTTCCCGTCAGGCACATCAGTCAGTCGTTTTCTCAACACCAAACATACCTTTTTCGCCATTGATATCCCACTCTTTTGTGTATCCGCTCATGGTGCCAATCAGGATATTATCAGCCAGAACCTCTTTCTTGATTTCCTCTGTATGCTTCTTTAAAATTTCTGCAAGTTTATCATTTCCATCCTGGAATACGTTGATATGGTTCATTACCTCAAAACCGGCTTCCTTACGCATCGTCTGAATCTTACTGATGATCTCGCGGACAAAGCCCTCTTCGATGAGTTCCGGTGTCAGATTGGTGTCCAGAACAACGGTAACGAAATTATCACCCTCAGATACAAAGCCCGGTACCTGTGCCATGTCAATCAGAAGATCTTCTTTTGCCAGCTCTACCTTTGTACCGTCCTGCGTCTCAAAGCTTAAAAGGTCGGTTTCATTTAAGGTATCCATCGCCTGATTTCCGTCCAGACCTGCAAGAATCTCTTTGATCTCGTTTACATACTTGCCATACTTGCGTCCAACGGTACGAAGCTGCGGCTTGAAGCTGTAGGAGGTAAATGCGCGGACATCATCCGTGAACTCTACCTTCTTCACATTCAGCTCATCCTGGATGATTTCCTGATAGAACTCCGGCAGAGCGGTCTCTGCCTTCACGAACATACGTCCGATCGGCTGACGGTTCTTGATGTTAGCAGTATTTCTTGCTGCACGACCCAGAACGACAACCTTCAGGACTTCTTCCATTTTCGCTTCCAGATCCTTGTCGATGTGCGCCTCATTTGCAACCGGGAAGTCGCACAGATGGATGCTCTCCGGTGCCTCTTTATCCAGACTGCGAACCAGATTCTGGTAAATGTCTTCGGTCATGAACGGAATCATCGGAGCCGCTACCTTCGCTACAGTTACCAGTGCGGTGTAGAGTGTCATGTACGCATTGATCTTATCCTGCTCCATGCCCTTCGCCCAGAAACGCTCACGGCTTCTTCTGACATACCAGTTACTCATATCATCGACGAAATCCTGGAGCGCTCTTGCAGCCTCCGGAATGCGGTAGTTGCCCAGATCGTCGTCCACCTCTTTGATGAGGCTGTTTAACTTAGACAGCAGCCATTTGTCCATAACCGGAAGTTTATCGTATTCCAGCGTATATTTGGTTGCGTCAAAATTATCAATATTCGCATAGAGTACAAAGAATGCATAGGTATTCCAGAGAGTACCCATGAAACGTCTCTGTCCCTCGATAACGGCTTTTCCGTGGAAACGGTTCGGCAGCCACGGTGCACTGTTAATGTAGAAATACCAGCGGATCGCGTCAGCGCCGTAAGTCTGCAGTGCATCGAACGGGTCAACCGCGTTGCCCTTGGACTTACTCATCTTCTGTCCGTTCTCATCCTGGACATGCCCCAGAACGATAACATTCTTGTACGGCGCCTTGTTAAAGATCAGGGTCGAGATAGCTAACAGGGAGTAGAACCATCCACGCGTCTGATCAACCGCCTCGGAGATGAAATCTGCCGGGAACTGCTGCTCAAACAGTTCTTTATTTTCAAATGGATAATGATGCTGTGCAAATGGCATGGAACCGGAATCAAACCAGCAGTCGATAACCTCCGGTACACGGTGCATCTGTTTGCCGCACTTCGGGCAGGTGATCGTCACATCATCGATGAATGGGCGGTGAAGCTCAACCTCTCCATTTGCCTCCTGATCCATCTCTTTTGCATATTTTTTCACAACGTCCGTGTAGTTCGGGCTCATAGATTTTAATTCTGCCTGGCTTCCGATCGCGTGCTGGCAGCCGCACTCGCACTCCCAGATATTTAATGGAGTACCCCAGTAACGGTTACGGCTCACGCCCCAGTCCTGGACATTCTCCAGCCAGTCGCCGAAACGCCCTTTACCGATGCTCTCCGGAATCCAGTTGATCGTGTTGTTGTTGCGGATCAGGTCATCCTTGACTGCGGTCATCTTGATGAACCAGGATTCACGTGCATAGTAGATAAGTGGTGTATCGCAGCGCCAGCAGTGCGGGTAGCTATGCTCAAATACCGGTGCAGAGAACAGAAGTCCGCTTTCTCTTAATGCTTTCAGAACCTCCGGATCGGCTTTCTTGCAGAACATACCAGCCCACGGAGTCTCCTTCGTCATCTCGCCCTTGCCGTCTACCAACTGTACGAACGGAAGGTCATATTTTCTGCCGACCTTAGAGTCATCCTCACCAAATGCCGGCGCAATGTGTACGACACCGGTACCATCGGTCAGTGTTACATAATTATCGCAGACAATGTAGAATGCTTTCTTATGCTGTTTTTCACAGGTTGCTACGGCATAGTCAAATAATGGCTCATACTCTTTATATTCCAGATCTTTTCCGACAAAGGTTTCCAGGACATCGTAAGTGCCCTCGCCCAGAACGGTATCACACAGCGCCTGCGCCATATAATAAACCGTGCCATCCTCTTTCATTTTTACCTTTACATATGTCTCGTCCGGATTTACACAGAGCGCCACGTTGGACGGAAGTGTCCACGGGGTGGTCGTCCATGCAAGAATGTATGCATCTTCGCCCTTTACCGGGAATTTAGCAATCGCAGAACGCTCTTTGACGTCCTTATATCCCTGTGCCACCTCATGGCTGGACAGCGGGGTGCCGCAGCGCGGGCAGTACGGTACGATCTTGAAGCCCTTATAAAGAAGTCCCTTGTTCCAGATTTCTTTTAATGCCCACCACTCAGACTCAATGAAGCTGTTGTGGTAGGTAACATACGGATGCTCCATGTCTGCCCAGAAACCAACGGTGTTGGAGAATTTTTCCCACATTCCTTTGTATTTCCAGACACTCTCTTTACAGTGCTCGATGAACGGCTCCAGACCATACTGCTCAATCTGCTCCTTGCCGTCCAGTCCCAGCATCTTCTCTACTTCCAGCTCAACCGGAAGACCGTGGGTATCCCATCCAGCCTTTCTCGGAACCATGTAGCCCTTCATCGCGCGGTATCTCGGAATCATATCCTTGATAACACGGGTCAGCACGTGTCCGATGTGCGGCTTGCCGTTTGCGGTAGGCGGTCCGTCATAGAATGTATAGGTCGGTCCCTGCTTACGGCTGTCGATACTCTTCTTAAAAATCTGCTCATCTTCCCAGAACTTCTCAATGTTCTTTTCACGTTCCACGAAATTCATGTTTGCCGGAACTTTGTTGTACATGATAAATTCCTCCTAAAAATATGAAATAAAGTTTTTATTTCATAGAACGTCTTTTTCTATGAAATAAAAATGGACCCATCCTGTAACAGGACAAGGGCCCACTTGCTTTTAACCACCTATTACTGCATACCTTTATATGCGCTCCCTATAACGGAGGAAACCGTCGGTACTTACTGAATTTTCCTTCCGGGCGCTGTCAGAAACGGCGCTCAGACTTCCAAAAATGGTTCAGCCCGAAGCTCCGGAGTGATCTTCGCATCCGCTTTACTCACAGCAGGCTCTCACCGTCCCTGCCTCGCTCCCGCTTTCCGTGCGGCGCTACTGTCTCCATCATTGCTTTTCCTATCGTAATTAGTAATCAAATCACTAACATGGACATTGTATCTTTTTTCCAGATGGTTGTCAAGGAATGTTTCGGATATGATTCACATGTTATAAAATTATCATTATTTTGCCATTCCCCTGATTTTATGGTATAGTATATAAAATATGTCTGTATTTACTTTAAAAAACAGACACAGACATTCATTGCAAATATAAACAATGAAGTATACTATATATAAAAAGAAGGGCGTGCCCGCAGCCGTCTTTCGCAACAAAGGAGAATATTATGGAGCCAAGAAACCTTACCCTATTGACCGACCTGTATGAACTGACGATGATGCAGGGCTATTTCCGGGAGAAAGATGCCAACGAAACCGTCATTTTTGATGCGTTCTACCGCACAAACCCGGATGGAAATGCGTTTTCCATCTGCGCCGGCTTAGAGCAGGTCATTGACTATGTGAAAAATCTTCACTTCGATGATGCCGACATCGAATACTTACGCGGACTCGGCATTTTTGATGAAGATTTCCTCGAATATCTTCACAATTTCAAATTTTCGGGTGACATCTACGCAATCCCGGAAGGCACCGTTGTCTTCCCGCGTGAGCCCCTCGTCAAGGTCATCGCGCCAATCATGGAAGCACAGCTGGTTGAGACTGCCATCTTAAATATCATCAACCACCAGAGCCTGATCGCGACCAAAACCTCCCGTATCGTCTTCGCCGCACGCGGGGACGGAATCATGGAGTTTGGGCTTCGCCGCGCGCAGGGTGCTGACGCCGGTACCTATGGCGCCCGCGCTGCCATGATCGCCGGCTGTATCGGCACTTCCAATGTACTGGCCGGAAAACTATTTGACGTTCCGGTCAAGGGAACCCACGCACACAGCTGGATCATGAGTTTCCCGGATGAGTTGACTGCGTTCCGCGCTTATGCAAAGCTCTATCCGAGTGCCTGCATCCTGTTAGCCGATACCTATGATACCCTGGGTTCCGGTGTTCCGAACGCGATCCGCGTCTTCCAGGAGATGCGCGACGCCGGTATCCCGCTGACTTTCTACGGCATCCGCCTCGACAGCGGCGACCTTGCATATATTTCCAAGAAAGCCCGCAAGATGCTGGATGACGCCGGATTCCCGGATGCAGTCATCTCCGCCTCCAACGATCTGGATGAATATCTGATCGACAGCCTGAAGATTCAGGGCGCTGCCATCACGTCCTGGGGTGTCGGCACAAACCTCATCACCTCCAAGGACTGCCCTTCCTTCGGCGGCGTTTATAAGCTGGCTGCCATCATGGACCGTCACACAGGCAAATTTATCCCGAAGATCAAGCTTTCGGAAAATACAGAAAAGGTTACCAATCCGGGCAACAAGACCATCCAGCGAATCTATGACAAGGAGACTGGCAAGATTATCGCAGATCTGATCTGTCTCGTGGATGAAGAGTTCGATGAGAAGAATTCCCTTCTGCTCTTCGATCCGATCGAGACATGGAAAAAGACACACCTCGCGCCGGGCACCTACACCATGCGCGAACTTCTCGTTCCAATCTTCAAAAACGGCGAATGCGTTTACGAGTCTCCAAAGGTTATGGACATCCGCGAATACTGCAAGAAAGAACAGGAGACGCTGTGGGACGAGTCCCGCCGTCTGGTAAACCCGCATGAGATTCATGTGGATCTCTCCAACGAGCTGTGGCATATGAAGGCACAGCTGTTAGACAGCTATCATTATACAAGCAACTAGTAGATAAAATACGAGTAAATACCATGTTCAGGCAAGTTTATTGCTGCCGGACATGGTATTATTTTCTTTAACGCTTCCATAAAATTTGCAAAATAAAGACGAATGTGTCTCCAAGGAAATTCCTATTACACAAAAACTGCCGCCAAATACATCCGGCTGCCAGCCCTCTTCTTTGAAAAGTCCAGCCCGCCATTGTATTCCAGCGACAGTTTTTATATGAATCGTATCTTTATTTTTTTAAATCTATATCAAATATGATATCAATTACTCATCCCAGTTATGGTAAGTAGCCTGTACGTCATCATCCTCATCCAGAAGATCCAGGATTCTCTGCATCTTTTTGATGGATTCCTCATCGGTAAGCTCTACCCAGTTCTGCGGAATCATGGTAACGTCTGCTTCCATCATCGGAACACCAGCCTTCTCCAGCGCCTCGCGGACTGCAGAGAAATCTTCCGGTGCGGTGATCACTTCGTAGCTGTCCTCCTCCTCGGAGAAATCCTCAGCTCCTGCATCCAGTGCAAGCATCATCAGCTCATCCGGATCCATCTCGCACTCTTCTTTGTCGATGATGATCTGACCTTTTTTATCAAACATGAAGGACACGCTGCCCGGAGTACCTACGTTTCCGCCGCCCTTGGTAAATGCGCTGCGGACATTCGCTGCGGTACGGTTCTTGTTGTCGGTCAGGGTATCTACGATGATAGCGACGCCATTCGGACCATATCCCTCGTATGTAAGATTCTCATAATTGACAGAGTTTGCATCTCCGGCTGCTTTCTTGATACCACGATCGATGGTATCGTTCGGCATATTGTTCGCTTTTGCTTTTGCAATCACATCACGCAGACGGCTGTTGTTTGCCGGATCCGAACCACCTTCCTTAACAGCTACGGCAATCTCACGGCCGATAACGGTAAAGATTTTTCCCTTTGCTGCGTCGTTTCTCTCTTTTTTGTGCTTAATATTGGCGAACTTTGAATGTCCTGACATAAAATAACACTCCTCTTTCTATCTTCTTTGTTGTATCTTTTCGCTCATCAGCTTTTATATCACGCCGATTTCGGCACTAAAAAGCTGCATCTTAACTATTTTAACACCATTCTGTATGCTTGACAAGGGGTTCGCGGCTGATTTTATGTATCCAGTTCCAGACTGACCTTCAGCGCACGGTCCACCTCCTGTAAAAGCGCCCCGTCGATATGACAGATTTTCTCTTTCAGCCGCTGCTTATCGATCGTGCGGAGTTGTTCCAGTAAAATGACCGAATCCCTCACCATCGCACAGCGGCGCGTGTTTAATTCCACATGCGTCGGCAGCTTGGCTTTGTTCATCTTTGATGTGATCGCCGCGCAGATCACGGTCGGGCTGTGCTTGTTGCCGATATCATTCTGGATGACCAGCACCGGGCGGACGCCGCCCTGCTCTGAGCCGATGACCGGTCTTAAATCTGCGTAATAAATATCTCCTCGTCTGATAATCACTCGATTCACACTCCGTCCAAACTATTTTAAGATATAAATAACTGCTTTGTACTTTCACAGCTCCACAGTCCGTTTATACCGTTAGTATGGACAGATTTACACCGCCTATACGCGGGTCGTCCCATAAATGCATCCGGCAGTCCAGGTTCCCGGCTTTGCCGAAGCTATCTACTTTATCTTATGAATCCTTTTTCTAAATGGTTCAAACGCCGGCTTTACTCCATAAAATCCTCATACCGATCATCATTATAATCCTTTTTCCCGACGATCTTTCCACCTCTCACGTACACGCGCGGCACACGTTTTCCAAGCACGCACGGGATCTCATAGTGGAAACCGCCACTCCATTCCGCCAGCTCTTCCATCGTGATCTCGTCGTCCCCGTCGCGTCCGACCAGCGTTACCCGCGTGTCCTCAGCAGCCTCCGGGATATCGGTCACATCGATCATGCACTGATCCATGCAGACGCGTCCCAGAATCGGTGCGCGGTGTCCATGAATCAGGACATAACCCTTTCCAGAGAGATTTCTCGGATAGCCATCGCCGTATCCGGCGCCAATCGTCGCGATCCGCATCGGACGATCCGTCACAAAGGTTCCGCCGTAGCTGATCGGCGTGCCCGGCTCCACTTCCTTAACATAGGTAATAAAGCTGCGGATCTCCATCGCCGGGTAAATCTTCATGTTTCGCTCTACCTCATCCGACGGATACAGACCGTATACCGTGATACCGGCTCTCGCCGCATCCAGTCCCATCCGCGGCAGTTCCATGATCGCCGCGCTGTTCGCACAGTGGCACATCGGAATATGAACGCCTGCATTTTCCAGACCTTCATGGAATTTCTGGTACCGCTCATACTGTAAATGGGTAAATGCCTTATCCGCCTCGTCAGCACGCGCAAAATGTGTAAACATTCCCTCGATCTCAATGCCCGGAAGCTTTGCAATCTGCTCTATCTCTTTCAGGCTATTTTCATCCGGGTGAAATCCGATTCGTCCCATGCCGGTATCGAGCGCAATATGCATTTTCGCCGTCTTTCCCATCGAAACCGCAAGTTTTGAGAGCAGCTCTGCCTTGTCTTCCTCAAAGATCGCTGGACGGATATCGTCCTCAATCAATTCCACAAAATGGCGCGGGTGCGTGCTGCCAAGCACCAGAATCGGTTTGTCAATGCCGTGGCGGCGCAGGTTCTGTCCTTCCTCCAAGGTTGCCACCGCATAGCCCCAGACAAACGGCGCGATCGTCTTCGCCACCGGGACAGCCCCGTGACCGTAACCATCCGTCTTAACCACGCCGATCATCTTCGTTTTTGCCGGAAGATTTTCGCGCATCGCCTCCATATTTTTCACAATCGCATCCAGGTCAATCCGCGCATAAATCCGGGTATATGGTTCTTCTGCCATTGTATATGCTTTTTCCATCTTTTTGTCTTCCTTTTTATTTTCAATCTATCTTTTCAAGCAGACAGTCCGCGATATCTCTTGCCAGCACGGAATGCTCTCCCTTTTTACAGGCAGCTGCCGCCCCGGCTCTTCCGTGCAGGAACACGCCGAGCGCCGCCGCCTCATCCTCTGAAAATCCCAGCGCCAGAAGCCCGGCAATCACACCTGTCAGCACATCGCCGGAACCACCCTTTGCCATCGCGGCGCAGCCGCTGTCGCCGATATACACATTGCCATCGCGCCCCGCCGTCACCGTCACGGCATCCTTGAGCACGCAGGTCACGCCTTTCTCTTCGCCATACCGCACCGCTGACTCGACCAGATCCCGTTTCAAATCCTCAATCGAGCGTCCCGTCAGACGCGCCATCTCTCCCAGATGCGGAGTAACGATCACATTTTCCGTAAAATACCCGGACAAATGCGGATGCTGCGCGACAGCATTTAATCCATCCGCATCCACAATGATCGGCACATAGGCGGAAAGCAGCACGTTCTGCACCAGACTTGCGACATGGGCTTCCTTTCCGAGTCCCGGTCCCAGCACGATCGCGCTCGCCCAGCCGCACTCCTGTTCCACCAGGCTCTTAAAACCTGCCGGATCCGTCTGTGCCTGTTCCGGATCATACGGCGTCAGGATCGCCTCCGGAAGGAGATTTTGCAGAATCGGCACATTTGCCCGGACGGTCAGGATCTTCACAAGTCCCGCGCCCATCCGGTACGCAGCCAGGGCGCTCAAATACGCTGCGCCGCACATCCCCTCCGAACCGGCTGCGATCAGGATTTTTCCATACGTTCCCTTGTTGGCGTCTGCCCGCCGTTTCGGGATCTGGTTCTGATCCTCCGGATCATAGGCAAAATAGGTATGCCCTTCATATTTTGTATACGCCGGAAACCCGATGTCGGCAATCACAATCTCGCCGCACAGCTTCCGTCCCGGATAGAACACCATTCCCAGCTTCTCATAGCCGAAAGTAACGGTCAGATCCGCCTCAACTGCCTCGCCAAGCGCCTCCCCCGTCTCTGAGCTGACGCCGGACGGAATATCAACCGCAACTACCGCCTTTGGCTCCTGCTCCCGCATAAAACGGATCGCCTCGGCAAATTCACCGCCGACCTCTCTGGAAAGACCCACACCAAAGATCGCATCCACCATGATCTCCACATGCCCCGGCACATAATTTTCAAACGCCTCCACCGAGATCCCCAGATTCCGGTCAATCGCCACCTGACAGGTCATCTCCCCCGTCCAGTGTGCCTTGTCACCGACCGTGAGCACCGTCGGAAGCGCGCCACGCAGAAAGAGAATCCTAGCCAGCGCCGCGCCGTCCGCACCGTTATTGCCCGTTCCGCAAAATACCAGAAGCCTCTGCCCTGAAAGCTTCCCATACCGTTTTTCCATCTCGTCTGCAACCGCCAGCGCCGCTCGCTCCATCAGTACCAGAGAGGGTATCCCCACTTTCCGGATTGCATATCCATCTATCTCTTTCATCTGTTTTCCTGTCACCAGACGTCTCATTTCCATTCCCCCTCTCCGACTGCGTAAGCGGATGCAAGACTGCCTGTATTCGTGATCGACACGTGAATCCGGGTGATTTTCAGGCTGTCCGCAAGTTTCTTCGCTCCCCCGTGAAGCTGCACCCACGGTTTTCCAAACTCGTCCCGGAGCACTTCTATATCCAGCAGTCCAAAGCCCCGAAAGCCTGTTCCAAACACCTTCGAGACTGCCTCTTTTACCGCAAAATCGCCGGCGAGCCGGGACGCATTTCCCCCAGCCTGCCGACGCTCTTCTTCTGTATATACACGCACCAAAAAAGCCTCTTTTTCACAGGCTTTTTTGATTCGCTCTATCTCTACCAGATCCGTACCAATTCCGACGATCATTTTATTTCTCCAGCACCAGCTGCCTCTTCCTGCTTTCTCTGCGCTTCTTCTCTCGCTTTCTGATCCTGCATACTGCATACGCGGTAAGAAAGGCGCATCAGGCTCTCCGACAGATGGACATTTTCCACCACAACGTCATCTGGAACCTGTAAATCTGTATGGGCAAAATTCCAGATCGCCTTGATTCCGGCTTTGACAAGCCGATCCGCAATCTCCGGTGCTTTCGACTTCGGAATCGTCAGCGCTGCGATCTGCACTTCATTGTCCTTGATAAACTGCTCCAAATCTTCAATACCACGGATCTCCACTCCTCGGACTACCAGACCGACCAGACGCGGATTCACATCAAACATGCCTTTGATTAAAAAACCACGCCGCTCAAAATTTGTATAATTCGCGATCGCCTGACCCAGATTTCCCGCACCGATAATAATTAGGTTATGCTGACGGTCAATTCCCAGAATCCGGGCAATCTCCGAATATAAATACTTTACATTATAACCATATCCCTGCTGACCAAATCCGCCGAAATTGTTCAGATCCTGACGAATCTGGGACGCTGTCACCTTCATGCGGATACTCAAATCATTCGATGAGATTCTCTCTACTCCCTCCTCGAGCAATTCGCCCAAGTAACGATAGTATCTGGGTAGCCTAGAAATGACCGCTTTAGATATCTCTTTCTGTTCCACGGCTTTCTTCCACCTTTCTTTCCTCTAACGTTGTCCATATGGTTTACGCAAACCTTCGGACAATCTGATAAATTTATTATAGTCATATGATAAATAATTGTCAATTTTTTTATTTTATATGAGGGATTTTACATTGTATTTCGCAAAATTTTCTGACCAGAAACAGCCATTAACCGTTCTCATTCTTGCATTGCTTCTTTATTTATATTATAATTTAAGATTGACGGTATATTTTTTAACCGAAATACATGGATACAACCACAGGAGGAATCTATGATTTTATCTTGCAGCAATATTTCAAAAGCATTCGGTACGGAGGAAATCCTCAAACACGTATCGTTTCATGTAGAAGATCACGAAAAAGCCGCCATCGTCGGCATCAACGGAGCCGGTAAATCGACTCTTTTAAAAATAATTGTCGGAGAACTCGCAGCAGACGAGGGCTCCGTGACCATCGCCAAGGGCAAAACCCTCGGTTACCTGGCACAGCACCAGGATCTGCACAGCCAGACCACCATTTATGACTCTCTTCTGGAGGTCAAACGTCCGATTCTGGAAATGGAACAGCAGATCCGCACGCTGGAACTCCAGATGAAGCACGCCGAGGGCGAAAAGCTCGAGACGATGCTCAACACTTACAGCCGCTTAAACCATGAATTTGAACTTTTAAACGGCTACGCATGGCAGAGCGAGATCACCGGTGTCTTAAAGGGACTCGGCTTTGTCGAGGAAGAATTTTCCAAACCGGTTTCCGAACTTTCAGGCGGTCAGAAAACGCGCGTCTCCCTCGGTAAGCTCCTGCTCTCCAAACCGGATATCATCCTTTTGGACGAGCCGACCAACCACCTCGACATGGAATCCATCGCGTGGCTGGAAACCTATCTGATGAACTACGCCGGGACGGTCATCATCGTCGCCCACGACCGCTATTTTCTGGACCGCGTCGTGACCAAGATTGTCGAGCTGGACAGCGGCATCGCCACCTCTTTCCAGGGCAATTACACCGCCTACAGCGAGAAAAAAGCGATCATCCGCGCCGGTGTGCTCAAGGCTTACCTAAACCAACAGCAGGAGATCCGCCATCAGGAGGAGGTTATCACCAAACTCAAATCCTTTAACCGTGAGAAATCCATCAAGCGCGCCGAGAGCCGTGAAAAAATGCTTTCCAAGATGGATCTTCTGGAAAAACCGACCGAAATCAACGACGCGATGCATATTACGCTGGAACCGTGCGTCACCAGCGGAAATGACGTTCTCTCCGTCCGTGAGCTTGCCAAGAGTTTCGACGGCATGACACTCTTCACGAATCTGAACTTTGAGGTAAAACGCGGCGAGCGCATCGCCATCATCGGCAACAATGGGACCGGCAAGACCACAATCCTCAAGATGATCAACGGTCTTCTGACCCCGGACAACGGCGAGATCCGGTTAGGTTCCAAGGTGCATATCGGTTACTACGATCAGGAACACCAGGTTCTGCACATGGACAAGACGCTCTTTGACGAGCTGCAGGACACCTACCCGGATATGAACAACACGCAGATCCGAAATGTGCTGGCGGCATTTCTCTTCACCGGCGACGATGTCTTTAAGCGCATCCGTGATCTGAGCGGCGGCGAACGCGGGCGTGTTTCCCTGGCGAAGCTGATGCTCTCGGAGGCGAACTTCCTGATCCTCGATGAGCCGACCAACCATCTGGATATCGCCTCGAAGGAGATTCTGGAAAACGCGCTGGTTCATTACACCGGAACCGTTCTCTACGTCTCCCATGACCGATATTTCATCAACAAAACTGCGACCCGGATTCTCGATCTGACGATGGGAACACTGATTAATTATATTGGAAACTACGATTATTATCTGGAAAAGAAGGAGACGCAGGAGAAAGCCTATCTGGCTTCCGCCGCACAGGCAGCCAGCCGCTCTGCAAAATCTTCCGGAGCCGGAAACACAGGGACTTCCAGCCATCCGACCGCTGCGGCAGGTGCAAATCCGACTGCTCTTTCTGGAAATGGCACTGGTACCTCTGCTGCTTCGTCCGCTTCTGCCGTGACCGCTGCAGTTCAGGCGGCAGCCAGCGCTTCCTCCGGCAAATTGGACTGGAAACAGCAGAAGGAAGAACAGACGCGGCTTCGTAAGAAACAGAATGAATTGAAACGCGTCGAGGAAGAAATCCACACCCTTGAAACCCGCGATCAGGAGATCGATGCGCTTCTCTGCGATGAGACTGTCTTTTCCGATGTTCCGCGTTTGATGGAACTGAATAAAGAGAAGGAAGAACTGAATGCAAAGTTAGAGGGATTGTATGAGAAGTGGGAGGAATTGGCGGAGTAGAGGTTACTGTTCACGTACCCAGTAACGGAATTTGCCGCGGCTTTGCATTTAAATACGGCAAATTCCTGCTGCCACCACGTTTTCTTACGGCACTTCCGATGCCGGACCACTCTTAGCCTTTAAAGATTCATCCCCAGCCGGTCCGGCTCCGCTTCCGGCAAATTCCGGATCAGAGTTCATCTCGATCCCTTCGGCTTCGTCTGGTTTTTGTCCTTCCTGCCAGAATCCTAACTTTACGACATATTTGTATAATTCCGGACTGTTTTTTCGGATGTCAGCTCGGACATCTTCGTCACAGCAGGCGGCGAAAAAGCTGCCGAACTGCATCTCCGGCTTATCGTCAAAGTAGGATGGAAGAGGCTGCACCAGTCCACTGCCAGCCAGATATCGCTCGAAATCCGTCAGGGCACGTGAGGTTTCTTCGTCGCTTAGTTCCGACGCAGCGAACTCGCCGAATGCCATCGCAAGTCCCTGCGGTTTAGAAAATTTGATTTTCTTGTAATGCACATCTGTATCATAATTGACAAAATAGATACCCTGCTCTGTTTTCGGCGCTGAGAAGTATGCCTTGTCTGTGTAGTACATCAGCTCCCAGCCTGATTCTGCAAATCGTTTGATCCACTCTCTTGGCACGCCTGCCAGTTCTTTCGTAATCTGTTCTTTTTCACTGTCCGACGGACGCCGTTTTCCCATCAAACGCACATCATGCGTCCGGTCGCGCAGTCCATTTGCATCGTAGTAGTTGAGTTCCACGTACTGATCCGCCGCCATCTGACCATTGTCAAAGAAATAATATTTATGCCCGTTTACCATCCGGTTTCCGCCGCTGAACATAACACATTTGGAATCAAACCAATACCAGGCATTTCCTGCCTGATACCAGCCGGTCGTCAGTGCCCCATCCTCGTTTGCATGATACCACTGATCCGTCTCTTCCTCATAAATCCAGCCAGTCATCATCGCGCCGCTCTCGGCGAAATAATAACGGTTTGTGCCGATTTTCCGGAGTCCCCGCTGCATATAGCTGCTTTTTCCCAGATAATACCAGTGACCATTCGATTTCAGCCAGGACGCTTTCAAAAAGCTGCCATCCGTCAGGCGGTACTGCCAGTCCTCGCCGTCTCCGACCCACTCGCCCTCATACAGATACATTTCTTTATTTTCAAAACCAGCCGCGCCACTTTCTGTCGCCGATGCCTCTGTCTCTGTTATATCATTGGCATTATTTTCGGTGCCGAACCTGTAAACTTGATTTTCTTCCTTGCCCTGCGCCGGGGTGTCCGCAAACGCATCGTTACCTGCCGCCAGCGCTGTCCCACAAACAAACAGGGATACTAAAAAGGATGCTGCCCACATAAATTTTTTCTTCCAATTCATCGTGTGCCTCCCCTTTCTTGTTCATAATTAAGCAAAAAACTGTGAACAGTTGCCACATCTCTTCTTATTTTACCGCACCGCAAATGAAAAGTATAGAAAAAAATTCTTACATCCTTTATAATAATAAAATAAAAGACAGTTCATCAAAGACAGCAATATCCAATCTGCCTTTGAAACAATATAAAAATGATTACAAATTCCAATCACTCTTTTTTATAGAGTTATAAAATTAGAAAGGATACCATATATGAAATCAAAACGCATTTTGGCGCTGACGGGTGCTGTTATCCTAATCACCCTCTACGTCTCTTCCATCATCTTCGCCCTGATGGACAGTCCACTGGCAGAAAATCTGCTGCTGGCATCGCTGTTCTGCACGATCGTTATACCGGCGGTGCTCTATGGGTATGCGGTGGCACTGCGATATTTTAAAAAGAAAAAATAACGTTCAAAAAGCAAACGACTGTCTATTTCTAACACAATACGCAGTCGTTCGCTTCTTTCATTCTTCTATACTGACTGCCTCCGCAGTCTCCTGTCATTTTTTCATCATCCCGCCACTGTAACCGCATTCTCCCGGACATCATTAATCGCTTTCATAAGCGCTGTTCTCGTTCTCACATCAAACAACTTTAAAAAACTAATTGGCTTATCAAACGGAGGCTTCTGCAAAACAGCCACATTCTCCATATACCCATTCTGCTCCATATGATTAATAATCTTATGAACAAAATTGATCTGCCGTTGGGTGAACCTCACATGGCTAAAGTCACATGCTTCTCGGCCGTTTTAAACGGCAAGACTAAATATCGGCGGATACGCCAGTAACTTAGAATTCGTGCGGATACGCACTTTTTCCACGCCGGATACGGCTGGTTTCCACATTACAGGTAGTCCGCTGTATATCTGCCTGTATTTATGCCGCTTTTAAGTTATTTACTTCTACATAAAGCTTTCTCAAATCTGCATAAACGCAGGAGGTTCTACGCTTCACTGCAGGTACTTTTGCCTCCAGTGAAGACCTTTCCGTTTCCGGCAAGGGTTTTAAAAGTTCCCGTATAAAATATCTCGCCCCGATATTATAAGTTGCTGACAAATCACAGTTATACTGCTTTCCTGTCTGGAAGATACATAGGCTATGGTTCTCCGGATTTCTTACTATCGCTCCACTTCCGTCACAGGCCAGCCTGCTGGTGTTCCGGGCACTAACTCTGGACACACGAATCCTGTTCCGATGTGCCTGATGTTCACATAGCTTCTGAATATCCCGCTTTCTCCATAAATGAAGTTTTTGCTTCTTTTTTCCGGATATTTTTCCCTGCATTTCCAGATACTCAAAAACAATTACATCTGCCTGATATTCTACGGCATATTTCGTGATCTCCGTAGCTATTTTGCGGGACAGTTCCATATTCAGCCTTTTTGCATAACCCCATCGGCTTTGAACCTGTCTGGAGGAATGTTCTCTCTGAAAACGGCGGATTCTGCCAAGTACATGATACAAATGGTCTTTATCACTGGAGAAATTTATAAATTTACGTCCCAGGATAGTGCCATCTGCCCGCATGATGCTGCAGACTGCATCCGTATTGATTCCCAAATCAACACTGCATATCACCTGCTCTTTTACAGCTGTTTTCGATAAGGTTACTTCCTCTGTGTATGAAAACCGAAGGAAATATTTATGATGTTTCCTTTCCAAAGTTGGGGCAGATGCCTCTTTCCCGCTCCACTTTTTTCGAAGATATTCCATATCGGTATGAAGTAATTTCACCTGAAACCACTT